>NZ_JAPSIY010000017.1 GCF_031178445.1 Microbacterium sp.
TGACGAGCACGGGATCACGGTGCACACCCACGACCTGTCGCTCGGTTCCCCATTCACCGCGGTACTCGACGGCGAGGTCGACGCCGTGATCGCCGAGTTCCCCGTCCACGAGCGCGAGCTCACCGTCCGATACCGCTTCCCGCCCCAGGATCAGCTCGTCGCCGTCAGCAGCGACCACGCCTACGCCGGCCGCGACTCCATCGATGTCGAAGAGCTCGCGTCCCTCGACCTGCTGCACCGCGTCGGCGACGCCCCGGACTATTGGAAATCCGCCCGCACCCCTCCGGCGACGCCGGCCGGTACGCCGATCCGGTCGACCACCGGGGTCACCACGATCCAGCAGGGAATGACGCTCGCCGCCAGCGGCCGATACGCACTGCTGGCCTGCCGGCCTCTGGCCGAACACCACGCACGCACCGATCTGCGCTTCATCCCGGTCACTGGCCTGGAAGCGACCAGCCAGCTCGGGCTGGTCTGGCGAGCCGACCGCGGCAGCCCCCAGCTGGTCGCCCTCGCGCAGTTCCTGAAGGATGGAGACACGGCCACCAAGGGCCAGGAATCAGCCAACCCCGAAGTCGGCGACTGAACGATGTATTACAGCGCTCGGGATGCCTGGTTGATCCCAGAGTGGGTAGTCCTGATCGGCAGTGTGTGAGGCATTGAGCTGCGACCGCGGGCGGCGCCGGCGGGGGATGCAGTAGCGCCCCTTTGCCCCCTGCTCGTGAGCTTGAAGCCGCGACAGGGATAGGCGAGGCACGCGCACTAGGCACGGGATTCAGCGATCGGCAGCGTCTCCGGCGGTGGTGAGCCACTGGGTCAGTTCGGAGGCGAGGGCGGCAGGGGCGTCGAGGTGGATGAGGTGCCCTGCGTCGCGGATCAGTCTGAGCGATGCGTGTGGAATGGCCTTCTGCAGCCGCTGAGCTCGGTCGGCGGGTATCCAGGTGTCGTCGGCTCCCCAGACGATATGCACGGGTTCCGTGATCGTGTCGTAGAGCGGCTCCACTTCGTCAGTGAAGCGTTCGTCGGCCTGCGCGATCTGACGGTAGAACGCTTCCTGGCCCGCTTCGTCGGCCCATGGCTTCACGAGGATCGCTAAGTCCTCGTCGCGCAGACCTCGGTGGCTGGCACCGCGAATGTACGCCTGGACTGCCCCCTGGTGAACTGCAGGCGGCAGTTGCACGAAGACGTCGGCGTGCTGCTTCACCAGGTTGAAGAACGGCGATCCCCAGGGCGAGAGCGCGACGACGTCGACGAGGCAGAGCGAAGCGTACGTCGCGCCGTGCAGCAACCGCGCGCGCAGAGCGACCGCGCCACCGAAGTCATGGGCGATGATGTGAGGTCGCCCGAGATCCCAGTGATCAAGGAGAAACCGGAACAGCTCTCCCTGGATGCCCAGGTCGACTCGATGTGACGGGTCCTTGGACGAGACGCCATAGCCGGGCATGTCCCAGAGGTACACCGTGAACCGCTGCGAGAGGGCTTCCGCGATCGGACGCCACAGCGCCGATGACCAGGGGGTGCCGTGCAGGAGAACCAGCGCGGGCCCGGAACCCTGACGATCCCAGCGCACCGTTCTCCCGCGCCACGAGGTCTCCTGCGTCAAACGATGTGAGGGCATACGTTCATGCTTCCAGGTCTGCGGTCGTGGTCTCCGCTCAGCCAACGCCGCCGGACGCCGATGGTTCGGTCGTCGGGCGAACGTCGCGTACGCGCGGCGCACTCACCGTGCCGCAGGCACCGCGGAACCACAGAGCGTCGCTTCGTGCGGGGTCAGAGGCCGGATCCGCCTGTCGCGTCGATCGTCTGCCCGGTGATCCAGCGGCCGCGGTCGCTGGCGAGGAACGCGATGATATCTGCGACATCTTCGGGCGTGCCGATGCGTCCGAGCGCCGAGACCTGAGCTGCGTCATCCCGTGCGCCCGGCGCGTTGATCCAGTCGGCATTCAGGTCGGTGTCGATGATGCCAGGAGCGACCGCGTTCACCGTGATGCCGCGCTTCGCGAGCTCCGGCGACACCGCGTGCAGCACTCCCTCCAGGCCGCACTTCGATGCGGTGTAAGCCAAATGGGTTGGAGCCGCGATCCTGGTGTAGCCGGTCGAGACCGCGATGACCCGACCGCCGTCGTTCAGGGAATCGTTCAGGTGGTGCAGCAGGAACAGGGGTGCGGTGAGGTTCACCGCCTGCACGCGCGCATAGGTTTCGGGATCGAGCTTGGAGAGCACCTGGGCGCCGTTGATGCCCGCGTTGCTCACGAACACGTCCGTGCCGGAAAGTCCGTTATCAGCGATCGCACGCTTCCACTCGGCGGCGATCCCCGATGCTGCGGCCGCGCCCTCGGACAGGTCGGCCTGGATCAGAACCGGGGTCGCGCCAAGTGATCGCACACGCTCAGCTGTGGCCTCGGCGGCTGCGCGGTCGCGGCCGTAGTGGATGCCGATGAGCGAGAAGCCATCGCCTGCGAGTGCGGCGGCCGTGGCGGCTCCGATGCCTCGGGAAGCGCCGGTGATGAGAGCAGTGGATCGGATCATGACTCCTCCGTAGTGATCGTTACGAGAAACCCATCGACGAGTAGCTGCACGCGCTGGACCCGTCCGCACGGGCGGCAACCTCACGACACTGCGCGGTCCGCATCCGAGAACGAGTCGACTACGGTCACGCCGATGAGAGGAAGCGCGAGCTCCGTTCGGTGCGGACTGTGCAGCCGGCGCCGACGAGTAGCGGTGGAGCGCGGTGGGGCGCCGCACGTCGCAGGCTAGAGAGCTCGTTCTGTGTGCGTGTCTGTGGTCACCGGGCGGCGCCAGACGTAAGGCGTTGTTGTGGAGACCTTGATCAGCCCGGATCGTTCGAGGATTGGACGGGAGTATTCGGTCGAGTCGCTGTGGATCAGGGTCTTGCCCATGCGCAGTGCGGAGCGTGCGCGGGCGGCGGTCAGGGCACGATAGATTCCCCGGCCGCGCCACTCGGGACGAGTTGATCCGCCCCAAATGCCGGCGAAGTCACTGCGCGGGACGGGCTGCAGTCGGCCGGAGCTGACGATCTTGCCGTCGGCTTCGGCGACCCAGAGCTCCGTGCCGTCGCCTGACTGCAGGCGCTGCAGGAGCGCGTTGGCTCGTTCCTCGGAGATAGGGCCGCCGAAGACCTCATCTGCCATGGCGCTCATCGCTCGGACGTCGTTCTCGTCTTCAACTTGCCGGAGCGTGACCCCCTCGGGCAGCGGGACGTCAGTGGCGAGGAGCTTGGCTTCCCCGAGCATGATGGACTCTGGCTCCTCTGGCACGAAGCCGTGCGCGGTGAGTGCCTCGTGAAGACCCGGGGCGTGGTCGTGACCGCGGGTCTTCCACTCGACCTCCCTGATGGCGGTGTCAGCTTCGAAGAACGCTCGCGCGGCAGCGACGAGCTGTCCGATCAGCCCCTCATCGGCGTCTGCGAGGTCGCGGTAGGTCACGAAGCCGCGGTCCGCGGTGAACTCGACGAGCTTCACCGGCCCGAGAGTGGTGATGGCGGCGTCCGGTGAGGCACCGCTGGTTCGGAGCTGCTCGTCGTAGGCGGTCAGCAGCGTCGTTGTGTCCATCTTGCTCACTTTCGTGTACCGACGTCGAAGCCGCCGGTGGGTTGGGCCCCGCAAGTCCGGGGCGAGTGGGCGTTGCCATTAATGCTCGCCTGCGCGGGTGCGAGCACGTACGAAGATGCGGGCCGCGCCAGCGGCCAGCAGGAGCCCGAGAACAGCGAACCCGACTGCGCCTGGCAGCTGAAGGCGCTCTGGCAGGTGGAGGGCGACGAACCATCCGGTCACCCTGCTATTGGCCAGTAGATGTAGGGCTGCAACGAGCCCCTGGGGCACGGCGGCGAGGATCGCGGTGATGAACAGGGTCCAGAACAAGGCGTTCTCGAGCGGACGCATGCTCTCGAAACCGGACACGCGCGGAGTGGCGTTGCTGGCGGTGGTAGTGGCGTCGCTGTGGACCGGGGACTGGCCAGTGCCTGACGCCGCTGCAGAGTCGGGCGGGCCGGACCGCATCTTGTGCATCAGCTCGGGGCCCCGCAGGGAGAGCCTGCGGATTGCTGCCGTTCCCAGCGCCCAGGGCACGAGTGCAGCGGTGGCCCCGGCCGCTGCGATTGAGCCCCACCGCAGCCCTGCAGCGTGCGATAGTGACGCGGCGACCAGCAACCCCACCGTGGGAGCGGCAAGTGTGAGCACGGCGGCGATCGCCACGAACGCCGGGCCCGTGAGGTCGCTGTGGCCCGCTGGGGAGTGCTTGGTCGTGTGAGGGTCCGCGACGGGCGTTAGGGCGTAGACCGACAGGAACACCACCAAACCCGCCCCCGCACCGAGCACCGCCAGGAACGCGCAGATCGCCCACGGCACCAGCCCTGGATCAGGATAGAGAAGGCAGCCGACGACGGTGAAGACGGCCCCCAAACCGCCGAAGACGATGAGCCACGCGAGCTGTCGGGCTCGCACGTCCTTGGCCAGTGCGCCCGGTGCGAGCAACAGCGTCCACAGGGAGGTGCCGCTTGCGCCGTAGAGGTTGCTGCTGGTGGCCGCGCCGAGCAGCACCAGCGCGACACCTGTGAAAGGAAGCAGCCCTCCGAAGCCGATGACGAGCGGCAGGGCGGTAGTCCCGATCGCGTACGCCACTGGCAGCACGAGATCCTGCAGTCGCAACGAGTCGCGCCTCCAGCCGAGAAGCTCCTTCTGGAGCGCACTGATCGGGGGTGCGCCGTCGCGCCGTGGGGCTCTGACAACCGAGGCGCGAAGCGGAGCGGCCGTCACCACACGCGTCCACCAGAAGGAGAGCAGTGCAGCGAGAGCTGCCAGAGCGCCAAGCGCGGTAAGAGCGAGCCCCCACTCGTTGCCACCCGCGGCGTCGACGGCGATCAGCGCCCAGCTGCTCGGCAGAACCGCAACCGCTGTCCCCAGACCTCCTGTGAGCCCGGTGTCGATGTGGATCATGATGGCGATGAGCAGGATCCAGCTGTGCTGGGCGAGCACGATGATGGCGGCGGTGACGATCGAGCTGACGACGGCCCCGACGCGGGACCTCGACACAGCGGCGAACCAGATCGCGGTGAGGCGGGCAGCGACGATCAGGACCAGAACGCTCAGCAGCGTTGCGGGGATCGAGATGAGGACCGCTCCTGGTCCGAGCGGGATGGCGGCGACGATGACTGCGGCGAAAGCCGCCAGTGCGACCACGGCGGGCAACCCGGTGCAGGCGGCGACAAGCAGGCCCCGCGTCAGGATGCTGCGCCTGACGGGGTGGAGGCGGAAGAACTGTCCGGTCAGCTCCGGGCCACCGGTGAAGCTCGGCGCCACCAGCCACCCGATCAGCCACAACCCCAACGCCAGGCAGACAAGGTCACGCCGGGCAGCCGGAGGGATTTCGAGCAGTGGGAGCAGGAGCGTGATGCCCGCGAGCGTGAAGCCGAGGGTGGCGCCCAGCGCGCGCTGCGCGGTCTTGCCGTCGGTGGACCGGTTGCGTGAGAGTGCGCGGTTCAGCTCGACGATCACGTCAGCCATGACAGCTCCCGCGTCAGGTCCCGGTGCGGTCGCCCGGCTGCGGCAATGAAGGCTTCTTCGAGCGTTCCCTGGCTGAGGATCTCATGCATCGGCGCGGTTCGCTCGATGCGACCTGCGACCATGATCGACACCGCATGGCACAGCTGCTCCACCAGGAGCATGGAGTGGCTCGACATCACCACCGACCCGCCGGCTGCGACAAACTGTTCGAGCATTCCTCGGATGGAGATGGCGGAGACCGGGTCCACAGCCTCGAATGGCTCGTCCAAGACCAGTACGCGCGGAGCATGGATGAGGGCCACGGCGATGCCGATCTTCTTGCGCATGCCGGTGGAGTAGTCCCGCACCAAGGTTCGGGAGGCAGAGCCATCCAGCTCCAGCAGTCGCAGCAGGTCCCGTGCGCGAGCGCCGGCGGTGTCGGGATCCATCCCGTGCAAACGCCCCCAGTACCCCAGGAGTTCACCTCCGGACAGGTGCTCCGGTAGAGCGAGGTTGTCAGGCAGGACACCGAGCAGGCGACGCGCGTCCAGCGGGTCAGCCCAGACGTCCACGCCGAACACCTTCGACGTGCCCGCGTCCGGGCGGTCCAGGCCGACGGCGCAGCCGATGAACGTGGACTTCCCGGCCCCGTTGGGCCCCAGAAGCCCGGTGAACGACCCCGGCGCGATGACCAGGTCGACGCCATCAACAGCGACCTTGTCCCCGAACACACGCCGCATCCCGCTGATGAGTACGGCGGGGCTCGGGGCGTCCGCTTCGTGAGGGGTGTGTTTCATCGGTGCCTGCGCTCTCATCCGGTGGTCACGCATCACGACGCGCGACGTACTCCTCGACGACGACACCCGATTCGAACGGTCGGGCCGAGACGAGATCGAACCGTCGCGGTGCGTATGGCGCGCGACCGAACAGTGGGATGCCGGACCCGAAGGCGAACGGGTTGCGCTTGAGCACGAGGCGGTCGATCTCGTCGATCACCGTGCCCGCCAGTTCGCCCCCGCCGCACAGCCAGATGTCGAGGCCGTCCTCCTCTTTGAGCTCGCGGACTGTCGCGACGGGGTCATGGGTCAGCGTGATGTCCGAAGCGACCTGCTTATCGCTGCGACTCGCGACGTACTGGCGCAGGTGAGGGTACGGGCTGTCGATACCCACTTCCATCCCTGGCAGCAGGGCGTTCCACCCCATCACAACCGTGTCGAAACGCGTGCGTGGGGGCTCAAGGCCGAGGGCCGCAAGGGCGGGGCCGAAGACCGCATCGCCCATCTCGCCGAGCACGACCGAGGAGTGGTCCCCCTCGACCAGGAAGGCATCGAAGCCGCCGTCCGGGGTGGCGATGTAGCCGTCCAAGGTGACGGCGACGTAGTAAACAAGTTCGCGCAACTCGCGCTCCAATCACAACATTGGTAGTGGTCGTGACAGACACTACGACACGTGTTGTGGTTTGCGCTACTCTCAGATCATGGCCAGAAACGATGAGCGTCGCGCCACACTCGCGGATGCGGGTATCCGTGTCCTCGCCCAGTCCGGCGCGCGCGGGCTCACCCACCGCGCCGTGGACGCCGAGGCTGGCACGCCGCGCGGAACGGCGTCGAACTACTTCCCGACACGCGACGCGCTGATCGCGGAGCTGGTGGTGCGTATCGGAGAGCGCCTGACGCCTGATCCGGAGTTGTTGGCATCGCGCGCGACCCAGAAACCCACGCGCGCACTGTTCGCCACCTACATCCGCGACGTGGTGACCCGACTCAGCACAGCCCCGGACGTGTCACTCGCGCTGTTCGAGCTGCGTCTGGAAGCGGCACGGCGCCCGTCGGTCGCCGAGGCGCTCGGCTCCTGGCGTCGGCAGGCTCTTGAAGGCGACGTCGCCTTCACTGCCCAGGCGGGACTGCCCGGGACGAGGAACGAGATTGCACTGTTCCATTACGCCATCGACGGGCTCATGCTCGACCGGCTGACCGTACCGATCGACCCCGAGACGCACACCGATGACATCGTCGAGGATCTCGTCGCGCGACTGCTCGCTTGAGTCCTGCCGACCGTCCGAACCCGCCCTTCCCGTGATTTAGGAGGAGCTCGTGATGAACGGAGCCACCGGCGCCATGCACACCTCCCGAGTGACACCGTCCGGTGCAGCCGCCGAGATCGGACGCAGCGTGCCGACCCCGCGCCTCACCGTGGGAGAGATGGCCAGGCGCACCGGAGTCAGTGTGCGATCGCTGCGCTACTACGAACAGCAGGGCCTGCTCGCTCCAGGTCGAACAACGGGCGGGCACCGTGTGTACACGGCCGCCGACGAGACGTCCGTGCATCAGATCAAGCAGCTGCTCCGTGCAGGCTTCTGCAGTTCAGTCATTCGGCAGTTGATGCTTCCGCTCTCAAGTCCGGCGGGGAGCGAGGCACTGCTTCAGAGCGCGTTCGACGAGGCTGAGGAGCGCCTGATCAGCGAGCGTCGGGCGATCGATGCGGAGATCGAAGAGCTTCGCGCGCTGCGCGCCGATCTGAAACTTGCATCTGACGTGCATGTCAGGTCGCAGGATGATGCGCATGACCACGAACATGCTTCCCCCCTCTCAGCTCCGTCTGATCATCGAGACCGGCGACTTCGATAGCGCGTTGCGGTTCTACCGCGATGTGCTGGGGATGCCCGAGCAAATCGCATTCGCGACGGATGGTGATGATCGAGTAGCGATCCTGCACGCCGGCGTCGCGACAATCGAACTGGCCACGCCCACACATGCAGAAAGAATCGACGAGGTCGAAGGAGCACCACGAGCACCCGGGGTACTGCGGCTCGCGCTTGAGGTGGAGGACACGGCGCGCGCCACAGATGTCGCACTCAGGGAGGGCGCGGAACTCATCTCCCCACCGGTTCGAACGCCGTTCCAGAGCATCAACGCGCGAGTGCAAGGCCCCGCCGGCTGGCAGGTGACGTTCTTCCAGGAGCTCGAAACACTCGAGGCCCGTGCGGCACGCGAAGGATTCTCAACGGACGACGTGCGAGCTCGATAACAGCATCCCCAACTCAACGGCCCTCAGTGCGGAGCGACTCACTCGCCTCGATCGTGCACCGGTTTCGCGTTGGCAGGGGGTTCTCCGACCTCATCGACGGTGTGGTCGCCGCAGGCCGTCATGGTCACCGTGGCACGCTCGATGCGCGAAACAGTGAACCATCGCATCGCGTCGCGCAGTCGGCACCATCCGACGAGGTGCCACTGGCCGCCTGTGGAGGCGAACAGCACAGGTTCCACGTTGCGGACGGTCATGGTCCCGTCGCTCGAAAGGTAGCGGATACGGATCACTCGCTGCTCCGACATCGCGTCCTCCAGCGCCGACCTGACCGCGCGGGAAGCCGGGGGAGGGGCGTCGACCCACACACGGCCGGCCAACTCGTCAGCTCGCGCCAGGGTCCTGGGGTCGAGGACGTCCAGGATCTTTCGAACGCCTGCTGCTGCCGAATCGGCGTACGGGGCATCAGGTGCGGCCGACACGGCTGCCATGAGTGCCACGGCTTGCGCTGCGGACAGGCTGACCGGGGGTAAGGATGCCCCGACCGCCATCCCGTAGCCGCCTCCGGGCCCAGGGCGTGACCAGATAGGTGCACCGCTGCGCTCCAACGAAGCGAGGTCCCGCTTGACGGTGCGAATGGACACGCCGAATTCCCTGGCTAACCGTTCAGCAGATCGCCCCCGTGCGCCGCTACGGCGCAGCATCTCCGAAAGAGCATGAAGTCGCTCCGCTCGCTTCACCGCTTACCACCCTCCAAAACAATGACACAAATAGTGACATACACCTGTCCACAACGTCCGAGAAAGTGATCACATGACAACTAGTAAGAACCCCTCGCACATCATCCTCATCGCCGGCCACTGGCTCGGTGCCTGGGCTTGGGATGAGGTCCTCGAGCACCTGGACTCCGCCGGAGCTCCGGCGACCGCTATCACCCTGCCTGGCCTTGATCCCGCCGATCCTGCGCGTTCCACCCGGACCCTCGACGATCAAGTCGAGGCGATCAGCGACGTGCTCCTTCGACTCAATGTGTCCGCGGAGCAGCGGGCGACGCTCGTCGCACACAGTGGAGCCAACGCTCCCGTGAGCGTGGTTCTGGACCGTCACCCCGAACTCATTCATCGCATGGTCTGGGTCGACTCCGGCCCGGTGGCATCAGGGACCGCCTTCGCCCCCGATTTCCCTGAGCAGCTCGAAGAGCTGCCCCTCCCGCCCTTCGATGAACTCGGACAGGAGGCGAGTCTGGAAGGCCTGAATGCGCGCGCCCTCGAGCGCTTCCGCGCTCTTGCGGTCCCCGAGCCAGGCCCCGTGCTTCGTCAGGCCGTAGAGCTCGCAAACGACGCCCGCAACTCCGTGCCCACTACTCTGGTGTGCTGCTCGATCCCGAGCGCACTGGTACGGGAAATGGCCCGAGAGGGGCACCCCATGTTCGCCGAGGTTGCGAACCTCGAGACCCTCGATGTCACCGACCTCCCGACCGGTCATTGGCCGATGTGGAGCCGTCCCGCGGACCTCGCAGAGGTTATTCAGTCAGCCGCGTCATGAACGACACTTGCGCTGCGGTCACTGGATCGGGCCGCCGACTTCATGGGCAACGTCACGGGCAAGAGGTCGAGCCACCCCGACTCGAAGGCGGGCGGCAAGTGGTTCAAGGGCTACCTCGTGTGGCTGACTTTCCCGCTGCCGATCCTGAACACCGATCGCGTGCCGCGCGAGTACCGCAACAAGTGGTACCTCAACGTGGTCCTCGGCATCACGGCGCTGCTGTTCATCGTGCTCGGCGCGTACCAGGCGGTGCAGGCGATCGGGAAGGTGTTCGGCTGGGCCTGATCCGGGGCGTCGTCTCGCGGGCCCTCGGCGATGCGCCGGGGGTCCGCGGCGTCGACCGGCGCAGGATGGTCGCATGTCCCTGAGGTCGTCCATCCCGCCGGGCGATGTCGCGGTCCCGGACAGGGTGCGTGCGCTGGCGGGCAACGCCGAGCCGGTGCCGGTGTGGCGCAATGAGCTCGGCGGTGTGACCTTCCGCGTCGGCGCGCTGTACGTCAAGTGGGGGCCGCGGAACCTCGAGGCGTCGATGGCCGAGGAAGCCGAGCGGCTCGCGTGGGCGGCGCGGTGGACGCCCGTGCCCGAGGTGCGCGATCACGGCGAGACGGACACCGAGGAGTGGCTCGTGACGTCCGCGCTCGAGGGCGAGTCGGCCGTCGCGCCCGCCTGGGTCGCCCGGCCCGACGTGGCCGTGCGCGCGATCGCGGTGGGCCTCCGCGCGCTGCACGACGTGCTCCCCGTCGAGGAGTGCACGTACGACTGGTCGGTGCCGACGCGGCTGGCCCGCGCCGCGGCGCGCGGCATCGCCCTGCCCGCCGAGCTGCGCGATCCGCCCTCGGTCGACCGGCTCGTCGTGTGCCACGGCGACGCGTGCTCGCCCAACACGCTGATCGGCCCGAACGGCCGCTGGATCGCGCACGTCGACCTCGGCGCGCTCGGCACGGCCGATCGCTGGGCCGACATCGCGGTCGCGACCATGAGCCTCGGGTGGAACTACGGCCCCGGCTGGGACGAGACGTTCCTCGACGCGTACGGCGTCGATCCCGATCCGGTGCGCACGGCGTACTACCGCGCCCTCTGGAACGCCACCTGATCCTGCGGGAGGATCGACGCATGGCGAGCATCGCGACCGGGTGCGCGTAGCGGGGCGATCGCGGCCCGCACCGCTCGCACGAGCTCAGCACGCCGAAAGCCGGGTCCTCGTTAGCGGGCGGAGCAGCGCGACGGGCGGGCCGTGTGATGCGACGGAGCCAGGGCTCATTCGCAATCAGTTACCTGATTTCAGAGATGAGCACAGCAGCGGTGCCCGCGTTTTGTGCCTCGAAGACGTGCGGCGCGTCGCCGGGATAGCGGATGTAGTCGCCCGGCGACATGGCGCGAGGGGACGATGCGGGTCCGACGAGCGCGGCACCCGAGACGAGGATGATGTGCTCCACGGTTCCGCGAGGGTGGGGAGAGGACACCTTCGGTGTCCCGGGGTCGGCTCGCACGAAGTACACATCGCGGCGTGCGTTGTGAGGGCTAGCCGACAACAGTCCGGCCAGATAGCTGCTGTCCGTCGAACGGATCAGAGGCACGTCGGCGCCGCGAATCAGAGTGACGGGCTCAACGCCTTCATCAACGAGGCGAGCGAAAGGCACGCTGAGGGCGTCCCCTAGCGCCCACAGGGTCTCTACGCTCGGGTTTCCCTTGCCGGATTCGAGCTGAGAGACCGTCGCTTTGGAGAGTCCCGAGCGCCGAGCAAGTTCGGACACAGACAGACCCGCCATCGTGCGCTCTCGTCGTATCGCCGCGCCGATTCGCAATCCAAGATCCTTCACCACCCGTTCAGAATATCAAACGATCGATCGCCTTGACAGACGCTACCGGCCTGTTCATGATAACGATCATGCGTTCATTTCGCGGAACATCCGGCCTGCTCCTGCCAGCGACAGCGATCGCTTCAGGTGTGCTCGTGGTCGGCGTGGCATACGGATCGACGGCACTTGCCGCGGGCATCCCCCCGGGGCTCGTCATACTCGTTGCGGTGCTCGTGCTCAGCGCCTCCTCCGAACTATTGTTCGTCGGCGTCATCGCGGCGGGCGGTCTGCCGTGGGTTGCGGCAGCGGCAGCGCTCCTCGTGAACCTACGAAACGTCGTCTACGGGGTCTCCGCGTCAGCGTTTCTGCCGGAGCGACGCGCACCGAAGTTGCTCGCCGCTCACCTCGTCAACGACGAGACCGTTGCCTTCGCGCTCACCGAAGCACACCCAAACCGACGTCTCACCGCGTTTCGGATTCTTGGAGTAGCCATCCTCATCGCGTGGCCCCTCGGCACGGCGATCGGCGTCATCCTGGGATACGTCGTCCCCGACGCCAGCCGCCTCGGCCTCGATGCCGCATTCCCCGCGATCTTCGTCGCGATCTTGCTAGGAAACGTCACGCGTTGCACCGCCGGTCCCGCAGCCGTCGGCGCAGCGATCGCCGTGGCTACCACGCCGTTCGTGGCTGCCGGTCTGGCACCTGTTCTCGGACTGGCTGGCCTTCTTGCCCACGCGCGAACGAGAGGAAACCGTGCCTGACATCGACCTCGCTCTGGCCATAGCAGTCCTGGCCGTAGGCACCTACGCGATCCGACTCGGCGGAGTCACCTTCGGGGGGTCGAGTCTCGCCGCCCGCCTTCAGCAATGGAGCGACCCGGCCGTGGTCACCCTCCTCGCAAGTGTCACTGCCGCAGCGACCATCTACGAGGGGCAGGAGTTCGCGGGATGGGCTCGTCTGGCAGGGGTGGCAGCCGCCGCATCCTCAGCAGCAGCACGAGCACCACTGGTTGTGGTCGTCATCGTCGCCGGCGCTGTGACCGCTGGTCTAAGAGCAGTAGGAGTGCACTAACGCACAGAGCGACGCGGTGAAGCTTACCGGTCATATGACTCAGCTCCTGCTGGGATGGCGTCGGGGACGCGGATGTGCTTCGGGGCGGGGCCGATAAGCCCGACCATAAGGGAAGCGATGGACTTCGGGGTTTCTTCGTTGTCAGCGTCCTCGTGGCCCGGCTGAGGCGGCGAGAAGCCCGGGGGATCGAGTACCACCCGGGCTCCCATGCCGCCGTTCAGCGACGGTGGTCGGCGTCGTCCTGCTCGAGGTCCACCTCCTCGTGAGCGACGTCCTCCGAGACGCTCTGCTGCTCGGTGACGGTGTCCTTGTCCAGGCGCACCCGCTCGACCGGCACTGTCTCCTTGTCGACGACGACCTGCTCCTCGTTGAGAGTCACCTCGTGCTCGCTCTCGGTCAGCTGCGGCCCGCTCATCGCCTCGTCGACGTTCCCATCCGTGATCGGCTCGCGCTCGAGCGTGACCTCCTCGCGCTGGACGGGCACCGTGATGTTGCGCTGTTCGGTGACCACGTGCTTGCGCAACCGTGCCCGCCCCGTGGGGACCCTCTCCTTGCCCACGGACAGGCGCTCCTCGGAGCGGGTCATCGCGTCATCCGCATCGCCGTCTTCGGCTCCGTCCGAGCCGGTGCCCGCACGGTGCGCAGCCGTGCCGGCATCTGCATTGCCCAACGCGGAGCCGTCGGTGCTGCCGCCTGTCCGGTCGGCGTCCCTTCCGGCACCCGACGATCCGGCGCCGTCCGTCGCGCGCCCGCCGCGACCTTCGTAGTAGTCCCAGATCGTGTCGTTCTCCTCGTCGGAGATGTCGCCGTCGGCGTCGACGCGAGGGGCGTCCTTGATCATGTCCTTGTCGTATCCGACACGGAGCTCGTCGCCGTCGAGATCCGAGCCCTGAAGTGGCACGAACGTCTCGGACGAGCCGAACAATCCTGTCGCCACGGTCACGAAGTTCGGCTGGCCGTTGTCCTTGTCGACGTAGACCTGCTTGACGGTGCCCACCTTCGCGCCGTCGGGGTCCACGACCTTCGCGCCGAAGATGCTGCTGATGTTGCTGGTGTCGATCATGCTGCCACTTCCTTCTGGTCTGTCTTGTCGGTGTCGGCCGGGTGCCGTGCCTTCGCGAGTCCTGAGGAAGAGCTCACCCGTTCAGCGCGCGCCACGAGGGGTGACCCACCCTCCACCGTCGCGCTTGTGACAACGAGCGGCTTGACGGCGAGAACCGCGAGGTCTAGGTGCAGCGCGTGGACCTGAGCCTGCCGCCGCCCCACCGATTCGCCGGCGCTCGCGTCCCTAGGCTGGACGCGTGAGCAGGGAGCGTGCGCGTCGGGTCGTCGCCTGGATTCTGGGTGGCATCGGAGGCGTCCTCGTGGTTGCCGTCGCCGGCATCCTCGTCTGGAGTCAGGTGGGCGTCATGGCGGCCGAACCCGAACCCCTCGCCTCCGTGCGAGACGACCCGGCGATCGCATACCAGGACGCCTCCGTGGCGATCGTGCTGAAGCCGACCGACGGCGCGGACGAGGAGGGTCTCGTCTTCATCCCTGGCGCGAAGGTCGACCCGTGGGCCTACGCGGCCAAGCTGTCCGGTCTCGTGACCGGCGAGAGGATGACGGTGGTCATCACGCGCCCGTGGCTCAATCTGGCGTTCTTCGACCCGCGTCCCATAGGGGAGTACACGGCGCTCGCACCCGAGGTCGACACGTGGATGGTCGGCGGGCACTCGCTGGGCGGGGTGCGCGCCTGCCAGCTTGCGGAAGAGGCCGACGCCCTTGTGCTGTTCGGCTCCTACTGCGCGAACGACCTCTCGGCGTCGGGGCTCCCGGTGCTGTCGATCTCGGGATCCCACGACGGGCTCTCCACGCGCGCGAAGATCGAGGCGGCTCGACCGAAGCTCCCCGCCGATGCCGAGTACATCGAGATCGACGGCGTCAATCACGCCTCCTTCGGCGACTACGGTCCGCAGGCGGGCAATGGCCGCAGGACCATTCCCGACGACGAGATGACCGCCAAGCTCACCGCTGTCATCGGCGCCTTCTCCGGCGGCTAGTCGAGGGGCGTCGGCGACGTCGGCGTCCGCTCGGGCGTTCCCGTCGCAGCCGCATTCTCCTCGGCCGCCTCCTCCACGGCGGCCGCCATGCCCGCCAGGAAGCGCGCGACGACCGAGCGCTCGGCCTCGGTGAGACCGTCCACAAGCTGGAGCATCCGCTGGTGCATGGGCCCGAGTGTGGCCCGCACCTCGTCGTCGCTGTGCGCGGTGGGGACGATGATCAGCGTGCGCCGATCCGTGGGGTGCGGCACGCGGGTCGCGTGGTCATCGCGCACCAGGCGGTCGACGAGCGCCGTGACGGATGCGCGCGAGATGTGCAGGTAGGTCGCGAGGTCGGCGGGCCGCACCGGTCTGCCGGCGTGCTGCTCGCGCAGCAGGAAGCGCAACGCCATGAGGTCGGTCTCGTTCATCCGCATGGAGGAGCGCGTCCGTGCGCGCATCGCCGTCTCGGCGGTGCGGTAGCGGCGCAGCAGGTTGAGCACGTCGACGGTGGTCGCGCCATCCGAGTCGGGATACCAGTACCCCGAGCTGGCGTCCTGCGTCGGCTCCATCTCGGTGAGCATACTCGCCCTGCTCTCTCGTGCTTCGGTCCTGAACGCCGAGTCGCACACGACGCGCCGAATCCGTTTGATTATTCAGTCATCTTACTATTAGTGTGGCTGACAAGTAGCCATCCCGCAGGGGAGCCGCATTCGGGGCGGCACGGCACGATCGAGGAGGACGTCATGGGGCAGCTGTTCTACGGACCGACCGAGCAGGCGATCGAAGTCGACGATGCGCTGCTGGCACACGTGCAGCTGGTGGCGATCACGAAGCTCCGTCGGGGGGAGTCGTTCGTGATGTCGTGGAAGCGCAGCGGGGGCCCCGGTCGTGAGACGGTCTGGGTGCAGCCGTCGATCCCGCTCCGCTTCCTGTGCGAGTCCGAGGAGAACCTCCCCATGGACGGGAGGCTGCTGGAGGAACTCGCCCAGGCCGCCTCATCCCTGCGCGGCATGGATCTCAGTGCCGACGTCGCCCCCGCCCTCACCGCCATGCAGGGCGGAGCGCGCCGCGCAGCCTGACCCGCAACTCCACGGCCGGCCCGGATGCGAACACTCGCACCCGGGCCGGTCTGCTTGCATGGGGCACGGCCGGAAGCAAGCCCGTGCCTGTTCGTCCGCCTGTCGCGTTAGCGTGCCGACATGACTGCACACGACAGCGCCCCGGAACAGCCGCGCGGCGATGCGGCGCGGCTCGACCACGAGGACGCCGACCGCCTGGCCACCGAGCACGGCGAGACGGATTTCGCCGGATTTCCGAACGCGGGCGACGGCGGATCAGACGGTCCTGTGACCGCCACCGAGCAGGCTGCTGTCGATGGGGCGGATATCGCGTCCGACGCCGACGCCGACGAAGGCGAGAATCGGGCGCGACCCCGTCCGTCGTGAGTCCGGCCGCGTCGCCACGAGGCGACACGACCGGACCGAGGTCATCGCGAGCGGAAGATCCTCCGCGCCAAGGCGATCACGCCCCAGCCCGCGAGGAGCCACGGACCGACGACGAGCAGGGGGTCGATCCACTGGTGCTTCACGTCGACGCGGTGGCGACCGAGCCTCGAGGTGATTCCGTGTCGGCGCTTCTCGCTCAGCACCCCGGTCTCGGTGAGGAGCTCGTCCGGGTGCCCCGATGCGAGCGACTTCACGGAGCTTTCGAGCACATCCACACGATCACCCAGGATCAGCAGCAGCCAGTGCGCCGCGCGGCCCTCGCTGAAGCGCGCGTACGCGAAGCGCCGGATAGCGCCGGACAGGCCGTGCAGGGGGGCGACCGTTCCGAACACGGGCGTGAGCCGCGCGTGCTCGATCGAACGCTCGCGCGGCGTGCGCTCGGGCTGCTGCTCCGGGAGCTCCCAGTGCGCGCCGGTCTCACCCGGCGCGAACCGCTGCTTGGGGTAGGACGGGCGGTCGGCCGGATCGCTGTCGACGCCCCATCCGGGAATGCGCGCGCGCAGCTCGTCGGGCGACCAGTGCCGGGGATCTTCGGCGGTGTACGGCATGGGTGTCTCCTTCCGGCTCACGCCGCGCTCGGCACGACGACGGGCTTGATGCAGCCGTCGAGCTTGGCCGAGAACATGTGATAGCCCTCGGCGATGTCGTCGAGCGGCAGTCGGTGGGTGATGATCTCGCTGGGCTTCAGGTACCCGGCACGGATGTGCTCGAGCAGGCGGGGCCACTGGCGCTTCACGGGGCACTGGTTCATCCGGAGCGTCAGGCCCTTGTTCATGGCGTCGCCGAACTTCACGGCGGAGAACATCGGGCCGTACGCGCCCATGACGGACACGTTGCCGCCCTTGCGCACCGAGTCGATCGCCCAGTTCAACGCGATGGGCGATCCGCCCTGCAGCTTGAACTTCGCCGCCGTGATGTGCTGCGTCAGATTGCCGTCCGCCTCGGCCCCGACCGCGTCGATCGCGACGTCCGCGCCGAGGTAGTCCGTGGCCTTCTTCAGCTCGACGACGATGTCGTCGTACTCCCCGAAGTGGAAGGTCTCGGCATGCGCGAACTCGCGCGCCTTCGCGAGGCGGTCCTCGAGATGGTCCACCACGATCACGCGTCCGGCTCCCATGAGCCACGACGACTTCGCGGCGAACAGCCCGATCGGGCCCGCGCCGAACACGACGACGGTGTCGCCCTCCGCGATGTCGCCGAGCTGCGCGCCGAAGTAGCCCGTGGGAAGCGCGTCGGTGAGCATGAGGGCGTCATCCTCGTCCAGCCAGTCCGGGATGACCATGGGGCCGACATCCGCGAACGGCACGCGCACGTACTCGGCCTGCCCGCCGTCATACCCGCCGCACGTGTGCGAGTAGCCGTAGATTCCGCCGACCGCCGTGGCGTTCGGATTCACGTTGTGGCAGTTCGAGTACAGGCCGCGCGCGCAGAACCAGCACGACCCGCAGTAGACGTTGAACGGCACCATGACGCGATCGCCGACCTGCAGGTTCTGGACCGACGGGCCCACGGACTCGACGACGCCGACGAACTCGTGTCCGAACGTCGTTCCCACGCGGGTGTCGGGCATCATGCCGTGGTACAGGTGGAGATCGGATCCGCAGATCGCGGCTCGCGTGACCCTCACGATCGCGTCGTTCGGGTGCTCGATCGCCGGGATGTCCTTCTCCTCGACCCGCACCCGGTACGGCCCGCGGTACACCATCGCCTTCATCGCGCCTCCTTCTCGCCGTGT
>NZ_JAPSIY010000022.1 GCF_031178445.1 Microbacterium sp.
CCTCCGACGAAGATCTTGCGGCGCCCGAGTTTGTCGGAGAGCTTCCCGGCCACCCAGGCGGTGGCGACCAGCGCGATCGTATAGATCAACACGCTCATCGTGATGATGTTGACCGCGTCCGCCGTGTCGGCGCCGATCTGGTCCTGCACATAGAACACCCGGTACGTGGTGAACATGAACGTCGCCAGCGTGATGAGGAATCGCGACCACCAGGCGAGCGCGTAATCCGGGTGTTTCACCGGGCTCACCCAGAACGTCTCAACCCATTCGCGGAGACTCATGCGCGGCGGTTTGGCGGGGAGCACCTGATCGGGAAGGAGGAACGCGAAAGCGGTCATCGCGATGATCGCGAGGACGGACGGGCCCACGAACATGATGATCATCTGGTCCATGAACAGCTGGGCGACATAGGTACCGCCGAGGATTCCGACGTTCTGGGCGATACCGATGAGTGCCGTCACACTGCCGCGCTGGAATTTCGGGACCTGATCGGCGATCGTGGCGATGAACGGAGCCAGCGTCGCATTCGCGCCGAGCTGGGCGAGCAACCAGCCCAGTGCTGTGAGCTGCACGTTCGGAGCGATCGCCATGAGCAGGAAGGAAAGCGTCATCACGATCGTGCCGCCGACGATCCATGGCCGCCGGCGCCCCCAACGGGAAGCGGTGTGGTCCGACAGCCGGCCGAACAGCACGTTTCCGACGAGGGCTCCGAAGGCTCCAATGCCCGCAACCAGCGCGAGCGCACTGTTGCGCTCCGCTTCGGGCGTGATCGTCTGCACCTTCAGGCTGACGCCGATGATGGCAGGGCCGAGCAGTGCGATGAAGAACACCAACTGGGCAACGACCAGGCCGACCTTGTAGCGAAGGGGAGGCGGCTCGGTCGGCTCGGGGAACCAATGATGCTCACGGGCAGCGGAGCTGGTGGCCGTCATCCCTGACGGCATACCCGCCGCGGATCCACTCGACGTTGTCATGACGCCTCCTTCGGCAGTCACAGGTCGGCTGCCGCAGTCCTCGCTGACCATGGCCATGCCCTTCCTTGTGGCTGAAAACCTAGACCGATAAGGTTTCGGGATCAAGAGCCGCGTTCAGCGACTGTTCAGCAATCAGAGCGAAGGAGTCCTGATGACCGATTCAGAAGCGACGCGCGCGTCGAACCTCACTCTGGAAGAGAAAGCGGCGCTGACCAGTGGCGCCGATTTCTGGACGACGAAGTCCGTCGAGCGCGCCGGCATCCCGTCGCTCATGCTCACCGACGGCCCGCACGGTCTGCGCAAGCAGGCGGGCGGGTCCGACCATCTCGGCCTCGCCGGCAGCGT
Source organism: Microbacterium sp. (assembly GCF_031178445.1). GTDB lineage: Bacteria > Actinomycetota > Actinomycetes > Actinomycetales > Microbacteriaceae > Microbacterium. Next base: position 1,320 of record NZ_JAPSIY010000022.1, read on the forward strand.
TCCGGCCACCTGCTTCCCCCCTGCGGTCGGCCTGTCGGCATCCTTCGACCCCGAACTCGCGGAACGCGTCGGTGCCGCCCTCGGCGTGGAATCAGCGATCGAGGACGTCGCGGTCATCCTGGGTCCCGGCATCAACATCAAACGCTCGCCGCTGTGCGGACGCAACTTCGAGTACATGTCCGAGGATCCGATCGTCTCCGGGGTCATGGGCACAGGTCTCGTGCGCGGCATCCAGTCGCAGGGCGTGGGCGCGTCCCTCAAGCACTTCGCCGCCAACAACCAAGAGACCGACCGCCTTCGCGTCTCCAGCGATGTGGATCCGCGGGCGCTGCGCGAGATCTACCTGCGTGGCTTCGAGCGCGTCGTGAAGGACGCTCAGCCGTGGACCGTGATGTGCTCGTACAACCGCATCAACGGCGCCTATGCGTCGGAAGATCCGTGGCTGCTGAGTCAGGTGCTGCGTGACGAGTGGGGATTCGAAGGCATCGTCGTCTCCGACTGGGGTGCGGTCAACGACCGGGTCGCCGGCATCGTGGCCGGAATGGATCTCGAGATGCCCGGCAGCTCGGGCCGCACAGACGCTCAGATCGTGGATGCCGTGGAGCAGGGCAGCCTGGACGAAGCGGCGCTGGACGTGGTCGTCGATCGCATCCTCGAACTCGCCCGCAAGGCCGAGGCGCGGCCGACGGCATCCGCTCCGCTCGACGTCGAAGCGCACCACGCCCTCGCGCGCGAAGCGGCAGGGCGCGGGATCGTGCTGCTGAAGAACATGGCCCCCGTCGACGGGCGCGAGGAGTCCACTCCCCTGCTGCCCCTGCGCACCGACGGGCGACTGGCCGTGATCGGTGAGTTCGCCCGCACACCCCGGTATCAGGGCGCCGGCTCCTCGCAGATCAACCCGACGCGTGTCGACACCGCGCTGGACGCGATCCGCGATGCTGCTGAGGGAGAGGTCACCTTCGCCGCCGGATTCACGATCGACGAGGACGAGCCGATGACCGCGGATGCCGAGAAGCTGCGCGACGAGGCGGTCGCGGCGGCATCCGCAGCCGACACCGTCGTGCTGTTCCTCGGCGTGCCCGCCCACATCGAGTCGGAGGGTTTCGACCGCACCGACATCGACCTGCCGCGCGCGCAGCTCGAGCTGCTGGATGCCGTGCTCGCCGCCAATCCCCGCATGGTGGTCGTGCTTTCCAACGGCGGTGTCGTCGCGCTGCCATTCGCGGGCAAGGTGCCGGCGATCGTCGAAGCGTGGCTGCTCGGACAGGCAGGCGGATCAGCGACCGCCGATGTGCTCTTCGGTGCGGTGAACCCGTCCGGCCGGCTGGCCGAGACGATCCCCCTGCGGCTGGAAGACACCCCAGCGTGGGGCAACTTCCCCGGCGAACACGGCCACGTGCGCTATGGCGAGGGTCTCCTGGTCGGGTACCGCTGGTACGACGCACGCCACCTGCCAGTGGCGTACCCGTTCGGCCACGGTCTCTCGTACACGACGTTCTCGTACGGCGACGCGACCGCTGAGGTCGACGCGGATGGCGACGTCGTGGTGACGGTTGCCGTGACGAACACCGGGGAGATCGCCGGCCGCGAGGTCGTACAGGTGTACACCTCGCTGGACGGTTCGTCGGTGCAGCGTCCGCCGCGCGAGCTGAAGGGCTTCCGTTCCGTTGCGATCGAGCCCAGCGAGACGGTCACGGTGCAGATTCCGCTGCGTCGTTCGGAGCTGGCGTACTGGGATGTGCGCGTCGACCGCTGGGTCGTGGAGGGCGGCGAGTACCTGATCGAGGTCGGCGCGTCCAGCCGCGATCTGCGGACCCGCACCTCGGTGCAGCTCGACGGCGACGAGGTCGACCTGCCGGTGTCGATGAACTCGTCGTTCGACGAGCTGCTCGCGAATCCGGTGGTCGGAGCCGACCTGCGGGCGGCGATCGAAGCCAAGTACGGCGACGCCGACGGCGGGCTGCTGAAGATGCTCGGCAACTTCCCGGTCGGCCGCCTCGACGGCTTCCCGCTGCCTCGCGACGAGATGATCCAGTTCGTCGAGAGGGCGCAACGCGGCTGACGGGTGCCCACACGAGATCGTCCGCAGTGCAGCCCTCGAATGTCGTCGTATGGTGTCGGCATGACCGACCTCCGATCCGTGCTCACAGAGCTGCGTGCGACGGCCGCCGCGCGGGCGGACGCCGCCGCGGCGGCGCTGGCGGAGCTCGTCCACGACCGGCAGGGGTCGAACGACGACGACGAGCACGACCCCGAGGGCGTCACGCTGTCGTCGGAATGGTCGCGCCTCTCGGCGCTTTCGGATGCCGCGAGCGCCGAGCTACAGCGCGTCGACGAGGCTCTGGAACGACTGGATGCCGGAACCTACGGCATCTGCGCCACCTGCGGGGAGCCGATCCCGCCCGCGCGCCTTGAGGTGCGGCCGTTCGCCGCGCAGTGCGTGCCGTGCGCTGAGAAGGCGCGGTGATGCCGGGCCCCGCTCACTAGGCTGTTCAACATCATGGACGAGTTCTTCCGCGGCCTGTGGGACTTCGCCGGCGACTTCTGGTGGCTGGTGTTCCCCATCATGGGCATGGCCGGCGGCATCGGCACGGCGTGGGAACGCGCCGCGCGGCGGCGACACAGGCGCCGGCTCGAGACCATGCGCGTGAAGGCCGAGCTGAAGGCCGCCGAAATCCAGGCGCGCGCGCTGGCGGGCGAACCCGTCCGCGGGCGACGCAAGAGCGTCGGACACGCCGAATCGACGGCATCCGTCCCGCCGCGCGACCTGCTCGAGCGGCTCATGAAGGAGCACGACGAGATCACCGCACGCTGGCTCGAGTACGAGCTCGACGTCGCCAAGCTCATCGCGTTCCCGGCGATGAGCGATGGGCGCCAGCCACTCACCGCCGCCTTCCTCAGGGCGAAGAAGACCGCCGACGCGCTGCGCCCGGCATCCGCTGACGCGAAGGTGAGCGAGAAGCAGATCTCGGAGTACTTCGACGCGGTCGGCGATTACGCGGTTGCGTTCGACGTCGCCGAACGCGACGCGCGCCGGTTGCGCAACTCCACGTTCACCGAAGACGAGCGCAAGCGCCTCGACCGCGCGCAGCAGCTGCTCAAGCTCGCCATCGACGAGTCGGCCACCCAGGCCGAGCGGCATGTCGCGTACAAGCGCGTGCGCGAAGAGCTCGACGGGCTGATCGTCCTGTCGGACGAAGCGGTGGAAGTGCTCGAGAAGAAGGTCGCCCGCGAACTCGACGCACGCCCGGCGACCGACCGCCCGCAACCTCGTCCGGAACCCCGCCGGGAACCCGGCGCCTGACGCCGGCGAGGCGCCGCCCGGGAGATCCGCACTTCCGTATTACGGCCTGTTCCGGTTTCCGTCAATCCCCTCTTTCCCTGGGGAGGGTGCCGGTTAGCCTCCACCGAAGCCGGATCGCCAAGAGCCCGGTCCCCAACACC
>NZ_JAPSIY010000023.1 GCF_031178445.1 Microbacterium sp.
ACGATCGCGGTACCCGGGAACTCGCCGCCGAACAGCAGGAACGACGTCCAGGTGCCGATGATCGGGATGCCCTTGACCATGCCGTCGATGATGCGCAGACCGTTGCCGGAGAGCAGGTCGTCGGGCAGCGAGTAGCCGGTGAAGCCCTCGGCCAGGGCCAGGATGAACAGCACGAAGCCGATCACCCAGTTGAGCTCACGCGGCTTGCGGAACGAACCGGTGAAGAAGACGCGCAGCATGTGCACGCCGATGCCGGCGATGAAGACCAGCGCGGCCCAGTGGTGGATCTGCCGGACGAGCAGACCGCCGCGGACGTCGAACGAGATGCGCAGCGTCGACTCGAGCGCGGAGGACATCGCGATGCCGCGCATCGGCTCGTACGCGCCCGTGTAGTGCGTCTCGGCCATCGACGCCTGGAAGAAGAACGTCAGGAACGTGCCAGACAGCAGCACGACGACGAACGACCACAGCGCGATCTCGCCGAGCATGAACGACCAGTGGTCGGGGAAGACCTTGCGGGCCAGCGCCTTCACGAAGCCCGAGACGCTCGTGCGCTCGTCGATGTAGTTCGCGGCGGCGCCGACGAACTTGCCCCCGAGGGGCGCCTGGGGCTTCTCGGTCACGTTGGTGGTGCTCATCAATGACGCTCCCAGAAGCTCGGGCCGACAGGTTCGTGGAAGTCGCTCTGCGCGATGAGGTAGCCCTCGTCATCGACAGCGATCGGCAGCTGCGGCAGCGGCCGCGCGGCGGGGCCGAAGATGACCTTCGCGTGCTCGGTGACGTCGAACTGCGACTGGTGGCAGGGGCACAGCAGGTGGTGGGTCTGCTGCTCGTACAGCGCGACGGGGCAGCCGACGTGCGTGCAGACCTTGGAGTACGCGACGATGCCGTCGTACGACCACGACTTCTTGTCCTCGTCCTCCTTGAGCTGCTCGGGGAGCAGACGCATGAGCAGGACGATCGCCTTGGCCTTCTCCTCGAGAAGACCCCCATCGTGACCGAGGTCGTTCAGGCCCTCGGGGATCACGTGCACGGCCGAGCCGATCGTGACGTCCGACGCCTTGATGGGAAGGCCGTTGGGGTCGCGCACCAGGCGCGTGCCCTCCTTCCACATCGTGTGGTTCAGCAGGGCCACCGGGTCACCCGCGGTGGGGTTGTCCGGCGTGGAGTGCGGCGCGAGCCCGCGGAACAGCGCGACGCCCGGGATGATCGACGCCGCGACGGCAGCGATCAGCGAGTTGCGGATCATCTTGCGACGTCCGAAACCGGACTCCTCGTTGCCGAGACGGAAGCTCTCGACAGCGGCGGCACGCGTCTCCTCGGTGCCGCGCGTGGCGTGCCGGTCCTCGACATACTCCTTGTCGCTCATCAGCGACTTCGACCAGTGGATCGCGCCCACGCCGATGGCGAGCAGTGCCGCGGCGATGCCGAGACCGATCCACAGGTTGTTGTTGCGGATCGAGACGAGCGAGCCGTCCTCGATCGGGAACAGCATGTACGCCGCGACCGCCCAGATGCTCGCCGCCACCGACAGGTAGAACAGCGTGTACACCGTGCGGTCCGCCGCGCGGTCGGCCTTCGGATCCTTGTCGGTGATGCGCGCCCGGTGCGGGGGCAGACCGGGGTTCTGCACCGGGTCGGCAACCGAAACGGCCAGGCCGGGGGAGGGCTTGTAGATCTCCACCTCGTGCGCGTCGCTCTCGTGCGCCATGGTGCTCCTCGTCACGTCTTCTTCGTTCGCCATGCTCAGTTCGCCGGGATCAGTTCGCCAAGGCTCAATTGGACTTCGCCGTGATCCACACGGTGATCGCGATCAGCGCGCCGATGCCGAAGATCCACACGAACAGGCCCTCCGACACGGGGCCGAGCGAGCCGATGGTGAATCCACCGGGGGCGGGGGTGTTCTGCTGGTAGAGCAGGGCCGAGATGATGTCGCGCTTGTCCTCTTCGGTGAGGTTCATGTCGCTGAACACCGGCATGTTCTGGGGGCCGGTGACCATCGCCGCGTACATGTGCAGCGCGCTGGTGTCCATGATGTCCGGCGCGTACTTGCCCTCGGTCAGGGCACCGCCCGCGGCGGCCACGTTGTGGCACATGGCGCAGTTGATGCGGAACAGCTCGGCTCCGCGGGACACATCGCCCTCGCCGTCGAGCAGGTGCTCGTCGGGGAAGTCGGGACCCGGCGCCACCGACTGGACGTAGTCGGCCATCGCGAGGATCTGCTCCTCGGTGAACTGCACAGGCTTCTGCGGGGCCTGGACGTCCTGGCGCTGCATGGGCATACGACCCGTGGAGACCTGGAACTCGACGGCGAGGGCGCCGACGCCGTACAGGGACGGACCGGCTTCGGTCCCCTGCAGGTCGAGACCGTGACAGGTGGCGCAGTTGGCCTGGAACAGCTTCTCGCCGTCGTCCGCCGTCAGCGCGGTGTGCACCGTGGTCTCGCTCGTCGCGGCGACCGCGGCGGACGCACCGGCATAGATGCCGCCGCTGATGATGAGGCCGATGCCGATGAGGGCGGCGGCTGCCAGGGGAGACCGGCGGCCGTTCGAGCGGCGCTTCTTCTCTCGTGCCATAAGGGTGATGTAGCTCCGCTCTTACTTGAGGAAGTAGATGACGAGGAACAGCGCGATCCACACGACATCGACGAAGTGCCAGTAGTACGACACGACGATGGCGGTGACGGCCTCCTTGTGACGGGCGCGCTTGACCGCGTAGAAGCGGCCGATCGTGAGCAGGAACGCGACGAGTCCGCCGGTCACGTGCAGGGCGTGGAAGCCCGTCGTGAGGTAGAACGCGGAAGCGTACGAGTCGGCGCTGATCGGCATGCCCTCGGCGACGAGGGTGGCGTACTCCCACACCTGTCCGGAGACGAAGAACGCACCCAGCGCGAACGAGACCCAGAACCACGGGACGACGCCCCAGCCGATCAGCCTCTGCATCAGCGGGCTCTTGAACTTCAGCCCCTCGGCCGCGAACACGCCCATCTGGCAGGTGACACTCGAGAGCACCAGGATGATCGTGTTGACGAGCGCGAACGGGACGTTCAGCAGCTCGGTGCGGGAGGCCCACAGCTCCGGAGAGGTGCTGCGGAGGGTGAAGTAGATCGCGAACAGGCCCGCGAAGAACATGACCTCGCTGCCGAGCCAGACGATCGTGCCGACGGCGACAGGGTCGGGTCGCTTCACTGTTCTGGGTGCCGGGGCGAACGTTGCTGGTGCAGTCACTCGTCCATTATTGCCGATCCCGCGCGCTGTGTTTGGCAACTTCGACGTTGCGTCGAAATTGTTTGGGCTCTGCGAGGGCTGGGACGCACGCGTGAGATCGCCGTGAAGTCGCCTGACTAGGATCGCTCGTATGGCGGAACCGACCTGGCCGGATGTGCTGACGACCGTTCTCTCCCGCGCGAACCTCAGCGTGTCGGAGGCGACATGGGCGATGCGGCAGGTCATGGAGGGCAAGGCGACGTCCGCCCAGCTGGCCGGGTTCCTGCTCGCGCTGCGGGCGAAGGGCGAGTCGGTGGAGGAGATCATCGGCTTCCGGGACGCGATCCTCGAGGCCGCCGTGCCGCTCGAGGTCGACCCGAACGTGCTCGACATCGTCGGCACGGGCGGTGACCGCTTCGGCACCGTCAACATCTCCTCGACGGCGTCCATCGTGATCGCCGCCACGGGCGTTCCCGTCGTCAAGCACGGCAACAAGGCGGCGAGCTCGCAGTCCGGATCCTCGGACGTGCTCAGTGCGCTCGGCATCGACCTGCGGCTGCCTCCCGAGGCGGTGGCGGGCGTGCTCGACCGCGCGGGCATCACGTTCGCCTGGGCCGCGGCGTTCCATCCCGGCTTCCGCCACGCCGGGCCGACGCGCGCCGAGCTCGGTGTGCCCACGGTGTTCAACTTCCTCGGCCCGCTCGTGAACCCGGCGCGCGCCGAGGCGAATGCGGTGGGCGTGGCGAACCCGGACGTCGTGCCCCTGATCACGGGCGTGTTCCGCACGCGCGGCGCCACGGCGCTGGTGTTCCGCGGTGAGGACGGCCTCGACGAGCTGACCACCACCGGGTACAGCCGCATCTGGGAGATCTCGCGCGGCGACGTGCACGAGTTCGACATCCATCCGCGCGACGTGGGCCTGCCGACCGCGCAGATCGAGGACCTGCTCGGCGGGTCGCCCGAGCACAATGCGGACGTCCTTCGTCGCACGCTCTCCGGCGAGGCCGGCGCTGTGCGCGACATCGTGCTGCTCAACGCGGCGGCCGGCATCGTGGCGTATCGGCTGTCGCAGGATCCCACCCAGATGCATCGCGGCATGATCGAGCGCCTCGAGGAGGCGGTGACCGAGGCCGCCGCGGCCATCGACGACGGACGCGCGACCGAGAAGCTCGCGCAGTGGGTCGCGGCGAGCCAGGCGCTGGGCGCCCAGCAGCCCTCGGCCTGAGCCGGGGTCCGAGCGAGGGGGCGCGATGGATCCGATCGAGGCGCTGAACGAGATCGCCTACCTGCTCGAGCGCGAGCGGGCGTCGAAGTTCAAGGCCAAGGCCTTCCGCACAGCGGCGGCGACCGTCGCCGGACTCGACGCGGCCGCGCAGCGGGATCCCGAGCGC
>NZ_JAPSIY010000006.1 GCF_031178445.1 Microbacterium sp.
GCCCGTCAGTGCCACTGCTGCAACCGCCGTGATCCCGATGAGGGGCCAGCGCTTCTTTCGGATGTCGACCATGGTCGTCCCTTCTCGTCGTCGAGTGATGCCGCTTCGACATTACCCGAGCGTTGTGGCATATACACAAAAATATTTACGAGTTGTGGCCGCGGTCACGCGACCGCACTCAACATAGGCGGCGGAGGTGAACGCGGAGACACGGCCGGATGAACGTCGGGGATGTGGATGCTGCGCTCGGGCGAGCATCGGCGGGCGGATCGCGGGGCCTGCGGAGTGGAATCCCTGACTGCAACCTGAGGGTTGCGCATCAATCCAACTAGTGCAACTATGAAGTTGCACATGGCCGATCGGCCTCTGACAATCATTCAGAAAGGCACCATCATGGTGAACATGACAGACAGTTCCTCCTCGATCGTCGACGAGGAGACCTTCTCCGTGCGGCGGAGCATCCACATCGCGGCTTCCGTCGACAAGGTGTGGCGCGCCGTCACCGAACCGGAGCACATCTCGCGCTGGTTCGGTCGCACCGTCCTCGACGGGGCCGGTGTCGGCGCCTTGGGCACGATGACCTTCTCCGACGGGACGTCGATTCCGCTGCGCGTCGAGTCGAAAGAGGAGAACCGGCTCGTCGCCTACGCCTGGAGCAACGACGACGCACTCGGAGATGCACCCGCAGAACTCGACGAGGCGACGTCGACGGTGTTCACGTTCACGCTCGAAGAGGTCGAAGGCGGCACCCGGCTCACCGTCGTCGAGACGGGCTTCGAGCGCACCTCCGACCCGGTCGCCAACCTCAAAGATCACCGGATCGGCTGGGACGCCGAACTCGACAAGCTCGTCGCCCTCGTGGAAGGAGAGGCGTGACCGCAGGTGCTCTGATCCCCATGTTCGCTGCGCTCGCCGATGAGACGCGGTGGAGCATCCTGACGGCGCTCGGCGAGGGGGAGGCCTCGGCCTCGGCCCTCGCCGAGCGGCTGCCGGTCTCCCGCCAGGCGATCGCCAAGCACCTCGCCGTGCTGCAGGAAGTCGGTCTTGTCGAGCCCGTGCGGGTCGGCCGAGAGGTGCGGTTCCGGGTGATCGGCGCCGAGCTCGCTGCCACCGCCCGGGCGCTCGACGCCATCGGCAGGAAGTGGGATCGCCGTCTCGCCGAGATCAAGGAGATCGCGGAGGGGCTGTAGGCCGGGTGCCGGCTCAGCTGTCGCCGGCCTCCGGCACCCACCGGAGCAGATCTCCCGGCTGGCATTCCAGCACCTCGCACAGCGCATCGAGCGTCGTGAACCGCACGGCTTTGGCGCGTCCGTTCTTCAGCACGGCGAGGTTGGTCGGAGTGATGCCGATACGGTCGGCGAGTTCGCCGACCGCCATCTTGCGACGAGCGAGCATCACGTCGATGTCGACGATCACAGGCATGTCAGATCACCTCGCCGAGCTCGTCGCGCAGGGTCTTCGCCTCGGCCTCGCGGTCGATCGCCTGACGCAGCAGCGCCTTCATCACGACCACGAGCAGCGCGAAGCCGGCGAGCACCAGCGACGCACCGCAGACCAGGCCCACGATGCCAGGGGCGACCCGCGTCGGGGCCAGGATCGCCGCGAATGCGAAGGCCAGTACCGCCGCAGCCGCGATCGCGCCGATGATCACATCGACGTAGCGGAACGACGCCGGCTGGAAGATCGATCCGCGACGCACCTTGGTGAGCAGCATCCAGACGCACACGGCGAACACCTGCATCGTCGCGACGCCGAGCACCGCGATGACGACGAAGCTCACGCGGAACCAGGTGGGGGCCCGTTCGAGGTCGATCCACAGCAATGGCACGATCACCGTCTGAACCACCAGCGAGCCCGCGAGCGCCAGTGCGATCACCACGCGCAGCAGCAGAATCATCGTCTTGCCCATATTGTCGCCTCTCGTCGTATGACGATGACAATCTATCGTTTATCGTTCGATTCGGAAAGTGCTGTTGCGGAGGTAGTGCGAGCGGGTGGACAGTGCTAGACGAATCGGGCGAGAGCAATATGGCAGGCGTGCACCACCGTTGGAATGCATACTGCCCCTTGCGCGCCGTGGTGCCCATGCGGAATGCTCTGTGGTTTGGTGCCGTGCCGCCCGCGGGCGGATACTCATCACATCCAGCCGCCGTCCCCTGACCACGTGCACGCGTCATGACACTCACCTCAGCGCCCACCGCCCCGCCGTCTGCCACCGTCGCCGTCATCGGCGCCGGCCGGCTCGGCGGCGTGCTCGCGGCTGCTCTCCGTGCCGCGGAGTTCACCGTCACGGGCCCGCTGGGACGTGACGATGGGATTCCCCGCACCGACATCGCGCTCCTGTGCGTTCCGGATGCCGAGATCCCCCGCGCTGCGCAGACGGCCCGCCGCGCCAGACTGATCGGCCACGTCTCGGGCGCCACCGGCCTCGACGATGTCGACTTCAGCGTCCACCCGCTGCAGACGTTCACCGGCACCGAGGGTCCGGAGATCTTCCGCGGAATCGGCGCCGCGATCGCCGGCCGCGCGGCCGAGGGTCGTGCCACGGCGGAGCAGATCGCCCTCGCGCTGGGCGCCAGGCCGTTCGAGGTCGACGACGCGCACCGCGCCGGCTACCACGCGGCCGCCTCACTCGCGTCGAACCTCGCCCTCGCCGTGCTCGATGCCGCGGAGCAGGTCGCCCTCGCCGCCGGCATCCGGCATCCACGCGGCCTTCTCGCCCCGCTGGTGGAACGCACCGTCGCCAACTGGACGCACACCGGTGCGGGCGCGGCGCTCACCGGTCCGCTCGTGCGCGGCGACCAGGCCACCGTCGATCGCCAAAGGGATGCGGTCACCGCCGCGAACGCTGAGCTCGCACCGCTCTTCGACGAGCTCGTCGCCCGCGCCAGGGACATCTCCCGATCGCGCACCGAACGACCGGAGGCCCGCACATGAGGATCATCCGCACCATCCCCGAGATCCGGGCCGTCGTCGGGGCGGCCCGCGCAGCCCGACAGCGCGTCGGGCTGGTGCCCACCATGGGCGCCTTCCACGACGGGCATCTCTCACTCATGCGCGAGGCCCGCGCCCACACCGACCTCGTCGTCGTCTCGCTCTTCGTCAACCCCACACAGTTCGGCCCGAACGAAGATCTCGCCTCCTACCCTCGCGACGAGGCCCGCGATGCCGAGCTCGCCGGGCAGCAGGGTGTCGACATCCTCTTCGCACCCGACGCCGCAGAGATCTATCCCGAGGGCTTTGCCACCAGCATCCATGTCACCGGGCTCACCGAGGTGCTCGACGGCGCCGCCCGCGGCGCCTTCCACTTCGACGGCGTCGCGACCGTGGTCACGAAGCTGTTCGGGATCGTCGCACCCGACGTCGCCTACTTCGGGCAGAAGGACGCGCAGCAGGTCATGGTCGTGCGCCGCATCGTGCGCGACCTGAACCTCGACGTGCGCATCGAGGCGTGCCCCATCATGCGCGAGCCCGACGGCCTCGCGATGAGCTCGCGCAACATCTATCTCGACCCGGCGGCACGACAGCAGGCCACCGCCCTCAACCGCGCCCTCGACGCCGCGGCGGCCGTCCACGCGAACGGAGAGCGCGATGCCGCGCGCATCGTGGATGCCGCGCGCACCGTGCTCGCCGACGCCGGCATCGAGCCCGAGTACCTCGAGCTGCGCAGCAACGACGACCTGCGCACGCTCGACCGGGTCGAGGGCGACGCGCTCCTGGCCGTGGCCGCCCGCGTCGGCGCCGCCCGGCTCATCGACAACCACCTCCTGAAAGGCGGCACCGGATGCGACGCACCATGCTGAAGTCGAAGATCCACCGCGCGACCGTCACCGGCAGCGACCTGAACTACGTCGGCTCGATCACCGTCGACCCCGAGCTGCTCGAGGCCGCCGACATCCTGCCGCACGAGCAGGTGCACGTCGTCGACGTCGACAACGGCTCCCGCTTCGAGACGTACACGATCGCAGGTGAGCGCGGCAGTGGCGCGATGCAGGTCAACGGCGCCGCCGCGCGGCTGGTGCACGCGGGCGACACCATCATCGTCATCTCCTACGCCGACTACTCGCGCGAGGACCTCGAGACCTACGAGCCGGTGGTCGTGCACGTCGATCGCGGCAATCGCATCATCCAGGTCGACGACGCGGTCGACCTGCTGCTCACCGAGGCGGCGGCATGAGCGTGCATGACGCGCCGCGACGCCGGCTCGCCCTGGGCGATCTCGCCGCCAAGAAGAAGGACGGCGAGCCCATCGTCATGGTCACGGCCTACGACCACCCCGGTGCGCGGATCGTCGATGAGGCCGGCGTGGACATGGTGCTGGTCGGCGACTCCGCGGCGATGACCGTGCTCGGGTACGACAGCACCGTGCCGGTCACTGTCGACGAGATGCTCATGCTGACCAAGGCCGTGCGCCGAGGCCTCACCACGGCCCTGCTCGTCGGCGACCTGCCGTTCGGCTCGTACGAGGCATCCGACGACATCGCGATCGCCACCGCCCAGCGCTTCGTGAAGGAGGCGGGGTGCGACCTGGTCAAGATCGAGCGCGGCGGCAGCACTGTCGAGCGAGCCAGGGCGATCGTGTCGGCCGGCATCCCCGTCGTCGGCCACGTCGGCCTCACGCCGCAGTCGGCCACCGCGCTCGGCGGGTACCGGGCGCAGGGACGCACGGCCGAAGCGGCGCTCGCCGTCATCGACGACGCCCTCGCCCTGCAGGACGCCGGGTGCTCCCTGCTCGTCATCGAGGCCGTGCCCGCCGAGGTGACGGCGGCGCTCATGCCGCTGCTGAGCATCCCCGTGATCGGCATCGGTGCGGGAGCGGATGCCGACGGGCAGGTGCTCGTCTTCCACGACCTGCTCGGCCTGTACGACGGGCCCGCGGCGAAGTTCGTGAAGCGCTACGCCGACCTGCGAGCCGCGGCGCTCGCCGGGGTCACGGAGTACGCCCGCGAGGTGCGCTCGGGGGAGTATCCGGCGCCCGAGCACGGCTACGCGATGCCGGCGGAACAGGCTGAGCGGATGCGGCAGCTGCTCGCGGCCCGAGCGGGTGTGCGGCACCCCGGCGCTTCGCCGGGCGCTGGATAGGCTGATCGCATGCGCACGGATGCCGCCGCCGACAGTCTCTCCGCCGGCGGGAGCCGCGCGCCACGGGTCATCCACACCGGGCAGGCGCTGGTCGACCTCGTCGTGGAGGTGCCCGATCTGCCCGCGCGGGGCCAGAACGTTATGGCCACGTCCGTCGCTCACTACGCGGGCGGCGCGGTGACGGTGCTGCTGGCTGCGGCGCGCCTCGGTGCTGAGTGCGTGCACGCCGGGGCGCACGGAACAGGCCCGAACGGCGACCTGATCCGTGCGGTTCTCGCCGCCGACGGGATCACGGCACCCGCCCCGCCGGTGGTCGGGCGCGACACGGGACTGTGCATCGTCGCGGTCGAGCCGACGGCAGAGCGCACCTTCCTCACGACCCTCGGCGCCGAGCGAGACATCAGCGTCGATGGCCTGGCGACCGCCGCCGCGCAACCCGGCGACCTGATCTGCGTCACCGGATACTCGCTCGCGGTCGAACAGACCCGCGAGCCGCTGCTGGCGTGGATGGCGACCCTGCCCGAGGCCGCAGTCGTCGTGCTCGATCCCGGTGCCGCGTTCGCGACGCTGCCCGACGTCGTTCGCGATGTGATGCTCGCGCGCACCGACGTGTGGACCAGCAACGCAGAAGAGGCGACCGACCTGCTCGCGGCGCGCTCATTGACGGCGAGCGCGTCGGATGCCGAAAGAGAGATCAGCGCGCAGGCCCGCACGCTCGCACCCTTGCTGCGCGACGGCGCGGTCACGATCGTGCGAGACGGCGCTGCGGGGTGCGCGGTGCACGTCGCCGGCGAGACCGCGTATGTCGAAGGCTTCCCGCAGACCCCGATCGACACGAACGGTGCGGGCGACACCCATACAGGGGCGCTGCTCGCCGAGATCGCTCGGCATCCGCACGCGGATGCTCAGGCCTGGGCAGACGCGTGCCGCCGCGCCAACGCCGCAGCCGCGATCAAGGTCACCCGTCGCGGCCCCGACTCCGCCCCGACGGCGGCGGAGGTCGACGACTTTCTGAGCCGCTTCGCGGCTCCCGCCGCTCGATAGACGCGACGCGCTCGCCGGCGAGATGTCGCCCTTCCATAGCGACATATAACGACATATCGTTGAGTATCGCTCGGCAGATCGCCGTCCGATGCCAGGAGGTCATCATGAACGGTTCGTTCCCCGGCGGCTTCGGCCACATCTTCGGCGACGGCGGCAAGCCGGGCGCCGGCATCTGGGACGCCATGGACAAGCTGCGCGCGGAGTTCGAACAGCGCACCGGCGGCTCGCGCATGGCGCGCGGCGACGTGCGCGCGGCGGTCATCGCTCTGCTCGCCGAGAAGCCGATGCACGGCTACCAGATCATCAGCGAGATCGGTGAGCGCTCCGGCGGGGCGTGGAAGCCGAGCGCCGGATCGGTCTACCCGACCCTGCAGCTGCTCGCGGACGAAGGGCTCATCACCTCGGAGGAGCAGGGCGGTCGCAAGACGTACTCGCTCACCGAGACGGGCATCCGCGAGTCCGAGGCCGGCGCCGACAAGCCCGCTCCGTGGGAGAACCTCGGCGCCCGCTCCGGCGGCAATATGACCGCGATCCCCAAGGCCGGCATGGAGCTGGCCAGCGCCGCCGCCCAGGTCGCGCGCACAGGCACGCCGGAGCAGGTTCAGCAGGCCGTCGAGGTGCTCGACGAGGCGCGCCGTAGGCTGTACTCGATCCTCGCCGACGGTTGACGCCGACGCCGAAAGAAGGGGCCTCGATGGCGGAGCACGATTCCGAGGCCTCATGGCAGGCCGAGCGCCCCGCTCGCGATGCGGGCGCCGGCCGTGCCGCGGCCGCGTGGCGCGGAGGCCGCGCCCGGTATCGCCGCATCCTCAACTTCGCCGCGCGCGCATTCGTGCAGACGTGGTGGTACGAGCTCGTGCTGCCGCGGCTCGGGATGTCGCGGGTCGCCGAGAGCACGAGGGACGCACGGACGCTGCGCCTCGCCCGGCGCTTCCGCGACCTCGCGGTCGACCTCGGCGGTCTGATGATCAAGGTCGGGCAGTTCATGTCCTCGCGGCTCGACGTGCTGCCGCCCGAGATCACCGCAGAGCTCGCCGGTCTGCAGGACGAAGTGCCGGCCGTGCCGTTCGAGGAGATCCGGGCGCTCGCCGAAGCACAGCTGGGCGTGCCGCTCGAGCGGGCTTTCGCGTCGTTCGACCCGGTGCCCGTCGCTGCCGCATCCCTCGGTCAGGCGCATCGCGCCGTCCTTTCGGAGACGGATGCCGCAGACACCGGTCTCGACCGCGTCGTCGTCAAAGTGCAGCGTCCCGCGATCGATCAGATCGTCGCGGTCGACCTGGCGGCCCTCCGCCGGGTTGCGGGCTGGCTGCGCCGGGTGCGCGTCGTCTCCGACCGCGTCGACGCCCCCGCGCTCGTGGAGGAGTTCGCGCAGACCTGCCACGAGGAGATCGACTACCTGCACGAGGCGGCCAGCGCCGAGCGGTTCGCGGAGTGCTTCGCCGACGAGCCGCGGGTGAGCGCGCCGGCCGTGGTGTGGGAGCGCACGACGCGGCGCGTGCTGACTCTCGAAGACGTCACCGCCATCAAGATCAACGACACCCGCGGGCTGCGCGAGGCGGGAATCGACCCCGCCGAAGTCGCGCAGGTGTTCGCCGAGGTCATGCTCGACCAGGTGTTCACGCACTCCTTCGTGCATGCCGACCCGCATCCAGGCAACATCTTCGTCACGCCGCACGCCTCGGGAACCGGCGGGTGGCACCTGACCTTCGTCGACTTCGGCATGATGGCCGAGGTGCCCGACCGGCTGCGCGACGGCCTGCGCAGCCTCATCATCGCCGTCGCCTCACGCAACAGCCGCGGTCTCGTCTCCGCCGCGCAGGAGATCGGTGTGCTGCTGCCGTCGGCGAGCACGGCCGAGCTCGAGCGAGCGCTGACCGTGCTCTTCGCGCGGTTCGGCGGCATGGGGTTCAACGAACTCCGCGACGTCGACCCCCGCGAGTTCCAGGCGTTCGCCGTCGAGTTCGGCGACACCGTTCGCGCCCTGCCCGTCCAGCTGCCCGAGAAGCTGCTGCTGCTCATGCGCGCCGTCTCGCTCACATCGGGCATGTGCAGCTCGCTGGACCCGACGTTCAACATCTGGGAGCCCGTCGAGCCGTACGCGACCCGCCTGCTGCGCGCCGAGAGCGGCAGCCTCGCGCAGGATCTCGCGGGGCAGATGCTCTCGAATGCCGGCGTCCTCTGGCGGCTGCCGGCCGAGATCGATTCGGTGCTCACCCGCCTCGATCAGGGCGCGCTCACCTTCGACACCTCACGCCTTGAACGCCGCCTCGACAAGCTCGTCCGTATCGGCAAGCGTGCGGTTTCCGCGCTGCTGTTCGGCGGAATGCTCATCGGCGGCGTGCTGCTGCTGGGTGTCGTTCCCTGGTTGGGTGTGACCCTGATGGCCGCATCCGTCGTACCGCTGCTGCACGCGTTGTTCAGTGGGCTGGGTGGGCGCTGAGGCCGCGTCAGAGCACTGCTGGCCGTATACGTATTCAAGTGCGGAGCTGTTTCGAAAAATAGGCTTCCCTAAGTCGGATGCATACGTATACCATCGGGGCATGGCAAAGATGACTACCCGGGCTCTCTCGGCATTCGCGCTGGCACTCAGCGCGACTGTCGCCCTCACCGCATGCGGTGCTGGTTCCCGCACCGACAACGAGAACGCGACGAAGGTGTCGTGCTCCTACGAGGCTCCTGCAGAGAAGACGACCGTCAACGTCCTCGCATACAACTCGTCGGCTATCGACCCCTTCACCGACACCATGGTCTCCAGCTGCACGACCGACATGGTGACCCTCAAGCACGACCCGATCGACTTCGGTGGGCAGGTGACGAAGACCACCGCGACGCTCGCGGGTGAGACAGGCACCTACGACATCCTCGAGACCTATGGGTTCGTGATCCCCGGCTTCGCCGACGACGGCAAGCTCGTGCCGCTCGACGATCTCTGGGACAAGTACGCCGCCGACTACGGCCTCGATCAGATCAGTGAGTCGATGCGTGCCGGCATGTCGTACGACGGCAAGCTGTACGCGATCCCGATGCAGGCGCAGATGTACGTCATGGCGTACCGCACCGACATCTTCGAAGAGCTCGGGCTCGAGGTGCCTGAGACCTTCGACGACATGATCGCCGCGGCCGAGGAGATCAAGGCGGCGGGGGAGATGGAGTACCCCATCGCCCTGCCCTGGCTCGCCACCGCCGATGTCACCACCAGCTACGAAGCTGCGATGAACTCGCTCGGCGCCGACTTCGCCACCGCCGAGGGCGAAGTGACCCTCGACACCCCCGAGGCCAAGCAGGCTCTCGAGGCACTGCTGGCCCTCAAGCCCTACATGGACCCGCAGGTGACGACGTTCGACCAGCCGAAGGTGCAGCAGCAGCTGTTCAACGGCAGCGCGGCCATGGCCATCATGTTCTCGGGTCGCATGATCGACCTGACCATGGAGAGCAACACCCAGCTCGCCGACAGCTTCGGGTTCGCGGGTGCGCCGAAGCTCACTGCCGACGCACCGCACTCCTACAACCGTCTCTCGATCGACGGCTGGTCCATCCCGTTCAACACCGCACTCGATCACGACATGCTCTTCGAGATGATGGCGTCCGCCGTCAGTGAAGATGCGTCGAAGGCGGCGGTTCCGGCGGCGTACCCCGCACGCGAGGGCATGGTCACCGAGGAGAACTCGCCGTACGGTGCGGCCGCGAACGACTCGATGGCCACCGCGATGCCGCCGGTCGTGTCGCCCGTCCTCGCGGATGTCACGAATGAGATCCGGCCGATCCTGGTGAACATCCTCAACGGCAAGATCTCGGTCGATGAGGGCCTCGCCAGCATGCAGGCCGCCGGCGAGAAGGCCGCCGGCTGACCGCTTGCGAGACGATGGATGCCGCGGTCCGGGCCCCGCGTCCGGACCGCGGCATCAAGAGGAGGACGTTCCATGAAGGCACGTGAGTTCTGGCTCCTGTTCTTCCCCAGCCTGCTGGTGATGGGGGGACTGCTGGTGCTGCCGCTGCTGCGCACCATCCAGTGGAGCTTCGAGGAGGTGCACTACGGCACCCCCGGCACCTTCGTCGGCGTGGAGAACTTCCTCGAGGCGCTGACCGACGAGCGGTTCGGGCGAGCGGCGATGTTCACGGTGGTGGTCACCCTGATCACCACGGCGATCCTGCTGGTCTTCGGCTACATCATCGCGGTCGGCCTCAACCGGCTCACCACCTCGCGCCCCCTGGTGCTGGGGATCATGCTCGTGTCGTACGTGCTTCCCAACCTCGTCGGCGCCGTCGCCTTCTCGTGGCTCTTCGACGACAACTTCGGCGGGGTGGTCAACCGCATCATCGGGCTCTTCTCGGGCACGCAGGTGCTGTGGTTCACCGACCAGGTGCCCAACGCCATCCTCGTGATCGCCAACACCGTCTGGCACATGCTGCCGTTCGCGATGCTCATCATCCTCGCCGGCCTGCAGGGCGTGCCCGTGGAGCTGCGAGAGGCCGCGACGATCGACGGCGCGACTCCGTTGCAGACCCATCTGAACGTGATCATCCCGACGATCCGCGGAGTGCTCGGCTTCGTCACGCTGATCTCGATCATGGATGTGCTCCGCATGTTCGATAACCTCATCCCGCTGTCGCCGCAGGCCCAGTCCATCGGCAACGAGTCGATCATGCTTTACGTGTACTCGGTGGCCTTCGCCGACGGAGCCCAGAAGCTCGGGCTCGGCAGCGCGATCAACGTGCTCACGATCATCCTGATCCTGGTGATGCTGATCCCCTTCATCCGCGGGATCTTCAAGGAAGCGAAGGCCGAACGATGACGCTCCCCGACCTCGACCTGTCCACGCGCGCGGTCACCACCGGGCGCCCGGCCTCACGGGGCCGCTCGCCGCAGAGGACGAAGCGACCGGTCACCACCGGCATCCTGCTCGCGATCCTCTGCGTGGTGACGCTCAGTCCCTTCATCTGGATGACGCTCTCGGTGACCAAGCCCACCGATGTCGCCTTCGCGAACCCTCCGGTGCTGTGGGACTACGAGCCCACGCTCAAGGCCTTCATCGATCTCTGGGAGACCACCTACTTCGCCGACTACCTCGTCAACACGATCGTGGTGGCGGTGGTCTCCACGGTGATCGCCCTGGTCATCGGCATCCCCGCGGCCTACGCGCTCTCGCGGTTCCCGAGTTATGTCTCAGCGCTGCTGCTGGTGCTCGCGCTGATCTTCCGTGCACTGCCGCGATTCGCGGTCGTGCTGCCGATGTACGACATCAGCCGCGCCCTGGGCATCTACGACACGACCTTCGCTCTGGCCATCGCGCTGGTCGCGATCAACCAGCCGTTCACGATCTGGCTGCTGCGCAACTTCTTCGCCGAGATCCCTCGCGAGCTCGACGAGGCGGCCATGATCGACGGATGCACGCGCATCGGGATGCTGCGCCGCGTGATGATTCCGCTCATGGGCCCTGGCATCCTCACGGCGGGCATCTTCGTCTTCCTGTTCGCCTTCCAGGAGTACCTGACCGCCCTCGTTCTCACCGACACGTCGTCCAAGACCGTGCCGGTGTTCATCGCCACGCAGCTCGGTCAGACCCTGCCCATGCTGCAGCAGGCGGGAGCGGCGTCGATGCTGCTCACGATCCCGGTGTTCGTAATCGCGTTCATCGCTCAGAAGTACCTGGTCGCGGGGCTCAGCGACGGCGCTGTGAAGGGCTGAGCGGTGCACCCCCTGGTGCTGCTGCCCGGCATGAACTGCACAGCGGACCTGTGGACGGGAACCGGGCTCGAGCCGGCCATCGCGCCCGCACTCGATCGGCCCGACATGTCTGAGCAGGTGGAGGCGCTGCTGGCCGATCTTCCCGATCGATTCGTGCTCGTCGGACTCTCACTGGGAGCCATCGTCGCCATGGCGCTCGCGCAGGCGGCGCCCCGGCGCGTGGCGGGTCTGTGCGTGATGTCGACGAATGCGAAGCAGCCCACCCCGGCCCAGCGCGACGGGTGGCAGGACTGGCTCGACCGCATTGATCGTGGCGAGAGCGCGCGCGAGCTGCAGAGGAGCATCCTGAACGGGCTGCTCTCGAAGGAGGGCAGGGAACGCGTCGACGCCGTGGATCGCACGCTCGAGATGGGCGAGCGCACCGGCGAGCAGCGGTTGCAGGCGCAGCTGCGGATGCAGCAGACCCGTCGCGACCTGCGCCCCGGCCTGGATGAGCTCACGATGCCCGTGCTGGTGATCGGCGGCCAGCAGGACGCCATCTGCCCGCCTTCGTTCCACGCCGAGATCGCCTCGGCCGTGCCGAACGCGCGATACGTCTCGACCGACGGGGGACACCTGCTCCCGCTCGAGCGGCCGGAGACCGTCGGCTCGCTGATCAGCGACTGGCGGGCGCAGCATCGCATCTGAGCATCGCATCTGAGCGGAGGGGCCGGTCCCCCTCCGCTCACTTCGCCGAGCGCTGTGTGGGAGTCGGCCCGGTCGGAGTGCGGCGGGGCCAGGGACGCCCGTCGACGAGGCCCTCGAGATGCGACATCAGCGAATGGGCGAGGTTGTAGACGACCAGCTGCGCGCCGCCGTCGAATGCACGACGAGCCGCGGCCGCGTCGCCGACGATGTCCATGCGCAACGACCCGGTGTCGCGCAGCGACGCGTTCACCAGCGCGATCTGATCGGTCACCGGCAGATCAGCGGGGCCGGATGCCGCCGCCAGGTCGGCGGGCCCGACCATGAGGCCGTCCAGCCGGGGCGTGGTCGCGATCTCACCGGCCGCCGCGACACCGACCGGCGACTCGATCATGCCGAGCACGAGCGTGTTCTCCAGGAACCAGCGGCGATGCTCCTCGGCGGGCGTCCGACCGAATCGCCCTGCGCGACTGTACGTGGCGAAGCCGCGCTTCCCGTCCGGCGGATACAGACATGCTGCGACGAGCCGCTCGGCATCCTCGCGGGTGTCGATGTGGGGCGCCAGGACGCCCTGCGCCCCCTGGTCGAGCACGCGCAGGATCTGGCCGGGATCGTCTTCACCCACCCGCACGATGACCGGCACGTCGTGCACGGACGCCAGTGCGATGTGCTGACGCAGCGCGATCACGTCGGCGGGGCCGTGCTCGCAGTCGATCAGCACGAAGTCCATGCCTGCGATGGCCGACATCTCGACGAGCTCTTCGGACGGCATCCGCAGCAGCCCGCCGATCAGACGCTCCCCGCGCAGCGCGCGCGCCCGCAGTGAGGCCATCACGCCACCATCCCGGCCGAGAGGTCGACGTCGGCACCGCACATGCCCGGCATCCCGAGCATCGACACGACGGCCGCACCGACCTCGGCTTCGGTGACCATGCGCCCGAGCGCGGAGCGCGAGACGAAGGCCTGCTCGGCATCCTGGATCGTCGAGCCGGAGCGCTCCGCCTCCAGACGGAAGTTGCGCTCCATCCTGGGCCCGGCCACCGGTCCCGGCGACAGGGTGTTCACCCGTACTCCCGCCGGCCCGACCTCGAACGCCAGAGTCGAGGTCAGACCGATGACGGCCATCTTCGACGCGCAGTACGGCGTGCGATGGGCGAGGGGGCGCTTGCCGGAGACGGATGCGATGTTGATCACGTCGCCGTCGCCGCGGGCGACCATCCCGGGCAGGAACGCTCGGCAGAGCAGGTAGGTGCCACGGACGTTCACGGCGAACACCTCGTCCCAGGCCTCGGGTTCGATGTCCGTGAGGGCCGCGACGGGACCGGGGATGCCGGCGTTGTTGACGAGGATCGAGATCCCGCCGCCCGGAAGATCCGTGTCTGCCAGTGTGTCGCGGAGGGCGTCGACCGACGCCGCGTCTGCCACATCGCAGGTCAGCATCCGCGCACGCTCGCCGAGCCGGTCCACGACCTGCCGCAGCTTGGACTCGTCGCGCCCCACCACGACGACCTCGGCGCCCTGCGCGTGCAGCGCGGCGGCGATGGCGGAGCCGAGCCCGCTGCCCCCGCCCGTCACGAGGGCGGTGCGACCAGCGAGCGAAGTCACGAGGCCGCCTGAGCATCGAGGGCGGATTCGATCCAGTCGAACCGCTTGCCCTCGTGACGCCACACGCGCGCGTCGCCGGAGCGCGCGTGACCTTCGAAGAGCTCGACACGCGCGGCGCGGCCGCACACATCGCCGAGCAGTGCCGAGGATGCCGTGTCGACGACCTCCTGGTACGTCACGGTGCGCAGATACTTGCCGACCCAGAGGCCCCCGGTATAGCGCGCAGCACCGAGCGTGGGCAGCACGTGGTTGGTGCCGATCACCTTGTCGCCGTACGAGACGCAGGTGTTCTCGCCCAGGAACAGGGCGCCGTAATCGTGCATGCGGGTGAGTGCCTCACGGGGCTCGGCGGTGAAGATCTGCACATGCTCCGACGCGAAGCCGTCGGCGATGCGGTACGCCTCGTCGAGATCGCCCGCGACGATGACCTGCCCCCAGTCGCGCCACGCCGCTTCGGCGTAGTCCTTCGTCGGCATCTCGGGCAGGATGCGATCGATCAGGCGCATGACCTCCTCGGCGAGCTGCTGGGAGGTCGTGACCAGAACCGCAGGGGATTCCGGTCCGTGCTCGGCCTGCGACAGCAGGTCGACGGCGGTGAAGAAGGGGTCGGCCATCTCGTCCGCCACGATGAGGATCTCGGTGGGGCCGGCGAACAGGTCGATGCCCACCTCGCCGAACAGCTGGCGCTTCGCCTCGGCGACGTAGGGGTTGCCGGGGCCGGCGATCATGTTGACCGGAGCGATCGACTCGGTGCCGACCGCCATGGCGGCGACGGCCTGGATGCCGCCGAGGATGTAGATCTCATCCGCACCGGCCATCTTCATGGCGGCGACCGTTGCGGCGGGGATCTCACCGCGGATCGGCGGCGTGCAGGCGACGACCCTGGGCACGCCGGCGACCTTCGCCGTGATGATGGTCATGTGGGCGGATGCCGTCAGGGGGTACTTTCCGCCCGGGATGTATGCGCCGGCCGCCTGAACCGGCACGTGCTTCTGCCCGAGCAGCACGCCGGGCAGCGTCTCGACCTCCATATCGACGAGTGTGTCGCGCTGCGCCTGGGCGAACCGGCGCACCTGCGCCTGCACGAACTCGATGTCGTCGATCACCTGCTGATCGAGGGTGCCGATGATGCGGTCGATCTCCTCGTCGTCGAGCCGATACGAGTCGCGGCTCCATCCGTCGAACTGCTCGGCATAGCGGCGGACGGCCGCGTCTCCTTCGACGCGGATCTCGTCGATGATCGCCGTCACCCGCTCGGCGACATCGCGCTGTGCGGTGTCGGCGAAGGACTTAGACGGGGCCGACTTCAAGTGCAGGGCCATGGGGCTTCCTCTCAATGCATACGTATGCTGAGATTATGACGCCGTATGCATTGCGGGTCAAGGGGTCTAGAATCCGATGAACCAGTGGAGGGGGAGTCCGCAGTGGTCACGAGCCGCGATGTCGCACGCCTGGCAGGCGTGTCCCAGCCGACTGTCTCGCGTGCCCTGCGGGACGACTCGAGGGTGTCGGGCGAGACGAAGAGACGCGTGCGCGAGGCGGCGCAGCTGCTCGGCTACGTGCCCAGCGAGGCGGGACGGGCCCTCTCCTCCGGGCGGACGAGACGCATCGGGCTTCTCGTCACCGACCTGGACAACCAGTTCTACTCCCACATCATCGCGCCGGTGCACCGCGAGCTCGAGCGGCTCGGCTACCAGCTCATGCTCCACACCGAGACCGCCGACAACGAGACCGTGGCCGAGCGGCTGATCGCCAACGGACTGGACGGCGTCCTGCTCGCAACGTCCACGGTCGACTCGGTTGCCCCGCTCCGTCTGCGCGACCGCGGCATGCCCTTCGTGTACTTCAATCGCGTCGGCACGCTCGTCGGCGCGGATGCGGCTGTCGTCGACCCCCAGAAGGGCTATCGCGAGGCTGTCGACCACATCGTCGGACTCGGGCACACCCGCATCGGCGCCGTGCTCGGTCCTGCCAACACCAGCACCGCGCAGGGGCGCGAGGCGGCCCTGCGGGCGGCGCTCGCGGCCAATGGTCTGATCCTTCCCGAGGCGAACGTGCGCCGAGCGCCGTACAGCGCCGCCGACGGCGAAGCGGCGGCGGCCGAGCTCTTCGACCTCGCCGAACGGCCGACCGCACTGTTCTGCGGCAACGACGTGGTCGCATACGGAGCGCTCAACGCCGCGCGGCGCGCGGGGCTGAGCGTGCCGGACGACATCTCCGTCATCGGCTTCGACGACCTGCCGGAGGCCGCCTGGCCCATCGTCGACCTGACCACGATCGGATACGACATCACGGGCATGGCGCGTGCCGCCGCCGATCTGATCGTCCGGCGCATCGAGCAGCCGGACGCACCCAACGACGAGTCCCGGTTCGACTCGTCGTTCGTCGAGCGCAGCACGGTCGCGCCGCCGAGGGCCTGAACGCAGCGCGTCGGATCTCGGCGCGACCGACGACAACCGCTTGTTCTGAGATCCGCTATTGCATCTAGTTGTGCATACGCATACACTGCCAAACATCGACAGTCGCCGTCCGGGCGTCGTCGACATGTAAAGCAGCAAAGGAGCAACAGCGTGCCTCTCGACCCGGTCGCCTACCAGCCCTATAAGGACCCCGACGACTTCATCCGCGAAGTGACCGATCTCATCTGGGTGGATCGCTCGATCGGCTACATCCGTGAGAACTACGAGCCCGACTCGATCGTGCACGGCGCCTACGGCACCTCCACGACGCGGGACGAGGTGATCGAGGGCACGCTCATGCGCATCTCCGACACCCCCGACCGCACCGGCCAGGCCGAGGACGTCATCTGGGAGGCGCGCGGCGACGACGCGTTCCTCAGCTCGCACCTCGTCCTCTCGGGCGACCTTCACCAGCTCGGTGTGAGCCGGACGATCGCGAACTGCCTGTACCGCCGCGGCCGCATGGTCGAGGAATGGGTCGTGCGCGACAGCCTGGCGGGTGCACTCCGCCGTGGCGACGACCTCGACGAACTCGCCCGCAAGCAGGCGTTCCGCGGATACCAGGGCTCGTGGACCGAGGCGGCGCCGGCCGACCCCATCGCCGTCGGCGACTCCGGACCGCGCCCCGACGATCACCGCACAGAGGTCGAGCTCGTCATCGACATGATCCAGACCGTGTGGAACGAGCGCGACCTTCAGAAGGTGGAGCGGTACTTCCTGCGCGATCTGGTCCTGCTCACCGTCGGCGACCGCACCGTGCTCCGGCCCGAGGGATACCGACGAGCACTGCTGCGCTTCCTCGAGTCGTTCCCGGGCGGGCAGTTCGAGATCCGCGACATCCAGACGAACTACGACGTCCGGTACGCCGGTCTGCGCGTCGCCGTCACGTGGAAGTTCGTCGGCGACTACAACGGGCGGCCGAACTACGGCCCTCTGACCGGAAAGCCGGTCGACGTGCTCGGCATCTCACAGTTCACGTTCCACCAGGGCGCCCTGGTGAAGGAGGTCCGCCTGTGGGATGACATCGCGCTGCGCGCGCAGATCGCCGGCATGCGGGGCGATGAGCCCGTGGGGCCTTCGAACATCTACTGAAGCAACGAAGATCAGCAAGGAGAGAGTGAAATGAACGACGTCATCGTCGATGCGGCCGAGATCGATCGACGGACGATCCGCAAGTCCGACTGGGTCGCCTGCAACGCGGCATTCATCGACTGCCGCACCCCGGGATCCGATCAGAAGGAGAACTATTCCTTCATCGGCGTGGGGGTCTCGCAGAGCGCGAACCAGTACATCAACCTGACCGAGCAGCACGGGTTCAACACAGGCGCGGCAGGCATGCCGAACGGCATCTCGAACAACCTGCACCTGCACTTCACGGCCGAGGTCTTCGTCAACCTGGGCGGTGAGTTCCGTCTGCGCTGGGGTGTCGACGGCAAGCAGGGAGAGTACGTCAGCCACGACGGCGACGTGATCTCGATCCCCACCTGGATCTTCCGCGGCTTCACGAACGAGGGTCCCGATGAGGGCATCCTCTACACCGTGCTCGGCCGCGACGACACCGGCGGCATCATCTGGGGTCCCTCGGTGCTGCGCGAGGCGGAGTCGTACGGCCTGCACCTGACGGCCGACAACCGGCTCATCGACACCGTCGCCGGAGACGTCCTGCCCGACGACGCCGACCTCATCAAGCCGATGAAGCAGCACTACATCGACGAGCTCACGGCGTACTCGGTCGAGGAGATGCGCTCGCGGGTCGTGCAGCCCGGCGACCGCAAGTACGACTCCCGCGCGCTGCTGTGCACGGCCGTCGAGGGCGGGAAGGTCGACCTGGCACTGGTGATCGGCTACGGCATGACGCAGAACCGCCGTCAGGTGCCCTCGATCCACGAACCGCACTCGTTCAACCTCGCCTGGGTGCGGGCCGAGGCCGGGCAGGGTGTGCTGCGCTTCCGCCAGCAGCAGACCCAGGCTCTGCTCGTGAAGTCGGGCCAGTGGGAGGTCGTACTCAACGGCGACCCCGCCACCGCACTGCGCTTCGGTCCCGGCGACTCGTTCTCGGTGCCGGTCGGCGCCTGGCGCTCGTTCAGCTGCGTCGAGAACGGCGAGGCCGGCGCCGGCGAGATCCTCGTGATCAACGGCGGCGACGACCGGGTGTACCCGGAGTGGGCGCCGGATGTGGTCGAAGCGGCCAAGGCCGCCGACGTCACCATCGACCCGAACGGCTACCTCGCACCGCTCGGTGTCATGGTGACGGCCACCGAGGACGACTGATCGCCGACGCCGTAGAGCACGGCGGCGAACCAGGCGGGGCCGGCACGACGCCGGCCCCGCCTCGCGTGCGTCGCGCGGGTGCTCATGTCAGGCTCGTGCGGCCGCCGTGCTCCGTGACCCGCTCGAGCAGCATTCGCTGGGCGAGCTCGGCCAGCCGCTGCGTCGCCGGCGAGATCATGACTCCCTCTCTCTGCACGAGAGCGATCGTGTCGTAAAGCGGCTCGGCGAACGGGAATGTGCGGATGCCATCCGGGAAGGTCTCCGATTCGGCGATCGTCCGCGAGACGATCGAGTCCGCCGCTCCGGCGGCGACAAGACCGAGAGCGGTCTCGACGTGCTCGACTTCGATCGCAGGGTCGAGTGTCAGGCCGCGCGCCCTGGCCCGCTCCAGCAGCTGCCGGCGGGTCGGGTCCTCCCAGCCGGCGAAAGCGTCGTACAGCACGAGCTTCGCAGCCGCGACCTCCTCGATCTCCACCGGAGGGCCGTCAGCTGAACGCGAAGCCGAGGCATAGACGACCTCATCTCGGAACAGCGGGGTCACGCTGAGGCCGGTGGCGTCGATCGGCAGCACGACCAAGCCGGCCTCGATCTCGCCCTTGGCGACCGACTCGCCGACCAGCGCCGAGTTCAGGCCGACCAGGCGCACGCGCACGTTCGGGTGGCGGAGGTGGAAGGTCTCGACGAGGTCCGACAGGTCGTAGTACGCGGCATTGCGCAGCACACCGAACGTGCAGGTGCCGCCGTCGAGCGAGCGCAGGGCGCTGACCGCTCCGAGCCCGTCGCCGATGGCAGCGACGGCTCGCAGCGCATGCGGGCGCAGTTCCCGTGCGGCGGCGGTCGGCACCAGTCGTCGTCCACCGCGGGTGAACAGCGGAAGGCCCAGTTCGCGTTCAAGGCGCGCCACGAGCTCTGACACGGATGCCTGGGTGGAGTCGATCTCCGCCGCGGCGGCGGTGAACGACCCGGAATCCATCGCCGCGAGAAAGGCCCTGAGCTGCGCGAGAGTCACGCGAGAACGATACAGCGCACCGGCACGGGGCGACGCGTCACCTTCCGCTGAAGCTCACTGCACGGATGCCGGTGCGGGCGGACTCCTCAGCCGCCAGCGCACGCTCGGCTCTGAGGTCCAGCGACCGGCCCAGCAGCAGGTACACCCCGCCGGATACGAGCAGGCCGGCGAAGAGCGCGATGTCGATGCCGCCCATGAGCTCGGCCACGGGGCCGGTGTACCAGACGGTCGAGGCGAACGGCACCATGGCGACGATCCCGGCCGCGTAGGCGGTGAGGCCGCGCCAGCCCCAGGAGCCGTAGATTCCCCTCGGCTCGAAGATCTGCGCCACCGCGTAGGTGCCGCGTCGCACGAGGTAATAGTCGACGAGGTTGACCGACGTCCAGGGGACGAGCACGTAGAGCAGCACGACGAGGAAGCTGCCGAAGCTGTCCAGGAAGGCTCCCGACGACAGTGCGGCGCCCAGGAAGCCGGCGAGCGCCACGACCGTGCACGACACGATGCGCAGCCGGCGGGTCGCGCGCACCCCGCGCAGCGAGTCGAGGGAGGTGATCACCTCGAGCGCGGCGGCATAGATGTTCACCGTGATGACGGTGATCAGGGCGGGCAGCGCCGCGACCAGGAGGATCAGGCCGAAGCCAGGGAAGATGTCGTCGGCGGCCTGCTGCACCGCGATGATCGGATCGACGTCCGCGAACAGCGATGCGACGAAGGCGCCGAGGATCATCAGCCAGCTTGCGCCGACGAACACACCCGAATACGTGTGGAACAGCGCCTTCGCCGGACTGGTCTGAGGGGGCAGGTAACGCGAGTAGTCGGACACGTAAGGGGCCCAGCCCAGCGCGTATGCCGACGCGGCGCCGAACTGCACGAGGAACGCGGGCCAGTTGATGCTGCCCGACCAGAAGCGCTCGGGCATCATCGGCAGGAAGAAGATCGAGAGCACCGAGAACAGGCCGAAGGTGGCGAGGAACACCCATGTCAGCCACTGCTGCGCGCGGTGGATCCAGTGATAGCCGAAGATCGCCAGCGCGAGGGCGAGCGCCGTGATGACGGAGTACCACAGCACCGGGGCGTCCACCGTCGTGATCATGCGCACGACGTCGGCCGCGAGGATCTGATTGAAGATGTTGAAGCCGACGATGCTGGCGATCACGACGAGGCACATCACCACCACGCCGCGGTACCCGAACTGCGCCCTCGACTGGATCATCTGAGGCAGTCCGAGTTGGGGGCCCTGAGCGGAGTGGAATGCGGTGAACACGGTTCCGACCGCCGCACCCAGCAGCACGGCGAGGACGGAGGTGACGAAGTCGGCGCCCATGGCCACGCCGACCATGCCCGTCGCGAGCGTGGTCAGGTTCGCGTTCGACATGAACCACAGCGAGAACAACGACGACGGCTTGCCACCGCGCTCGTCGAGCGGGACGTAGTCGATCGACTTGACTTCGATGGCGGCGGTGCGGGGCGCATCAGGGGCTGCAGCGGCCATGGCGGCATCCTTTCGGCTGCCGGGCCGGTTCGGGTACCGGTGCGGCAGCGGGTGACGGGAGGGGGATCAGTAGAGCTCGGGGCGGCGATCGGCGAACACGTCGTTGTGCGGTCCGATCGCCTTGTCGTCAGGGAGGATGTCGACCTCGGCCACGGCGATGCCGTCGGCCTGCTGCGTCGCGATCCACCCTTCCGCATCGATCACGGCGGTACCGCCCGTCCATGCCACTCCACGTTCGCTCCCGTGGCGGTCTGCGATCACCGTGGGCAGTCGGGACGATCGGGCGGCGCTCATGGCCTGGATCGTCTCGGGCGCATGCTCGTTCGGCGGACGCTCCACCAGGGGCCAGTTCACCGGCAGCGCGAGCACCGCGGCCCCGGCGAGAGCGAGTCGTCGCGGCACCTCAGGGAACTCGTTGTCGTAGCAGATGGCCACGCCCAGTCGGAAGTCGTCGGTGTCGACGAGCAACCCGGCGCTGGTGCCCGGGGTGAAGAAGAGGGTCTCCCGGTCCCACAGATGCGACTTCCGGTAGTCGGCGAGCCGGCGACCGTGGCCGATCACCGCAGCAGTGTTGTAGATCGTGTCGCCGTCGCGCTCGGCATAGCCGAACACGGTGACGGCGTTGCGCGGCAGTCGCTGTTCGAGAGTGCGCAGCACAGCGTCATCCGAGCGCAGTGCGAGGGCCGCGGCTTCCTCGGCGCTCTCGAACACGTAGCCCGAGGTGGCCAGCTCGGGGGCGACGATGAGCTCGGCGCCCTGTTGTGCGGCCGTGGTCGCCGCGGCGACGATCGAGTCGAGGTTGCGTTCGACGTCACCGAAGACGATGGTCGGGCTGACCGCGGCGACAGTGGGCATGAAGCCACGCTACGACGCCGCACAACCGCCGGCAACGCGTGCGCCGCGATGGCAGTCAACGGATTTCCCGTTGACAGTGATATCGGCTAAACCGATGGGAACTACCGCTATATTGCGGGTTGTACGATGTTGATCCGGCTCGTACCGTGGTGGCATGCGCTACAGCTCTCCCGTTCTGAACAGCCTCGAAGGCTCCTTCCGTCACCTGAAGACCCCGCTCGTCGACGCCCCGGCTGCGCAGCGGGATCCCGCCGTCATCGAGACCGTCTCCGCGATGCTCAGCGACATTCAGTCGCGCGGGATGGACGCCGTGCTCGACTACGCGCGCAAGCTCGACCGCTACGACGGTGGGGACATCGAGCTCACCTCCCAGCAGATCGCGACCAGCGGCGATCGTCTGCCCGCCGATCTGCGCGCTGCGATCGAGCTCGGCTCCGAGCGCACGCAGGCGTTCGCCCGCGCCCAGCGCGAGCACCTCTCCGACTTCGAGACCGAGCTCGTACCGGGACTCGTGACCGGTTCCCGGTACATCCCGGTCTCCCGCGTCGGGGCATACCTGCCCGCCGGGCGCTTCCCCCTCACCGCGAGTGCGTTCATGACCGTGGGCGTGGCGAAGGCCGCGGGCGTGCCGACCGTCGTGGCCTGCACGCCGCCGCAGCCCGACGGTGGCGCCAACGACGCCGTCGTCTATGCCGCGCACCTGTCCGGCGTCGACCGGGCGTTCGTCCTCGGTGGTGTGCAGGCGCTCGCCGCGATGGCTTACGGGCTGCTCGGAGACCTTCCGGTCGACATGCTCGTCGGGGCGGGCAACGCCTACGTCGCCGAGGCGAAGCGCCAGCTGTTCGGCACTGTCGCGATCGACCTGCTGGCCGGCCCTTCGGAGGTCGCAGTCATCTCCGACGAGACGGCCGACCCCGAGATCGTCGCGGCCGACCTGCTCGGGCAGGCGGAGCACGGCCCCAACTCACCGGCCGCGCTGGTCACGACGTCTGAGGAGCACGGTCGCGCGGTGATCGCCGCGATCGATGCTCAGCTCGAGACGCTCGCCACGGCCGAGATCGCCGGTGCCGCATGGCGTGACTACGGCGTCGTGACGGTGGCGAACGACCGCGAGACGGCAGCCGCCCTCATGGATGATCTGGCTCCCGAGCACCTCGAGCTGATCACCGCCGACGACACCTGGTACCACGACAGGCTGCGCAACTACGGCTCACTGTTCATCGGTCCCTGGAGCACGGTCGCGTACTCCGACAAGGGCATGGCGGGAACGAACCACGTGCTGCCGACAGCCGGCGGCGCGAAGCACTCGGCCGGACTCTCCGTTTCCCGCTTCCTGAAGCCGTTGACCTACCAGCGCATCGCGCAGTCGGCGACCCCCGAGCTCGCCACCGCAGTGCAGGTCATCTCCGACTCCGAGGGCATGGCCGCACACAGCGCGACGGCCACGCGGCGCCTCGCTGTCTACAACGACTGAGCTATCGAAATACGGCAGCGCCCCGGGAGAGCTCCCGGGGCGCTGCTGTCGTTCTGCGGGGTGATGACATGCACGTGGTGGTGCGTCGGAGGTGCCGCCGTGTGCTCCTTTACGCGACTCGCTTGTCCGCATCGGGATGGGGCACGGTCCGGTACACCCAGACGGAAGCGAGGAGCAGCCACGCGAAGCTGACCACGACTGCGAGCCACAGGAGCGCGACCCCTGCAGGCCCCGCTGAGAGCGCCGCACCCGCGGCGAACGCCACGACGATGACCACGCCTTCGATCCGGGAGAGCATGGCGCGACTCTTCTCACCGCGCGCGCTCAGGTAGCGGGCGAGCAGAAGCGCGGCCACGGCGAAGGCGACGAACTCAGCCACGCCGAGAGCGAGATGCAGCATCCCGCTGACGCTCATGCTCGCCTCTTCACCGGCGGGGAACCCGGCCACCGGGTCGGGTCGGAAGACGCCGGCGAGCGCGATCGCGACACCCGCGACGATCACCGCGATGCCTGCGCCGCGGCCGCGGCCATCGATGGCTCGCAGGATTCCCCATCCGGCGACGAACACCATGACGCCGGTCAGTGCGAAGTTGAGAGTCTGCAGCCATCCGCCGTCGCCGAGGGTGAGCAGGCTCAGTGCGTGCCGTGAGAGGTCGAAGCCCTCACGCGTGAGCGCAAGGATCAGGCCGAACGCCAGGTAAAACGGTCCGGCGACGACACCCCAGCCGAGCATCGAGCGTGTGATCGCCGCGCGCTTGTCGAATCCATCAGTCATGGTGGAACGATAACCAAATATTATGAAATGCGAAAGATCTCTCACGGAGATATTCTCGGGAAGCACTGGGAAGATGAGACTGTGTCCGAATCTGTGCCCGACATCAACAGCGGCGACTCCGCAGCCTGGACTGTGCTCGACCGCTACCGCGAGCTGGAACTGCAGCTGGCGATTCTGGGGCACCATCTCAGCGCGCAGGTCGGACTCCGCCCGGTCGACTTGCAGTGCTTCAATCTGGTGCACCGCCACGGCCCGGTGACCATCGGCGAACTGGCGCGGATGCTCGCCCTTCGCCCCGCGACGACGACCGGCATCGTCGACCGCCTCGCCGAGCAGGGGTGGGTCGCGCGCGATCGCTCCGAAGTCGACCGCCGGACGGTGCTCGTGCGCGCGCTCCCTGACCATCTGCCCAGGCTGTTCGGCCTGCTCGCGCCCCTGGGCGAGGATCTGAGCACGGCCCTCGCCGACCTCGATGACGACGCACTGCGGATCATCGCCGACTTCCTCGGTCACGCCGCTGAGGCCACGCAACGCGCGAACGCCAGATCGAGCTGACCCTCGACTCGGCGGGTCACAATCGACTCTTTGCTGTTCCTGCAGACCCAAGAAAACTCTTGACACCGGCATCCGCACGTCCTAATGTACAACCAAATGGTTGTACAAACAGAACTCAGCGAAGCGGAGATCGACCGTGTGTTCCATGCACTGGCGACGGCGACCCGGCGTGACATCCTGCGCCGGACGATCGATCGCGAACAGTCCGTCTCCGAGCTGGCCCGCGATTACGAGATGTCGTTCGCCGCGGTCCAGAAGCACGTCGCCGTGCTCGAAGAGGCACGGCTCATCGTCAAGCGCGCCGAGGGACGCGAGCGGCTCGTCCGCGCGAACCCCGAGATGATCGCCCGTGCGCGGGCGCTGCTCGCCCGATACGAAGAGCTCTGGCGAGCACGCATCGCCCGGCTCGACGACCTGCTGGCCGAACCGCCGGCATCCGACAACGAACGCAACGAAGCACCGAAACGAGGAGACTGACATGCCTGTCACCGATGTCACCACCGACGCCGACAACCTGACGATGACCGTCACTGCCGACTTCGCCGCGCCGATCGAGCGCGTATGGGCCGCCTACAGTGACCCGCGCCAGCTCGAGCGGTTCTGGGGCCCTCCCGGCTGGCCGGCGACCTTCACCGCCTGGGACCACACCATCGGCGGACGCGCGAACTACACGATGAACGGGCCCCGGGGCGAGAAGTCATCGGGCTACTGGGAGTTCCTGGCCATCGAGGCGCCGCACCGTTTCGAGGTGCTCGACGGGTTCACCGATGAGCAGGGCGATCCGAACGAGCAGTTCCCGCCGCTGCGGATGGACTTCACGTTCCAGCCCACCGCCGAAGGCACCCGCATGGTGACGACCAGCCATTTCGTCTCGCTCGAGTCGCTCGAGCAGGTCGTCGCGATGGGCATGGTCGAGGGCACCAAGATGGCCATGGCGCAGCTGGATGCGGTGCTGCAGGACCTCCGCGAATACGCGCAGGGCAAGGGCACCCGTGTCGAGCTGCTCGACGACACCCATGTGCGCATCACGCGCCTGGTCGAAGGGCCGCGCGAGCTGGTGTGGCGCGCGCACACCGAGCCCGAGCTCATCAAGCGATGGATGCTGGGACCCGAGGGGTGGGAGATGACCGAGTGCGAGGTGGGCCTCGCGGCCGGCGATCGTTACCGCAACTCCTGGGCACCCGTCGGAGACACCGAAGGTGAGCCGTTCGGCTTCGAGGGCGAGATGCTGCTCGTCGACGCCCCGCGTCGTGCCGTGCAGCTCGAGCGGATGCAGGGCACCGACGGCCCCGACGTGCTGAACGACATCAACTTCTACGAGGAGGACGGCGCGACACTCGTCACCGTGCTCATGGAGTTCCCCGACGCCCAGACGCGCGACGAGATCCTCGCCACCGGCATGGCCGAGGGCATGGAGCAGTCGTACCAGCGGCTCGAGTCGGCCGTGCTCACGGTCTGAGGCGGGGCTCGGCTTCGCAGATCCGCACGACTTCGCGGGGGCCCGCCCGGCGAAGTCGTGCGCTTCTGCGTGCGGGCGGCATCCGGGCTCGCGCGAGGCGCCTCGGCGGACCCGGCGTGACCCCAAGCCGGACGTGGGGACGACCGTAGGGTGGGGTGATGGCTTTCGAATGGAGTTCCTGGATCGAAACCGTGCTGGCGATCGCGATCGCCGTCGTCGTCGCCATCGCGGTGGTCGTCCTGGTGCGACTGATCACCACCCTGGTCGGGCGCAGGGTCGGCTGGCTGGGCGACATCGGTCGCAGGGCGCAGGCCGCACTGTGGGCCGTCGCGCTCGTCGTCGCGGTCTGGATCGGATGCGCCGTCTCGGGCCCCGGCGGTGAGGGCTGGTGGCCTGGCGTCTCACGACTGTTCCTGATCGCCACCATCGCAACGGGCGCCTGGCTGCTCGCCGCGCTCGTCTCGTTCGGATTCGAGGCGATCATCGCGCGCGAGGACGGCAGCCTGGCCGGTGCGGAGGGGAGACGTCGGCGCACGCAGCTGCTGGTGATCCACCGCCTGGTGCTGGTGATCATCGGCGTCATCGCCGTCGGCACTGCCCTGTTCAGCTTCCCCGAGATGCGTGCGGTCGGCACCAGCCTGCTCGCATCTGCGGGAATCGTCAGCATCATCGCCGGCCTTGCAGCGCAGTCGATCCTCGGCAACCTGATCGCCGGCATCCAGGTCGCGTTCACCGATGCGATCCGCGTGGGAGACGTCGTCGTCATCGAGGGCGAATGGGGCCGCATCGGCGAGATCAACCTCTCGTACGTGGTCGTCTACATCTGGGACGAACGCCGGCTCGTGCTGCCCTGCAGCTACTTCACGACCAACCCCATCGAGACCTGGACCCGCCGCTCCGACAAGATCCTCGGAACGGTCTACATGGACCTCGACTGGCGTGTGCCGATGGACGCGCTGCGCGCGAAGTTCCAGGAGATCATCGAGGCGTCGGATGCCTGGGACCGGCGCTCCGCCAGCGTCGCCGTCACCGGCTCGGAGGGCGGGCATGTCACGGTGCGCTTCGTGATGTCGTCGAAGGACTCCGACGACCAGTGGACGCTGCGCGTCACGGTGCGCGAGCAGCTGATGACCTGGTTGCAGCGCGAGCATCCCGAGGCGCTGCCGCGCATGCGCGTGACGACCGACGGCTGAGGCGGCCGGGGCTCAGCCGTCGCCGCTGGAGTGCAGGCCGCGTCTCGCCGACAGCACCGTGATCTCGGGATGCTGCTCCACCAGCATCCGCTCGGCCTGATCGAGCACGTCGCGCACGTGCGACGCGTGCGCGGCGACCACCGACACACCGATCATGGTGCGCCGGTGCAGATCCTGCGCGCCCACCTCGGCGACGGCTGCCTCGGTGCGACGGCTCAGGTCGGCGATGATCGGCCTGATCACGCTGCGCTTCTGCTTGAGCGAGCGCACGTCGCCGAGCAGCATGTCGAACTCCACCCATCCGATCCACACGGGGCAAGTCTGCCACCGGATGCCCCGGGGGCGGCGGCTTGATGAGTGCACAGGGAGACGCCCGCCCGGATGGGCCGGTGCCGCCTCAGATCAGCCGGCGCAGAGCCTCCTCGAGCGAGATGCCCTGTGCGTCGGCTCGGTCCTGCAAGCGGGCGTGCTCGGCAGCGGTCAGCGTGAGGTGCAGCTCGATCGGCACCGATGCCGCGGGGCCGTCGAGGCCGTCGAGCAGGTCGGATGCCTCGGCCCACAGCGGTGCCGCGGCCGGGGCGGCCGGCTGTGCAGCCGGTTGCGGCGTCGACGCGATGGCAGGTGCGGCGAACGCGGCAGCGCCCGCCAGGGCGGCGCCGGCATCCGACGCGCTGAGGAATCCCGGACCTCGCCGCGGCTCCTCGCCCCGCTGGTAGGCCCGTGCCGCGGCGTTGGCACGTTCGTCCGCCGCCTCGTTCAGCGGATGCCCCGCGTGCCCTTTCACCCAAGAGAAGGTCACATCGCGCCCGCGCATCGCCTCGTCGATGCCCTCGAGCAGCTCTCGATTGAGCACCGGGCCGCCGTCGGACTTGCGCCAGCCGCGGCGCTTCCAACCCGGCATCCACTTCGTCACCGAATCGATCACGTACCGGCTGTCGCACTCGATCACGAGCGTCTCGTCGGTGCCCGCCGTGGCGCGCAGCAGTTCGAGCACCGCCTGCAACTCGCCCTGATTGTTCGTGCCGTGCGGCGACCCTCCGGCCGCCCAGCGCTCGTCGTCGATGTACCAGGCCCAGCCATTCGGTCCCGGGTTGCCGAGGGCGGAGCCGTCTGCAGCGGCGGTGATCGTCATCCCTCCACCGTACGGCTTCGCGCCGACGCGCCCGCACGCGCTGGCATGGAGCGCGGCCGATGTCGGGCCCGTGCCTGTACCGTCGAAGGGTGACCCCCTTCCTGCTCAAGATGGCGCTCGTGCTGCTCGCGCTCGCGCTCGTCGGAGTGATGGTGATGAGGGCGCGCAAGCATCCCAACCGCGCGAAGGACTACCCCGAGCGGGTGAGGATGCCGAAGCTCATCCTCTTCGTCGGGGTGCTGCTTCTCGCCGTGGCCGTCTTCATCGGCCTGGCGGCGTTCACCGCCGACGACAACCCCGAGAGCCCGGCGTCCCTGCTGCCGATGCGCATCGGAGCCGTCGCGGTCCTCATCGCCGGGGCGCTGTTCACCCTGCTCTACCGCAACTGGTACGTCGCGCCGGGCGCCGATGCCGTGCATTTCCGCACGATCTTCGGCCGCGAGAAGACCATCGTCTACTCCGACATCACCGACTATCGGATGCTCACCACGCGGGGTCAGCCGAACCTGCGCATCCGGTCGAGCGACGGCACGAAGCTGTCACTGAACCCGGCGCTGTTCGACATGTCGCCGCTGCTCGCGGCGATCGCCTTCAAGGAGCGCACCGGGCGCTGGCCGCTGCGCGGCGAGGCACGCTGACGGTGGCGGCATCCGTTTCCGTCCGCCGGT
Organism: Microbacterium sp.; assembly: GCF_031178445.1. Classification (GTDB taxonomy): domain Bacteria; phylum Actinomycetota; class Actinomycetes; order Actinomycetales; family Microbacteriaceae; genus Microbacterium. The sequence continues at coordinate 29,444 of NZ_JAPSIY010000006.1, forward strand.
GACAGCCGTCTGTCTGCTCTGCGCTCAGGCTGACCGGAAGGTGAAGAACGCCTCCACGCCGCCGTGGTTGACGACGCCCTCGCCGGTGCCGAAGATGCGTGCCGATGTGGTCGCACCGCTCTCGACGAACACGTAGCCGGTGTGCTCGAGCCGCCAGCCCAGCTTCTCGACCTCGCTGAGGAACCAGCCGACGTGGTCGTCGCGCAGCATCCGGTTGTCGGCGGATCCCCACGAAGAGCTCTCGCCGGTGAGCTGGGAGACGTCGAACTGCAGGTGCAACAGCGCATCGCCGCGATTACGTGCTTCGCTCGCGATCTGCAGCAGGCGGGCGCCTTCTTGCTGGTTGGGCATGGAGTGAGTGTAGACGCGAAGGTCAGTCCTCGCCGGCATCCCCGTCGGTGACGTCGGCGGCCTCGGGAGCCGGCGGGGCGACGGGGAACAACATGGTGGAGTACTTGGCGCCAAGGCCGATGTCCATCAGGTCGAGGCTCGGCGCGTCGTCGAGCCGGTCGGCCGGGTTCTGCACATCGCGCGGCTCTGAGGGCAGGCCCGCCCAGGCGTTCTGCTCTTCCTCCGGTCGCTGCTGGAACAGTCCCATGGGTCCATTGTCACGCGGATCCGTCAGAAATCGGCGATCACGAGCTTCTTCATCCGCAGCATGTTCTCGTAGGCGCCCGGCCTGGCCATCAGCTCGCCCATCTGCTGCGGCACGATCTGCCAACTGACGCCGTAGCGGTCGGCCAGCCAGCCGCACTGCTCGGCCTCGGGGACGGCCGAGAGTGCGTCCCAGAGGCGATCGATCTCGGCCTGGTCGCGGCAGCGGACCTCGAGGGACACCCCGCAGGAGAAGGCGAAGTCGTGTTCGACGTTGGAGTCCATCATCGCGAACCACTGATCGCCGACGCGGAACTCGCCGAACATGACGTTCCCGGCTTCGGCGATGCCGGTCGCCTGCGGGTAGTCGACCACGGTGCCGAGCGCTGCGTCCTCGAAGGTCGACGTGTAGAACTCGGCGGCCTCGCGCGCCTTGCCCTGCACGGCCCCGGCGAACATGATCTGCGGGATCACGAACGGCCGCGGCTCACCGGCGGGGTCGGTGAGCATGAGCTGCCAGCTCACCCCGTACCGGTCCTGTACCCAGCCGTACTTCGGGCTGAACGGGTATTCGCCGAGCGGCATGAGGGCCGAGCCGTCGGAGGACAGCGCCGCCCAGGTGTCGTCGAGCGCGGCGCGTGCACCCTCTTCCCCGTCGAAGACGAGTGGATCGAAGTTCAGCAGGAACGAGATCGACGGATTCGGCCGGAACTCCGGCCCCGCGTTGATGAGGCTCATCCTGGTGCCGTCGACGACGATGTCGACGACAAGCGGCGCGCCGGCGAAGTCCGCCTGCCAGTCGGGAACCTCGGCGGGATACCTGGCGGTCACCTCTGACGTCGTCCGGGGCAGCGCGGAGGCGTAGAACTCCCCGGCCTCCTCCGCGTTCCTGTCGAACCAGAGGTTGGGCACGATCTTCTGCGACATGGGCTCGCCCTTTCTGTTCAGTTCCCGGGGTCGGCCGGCTCGGCGAAGGGTCCGCCGCGCGAGGCGCGCGGGTCGTCATCGCGACTGCCGGCCTCGCGCACGGCCTCGACCAGTTCGCGCCAGGCGCCGGTCAGCTCGGAATCCGGCAGCTCCCGTTGCAGGTCGGCGTCGGGCACGCGCGCGTGGACGGTCCAGATGAAGCGGTCGGCTCCGGCATCCGGATGCTCGGGTGGGGCGTCCCACGGGCAGCGCTCGACGAGCGTGGTCCAGCGTGGCTCCTCGGCGGGGTCGGGCTCGACCCGCCAACGCCGGCTGATCCCCGCGAAGCCCCCCGATCGCACCACGATGATCAGCACGCGGGTGGACTCGCCACCCGATGCATCCGCTGCGCTGTCAGCGCTGTTCTCGTGCTCCGGCATCCTCGATCACTCCGACCGCGATCCACGCCTCTCTGACCGCCGCTTCCACGGTAGCCCCGAGACCACCCGCTGCCGCAAGGGTCGCCTGCGCGAATTCGGTGAAGGTGGCGGTGGCCGACAGCCCTCCTGTGAGCGCCCGGTACCAGACCTGCCCCGCGTCGCCCCAGGCGTTGCCGCCGAGAGCGGTAGCCGTGAGCGCGAAGGCGCGGTTCGGGATGCCGGAGTTGATGTGCACCCCGCCGTTGTCCTCCTGGGTCTCGACGTAGTCGCGCATGTGTGCGGGCTGCGGGTCCTTGCCGAGCTCATCGTCGTCGTACGCCGTGCCCGGTTCGATCATCGATCGCAGCGCGCGGCCCTGGACGGCGTCGGTGAAGATGCCCTCGCCCACCAGCCAGCTGGCCTCTTCCGCGGTCTGCCCCTTCAGGTGCTGTTCGGTGAGCGCGCCGATCACATCCGCGATCGACTCGTTCAGCGCACCGGACTGCCCGCGGTACTCGAGACCGGCGGTGCTCTGGATGACGCCGTGCCCCAGCTCGTGCCCGATGACGGAGACCGAGCCGGTGAATCCGCGGAACACCTCGCCGTCGCCGTCTCCGAAAACCATGCGCGATCCGTCCCAGAAGGCGTTGTCGTAACCCTCGCCGTAGTGCACGGTCGCGTTGAGCGGAGCGCCGGCGCCGTCGAGCGAGTCCCGCTGGAACGCGTCGAGCAGCATCCGGAAGGTCGCGCCGAGGCCGTCGAACGCCTCGTTGACGGTGGTGTCGGCGACGGGTGGATCGTCTTCGCCGCGCACGATCACACCGGGAAGCTGCTCGGTGTTCTGCGCGTCGTGAATCGTGCGCGTCGGCGCTGCCTGCACGGCGGCGACCAGGGCGCCGTTCTCATCGATCGACAGCTCGAGCGTCGAATGGAACACCGGCCGGCCCGCGATCAGCGTCTGCCTGGCGGCCTCTGCAGCCTTCGGGAAGCGGCCCGACTCCGCCAGCCGTGCCAGCAGGTAGCCGGGCACGAAGCCTTGCACCTCGTGTGTGATTCTCGTCATGCCAGCCCTCCGGTCTCCCCTGTCTGCGACCCTACGCCGGGGTGCGGACAATGTCACAGGGGTGGCCGCGGGCCCCGACAGAACGCTGTTGGCCGCGCGGTGGTAGGACTATCTTTACGTGACAGTCGAAACAAGAGGACACCGTGCGCACGACGAACCAGGCCCCTCACTCAGCTGGCGAGCTCTTCCGCCTGGTTCGCACCGGACAAGCGCGATCCCGGGCGGATCTCGCTCGGCTCACGGGACTGTCACCGTCGACGGTCGCTCTGCGGGTCGATGAGCTGGTGACCCACGGCTACCTCGAGGAGACCGGCCACGGCGAATCGCGCGGCGGGCGCAGACCGCGTGCGCTGGGAGTGCGCGCCAACGAGAGCGTCATCGCCGGCGTGGACCTCGGCGAGAGCCATGCCACCATCGCGCTCCTCGATCGACGGGGTGAGATCGTCGCGTCCGCGATCGAGGACGTGACGCTGCTCGACGGCGTACGCAGCGTCGTGGAGCAGGTGTGGGAGAGCACCAGGCGCCTCGCCGAACAGCACGACGGCGTACGCGTCGAGGGCATCGCGATGAGCCTGCCGGGCCCTATCGACGCGCGAACCTCTCGACTGCTCGCGCCGATGCGGATGCCGGGGTGGAACGGCGTCGACGTCGGTGAAGTGCTGGGGTCGGTCACCCAGCTTCCCTTCCTCATCGACAACGATGCGAACGCCATGGCGGTGGGGGAGTATGTGGAGCGCGGAGGAACGCACGAGCAGCTGGTGTTCGTCAAAGCCGGCAGCGGCATCGGATGCGGCATCGTGGTCGAAGGTGCGGTGTACCGCGGGTTCCGGGGTGTCGCGGGCGACATCAGCCATGTGCCGCTGCACGATGCGCCCGCGGTGAGCTGCTCCTGCGGCAGGGTCGGATGCCTGGACGTGGTCGCCAGCGGCACTGCGATCGTGGACGCATTGAAGGACGCGGGGGAGCCGATCGACAGTCTCGAAGAGGTGCTCGGACTCGCGCAGAACGCGCACCCGAAGGCGACCGGCCTGCTGCGCGAGGCCGGAGCCCGCACCGGGGAGGTGCTGGCGACGATCATCAACTTCTTCAACCCCCAGGCGCTGATCGTCGGTGGCCGGCTGGCGACGGCGGATGCCTTCGTGGCCGGCATCCGCCAAGCGCTGTACACGCTCTGCCTTCCCATGTCGACGGACGCGCTTGAGATCGAGGTGAGCAGGGCGGGTGCGCTCGCTGGTGCTCGGGGTGTCGGCTGGGAGCTGCTGGAGAGCGTGCTCGAACCGGCCCGGATCGACGCCGCCCTGCGGGCGGTATAAGCGCCTCGAGCACGTCTCGCGGCGCTGCCGGACGAAGGAAGTCCCGACGAGGACGGGAGTCTGAGCCGCGGCCGCCGGGGTGCATCGTCGACTGCCCCCGTGGTCGGCGACGGCCAGGTGCGGAGCCGGACTGAACGCGCATGCGTTCTCATCACATAGTTCGCAATCGAACCAAGTGTGTTATCTAAATGTGATTGACGCGGCCCATCGTCATCACTTCATTCGGGAATAATTCAAAGTACGTCACAATCCGAAAGAACGATCTTTCGGCGCGACGTCCTTACAAGGAGGTTTTGATGCGCACTCAGACGCTGCGTCGCCGGATGCTCGCGCCCCTCGGCGCGCTCGCGGTGGCCACGATCGCTCTGACCGGCTGCCAGGCCGCTCAGGGCGACGGGGGCTCTGCCGAGAAGACGGACACGGTCAGCTACGCCCTTCCCGTCGGCACCGGTCCGAACTGGATCCTGCCGATCTCGGCCCCCGACAAGATGGCCACGCACAACAGCGCCATCAAGGCGACCCTGTGGCCTCGCCTGTTCGAGTACAACGGCCAGTCCGGAGACATGGGCTGGGACAAGAAGGGTTCGGCCGCCGAGTCCTACGAGTTCTCCGAGGATGGCAAGACCATCACCATCACGCTGGGCGACCTGAACTGGTCTGACGGCAAGCCGGTGAGCACGCGCGACGTCGAGTTCTGGTTCAACCTCGTCAAGGCGAACGCCGAGAAGACGGGCGGATACTCCGAGGGCAACATCCCCGACAACGTGACGGAGTTCACCACCATCGACGAGAAGAAGTTCTCGCTCACGATGGACAAGGTCTACAACCAGGACTACCTGGTGGGCAACCAGCTGACACTGGTCTACCCGATGCCTCAGCACGTGTGGGACAAGACCAGCGATGACGGCGAAATCGGTGACTTCGACCGCGACCCGGCCGGCGCCGTGCAGGTCTTCGACTACCTGTTCTCGCAGGCCGAGGACATGAAGTCCTACGCCACCAACCCGCTGTGGAAGACGGTGTCGGGCCCGTACACGGTCAAGAGCTGGTCGGACTCCGGGCTGGTCGAGCTCACAGCGAACGAGAAGTACACGGGCGACGACAAGGCGCAGATCGAGAACGTGCGCTTCCTGCCGTTCACCTCATCAGACGCCGAGATGAACGTCGTCCGTTCCGGCGAGGTCGATTACGGCTACATCACGGCCTCGCAACTGACCAATGAGAAGCAGTTCACCGACCTCGGCTACGACATCGAGCCGTGGGCGGGTTGGTCGATCACGTACATGCCGTACAACTTCGCCGGCCCCAACGGCGACTTCTTCAGCCAGCTCTACGTCCGCCAGGCGCTGCAGCACGCAGTCGACCAGGAGACGATCTCCGAGGCGATCTGGCACGGTGCCGCCATGCCCGACTACGGGCCGATCCCCCAGAGCATCCCGTCGGATCAGCTTTCGGACGCGCAGGCCGACAACCCCTACCCGTTCGACCTGAAGAAGGCCGAGAAGCTGTTCACCGACCACGGGTGGGAGAAGAACTCCGAAGGCCTGCTCGAATGCGCGGTCGCAGGTACGGGCGATGGCCAGTGCGGTGAGGGCATCGAGGCCGGCGACCTCGCGGAGTTCGTGATCACCACGCAGAACGGCTCGCAGGAGACCGACAACACGATGGCCGAGATCCAGTCGTCGCTGGCGAAGGTCGGCGTCAAGGTGACGGTCGACTCGAAGCCGCTCGACAGCGTTCTCACGCAGGCACAGGAGTGCAAGACCGGCTCGACCTGCACCTGGGACCTCGTGTTCTTCGGCACTGCCGGCAGCTGGTACTTCAGCCCCTACGCGACCGGAGAGCGCCTGTTCGCGAAGGAGACCAAGTGGAACGCCGGTCAGTACTTCAACGCCGAGGCCGAGGATCTCATCCAGCAGATGATGTTCTCGTCCGACCCCGAGATCAGCAAGAAGTACTCCGAGTTGCTCGCCAACGATCTGCCCGTGATGTGGATGCCCAACCCGGTGTACCAGGTCTCCGTGGTGCGTAGCGGCCTCGAGATCGGTACGCAGGACCCTGGCGGCAACTTCATGCCGCAGCGCTGGTCCTGGAAGTAAGCCCTCGGTGAGACAGGGATAGGACATGAGCGTGGTGGATGCAGCGCAGCCGGCAGCTGCGAAGAAGAAGACCGACAGCCGTTTCTGGTGGTACCTGCTCAGGCGGGTAGGCCAGGGGATGATCGTCATCCTCATCGTGACGCTGATCGTGTTCGCGCTGCTCCACCTCGCCATGCCCGACGGGCCGGCCACCGGCGTGCTCGGGATGCAGGCCACACAGGCGCAGATCGATGCGTTCAATCGTGAGAACGGGTTCGATCTTCCGGTGTGGCAGCAGTACCTGAACTTCCTCGGGCAGGTGGCCACCGGCGACCTTGGCGACTCGTTCAAGCTGAACCGACCGGTGTCCGACGCCATCTCGCAGCGGCTCCCCAAGACGCTGATCCTCGCGCTGATCTCGATGCTGGTCGCGCTGGTCGTCGCCATTCCGATGGGCATCTTCCAGGCCGTGCGCCGCGGCAGGACCTCGGACTACATCCTGACCACCTGGAACTTCATCGTCTACTCCACCCCGTCGTTCTTCCTCGGGCTCATCCTGGTCATCGTCTTCTCGCAGGTCCTGCGCGTCGTGCCGGCACAGGCACCGCAGGGCGAGACGGTCGCGGCCGTGCTGGCGAATCCGGCCGGCCTCGTGCTCCCGGTTCTCACGGCCGCCCTCGGAATCATCGCCACGTTCTCGCGGTACATGCGCTCGTCGACGATCGACAACCTCTCCGAGGACTATGTGCGCACCGCTCGCGCCAAGGGCACATCGGTTCCCGTGGTCGTCGCCCGCCATGTCGTCCGCAACTCGCTCACCCCGGTGATCGCGATGCTCGGCTACTACCTGCCCGTGATGTTCGGCGGCATGATCGTGGTCGAATCCCTCTTCAACTACCCCGGAATGGGCTTGCTGTTCTGGACCTCGGCGCAGACCTCCGACTATCCGGTGCTGCTGGGCTGCATCCTGGTCATCGCCGTCGCCACCGTGGTGGGCTCGCTGCTCGCCGACATCATCCAGGCGCTGCTCGATCCGCGCACCCGGGAGGAGCTCTCGTGAACACCTCGTCCCCCGACGTCGCCCCCACGTCCACCATGGCGATCGTCCAGCGCACTCTGACGCCGCGCCAGCGGGGCATGCGCCGATTCATGAAGAACAAGCTGGCCCTGTTCGGGATCGTCACGATCGCGCTGTTCCTGCTGTTCTGCTTCGTCGGCCCGCTGCTGTACCCCACCGACCAGGTGCACACCGACCTGCGCAGCACCATGCTGCCGCCCGGGACCCCCGGTCACCCGCTGGGCACCGACGATGTCGGATACGACATCCTGGGCCGGCTGATGGTCGGCGGTCAGGTGTCGATCCTCATCGGCCTCGCCGCCGGTGTGCTCGCCACCGTGATCGGCACCCTGTGGGGTGCGATCGCCGGCTACGTCGGCGGGATCGTCGACACCGTCATGATGCGCATCGTGGATGCCGGCATCGCCATCCCCGCCACCTTCCTGCTGCTCATCCTCTCGGCCGTGCTGCGCCCCAGCGTGCCGCTGATGATCTGCGTGATCGGTCTGGTGTCCTGGCTGGTGCCGGCCCGTCTGGTGCGCGCCGAGTCGATCTCACTGAAATCGCGCGAGTACGTGCTCGCGCTGCGGGCCATGGGCGGATCACACTCGCGGGCGGTGCTCAAGCACGTGGTGCCCAACACCGTCGGCACCATCGTCGTGAACGCCACCTTCCAGGTGGCCGACGCCATCCTGCTCGTCGCCTACATCTCGTTCCTCGGCATGGGGCTGCAGAAGCCCGCAACCGACTGGGGTGCCATGCTCACCAGCGGCATGACCTACACCTACGCGGGAGCGTGGTGGCTGATCTTCCCCGCTGGCTTCTGCATCGTGCTCACCGTGTGCGCGTTCAACAGCATCGGCGACGGACTCCGTGACTTCTTCGACGTGAAGGGGCGTGCCGCATGAGCGAAGCACTACTGTCGATCTCCGGCCTGACAGTCGCCTTCCGCACCGAGGACGGCCCCGTCGAGGCCGTGAAGGGCATCGACCTCGATGTGCGAGCGGGCGAAGTCCTCGCGCTCGTCGGCGAGTCTGGCTCGGGCAAGTCCGTCACAGCGATGGCCGTACTGGGGCTGCTGCCGCGCACCGCGCAGGTGGACGGTTCGATCCGCCTCGCGGGCCGCGAGCTGCTCGGTCTCGGTGAGGACCAGATGAACTCCGTGCGCGGCGCGGAGATCTCGATGGTCTTCCAGGAGCCGATGACGGCACTCAACCCGAGCATGCGCATCGGCGACCAGATCACCGAGGCCATCCACAACCACCGCACCGTGAGCAAGGACGCCGCGTGGCAGCGCGCCGTCGAACTGCTCGACCGAGTCGGCATCCCCGAACCCGAGCGCCGCGCGAAAAGCTACCCGCACGAGCTGTCCGGCGGCCAGCGTCAGCGCGTGGTCATCGCGATCGCGCTCGCCTGCGAACCGCAGCTGATCATCGCCGACGAGCCGACCACGGCGCTCGACGTGACCGTGCAGGCAGAGATCCTCGACCTCATCCGCCGGCTCGCCGCGGAATCGGGCACGGCGTTCCTGCTCGTCACGCACAACATGGGCGTCGTCGCCGACATCGCCGACCGGGTGGCCGTGATGTTCCGTGGTGTGATGGTCGAGATCGGCTCGTCGCGAGAGGTGCTCACCGCGCCGCGTGAGGACTACACGAAGAAGCTTCTCAGCGCCGTTCCGACCTTGCCCGACGTCGCCTCACAGGCAGTCGCCGCGCCGCAGGCCGAGATTCCCGCCGCAGTCCTCGAGCTTCGGGATGCGAGCGTGACCTATCGGCGCGGTGGACGATCCTTCAAGGCTCTGGACGGCGTGAGCCTGAGCATCGCGCCAGGCGAGATCGTGGGCCTGGTCGGCGAATCAGGCTCCGGCAAGTCGACTCTCGGACGCGCAGCGCTCGGTCTGCTGCCGCTCTCGGAGGGCACCATGACGCTGTTCGGCGAGCAGATCGGCCGGCACGGCGTCGGCGCTCGCGGAGTGTCGCGTCGTCGCGAGCGCGAACTGCGCGGAAGGGTGGGGGCGATCTTCCAGGATCCGGGCTCCAGCCTGGATCCGCGCATGACGGTCGGCGAAGCCATCATGGAGCCGATGCTCGTGCAGCGCCGCCGTTTTCCGACCAGCGCACGGCAACGCCAGGCTCGCGTCGCGGAACTGCTCGAGGCCGTCGAGCTGCCGGCGAACTACGCCGCGCGGTATCCGCACGAACTCTCCGGTGGGCAACGTCAGCGCATCGGCCTCGCGAGGGCGATCGCGCTCGAGCCCGAGCTGATCATCGCCGACGAGCCGACTTCGGCTCTCGACGTCTCCGTGCAGGCAGCGGTGCTCGACGTGCTGCGCAACCTGCAGCAGCGCATGCACTTCGCCTGCCTGTTCATCAGCCATGACCTCGCTGTGGTGCACGAGATCTCGGACCGGGTCGCAGTCATGCTGAAGGGCGAGATCGTCGAGACGGGCTCCGCCGACGAAGTGCTGCTGGCTCCGCAGCATTCGTACAGTCGGCGGCTGCTGGCGTCGGTTCCCGTCCCCGACCCCGACAAGCAAGCGGTGCGGCGTGAGGCCAGGGCGGCGGCGCTGAACGTATGAGCATCCCCGCTGTACTCGGGCTGGATGTCGGCGGCTCGAGTGTCAAGCTCCTGCTCGCCGCGGCCGACGCGTCGTTGTCGTCTGCCCCTGAGATCCTCTCGCGCCGTCGCATTCCCACTCCTCTGTCCGGTCCCGTCGACGGCCTGGTCGAGATCGCCGAGTCGGTTCTGCAGGAGCATCCGCTTGTGCGACTGGTGGTGTCGGTTCCCGGCATCGTGGACGAGGCGCGCGGGGTGGTCGTGCGGTCTGCGAACATTCCTGCGCTCGACGGATGCCCCCTCGCAGAGCGACTGAGCTCGCGGCTCGACGTGCCCGTCAGCGTGATCAATGACGGTCACGCTGCGGCCGTTGCCGAAGCCGCCTGGGGAGCGGGGGCCGGCAGCGCGGACTGCTTCGTGCTGGCACTCGGCACCGGCATCGCCGGGGCGCACGTCGTGAACGGCGCCGTGGTGCCGGGCGCGCATGGGTTCGCAGGAGAACTCGGGCACATCACCATCGATCCTGCAGGGGCAGCGTGCTCATGCGGCCGGCGGGGCTGCCTGGAGACGATCATCGGCGCCCAGGCACTCAGTGCCGCCTGGAACGCCGCGGGAGGCTCGGGCGGGCCCGAGACGTTGCTGCACGCATACGCGTCTGGTGACGCCCGTGCCGTCGCCGTCGTGCAGCGAGGAGCATCCGCGCTGGCGGAAGGCCTGCTCACGCTGTGCGCGCTGGTCGATCCGGGCAGGATCGTGATCGGCGGCGGGCTCGCACGCGAACCGCACGACCTGGTGCGTCTGGCTGACCGGTATGTGCGCGAGCGCGCCACCTTCCACCGCGTGCCGCCCATCATGCCGGCGACGCTGCGCGAATGGGCGGGGGCGAACGGCGCGGTGCTGTTCGGCCTGCGTCGCGAGCGTCTGGCCGCATCCGTGCGCTGACACCGCGACTTCTCGCCGCGCGTCCCGGGCATCCGCTGACGGCATCCACGTCGCCGGAACAGGCGATCCCGCGAGAACAGGAGGATCCACCCGAGAACGTCCTGTTCCGGGTGGATCTCCTGTTCTCGGCGAGATTCGGGTCGCACTTCTCGCCGCGATACGCGCGGGAGAGCGGCATGAGCTGCGACCGCAGGTCAGCCCTCACCCAGCGGGAACCGCACCTCGACCACGAGCCCGCCGCCGGTGCGTGCGGCGAAGTGCACGGTCGCGTCGTGGGCGCGGGCGATGCTCTGCACGATCGCCAGGCCGAGGCCCACGCCGACGTGATCCCCGCTGCGCGTACGACCGGACCCGCGCTGGAACGGCTCCGCGAGCGTGGTCAGCGCCTCGGGTGCGATGATCTCCCCGGTGCTGGAGACGGTGACCGCGAGGGCATCCGTCTTCCGCCAGGTGTGCACCGACATCGTGCCGCCCTGCGGCAGGTTATGCACGATCGCGTTGTGCATGAGGTTCGCGATCATCTGCTGCAGAAGTGCGGGCGACCCGGTCACCCGAGCCGGTTCTCCGGTGACCTGCAGGGCGACGCCGTGCTTCTCAGCCAGTGGCAGCAGGTTCTCGGCCGCTTCCTCGGTGGCGAGGGACAGGTCCACCGGTTCTCTTTCGAACGCGCGGCCATCGGCGCGTGCGAGCAGCAGCAGTGCCTCGGTGAGTTCGATCGCCCGGCCGTTCACGTGCTGCAGCCGCTCGATCAGCGAGTCGACGTCGCGGTCGGGATCGGCCCTGGCCACCTCCAGCAGGGTCTGCGAGATCGCGAGCGGCGTGCGCAGCTCATGCGAGGCGTTCGCGGCGAACCGCTGCTGCTCGGCGACATGCGCCTCGAGACGGGCGAGCATGGTGTCGAACACGTCGGCCAGATCGCGGAACTCGTCTCGCCGTCCCTCGAGCGCGACGCGGTGCGAGAGCGAGCCCTGCCCGGCGAGCCGCGCGGCCTCGCCGATGCGGTTCAGGGGCGCCAGCATCCGTCCGGCGAGGAGCCAGCCGCCGACCAGTCCGCCCACGAGCAACGCCGCCATCGCCGCGGCGGCGGGCGGGGTGAACGCGCGCAGCAGGTCGGACTGGTTCGGCACGAAGAGATCCGAGCGGATGTTGGCGTTCGGCACGTACCTCAGCAGGAACAGCCAGACGACCGTGAGCAGCAGGGCGCCGGTGAGCACCACCACGCCGGCGTAGCTCAGCGTCAGCTTCATGCGCGCGCTGAGGCCGCGCGCCCTATGCGACGGCATCCGGTGCCACGTCTATCCGGTAGCCGACGCCGGGAACGGTGGCGATCACCCACGGCTCGCCGAGCCGCTTGCGCAGCGCCGAGACCGTTATACGAACGGCGTTCGTGAACGGGTCGGCGTTCTCATCCCACGCCCGTTCGAGCAGTTCCTCGGCGCTGACGACGCCTCCGCCGGCACCGACGAGCACCTCGAGCACGGCGAACTGCTTGCGAGTCAGTGCCACGTACCGTCCGTCGCGGAACACCTCGCGCCGGAACGGATCGACGCGCAGACCCGCCAGTTCCCGCACCGGAGGGCGATTGTGAGCGCGACGCCGATCGAGCGCGCGCAGCCTCATCACGAGCTCGCGCAGCTCGAACGGCTTGGTCAGGTAGTCGTCCGCGCCCAGCTCGAAGCCGCTCGCCTTGTCGTCGAGGCGGTCGGCGGCGGTGAGCATCATGATCGGGATGCCGCTGCCCGAAGAGACGATCCATGCCGCGACCTCGTCGCCGGAGGGCCCGGGGACGTCACGGTCGAGCACCGCGACGTCGTAGGAATTGACAGCCAGCAGCTCGAGAGCGGTGTCGCCGTCACCGGCGATGTCGGCGGCGATCGCCTCGAGGCGCAGTCCGTCGCGGATCGCCTCCGCGAGGTAGGGTTCGTCCTCCACGATCAGCACGCGCATGGGCAGAATCCTACGCAGGCGCGCATATCGCCCGTGTATGGAAATAGGCATACGGTGCTGCAACACGCGCCCGCGTTGGCTGGATTTCATGCACTCGACATCCGCCCGTACGCGTGACCGCCGCCTGGCCGCCGTGGTCGCCACCGTCATCACCGCTCTGGTCGCCCTCGTCTTCGCCGCACTGCAGGCGCTGAGCGCCGTGTCGGCCGTCACACCGGGGGAGGGCCCGCAAGGTGCCGAGTCCGCCGATGTCGCCGCGGACGGCCGCATCGACGGTGCGGACGGATACATCACGTCCGGGCAGCCGCTCTCAGTCTTCGACGATGCACCGGCGGTGGCGAACCTCGACCCTCAGCTGCTCGAGGCGCTGAGAGCCGCCGCGACGGATGCCGCGCAGCAGGGCGTCGAATTCGAGGTGAACGGCGGTTGGCGCTCCGCCGAGCTGCAGCAGAAACTGCTGAGCGACGCCGAGGCGAAGTACGGCTCCGCCGCCGAGGCGGCGCGCTGGGTCGCGACGCCCGAGGCGTCGGAGCATGTCACAGGGGATGCGGTCGATGTCGGCCCGTGGAAGGCGCTCGACTGGCTGGTCGCCCACGGCGCGCAGTACGGCCTGTGCCAGATCTACGGCAACGAGGCATGGCACTACGAGTTCCGCGCCGATGCGCCGAGCATCGGATGCCCTGCCATGTACCGGGATCCGACCGAGCGGACCCGCTGACCATCTGCCATCATTGGTGCGCGCCCGGCTGCCGCCCAGTCGCGTGCGCGCCCGGCCGCCCGCCCAGCCGTGCGGCGGGCGGGCGACGAGGCGACACGGCAAGCTCGAAGGAGAGCGCAATGGCATCATCCGCTGACGCGGCCGATCCGTCCGCCTCGTCGCGCCGCCTGATCACGTGGCGGCCGGTGACGGAGTCCGACTTCGGGCTGCTCGCCGACTGGCTCTCCCGCCCGCATGTGCATCGCTACTGGCACCACGACTTCTCACCCGAGGGCGTGACCCGCGATTTCGGGCCAGGCACCCGCGGTGAGGAACCGGGGGAGGATCTGCTTGTCTCCATCGACGGCCGGCCGATCGCGCTTGTCCAGCGGTCGCTCATCGCCGACTACGCCGAGGACTTCGCGGATCTCAGCCGCATCGTCGACGTGCCGCCCGGGGCGCTGACGATCGACTACCTCGTCGCTGACGCGGCCAGGATCGGCCGCGGGCTCGGCACCACGATCATCCGCGCCGTCGTCGCCGACTCGTGGCGCACCTACCCGGAATCGCCCGCGATCATCGTGGCCGTCGTGGCAGGCAACATCGCGTCATGGCGTGCGCTGGAGAAGGCCGGCTTCCGGCGTGTGGGTGAGGGCGACATGGAGCCGGACAACCCGGTCGACCCTCCCTTGCACGTCGTCTACCGGCTCGACCGGCCGGTGAGCCTGAGCCCTTCGCCGACCTGACGCACCCCGCCCGGGGAGGTCTCGACATCGGGTCGCGATCGGCGGATGCTGGACGCATGACAGCTTTCACGGTGGACGGAGCCTATAGCGGCTTCAGCGTCGACGACATCGATGCGGCACGCGAGTTCTACGGAACCACGCTCGGCCTCGACGTCGAGACCAACCAGATGGGATTCCTCGACCTGCGGCTCCCCAGCGGTGCGTCGATCCTGGTCTACTCCAAACCGAACCATGAACCGGCGAGTTTCACGATCCTGAACTTCCCGGTCGATGACATCGACGCGGCCGTGGACGACCTGATCTCGCGCGGCGTGCACACCAAGATCTACGATGACGCCGACTTCCCCTCAGACGAGCGGGGCATCGTGCGGGGCACCGGCGGGCCGGATATCGCCTGGTTCCGCGACCCGGCCGGCAATGTGCTCGCCGTGATGCAGGCCTGAACCGGCTCGGAGCCGGTTCACATCGCTCACGGCGACGACGGCCTCGCCCGCCTCGTCGGATGCCGCGAGATCGACGAGGGCCGAGATGCCCCAGTCATGGTCGCCGGCGGGGTCGTCGATGATCTGGCGCACGGTCCACTGGGTCGCGCCCTCGTCGATGAGCAGCAGTGTCGAACTGCGCGCGTCGGCTCCGGTGAGGATCTCGTCGTGCTCGGCGAAATAGGCGTCCAGCGCCGCATCCCACCGTTCCCGGCCGAAGTCGGGGTCGAGGGTCGCCAGCGCCTCCACGTCCTCGCGGGCGGCGAGCTGCACCCGGCGGAACATCTCGTTGCGCACGAGGATGCGGAACGCGCGCGCGTTGGCGGTGAGTCGCTTGGGCGCGGGCGGCACGACCGGTTCGTCGTCGTGCGCGATCGGATGCCCCGCCACGAGCTCCTCCCACTCATCGAGCAGGCTCGAGTCCACCTGGCGCACGAGTTCCCCGAGCCACTCGATGAGATCGCGCAGCTCCTCGGTTTTGAGGTGCTCGGGAATCGTCTGCGACGCCGCGCGATACGCATCGGAGAGGTAGCGCAGCACGACCCCCTCGGATCGGGCGGTCTTGTAGAAGGCGACATATTCCCCGAACGACATGGCCCGTTCGTACATGTCGCGCACCACGGATTTCGGGTGCAGCTCGAAGTCGCGAATCCAGGGCTGCGCGGCGCTGAACGTCTCGAACGCGGCCGAAAGCAGCTCTTCGAGGGGCTTCGGGTAGGTGATCTGCTCGAGCAGCTCCATACGTTCGTCGTACTCGATCCCCTCGGCCTTCATCGCCGCGACGGCCTCGCCACGGGCGACGAACTCCTGCTGCGAGAGGATCGCCCTCGGGTCGTCGAGCGTGGCCTCGACGATGGAGATCATGTCGAGCGCGTACGAGCCTGTTCCCGCAGTGGCGGCGGAGTCGGGGTCGAGCAGCTCGAAGGCCGCCAGCGCGAAGGGGGAGAGCGGCTGGTTGAGCGCGAAGTTCGGCTGCAGGTCGACGGTCAGCCGCGCGGAGCCGTCGCCGGTGCGTTCCACGACCCCGGACTCCAGCAGGGTGCGATAGATGCCCAGTGCGCGCAGCGCCAGCATCCGCTGCCGCGGTCTCGTCTCGTGATTGTCGTATACCAGTGCGCGCATATTCGCGAAGACGTCGCCGCCGCGCCCGATCACGTTGAGCATCATCGCGCTCGTGATCTGCATGTGCGGAGCCAGTGTCTCGGGCTCGGAGTCGATGAGCTTGCGGAACGACGGCTCACCCCAGGACACGAATCCGTCCGGGGCCTTCTTGCGGACGATCTTGCGCTTCTTCTTCGGGTCGTCGCCGGCCTTGCGGATCGCCGTGAGGTTCTCGCTCTCGTGCTCGGGTGCCTGCACCACCACGGTGCCGGCGGTATCGAATCCTGCGCGACCGGCGCGGCCTGCGATCTGATGGAACTCGCGAGCGTTCAGCTGGCGCATCCGCTGGCCGTCGAACTTGGTGAGCGCCGTGAGCAGCACGGTTCGGATGGGCACGTTGATCCCGACGCCAAGAGTGTCGGTGCCGCAGATCACGCGCAGCAGACCGCGCTGGGCGAGCTGTTCGACCAGGCGCCGGTACTTCGGCAACATCCCCGCGTGGTGAACGCCGATGCCGAGCCGCAGCAGCCGCGACAACGTCTTGCCGAACGCTGTGGTGAAGCGGAACCCGCCGATCAGCTCGGCGATCGCATCCCGCTGCTCGCGCGTGGCCACCTTCGCGCTCGCCAGGGCCTGCGCACGTTCCATGGCGGCCGACTGAGAGAAGTGCACGATGTAGACCGGCGCCTGCCCGGTCGAAAGCAGCTCCTCGATGGTCTCGTGGATCGGCGTCGTCTCGTAGTAGAAGTGCAGGGGCACCGGGCGCTCGACGCCCGTCACCACCGCGGTCTCGCGGCCGGTGCGGCGGGTGAGGTCGCCGGACAGCTCGGTGACGTCGCCGAGGGTCGCCGACATGAGCACGAATTGCGCCTGGGGCAGGGTGAGCAGCGGCACCTGCCAGGCCCAGCCGCGATCGGGGTCGCCGTAGAAGTGGAACTCGTCCATCACGACTTGCCCGACGTCGGCGTCCGTGCCCTGGCGCAGCGCGAGGTTGGCGAGGATCTCCGCCGTGCAGCACACGATCGGCGCGTCGGCGTTGACCGCGGAGTCGCCGGTGACCATGCCGACGTTCGCGGCGCCGAAGACGTCGACCAGCGCGAAGAACTTCTCGCTCACCAGCGCCTTGATCGGGGCCGTGTAGTACGTGCGGCGGCCGTCCGCAAGGGCGGCGAAGTGCGCCGCGATCGCGACCAGCGACTTGCCGGTTCCTGTCGGGGTGCTGAGGACGAGGTTCTGCCCCGAGAAGATCTCGATGACCGCCTCGTCCTGCGCGGGATACAGCGTGATGCCGGTGGACTCGACCCACTCCACGAACGCCGTGTACACGGCGTCCGCATCGGCGCCGCGGACGGAAGAGGGATCGAGAGACATGATCCCTCGATCCTTTCACCTCGAGCGCCTGCTCCCGACGCGCGTCGCGCCTCAGAGCGTGAGCCCCTCGAGCCGCTGTTGGTCGGCGAGCACGTGCAATCCGACGATGCGGCCGTCGACGATGTCGAACGACATGAGCGAGACGACCCGGTCGCCGAACGTGGCTGCCACGCCGGGACGCCCGTCGATGAACACCGGCGTCGAATGCGCGGCGAGTCTCGCCGACAGCACGGCCTGCGCCGCGATCTCGGAAGCCCCGGAGAGACCTTGAGTGCTCGAACCGTAATCGGCGTGCAGCATCGCATCCTCATCCAGGAGCCCCAGCAGGGCGTCCAGGTCGCCCTGTTGCGCGGCGAGAAGCCAGGCGTCGACGAGTCTGCGTTCACGCCGTCGATCGCCTCTGTCCGGTGCGGATGCCGAGCGCAGGCGACGCCGCGCGCGTGAGGCCAACTGGCGGGCAGCCTCGGGCGACCTGCCGAGGGCGTCGGCCACCTCGTCGAACGGCTGACCGAACACGTCATGCAGCACGAATGCGATCCGTTCGGCGGGTGTCAGGGCATCGAGCAGAACGAGCAGCGCGACATTGACCTGGTCGGTTTTGGCCACGGCATCCGCGGGATCGGCGGCCGCGTCGACCGGCTCATCGCGCCACGGCTCCACGTGCCACGCGCGCTCGCGGGTCGTGCGTGGTGCGCGCAGCATGTCCAGGCAGATCCGGGATACGACCGTGGTGCACCACGCGTCGAAGTTCTCGAGAGCCGTCGCGTCGGTTTTGGCGACGCGCAGCCATGTCTCCTGTACGGCATCGTCCGCGTCCGCGCTGGATCCGAGCATCCGTGCGGCGATCGCCTTCAGTCGCGGACGGGCGCTCTCGAACCGCTGCGCGATCTCTTCGACTTTCATGTCACATCTCCTGTTCGTCGATCGTCATGATCTCGACGGGCGCCCGGACCGGAACGTGACAGACCGGGGCCAAGACGAAAGGACGACGACTCATGAACACTCCCATTCTGGTCACCGGGGGCACCGGAACCATCGGCCGACACGTGGTGCGGATGCTGCGCGAAGCGAACCGCGATGTGCGCGTGCTGACGCGCCACCCCCGCGAATCTGCCGAGGGACTCCAGCACGTGGCAGGCGACACGGTCAAGGGCATCGGGCTGGCGGCTGCGCTTGCCGGCGTCGAGACCGTGCTGCACCTCGCCGGCGGCGCGAAGGGTGATGACATCGCCGCTCGCCACCTGGTGGACGCCGCGAAGCAAGCGGGCGTGCGGCACCTCGTGCTCGTCTCGGTCATCGGCGCCGATCGCATGCCCATCGGCTATTTCCGTATGAAGGCGGCCGCCGAGAACGCGTTCGAGGGCAGCGGCATCCCGTTCACGATCCTGCGCGTCGCTCAGCTGCACGACTTCGTGCTGCCCATCGTGAGATCGATGGCGCGGATGCCGCTGGCACCTGCCCCGCGCGGCCTGCGGTTCGAGCCGGTCGGTGTCGTCGAGGTCGCCAGGCGGCTCACCGACATCGCCCTGGACGCGCCCGCCGGGCACGTGGCGGATCTCGCGGGCCCTGAGGTGCTCGACATCGCCGACCTGATCGCCACCTTCAACGAGTCGCAGGGTCGGCGGCGCAGGCTCCTGCGGTTCGGTCTGCCCGGAGCGATCGGTCGCGCCTACCGCTCAGGCGACAACCTCGCCGGCCGCGAGGCCGTGCGCGGCGATGAGACCTGGCGGCATTTCCTCGCCGCGCGCGAGCGTGACAGCGCGCTCACCGCATGAGCGTGGCGCGCCGGCGAGGAGACACTCGGCGCTGCCGCATCCGTTCGCAGAGGATCTCTCGCGCTGGGGCGTGCGGATGCGGTCAGACCTCGTCGCGCAGCTCGCTGTGAATGCGTCGCAGGTCCTCCATGAGGGACCCGACCAGGATCCAGTGATCGGACTCGGGCGGGCGCACGACCAGCGGCGCGGTGAGCGCAGGGATCGCCGAGGTCGTCGCGTCGGGCTCCGGCGCGGCACCCGCCGCCTGCACGGCGAGACGAACGTCGTGGCCCGCCCGGCGCAGCTGCTCAGCGATCGCCCGCACCGTCGGATCGTCGGCGAGGGAGCCCTCGTAGTGGTCGAAGTACGCCCTGGTCATGCCGATCACCTGCGTGACCACGGGTGAGAGGCGATCGAACAGGGCCCGCAGTTCGACCAGGTCGTCTCGGTGACGTGACCGACGCGGGTTGAGCGCAAGAGAATCCTCCCCGGCCTCGAGAGCCGCCTCGGCGGCATCCTTCATCGGCCGCAGCAGCCGCACCTGCAGCATCAGCTCCTGCAGCTGTGCGGGATCCCGGGTCGACGGCAGCGCGTCGGCGAGGCGGTCGAGCGAGGCGGCGACCTCGCGCCCCAGCATCCCGAGGTCGCGGCGGGCCGGCGCGCTGAGCACCGGCGGCACGATCGCGACGTTCACGACGAAGCCGATGGCCGCGCCGATCAGCGTCTCGAGGATGCGATCGACGGCGTAGTCGGGGCTCGACGATCCCAGCGCCAGAACCAGCACGGCCGAGATCGCCACCTGGTTGCCGGTGCCGGGTGAGGCGCGCAGCGCCCAGGCGATCAGCATCGCGATGACGACGGCGGCCAGCACCACCCAGCTCTGCGCGCCGAGCACCAGACTCAGCAGTACCGCGATCACGACGCCGGCGATCACGCCGATGCTGCGCTCCAGGGCCTTCGACAGCGACTGGTTGACACTCGGCTGCACCACCAGGAGCGCGGCGATCGCCGCAAACACCGGCAGCGGACCGGGGATCAGCCACCCCGCGATCAGCCAGGCCGCGATTGTGGCCGCAGCCGACTTCAGCACCTGCAGCAGCGGGGCGCGGCGTGCGGCACGGATCGCGGCGGGGATGCGCATGCGTCAACGCTAGTCCGGTGCCGCAGCGGCTTCACTCGGTGTGCAGGAGATCGCCGCGGATGCAGGATCCATATCCGGCAATCCGTCCTGCATACCGGGTGATCTCCGGCAGATCGTGCGCGGCCCGCGCGCTCGGGGCGCTGGACGGCCGTCTTCGCACGCACCCGTGCGGCTACGCGCCGGCGTCGGCCAGTCGTGCTTCGATGAGGGCGTGGAGAAGGGTACCGAGGGGCGGTTGCGCGAGCAGAAGCGGATGCTCTGGGCGACCGCGATCTGCTTCGCGACAGGCGCGCTCGCCGGAACCACCGTGCTCTGGGGTGCCGCCCGTCCGTTCAGCGGCGACGGCTCGGTGATCATCCCGGTGGCCCTGATCGCCGGGCTCATCGCCGCCGGCGCGTTCGTCGTCAGCACGCGTATCCACCGTGCGGGCGAGACCGCGCCGATGCCCCGGTGGCAGGCGCTGGTCTCCGACATCAGCACCGTTGCCGTGACGATGGCCCTCGCCGCCGTCACCGGCGTCGGCGTGCTGCTCGCCGGCGAAGTACTGGCCACCGGCCTGCGGGGACTCGAACTGCCCGCCGTCGGCGGCGGCGTCTTCACCGGGGTGGCGTCGGCGTTCGGGGGCAGACTGGCGTTTCGCGCCGGCATCCGGCTGCGCACCGGCGATCTGGCCGGCCTGCTGTTCGCCTTCCTCGTGATCGGCACGCTGTTCGCGATGATCACCGCGCGCGACCCGGCGTGGTGGGAACGCAGCTTCTCGCAGCTGGGCATCGGCGCCGGCGGCTGGGCCTTCAACGGGACGGTGGTCGTCGCGGGAGTGCTCATCGCGACGTGCGGCTCGTACCTCGGGCGCGACCTGCACCGGATGCTGGGCGACAGCGCCCTGCGTGGAATCGCCGTGGTGGTGCTCACCTGGGTCGGCGCCGGGATCGCGCTCGCCGCGGTCGGCCTGCTGCCCATCGACCGGGTGCCAGTGCCGCATGCCGTCGCCGCGTTCACGGCCCTCGGGCTGATCCTCGCGGCCACCGTCGTCACGACGGCGCTGATGGGGCAGCTGGGGATGCTGCGGGTGCTCACGATCGCACTGGTCGTGCTCGTCGTGGCCGCGGTCGTGCTCACGTTCGGCGCGCGCCTGCTTTCGGTCGCCGCTCTCGAGGGCGTCGTGGTCGGCCTGGTGCTGCTCTGGCTCTCGACGCTGGTGCAGCTGCTCGCGATCCTCGCCCCGGACGCATCCCGTCCCTCGGCGCGCCGTTCGCTCCTGCGCTGAGACGCGCTACGCCGAACCGCGCTCCCCGCCGCCGGAGGTGGGTGTCAGCCTTCGCGGCGCCGCACCATCTCGGCGATCCAGGCCGGCGCGAACGGCGACGTGCAGTTGGGCGGCGTCGGGTAGTCGGCCAGCACCTGCAGCCGCTCGCCGATCTCCAGTGCTCGGGTGCGACGCGCCGGGTCGTGGATGCCGATGTGCGCCAGCGTCTCGTTCATCGCCCACTGCTCACGCGCCGGCGCATCCCTGAGTTCGCGCTCGATCCGGTCGAGCAGGGCGTCGAGGTCGAGGCTCTCCGGCTCCTTGACGACCCGCGCGGTGGTCAGCGACCATGCCGCGGCGCGAGCATCCGGGTCAGCGTCATCGAACCAGCGCTCGCGGAGCCCGCCCGCGAGCGGGGACTTCTTGGCGATGTAGTTCACGAGCCAGTCGTGCGCCTTGGCGCTGCGCGTGCTGCGCAGCATCCGGTCGATCTCTTCGGCCGACAGTTCGCGGGGCTTCGCGACGAGAAGCCCGAGCAGCTGGCCGGCCACGTCGTCGCTCTCCCAGAGCTCTCTGGCCAGGTCGGTCGACAGCCCGATCCTCTTCGCCAGGGCGCGCATCTGCGAGAGATTCACTCCGTGCGCGTCGCCGTGCCGTTCGTTGACGGCGCGGGCCTTGGGGTCCTCGAGCGCGGCGAGCTGAGCGAGCGCCTCAGCGACGGTGGTCGACGGCATGCCCCCAGGGTACGCGGTCGGCCGGCGCGCGAGATGGCCTGGCGTGATGCGCCGCGGGTTGACATCATCGGTCGCAGGCGGTGGCCGTCACCGCAGGGAGGGATGACGATGTCCGACCAGATCTTCGTTTACGTCGCACTCGGGCTGTACTTCGCGGCGATGCTTCTCATCGGCTATCTGGCCTATCGGCGTACGACCGACCACGAGGACTACATGCTGGGCGGGCGCAACCTACCGCCGTGGGTCGCGGCTCTCAGCGCCGGCGCATCCGACATGTCGGGCTGGCTCGTGATGGGCCTGCCCGGAGCCATCTACCTCTCCGGACTCATCGAGGCCTGGATCGCCGTCGGTCTCACCATCGGCGCGTATCTGAACTGGCTCCTGGTCGCGCCTCGACTGCGTGCCTACACCGAGGTCTCGCGCAACTCGATCACCGTGCCGAGCTTCTTCGAGAACCGGCTGCGTGATTCGAGCCGGATGCTCCGGGTGCTCGCGGGCCTCGTCGTCCTGGTGTTCTTCACCCTCTACATCTCGTCGGGCATGGTCGCGGGCGGCAAGTTCTTCGAGAGCTCCTTCAACGGCGACTACCTCACCGGAATGCTGCTGGTCGGCGGCATCACGCTGCTGTACACCCTGTTCGGCGGGTTCCTCGGAGCATCCCTCACCGATGTGGTGCAGGGCCTGATGATGGTCGTCGCGCTGATCGTGGTGCCCATCTTCGCCGTGATCGCGATCGGCGACCTCGGCGAGACCGGTCGGCTGATCTCCGAGAACGCCGGCCCTGCGCACCTGTCGTTCCTCGGCGGAACGGCCGTGACCGGCGGTACGATCCTCGCGATCGTCTCGTCGCTCGCGTGGGGGCTCGGCTACTTCGGTCAGCCGCACATCATCGTGCGGTTCATGGCGTTGCGCTCTCCGCAGGAGGCGAAGAGCGCCCGCCGGATCGGCATCTCCTGGATGGTCGTCTCGATGTTCGGGGCGATCATCTCCGGCATCGTCGGCATCGCCTACGTCGCGGCCAAGGGCATCGACCTCGGTGATCCAGAGACGGTCGTGCTGATCATGTCGACGACGCTGCTGCATCCGTTCGTCGCCGGCATCGTGCTCGCCGCCGTGCTCGCGGCCATCATGAGCACGATCTCCAGCCAGCTGATCGTGTGCTCGTCGGCGCTGGTGGAAGACCTCTACCGGGTGTTCCGTCGGACGCCGCCTTCGCAGAGGCGACTTGTGCTGATGGGACGGATCGCGGTGCTCGTCGTCGCTGTCATCGCGATCGTGCTGGCCATCACCCCGAACGACACGATCCTCGGTCTGGTGTCGTTCGCATGGGCTGGCTTCGGCGCCGCGTTCGGTCCTGTCATCCTGCTCAGCCTGTTCTGGCGGAAGCTCACGAACTGGGGCGCACTGGCGGGGATGTTCGTCGGCGCGGTGACCGTGTTCGTGTGGAAGGCACTGGACACCGGACTGTACGAGCTGCTCCCCGCGTTCGTGCTCGCGATGATCACAGCGGTCGTGGTGAGCCTCGCCACCTATCGGCACAACGCCGAGATACAGCAGGAGTTCACCGATACCGGCACCATGCTCGCCGTGCCGCGTCCGCACGCGGTGGGCGATACGCCGTGAGTCGCTGAGGTCGTCTGCGGGTCAGCCGCATACCGCCTCGGCATCAGCCCAGTCCGCACGATCCCACCACTCAGCCTGGCCGGCCGGTGAGCCGGCGGCGTTGGGGTCGACGACCAGTGTGAGCATCTGCGCCCCCGTTACGTCGACCGACACGTGCGCCGAGAGGCCCTTCGTCATCGCGCCGCTGTCATAACGCAGCTCGCCGTCTGCGAGCACACGGAAGATCACGTTGGGACTCGCGCCCGCCTTGTTCATGATGTCGTCGATGCCGACCGTCGCGGTGAACCGCGAGCACTGTCCGCCGAGGTGGAAGGAGATCGTTGTGGGCGAATTGACGCCGAGTCCCTTCTCGTACTGCACACCTGCGATGCGGATGGGCTGGCCATCGCCGGCCGCGGCTTCTCCGATCTCCGTGTCACGCTCGACCGGGCCGTACGACGGATTGATGTCGATCGCGGCGAACGGCAGGTCGGAGAGGAAGTGCGTTCCGGCCGACGGAGGCGCGGGCAGCTCGCGCGCCGTGGCCAGGTGCGCGGCCTGCGCTCGTTCTGCCAGCGCGATGATGTCGCCGTCCGGATCCGTCAGGAACCCGGAGCGATCGGTGGACGTTGTGAACTCGGCTCCCACCGCATACCAGTCGATTCGCGCGGGCGCTCTGCCGGTATCGAACGACGTCTGGATGCTGTCGAAGAAGCGCATCCAACGATCCTTGTAATAGGTTCCGACGAGCCCCTGCCACTCGCGGTTCGCGTAGTCGTTCAAGCCCGCGCTCCCTGCGTTGCGGTCGCCCCAGGTGGTGACGATCGACCGAGCGTCGAACTCGAGCCGGTCGGCCTCGGAAGAGTCTGCGGCGGCCGCGCGAGCGTCGGCGATCCAGCGGCCCAGAAGCATCTGCGGCTGTGTGCCCGCTATGGCGTCGAGCAGATCGATGTTCGCCAGCCATTTCGCGCTGAGTGCGGTGAAGGCAGCGCGGTCGCGCATACCGTACGCCTCCTGCAGTTGCGGAAGCAGCAGCCTCGAGGTGTTCGACGTCACCTGCCTGGCGACGTCCATGAGGTCGTAGCGATAGGCGGCATTGGCGCCGGCGGTCGGTGCGGCGGCGAGCAGATGTTCCAGCGCTTCGGCGAAGCGCTGCGGGTCATAGGAGAAGGAGCCCGGTGACCAGGTCGCGGCACGTGACGCGCTCAGCGACGGCGTCGCCCCGAACAGCCCGTCGTGCGCCTCGCTGTAGGAGTCGTTGTCGGGCAGCGTGTACGCGGTCTCGGCGAGGATGCGCCAGGCGGCCTTGAGTTCGGCGTCCACGACACCGTAGCGACGCTCGGTCCACGCGTCGAACCATGTATCGATGTCGACCGGGCCCTCCCGCCAGGCCAGGCCTGCGAAGAAGTCGAGCGCGACCGGGTTGTTCAACCCGCCCTCCGGCATGGCGGCGATGCCGTCGACGCGACTGCCGTCCTTGTCGAGCCACTCGTAGTACCGCTCGTTCCAGGTGGTGAGTTCGGCGCCCATCGTCGTATGACCGCCGAAGTTCCAGATCGTGCCGAAGGCGTACGGCACGCCGCTCCACTGCCGCTCCAGGTCGGATCGACCGTCGTAGCGGTCCGAAAGGCCGTCGACGATGAAGGTCGTGGCCGGGTCGACCGCGGCCGCGACGTCGGCAGGCGGATTGTTCTGCCACCCGAGCAGCACCCACGTCGCCCCGGGATGCGCTGTCTGCAGAGCGGCCTCGATGGCCCGAGTGGCCGCGGGGACATCCACCGACCCGCGTCGGCCGCCCTCGTGAAGCACATCCATCTTGTACGCGCCGGAGGCTCCGAGGAGACGCTCGGACGTCTGATAGAACTCAGAGGCGATCCGGGCGAACGCGTCGGAGTTGGGATCGAGCCAACCCGGGCGCCGGAAGCCGACCCAATCGCCCTGCGGCTCGACGCGGGCATCGGGGTTGCGCTCGGCGAAATCGGTCGGCACTGTGCCGAAGTATCCGGGCAGCACCGGCGTCATTCCCAGCTCTCGAAGGCGGTCGGCGATCTTCCTGCCGAGCTTCGCGCGTGCGTCGAGGAGCGACTCGCTGGTCCCGGCCGGATATCCCGACATGTTCTGCAGGAGCCACCATGGCTGGTGCGAGGGCAGCGGGATCCATGCCCTCGCCTCCTCGTCTGTGTACCCGAACTCCTGCAGCACCTCGGCGTAGACGGCCTCCGATCCCACGGGCATGAACACCTCGTTGAATCCCAGGGCGGCGAGTTCGTCGATCTCGCGCTGCCACTGTTCCCAAGTCCGGTAGGCGCCCGTATAGCCGTCTTCCGTGTCGTTCCCGTAGAAGCGATGCGAGACGTTCGAGGTCGCGCGGATAGGCTGCTGCGGAAGTGGCAGCCGCGCAGCGGAGTCGATGTTGCGTGCGTTCCACGAGATCGACTGGCCGACGGTCCCGAGATAGGCGTTGGTGGCCGTGATCGCGGTGGCGGGATCTGTGGCGGCTATGCGCACGTGGTTGCGCTTGGATGTCACCTCGTAACGGTCGACGTCGCCGGTCCGCGGCATCGTCACCAGGTCGAACGCATCAGCGTTGTCACCGAGGATGCGCTCCAGTGCGGCGCGGGCGGGCTCGAGGGATTCATCGGTCTGCGCCGGGACCCGCAGGTTCGCATACCGGACGCGTTCGTCGTCGGCGTTCGCCGCGGACGTGGCTCCGAAGGTCGCCAGCGCGACGGCGGCGACGGATGCGGTCAGCGCGAGCAGTGCTCTGCGCGGCGTTGGAGACATCTTCGTCCTTTCGCCCGGTTACCCGGTGTTTGCGTTCCCATAGTCTGGCGGCGATCCAGATACCGCGCAAGAGTCGTGAAATCAATCGGATCTAAAGAGCTCGTCGTCGAGAAGCGTAACGTCGACCTGATCTCTTGTTTCCGCAAACATTCTCTGAGATCATCGTCAGCGAGGTCGCCGATTCGAAGGAGAACAGGGTGAAGACAACGCAGAGACGCTGGACGGGGGTGGGTCTGGCGTGCGCGGTTGTGGCTGCCGGCCTCTCGGCCTTCAGCGCGAGCCCCGCACT
The DNA here is from genome assembly GCF_031178445.1 of Microbacterium sp. GTDB lineage: Bacteria > Actinomycetota > Actinomycetes > Actinomycetales > Microbacteriaceae > Microbacterium. The sequence continues at coordinate 56,269 of NZ_JAPSIY010000006.1, forward strand.
GGCCGTGGACGAGGGCGAGGTGGTACTTCGAACCGGCGTGCTCGAGGTGCACGCCGCCACCGGGTTCCCGCAGGTCGTGTCGTACATCGACCGCGCCAGTGGCGCCGCGATGCGCGGCAACGACACCGTTCTCACGGCGGTCGAGATCAACGGCACGTCACAGCCGGTCGACGTCTCGCACAGTGAGATCGATTCGAGCACCGTCGAGTACGTGCTGACACCCACCGCCCTCGACGACGTGCGGCTCACTGCGAGGCTCAGCGTGAAGAAGAACATCGTCACGCTGGCCTTCACCGACATCCACGACCCGGCACAGCAGGTCAAGACCCTGCGCATCCCGGGTCAGAACCTGGTCACGGTGTCGTCGGCCGATGAGGGATCAGCCGTCGCCGCCGCCAACCTCTCGGTCGACCGGGCGGTCTCGGGAGACACGTTCATCCCCGTCACCGCCGCGACGCCGCTGGACGCGAAGCCGGTCTCGTCGAACACGATCATCGCGAACACCGGGCGGCTCGCCGCCGCCTTCACCACCAATGCGCTCTACGACTCCTCGTCGGGGCCCGCGAACAAGGACTCCGGCAACTTCTGGCGTCAGGCGGTGAAGGACGGCGACGAGGTCGAGATCGGCATCTCGAGCGGACAGTGGCTGCACCGCGCCGCGGAATCGACCGACACCGAGGACCTGCCCTGGGTCAAGGTGGCCATCACACCTGACGCCAACGCCGACGACATCGTCGATTGGCAGGACGGGGCGATCGCCCTGCGTGACCTGCGCGTCGCTCCGTACAAGGGCGATCAGACGCCGGACAACGTCATCACCCACATCCCGTTCAACTTCGCCTCACAGGCCACCCACCCCTTCCTGCGCACGCTCGACGACGTGAAGCGCATCGCGCAGAACACCGACGGTCTGGGCCAGGTCGCAATGCTCAAGGGCTACACGAGCGAAGGCCACGACTCGGCCAACACCGACTACGGTGACAACTTCAACGAGCGCGCCGGCGGCCTCGATGAGCTCAACGCCGCGCTCGAGGCCGGTGAGAAATGGAACGCCTCGTTCGGCGTGCACATCAACGCCACGGAGATCTACCCGGAGGCGAACTCGTTCAGCGACGAGATCATGAATCCCAAGGCGCCGGGGTGGAACTGGCTCGACCAGTCGTACTACATCGACCAGCGCTACGACCGGCTCTCGGGCCAGCTCGACGAGCGCGTCGGCGAGCTCGCCGACGCCACCCACGACAACCTCGACTTCGTCTACGTCGACGTCTACTACGAATACGGCTGGCTCGCCAAGACCCTGCAGGACTCGCTGATCGACCACGGCTTCCGCATCGGATCGGAGTGGGCCGACAAGCTGTCGGCCAACAACACGTGGTCCCACTGGGCCAACGATGAGAAGTACGGCGGCTCGACGAACAAGGGCGTCAACTCCAAGATCCTGCGGTTCGTGAACAACACCCAGGCCGACGTCTGGAACCCCGACCCCCGTCTGGGCACCAGCCACATCGTCGAGTTCGAGGGCTGGACCGGGCAGAACGACTTCAACGCCTTCCTCAAGAACGTGTGGGAGGCGAACGTCCCCGCAAAGTTCCTGCAGCACCACGAGATCACCCGTTGGACCGATGAGGCGATCGTCTTCGAGGACGGTGTGCGCGCCACCGGAACCACTGCGGCGAACCGTTCGATAACGGTCGACGGCGCCGAGGTCCTGCGCGGGGGAAGCTACCTGCTGCCGTGGTCTTCGAAGGAGGGCGGCAAGGTCGACAAGCTCTACCACTACAACCCGGCGGGCGGTTCCACGACCTGGACGCTCACCGAGCCGTTCGCAGACGCTGCGTCTGTACAGCTGTTCTCTCTCGGAGACGGCGGGCGCACGAAGGTCGCCGACGTTCCCGTCTTCGACGGTGCCGTGACGATCGACGCCAAGGCGGGGCAGCCGTACGTGCTGGTCGCCGGCAAGAAGGCGGATGCCGCCAGTGTCCTGCCGAAGAAGGTCCGCTTCGGCCAGGGCACCCCGGTGGTCGACCCGGGTTTCAACCTGACCGATCTCGATGCCTGGAACCCGGCCGGCGAGGTCTCGATCGAGCGCGACTCCCGCGGGCGCCGCTCCGCTCTGTTCGGTGCCGGTGAGGCGTCCCTGCACCAGCGACTGCGCGAGCTCGCCGCAGGCGAGTACACCGCCAGTGCCTGGGTCGGCGTCGACAAGGACAAAACCCGGCCCACGACGCTCAGCGTCGACGTGCCGGGTGGCGCCGATGCCGAGGTTGCGATCGACTCCTCCAACGCCGTGAACTACATGGCATCTGATGAATGGCATGGCACCACCCTGCAGCGCCTGCGGGTGCACTTCACTGTGCCCGCCGACGGCGCCCGCCCGACACTGAAGATCACCGCGGGTGACGGCGACGCCGCCGTGCGCGTCGACGATGTGCGCATCGTGAGGGCCGCGGCCCCTGAACTCGGGGACGGCGTGATCGCCCGCGAGGACTTCGAGGACGTGGATGCCGGATGGGGCCCGTTCATCAAGGGCAACGCCGGAGGCACCACCGACCCGCGCACCCACATCGCCAAGCGCAACGACTACACGCAGAAGGGCTGGAACGGCCGCAAGATCGACAACATCCTCAACGGCGAATGGTCGCTCATGGCGCACCAGGAGAACTCCGGGCTGGTCTACCGCACGAGCGAGTACACCGTGCCCTTCGAACCCGGCCACCGCTACCGGGTGTCGTTCGACCATCAGTCGACCGCAGCGGGACAGTATGCGTGGGTCACCGGATACGACTCCAGCACCGGACCCCGGGTGACCCAGCGCGCGCCGTTCGGTGCCGTGCACGAGACCACGCGCTTCGAGCAGATCGTCGAGGCGAGCTACTGCGGCGACACCTTCGTCGGTCTCGAGCGCATCGCCGGCGGTGCGGCCGACCTGATCCTGGATGACTTCCTCGTCGAGGACCTCGGAGAATCCGACGCTGTGCCGGCGTGCGCGCAGCTGAGCGGCAAGCTCACCGGCGATGTGATCCAGCAGGGCACACCGAGTACGTACACCACGACGTTCGTGTCGGACGAGCCTGCACCGATCTCCGACGTCACGGTCTCGCTGAGCCTTCCCGAGGGCTGGACGGCCGAGGCCGTCACCGCGGCGACGGCAGCGACGCTCGCGTCGAAGGGAACGCTGGTCACGCAGTGGCGCATCGTCGCTCCGGCCGAGGCCGATGGCACCTATGACATCAAGGCGTCGGCGACGTACACGACCACGGCCGAGCCCATCGGCACCCGCTCCGTGCAGAACGTGACCCAGGTGAAGACACTGCCGAAGCCGCCGACAAGCACCGTGTTCGCGAGCGATCACGACTGGGTCAGCGCGACGAACGGCTGGGGACCGGTGGAGCGCGACATGTCCAACGGTCCGCAGGGCGCAGGTGACGGCACCGCGCTGACGCTGAACGGCCAGGTGTTCGACAAGGGGATCGGTGCGCACGCGCCCAGCAACGTGAAGTACTTCCTGGGTGGGAAGTGCACCGCGTTCACTGCAAGCGTCGGCATCGATGATGCACAGCCCAGCCGTGGATCGGTGGTCTTCTCGGTGAAGGTCGACGGACGCACCGTCGTCACCTCGCCGCTCATGAAGCCCACCAGCCAGACGTTCGCCCTGACGGCCGACGTCACCGGCGGCCAGTTCGTCGAGCTGATCGCCGGCGACGGCGGCGACGGCAACGGAAACGACCACGCCGACTGGGCAGACGCGAAGTTCACGTGCGGCGACGGGACCACCACCCCGGGCGGCCCCACCGCGCCGAAGGGCACTGTGTACGTCAGCGACCTGCCCTTCCTCAGCGAGGCGAACGGCTGGGGTCCGGTCGAGCGCGACATGTCGAACGGTGAGGACGCCGCCGGCGACGGCTCGCCCCTCACCATCGGCGGCGTGACGTTCGAGAAGGGTCTCGGCACGCACGCCGACTCGTCGGTGAAGGTGTTCCTGGGCGGGCAGTGCTCGACCCTGACCGCCACGGTCGGGCTCGACGACTCGAAGGATGAGAAGGGCGAGGGAGATGTGATCTTCCGGGTGATCGGCGACGGCGACGTGCTGCACGACACCGGGTCGATCACGTGGGACGACCCTGGCACTCCGATCTCCGTCGACGTCTCAGGCGTCGAGGTCCTGGAGCTCGCAGTCGACACCAACGGCGTGAACTACCGCGACCACGCGAACTGGGCCGACGCGAAGCTCGCCTGCGCGCCGTAAGGCGGCAGGGATGAGAGGGCGGATGCTGCACTGCGGCATCCGCCCTCTCCGTCCGCCGCTGATCGGGAGGCGCTTCTCAGCGTGAGAGCGGCGGCGCGGTCGACGCGCGGATCACGAGGTCGGGATGCAGATCCGAGACGCTCTCGTCCGGGTCTCGACCCTCGATGTGGGCGATCAGTCGCAGCGCAGCGGCGCGACCCATGTCCTCGAAGGGCTGTCGCACCGTGGTGAGCGCGGGCGAGGCGAACGCGGCCAGTGCGATGTCGTCGACACTGACCACGGAGACGTCCTCCGGCACACGGCGACCGGCTTCATGCAGCGCTCGGATGAGACCGAACGCCATCTCGTCGCTGGAGACGAAGACCGCCGTCGCATCGGGGATCGCAGCGATGGTGCGTCCGGCCCTGTACCCCGACTCCGGCGTCCAATCGCCCGGGATCACAGGCGGCGGCACGATGCCCCGTGCGCGAAGCGTCTCCTCCCACGCCTCCCGGCGCCGATGGCCCTCGACCCAGTACTCGTCTCCGGACACATGCCAGACGGTCGGATGCCCGAGATCGAGCAGATGCTCGACGGCCAGCCGGCCGATCGCGTGCTGATCGACGATGAGCGGCGCATCCGGCTGCATCGACGCGCGTTCGCTGCGCGTGGAAGGGGTTCGATCGGTGCGGGCTCTCATCGCCGGGGTGTCGAGTTCGACCGGGACTCCGAGGACGATCCCCTCGGCGCCCTGCCGTTCGAGCCGGTCGAACGCCTCGAGGAATGCGGCCGTCGATGCGTGATCGGCGACGGCGGCGGTCGTCACGGTGTACCCGTTAGCCGCCGCGGCCTTCTCGACTCCGGCTCCGAGCGCGGCGGACGAATAGCGGTCGGTGGAGACGACGATCATGCCGAGGATGCGGGTCCGTCCGGATGCCAGCGAGGCCGCGGCGGCGTGGATGCGGTACCCGAGCGCCTCGACGGCGGCCTGCACCTTGCGCGCCGTGTCGGGGCGCACGTTCGGGTGGCCTGACAGCACGCGCGAGACCGTCTGGGTGCTGACTCCGGCGGCCAGCGCCACGTCCATCTGATTGGGCGCGCGGTCTGGGCCGGGACGACGTGGTGACATGCGGCCATGGTAGCGGTCCATCGCCGCGAATCCGGCGGAATCAGCGCCTCCGTGTACGGTAATGTGAACGCAAACATCTAGCATCCTGGAGCTGTATGCCCACCTCATCCTCCCCGTCACTCACCTGGCGCGACGGGCGGATCCTCCGTGACGGCGAGCCGCATCGCGTCCTCTCGGGCGCCGTGCACTACTTCCGCATCCATCCCGACCAGTGGGAGGATCGTCTGCGTCGCCTCGCCGCGATGGGGGCGAACACGGTCGACACCTACGTGGCCTGGAACTTCCACGAGCGAACCGAGGGAGAGTTCGACTTCACGGGCTGGAAGGACCTCGCGCGGTTCGTGCGCATCGCCGGTGAGATCGGACTCGACGTCTTCGTGCGCCCGAGCCCCTACATCTGCGCGGAATGGTCCAACGGCGGCATCCCGTTCTGGCTCTCGGGTCGCACCCGCGCCCTGCGAACCAGCGATCCCGTCTTCACGAACGCGGTGGACGCCTGGTACGACGCGCTCATCCCGCAGCTCGAGCCTCTGCAGGCCGTGCACGGCGGGCCGATCCGGCTCATCCAGGTCGAGAACGAGTACGGCTCGTACGGCAGCGACGCCGCGTACCTCGCGCATCTGCGCGAGGGGCTGCGTTCCCGCGGCATGGTCGAGATGCTCACCACCGCCGACGGCACCACGGGTGACATGGTCGAGCACGGCAGCATCCCCGGGACGATGGGCACCTTCACGTTCGGCACCGGCGTGCCACTCGCCGTCGAGCTGCGCCGTGACGATCACCACCTCATGTGCAGTGAGCTGTGGGGCGGCTGGTTCGACCACTGGGGCGAGCGGCACCACGTGCGCTCGGCCGCCAGCATGATCGCGACGGTGCACGAGCTGCTCGACGCCGGCGGCTCGGTGAGCCTCTACATGGCGCACGGAGGCACCAACTTCGGGCTGTGGAACGGGGCCAATCATGACGGCACGCTGCTGCAGCCCACCGTCACCAGTTACGACTCTGATGCTCCGATCGGCGAGGACGGAACGCTGAACGACAAGTTCCACGCGCTGCGCGCCGCCTTCGCGCCGTTCCACGACGGCGACCTGCCGCCTGTTCCGGATGCTCCTCGGCGCCAGCCGGCGGCATCCGCTCCGCTCGTGCCCACCGCCTCGCTGTTGGACGTGGTGCGGGCGGTGCCGGTGGCGGCGACCGCACCGCAGCCGCTCAGCTATGAGCAGCTGGGCGCCGAGGACGGCCTCGTCTCCTACGAGGCGCAGATCTCGTTCCCGGCCGAGGCGACGCTGCAGCTGCTCGAGCTGCGCGACCGTGCCACCGTCTTCCTCGACGACGTGCGGCTCGGCACGATCGAGCACGACGGCGAGCCCACACTGCCGCTCCCCTCCGCGGGCGGTGCGGGCCGGCTCACGATCGTGACCGAGAGCCTCGGACGCATCAACTACGGTGCTCTGACCGGCGAGCACAAGGGGATCCTGCGCGGCGTCCTCATCGGCCGCCGTCTCGTGCACGGGTGGGACCACCGGATGCTCCCGCGCGATGCCGTGCCCGTCGTGGGATCCGGCGGGGGCGCCGTCGAGGGTCTGGCGACGGCATCCTTCGACATCGAAGAGCCCGCTGACGCTTGGCTCGCCTTCCCCGGCGGTGCGAAGGGCATGGTGTGGCTGAACGGATTCCTGCTCGGGCGATACTGGGAGCGCGGGCCGCAGGTCACCCTGTACGCGCCCGAGCCGCTGTGGCGGGCCGGTGTCAACGAGATCGCGATCCTCGACACCGACCGTCTCGGCTCGACCGTCGAGATCCGCGAGGAACCCGACTTCGGCGAGGTGGAGGAATTCATCGGGTCATGAATGACGTGCTCCGACCATCGGCGGCGCAACTGGCCTGGCAGCGCGCCGGCCTCGGCGTGTTCTTCCATTTCGGCCTCAACACATTCGCGGGCGTCGAATGGAGCGATGGGACGCTCTCTCCTGAGGTCTTCGATCCGACCGACTTCGACGCCGACCAGTGGGTCGAGGTGGCGGCCGGCCTCGGCGCCGCCTATGTGGTGCTCACCGCCAAGCATCACGACGGGTTCTGCCTGTGGCCGACGAAGACCACCGACTACTCCGTGGCCTCGTCACCGTGGCGTGACGGCCGGGGTGATGTCGTGGCGGAGGTCGCGGCTGCCTGCAGGCGAAGGAGGGTCGGATTCGGCGTCTACCTGTCGCCCTGGGACAGGTATGCGCCGGAGTACGCGGATGCCGACGCCTACGACGCCGTCTACGCCGCGCAGCTCACCGAGCTGATGACCGGATACGGCGACCTGACCGAGGTGTGGTTCGACGGCGCCGGATCCGACGGGCGCGTCTACGACTGGCCGCGATACATGCGCATCGTGCAGCAGCATCAGCCCGACGCCATGATCTTCAACATGGGTGCGCCCACGATCCGCTGGGTCGGCAACGAGGACGGGCTGGCCGCCGATCCCGTCGAGTACGTCACGGATGCGCTCGCGCTGAACCAATACGTGACGGGCGCCGATGCGCTTGCGGAGCGCATCTATGCTCCACCGGAGTGCGACGTCTCCATCCGGCGGGGGTGGTTCTGGCACCCGGACGACGAGCCGAAGAGCGTCGCGCACCTGATGGCGATCCATCTGCAGTCGATCGGCATGGGGGCTGGGCTGCTGCTGAACCTCCCTCCCGACACCTCGGGGCGAATCGACCCTCGCGACGCGGAGCGGGTCCGCGAGCTGAGGGCCGAACTCGATCGGCGCTTCAGTGCACCCGTTCGGGCGGATGTCGAGGAACGCTCACCCGGCCAGTGGGCGGTCCGGCTGCCGGCCGAGGTCGAGGTGGGCCAGATCGAGCTGCGTGAAGCGCTGGAGCACGGTCAGCGGATCACCAGGCACACGATCGAGGTCGACGAGCGGGCGATCGTCGAGGCGAAGACCGTCGGCGTGCGCCGCATCCATACGATCGACCCGATCGCGCTGTCTTCGTTCCGGGTCGCGATCGACGAAGGCGCGCAGCTGGATGCCGTGATCGTGTACCCCGCGAACCCGGATCTGGTGCGCCCTGAGCTCCCTGAGGGTTACGAGGCCTCGACGGATCCGCCCGACCCGGTGACCGGCCTCGTGAGTCACTGATCATCGCGCGCATCTGAGGCGGCAGAGTCTGCAAGATAGGGAATCCTCCCGATGTCTCCCCACCCACTCAGAGACGAGTGTAGGGATGCACCGAAAGAGGAGAACCCCATGTACGAGCACCCCTATCTCGCCTACCGTGTCACCGCCTTCGAGCAGGAGCAGGCGGCCGTGATCGCAGAACGTCGTCGCGTGATCATGGACAACCCCGACCGCATCCGGTCGCGACCGGGTGTGATCGCCCGGGTGCTCCGTGCCATCGCGCCGCGACGCGAGACGCCTGTCCCCGTGACGGCCGCTTCAGTCCAGGTGACCTCCTCGTCCACGGCCCGCGTCCCGGCGGAGCGCTGCCCGGCCGGCGCCGACTGCGAGGCCGTCGCGGCGTGACCATCCTGCACGAGCGCACTCCGACGGCAGGCGGCCCCGATGTCGGTGGCGAGTGGCACGATGAGAACATGTCCCTCATCGCGTCCACCGCCGACATGGTGGGCCGTGACGCCGAACTCGAGATCCTCGAGGCGGCCCTGCAGCGTGCGTCGGCGGGTGAGGTCGCGTCGATGCTCGTGGCGGGCGAGGCGGGTATCGGCAAGTCGCGCCTGCTGCGCGAGTTCCGCGAGAGGGCGGCGGGCTCGGCGCTCGTGCTGAGCGGATGGAGCCTCGACTACGGCGCGACGCCCGCGCCGTACACCCCGCTGCCTTCGATCGTGCGCGGCGCGTTGGCCGAACTGGGCGACGCCGCAGCCGAAGCCGCCGGCCCCGCACGCGAGGCGCTGCGCTTGCTGCTGCCCGAGCTCGGCGACGCACCGTTCGACCGCACGAAAGCCGGCCCTGAGAGCCTGCGCGAGGCCATCGCCAACGTCCTCGAGGCGGCCGCAGCGAGGCGTCCGGTGGTCGTGCTCATCGAAGACCTGCACTGGGCTGACGACGCGACGCTCTCGACGCTGGCCTTCCTGCTGCGGGTGCTCGCCGGCCATCGCGTGCTCTTCGTGATCACCTGTCGCGTCGACGAGGTGCGCCGGGGTGGTTCGGTGCGCTCGTTCCTCGTCGAAGCCGAGCGGGCACGGCTCCTCGACCGTCTGACGCTCGCGCGACTCGATGCCGTGCAGGTGCGCGCGATGGTGGAGGCGCTGAACGGGCCGATCGACGACGCGGCCTTCACTCGTCTGCTCGACCGTTCAGAGGGCGTGCCGTTCTTCGTCGAAGAGCTCTCGTGCAATGCCGCGGGTCCGCTGCCCGAGTCGCTGCGCGATCTGCTGCTGGTGCGCTTCGACGCGCTCGGCGACGATGCGAAGCGCGTGGTGCGCACGGTCTCGGGCTCGGACGCCGCTGTCGACCATGAGCTGCTCAGCGAGATCGCCGGGCTGCCGGACGAGCAGCTGGACGCAGCCATCCGCGAGGCGGCAGGCGCGGCGGTGCTCGCGGTGCGCTCGGACGACTCGTACGGATTCCGCCACGCGCTGCTGCGCGAGGCTGTGCACGACGATCTGCTTCCCGGCGAGCGCGCCAGGCTGCATCGTGCCTACGCCGAGGCGCTCGAGACACGGGCCGCCGAGGGTGAATGCTGCCACGAGGCCGCCCTCGCCTTCCACTGGCACCAGGCTCACGACGCGCGGCGCGCCTTGACCGCGGCGATCGGAGCGATGGAGCGCGCGAAGACCAGCTACGCCTTCTCGACCGCCGCGCGCTTCGGCGAGCTGGCGCTCGAACTGTGGGAGCAGGTGCCGGATGCCGCCGAGGCCGCCGGCATGGCACGGGTGACGCTGCTCGCCCGGCTCGGGTCGATCCTGCGCAACGCCGGAGACGGCGAACGCGCTCTGACCGTCGTGGGCCTCGCTCTCGACGAGATCGATCCGGCCACGGCCGACGTCGGGGTGTACGCCAGGCTGCTGCGAGACAAGGCGCTCTACCTGCAGAACCTCGGCCGCACCGGATCGATCGCGCTGCTGCGGCAGGCGCTCGATGCGATGGCCGGCCGCCTCGACGACGACCGGCTGCGGGCCACGCTGCTCAACCTGCTGGCCGGGCGCCACATGGTGGCGGCGGAGTTCCCCGAGGCGATCCAGGCGGCCGACGAGGCCTATCGCCTGGCCGAGGCGGCAGGCGACGACGACCAGATGTCGATCGCGGCGAACACCAGGGCCGGCAGTCGTATGCACACCGGCGATGTGTCGGGTGGATTGGCAGACTACCGACTCGCGTGGGAGCGGGCGAAGGGCAGCACCGCGCAGATGCGCTACCGGGTGAACTACTCCGACGCGCTGTACCTGCTCGGCCGGCATCGAGAGGCCGTACAGGTCGCCGAGGACGGCATCGCTCACGCGCGGACCCTCGGCGTCGAGCGCACCAGCGGGTCGATCCTCACGCAGAACCTCGCCGAACCGCTGCTGCAGCTCGGCGACATCGCCCGCACCGAGAGCCTGCTGGCCGGAGACCTCACATTCCGCACGCACCGGGTGTTCCGCGTCTACACGACGATGACGCGGGTGCGCGCCCTCGCCTGGCGCGGGCGCATCGACGAGGCAAGAGCACTGCTCGACGAATGGCTGCCCGTCGTTCGTCAGGTCGCGGTGATCGAGCGACAGGTGCAGTACTCGCTGCTCACCTCCGACATCGCCTTGCGGCTGGCCGCGGGCGATGCACGCGGCGCCGCGCGAGTGCTCCAGGAGCTCTTCGACGGGGGCGGTGCCGAACTCGCCCACGCGGCCCGGGTGCTGCTCGACGGGGGATCGATCGTCGCAGCGCTGCGCGCGCAGGGATTCGCCGACGAGGCTGCGGCGCTCGCCGGATCCGTGGCGGACGCCTGGCAGAGGTTGCCGGAGGCGCTGCACCCCGCCGGGTGGACCCAGGTGCTGCTCGCCCTGCTGGCAGGCGACGCCGACCGTCTGCGCGAAGCGATGCCGATCGCCGACGGCGACGACATGCCGGCGGCGCTCGCGGTGCTCGTCCGCCTCGAACTCGCCCGCCGGCTGGTCGCCGACCGTTCCGATCGCGCGGAGGCGGCGACGGTGCTCGCCGACGCGGAGCGGCTTGCCGCCCGGATCGGCCACGCCCGTCTGCAGCACGAGGCCACCGAGTTCGCCGACGCCACCGGTCTGACGACGACGGCCGCCCGGCGCGACGGCACCGAGCTGACCGCCCGCGAGCAGCAGGTGCTCGAGCTCCTGGCCGAAGGACTCAGCAACCGCCAGATCGCCGAGCGGCTCTTCATCAGCATCAAGACTGTGAGCGTGCACGTCTCAGCCGTGCTGCGCAAGCTGGGCGCCGCGACGCGCACCGAGGCCGCTGCGCGGCATCGCTCCCTCGTCGACGCCTGAGCCGCCGTCGCCCAGCACGCTCCTTCCTCGAATGCGCGGCGGTCGTCGGGTCGCTCCGGAGTTCTTTCGCGCCGCGGGAATACCCCCAGGGGGTATGTTGTAGTAGTCTCATGTAGTACCCCGAGGGGGTACATCGAACGAACAGGAGATGCTATGACCACCACCGAGTTCCAGGTGACAGGGATGACCTGCGGCCACTGCGAGATGTCCGTGCGTGAAGAGGTCGCCAAGGTAGCCGGCGTCGAGAGCATCGACGTCAACGCGCAGAACGGTCGTCTCATCGTCGGCTCGACTGCACCGGTCGACGCCGCTGCCATCATCGCCGCCGTCGACGAGGCGGGCTACCAGGTGGTGTCGGCCTGATGAACGCCGCGGCACGCCTCGGCCTGTTCGGGCTGGGCCTGGTGGCGGTGTTCGGCGTCGCCGCAGCCGCATCGGGGGCCATCGCGCCCGACGGCATCGCCACCGAATGGACCGCCTCGCAGAAGGATTCCGCCATGCAGGATCACAGCACAGCAGCGACAGAAGCCCCTGCGCCGAGTGCGCACGACGGCCACGGCGGACCGGCTCGCGCCGGTGAGCTCGGCGGTCTCTCCCTCTCCGCGCAAGGCCTGACCCTCGACACCGTGACCGCACCGACCGCCGCAGGCGAGCCGGGCGAACTGAGCTTCCGCATCCTGGACGGGCACGGCGAACCCGTGACCGAATACGAGCGGGAGCACGACAAGGACCTGCACCTGATCGTGGTGCGCAGCGACGGCGCCGAGTTCCGTCACGTGCACCCCGAGATGGACGCTGCAGGTGTCTGGTCCATCGACTGGTCTTGGCGTGAAGCGGGCAGCTACCGCGTGTTCGCCGACTTCACCGCATCCGGCGCCGAAGCCGTCACGCTGTCACGCTCGGTGCAGGTCTCGGGGGCATTTGCGCCCGTCGACCCGCAGCCTGCTCGGCACGCGCGGGTGGCCGGCTACGACGTGCACCTCCGCGGCGATCTCGCCGTCGGAGCAGCATCGGAACTGACGGTCGAGATCGCGAAGAACGGCGCACCCGTCACCGCTCTCGAGCCGTACCTCGGGGCGTTCGGGCATCTCGTCGCCCTGCGCCAGGGCGACCTCGGCTACGCGCACGTGCACCCGGAGGGCGACGCACCCCGGGCGGGAGACACCTCAGGCCCTGACGTGTCGTTCGCGGCATCCGTGCCGACTGCGGGGCGCTACCTGCTCTATTTCGACTTCCAGGTCGAAGGGGCCGTCCACTCCGTGCCCTTCGTCGTCGATACGACGGATGCGGCGCAGGGCGACGACTCCGACGACCACCAGCACTGATCCACATCGCACCGACGAGGAGCACCATCGTGAGCACCGCCGCGTTGCCCGACGGCACGGCACAGAACCGCATCGATCTCGAGATCGGCGGCATGACCTGCGCCTCCTGCGCGATGCGCATCGAGAAGAAGCTCAACAAGCTCGACGGCGTGACCGCCACCGTGAACTACGCCACCGAGAAGGCGCAGGTGACGGTCGACGGCCCGATCGACCCGGCGATGCTGATTGCCGAGGTCGAGAATGCCGGATACTCCGCCGCGGTCCCCGCCCCGCCCGATGCGCCGCGAGTCGACGGCGGCGAAAGCGGGGAGCAGCGCGAGCTGCGCGCACTGCGGCACCGCCTGATCGGCGCCGTCGTGCTGTCGGTGCCCGTGATACTCCTCGCGATGATCCCGGCTCTACAGTTCACCTACTGGCAGTGGGCCTCTCTGGCGCTGGCCGCCCCGGTGATCGTATGGGCGGCGTGGCCATTCCACCGCGCAGCCTGGGTCAATCTGCGCCACGGCGCCGCCACCATGGACACGCTCATCAGCCTCGGCACCACGGCCGCGTTCCTGTGGTCGTTGTACGCGCTGTTCCTCGGCACGGCCGGCGAGGCCGGTATGACGCACGGGTTCTCGTTCGCGATCGCTCCGAGCGACGGCGCGGCGAACATCTACCTCGAGGTCGCCGCCGGCGTCACCATGTTCGTGCTGGCCGGGCGCTACTTCGAGAAACGCGCCAAGCGCCGTGCCGGTGCCGCGCTGCGCGCTCTGCTCGAGCTCGGCGCGAAGGACGTCGCCGTGCTGCGCGGAGACGTTGAGACGCGCATCCCCACGTCGGAGCTGCGCGTCGGCGACGAGTTCGTCGTGCGCCCGGGCGAGAAGATCGCGACCGACGGCGTCGTCGCCTCTGGCTCGTCCGCCGTCGATCAGTCGATGATCACAGGCGAGGCCGTGCCCGTCGAGGTGGGCGTGGGGGATTCCGTGACGGGCGCGACCGTGAACGCCGGCGGTCGCCTGGTCGTCCGCGCCACCCGCGTGGGCGCCGACACACAGCTTGCGCAGATGGCCCGCCTGGTGGAGCAGGCGCAAACCGGCAAAGCCGAGGTCCAGCGCCTTGCCGACCGCATCTCGGGCGTCTTCGTGCCGATCGTCATCGCGATCGCCGTCGCGGCTCTCGGCGCCTGGCTGGGCGCCGGGTTCCCGGCATCCGCCGCCTTCACCGCCGCGGTCGCCGTGCTCATCATCGCCTGCCCGTGCGCGCTGGGACTCGCGACACCCACCGCATTGCTCGTCGGCACAGGCCGAGGTGCGCAGCTCGGCATCCTGATCAAGGGGCCCGAGGTGCTCGAATCCACCCGCCGTGTCGACACCGTCGTGCTCGACAAGACCGGCACGGTCACCGAAGGACGCATGAGCGTCGTGTCGGTCATCCCCGAAGGGGACACGGATGCCGTGCAGCTGCTGCGCCTGGCGGGATCCCTCGAACACGCCAGCGAGCATCCGATCGCCCGCGCGGTCGCGGCCGCCGCGTTGTCCGCCGAGGAGTCACGAGACATCGCGGCGGCTCGCCCGGATGCCGCACTCTCCGACCCCACGCCGAGGCTGCCGGACGTCGAATCGTTCCAGAACGTCGAGGGGCGCGGGGTCAGCGGCGTGGTCGAGGGGCGCGCAGTGCTCGTCGGGCGGCTCTCACTGCTCGAGGACTGGGCAATCCATCCCTCTGTCCGGTTGCTCGCGGCCAAGGCCGAAGCCGAGGCGGCCGGTCAGACGGCAGTCCTCGTCGCCTGGGACGGAGCGGCGCGCGGCATGATCGTCGTGTCAGACCAGGTGAAGCCGACCAGTGCCGAAGCCGTCGCCTCGCTCAAGCTGCTCGGCCTCACGCCGGTGCTGCTCACCGGCGACAACGAGGCGGCCGCGCGGCACATCGCTGCGCAGGTCGGCATCGACGAGGTCATCGCAGAGGTGCTCCCGGCCGACAAGGTCGCCGTGGTCTCTCGACTGCAAGAGCAGGGCAGGGTCGTGGCGATGGTCGGCGACGGTGTCAACGACGCGCCCGCACTGGCGCAGGCAGACCTGGGCATGGCCATGGGAACCGGAACGGATGTCGCGATCGAGGCGTCCGACATCACCCTGGTGCGCGGCGACCTGCGGGCGGCGGCGGATGCGATCCGGCTGTCCCGCCGCACGCTGGGAACCATCAAGGGCAACCTCTTCTGGGCCTTCGCCTACAACATCGCGGCGATCCCGCTTGCGGCCCTCGGGCTGCTGAATCCGATGCTCGCGGGAGCGGCGATGGCGTTCTCGAGCGTCTTCGTCGTCGGCAACAGCCTTCGGCTGCGCTCCTTCCGCTGACGACTCGGACGGGGAAGGATGGCGCGCAGGAGTGCCGATCCGGAATACCCCGCGGGGGTATTGGGTTGCTTCCGGCAGGAGGGTGAATGATGAACGCACACGACGCCCATCACGGGATGGATTCTTCGTCGGGGCACGCCGGCCGTCACACCGAGGACGACGGCTCGGCCCCGCACCAGGGCCACGCCGGGCACACCGAGCACGACGTCAGCGCAGGCCACGGCGATCACGATGGCCGTGCCGGTCATGGCGGCCATGGCGGTCATGAGGGTCACGGCGACCACGTCGGCCAGTTCCGCCGCCTGTTCTGGGCCAACCTGCTCCTCGCGGTACCCGTGGTGGCGTTCAGCGGCATGTTCGCGATGCTCATCGGGTACGCGATCCCCGACTTCCCCGGATCGCGCTGGATCGCCCCGGTGCTCGGTACCGTGATGTACGCATGGGGCGGCCGCCCGTTCCTCACAGGGGCGCTCTCGGAGGTCAAGAGCCGTAGGCCGGGCATGATGCTGCTCATCGCCCTGGCCATCACGGTCGCCTTCGTCGCATCCTGGGGCGCGAGCCTGGGCGTTCTGCACCACGAGCTCGAGTTCTGGTGGGAGCTGGCGCTGCTCATCGTCATCATGCTGCTCGGGCACTGGCTCGAGATGCGCTCGCTGGCTCAGACCACCTCGGCCCTGGATTCCCTGGCAGCCCTGCTGCCGGATGAGGCGGCGCGGATCGAAGGCGACGAGATCGTACGGGTGAGCCCGGCCGATCTTCGAGTCGGCGACGTGGTCGTGGTGCGTCCAGGGGCAAGCGTCCCCGCCGACGGCGTCGTAGTCGACGGTCGCGCAGACATGGACGAGTCGATGCTCACCGGCGAGTCCCGCACCGTATCGCGAGGTGCGGGTGACCGGGTCACCGCGGGCACGGTCGCCACCGACTCCGGTCTGCGCGTCGAGGTGACCGCCACCGGCGACGACACCGCGCTCGCCGGCATCCGCAAGCTCGTCGCCGAGGCGCAGGCGTCCAGCTCGCGGGCGCAGCGCCTCGCCGACAGGGCGGCGGCGTGGCTGTTCTGGTTCGCGCTGGGCGCTGCCGTGCTCACGGCGCTGCTCTGGAGTCTGGCCGGCGACCCCGACGCCGCGGTGATCCGCACGGTCACGGTCCTCGTGATCGCCTGCCCGCACGCGCTCGGACTCGCGATCCCGCTGGTCGTGTCCATCGCCACCGAGCGAGCCGCCCGCGCAGGAGTGCTCGTCAAGGACCGGCTGGCCCTGGAGAGCATGCGGGGCATCGGCACGGTCCTGTTCGACAAGACCGGGACGCTCACGAAGGGCGAGCCGACGGTCACGGCCGTCGCGCCGGCCGAGGGCTGGGAGGCGGACGCCGTGCTCGCACTCGCCGCGTCCGTCGAGGCCGACAGTGAGCATCCGCTGGCCAAGGCGATCGTCAGGGCCGCGTCGGATCTCGACGTGCCGACGGCGACGGGCTTCTCCTCCTCGCCGGCCGTCGGCGTGAAGGCGGCGGTCGACGGGCGCGACGTGCGTGTGGGCGGGCCGAAGATGCTCGAGGAGGTCGATGCCGCGGAGATCCCGGATGCCGCGGCGTGGCGCGCCGAGGGCGCGATCATCCTGCATGTGGTGCGCGACGGAGAGGTGATCGGCGGGCTCAGGCTCGCCGACGAGATCCGCGGCGAGTCACGGGAGGCCGTCGACGCGTTGCACCGCCGCGGGGTCGAGGTCGTGATGATCACCGGCGACGCCGAAGCCGTGGCGCGTACGGTCGCGGGCCAGCTCGGGATCGATCGCGTGTTCGCCGGGGTGCGCCCCGAGGACAAGTCGGCCAAGGTCGCCGAGCTGCAGCGCGAGGGGAAGAAGGTCGCCATGGTCGGGGACGGGGTGAACGACGCCCCTGCACTCGCTCAGGCCGACGTCGGGATCGCCATCGGAGCGGGTACGGACGTGGCGATCGCCTCGGCAGGAGTGATCCTCGCGTCGGACGACCCGCGTTCGGTGCTGTCGGTGATCGAGCTGTCACGGGCCGGCTACCGCAAGATGAAGCAGAACCTCTGGTGGGCGGCGGGATACAACCTGCTGTCGGTGCCGCTCGCCGCAGGCGTTCTCGCACCAGTCGGATTCGTGCTGCCGATGTCGGTGGGTGCCGTGCTGATGTCGCTGTCGACCATCGTCGTCGCGCTCAACGCCCAGGCGCTTCGGCGTCTGGATCTGCGGCCCGAGGCGGCGGTGCGCCGCTGACGAAGGCCGCCCGGTCTGCAGGAGATCACCCGGATTGCAGGAGTCCCCTGCCCGAAGGGCTCCTGCAGATCGGGTGATCTCCTGCATCCGTGCGACGGCGACTGCCGGATGCTGCGACCGAGTGGCCTGGCTCGGGGCGACGATGGCACGCATCTAGAATTGCCGCTCGTGGGGGAACAGGTGCTTCTGGGTGTGGTCGCGGTCGGCATCGGCATGGTCGCCGGCGTCGCGCTGTTCGTGCCGTTCGTCGCGATCAGCTACCGCAGACGCGGCCGGCTGAGCCTGCCCCGCGCGCTGCTCTGGTTCGCCGCACTCGTGTACTTCTGGGCGATCTGGACCTACACGCTGCTGCCCCTGCCGGAGCCCGACAGCATCCGGTGCGTGGGGATGATCACCGACCCGATGGAGATCGTGCGCGATGTGCGGCGGGCGATCGCCGCGCCGGGCAGCACCCTCACTCATCCGGCCGTTCTCCAGCTGTTCTTCAACGTGCTGCTGTTCGTGCCGCTCGGCTTCTTCCTGCGGGTGCTGGGCGGACGCGGCATCCTCGTCGCCCTGCTCGCCGGCTTCGGACTCTCCTTGTTCGTCAAGACGACGCAGCTCACCGGAGTCTGGGGCCTCTACCCCTGCGCGTACCGGTTCTTCGACGTCGGCGACCTCCTCACGAACACGACGGGTTCGCTGCTCGGCGCCGTGTTCGGCCTCGTCGTGCCGCGCGCCCACCGCGGCCTGGCCACGGCACCGGATGCCGCGCAGCCGCGTCCGGTCACGCGGGGCCGACGTGCGGTGGCGATGCTGTGCGATGGGATCGGGTTCTTCCTGGTCGCCGGCATCGGGAGCGTCGCGGTGCAGCTCTACCTGCAGTACGTAAGGCATGATCGCGAAGCGGTGCTCGCCGGGATCTGGGCCGAGATCGTGGGCACCGGCGGCGCGGCGTTCGTCTGGCTCGTCGCGATCCTCGCCAGCGGGCAGTCGATCGGAGACCTCGCCGTGCAGCTGCGCTACGCGGGCGGGCCGGTGCCTGTGCCCGTCGCACGCTTACTGCGATGGGCGGGCGGCGTGGGCGGACTCTCCGCGCTCGGTCTGCTCGGCGGTGTCTTCGACTCGCTCTCCGGCGCACTGCTGTTCGGCGCGTGCGTCATGCTGTTCTTCACGCGGGCAGGTCGGGGGCTGCCCGGCGTGCTGTCCGGTCAGCATCTGACCGATGCTCGGTCTCGCCGCTGAGACTGCCCGGCGTGGGCCACTCCTCGGCCAGGAGCGCGTAGTTGAGGCCGTCGAGCCATTCGCCCGAGCGATGCAGCCCGGTCTTGCGGCTGTCCTCTTCGCGCCGCATCCCGAGTCGCTCCATCAGTCGCCAGGAGCGCTCGTTGACGGTGAAGCATCCGGCGTGCACGCGGCGCAGCCCGAGCGCCCCGAAGCAGGTGTCGATCACGGCCCGGACCGCCTCGGTCGCGTATCCGTTGCCCGCGTGCGCCGGATGCAGCACCCAGCCGAGCTCCGCCTGAACTCCCTTGGCCTGAGCGGCGACCTCGGCCTGCGCCCAGCCGTCTTCGATGCGCACCATGATGTCGCCCATGATCGCCGGCCGCTCGGTGGGCGCCGAAAGCGCCTCGATCACGAACGTCGATGCGAGCCGGTCGCTCTCGGAATACGTCTCGTGGAACGCCTCGCGCGTCTCGGGCGCACGGCCCAGCCAGCGGTTCACGTCCGGAAGGCGGCGGTACTCCCACACGTCGTCCAGATCATCGACGGTGCACGGGCGGATCTGCAGCCGCTGCGTCCGGACAGGCCAGGCATCGTGTCGCTGTGAGCTCATCCCGTCAGCGTAGTTCGCTCTTCGCCGCGGGTCTGGTGGTGAATCCGCGTCCTGTGCCGGACGCAGCGCGCGATCAGGAAGCCTCGGCGCGGCCCTGCTTCCAGTAGCCCATGAACGCGATCGAACGCCGGTCGATGCCGAGGTCGCGCACCAGGTGCCGGCGCAGCGCTGTGATGGTGCCGGCCTCTCCGGCAAGCCACGCGTACTCGCCGCCGTCGACCGCATCCGGCACCTCCCACAGGATCTCGTCGGACGACGGATCGTCCAGATCGGCGACGGCGGTGGGGGTCGCGCGCTGGCGTCCCCACGCGTGCACGGCGGCGCTCAGGCGCACCCCGTGAGCGGCGCCGCTGCGGGCCAGCCAGCTCACGCGCACGCCGTCGGGAGCGCTCAGGGGCAGGGCGTCAGCCTCGGTCGGCACCTCGATGCACACCTCGCCGACGGCGTCGGCCGGCAGCGCCTCCACGATGGAGCGGATCGCCGGTGCCGCCGTCTCGTCGCCCGCGATGAGCACCGATGACGCCGAACCCGGCTTCCACTCGATCCCGCCGCCCTGCTCATCCGAGCGGGAGTCCGGGCCGACGACGAACATCGGATCCCCGACGCGTGCGGCGCTCGCCCAGGCGGATGCCGGGCCCTCAGTGCCGTGCAGCACGAACTCGACATCGATCTCGCGGTCCTGCGGGCGCGGCGCGCGGATCGTGTAGGTGCGGATCGGATTGCGTTTCTCGTCGGGCAGCTCGCGCCAGCGCCGGTACCACTCACCCATGCTCTGCGTCTCGTCGAACTGGCCGACATCGGTGATCGTGCCGTCGGCGAACGGGATGATCAGCTTGATGCGCTGATCCAGGCCGTCGGTGCCGAAGTGCGTCAGGTCGTCGCCAGCGAGCGTGATGCGCGTGAAGTGCGGCGACAGCGGGGTGATGCGCGCGACGGTCGTCCGGAATGTGCGGTAAGGGTGGTGGCTCACCCGTCCATCATAGGTTAGGCTCTCCTAACGTGACACCTACCGAGTCCCGCGAAGCACCCGCCGACGAACTGCACGGCGAGGCGCTCGCCCTCAGCTACGGCCGCATGCGGGTCGTGCACGACGTCTCCCTGCACCTGCGTCCCGGCGTCGTCACCGCGCTCATCGGTCCCAACGGCAGCGGCAAGTCCACCGCCCTGCGCGCCCTCGCTCGGCTGCACAGGGTCGACTCAGGAGTCGTGCGCATCGACGGCGCGCACGGCGCTCGCGACGCCGCATCCCTGTCGGCCAAGGAGTTCGCCCGCACGGTCGCGATGCTGTCCCAGTCGCGTCCGCATCCGTCCGGCCTCGAAGTCCAAGACGTCGTCGCTTACGGCCGGCACCCGCATCGCGGACGCTTCGCAGGGCTGACGGATGCCGACCGGCAGGCGATCACGCACGCGCTGGAGCTCACCGGGCTCGAGGACATGGCATATCGCCCCGTCGACGAGCTCTCGGGCGGCGAGCTGCAGCGCGTGTGGCTGGCGACGGCGCTCGCCCAGAGCACCGGCATCCTGCTGCTCGACGAGCCCACCAACCACCTCGACCTGCGGTACCAGGTCGAGACGCTCGATCTGGTCTGCGACCTCGCCGATCGCGGCACTGCTGTGGGCGTCGTGCTGCACGACCTCGACCACGCCGCATCCGTCGCCGACGAGGTCGTGCTGATGCACAAAGGCCGCGTGCATGCGGCCGGCACCCCGGCCGCCGTGCTGACCTCCGAGAACCTCACCGAGGTGTACGGGCTCGCGATCGAGGCCGCTGTCGACACCCGAACCGGACGCGTGCATGTCACTCCCCGCGGCCGGCATCACGACCGTGCCCGCCGCGCGCTCACCGCTCTCTCCGCCTGAAGCCCCTACCCGAAAAACCCCGGAGCCCCTCCATGAACAAGCCCTTCGCCGCCCTCGCGACCCTCGGCGCGCTCACCCTGGTCCTCACCGCCTGCGGCACCACGCAGTCCGCAGCCGAGCCCGCCGACGAGACCACCTCGACCGCGACCGGTATCGGCTGCGCCGACGACACCACGAAGACCTCCAGCGGTCCCGTCGAGCTCACCGATGCCTTCGGCCGCACCGTCGAGCTCGACAAGCCCGCCGAGAACGTGGCCGTGCTCGAATGGCAGCAGATCGAGGATGTGCTCTCCCTGTGCCTGACCCCGGTGGCCGTGGCGGATGCCGAGGGCTACCGCACCTGGGACACCGCGGAAGAGCTGCCCGAGGACGTGAAGGACGTCGGCACCCGTCAGGAGCCGAACCTCGATGCGCTGTTCGCGACCGAGCCCGACCTGGTGATCGTCGAGGCGTACACGCGCGACGATGCGATCATCAGCCAGCTCGAGAAGTACGGTGTGCCCGTGCTGGCGACGCTCGGCGCCAAGGCCGAGGATCCCATCCAGCAGACCCTCGACACGTTCGACCTGATCGCCGAGGCCACCGGCCGCACCGAGCGCGCAGACGTGGTCAAGGAAGAGTTCGAGCAGCACCTCGCCGACGCGAAGGAGAAGGTGGCGGATGCCGCCCCCGAGATCAGCGAGTTCGTGTTCTTCGACGGCTGGGTCGACGGCGGCAACGTCTCGCTTCGTCCGTTCGGCCAGGGTTCGCTGATCGGCGAGATCGGCGAGGAGCTGGGCCTGACCAACGCCTGGACCGGTGAGGTCGACCCCGCCTACGGCCTCGGCCAGACCGACATCGAGGGGATGACCACGATCGGCGACGCCACCCTGCTGCACTCGGGCACGGCCGACCCTGATTCCGAGAGCTTCGTCGACGCCGCCGAGAAGAACCCGGCGTGGGCGTCCATCCCCGCGGTGAAGGACGGCCGCATCCACGCCTTCCCGGCGGGCATCTGGACCTTCGGCGGTCCGCGCTCGGCCGAGCAGATCATCGACGCGTACGTCGACATCATCACGAAGTGACCCTGCACGCCCCGGTCTCCCGGTCGTCGGCGGACAGCGTCTCAGAACCCGGAGGGGGAAGCGGCGGCGGCATCATGCGTGCCGTCGCCGCACTGCTCGCCCTTCTCATCCTGCTGCTGGCCGCCTCGATGTGGCACCTCACGCAGGGCACCAGCGGTCAGGTGTTCGCTGATCAGGAGATCCTGTTCGGCTCGCGGCTGCCCAGGCTCGCCGCCGGCGTGACCGTCGGCGTCGCGCTCGGCGTCGCCGGCCTGCTGATGCAGTCGCTGTCGCGCAACCCGCTCGCCTCGCCCGACACCCTCGGCGTGACAGGCGGCGCCTACTTCGCCGTCACGGCCGTGACCGCCTTCGGCGTCTCGATCCCGTTCTGGGCGTCGGGTGTGGTCGCGTTCGCCGGCGGTCTCTTCGCAGCGGCGTTGGTGCTGGGCCTGGCCGGCGGAGCCGCGTCGTCGACCACGCGGCTCGTGCTCGCAGGATCCGCGCTGGCGCTGGCGTTGCAGGCAGGTACTTCGGCGCTGCTGGTGCTGTTCGACGAGGAGACCAAGGGGCTGTTCGCCTGGGGGAGCGGCAGCCTGTCGCAGCTGGGCCTGGAGAGCTTCCTGCGCGCCGCCCCGATCGTTCTCGTGGCGACGGGCCTCACGCTCGCGCTGACTCGCCGTCTCGATGTGCTCGCCCTCGGCGACGACACCGCCTCGTCGCTCGGCGTGCCCATCCGTTCGACGCGGGTGCTCGGCATCCTGCTCTCGGTGATCCTGACCGCGACGGCCGTGACGCTCGCCGGCCCGGTCGGCTTCGTCGGCCTGTGTGCGCCCGTGCTCGCCCGGCTGCTTTCGCGTCTCGTGCCCGCGCTCGGGAAGCACGTACTGCTCATCCCTGCGACCGGGCTCATCGGCGCGATCGTCGTCATCCTCGCCGACGCGGTGCTGCGCGCCCTGATCGGTGCCGAGGGTGCGATCGCCGTGCCGACCGGTGTCGCGACGACACTGCTGGGCGCGATCGTGCTGATCGTGATGGCACGGCGCCTGCGCGATGCGGGGCCGACACGTCGCCCGCCCAGCATCCGCTTCGGCGTGCGCAGAGGCCGCCGTTTCGCGGCCGTCCTCGTCGTCACCTCGGCCGCGCTCGCGGCCGTCGTGCTGGTCGGCCTGCTCGTCGGCGCGACCCCGCTGCTCACCGGTGATATCATGCTGTGGCTGCAGCAGCAGGCCCCGCCGCTGGTGTCGTTCGCGCTCGACGAGCGCGCCCCGCGCGTCATCGCGGCCGTGGTCGCCGGAGCCGCGCTGGCCCTCGCGGGCACCATCACGCAGGCTGTCAGCCGCAACCCGCTGGCAGAGCCCGGCCTGCTCGGCATCACGGGCGGTGCTGGCCTCGGCGCGGTGCTCGTGGTCACCAGCGCGACGGCATCCACGTTCGGGATGCTCGCTGCCGCGATCGCGGGTGCCCTGCTGGCGTTCGCGCTGGTGTACGCGCTTGCCTGGCGCGGTGGTCTCAGCGCCGACCGTCTCGTGCTGATCGGCATCGGCGTCTGGTACGGAAGCACCGCGCTGACCACCTTCGTGCTGCTGCGATCGAACCCGTGGGACACTCCGAAGATCTACACCTGGCTCTCGGGCACCACGTACGGGCGGATCTGGGAGCAGGTGATCCCGCTCGCGATCGTCCTCGCCGTCGCGCTCCCGTTCGTCATCGCGCAGCGCCGCGATCTCGACATCCTCGCGATGGACGAGGACACGCCGAGACTGGCCGGCATCCGTCTCGAGCGCACCCGGCTCGGGCTGCTCGTGGCGGCCGCCCTGCTGGCCGCCCTGGCGGTGTCGGCCGTGGGCGTGGTCGGCTTCGTCGGCCTGGTCGCGCCGCACGCCGCGCGAGCCCTCGTCGGCGCGAGGCACACCAGGGTGATCCCCGTCGCGGTGCTGCTCGGAGCGCTGCTCGTGGGCGTCGCGGACGCCGTGGGTCGCACGGTGCTCGCACCGGCGCAGCTGCCGGCCGGGATCGTCGTCGCCCTGATCGGCGCGCCCTACTTCGTGTGGCTGCTGTGGAGGTCACGGGACGCGTGACGCCGCTCGTCCGCTGATGACGAACACACAGCCGTTTCCGAAGCCGTCCGCGTAACGTCGATGGCATGACCACGGTTTCCGTCGACGATGCCGCGATCGCGGAAGCGAAGCAGCTGAGAGACGAGTTCCAGCGGTTCCTCCGCGAGTACGAGTTCGGTATGCGGGAGGTCGAGACGAAGATCTCGATCCTGCGCGACGAGTTCACGCACAATCACGCGTACAACCCGATCGAGCACGTGAAGAGCCGGCTGAAGTCGCCGGACGGCATCGTCGAGAAGGTGGCGCGCAAGGGCATCGAGCCGGACTTCGACACGATTCGCCGCGAGATCACCGACATCGCCGGTGTGCGGGTGACGTGCAGCTTCGTCAGCGACGTGTACCGGCTCTTCGAGCTGTTCACCAAGCAGGACGACATCACCGTGCGGCTCGTGAAGGACTACATCGCAGAGCCCAAGCCGAACGGCTACCGCAGCCTGCACGTGATCGTCGAGGTGCCGGTGTTCCTGTCCACCGGCCCGGTGCCCGTACCGGTCGAGGTGCAGTTCCGCACCATCGCGATGGACTTCTGGGCAAGCCTCGAGCACAAGATCCACTACAAGTTCGCGGGACGCGTGCCCGTGCATCTGGTGCAGAGCCTGACGGATGCCGCGGATGCCGCCGGTGAGCTCGACCAGCGCATGGAGCGCCTGCACCGTGAGGCGCACGAGATCAATCAGCGGGTGATCGAGGCCTGAGGCCCGTCGCGCGCGGCGGACGCGATTCTGAGCCCGTCAGCTGGACGCAGGGGGCTCAGCCCAGGAACTCCCGCGCCGCAACGGCGAGCGCCGTCACTCCGGCTTCGACGGTCGGGTGGATGACGGGCGCGTAGAACGGCGAATGGTTGGTCGGGATGGCCTGATCCAGGGTGTCGTCGGCCATGGCCGCTGCGTACGCGACCGGATCGGCCCCGCCCCAGAACCAGAACACCAGCGGCACTCCGGCGTCGCGTGCGAACCACGACACGTCCTCGCTGCCGGTGAACAGGCCGGGATCGATCACGGCATCCGAACCGAACGCCGATCGGAACGCCGAGATGACGCGGGCGGTGGCATCCGCGTCGTTGATGGTGGCGGGCAGCGTGTGCAGGGTCGTGATCTCGGGCTCGCGCTGCGCGCCGGATGCCGACGCCTCGGCGCGCACGATGCGCTCGACCTTCTCGAGCACCTTGTCGCGCAGCTGCTCGTCGGGGTAGCGCAGGCTCAGCTGCAAGGTGGCGTCGGCGGGGATGATGTTGTTCTTGGTGCCGGCGTGGATCGATCCGACTGTCACGACCGCCAGGTCGTGCGGGTCGACCTCGCGAGAGACGATGGTCTGCAGACGCATCACGGTGGCAGCCGCCATGACCACGGGATCCACGGTCGAGTGCGGGCGCGATCCGTGCCCGCCGCGGCCGTGCATCACGACCTGGAGCCCGTCGGACGCCGACATCTGCGGACCCGGCCGCACGCCGATCACGCCGGCCGGCAGCGGGGTGACGTGCTGACCGAGCACGACGTCAGGGCGGGGGAAGCGGGCGAGCGCCCCGTCGTCGAGCATGGCGCGCGCCCCTGCGCCGTACTCCTCGGCGGGCTGGATCACGACCACGATCGTCCCCTGCCAGCTGCCGCGGTCACCGACGAGGCGCTCGACCGCGCCGATCATCGCGGTCACGTGCATGTCATGCCCGCAGGCGTGCATCACCGGCACAGTGTTGCCGTCGGGGTCGACGCCGACCGCGGTCGAGGCGTAGGCGAGACCGGTCTCCTCCTTGACGGGCAGGGCGTCCATGTCGGCGCGCAGCCAGACGACCGGTCCTTCGCCGTTCTCGAGCACCCCGATCACGCCGGTGACCCCGATGCCCTCGTGCACGTCCAGGCCGAGATCCCGCAGGTGCGCGGCGGCGATGCTGGCGGTACGGGTCTCCTGGAACGACAGCTCAGGATGGCGGTGCAGGTCGATGTACAGCGCTTCGAGGTCGATGCTCATGCGCCGAGCATAACGACGCCGATAGACCTTCGGTCAGTGCTCGCCGCCGAGTCCACCCGTCAGGCGATCCCGGAACGCGGCGGCGGTCTCGTTGAGCCCCGTGATCTCGACGGCGGTTCCATGCGCGGCGTACTTCGTGATCACGGCGTCCAGGGCCGCGACCGTCGACGCATCCCAGATGTGCGACCGAGACATGTCGATGACGACCCGACCGGGATCGGCGGCGTAGTCGAACTGGGTGGTGAGGTCGTTGCTCGACGCGAAGAACAGCTCTCCGTCGACCGTGTACCGCGCTTCAGCGCCGTCGTCGGAGACGCTGCGCGTGACCGTCACGAAGTGCGCCACGCGTCGCGCGAACATCACCATGGCGGCGATCACGCCGAGGACCACGCCGATCGCCAGGTTGTGCGTCCACACCGTCGCGACCACGGTGATCAGCATCACGGCCGTCTCGCTCTTCGGCATCCGTCGCAGAGTGGAGGGGCGGATGCTGTGCCAGTCGAAGGTCGCGACCGACACGAAGATCATCACAGCCACGAGCGCCGCCATCGGGATGATCGCGACGACATCGCCGAGCACGAGAACGAGGATCAGCAGGAACACACCTGCCAGGAAGGTGGAGATGCGCGTGCGGGCACCGGATGCTTTGACGTTGATCATCGTCTGGCCGATCATCGCGCAGCCTCCCATCCCGCCGAAGAGACCGGAGACGATGTTCGCTCCGCCCTGTCCGAACGCTTCGCGGGTCTTGCGGGAGTGGGTGTCGGTGATGTCGTCGACGAGCTTCGCCGTCATCAGCGACTCCATCAGGCCGACCAGCGCCATGGCCAGCGCGTAAGGACCGATGATCCCGAGCGTTTCGAGGGTGAGCGGCACGTCGGGGATGAAGAGGGCGGGCAGGCTGTCGGGCAGCGCGCCCTGGTCGCCGACATTCGGCACGGCGACGCCGAGCAGCACGACCGCGGCGGTCAGCACCACGATCGCGACCAGGGGCGCTGGCACGACCTTCGTGAGCCGGGGGAAGAGGAAGACGATGGCGAGGCCGATGGCGGTGAGCGGATACACCGCCCACGGCACGCCGAGCAGCTGGGGCACCTGCGCGGAGAAGATGAGGATCGCCAGGGCGTTCACGAAGCCGACCATCACCGAGCGTGGGATGAAGCGCATGAGCTTGGCGACGCCGAGACCGGCGAGCACGAGCTGAATCATCCCCGCGAGGATGACCGTGGCGATGAAATACTGCATCCCGTGCTCGCGCACCACCGGGGCGATCACCAGCGCGACCGCACCTGTGGCGGCGGTGATCATCGCGGGCCTGCCACCGAGGAACGCGATCACCACGGCCATGATGAACGAGGAGAACAGTCCGACGCGGGGGTCGACACCCGCGATGATCGAGAACGCGATGGCCTCGGGGATCAGCGCGAGAGCGACGACGAGGCCGGCCAGCACCTCACGCGTCAGCAGGCGCGGGCTGCGCAGCGCCTGCCAGACGGTGGGTTCCATCCGGTAGCGGGAGGCGCTGTCGCGCGTGGGGGAGACCGCGGTCATGAACACTCCGTAGCTCGGTTTCCCGCCCGCGTGGGCCTGGCGGATCAGCGAGTGCGAGCGGGGCGGCCGCAGCGGGCGCGGCCGTGAGAACTCTATCCGAGCGATGCGGGGCCGTTCGCCCGGCGGCCGGACAGGCGAGTTCCCAGGTGCAGCGTGGTACGGTTGGGTGTCCCTCCACCGGAGGCTTCACTCTCATCTCGGCCCGCGGCATCGTCGTGTGCGGCCCCTTCTCCGATCGTCTTCCCCGCGTGTGAGTGCCGCGGCCGACGGTCTCTCGCCCGCCGCTTCCGCGCATCTGCGCACGAGCGGCCGGTGTCAACACCCCAGATCGTGCCCACCGGAAGAATCGGTGCGGTGCTCCGGCCGCTCTGCGGCCATATCAACAGAAAGAAGAAACACATGGCCACTGGCACTGTGAAATGGTTCAACTCCGAGAAGGGCTTCGGCTTCATCGCTCCCGATGACGGCACCGATGACCTGTTCGCGCACTTCTCTGCGATCACCGGTTCGGGCTTCAAGGAGCTGACCGAGAACCAGAAGGTCGAGTTCGAGCCCGAGCGTGGCCCCAAGGGCATGCAGGCAGCGAACATCCGCCCGCTCTGAGCGCGGCGCACTGCGACTAAGACCGGTCGGAGCCTTCGGGCTCCGGCCGGTTTCGTCTTTCCGCGGGGCGGCGCGCCGAGAGGCCAGAAACGCCCGGAATGAGCACGCGTGAGCGGCGTTTCCGACTCTTCAGCGTGCGCAGCGGCCCGGAGGGCGCTCGCGTGTGTCCGGCAGGGTTCGAATCGGTTCGGAACTCTGCTTGGATGATCTGGTGCGTAAGAGCGATGAGTCGAAGGCCGCCGGGTTCGGAGCCCTGCTGTGGCTCTTCCTGGCGACGTTCTCGATGGGAATCGACGGGTACGTACTGGCGGGTCTGCTGCCGCAGATCGCGGACGATCTCGACGTGACGGATGCCGCCGCCGGCCAGCTCGTGGCGGTGTTCGCCCTGACGGCCGCGATCGCCGGTCCCGTGCTCAGCGCGCTGACCGGCGCCTGGGAGCGCAAGGGCGTGATCGCGGCATCCTTGGCGGTGTTCGTGCTCGGCAATCTCATGATCGCCATCGCGCCCGACTACTTCTGGGCCATGGCCGGACGTGTGATCTCGGCGCTCGGGGGCGCGCTGCTCAGTGCGGTGGTGAGTGCGTACGTGGTCGCCAAGACTCCCGTCGAGCGACGCGGTCGCGCCCTGTCGTTCGTGCTCGGCGGCTTCCTCGCCGCGACCGCGCTGGGCGTGCCGATCGGGCTGGTGATCGGTCAGGACGATTGGCGTCTGCCGCTGTTCCTGGTCACCGGCGTCGGCATCGTCTCGCTCGCCGGCATCCTGATCAAGGTGCCGCGACTGCATCTGCCCTCGCGGACCCTGCTCGAGACGCTGCGGCCACTGCGCCAGCCCGCACTGATCGGCGGCATCCTCGTCGCCACCGGCATCATGTGCGCCAGCTACCTGTGCTTCACCTACGCCACCCTGATCTTCGGCCCGCGCATCGGCGACGGACTGGCGATGATCGGCGCGATGTTCGGCTACGGCGTGGTCAGCCTGATCGGCAACCTCATCTCGGGCCGGATGATCGACCGCTTCGCTCCCGTGCACGTCGTCACGGTGATCGTCGGCGTACTGATCGGCGTCGCCCTGCTCGGCGCGGCGGGCCTGCTGCTGCCCGGCCTGGCCGGTGCGCTCGCCGCCTTCGCCTGGTTCTTCGCGTGTGCGTTCTTCAACGGAGGATCGGGCGTGGCGCTGCAGTCGCGCCTGAGCACTCTCGCTCCCGATTCGATCGCACTGGTGCTCGCGCTGAACGGTAGCGGCATGCAGCTCGGGTCGGCTCTCGGCGGGATGCTGGGCGGCGCGCTGCTGGTTGCGGGGCTGCCCGCCGACGGGCTGCTGCCGGCGTCTGCGGTGGTCCTCGCGATCACGATGGCCCTGCATCTCATGGTCGCGCGCGGCGCCCCGCGCGGGGCGGTGCTGGTGCCCGCGGCCTGAGAGTCAGCGGCGGTACGTCTCCAGCGCAGGGGCCGGGTGAAGCACCGCGTTGACGATCGCCCGGATGGCGAACTCGGTCGAGGCGCCGAGATCGATGACATCCGGGTGCAGCAGCCATTGAAGCTGCAGTCCGTCCATCACGGCGAGGATCGCGGCGGATGCGGCGGCGACCGCATCACGGTCGGTCACGCCCTCGTCGGCGCACAGCGCGTCGAACGCCTCTGACACCTCGCGGCGCAAGGTGGTGTACCGCTCCTCGAAGTAGTCCCGGCCCGGATGCCGATCGGTCACGGACTCCGAGGAGAGCACCGTGTAGGCCTGCACGATCCCCGGTCGCTGAGCGTTGAGAAAAGCTGTTCGCACCAGGTGGAGGAACAGTTCCAGGCCGCCGGGGATGTGCTTCTCGGCGAGTTCGGCGACGTCGGCCTGGTCGCGGTACGCCAGCACCTCGAGCAGCAGCTTCTGCTTCGAACCGAAGTGGTGCAGCACCCCTGCGTGCGTCAACCCCACCTGTTCGGCGACGTCCGCGAGCGTGCCGTTCGCCGAGCCCTTATTGCCGAAGATCTCAACGGCGGCCTTGAGGATCTGCTCGCGCTTCTCCAGCGTCTCGGGGCGGTGCTGGGTCGCCGCGCTGCTGCTGTTCGCCATCGTTCCGCTCTCTCGTGCGTGTTTCGTGACCTTGTTGCCATGATACTTACTTGTCAGTAAGCTTCCCGAAAACACGCTTACTTTCCCGTGAGTAAGCAAATCCCCCAGCCGGGCGCGATGCCCGGCATCCCTTGCACAAAGACCGTGTCGCAGGAGAAGCAATGAAGCTCAGAAAGTCCCTGATCGCCGCCGCCGCGATGGCCGCGATCGGTGCCACGGCGCTGGCCGGATGCTCGGCAGGCGGCGACCCGGCCGAGGCCGAAGCCGGCACTGGCGTCGCTCTCACCATCGCCAAACCCGACGGCGCGATCACCACCGAGTCCCACAACCCGTACCTCGGTGACTCGTCTGCCTCGAAGTACGGGTATGCGAAGGTCATCTTCGAACCGCTCGCGCTCGTCAATCCGACCGGAGATCTCGGCACCACCCCATGGCTGGCCGAGTCGGTCGCGTGGAACGACGACTACACCGAGCTCACCGTCGTGCCGCGCAGCGACGTCGCATGGAGCGATGGCGAGCCGTTCACCGCAGACGACATCGTCTTCACCTTCGACCAGTTCCTCAGCGGCAAGCTGGCCGACGCATCCGGCCTTCACTACGAAGGGGCGACGGTCGACGGAGACCGCATCACCCTCGGATTCGCCGACTCGAAGTACACCGCCCAGGCGCGCGTGCTGCACACCCCGATCGTTCCCAAGCACATCTGGGAGAACATCGCCGACCCCAACACCGACCCGCTCACGGGTGAGGGACTCGTGGTCGGAACGGGGCCCTATGTGCTGTCGAACTGGACGACCGAGTCCGTCACCCTCACGGCCAACGAGAACTACTGGGGCGGCGAGCTGGCTGTGCCTGAGCTGCACTACGTCTCGTACGGCGACAACGCCGCACTCACCACCGCACTCGCGTCCGGCGAAGCCGACTGGGCGCAGGCGTTCATTCCGCAGATCGAGTCGAGCTATCTCTCAGCCGACGACGACAACCACTTCCTCGTCTCGCCGACCGCCGGAGCAGGAACCCTGTTCTTCAACCTGCAGTCCGAGCCGTTCGACGACCCCGCCCTGCGCGAGGCACTGGCATGGACCATCGACCGCCAGGCCTACGTCGACATCGCACGCGAAGGCGCGAGTGAAGTCGTCTGGAACGTCACCGGACTCGGCACACTGCTCGAGGACGAGATCATCCCCGAGTACAAGGACCAGAACTACTCGGTCGACGTCGACAAGGCCAAGCAGATCCTCACCGACGCCGGCTACACCTGGAAGGACGAGAAGCTGATCGACCCCGACGGCGCTCCCGTCTCGTTCTCCATCTCGGTGCCATCGGGGTGGAGCGACTGGAACACCGAGCAGGCGCTCATCGCCGAGGAGCTCGATGAGGCACTCGGCATCGAGGTCAAGGTCGACCAGCCCGACTGGGGCGGCTGGGATGCCGCCCGCCAGGAGGGCACCTTCCAGGCGATCATCCACTGGCTCGAGGACACCGGCAACGCCTACGGCCTGTACACCTCGACGATGGACCCGAAGTGGATCGTCGACGGCAAGGCGCAGTTCAACTTCGGCCGCTTCGAGGACCCTGCCGTGACCGAGGCGCTGAACACCTACGCCAACGCAGCCCGTGACGAGGACCGCAAGGCCGCGTCGGCGGTACTGCAGAAGGCCTTCGTCGAGAACGTGCCGGCGATCCCGCTGGGAGCGCACCCGCTTCTCGGTGAGTTCAACACCCGAAACTACGTCGGCTGGCCGTCAGAGGACGACCAGTACGCTTCGGCAGACCCGACCCAGCCCGGCATCGTGCAGGTGCTCACGAAGCTGACACCAGCCGGATAGAACTCAGGTTCGTCTCGTCGTTCGCTCCGCGCTCGACGACCGGGAACCCCCGGTCGTCGAGTGAGCGAAGCGAGAAGCACCGCGAAAGAACAGGGCACATCCATGCCAGATCCTCTCCTCACCGTCCGCGACTTCTCCGTCGTGTACGACGTCGATCCACCGGTGGCGGCGGTCAGAAACGTCGACCTCGAACTGCAACGCGGCGAGATACTGGGTCTCGCCGGCGAATCCGGATGCGGCAAGACCACCCTCGCCTACGGGATCCAGCGCCTGCTCAAGGCCCCGGCTGTCATCACCGGCGGATCGGTGATCTTCCACGACGCCGATGGAGGCGACATCGACGTCGGCGCGCTCGGGGCCGAGCAGATGCGGCGTTTCCGGTGGGACCGGATCTCGATGGTGTTCCAGGGGGCGATGAACGCCCTGAACCCCGTCGCCACCATCGGCGCGCAGCTCGAGGACGTGTTCGAGGTGCACCGTCCACACATGGGCAGACGCCAGCGCCGCAAGGCCGTCGCCGAGCTGCTCGAGATCGTCAGAGTCGGTGCACAGCGCAGCCGCTCGTTCCCGCATGAACTCTCCGGCGGCATGCGCCAGCGCGTGATGATCGCCATGGCACTGGCTCTGCGGCCGCAGCTGATGGTGATGGACGAGCCGACGACCGCGCTCGACGTCCTCGTGCAGCGCGAGATCCTCCGCCAGATCTCGCAGCTGCGGCACGAGTTCGGGTTCTCGGTGATCTTCATCACCCACGACCTTCCCCTGCTGCTCGAGATCAGCGATCGCATCGCGGTCATGCGAGACGGCGAGATCGTCGAACTCGACACGGCAGAACGCATCTGGGAATCGCCCGAGGACGACTACACGAGGACGCTGCTGTCGTCGTTCCCCCGTCTCACCGGACCGAAGGGCGTGGTGGCGCGATGACTGTTCTCGAAGTGCGACGGCTCACGAAGATCTACAGCGTGCGCGGCGCGGGGCGGATCACCGCCCTCGACGACGTGAGTTTCACGCTGCGCTCCGGCACCACGCTCGGACTCGTGGGCCAGTCGGGGAGTGGGAAGTCCACGATCGCCAAGATACTGACCCAGCTCGAGACGCCCACAGCCGGCGAGGTGCTGCTCGATGGCAGACCCATCCCGCGTCACGGGCGGGGGCTGCGGGCGTACCGGCAGCAGCTGCGCATGGTCTTCCAGGACCCGTTCGCGTCTCTGAACCCGTATCACTCGATCGGCTATCACCTGGAGCGGCCGTTGCGCCTCGACCACGTGGTGCCGAAGCGAGACATCGAACAGGAGGTGCGCCGGCTGCTGCAGAGAGTGCGACTGGACGCGGACGCCGTGATCGACCGGCGGCCGCACGAGCTGTCCGGCGGACAGCGTCAGAGAGTCGCCATCGCCCGCGCCCTGGCTTCGCGACCTGCGATCCTTGTCGCCGACGAGCCGGTGTCCATGCTCGACGTCTCGATCCGACTGGGAGTGCTCAACCTGCTCGCCGACCTGCAGCGCGAGGAGGGGCTCGGCGTGCTCTACATCACGCACGATCTCGCCACTGCCCGGCACTTCAGCGACGAGATCATGGTCCTCAACCAGGGCAGAGTCGTGGAGCACGGCCCCGCCGACGACGTGATCCTCAGACCGCAGCATCCCTACACTCAGGAGCTGCGCGCAGCCTCGCCCGATCCCGAACGGCATTTCGCGACGAGCACATCAGGAGGCGCAGCATGACCGCGGTCGAGCCCCACGTGCCGGTCGATGCGGTGGAGGTGGGCACCACGGCGACGAAGGCGGTCGGTGGCCGATCCCGTGTGCCGTGGCGATTCCTCGGCGGACGCGCAGCGTTCTACCTGTTCACCTTGTGGGCGGCGCTGACCATCAACTTCTTCCTGCCGCGGATGATGAAGGGCGATGCCGTCACCCAGTACCTCGCGCGCAATCGCAACGTCTCGCCGGAGGCGGCCGACGCACTTCGCGCGCTCCTGGGCCTCGATACCGACAAGAGCCTCCTGCAGCAGTACCTCGACTACTGGGCCCTGCTGCTGCGGGGCGATCTCGGCGTTTCCCTGCTGCACGGACTACGTCCTGTCACCGAGGTGATCAGTCAGGCCCTCCCGTGGACGATCGGACTGGTCGGCTTCGCCACCATCGTGTCGTTCGCGATCGGCACGATCGGCGGCGCCGTGATCGGATGGCGCCGAGGCAGCAGGCTCGATGTCCTCATCCCGATCACCACGTTCCTCAGCACGATCCCGTACTTCTGGCTGGGTCTGCTCGCGATCGCGGTGTTCTCGGTCAACCTGCATTGGTTCCCGATCGGCAAGGCCTACGGCGTCGGCATGAAACCGGGGTGGGATGCAGAGTTCATCGGCCAGGTCATCCATCACGGCACACTGCCGGCGGCGACGATCGTGATCGCCTCGCTCGGTGGCTGGATGCTCGGCATGCGCAACATGATGCTGACCGTGCTCGACGAGGACTACATCACCGTCGCGCAGGCCAAGGGCATGACGAACAGGCGGGTGCTGTGGCGCTACGCCGCTCGCAACGCCGTGCTGCCGCAGATCCAGAGCTTCGCACTGTCGATCGGCTTCATCGTCGGCGGCACGATCGTGATGGAGATGGTGTTCAGCTACCCGGGAGTGGGCAAGCTCCTGCTCGACGCCACCAACGCCAAGGACTACGCCCTGATGCAGGGGGTGTTCCTCGTCATCACGCTTTCGGTGCTGGTGGCGAACATCCTCGCCGACCTCGCCTACGCATTCCTCGACCCGCGCACTCGCCAGACGGAGGCCTGACATGACCCTCTCTCCATCGGCAGACGCCGTCACCGCCGAACCCACCGCCGTCGCGCGAGCGGGCCTACCCGAGACGGCAACCCTGCGCACCCCGCCGAACTACACACCACGGCAGAAGACCGTCCGGGCGAAGATCGCCGGCGCCTTCGCGATGTTCCGCAACGGCAAGTCACTCGCAGGCCTGATCGTGCTGGCCTTCTTCGTGCTGGTCGCCGTGTTCGCCGATGTCCTCGCGCCATACTCCCCCACGAAGATCGACAACGCCGCCAGGCTGCAGCCCCCGTCGGCTGCGCATCTGCTCGGCACCACGCACATCGGGGAGGACGTGCTGAGCCAGGTCATCCACGGCACGCGCGGCATCATCGTCGTCGGCTTCCTCGCCGCGATCATCGCGACCGTCATCGCCATCGTCATCGGAGTGATCGCGGGATACCTTTCGGGGTGGAAGAGCGAAGCGCTCTCGGCGCTCACGAACGTCTTCCTCGTGATCCCCGGCCTTCCCCTGATCATCATCGTCGCGTCGCTGTTCGAGGAGCCGCCGCTCGTGCTCATCGCCGCGGTGCTCGGACTGACCGGCTGGGCCTGGGGTGCCCGTGTGCTGCGGGCGCAGACCATGTCGCTGCGCAACCGCGACTTCATCCAGGCCGCACGCGCGAACGCTGAGCCGCTTCGTCGCATCATCGCCATGGAGATGCTGCCCAACCTGATGGCACTGATCGCCGCGAGCTTCGTCGGCACGGTCACCGCCGCGATCCTGGGACTGACGACGCTGTCGTACATCGGCGTCATCCCGGTGACCACGTACAACTGGGGCACCATGCTGAACTGGGCTTCCGCGCAGGGTGCGTTCGCGCAGAACCAGTGGTGGTGGTACCTCCCGCCGGGTCTGTGCATCGCCGCGATCGGTGTCGCCCTGGCCCTGATCAACTTCGGCATCGACGAGTACGTCAACCCGCGTCTGCGTTCGGCGGGAGAGCGTGCGCGAGCCATGCGCAAGAAGGGCCTCGACGTCAACGACGCGGTGACAGCCGTGCGGCCCGGCAAGACGACCACGAACGAGAACCAGAAGTGATGAGCTCCGAAACCCTGACCCTGCCGTACCTGGACCCCTCGCTCTCGACCGTCGAACGCGTCGCCGACCTGCTCGCGCGCATGACGCTCGAGGAGAAGGTCGGGCAGATGCTGCAGCTCGACGCGCGGGACGACCTCGACGACCACATCCTGCGCCGCCACGCCGGCTCGATCCTGCACACGTCTCCTGAGCGGATCGTCCGTGCGAGCGAGCTGACCGCCCAGACCCGGCTGCGCATCCCCCTGCTCGTCGGCGAGGACTGCATCCATGGTCACTCCTTCTGGCCGGGAGCGACGATCTATCCGACCCAGCTCGCGATGGCCGCATCCTGGGACCCGCACCTGCTCAAGCGGGTGGCGCGTGCCACGGCGGTCGAGGTGGCCGCCACAGGCATCCACTGGACATTCTCACCGGTGCTGTGCATCGCTCGCGATCTGCGATGGGGCCGGGTGAACGAGACCTTCGGCGAGGATCCGCACCTGATCGGCGAACTCGCTGCGGCCATGGTGCGCGGCTATCAGGGCAGTGGGCTCTCAGACCCGACAGCGATACTGGCGACCGCGAAGCACTTCGCGGGCTACTCCGAGACGCAGGGCGGGCGAGACGCCAGCGAGGCCGACATCTCCCGCCGCAAGCTGCGCTCCTGGTTCCTGCCGCCGTTCGAACGCGTCGCGCGCGAGGGGTGTCGATCGTTCATGCTCGGCTACCAGACGATGGACGGCGTGCCCATCACGACGAACGACTGGCTGCTCAGCGACGTGCTTCGCGGCGAATGGGCATACACCGGCACCCTCATCACCGACTGGGACAACGTCGGCCGTATGGTGTGGGAGCAGCATGTGCAACCCGACTACGCGCACGCCGCCGCCGCCGCTGTGCAGGCGGGCAACGACATGATCATGACCACCCCCGGCTTCTTCGAGGGTGCTCTGGACGCCGTGTCCAGGGGCCTGCTCACCGAGCACGCCTTCGACCGTGCGGTGGGTCGCATCCTCACCCTCAAGTTCGATCTCGGACTCTTCGAGAATCCACGGCTGCCGCAGGACGGGTTGGACAAGGTCGTCGGCTCCGCAGAGCATGCCGCGCTCAACCTCGAGGTCGCGCGCCGCTCGATCGTGCTGCTGGAGAACGACGGTCTGCTGCCGCTCGCTGCGTCCTCGCAGACGCGCATCGCCGTGGTCGGCCCGCTCGCCGATGACGCGCAGGAGCACCTCGGCGACTGGGCCGGCGGGTCGGGTCAGGCCGGATGGCTCGACGGTCAGCCACGTGAGCTGATCACGACCGTGCTCGACGGCCTCCGGCAGATCGCGCCCTGGGAGGTCGTGCACGCACGGGGCGCGGACATCTGCAACCTCGAGCAGGATCCGCGGGGGGCGACGTTCCCCGACGGGCAGCCCAGGCCGCCGGTGGTGCGCGCCTGCCCGCCGGACGAGGAGCTGGTCGCCGAGGCCGTGGCCGCGGCATCCGACGCCGATGTGGTCGTCGCGGTGGTCGGCGATCGGATCGGCCTGTACGGCGAAGGCCGCTCGACCGCGACGCTCGAGCTCATCGGCGGACAGATCGCCCTGCTCGACGCCCTGATCGAGACGGGCACGCCGGTCGTCGTCGTGCTGCTCGCCTCGAAACCGCTGGTGCTGCCGCCGTCGGTCGACCGCGCCGCCGCAGTGCTGTGGGTCGCCAACCCCGGGATGAAGGGCGGGCGCGCGATCGCCGAGATCCTCACCGGAGCCGTCGAGCCCACGGGCCGCCTGCCCATCTCCTTCGCCCGCCACGCAGGCCAGCAGCCCACGTACTACAACCAGATCCGCGGGCAGCACGGTGATCGCTACGCGGATCTCACCCAGTCGCCGGCGTGGGCTTTCGGCGAGGGGCGCTCGTATACGACGGTGCAGTACCGCGATCTCGTCATCGAGCAGACCGCACTCGCCGCATCCGGAACCGTCGTCGCGCATGTCACGGTCGCGAACACCGGGGAGCGGCCCGCGCTCGAGACGATCCAGGTCTACGTTCGCGACGTCGTCACCAGCGTGAGCTGGGCCGAGAAGGAGCTCAAGACCTTCCAGCAGGTGCATCTCGCGCCCGGCGATGTCGAGCGGGTGCGGATCGACCTGCCCGTCGCCGCATGCACGATCGTGGATGCTGCCGGCGGCCGCGTCGTGGAGGCGGGGGAGTTCGAACTGCTCGTGGGCCCGTCATCGCGTGACGAGCGGCTGCTGCGCGCTTCCTTCGAGGTGCGCTGAGCAGCGCGTCTCTCATACCCGCGCCGTCGTCCCCCGCACGATCAGCTCGAACGGCAGCTCGGAGGCCGCGGACATCTCCCTGTCCTGGTCGAGCCGGGCGAGCACCTCGTGCGCGGCGCGCTCGCCCTGCGCGATCGGGAACTGATCGACGGTGGACAGCTGGAAGAACTCGCCGAGCTCATGACCGTCGATGCCGATGATCGACAGGTCCTGGGGCACGCGGAACCCCAGGTCGCGGGCCGCCAGGATCGCGCCGATCGCCATCTCGTCGGATGCGGCGAAGATCGCGGTGGGGCGCGGCCCCGGACGGCCCAGCAGCTGCTTCGCGGCGCGGAACCCGCCGTCGACGGTGAAGTCCGCCGGCTCCAGGAACGCGGGGTTCGGCGTGATCCCGGCATCAGCCAACGCCTGCTCGAAGCCGAGGCGGCGTTGCGTGGGGATGTGGAAGTCAAGGTCGAACTCGGGGTTGGCCCCGATGTGCGCGATGTCGCGATGCCCCAGTCCGAGCAGATGCGCGGTGGCCAGTCGCGCCACGGCGGTGTCGTCGACAGTCAGCGTGCGAAGCCGCGGGTTGGGCCCGCCGATCGCGATCACAGGAAGCCCAAGCTCGAGCAGCAGCTGCGTCTCGGACTCGTCGAGCTCGATCGACACCGCGATCACAGCATCCACTCGCTGACGACGCAGGAAGGTGGCGAAGACCTCGCGTCGCACATCGGCGTCGGCCGTGATGTTGTACAGCGTGATGTCGTAGCCCGCCCGCATCAGCGCGCTCGAGACGCCGGAGAGCACCGTGGAGAAGAACCAGCGGTCGAGGAACGGCACGATCACGCCGATGTTGCGGGTGCGCCCCGATGCCAGGCTCGACGCCCGTGACGAGACGACGTAGCCGAGCGCCTCGGCCGCGGTGCGCACCCGCTCGCGGGATGCCGGCGACACGTGTCCCCGGCCGCTGAGCGCGCGCGACACCGTCGCCGTCGACACCCCGGCGAGCTTGGCGACCTCGTCGATGCTCACCATGCCGTCACTCCTCTGCGCCCGCGAGAAACCATATCCTGCGTGGGAAACCATGCCTCGCGCGGCTTCTCATGCGGAATGTGGTTTCTCGCGGACACGGCGGTCACGCCCGCGTGAACCAGGCGGCGGCGTTCGGGGGCACGGCGGTGCCGGCGAACGGCTCGCTCTGCACGACGAAGGTCACGCCTTCGCCGAGCTCGATCGGCTGCTCGCCCAGGTTCGCGACGATGTGCAGGTCGCCGCGGTGGAACGCAACGGCATCCGCCCCCGCGTCCTCCCAGACCAGCGAGCCCGTGCCCAGCGAGCGGTCTCGGCGGAGCTCGATGAGCCGGCGGTACAGGTTCAGGGTCGAATCGGCATCCTTCTCCTCGACCTCGCGCGCGAACGTCGCCCACTCCGCCGGCTGCGGCAGCCAGGATGCCCCGGTGTCGTTGAATCCGAACGCCGGAGCATCTGCCGACCAGGGCAGCGGCACGCGGCATCCGTCGCGGCCGTAGCGCTCGCCGTTCGTGCGGAACCACGTCGGATCCTGGCGGAATTCGTCGGGGATCTCCATCGCCTCGGGCAGGCCGAGCTCCTCGCCCTGGTAGAGGTACGCCGAGCCGGGCAGCGCCAGCATCAGCGTGGTCGCGGCGCGGGCTCGCGACAGCCCGACAACCTGGTCTGGCTTGCCCTCCGACTTCGGGCCGATGCCCTCGCCCTGCGGGTTGTCGGCCGTGAGGGCCAGACGCGAGGCGTGCCGCACCACGTCGTGGTTCGAGAGCACCCACGTGCTGGGGGCGCCGACGCCACCGAACTCCTCAAGCGATTCACGGATCACCTCGCGCAGCTGCTGAGCATCCCACGGGGTCATCAGGTACGGGAAGTTGAAGGTCTGGTGCATCTCGTCGGGCCGCACCCACAGGGCCGTGCGCGACAGAGTGGGCAGCCACGCCTCGCCGCACAGCGCGCGGTCTCCGTCGTACTCGGCGAGCACCTGGTGCCAGTCACGGTAGATGTCGTGCACGCCGTCTTGGCCCCAGTACGGCA
This sequence comes from Microbacterium sp., assembly GCF_031178445.1. Lineage (GTDB taxonomy): Bacteria > Actinomycetota > Actinomycetes > Actinomycetales > Microbacteriaceae > Microbacterium. The sequence goes on from NZ_JAPSIY010000006.1 coordinate 96,963, forward strand.
CGTACTCCTCGCCGCCCCCCATGGAGTCGGCGTCCGCGACCGGTGCGTAGTCGGGCAGCCCTGCCTCCTTGACCATGCCGTGCGCCACGTCGACGCGGAAGCCGTCGACGCCGCGGTCGAGCCAGAAGCGCAGGATGCTGCGGAACTCCTCTTTGACCTCCTCGTTGGTCCAGTCGAAGTCGGGCTGCGTGGCGTCGAAGATGTGCAGATACCACTGGCCAGGCGTGCCGTCCGCCTCGGTCACGCGCTCCCACATACCGCCGCCGAACACGCTCTGCCAGTTGTTCGGGGGCAGCTCGCCGTTCTCGCCTCGACCGTCGCGGAAGACGTAGCGGGCGCGCTCGGGGCTGCCGGGGGCGGCCTTGAGCGCCTCCTGGAACCAGGCGTGCTGGTCGCTGGAGTGGTTGGGAACGAGGTCGACGATGACGCGGATGCCGCGGGAGTGCGCCTGCGCCAGCATCTCGTCGAAGTCGGCGAGAGTGCCGAACAGCGGGTCGACGTCGCGGTAGTCGGCGACGTCGTAGCCGGCATCCTTCTGCGGGCTCGTCATGAAGGGGCTGAGCCAGATCGCATCGACGCCGAGGCTCTTCAGGTCGTCGAGACGGGACGTGATGCCGGGGAGGTCGCCGATGCCGTCACCGGATGCATCCGCGAAGGAGCGGGGGTAGATCTGGTAGATGACGGCGGTGCGCCACCATTCCGAGCCGGGTGCAGCGGACTGTTCGAGCTGTTCGAGCTGTGCCATGCGATCAGGCTACTGCAAGCGCTTACAGTTGGGGTAGTGCGCGGATCGAATCGGTTCGACGCCAGGGGTGCCGGGCCGAGGAACGGACGATCAGGATGCCGGCAGCACGACGTTCAGCGGCGGCTCGCCGGCCAGCATCCGTTCGATCTGCGTGCGGATCAGACGCGCCATCCGCGGGTTCATAGCGGTCGACGCGCCGCCACCGTGAGGGCTGATCAGAAGACCGGGGGCGCTCCAGAGCGGATGCTGCGCGGGGATCGGCTCCTGTTCGAACACGTCGAGCGCCGCTCGGATGCGGCCGTCGCCGAGCGCCACGACCAGCGCATCGGTGTCGATCAGCGATCCGCGGCCGACGTTCACCAGCAGTGCTTCCTGCGCCATGCGGGCGATCTGCTCGGCACCGAACAGGTGCTCGGTCTCCTCGCCGCCTGGCAGGCTGAGCACCACGATCTCGGCATCGGGCAGCAGGGCCGGCAGCTCGTCGATGCCGTGCACGTCGACTGCTCCGATCCCTTCCACCTGCTCGGTGCGAGCAGTCCTGGCCACCGCGGTGAACGACGTCTCGAACGGGATCAGGCGCGTGGCGATCGCCTTGCCGACGCCGCCGAAGCCGACCAGGAGCACCCGCCGGTCGGCGAGGCTGTCGGCGAACACGGGCGCCCACTCGCCGCGCTGCTGAGCGAGCACGAACCGCGGCAGCTGCCGCTGTGCGGCGAGCATCAGCGCGAGTGCGAGCTCGGCGGTCGAGGCCTCATGCACGCTCGCGGCGTTGGCGAACGTCAAGCCGGAGGGCAGGTGGTCAGCGACGCCGTCGTAGCCGATCGACTGGCTCTGAACGAGGCCGACCTCGATGCCTCCCAGAGCGGAGAGAGCGTCGGTGCCTCCCATGTACGGGGGAACAACGATGTCGACCCGCTCGGCGGGCGGCGGCGACTTCAGGTCCCAGACCTTCAGTTCCACATCGGAGGGCATCTCACCCAGGTTCGCGGCGAGGCGGTCGGTGGGTACGGTGACGAGCAGGCTCACGTCTCGACCCTACCGTCGTGGCCGGGAGTGCCTGGAGAAACCCCGCCATCTCGAGGCGGTGTTGACATGCCTGCGTTTTGTATACAGAATACGAATCAGAAACCCGCGCCGGAACACCGGCTCTTCCAACGACGAAAGAGGTTGCGGAATGTCCCGCTCCAGCAATCGGAAGTACCTCGCCGGCGTCGCCGTCGGCGCACTCACCCTCGGGCTCGCCGCGTGCAGCGGCAGTGGAGGGGGAGGAGGCGGTCTCGACGCGGACGGCAATGCCACCATCGTGTGGTCGACCTGGGGAAGCGCCGATGAACTCACCCGCTACAAGGAGTTCAATGAGGACTTCATGAAGCGGCACCCGGACATCAAGGTGAAGTTCCAGCCGGTGGCCGGCTACGGCGACTACCACTCCAAGCTGCTCGCCCAGCTCACCAGCAACACCGCGCCTGACGTGTTCTACGTGGGCGACGACATGATCGGCCAGTTCGTCGACTCTAACCGGCTGATGCCGCTCAAGGAGCTGATGGACTCGAAGGAGAGCAAGACCAAGCACGACGACTTCTACCCCGGCCTGTTCGGCGCGGCCGAGAAGGACGACGAGATCTACGCCGCCCCCAACGACTCCAACCCCGACGTGCTCTGGTACGACAAGGAGGCGCTGAAGACGGCCGGCATCACCGAGGACCCGGCGACCCTGGCCGAGAACGGCGAGTGGACCACGGAGAAGTTCCTCGAGATGAACGCCAAGCTGCACGATGCGAAACTGACCGGCTCGATGTTCTGGAACTACTGGGCCACGCACTGGAGCTGGCTGTCGTCGCAGGGCCTCGACGCCCCGTACGACGACGGCGGGGCCTTCGTCGCGAACAAGGATGCCGCCACGGTCGAGTCGGTGCAGCAGCTGGGCGACCTGTTCGCCGACGGCACCTTCGTCGTCGCCGACACCCTGCCCGACGGCGCTGGCGCCGACAGCGTCTTCGTCACCCACAAGGCCGGCTTCTTCGTGCAGGGTCGTTACACGATCGGCAGCGTGAAGTCGGCTGGCGTCGAGGAGTCGTACGACATCGTGCGCTGGCCCACGCCCGACGGCGAGCCGGCCCCGACCGGCGTGGCGACGAGCTTCCTCGCGATCAACGGCAAGACCAAGGTCAAGGATGCCGCGTTCACCTTCTGGACGGAGTTTCTCTCCGCAGAAGGGCAGATCTTCCGCCTGAGGGGCGGCGGCAACGCCGTGCCGTCGATCAAGGGCGCCGACGAGGTCGTGCTCGAGGACGGCTACCCGGCCCACGCGCAGACCTTCCTCGACATGCGCGACATCGGATTCGAGGACTACCCGGCCGAGGCGCGCGTGCCCGGACTCCCCGTCGCCATCAGCGAGGAGTTCCAGAAGCTGTACGAGGGCAAGGCCGACGCGCAGCAGACGCTGGACACCATCGCGAAGCTGGTCGAGGAACGGTCGGAGAAGTAAGAGTGAGTCAGCTCACCGAGGCGGAGCGGATGTCGCAGGCCCAGCCTGCGGCATCCGTCCCGCCCCTGCGCAAGGAGGCGGCCTGGCGCCGCCGCGATCGACTGTGGGGCTACGTCTTCGTCGGCCCCCAGCTGATCGGGATGGGACTCTTCGTGGTCCTCCCGTTCGTGGCCAGCCTCGTGCTCGCCTTCGCGGACTGGGACGGCCTCGGCGAGCTGACCTGGGTCGGCGTCGACAACTTCGCCGACCAGCTGCAGGATCCGCTGCTCGGCCGCGCGATCCTGAACACGCTGCTGATCGCGCTCGTCACCGTGCCGATCGGCCTCGGCCTCGCCGTCGTCGTCGCTGTTGCGCTCGAACGGCTGAAGACCCGCGCGCTCTACCTAGTGCTGTTCTTCTCGCCCGTTGTCACGGCGACCGTCGCGATCGCGATGATCTGGCAGCAGATGTTCCGTGTTGACGGCGTGCTCTCCACTACCATCGCCAGGATCTTCGGCATCGAGCCGCCGAACTGGCTGCAGGACCCGAGACTGGCTCTCCTCGCGGTCTGCATCGTCACGATCTGGTCGTCGCTGGGCCTCAACGTCGTCATCTTCCTCGCCGGGCTGCAGAACATCTCGCCATCGGTGATCGAGGCCGCCCGCATCGACGGCGCCGGCGCGGTGCGGCTACTGCTCAGCATCCGCCTGCCGCTGCTGTCGCCGATCGTGTTCTTCTCGTCGGTCATCGCGTTCATCTCCTCGCTGCAGACCTTCGACATCGTCTACGTGCTGGTCTCGGGAGGCGGCCCCGACCACGCCACGCGAACCATCGTGTACCACATCTACGACCTCGGCTTCGGGCGCTTCGAATTCGGTCCGTCCAGCGCCGCGAGCATCATCCTGCTGGCGCTGACGCTCGTGATCACGGCGATCCAGTTCGCTGCCCAGAAGAAGTTCGTGCACTACGAGGATGATCCCGCATGACCGGCGTCACGACACCCCGACAGATCGACGGGCGCGAGGCCCCGCCAACCGATTCGACGATCGCGATCGTCGCTCCTGGCACCACACCACGTCGCGACCGCGGCGCGGGAAGCCGCCGCACCGGCCCAGTGGTGCTCCACCTCGTGCTCATCCTGGCCGGTATCTCGATGGTCTTCCCATTCATCTGGATGTTGCTGACGTCGCTGAAGATGCTGCCGCAGCTGCTGCAGAACCCGCTGGAGTTCCTGCCGAACCCGTGGACGGTCGACAACTACGCCGAGGCGTGGAACGCGGTCCCGTTCGGTCAGGCGTATCTGAACAGCGCGTACATCACGGCGCTTGTCGTGGTCGGCACCCTCATCACGGCGTCGATGGCCGGATACGCGTTCGCGCGCATCCGCTTCCGTGGCAGCCGGGTGCTGTTCATCGTGTTCCTCGCCACGCAAATGATCCCCGCGCAGGTGACGCTCATCCCGTTCTACCTGCTGATGTCGAACCTCGGCTGGGTGGACTCGCATCTCGCCCTGATCGTGCCGGGCATGATCGCCAACCCGTTCGCTGTGTTCCTGATGCGCCAGTTCGTGCTGTCGCTGCCGAAGGAACTCGAGGAGGCGGCCCTGGTCGACGGCGCAGGACGACTGCGCATCTTCTTCAGCATCGTGCTGCCCAACCTGCGCCCTGGTCTCGCGGCCCTGGCGATCATCACCGCACTGGGCGTGTGGAACGCGTTCCTGTTCCCGCTGGTGCTGCTGAACTCGCCCGAGTTGTTCACCGTGCCCCTGCTGCTGACCTCGTTCGAGAGCCAGCACGGGTCGATCAACTACGGCCTGGTGATGGCGGCATCCGCGATAGCCACGGTGCCGATGCTGATCGTGTTCATGATCGGCCAGCGCAAGATCCTGAACAGCATGGCGGCATCCGGCCTCGGAGGACGATGAGATGAAGGATGCCGCGGCCCTGGCCGCCCTCGCCGGGCGTCACCTCGACCTCGTTACCGCCCCGTTCACGCTGCCGCGTTCGCGCGTGCTCGTGTTCCGCTCGGAGGACGGCGAGGGCGTGCGCGTGCACACCTCGGAGTACGAGAAGCGGCTGTCGGCGTGCCGGGTGCTCGATTCGATCGTGGTGACGGATGCTTCGGGCGCCGTGTTGGCGTTGGCCGACGTGCTGCCGGGGCGAGTGCGCTTCGGCGGCCCGTCAGCCGCACTCCTCCACGAGGGAGGACAACCCGACGAGGCGACCCTCACGTTCGCCGACCCTTCGACGCTGAGCCTCGGCGGGACGCCGGGAACGCGGGTGCGTCTCACGCTTCCGGACGGCCGCGTCAAGGAGCATCCGCTCGATACCGGCATCCGCATCGCCGTGGCTCCCGACCGCTCCGTGTCGGTCGAGTCCGGCGATCACGCCGCGGCGCTCGCCGCGACCGAGGCGCTATGGTCGGACTGGCTCGCGAAGTGCCCGCGGGTGCGCGACGACCTGCAGCAGATGGCCGCGTTCTGCTGGTGGGTGCTGGGCGCCAACATCGTCGAACTGCCCTCGCTGGGCGACGCCCGAGCGGTCGTGCCGTCGAAGATCGGCTACGTCGGACTGTGGCAGTGGGACGCCTACTTCATTGCAGTGGGGCTCCGGCACGGCGACCCTGAGCTCGCCCGCGAGCAGCTCGAGATCGCCTTCCGGTTCCCGAGCGCCGACGGGCAGCTGCCCGATGTCGTCCACGAGGAGGGGATCCTCGCGTCCAGCGACGACCTGCCCGAGAGCGACCGGGCGAACCTGCGCCGCGCGGGCTCGCAGATCGCCGACCCCTCGAAGCCGGTGCCGCTGACCAAGCCGCCGCTCGCGGCCTGGGCCTTGCGCAAGGTGCTCGAAGTCGAGGACGCCCCCGAGTGGGCACGGTCGCAGTTGGCTCGCGTGATCCGGTCGCAGGACTGGTGGTTCTCGGGCTCCGACCTCGACGGCGACGGGATGCCGGAGTACGGGCACCCGTACTCGTCCGGGCTCGACGACAGCCCGATCTTCGACGGGCCGATCCCGACCGCCGCACCCGATCTGGGGTCGTACCTGGTCTGTCAGGACCGTGAGATCGGGGCACTGCTGGGCCGGTACGAGCCGGATGCCGAGACCGAGCGGTTCTTCGCACGCGCCGAGCGCACCCAGCGCCTGCTCGACGAGATGTGGGATGCCGAGCGCAGGCGGTACGTGGCCCGCGGCGCGGGGGAGGAGATCCTCTCCGACACGGTCGTCGGACTCATGCCGCTGCGCACGGGCTCACTGCCCGACGGCATCCGGTCGGCGTTGCGCGACGCGATCGACGACCCTGCGCGCTTCGCGCTGGAGTGGGGACTGCCCACCGTCGCGGCATCCGACCCCGACTTCTCGCCGGAGCGGATGTGGCGCGGACCGATCTGGATCAACACCAGCGCGCTGGTCGCCGAGGGCCTCGAGGCATCGGGCTATCCGGAGCGGGCGCGCGAGCTGCGCGAGCAGACCGTGCGGCTGGTCGTGCACGGCGGCGGACCGCACGAATATTACAACCCGTTCACCGGGCTGAAGGCCGAGCGCGCCACCACCGCCTTCGGCTGGTCGGCCGCGCTGTTCATCGACCTCGCCGTCGTGCTGACCTGACCGGGGAGGGCGGTCCCGCGTCGAGATCCGGCAGTCAGGCGCTGAAGTAGGCGCTCGAGGAGTTATCGAGGATGCGGCGCATGCCGTGCATCCAGTTCAGTTTGAGCGCCTCGATGGCCGCGGGCACATCGCCCGCCGCGAGGTGGCGCGCGATCGCGGCGTGCTCGGCTGCGACACGCTCGACCTTGACGTCCTCCGCGACGAGCAGCGACTCGTAGCGGTGGAACGACCCCCGGACACTCTCGATCACGTCGAGCAGGCGCTTGTTGGGGCAGACCGAGAGCATCACGGCGTGCCATTCGTCGTCACGGGTGATGACGAGCCGGTGCTCCACCAGCTCGTCGGTGAAGGAGTCGGCCAGCTCGACCAGGCGCTCGCCGACCTTCCGGAGTTCGTCGAGGGAGCTGAGCTCCAAGGCGAGGCTCTCGAGAGCGGCCATGACCGGGGCGAGGTCCTCGAACTCCCCGGCGCTGAGCGGGACGAAGCGGAACCCTTTGCCGTTCTCACTGGTGATCTGTCCTTCGGACTCGAGGGCGATCAGCGCCTCGCGCAGGGGCGTGCGGCTGACGCCGAGCTCGGTGGCGAGCTGCACCTCGTTGATGCTCTCGCCAGGCTTCACGAGCCCGTTGCGCATGCGGCTGAGCAACTCCTCCCGCACCTGCGAGCGGAGGTTCTTGCGCTCGATCGCCATCTTCGTCCCTTCGACTTGTGCGGTCAGCTTAGAGCTTGACCGCAGCACGCATTACATCCTACGCTGGCTGTATACAGAATACATTGAACAGCGCATCGCTGCACAAGACGCAGAGAGGAATCCTCGTGAATCAGCTCGACGACGAGCACATCCGTCCGGTCCGCATCGATGCGCTCGCCTTCGGCGGCGACTACAACCCCGACCAGTGGCCGGAGGAGACCTGGCACGAGGACATCCGCCTCATGAAGGAGGCCGGCATCACCATGGTGAGCCTGCCGATCTTCAGCTGGCCGCAGCTCGAGCCCGAGCCCGGCGTCTACGACTGGGGCTGGCTCGACCGCATCCTCGATCTGCTGCACGAAGCCGGCATCCGCATCGATCTCGCCACCGCCACCGCCACCCCGCCCTCGTGGCTGCTGCGTGCGCACCCGGAGATGGCGCCGTGGGACTCCGAAGGGCACCGCCTCGAGTTCGGCTCGAGGCAGACCTACTGCCCGTCCTCGCCCGTCTGGCGCGAGAACGTCGCCCGCATGACCCGTGCGATGGCCGAGCGCTATGGCGAGCACCCGGGCCTGGCCATGTGGCACATCTCGAACGAATACGGCGATCACGTCTCTCGGTGCTGGTGCCCCGTCACTGCTGAGCACTTCCGACGCTGGTTGCAGGATCGCTACGGAGACCTCGACGGGCTCAACGAGGCGTGGGGTGTCAACGTCTGGGGCCAGCGCTACACCTCCTGGAATCACATCGAGACGCCGCGCAAGGCGCCCGGTCCGGTGAACCCGACGCAGCTGCTCGACTTCGAGCGCTTCTCGTCCGACGCGATGCTCGAGCTGTTCCGGATCGAGATCGATGTGCTGCGCGAGATCACCCCCGACATCGCGGTCACGACGAACTTCATGAGCATGTTCCGAGACCTGGACTATTGGGACTTCGCCGCGGTCGAGGACGTCGTCACCGACGACGCCTATCCGGAGCCGGCCGACCCGACCTCGCACGTCGGCGCCGCGCTGAACTACGGGCTGATGCGCTCGCTCAAGGGCGGGCGACCGTGGCTGCTGCTCGAGTCGTCGGCCAGCGCCACGAGCTGGCGCGACGTGAACGTGCCCAAGGCGCCGGGCAAGATCCGCGTGGAGAGCCTGCAGGCCGTCGCGCACGGGTCGGATGCCGTGATGTTCTTCCAGTGGCGCCAGGCCAAGTACGGCCAGGAGAAGTTCCACTCGTCGATGCTCGGCCATCGCGGCGAGAAGTCGCGCAGCTTCCAGGAGACCAAGGCGCTCGGCAACGAACTGAAGCGGCTCGAGCCGGTGCGCGGCACCCGGGTGCGCTCGCGTGTCGCGCTGGTCATCGACTGGGACTCGTGGTGGGGTTCCAGCGCGATCGAGTCGCTGCCTTCGCAGCGACTGCAGTGGGCGCAGCAGGCCCGCGCCTGGCATCGGGCGCTCTACGCGCTCGGCCACCCCGTCGACACCGTGCGCGCCACTGGCCCGTTCGAGAAGTACGACGTGGTCGTCGTGCCGAACCTCTACATCGCAGAGACCCCGCAGGCCGAAGCCCTGCGCGCCTTCGTCGAGAGCGGCGGTCATCTCGTGGTCGGCCCGTTCTCGGGTGTGGTCGACGCCACCGAGAAGGTGCACGACGGCGGGGCGCCCGGTCCGCTGCGCGACATCCTCGGCGTCGAGATCGACGAGCAGTGGCCGATCGCCGACGGTCTCGCCGAGCGTCTCGCGTACGGCGGAGACAGCCTCGAGGTGCTGCACTGGGCGGAGTGGATCGAAGCGGATGCCGACGTCGAGGTGCGCGGCGCCTACGCCACGGGCGTGCTCGACGGCCTGCCCGCCGTCACCCGCCGCACCGTCGGCGCCGGCTCGGCCTGGTACGTCAGCGCGATCCTGCAGCCGGAGGGGATGCTGACGATGTTCCGTGACGTCCTGCGCGCGTGCGGTCTGCCCGCCCGCGATGACGTGAACGTCGACGCCGAGGCGGTCACCCGCGCTGACGACACCACCGACTACACGTTCCTCCTCAACCACGGCGCCTCGTCGGTCGCGTTCACGCTGCCGGCGCCCGGCGTCGACCTTCTCACCGGAGCCGATTCCGCGGGCGTCGTCGAGCTCGGCGCCTACGGCGTCGCCGTCGTCGCGTCGCCGCGCGCGGCATCCGTCCCGTTCGTCACCATCAACCCCGTCAAGGAGACAGCATGACGCAGCCGTTCGTGCATCCGTACATCCCGAACACGGCGCCCGGATCGCGGGCGACGATGCTCGCCGAGGTCGGCGCGGAGTCCGTCGAGGACTTCTACGCCGATGTTCCCGAGGAGCTGCGCCTGCGCCGTGCCCTCGACCTGCCGGAGGCGCTGCCGGCCGAGCACGACCTCGCACGCCACGTGCGCGGCATCCTCGCCAAGAACCGCACCACCGAGGAGCGGCTGAGCTTTCTCGGCGGCGGCACCTACAACCATCACGTCCCCGCGGTCGTCGACGAGGTGATCCGCCGCAGCGAGTTCCTCACCGCCTACGCCGGCGAGCCCTATGAGGATCACGGGCGGTTCCAGGCGCTGTTCGAGTACCAGTCGCTGATGGCCGAGCTGCTCGCGATGGACGTCGTCAACGTGCCCACCTACGACGGGTACCAGGCCACCGCCACCGGCCTCGCGATGGCCGGCCGCCTGACCGGCCGCCGTCGCGTGCTCGCCGTCAGCGACGTGCTGCCCGAGAAGCGCTCGAAGGTTCACGACTATTTGCGCACGGATCTCGAGATCGACTGGATCGCCCCCGTCCGCGGCACCGCCGATGCCGAGGCGGTGCGCGACAGGCTCGACGCCGACGTGGCCGCCGTCTGGATCGAGACGCCGAGTGCAACCGGCGCCGTGGAGACCCGCATCGCCGAGATCGCCGAGGCCGCGCATGCGTCGGGCGCGGTGGTCGTCGTCGGCACGGATCCGATCGGATACGGGATCCTCACGCCCCCCGCTCTTCAGGGCGCTGACGTCGTCACCGGCGACATCCAGTCGCTGGGCCTGCACCAGTGGTTCGGCGGCGCGCACGCGGGCTTCATCGCCGTGCACGACGACCCACGGTTCGTGATGGAGATGCCCTCGCGCCTGTTCGGACTGGAATCGACCGACGTGCCCGGCGAGTACGGGTTCGGCGACGTCGCCTACGACCGTACCTCCTTCGCCCACCGCGAGGAGGGCAAGGAGTGGGTCGGCACGGCCGCCGCCCTCTGGGGCATCGCCGCCGGCGTCTACCTCTCGCTGATGGGCCCGGCCGGCATGGCGGAGCTCGGCGAGCTGCTGCTCGCTCGCACCCGCTACGCCCAGCAGAAGCTTGCGGCGATCCCCGGTGTCGAGCTCGGCGACGACGCGCTGCACCTGCGCGAGTTCACCGTGCGCCTCTCGGGCATCGGCGCCGACGAACTGGTCGCGGCGCTGCGGTCGCAGGGCATCGAGCCTGGCATCGTCGTCGGCGCGCGGACGCTGCTGGTGTGCGTCACCGACACCACCTCGGCATCCGACATCGACCGTCTCGCCGAGGCGGTCGCCCACACCGTCGCCGGAACCACCGGCACCGCCGGCATTACAAAGGAGTCGAAGTGAGCCTCCCCATCGCACCCGCATCCGGCCCGCGCCGTTTCCACCAGGCCAGCTGGAACGAGCCGATCGTCTTCGAGCTGTCCACCCCGGGCGAGCGCGGCATCGCCGTGCCCGTCGTCGAGCCGGTGGTGCGCGAGGCCGTCGGCGACGTCGTGACGTCTCTTCCCGAGGGGATGCGCCGGCCACAGCCGCCCGCACTGCCCGAGATCGCGCAGATGCGGGTGCTCAAGCACTACCTGCGCCTCTCGCAGGAGAACCTCGGCTCCGACCTGAACGTCGACATCGGCCAGGGCACCTGCACGATCAAGTACTCGCCGAAGATCAACGACCAGCTCATCGAGGTGCCGCAGCTGCGCGCGCTGCATCCTGCCCAGGACCCCGCCGACACGCAGGGCGCGCTGGAGATGATCTGGAGACTGGAGGGGCTGATGGCCGAGATCTCCGGCATGGACGCCGTCTCGCTCGCGTCGCCCGGCGGCTCGGCCGGCATCTGGACGAACATCGCGATGATCCGGGCGTATCACGAGTCGCGCGGTGAGGGCGACCAGCGTGACGAGGTGATCACGACCATCTTCAGCCACCCGTCGAACGCGGCAGCGGCGAAGGTGGCCGGATACAAGGTCGTGACCGTCTACCCGGATGCCGACGGCTACCCCGACCTGGCGGCGCTCAAGGCCGCGCTGTCCGAGCGCACCGCCGCGATCATGGTCACCAACCCTGAGGACACCGGCATCTACAACCCGGTCATCAAGGAGTGGGTGGACGCCGCGCACGCGGTCGGCGCCCTCGCCTCGTACGACCAGGCGAACGCCGCCGGCATCCTCGGCATCACCCGCGCCCGCGAGGCCGGATTCGACGTGTGCCAGTTCAACCTGCACAAGACCTTCTCCGCACCGCACGGCAGCGGGGGCCCCGGGGCCGCAGCCAACGCCGTGACCGCCGAGCTCGCACCGTTCCTGCCCGGCCCGCGCGTGGAGCCGATCGACGGCCGCTTCGTGGCGCGTGAGCCCGGAGAGCTGTCGATTGGGCACGTCGCGCCCTCGCACGGCGTGATCCTGCACGTGGTCCGCGCCTACGCCTGGATCATGGCGCTCGGCGCCGAGGGGCTGCTCACCGCCTCCCAGATCGCGGTGCTGAACAACAACTACCTGCTCAAGAAGGTGCTTGACATCCCGGGCGCCTCCGCGCCGTACGCCAGCGGGCGACGCCGCATCGAGCAGGTGCGGTACTCGTGGCAGGAGCTGTTCGAGGAGACCGGCATCTCGTCGGAGGAGATCGGCATCCGCATGGCGGACTACGGCTTCCACTACTGGACCAGCCACCACCCGTACGTCGTGCCGCAGCCGTTCACGCTGGAGCCCACCGAGTGCTACTCCAAGGCCGAGATCGACGAGTACGTCACCGCTCTCGCCGCCGTGGCGCAGGAGGCGAGGGACAACCCTGAGCTCGTCCGCACGGCTCCGCACAACCAGACGGTCCACCACACCCACCACGATGACCTCGACGACCCCGAGCGCTGGGCCATCACCTGGCGCGCCTACCGCCGCAAGTACTTCGGCGAGGTGCCCGCCGACGACGTGCAGCCTCGCGTGCTCGAGGAGGCCGCGGCCTCGTGATCGGACTGGTCGTCAATCCTTTCGCCGGAGTCGGCGGGCCCGCGGGCCTCGCCGGCTCCGACGGCGCCGACGTGCAGGCTCTCGCGGCCTCGCGCGGCGCGCGCGCGCGCGTGCAGGAGAGGACGACCGCGGCGCTGCAGGTGCTGGCGGCGCGGCATCCGGCCGCCGTGGTCCTCACGGCGGCCGGTCCCATGGGCGCCGATGCTGTGACGGCCGCCGGTCTGGAGGCCCGGGTAGCGTGGACGCCGGCATCCGGGGCGATCCGTTCGCCCTCGGAACCGTCACCGAACGCAGGAGGTTCGCCGAGCACAGGACGATTCCGTCTGGATCGTCCTGTGCCGGGTGAGTCTCCTGTTCTCAATGACAGGCCGACGGAGGCGGCGGACACCTCGGCCGCCGTCGCCGCCGTCGCGGCAGCCGGCGCCACGCTGATCCTCGTAGCCGGAGGGGACGGCACGCTGCGGGATGCCGCGGCGGGACTCGCCGAAGACGGGATGCCGGCGGTGCTCGGCATTCCGTCGGGCGTGAAGATGTATTCGCCGGTGTTCGCGGTCAGTCCTCGTGCCGCGGGGGCGCTCGCCGCGGAGTGGCTCGGCGGCGGGCTGCCGACAGCCGAACGGGAGGTGCTCGATATCGACGAAGCGGCGATGCGCCATGCCCGGGTCGATCCCGTCCTGTTCGCGATGCTGCGCGTGCCGGTGCGCCTCGGGCGTACGCAGTCGCGCAAGTCGGCGACTCCCTCCTCCGAAGCTGCTGCGGTCGAGGCAGCGGCCAGGGGAGCCGTCAGGCGCATGCTGTCCGGCGTCCGTTACCTCCTCGGGCCCGGAAGCACCACCGCCGAGGTCGCACGGCAGCTCGGCGTCCACAAGTCGCCACTCGGGGTCGATGTGATTCTCGATGGGCACCAGGTGATCGCCTCGGCGAGCGAGCAGCAGCTGCTCGACGAGGTCGCCAAGGGGCCTGCGCAGGCTGTGGTCACCGTGATCGGCGGTCAGGGCTTTCTGCTGGGCCGGGGCAACCAGCAGCTGTCAGCATCCGTCATTCGAGCGCTCGGAGACGACCCGCTGATGGTCGTCGCGCCAGAGCAGAAGCTCATCGACCTGCGGGGCAGGCCGCTCATCGTCGAGACCGGCGACGCCGAGATCGATGCCCGCCTGTCCGGTCACGCCCGCATCGTCACCGGGGCCGGCACGACCAGCTTGTACGCGGTCGCCGCTCCCGACCTCCAGCCGGCCTGAGCCGGCCCGAAAGTCCATACTCGAAAGGAACCCCATGCGTCTCGAGAACAAGAAGGCCATCGTCACCGGTGGCGCCGGCGGCATCGGCCGCGCCACGTCGCTCGCCTTCGCCGCCGAGGGTGCCTCGGTCGCCGTCGTCGACCTGAACGCGGATGCTGCCGAGGCCGTCGCGGAGGAGATCCGCGCAGCCGGCGGCACCGCCATCGCCATCGGTGCCGACGTCTCCAGCGAGGACGACATCGTCCGCGTGGTGACCACCGCGAACGAGGCGTTCGGCGGCATCGACGTGGTGTTCAACAACGCAGGCATCATCCGCCGCACCACCGCCGTCGAGACCACCGTCGAGGAGTGGGACCACGTGTTCGGCGTGAACGTGCGCGCCATCTTCCTGATGTGCAAGCACGTCGTGCCGATCATGAAGGCGGCCGGCGGCGGCTCCATCGTCAACACCGGCTCGGGCTGGGGACTCAAGGGCGGCGGCCAGGCGATCTCGTACTGCGCCTCGAAGGGCGCCGTGGTGAACATGACCCGCGCGCTGGCGATCGATCACGGCCCCGACGGCATCCGTGTGAACTCCGTCAACCCGGGCGACGTCGACACCGGGATGCTGCGCGACGAGGCCCGCCAGCTCGGTCAAGATCAGGCGGGCTTCCTCGCCGAGGCCGCGGATCGCCCGCTGAACCGAATGGGCCAGCCGAGCGAGGTCGCAGCGGCGGTGGTGTGGCTCGCCAGTGATGACGCCTCGTACGTCACCGGATCGGCGCTCGTGGTCGACGGCGGCGGCATCGCATGATCGCGCCAGCACTCAGTCCGCGCGGATGCTGAGCACGGTCGTGCGCTGCCCGCCCGCTTCGAACCGCACCGGCATGCCGGGGTGGGCGAGGGCGAACCAGAACGTCGCCGGCGGTTCGCCCTCGGCTGCCTGCCTGTCGTAGCGCAGGCATTCGAGTCGGCCCAGTGGCAGATCGAGCACCTCGGTCGACATGCGCGTGGCGTCGGCCGGGAAGGCTGCGTGCTTCTGCAGCTCGCGCCACGTCACTCGACGCGAGGTCACCGCGGCGGGAGCATCCGTCGTCCATTGCTCGAGGGTGGCGCCGTCGTCGTCACCGTCGCGAAAGCGGTTCACTCGCTCGAAGCTCGTGCCGTCGGGCGACTCGACGAGCAGGTGGATGGTCTTTCCACCGCGGCTGGCCGCCCTGATCTCGGCCGCCGTGAAGGGCGTCGGCAGAAGCCCCGGTCCCAGCAGATGCTCGTCGGATGCGGTCATCTGATCATTCTGGCGGCTGAGGATCCACCTGGGAGTAGTCTGACCGCATCCGACTGAGGAGGCATCATGACGATTCCCGAGATCAACTACTGGGCCGTGCTGCTCGCGATGGCGTCGACCATGGTCGTCGGCACCATCTGGTACTCCCCTAAGGTCTTCGGCACGCGGTGGGCGAAGCTCGCGAACGTCGACATGGACCGACCCGGCTCGAGCGCGGTGATGCCGATCATCACGACGGTGATCGTCAGCTTCATCACGGCCTGGGTGCTCGCCGGGGCGACATCCATCGCCTGGCATTTCTACGAGGGCTCCTACTTCTGGGCTGCCATCGTCACCGCCGTGACGCTCTGGGCGGGGTTCACCGCGGCCCGGTTCATCACCCATGATGCGTTCGAGGGGCGCTCGACCAGGCTCACCACATTGAACATCGCGCACGAACTGGTGACGGCGCTCGTGATGGCGATCATCATCGGCGCCTGGCCGCCCGCCGGCATCTGATCCGCGCGGGGCGGCCGCGCCGGGGGAGCGCCAGTGGAAGTGGCGTTACGCGGCGACGCGTGCGACCGCGGCGACAGCGCTCTCGAAGAATCCGAGTCCGTCGACGCCGGAGCGCATCGCGGCACGGGTGTCAGGGCCGAACCCCGGCTCGGTGGCGTGCTCCGGATGCGGCATCAGGCCGACGACGTTGCCGCGCTCATTGGTGAGGCCGGCGATGTCGCGCAGCGATCCGTTGGGGTTGACGCCGGCGTAGCGGAAGGCGACCAGGCCCTCGCCCTCCAGCCGGTCGAGCGTCTCCTCGGATGCGATGTAGCCGCCCTCGCCGTTCTTGAGCGGGATGACGATCTCCTGCCCCTGCTCGAAGGCGGTGGTCCAGGCGGTGTCGGCGTTCTCGACCGTGAGCTTCTGGTCGCGGCGCACGAAGTGCTGGTGGTCGTTGCGGATCAGGCCGCCGGGCAGCAGGTGTGCCTCGACGAGCATCTGGAATCCGTTGCAGATGCCGAGGATCGGCATGCCGGATGCGGCGGCATCCTTCACCTCGGCCATGATCGGCGAAAGCGCGGCGATCGCGCCCGAACGCAGGTAGTCGCCATAGCTGAACCCGCCGGGCAGCACGAGGGCGTCGACGCCCTCGAGGTCGTGGGAGCCGTGCCACAGGGCCACCGGTTCGGCGCCCGCGAGGCGGACGGCGCGCTGCGCGTCACGGTCGTCGAGCGAGCCGGGGAAGGTGATGACCCCGATGCGGATGCTCACTCCGCCACCTCGACGCCGACGACATCCTCGATGACCGAGTTCGACAGCACATCCTCGGCCACGCGCCGGGCCTCGGCGAGCAGCTCGTCGGTGACCTCGCCGTCGACGGTGAGCTCGAAGCGCTTGCCGATGCGCACCTGGCTGAAGCCCTCCACGCCGAGTCGGGCGAAGGCGCCCGAGACGGCCTTCCCCTGCGGGTCGAGCAGTTCGGCCTTGGGCATGACGTCGACGACGATGGTGGGCATAGCGGGCTCCGAATGTCGCGGGGCGGGTTCGGTGTCAAGTCTACCCGCCGACGAGGTGATGCCCGGACGGATGCCGCCCCCTCTGCGAGCACCCGTCCGGGCACATCGAGCGATTCCCATGACGCTCGACACCTCGCCTCCGCAGGTCCGGAAACGAGGGCAGGGCCCTGCACAAGAAGGTTAGAGTCATCGGACGGGACGTGCATCGTGGAGAGTGAGAGTGGTGCGCACTCTCCAACCCGCGACCGTGACGTCAGGGAGGCGAACATGAAGCTCAGCGAGCTGGCCGCGCAGAGCGGTGTGAGCACGTCCACACTCAAGCACTGGATCCGTGTCGGCATCCTCCCACCGGGGCAGCTGCGCAACAAGACCACCGCGGTCTACGACCAGCATCATGTCGACCGGGCACTGCTGATCCTGCTGATGCGCGAGGACTTCCGCGCCTCCGTTTCCGACATCCGCGCGCTCACCTCGCTGATCGATGCAGAGGACACCGACACGCTCGAGGTGATGAACGCCTGTCAGGCGTTCGCGCTGGGTACACCCTCCGATATCGCGGACGCTCCGGAGCTGGCGCCGTTCCGCGAGCGCGCACACGAGCTGATGCGCCGGCGCGACTGGCGCGGTACCCGGGGGCGGCGGAGCGGGCGCTCGCCCACGCGCTGTGGCAGGCATCGAGGGTCGGGCTCGACTACGACGTCGACCTGCTGATGGAGTACGCGGATGCTCTCGAGCCGCTGGCGGGTCGAAACATTGCGGCGCTGGGTCCGACGGGTTCGCGCGATCAGATCGCACGGCGGGTGCTGCTCGCCGTCCAGGCCCGTGCCAGGCAGCTGCAGGCGGTGAGCAGCTTGGCGCACGCCGCGGCGTCGATACGATCCGCGATCGAGCGCGGGCACGCTCCCGCCGACATCGCGAAGCCGCCCGCCGCGCGGTGAGCGGGATCAGGCGGAGTGGAAGACGGTGTGCAGGTCGCCGATCAGGTCGCGGCCGCCGAGGCCGTCGATCTCGAACAGCACGCTGATGCCGGCGACGGAGTGGCCGAGGCGCTCGACGAGCTGTCGTCCGGCGGCGAGCGTGCCGCCCGTGGCGAGCACGTCGTCGATCAGCAGGATGCGGGTGCCGGCCGGCAGGTCGTCGTGCATCTCGATGGTCGCCGTGCCGTATTCCAGGCTGTAGTCGACGCCGGCGGCGGGGCGTGGCAGCTTGCCGGCCTTGCGGATGGGCACCAGGCCGACTCCGGCGGCGATGGCGGCGGCACCGGCGAGGATGAAGCCGCGCGCCTCGATGCCCGCCACCACGTCGAAGGCGCCCGCGAACGGCTCGATCAGCGCCTCGGTGGTGGCTTTGAGCGCCGCGGCGTCGGCGAGAAGCGGGGTGATGTCTCGGAACAGGATGCCGGGCTCGGGGTAATCGGGGACGGAGCGGATCAGCTCGGCGGCACGTGCCAGTTCGGGATTCACCCGCCAAGGCTATCCGACCCGTCCGGCTGCATCCGGGCCGCGGGGTGGGCGATAGCATCCGCCGACTGGATGGGAGCGCTCTCACGCCGCCATGGCATCATGAGAGCATGACCCGTTCCTTCCCCGACGATTTCCTGTTCGGCACCGCGACCGCGGCGTATCAGATCGAGGGCGCGGCCTTCGACGACGGACGCACGGCATCGATCTGGGACGCCTTCTCCCGGGTACCAGGCGCCGTCGTCAACGGCGAGACCGGCGATGTCGCGTGCGACCACTATCACCGCTATCGCGACGACGTGGCTCTCATGAAGGATCTCGGGCTGCAGACCTACCGGTTCTCGACATCGTGGTCGCGGGTTCGGCCCGATGGCGGACCGGTCAACGCGAAGGGGATCGACTTCTACAGCCGGCTCGTGGACGAGCTGCTCGCGGCCGGCATCGTGCCGTGGCTCACCCTTCACCACTGGGACATGCCGCAGGCGCTCGAGGAGCAGGGCGGCTGGACGAGCCGCGACGTGGTGGACCGGTTCGTCGACTACGCGCTCAGCGTGCACGACGCCCTCGGCGACCGGGTGCAGCACTGGACGACGATGAACGAGCCGTGGTGCTCGTCGTTCCTCTCCTACACGGCCGGGGTGCACGCGCCGGGGCGCACCAGCATCCGCGACGGCCTGCTCGCATCGCACCACCTGCTGCTCTCCCACGGCCGCGCCGTGCAGGCGCTGCGCGAGCGCGCGCCGGAGCTGGACCTCGGTATCACGCTGAACCTCACCGTCGCCGAAGCCGCCGACATCGCAGACCCGGTCGACGTGGATGCCGCCCGCCGCATCGACGGCCAGTTCAACCGCTGGTTCCTCGACCCGATCTTCCGCGGCAGCTATCCGGCCGACATCGTGCGCGACATCCGAGACGTGGATGCCGAGGCGGTGGCGGCCTGGCAGGACGCGGTGCACGACGGCGACCTCGAAGCCATCTCGACTCCGCTCGACGCGCTGGGCGTCAACTACTACCACGGCGAGCTGCTGTCGGGGCATCCCCAGCAGGGGCAGGGTGACCCCCATCAGACTGAGGGCCAGGAGCGGGAGACGGCGTCGCCGTTCCCGTCGCATGAGGGCATCCACTGGGTCGAGCGCGGGCTGCCGCGCACGGCGATGGACTGGGAGGTGCAGCCCGAGGGGCTCACCCGCCTGCTCGTGCGCCTCGGCGAGGACTACGCACCGGACGTGCCGCTGTACGTCACCGAGAACGGTGCTGCCTACGACGACGTCGTGGGCGAAGACGGCGAGGTCGCGGATGCCGAGCGCACCGCGTTCCTGCGCGCGCACGTCGCCGCCGCGCTGGACGCGATCGATCAGGGCGCGGATGTACGCGGCTACTTCTACTGGTCGCTGATGGACAACTACGAGTGGGCGTGGGGCTATGCGAAGCGCTTCGGCATCGTGCGCGTCGACTACGAGACACAGCGGCGCACCGTGAAGCAGAGCGGCCGGGAGTACGCTCGCATCATCGCCGAGCGCTCGGTCTGATGAGCCGCGCCACGATCGAGGAGGTCGCCGCCCTCGCCGGCGTCTCGCGCTCGACCGTGTCGCGCGTCGTCAACGGCTCGACGGCGGTGA
This sequence comes from Microbacterium sp., assembly GCF_031178445.1. GTDB lineage: Bacteria > Actinomycetota > Actinomycetes > Actinomycetales > Microbacteriaceae > Microbacterium. The sequence goes on from NZ_JAPSIY010000006.1 coordinate 116,762, forward strand.
GCGCCGAGGCGCTCGCCGCCGTGCAGAAGGCGATAGCCGAGCTCGACTACTCGCCCAACCGTGCCGCTCGATCGCTGGCGAGCCGGCAGGCGCACGCCATTGGGCTGATCATCCCCGAGGACACCACCCGCTTCTTCGGCGATCCGTTCCTGGCGACGGTCGTCGCAGGGGTCAACGCCCGCCTGGTCGGCTCGGATCACGTCCTCACGCTGCTGATCGCCAGCGACGACCCCGGCGACAAGATGACGCGCTTCGTGCGCAACGGCGGCGTCGACGGCGCGATCATCGTCTCGCATCACACCAGTGACACGTTCATCGACCACATCGTCGACGCCGTGCCGGTCATCTTCGGCGGTCGGCGCACTCGCGGCCGCGTCGACGACCATGTGGTCGACGTCGACAACGTTCAGGGCGGTCGCGTCGCCACGGAGCACCTCATCGCGCTCGGCAGGCGGCGGATAGCGACGATCACCGGTCCTCTCACGATGGCGGTGGGCGTCGACCGACGCGAGGGCTACCGCGACGCGCTGCGCGCGGCCGGGCTGGAATCGGCCGGTGAGATCGACGGGGACTTCAGCGAGCAGGGTGGAGCGGATGCGGTTCGCGCACTGCTCACGCGGCGAGAGCCGCCCGACGCGATCTTCGCCGCCAGCGACCTCATGGCGCGCGGTGCGCTGGGCGCACTGCACGCGGCCGGGCTGCGGGTGCCGGACGACGTCGCCATCGTGGGCTTCGACGACTCGCCGCTGGCCGCCGCGTCGGGGCTCACCAGCGTGCGGCAGCCGATGTTCCGCCAGGGGGAGCTGCTCGCCGACCTCCTGCTCGACCTGCTGGGCGGCCGACCGGTGGCCGGCACGACCATCCTGCCCACCGAGCTCGTGGTGCGGAGGTCGGCGCCGGGGGTCTGAGGCCTGGGGTGACCTGATGAGGGGCTCCGGACGGCTGTGTCGTCCGGAGCCCCTCATCGCCGGCCGGCCGGTCAGCTGGCAAACGTTGGGCCCGGTCGAGTGCGACCGGGCCCAACAGAGTCTGACGTGAGTAATCAGTTGCCGTAGAGGGCGACGACGCCCGCGCGGTCGGCGCTGGTCATCGAAAGGTCGTCCGACGAGCCGTTGCACTGCGGGTAGTGCATGATCGACGACGAGTCGTAGGGCGTCAGCGGACGCCAGTTGTTGTCTTCGAAGCAGGTGCCCGACTCGGGGCGCGTGTGCTCGTGGCGGAAGCCGAGAACGTGCCCGAGTTCATGTCCGATGATGTTCGTCGGAGTCCAGGAGCCAGAGGACCAGATCGAGTCGTCGATGAGGACGTTCTGCTGGCGGTCAGGGGTGCTCGGGAAGAACGCGCGTGCGATGTACTGCGTCGTCTGCACCGGCTCGACCGAGAACAGCACCGACTTGTTGCGAGTGGTGCAGTTGCCGTCGGCGCCGCTCACGTACACGAAGTCGATCTTCGAGGATGCGGATTCCCACAGCGCCGCGCCGCTCGCCATCGCACTGACGACGTCGTCGTGGCGGGCGCCGAACTTCGTGCTGACGCAGTAGGTGAGGTTGCCGACCTGTGAGGTCGACCACTTGTCGTCGACGCCGCCGACGGTGTTGACGATCAGGCCGTCGTTGATCGTCTCCGGTCCGATGAGCTGCTCGTAGAACGCGCGCAGGTCGCCCTGGTTCGAGATCACCTCGTCGCCGTTGACGACGTAGCTGCCGTCGACGTCCCGATATGTCGACGCCGCGAACTCCTGATACGTCGGGGTGTCCGGACTGACGGAGGTCGTACCGGCGGCGGGGATCACCGCGCCGATGCTGAGCGCGGCCGCCGCGGTGGCGGCGAGAGCGAGGGTTCTGGTGAGTCGCATACAGTGCTCCTTCTGGGCTGAGCGATTCCGTCCGCCTGGTCAGCGAACGGGCCTCGGATCAGAGGGGCGAGCTTCCTTGCGCCGCCCTTGGCTCCGAAGCTCGCTCAAAGTAACGACGATTGTTGGACTCTGTCAAGGAACAGTGCGCCTGTTCGGTGCGCCCGGGCGTGTCGGCCGCCGATGGTGTAAGCGCTAGGCCTTTCCCATGCGCGTGAACGCGCCGAGGACTGTGCGCTCGGAGGCCATCAGGTAGCGCTCGAGCTCGTCGGCCGCGGTCACGGGGCCCGACTCGAGCAGGGTGGTGAGCACCAGGCGGTTCTTGCGCACGAACGGCTCATGCAGCGCGCGCGGATCGTCGATCTCGAGAAAGACCAGGCGCAGCTCTGCGGCAACGTCACGGTACGTGCGGGCCAGACGCGGACTGTCGGCCAGCGCCACGATCGCGGTGTGGAAGGCCATATTCGCACTGCCCACCCGGTGCCAGTCCTCGGCGGGAAGGTGCGCCTCGGCGTCAGCCAGCGAATCACGCATGCGGTGCACCGCCGGATGCTCGGGCTCGGAATGCCTCAGCGCGGTGCATTCGATCACCCGGCGCGCACGATAGATGTCGATGACGTCGGCGATGGTGGGAGAGGCCACCGACACCCCGCGATGCGGGATGTGCTCCACCAGGCCCTGCTCGGCGAGGACGCGGAACGCCTCGCGCAGCGTATTGCGCGAGATTTCGAATCGCTCGGCCAGGGTGGACTCCGAAAGCCGCGACCCTGGGGCGAAGTCGCCGTCGATGATGCGCTGGCGCAGCAGGTCGGCGAGCGGGGTGCGGGTGGGCATGGGTACAGCGTAAGGGAGCCGGCGGGCGGTGCTCGGAAATTGTTCAACAATCGTTGCTGCTAAGTTCTACACTCGGTGTTATCCGACACCCCACCAACGACGATGGGAACTCCCCTCATGTCCGAGCAGTCCTCTGCATCCGTCACCCCCGAAGACGAAGCCCGACTCGCCGCCGCGAAGAAGCGCGTGGGTCGCAGCGCGGTCATCGGCGCCATCTTCCTCATGGCGACCAGTGCCATCGGCCCAGGCTTCATCACCCAGACCGCCACCTTCACCGCCACCCTCGGCGCGTCCTTCGCGTTCGCGATCCTCGTCTCCGTGCTCATCGACATCGCCGTGCAGCTGAACGTGTGGCGCATGATCACCTCGTCGGGCAAACGCGCCGGCGAGCTCGCGAACAGCGCCATCCCGTTCTCGGGCCACGTGATCGCCGTGCTGGTGATCATCGGCGGCCTGGCGTTCAACATCGGCAACATCGCCGGCGGCGGGCTGGGCCTGAACGCCCTCCTCGGCATCGACCCCAAGCTCGGCGGCCTGATCACCGCCGCCCTCGCGATCGTCATCTTCCTCATCAAGAAGGCCGGGCCGGTGATGGACATCGTGCTCATCGTCCTCGGTGTCGGCATGATCATCATGACGGTCATCGTCGCCATCGTGGCGCAGCCGCCAGTCGGCGACGCCCTGCGTCAGACCATCGTGCCCGACACGATCAACTTCGCGACCATCACCACCATCGTCGGCGGAACCGTCGGGGGTTACATCACCTACTCGGGTGCGCACCGCTACCTCGCGTCCGGTCACGTCGGACCCGAGCACGCCGGACCCGTCATGCGCGCGGCCGCGAACGGCATCTTCGTGACCGGCATCATGCGCTACGTGCTGTTCCTCGCCATCCTGGGCGTGGTGGCATCCGGCGTCACACTCGACCTCACCACCAACGCGGCGAACCCCGCCGGCCAGGCCTTCGGCGCGGTGCTCGGCGAGGCCGGTCTGCGCATCTTCGGGGCCATCTTCTGGGCCGCGGCCATCAGCTCGGTGATCGGCGCCGCCTACACCTCAGCGAGCTTCCTCTCCACGTTCCACAGGCGATTCCTGGGCGGATGGTCGCTGCAGTGGGCGACGGTGATCTTCATCGTCGTCTCGCTGATCGTCTACCTGTCGATCGGCACCGCGCCGGCGGCGATCCTGGTGTTCGTGGGCGGCTTCAACGGCCTGATCCTGCCGATCGGCCTGACCGTGTTCATGTACATCGGCTGGTTCCGCCGCGATCTGCTCGGCTCGAAGAAGTATCCGCTGTGGCTCCTCATCGCCGGCACGCTGGTGACGGTTCTCACCTGGTACATGGGGATCGTCTCGGTCGGCCCGATCTTCGCCTTCCTCGGCATCGGCGCGTGAGAATCGATCAGAACGACCCCCATACCGAACGGAGCATGACATGGCGAACATCGACCTGAACTCGGATCTCGGAGAGAACACGCCCGACCGCATCGTCGGCGACGACGCGGCCATGCTCGAGATCGTCACCAGTGCGAACGTGTCGTGCGGATTCCACGCGGGCAGCCCCGAGGGCATCCGTGAGACGCTCGGGGCCGCGGTGCGCAACGGCGTCGTGATCGGTGCCCACCCCGGCTACCGCGACTACGAGAACTTCGGCCGCACCAACGTGGAGGTCGACTCGGCGACCCTGCAGGCGCACGTCGAGTACCAGCTCGGTGCTCTCGCGGGGCTTGCCACCGCGGTCGGTGGCGTGGTGTCGTACGTCAAGCCGCACGGCGCCCTCTACAACACGATCGCCCGTGATGAGCGGCAGGCCAAGGACGTGGTGGCGGCGATCAAGGCCATCGACCCTGAGCTTGTACTGCTTGGTCTGGCCGGCGGTGTCGTACTCGACGTCGCCGAGAGGGCGGGTCTGCAGGTGGCGGCCGAGGCGTTCGCCGACCGCGCCTATCAGCCCGACGGGCAGCTGGTCTCGCGCACCCAGGAAGGCGCGGTGCTGCACGACGCGTCAGCAGTCGCCGAGCGCATGGTGCGCCTCGCCGAGAGCGGGGTGATCCGCGCGATCGACGGCACGGACGTGCGTGTCGAGGCGCAGTCGATCTGCGTGCACGGTGACAGCGCCGGGGCCATCGCGATGGCAGCCGAGACCAAGCGGATGCTGCAGGCGGCCGGCGTCACGATCGCGCCGTTCGCCACGCGAGGGGCCTGACATGGCCGTCGTCGCCACCCCCGATCAGCTCGTCGCCTCCCGGGCCGCCCGCAGGGCCTACCGGGAGGGGCTGGCCGAACCCACCAGTGGCGTGGCGGCAGGGCTGACCCAGGCCAATCTCATCGCCGTGCCGGCCGACTGGGCCTTCGAGACCCTGCTGTACGCGCAGCGCAACCCCAAGCCGTGCCCCGTGCTCGAGGTCATCGAGCAGGGCGACGTGGAGTCGGCGCTCGCGCCGGGCAGCGACATCCGCACCGACATCGGCCGTTACCGTATCTGGCGCGACGGCGAGCTCGCCGAGGAGGTCTCCGACGCGAGCGGCGCGTGGGCGGAGCATCCCGATCTCGTGTCGTTCCTGATCGGATGCAGCTTCACGTTCGAAACGGGCCTCGCCGAGGCCGGCATCCCGATCCGCCATCAGGAGCTGGGACGCAACGTACCGATGTACCGCACGAACGTCGACTGCGCACCCGCCGGGCGCCTGCGCGGCGAGATGGTGGTGTCGATGCGGCCGATCCCGGCGTCGCGCGTCGCGGATGCCGTACAGATCTCGGGCCGCACCCCGGCCGTCCACGGCGCTCCGGTGCACGTCGGCGACCCCGCCTCGCTCGGCATCACCGATCTGAGCCGGCCGGACTTCGGCGACGCCCCCGAGATCCGCGACGGCGAGGTGCCGGTGTTCTGGGCCTGCGGCGTCACCCCGCAAGCGGCGATCATGGCGTCCAAGCCACCCTTTGCCGTGACGCACGCGCCCGGTTACATGTTCATCACCGACGTCCCCGATGCGGAGTACGTCGTCTGATGCGCATCCTCACCGCCTCCGATCGTGCACTGCTCGTCGAGGCCGCCGACCTCGACGAGGCGATGCGGCTCAACCTGGCTTGGGACGGGGTGCCGGGCGTGGTCGAGCGCATTCCCGGAGCGCGAACGGTACTGGTGCGCTTCGACCCCGTGCGCGTCTCGGCGCGTGCGCTCGCCGAGACGCTCGAGTCCACCGAGGTCGATGCCGAGCACGTGCCGCACAACCGTGAGGTGATCATCCCGGTGCGGTACGACGGTGAAGACCTCGAAGACGTCGCCGCACTGCTGGGCGTCTCGTCCGAGGAGGTCGTCAACCGCCATCTCGCCGCAGAATGGCAGGTCGCGTTCTCGGGGTTCGCTCCAGGCTTCGGATACACCGTGAGCGGTGACCCGTTGTTCGACGTGCCGCGGCGTTCGTCTCCCCGCACGCGCGTGCCGGCCGGCTCGGTCGCGCTCGCCGGGCACTTCACCGGCGTGTATCCGCGTGAGAGTCCGGGCGGGTGGCAGCTGATCGGCCGTACGGATGCCGTCATGTGGGACATCGACCGCGATCCGCCCGCCCTGCTGTCGCCCGGCACGCTCGTGCGATTCGAGCGCGCCGCGCGGGAGACCGCCCCTCTCGTCGAGCGGCCACAGCCAGACGAGGCGCGAACCTCGCACGAGACTTCCGACGCGCCCGCCGCGAGAGCGATCGAGGTGGTGCGGCCCGCATTGCAGATGCTCGTGCAGGACCTCGGGCGCTTCGGGCATGCGGCGCTGGGCGTCTCGGCATCAGGGACCGCCGACCGGACGGCGCTGCGCGACGCCAACCGCGCGGTCGGGAACGACCCCGACACCGCGGTGCTCGAGATCGTGGGGGGAGCGGTGCTGCGGTTCCGGGGCGACGGCGTCGCCGCGGTGACCGGCGCGATGAGCGAACTGACGCTGACTGATGCCGCGGGCGTCGAGCGAAGCGTGCTGCACGGCGCACCTTTCGCTACGGTCGACGGGGACGAGCTGCGGTTGGGCGCGCCGGCGCGCGGCCTGCGCCATGTGCTCGCGGTGCGCGGCGGCATCCTCGCTCCGGCCGCGCTGGGCAGCCGATCAGCCGACACGCTCGCCGGGCTCGGCCCCGCCCCGCTCACCGCAGGCGATGTCGTGGCGGTGGGCGCGGAGGCGCCCCACGCGGTCGACCCCCACCCGCGACCGCGCGATCTGCCGGCCTCCGGTGATGTCGTCGAGCTCGACATCACCCTCGGTCCGCGCGACGACTGGTTCACGTCAGCCGCCGTGCAGACCCTGATCGAGCAGGAGTGGCAGGTCACCCCGCGCTCCGATCGCGTCGGCATCCGCCTGCACGGCGAAACCCCGCTGGAGCGCGCCGTGAGCGGGGAGCTGCCCAGCGAAGGAGCCGTGAACGGCGCCATCCAGGTGCCCCCCGACGGGCAGCCGGTGTTGTTCCTGCCCGATCACCCGCTCACCGGCGGGTATCCGATCATCGGCGCACTCACCGATCGCTGCCTCGACCTCGCCGGTCAGCTGCCACCGGGCGCGCGCATCCGCTTCCGCATCGCCTGAGAGGAAGGCACTCATGAAGAAGATCCTGATCGCGAATCGCGGCGAGATCGCCGTGCGCGTCATCCGCGCCTGCGCCGAGGCGGGATACGCCTCCGTCGCCGTCTACGCCGACCAGGATGCCGACGCCCTGCACGTGCGCCTGGCCGACGAGGCGGTGGGGCTCGGAGCCGCGACCGCAGCCGACACCTACCTGTCGATCGATGCGCTGCTGCGCGCCGCCGAGACGTCGGGTGCCGACGCCGTGCACCCCGGCTACGGCTTCCTGTCGGAGAGTGCCGCGTTCGCACGCGCGGTCGAGGAGGCCGGTCTGATCTGGATCGGCCCTTCACCCGCGAGCATCGAGGCGCTGGGTGACAAGATGACCGCTCGCCGCATCGCGCAGCGCGTGGGCGCGCCCCTGGCGGCGGGAACCGATCAGCCGCTCGCAGGGCCCGCCGACGCGGTCGCCTTCGCCGAAGAGCACGGGGTGCCGATCGCGATCAAGGCGGCCTACGGTGGCGGCGGCCGCGGCATCAAGGTGGTGCGCGAGCTGACCGAGGTCGCCGAGGCGTTCGACGCGGCCACCCGCGAGGCGATCGTCGCCTTCGGGCGGGGCGAGTGCTTCGTCGAGCGGTTCCTCGAGAGCCCTCGGCACATCGAGGTGCAGGTGCTCGGGGACGGACTCGGCGAGGTGGTGGCCGTGGGCGACCGCGACTGCTCCATGCAGCGTCGCAACCAGAAGCTCATCGAAGAGGCGCCGGCTCCGGGGCTCAGCTCCGAGCAGCGAGCGCAGATCCACGAGGCCGCGCGCCGCATCTGCGCCGAGGTCGATTACCGCAGTGCCGGCACTGTCGAGTTCCTGCTCGCCGCCGACGGCACGATCTCCTTCCTCGAGGTGAACACCCGCCTGCAGGTGGAGCATCCGATCACCGAGGAGGTGACGGGCGTCGACCTGGTGCGAGAGCAGTTCCGCATCGCATTCGGAGAGGGCATGTCGATCACGGCCACTCCGGAACCGAAGGGGCACGCGTTCGAATTCCGCATCAACGCGGAGGACCCGGGGCGCGGCTTCCTGCCGAGCCCGGGCGAGGTCACGACGCTGCGAGTGCCGGGCGGCCCCGGCGTGCGCTGGGACAGCGGCATCGAGGCGGGGGATGCCGTGCAGCCCGCGTTCGACTCGATGATCGCCAAGCTCATCGTGCACGCCCACTCCCGCGATGCCGCGCTGGTGCGGGCGCGCCGTGCGCTCACGGAGTTGGCCGTGGAAGGGCCCGCCACCGTTATCGGCTTCGATCGTCTCGCGATCGACGCCCCGGAGTTCTCTACCGACGGCTTCGCCGTGCACACGCAGTGGATCGAGAGTGCGCTCCTGCCCCGCCTCGACCCGCAGCTTCGCCCTGCGCCGATGCCGGATGCCGGACTGCAGCGCTTCGCCGTGGAGATCGACGGGCGGCGCGTGATGCTCGGCCTGCCGACCGCGCTGCTCGCAGGGTTCGCAGCCGGTGCCGGAGCATCCGCCCCGGTGGACGCGGCCGACCCGGCCGAACTGCACGCCCCCGTGCCGGGGACGCTGGTGCGCTGGCTCGCCGAGGACGGCGCCGAGGTCGCCGAGGGCGACACCGTCGCCGTGCTCGACGCGATGAAGATGGAGACTCCCGTGACCGCGCACCGGGGCGGCGTGCTGGCGAGACGCGCCGAGGTGGGCGAGACGGTCGCGGCCGACGCCGTGATCGGCCGCATCGGCTGATCCCAGCATCCGCTCCGGACCGGCCGTGACAGCTGATCTCGGCGGTGCTCCCTCCGGCCCGTCGCTCGAGAGCAGGAGAATCGCCGAAAACAGGATGCTTTCGCGGCATCCGTCCTGTCGCCGGCGAACATCCGGTTCTCGCGCGACGCGGGGCGGATGCCGAGGCTCAGGCCTCCGCAGCGTGGAACGCGAGCATCCGCACCGCGGCCTCGACGGTCGCTGACAGCACGTCGTCGGGGTCGCCGTCGAGATCGAGCCGCCGGTGGCCGCCGGCGGAGCGGGTGGCCCAGCCCAGGTACACCGTGCCGGGCGGATGCCCGTCCTCGGCATCCGGCCCTCCGACGCCCGTCGTCGACACCGCGAGGTCGACGTCGAACAGTTCACGCGCTCCGCGGGCCAGCTGCTCCGCGCACTCCGCCGAGCACGGGTCCGTGCCGGGCGTGAGCCCGAGCACGCGCTCCTTGACCTCGGTCATGTAGGCGGTGATGCCGCCGGCGAACCATTCGCTGGCGCTTTCGCCTTCTCCGACAGCACCGGCGAGGGTGCCGGACGTCAGCGATTCCGCCACCGCGACCCGGATGCCCCGACTTCGCGCGAGATCGCTGAGCTGCGTCACATCATCCATGCGGCCCGACGATACCCGCCGGCCGCCGCGCGGGCCCAGGGCTTGACACGGGGATGCCGCGGCGACAATCGCATACCGGAGCCGCCCGATGCGTTCCGCTGTTCAGGTCGGGTCGCCGCCGAGCGGGCCGACGGCAGGGATCGGGCCGCCGTCGTCCGCACCCGTCCGGCGGGCACGGGCGATCGCATTGCCCAGGTGATAGATCAGGATGGCCGCCACCGTGCCGAGCACGATCGCGCCGAGCTGGAACGCGCCCCAGCTCATCGCGAAGCCGCCGACGGCGATCACGAACGACACCGCTACGGTGTACTGGTTCACCGGGCGGGAGAAGTCGACGCGATTGTCGACCCAGATCTTGATGCCGATGACTCCGATGAGCCCGTACAGCGCCGTCGTCACGCCGCCGAGCACACCGGCCGGGATCGTGTTGAAGATGAAGCCGACCTTCGGCGAGAAGGCCAGCAGGATCGCGGCTGCGCCTGCCACCCAGTACGCGGCGGTCGAGTAGACGCGCGTGGCGGCCATCACGCCGATGTTCTCGCCGTAGGTGGTGGTGGCGGAGCCACCGAATCCACCGGCGAGCGTGGTGGCGAGGCCGTCGGCGACGAGGGCGCGGCCGGTGTGCTCGTTGATCGAGGGGTCGTTCGTCATGGTGGCGACGCCGCGAACGTGACCGACGTTCTCAGCGATGAGCACCAGGACGACCGGCAGGAACATCGGAACGTACAGCCACGCGGCCGGGTCGGTGACGGCGGCGAGATGGAAGTCGGGCAGACCGACCCAGGCCGCATCCTCGATGCCGTCGAACGTCACCTGACCGGTGAAGATCGCCACGATGTAACCGACGATGACGCCGAGGAAGATCGAGATGCGTCCCAGGAACCCCCGGAAGAGCACGCTGAACAGCACCACGGCCACCAGCGTCACCGAAGCCAGCTCAGGCTGCAGCGTGAAGTTGTTCCAGGCCGCCGGGGCGAGGTTGAACCCGATCAGCGCGACGATGGAGCCGGCGACGACGGGGGGCATGAACCGGTCGATCCAGCGCACGCCGACCGCCTGCACGAGAAAGCCGACGCCGGCCAGCAGCACGCCGACCACGACGACGCCGAGGAGCGCCTGCGCGATCTGCTGGCCGGTCTCCAGCGCCTGGCCCGCATTGATCGCGGTGATCGGGGCCAGGAACGCGAACGATGAGCCGAGGTAGCTGGGCAGGCGGTTGCGGGTGAGCAGCAGGAACAGCAGCGTGCCGACACCTGAGAACAACAGCGTGGTCGACACCGGGAACCCGGTGATGATCGGCACGAGGAACGTGGCGCCGAACATCGCGACGACGTGCTGAGCGCCGATCGCGAAGGTCGCGGGCCAGTTCAGCCGCTCTTCAGGGCGAACGACCTGGTCGGGTGCGACGTTACGGCCGTCGCCATGGATCTTCCACACCGGCATGCGGGCTCCTCGGGAGTCGGGATCAGGGCCGAGGAAACACTACCGTCCCGCTGCTCGCGCGCGGGATCCCGATCCGCCGGCAGGGCCGGGCGGTGCGAGACGGATGCCGTCAGCCGCGCAGGCGGTCGATGAGCTGGCGATAGCGGTCTGCGGTCTGCTTCACGATCTCATCGGGCAGCGCGGGCGGCTCGCCCTGCTTGTCCCAGTTGGCGGCCAGCCAGTCGCGCACGATCTGCTTATCGAAGCTCGCCATCCGCTCCTCGGGCGTCGAACCGGTCTTCCACGACTCGGCATCCCAGTAGCGGGAGGAGTCGCTGGTCAGCGCCTCGTCGGCCAGGCGCAGAGTGCCCTCGGCATCCGTGCCGAACTCGAACTTCGTGTCGGCCAGGATCAGCCCCTTCTCGGCGGCGTACTCGGCTGCGCGGCGGTAGATGTCGAGCGAGACGTCGCGCAGCTGCGCTGCGCGCTCGGCGCCGACGAGTTCGACGACGCGGTCGAAGGTGACGTTCTCGTCGTGCTCGCCCATGGGCGCCTTGTACGCAGGTGTGAATAGCGGCTCGGGCAGACGGTCGCCGTTCCTCAACCCCGCAGGCAGCGCGATGCCGCACACCGTGCCCGACTCCACGTACTCCGTCCAGCCCGTGCCGGTGAGGTAGCCGCGCACCACGCACTCGATCGGGAGCATCTCCAGAGCCATGGCGAGCATCGCTCGGCCCGCGACGGCCTGCGGGATATCGCCCTCGACGATGTGGTTCGGCACGTCGGCGAGCTTCTCGAACCACCACATGCTGAGCGTCGTGAGCAGCTCGCCCTTCTGCGGGATGCCGGGGGAGAGCACGAAGTCGAAGGCGCTCACCCGATCCGATGCCACCACCAGGATGCGGGTGTCGCCGGCATCCTCCGAGGCGTAAAGGTCGCGGACCTTGCCGGAGTAGATGTGCCGCCAGCCGGGGATCTGAAGAGGAGAGGTCACGCGTTCATTATCCCGCGGGGGCGCGCAGCGGCCGAACGCGACGAAGGAGGTCACGTTTTCACAATTGAGTGACGTATTTACTTAACCGTTGATAGGCGTTACGGTCGGCAATTACGAAACCGATCTTTCGTTTCTATGACGCAGCGCTGCGTTCTCTGCGGTCGCGCGTTCGGGAACGGACGAGCCGATGGCGCATCGCGCGCCAGTGAGGAGATCCCGTGCCCTCAGCACGTAGAAACCCCGTCAGGTCGATGGTCGCTCTCATGGCCTGCGCCGCGTTGGCCTTCACGGCCGTGCCGACAGCCGCCGCGACCGAGGCGACCGGCCCCGACCCGGCCTTCCACGGCCTCACCTTCGGTGATGAGCAGCGCGTCGGAATTCCGGTGCAGGTGCCCAGCATCATCGACATGGCCTTCGGCGAGCTCGACGGGCGCACCGTCGGATACACCGCGACGTCGTCGGACGGCTCACTGCTGAACGTCATCGACATCGCCTCGAACACCTTCGTGCAGGGCGCCGCGATGCCGACCGTCATCCAGGTCTGGAAGCTCGAGATCGCGCCCAACGGCAAGGTGTACGTGGCTGCGATCGGGAAGGACCCCGTGGGCGGGCAGCGAGGTGAGCTGTGGATCTACGATCCCGCGACGAATGAGGCGGTCTTCGCCGGAGTCGTACCCGGGTCGAGCTCGAACTGGTCTCTGGTCGTCGACGATCAGTCCAACGCCTACGTGGGCACGTACAAGACCGGGGAGGTCGTGAAATACGACGCGTCCACCGGCGAGTTCACCCGCTGGGATCGGGTCGAGGGGGAGGAGTATGTCCGCTCCATCGAATACCACGACGGGCACATTTACGCCGGAACAGGGGCCACAGGCGCGGTTGTGAAGATCGACGCGGAGGACCCCTCCGTGCGCGAGCGCATCTCGGATCCGCTGCTCGACATCTTCGGGGTGACCACGCTGCCGTGGGCGTATGACATGCAGAAGGTCGGCGACTGGCTGGTGGTCAACTTCTCGGGCGACCTCGCGGCCACCGCGTTCTACAACCTGCGAACGCAGCAGTGGAGCGAGAAGACACTGAACAAGAGCGCCATCGCCGGAACCCCGACGCGCAACGGCAACCCTGGTTTCACTCAGCTGGCGCCGCGCGACGGGAGGATCTACCTCACCTACAACGGCACGATCGCCGAGGTGGATCTCAGCGGAGCCGAGCCGACGTTCTCGGATGCCGGCATCCCGTTCGGCCTCGGGATGCGCGGGCAGGCCTGGGTCGATCTCAGCGAAGCCGGGCACCCGGGAGAGTGGCTCGTGACCGCGTCCCGTCAGGGGCCTCTGCGCGCGCTCGACCTCGTCAACAAGAAGTCGATCATCCTGCCGAACGCCGTGCAGACCAGTACCGGAACTCCGCTGCACACCGCAGGCGTGAACTCCGACGGCGACATCTACATGGTGACGTACCCCGCCGGCACGGGCGCCGTGTACGACACCGGCACCGGCGCCTTCCGCAACTTCCCCGCCGAGCAGGCGGAATCGATGCTCACCGTGGGCGATGCCACCTACTTCGGCCTCTATCCCGGCGGCCACATCGATCGCGTGGTGGTCGCTGACGACGGGCGTCCGATGTCGTCACGGGTGTTCACGCTGGGTGAGGGACAGGATCGGCCGTACTACATGGTCGAAGACGGCGGGAAGCTGTTCATCGGCTCCATCCCCGGCTACGGTCTGCACCAGGGCGCGCTCACCATCCACGACCTCGCCACCGGCGAGACCGTCGTTGAAAAGGGCATCGTCGAGAACCAGAGCGTGATCGGAATCGCCGTGAAGGACGGCACCGTGTACGGCTCGACCACGATCGTCGGCGGGCTCGGGGCAGAACCGATCGCCACCGAGGCGAAGCTGTTCACCTATGACGTCGCCAGCGGAGAGAAGACCGGAGAGTACTCGCTGGAGCTTCCCTCCGGTCAGAAGCCGAAGCACATCAGCGCCCTGTCCTTCGGGCCGGACGGCAACCTGTGGGGCACCACGGACGGGTGGGTGTTCGCCCTCGACCCGGAGACGATGCAGGTCATCGAATCGAAGTCGAAGAACATCCTGCCCGAGGTCACGCGCTACGGCATGTGGCGACCGATGAGCTTCGACTGGTACGACGGGAAGCTGCTCATCAACGTCGCTTCGCGACTGACTGTGCTCGACCCCGAGACCATGGAGCACCGGATCGTCACCGATCCGGGCGAGGAGATCGCGCGTTTCGTCATCGCACCGCTCGCACCCGAGCACCGAGACGATCCCGCTGTCGAGCAGAAGGGGGTGTACCTCTTCGGATCGTCGGCGCCCGACACGTTGCGGGTGATGTCGCTGGCGACCGACTCGGCACAGCCGGAGAAGTGCCGTCCTGGTAACGGGAAGGGATATGCCTACGGGCATGACAAGGGCAACGGGCCCAACCCGAACGCCTGCAAGAAGAAGTGACACGAACGCGGGGCGCGGTCTCCCTCTTGACCGCGCCCCGCGGACCAGCCGCAGTGCTATCGCGAGTTACGATCTAAGCGCATCAGTCGTGTCGCTCTCGAACCCGAGCGGCGACCAGACGCAGTCACCGGCTGCGCTCGAAGGCATGATGCTCCGACGAGGACGAGGTGGGACGATGGCGCAGCGACGCGCGACGGTGTACGACGTGGCTGAGCGGGCCGGGGTATCCATCGCCACCGTCTCGTTCGCGTTTCGTCAGCCCGATCGGGTCCGGGGGCGTACGCGGGAGGCGGTGTACCGCGCGGCGAGCGAGCTCGGCTACGCCCCTAGCGCCAGCGCGCGACAGCTCGCCGGAGGCATGGAAGGAGCACTCGGTCTCTACGCTTTCGACATGGTGCTGCCCAGTGACCGGGAAGGCACTCCTGAGAGCTTGAGCGCTCTGCTGGAGCATGAGCTGGGCGGTGGCCTGCAGCTGAACCGTTTCCCGCTCTACGTCGACGAGATCCAGCACGGTTTTCAGCTGGAGTCGATGCGCCGTGGTCGCAACGTCATGATCGGCTCTGCCGCCAGCGACGATCACGTCGCCACGATGGACATCGCGGGGAGCATCGACGGTCTGGCCATGTTCCCCGGCACGGTGATGCCCGAGGTGATGTCGAGGGTCGCGGACCGCGTGCCGGTCGTCGTGTTCAGCCGTTCGGTCGACGACGACTTCTTCGAGGTGCGCGTCGACAATGTCGCCGCCATTCACGAGATGGTCGATCACCTCGTGGATGTGCATGCGCACCAGCGCATCGCCTTCGTCGGCGGGCTCAGCGCTCCCGACATCGTCGAGCGGTTCGCCGCCTTCCAGGATGCGGCCCGTCGGCGGGGTCTCCCGGTCCCTGCCGAGCCTTTCGACTCGACGGCACTCACGGGCGCTCGTCTCGCCGGCGTGCGCCAGGCGATCGAGAACCGCGACCTGCCGGATGCCCTGCTGTGCGCCACCGATCAGCTGGCGCTGACCGTGCTCGACTACCTCTCGGAGCACGGGGTGCGAGTGCCCGAGGACGTCGCGGTGACCGGCTTCGACGGCATCGCCGCGAGCCTCGCCTGCACGCCTCCGCTCACCACCGTTCGCCAGCCCTTCGTGACGATGGGCCGCCTCGCCGTGAGGATCCTCCTCGGGGACGAGGACGTCGTGGGAACGCGGAAGCACATCCTGCCCACGCAGCTGGTCCGCCGCGCCAGTTGCGGGTGCACCGAAGCGTCTTGACCGCGCCGTCGCGCGTCCCTCAGGAAGAGACGGTCTCGTGCTTGCGCAAAGCGATCGAAGCGCATAGATTTATGCGCATTGATTTCAATCTCAACGGAGAGGTGAGGTACCTGGTGAAGACGAAACTCCTCGCGGCGTCTGCGATCGCTATCGCGGCGACGCTCGCCCTCAGCGGCTGCGGCCGTGCGGATTCGGCGGCTGAAGCGCCCGACAAGACATCCGTGCTCAGCGACGGACCGGCGACCGGGACGGTGAAGATGTGGGCGATGGGTACCGAAGGCGAGCTGCTGCCCGACTTCGTCAAGGCCTTCGAAGAGGCGAACCCCGAGGTCGCTGTCGAAGTGACGGCCATCCCATGGGACTCCGCGCTCCAGAAGTTCCAGACCGCCATCGCCTCCGGGAACGTGCCAGACGTCGCGATGATGCCCGGTCTGCCGATCTTCAAGAACGCGTACGCGCCCGTGCCGGACGGCATCGATGTATCCGGCATGTTCGAGGGCTCCGTGGCGACCGGGAATATGGACGGCGCGCAGCTTCAGGTGCCCTGGTACGTCGACACCAGGGTGCTCTATTACCGCACGGATCTCGCCGAGCAGGCGGGCTGGACCTCGGCGCCGAGCACGTGGGACGAGCTTCACCAGTTCGCCGGCGACATGCAGAAGAAGGCGGGTGCCGAGTGGGGCATCCGACTCCCCGCCGGTGGACCGGGCAGCTTCCAGAACACGCTGTGGATGCCGTGGTCGGCAGGAGGCGAGCTGATGGACGATGGTCAGGACGAATGGAGCCTGGACACCTCGGAGTTCGCCGCTGCGTACGAGTACCTGAAATCGTTCTTCACCGACGGTATCGCGAACCCGAATGCAGATCCTGCGCCGGCAGCGGCAGTCAACGACTTCATCAGCGGAGCGAACCCCGCCCTCATCACGGGTCCGTTCTTCGCCGGCCTGCTGAACGGTGCCGCGAAGGACCTTCCCTATGCGACGACCGTGCTTCCGGCGGACGAGTCATCGACGTCCTTCGTTGGCGGAGCGAACCTGGTGGTGTTCAAGGAGGCGGCCAACAGCGATGCCGGCTGGAAGCTGGTGCGCTGGCTCAGCGAGCCGGAGACACAGGTCGCCTGGTACGAAGCCTCCGGTGACCTGCCGGCCGTCCAGTCCGCCTGGGAAGACCCGGTGCTGAAGGACGACGACACGCTGGCGGCATTCGGCGAGCAGTTGCAGACCGCGAAGTCGCCGCCGCAGATCGTCTCCTTCGACAAGGTCGGGGATGAAGGCGATGCCGTCATCGAGCAGATCATCCGCGGTACCGTCACCGTCGAGGACGGGCTCGCCTCTCTCCAGAAGCGGGCCGACGAGATCGGCACCGAGTGACTGTGACGTCTCAGCCCGAGGTGCTGCGTGGAGCCGGGCGCGGCCCGGCTCCACGCAGGACCGGCGCCGCGCGCCGCCGAAGGGCCACGTGGATCGCGTGGGGATTCGTGACCCCCTTCGTCGCGGTCTTCTCGGTGTTCATGCTCCTGCCGATCCTGAGCTCGCTCCTGCTGTCGTTCACGGACATGACGTCGGCGGACATCCGCACGCCGTTCGCCGTGGACTTCGTGGGTCTGGGGCAGTACGCAACGGTTCTGAGCGACCCGGATTTTCAGACCGCAGCGCTGGTCACCGCCGCGTTCGTCGTGATCGGCATTCCGGTCACCGTGGTGTTCGGCCTCGCGCTCGCCATCGCGCTCAACTCGGGCATCCGGCGCGCTCGCCCCCTCTTCCGGGTGATCTTCTACGCACCGGTGGTCACGAGCATCGTCGCTGTGGCGGTCATCTGGAAGTACATCCTCGCCCCGGACGGCTTCCTGAACATGGGTCTGGCTGTCGTGGGCATCGCCGGACCCGACTGGCTCAATGACCCCGCCTTCGCGCTGCCGTCGCTGATCGCCATGGCCGTGTGGCGCAACACGGGGACGCTGATGGTCATCTTCCTCGCCGGGCTGCAGGGTATTCCGCAAGAGCTTCTCGAGGCCGCCACCGTGGACGGTGCCGGCGCGTGGCGGCGGTTCACCAGCGTCACCGTTCCCCTGCTTCGACCGACCATTCTGCTCGGCAGCGTGCTGATCTCCATCGGCTACCTGCAGTTCTTCGAGGAGGCGTTCGTGATGACCGGCGGCGGGCCGCTGAACTCCACGCTCTCCGCCACCCTCTACACCTTCCGCATCTTCGAGTACGGCGACTACGCCACCGCATCCGCCGCGAGCTACATCATCTTCCTCGCCATCGCCGTGGTGTCCGTCGTCCAGTTCCGGGTCTTCAGGAGGAAGACATGAGCACCTCCACCCCTACCGAACTCGGCCCTGGCACTTCACCGAGTGCGAGCCGGCCGTCCACTGACAGCACCCCCGAGCGGGTCGGCGTCGGCGTGCCCCGGCGGACGCGTAGGCGACACGGTGGTGCACGGCGACTGACCGGGCGGGCCCTGGTCTATCTCGTCCTCGGCGCGGGTGCCGTGCTGTGGGTGCTGCCCTTCGTCTGGATGGTGCTGGGCTCCGCGAAGTCGCAGGTCGAGATCTTCGCCGATCCGCCGACGTGGTGGCCGGCCATGCCGACGATGGAGAACTTCGTCCGCTGGTTCACCGAGCTCGATTTCGGCGTGTACTTCACGAACAGCCTGGTGGTGGCCCTGCTCACGGTGGCCGGCAATCTGCTGTTCTGTTCGATGGTCGGCTACGCGCTGGCCAAGATCGAATTCGCGGGAAAGCGGATCCTGTTCACCGCGGTGATGATCACGCTGATGGTGCCGGCAGTCGTCACCTTCGTCCCCCTTTTCGTCATCGTGGCGAACATGGGCATCCTGAACACCATCGCGGCCCTCGTGCTGCCCTTCCTCACTGCGCCGGTCGGCGTTTTCCTGATGCGACAGTTCATGCTCGAGATCCCCGATTCGCTTCTGGAAGCTGCGCGTATCGACGGCGCGTCCGAGATCAGGGTCTTCCTGCAGGTCGTGTTGCCGATGTGCGGCCCCGCGCTGGCGACCTTGGGCATCCTGACCTTCCTGGGCTCGTGGAACAACTTCCTCTGGCCCCTCGTCGCGAGCCAGGCCCAGCACATGTACACGCTGCCCGTCGCCCTCTCCCTGTATTCGACCGGGCAGTTCGCGACGGACTACGGCACCCTGCTGGCGGGTTCGGTTCTGATCATCACACCGATCCTGCTGCTGTTCGTGTTCCTGCAGCGCTACTTCGTGCAGGGCCTGGCGACGACAGGGATCAAATGACCACTCATACCGACCCTCCGACAGCTTCTGGAGCTCACATGCCACATCCGCTGACCTCGTTCCCCACCGGATTCCTGTGGGGTGCGGCCACCGCGGCGCATCAGACAGAGGGCAACAACGTCAACACCGACAGCTGGATGGCCGAGAACGCCGTGCCGCCGCGCTTCGCGGAGCGTTCGGGCGATGCCTGCGACAGCTATCACCGCTGGCCGGACGACCTCGACATCGTCCGTGACCTCGGCCTCGGCGCCTATCGTTTCTCGATCGAGTGGGCACGTGTCGAGCCCGAGCCGGGCCACTTCTCGCAGGCCGAGATCGCCCACTACAGCCGCATGGTGCAGGGATGCCTCGAGCGGGGCATCACGCCGGTGGTGACGCTGCATCACTTCAGCTCCCCGCGCTGGTTCCGCCGCGACGGGGCATGGACGAGCGCCTCGGCCGCGGACCGCTTCGCCCGGTACGTGGAGGCTGTGCTCCCCGCCCTCGACGGCGTGCACTGGATCTGCACCATCAACGAGCCGAACATGGTGGCGATGGCCGAGGCGCGCCTGAGCGCGGAGCAGCACGTTCCCGCCGCGCCGGGAGTGCCGGCCCTGTCCGACGAGGCGTTCGAGGGGCTGGCATCGGCTCATCGCGCAGCGCGTGAGGTGCTGGCTGCGCTCCCTGGCGTTCGGTCAGGATGGACGGTCGCCAATCAGAACGTGACGGCAGTCGACGGCGCCGATGAGCTGGCGGATCGGGTCCGGAACAGTGTCGACGATCGCTTCCTCGACGTCGGGCGATCCGACGACTTCATCGGCGTTCAGGCATACTCGCGGATGCTGATCGGCCCGGACGGTCTTCGGAAGGCCACCGCTTCGCGGCAGACGCAGATGGGCTGGGAGTTCTATCCGGCGGCTCTCGCCGAGGCGGTGCGGCACACCGCGGCGCGCGTCGGCGACGTGCCGATCCTCGTCACCGAGAACGGGATCGCCACGCCGGACGATTCCGAGCGGATCGAGTACACGCAGCTGGCGCTGGAGGGTCTGCGGGCGGCGATGGAGGACGGGATCGACGTGCGGGGTTACCTGCACTGGTCGCTGCTCGACAACTACGAGTGGGGCTCGTGGGATGCCACGTTCGGGCTCGTGGCCGTCGACCGGACCGATTTCCGAAGGACGGTCAAGTCCAGTGGGCGCTGGTACGGGCAGGTCGCGCAGACGAATGGCGCCATTCTCTCGGAGTCCGACCAGACGGCGGGAGCATTGCGATGACACGCCACGGCGCCGGCCCGGAGGAGCTCGTCGTGCCACGGCCGCAGTCCATCGCCTTCGAGGGGCGTCGTATCCCGTTCGAACCAGCCCGCGTGCACATCACCCTCGAGCCGGGTCTCGAGGGTGCGAAGAGGTGGCTTGAGGCCGAACTCGAGATGCTCGTCGTGGGGGACAGCCACCCCCACGAGAGCACCGACCTCGTCGTCGAACTGGCGATCGGCCCTGCGCCCGCGGGCGTCGTCGCCGCGACGGGTGTGGATCCTGCGGCGAGGCCGGAGGACGAACGCCACATCGTGGAGATCGCCGACGGCCGGGTGCGGATCGTGGGGCCGACGCCCCGCGCGGTGCTTCGCGGCGTCGCGACGCTCCTGCAGCTTCTCAACGCGCCAGACAGGATGCTTCCGATCGTGCGCATCGAGGACGGACCGCGCTACGCGTGGCGCGGTCTCTCACTGGATGCGGTGCGCCACCCGTTCACCGTCGAGGAGATCGACCGGGTGGTCGACCTCCTCGCGAGGTACAAGCTCAACGTGCTTCATCTGCACCTCACCGATGCCCAGGGATGGCGGCTCGCATCGACACCGCATCCTCTCCTCGAGACCGTCGCAGGCGGCCCCGTGATCACCGCTGAGGATCTTCAGGCGCTCACCGCCCGCGCGGCCGCGCTGGGCGTCACGATCGTGCCGGAGGTCGACCTGCCTGGCCACGCCGCTGCAGCGGTGCGAGCGTATCCGGCCCTCGCCGCGAACGAGACGACCGCCCGGCTCGGATATCTCGACCCGGCCGTCGAGGGCGTCGAGGACTTCATCCGCGCCGAGGTCGCGGAGTTCGCAGAGGGTACAGACGCCGAGTTCCTCCATATCGGCGGCGATGAGCCGTTCGGGATGCCCGAGGCGGCGTATCGCGAGGCCATCAGGATCGCCGTGGGCGCGGCGCACCAGGCCGGCAAGCGTGTCGTCGCCTGGCAGGAGGCGGTGCGCGCCGGTGCCTTGGATGAGCATGATCTCGTGCAGTTCTGGATCGGCGCCGAGAACGAGATCGACGTGGATGCGAAGAAGGCGGAACTGCCACCCGAGGCGCATCGGTTCGTGGACGCGATGGTCGAACTGTTCGCCAAGGCCCCGGATGACCTGCCGCTGGCCGCCGCGGCGGGCATACCGGTGCTGATCTCGTCGAACGATGTCCTCTACCTCGACCGGAAGTACGCCGAACCGGCGGCGACGGTCGAGGGTGAGAAGCGGCGCAGGCGGCTGGGCTTTCCCGACTATCCCGCGAAGACCCTTCGCGAGATGCATGAGTGGACGCCGCAGGCACTCGTGGAGGGCCGCGGCGTGAGCGTCGCCGGAGTGGAGGCTGCGATCTGGGCCGAATCGATCGAGTCGTTCGACGACCTGGCGTTCCTCCTGCTGCCGCGGCTGGGCTCAGCCGCGGAGCGCGCCTGGCAACACGACGCCACGAGGTGGGACGACTACAGCGGGCGGATCGCCGCTCACCGACCGGTCTGGCAGCGGCTCGGATGGGGTGCCGCTTTCTCGCCTGGAACCGCAGAGCCGGGAACGGCTCGGAACGAGCAGGAGCGGTGAGGTCCGTGCAGGCGGAACCGTGGCAGATCCGGCCGGCACGAGCGGACGACGAACGCGAGGTGGCGAGGCTTTACGACGTGTGCCTTCGAACCGGTGCGAACGGGGAGGATGCGACCGCCATGTTCCACGACCCGCGGATCCTCGGCGACCTGTTCGTCGGACCATATCTGCGGCTGGAGCCCGAGCTCGCCTGGGTTCTCCTCGATGCCGGCGGTGAGCCCGCCGGCTTCGTGCTCGGCGCGGCCGACACCGCTCAGTTCGAGGCCGCAGCAGAGAAGCACTGGTGGCCGGCCGTGCGAGTGCGCCATGCGGATGCCGCCGTCCCCGGCGAGGAGCGGTCGTGGGGAGATGCCTCAGTGCGTCGCGCCATCCTGAGCCCTCCGGTGACGCCGCCCGCGGTGACCGAGGAGTATCCGGCCCACCTGCACATCGATCTCCTGCCGCAGGCGCAGGGCGCAGGTCATGGCCGGCGCCTGATCGGCACACTTCTCGCAGCTCTGGAGGCCAGATCCGTTCCCGGGGTGCACCTCGGCGTCGGCACCGGGAATGTCAGGGCGATCGGCTTCTACCGTCGGCTGGGTTTCGATCTCATAGCCGACGAAGGCAGTTTCCTGCGACTCGGGCTCCGGCTGCCCCGTGTCAACGGGTCCGACACGACGAAAGGCTGGCACTCATGGAAGAGCTGACGAGAGAGCACAAGGCTCGGCTGGTCGCCGGCGCGTCCACCTGGAAGACGGTCTCAGGTGGGCGTGACCTCCCCGAGCTTCTGCTGGCCGACGGTCCGCACGGGGTGCGAAGCCAGGGAGCTCAAGGCGACTCCGTCGGCATCGGCGACAGCCTTCCGGCGGTGTGCTTCCCGCCTGCCGTCGGCCTCGGTTCGACCTGGAACCCGGCCCTCCTCGAACGTGTCGGCAACGCCCTCGGCGATGAGGCGGCGCGGCTGGGCGTGAACGTGCTGCTCGGCCCCGGCCTGAACATCAAGCGCTCGCCGCTGGGCGGACGCAACTTCGAGTACTTCTCGGAGGATCCGCGACTGAGCGGCACCCTCGCGGCAGCGATGGTGCGCGGCATCCAGGCTCGCGGCGTCGCCGCCACCCCCAAGCACTTCGCTGCGAACAACCAGGAGACCGACCGCATGCGGGTCGACGTCACCGTGAGCGAACGCGCGCTCAGGGAGATCTACCTCCCCGCGTTCGAACAGGTGGTGCGCGACGCGGGTCCCTGGGCCCTGATGTCGGCGTACAACCGGGTCAACGGGGTGTTCGCGAGCGAGAACCACTGGCTCCTCGAGGAAGTGCTGCGCGACGAATGGGGCTTCGATGGCCTGGTGATGTCGGACTGGGGTGCCGTGGACGACCCGGTCGCCGCCGTCGCAGCCGGGCTCGATCTCGAGATGCCGCCGAGCGGACGTCATACCCGCGTCCTGGAGGCACTCGAGGAGGGACACGTCGACGAGGCTGTGCTCGACAGCGCCATCGAAAGGCTGCGCCGGCTTGCGGCACGGACGGCGCGCCCGACGGCGGTCGACGACCGCGCGTCCGCCCAGGCAGTCGCATTGGATGCCGCACGAGAGGCCGTCACCCTGCTCGAGAACGACGGCATCCTGCCTCTCGCCGTGGAAGACCACACGCGGATGCTCGTGGTCGGCGAGTTCGCCCGCACCCCACGCTTCCAGGGCGGGGGGTCGTCTCGTGTTCAGCCGACCCGCGTGCTCAATGCGCTCGACGCGCTGCGCGAGCGCGTGGCCGGCACGATCGCCTTCGAGCCCGGCTTCACCCTCTCACCGGGGGCGGACACCGACCTGGCGGACGCGGCAGTCGCCGCCGCGTCCGACGCCGACGTCATCATCGCCTTCCTCGGCCTGCCCGACCACGCCGAGTCGGAGGGCTTCGACCGGACGGATCTGCTGCTGCCCGCTGATCAGCTCACCCTGCTGGAACGGCTGCGGGCGACGGGGCGGCCGGTCGTGGTGGTCCTGTCCAACGGTTCGGTGGTGGACATCGCCTCGTGGCGTGACGGGATCGCAGCGATCGTCGAAGGGTGGCTGCTCGGTCAGGAAGGCGGCCGGGCGATCGCCGAGGTCCTGCTGGGCGAGGTCAGCCCGAGCGGTCGGCTGGCGGAGAGCATCCCGCTGCGCCTGGAGGATAATCCGAGCCATCTCACCTTTCCCGGTCGCGACTCGCAGGTTGTCTACGGCGACGACATCTTCGTCGGCTACCGGTCCTATGACACGCTGGGCACTCAGGTCGCCTACGCGTTCGGCTTCGGACTCTCGTACACGTCTTTCCGCTATCACGATCTGCAGATCGTGGAGATCGGCCGCAACCGCTGGGCTGTGCGCGTCAGAATCCGAAACACAGGCAGCAGAGCGGGATCCGACGTCGTCCAGCTGTACGTGGCGGCGGATGGCGGTGAGGTGCGTCGTCCGGCGCATGAGCTGCGCGCCTTCGCCAAGGTGAAGCTCGCTCCGGGGGAGGAGAAGCCCGTCGAAATGGAGATCGGGCCGCGGGATCTCGCGTTCTGGAACGCGCAGGCGCGGCGCTGGCAGGTCGAACCGGGGCGGTACCGGATCGAAGTGGGCGCGTCCTCGAGGGACATCCGGCTGCGCGGCGAGATCCACAGCCCCGGTGACGGCATCATCGACCCGCTGCGCGCCGATTCCACACTCGCGGAGTGGGAGCGCAATCCCGTGAGCGCGAAGGTGCTCGAGCAGATGCGTGCCGGCATGCCGGCAGGCATGGCGGAGAAGGCTCCCGAACTGCTGGCCATGGTGCGATCGACGCCGGTCATGAAGCTCACCACGTGGGGTCTCGGGCTGACCGAGGAGATCGTGCAGGACGTGATCCGGAAGGCGAACGACGCTCTCGCCGATGGGACGACCGAGTGACGACGCTGGTCAGCGGGGCGGGGTGGGAGCCGTTCGTGCACGGTGCAGGCTCGCTCGAACCTGGATCGGCCGGACTGGCCGTGCATCGCTATCCCGCGAACGCCCGAGTGCAGGTCGACGACATCATGTTCCGCTTCGCGGAGGCGTGTCCCGTCGGCGTGAGTCTGCGATTCGTGGCGAAGGGTGAGGTGGAGTTGACCATCGCCGCGACCACGGTCATGCAGGACGGAGGGGCGGCGCCTGAGGTCGCGCTGATGGTGCGCGAGGGGGAGTCGGAGCGGATGCTGCCGCTCACCGACCCGTCGCTCATCGTGATCGACGGCGACGCCACGGTGCGCGAGATGAGGCCAAGGCCTCCGCAGACTGTGCGGTTGACGGCGGCATCCGGGGGAACCGTCGAGGTGCTGCTGCCGCACAACGCCCGGGTCGAGCTGGTGGCACTGGCCGCGGACGGCGGCATCGAGCCGTGGCCCGCCGCCGGGCTGCGCTGGACCCATTACGGCAGCTCGATCAGCCAGGGCTTGAACGCTGTGTCGGCATCGCGCACGTGGCCGGTGGCCGCGGCGGCGCAGCTGGGGTGGCGACTGCGCAACCTGTCCATAGCGGGCAACGCGCAACTCGACGGCTTCGCGGCGCGGGTGATCCGCGACCAGCCGGCTGATCTCATCACGCTCAAGGCCGGCATCAACCTCGTCAACGCCGACAGCATGCGCGAGCGGACGTTCCGTCCCGCCGTCCACGCCTTTCTCGACACTATTCGGGAGCGACAGCCGGATACTCCGATCGTTTTGATATCGGCGTTGTCCTGCCCCATCCACGAGGACTCGCCCGGCCCGGTGGTCACCGGTGAGGACGGCAGGGCCCGCGCGGCGCGACGGGCGGTCGAGGGTGACACGGGAGCCCTCACGCTCTCGCGGAGCCGCGAGATCCTCGCCGAGATCGTCGCCGCCCGCGGTGACGACAGACTGGCGTACTGGGACGGGCGGGAGCTTCTCGGCGCGGCGGATTCCAATGCGCTGTACGACGGACTCCACCCCGACCAGGGTGGTCTCGACCTCATCGCCGACCGCTTCGTGGCGGGCATTCGCGAGCGTGCAGGAATGGGGCCGGCCGACATCTGACCGCGCGCGCAGGTCGGAGCGCGGGTGTAGCGTTGCCCGGTGACTTCCGCCTCGACGTCTCCCGTCAAGACCCGCAGCCCGTGGCCCGCCCTCTGGGCACTCGTCATCGGCTTCTTCATGATCCTGGTCGACACGACGATCGTGTCGGTGGCCAATCCCGCGATCAAGGCGGCACTCGACCCCGACACGAACAACCTCGACAACGTCGTGTGGGTCACCAGCGCGTACCTGCTCGCCTATGCCGTGCCGCTGCTCATCACCGGGCGGCTCGGCGACCGCTTCGGTCCGAAGAACATCTACCTGATCGGTCTGGTCGTCTTCACCGCCTCCTCGCTGTGGTGCGGTCTGTCGTCGACGCTCGAGGGCCTCATCGCCGCCCGGGCGGTGCAGGGCCTCGGGGCCGCCTTCATGACGCCGCAGACCATGGCCGTCATCACGCGGACCTTCCCGCCCGCCCGCCGTGGTGCGGCGATGGGTCTGTGGGGCGCGACCGCAGGAGTGGCGACCCTGGTCGGGCCGCTCCTGGGCGGACTGCTCGTCGACGCGTTCGGCTGGGAGTGGATCTTCATCATCAACGTGCCCGTCGGCATCCTCGGTTTCGTGATGGCATGGATGCTCGTGCCCAAACTCGAGACGCACCCGCACCGGTTCGATCTGGTGGGGGTGGTGCTCAGCGCCGCCGCGCTGTTCCTCATCGTGTTCGGCCTGCAGGAGGGCGAGAAGTACGACTGGGGTGTGATCGTCGGACCCATCTCGGTGTGGGGGCTGATCGGCGCGGGGGTGGTGCTGCTGGCGGTGTTCGTGCTGCAGCAGTGGAGGACCAAGAGCGAGCCTCTCGTGCCGCTGGCGCTGTTCCGCGACCGCAACTTCGCCGGCGCGAACGTCGGCATCGCCGCAGTCGGCTTCACGGTGACCGGGATGTCGCTGCCGTTCATGTTCTTCCTGCAGCTGGCCCGTGGGCTCAGCCCCACCGAGGCGGCGCTGCTGATGATCCCGATGGCGGTCGTCTCCGGTGCGCTGGCGCCGCTCGCGGGCGCCCTGCTCGACAGGGTGGATCCGCGCTTCATCCTGATCCCCGGTCTGCTGTGCGTCGCGGGCGGCGTGCTGTGGAACGCCTCACTGATGAACGTGGATTCGCCGACCTGGATGTTCCTGCTGCCGTCCGCGCTGCTCGGCATCGGCAATGCGGGGATGTGGGGTCCGCTCGCCACGACCGCCACCCGCAATCTGCCCCCGCGCCAGGCCGGCGCCGGCGCAGGGATCTACAACACGACGCGGACGATCGGCTCTGTCGTCGGATCATCGGCGATCGCGGCGTTCATGCAGGCGCGGCTCGAGGCGAACCTTCCAGGACTCGAGGACGCGTCCGGCGGTATCGGGTCCGGCGGCGGCGCACTGCCGGACGTCGTGGCCGAGGGCCTGTCGGCGGGTATGGCCCAGACGATGATGCTGCCGGCATCCGTCATGGTCGTGGCCCTGATCGCGTCGCTCTTCCTCCGTCGCCACCGGATGCAGACCGAGGATGCTCCTCGCTGACGCGGCATCCCGGTTCACGGTGAAGGCCGCCCGACAGTCTGTCGGGCGGCCTTCGTGGCGTCAGCCGTCAGCGCGTGGCGAAGGCGGCGTCGAACGCGGCATCCGACGGCCGGTACGACGACAGCTTCCTCACGAACTCGAGCGCTTCCGTCGCCCCCAGCAGCCGGTCCATGCCCGCATCCTCCCACTCGACGGAGAGCGGGCCCTCATAGCCGATCGCGTTGAGCATGCGGAAGGCGTCCTCCCAGGGCACGTCGCCGTGACCCGTGGAGATGAAGTCCCAGCCCCGGCGCGGGTCGGCCCAGGGCAGGTGCGATGACAGCCGGCCGTTGCGGCCGTTGCCGAGGCGCTTCTTCGTGTCCTTGCAGTGCACGTGGTAGATGCGGTCCTTGAAGTCCCACAGGAACGCGACCGGGTCGATGTCCTGCCACACCATGTGCGACGGATCCCAGTTGAGGCCGAACGCCTCTCGGTGCCCGATGGCCTCCAGGGCGCGCACGGTGGTCCAGTAGTCGTACGCGATCTCCGACGGATGCACCTCGTGCGCGAATCGCACGCCGACCTCGTCGAACACGTCGAGGATGGGGTTCCATCGGTCGGCGAAGTCGCGGTACCCGGCGTCGACCATGTCGTCGGTCGCCGGCGGGAACATCGCCACGTACTTCCAGATCGACGATCCGGTGAACCCTGTCACGGTCTTCACTCCGAGCTTCGCCGCGAGGCGAGCCGTGTTCTTCAGCTCTTCGGCGGCACGCTGCCGCACGCCTTCCGCTTCGCCGTCGCCCCATACCCGATCCGAGAGCATGCCTCGGTGGCGCTGGTCGATCGGGTCGTCGCACACAGCCTGACCCTTGAGGTGATTCGAGATCGTCCACACATGCAGGCCGTTGCGCTCCAGGATCGCCAGGCGATCCTGGATGTAGGGGTCGTCGTCCCACCGCCACGGGTCCAGGTGGTCGCCCCAGCAGGCGATCTCGAGCCCGTCGTAGCCCCACTCGCCCGCCAGGCGGCAGACCTCTTCGAAGGGCAGATCGGCCCACTGCCCGGTGAACAGCGTGACTGGTCGTGACATCATCGTCCCTCTCATTCCTGCGTCCGGCGACTGCCGGATGCTGTGTTCTTGACTGCGGTGATCAGACGGCGGTCCATGCGGATGATGCCGCAGAGCTGCGCTCGACGGCGTCGAGCACGCGCTGCACGGACAGTCCGTCCGCGAAGGTGGGGTGCGGATCCACTCCGGTGGAGATGGCCTCCACCAGATCCTTCACCTGGTGCGAGAAGCCGTGCTCGTAGCCGAGCATATGGCCGGCTGGCCACCAGCCCGACAGATACGGATGATCCGGCTCGGTGACGAGGATGCGGGTGAAGCCCTGTTCGACCGATGGCCTCGTGGCGTCGTGGAACTCGAGGACGTTCATGTCCTCGAGGTTCCAGCGCAGCGCTCCGCGGTCACCGGAGATCTCGATCTCGAGAGCGTTCTTGCGGCCGGTGGCGAAGCGGGTGGCCTCGAACGATGCGAGTGCGCCGGAGGACAGGCGTCCGGTGAACATGGCGACGTCGTCGACCGTGACCTCTCCCCGGCCTTCCGCGGCGGTGCCGCTGAGACCGCTGCCCTCGGCGAGCAGGGGTCGCTCGCGCACGAGCGTCTCGAGGATGCCGGACACCTCGGTCACCGACGTGCCGGTGACGAACTGCGTCAGGTCGATGGCGTGCGCGCCGATGTCGCCGAGCGCGCCGGACCCGGCGCGATCCTTGTCGAGCCGCCACGTCATCGGCGCCTCGGCATCGGCGAGCCAATCCTGACGATAGCTGGCGCGCACCTGACGCACCGCGCCGATGCGCCCCGCCTCGATCATGTCGCGCATCAAGGTGGCTGCGGGCACTCGTCGGTAGGTGAACCCCACCATGGCCCGTATGCCGCGTCCGGCGGCATCCCGCGCGGCTTCCGCCATCGACTGCGCCTCTGCCACCGAGTTGGCGAGGGGCTTCTCGCACAGCACATGCTTGCCCGCCGCGAGGGCGGCGATGGCGATCTCGGCATGCGTGTCGCCCGGGGTGACGATGTCGACCACATCGACGTCATCGCGCTCGATGACCTCACGCCAGTCGGCCGCATGCTGCGCCCAGCCCCACCGGTCGGCCGCGGCGGACGTCTTGTCGGCGTCCCTGCCCACGATCACCGACATGACCGGAGTGAGCGGGAGATCGAAGGCCGCCGGCGCCTGACGCCAGCCGACCGAGTGCGCGGCGCCCATGAATCCGTGACCGATCATGGCCACGCGCAGCTGTGCAGACATCATTCCTCCCCGGAATGGGCGGGGCGGACGCGCCGAAGTGCGCCCGCCCCGCAGTGTGGATCAGGACTCGAACGCGAGCTTGATGTAGTCGTCGACGTTGTCCTTGGTGACCACCGGCGCATCCAGCACGATCCGGTACGGCACGGTCGGCGTGACCAGGTCGCTGAGGGTCTTGTCCTGCGCGATGAGGCGGGCGAGCGCGATGCCGTCCGCGGCCTGGGTGGACGGGTAGATCACCGTCGCCTTGATGACACTGTCATCGGCTTCGATGCGGTCCATCATGTTCACGCTGCCCGCACCGCCGACGAGGAAGAACTCGTCACGGCCCGCAGCCTCGATCGCAGCCATGACGCCGACGCCCTGGTCGTCGTCGTGGTTCCAGATGGCATCGATCTCGGGGTTCGCCGAAAGCAGCTGGGATGCCGCGCTCTCACCGCCGGCGACCGTGAAGTCCGCGGCGACGCGGGGGCCGACCTCGAGACCGCAGCCTTCCAGCGCGTCTGCGAAGCCCTGCGAACGGTCCTGCGTGAGCGGCAGCGAGTCGATGCCGGCGATCTCGGCGACGACCGCGTCGCTCTGACCGTCCAGCTGCTCGCAGATGTACGTTCCCGCGCTCACGCCCATGCCGTAGTTGTCGCCGAGGATGGTCGCTCGGGCTGCGAACGGGCTCGAGAACTCGCGGTCGACATTGATGACGGGGATGCCGGCATCCATGGCCTTCTGAGCGACCTGGGTCAGCGCGGCGCCGTCGGTGGGCAGCAGGACGATGGCGTCGACGCCGTCGTTGATGAACTTCTCGACTGCGGCGATCTGCTGGTTCGCGTCGTTGGTGCCCTCGGCCTGAAGCAGTTCGACATCGCCGAAGCTCTCGGCGGCGTTGATGGCGCCGGTGTTGATCGCGCCGAGCCAGCCGTGGTCG
The DNA here is from genome assembly GCF_031178445.1 of Microbacterium sp. GTDB lineage: Bacteria > Actinomycetota > Actinomycetes > Actinomycetales > Microbacteriaceae > Microbacterium. The sequence goes on from NZ_JAPSIY010000006.1 coordinate 147,359, forward strand.
GCTTCGGGACCCGACCACCCGATGGTGACGGTGTCGCCGGTCGCGGCGTTCTCCTCGCTGGTCGTTCCCTGGTTGGTCTCGGCATCGCCCTCATCACCCGAGCTGGTGCAGCCGGCCAGCAGGCCGACGGCGAAGATCGCGGCGGCGCCGGCCATCAGCGGGCGAAGGCGCCGTGAGCGCATACGGTGCATGTGTTTCCTCCTTGAATGTGATGCATCTCTGCGTCCGTCACGGCCGTCGCCTGAGCTGTACGGCGTCGCGGGCACAGGGTCAATGTAACAGAAGCGCAATCGCGACGTGCAACTTTTGTTCTCGATACGGCAAAAGCGGGCGAACCGCTAGAAATCGCGGGAAACCGTACAGCAGTGGTTCACCGGGGTCGAGCGATATTGGTGCTCGTGCGCTCGCCGACCTCGTGTTATCGTCCTCTCGTGATCAAAGATGACCGAACGTCGGCATTACTGGAGATGCGAGGGGTCGAGAAGACCTTCGGCGCTGTGCGGGCTCTGCGCGGAGTGGATCTCGAGATCCGGGCCGGCGAGGTGCACTGCCTGCTCGGCCAGAACGGCGCCGGCAAGTCCACGCTCATAAAGACCCTCGCGGGCGTGCATGCGCCCGATGCGGGCGAGGTGCGCTGGAACGGCGACGTCGTCACGATCGACAGTCCGCAGGCGGCCATCGACCTCGGAATCGCGACCATGTACCAGGAGCTCGACGTCGTCGACGATCTGACCGTGGCGGAGAACATCTTCCTGGGGCACGAGCTCGCCCGGGCCGGATTCACCCGCCGCAGCGAGACGACAGCCCAGGCGCGGGCGCTGCTGAAGCGGCTCGGTCACGAATCGCTTTCTCCCAACGCCGAGGTCGGCTCGCTGAGCGCGGCGCAGAAGCAGATCGTGAGCATGGCCAGGGCGCTGTCGCACGACATCAGACTGATCGTGATGGACGAGCCGTCGGCCGTGCTCGACTCCGAGGAGGTGAGAAACCTCTTCCACATCATCGGCGAGCTCACCGCTCAGGGGATCGCGGTGATCTACATCACGCATCGCCTCGAGGAGATCCGCGCCATCGGCGACAGGATCACCGTGCTCAAGGACGGAGCGAGCACCGCGAGCAATCTCCCCGTCGCTGACACGCCGACGCCGACGCTCATCAAGCACATGACCGGTCGCATCGTCGAGAACGTCTTCCCTGCCGCGGCGCCGATCCCCGCGGACGCGCCTGTGCTGCTCGAGGTCGACGGCCTCGCACTCGACGGCGTCTTCGAGGACGTGTCGTTCTCGGTACGCGCCGGTGAGATCATCGGACTCGCCGGCCTCGTCGGCTCGGGCAGGTCCGAGATCCTCGAAACCATCTACGGCGCCCGCCCCGCTTCCTCGGGGACGGTCCGGGTGGAGGGCAGGCCACTCCCGCGCGGCTCCGTTCCCGCCGCTGTCCGAGCGGGCCTCGGCCTCAGCCCGGAGGAGCGCAAGTCTCAAGGGCTCGTGCTCGGCGAGCCCATTTTCCGGAACATCACGATGTCCTCCTTCGCCCGCGAGGCCAAGGCGGGCTGGCTCGATGAGCGGGCCGAGCGCCGGATCGCGCGAGAGCAGATCGCAGCCATGGAACTCCGCCCGGCGGACCCCGATCTCCCCGCAGGCACGCTCTCGGGCGGCAACCAGCAGAAGATCCTGCTGTCCCGGTGGCTGGTGCACGGCAGCCGCATCCTGCTGCTGGACGAGCCCACCCGCGGCGTCGACGTCGGCGCTCGCGCCGAGATCTACGCCCTGATCCGCAATCTCGCCGCCGACGGCCATGCGATCGTCATCATCTCGAGCGAGATCGAGGAAGTCCTCGGTCTCGCCGACACCGTGCTCGTCGTCGGCGACGGGCGCGTGCTGACCACTCTTCCCGCTTCCGAGATCGATGAGCACGGCGTGCTAGACCTCGTCATGAAAGGAACCGCCGCGTGAGCGAGCAGACCCAGACCCTCGCCCCTGAACAGAAGGCGGCGACGTCGCAGATGCCGGCTTCACCGCTCAAGTCGGTGTTCTCCGGCGCTGCAGGACGCAACCTCGGCCTCGTGCTGGCGCTGCTCGCCATCGTCGCCGTCGGCATGCTCACCGCCTTCGACAACTTCTTCAACTTCGGCAATGCGCTGGTCATCCTGCGACAGGCCTCGATCATCGGCGTGATCAGTATCGGCATGACATTCGTCATCATCTCCGGCGGCATCGACCTCTCCGTCGGCGCGGTGCTGGCCCTGGCATCCGTCGTCGGCTCGCTCGCCGCGATCCAGGACATAGCCAAGTCGTCGCACTGGATCGTCACCATCGTCATCGCCCTCGCCGTCGGCGTGGGCGCGGGGCTGATCAACGGCGTCGTCATCGCCTACGGCAAGGTCGCCGCGTTCATGGCGACCCTCGCCATGCTGGTCGGCGCGCGCGGTCTCGCCGAGGTGCTCGCCAACAACCGCACATTGGTGGTGTCGGACCGCGACTTCCTCCGTGCCATGAACGTCGACCTGCTCGGAGTGGACATCCTCATCTGGATCTTCGCCCTGGTGGCGGTCGGCGGCTGGCTGCTGCTCAACCGCACAACGTTCGGGCGGCGAACCGTGGCGATCGGCGGTAACCGCGAAGCCGCGCGACTCGCGGGAATCAAGGTGAAGCAGCACACCATGTGGCTGTACGCACTCTCGGGTCTCACGGCCGGCATCGCGGCGGTCATGCTGCTCGGACGCACGAACGCCGGCACCTCGACCCACGGCAACCTGTACGAGCTCGACGCGATCGCCGCAGTCGTCGTCGGCGGCACGCTGCTGATCGGCGGCCGCGGGACGATCACCGGAACCGTGTTCGGCGTGCTGATCTTCGCGACGCTGAGCAACGTCTTCGTGCAGAACAACATGTCGTCGTCGCTGCAGGCCATCACCAAGGGTGTCATCATCGTCATCGCCGTGCTGCTGCAGCAGCGCTTCGCGGTCGGTCGCGTCAAGAAGCGCCGCACGTCGCAGCGCGGAGTGCTGGACGCCGGCGGCGTAAACTCATCGGTTCAGACGCAGGAGTGAACATCCGCTCTCGTGACGCGTCGGTGGCCACGGTTCATGAGCAGCACAGGGGAAGAATGACAGGCAATCTCAGCGCCACCGGTGTAGGTCAGCTCTTCCAGCTGCTGCGGGACGGAGTTCCGCGCACGCGCGCCGAACTCGCGAAGTCATCTGGCCTCGCCCGCTCGACCGTGGCGGCCCGCGTCGATGAGCTCATGCGCATGGGGCTCATCGCGCCGGTCGCCGACGCCGCGTCGACGGGCGGACGCCCGCCGTCGCAGTTCGCCCTCAACCCGGCCGCCAAGGTGGTCATCGCCGCCGACATCGGCGCCTCGCACACGACCGTCGCGGTGACGGATCTGGCCGGGACGATCCTCGCCCAGCGCAGCGGTCAGCTGGCGGTGTCTCTCGGCCCCGAACCGGTGCTGACCTGGATGGTCGACACGGCATCCGAGCTCGTCGCCGAGGCCGGGCTGGAGCATGACCAGATCGCCGCCGTCGGAGTGGGAGTTCCAGGGCCGGTGGAGTACTCGACCGGCAGGCCGGCCAAGCCGCCGATCATGCCAGGTTGGGACGGCTTCGACGTGCCCGGCTGGGTGCAGCAGCACCTCGAGGTGCCGGTGCTCGTCGACAACGACGTCAACATCTCAGCGCTGGGGGAGCGTGCCGCCGCCTGGCCCTCCACCGACCATCTCATCTTCGTGAAGGTCGCCACCGGGATCGGCGCAGGGATCATCTCCGACGGCAGGCTGCTGCGCGGGGCGCAGGGCATCGCCGGTGATTTCGGTCACGTGCGGGTCGCGCGTGGAGCCGACGTCCCTTGCCACTGCGGGAACACCGGCTGCCTCGAGGCGCTGGCGTCCGGTCCGGCGATCGCCCGATCGCTCAGCGCGCTCGGCATCGAGGCGAAGGACGGAAACGACGTGGTCGAGCTGGTCAAGAACGGCAGCCTCGAGGCGATTCAGGCCGTGCGGCAGGCGGGCCGCGACCTGGGTGAGGTGCTCACGGCATCCGTGAGCCTGCTCAACCCCTCGGTGATCTCGATCGGGGGCGCCATGTCCCGCGTGGGCGAACACCTCATCGCCGGGGTCCGTGAGATCGTCTACACCCGGTCGATGCCGCTCGCCACCGAGCATCTGTCGATCGTGCAGTCCGTCACGGCCGGCGAGGCGGCGGTGCGCGGCGCGAGCATGCTTGCTGTCGAGTACGCCCTTTCACCAGACATCCTTCCGCAGAGCTTCGCCCTGAACGGTTGAACGCCCCCGGCCGCTGTCTCGCAACGACCGGCGGTTGTGGTGAGATGGGTGGATGACGATCGCACTCTCCGCACCCTCCACCGACCTGTTCGACTCCTGGGCGGCGACGGTCTCGGAGTTCGGCGGAGTGCACATCGACGGCGCGGGACTCGACCTCGGCGCGTCCCCCGACCGCGAGACCTGCGCGGCGTTCGTGGCGAAGGCCGAGCTCTACGGCCGTCTCGGTGCGTCGCTGCCGGACGGCCACGTGGCGTGCGACTACTTCTGGGTCACCGAGAACGGCGAAGTGGTCGGCTTCATCGCGTTCCGGCGCGAGCTGAATGACTGGCTGCGCAACTACGGCGGTCACATCGGCTACTCCGTGCGACCGTCCCGCCGCCGGCAGGGGCTCGCACGGGCGGCGCTGAATCTTCTGCTCGACCGCGCCCGCGGCGAGGGATACGAGCGCGTCATGCTCACCTGCGACGACGACAACACCGGTTCGTATCGCACGATCGAAGGCTCTGGCGGGGTTCTGCACGACACGATCGACGCCGCCGAGGCCGGTCACCCGCGGGTGCGGCAGTACTGGATCGAGCTCTGACCCTACGCCGCGGCAGGACCTGCGGAATTCATTGAGAGAAGCCAGATCCACGAGCGGAATCGTGGCACATGTGCCGCTGGCGTAACGGATTCGCGTGAGAATGACGCAGATCACCACTGGACTCGCAGCCCGGCTTGGCCTAGTCTGGCGCCACCGAGAGCTCGCCGCGGCGAGCCTGGATCCAGTCACCGACGGAGGCATCTGGCATGCGCATTCTCATCATCGGCGCCGGCGGCGTGGGCTCGGCAGCCGCGCGGATCGCAGCACGGCGGGACTTCTTCGATGAACTCCTCATCGCCGACTACGACCCGGCGCGACCGCAGTCGCTGGTCGCCGAACTGGGTGACCGCAGGTTCGCGGCCGCGCAGGTCGACGCGTCGTCGGCGGAGTCGGTCGCCGCACTCATCCGCGAGCACGGCTCCACTCATGTGCTGAACGCGGTCGACCCGCGATTCGTGATGCCGATCTTCGACGGATGCTTCGCGGCGGGCGCGGTCTACCTCGACATGGCGATGAGCCTGTCGCAGCGGCATCCGGAGCGGCCGTACGAGCTGACCGGCGTCAAGCTCGGCGACGAGCAGTTCGCCAAGGCCGATGAGTGGGCGCGAGCTGGACTGCTGGCGCTCGTGGGCATAGGCGTCGAGCCGGGTCTGTCCGACGTGTTCGCGCGCTACGCCGAGGACGAGCTCTTCAGCGAGATCGACGAGATCGGGGTGCGCGACGGTGCGAATCTGGTCGTCGAGGAGTACGACTTCGCCCCCTCATTCTCGATCTGGACCACGATCGAGGAGTGCCTGAACCCTCCCGTGATCTACGAGAAGGACCGCGGCTGGTACACCACCGCGCCGTTCTCGGAGCCGGAGATCTTCGACTTCCCCGACGGCATCGGGCCGGTGGAGTGCGTCAATGTCGAGCACGAGGAGGTGCTGCTCATGCCGCGCTGGACCGGCGCGAAGCGGGTGACCTTCAAGTACGCACTCGGCGACGAGTTCATCGAGGTGCTGAGGGTGCTCAACAAGCTCGGTCTGGATCGCACGGAGAAGGTGGCGGTCAAGGGTGTCGAGGTCTCTCCCCGTGACGTGGTGGCCGCCGTGCTGCCCGACCCAGCCACGCTCGGCGACCGCATGACCGGCAAGACCTGCGCGGGCGTGTGGGTTCGCGGCAAAGGAAAGGACGGCGAGCCCCGTTCGACGTACCTGTACCACGTCGCCGACAACGAGCAGACGATGTCGCAGTACGATTCGCAGGCCGTCGTCTGGCAGACGGCGATCAACCCCGTGATCGCTCTGGAGCTGCTGGCGCGCGGGGCATGGGCGGGCTCAGGGGTGCTGGGGCCTGAGGCGTTCGACGCGAAGCCGTTCCTCGACCTGCTCGCAGCGGCGGCGCCTGCCGGTTACGACTCGCCGTGGGGGATGCAGGAGAAGCCGGTCTGATCCCGAGTGGCGGGATGGCGCGGGCGGCGCGGGTCTACTGTGCGACCCGTGCCGCGATGTCGCTGCGGTAGTGCCCGCCGTCCAGTCGGATTCTGCCGATCGCCTCGTAGGCGCGGGCGCGCGCATCGGCGAAGTCCGAACCGGTCGCGACGACGTTCAGCACCCGGCCGCCCGTGGCGATGAGAGCGCCGCCGGGAGCATCCGGACCAGCGGTCGCGGCATGCACGACGCGCACGCCCTCGACGGACGCCGCCTCGGCGAGGCCCTCGATCATGCGACCGGTCTGGGGCGACTCCGGATACCCCTCGCTCGCGAGCACCACGGTGATCGCGACGTCGTCGGAGAACTCCGGCTGCGGCTGGTCCTCGAGGGTGCCGGATGCGGCGGCGAACAGCAGCTCCGACAGCGGCGTGCGAAGGCGCGGCAGTACGACCTGGGTCTCGGGGTCGCCGAACCGGGCGTTGAACTCGATGACGCGCACGCCGGCGGGAGTGAGGATCAGCCCGGCGTAGAGCAGGCCGATGAACGGGGTGCCCTCCGCGTCGAGCTGACGGATCACGGGCTCGGCCACGGTGGCGGTGACCTCGGCGACGAACTCCTCCACGCTGCCGTGATCTTCGGCGAGCCAGGGGAGAGGGGAGTAGGCGCCCATGCCGCCGGTGTTCGGGCCGGCGTCGCCGTCGAGCGCGCGCTTGAAGTCCTGCGCCGGGGTGAGCGCGCGCACGGTGTCGCCGTCGCTGAGGAAGAAGAGCGACACCTCGGCTCCGGTGAGGAACTCCTCGATGAGCACCGCGCCCGAGGGCAGGTAGTGCTCCGCGTGCGCCAGTGCCTCGGCGCGATCGGAGGTGACGATCACGCCCTTGCCAGCGGCGAGTCCGTCAGCCTTGACCACGTGGGGCGCGCCGAACTCGTCGAACGCCGCTTCGACCTCGGCGAGGGATGCGGCGCGCACCGCGCGCCCTGTGGGCACGCCCGCGGCATCCATGATCCGCTTCGCGAACGTCTTCGAGCCCTCGAGCTGCGCGGCCGCCTTGCCCGGGCCGAACACCGGGATCCCCCGCTCGCGCAGGACATCCGCGACGCCCGCGACCAGGGGTGCCTCGGGGCCGACGACCACGAGATCGATGCCGTGCTCATTGGCGAAGGCCGCCACGGCGGAGCCGTCGAGCGGGTCGACCTCGACGAGGTGCGCGTCCTGGGCGATGCCGGCGTTTCCGGGGGCGGCGAAGATCTCGTGGCCGGCGGTCTCCGAGCGCAGGGAGAGGATGATCGCGTGCTCGCGCGCGCCGGAACCGAGGACCAGGATCTTCATGCCGCCAGCCTACCGGCGGCGCCCGTCAGCGTTACCCGGGTGCCGTCAGGGCTGCACCGGCCGTTCGACGGATGGATCCCAGGGGATCGTCCAGCCGGCGGCGTCGAACAGGCCGTCGAGCACCATGGCCGTGAAGCCCCACACGATGGTGCCGTCGATGTCGAACGCGGGCCCGCGGAAGTCACGCCCGGCGCGGTGCAGAGTCGATGTGTACCGGTTCTGCGGATCGAGGAGTTCGGCGACCGGCACGCGGAAGACGTCCACGGTCTCGGCGTGATCCACGGCCGCGACCCGTGACGGAGACCGCCACCAGGCGAGCACCGGCGTGACCGCGTAGCGGCTGGGCACGATGGGAAGCTCGGGAAGGGTCGCCAGGATGTCGACGCCGGACGGATCCAGACCCGTCTCCTCTTCGGCCTCGCGCAGCGCCGTGGCGACGGCATCCCGATCACCTTCGTCTCGTGCCCCGCCCGGAAACGACACCTGGCCTGCGTGCGACGAGAGCGTGGCCGACCTGCGCTGCAGCAGCACGTCGAGGTCGGCGGCGACGGGGGTCTCGCCGGTGTCCGCGGGCAGGCTGTCGAGTCGACCGAACAGCATCAGCACCGCGGCAGGTCGTGTGCCACCGATGACGGGCGCGAAGCGGCTCGGCAGGTCGTCCAGGCGACCGGCCGCTGCGAGCAGGTCGGCGCGTGCGCCCCGCATCGTCTCCGCTGTCTCCGTCATCCCGTCCGAGCCTATGCCCGCTGCGGCCCGTGCGGGCGCACCGCGTAGCCTGGATCCATGCCAGTCCGCAGGATCGACGTCGCCGACGGCCGCGCCGCGCTCGCCGCCGTCGCCGCGGGTGAGGCGTCACGGTCGTCGACGGCGACCGCCGTGCGCTACCTGCTGCAGCTTCTCGACGAGAAGGCGCCCGGGAACAGCGTCGAGGTGCGGGTGCCGCCGTTCGGAGCGGTGCAGGTGGTGCAGGGCCCGCGCCACACCCGTGGCACACCGCCTAACGTGGTCGAGACGGATGCCGCCACCTGGATCGCCCTCGCCACCGGCGAGATCACCTGGGAGGCCGCGCGCGCAGCGGGCCGGGTCTCGGCATCCGGCACCCGCGCCGACCTCTCCGATCTGCTGCCGCTGCGCCCCTGACCGGACGCCCGGCCCTCTCGAACGACCCGCTGACGGCCCGCGGGCGGCATGAAGGATCAGAAGTGCGCGTGTCCGACCCGTTGCCGAGCACTTTGATCTTTCATCGTCTGGAACCGTCGGCGCACAGGCATGGGAGAATGGGAACATGCCCCGCAACACGACGCACGAGACCACCGAGGCCCGCATCCGCCCGGTGCCCCGCTACGGCGTGTTCCTGGGCCTCGGGGTGGTGCTCGGTGTGATCGCTGCCGGCATCCTCGCGGCGATCGGCAGCTACGAGCCCTCTCAGGCCCTCGACGTCGTCTACCCGCCAGGGCAGGTGTTCGGCTTCGCCCTGCTGTGGACCGTGCCGATCGGCATGGCACTGTGCGGTGTCGTCGCACTGATCCTCGATCGCACCGCCCGCCGCCACTCACGGGTGGTCCGTGTCGACCATGAGCGGGTGCAGGACGACGAATCCTGAGCCGCGGGGCCGGCGCTCATCCCGCGAGCGTCACGCTCGCAGTCAGGCCAGTTCGGCGATCACCGGACGCATCGCGGTGTCGAAGGCGACCACATCGCGGCGCAGACCGTCTGTGACGGCCACGCTCAGTGCGCCGATCCACCAGATGCCGCGCTGGCTGAACGGCAGTACCTGCACGTTCAGTTCGAAGGAGTGAGCGCGCCGCCCCACCTCGCGTTCGAACTCGGCGATAGCGCTGGCATACGCCCGGTAGGCGCCGCCTGACGAGCTGACCGATTCGACGTACCTGCGGTGCGCGCTCTCGGCGTATTTGAGCACAGCCGGAGCATGCGGCACGATCGCGTCGCGCAGCTCCTCGGCGCCACGGGTCGGCAGCGCGACCAGCGTCTCGAAACCGTCGACGAGGTCGAGCGGCACTCCGGAGCGGTGGGCGCGGGGTTCCACCGTCATGTCCCAGTACTCGCGCCACTGGCGCTCGAGCTCGTCGTCGACCTCGACCGCATCCGGCTGCCGCACCTCGAGGCCGCGCAGCGAGGGCAGGTCGTCGGGCACGCGGATGCCGAGAAGCTGCCGCAGTGCGAGCGCGACGAGCACCGACGTGCTCGCGTCTTCGCGGATCAGCCACTGCGGCTTGTCGACCATGACTTCATCGTAGGCAGAGGATGACCACCGGGACTATCTCCGACGCGATCCGGGACTATCTCCGACGCGAGAGGAATCCGCGCCGACGTCGCCGCGCGCGAGCCGCGGGTCGCGATGCGTCGGCGAGTGCCTGCCGTGCGGCGGCGAGAGTGGAGTAGCTGCCGATCCGGCGATTGTGCCGGTCGTGCACGATGTGAGCCTGCACGTCGACGGTCACGAAGCCGGCGAACTCGCCTTCGCGGGTCGCCACGAAGACATCGTGGTCGGCCTGCTTCCAGGCGAGGTCGGATGCGGCGACGGGAGAAGAAGCCGGCGTCGGTTCGCCGGGCATGGAATCGGGCGCGCCGAAGCGCACGGAAGTGTGGGTACTGCTCATGGTTGTGCTCTTGCTGTGTGCGGCGGCATGCTGCCGCCTGGTCGATGAGCCGGTGCTGACGGACTCGCGTCGGTGCGGTCCGTCCGGAGAGGATGCTCCGGCTGAAGCGTGCGCTGTGCCGGTGAGAAGCGGCGATCATGCGCAACCACCCATACTAGCACGATCCGCCTGCCGGCCTTGCGCGGGTGCGCGCCTTGGTGTGGTCACGCCCGGCTCACGTGCAGTGCGGCTCCGGTAGGCTGGTGGGGTGGCAGACTCCCCCACCAATCCTTACGCCGCGGCCGGTGTCGACACCGCTGCAGGCGATCTGGCCGTCGAGCTGATGAAGTCGTCCGTGCGGGCGACGCACGGACCCGAAGTGCTCGGCGGGGTGGGCGGTTTCGCCGGTCTGTTCGATGCCAGCGCGCTGCTCGGCTACCGCCGCCCGCTGCTGGCCAGCAGCACCGACGGCGTCGGCACCAAGGTCGCCATCGCGCAGGCGATCGACAAGCACGACACGATCGGTCAGGACCTCGTCGGCATGGTCGTCGACGACATCGTCGTGGTGGGTGCCAGGCCGCTCTTCATGACCGACTACATCGCCTGCGGCAAGGTCGTGCCCGAGCGCATCGCCGACATTGTGCGCGGCATCGCCGACGCGTGTGCCGCGACCGGCACGGCGCTGGTGGGTGGTGAGACGGCCGAGCACCCGGGTCTGCTCGGCCCGCGAGACTACGACGTCGCGGGAGCGGCGACCGGCGTGGTCGAGGCGGATGCGGTGCTCGGCGCGGAGCGTGTGCAGGACGGCGATGCCGTGATCGCACTGGCCTCCAGCGGCCTGCACTCCAACGGCTACTCGCTCGTGCGGCACATCGTCGCGAACGCGGGGATCGGCTACGGCGACAACGCGGCAGACCTCGGCGGCACCTGGGGTGAGGCGCTGCTCGAGCCGACGCGGCTGTACACGACGCCGCTGCTGCGGCTGCTCGACGCGGTGCCCGAGGGCATCCACTCGCTCAGCCACGTCACAGGCGGCGGCATCGCCGCCAACCTCGCCCGCGTGCTGCCGCAGGGCAGCTGGGCCGAGGTCGACCGCTCCACGTGGTCGCCCAGCCCGGTGTTCCGCGTTCTCGCGGACGTCTCGAGCACCGCGCTCACCGACACCGAGGGCACGTGGAACCTCGGCATCGGATTCCTCGCGGTCGTCGCCGACGCCCAGAAGGATGCCGCGATCGCGGCGATCCGCGCCGAGGGCATCGACGCCTGGCAGGTCGGCACCGTGCACATCGGCCAGCGTCCCGCCGGGGACTTCGAAGTGGGCGCCAAGGGCGTCGACGGCGGCGCGGTGCGCCTCGTCGGCACCTACGCCTGAGTCATTCAGACAGAACGGATCAGATAACAACCCATGTGCGGCATCGTCGGAATGGTGGCTGGCGGCCCCGTCAACCAGGACATCTACGACGCGCTCCTGCTCCTGCAGCACCGCGGTCAGGATGCCACGGGAATCGCGACGGCCGAGCCGGGCGGCGTCATGCACCTCGCCAAGGCCGAGGGGATGGTGCGCGAGGCGTTCCGCACCCGCGACATGCGCTCGCTGCTGGGGAACATCGGCCTCGGACATGTGCGCTATGCCACGAAGGGCACAGCCTCCAGCGAGGAGGAGATGCAGCCGTTCTACGTGAACGCGCCGTACGGCATCGTGCTCATCCACAACGGCAACCTCACCAACACGCGTGAGCTGACCGCCGACATGGCCCAGCGCGATCGCCGGCACCTGAACTCCTCCAGCGACACCGAGCTGCTGCTGAACGTGCTCGCGCACGAGCTGCAGACCTCCACCTCATCGGTCGACCTCGACCCTGACCGCATCTTCGAAGCGGTGTCGCGCACCCACAGGCGCATCGAGGGCGCCTACGCCGTGATCTCGATCATCGCCGGATACGGTCTGCTGGCGTTCCGCGACCCCTTCGGCATCCGCCCGCTGATCCTCGGACGCCGCCCGTCCGCCGCCCCCGGCGACGCCGACGAGTGGGTGGTCACCAGTGAGTCGCTCGTGCTCGAGAACGCCGACTACGAGATCGTTCGTGAGGTCGAGCCGGGTGAAGCCGTGTTCATCACGAACGACGGCGAGCTGTTCACCCGTCAGTGCGCCGAGAAGACGCAGCTGACGCCGTGCGCGTTCGAGTACGTCTATCTCGCCCGTCCGGACTCCGTGATGAACGGCGTCTCGGTGTACGAGTCGCGCCTGCGGATGGGCGACAAGCTCGCCGACACGATCGCCAAGCACGTGCCGCTCGACGAGATCGACGTCGTCATGCCGATCCCGGACTCGTCGCGGCCGTCGGCGATGGAGGTCGCCCGCAAGCTCGGCAAGGAGTACCGCGAGGGGTTCTACAAGAACCGCTACGTCGGCCGCACCTTCATCATGCCCGGCCAGGCGGTGCGCAAGAAGAGCGTGCGGCAGAAGCTCAATGCGATGTCGGCGGAGTTCAAGGGCAAGAACGTGCTGCTGATCGACGACTCGATCGTGCGTGGCACGACCAGCAAGCAGATCATCCAGATGGCACGGGATGCCGGCGCGAAGTCGGTCATCTTCGCATCGGCCGCCCCGCCCGTGCGGCATCCGCACGTGTACGGCATCAACATGCCGTCCCGCGCGGAGCTGATCGCCCACGACCGCACCATCCCTGAGATCGCCGAGGAGCTCGGCTGCGACCGCATCGTGTACCAGGAGGTCGACGACCTCAAGGCCGCGATCATCGAGGGCTCGGAGCTGACCGATCTCGACATGAGCTGCTTCGACGGGCGCTACATCACCGGCACCGTGACCGACGAGTACCTCGACTGGGTCGAGAGGTCGCAGTCGTCGTGACGTCGGGCGCGCGACCGCTGTGGCGCGGACGGGCGCTCGCAGTACTCGGCATCCTGCTGTGCGCGTTCTCGCTGCGCTCGGCCGTCGCATCGCTGTCGCCGCTGATCGATCGCGTCGCCGCCGACTTCCCGCTGTCATCGGCCGTGGCCGGGCTGATCGGCACGCTGCCTCCGGTGTGCTTCGCGGTGTTCGGACTGCTCACCCCGACCCTCGAGCGGCGGCTCGGTCTGGAGCGGCTCACCATCGTGGCGCTCACCGCGATCGCGGCCGGCCTGCTGCTGCGCGGGCTCGTGGGCGAGTCGACAGGACTGCTGCTTGCCACGGCGCTCGTGTTCGCCGGGGTCGGCATGGGCAACATCCTCCTGCCTCCGTTGGTCAAGCAGTACTTCCCCGACCGCATCGGCGTCATGATGACGGTGTACACGACCGCGATGGCGATCTCGACGTTCGTGCCGCCGCTGCTCGCGGTTCCGATGGCGGATGCCGCGGGCTGGCGCTTCTCGCTCTCCGTGTGGGCGGTGTTCGCCGTCGCCGGACTCATCCCGTGGCTGCTGATGGTCGCGCGCTCGGTTCCGTCCCGGTCGTCGATCGAGGACGCACGGGAGCACCGGGACGGAACGTCCCAGCGCGATGCCGGCGACCTGACCCACGCCGCATCCGACTCGCCCGACCTCGCCGTCACCGGTCCGATCGCCACCGCACCCGCGAACCGGCGTCTGTTCGCGCGGCTTGCGCGCATCCCGCTGGTGTGGGCGCTGTCGATCACGTTCGGCACGTCGTCGACCATGGCGTACGTCGCGTTCGCGTGGCTTCCCGCGATCATGATCGACGTCGCGGGCGTCGACGCGGCCGTCGCCGGGTTGCTGCTGTCGCTGTTCGGGTTCATCGGCCTGCCGGCGTCGCTGCTCGTGCCGGTTCTGGTGGTGCGATACCAGGCGACGCGGCCGCTGTTCCTGGTCGGCGCCCTCGGTGGGGTGGCGGGAGTGATCGGGCTGCTCCTCGCCCCGCTTCCCAGTCTGATCTGGCTGTGGGTCGTGCTGTTCGGCCTGGTCGGGGTGCTCTTCCCGCTGTCGCTCGTGCTGATCAGCATCCGCTCCCGCACCGCCGAGAGCGCGGTGCTGCTGTCGAGCTTCGTGCAGAGCGCGGGCTACATGGTGGCCGCGGTCTTCCCCGTGCTGTTCGGTGTGCTGCACGACGCCACCGGCGGATGGACCGTGCCGCTTCTGGTCATCGCCGCGGTGCTGCTCGCCGCGATCCCCACCGGCATGATGGCGGGGCGCCGTCGCACGATCGAGGACGAGTGGGAGCGCCGGCACGGGCGCTGGTGAGCACCGCGCAGCAGCACAGACAACCCGTCACGGTTGCGGCAGGCCGAGAGTCTCGCATCCTGTCGAACCCTCGGCCGGGAACACGCCGAGCCGCCCGTCGGCGAGCACGCAGGTGAACAGCGTCGGTGCCTCGGCACCGCCCTGGGGAGCATCCGAGCCGAGCAGTCCGATCTGCCACACGACCTCGCACTGCGCCTCGGCGAAGGCCACGCGCGAGGCCATGCTCGGCAGCGCCGCGACCGTTCCGTCCATCGGGGCCGCTCCGACCTCGGCGGCATCGGACTGCGCGGAGGCCGCCTCGTAGCAGACCGACACCGTCTTGGCCGTGTCGTTCGCCTGTGCCACCGCCAACGCTCCGCCGGTCACCGCCACGCAGGCGAGCAGACCGCCCGCGGCCGTCACGAGCCGCTTACGTCGTCGCCGCCTGGCGTCGTCCGCGAGGATCCTGCGCTGGATCTCCGCCAGGAGCCGGTCGACAGTATGCTCCGTCATCAGTTCAGCCATTCGCGTTCCCCCTCAGTGTCGCGACGGCAGCGCGGGACCACTCCCGCTGACGAACAAGAAGTGTACGCAGTCCGCGGCGCTTCCGGCTACGGGTGAGGCGGACAGCCTGACGGTACGTGCGGTCCTCGACCAGGCAGAGCTCGACGATCCGCTGCTCTCGCTCGGTGAGCTTCGCCAACGCCACGCGCAGCGCGCCGGATCGGCCGTCGAGGGCTCGACGGGGATCAGACGTCACGGGGGCGGATTCCCGCTCGCGCACACGCGCGGACTCGAGAGCGGCGTTCCTGGCCGTGGCCAGCATCCACGGCAGCGCAGATTCTTCCGGCATCCGTCGTGGCGTGAGCTCCGACCAGGCGCGCACGAACACTCGCATGAACACGTCCTCGGCCACGGCGGCGTCGGCGACCGTCGTCGAGATGTAGTCGTGCAGGGCGTCCGCGTGTCGACGGAGCAACACGACGAGGGCATCCGAACCGGGGTCGCGCAAAGACGCGACGAGATGCTGGTCGGATGCCGGCGTACGGGCGCTCGCCGGATGCTCCATGCGACCATTGTGGCGCGTCCGCACGCCGCGCGCACGGCAGCCGCTTCGTCTAGCATGCCGAGTACCAGTCCTCCGCCCGGCTCTCCACCCGGCGTCCGTCGGTGCGGAGTCGCGATGTGAGGAGAAGAACATGATCCGGAACCTGGCGCGTCGTCTGCTGCTTCCCGCTGCCCTGGGCGCACTGCTGGCCACGGGGGCGGCCGCTCCGGCTGCGGCATCCGGGCTTGGAGACGGTGGTCTCAGCGCCGACCTGACCGCAAGCCACGGCGAGGGCGACCACTGCTCGGTGAACATCGACACGGGCGTGCGGGTGTGCGCCGCCACCGCGTCGGAGCTCGCGGATGCCGTCTACGAAGCGACGGGCGAAGTGCTCGTCTACGGCACGGCGAGCAGGACGGGCTCCACCACCGACGCCCGCATGGCTGCGGCGGCCGCCACGTACGCGCTCGGCACCATCTACTCGTACCCGAACTACGGTGGGCGCTCCTACACCGCGACATCGAGCTATTCCTGCACGCAGGGACTCGCGTTCACGTTCTCGGATCTCGGCGCGATCGGCTGGAACGATGACATCGACTCGTTCAAGAGCTACTCCGGCTGCAAGACGAAGCTGTGGGAGCACCCCGGGTTCTCGGGTGCGACCTACGGCTACTACAGCTATGACAGCGATCTGGGCTCGTGGCGCAACCGTGCCTCGGCGATCCGCTGGGACTGAGCCTGCAGCGGCAATCGGCGACAACGACGACACCCTGGTCGACGGAGCGGATGCTCGTCGACCAGGGTGTCGATGCGGATGCGAGGCGGATCAGGCTCGTTCGAGCTCGTCCTCGTCCTCATCCTCGTACTGATCGGCCCACTTGTCGACGTACTGGTCGCCGTCGGTGTCGGGGTGCCCGAGCTCGCGCTCAAGTGCCGAATAGTTCACCTCAGGACTGTACGCCTTGAGTTCGCGAGCGATCTTGGTGTGCTTCGCCTTCTGACGGCCACGGCCCATGCGCGAGACCCCCTTTTACGAGTTCAGCAGCGGGCTGTGCGAAGCCCGATGACATTCACGGCACCGGCTCGAGGCCGGTAAGAGTAGCATTCAGGATACCATGCACGCCAGGACCTGAGGCCGCGCGAGCGGCCGGTGAGGGGGAACGATCACCATGACGGATTCCACGCCCGCGGCAGCCGACGAAGCCGCGCAGAACGCCGAGCTCCAGAAGGCCGTGATCGTCGGCATGCAGCCCGGTCAACCCGGTCACGTGCTCGACGAGGCCGTGCGCTTCGCGAGGCTGCTGAGCGCACCGCTCGTCGTCGTGCACGTCGACGTCACGCGTTTCGTCACGTACGAGGATCCGGACGGATACGTGCATTCCGCTCCCATCGACCTGAACCTCGACGCGGGCGTGGCGGAGTTCGAGGAGGTGCAGCGCGAAGCATCCGCGGCCCTGGATCGGGCGGGCATCACCTGGACCGCCCGCCAGCTCGTCGGAGATCCGGCGCTGGCGATCAAGCAGCTCGCGAACAAGCTCGATGCGCAGCTGATCGTGATCGGCACTCGCAAGCGCGGGATCGGAGAGTCGATCAGGGAGTTCTTCACGGGTTCGGTGGCGGCGCGCCTCGCCCACCGGCAGCACCGCTCGATCCTCGTGGTGCCCCAGGGCGAGCAGGTCCCCGACGATCAGAAGGACATCTGGACCGAATAGCGCGGTGAACACACGCGAAGTGCCGGCGTCGATCGACGCCGGCACTTCGCCGCAGGTGGAGCCTGTGTTCAGCCCTCCAGCTTCGAGAGCGCCTGGATGACGCCGCGGGCGGCGGCTTCCATGGCGTTCTCGAGCTCCGCGACGACGGAAGTCGGCAGCGAGCCGCCGCGCGCGACATGCGTCCGCAGGTCGGTTCGCACCTGCGCACGGAATGCCGTGATCGCAGCATCCGCCCGCTGCAGGTTCTCACGGCTTCCCACGCGCTCATCGCGCATGCCCTCGGAGTGCGCCCGTGCTTTCGCGGACTTCTTCTCCTCGTGCGCCGCGGTCGCGAGATCGGCACGCAGACTGCGCATGGCCTCCTGCACGCTCTGGCGAACCTCGTTCGCGATCAGGCGCACCGAGTCGGCGAGGCCCTCCTCGATGCCGGCCAGATCGGCCTCTCGTCCCGCGAGCTCGGCGCGGCCCGCATCGGTGATGGAGTAGATCGTGGTGCGGCCGTCGACGGTCTTGCTCACCAGACCCTCCTCCTCGAGCTTCGCAAGCCGAGGGTAGATGGTTCCGGCGCTGGGGGTGTACGTGCCTCCCGTGCGGTCGGTGAGCGCCTGGATGATGCCGTAGCCGTGCTGGGGTGCTTCGGCCAGCAGCGAAAGCAGATACAGGCGCAGGTCGCCATGGGAGAAGACCGCGGGGCTCATGATTCCCACTCCGCGTCGTCGGCGGCGGAGACCTGCGGGCGGCGCAGCACGGTGATGCCGCCGGAGACGGAGTTCGCGCGCACGTCGACGAAGCTGCCGGCCAGCTCGCCGGTCTGACCGGTGTAGTTGCTTGGGCCGCCGCTGGAGCGCTCGACGCCGTCGACCAGCAGCTTGCCGCTCATGCTGCGCAGCACGTAGTTGGCGGCGAGTGTCTCGTCCAGTCGGATGGTCGAGGAGCCGGCGACGGTGTTGAGGTTGATCGTGTTCGCATCGCCTGCAGCGTCGACGAGCATCGCGCCCGAGACGGTGTCGATCGTCGCCTTGCGCAGCGAGCCGGTCACCGCGACGTCGCCGGAGACGCTGTTCGCGCTCACCGAGCCGACGAGGTTGCGGATCTGCACGTCGCCCGAGACGGAGTTGACGGACAGATCTCCGGAGACGGTGTCCACCATGATCTCGCCTGACACGGTGTTCAGGCGCACGTCGTTGCGGATGCCGGAGACGAGGGCGCCCGCGCTGACCACTCCGAGGGTGAGGGCGATGCCGCGCGGGACGGCGATGCTCAGCTCGGCCTTGGGGCCCCCGGTGCCGAAGTTGCGGAACACTTCGAGGAAGTTGTCCCAGCCGATCTGAGGATGGTCGATCTCGACCTGGCTGCCGTCGGACTCGATGCGCAGGTCCTTGGTGGTGACGCCGTGCACCTCGATGCGGATGCCGGGTTCGTCGTGGGCGACGATGTCGACCTGTCCGCCCACGAGCCCGACCTTGAGGCGCGATGCCGAGGCGATGTCGATCACGCGTTCCTCGCCGGGGGCGATGAGCCACTTCTCGGTCATGTCGTTTCTTCTCTCCTGTCGAGGCGATATCAAGATATATCGCGTGTTAGGAGAATAACACGATATATCTCGAGTATGTCAAGAGTCGGTTCGCAATCTCGCAGAAAATTGAAGAGGCTCCGGCGAATGGATCGCCGGAGCCTCTTCAGAAATGGGTGCTGTCAGGGCAGGGGAAGGTCCTCGTACTCGCCTTCCAGCGCGCGGGTGTTGTTGGTGGGGTCGGGGTCGTCTCCACCGGGGGCGATGGCCGTGGCGATCATCGTGGCGTAGTCGTCATGGAACTCTCGCCCGTTCGTCTCGAACTCCAGCCCGATGACGGTCCAGTCGGTCGTGACGGGAACGGGAACCGTGAACGTCGCAGTGCTGCGGATGCCGTCGCTCACGATGTCGCCGACCATCGCAAGCGGGGTGTCGTCCGCGTCCAAGAATGCGGACGGCCCGAAATGGAAGCGGTTGTCGTACTTGATGCTGATCGTCGTGCCTGCAGGAACGGTGCCCGCCGTCGTGAACATGCTGAATCGCGATGGCAGTGACACGTTCAGGCGGCGGGTGCCGGCTGCGTTGTCGATGGAATACCCGTCGCCGGCAAGAAGCCAGAACTGCAGATCCACCGCGGTGCTGGCCGCCGCCAGCGGTGTTGCGACCGCCGCGGCGATCACCGGCACGCTCCACGCTCCGACCTTGAGTACTGTGCGGCGCGAAGCGCTCTGGATGTTGTCCATATGGTTCCCCCTCGACTCAGACGGGTCCAGACTAACCGGAACCGCGTCACCCCTGCTTGACCTTTACGCAACGTCAACTTCTAGCGTGGGATCATCGACGGAACGCAAGAGGCAGGAGGAGCGCCATGGACTGGTCGATCCAGGAGATCGCCCGGCTCGCCGGCACCACCAGCAGGACGCTGCGTCACTATGACGACATCGGCCTGCTCGCGCCCACTCGCGTCGCTCACAACGGATACCGGCACTACGACGAGGCCGCGCTCGTGCGCCTGCAGCGCATCCTGCTGCTGCGCGAGCTCGGGCTCGGGCTGCCGCAGATCGCCGATGTGATTGACCGTGAGCGCAGCGAAGCATCCGCCCTCGAGTCGCACCTCGCCTGGTTGCGCCAGGAGCAGGATCGGCTCTCGCGGCAGATCGCGTCCGTCGAGTCCACCATCACCGCATTGAAAGGAGGGGAACACCTCATGGCAGAGAACATGTTCGACGGCTTCGACCACACCCAGTACAAGGACGAGGTCGAGCAGCGCTGGGGCAAGAAGGCCTACGCCGACAGCGACCGCTGGTGGCGGGGCATGAGCGATGACGAACGCGCCGCCTGGCAGCAGCGTGTCTCGGATCTCGGCAGGGACTGGATCGCCGCCGCGGAAAGCGGCATCGACCCGGCATCCGACGAGGCTCAGGACATCGCCCGTCGGCACGTCGAGTGGCTGACCGGCATCCCGGGCACGCCCGCCGCCGTACCGGGCGGCGACGTGAAGGCGTACGTCATCGGTCTCGGTGAGATGTACGTCGCCGACCCGCGTTTCGGGGCGAACTACGCCACGAGCAGGGGCGGCACGGCCGGCGCCGAGTTCGTGCGTGACGCATTGCGCGTGTACGCCGAGGCCAACCTGTAGGCCGCCTGACCCGGCGCCTGACTCGAAGGGGATCGCCCGGAATGCAGGATGCTTTCGCAGCATCCGCCCTGCATTCCGGGCGATCTCCTGCATTCCGGGTGGGTGAGGCGGCGGGCGGCACTCCCGAGTTGTGGTGGCGGATCGATCGAGCTATCCTGCTAATCGTTTAACAGTACTAATCGATTAACCAATCCGATTCCCGAGCTACCGCACTGGCGAACCAACCCCTCACCGTCAAAGGAGACCCCATGTCGCAGCCCACCCGCCGTGCCGCCGGCGCGCTGGCACTCTCTGCCGTCGCCGCTCTCGCCCTGAGCGCCTGTTCGTCCGCATCCGGAACGCCATCGGGCGAATCGGGCGGCGACGTCACCCTCAGCTACGCCATCTGGGACGAGAACCAGAAGCCTGCGATGGAGGACATCGCCGCAGCGTTCACCGAAGAGCACCCCAATGTCACGATCGACATCCAGGTCACGCCCTACAAGGAGTACTTCACCAAGCTGCAGACCGCGGCCAGCGGTGGATCCGCCGCGGACGTCTTCTGGATGAACGGACCGAACTTCCAGCTGTACGCCTCGAACGGGCAGCTCGCGCCGCTCGACGACACCGGTATCGACGCCGCTGACTACCCGCAGGGCCTCGTCGACCTCTACACGTACGACGGCACGCTCTACGGCGCCCCGAAGGACTTCGACACCGTGGCGGTCTGGTACAACAAGGAGCTCTTCGACGCGGCGGATGTCGACTACCCGGCCGCGGGGTGGACCTGGGAAGACCTGAAGGATGCGGCGGCCAAGCTGACCGACGCGGCCAAGGGGCAGTTCGGCATCGCCGCCAGCCAGTACGGTCAGGAGAACTTCTACAACTCGATCGCGCAGGCCGGCGGCGAGGTGATCTCGGCCGACGGCACGAAGACCGGCTACGACAGCCCCGAGGCGCTCGCCGGCATCGAGCTGTGGACCGACCAGATCGACGCCGGCTCGTCACCGACGGCGCAGCAGCTCACCGACACGAACCCAGAGGACCTTTTCCTCTCGGGCAAGGTCGCCATGTTCCAGAACGGGTCCTGGGCAGCGATCGCCTATGCCGACAACGCGGACATCGCCGACAAGGTCGATGTGGCGCCGCTCGCCGCGGGCCCCGCAGGCAACCAGAGCGTGATCCACGGCGTCGCGAACGTCGCCAACGCGAACAGCCCTCACCTCGCCGAAGCGAAGGAGTTCGCCGCCTTCGCGAGCGGCGAGGCCGCTGCCACGATCCAGGCCGAGACCGGTACGGTGATCCCGGCGTTCGACGGCACACAGCAGGCCTGGGTCGATGCCCTCCCGCAGTACGACCTGCAGGTCTACATCGACGCCCTCGAGACGTCCGTCCCCTACCCGGTGTCGAAGAACACGTCCGCGTGGACGAGCATCGAGAGCGAGGTGCTGTCGCAGGTGTGGGCGGGCAATGTCTCGGCGAAGGACGGTCTGAAGGACCTCGCCGAGAAGATGCAGGCGGCTCTGGACGCCGAGCAGGAGTGACGTCGTGAGCAGCGATCTCCTCGCGCAGCGCGCGGAGACGCCGGTCGTGCGGATGCCGGAGGCTCAGCCCTCCGGCGTCCGCCGCCGGCGGCGCAACCCGGGCGCCTCCCCCTGGTGGGCGCTGGTCTTCATCGGTCCGATGGCGCTCGGCCTGGCGGTCTTCTACCTCTGGCCGACCGTGCGCACCCTGATCATCTCGTTCACCAAGTCCGGTCCCTTCGGCGGCTCCGAATGGGTGGGCATCGAGAATTACGAGCGTCTGTTCCAGGACGCCGAGCTCATCGGGGCTCTGCGCAACACCGCGATCTACACCGTGATCGCCCTCATCGGCATCCCGATCGCCGTGGGGATCGCCGCGCTGCTGAACAGCGCGGGTCTCAAGGGTCGAAGCGCGTATCGCACCCTCTACTTCATCCCCGTCGTCACGATGCCCGCCGCCATCGCGCTGGTCTGGCGCATGATCTACAACGGCGACTACGGCGTGCTCAACGTCGCCCTCGGCTGGTTCGGCCTCGACGGACGCAGCTGGCTCACTGATCCGTCGACGGCTCTGGTCGCGATCGCCGTCGTCGGCATCTGGGCTGGCCTCGGCACCAACATCGTGATCTTCCTCGCCGGCCTGCAGGGCATTCCCGATACGGTCATGGAGGCCGCCGACCTCGATGGGGCCGGCCCCGTGCGCAAGTTCTTCTCGATCACCATTCCGCTGCTGTCGCCCTCGATCTTCTTCGTCAGTGTCATCAGCGTGATCGGGGCGCTGCAGGTGTTCGACCTCATCTACATGATGCTGGGACGCAGCAACCCGGCCATGCCGAACACCCGCACCGTCGTGTACCTGTTCTACGAAGCGGGCTTCCTCGACAACGACCGGGGCTACGCGGCTGCGGTCGCCTTCCTGCTGCTCATCATCATCCTCGTGCTGACCGTCGTGCAGTTCCGGATGCAGAAGAAGTGGGTGCACTATGAGTGACGTCTCGCTCGATACCCGCGCCGTCGTCGGCGCCGACAGCGACACCCGTGCCCGGTCCGCTGGTCGCAGTCCGAAGAACCGCGGCATCTGGGCCGTGCACCTGGTGCTCATCGTCGGCGCGGTGCTGATGGTGTTCCCGTTCATCTGGCAGCTGCTGACGTCGTTCAAGACGCTGTCCGACTCGGTGCAGGTGCCGCCGAGCCTGCTGCCGGACCCGTGGGTGTTCACGAATTACGCCGAGGTCTTCGAGTCGATGCCGTTCGGGCAGATGTTCGCGAACTCGGTGATGCTCACCGTGGGACGCACCGTCGGCCAGGTGGTGCTGTGCACGATGGCCGGATACGCCTTCGCGCGCATCCCCTTCCGCGGACGCAACGCCCTCTTCGTGCTGTTCCTCTCGGTGCTCATGGTGCCCTCGCAGCTGTATCTGCTGCCGCAGTACGAGATCATCCAGTCGCTCGGCTGGCTGAACTCGCTGCAGGCGCTGATCGTCCCCGGCATCTTCAGCGCGTTCGGCACCTTCCTGATGCGGCAGTTCTTCATGTCGCTGCCCGCCGAGCTCGAGGAGGCCGCGCGCATCGACGGGGCGAATCCGTGGCAGACGTTCTGGCGCATCATGGTTCCGCTCGCGAAGCCTGGCATCATCGCTCTCGTGGTGTTCACCGTGCTCTGGTCGTGGAACGACCTTCTCTGGCCTCTCATCGTCACGACCGACCCCGAGAAGATGCCGCTGTCGGTCGGTCTCTCGCAGCTGGTCGGCCTGCACGGCACCGACTATCCGGTGCTGATGGCCGGTGCACTGCTTGCGACGCTGCCGATGCTGATCACGTTCATGATCCTGCAACGCCAGTTCATCCAGGGCATCGCGTTCAGCGGATCGAAGGGCTGACGGATGCCGCAGGACGAGCGCCAGGCGCGGCGGCGCCCCACCCTCCGCATGGTCGCGGAGCTCGCAGGGGTGTCGACGGCGACCGTGTCATACGTGTTCTCGGGGCGAGCGGGGTCGGCATCCGGCTCCGGCGTGGCGGAGGCCACCGCGGCGCGGGTGCACGCCGCCGCGGAGGAGCTGAACTATCGGCCCAATCGCGCGGCGCGGGCGATGCGCACCGGTCGCAGCGGCATGATCCAGCTGTCACTGCACATGCTCAGCGATCCCTGGTCTCTCGCGGTCGCGGACGCCGTGAACCTCGAGGCCAACCGGCACGATCTGACGACGCTCATCCTGGCGGACGGCGACTGGCATGCGGCCCTCGACCGGGTGGAGAGCGATGTCGCGTACTTGGACGGCGCGGGCGTCGACCACGACAGCCGCGAGAAGCTGGCCGATCTCGTCGAGCGCGGCCGGCGGCTCGTCGTCTTCTCGGAGACGCTCGAGCCCGAGGGGTTCGATGTGATCCGCTCGGACGCACTGCCCGGCTGCTACTTGGCGATGGATCACCTGCTCGAGAGGCACAGCGCGATCGGCTGCCTGGCATCCGACAACGCGGTGCGGCTCGCGTCGACGCAGACGACGCGGTACACGCCGTACGTCGAGCGGATGTCGCAGCGGGGACTCCGCGCCGATCCTTCGTGGACGCAGACGTACGCGGAGACGCAGGCGAGTGCGTTCGCCGCCGCGGTACGGCTGCTCTCCGCGCCCACCCGCCCGACCGCCGTCTATGCCACGACCGACTTCGCCGCGCTCGCCGCGATCAACGCGGCCCACATGCTCGGGTTGCGCGTGCCGCACGATGTCGCCGTCATCGGTGTCGGCAACACACCGGACGCGCGGCTCGTCGCCCCCACCCTGACCACCGTCGGACCGACCGACTTCTACGCGCGGCAGGCCCGGATCATCGTGGAGCGCGCGCTCTCGGATGACCTCGGGCCAGCGCGCGTGCACGACTTCCCCTGGTCGCTGTTCCCGGGCGACTCGACAGACCTCGACGCCCCCGGCGCTCGTCTGCGCTGACGACGCGCACATCCTCGAAGGAGAACCATGGATCTCAATATCGGCATCATCGGATTCGGCGCGCGCGCCTCACTGCGCAAGGAGGTGCACCGCCCCGGCGAGGGCTCGAGGGTGACGGCGGTGTGCGACCCCTCCGAACGCGCCCGCGACGACGCCCGCCGACTTCTTCCCGAAGCCTTCATCACCGATTCGCTCGATGAGCTGCTCGCCTCGGGGGTCGACGCCGTGATGGTCCTCACGCCCGACCACGCTCACGCCGCGATCAGCATCCGCGCCCTCGAAGCAGGTGTCGCGGTGTTCTGCGAGAAGCCGCTCGCAATCGAGCTCTCCGACGCCGACGCCATGCTGGAGACCGCCCGTCGCACGGGATCGCGGCTCTACATCGGCCACAACATGCGGCACATGCCGGTCGTGACCCTGATGCGCCGGCTCATCCAGCAGGGGCGCATCGGGCAGGTCAAGGCCATCTGGTGCCGCCATTTCGTCGGCCACGGCGGCGACTTCTACTTCAAGGACTGGCATGCCGACCGCACCCGCACGACGAGCCTGCTGCTGCAGAAGGGCGCGCACGACATCGACGTGATCCACTGGCTCGCCGGCGCGTACACGCAGAAGGTCGCCGCGATGGGCGAGCTCAGCGTGTACGGCGACATCGATGATCGCCGCGACCGATCCGACGAGCGGATGCCCGACTGGTTCAGCGTCGACAACTGGCCGCCGACCGCACTGACCGGCCTGCACCCGACGATCGACGTCGAAGACATCTCGATGGTGAACATGCGCCTCGACGGCGGCATCCTCGCCTCGTACCAGCAGTGCCACTTCACGCCCGACTACTGGCGCAACTACACCGTCATCGGCACTGAGGGTCGCATCGAGAACTTCGGTGACACGTCGGGCGGGGTCGTCAAGCTCTGGAACCGACGCCATCGAGGCTACTCCGAGGCCGACGAGGTCTTCCCGATCGAGTCCGCGCCTGATGCCGGCCATGACGGTGCCGACGCCCTGTTGGTCGCCGAGTTCCTGCGTTTCGTGCGCGACGGGGGGCTGACCGAGACCTCGCCTGTCGCCGCGCGCGAGGCCGTCGCCGCCGGCATCCTGGCCACTCAGTCGCTGCGGGGTGACGGCTCCGCCATCGAGGTTCCAGAGCTCGACCCTGCGCTCATCGCCTACTTCGAGAACGGGCAGGTCGAGACCGAACCGGCGAGCCTGACGGCCGCGGGATGATCGAACGTGGCGATGCCGTCAGCGCGGCGGCATCGCCACGGACTCGCGATGCACCAGGTAGATGCCGAGGGTGAGCCCGTCCTCGGGCGTGCGAGAGAAGGCGTCCGGCTCGTCGAAAGCCGCGCGCAGCGCTTCGCGGCCGAGCTGCTCGAGCGGCACGTGAACAGTCGTCAGCTTCGGCGACAGGCTGGCCGCGAGCGGGGTGTCGTCGTACGCCACGACGGAGATGTCTGTAGGGATGCGGATGCCGGCATCGCTGAGCGCGTCGTAGACTCCGGCCGCGATGGTGTCGTTGACGGCGAAGATGGCGGTGAGCCCCGGAGCATCCTCGAGCAGCGCCTTCGTGCTCGCGTAACCGGCGTCGTGGCCGAACCCCTCCGTCCTGATCAGCGACTCGTCCACGTCGATGCCGCGCGAACGGAGCGCCCGCAGGTAGCCCTCGCGGCGCAGCGCGATCGTCGGCCGGTCGGTCTCACCGCCCACCAGGGCGATGCGTCGATGGCCGTTGGCGATCAGGTGCTCGGTGACGGCATACGCGCCGCCCTCGTTGTCGTAGGCGACCACCGCGGCCGAGGATGGGATGCCGAGCGGCGGGTGAGCGCAGAGCACGAGCCTGCTGCCCATGGCCGCGAGCGCGTCGGCGCGATGGGCGAGCTGTCGGCGGTAGGTGGCGTCGTTGCTTCCTCCGCTCACGACGATGACGGCGTCGACACGGCGCTCCTGCATCCGGTCGATGAGCGAGAGCTCCGCGTTCGGCGCGTAGCCCGTCGTCGCGATGATCGCCAGGCGCCCCGACGCCTGAGCGGCGCGCTCGAGCCCGCGCACCATGTAGCCGAAGAACGGGTCCACCAGTTCGGGCACGATGATGCCGATGGTCTTGGTGTCGGACTGCGCGAGCGCGCGGGCGTTGGCGTTCGCCGCGTATCCGAGCTTGGCCACCGCGCGGAGGACTCGCTCACGTGTCGCGGCGGCTACGGGGTAGTTGCTGTTGAGCACCCGCGACACCGTCGCCGTCGAGACCTCGGCCGCGGCAGCGACGTCGCTGATGGTGGCAGGGCGACGGTGCACCTGCCGGTGGATATGGTCAGAAGTCGAAGTCCTCATCCGCTGCCCCTACGCGATGATCGCCAAGTCGACCGAACGCACTTCATGCTCGAAGGTACCATCGGCCGCGAATCGGGCCGTCTCGGCGACGGCGAGTTCGCCGAGACGAGCCACCTCGTTGCCCAGTGCACCCGCGATGTGCGGGGTGATCACGACGTTCGGCAGGTCGTACAGCGGCGAATCGGCGGGCAGTGGCTCAGGATCGACCACGTCGAGGTAGGCGTCCAGCCGGCCGGAGACGAGCTCGGCGGTGAGAGCGCCGGTGTCGACCAGCGCTCCGCGGGCCGTGTTCACCAGCACAGCGCCGTCGCGCATCAGCGACAGCTCGTGAGCGCCGATCATCCCCACGGTCTGATCGGTCAGCGGAGCGTGCACGGTCACGGCGTCGCTGCGCCGGCAGAGTTCGGGCAGGTCGACGAGGGTGACGCCGAGATCCCTGGCGTCGTCGGGGGAGACGTACGGGTCGCTGAGCAGGATCTCCACATCCAGCGTGCGCAGCATCCGCATCATCTCGCGGCCCACCCTGGAGGCTCCGATCACGCCGACCACCACGCGGTGAGCGCCTATGGCCGGCATTCCTCGAACGTCGCGCACTCCCTTGGTCTCGCGCAGC
Organism: Microbacterium sp.; assembly: GCF_031178445.1. GTDB lineage: Bacteria > Actinomycetota > Actinomycetes > Actinomycetales > Microbacteriaceae > Microbacterium. The sequence goes on from NZ_JAPSIY010000006.1 coordinate 175,050, forward strand.
TGGGCTGCGAACCGGCTGGCGCGCTTGAGGCCGAAGATGACGCTGGCGAGCGCGAACTCGGCGACGGGAACCGCGTTCGCGCTGGCACAGCTGCTCACCCGGATGCCGAGGTCGTACACCGCCGGGTCGAGGATCGGGCGCACCGTTCCTGCGGCGTGGACGATCGCGCGCAGTCGTGGCGCGCGGCCGATGGTGGTCGCGTCGATTCGCGGCGCACCCCACCCGGTGATCAGGATCTCGGTCTCGGCCAGCACGGCCCGAGCGCTGGTCGATTCCAGTTCGGTGAGCGGTTCGGGCGTCACGATCTCGGCGAAGCCGCTCAGCTCGGCGAGCAGGCTGGCGGGGAACGCGGAAGCATGGTCCTCACGGCTCATGGCGAAGGCGACGCGGGGCTGCCGATTCATAGGGTGTGCTCCACAGAATGGGAAAGTATCAGTAAGCGATTACTATCACGTTACACGCCGGGGACGCCAGTGATGACCGCGGAATCACCGCATCCGCGTAAGAATCCGGTTGTTCGCGTTGACAACTCGAAATGCCATGCATTACCGTCCATAGCAATCGCTTACTAGAACCCGCCCGAGCGAGATATCCATCCCTCACCAACGACGTCCGGAGGATGCGGTGACATCAGCACCCGTCACGAGCAGGCCGCAGGTGGCCGAGTCCGAGCCGCCGCCATCGCCGACGCCGAAGACGCGACGCGTCGACCGCAAGGGCGCCAGCAAGCTGTCCTTCGCCGCGCGTTTCCGCCGTGACCGGGTGATGCTGCTGCTCGTGCTGCCGGGCTTCCTGTACTTCGTGGTGTTCCACTGGCTTCCCATCCCCGGCAACATCATCGCCTTCGAGGACTATCAGCCGTACCTCGGCTTCATCGACAGCGTCTGGGTGGGACTCGACAACTTCGCCGTGGCCTTCTCGGACCCGGCGTTCTGGTATGCCCTGCGCAACACGCTCGTCATCACGCTGATGCAACTCGTGCTGTTCTTCCCTGTGCCGATCATGCTGGCGCTGCTGCTGAACAGCATCATGTCCCCCGGGCTGAAGAAGTTCGTGCAGAGCGTGATCTACCTGCCGCACTTCCTCGGCTGGGTCATCATCATCTCGATGTTCACGCAGATCCTCGGCCCGACCGGAGCGATCCCCGACATGCTGGCGGCGCTCGGTCTGCCGCGCATCAGTCCGATGACCAATCCCGAGACCTTCCCGCTGCTCGTCACTCTGCAGACGATCTGGAAGGACGCCGGCTGGGGCACCATCATGTTCCTCGCGGCTCTGGCGAGCATCGATGACGAGCTCTACGAGGCCGCGGCGGTCGACGGCGCAGGTCCGTGGCGTCGTATGTGGGCGATCACGATACCGGGAATCATGCCCATCGTCATCCTCCTGCTCATCCTCAATCTCGGCACCGCGCTCTCGGTGGGCTTCGAGCAGATCATCCTGCAGCGCAACAACGTGGGCGCCGAGGCGGGCGAGGTGCTCGACACCTACGTCTTCTACCACGGCATCGTCGACGGCCAGTGGGGCACGGCGGCGGCCGTCGGCCTGGTGAAGGGCGTCGTCGGTCTGTTCCTGGTGCTCGGCGCCAACAAGCTCGCCCACATGTTCGGACAGGATGGGGTGTACTCCCGTGACCGCTGACGCTTCGACCACCGCCGTCCGCCTCGGTCCGGACGCCGCGCGCCGCTACAAGGCCAGCCGCCGTCCCGTCTGGATGGAGAAGCCGAGCATCCCGATGCAGGGGCTGAAGGGCATCGTGCTCCTGCTCGTCTGCATCGCGGTGATCTACCCGTTCCTCGCGGTGATCGGCACCAGCCTGTCGTCGCAGCAGGAGATCGCCGCGAACAACGGCTTCGTGCTGTTCCCCACGCAGCCCACGCTGACCGCGTACACCACGATCTTCGCGGGCGGCATCGTGACCGACGCGCTGATCCGCAGCATCGGCATCACGCTCGTCGGCACGGCGCTCTCGGTCACGCTCACGGTCATGATGGCTTACGGTCTGTCCCGGCGCGGGCTGCTGGGCGGCGGCTTCTTCCTGATGACGGCGCTGCTGACGATGCTGTTCACGCCCGGCATCATCCCGACGTTCCTGGTGGTCAAGGAGCTCGGCCTTCTCGGCACGTACGCCGCGCTGATCCTGCCGACGGCGCTGTCGGCCTTCAACCTCGTGATCGTCCGTTCCTTCATGATGGGCATCCCTTCGGAGCTCGTCGAGGCGGCCCGCCTGGACGGCGCCGGCGACCTGCGCATCCTGTGGCACGTCGTCCTGCCGCTGTCGAAGGCGGTCATCGCGGTCGTCGGGCTGTTCTACGCCGTCGGCTACTGGAACGCGTTCTTCAACGCCATGCTCTACGTCGACAGCGACAAGTGGCCGCTGGCCATGGTGCTGCGACAGTACGTGCTGCTCGGCTCGTCGATCGACGCCTCCGCGGGGGCGGAGATCGCGGCACCGAGTCAGGCGATCCAGATGGCTGTCGTCGTGATCAGCCTCGTCCCCATCCTTTGCGTCTACCCCTTCCTGCAGAAGTACTTCACCAAGGGCGTGCTCACCGGCGCCATCAAGGGCTGATCCAGCCGGCCCACCCCTGCCAGGCGCTTCGCCTGCTGTCCCCTCAGAGAGGATCGGAAATGTCAATCAATCAGATCGCCGCCGACCGGCGGACCTTCCTCAAGGTCGCCGGACTCGGACTGCTCAGCGCCGCCGCCGTCGGCTCGCTGGCCGGCTGCGGTACGCGTCAGGAACTCGTCGCCTCGGGCGCGAGCTCGGTGAAGCTGCCGACGTTCGTGGCAGCGGAGGGCTTCGCTCCCGACCTCCCAGGCACCGCCGGAGGTGTCCCTGCGGCGTACTTCAAGTACCCGGCGAACCCCGTCCGCACCGTCACGACCCCGCCGCTGAACGGCGAGACGTTCACGGCGATCACGAACATCTTCGGTCCGCCGCCGAACGGCCGCGAGAAGAACGCCGCCTGGCAGGAGATCGAGAAGCGTCTTGGCGGCAAGCTCGACATCACAGCGGTGTCGGCCGATGACTTCACCACCAAGATGAACACCACCATCGCGGGCAATGACATCCCCGACATGATGCTGGACGACGGAGCCTCCATCCCCGACATCATCGGGTTCCTGAAGTCGAAGTGCCAGGACCTCACGCCCTTCCTCTCCGGCGACGCGATCAAGGAGTACCCGAACCTCGCCGCCATCCCGGAGCTGTACTGGAAGCAGACCGTCCGCGACGGCAAGATCTACACGCTGCCGATCCCGCGCGGCGGGTCGGCGGGTCTCGGCTTCTACAACGCGAAGCACTTCGCCGAGGTCGGCGTCACCGACACCTCGAAGATCAAGAACGCCGACGAGTACATGTCGATCATGAAGGAGCTCACGAACGCCAAGGCCAACCGCTGGGCATTCGGTTCCAGCAGCTTCGGTCTGAGCACGTTCCACCAGCTGTTCGGCGTGCCGAACCAGTGGCGCGAGCAGAACGGCAAGCTCACCTACTCGTTCGAGACCGACGAGTACCTCGAGTCGATCTCGTTCGTGCAGAAGGCCGCCGCTGCGGGCTACATCGTCCCCGGCAGCGACTCGTGGACCAAGTCGCAGATGGTCAACGCGTTCACCAACGGCCAGGTCGCGCAGATCTACGACGGCCTGCCCGCGTACTTCAAGTCGGACGGATACGGCCCGACCGTCCCCGATTCCGCCCCGTTCCTTCCGTTCGCCGCGGGCGGCGGCCAGCCCACCGCATGGCTCGACAACGTCATCTTCGCCAGCACGATGCTGAAGAAGAACGACGAGAAGTCGATCAAGAAGCTTCTCGGCATCGCCAACCTGCTCGCCGCTCCGTTCGGCAGCGAAGAATACCTGCTGATCAACTACGGCGTCGAGGGCACCGATTACACGCTCGACGCGAACGGCAACCCCCTGCCGACGCCGGCCGCGCTCGCCAACACCACCGTGCCGTGGAAGTACATCTCCGCTCCCAGCCCGGTGCTCTACCTCCCCGGTGAGGACGAGATCATCAAGCAGACCCACGCCGCGTACTCGGCGCTGATCCCGCTCGGTGTCGAGAACCCGACCGCGACGCTGTTCAGCCCCACCAACGCGCAGAAGGGCGGGACCATCCGCCAGCCCGTCAGCGACGCGACCCAGGACTTCATCGCCGGCCGCAAGAGCCTCGATGACGTCAAGGCCGCGATCAAGTCCTGGCGGTCCGCAGGCGGCGACAAGATCCGCAAGGAATACGAGAAGGCGCTGGGCAAGTAGACGATGGAGCACGACCTCGCAGACGGAGCGTCCGCACGCCGGTACTGGATGCAGACGGCCGACCGGTGGCTCCGCGCCGTGCGCGAGCACGGCGCGGATGACCCTGCCGGGGTCGTGCTCCCCGGCAGGGTGACCGGCGACGGCATCCGTCGCGAGTCGATGGAGACCATCGGCCGCAGTTTCCTGCTCGCCTCCTCGCGCATCGCCGGCTCACCGGCCGGCGATGCCGAGGCGGACGCGCTCATCGAGTTCTACGCGCAGGCCGTCGTCGACGGCACTGATCCGGAGCATCCGTCGCGCTGGCCGAGAGGAGTGACGTGCCGTCCGCCGCTCACCGGCATCACCAACTCGATCGTCGAGGCGGCCAACCTGTCGTTCGGGCTGTACATCGCGGGCGACCGCTTCTGGTCGCGGCTCGGCACGCGCGAGCAGGATCAGGTGCTCGCCTGGCTGCGTCACCACGCTCTGTGCGGGGTGTGGCAGAACAACTGGCAGCTGTTCCCCGCCATGGCGGAGGCGTTCATCCGTCACCGCGGCGGCGATGCGTCGGGGCTGCACGGCGAACGCAACGTCGCGCGCGTGGAGGGCTGGTACCTCGGCGACGGCTGGTACACCGACGGTCCGTCGCACGCGATCGACTACTACAACGCGTGGGCCATCCACCCCTATCTCTGGGCGTGGTACCGCATGACCGACCGCGTGCGGACGGCTGACGGGCAGCGGCATCTCGAGCGGCTGGCGGCGTTCGTCGAGACGCTTCCGGCGTTCGTCGCCGACGACGGGTCGCTGATGCACTTCGGTCGCTCGCTGACCTACCGCACCGCTGCCCTCACGCCACTGTGGTGCGCGGAGATCTCCGGCGTAGGTCCGCTGGCCCCGGCGCGCACCCGGCGCATCGCCACGTCGGTGCTCGACCGGTTCGTCCGTGGTGGTGTCGGCGACGACGGGCAACTGCACCTCGGCTGGTACGACGAGTACCTGCCCGCGATGCAGGACTACAGCGGGTTCGGCTCGCCCTACCTCGCCGGCATCGGGTTCCTCGGGCTCTCGCTCGGCGAGGAGCATCCCGTCTGGTCCTCTCCCGCCGAAGCCCAGGGACCGCGTGCAGCGTTCACGCGCGCCATCGAGCCCGCCGGCATCACGCTCAGCTCGGCTGGTGAGGGATCGCCCGTCGTGCTCGTGAACCACGGCAGTGACCACACCGATCTGCCGGTGCAGCACCACGGCATCCGCGACACCGACGACCCGCACTACGCATCGTTCGCGTACTCGACCCATACCGCTCCCGAAGTCGGCGACGGCTGGATCGAGGCGGTCGACGGTCATGTCTCGCTGTTCGACGAGGAAGGTCGTGCCAGCCGCCGGGTGATGCTGCGCGGCACCGCGGCCGACGGCCCCATGAGCGCGTCGGTGCACTGTCCGCAGATCGATCGGAAGCTGCTTCCCGGCGCCTGGATAGTCACGGCATCGGTGGTGCACAGAGGCACCGAGGTGCGCGCGCACCTGGTCACCGCACCCGTCACGCATGACCGCATCCGCGAAGGCGCCTTCGCGCTCGCCGGAGCATCGGCGCTCTCGACCGCAGTCGAGGGACCGCAGGCGTCCGTATCGAACGGTGAGCACCGCGTGGTGCTGACAGGACTGCACGGCTGGGACGCCGGCGGCGTCGTCGCCCACCGCGGAACCAACGCGATGGGGGAGCACTCCGCGATCCCGACCCTCACCGCCTCGCGCGAGGCCGAGCAGACCGTGCATGTCGCCGTGCACCAGCTGCTGCGCGCCGACGAAGATCCGGTCGCGGCGATCGAAGCGCTCCGGGTGTACGTCGACGGCACGACCCTGCGCGTCGAATGGCCGGACGATCAGCTCGACGTCGAACTCGATCTGTGCACCGTCGTCGAATGGGACGGTCAGCCCGGCAAACCGGGTGGCGTGCGCGTCTGAGGCGTGGGGGCCAGCGTCTGGGGCGCGGGCTCCAGTAGTGGGTGGGCTGGTGCCCGCCCACTACTGCCAGGCGTCGATGCGCTCCGCTTTCGCCGGGCCCGCGCCCGTCTCGCCGAGAATCAGCTCGATGACGAATGCCCTGGGCGCACTGAAGTCGGCGGGGATGACCACGTCGCAGTACACCGCGGCATCGAGGTCGTACCCGATGTCGGTGATCCGCGTCTCCAGCGCGCGGCCGGTCTCGAGCATCCGGGCGGCGACGGGAAGGCGATCGCCGTCGGCCGGGAATCGCAGCCGCGCGATCCCGTTGACCGGCCTGTTCACGACGGTGAGGAACAGCCGATCGTCGCCGCCGGTGAGCCACCCCATGCCCGTGCGGTCGAGGTCGACGTGTCCTGCGTCGTAGATCGCGTCGGCGTTCGCCGTCACCCACGCGCCCAGCTGCTCGGCGATCTCGTCCTCATGGGCCGTCATGCGTCCCGATCCGTCCGGGCCGAAGTTGACGACGAGGTTGCCGCCCATCGAGCGGCACCGCATGAGCAGGTCGATGAGATCGTCGGCGGTCTTCTGGTACTGGCCCGACGTGTCGCGCAACCAGCCCCAGGCGTTCGGGCCGATGGTCATCACGCCGTCCCAGTCGTTGCCGCCGAGCATCTCGTGGCTCGCGGGGAGCTTCCGCTCCCAGCCCTGCTCGTAGTCGCCCAGCAGGGCGCCGTTGGAGTCGAAGTGCCGCGAGCCGTGTTCGTCGTTGCGGAATCGCGAGCCGATGATCAGGCCCGGCCGCTTCTCTCGCAGCTCCTGCTCGAGCCGGTGGGTGAACTCGTGCGACGCCACCCATGACGGGTCCCAGGTGCCGTCGAACCACAGTCCCTTCGTCGCCGGATAGCGCTCCAGCAGCTCGAGCAGCTGTGCCCGGGTGTACTCGAGGAACTGCTCCCATCCCGCGCGGCCGGCGGCATCCGTCGGGACGGCCGAGGTGTAGCCGGGGTGATTCCAATCGAGCACCGAGAAGTACAGGAAGACATCGATGCCCTCGGCCGTGTAGGCGTCGACGACCTCTCCGACCAGGTCGCGCCTGAACGGCGAGTTCGCGACGGTGTAGCCGGAGTGCTCCGAAGGCCAGAGCGCGAAGCCGTCGTGGTGCTTCGTGGTGAAGATGACGTAGCGGGCGCCCATCTGCTTGGCCTGCCGCGCCCAGGCACGCGCGTCGAGCTCTGCCGGGTCGAAGCTCTCATTCAGCCGGTCGTAGATCTCGGTCCAGCTCTCCGGCGCCGTCGGGCCACGCCACGCCCTGATCCACTCCGGCGCCGGCGCCGCTCCGGTGGCGCTGACTCCTTCGTACTCGCCGCCCAGCAGCGAATACAGCCCGAAGTGGATGAACTGCCCCAGCCCGTACCGGCGGAACCGCTGCATGGGTTCGTCGTCGCGGCGTGCGACGAGAGAGCCGTAGCGCACCGGCAGTGACGCCGGTTCTTTCATGGGCTGGCGGGTGGTCCACAGGGACGTCGTCATCGATGCTCCCGACGATAGTAAGCGCTTTCCCTCAGCCTAGCCCGCCGAGTCGCCGGATGGCATCTTCGTGACGGGGCGGGATAGTCTGGCACCACGATGAGCCTCACTCGCCGCAGCCTTCTGGTCGGCGCCGGAACCGGTGCCGTCGCGGTCCTTCTCGCTGCGTGCACGGGCCAGACCGAGCCGAAGCCGCGCCCCACGACGCCGCGGCCGAAGCCCTCAGCCCCGGCGGGCGTTCCGCGCCCGAAGGGCTGGACCAGAAGCGCCTGGTCTACGGACCCCTACTCGGCGGGTTCGGTCAGCTACCTCCCGGCGGGGGCGGCGCCTGAGCACCGCGAGGCGCTCGCCGAGAGCCTCGATGGGCGGGTGTTCTTCGCCGGCGAGGCCACCGACACGTCGCGCCCCGGCACCGTCCTCGGCGCCGTCGATTCCGGGCGCCGCGCCGCCATGGCGGTCATCGCGACCGCGGAAGACGGGGAGCGCATCGCTGTGATCGGTGCGGGGGCCTCTGGAGCGATCGCCGCCCGCACGATGGCGGATGCCGGGCACGAGCTCACGATCTTCGAGGCCCGCGACCGCACCGGCGGCCGGATCCTCAGCGTGTCGGACGACAGCTGGCCCACGCCTCCGCAGCTCGGTGCGTGGCTGGTGGCCGATGCCGACGTCACGGCGCTGCAGGAGAGACTGATCGACCTCGGAGACGGAAGCATCGTGTTCGACTCGGCGTCGGGCCGTTCACAGGAGGGCGAAGCGCCGAGCATCGACACCGCGCCCGTGCAGCAGGCGATCGAGCAGGCGAAGGGGTATCCGGCCGACCTTCCGCTGAGCGAGGCGCTGCAGCAGAACGGCGCCGACCCGAGTGATCCGGCTCTTGCGGCGGCGCTCGCATGGATCGAAGCCACCACGGGGGCCGACGCCTCTCTGGCATCCAGCTGGTACCCGCCTGCCATCGTCCCCGACGCGCTGACGGGGCGGACCGGAGAGCTCTCGAGCTTCATCGACGACAGGCTGGACGGCCTCGACGTCACGCTAACATCCCCGGTGGTGCGCATCGCCTACGACGACCGCGGGGTGAGCCTTCGCCTGGGTACGGGTGAGGCGCTGTCGTTCGACCGTGTGGTCGTGTCCGTGCCGCTCGGCGTGCTGCAGCGACAGGGCATCGAGTTCGCCCCTGCGCTCCCGTTCGCGCAGCGAGGCGCCATCGCCGCTCTCGGCTCTGGTGCGCTGGAGACGATCTGGATGCGCTTCGATGAGCCCTTCTGGGATGCCGAGGCCACCATCTGGCACGTCGTCGGGGGTGACGGACTCATCCGCACCTGGCTCAACCTCGAGCCCGCCACGGGCGAGCCCGTGCTGGTGGGCCTGGTGGGCGGCGCGGCGGCCGAACAGTTCGCCGAGCTCAGCGACACGGATGCCGAGACGGCCGCCCTGGCGTCCCTCGCCTACTTCGCTCCGGCGGCGTCGGACGACGCCTGAGCCGTGCGGGTTCCTCCGACCGGCCGAGCGGCACCCCCGCGCCGTGCGACGGATGCGGAGGATCTGACTGGGTCGGGCACAGCAGGCGCCGCCGTCGGATGCAGCCGGCTCAGCGCCACCAGCGCGGAGGCGACCGTCGCGAAGATCGCCAGCGCGATAGCGCAGGTCAGGGCCATCTCGAAGATCCCCGACACCTGCCGGATGTCGAGGAAGTAGTACGGGTACCAGCCGATGAGTCCGCCGCGCCAGATCGTGAACACGCCCCACAGCACCGGATACAGCAGCACGAACGGCACGACCCGCCAGGAGGCGGCCCGCCGCCCTGGTCCGATGACCCAGGCGACGATCGTCCAGGCGGGCAGCACGAAGTGCAACACCACATCCGACCACGGCACCGTGATCGGGATACCGCGCACACCCGCCTGCCAGACGATCAGCGCGAACGCCAGGCCGGCGGTGATCGTCCAGCTCAGCACCAGCGCCCTGGCTGTGGTCAGCCAGGGCGGATCCTCTGCGGTGCGCAGAGCGACGACCCCGGCGATGATGGCGAGCACGGCGAAAGCGGTGTTCGACTGGATGGTCAGATAGGCGAAGAAGTTCTGGCTGGCGAGGGTCTGCGAGCCCATGCCCCAGATCATCCGGTGCACGAGCGCGACGATGCAGACGGTCGCGGTCAGGAGCCGCGACCATCCGAACATGGTTCTGCTGAGCACTCGGATGCGTCCTCCTGACCCGTTGCAGCTCCGTTCGCCGGTCAGCCGCTGCGGATGCCGCAGCCGCTGCGTCGAGTCTACGTACCGCGCCTGCGCGCAGCCCGGAGCTAGGGTGAGGGGGTGACCTCGCCGATGTCAGCGCGTACCCTGCTGCGCAGAGCGATGCTGGTCTCGGCGGGCGGCGCGCTCGGCACTGGAGCGCGACTGGCGCTCGGGGTGATCGTGCCCGAATCGGCCGGCATCCCCCTGGCGGTGTTGATCGCGAACGTCGCGGGGGCGCTGTTGCTCGGGATCCTCGCGTCGCGTCTGCCCGGGTCGTCCGACGCCCGGCTCTTCCTCGGCACGGGTGTGCTGGGCGGTTTCACGACGTACAGCGCGCTCGCCGTGGGCGCCACGGGGCTGTGGATGCAGACGCCGGCGCTCGCCGCGGGGTACGCGGTCGGCAGCGTGGTGCTCGGGCTCGCCGCCGCGGCGCTGGGGCTCCGGCTCGGGCGCAGGAGGGTGGCATGAGCCTGATCCTGCTGCTGGTGGCCGCCGCGCTCGGAGGACTCGGGGCGGGCGTGCGCTATCTCGTGGACGTCGCGGTCGCCCAGGTCGCCGGCGCGCGTTTCCCCTGGGGCGTGATGCTCGTCAACCTGACGGGGTCCTTCGCGCTCGGAGTGATCGTCGGCGCGCTCCCTGGCGCCGCCTTCGTGCTCGGTGCCGGCTTCCTCGGCGGCTACACGACTTTCAGCACCACCATGCTCGACACGGTCGCTCTATGGCGCGACGGTGAGCGCGCGGCATCCGTCGCCAACGCGATGGGGATGCTGCTCGCCGGCGTGCTGCTGGCGGCGGCGGGGCTCGCGATCGGAGCCGCGCTGTAGCGCCGGGCTCCCAGCGCATTCCTAGGGGGCCGAATGTACAAATGTACAGAAGGGGGTGGGGCATGCCGGACGCTGCAGCACGCCGTCGCCGCGACCCCGAGGCGCGTCGCCGCGAGATCGTGACCGCAGCGGCAGAGCTGATCGTCGAGGTCGGTGTCGACGCCCTGACCCACCGCATGATCGCGGCGCGCGCCGGTGTGCCTCTGGGGGCGACGACACAGTACTTCGCAACGCTCGACGACCTGCGCGCCGACGGCCTGCGCCACCTGGCGGTGGAAGTGGAAGCGCGCATCGACGGCGTCCGCGCCGCCCTCGCGGAACGAGGCGCGACCCCCGCGGTGCTCACCGAGCTGATCGTCCAGGGCCTCGCCGACGCGCGCGCCATGGAGGCGGACCGCGCGGTCGTGACGGCCGCGATCGACGACCCGCAACTGCGAGAGCTGGCACGTCGCTGGTCCACGCAGCTGTCCGCGTTCCTCGCAGAGGAGCACGGCGCAGAACGTGCCAGCGCTGCCGCCGTCTTCATCGACGGCGTCCTGTGGCACTCCCGCATCCACGACGAACCGCTTCCCCCCGAACTCATCGAACACGCACTCGCCGCCATCCTCCACGCGCCCGCCACCTGATCGAGAGACCGAACATGTCGAAACTCGCCATCCTCAGCCTCCGCAACCGCGCGCTGATCGCGCTCATCACGATCGTGTCGGCCGTCTTCGGCGGGCTGGCGCTGACGAATCTCAAGCAGGAGCTGATCCCTTCGCTCGAGCTGCCGGCGCTGATCGTCATGACCAGCTACCCCGGCGCGTCGCCCGAGGTGGTGGAGAACGACGTCTCCACGCCGATCGAAAGCGCGATCCAGGGTGTGCCAGGGCTGGACTCGACGAGCGCGACGAGCACCACGAACGCCTCGATCGTGCAGGCGATGTTCTCGTACGGGACGAACCTCGCCACGGCCGAGCAGAAGATGCAGCAGGCGATCAACCGCATCTCCTCCCAGCTGCCCGAGGACATCTCGCCTGAGGTGCTCAGCGTCTCGATCGACGACTTCCCTGTGATCCAGATCGCCGTGACCGGTTTCGACGACTCCGAGTCCGGCCAGGCCGACCTCGAGAACACGGTGATCCCGGATCTCGAGGATGTCGACGGCGTGAATGCGGCAGAAGTGGTCGGCGGTGTCGGACAGCGCGTGACCATCACGCCTGACGCTGCGGAGCTCGCCGCGGCAGGGCAGAGCCAGCAGGCGATCGGCGACGCACTGCAGCAGAACGGTGTGCTTCTGCCCGGTGGCGACATCACCGAAGACGGTCAGACCCTGACCGTGCAGACCGGGGTGAAGATCGCCTCGGCCGACGACATCGCGGCGCTTCCGCTGACGGGCAGCGAGCTGACGATCGGCGACGTGGCGACCGTCGCGCAGGAGTCCGACCCCGTGACCTCGATCTCGCGTGTGGACGGCGAGGACGCGCTGTCGATCGCCGTCACCAAGCTTCCTGCCGCGAACACGGTCGAAGTCTCGAAGGGGGTGCTCGCCGCACTCGACGAGCTCGGCGAGTCGTTCCCGGATGCGGAGTTCACCGTCATCTTCGATCAGGCACCGTACATCGAGCAGTCCATCGAGACGCTGGCGACCGAAGGCCTGCTGGGACTGGCCTTCGCCGTGCTCGTCATCCTGGTGTTCCTGCTGTCGATCCGCTCGACTCTCGTCACGGCGATCTCGATCCCGACGAGCGTGCTCGTCACGTTCATCGGGCTGCAGGCATTCGGCTACTCGCTGAACGTGCTGACTCTCGGAGCGCTCACCATCGCCATCGGCCGCGTCGTGGACGACTCGATCGTGGTGATCGAGAACATCAAGCGGCATTACGTCGAGGGTGCAGACAAGGGCGACGCGATCCGGCTGGCCGTGCGCGAGGTCGCGGCGGCGATCACAGCGTCGACCATCACGACCGTCGCGGTGTTCCTTCCCATCGTCTTCGTCGGCGACATGGTCGGCGAGCTCTTCCGGCCGTTCGCGATGACGGTGACCATCGCCATGGTCGCGTCGCTGCTCGTGGCGCTGACGATCGTCCCGGTGCTGGCCTACTGGTTCCTCAGGCCTGGCAAGCCGCTGCTCGACTCGGACGGAGGCAGGATCGATCCCGAGCATCCCGCCGCGCCTCCCACGCCGCTGCAGCGCATGTACCGCCCTATCCTGGGCTGGACGCTGAAGCACTCCGCGATCACGGTCGTGCTCGCCGTGGTCGTGCTGGCCGGCACGCTCGCAGCGGCCCCGCTGATGAAGATCAACTTCCTCAGCGACACGGGGCAGAACACCATGACGGTGTCGCAGGACATCGGCGCGACCGCGAGTCTCGAGGCGGAATCCGAGGCGGCGAAGAAGGTCGAGGAGGCGCTCGAAGGCGTCGACGGCATCGAGCACGTGCAGGCGTCGATCGGCTCGAGCGGTTCATCGCTGCGCGACGCCTTCTCGGGCGGGGCCGGCATCACCTACTCCATCCAGACCGAGGAGGGCGTCGACCAGGAGAAGCTGCGCGCCGACGTGCAGAAGCGGATCGACGGAGTCGAGGACGCCGGTGAAGTGACGGTGAGCGCAGCGTCCGGCGGCTTCGGCTCGACCGACATCGAGATCACCGTGTCGGCGCCGTCCGCCGACGCGCTGACGGACGCCACAGATGCGCTCATCGACGACCTCGAAGGACGCGAGGGCATCGGTCAGGTCACGCACAACCTCGCGGCGTCTCTGCCCTACATCGCCGTCGAGATCGACCGCGCAGCGGCGGCGGAGCGCGGGCTGTCGGAGGCCGCAGTCGGCTCGATCGTGTCGAACACCATGCGTCCGCAGCAGGCCGGGTCGGTCGAGATCGACGGCACCGCGCTCACGGTCTACATCGCGAACCCCGAGCCGCCGACGTCGGTGGAGGCGCTGCGGGATCTGGCGGTCCCGACCGCTGTCGGGCCGGTTCCGCTCGATGAGATCGCCACGGTCGAACAGCGCGAGGGTCCCACGTCGATCTCCACCGAGCAGGGTCGGCGCACTGCGACGATCACGGTGCCCCCGGCATCCGACGACCTCGCCGTGGCCACGTCGTCGGTGACCGCCGCGCTCGACGCGGTGGAACTGCCCGACGGCGCACGCGCCGTCATCGGCGGAGTCGCCCAGCAGCAGGCCGACTCGTTCTCGCAGCTGGGGCTCGCGATGCTCGCGGCGATCCTCATCGTCTACGTGGTGATGGTCGCGACCTTCAAGTCCCTCCGCCAGCCGCTGCTGCTGCTGGTGTCGGTGCCGTTCGCGGCGACCGGTGCGATCCTGCTGCAGATCGTCACAGGGGTGCCGCTGGGCGTGGCGTCGCTGATCGGAGTGCTGATGCTGATCGGCATCGTGGTGACGAACGCCATCGTGCTCGTGGATCTGGTGAATCAGTACCGGGAGAAGGGGCTGTCCACGCCCGACGCGGTGATGGCCGGCGGCGAGAAGCGTCTGCGCCCGATCCTCATGACGGCGCTGGCGACGATCTTCGCGCTCACCCCGATGGCGCTCGGCATCACGGGGCATGGCGGCTTCATCTCGCAGCCGCTCGCGATCGTCGTGATCGGCGGACTGGTGTCCTCGACCGTGCTGACCCTGATCGTGCTGCCGACGCTCTACAACCTCGTCGAGGGGGCCAGAGAGCGCCGCAGCGCCAGGCGCGCCGCCAGAGGAGACGGCGGAGCGGATGACGGGGGCGGCACGGAGCGTCCTGGCGGGGACGGCACGGAGCCCGGTTCGGGAGGCGCTCGTCAGGACCTGACGGATTCCGTTGCGGATGGCCATCCCGCGACGCCGCTCGCGGCCCCGGCATCCGATGTTGGATCGGGCGACCGGGATGCTGCACCGTCAGGAGTCATCGCGCATGCGTCCGAAGGGGCGCCGAGCCTGCCGGATGGGTACACCCGTGGCATGGATCCCATGGTCGCCGCCGCGGCTGCCGCGTCATCCGCCGCTGCGGCCGCGTCGGCTGCAGCAGCGGCCGCATCGGTCGTCGCATCGGTCGCGGCCGAGAGCGCCGAGTACCACCCGACTCGCAGGGAGCTGCGCTCCCGCGGGCTGCCGTCGGCCAACAAGGTCGACTGACGATTCGCGGCGCCGATCAGACGAAGGCGATGCCCCAGTCGAGCTGCCACGACTCGTCGCAGGCGAGTCGGCGCAGCCCACGACCGGAGTTGAACGCCTCGGCGGGCGCCGTCATGGGCTCGATCGCGACGACGAGCGGCCGGCCGGGGTAGCGGTCTGAGGTGAACGCCTGCACGAAGTTGAATCCGGCACCCTGGTGCACCGTCACCGTGCGGCCGTCCGGGGCGGTGAGGGTCGTGCGAACCCGGCCGTCGGGATCGCGGTGCAGGTTGGCGAAGCCCGTGTCGAGCTGCACGTCTCCCAGACGGCGCCCCTCGCGCAGGTCGGTGCCGGACGAGACGGGAGACTCGCCCACCGGCAGCATCCGCTCGTCGCTCTCGAAGTAGGTCTCGGCGGGGATGCGCAGTACCAGCTCGTGCGGGTCGACGTCGCCGATCGTGACGAAAGGGTGAGTGCCGAGTGCGACGGCCGCGCTCTCGGCCGAGCGGTTGGTGAGAGTGTGCGTGACATCGATGCCGGCATCCGTCAGCGCGTATCGCGCCGTTGTCTCCACGAGGTAGGGGTAGCCGGTCTGCGGCACGATCGTAGCGGCGAGTGTGACGGCGTCGTCGGTGTGCTCGGCGATCTCGTAGGCCGTGAAGCGCAGCAGGCCGTGACTGGCATTGTGGAGCTTCGGCTCACTGATCGAGAGCGATCGGGTGGTCTCACCGTCTTGCCAGATGCCGTCCCTCACGCGGTTCGGCCACGGCACGAGCACGACCCCTGAGGCCATCGGCGTCGGGGCATCGTCGGGGTACGGCGGGACGATGTCGACCCCGCCGACCGTCAGATGCCGGAGCGAGGCGCCGACCTGCGCGATCTGAGCGGTCACATCGCCGCGGCGGAGATGGATCTGGATGCCGGTGGGGGAGACCATTCGGCCATCGTACGACTCCGACCGGTCGATCGTAGCGCGAGGCGGTCTCTCAGGCGGGACGGGTACACTGGAGGGGTCGGCTTCGGGCAGCCCGCGCCATGCGGGGTCTTTTCTGAGCAGAACCAAGCTCGTTGTGAGCCCAGGGGCCGATGGTTCATAAACCATCACATGAATGGCCCCGGCCGACGGATGCCCGGGTATGTCCGCCGTGCGCTGAACTCTGTGCGCACGGAGCGGACGCTGTTCTCGTGTCAGAGACAGTGAAGGAAACACCATGCCCAAGAACGGCAAGCCCAAGGGCGGTCGCCCCGCCCGCAACTTCGAACCGCGCTACGCGAAGAAGACCTCGTTCCACGATCGTCACGCAGGCGCCCGCTTCGGTCGCGACGACGACCGCCGACCGGATGCCGGTGAGCGTCGCGACGACGAGCGTCGCACCGCCGACCGCCGGCCCGGCAGCATCAGCCCGAAGCACCGCGGCTACCGTGCGGCCGCGCCCGGCGATGCCAAGCGCCGCTGGACGGCGCAGGAGAAGGCGGGTCGCGACGAGGCCCGCTCGATCCGCAACCGCGCCGAGTCCGGCCGTCGTGAGGCGCCGCATCACCGCGACGAGCGTCGCGATGACCGCAGGTCCGGCGAGCGTCGTTTCGCGGATCGCGGCGAGCGTCGCTTCGACGACCGCCCTCGACGCGACGAGCGCGCAGGTGGCCGAGGCGGGCTCGACCGCTCCGAGCGTGGAGGCGACCGCTTCGACAGGAACGAGCGCCCGCGCTTCGACCGCGACGACCGACGTGGTGGCGAGCGTCGTGACGACCGTGGTGCGCGTGGCGGTTTCGAGCGTCGAGACGACCGTGGTGCGCGCGGCGGATTCGAGCGTCGTGACGAGCGTCCGCGTTTCCAGCGCAGCGAGCGTCCGCGCTTCGACCGTGGCGACCGCCCGGTCCGTGACGACCGCCCGGTCCGTGACGACCGTGGTGCGCGTGGCGGTTTCGAGCGTCGTGACGATGGTCCGCGTTTCGAGCGCAGCGAGCGTCCGCGCTTCGACCGTGGCGACCGCCCGGTCCGTGACGACCGCCCGGTCCGTGACGACCGTGGTGCGCGTGGCGGATTCGAGCGCCGTGACGATCGTCCCCGCGCCGAAGGCGGTGAACGCCCCCGTTTCGAACGTGACGAGCGCCCGCGTCGTGAGGACCGTCTCGATCGCGGTGAGCGTCGCGCCGAGCGGCCGCGCCAGGACCGCGCAGACCGCCCGGTCCGCCGGAATCGCGACGACCGCCCCAGCCGCAGTGACTGGAGCCGCACGCCGTCTGCGCCCAAGGAGCAGCTCGATGATGTGGTTCACGAGCGCCTCGAAGCGCAGGCCGTGCAGGCAGGCGAAGTCGCCGACGTGACCTTCGGCGATCTCGGCCTGGGGTCGAACATCGTCGAGATCCTGAAGAACCTGGGAGCCGAAACGCCCTTCCCGATCCAGGCCGCGACGATTCCCGCGATCCTCGAGGGCCGTGACGTGCTCGGTCGAGGCCGCACCGGCTCCGGCAAGACGATCGCCTTCGGCGCGCCCCTGGTCGAGAGCATCCTGAAGTCCCAGAAGGGCAAGCGTCGCGAGATCGGCCGCAAGCCGCGCGCGATCATCCTCGCGCCGACCCGCGAGCTGGCACTGCAGATCGACCGCACGGTGCAGCCGATCGCACGCAGCGTCGGCCTGTTCACCACCCAGATCTACGGCGGCGTGCCGCAGGCGCGACAGGTGGGTGCGCTCAAGAAGGGCGTCGACATCGTCATCGGCACCCCCGGTCGCATCGAAGACCTCATCGAGCAGCGCAAGCTCGACCTCTCCGAGGTGCGCATCGCGGTGCTCGACGAGGCCGACCACATGACCGAACTCGGCTTCGTCGAGCCCGTGCAGCGCATCCTCCGTGCCACCGGCACCGCGCTCGACGACCGTGACGCCAGCCAGAAGCTGCTCTTCTCGGCGACGCTCGACCGTGAGGTCGCGTCGCTCGTAGACGAGTTCCTCGTCGAGCCGGCGGTGTACGAAGTGGCCGGCGAGGATCAGCAGTCCAGCACGATCGACCACCGCGTGCTCGTGATCGAGCACCGCGACAAGGCCGATGTGCTCACCTCGCTGGTCGATCGCGATGGGCAGACCCTGGTCTTCGCCCGCACCCGTGCATTCGCCGAGATGCTCGCCGAGCAGTTCGAGGACGCCGGGATCGCGGCCGTATCGCTGCACGGCGATCTGAACCAGGCCAAGCGAACCCGCAACCTGCAGAAGCTCACCGCAGGCAAGGTGCAGGTGCTGGTCGCGACGGACGTCGCCGCGCGCGGCATCCACGTCGATGACATCGACCTCGTCGTGCAGGCCGACGCTCCCGACGAGTACAAGACCTACCTCCACCGCGCCGGCCGCACCGGTCGCGCGGGCCGTTCGGGTCGCGTGGTCACGCTGATCACCCGTCATCGCCGTCGTCGGATGGAAGACCTGCTCGGGCGCGCAGAGATCGAGGCTCCGTTCGAGAACGCCCAGCCCGGTGACGACGTCATCGAGGAGATCGCTGGCCGGATGCCGTCCGCCGCCGAGCTCACCTCCTGAGGTCGCAGAGTTCCGGTGTACCAGCCGAGTGCACCGGAACTCGCCGAATGCACCGAGAATCGGCGTCGACCCACTGTGCATTCGAAGGCATCCGATGCACGCGATGAACATCGCGGCTTCGATCAGTGGTCCAGCCGGCGTCCGTGCGGTGCGATTTCAGAAGAGCATCGGCGCCGGCTCAGGCCTCGCCGTCGTCGGCTCCTGGGTGCGGGCGCGCATGATGCCGCGCATCCGATCGTGCTCCTCCTCGGACTGCGCGTACAGACCGTGAGCGCGGATGAGCGGGCGCATCCGCTTGGCCAGCCACTGGCGATAGGGTTTGGGCGCCTCGACGGTCACCCCCGGATACAGTCCGCGATACGACGACATGAGTTCCGGATGCTCGCGCTGCAGCCACTGGAAGAACCACGGCTTCACTCCGGGCCGAAGGTGCAGTGAGCCGTATACGGCGTGATCGGCACCGGCATCCTTGATGCGTCGCAGCGCCGCGTCAATCGCGGCGATCGAATCGGTCAGATGCGGCAGTACGGGCATGAGGAAGACGCCCACGCGGAAGCCGGCGTCGGTCAGCGCGCGCACCGTGTCGAGCCGTGCCTGAGTCGTCGGGGTTCCGGGCTCGATCGAGTGCTGCAGATCGTCGTCGTACATCGCGATCGACATCTGCACGTCGATGGACACCTGCTTGGCGGCCTCGACCAGCAGGGGGATGTCCCGTCGGATCAGCGTGCCCTTCGTGAGGATCGACATCGGCGTGCCCGAGTCGGCCAACGTCCGGATGATGCCGGGCATCAGCCGGTAGCGCCCCTCCGCGCGCTGGTACGGATCGGTGTTGGTGCCGAGAGCCACCGTCTCACGTTGCCACGACCCGCGCCGCAGTTCGCGCTCGAGCACCTCCACCACGTTCGTCTTCACCGCGATCTGCGAGTCGAAGTCGGCCCCGCCGTCGAGATCGAGGTACTCGTGCGTGCCCCGAGCGAAGCAGTAGACGCATGCGTGACTGCATCCGCGATACGGATTGATCGTCCAGCTGAACGGCATCCGCGACGCACCGGGGACGCGGTTCAGCGCCGACTTCGACAGCACCTCGTGGAAGACCATGCCCGCGAACTCCGGGGTGGTCACCGACTGGACGATTCCGGTGCGCTTCTCGAGCCCGGGGAGCGCGTCGGCATCCTCGTCGTCGATCGTCTGGCCCTGCCATCGCATACTCGCCATTAGAACATAAAAACTAATGACGATCCATGAATGGTGGCTCATATTGGTACGTAATACGAAAGCGCTGCCCCGGGCACGCGCGTGTATGAGTGCGGGGCCGCGCGGCCGGGCCTTGACAGCCCGGCGCGGTTGTGAGAACGTTTACAACAAGACCTTGGAAACGTTTACAGCGCTCGAAGGAGAGCTCATGGCCAGAGCCACGATCACGCAGGTCGCCGCGCGTGCAGGTGTGTCCATCGCGTCGGCCTCCCGCGCGCTCAACGGCCAGATCGCCAGCGCCGAGACCGTCGCGAAGGTCCGTCAGGCGGCCCAAGAGCTCGGCTACGTCGCCGATGCCACCGCGCAGTCGCTCAAGCGCGGTCGCACCTTCCAGCTCGCCTACGCCGTCGCCGACATCGGCAACCCCGTCTACGTGGAGATGATGACCGCCATCCAGCAGGTCATCGCCGCCTCCGGGTACCGGCTGATCCTCTCCTCGACGGGGGACGCATCGTCATCGGCCGATGTCGTGCGCGACCTCAGCCGCGGGTACGTCGACGGGCTCATCATCTCTCCGCTGCGCGTGACCGAGGAACTGCTCACCGCCCTCGCCGCCGTCCGGGTGCCCGTCGTCGTGCTCGGCCGCGTTCCGGAGGACGCCGGATTCGACACGGTACGAGCGGACTCGCTGACCGCGATGCGCCAGATCGTCGATCATCTGGTCGAGTGCTCTCACCAGCACCTCGCATTCATCAACGGCCCGGTGGACACGACTCCCGGTGCGTTCCGGCGCGACGGGTTCGCCGGTGCGCTCTCCGCCCATCCCGATGTTCGCGCGGAGAGCGTCGCCGCGGCTGACTTCACCATCAACGCCGGCTACGAAGCCGCGATCCCTCTGCTCGACCGCGATGACCGACCTCAGGCCGTCATCGCGGCGAACGATCTGATCGGCATCGGGGTACTCCGCGCCGCCGAGGACCTCGGGCTGTCGGTTCCCCGCGACCTGGCCGTCACCGGCATCGACAACACAGAACTCGCCTCCGTGGTGCGCCCGGGGCTGACCAGCGTCGACATGGGTGCGGCCGAGCGCGGCCGCGTGGCCGCAGAGCTGCTCCTCGCGCGCATCGCCCAGCCCGATCGCGCCGCTCACACAGTCGCCGTCGCCCCGCAGCTCGTCGTCCGCGGGTCGACCCGAAGCGACACGACGTCACTTCGGGCGGCGGCTGTCGCAGATGAGAGGGCCGCCGGATGAGCACTGCAACGCAGAAGCGATCGACGGTCCCCGCACGGCCGAAGGTGCGTCAGATCGGCGCCCGCACGCGTGCGCAGCGCAAAGAGGCGATCGCCCTGGTCGTCCCCGCGCTGCTGCCCATCATCATCTTCTCGGTCATCCCGCTGGTGAGCGGTGTGGCGATCGGCTTCACGGACGCCACGCTCAAGCGGAACGCCGAGATCAGCTTCAACGGCCTCGAGAACTACATCGACCTGGCCGACAACCAGCGGTTCTGGGGTTCGTTCGGCATCGGACTGATCTGGTCCGCCTCCGTCGCTCTGCTCACTCTCGTCTGCGCCATGTGCCTCGCGCTGCTGCTGAACAGCAACCTGCGCCTGAAGGGCGTCACCCGGGTGCTGGCGCTCATCCCGTGGGCGATGCCCCCGGTGGTCATCGCCATCGTGTGGCGGATGATCTACAACCCGAACTCCGGGCCTCTCAACGGCATCCTCGGATGGCTCGGCATCCCCGGCGTGAACTGGCTCGGCGACTTCTCCACGGCGCTGCCCGCCGTGATCGTGGTCGGTGTGTGGTCGGGCATCCCGCAGACGACTGTGCTGCTGCTGGCCGGAATGCAGTCGATCTCCGCCGAACAGCACGAGGCGGCGGCCGTCGACGGTGCCGGCGTCTTCCGGCGCTTCTGGCACGTCACCCTGCCGGCACTGCGGCCGGTGATCTTCGCCGTCACCTCACTCGACTTCATCTGGCAGTTCAACTCGTTCGGCCTGATCTACGTCCTCACCGAGGGTGGCCCGGGCGGCCAGACGATGATCCCGCCCCTGTTCACCTACCTCGAGGCGTTCCGCAACAGGGAGATCGGCGCGGCCTCCGCCATGGGCAACGTGCTGGTCGTAGCGATCCTGATCATCCTCTCGCTCTACCTCATCAATCAGTTCCGCCAGAACAAGGGGGCGCGCGCATGAACACCAGACGCCCCTGGTACGCGACGGCCCTGATGTATGCGGCGCTGGCCTTCTTCCTCGCCTTCCTCGGCTTCCCGCTGGTGTGGCTGCTGTCGGCGTCGTTCAAGTCCTCGCAGGAACTGAACTCCCTCGCCGTGAATCTCATCCCCGCGCAGTGGGACTTCTCGAACTACAGCTCGGCATTGGAGCGGCAGAACCTCATCCCAGCGGCGGGCAACTCCCTGCTGGTCGCGGTGGCGACGATGATCATCACCGTGCTGCTGTCGATGCCGATGGCGTATGCGCTGGCCCGCCTGCGCGGCAGGCTCAGGGCCGCCGGCACGATCTGGATCCTCACCAGTCAGGTCTTCCCCAGCATCCTGATCATCATCCCGCTCTTCCTGCTGCTGAGGACGATCAGCCTGAACGACACCCTCCTCGGCCTGATCCTCGTGTACGTCACGTTCACGATGCCGTTCACGCTGTGGATGCTGCAGGGCTACGTCGCGGCCATCCCCGTCGAGCTGGAGGAGGCGGCCGAGATGGACGGCGCGAACAGGCTCACCATCCTGCGGCGCGTCGTGCTGCCGCTGCTCGCACCAGGACTCGTCGCGACGGCGATGTTCACCTTCGTCTCCGCATGGAACGAGTTCTTCCTCGCGCTCGTGCTGCTGCAGAGTCCTGAGCTGTACACGCTGCCGATCGCACTGCGCTCCTTCCTCGGTGCCGAGGGCCAGACGCAGCTCGGACCCCTCGCCGCCGGTGCTGTGCTCGCGACGATCCCGTCGCTCATCATCTTCGGCATCCTCCAGAAGAAGCTCACCGGCGGCATGCTCGCCGGTGCCGTCAAGGGCTGACTCGCCCGCACCTCCTGATCCACGCACCACCCGATCCACCGCATCACTGAGAAAGGCGATCATCATGAAGAGAATCCGAGGCATCGGCGCCATCGCATTCGCCGGCGTCGCAGCACTTGCGCTGACCTCCTGCACACAGGGAAGCGCGTCACGGGATCCCGGCGACGGCGAAGGCGAGGCCGTCACGCTCCAGTTCCAGTCGCTGTCGGACCAGCCCACCACCCAGGCGGCGGTCAAGGAGATCGTCGACACCTGGAACAGCGAGAACCCCGATGTTCAGGTCGAGATCATCCAGGCCGGCTGGGACGGCACCTACGACAAGCTGATCACACAGTTCACCGGAGGTACCGCGCCCGACATCATCCACTTCGAAGCGAGCTCCATCGTCTCGTTCGCAGCGGACGGATACCTCGCGGATCTCAGCGAGTACATCGATCCCGAGCTGAAGTCCGACATCTCCGAGGGCATCTGGGACTCCGTGACCGTCGGCGACGAGATCATCGCCTACCCGTCCACCTTGCAGTCGTACATGGCATTCGCCAACGCGGACCTGCTCGAGGAGGCCGGGGTGGAGATCCCCACCGGCGACACCATGACCTGGGAAGAGCTGGCGGAGATCGCCAGGGCGACCACCACGGCGGATCGGAAGGGTCTCGGCTGGGGCCTGGCCTCGCCGACCGCGACGATCATGAGCCTTTCGCTCGGCTTCGACGGAGGCTACTTCTCTGGCGAGGGCGAAGAGGCGACGATCGAGGTCGGCGATGCCGAGCTCGCAGTGCCCGAGCGCATCCACGAGATGGCCTACACCGACGAGTCGCTCGACCTGACCTCGCTGACCCAGTCGGGCTCCGACGTGCTGGCGTCGTTCTACGGCGGCAAGGTCGCGATGACCGTCCAGGGCTCCTTCCAGGCGACGAACATCGCGAACGATGCGCCCGAGGGCTTCAACTGGGTCGCGCTCCCGCCGCTGGAGGGCTCGGCCGGTGCGGTCCAGGCAGCGAACCCGCAGACGTACTCGGTGAACGTCGATTCGGAGTACGTGGAGGAGTCGGCTGAGTTCCTGAACTACTTCCTCAACGCCGAGAACCTCGCCGAGATCGCCTACGCGGACGCCCTCATCCCGTCGTCCGGTGAGGCCCGTGCCGCGGTCGAGACGCTCGCCGCCGACAACCCCGCGTGGACTCAGGTGCTCGCCTCCGGCGAGGGCCTCGAGGGACCGCCCTTCCTGAAGGTGGACAAGTACACCGAGTGGAAGGACACCATCGCGACGCCGGCCTACCAGCAGTACCTGGCCGACAAGATCACCAAGGAGCAGCTGGCCACCCAGCTTTCCGACGGCTGGGCCGACATCGCGGGTTGATCCGTGAGCGGAGGCGGGCACCGCCCGCCTCCGCTTCCCCAAGACATGACACACGAGACGAGGAGCGGAATGGACGCGTTGCAGGGCCGAGTGGCCGGAGTGCTTGCGGGAGCTGCCGTGGGCGATGCGCTCGGCGGAGCGACGGAGGGGTGGACCCCCGAGCAGATCGAGGAGCGCCACGGCGGCAGGGTCGAGGGGATCGTCGGTCCCTTCCTCGCCGACTGGCGCACGGCTCGTCCGATCGCCCCCTATCACAAGGGCGACGGGCACGTCACCGACGACACCCTCATGACGCACGCGCTCATCGAGGTCTACGGCAAGCGTCGCCGCCACCTCGACGCGTTCGACATCGCCGGCGACCTGGTGCCGCTGATGATCGGCGAGCGGCGGTGGATCCCCGAGCTCGAAGACGAGGCGCTCATCCTGCAGCGCGTCTTCCTCGCGGAGAAGTGGATCGTCGCCAAGCTGCACTACGGTCATGCCGATCCGCGCGAGGCCGGCGTCGGCAACGTCGTCAACTGCGGCGCGACGATGTACATGGCCCCCGTCGGACTCGTGCACATCGGCGATCCGCGCGGCGCTTACGCCGAGGCGATCGACCTGGCCGGCGCGCATCAGTCCTCGTACGGCCGAGAGGCGGCGGGAGTGTTCGCGGCCGCGGTCGCCGCCGCAGCCGCACCGGGCGCCACCGTCGCCGATGTACGCGCCGCGGTCACCGAGCTGGCGCACGACGGCACCGCCGCCGCGATCGCCGCCGTCTTCGCCGCCGTCGACGACTTCCGCGCCGCCGGCGGCTCCGACGATCCGCGTGAGCTCGGCCGGACCATCCGCGCCGCCGTCGCCCCGTACGACACGGTCGGCGATCAGTACCGGGCTCCCGCGATGGACGCTCGCCTTCCCTCTCGCACCAAGTCGATCGAAGAGCTCCCCGTCGCCCTCGGGTTCGTCCTCGCCCACGACGGAGACGCCCGCGCCGCGATCCTCGACGCCGTCAACTACGGCCGTGACTCCGACTCGATCGCGACGATGGCCGGAGCCATCTGCGGCGGACTCGGCGGACTCGATGTCATCCCCGCCGACTGGGTGCACGACGTCACCACCGCCAGCCGGCTCGACCTCGACTCCGTCATCGCAGCGATGACCGAGGTCGTGCGCGACATCGCCAGGGCGGATGCGGAGCAGGCGGCGCGCCGTGCCGCGAGCCTGCGTGAGATGCTCGGCCTGGAGGCCGCAGCGTGAGACTGACCTGGGCTCAGCCCGAAGACCTCGTGCCGGCCGAGATCGCGGCGCTTCGGGAGCAGGGTGTCGATGGTTCCGTGCTCGCCGCGGTGGAGCAGCGCTGGGCCGACGCGGGCGGCTCGATCGTTCTCGCGCCGTCGGGCGCCAGCGCCGAAGCGGCGAGCCCGGAACTGCGGGCGCTGGCGCGCGGGCTGCTCGAAGAGCTGCAGCTCCTGCAGCAGCCGAGCACCGCTGAACCCGACGAGTGGAGCGAGATCGAGGCGCTTCTGCCCGACGCTCCCGCGCTGCGCGCGCAGACCGGTTTCGACCGTCTTCACGGCGCCTGGGCCGGCCGGGCGGCCGGATGCCTGCTCGGAAAGCCGGTGGAGAAGATCCCGCGCGAGGGCATCGAGCAGATCGCCCGCGCCACGGGCAACTGGCCCATCCGCACCTATTTCACCGCGCGGGGCCTGCCGGAGGAGATCGGTCGGCGATGGCCCTGGAACCGCCGGTCGGCGCCCACGTCCCTCATCGAGAACATCGACGGCATGCCCGAGGACGACGACCTGAACTTCCCCATCCTCGCTCTCGACCTGCTCGAGCAGCACGGCGCCGAACTCACCACCGATGATGTCGCGCAGGCCTGGCTCGCCTCGCTGCCCGCCGGTCGCGTGTTCACCGCCGAGCGGGCCGCGTACCGGAACATCCTCGACGCCCGCCCCGTGCCCGAGACGGCAACGCATCTCAACCCGTTCCGCGAGTGGATCGGCGCGCTCATCCGCGCCGACGTGCACGGTTGGGCCCACCCGGGAGACGTCAGGGCCGCGGCGAGGTCGGCCTGGGTCGACGCGCGCCTCAGTCACACGCGCAACGGCATCTACGGCGAGATGTGGGTCGCCGCGCTGTGCTCGGCATCCGTCGTGGCGGCAGCTCCTGATGAGGTTCTGGACGCCGCCGACGCGGTGGTCCCACCGGAGTCCCGTCTTGCGGCGGCACTGCGGCTGGGGCGTGACACCGGTCGCGCTCTCGGCGCGGGCACGCTCTCGACCGACGAGGCGCTGGACGCACTGCACACGGAGTTCTCGGGGATGCACTGGGTGCACACGCTCAACAATGCCGCGCTCATCGCCTGCGCGGTGCAGGCGCACGGCACGGAGTTCGGGTCGGCCATCGCGCTCGCGGTCGCCGGCGGATGGGACACCGACTCGGTGGGAGCGACGGTCGGCTCGGTCGTGGGCGGCCTCATCGGCGCAGATGCGATCGACGCGGCATGGACGGCACCGCTGCGTGACAGCATCGCCACGTCGATGCCCGGTGGTGCTGAACGCTCCATCCGGGAGCTTGCCGAGCGCACCCTGCGCCTGTCGGAGCCGACGCCATGACCGTCGTGACCGTCGGCAGCGTCAATCAGGACGTCGTCGCCCGCGTGGACCGGATCCCCGGTCCGGGTGAGACCGTTCTGGGAAGCTCGCTGTCACGCTCCGGCGGGGGGAAGGGCGCGAACCAGGCTGTGGCTGCTCGCCGGGCGGGAGGCGCCGACGTCGCCTTCGTCGGCGCTGTCGGAACGGATGCCGATGGAGCGATCCTGCGCGCGTCTCTGGAGCGAGACGGCATCGACGTGTCCGGCCTCGCCGAGCTGGCCGGTCCGAGCGGCACGGCGCTGATCGCGGTCGACGAGATCGCCGAGAACACCGTTGTCGTGGTGCCGGGTGCCAACGCCGCGCTTGCGCGGCTGACCGATGCGCAACGGGCCGTCGTCGAGAGGTCGCGGGTGCTGCTCACCCAACTCGAAGTGCCCGTCTCGCTGGTACAGGATGCCGCGGCGGCTCGCCCCGATGGGGCATGGCACGTGCACAACGCCGCGCCGTCCGGACCATTCGTGCTCGCCGCTGACGACCTCTTGCCCGGCATCGACGTGCTCATCGTGAACGAGCACGAGGCGCTGGAGATCGCCGGGGTCTCCGACCGCGTCGCGGCGGTGTCAGCCCTGTCGCAGCGGGTGCGCGCGCTCGTCGTGACGCTGGGACGGCAGGGCTCTCTCGCCGTCGTCGGAGGCGAGACGGTCGCGGTTCCCGCTCACGCTGTGCACGCCGTGGACACGACGGGCGCCGGTGACACGTTCTGCGGCGTGTTCGCCGCTCGTCTCGCGATGTCCGGCACTCGTCCCGAGGACGTGCATGCCGACCTCCTCGCCGATGCCGCACGCTGGGGAGCCGCCGCATCCGCGATCTCCGTGACGCGTCCGGGCGCACAGGACGCCGTCCCTCACGCCACCGAGGTGGCACGACTGCGCGAAGAGAGCGAGTGACGACATGAGCAGCGGATTCGATCCCCTCCGTCCGCGAGAGCTGGACCTACCGACAGACGTGCCGCTGCGCTCGGACGGTGCTCTCATCGATGTCACCTCCGGCGAGGCCGCCCTGACGATGGACGACGGCAAGATCTTCGCCGCCCCGTCCGACCCGGCGCAGCTGGGCGACTGGCGGGCACAGCTGGTGTCGTGGCGCGAAGGGGCACGTGCCAGGCACGGCGTCCCCCGTCGTTACGACGAGCCGGCGTCGTCGTGGGCCGCCCGGTGCTTCACGGTCGCTCAGGTGTGGCTCTGGGACGAGCTGTTCTTCGACTTCGATGCGCAGCGATTCACGCCCGAGCGGTTCCTCGCCGATGCACGAGAGCGCTTCGGCGGGCTCGACGGCATCGTGCTGTGGCACGCTTACCCGATCATCGGTATCGACGACCGCAACCAGTGGGATTTCTACGAGGTCCCCGGCCTGGTGGAGGCGGCCGCAGCGTTGCGGGAGACGGGCGTCGCGGTCTTCATCGACTACAACCCGTGGGACACGGGCACACGACGTGCAGGGGATGACGCGACCGAGCTGGCAGCCACGGTGCGCCGGCTCGGTGCAGACGGGATCTTCCTCGACACGCTCAAGAAGGCCGACCCCGAGATGGTCGCGGCTCTGGACGCCGCGCGGCCGGGCATCGGGCTGGAAGGCGAGTCGAAGCTGGCGACCGAGCGCATCGCCGATCACGCGCTCTCTTGGGCGCAGTGGTTCGCCGAGTCCGAGGTGCCAGGGGTGCTGCGTGCGCACTGGTTCGAGCGTCGACACATGCAGCACCACATCCGCCGCTGGCACCGCGACCACTCCGAAGAGCTGCGCTCCGCCTGGCTCAACGGCGTCGGCATGATGGTGTGGGAGGTCGTCTTCGGAGTGTGGGTCGGCTGGAACGACCGCGACTCCGCGACGCTGCGCCGGATGCTGCCCGTGCAGCGCGGCCTGCACACGTGGCTCGTCGAAGGAGAGTGGATCCCGCTCGCGGTGCATGAGGCGCCGGTGTTCGGCTCGACCTTCACGCACGACGGATCCACTCTGCTCCTGCTGGCCAACACCTCCGACGTCGACGTCGCGTACCAGCCGGAGGGTGCAGGCTGGCAGCCGCTGCACGCCGGCGACAGTACGGGCACCGTCACCGTGCCCGCCCGCGGAATCGCCGCGGCCATGCGGGTCACCGGCACGGAACCCGCCGAGCTGGATGCTGTGCGGGCGGCGCTGGCCGCGGAGACGCCGGTGAGGGACGCATCCTTCCCGCACCGGCGCGCTCGCCGGCTCGCGCCGCGAGTCGACGCCCGCTCGCCGCTCGCCGACGAGGTCATCCGCGCCCGCGCCGCCGAGCGCACTGTCACCGTCCCGTCCGGCGAGCACGTGCTCACGGTGCGCTACCGCGCCCGGGAGACCGGCATGTACGAGGGTGCGCCGTACGTCGACGAGTGGAAGCCCCTCCCTCCCCGCCTGCACGATCAGCGGACGCTCGAGCGCGTGGTGGACATCTCCCGAGCCGTGCGCGTCGCCGCCGCCGAGGTCAGTGAAGCCGACTACGCACTCTATCTCGACGCGATCGGCGAGCAGGCGGCATCCCGCGACCCCGAGACGCCGGCGACCCGCGTCACCCTCGCGCGCGCTCGCGAGTACGCGGCGTGGGTGGGCGGGCGGCTGCCGAGCGAGGACGAGTGGCAGCTCGCCGCCGTGCAGCCCGGCTTCCGCAGGCGCGCCCCCGAGGTATGGAACTGGACCGAGTCGGAGCATTCCGACGGACGAACCCGCTTCGTGATGCTCAAGGGCGGCAGCGCCCATGAGAGCGTGGGATCGGACTGGTACGTGGACGGCGGCGTGCGCGGGCCCGAGTTCGCCCTGAAGTTCCTGCTGCCAGGGCGCGGGATGGATGCCTCGCCATCCATCGGCTTCCGAGTGTGCTGGGAGGAGACCGAATGACGACGCCGCTGACAGGCCTTCGCGTGGTGGACGCATCCACTCTGTTCGCCGGCCCCATGGCGGCCATGCACCTTGGCGACATGGGCGCCGAGGTGATCAAGGTCGAGCACCCCACGAGGCCCGACCCTGCGCGCGGTCATGGCCCGAGCAAAGACGGACAGAACCTGTGGTGGAAGACCCTCGGTCGCAACAAGCGCACCGTGGCGATCGACCTGCACACCGAAGGAGGCCGCGACGCGTTCCTGCGCCTGGCGCGCACCGCCGACGTGGTGATCGAGAACTTCCGTCCCGGCACGCTCGAGCGCTGGGGCCTCGGCTATGAGACGCTCTCGGCGCAGAACCCGGGCCTCGTGCTCGCGCGGGTGACCGGATTCGGGCAGATCGGCCCGTATCGCAGCCGCCCCGGTTTCGGCACCCTGGCGGAGGCGATGAGCGGGTTCGCGGCTTCGACAGGCGAACCGGACGGGGCGCCCACTTTGCCGCCGTTCGGGTTGGCCGACGGCATAGCCTCGCTCGCGACGGCGTACGCGATCATGGTCGCGCTGCACTCGCGCGCCGCATCGGGCGAAGGACAGGTCGTCGACGTGGCGATCATCGAGCCGATCCTCGCGATGCTCGGCCCGCAGATCACCCGGTGGGACCAGCTGCAGACCGCGCAGCCGCGTACCGGCAATCGCTCGGCGAACAACTCACCGCGCAATGCCTATCGCACCGCAGACGGATCGTGGGTGGCCGTCTCCGCGAGCGCGCTTTCGATCGCCGAACGCGTCGTGACGCTGGTGGGGCGCCCCGATCTGGCGGATGAGCCGTGGTTCGCCACCGGTTCCTCGCGCGCCGAACACGCCGACGAGATCGACGAGGCCGTCGGAGCCTGGATAGCAGAACACTCCCGCGACGAGGTGATCGCCGCGTTCGAGGAGGCGCAGGCCGCCGTCGCACCGGTGTACGAGCCGGCCGACATCGTCGCAGACCCGCAGTTCAATGCACTCGGCACCATCCATCGGATCCACGACGAGGACCTGGGCGACATCGCGATGCAGGGACCGCTGTTCCGCCTCTCCCGCGAGGATTCGACGATCGCCTTCACCGGGCGCGCGCACGGGGCCGACACCGACGATGTTCTCACCGAGCTCGGCTTCGGGCATGACGACATCACGCGGCTGCGAGCGGAGGGATCAGTGGCATGAGCGATCGTCTCGCCATGGTGGCGCTGTACGCGCCGGCGGACCGCCCTGATCGGTTCGGCAAGGCGCTCGATGCGGGTGCCGATGCGGTCATCGTCGACCTCGAAGACGCCGTGACGGCGTCACGCAAAGAGGAGGCTCGAGCGATGCTGGCGGCCTTCGCCGACGAATGGCGCACCGGTGGACGAGAGCGTGTCGCGGTGCAGGTGCGGGTGAATGCGATCGGGTCCCGCTGGCACGCCGACGACGTGGCGGCGGTTGCGGCGCTCCCGACCGAGTTCGGCATCCGGCTTCCCAAGACGCAGTCGGCCGACGACGTGCGCGCCGTTCTGGCAGCGGCACCAGGACGCGGGGTGCATGCGCTGCTCGAGACGGCGCTCGCCGTGGAACGGGCCTTCGAGATCGCCTCCTCGGGGGTGGCGACGATCGCGTCGGGGGAGGCGGATCTCCGCTCGGAACTGGGCGTCCCCGCCGGCGCCGCCGGCGAGCCCGGGCTGGCGTACTCGCGGGCCCGGGTGGTGAACGCGGCGGCGGCCGCCGGGCTGCCCTCTCCCCTCATGGCGGTGTGGGCCGATGTCGCCGACCTCGACGGGCTGGAACGGAGCTGCCGGGAGGGCAGGGCGCTGGGATATGCCGGGCGCACCGCGCTGCACCCGCGGCAGATCGAGGTCATCCGGCGGGTGTTCACCCCGGATGCGACCGCCGTCGAGCGCGCGCAGCGCATCCTCGAGCGGGTCGAAGCCGCCGCTGCAGAGGGCAACGGCGCCTTCGTCCTCGAGGACGGGACTTTCATCGATGTCGCGATGGTACGCGCAGCCGAGCGGATCATCGCCGCGGCGCACCGCGCGTAGGGTCGCCGCGCGCACCACTCGCCATTCCAGGGGCTCTCCTGCGTGAGGGACAATGGGACCATGAGCGCCACGCATTCCCGCCATGCGTCGCGTGCACCGCTCGCCGTCAAGGTCGCCCTGCCGATCGGCGTGCTGTTCACCGCTGTCGCGTCATTGGCGACGCTCGGCGACGTGTTTGCGACATCCTCTGCGTATACCGAGCTGCCCGCTCCCGCCGCGGCGATGACCCTGCCTGTCGTGCAGGCCACCGGAGAGCGAGCCGCCGACCCGTGTGGCGAGGCCGAGGTGCGAGACGCCCTGGCCGCGGGTGACGACGCGGCCGCTGTGGCGGCGTTCGGCGGCGGCGAGGAGTTCCGCGCAGCGGTCACGGCCGGTAACGCGCCGTGCATCTCGCTGCAGGACCCGAACCGCAGCTGGGTGGTCATCAAC
The DNA here is from genome assembly GCF_031178445.1 of Microbacterium sp. Taxonomy (GTDB): domain Bacteria; phylum Actinomycetota; class Actinomycetes; order Actinomycetales; family Microbacteriaceae; genus Microbacterium. The sequence continues at coordinate 206,983 of NZ_JAPSIY010000006.1, forward strand.
AAGCAGCGGCCACTGCGGCCGGAGACCTTCGAGCCGGGCGCGCTCACGCGCGTATCCCTGCAGTCGACCACACCCTCGAACCGTCTGCGGCCCGAGGCGGCGGAGGCGCTGGCGCGCATGGCGGCGGCGGCTCGCGACGCCGGTGTCGGCGTGATCGGCATCAACAACGGCTACCGCTCCTTCGGTGTGCAGCAGCTCACGTACTCGTCGCATGTCCGCAGCCAGGGTCAGGAGAGGGCGGATGCCGGATCGGCGCGTCCTGGTTTCAGCGAACACCAGACCGGGTTCGCCATCGACGTGGTCGCCTGCGACTCGGGGTGCACGGGCATCGGCGCCTTCGGAGACACGGCGCAGGGGCGGTGGGTCGCCGAGCACGCCTGGGAGTACGGATTCATCGTCCGGTACGAGCACGGCGAGACGGGCACGACCGGCTACCTGCCCGAGCCCTGGCACCTTCGTTACATCGGCACCGACCTGGCGGCCGCTTACCACGACGGCGACTTCCGCACTCTCGAGGAGTTCTTCGCGCTGCCGGCGGCATCCGATTACGACTTCTGAGGCGCGCCTGCGGCATCCCACAAAGAGGAAACGCGGTCTCATCGATCGTGGAACGCATTCCCACAACGCGCTGTCTCGCCGTACGCGGCATACGTAGAATCCCGAGTGCGAAGACGCACGAGACACATCGGAGGATGCCATGGAACGCGACATCTACGAAGAGGACCACGAAGCCTTCCGCGACCTGGTCAAGGACTTCGTCAAGCGCCACGTCACGAACGAGGCCATCGAGAAGTGGGATGCCGCAGGGGAGATCGATCGTGAGACGATGCTCGCGGCCGGCGAGGCCGGCCTGATCGGACTTTCGGTCCCCGAGGAGTTCGGCGGCGCCGGGATGTTGCAGGACTACCGCTTCCGCACGATCGTCATGGAGGAGGTCATCGCCGCCGGTGCAGGCTCGCTCGCCGGCGCCTTCGGCATCCAGGACGACCTGGCGGTGCCCTACCTGGTGCACATGGGCACGCAGGAGCAGAAGGCGAAGTGGCTGCCCCGCATGGCCAGCGGCGAGGTGCTCGGCGCACTCGCGATGACCGACCCCGGTGCCGGATCCGACCTCCGCGGCATCAAGACCAATGCGAAGAAGGTCGACGGCGGATACATCGTCAACGGCGCGAAGACCTTCATCTCCTCCGGCACCACCGCCGACGTGGTGGTGACCTTCGTCAAGACCGGTGAGGGCAACCGGCCCGACGCCTTCAGCCTGCTCCTCATCGAGAAGGGCATGGAGGGCTTCGACCAGGGCAAGAAGCTGAACAAGATGGGCTTCCACGGCTGGGACACCGCCGAACTCAGCTTCTCCGATGTGTTCGTCCCCGACGAGAACCTCATCAGCGGCAAGGAGGGTCAGGGCTTCATCCAACTGATGATGAACCTGCCCCTGGAGCGGCTCTCGATCGGCGTCGCCGCCGCCGCCGCGGCACAGGCGGCCGTCGACTGGACCATCTCGTACACCAAGGAGCGCGAGGCGTTCGGCGAGCGGATCGCGGACTTCCAGAACACCCGGTTCCGCCTGGCCGACATGGTCACCACGACCGAGGCCATGTGGGCCTACATCGACCGTGCGCTGCTCGCATACAAGGACGGGAGGCTATCGGCCGAGGATGCGGCGAAGGTGAAGTTCTGGGCGACCGAGCGCGAGTGGGAGGTGCTCGACACCGGAGTGCAGCTGCACGGCGGCTACGGCTACATCATGGAGTACCCGATCGCGCGCGCGTTCACCGACGCCCGCGTGCACCGCATCTACGGCGGCACCAACGAGATCATGCGTGATCTGGTCGGCCGTCAGATCGCAGGCAAGCGCTGACACGTGAACGGCCGCCCGGGTGCACCCGGGCGGCCGTTCCTGCGTCCCCCTGCCTACCGTGTGAGCGCCTCCATGTAGATCGCGATGAGCTGATCCATGTACGAGGCGAAGAAGCTGTCGACGCCCTTGGCGTCGGTGATCAGCCTGTCAGGGACATTGCCCTTCGGGATCGTGAACTTTCCGAAGATCGCGAAGCTGTCGGGCAGGCCCTTCGCCTGCGCCTCGGAGAGCGCCCACTGCATCTGCGCCTCGGAGAGCGCCGGTGCCCCCAGCATCTCCGGCGCCTCAGCGAAGAGGTCGGTGAGCGTCAGATGAAACCAGTTGCCCGAGTGTGAAGCGCCCGCCGTGCCCTGTGCGGAGCGTTTGACGATGTAGCACTCGTGAGCGAACGCCGCTCCCGAGCCGGCGAACACGAGTCCCGCCGATAGCACGGCCGCGGCTGCGGCCGTCGTTATGGACCTGCGAGTCATGAACCTGTCCCCATTCTCCCGGGCTGCGCCCCGGGCACTTTCCGGTGTCATACGGCGGAGATCCCGCCGTGGGCCAGCATCCTGGCTTCGCGGCCCGCTTCATAGGACTCACGCGCACTCGTCGTGTACGAGCGCACACAGTCGCTGCGATGCCGGGCGTAAGATGTGCGCATGCTGGGGGCAGCCGACCGCTCGTACACGACAGCCGGGTACCGTGAGGAGCAGCAGTTCGATGCGTGGCGGGCGATCGTCGCTGATGCGTTCGCGCCTGTCGAACTGGACAGCGGCGTCGCCGACGCGGAGAGCGGCTTCGCAGCCGACTGTCATGTGCGCGGTGTGGGAGACATCGGCGTCGCGTGGTTGCGCTCGGGCTCGCAGCAGGTGCGTCGCACCGCGCCGCAGATCTCTTCCGCCCCCTGCGGCGTGTACTTTCTCAACTTCGTGCTCGACAGTCCGACCACGGTGCACCAGGACGGACGCACAGCTCACCTGCGTCCTGGCGACTTCGCCGTCGTCGACGGTGATCGGCCGTTCGAGCTCGATTACGCGGGCGACTTCGAGCAGATCTCGCTGACGATCCCCAAGGCAGTGCTCGATCCGTCGCTCGTCGATGCCCGGTGCGCCACCGCCCTCGCGGTTCCCGGTGACCGCGGTATCGGAGCGATCGCCGCCGCGGCGTTCGCCGGACTCGCGCTGCATGCCGCTCCGATCCGCGGCCGGGCGGCCGGCTCCGTGGCCGTCCACGTGGTCGGGCTGCTCGCAGCCGCGCTCGAAGCGAGCATGCCGGTGCCGGCTGACCGCCGCACGGCGCTGTTCCGCGCAGTATTGGAGGACATCGAGTCGCACTACGGCGACACGGAACTCACCTTGAGGCACGTGGCCAGGCGCGTCGCCATCTCACCCAGTTACCTCACGAAGCTCTTCGCAGAGAACCGGACGAGCTTCGGGCGCTGGCTGCTGAGCCGCAGGCTTGATCATGCGTGGATCGCGCTCGCTCAGGCGCCGTGGGACGGCAGCATCGCCGACGTCGCGATGCAGTGCGGGTTCCATGACGCGGGATACTTCGCCCGCGCGTTCCGGCTGCGATTCGGGATCACCCCCAGCGAGCGCAGGCGCAGCTCAGCGCCCGCCGCTTCGGGGTGAGAGCGCGATTCCGCACTGCGCTGTCGGCCGGGGCTGCCGAGCCGCTCGCCGGTGTGTCCTCGTCTGCCGTGCCGTGCCGTCCCGATCGCAGGGTGAAAGCGGGGTGAAATCCTCACACGGGTTTCTCAGACTCGATTACGAATGGTTCTGAGTGTTTTAGTCCTGAGTGGGGGAGAGAACTCGTGCGACGATTCTGGAAGACGGCGGCTCGACAGCATCGACGGGACCGAGCTCTGCTCGGGTCGTCGCGGAAGCGGATGGCGCTGGGCGTCGCGACAGTGATCTCGTCGCTGACCATGTCGCTCTTTCCTGCGGCGGCCGCCAATGCGGCCACCGTGTACGAGATCCGCGGAGCTTGGGAGGAGGGAACTCCCGGCACCGTCGGGCGTGGAGATGTCGTCAACGCGATCTGGCGCGTCAACGTCAATGACGATGCGCCGGCTCCAGGCAACGAGCCGGTGGACAATGTCACGTTCACCGCGACCACACAGAACGGGGTGTTCAAGGAGGTCCCGAACGTGTGCCTCACCGCAGATGTGGATCCGGTATCCGCGATCTCCGAGGACGGCAAGGCGCTGACCTGCAACCTCGGGACCATCAACCAGGGATCCGCCGTCGTCGTGCAGACGCCGATACGCGTGGACGGCAACACGGGCGACGAGGTCATCGCGACCGGCCAGATCAACGGTCAGAGCAAGGGTCTCGATCCTCTCCTCATCGAGAACGCCTTCGGGATGGACCTCCAGTTCGGGCAGAACACCGCCTACTATGAGTGGAACGAGGACTACACCGCCGTCGATGTGGACCTGGAGTGGTCGCTTCGTCTGGCTGCCGGTTCCGACACCGGTCCCGACTCCGTGACGTACCGACTCCAGCTCTCGGAAAGCAACGGCTCTCAGATCGGTCTCGGTGACAGCTACTACGGAGACTTCGAGGGATGTTCGCCGTACAACGCCTTCATCACCGGCACTCATCCGCTCTCCGGACTGGAGGGAGCCGCGAAGGAGACCTACCGAGGCCAGGAGGCCTCGTTCGTCGAGGAGTGCACCCTGACCCCGGTTGCCGGGCAGCCTGGAGTGTTCGATCTCACGCTCAGCGGGATCAACTACGACATGGCGATGATTCCGACGCGGGATGCGGCAGGCAATCTCCTGCCGACCGACTGGTCGTACATCGCCTCCGGCAGCCTCTGGTTCCGTGTGGCGACGGAGCGGGCAGGCTCGATCAGCCTCCAGGCCAACGCCCCGACGTACCAGTCGACCACCGGACTGTCCTCGGTCGATCTGCCGGAGAACAACACGACCTCGAAGGCATACGTCCTTCCTGGAGTGTGGGCTGCATCCTGGTGGCGCCCGTACACCGGGGCAGGTGGCAACAACTGGGACGACACGTACCGCGTATCGGCTGGCACGAAGGTTGTGCAGTACATCAACCACAACGCGAGCCTGTATGACGTGCCCGATGCCACTCCTCAGGGACAGTGTCTCGTGTTCGACGCCGACTACGTCACCTACACGCCGTGGGCTGAGGGCGACGCCCTTCCCACGATCCGCGGATACGTCGACAACGGTCCGTCGGCCCAACTGAAGAGCCCTCCTGCCGTCGAGTATTACGTCGGCGACGTCGGAGATCCGGACGTCTTCGACTGCGGCAGCGACCCCAACAACTGGACGACTACGGAGCCTGCCGACCTCACCACAGTCGAGGCCATGCGGATCATCTATCCGCACTCGCTCGCTGAGGAAGAGGGCTATCGAGGGATTCAGCTGGCTGGCTACGTCAGGATCAACGACGACGTCCGTGTCGGTCAGGACATCTGGATGTTCGGCTCCGTGATGTCTGGCGGATCCTGGACGCGGGAGAACGTTCAGCTCGGCGCGACCCCCGACGCGCGCTATCCGCGGACCAACGGCCGTCGTGACATCCTCCGGATCACCACCGCGACCCCGGCAATCCAGAAGAGCGTCGACCGTTCTATCGTGAAGCCCGGCGAGCCCGCCAACTTCACGCTGACCTACTCGGCGAACGGCGCGGGAGCGATCCCGGAGACGATGGACGACTACGTCATCACCGACACCCTGCCCGTCGGAATGACCTACGTCGCCGGCTCGGCGGATCCTGCTCCCAACGTCTCGACGAACGGAACCGGGCAGCAGGTGCTCACCTGGTCGCTCGACGAGGTGCCCACGAATGTGCCGAACGTTCTGACCTACCAGGCTGTCGCGGGTGCGTCCGTGAAGTCGGGCCAGGTGCTGACGAACACGGCGACCAGCTCTGTCGGAGGGGTGACCTCGCCTCCCACCGCAGCGCAGGTGACGGTATCGACGTCTGGTGTGACCAACCTCGGCAAGTCCACTGATCAGTGGTTCATCGCGAACCCGGATGGTGACGGCTCTGGTGAGGAGGGGTCATGGACGGTGACGTTGCGGTCGCAGGATCCGCTGCCCCAGGCATTCACGGACACGATCGACATCCTTCCGTACAACGGTGATGGCCGTGGCACCGACTTCACAGGCACGTACGAGGTGACCTCCGTGACCGCGCCCGCCGGTGCGACCGTGTATTACACCACCGCCGAGCCTGCGACGCTGTCCGATGACCCGTCGCATACGTCCAACGGCACAGTTCCGGGCAGCACCGAAGGCAACAGGGTGAACTGGTCGACGACGCCGGTGCCGAACCCGACGGCGGTCCGCGTGATCGGCGGCCCGCTGGCACCGGGTGCGGTGTTCGCATTCACAGTGACGATCGAGCCTGATGGCGCTGAGCCGGGCGACGTGTACGTCAACCGGGCGCAGGCTATCGCCGAGCACACCGCGCTGGTGATGCGGACTTCGGAGCCGTTGACGATGGGTACGGCGTACTCCGCTTCTTTGAAGAAGTATGTGCAGGACGCGGATGGCGAGTGGGTCGACGCGAACGATGTCACGACGTATCCGACCTACCGCGTGGGCGATGAGGTGCCGTATCGGATCGTGATCACGAACACCGGCCAGGGCACGTTGCGTGATGTGGAGATCACCGATGACCTGTTCCCGCAGGGCTCGTTCACGGTGGAGGAGCTGGCGCCGGGTGAAGAGGATGCTCACGAGTTCTCCGCGGTCATGACCGGTGGCGGCAGCGTGGTCAACAACGCGTGTGGTGCTGCTCCGAAACCGGAGGATTCGGAGATCGTTCCGACGATCAACTGCGATCCGGCGGGTGTGCAGGTTGTGAACTACACGACGGAGAAGTCGTCCGACCCGGCGTCGGGCGAGACGGTCAAGCCGGGTGACAAGATCACCTACACGGTGGCGGTGACGCAGGAGGGTGAGGTTCCTGCTGTCGCGGAGTTCAGCGACGACCTCGCCTCGGTGCTGGACGACGCGGTGTACAACGGTGACGTTTCGGCGTCAATCGGCACGGCATCCGTCACGGATGGTGTGCTGTCGTGGAACGGCACGGTTCCGGTGGGTGAGGTCGCCACGGTGACCTACTCGGTCACGGTGAAGGACTCGGCGGCTCTCGCCGCGGATGGCGACTACACGATCGGCAACCAGGTGATGAGCCCGGGCTGCATCGACGCCTGCGCCACGGAGCACCCGGTCGCGGATTACACCGTCGAGAAGTCGTCCGACCCGGCTGACGGGTCGAACGTCGAGGTCGGTGACACGATCGAATACACGATCACCGTGTCGCAGGTCGGTGAGGCGGGGTACGACGGTGCGTCGCTGGTGGATGACCTGTCGGGTCTGCTGGATGACGCGACGTGGAACGACGACGTGACGGCATCGGCGGGCACGATCGGTTTCGAGGCTGCGACGGCCGAGCTGTCGTGGTCGGGCGACCTGGCCGTTGACGATGTCGTGACGATCACGTACTCGGTGACGGTGACCGGTGAGGGTGACACGCATCTGCGGAACGTGGTCACCAGTGACGGATGCTCTTCCGAGGATGCATGCAGCACGGATCACTACACGGCGACGTACACGACGGTGAAGACCGCGGATCCCGCATCCGGGTCTGAGGTGCAGATCGGTGATGTGATCACATACACCGTGACGGTGACGCAGTCGGGTGAGGGGCGTGTGGTCGGTCAGTTCTTCAACGACGACCTCGCGAACGTGCTCGACGATGCCACCTTCAACGATGACATCGAAGCCTCGGCCGGTGAGTTCACCTACGAGAACGGCGTGATCGCCTGGACCGGCGACCTCGGCCCCGGCGACGTCGCGACGGTCACGTACTCGGTGACGGTGACCGCCGATGGCGACACGCTGATCGGGAACACGGTGCAGTCGCCCGGTTGCGAAGCTGCTGCCGACTGCGCCACCGAGCACAAGACCGGTCGGTACGAGACGGTCAAGACCAGTGACCCGGCTTCCGGTGAGGATGTGCAGATCGGCGACACGATCGACTACACCGTCACGGTGAAGCAGGTCGGTGAGGCCCCTGTCGATGGCGCTTCGTTCACCGACGATCTGACTGCGGTGCTGGACGACGCGACGTGGAACGACGACCTGGCCGCATCGGCCGGGGATGTCGATTACGCCGAGCCGACGATCTCGTGGTCGGGCGACCTCGCGGTCGATGACGTGGTGACGGTCACCTACTCGGTCACCGTGACGGGTGCCGGCGATATGGTTCTCACGAACGTGGTCACGAGTGATGGATGCTCTGCGGACCGGGGCTGCACCACGACGCACCAGACCGGTGACTACACGGTGTCGAAGACGGCGGTCGCCGCTCCGGGATCGGATGTCGTCGTGGGCGACACGATCACCTACACCGTCACCGTCGCACAGCGCGGGCCCGGCGCGGTCGAAGCGGCGACGTTCGCGGACGATCTCTCGGCGGTGCTGGATGACGCCACCTGGAACGATGACCTCGCGGTGACTGCCGGTGAGGGTGAGTTCGACGCGGACAGCACCGAACTCGCCTGGTCGGGGGATCTGGCCGTGGGGGCGAAGGTGACGATCACGTACTCCGTGACGGTGACCGGGGCGGGTGACATGACCCTGACGAACGTCGTCACCCCGGGCGAGAACGGCGAGTGCGTCCCGGCCGGTGACGGCAATGAGGGCTGCACGACCACGCATCAGACGGGCCGGTTCGTGTTCTCGAAGATGGCTGACCCGGTCCACAACAGCGATGTGCAGGCCGGCGACGTCGTGGCCTACACGGTCACGGTCGAGCAGCAGGGCCCTGCAGCGGTTGCCGGTTCGCTGGTCGATGACCTGTCGGATGTGATCGATGACGCCGACTACAACGGTGACGCCGTCGCGACGGCTGGAGCGGTCGCGGTGGACGGCGCGGAGCTGACCTGGACGGGCGATCTCGCACCGGGTGACGTGGTCACGATCACGTACTCGGTCACGGTGACCGGCGCGGGCAACACGACCCTGGCGAACGTGGTCACCAGCCCGAGTGAGGCAGGCGAGTGCGTGGTCGCGGAGGACGGCACCGAGGGGTGCCGCACGATCCACAAGACCGGCGGATACGTCTTCTCGAAGACCTCCGACCCCGTAACCGGTGCCACGGTCAACGCGACAGACGAGATCACCTACACGCTCACCGTCACCCACCGCGGTGAGGGTGCGGTGAACGGCGCCACGATCGTGGATGACCTCTCCGCAGTTCTCGACGACGCGGCCTGGAACGACGACGCGACAGCCTCGTCGGGGTCGCTCACCCGCGATGGCGACCGTCTGGTCTGGAACGGCGACCTGACCGTCGGCGAGGTGGTGACCATCACCTACTCCGTCACGGTGATCGGAGTCGGCGACGGTGCCCTGCGCAACGTGGTCAGCAGCCCCGATGACCGCGCGATCTGCGACCCGGCGGGGGCGTGCGTCACCGAGCACGAGGTGCCTCCGTCGCCTCCGCTCGCCATCACCGGCGGGACGGTCGGCTGGGGACTCGCCGCACTCGCCGGAGCGCTGCTGATCGGTGGCGCGGTTCTGGTGGCCGCCCGACGACGGAGCGCGATGGCCGTCGAAGACTGACCTCGGGGCGCGGCATCCCCCGCACCGGTGATGCCGCGCCCCCACTGGGCCGCAGGGACGGCCACAGGTCCTGTACCCGGTAGTAGTATGTACATGGTCATTCTGGGGGTGACCTCGACCCCTCACCTGCAGAAAGATGACCATCACAGATCCCCCGGAACAGCCTTCCGCGTCACGTGTCGAGCCGGTGCCGGCCGGACTCATCGCGTCCATTCCCGAGCGCGCCGGCACCGACGTGCGCGCCGCGCTCGAGCACGGGAACATCGGTGAAGCCGTCGCAGCCGCAGTCGCGACGGGCGATCTCTCGCTCGCCGTCGACGTGGTGAGGGTGGGCTGGTTCGCTCTGCTCCACGATGACCGACGCGACAGCGTACGCCAGACGCTCGATCAGCTCTCCACAGCACAGCTGATGGCTCATCCACTGCTGGCGATGGCGCTCGGGTTGGTCTACAACGCCGACGGGGCCCGCCGGTCGAAGGCCATCTACTACTTCGGTCTCGCGGCCGCCGGCGTGCGCAATCGCCCCGGGCGGCTCAGCCCGGCCGAGCGTGCTCTGGTGCTCACCAGCGAGAGCGCCGCCCTTCGGCTCATGGGGAAGACGTCTCTCTCGGTCTCCTCGGCGCGCGCCGGGCTGCAGGCGCTCGAGGCGATCCACGAGGGACGCTCCGAGCTGATCGGATACCTGCCACGCCTATACGCGCAACTCGGAACCAGCCTTTTCTACGGCGGCCAGGAGGCGGAGGCGCTTCACATGTTCGCCCGCGGCTTCGCCGAAGCGGGGCCGTCCGACCGCTCCAGTTTCGGCAATCTGGCGATGAGCGCCGGTATCCATGCCCTCGCGGGTAACCTCGCGGAGGCCGGGGACCGTGTGCTCGCCGCCCGGGGAGAGCCGTGGACCGACGAGCAGCGCTGCATGTACGTCGGAACCTTCTACCGCATCGCCGAGGCCGTTCTGGCCCTGGAACGGTTCGATGTGGTGCAGGCGCAACGACACCTGGACATGATGAAGCACGACCGCCGTTCCATCGAGCACTGGGCGGTGATCGCTCGTGTGCAGGCGCTGACCACACTGCTGGCCGGCGACGCGTCTCGTGCGCTGGTGGAATTGGAGGAATACGCCGTGCTGCGCGGAGGGGAGGGCGACACGAAGGTCGCCCGGCAGCGGCTGTGTTCGATGCGCAGCCTGCTGCACATCGCACTGGGCAACTACGAGGCGGCGAGCACCGTCTTGCGCAGCGACGGAGGCAACAGCCCTCAGGACCACGTCGACCGGGCAAGGCTCGCGCTCGCGACGGATCGCATCGGCGAGGTGTACAAAGAGCTGCGCGCGATCGCCGGCCGCCCTCAGAGCGTGCGCACCTCCGCCGAGGCGCTGAGCGTCGAGGCCGCGGCCGGGCTGCGTGCCGGTGCCGACCGACGCACGATGGCGGTGGTCCGGCAGCTCGCCTCGCTGCTGCGGCATTCGGATCAACGGATCGCGCTGCACCTGCTGCCGCCCGATGACGTCGACTCCATCCGGCGCACACTCGAGGGAATCGGCGCGCACGACGTGCTGGAGCCGGCGCCGTGCGAGCCTGTGCTGATCCAGCCGGATCGGCCCGTGCTCACTCCGCGCGAGTTGGCTGTGCTCAACGCTCTCGCGCGTTCGAGCGCGGTCGGCGACATCGCCGCCGAACTGTTCGTGTCCACCAACACCGTGAAGAGCCAGCTGCGCAGCCTGTACCGTAAGCTCGGGGCCCGCAACCGCGATGAGGCGCTGGCCGTGGCACTGCACAGGCACCTCATCTCGGCCGCCGAGATCTGACCAGGCGGCTGGCGGGCAGCGAGCTCAGCCGACCGGACGAGCCGCCGCCTCGCGCGCGGCTTTCGAGGCGGGCTGCGCGGCCCCGACCTTCCAGTAGCCGCAGAAGCTCACCAGGCCCTTGTCGACCCCGCGCTCGCCCACCAGCAGCTTGCGGCCGCCCGATGCGAGTGCCTGTTCACCGGCGATGTACGCATGGAAGTCATGGTCGGGAAGCGCCAGGTCGCGCAGCGCCTCGAGAGCCGCCGCGCCGGGGACAGCGGCATCCGGCCGGATGATCCAGCGCACCTCGATTCCGTCGGGTCGAGGGAACTCCAGAGCATCCTCGGCGCTCGGCACCTCGGCGATCACGACTCCGGATGCCGTTGCGGGAAGCGAGGCGCAGATCGATGAGAGCGCCGGCAGGGCCGTCTCATCGCCGACGAGCACGACCCGTTCCCGGCCCCGTGCGGGATTGAAGGTCAGTCCCTCGTCGATGATCAGCACGTGCTCGCCGGGCCGGCAGGTCTCGGCCCAGCGCGACGCCGGACCCGCGGTGCCCTCGGTGGGCGAACCGTGCAGCACGAAGTCGACGTCGATCTCCGCGCCGCGGTCGTCGCCGCCCGGCCGGTAGGCGCGGACGGTGTAGTTGCGCATCACGGGACGCTCGCCGTCCGGGATGCGCAGGAATTTCAGGTAGCCAAGCATACGGTTCGCCTTCGCCGGCACCCGATCGAGCCCCGCCTCCCCGCCGATGGGCAGGAACAGACGGAACCACTGGTCGTATCCCATGGGCGTGAACCGATCCACTTCCCCGCCCCCGAGCGTCACGCGCATCCAATGCGGAGACAGGCGCTCGGTGCGCTGAACGGTCAGGTGGATCAGCTCGGCTGACGCGGGCTTCACGAGCTTGCTGAAGGACATGCTGTTCCTCTCAGGAGAGCCGCCAGGGGAAGGTGAGGGTGAGGATCGCGGCTGACAGTGCCAGCGTCACGGCGATGAAGACGATGTCGCGTGTGCGGAACGGCACGGCATGACGCTCGGTTCGCGCCGGGTGGGCACCGAAGGCACGGGAGTCCATCGAGAGCGCGACGCGCTCGGCATGGCGGATGCCCGAGGCCAGCAGCGGCACGATGTATCCCCAGCCCCTCGCCAGACGGGCGACCGGATCGCGGCCGCCCCATGGTCCGCCCGCCCCGTGTCCGCGCACCCGATGAGCGGCGCGGATCACTGAGAGCTCATAACCGAACCGCGGCACGAAGCGGTACGCGGCGAGCGCCGTGTAACCGATCCGGTAGGGCACCCGCAGCTGCTGTACGCCGGCGCGCACCAGATCGGGGCCGTTCGTCGTGATCCCGCCGATCAGGGCGAGTCCCAGGATGGCGGCCAGGCGCAGCGAGGTGGCGAGCCCGATGAGCAGCGCTCCCTGATGCAGCGTCCAGTCCGCGACGCGCACCAGGGGTGGGGAATCGGCCACCTGCGCCGGGTCGATCCAGACGGCGAAGCCGAGCGCCAGCACCAGCGTCGCGATCGGCAGCCCGACGATCAGGAGCACCGCGATGCGCCGGCTGATGCGGGCGCCGCTGAGCAGCAGAGCGTACGACAGGGCGAGGAAGGCCGCCGGAGTCACGAGGTCGCGGGTCACGACGAGCAGCGCCATCGCCGGGAGCACGGCCGTGATCTTGGCGAGCGGATTGAGGTGGTGCAGCCAGAAGCGGCCGGATGCCGGCGCCTCGGCGTACGGGTCGGTCGGGGTCGGTGCGGTCTGAGGTGCTACGACCGGATGCGGTTGCTCGTCGCCGACTCGCCCCGGCGCAGGGCGAAGTCCCGCCGCGGTCAGCATCGGGTCGTCGGCGAGCAGCTCCGATGTGGGCCCTGCGGCGAGCACGGCGCCCTCGCGCAGCACGACGGTGTGCGTGCTGTACTGCGCGACCAGGCGCAGATCGTGAGTGACGACGATGATCGTGGTGCCGTCCCGCTGCAGTTCCTGCAGCAGGTCGAGCAGTTCGGCTGCTCGTGCCCTGTCCTGTCCGAAGGTTGGTTCGTCGAGGGCGAGCACCCGGGGGCGCGTGATCAGCGCCGTGCCGACCGACAGTCGGCGCTTCTCTCCGCCCGAGAGCACGAAGGGGTGCACGTCGGCTTTGTGGCTGAGGCCGAAGCGTTCGAGCATCCGGTCCACTCGGTCATCGATCTCGGATCGCGGCACCCGCTGCAGGCGCAGACCGTGGGCGAGCTCATCGCGCACTGTATGCGCGATGAACTGGTGCTCGGGGTTCTGGAAGACGAATCCCACATGTCGCGTCAGCTCACGTGGCGACGCACGGCCGGCATCGAGTTCGCCCAGCATCACCGCGCCCCTGGGCGGAGGCACCACCCCGCCCAGAGCCTGCAGCAGCGTCGTCTTGCCTGCGCCGTTGGCCCCCACGATCGCGGTGAACGATCCCGCCGTCACGTCGAGCTCGCTGACCGCCAGTACGTGTTCGCCCTGCTTGCGCACGGTGAGCTCGCGCACGCGGACGGCCGGAGTCTCCGGCATCCCGCGCGCGGCTCCGGATTCGAGCGGGGCTGCGGCGCTCCGCCCCGCGCGGCCGCTGTCCGCGAGGAGTTCCGAGGGCAGCCACACGCCCAGATCGTGCAGTTCGCCGGCATGTGCGCGGATCGTCTGCTGTGCGGGTCCGTCGAGCAGCAGCCGCCCCTCGTGATCGAGGACGATGACCCTGGTCGCGAAACGCATGGCGGCGTCGAGGTTGTGCTCGACCAGCACGATGGCGCGCTCGGAATCCGCGGTGAGCTCGGCGAGTGCGCGGTACACGTCGTCGACGCCCCGCGGATCGAGATTGGCGGTCGGCTCGTCGAGGACGATGACCCGCGAGCGCATCGCGAGGGCGCAGGCGATCGCGAGCCGCTGTCGTCCGCCGCCGGAGAGCAGATCGGGGTTCCAGGACCGCCGCTGCCACAGTCCGACCTGCCGAAGAGCACGTTCGGAGCGTTCCAGCACCTCGGATGCCGGGAGTAGGAGGTTCTCGAGAGCGAACGCGACCTCGTCGAGCACGGATCCGGTGACCAGCTGCGAATCAGGGTCCTGGAACACCATCGACACGTCCGTGCTCAGCCGGGCGACCGGAGTGCTGCGAGTGTCGTGACCGGCGACCTGCACGACGCCCTCGATCGTGGCATCCACCGACTGAGGGATGAGTCCGTTCAAGGCGAGCGTCAGAGTCGATTTCCCCGAGCCGCTCGGTCCCAGAACGAGCACGACCTCACCGGGTCGTACGTCGAACGAGATTCCACGCGGAGAGGGGTGCGCGGCGCCTGCGTGCGTGACACTGAGGTCCTGCACGCGGAGGAGGGGCGCGGATGGGCGCACGGCGAGACCTCGGTCGGCGGGCGGTTCGCTACTTAGCCTATCCTTACCTGGTCCGCGGCTCGCCTCCGCGATCCTGCGTCAGGGGACTGGTGCACCGCGAAGGCGACGATCAGGTCGCCGGCGCGATACCCGCCCGACGCAGCGAGTTGCCGATCGCGACACCGATCGCCGTCCAGGCGATGGGGCCCAGAACGGACACCACCAGATAGACCACCTGCACCCACAGCTCGAAACGGGCGAGATCGACCACGACGCCGACCACCGCGGCGACGATCACGCCGATGATCGCAGCCGAGACGAAGAACCGCCAACGGCCCCACGCCCGGTATCGGGTCAGCGCCGCGACGCCCTCCTGTATCGCACCGAACAGCAGGGCCGTGCCGATGAACCGCATGGCCCACACCGGATTGAACGCGCTCGAGATCAGCGCGGCGACGACGTGGGTGATCAGCGCGACGAGCGGTCGGCGCAGGACCTCCTGGGCGATGATGCCGGGCAGCACGTGCACACCCAGCACAAGTCCGTACACGTAGGGCACCACAGCGAGCACACCCAGGGTGACGGTGCCGGCGATGCCACCCAGGATGCCGGTGGCCACGCCGATCGCGGCACAGATCAGCAGTGTCCGCGTGTTCAGCGCCGTCCGGGTCCTCACAGCTCAAGGCTATCGGCCGGCCGCGGAGACGGAGCCGCCGAGCGTCGTCGATATTCCGGAAGGCTCGCCGAGGCGCTGGCGTGACGACGCACACGGGGATATGTTGAACGACGGTGCGGCAACGCCGCCGCACCTGGAACAGGAGCACCTCATGAGAAGACCACCCCTCAGAGTGACAGCGGCCCTATCCCTGGCCGCGTTGTTCATCGGATCGACGGCGACGTCCGGATTCGCAGCAGAGGGGGTGACGACTCCCACGCCCATCGAGGGCACACCGGGCCACTACATTGTGGTGCTGAAGGGCGACCCGCTCGCCACCTACGACGGCGGCGTCAGCGGCCTCAAGGCGACCAAGCCTCAGAAGGGCAAGCAGCTCGACGCGAACTCCGCGAACTCGCAGAAGTACCGCGCGCACCTCAAGAACGAGCAGCGCAAGCTGGCGAAGCAGGCGGGCGTGACGCCGGACGCCGAGTACCAGATCACCCTGAACGGGTTCAGCGCCGATCTCAGCGGCGCCCAGGTCGACAAGCTTCGCGCCTCGAAGGATGTACTCGGCGTCTATCCCGACAGCATCCGCCACCCGCAGGCGCAGACCTCCACCGATTTCCTCGGTCTCGGTGACGACGCCACAGGTGCCGGCGGCGTCTGGGAGCAGACCGGCGGGGTGGACACCGCCGGCGAAGGCATCGTGGTGGGTGTGGTCGACACCGGCATCGCGCCCGAGCACCCCTCCTTCGACGGCGCGAAGCTGAAGAAGCAGAACCACAAGAAGTCGCAGGGGCAGCCCTACACCGACGGCTCGTACGTGTACTTCGACAAGGCCGACGGCGGCACCTTCCAGAGCCCGATCGTCACCGGACAGGGCTGGGACAAGCACGACTACTCCACCAAGCTCGTCGGCGGGCAGTACTTCTCCACCGGTGCTGCCGCTGCCGGCTTCGACTTCCAGTACGACTACCTCTCGCCGCGCGACGGTGACGGCCACGGCTCGCACACCGCGAGCACCGCGGCGGGGAACTTCGGCGTGGAGGCCTCCGTCGAGAGCGTCGACTTCGGCACCGTGTCCGGCGTCGCACCCGCGGCGAAGGTCTCGGCCTACAAGGCGTGCTACGTCGGACCCGACCCCGCTGTCACCGACGACGACATCTGCGCGCTGAGCGACCTCGTCGCTGCGATCGATGCGGCGGTCGCCGACGGCGTCGACGTGATCAACTACTCGATCGGCGGGGGAGCGGCCACCAGCGTGCTCGAACCCGACGACATCGCCTTCTTCAACGCGGCCGCCGCCGGCGTCTTCGTCTCGGTCAGCGCGGGCAATAACGGCCCCGACCCGGTCACGGCCGACCACGCATCGCCCTGGTACACGACGGTGGCAGCATCCACGATCCCGACCTGGGAGGGCACGGTGCGCTTCCCCGGCTTCGAGGAGGCGGGCGCCTCGGTGAGCGTGCCCTTCGGCGAAGAGGTGACCGGACCGTCGATCTATGCGGGCGACGCTGCCGCTGGCGACGGCGCGGCGCTGTGCCTGCCAGGCTCGCTGGACGCCGCGAAGGTCACAGGACACATCGTGGTCTGCGACCGCGGTGAGAACGCCCGCGCCGAGAAGTCCGACGTCGTGAAGGACGCAGGCGGCATCGGGATGGTCCTCGTGAACGTTCCGGGCGGCGCCGACTCGCTCGACAACGACTTCCACGCCGTCCCCACGGTGCACCTCGCGGCCGCACACCGCGCGGCTGTGCTCGCGTACGTCCAGGGCGGAACCGACCTCCCGGTGACGCTGATCGGTGAGAACGTCACGGGTGAGACCACGCCTGTGCCGCAGATCGCCGGCTTCTCGAGCCGCGGCCCGATGAACGCCAACGGCTCCGACGTCATCAAGCCCGACGTGGCGGCGCCCGGCGTGGCCATCCTCGCCGCGACGAACAACGCACCCGATGCGGAGCCGACCTTCGGCATCCTGTCGGGCACCTCGATGGCGGCCCCGCACGTCGCGGGTCTGGCGGCGCTCTACCTCGGAGAGCACCCCAACGCCGCACCGGCCGAGATCAAGTCGGCCATGATGACCACGGCCTACGACACGGTGAACGCCGACGGATCGAAGAACACCGACCCGTTCTCGCAGGGCGCCGGTCAGGTCGACCCGACCCGCTACTTCGAGCCCGGCCTGCTGTACCTGGCCGGTCCTGCGGAGTGGGCGGCGTACATCGAGGGCACCGGGCTCGCGGAGTTCGACGGCATCGAGCCGATCGACGGCAGCGACCTCAACGGCGCGTCGATCGGAATCGGATCGCTGGCGAGCGCGCAGACCGTCACCCGCACGGTGACGGCGACGGCGCCCGGCAGCTACACCGCCGAGGTGGATCTGCCAGGAGTCGACGTGACGGTCGAACCCTCGACGCTGAGCTTCTCGAAGGCCGGAGAGTCGAAGACCTTCACGGTCACGTTCGACAACGCCACGGCGCCGGTCGAGGAGTGGGCGACCGGTCTGCTGACCTGGAAGGGTGAGAACGGCGACGTGCGCTCGCCGCTGGCCGTCTTCCCGGTCACGGCCGACGCACCGGCCGAGGTCTCCGGCGCCGGTGTCGACGGCTCCGAGACGATCGAGATCACCCCCGGCGTCGACGGTGAGCTGCCGCTCAACCTGCACGGGCTCACCCCGCTGACGCTGCTGGTCGACGAGGCCAACCCCGTCGAGGGGCACTCCGGCGACCAGGACTCCGGCGACGAGAACAAGGACGTCACCTGGATCGTGGACGTGCCGGAGGGCACGACGCTGTCGCGCTTCGACCTCGACTCGTCCGACGACGAGGGAAGCGACCTCGACCTGACGGTCTACCGCGTGGTCTCCCCGACCGACCTGCGCTACTACGAGCGCTGGCAGTCGGCGACCGCGTCGGCCGACGAGCGGGTGACCATCACGGCGCCCACCGCGGGCACCTACCTGGTCGTGGCGAACATGTACTCGACGCCGAACCCGATGACGTGGGACATGACCTACGCCAACGTGGTCACGGGTGCCGACCAGGGCTCGCTCACGGCGACCCCGAACCCGCTGCAGACCACCCGCGGTGAGGCCGTCTCGTACGACCTGTCGTGGTCCGGTCTGCAGGCCGGCTCGAAGTATCTCGGCGTCGTGCAGTACGGCGACTCCGAGGTGCGCACGATCGTGACGGTCGACGCCGCGCAGTAGCCGCAGCGCAATGAGGGACCGGATGCCGATCGGCATCCGGTCCCTCTGCGTTGCGCAGAACGTCCTGCGAGTGGCCCTGGGTCTGCGGCGTTTCAGCCCTGGTTGGGAACGCGGATCTCCACACCCTCGAGGGGGTGGGATTCCAGGTGCTTCCGGATGAACGAGCAGTACGGCACGATGGCGTCACCGGATGCCGCGGCATCCGCCAGCGCCTCGGACGCGAGCCGGGTCGCGAGGCCCATGTCCTGGAAGGCGTGGTCGATCTCGGTGTGTATGAAGCGGAACTCCCCGGGGCGCCGTTCGAACTCGGAGAATCCGGCGAGAGTGCCGTCGGAGTGGATCTCGTAGCGAGAGACGTCGTCGTTGCGGGTGACGGTGATGTCGGGCATGGCTCCTCCTTCAGTCCGTCCAACCTACGCGGTCGCCGCCCCTGTGGACACCCGGGGCCCTGCGTCGGCGGTGGTGGCTACGCTGGAGGGATGCCGCAGCTCCCCTCCGATCCTTACGAGGATCTGCCGTACCCGGATGAACCGTGGGGAGAGCCGGAGGAGATGGACTGGATGCCGCCCGCCGACGGCTGGGAGCCGCCGCTGGACTGGGGTTCGGCGCCGACGTCCCCTGCCTCCGCACTCGCCGCGGAGCCGGCTCCGGCGCCGTCGCGGTTCCCGACCGCGATCGAGGCCCTGCGCACCGTCTTCGGGTACGACGCGTTCCGTGGCGACCAGGCGGCGATCGTCGAGCAGGTGATCGGCGGCGGCGACGCGGTCGTGCTCATGCCGACGGGCGGCGGCAAGTCGGTCACCTATCAGGTGCCTGCGCTCGTGCGCGAGGGAACGGGCCTGGTGATCAGCCCCCTCATCGCCCTCATGCACGACCAGGTCGACGCGCTGCGCGCGAACGGAGTGCGCGCCGCCTACCTGAACTCCACGCAGTCGCTGGATGAGCGACGCGAGGTGGAGCGCGCTTACGTCGCGGGCGAACTCGACCTCGTCTACGTCGCGCCCGAGCGCCTTTCCTCACCGCAGACGACGCAGTTGCTGCAGCGCGGCGTCCTCAGCGTGATCGCGATCGACGAGGCGCACTGCGTGTCGCAGTGGGGTCATGACTTCCGCCCCGACTACCTGGCGCTTGGCGATCTGGCCGAGCGGTTCCCCGGCGTTCCGCGCATGGCGCTCACCGCCACCGCCACGCGTGCCACCCACAAGGAGCTCACCGAGCGGTTGCGGCTGACGACAGCGCAGCACTACGTCGCCAGTTTCGATCGCCCGAACATCCAGTACCGCATCGTCCCCAAGGTCGATCCGCGCCGCCAGCTCGTCGAGTTCATCCGCTCCCAGCCCGAAGGAGCGGCCGGCATCGTCTACGCCCTCAGCCGCAAATCCGTCGAGCAGACGGCCGAGCACCTCGCGTCCAAGGGCGTCGACGCCCTGCCGTACCACGCCGGACTTCCCGCAGAGGTGCGTGCTGCCAATCAGGCGCGGTTCCTGCGCGAGGACGGAATCGTCATGGTCGCCACGATCGCTTTCGGCATGGGCATCGACAAGCCGGACGTGCGGTTCGTGGCGCACATCGACCTGCCGAAATCGGTCGAGGGCTATTACCAGGAGACCGGGCGTGCCGGGCGCGACGGCGAACCGTCCGTGGCATGGATGGCCTACGGCTTGGGCGACGTCGTGCAGCAACGGCGCCTCATCGATCAGAGTCCGGGCGACCGCACGTTCAAGATGCGCATGGGGCAGCACCTCGACGCCATGCTCGCGCTGTGCGAGACCGTCGCCTGCCGCCGGCAGAACCTTCTCGGGTACTTCGGGCAGGAGTCGCAGCCGTGCGGCAACTGCGAC
Organism: Microbacterium sp.; assembly: GCF_031178445.1. Taxonomy (GTDB): domain Bacteria; phylum Actinomycetota; class Actinomycetes; order Actinomycetales; family Microbacteriaceae; genus Microbacterium. Next base: position 227,274 of record NZ_JAPSIY010000006.1, read on the forward strand.
ACCTGCCTCGAGGCGCCCGACACGTACGACGGGCTCATCCCCGCTCAGAAGCTGCTGTCGACCATCGTGCGGCTGAAGCGCGAGCGCAACCAGGCCTTCGGCGCCGGGCACCTGATCGACATCCTGCGCGGAGCATCCACAGATCGCATCCGCAAGATGGGTCACGAGAAGATCGCCACCTACGGGATCGGCGCCGACCTCTCCGAGCAGGACTGGCGCAGCGTCGTGCGCCAGCTGCTCGCCCGCGGCATCCTCGTCGCACAGGGGGAGTACGGCACGCTCGGACCCGGTGAAGCCGCCACGGGGGTGCTTCACGGCGAGATGCCGGTGCCGCTGCGTCGCGACACAATCGGCCGCAGCACGACGACCCGCGCTCGCAAGGCATCCGCGGCGGATGCGCTGGCAGAGGGCGACCGCGAGCTCTTCGAGGCGCTGCGCAGCTGGCGTGCCGAGGCCGCCCGCGAGCAGGGCGTGCCGGCCTACATCGTGTTCGGCGACGCCACGCTGCGAGCGCTGGCCGAACGTCGACCCGGGTCGGTGAACGAGCTCGGCGGCATCAGCGGGATCGGCGAGAAGAAGCGCGACGCGTACGGTCAGGCCGTGCTCGAGGTGATCGCCGCACACTAGCGCCTCAGGCTGCGGCGTACTCCTCGATGTGCACGTCGACCGTCGCCGCCCGGCGGATCAGCTTCGACACGGGGCAGCGGGCGTGCGCGGCCGTGAGCAGAGTCTCGGTGTCTTCGCGCGAGAGTCCTTCTGCCGAGAGGAACGCATCGACCCGGAACTCATAGCCCGGCCCCGGTTCCGCGGGGTGCAGCTCGACCTCCACGCGAACCGCGGTGCGCCGCTGCTCGGCGACCAGCACCTGGGCCGTGCCGTTCAGACACGTCGCCCACGCCAGGGCGAGCAGCTGTTCCGGATTTGTGGCCGACGGATCGGCATCCGCCTTCAGAGGTGAGGCGACCGCCACATCGAGCCCGCCCGGCACCCTGCTCCTGCCGTCATCCCCGTTGGTCGCCTGCGTCCGGTACCTCACACTCACCTTGCCAGTATAATTGGATGCTGTCCATAAAAGCCGAACCGATGCCAGCGAGGAACATCCGTGGTCTCTGCACCCCCGGCGATCGTGGAATTCCGCAACGTCACCAAGCGCTTCGCTCCGTCTGGCGGGCCGGCGCTCGACGACGTCTCCCTCAGCATCCGCGAAGGCGAGATCTTCGGCATCGTCGGTGAGAGCGGCGCCGGCAAATCGACCCTCCTCGAGCTCGTCAACGGCCTGACCTCCCCGACCGAGGGCCAGGTCCTGGTGCGCGGCATCGACGTCTCCGCTCTCCGGCGACGCGCTGTGCGCGAGCTGCGCCGCGACATCGGCGTCGTGTTCCAGGGCGTGCACCTGCTCGCCAACAGCAGCGTGCGGCGCAATGTGCGGCTTCCCCTGCAGCTGTCGAGACTGCGCGCCGGCGAAGCGCTCAAACGGGAGCGGCAGGACGCGGCCGTCGACGAGATCCTCGCGTTCGTCGGGCTGTCGCACCGCGCCGAGCACTTCCCCGCGCAGCTCAGCGGCGGGGAACGCCAGCGGGTCGGGCTCGCCAGGGCGCTGGTCGCCCGCCCGCCCCTGCTGCTGTGCGACGAGCCGACCTCGTCGCTGGACGCGTCCACGACCGCCGACGTGCTCGAAGTACTGGCCGGTGCTCGCGAGAAGCTCGGTACGACCGTCATCGTGATCACGCACGACCTCGATGTCGTCAAGGCCATCTGCGACCGCGCCGCGCTGCTCGAGAAGGGGCGCCTGCGCGAGGTGTTCGACGTCGCCAAGACGGGCGACCGCTCGCTGCCCAGCTATCACGAGCAGGTCAGACGGGAGCTCATGTCGTGACCTGGCTCACCGACCTGCTCTCCGAGTACGGGGAGGACATGCTCGTCGCGCTCGCCGAGACGGGTTACATGATGCTCGTCTCGCTCGCCGCCGCCGTACTGATCGGCCTGCCGCTCGGCACGATCGTCCATCTCACCGAGCGCGGCGGGATCGCCGAGAACCGCGGTGTGAACGTGATCGCGAACCTTTACATCAACATCGTGCGCTCGTTCCCGTTTCTGCTGCTGGTCGTCTTCCTCATCCCGTTCACCCGTACGGTGATGGGCACCAGCTTCGGCACGCAGGCGGCGACGCTGCCGCTGTGCTTCGTCGCCGTGGCGATCTACGCCCGTCTCACGGAGCAGATCCTGCGCGAGATTCCGGCAGGCATACCGAAGTTCGCCGTCGCGTCGGGTGCGACCGTGCCGCAGGCGGTGTTCCGGATGCTGCTGCCCGAGGCGCGTCCAGGTCTGGTCTACGCGCTCACCTCAGCCGCGATCAGCCTGCTGTCGTATTCGACGGTGCTCGGCGTGGTCGGCGGCGGGGGCATCGGCGATTTCGCGATGCGCTACGGGTACCAGGTCTACAACGACAGCCTGATGTACCTCACGATCGTCGTCATCATCGTCTGCGTGCTCGCGATCCAGGCCGCAGGACACCGCACGTCGATGCGGCTCGACCATCGCGGCCGCCTCGAGCGCCGCTGACCGCGCCTCACCCAACCGAGAAGGAGACACACATGACGAAGTCGCGAATCGCGCTGCTGACCGCAACCCTGGGCTTGACGCTGATGGCTAGCGGGTGCGCGGGAGGCGCGGGGGGACCGGACGCCGGGGCGGGCGCTGAGACCCCCTCGACGCTCAAGGTCGCCGCGGTGCAGGCCCCGATGACCGACGTCGTCGAAGCGGCGGCGGAGGCGATCGAGGGGGACTACGAGATCGAGCTGGTCGAGGTGGCCGACTACGTCACGGCGAACACGATCCTGAACAGCGCAGACGTGTACGCCAACTTCTCGCAGCACATTCCGTACATGGAGTCGTTCAACGCCGGAAACGACGGCACGCTCGTCGGTGTGCAGCCGGTGTACAACTTCGTGATCGCGTTCTACTCGAAGCAGCTCGACGACATCGCCGAGCTCCCCGAGGAGGCGAAGGTGGCCATCCCGGACGACCCGTCGAACACCGGCCGCGCCCTCAAGCTCCTCGCCGAGCACGACGTCATCGCACTCGATCCCGAGGTCGACCCGTACGAGGCGACAGTGAAGGACGTCGTGCAGAACCCGAAGGACGTGGAGTTCCTGCAGGTGCCCATCGCCTCGCTGAACGCCGCCTACGAGGAGGCGGACCTGGTCTTCCAGTGGCCCTCGCACATCGCGGCGCTCGGACTGACGCCGCAGGACGACGGCCTCATCACGGAGCTCGACGAGACCTTCGCGCTCAACCTCGTCGTCCGCGAACAGGATGCGGACTCCGAAGCCACCGCGGCGCTGAAGGCGGCGTTCACGAGCGACCAGGTGCGCGAGGTCATCGAGTCGAACGGCACGATTCAGACCGCCTGGTGAGCGTGCGCGGAGCCGCGGTCGTTCATGACGCCGGATGACGGCTCGATGTCGCATCATGTCATGACAGGTCATAGCGTTGGCCCTCATGAGCCTCGATCAGAAGACCGCAGCGCCCACGCTCATCCGTTCGGCCCGTGACGTGCACGCCCTGCTCGCCGAGAAGGGATCGCAGGGCACCAAGACCAAGGCGATCATCGTGCTCGCCCTCGGCGGCATCTTCATGGACGCTTACGACTTCTCGTCGCTGGCGTTCGGCATCACGGCGGTGAAGGAGGAGTTCGGTCTCGACCCGCTGATGACCGGCTTCGTCAACGCCGCGATCATGGTGGGCTCTGTCATCGGCGCGATCTTCGGTGGGATGCTGGTCGACCGGTTCGGGCGGTACAAGTTGTTCATGGCCGACATGGCCTTCTTCGTCGTCGCCGCGATCGGCTGCGCCCTGGCGCCCAACGAGTGGGTGCTCATCTTCTTCCGATTCCTGATGGGGGTCGGCGTCGGCCTCGACCTGCCGGTCGCGATGGCGTTCCTCGCCGAGTTCTCGAAGCTGCGTGGCTCCGGCAGCCGTTCCCAGCGTGTCAACGCATGGTCGCCCGCCTGGTACATCGCCACAGGGTTCGGCTACCTGCTCGTGCTCGCGGTCTTCCTGCTGCTGCCCGTGGCACAGCACGGCATCCTGTGGCGCGTGGTCGTCGGCTTCGGTGCGGTGCCAGCCATCATCGTGCTGCTCGTCCGCCGCAAGTACATGGCCGAGTCGCCCCAGTGGCTGGCCGATCAGGGCGACCTGCGCGGCGCGGTCGACGTGATGCGCTCGCACCACGGTCTCGACGTGGAGCTGGCGGCGGACGCCGACACGACCCGCACCACCAAGGCCCGCACCGGCCACTGGCGCCAGTACGGCGAGCTGTTCGCCGCGCGGTACCGCCTGCGCACCATCGCGGCGCTCTGCGTCTCGGTGTTCTCCACCTTCGGATACAACGCCGTCGCCTACGGCACCCCGCTGATCATCGCGATGCTGTTCCAGCAGGGTCCGCTCGTGACGATCCTTTCGGCGCTGGTGATCAACCTCGGCTTCGGTGCGGCCGGCGGCCTCCTCGGCGTCGGTCTGATCAACAGGGTCGGCGCCCGGCGGATGACCATCATCGGCTTCGCGATCCAGGCGGCGTCCCTGCTGGTCCTCGCGATCGTCGGCATCCCGACCGGCGCGCTCGTGATCATCTCCATCGCGATGCTCGCCGCCTTCGTGTTCGCGCAGGCCGGCGGCCCCGGCGCGAACCTCATGAGCTACGCGACGCTGTCGTACCCGACGAGGCTGCGCGGTGTCGGGGTGGGCTTCAACGAGGCCGTGAAGCGCGTCTTCTCGATCGTCTCGCTGGTCTTCTTCCCCGTGCTCGCGACGTCGCTGTCGACCGGCGTGTTCTGGATCGTCGCGCTCGCACCGCTCGCCGGCCTGATCTCGCTGCTCGTCATCGCCTGGGACCCGACCGGCAAGGACGTCGACGCCGAGGATCACGCCGGCTGACCGTCCTCCAGTCGCCGGCGGTGAATCATGGATGCTGTGGACTCACGACAACAGACCCGGAGGTCGGGGCGCGACCGCATTGGGTGAAACCCACAGGCGACTTCACCGGTCGTTGTCGCAGACCTACCATTGACGCATCCCCCGCTCCTTCTTGAGAGGAACCGTCATGGTCGACGCCGCAGTCCGCCCCGCAACCGCCGCACAGGACGAGCCCCGCATCGATGTCGGGCAGGTGAACGAGCTGCTCCTCGGCACGTGGGCGCAGACGCGCCGTGAGGCCCGCGAGATGATCAAGGACCCGGCGTTCTGGCGCGACGACGCCCTCGGCAAGGACGAGCATCGCGAACGCGTGCTCACTCAACTGCACCTGCTCGTCGAGAACGGCGCAGTGCACCGGGCCTTCCCGAAGACGTTCGGTGGTGAGGAGAACAACGGCGCCAACATCGCCGGCTTCGAGGAGCTCGTCGCCGCAGACCCGAGCCTGCAGATCAAGTCGGGCGTGCAGTGGGGACTGTTCGGCTCGGCCATCCTGCAGCTGGGCACCGAGGAGCACCACGACAAGTGGCTGCCGGGCGTGATGGACCTGTCGATCCCCGGTGCCTTCGCGATGACCGAGATCGGGCACGGCTCGGACGTCGCGGCGGTCGGCACCACCGCGACCTACGACCCGGCCACCGAGGAGTTCGTCATCAACACCCCGTTCCGCGGTGCGACGAAGGAGTACCTCGGCAATGCGGCCCTGCACGGAGTCGCGGCCACCGTCTTCGCGCAGCTGATCACGAACGGTGTGAATCACGGTGTGCACTGCTTCTACGTGCCGCTTCGCGGCGAAGACGGCACCGACCTGCCGGGCATCGGTCGCGAGGACGACGGCCTCAAGGGCGGTCTGAACGGCATCGACAACGGCCGGCTCTCGTTCGATCACGTGCGCGTCCCGCGCACCAACCTGCTCAACAAGTACGGCGACGTCGCGGCCGACGGCACCTACACGAGCCCGATCGACAGCCCCGGCCGTCGGTTCTTCACCATGCTCGGCACGCTCGTACAGGGGCGCGTCTCCCTCGACGGAGCATCTTCGTGGGCGTCGGCGCTCGGCCTGCACATCGCCGTGACCTACGCGACCCAGCGCCGCCAGTTCGACGGCGCCGACGGCGAGGAGACCGTGCTGCTGGACTACGGCAAGCACCAGCGCCGGCTGCTGCCTCGCCTGGCGACCACCTACGCCCAGATCTTCGCGCACGACGAGTTCCTGCAGAAGTTCGACGGCGTGTTCTCCGGTCGCACCGACACCCCCGACGACCGTGAGGATCTCGAGACACTCGCAGCCGCCCTAAAGCCGCTGTCGACCTGGCACGCGCTCGACACCCTCCAGGAGGCGCGCGAGGCATGCGGCGGCGCAGGCTTCATGTTCGAGAACCGTCTCGTGGGCCTGCGTCAGGACCTCGACATCTACGTCACGTTCGAGGGTGACAACAACGTGCTGCTGCAACTGGTCGGCAAGCGCCTGCTCACCGACTACGCCAAGCAGTTCAAGGGTAAGGACGCAGCCGCGCTGGCGAAGTACGCCGTCGGGCAGACCGCGGGCAAGGTGTTCCACGGTGCGGGTCTGCGCGCCCTCGGTCAGGCCGTCGCCGACCTGGGGTCGACCGCGCGATCGGTTGAGCTGGGCCTGCGCGAGGAGCAGCAGCATGAGCTGCTCACCGAGCGCGTGCAGCAGATGGTCGCCGACATCGCCGGTCGACTCCGCCCCGCAGGCAAGGACAAGGTCCTGGGCGAGAAGCTGTTCAACGAGAACCAGGCCGAGCTCATCGAAGCTGCTCGCGCGCACGGTGAGCTGCTGCAGTGGGAGGCGTTCACCGATGCCGTGCGCGCCATCGAAGACCCCGGCACGAAGCAGGTGCTGACCTGGCTGCGCGACCTGTTCGGGCTGACCCTCGTCGAGAAGCACCTCGCCTGGTACCTGATCAACGGGCGCCTCTCCACGCAGCGTGCCGCTGCTGTGTCGAGCTACATCGGCCGGCTGTGCGCTCGCCTGCGCCCGCACGCGCTCGAGCTCGTCGATGCGTTCGGCTTCGCACCGGAGCACGTGCGCGCGCCGATCGCCGGCGGCGCCGAGCAGCAGCGACAGGACGAGGCCCGCGCGTACTACGCCGAGCTGAAGGCATCCGGTCGGGCGCCCGTCTCGGAGAAGTCGCTGAAGGCGACGGCCAAGCGGCGCTGACCCCCCGACGTCGGGGAGGCGGATAACGTGAACGCATGTCTGCGCTTCTGACCGGTCCCGATTCGCGTTCACGTTGCGCCTGGGTCGGTGACGACGCCGAGTACCGCCGCTATCACGACGAGGAGTGGGGCCGGCCACTGCATGGCGACAGGGCGCTCTTCGAGAAGATGGCTCTCGAAGGGTTCCAGGCCGGACTGAGCTGGATCACCATCCTGCGAAAGCGCCCCCGGTTCCGAGAGGTGTTCTCGGGGTTCGAGCCGGACGCGGTCGCCGCGTTCGGCCCGGATGACGTGGAAAGGCTGATGTCCGACACCGGGATCATCCGCAACCGGGCCAAGATCGAGGCGACGATCTCCAACGCAGCACTCGTGCGGGACATGTCGGAGGGGGAGCTCGATGCGCTGATGTGGTCGTTCGCACCCGCCGCCGCCCGCCCGCGCCCCCGGTCGTTGTCGGATGTGCCTGCGGTCACAGAGGAGTCCACGGCGCTGAGCAAGGCCCTGCGCAGGCGAGGGTTCCGATTCGTCGGACCCACGACCATGTACGCCCTCATGCAGTCGGCGGGCATGGTCGACGACCACGTCGAGGGATGCTGGCGGGCCTGAACGCACCGGGTGGGTATCTCTGCCCATGCACCGGCCTCTCGGTCGGTGCACTCACCTGGTTAGGATGAAGCGTCCGTGCGCGCCGTCGTGCGCTGATGCGACGCAGTTCAGAGCACGTGTTCCAGGGGGGAATTCCGTATGAAGGCGCTGACGTGGGTGCGATCGCGTCCGAAGACCCTCGCATCAGCGGCGGGCGTCGCGATCGGGGCGATGACGATCACGACGATGGCGGTCGCGTACGACGGGTTCCCGACGACGAAGGTCGACCTGAACGATGCCGGTGTGTGGCTCACCAACGCGTCCAGCCTGCTGG
>NZ_JAPSIY010000013.1 GCF_031178445.1 Microbacterium sp.
CACAACGCTCGGGTAATGTCGAAGCGGCATCACTCGACGACGAGAAGGGACGACCATGGTCGACATCCGAAAGAAGCGCTGGCCCCTCATCGGGATCACGGCGGTTGCAGCAGTGGCACTGACGGGCTGTGCAGGCGGCGATCAGCCGTCCGGCGACGGCGGCAGCGAAGGCGGCGACGAGACGCTCATCGTCTACACAAACTCGAACAGCGACGGCCGCGGCGAATGGATCATCGAGAAGGCGGCCGATGCCGGCTTCGAGATCGAGATCGTCGGCCTGGGCGGCGCGGATCTGACCAACCGCATCATCGCCGAGAAGAACAACCCCGTCGCGGATGTCGTCTTCGGACTCAACAACATGTTCTTCGAGCAGCTCAAGGCCGAAGAGGCCATCACGGCTTACGAGCCCGAGTGGAGCGGCGAGGTTCCCGCCGACGCCGGCGACCCGGCCGATGGCGCGTACTGGCCGCTCGTCGAGCAGGCGATCGTCACCGTGTACGACGAGAACCGCGTCGACGCCCCGCCCGCCACCCTCGAGGAGCTCTACACCGACGAGGCGTTCAAGGGCCACTACGAGGTCAACCCCGCCCTCGGTCAGGCGACTCCGCAGCTCGTGCTCGCCAGCATCCTCACCGAGAACCTCGACGAGTCGGGCGACCTCGGCGTCAGCGACGAGGGCTGGAGTCTCGTCGAGTCGTACTACGCCAACGGCTCGCCCGCGGTCGAGGGCACCGACCTCTACGCCCGCATCACCCGCGACGAGGTCGACTACGGCGTGCTGCCCTCGAGCGGCATCGAGGCGCGTGACGCCGAGTACGGCACATCGACCGGCGCGATCGTCCCCGAGTACGGCGTGCCGTACGTGACCGAGCAGATCGCCCAGATCGCCGGCTCCGGCAACGATGAGCAGGCGCAGGAGTTCATCGACTGGTTCGGCAGCGCCGAGGTTCAGGGCGAGTTCGCCGCCGAGTTCAACGCCATGCCCGTGAACGAGGGCGCGATCGAGCAGGCGAACCCCGCCGTCGTCGAGCTGATGGAGTCGATGCCGCGTCAGGACATCGACTTCGGCTTTGTCAGCGAGAACCTCGGCGCCTGGGTCGAGAAGGTCACCCTCGAGTACATCGGCTGACATCGCACATGATTCGCTTCGAAGACGTCGAGGTCGTGTTCGGCGACCACAAGGCAGTCTCGAACCTGAATCTGGAGATCCAGGAGGGTGAGTTCTTCACCCTCCTGGGTCCCTCCGGATGCGGGAAGACGACCGCCCTGCGCTCGCTGGCCGGGTTCATCGAGCCCACCGCGGGTCGCATCCACATCGGCGGCCGCGACGTCACGCGCGTGCCCAGCGAGAAGCGCGACGTGGGCATGGTGTTCCAGAACTACGCGCTCTTTCCGAGCATGAACGTGCGGGACAACATCGCCTTCGGCCTCTCGGTCAAGAAGGTGTCGAAGGCCGAGCAGCGCAAGCGCGTCGACGAGATCGCCGAGCGCACCGGGCTCGCCGCATCGCAGCTTGACAAGAACGTGTCCGAGCTCTCGGGCGGTCAGCAGCAGCGCGTCGCGATCGCCCGCGCGCTCGTGCTCACCCCGCGCATCCTGCTGCTCGACGAGCCGCTGTCGAACCTCGACGCCAAGCTGCGCGTGCAGCTGCGCGAGCAGCTCAAGCAGCTGCAGCACGAGGTCGGGGTGACCACCGTCTACGTCACCCATGACCAGGAGGAGGCGCTGACCCTCAGCGACCGCATCGCCGTACTCGACGCCGGTCGCCTGCAGCAGGTCGGCACTCCCGAGGAGATCTACGACCGCAGCGCCACGGCGTTCGTCTGCCGGTTCATCGGCGAGAGCAACCGCCTGACCCCCGGCATCCTCTCCCGCCTGTCGGGGACGGGCCTCGACGCGACCGCCGAGAGCTACGTTCGCCCCGAGAAGCTACAGCTCGCAGGCGCCGACGACCCGAGCCCTGCGGCCGCCGGTCTGACCGGCACCGTCGTGGAGCGCACGTACCACGGCAGCCACAGCGTGTACGAGATCGCGGTCGACGACGCGACCCTGCGCGTCAGTGTTCCGGCGAGCGCGAGCGCACGACGGTGGGATGCCGGAGAGACCGTTCAGATCGGCGTCGACCCGGCGTGGGTCCTGCAGTACCCGGCGGCCTGAGATGACGACGCCGACCAACCCCACTCCGCCGCCCGAGGCGGCGCTGCCCGGCGAAGCCGGGGTGCTGACCGCGACCGCCGCATCTGAGACGGCCCGTGGCACGCGCCGCCGTCACGGCCGCCCCGGCAGCATCCGCGCCATGCTCCGCTCGCCGCTGGCGTGGGTCACCGGCATCGTGGTGATCTGGTTCGCCGCCGCGTTCCTCGTGCTGCCGAACGCGGCGCTGCTGGGGACGACGTTCTTCCCCGACGGGCAGTTCAGCGTGCGCGCCGTCGAGAAGCTGCTCGGCAGCGAGCGCGCGATGAAGACGCTCGGCAACAGCTTCCTGCTCGCGATCACGCTGTCGATCACGGTCAACGTGGTGGGCGTGTTCATCGTGCTGGTGACGCAGTACTTCAAGATCCGCGGCGCCAGGCTGCTCTGGCTCGGGTACGCGACAACCCTGATCTACGGCGGCATCGTGCTGGCCGCCGGGTACAACTTCATCTACGGGCGGTTCGGTTTCGTCACCAACCTCATGGCGAACGTCAATCCCGAACTCGACCGCGACTGGTTCTCGGGCTACTTCGCCGTCGTGTTCGTGATGACGTTCGCGACGACGACCAACCACATGCTGTTCCTGTCGTCGTCGCTGGCGAAGGTCGACTACGCGTCGATCGAGGCTGCGAAGCTGATGGGCGCATCGAGCTGGACGATCCTGCGCCGCATCGTGCTGCCCGTGATGAAGCCGATGCTGTTCGCCGTCACCGTGCTGACCTTCCTCATCGGCCTCGGCGCCCTCACCGCGCCGCTCGTGCTGGGCGGGCCCGACTTCCAGACCGTCGCGCCGCTGATCATCGACCTGTCGCGCAGTCCCGTCACCCGCGACATCGCCGCGCTGCTGGCGATCGTGCTGGGTGTGGCCACGATCATCCTGCTGGCGATCATGAACCGGGCAGAGAAGTCCGGCGTGTACTTCTCGGTGGCGAAGGTGGCGACGCCGATTCAGAAGCAGCCGATCCGCAACCCGTTCGCGAACGTCGTCGTGCACGTCGTGGCGTATGCGCTGTGGATCATCTACCTCATCCCCGTGGTGCTGATCATCATCTTCTCGTTCGTCGACGCGCGCAGCATCCTGGCCGGGTCGATCACGCTCGACAGCTTCACGCTCGACAACTACATCGCCGTGTTCTCCAGCGCCAGCGCCCTGCGGCCGTTCATCGTCAGCGTGGTCTACAGCGCGCTGGCGTCGGTGATCGTCGTGGGCGGGCTGCTGTTCGTCGCCCGCGTGCTGCAGAAGCACCGCAACGTGATCACGACGGCGATCGAATACGTGCTGCACATTCCGTGGATCCTGCCGATCGTGCTGATCGCGCTCGGTCTGGTGATGGCGTTCGACCGGCCGCAGGCCGTCGTGGCGAACGTGGTGCTCACGGGCACGCCCGTGCTGCTGCTGGTCGCCTACATCATCGTCAAGATCCCCTTCACGCTGCGGCTCTTGAAGGCCGGGTTCGCGTCGGTGCCGGATTCGCTCGAGGATGCGGCGCGCATTCTGGGTGCGCGGTCGCTGACGACGTTCCGCCGCGTGCTGATCCCCCTCGTGCTGCCCACCGCCGCGGCGATCACGGCACTGAACTTCAACAGCCTGCTCGACGACTACGACGCGGCCATCTTCCTGTACCACCCGCTGTATCAGCCGCTGGGTGTTGCGATTCAGGAGAGCACGCGGGGCGAGAACAACCTCGACGCGATGCCGATCACGTTCGTGTACACGGTGCTGCTCATGATCGTCATGGGGGTCACCATGTATCTCGTGTATGGACGGGGATCACGAGCCGGGTCGTCGAAGACGCCGCGCCGGCGGAGGTCGCGCGCGTGAGCGGTGCGGATGAAGCGCGGGTGGGCCGGACGGATGCTGCCACGCCCGCGCTGCGCGTGACGATCAGCGATGTCGCCGCCGCGGCGGGGGTGTCGCGGGCGACGGCGACGCGCGCGCTGAAGGGGGAGGGGCGGTTCGCCGAGGAGACGCGCGAGCGCATCCTTGAGATCGCCGAGCGGCTCGGGTACGTGCGCAACACTGCGGCGGCCGAGCTCGCCGCCGGACGCACAGGCACCGTCGGGCTGATGCTGCGCGATGCGAGCAACCCGGCATACGGTCTGCTGTTCTCGCGTCTGCAGGATGAGGCTCACCGCCACGGGCTCGACCTCGTCACGGTGACGATCGGTGCCGACGAGCGCGGCGCCGCGCAGGTGAATGCGCTGCACCGGCTGCTCGGGATGCGAGTGGCGGGGCTCATCGTCGCGACCGGCGGCGTGAGCACCGAACAGCTCGAGCCGTTCGCCGATCAGGTGCCGATCCTGCGCGCCGGGCGGGTGGAGTCGTCGCGCCGCATCCACACCGTGCACTACGACGATCCCGCGCACGGGCGTCTGCTCGCGACGCACGTCGCGACGCTGGGCCACCGCCGCGTGGTGGTGCTGGCGGGAAGCCCCGAGGCGTCGTACCCCGAGCATCTGCGCGCGACCGCCATGCGGGAGGCGCTCGAGGATGCCGGGGCGAGCGTGACCCTGCTGTCGGCCGGCGCCGCGCCGGAGGACCGCGTCGACGAAGCGCTCGATGTCGTGCGCGACGGCGCCACCGCGGTGATGTGCGCCTCGGACTACCGGCAGCTCGCCGTGATGCGCGCAGCGCGCGCTGCGGGGCTGTCTGTGCCCGGTGACGTGAGCGTGACCGGGTGCGACGGCATCCTCCCCGGAGCGGACCTGCTCGGGCTGACCACGGTGCGCATTCCCGTGGAAGACGTCGCCGCGGCCGCCATCGAGACCATGCAGACGCTGCTGACCGCCGAGACGGATGTCGAGACCGTGCGGCGCGGGTTCTCGGGCTCGCTCGTCGCCGGCACGACCGCCGCCGCCCTCTGAACCTCACTTCGTTCGTTCGCCGACCTGGAAGAGACATGATCCTCACCGAGCATCCCCGCCCGTCGCACACCTTCGTGCACGTCTCAGACACGCACCTGCCAGCCGAGCGGTCGCCGCTGTACGGCAGCGGGACGGATGCCGACGCGAACCTTTCGCTCATGCTTGAGCGGCTGGTGTCGTCCGGGTTGAAGCCGGATGCGCTGCTGATGACCGGCGATCTGGTCGATCGTGGCGATGCGACGGCGTACCGGCGGCTGCGGGCGCTCGTCGAGCCGGCCGCGGCTGCGCTCGAGTGCGAGGTGGTGTGGGCGGCGGGGAACCACGACGCGCGCGGGGTGATGCGTGCCGAACTCGGGCTGAGTGGTGCCGCGGACGAGCCAGTCACCGAGGTTCGCTGGTTCGGCGGGATGCGGGTGATCGTGCTCGACTCGACCGTGCCCGGCGAGCACTGGGGTGAGATCGACGAGGCGCAGCTCGGATGGCTGCGCGACCACCTGGCGACGCCCGCTCCCGCTGGCACGCTGCTGCTGATCCACCACCCGCCGCTGCCGACCGTGCTCGATCTGGCGGTGACGGTCGAGCTGCGCGACCAGGGGCGCCTGGCTTCTGTGCTTCGCGGTAGCGACGTGCGCGGCATCCTCTCGGGCCACGTGCACCACCCGTCGTTCGGCACGTTCGCGGGCATCCCCGTCGCGGTGGCGTCGTCGAGCGCGTACGGGCAGGACCTCGCGCAGCCCGTTGGAGCGACGCGCGGGCAGGACGCCACGCAGGGCTACAACCTCGTGCACGTGTATGAGGACACGATCGTGCACTCCGCCGTCGGGCTGGAGCGCGGCACGGACGTCGGTGAGCCGGTCGCGGCGGATGAGGCGCAGCGGCGGATCGCCGGTGCGGGGATCGGATGGCGCGGGGTCGACTGAGGCGGTGGACCGGTGACGGTGGTTCTTCAGCGGACACCACGACGGAGACCGCCCTGCACCGGGATGTCGCCGTGACCAAGTATCTTGCGCGATATGGCATTCAAGACCCGGAGCGGAAGAACGGCGGCCGTCGGTCGCGGCGCGATGATCGTGGGGATGGCTCTTTGGTGGGTCGTACTCGCTGAGATCGTTCTGGCCGCGCTGGCGGTCGGGGCAGGTGCCTGGGGCGATTGGGCCGCGGGCGAGTCGCTCGCTGATGGAGACTACTTCTTCCTTCTGGCAGTGGAGACGGCCACTTCCTTGGTCACCTTGGCACTGGCCTTACACCTCGTGGCAGTCGGCTGGACACTTCCTGTCTTCGTCGGCCCCAAGAGCCGGATCCGCGATCTCGTCGCCGCCGGAGTCCGATCACGCACGGGGTGGTGGTTCCTGAGCAGTGCGGCCCTGCTCGGCTCACTCCGCATCGCGCTCTCGTGGCCCGCGAGCGATGCGCAGCTCCTCGTGATGATCGGCTTGCTGGTCGCATGGATCGCCGTGTGGATCATCGTCCTGCGGGGCCTGAGGATGATCGCCCACGCCGACCGACAACAGGCGTACTTCGAGGGGATGACCGAGAGCGAGAAGCAGGTCGCCGACAATCCGTGGCCGTCGCTCGCGACACCGGGCTACCTCGACGTGGATCGCCTGGAATCAGCAGAGGATGCCGATCGCTACGCGCATCGCGCCGCAGACACCGCTCGGGTTCACGACTGGCTCGGCGGCGGCGTCATGGTGCTCGCGACCGCACTTCTCGGCGCTGCTGTCTCACGGTTCTTCGAAACATCCGAGTCGGCGCCGTGGGTATGGGTCGCGGTCTCGCTCCTGGCAGTCGCCTTCGGGTACGCGGTTCAGCGGCGCGGCAGGGCGTACCACCGCCTGCGGGAGTCGTATGAGAAGGCCAGCGCCGAGCTGACCGCCCGGGAGAACGCGCGGCCGACGACCTGGCGCGGCAGATTCGCGCAGAGCATGCGAGTGCTCCTCGGCGGCTGATCGGTCGCGGCTGTGGGCGGAGCATCCGACCCGCTACTTCGTCGCTGCCTCGGCCCTACGTACCGCCGCGCTCACGGAGATACCGCTTCTCCACCTCGTTCGCAGCGAGTTCAGCGGCGGCGCGGAACTCGGCGCGCGACTCGGCGTGCCGGCCGAGGTCGTCGAGCAGGTGCGCCCGCACGCTATGCGTTCTCGCCGCGACGAGCGGGTCGGCCATGATGCCGTGCTTGCGGTCGAGGTCGTCGAGGAGTGCGAGCCCGCGTGGGGCGCCAAAGGCGCGGGCGACCGCCACGACACGGCTGAGACGGACGGGAGCGGTCGGCTCCAGCCGCTCCAGCCACAAGTAGAGGGCAGCGATCTGCGTCCAGTCGGTATCGGCCTCGGTCGCGGCCTCCGCGTGCACGGCGGCGATAGCCGCTTGGATCTGGTACGGGCCGAGCTCGCCGCGCTTCCAGGCGGCTTCGATGCGCCGTCGCCCCTCATCGAGGAGTGCGGCATCCCATCGGGAGCGGTCCTGGTGCTGCATGAGCACGAGGCGGTCGTCCTCCTGGCGCGCGTCGCGGCGGGCCTCGGTGAGAAGCATGAGCGCCAGCAGCCCCTGCACCTCGGCGTCGTCGGCAGCAACGCCCGCGAGCATCCGCGTCAGCCGGATCGCCTCCTGCGTGAGGTCGATGCGGCTCAGTGCCTCGCCCGCGGTTGCGGTGTATCCCTCGTTGAAGATCAGGTAAAGCACGCGGGACACGGCGGCGAGGCGGGTGCGCAGGTCGTCGGCGGCGGTCAGCTCGAATCGCGCACCCGCGTTGCGGAGCGTCTGCTTGGCGCGGCTGATGCGGGTCGCCATCGTCGCCTCGCTGACGCCGTAGGCACGTGCGATCTCGGCGGTGGTGAGTCCGCCGACCGCGCGCAGGGTGAGCGCGATGCGCGACGCGTCGCTGAGCGCGGGGTGGCAGCAGAGCACGAGCAGCTCGAGGCTGTCGTCGTGACCAACCACGACGGGTCCAGGGGTGAGCGGCGCGGCGCGCTTCTCAGGGCTGTCGACCCACTCCTGCTCACGCCGGCGGTCGGCATCCTCGGAACGCAGCAGGTCGATGAGCTTCCGATATCCGACGCGGATCAACCAGCTACGCGGCTCGACCGGAATGCCATCGGTGCGCCAGGCGGTGTGCGCGGAAAGCAGCGCCTCCTGAGTGGCATCCTCGGCCGCGTCGAACCGGCCGAACCGCCGCACCAGCGCACCGAGCACCTGCGGGGCCTCTTCTCGCAGAATGCGCTCGATGCGCTGGTCGACGGATGCCGTCACGCGAAGTCATCTCCCATGATCGGGCGAATCTCCATGGGCTCGTCGAGCACCGACACCATCTCGGCGACGATCTCACGCGCGCGTTCCATGCCGCTGCACTCGATGATGGCGAAGCTGGCGAGCACCTCCTTGAGCTCGGCGAAGGGCCCGTCTGTGGCGACGACGCCGTTCGGCCCCTTGCGGACGGTGGTGGTCACCGCGGGGTGGCCCAGGCCCTCGCTGAGCACGAACTCGCCGGTCTCGCGCAACCGGGCCTCGAACTGCTGGTAGGCGGCGAAGGCGTCGAGCGCCTCCTGGGTGGGAGCATCGGCGGTCGCGGCATCCCACGAATCGGCGGGGGTGTAGCTGAGCAGCAGAAACTTCACGGTTCTCCTCTTCGAAGTGTGAGCGTGCAGGGGAAGGGTATCGAGTGTCGGGTCGCTCACGCGTCGGCCCGTAGGCGGATCGCCATGACAGCGACCCAGGTGAAAGCGACCAGACCGGTGAGCGCGATCTGGATGCTCGACTCGGTGGGCGACGTGGGCAGCAGCAGCACGAGCGCGACGACGCCGTGACCGATGGATGCCGCCGCGCGACGCCGGCGCACCGACCGCACCACGAGCAGGATGCACGCGACCGCGAGGCTGAGGAACGACACCGCTGCTGCCGACACATGCACGATCGCGTGCCAGGACAGCGGGACGGTGCCTTCCGGCGCGCCGACCGGGAACCCGTTCTGAGGGTCCATGGGGAACAGCCCGGCGAGGATGAAGCCGAGCCCGAAGCCCGCGATGAGCAGCGGCGCCCAGCGCCGACCGAAGCCGTCGGGGCGGATGCGGCGGTACCCCGCCGCGAGCGCGAGGCCCCCGAGCCCGGCGATCACGAACGAAAGCACCTGGATCCAGCCGAGGTCACCGGTGGCGAGCTGGCTGAGCGGATGGATGCGGATGTCGAAGCCGGGGCGAGTCAGCGCCTGCAGCAGCGACGAGAGGTAGAAGGCCGGTCCTGCGAGTGCGGCGAGGAGCAGCAGTCGCCGCGTTGTGGCCGGGTGCGTGGTGCCCGTCGGAGCGGCGTTCCCGGTGCTGGTGCGGATGGTCATGATGTGGTCTCCGTTTCCGGCCCCGGAGTGGGGCCTCATGGACACCACGGAGCCGAGACCGACTCCTTGACATGAACGACCACGAATCTCTCTCGTGGCTGATGTCGAGAACGCTGCACGGGCTCCGTCGTCTCTGTTGAACGCGGCATCCGGCCGCCGGAGAGAGAAGGAATGATCATGAACGAGACCAGCGCGCAGACGATCGGTGAGTACGGCATGGGCGAGCAGCCGGTGCCGAGCGAGCAGCTGAAGGCGCTCGACCGCCTGGTGGGGACGTGGACCGTCACCGGTGGCGCCCCGGGAACCGTGACATACGAGTGGGCCCTGGGCGGGTTCTTCCTCCTTCAGAAGGTCGACCTCGAGCAGTTCGGCGAGAAGGTCGAGGGCTTCGAGGTGATCGGCAATCTGCGCCCGTTCGGAGAGCCGGTCGGCGAAGACCTCGCCTCGCGCTTCTACGACTCGCAGGGCAACACCTTCGACTACGTCTACGAGCTCGAGGGCGACACGCTGACCATCTGGGCCGGCGCGAAGGGCAGCCCGGCGTATTTCCGCGGCACCTTCAGCGGCGACGACCGCGAGATGGTCGGCGAGTGGGTGTACCCGGGTGGCGGCGGGTACCCGTCGACGATGACCCGGTCGTGACGCGAGCGGCTCCGCGGCCGGACGGTGCGAACCGTTCAGCCGCGGGGCGCTGTGCGAGTCAGGATGCCTCAGTCGTCCTGACCGGCGACGAACTCGACCGTCTTGGTCTCCGAGCGGTTGCCGTACATGTCGACCGCAGTCACCTCGGCGATGTAGGCGGTGCCCTTGGTGAGGGTGAGAAGCGGAGCATCCTCCTGCCGCCCGTCGCGGATCGCGAGCGGGACCTCGAGGATGCTGGGGCGCGGCGCCATCTGAAAGTCGGAGAGCACCTTCGCACCGGCGAGGATGGGCAGTGCCTCGGCGCCGGTGGCGGCGTCGCGCACGCGCACGTCGTAGCCGTAGACGGACTCGTCGTCTTTCGCAGCGGTGACGCGCAGCATGTCGCGACCGTCGGCGGTGACCTTGTGCTGCGGCTTTCGCTGCAGAACGGGCGCCACGGCGTCGCGGGCGGCGGAGGTGTAGTCGAAGTTCGCCCGCACCTCGTCGGCGGTGTCGCCCTCGAGGCGCACCGTCCAGCCGGGTCCGGCCAGCGTGCCGGCGCTGATGAACGGGAAGCCCGATTGGAAGCCCCACGCGCCGTTCGAGTACGTGCGCTCGTTCTCGGCGGCGAAGTTGATGCGCTCGATCTCGGTGCGGTCGTCGTATACCTCGACGTGCAGGGCCTGCGCGGTGGGGATGGTGTACTCGCTCCACAGGGCGTCGCCGTAGATCTGGTAGGCGTCATGCGGGGTCTCGGTGTACGACATGGAGCCGTCGTTGACCGCGGTGAACTCGCCCTGCCAGATGGAGCGCTCGTCATTCAGGTTCAGGTGCGAGTGGCCCGAGAAGTACACGACCTGCGGATGCTTGGCGAGGTCGCTGGTGAGCGACGGGTTCGACGACTGGGCGCCGTCGTGCACCGTGTTCGCGGTCGGACGGTGACCGATGACGAAGACCGGCTTGCTGTGCGCATCGGGTCGAGCCGACAGCTCGGCGAGGCGGGTCTGCAACCAGGTGCGCTGCGAGCCGGAGTAGCGCTCAGTATCGATCACGAGGAAAGTGTGCTCGCCGATGGTGCGCTCATAGTAGCCGCCGGCTGCGTTGGGGAACCAGTCGCCGTAGTACTTCTCCATATCGGCGTTGCCGACGTCGTGGTTGCCGTGCGACATCAGCACCGGGGTGTCCTCGATGCCGAGACGCGTCATGTTCTCGTCGAAGATCGTCTTCACGACCTGGTGGTCGGGTGCGGTGTTGCCGTGGTTGTCATTGATCTGGTCGCCGTTCGAGACGATCAGGTCGGGGTCGGGGTCGATGGCGGCGAGGGTGTCGAAGTGGCTCTTCCAGATGCCGCGGTTCTTGTCGCTGAGTGAGGAGGTATGCACGTCGCTCATCACGAAGAACGACAGCAGCGGCTTCTCGTCGGACTTGACGATGTACCCCTCGACCTCGGCGGGCGAGACTCGGTTGCCCTTGACCGTGACGGCGGTGAGGTTGGCGGTCTCGTCGATGACGATCGGCTTCTTGTAGCGCGGGCTCTTCTCGGTGGGCATCGAGCCGTCGAGGGTGTACCGGATCTGCGTGCCCTTCGGGGCGGTGAGTTCGACGGTGGTCGGCCCGGTGAACCGTCCGCCGTCCTGGCTGAACACCGGCGCCGGCAGCTCTCCGGTGCTGGTCGCGCTCGCGTTGGCGGCGCCGGGCAGCGCCACCGCCGTGGCGACGGCGGCCAGGGCGCAGGCCCCGGCGATCTTTCGCTTCATCACTTGTCTCCAGGTTGTCTATCCACGTCGCCCGCGGTCGGGCGCCACCTCGGACGCTAGGCAGTCGATCGGACGGTGGGACGACGAAGAAGGGAACGTCAGGAGAACAGGTTGTGCGCGGAGGATGCTCAGACGGCGGAGAGTAGTGAATACAAGACGAACGGGCTCGGTCAGCCCCGGCGGACTTCGTCGACGGATGCTTCGCCGGCCGCATCCGCTGCCTGCAGTGAGAGCCCGAGTTCGACGAAGACGATGCGGCTGCTGAGCCTCGGACCTTCCCGCCGGGCGAGTCCCACTTTGACGGCGCCGAAGGTGATAGTCGTGGTGGCGGGGAGCACGATGTCGTCGGCCTCGCCGGTGTCGGGGTCGAGTCCGCTGGGCAGGTCGACGGCGATCACACGCGAAGACGCAGGGAGCAGCGCTGTCACAGCGTCGCGCGCTGTGCCGCGGAGCGCGCCTCGCGCGCCGATGCCGAGGATGCCGTCGATGACGAGGTCGTAGGCGGCCGGATCGGTCTCTTCGAGTCGGACGGACGTGGCGCCGGCATCCGTCGCGGCTCGGAGTGCTTCGTCGTGGACACGGTCGGAGGTGTGGAGGATATCGACCTGGATGCCGCTGGCCGCGATCGATGCCGCGGCGAACAGCGCGTCGCCGCCGTTGTCGCCGGCTCCGGCGAGCACGAGCATCCGCGTCGGCGCGTGCTCGGCGATGACCTCGGCGAGCGCGTCAGCCGCCCGGCGCATGAGCGGGATGCCTGCGGCGAGAAGTGGCGCCTCGGCGGCGCGAACCTGGGAGGCGGTGAACGTCGGGACGGTGGTCGCCATGCGATCAACATACGACAGCATCATGCGTCGTTCGTCGATAGAGCGTGCCCTTGCTTGTCTGTTGTCAACCCTGCTGCCCCGCCTCGAACTGAGTGCGACGCTGATGCTCCATCACCACACGACTCGGAGGCTGCCACGTCTGACCCCACCCCGTTCCCCACCGATCCGCTCGAGCCCGAAGGCACTGATCCCGACCTGAGCAAGGACGACGACTCCCGCCAGCAATCTTCGGGAGCGGATGAAGAGCGCCCGGACGACCGGGCGCCGACCATGGACGAGCAGCGGGAGGATCGGGTCGCGGCGGAGGAGCAGGGGAAAGGTGAGGGGTATACGCCGATACCGTGAAATATCAGGCGACCATGCGATGGATCACCCGAGTCGCCTCAACGCGGACTTCGGCGAGCAGATTTAGGTCTATGCGTAACGCCGTACCGCGTCGCGGATCGCTTCCGCATGGACGTAGATCTCGTCGAGATCCTCAATCGGGTGACGCGTTTCGCTCTTCTCCTCATCGAGCAGACCTAGATACCTTTGCTTACCGTTGAAATGCAAGCGTGCAATCGGCTTTCGGTTGTTGTCGTCAAGAAGGACGGCGAAGTAGCTCTTGGCGTCCCGCTGAGTGACGCGCTGGGGCTTGACCTCTCCGCAAGCGATAGCTTTCACGATCTGGTAACCCTCTAGTTCCTCTAGCGTCGTCTCGATCTCGGTGTCGCGGTCCAGATCGGCTTCAGCAACTTCGGAACTCGTCGCAGGCGGCACTTCAGCGATCTGGCTAGCTCCGCTTACGCCAAGCGCGGCCTTGAGCCGGTCGTTGACGCGCTCGTTGAGGAACTGATGCGCAGCCTTTCCGACAAGTCCGGTGAATTGCTGTCGCACCCGCTGCGTGAAGGCGCCGTCATAAACGCGGGAGGTGAAGAACTTGATCCACTCGTCCGTAGGCTCTCGGAACTGCCCGGCTATCTCCCGCTTCAGTGCACCGATGTACTTGAGTTCCTCGGCTGCGCTGATGATGGAGTCTAGATCGAAGCTGTCCTTGCTCAGCTTCTGGATCTCTGCGATGAGTGTCTCGTCGATGTCAAGTAGGTCGAGGACAAGGAAGGGTTTTGCGTCCATCCGGTTGGGCGCATCGAGGTCGGTATAGAAGTGCCAGACGACACCGTTCGTGAGCACGGCGATACGGGCGTTCGTCACCGCGAAGTACCGGAACAGCTGCGAAGCGTGCTCAATCTTGAGTGAGCCCATCGACGGCTTGCATTCGATGAGGATCTGGACTTCGCCATCACGCATGATGGCGTAGTCGATCTTTTCGCCCTTCTTCGTACCGACGTCAGCAGTGAATTCGGGCACCACCTCGAGCGGATCGAAGACGTCGTACCCCAGGATCGTCGAGATGAACGGCATGACGAACGCGTTCTTCGTAGCCTCTTCCGTCCCGATCGCGGTGGCCTGGTTCCGCACCTTCACAGCGAGTGATTCAAGGCGCTCTGAAAATTCCACTCGTCGCTCCCTCTCCGTTGACTGAGCGTTGCGGCTCTCCCCTCGAGAGCCTGACTCAGACCATAGCGGACGGTAGGCGTGGTCGGGTGTCCGGCCATACCCAACGAATCCGGTATTGATTATCTGAACAAGGGTCGTGGCGTCGCCTGCCGCAAAGAGCCGGAGTGACGCAGACTAGGTCAGGGCACTCGAATGAACCAACCATTTGACGTCGTCGGCGCGATCATCGTGCGAGACAGCAGCGTGCGCGTTGCCCAGCGAGGCCCCGGAAGGGCGCTCGAAGGGAAATGGGAGTTTCCTGGCGGGAAGGTCGAGCGAGGCGAACGTCCGGAGATGGCGCTGGCGAGGGAAGTCCATGAAGAGCTGAACTGCTCGGTTGAAATTGGTGCACGCGTTACGACTACCACTCACGACTATCATTTCGGAGTCATCCGTCTAACGACGTACTATGCGACGGTCACGGCCGGTCAGCCGGCAGCGACCGAGCATGCCGCACTTCGATGGGTAAGGATAGAAGAGCTGCAGGATCTCAACTGGGCGCCAGCCGACCTGCCAGCGGTGCAAGAAGTCTTGCGAGATTATCTACGAAGTTAGCTTGGGCGGGCCGCCTGCTGAACTTCGAAGTGGTCGTCGTCTCGAAAGGCCAGGCCCAAGCCAGCCCCCTCGATCAGGTCGCGTAGATCAGCCCTCGGGCGTGCCGGCAGCAGCACGGCACATCGAAGGCCGGCAACGTCTACATGGCGACGATAGTCATATAACTGTCCAACGGCCATACGCACATCTGAACGCCCCGCGAGGGCTTTCGCCTCGTACAACACTCGGTCTGTATTGTCGTACGCGTCGGTTAGCAGCAGCGACTCCTTGGGTATTCTGATCGCCCATCGCGAGAACTCGTGGCCAGTTTGACTGGCTACGAATTCCTCTACGAGCTGTGACTCCCGTCGCACGGCCGTGCGTGCCTCAATTCCGCTCGTCTCGTAGAAGTGAGTTGAATTGAGTTCGACAGGCACCTGGACAGAGCGCATACCTTGCATCACACCTGACACCCCGACAGTTTGCATTATCGATTCGGGGACCGCAGCAACAGGCAGCAGTCGGAAGACAATAACGGTCCGAACCGCTTGCTTCATGTCCAGCGCCGGCATGCGCTCGTATGGCAGATGCGGATCAAGAATGAACTGACCGATGTACTGTTGACGCCGCGTCTGACGCCCGGGTACACGCCCTGCAGCGACGAACGCATGGAGCGTTCGTCCCTTCGCCGCGTGAGTCATGATCGGCGAATTACTTCCGGTCTCGACCTGGTCGCCGTTCTGGCCTGCTCCGGTGTAGTAGAAGACGCTGCCGTCGGCCGAAAAGCCGTCGTAAACGTATCCGAACTGTGACCCTTAACTTGGATCGGTAAAGATGAACACTGTCCTCGACTTGTTGCCAGGAACGATGCCCCCAGACTGCACGCTTCCGCCATACTCGACGACGAGATCCTCACGCGTGTAGTACTCACCTACGATAAGTGGCAATGCGGAGGACATGAGCTCACCATATCGACCCGGCGGCTCAAAGTACGCGACCTGAGATCTACGCAACACGTGCGATCTCGGCCTGGGAGAGTGTCTCCCTGCTAGCGTCAGGCTCATGTTCACAGCCGAGACCGTCATCGCGCTCCGCGCCATCGTCGCCGAGCGCGAGTGGGACCAGTTCCACTCGCCCGAGAATCTGGCCAAGAGCATCTCCATCGAGGCTGGCGAGCTGCTCGAGTGCTTCCAGTGGAGCCCCGAGTTCGACCAAACCCGCGTCGAAGAGGAACTCGCCGACGTCGTCACGTACTGCATCCACTTGGCGGGCAGGCTCGGCGTCGACCTCGACGAGATTGTGATGCGCAAGCTCGAGAAGACGCGCGCGAAGTACCCAGTGGAGCACTCGCGCGGCAGCAGCGCGAAGTACACCGAACTGCCCAATGACGGAGCACCGTGAGCTTCAGCATCCGACACATCCCCTTCGAGCGCGCGCAGGTCGACACCTGGGCGCGCGAGAACGATCAGCACACCAACTGGCCCGTCGTCTATGTGATCGACGGCGCGAACCGGCGCGCCGCGCCAACGCTGTACGTCGGCGAGACGACCAGCGCTCACAAGCGAATGCGGCAGCACCTCACCGGGTCCAAGAAGGACGAGGGGCTCGAGTCGATCCGCGTCGTCATTGACGACCGCTTCAACAAGTCCGTCTGCCTGGACCTCGAGTCGCACCTGATCCGCTGGTTCCACGGCGACGGGCGCTTCAGCTTGCTCAACGGCAACGACGGACTCACCGACTCCCGCTACTACGATCGCGAGCTGTATCGGGAGTCGTTTCGCGACGTTTTCGAGGCGCTGCGCGCTGAGGGGCTGTTCACCCGCAGCATCCCGCAGATCGAGAACACCGACCTCTTCAAACTCTCGCTGTTCAAGGCGCTCAGCAGCGACCAGGCCATTGCCGTCGAAGACATCGTCGACGGGCTGCTCGCCGACCTGCAGCATCCTCACGCCCGCTCCACCCTCGTCGTCCAGGGGGACCCGGGCACGGGCAAGACGATCATCGCGATCTTCCTGATGAAGTTTCTCGCCGACCTCCGCGACTTCCAGACGCATGAAGACGTCGACCCCGAGTCGATATTCGCCGAGTTCTTCACGCCCGAGAACCGAGAACTGCTCGCCGACCTGAAGATGGCGCTGGTCATCCCCCAGCAGTCCCTGCGGCAGTCGGTGAAGAACGTCTTCAAGAAGACACCCAAGCTCGACCCGGGGATGGTGCTCACCCCGTTCGAAGTGGGGGAGTCGGATGCCGTCTACGACCTGATCCTCGTCGACGAGACCCACCGCCTGAACCAGCGGGCGAACCAGGCGTCGGGTGTGCAGAACAAGAAGTTCGGCGTGATCAACGAACGGCTCTTCGGCGAGGATGACGCTCGGCACACGCAGCTTGACTGGATCAAGGCGCGCAGCCGGCACCAGCTGCTCCTCGTCGACGGCGCGCAGAGCGTGCGGCCGCACGACCTCTCGCCTGCGACACTTGCTGGCGAGCTGCAGGCGGCGAAGGCCGCGCACCGCCACTACCCGCTCACCACGCAGATGCGTGTGAAGGCCGGTGCCGACTATGTCGAGTACATGCGGGCGCTACTGCACGGCGAGCACCCGCAACAACCCGACCTCGGCGACTATGACCTGCGCTTCTTCGACGACCTCGGAGAGATGC
The DNA here is from genome assembly GCF_031178445.1 of Microbacterium sp. Taxonomy (GTDB): domain Bacteria; phylum Actinomycetota; class Actinomycetes; order Actinomycetales; family Microbacteriaceae; genus Microbacterium. Next base: position 17,316 of record NZ_JAPSIY010000013.1, read on the forward strand.
GGCGGGCGATCCGGGAGCGCGACGCGGAGGTCGGCTTGTCGCGGCTCGTCGCCGGGTACGCGTGGGACTGGGTGTCGCGTCGCGACCCCGAAGCATTCGACATCGAGATCGACGGCGAGCGGATGCGGTGGAACAGCACTGACAAGGACTGGATCAACTCACCGGGATCGCTTGAGGAGGTCGGCTCGATCCATACCGTCCAGGGCTACGACCTGAACTACGCCGGCGTGATCATCGGGCCTGATCTGCGGCTGTCGCCGGATGGCTCGATCATCGCCGACCGCGAGGGGTACCGCGACAAGAAGGGCAAGGAGAACACCGGTCACCTAAAGGACGCGTTCGGGGACGACGACCTACTCGTGTTCATCCGCAACGTCTACGGGGTGCTGCTCACGCGCGGAATGCGGGGAACGTACGTGTACGTGTGTGATGAGCGGTTGCGGGAGCGCCTTCGCGCCTGCCTGAGTTAGATCAGTTGGTTGGGGACGCCTATGAGCGGCGGCTCGACGGCATCCTTCACTTCGGAAGCGATGCGCTCCCTGATCCTCTCGACCACCTCTTCGGCCGCCTTCATCTGCTTCAGCAGTGCGCGATGGTTAGACCAGTGCTCTTCCCAAAGCTCTTCTCCAACCAGCGCGGCGAAGTTCACCTTCGTCGGACGTGTCCAACGCTCGTAGCGCTCCAGCACGGCAGCACGAGCCTCGATATCGGGCACATTCCTCGACTTCGGCGAGAGCCGCGCCGACCCGAACATCCACTCGCGCCAGTGTTTGTTGCCTTTGCTCTGATTGCACTTGCCGCACGCCGGAACGAGGTTGTGGATTTCGTGGATGTAGCCCGTCGGTCGCTGATGCTGCACCAGCGGGCGCAGGTGATCCCACTCCGTCGCGTCGTCACCGCAGTATGAGCAGACCACCACATCGGACATCCCTAGGACCTCAAGCGCCTCGTCAATCTCGACATCACTCGGTTTGATGATCGGCACGATCCCGTTGACGAACGAGTTTGTGATGCTCGAGGAGCGTCCGGTTATCCGGACCGCTTTCGGCATCGCGAAGCGGAATGAGTTCGGCGCCATGCGCATCATCGTACGATCCCGGGTACCGCGCGATGGCAGCATCCGCGCACTCGTCCCCACGACCCCGATAACTAGCGCCACTACCACTGGCATCCATTCGATCCCCAGCGCCTGCGGAAAGATCTGCACCGCAGCATCCGCCATCTCGCGCAGGTCGCCCTGCAGCAACCGGCAGCCGAGCACATACGCGGGCGCCGTGATCACGGCGGGCAGCACCCACAAGGTAACCAGCGCGACCGCCCACACGACGAGGCGCCCCCACGGGCGCACATTACGCCGCGCCCGCGGCATCCCCTTCTGCTCCGATCTCGAGACGCGAGCTCGCTTTCTCGATACCCGCAAGCGCGTCCGCATCGCCGTCGGGCCGCACGGCCTTGCGATATGCGCGACGGATCTCATTCGAGACGACGTCGGCAAGGTAGCGCCACGGGTCCTTCGTCACCATGAGCCAGGTGTGCTCGGGCTCCCAGGCGGTGTCATTGACCACCTCGAGCGCGACGGCGGCGACTCCGAGGGGATCGACGACGGCGCCGACCTGCGCGAGTACGCGGCGCTGCACCCCGGGTACGATGCGGCGCAGAGCCTGGCGGCGAAACCCCTCGCGATCGAGATCCTCCTCGCCGATGCCGAAGATCCCTGCGTTGCGCAGCGCGGTCAGGAAGGCGCGGAGTTCATCGTTGGTCCAGTCGATTTCGGGCATGGCAGTCTCCTGTCGTGAATGAACGTTGACAAGAGAGGCGCCGCAGCCCGGGTCAGAGCTGCGGCCTCTCTCGCCTTCGCGGATCACGACGGATGTGGCTCACAGGAGCGAGGATAGCGGGCAAAGCGGACAATGGCGTCCTTCGCGTCGTCGCCGCGCTGCTCGCCCAGGATCGCGGGGTCAGCCGACGAACCGCGCCGCGCTCTCAAACCCCTGCGTGCACGCGCCTCGTGGGGCCTCGTCGAGAGCAGGGAGAAGATCGACGAGCTGTGGAACCCGGTCGTCGAGGCCTGGTTCACCGGCGGCAAGGACGACCCCGATGTCGGGGGTGCTGAAGTTCACCGCCGACTCGGCGGAGTACTGGGGCACCCGGTCGGCAAGATCGCCGCAGTGTTCAGCTTCGTGAAGGTGAAGGTCGCCGGCGACCGCCCCGACGGCGGCGACAGCGGCAAGGTCGACCACTGAGTTCACACTCCCACTGGAACAATACGGCAGCCCGGCGCGTCCACGGCGCGTGGGGCTTCGGCGTGCATCCGCCGCCGACGAGGGATCCTGATAACGTTCCCTCAGATCGCACCGACCGGAGCCCCCATGACCAACCGCACCCACCGCCCGACCATCAAAGAGGTCGCGCAGCGTGCGGGCGTGAGTCCCATGACGGTGTCGCGCACCCTCTCGGGCGGGGTCAACGTCAAGCCCGACGTGCAGCAGCGAGTGCTAGAGGCCGTCGCCGAGCTCGGGTACCACCGAAACGAGAACGCACGCAGCATCCGCCCCGGCCACAGCAGCGGGCTCATCGGCGTTGCGATCACCAACATCGCCAACCCGTACTACAGCACGTTCGCACTCGGCGTCGAAGAGGAGGCCGCGCTCACGGGCAGGCGCATCCTGCTCGGCAACACCGGCGAGGACACCGCGCGCGAAGCCGAGCTGGTCGGCGACTTCCTCGGGCGTCGGGTCGACGGGCTGATCGTCGTGCCGGCGAGCACAAGCTCGGCCCACCTCGCGCATTCGCAGAACCAGGGGGTGCCGGTCGTGCTCGCCTCGCGCCGCGTCGACGGACTCGCGGCCGACAGCGTCGTGCTCGCCGATGACGACGGCGCTTACCGGGGCACGATCGCCTTGATCGACCGCGGTCACACCCGCATCGGATACCTCGGCAATACCCTCTCGATCTTCACCGGCGAGCGCCGGCACGCCGGTTTCGTGCGCGCCCTCGACGAGCGCGGCATCCGCATCGACCCGGTGCTCGTCGCCGCCGGGCCACAGACCGTCGAACAGGCCCGCGAAGCCACCCGCGCGCTGCTGCGCAGCAAGAACCCGCCCACCGCCATCTTCTGCGCCAACAACCGCAACGCCATCGGCGCGCTCAAAGAGATCAACCAGCAGCTGCACACCGGCCTGCGACAGGCCTCCGAGTTCCCCGAGATCATGAGCTTCGACGACTTCGAGCTCGCTGAGCTGTCTCCGGTGCCGATCAGCGTGATCGACCACGACCCGCGGGAGCTTGGCCGTACGGCGGCTCGGCTGCTTCTCGACAGGCTGGATGCTCCCGAACGAGACGCCGCGCCGCGCGAGATCGAACTGCCCGTCTCGCTGCGCGTCGGTCTGCGCTGACCCACCGCGGTCCGTCGCCACCACGGTTGACATCTCCGAATAGAGATTGATAACGTTACCAACCAACGACGAGAGGACGCGATGGAGCTCTGCATCGATTTCGGTGGGACCGAGATCAAGCTCGCCCAGATCGACGGTGCGCGCGTCGTCGCCTCCGACAGCATCCCCGTCCGCGGCGACGCGAGCGACCTCGCCGCAGCCGCCGAAGCGGCCCGCACCCTCGGCAGCGCCGGTGCCCCAACCTCCCTCGGCATTGCCGTGCCCGGCGTCGTCGACCCGGCCACCGAACGGATGCTGCACGCCAACGCCAAGTACGACTTTCTCAACGACTTCGACCTCACTGCCTGGGCCGCCGCCGAGCTGAACCTGCCCGCGATCGTCGAGAACGACGCCCGAGCCGCGCTCGTCGGCGAGACCACGGCCGGCACCGCCGCTGGCACCCGCGATGCCGTGCTCGTGACGCTCGGCACCGGCATCGGCACGGCGGCGATGATCGACGGCGTTCCGCTGCGCGGGCATTCCGGGCACGCCGGCATCCTGGGCGGCCACGTCACCACTGACATCAACGGACCGACCTGCCCCTGCGGCAACATCGGCTGCGGCGAAGCGCTCGCCAGCACCTGGGCGCTCGCGCAGACCCACCCCGATCTCGCCATCCGCGACCTCTTCACCGGCGACGTTCACGCCGACATCCGCGACAGCTTCCTGCACGTGTGGGGCGCGACCGTCGTCACGCTGATCCACATGTACGACCCGTCGGTCGTGATCCTCTCGGGCGGCATCCTGCGCGCCGGCGACGCGGTACGCGAACCCATCGAGACCTACGTGCGCGCGCACCTATGGCCGTCGATCACACCGCCGCGCTTCGTCGTGCCACCCGAGCCCGAGTTGTCCGTCGCCCGCGGGCTCAGCGTGCTCGCCCGCGGCGCGACACGCTCCCCCGAAGACCAGGAGGACCAGTGACCACCCCGATCAGCGACATGCACGAAGGCCACACCCTGCGGGGCCGCTACGACACCCAGCCCACCGTGCCGCTGCCCTCCGGCGAGCGCATCCTTCGCGGAGCGGAAGCGTGGAAGGCGGTCGCGGATGCCGCGCAGCGGCGAGCATCCGTCATCCTGGTCGACACCTACCCCGGCACCGACGTCCCCGCGCTCACGACCCAGATCCAGAGCGCCCTGCCCGACTGGCAGATCGTCGACGTCGAGCAGGCCGCACGCCCCGTCGCCGAGGTCGAGCAGCTGATCGCCCCGAACCTCACCGACGATCGCGTCTTCGGCGTGATGAGCCACTACACCCTTCCCGACTTCTACGACGCCGACAAGCTCGACGCCCTCGCCGACCGGACGACCGAGAACACCGTCGTCGTCGGCTGGGGCGCCGCTCTCCTGCGCGACCGGCTCGAGAGCAGCCCCGTCACGGTGCTCGTCGACATGGCCCGGTGGGAGATCCAGCTGCGCCAGCGGGCCGGTGCCACGAACTGGCGCGCCGACAACGCCGGCGAAGACAACCTGCGCAAGTACAAGCGCGGCTTCTTCGTCGAGTGGCGCGTCGCCGACCGGCACAAGCGCACCCTCTTCGACACGATCGACTTCGTGCTCGACGGCAACGCGATCGCCCCGGCCGAGAAGCACGAGCACGAGGCCGGCATGATCACCGGCGACGCCTTCCGCGCAGCCCTCGCGAACGCGGCATCCCGCCCGTTCCGCGTGGTGCCCTTCTTCGATCCCGGGGTCTGGGGCGGACAGTGGATGAAGAACCTCATCGGACTCGACCCCTCGAAAGACAACTACGCCTGGTGCTTCGACTGCGTGCCCGAAGAGAACTCGCTGCTGCTCGAAGGCGAGGGCGGCGTCATCGAGATCCCCAGCCTCGACCTGGTCTTCTCGCAGCCCGTCGAGCTGCTGGGCGCCAAGACCTTCTCGCGCTTCGGCGCGGAGTTCCCCATCCGCTTCGACTTTCTCGACACGATGGACGGCGGCAACCTCAGCCTGCAGGTGCACCCGCTCACCGACTACATCCAGAACACCTTCGGCATGCACTACACGCAAGACGAGAGCTACTACATGCTCGACGCCGGCGACGACGCCGTGGTGTACCTCGGCACGAAGACCGGCATCGACCGCGACCGGATGCTGCGCGACCTTGCCCGCGCGCAGGACGGCGAGCATCCGTTCCCCGCTGAGCAGTACGTGAACGCCTTCCCCGCCCGCAAGCACGACCACTTCGCGATCCCCGCCGGCACCGTGCACTGCTCGGGTGCGAACTCGATGGTGCTCGAGATCTCGGCCACCCCGTTCATCTTCACGTTCAAGCTGTGGGACTGGGGCCGCGTCGGACTCGACGGCATCCCCCGGCCCGTTCACCTCGATCACGGCGCCCGCAACATCCAGTGGGACCGCGACACCGACTGGGTGCACGAGAACCTGCTCGATCAGGTCGAGACCATCGGCGAAGACGGCGACGTCGTCGAGGAACGCACCGGCCTGCACGCACTCGAGTTCATCGAGACCCGCCGGCACTGGTTCACCGAGGCTGCCGACCACGACACCGACGGCACCGTGAATGTGCTGAACCTCGTGGAGGGCGACGAGGCGCGCGTGGTCAGCCCGACGGATGCTTTCGAGCCGTTCGTCGTGCACTACGCCGAGACGTTCATCGTGCCGGCATCCGTGGGCCCGTATCGCATCGAGCGCACCGAGCACACCCGCAGCGAGCGCCTCGCCACCGTCAAGGCCTACGTGCGCGGCTCGCGCGCCGGCGACGAGTAGACCCGACAACTGAACACAGCACCCGGGGTTTCGCCTCGAAGACGACGAGACTCTTGCACCGCATCCATCACCTTGGTACCGTGAACCCAGATTTCTGGTAACGATACCAACGAACGAACAACGAACAAGGGAGTTCTGACATGATCGCGCGACGCACCATTGCCGCCGCCGCGGCCGGACTCGTCCTCGCCGGGGTCGCCCTCACGGGCTGCTCCGGCGGGGGCGGCAACGACGGCGGCGCAGACGGCGGCGAGGCCACCGGCACGCTCAACTTCTACACCGACAAGGCGGCGTGGAAGCCCGACTTCGAATCGCTCAACGACACGAGCGGCGGCGACGTCGACATCACCCTGAAGACCACCGGCTACTCCGACGCCAACCAGTACGACGCGTTCATCAAGCAGTCGTTCCGCACGAACAAGTCGCCGGGGCTGTTCACCTGGCACACCGGCGACTCGCTCAAGCAGCTGGTCGACGAGGGCCTGGTCGCCGAGACGAGCGACATCTGGCAGAAGGCGATCGACGAGGGCTGGGTGAGCGAAGACCTCGCCGAGGGCTACACCTTCGACGGCAAGCAGTACTGCGTGCCGATGAACATCGCCTACTGGATCATGTTCTACAACAAGCCGATCTTCGCCGAGAACGGCGTCGAGGTGCCGACGACGTGGGACGAGCTGAACGAAGTCGCCACCACCCTGAAGGATGCCGGGGTCACGCCGTACTACCAGACCAGCGTGCTGTTCACCTTCCAGTGGTTCCAGCACCTCGTCGCGTCGACCGACCCCGAACTGTACGAAGGCCTCACCACGGGCGACGTGAAGTACACCGACCCCGAGATCGTCGATGTGATGAACATCTGGCTCGAAGAGCACGAGAACGGCTGGTTCAGCGACGCGGGCAGCTCGACCGACCCGGCCGTGGCGCTGAAGCAGGGCGACTTCGCCATGATCAACTTCGGCACCTTCTACGCCGGCAACCTCGAAGGTGCCGGCATGAGCGCCGACGACTACGGCATGTTCGCCATCCCGGCGGTCAACCCCGACCTCGACAAGACCCCGGTCGCCGTCGAGTCGGGCCCGATCTGCGTGGCCGAGAACTCCTCACAGAAGGATCTCGGTCTGGCCTACTCGGAGTGGTGGATGTCGGCCGACGCGCAGACCGCCTGGAACGAGGCCCACGGCGACGTGGCGTTCAACCCGCAGGCCGAGGTCTCCGACCCGGCGCTGGCCGAGCTCGGCACCGAGATCGCCGGCGAGGACTACCAGCTGTACGACCGGTTCTTCGAGGCGATGCCCACCGAGATCGTGACCGTGGCCATCGAGCAGTTCGGCGCGTTCAACGCCAACCCCGGTGACCCGATGCCGTACCTCGAGAAGATCCAGGCCGTGGCCGACGACTACTGGGCTGAGCAGGAGTAAACACCGGATGGCGCATTCCAAGACGCCGTACCAGTGGTCCGCCCGGGGCTTCATCGCCCCGGGCGTGATCCTCGTCGCGGTGCTGCTGTACCTGCCGCTGCTGTGGACGGTGTTCCTCAGCTTCACGCAGTACAACGGCCTGGGCGACCCGGACTGGATCGGGTTCGACAACTACGTCGAGATGTTCACCGACGGCGACTTCACCGGCTCCGTGCTGAACACGTTGCTGTGGGTGATCGGCACGCTCATCATCCCGGTCGGCATCGGCCTCGGCGTCGCCCTGCTCACCTGGAACCTCGGCGGCGGGATCTGGCTGCGCCTTCCTTTCCTCATCCCCTACGCCCTCTCCGGCATCGGCGTCGGCGTGGTCTGGTCGTTCATCCTCTCCTCCGGCGGCGCGCTCGACCAGGCCCTCGCGGTGTTCGGCATCACCGATCCGCCGCGCTGGCTGCTGGATGCTCCGCTCAACACGGTCGTCATGATCATCGCCTCCTCCTGGCAGGGCGTCGGCGTGAATGCGCTGCTGTTCACGATCGGCCTGCAGGCGATCCCGAAGGAGCCGCTCGAGGCGGCGCGGATCGACGGCGCCGGCGGCATCCGGCTGTTCGGCAGCATCCTGTGGCCCATGCTGCGACCGCTCACCGCGGTCGTCGTCGGGCTCTCGATCGTCGCCAGCCTGAAGACCTTCGACATCGTCTGGGGCATGACCAAGGGCGGTCCCGGCACCGTCTCCGAGACCCTCGCACTGACCATGTACAAAGAGACCTTCGTCAACAGCGACTACGGCCTCGGCTCGGCGATCGCCGTGTTCCTCTCGGTCGTCACGCTCGTGGCATCCGTGCTCTACCTGCGCCAGCAGCTGTCGCCGAAGAACGAGGTGTGACCATGGGAAAGATCATCCGCACGGTCGTGCTCGTCATCCTCGGCATCCTCTGGCTGCTTCCTGCCTATCTGCTCGTCGTCAACGCGATGAAGGACCCCATGACCTTCACCTCGAAGCTGTCGTGGGTGCCGACCGACTTCCACCTGTTCGAGAACTTCGCCGAGGCCGTCAACCTCTCCGGGCTCGGCAGCAGCGTGCTGAGCACCCTGCTGTACGCCGTGCTCTCCCCGCTCATCGCCGTGCTCGTCGGCGCCGCAGCCGGGTTCGCGATCGTCGCCCTGCGACTCAAGCGGGGCTTCGCGTGGTTCGTACTGATCTTCGGCGGCACCGTGTTCCCGCTGCAGATGATCCTGCTGCCGCTGTTCGACGCCTATTCGCGGGCGGGCGTGTTCGACACCCGGGTCGGCATGGTGATCATCTACACCGCCATCTCGATCCCGTTCTCGGCGTTCGTGATGCGCAACTTCTTCACCGGGGTCGCGCACTCCACGTTCGAAGCTGCTGTGCTCGACGGCGCCACCACCTGGCGCATCTTCACCCGCATGTACCTGCCGATGGCGTCGAGCGCGCTGGTCGCGATCTTCATCCTGCAGGCCACGTTCGTGTGGAACGACCTGCTGCTCGGACTCACCCTGACCCAGAGCGACGACATCCGTCCGATCGTCACCACGCTCTCGAGCATGCAGAGCACCTACGGCGGAGCGCAGATGTCGACCGTGCTCGCCGCAGCCGTACTCGTCTCGCTGCCCACCGTGGTGCTGTTCCTGTGCACGCAAAGGTTCTTCGCCAAGGGACTGGCGCTCGGCCAGTACTGACCGCCCTCGTCATCCGGCTCCGAAAGGCATGATGCTCCCCACCATCCCCACGGTCGACGACCTCGCCGCCGACCCGATCACGCACCACTTCGACGACATGATCGCGCCACCCGGGCTCACCAACATGCTCGGCACCGTGCGCGTCGACCACGATCTCACCGCCGTGTCTGCCGTGCAGTTTCCGCCGGTGTCGCAGGGTCTCACGCAGACCGCTGTGCTCTTCGTCGATGGGCGGCTGTTCGCCTCGCATGGCGTGCCGGTGACGCACGAGTGGCGGCCCGACCGCGTGGTGCGCAGCGCCGAGGTGGACGGACTCGAGATCCGCACGACGACGGTGTGCGTGCCGGGGCGCACGGCGGTGGCGATCGACATCGAGGTGCGAAACACCACGGATGCGGATCGCGAGGTACGGCTGGGCCTGTCGGCCGCCGCCCGGGTCACCCGGTCGGCGGACGCGTGGCTGGATGCCGAGTCGCCGTCGGCGCGCAACAGCGCGGTGGTACGCGGCGAGGCGCTCGTGTTCTCCTCAGCGGATGCTGCGGCGTGGAGTGTGCAGGGCATCCGCGGTGGCGAAGCGGCGCTGAGCGGCGTGGCCGAGCTGCCCGACGCGTTCGACGTGGGCATCGGCGGCAACGGGCGCGGCGGCGAGCTGCGCATCGCGCTCACGGTGCCGGCCGGTGGCGTGGCCCGCGCTGGGTACGTGCAGACGGTCGGCACGTCGGAGGCGAATGCTCTCGCGGCCTACGAAGCCGTCAGTGCCGACGTGCCCGGTGCCGTGACGGCCGCGAAGGAATTCTGGAATCGCCAGCTGCGCGCCGCCTTCGACCCCGACGATGCCGAGTTCTCGGGCGCCCTACCGGTGCTGCAGACGAGCTCCGAGCCGCTGCGCCGGCTGTACTGGTGGGCGGCGCTCGGGCTGATCTGGTTCCGCCGCGACTTCGCCGACAACGTGCTGGGCCGCTCGTACGACACGCTCATGCCGAACTATTGGGGCACCACGACGTTCATCTGGGACTACAGCCTGAGCTCGGTCAGTCATGCGCTGCTCGATCCCGCCGAGATGCGCCGGCAGCTGAAGCACTGGATCTCGCTCGACATCCACTCGCACTTCGGCACCTCGTCGCTCACCGGCGGACCGGTCGGCCGGTGGTACTCAGTGAACGACTACGCCATGACCCGCCTGGTGCACGACTACGTGCGCTTCACCGGTGACGTCGGCTTTCTCGACGAGATCGTCGGCGATGTGTCGGTCGCCGACTCGGTAAGGCAGTGGGCCACCGCCTGGAAGGACCTGCGCCGCGACAGTCCGCTCGCCGACTACGGCGAGATTGACAACCTGCTCGAGTGCGTCAGCTCGTACACGCACGAGGTCGCCGGCCTCAACGCCGCCAACGTGTGGAGCATGCGCACCGCCGCGCGTCTCGCCGAGCTACATGGCGACGACGAGACGGCATCCGCTCTGCGCGGCGATGCCGATGCCCTGCTGCCCGCCGTGATCGAGCGTTACCTGCCCGGCACCGGCGTGTTCGCCACCGGGCAGCCCGACGGCACCCGCCTGCCGGTGCGGCACTGCTACGACTTCAGCGTCGTCGGCACGACCATCGCCGACGACCTCGAGCCGGCCGTGCGCGCCGAGATGGTCGACTTCTTCGTGCGCGAGCTGCAGACCGAGAACTGGATGCGCGCGCTCTCACCGTGGGATGCCGACGCCAGCTACAGCGTGCGGCCCGACCATCAGTGGAACGGCGCCTACCCGGCCTGGCCCGCGGATGCGGGGCGTGCGCTGGCCGCGCTGGGGGCGCCGTCCGTGCTCACGGAATGGATCGAGGGGCTCTCACGCACCGCGAACCAGGGGCCGATGGGCCAGGCGCACTTCGTCGACGAGGCCGTGCCGGGCATCAACGGCGGCGCCCGCAAGGCTCCCCCGCAGCTGCCGTACATCATCGATTGGGCGTGCTCGTCGTCAGGCGCCTGGATCGAGCTCGTGATCGAGGGCCTGTTCGGGGTGTCGGTGGATGCAGACGGCACGGTCACCGCATCCGGTTGCGTCGCCGCGCTCGACCCGGATGCCGCGCTGCGCGGCCTTTCGGTCGGCGCGCACACCTACGACATCGACGCATCGGGCCGGGTGATCGAGGTGTGACGGCATCCGGTCGTCGCCCGGGTTCGACCCGGTCGTTGAGCGAGGAGCGCAGCGACGAGACGAAACGCACCGATACCGCAGAAACCCCTACCAGCAGTTCTCAACACGAAGGAGTGATCGAGATGAACAGAAGAATCCTCGCTGCCGTCGGCCTCGCCGCGGCATCCGTGTGCGCCGGGGGCCTGCTCGCCGCACCGGCGAGCGCGGCCGTGCCGACGTCGCGCACCGACGGGCAGTGCTCACTGGTCGACAAGACGATCACGGCGACGGCATCCGTGAACGAGACCCTCACCGACGACTTCCGCACCTACGCCGAGACCGGCGGCGCGTGGACCGGCGGCGACAGCACCTACTCGCTGCCACTCGGCGGCGGCCGCACCGGCTGGTTCTTCAGCGACACGTTCCTGGGCACCGTGAACCCCGACGGTTCTCGCCCGACCGACTCGCCGTTCGTGAACCAGTCGATAATCGTGCAGACGAGCAAGGGCTTCGAGACGGTGACCGGAGGAACCCCGGATGCCCCCGAGTCGATCGTGCCGCCCGAGGACGACGGCCGGTGGTACTGGATCGGCGACCCAGCCTCGGGGAAGCGCGGCACGGTGCAGGTGCCGCTGCTTCAGTTCACCCGGTTCGGTCCGGGGCAGTGGGATTGGGGGTGGAGCGGCAACCGGCTGGCGACCCTCGACAGCGACACGCTGCAACTCGAGTCGATCATCGACCTGCCCTCGGCGACCGACATCAACTGGGGGTCGTGGACCCTGCAGGAGGGCCGCACGACGTACATCTACGGCATCGCCGACTACGACGGCGTGCGCTCGGCGCACGTCGCCCGCACGACCGACGGCACGGGCCTGGCGGGCGAGTGGACCTTCTGGGACGGCTCGGCCTGGTCGGCCGATGAGTCGGATGCCGTGCCCGTGGCGCCCTACGTGGCCAACGAGTTCAGCGTCTCGCGTTACCGCGACGGGTATCTGATGGTCACGCAGGACACCTCCGAGCTGTTCAGCACCCGCATCGTGGCACGCACCTCGTGCTCGCCGATGGGTCCGTTCACCGAGGGCGTCGAGCTGTACCGCACGCCCGAGACCGGGCTGTTCGGCAGCTACGGCGACGCCGACGTGTTCACGTACAACGCGCATGAGCATCCCGAGATGCGGCAGGGCAACAAGGTGCTGGTGACGTACAACGTGAACACCTTCGACAACGTCGGCGACGTGTACGACGACGCGACGATCTATCGCCCGCGGTTCATCGACGTCGAACTGACGGTGCGCTGAGGGGCGGGGCTGTGGCCGACGATCGCGCACGTCTCGCGTCGTTGCTGGCGTCGGGGGCTCCGGTGACCTGGGTGATGACCGGTGACTCGATCACGCACGGGTTGATCCACACCCGCGGCGCCCGCAGCTATGTCGAGCACCTGCACGAGCTGATCCGGGGCGACCTGGGGCGGGTGCAGGACGTCGTGTTCAACACCGCGATCACCGGCTGGCGGATGCAGCTGATCCTGGAGGACTTCGAGCGTCGGGTCGCCGTCTGGCGACCCGACGTGGTCACCCTGATGATCGGCACGAACGATTGCACGACGGTCTGGCTGGACCCGATCGTCGAGGTCTCGGAGTTCCGGGCCTCGGTGGGCGAATTCGTCTCACGTGTGCGGCAACTCGGCGCGATCCCGGTACTGCAGACCCCGCCGACGATCGACCTGCTGCGCGCGCCGGACCGGGAGCGCATCGGCGAGTTCGTGCAGGCGATCCGGGAGGTGGCGGCGTCGGAGGGCGTCATGCTCGTCGATCAGCACGCGGCCTTCGCGGCGTTCGCCGAAGGGACGGGGCCCGGAAACGAGGGACATCCGTGGGGGCTGCTCGACGATGCCTTCCATCCGAACGCCGACGGGCACGCGGCACTGGCGCTGGAGTTGGCGCGCGGGTTGGGCCTGACTGATGGCGTCGACGCGTCGCGCGTCGTGACGGACCTCGCCGCGCGGGTGGCTGTGGCGCGGCATCCGCTCTGGCCGCCTGTCGCGGAGGACTGAACGCGCGCGGGCCGGCACCTCACCCGTTCCAGTGCCGCAGCTTCTCCGGATTGCACACCACCCACACCGCCGAAATCCGATGCGCCCTCGACTCGGCCGTGACGGCACCGACGACAGCATCCTCACGCTCGAGCACGAAACCGGGAGCGCTGTTGATCGACACCATCGTCACCGACGTCTCGGGCGTCATGAGCGCGAGCAGCGCCACAGACGCCGCATCCGCACCCTCGACGGGCGATGACGTCCCCGGCACGCGGCCACCGCTGTCGATCACCACCACGACGTCGGGCTGCAGCACCGCGCGGATGCCGTCGGCATCCCCTACCGCCATCCCCATCGCCAGCTGCTCGATGAGTTCCCGATCGGACGCACCACGATGTCTCCGGCGCAACCACGCCGGCGGCTTCCTGCGGGTCATGCGATGACCGGCGTCACATGGCCGAGCTTGGGCGGGCTCATCATCCACAGCAGCTGCTCGATGCCGTCGTCCGACGCGGTGACGGTCACGACGGTGGTGATCTCGCCGTTCTCGGTGAGCGCCGCGGCCGGTTGTCCGTTGACCTGCACCCAGTCGATGCTCTTGCCCGTCCAGAAGTGGTGCGCGAAGGCGGCGATGAACTTCGCCACCCGCGTGCGCCCGATCACCGGGATCCGCGCGGCGAGCTTCACCCCGTTGCCGTCGGAGTAGCTGACGACGTCGTCGACGAAGAGCTTCTCGAGCTCCTGCGCATCGCCCTTCTGCGCCGCCACCAGGAACGCCTCCAGCAGGCGGCGCTGATGAGACGGCTCGACGGCCGTGTGCCGGGTCGACGACAGGTGCGCGCGCGCCCGGCTGACCAGCTGCCTGGCGCTCACGACACTGGCCGAGATCACCTCGGCAATGCGCGGATACGGATAGTCGAACGCCTCGCGCAGGATGTATGCGGCGCGCTCGGTCGGCGTCAGCTTCTCGAGCGTCAGCAGGATCGCGAACTGCAGCGCCTCGGCGCGCTCGGCACCGAGGGCCGGATCGTCGTCGGTGTTGATCGGCTCGGGCAGCCACGGGCCGATGTAGGTCTCGCGCTTGGTGTGCGACGACTGCAGCACGTTGATCGAGAGTCGCGTCACGATGGTCGCGAGGAACGCCGCGGGCTCCTGCACCTGGCTGCGATCGGTGTTCTGCCAGCGGATCCACGCGTCCTGCACAATGTCTTCGGCGTCGGCGACCGTGCCGAGCATCCGGTAGGCGATGCCGAACAGGCGCCGTCTCTGCGCGGCGAAGACCTCGACGGCCGCGTCGAGATCGTCGCCAGGGCGATCGTCGTCGCCTGCCTGTGTCACGCTGACACTCTCCACCCGATCACCGTGCGAGAGCAAGCTTGCGCCGTCCTTCCGCGTGCACCCAGTCGTCGAGGCTCGTCGGCGCCAGCCGCATCGGCTCGCGCGGCAGCAGCAGCTCGGAGGCGATGTTGAAGCCGATAGGCTCCACGGCATCGTCGGCCACCACGTAGCGCGGGTCGTGGTCGGTGCGCAGCACGCGATGCACGAACTCGGGCAACAGCATCCGCTCCGGCCCGGCCAGGTCGACCGCGGCGCCGGAGGGCGCGCCCAGGGCCAGCTCCACCAGCGCGTCGGCGACGTCGGATGCGGCCAGCGGCTGCACCGCACGTGCGGGCAGCCGCACGGTGCCGTCAGCGGTGTTCCACGCGGCGATCGTGCGCCCGAAGTCGAAGAACTGCGTGGCGCGCAGGATCGAATGCGCGACCGGCCCCGAGCGGACGAGCTGCTCCTGCACGCCCTTCGCCGCGAAGTAGCCGTCGTCTCCGGCGTGATCCGCGCCGACGATCGACAGCACCACGTGGTGAGCGACACCAGCGCGCTGCTCGGCGTCGAGCAGCCGCTGCGTCGTCTCCTCGAAGAACGCGCGGGCGGCAGGGCCCGAGAGGTCGGGCGCGTTCGTCGCGTCGATCACGGCATCCGCGTACTCGAGAGCCGCATCGAGGCCGCGACCCGTGCGCGCATCCACGCCGTTCGTCGGCGACGCGACCACCACGGCCTGCGCGCGCCGCTCCAGTCTGTCCACGACCATCCGGCCGACCTGGCCGGTACCGCCCAACACGACGATCCGCATCTCGCTCACTCCGTTCCGGACTCGCGCTCCGCGCGACGTGTCCCTCACCAGGTGAGACCGGGCGGCTCCGCGATCTGTGACAGCGGGCTCGGAACTTTCTCGCCCGGCTGTGCTCAGCCCGGGCTCGCCGCCCGGATGCGGCGGCGTTCGTAGGTGAGCGTGGCCGTGAGCAGCGCGAGCCCGACGACGCCGCCGGCGAGCTGTGCCACCCCGGTCGGCACCTCGACGCCGATCGCGAGGACGAGGGCGACCAGTGCCCCGCCGAGCACGGCGTTCACCGCGGCGATCATGCTCGCCATCGTGAAGAGGAACGAGGTGCGCGAGTAGCGGACGCCGAGCTCGCCGGTGCGCGGATCGTCGAGGCCGATCAGCTCGGGTCCCGAGGGATGCAGCGACGCGAAGTACTCGCGGATCCGCTTCATGCGCCGACGCACCGTGATGTTCTCGACACTGTTGTCGACCAGGCGCACGACGGTGAACCAGCCCAGCATGAAGATCGTCGGCAGCACCGTGAACGTCAGGGTCGCGAGCAGCACCGGCGAGCCGCTCGCGAAGCCGAGCGCGACGAGCCCGCTCGACAGGGTCGAGAGGTAGATCGTCGCCCGGGTGCCCGCCTCGCTGATGGTCGCACCGGCGATCGCCTGCAGCACGAACAGCTCGGTGCCCAGCGCGCTGTTCAGCGGCGCGCGATCCGGGGTGTCGGCGCGCTTGCCGTGACCGCGACGCCGGATCATGGCGTCCCCGCACCGTCTCCGGGCGGCTCGGCGACGTCGAGCACGGCTTGCGCGAAGGCGTGCGGCGCCTCGGCCGGAAGGTGGTGCCCCGCGTGCGGCACCTGCCGGTGCTCGCGCGGCCCGGTGAACAGGTGCGCATGCTGCGAGCCGTCGGTCGCGGGAAAGTTGCCGTCGGCCGTTCCGTCGAGCGTGATGGTCGGCACCGGGATCGGCGGTGCGGCGGCCAGCCGGGCCTCGAACTCGTCGAAGCGCGGCGCTCCGGGCGCCAGCCCGAGCCGGTGGCGGTACGAGTGGATCACCACGTCGACGTAGTCGGGGTTGTCGAACGACGCAGCGGTACGGTCGAGCACCGACGGGTCGTACGCCCACTCCGGCGAGTTGCGGCGCCAGATCACCTCGGCGATGTCGCGGCGGTCGGCCGCGAGCCCACGCCGGCCGCGCTCGGTCGCGAAGTACCAGAAGTACCAGAAGCCCGCCTCGAGGTCGGGACGGATCGGATGCTGTGCGGCGGCGATGTCCTGGATGAGATAGCCGTTCACCGAGACCAGCCCCGAGATGCGCTCGGGCCAGAGCGCCGCGACCACGCAGGCCGCGCGCCCGCCCCAGTCGTACCCGGCGAGCACCGGCTCTTCGAGCGCGAGCGCGTCGAGCAGCGCCACCACGTCGACGGCGAGTGCGGCCTGCTGACCGGAGCGCGGCGTGGCGGCATCCAGGAACCGGGTCTGTCCGTGCCCGCGCAGCGCAGGGATGACGACGCGGAACCCGGCGTCGACGAGCAGCGGCGCGACGTCGACGTAGCTGTGCATGTCGTAGGGGAAGCCGTGCAGCAGCACGACGGGCTCGGCGTGCGGGTCGCCGAGATCGACGTACGCGACCGACAACTCGCCCGCGTCGATGCGGCGGAGGGGCGGGAATGGCGACATGCGGATGCTCCGTCAGGATGGTCCGGCGCCCCGCACGGAGGATGCACGTGCGAGGCGCCGGGGGATGATCAGGCCGCGTGCTCCTGGGTTGCCACCCAGGCCCGGCCGGCCTCGGCGATCGCCTGCGCGACCACGTCGGGGTTCGACACCGGCACGGCGTGCGAGGCGCCGGCGATCTCGCGGGTGCCGTGGGATGCGGCGCGCTCGGCACCGGCGCGCAGCACCGCGAGCGGGATGTTGCGGTCCTGGTCGCCGAAGACGTGCCAGGAGGGGATCGTCTTCCACGCCGGCTCGGCGGCGGCCAGACCCTCGGACAGCGCCGCCTGGGTGACCGGTCGCTGGGTCGCCGCCATGATCGCTGCGACGTCCTCATCGACGTCTGCCGCGAACTGGTCGTGGAAGACGTCCTGACGGATCGCGAACTCGTTGCCTCCGGTCGCGACCGGGTAGGCGGCGAGCGCGTCGCCGAGCGTGCTGCCCGGTGCGCTCGTGGACAGCTCGAACGCGCTCTGTCCGGTCTCGGGCACGAACGCCGAGACGTACACGAGTCCGACGACGGCGTCGTTGCCTGCGGCGGCATCCGTGATGACGAGTCCGCCATAGGAGTGCCCGACGAGCACCACCGGGCCGCCGATCGACGCGATGACATCACGCACGTAGGCGGCGTCGCCGGCGAGGCTGCGCAGCGGGTTGGCGACCGCGACGGCCGTAACGTCGTGCTCCTGCAGACGCGCGATGACGCCGTTCCAGGAGGCTGATTCGGCGAAGGCGCCGTGGACGAGCACGATGGTGGGCTTGATGTGAGTCATGATCTTTCTCTCTGTTCGGGGTGGGTGATTCAGGCCTGCGCGAAGGCGGTGCGCAGGGTGTGGACGGCCTGCGCGATCGCGGCCGTGGTCGCGGCGGAGCCGCGCAGCGGGTTGAGCATCATGAAGTCGTGGATGGTCGCGTCGTAGCGCACGAGCGTGGTGCGCACGCCGGCGGCGATGAGCTTGCGGCCGTATGCCTCGCCCTCGTCGCGCAGCACGTCGTTCTCGTCGACCACGAGGAACGTCTCTGGCAGGCCGGCGAGGTCGTCGACCGATGCCTGCAGCGGTGAGACGGTCACGTCGGTGCGCGCGTTCACGTCGGGCATGTAGCTGTCCCAGAACCACGCCATGGCGTCGGCGCGAAGGTGGAAGCCCTCCGCGAATTCGCGGTAGCTGGCCGTGTCCTGCCCGGCATCCGTGACGGGGTAGTACAGCGACTGGTGGATGAACGACACGTCGCCGCGCCGCTTCGCGAGGATCGCGAGCACCGCGGCCATGTTGCCGCCGACGGAGTCGCCGGCCACGGCCATGCGCGACGCGTCGAGTCCCTTGGTGGCGCCGTCGGTCATGACCCAGCGCGCTGTCGCGTACGCCTGCTCGACGGCGACCGGATGCTGCGCCTCGGGCGAGCGGTCGTATTCCACGAACACCACGGCCGCCTCGGCGCCGGTCGCGAGGTCGCGCACCAGGCGGTCGTGCGTGCCGGCGTTGCCGAGCACCCAGCCGCCGCCGTGCACGTACAGGATCACGGGCAGGGTCCCGGTCGCGCCGACCGGCTTGACGATGCGCACCCGCACATCGCCCACAGCGGCGGGCACGGTGATCCATTCCTCGTCCACGGGAGGCTTTTCGATCGGGGCGGCCTGCACCTCGTCGAGCAGAGCGCGCGCCCCGTCGACACCGCGGTCGGCGAGGAACGGCGGGGTGGAGGTGGCGTCGGCGAACGCCTGCGCGTCCGGCTCGAGCACATGTTCGGTCATCGGAGAGTCCTTTCGTCGGAGGGGGCGGGCCCGCCGCGGGCGATCATCGGCGGGCCCATGCCAGAGATGACAGGGCTCTCGCCGCGGCTGTGACGTCGCGGACGGATTTCGTCGAGTTGCCGCGTTCCTGTCACAACCCGCGGACGCTGCCGGTCAATCAGATACACGCGGATGCCCGCGGCATCCCCCGGACGATCAAGGAGCGACATGAGAATCACGGTCATCGGCGGAACCGGACTGATCGGCACCCGCGTCGTGCGGAACCTGCGCAACGCCGGCCATGTCGTCGTCGCCGCCGCGCGCGCGACCGGTGTGAACTCGTACACCGGCGAGGGGCTGGAAGAGGCCCTCGCCGGCGCGGAGGTCGTCGTCGACGTGTCGAACTCGTCGTACACCGACGAGGCGGCGGCGCAGGAGTTCTTCTACACCTCGACCATGAACCTGCTCACCTATGGAGAGCTCGCGGGGGTCGCGCATCACGTCGCCCTCTCGGTCGTCGGCACCGATCGGCTCGCGCGCGCGGAGGGCGGCTACTTCGTCGCCAAGGAGCAGCAGGAGCGCCTGATCACCGCATCCGGTCGCCCCTACACGCTCGTGCACGCGACGCAGTTCTTCGAGTTCCTGCGCAACATCACCGACCACGCGATGCGCGAGCGCGCGGCGCATGTCGCCGACGTGCTCGTGCAGCCGATGGCGGCGGACGACGTCGCGAACGCGGTGGCGGGGGCAGCGCTCGGCGAACCGCGGTTCGGGATGATCGAGTTCGGCGGCCCCGAGGTGTTTCGCCTGGAGGAGATCGCCCAGCTCGACCTGCGCTGGCGCCAGGACGATCGCGACGTCGTCGCCGATCCGCTCGGCACGTACTTCGGCGCACGCCTGTCGAGCCGCGATCTGCTGCCCGAGGCGACCGCGACGATCGCGCCGACGCGCTACCACGACTGGCGCGTGCAGAACACGGCGGTCGCCTGACCGCTGTCACACCCGTGGCCGCCTCTCGGTCACAGCTATCAGACGTCGCCAGCGGCATCACCCTCACAAGAAAGGCTCGACATGGCAAAGATCGTCGTCATCGGAGGCACCGGCCTCATCGGCTCCAAGGTCGTCTCGAAACTGACCGAGCACGGGCATGAGGCCATCGCGGCCTCGCCCAACACGGGCGTGAACACCCTCACCGGTGAAGGCCTCGCCGAGGTGCTCGTCGGCGCGAACACCGTGGTCGACGTGTCGAACTCCCCCTCGTTCGCCCCCGACGACGTGATGGAGTTCTTCACGACCTCGACCCGCAACCTGCTCGCCGCAGAAGCGGAGGCCGGGGTGACCCACCACGTCGCCCTGACCATCGTCGGCACCAACCGTCCGCAGAACATCGCCTACTTCGCGGCCAAGGTCGCACAGGAGAAGCTGATCCGCGAATCGGGCATCGGCTACACGCTCGTGCACGCGACCCAGTTCTTCGAGTTCGTCGGCAGCATCGCCGACATCTCGACCGAGGGCGACACCGTGCGGCTTCCCGGTGCGCTCATCCAGCCCATCGCCGCGGAGGACGTCGCGACCGCCGTCGCCCGCGCCGCGGCCGGCGAGCCGCAGGGAGACACCGAGATCGCCGGCCCGGAGGCGCTCGGCATGGACGAGTTCGCCCGACGCGCGCTCACCTTCCGCAAGGACCCGCGCACCGTCGTGCGCGACGACGACGCCACCTACTACGGGGCGCACATCGAGGAGCACACGCTCATTCCGGTCGACGGCGCGCACATCTTCGAAACGACGCTCGAGGACTGGCTGCCGGCGAACCCGCCGCGCGCGTAGCGGCATCCTTGCGGTTCGCTCGACGACGTTCCCCTTGGCGTCGTCGAGCGGGCCGCCGGGTCGCCCGGGGACCTGGGCACCCTTCAGGCGGAGGCGGGCCGATAGCGGGTCGCGACCGCCCCGGACCCGAACTCCCGCCGATCCACGGCCTCGAGCCGGATGCGCTCGCGCAGGCCGTCCATCAGCCTCGGGCCGTGTCCGGCGAGGATCGGATGCACCACGAAGGTGTACTCGTCGATCAGACCTAGGTCGGCCAGCGCGAGCGGAAGAGTCACGCCGCCGACCGACAGGCCGTCGCCCGGCTGATCTTTGAGACGCTGAACCGCCTCGCCCAGTTCACCCCGCACCAGTTCGGCGTTCCAGTCGACGGCCGTCAGCGTGCTCGAGACGACGTGCTTCGGCGCCCGGTCGATGGCCTCGGCGAACGGGATCTCCCACTCATCCATC
The DNA here is from genome assembly GCF_031178445.1 of Microbacterium sp. GTDB lineage: Bacteria > Actinomycetota > Actinomycetes > Actinomycetales > Microbacteriaceae > Microbacterium. Next base: position 38,582 of record NZ_JAPSIY010000013.1, read on the forward strand.
CAGTCGGGCCACGACCCCGAGGCGGGGCGCCGCCACGCGGACTCCATCATCTGGTACGTCACCCGGCCGTACAGCAGGGCGTCGGCGCGCTCGATGTCCGCCGTCCAGAAGCGCATCAACTCCTCGTCGGGAGCCACCCCCGCCTCGTGGTGCACGCAGCCGTCGAGAGTGACGTTGATCGCGTACCGCAGTGGTCTCATGCGTCGATCTCCTTCGATGCGAGCGGTGGCGGTCACCGGATGGGACTCACAGTACTGTCGGTGGGCGACGATCGTCAGCCGATCTAGGCTGACCGGATGCTGATGATCGCATCGATCGTGATGCGTGTGGACGATCTGCCTGCGCAGTCCCGTTTCTGGCAAGCCGCTCTGGACTACGTCGAGCGGGACCCCGCGGACGACGACTGGGTGGTGCTGAAACCGCGCCACGCGGACACGCCGTGCATCGCCCTCGATGCCCATCGCTCAGAACGGGTTCTGCCTCCGCGCATCCACCTCGACATCTACGCCGAGGATCAGCAGGCCGAGGTGCGCCGCCTCGCCGAGCTGGGCGCGCGCGAGGTGCACTGGGACAACCTGCCCGTCGACGCGGACTACGTGATCATGGAGGACCCGGAGGGCAACCGCTTCTGCATCGTCGACCGCCCGGACTGGTCGGGCTGGGGGCGAGTGCGGGGCGAGAAGGATTCCCGCTCCGTTACCGAATGAAAGCGGTCAGGGACCGACCACCGGCATCCGCGCCACCGCCGCCCTCACGAGCGCCGCGTTGTCGCCCGCGAGGCTGCCGTCGGGCAGCGTGAGGCCGTCCTCCAGGCCGATCCGCGCGTCCAGCCCCCACTCGATCGCCAGATCGAGCGCCGTCCACGTCGAGCGCTCCTCCCCGTGCAGCAGCACCGGCATGCCCGGCTCCGCGCGGACGACGTGGGCGAGCAGCCCCTCGGCGTGACGACGGACGTTCTCGGCGGGCTCGTCGGGCAGTTCAATCATCGCGCGCAGGCAGTCCGCGCGCACGGGCGAGCGGCGCCACGCTTCCAGCCCGCTGCCGTCCCAGATACCCGCCTCGACGCCGACGCCGCGGCTCTGCAGCAGCGCGGCGACCTCGTCGGCCCCTTCCTCGTGCCAGTTGACCGACGCGAAGTCCGGCAGCTCCGTCCACCCGGCGATCGCCGCCAGCCGACGCTCGACCTCGGGCTCCGCCCAGGCGCCCGTCGTCACGCCGACCGGCACGCCGGGGCACGCGGCCCGAACCGCGCGCAGCCAGCGAGCGACATCGCCGCCGGCGAGGCTGTCCTGCCCCGCGGCATCCTTGGGGTGCACGTGGATCTCGCGCGCGCCCGCCGCGACGGCATCCGCGGCTCCGTCGGCGACGATCGTCGCGTCGGCGCTCAACCGGGGATGCTGCGTCACATCCCTCGCGCCGTTCACGCACACCTGTACCCGGATCGCGCGCCCTTCGGCACTGCGGCCGTCGAAGCCGGCCCTCATCAACCGATCAGGTCGCGCGGGTGGCGGTCGTTGACGTCGTCTGCCGACGGGCCCTCGTCCGTGCGCACCGAGTGCTCCACCTGGCGCGCGACAGCGGCGCCGCGTCCGACCCGCGCCGCTTCCTCCTGAGTGTTGAAGCTGCTGCCCAACGTGTGCGCCTCCCCCTCGATCCGGTTGAACCAGATCCCGTTCCGCTGGAACGTCTCGATGTCGCCTGCGGCCATGGCCGTCACCTCTCTCTTGCCTCTGTTCTACGTCAGGGACCGGGTGGGCGTGCGGGGGTTGACACGCGTCGCGTTCGTTACCCGTTCGTGACCCGGCGAGGTGGTCTGGGGACTCGAAACTGGCTTCGAATGTCGGTGGCCCTCCCGATACTGGAAGCATGACATTCGCATCCGAGATCACCGATCGGGCGGCCGCGCTGGCCGACCTGCTCGGTGCGGATGTGCAGCCGCAGGAGCTCGCGACGCGGGTCTCGACGCTGAGCGACGCCGAGGCGGTCTCGGTGGCCGAGGCGTCGGCCGCGCTCATGCGCTGCGCCGAGCTCGCGCAGGTCGCGGCGGTCGGGGTGATCGCGACGCGCTCGGCACGGGATGCGGGGCAGTCCGGCCTCGCGCAGTCCCGCGGGCACCGCACCGCGGTCTCGCTGGTGCAGGAGCTCACGGGCACCGCGAAGGCGGATGCCGCACGCAAGATGCGCGTCGGCGAATCGCTGCTGGGAGCGCACGAGCCGACGGTCGCCCCGGATGCTGCCGCGACTGCCGAGACCGCCGGCGACGAAAAGGCGCAGCCGTGGGATGCTCCGCTCGGCGCCGCCCTGTTCGCGCAGGCCATCACTGCGGCGCAGCACGATGCCATCCGTCAGGGGCTCGGTGAGCCCCCTGCTCCCGAGGGAGCGGATGCCGACCAGACGGCTGTCGCGCGCGACGCCTGGTTCCTCGCGGCCGAGCAGCTGATCGCCGAGGCGTCAACGCAGTCGCTGGAGGAACTGCGGCACACCGCGCGGGCGATCCGCGACCAGCTGGACCCCGACGGCGCGTACCGTCGGTTCCTCGAGCGGTACGAGCGCCGCAGCTTCCGGCTCTGGACCGACGCCGACGGCAACCGGCGCGGGTCGTTCCTCTTCGACGATGAGGGAGGGATGCTCGCGCAGACCGTGCTCGACAGCGCCCTTCGCCCGCGCCGCGGCGGACCGCGCTTTGTCGACTCCGCCGAGCGCGAGCGGGCCGCGGAACTGAGCGCCGATGATCGCAGCAACGACCAGCTGGCCTATGACCTGTTCCGCGACGTGCTGCGCGCCGGTGCGCTGGCCGACGCCGAGACCGTCTTCGGTACGCGACAGGCAGGGGTGCGGCTCGTGAAGGTGGTCGATGAGACCGGCACGCCCTCGCCTACCGCCCACTCCGAAGACGGCCTGACGAGCCTGCCCGCCGCGGTCGCCGACCAGCACATCTGCGACAGCGGCTACGTGCCGGTCACGGTCGACGGATGCGGCAACCCGCTCGACGTCGGGCGGGAGCACCGCCTGTTCACACCTCGACAGCGCGTCGCCCTGGCCATCCGCGACGGCGGATGCATGTGGCCGAGCTGCGACCGCCCCGCGTCATACTGCGAAGCGCACCACATCGACCACTGGGCCGACCACGAGGGCCGCACCGACATCGACCGCGGCGTCCTGCTCTGCCGGTTCCATCATATGAATCTCCACCACCACGGCTGGCGGCTGACGCGACGCGGTAAAGAGGAGTTCGTCCTGCATCCGCCCGGCACGAGACCCGGCGAGGGGCCGATCAGGCTGCGGCCGCGACTGGCACTCACCTACGCGTGGGGGGGAATCGACCCGCCGCCGCGAAGATTCCGCCCGGCCGGCTGAGCCGCGGGCCGGGGACCGCGGCGAACCGCGGGGTGCGTCGACAATCTCGGGCTGCGTTGGCTCAGAGCGCGGATGAGAGTGCGCGCCGTTGCGGTTGCGAACACGCAAGACGCGCAACGGGACCGAGTCGCTCGCGCGAGCGGTGAGCCACCCCCGGCCTCGGCGACAGAGGCCCGAACACGCGGATGCCCGCGGCGCTGTTCTGCGCTGCGGGCATCCGAACGTTGTGTCAGCCGGCTGCAGGCCGGTACGGCGAGTACAGGGCCAGGTCGCCCAGAGTGTCGAACTCTGTCGCGGGGTCGGTGAGGATCGAGATGAGCGGGCGGCTGTGCTGCAGGGCCGGCCCGCTCGTGGATGGCAGGTACTCGAACACTTGCCGACCCGTGCGAGCGGGCACGCTCAGCGGAATGTCGAAGTAGCGCGCGATGAACTGGCCGGACTCGGCCGCCCTCTCACCGTTGTACGTGACTCCATTGGAGGTGAACAGTCGAACCGAGGGCAGGGGGAAGCCCCACACGCCGGTGCGGATGGCGCCGGTGTCGCTGTACGGGGTCTCGGTGGTGTTCCCGATGAAGAACCCCGGGCTTCCGGCGGGGTTGCCCTGCCCGCCGGGCGTCACCGCGTACCAGAGCAGCTGGTACGGCGACGCCACCGTGACCGGGCCCGCCGGGGTGATGCTCGCGGACGAGTCGACAGCCACGGTGAGCGGCCGCTGCTCGGCGGCCTCAGGGAAGGGTCCGTCCCACGTCAGGTCGAGGACGATCGACTGGCCCGCGGCGATCGACGCGGCCGGGATGGTCCACACGGTGGTGCCGTCGGCGGTCGTCGGAGTCGCCCCCGGCACCGAGAACGGGGCGACCGTCGCCCACGCCGGAGTGCTGAGCGTGATCGGACCGGAGTATTCGGCCGTGCCCGTGTTCGTCAGGCGAACCGAAACCGCACCGTAGGGCGCGTACACATCGGCGATCGGCGTCACCTCATAGGTGAGAGCGGCAGTCGCGGTCGAAGCCGCGGCGAGCGGGGTGGCGATGGCGACAGCGACCGCGGGGACGGACCAGGCCGCACCCTTGACGATCGTCCGGCGGCTGACCCCTTTCGCGGCGGCGTGGGCGTTCTCGGGCAATGAAGTGGTCACGCTAGTTCCCTCCTTGGCCACTGCAGTGGCAAGCGACAGTCGTGCGCAACGACATCCGCCAGATGGCTGGCAACGGCACGGCGGACTCATCCTAAGGACGCCCTGGCTGACCCCTGAGGCGTGCGCGGAAAATCACCCCGATCTTCACCCCATCCGCGGTCGCACCACAGCAAGCCGGTTAGTGCTCCGCGCCGCCGAAGCGCTCTGCCGACGCCACCTGCTGCGCCACCCGTCGCAGAGCGAGCAGCAGCGGCTCGACCAGCACCGATCCCAGCACGACGTAGCGCACGGCCGCCTCGGCTGACTCGGAGGGGACGCCGGCGATCTCGGCATCCGCGATCTTCCGAGCACTGTCGAGGTACACCGGCATCACGTCGTCCGAGACGGCGAACCCGGCGCGCTCCAATCCGGCCAGCGCCCGGGCGACGTCGCCGAGCACCGCCGGATCGCACATCCCGGGCCGCCACCCGAGCCCCGCCACGAGGCGCTCGGCATCCGCGAGATCCAGGCCTTCGTCGAGGGGCGGCGTCACCGCGGCGTGCGCGGCGCCGAGCAGATCATGCGCGTTCGCTGGTGCCGCATCGAGCGCCTCCAGAACCCGGCGCGTCTCTGCGATGCTCACCCTGGCATCCAGCAGCGCACGAATCACCCGAAGTCGTTCCACGTGCCGCTCACCGTACGTCGCCTGCGTCGGCGCGGTGCGCTCGCCCTCCGGGAGCAGACCCTCGCGCAGGTAGTACTTGATCGTCGGCACGGTCACACCCGTCTGCGCCGACAGCTCGGAAATCCTCATAGCCACCTCTTGACATCGATAGTATCGCTATCCAATATGGATAGTGGAACTATCGAATAGGAGAAGACCATGACACGAGTCGTCCCCGGACGCATGACCCACCGCCACGACGGCGAACTCGTCGTCTTCCACATCGGCATGCAGATCAACCGCTGGTGGCGCCCCGACCTGTGGCTGCCGGTCTTCGGCGCCATGCCCCGGATGCTGCGCGAGCTCTCCCGCGACGACGATTCAGGCCTGCTCGGCTACGAACTGCTTCTGGGCGGCGGAGGCCCGTACGTCGTGCAGTACTGGTCGTCGATCGAGAAGCTGTACGCCTATGCCGCGAACCCGACGCAGGAGCACCGGCCCGCCTGGACCCGGTTCAACCGGATGGCGCGAAAGGCGCCAGGGGCCGTCGGAATCTGGCACGAGACCTTCCTCGTCGAGCGTGCCGAGAGCGTCTACGTCTCGACGAAGCCGATGGGGCTGCCCAAGGCGACCGAGCTCGTCGAGGTCGGGCGCCGGCATGACGGCGCCAGGCAGCGGTTCGCCGACGGTCGCACCCGGGCGAGCGAAGCGGTCGACGCACCCGTCAGGCAGTGAGGGTCGAACTGCGATCCTCCCCGGCCGGCGCGTCCTCCTGCGGCGCTCCGTTCCCTCCGCGTTCGACAATCGCACGCACGACCGTGCCTGCGACGGCGATGGCCAGAGCGACCGCCGTCGGCATCCAGATCTCGCGAAGCGCCATCGGGAACACATCAGCGGCGGCAGCCGCCATCTCTCCCACGTCGCCCTGCAGCACCCGCATTCCGAGCCCGTATTGGATCGCGGTGAACAGCGCCGGCACGATCCACAGGGCCAGCAGTGAGACCAGCCACACGGCGAGCCGCCTCGCCGGTCGCACTCCGCACCAGATGAGCGCGGCTCCGACGATGACCGCCGGAAGCCAAGACACGATGCTCGACAGGAACATCGGCGGCGTGACCTCGCTCGTGAACGCGACGACACCGCGCGCGAACCAGCTTGCGAACGGAACCGCGGAGAGCGCGACTCCGAGCGCCGCCGTACCGGGCGAGAGGCGAGACGTCATCCACAGCGCCAGCTGTGCCAGCAGCATCGCGACGACGGCGCCGGCCAGCATCCCTGCGAAGTAGAGCCCGGCGCGCGAGTCGCCCCCACCGGCGAGCCCGAGGCCGTCGGCGAGCACACCGAAGCTCTGGATCGCCGCGACGAGATGCACGGCCGCGAGGCCCAGCACCGCAGGCCACACGGCGAGCGCGCGACGGCGCCGAGCGAACCGCAGCCCGATGCCGGCGAAAGTCCCGCCGAGCAGCACGAGGGAGAACAGAACCGTGGCGTAATACTGGCTCAACGGCAGCAGGACGAACGGCATGTCCTCCGGCATCGTCGCGCTGCTCCAGAGGTTCTGCAGGGGCAGCCGGCCACCGCCCATCAGCCACGGCAGGAGTCCCAGGGCGCCGCCGCCGACTCCGATCGCGAAGGATGTCAGGCGGTGCGCCATCACGGGAGCGGGAGAAGGGTCGGTCATGAGCACACGGTGCCACAGTTCGACTCGCAGACGCGGATCGGCTCGCGCGCGGCGGATGCGCACGCCTGCGAACGAACCGTGCCGCGGGCGCGGCCGCACGGAGGTCAGGCCCGCTCAGGGTCGGCATCCGGCCGGAATCTGAGCGGACTAAACTGGAAGCGCCCCGCCGGCCCCTTCCATTGGAGTGCGCGTGACCACCCCGAACACCCCCACCACCCACGTACCCGACTCTGTCGAGAACGCGATCGCCACCCCCGAGAAGGAGCAGCCGTACGGCGCTCTCGGACTCAAGGACGACGAGTACGCGCGCATCAGGGAGATCCTCGGTCGTCGCCCCACCTCTGGCGAGCTGGCGATGTACTCGGTGATGTGGTCGGAGCACTGCTCCTACAAGTCGTCGAAGAACTACCTGCGCCGCTTCGGCCAGAAGGTCTCCGACGAGATGCGCGAGCGCCTCATGGTCGGCATGGGCCAGAACGCCGGCGTCGTCGACGTGGGCGAGGGATGGGCGGTCACGTTCAAGGCCGAGTCGCACAACCACCCGAGCTTCATCGAGCCGTTCCAGGGTGCCGCTACCGGCGTCGGCGGCATCGTGCGCGACATCATCTCGATGGGCGCACGCCCCGTGGCCGTGATGGATGCTCTGCGCTTCGGCGCCATCGACCACCCCGACACCCCGCGCGTCGTGCACGGGGTCACCGCCGGCATCAGCTTCTACGGCAACTGCCTTGGGCTTCCGAACATCGGCGGCGAGACGGTCTTCGCCTCCGTGTACCAGGCCAACCCACTCGTGAACGCCCTCGCCGTCGGCGTGCTGCGCCACGAGGACCTCAAGCTCGCCAACGCCACCGGCGTGGGCAACAAGGTCGTGCTGTTCGGCGCCCGCACCGGCGGCGACGGCATCGGCGGAGCATCCATCCTCGCCTCCGACTCGTTCGACTCCACCGGCCCCACCAAGCGCCCCGCAGTGCAGGTCGGCGACCCGTTCGCCGAGAAGGTGCTCATCGAGTGCTGCCTCGAGCTGTACAAGTCCGAGCTCGTCGAAGCCATCCAGGACCTCGGCGCCGCCGGCATCTCCTGCGCCACCAGCGAGCTGGCCGCCAACGGCAACAGCGGCATGCACGTCTCGCTCGACAACGTGCTGCTGCGCGATCCGTCGCTCACCGCCGAAGAGATCCTCATGTCGGAGTCGCAGGAGCGGATGATGGCGATCGTCGCCCCCGAGAAGCTCGACGCGTTCATGGAAGTCGTGAACAAGTGGGAGGTCGAGACCAGCGTGCTCGGCGAGGTCACCGGAGACGGCCGTCTCGTCATCGACTGGCAGGGTGAGCGCATCGTCGATGTCGACCCGTCGACCGTCGCCGTCGACGGCCCCGTCTACGACCGCCCGGTCGCCTACCCGACGTGGATCGACGCGCTGCAGGCGGATGCCGCAGAAGACCTCCCACGCACCGACGACCCCGCGACCCTGCGCGAGCAGTTCCTGAAGCTGGTCGCGTCGCCGAACCTGGCCGACACGTCGTGGATCACCAACCAGTACGACTACTACGTGCTCGGCAACACCGCGCTCGCCTTCCCCGACGACGCCGGCATGATCCGCGTCGACGAGGAGTCGGGTCTCGGGTTCTCGATCTCGACCGATGCCAACGGCCGCTACTGCCAGCTCGACCCGTACGCGGGTGCGCAGCTGGCCCTCGCCGAGGCATACCGCAACGTCGCCGTCACCGGCGCCACCCCGACCGCGATCACCGACTGCCTCAACTTCGGCTCCCCCGAGAACCCCGAGGTCATGTGGCAGTTCGGGCAGACCGTCGACGGCCTGGCCGACGGATGCTACGCCCTCGGCACTCCCGTCACCGGCGGCAACGTCTCGTTCTACAACCAGACCGGTGACACCCCGATCCACCCGACCCCGCTGGTCGGCGTGCTCGGCATCATCGACGACGTCGCCCGCCGCATCCCGTCCGGCTGGCAGGATGCCGGCGAGAACATCTACCTGCTCGGCGTGACCTCCACCGAGCTGAGCGGCTCGGCCTGGGCCGATGTCATCCACGACCACCTCGGCGGCCTGCCCCCGAAGGTCGACCTCGACGCCGAGAAGCGCCTTGCCGGCCTGCTCGGCGCGGCACGCGAAGAGTGGCTGATCTCCTCGGCACACGACGTCTCCGAGGGTGGCCTCGGCCAGGCTCTCGCCGAGGGCGTCATGCGCTTCGGCGTCGGCGCCCGCGTGTGGCTGACCGAGCTCATGGAGCGCGACGGCGTTGATGCCGCATCCGCCCTGTTCTCCGAGTCCACCGGCCGGGTCATCGTGACCGTGCCGCGCGAGGACGACGTGAAGTTCCGAGGCCTGTGCGAGGGGCGCGGCTACCCCGTGCTGCGCATCGGCGTGACCGACACCGAGCCCACGCTCGAAGTGCAGGACGTGTTCACCGTCACGGCCGAGGAGCTGCGTGAGACCTCACGGGCGACCTTGCCGGCTGTGTTCGGCCCGACGGTCACCGAGCCGGCCTCGGTGTGAACGCTTCGGCGCTGTCGTTCTCTGCCCGCGCGGCGGGAATCCGCACAGCGCGAGCAGATTCGAGCAGCGCGAACCGAGCGGATGCTGAGAAGAGCAGCGCGAACCGAGCGGATGCTGAGAAGAGCAGCGCGAACCGAGCGGATGCTGAGAAGAGCAGCGCAAGCTCGCTCTAAGAGGAGGACGACAGTGAGCCGCACCGACGAGGACTACGGCGATCTCGGCGAGCGCCGCACCCGCCGCATCCGCCTGGTCGCGTGGGTGACGATCATCGCGCTGATCGTGGGCGGTGGCGGCGCCACCGTGTTCACGCTCCTGTTCGGCTGAGACGCCGCGGCTGCCGCATGGTGGCGGGCGCGAGCGGATGCGGAACGCGGTCACCGCTGTCAACCCTCTCGCCCGTACTTCGCGAGCGAGAAATCGTGGAACGCACAGATCGAGAACACCGGAGGTTCACGTGAGCGACGCGACACAGCCGAACGACCCGGCCGACAACGGAATGGACAAGGGCACCGGCGACCCCGGCGACGACCGGGCACACCTGATGGATCAGCCGCCGGCACAGGCCGATGACGACGAGCAGGACGAGGACGACCCCGAGCACGGCCAGGCCGGATGACGCGTCGTCCGATTCCCGCCAGCGCGCGGTGACGGACCGGCGAAGACTGGGATTCCTGAATGGAGGAACCCCATGGGCAACGTCACGTCGATCGATCCACACACGGCGATCTCACCGGCCATCCTGTACTTCGGCACCCCCGTCGCGCTGCTGACCACCGTCGACGCCGAGGGGCACGCGAACATCGCGCCGAACTCCTCAGTCTGGTGGCTGGGGCAGACCGCCGTCGTGGGCGTCTCGGCGAGCAGCCAGACCGGCCGCAACCTGCTCGCGACGGGCGAGGTGGTGATCAACCTTCCGTCTCAGAACGAGGTCGACATCGTCGATCGGCTTGCTCTGACCACCGGCCGCCCTGAGGTCTCGGCCCGCAAGCACGCCGCCGGTTACAGATCCATCCGCGACAAGTTCGCGCACGCCCGGGTTTCGCCCGTGGCGGCGGAGACGGTGACCCCGCCCCGGATCGCCGAGCTTCCCGTGCACCTGGAGGGAACGGTGCGCACACTGCATCCGCTCGACGGTGTATCCGACCCCGCCGAGGCGCGCGTGATCGCCGCTGAGGTCGCGATCACCCGGGTGCATGTGCGCGAGTCGCTGCGCATGCCTGGATATCCCAACCGCATCGACCCCGAACGCTGGCAGCCGCTGCTGCTCAGCTTCCAGCGGTTCTTCGGCCGCGGCGGCGAGGTCATGCCCTCACGCCTCGCCTCCATCGACGAGGAGTGGTATCGCGGGTGAGCGCCGACGCGAGTACGGACGGCACGGGGCCGGGATCACGCCGCGTCAGCGAACCTTCGCACGCGAACGGCGTTCACACCAGCTATGTTCGAGAGCCGCTGTACGAGCGATTCCTTCGTGAGACTCGCGGGCGCTTCGAGCTTCATGACGATCCGCTGGTCGTTGCGGGAACGACGCTCCTTGACGTCGATCTCTCCGAACACCACGGATGGTGAGCCGATTGTCGCAAGAACCGTCGGCAGCACCGTCGGCTCGGGGTCGCAGTCGAGCCTCACGACCAGTTCATGCTTGCGTCGCCACCGCGCGGGGCGCAGGTAGGGCACGCCGACGAGCGCAATGAGCACGAGTCCGGTGCCGACAAGGACGAGTGCATAGTTCCCGGCACCCGACATGACGCCGACGGAGGCCGCCAACCACAAGGTCGCGGCGGTCGTCAGCCCGCGGATCGTCGCGCCGTCTCGGAGGATCGCTCCCGCACCGATGAATCCGATCCCCGACGCGACCTGCGCGCCGATCCTCGCCGGGTCGGCGTTCGCCCCGCGGATCACGTCCTCGAAGCCGTAGGCCCCGGCGAGGGTGAACATCGCCGACCCCATCGATACCAGCACATGTGTGCGCAGCCCGGCCGGGTGGCCACGCAGCTCGCGCTCCATTCCGAGAGCGAGCCCGGCCGCGAGGGAGACCAACAGGCGAAGGGACAGATCAACCCACGTCACGCGGTCGCCTCGCGAATCACACGGACGTCCCCCGGACGCAACGGGATCCTGCCCGTGAACGCTTCACCGGTGAGAAGGTCCGTCCCCGCCGCATCGACAAACGCCTCCTTCGGTGAATGGTTGATGGCGAAGAGATACGATCGATCATCTCCCCTTCGTCGGATCACCTCCACGTGCGATCCGCGAACCCGCGCGGCGGGCCGGATTCTCGCGACGCGGCAGAACTCCCCGACCACCGCTGCAAGTGACGGCGGTGCCAGATGTGTGGAGATGTACCACGCCGAACCCCCTGTCGGTCCGACGGCGTCGCGCACCGTGATGGCGGGCGCACCGTCAAGGGCCGGATCACTGTAAACGGCCAGCGATTCCGCGGTGGTGTTCCTCAGTCGTTCGGCCCAGACCGACCCGGTGAGCTCGTCTTCCGCAACGCCCGGATGGCGGTCGGTGACCTGCATGCGAACTGACTCACCGGCGCGCAATGGCGTGAACTCCTCCACTCGCACACCGAGAGTCTCCCGCAATGCGCCGGGGTAGCCGCCCAACCATACGTGGTCGTCCGAATCGACGATCCCTGAGAAGTAGGTCACCAGAAGGTGAGTGCCACGCTCCACCGCATCGACGATCTTGTCGGCGAGCTCCTGGCTCATCATGTAGAGCCCGGCGACGACGACGGCCGAGTACTTCGAGAGGTCTGCCTTCGGCGGCACGACATCGACCGCGATTCCTCGATCCAGCAACGCGCTGTGGATGGAGCGCATCTCCGTCGAGTACGAGAAGTCGACCGTCGGGTGCCCGTCGAGTTGCGTGGCCCACCACGCCTCGTAGTCGAACACGATCGCGACCTGCGCAGTGTCGGCGGTGGTTCCGCGCACTTCCGCCAGGCGCGCGACCGATGCGCCCAGCGCGACGGCCTCGTCCCAGATTCGCGTCTCGGTTCCCGCATGAGGCACGACGGCCGAGTGATACTTCTCAGCGCCGAACGCCGACTGCCGCCACTGGAAGAACATCACACCGTCAGCGCCGCGAGCGATGTGCGCCAGCGTGTTGCGTCGCATCTCCCCGGGCGTCTTGGCGATATTCCGCGGCTGCCAGTTGACCGCGCTGGTCGAGTGCTCCATGAGCAACCACGGCCGGTTGTCGCTGAGGCCCCTCGTGCGATCGGCGCAGAACGCCAGCTCTCGCCACGACTGCGCGTCGTCGGCTATCAGATAATGGTCGTTCGCGACCAGGTCCACGTGCTCCGCGAAGCTGCCGTAATCGATGCTGCTGATGTGCTCGGTGACCATGAAGTTCGTCGTGACCGGCACATCGGGAGCAATCGACTTCAGGATGTCGCGCTCTGCGTCGTACAGGGCGATCTGCCGGTCAGAGCTGAAGCGGGCGAAGTCGAGACGATGAGCGGAGTTCTGGAGAGTCGTGGTCTCTCTGGGCGGGTCGATATGGTCGAAGTCCCGGAAGTACTGACCCCAGAAGGCCGTACCCCATGCATGGTTCAGCCGGTCGATCGTGCCGTAGCGTTCGCGGAGCCACTGTCGGAAGTCGGCCGCCGAGCGTTCGCAGAAGCAGAACGTGTTATGACAGCCCATCTCGTTTCCGACGTGCCAGATGGCGAGGGCGGGATGATCCCCGAACTCCTCGGCAAGGCGCCCGACCAGCCGGAGTGCGTAGCGGCTGTACGCGGGTGAACTCGGGCACCAGTTCTGCCTGCTGCCTTGCCCCAACCGCACGCCGGTACGATTCGTCATCGCCATCTCGGGGTGAGCGTGGTACAGCCACATCGGCGGGCATGCTGTGGGCGTTGCCAGGCAGACCGAGATCCCCGCGGCGTGTAGGCGATCCATAACGCGGCGCAACCATTTGAAGTCGTATACGCCGTCGTCCGTTTCCAGCGCTCCCCAGGCGAACGTGCCGAGGGTGACCATGGTGATCCCCGCCTCGACCATGAGAGGGATGTCCTGCGATTGCGTTGCCAAGTCCCACTGCTCGGGGTTGTACTCAGCACCGAAGATCACGCCCTCGGAGCGAAGTGGATGAGAATGCACGGTTCCTACTTTCACGATAAAGCGTGGGAGCAGAGTAGCAGACACCTTTCATCGGCGCGTGGTCGCCGGTGCGCGACCGAGTCAGTCGCGGCGCGCCGGCCCCGTGGATCCGCGTACGATCAGCTCGACCGGAACTTCGATATGACGGTCATCCGGTTCACGCCCCTCGGCGATGTCGATCAGCAGTCGCGCGGACAAGCGGCCGATCGCATAGCGGTCGGTGCGGAACGTGGTCAACGGCGGACCGAGGATCTGCGAGGTCTCGACGTCGTCATGGCCGATGACCGATAAGTCGTGGGGAACGACGAGGCCGTTGTCCTGGGCTGCGAGATACGCCGCATGTGCGAGATGATCGCTGTTCGCGATGATGGCGGTCGGGCGCTGCGCTCGCGGCGCCGCGAGCGCCGCGGAGATCGCCGCCCGCGCGTGAGCCGCGTCCCATCCGCACGCGATCATGTGAGGCGTGAGCGAATCACGCCCCATGGCTGCGATGAACTCCGAGTCGCGGTCGGAGTCCGAACGCTCCTTCACGGTTCCGGTCAACAACGCGATGCGGCGATGACCGAGCTCGCGCAGGTGCTCCACCGCCAGCCGCACAGCTGTCACGGCATCCGAGCGCACCGACAGGACATTCGGGTCGTTCCGGGCCGCAAAGGCGTTGAGGATCGCGATGGGCCGCTCACTCTTGCGCCTCCACGTCTTACGCGCGGCTTCCGTCTCGAGTGGGGCGATTGCAAGCCCTTCGAGCTCACGTGCCGCAAAGGCCTCGATGAGCGCGAGTTCGTGAGCAAGGTCCAGCCGCGAGGAGCCGATCATCACCTGGTAACCGTGCGCAGCGCATTCGTCGTCGAACCCTTCGATGACGTTCAGAAACGCGGGGTTGTGCAGGTTTCGGTTGATGATGCCCATCATGCTCGTGCGCTCGGTGCGGAGCGCCCGAGCCGCGTAGTTCGGGCGATACCCCAGTTCCTCAGCGAGGCTGAGAGCGGCCGCTCTGAGTTCATCGCTCACGCCGGGCCGCCCATTGAGCGCCAGGCTCACAGCCATGGAGCTCACACCCAGGCGTCGCGCGAGGTCAGCCAGCGTCGGAGATGAGCCTGAGCCTGGGCTTCGCACCCGCCCACGAGGCCGGCCGCCCGCGTCTGAGCCTGTCGGAGAGTCGATGACGCCCTCCTTGTTCATGCCGCCGAAAGCCTGCGCTCGGCGAGACCGCCCTTGCAAGTACATGATACAGACGGCCTGCGAATCGGGTCTTGTGCCTGAGCACGGCCCGTGAGTAG
>NZ_JAPSIY010000024.1 GCF_031178445.1 Microbacterium sp.
ACGAACAGCGCGTAGAGCACCGCGGCGACGAGCGCGAGCAGGATCACGAGGCGCACCCACCACGGGCCGGGAAGCACTCGCCACAGGGCGGCATACATCAGATCAGCTCCTCGGTCAGGGCCGCCGGCTGCTCGCCGGTCGAGCGGGGCAGGTACGACTCGAACACGCCGTATCCGACGAGCCGCTCCGTCATCGCGTAGCGCGGCGAGCATGTCGTGAGCGTGATGTAGCGCTCGCCCGTGGGCACGTCGGGTGAGCGCGGCACGTCGGCGAGGGCGTCATAGGCGGAGGGCTCGACGTATTCGAGCGTGCGGAACCGGTAGGTGTACCAGCCGTCCTTCGTCTCGATCACGATGGGGTCGCCGATCCGCAGGCTCTGCAGATCGGAGAACGGCTTGCCGAACGTCGTCCGGTGCGCCGCCAGGCCGAAGTTCCCGACCTCACCGGGCATCTCCGTATCGAGATAGTGGCCGATGCCGATGCTGTCGAGCGTCCCGGATCGGGTCACGCCCCCGGCGATGTTCACGGCGTAGTCGTCACCCCAGCGAGGAACGCGCATCACGGCGAACAGCTCCTGGTCGGCGGGCTGCGGCAGGATCACCGGCTCGTACGCCGGCGTGCCGTCCTCCGGATCGGGCGTCGGCTCCGGCGCCGGACTCAGCGGCGCGACCGACGCCCACTCGCGCGACTGCTCGGCGGCCTGGGCGTTGTGCTGCGCCGAGTAGATGACGTCCCCGATCCAGAGCTGCCACACCACGTAGAGCAGGACGGCCGCTCCGAGGGTCAGCAGGATCTCGCCGAGAACGCTCGTCACCGTGGCCCGGCTGCGCGGCCGCGACGTCTGCACGGTCGTCATCACAGTGACAGGGTACCCGGGCCGATAGGATGGCCCCATGGCCCGATCGCAGAAGCCCACCCGCCAGAACGGCGACGACGACGGCGTCGAGCGCCCCGCCGCGGACGCCCCGCCGAATCCCGTCTGGTTCAAGCCGGTGATGGTCGGCTTCATGCTGATCGGGCTCGTCTGGATCCTCGTGTTCTACCTCTCGGGACAGGCCTTCCCGATCCCCGGCATCCAGGCGTGGAATCTCCTGATCGGCTTCGGCATCGCGTTCATCGGCTTCCTGATGACGACGCGCTGGCGGTAGCCGCCCCTCACGCGCGGAAGCGCCCGGCGACCAGGTCGCCGGGCGCTTCCGCATGTCATGCCCAATCGGGAATTACATGCGTGTGATTCATCCCCAGCGGGGGATAACCCTGTGGATAACTCCGAACACCGCCTCAGGCGTACAGGAAGCCGGGTACCGCGAGCAGAGCAAGCAGCACGGCGACGACGACCCCGAGCAGGACGAGCTGCCGGCGAGACTGATCGGCACGGCGGGTCGTGCTGAACACCAACCCGACCGCGGTGCCGGCGAGCAGCCCGCCGACATGCGCCTGCCACGAGATGCCGCCCAGGAAGAATCCCACCACCAGGTTGATGCCCAGGATGATCAGGATGCCGCGCACGTCGCCGCCCAACTGCCGACCGATCACCACGAGCGCGCCGAGCATGCCGAACAGCGCGGCAGAGGCACCGACAACCGGAGTCGTGAACGCGAGCAGCCCCGCGACGGCGGCGCCGCCCAGTCCCGAGATCAGGTACAGCGCAAGGAATCGCCATCGTCCGAGCATCGGCTCGAGCAGCCGCCCGAGCAGCCAGACGGACAGCAGGTTGAGCCCGACGTGGATGAACGAGCTGTGCACGAGCAGCCAGGTCACCACGCGCCATGGCTCGAACGCGCCGAACGGGGGATAGAGCCTCGGCGCGAAGAACGCCAGCCACTGCGTCAGCGAGACGCCGAACTGCTGCAGCAGCAGGTCGAGCAGGAACATCCCGGCGGTGATGCCGACGATCCAGTTGGTCAGCGGGGCGGAGCCCGCTCGCACGGCGACCGCACCGCCGCGCCCCCACCGCCGCTCGGCACGCTTCTGCGCGGGCGTGCGCGACTTCTTCTGGTCGCGCAGGCACTCCGGGCAGATCACCCCGACGGCACCCTGCGTCTGGCACTCCGGGCAAATCGTGCGCTGGCAGCGCTGGCAGAGCGCGAAGCTCATCCGATCCGGATGCCGATAGCAGAAGTTCTCGGGGTTGCGGGAGAAGTCGGTAGTGGTCACAGCGGTGACGGCGGCGGTGCGGGGCGTGCGGCGGTCGTCAGACCGCGGCGATCTCGACCGACTGCAGGACGACCGGCTCGAGCGGGCGGTCCTGGGCGCCGGTCGGCACCTGGGCGATCGCGTCCACGACGGCCTTCGAGGCCTCGTCGACGACCTCGCCGAAGATCGTGTGCTTGCCCATCAGCCACGGCGTCGGGTCGGTCGTGATGAAGAACTGCGAGCCGTTCGTGCCGCTCAGGCGGCCCGTGATCGCGTTCGGGCGCTTGCCGGCGTTCGCCATGGCGAGCTTGTACGGCGCGTTGAAGTCGAGCTCCGGGCTGATCTCGTCGTCGAACGTGTAGCCGGGGCCGCCGACGCCCTGACCGAGCGGGTCGCCGCCCTGGATCATGAAGCCGGGGATGATGCGGTGGAAGATGACGTCCTTGTACAGCGGGCCCTCGCCCGGCTGTCCGGTGGCCGGATCGGTCCACGATCCGGTGCCGTCGGCGAGGCCGATGAAGTTGCGGACGGTCTTCGGGGCGTGGTCGCCGAAGAGGTTGACGACGATGTCGCCGTGATTGGTGTGCAGGGTGGCGACGGCGGTGTGCTGAGGCATTTCCTCATTCTCTCAGAGACCTGCGG
The DNA here is from genome assembly GCF_031178445.1 of Microbacterium sp. Taxonomy (GTDB): domain Bacteria; phylum Actinomycetota; class Actinomycetes; order Actinomycetales; family Microbacteriaceae; genus Microbacterium. The sequence continues at coordinate 2,779 of NZ_JAPSIY010000024.1, forward strand.
ACGCGCGATCGTTCAGAGGGAACGCACGGTTGTCAAGACTCCGAGAACCCCCTGCCGCCCGGCGGGTGATCTGGCAGGATGAGGGGAACACCACATCCCCAGCGACAGGGAGGGCACCAACATGAGCCTCAGCAGGAAGCGCAAGAAGGAACTCCACAAGCTGCAGAAGTCGGCCGGCAAGCTGTGGGAGGCACAGCAGGTCGTGCTGGCCGGCGCTTCGAACGTCGCGCGCGAGGCCGGTCGCCAGCTCGGCCACCTCAACCGGGAGCAGGTGGCTCCGGTCATCGACGACAAGTACCACCAGTACCTCGAGCCGGTCGTCGACCGGGTGTCGCCGTATGTGGACTCCAGCCGCAAGGCCTCGAAGCACTTCCTGGACCACACGGTCGTGCCGGTCGTCGGTGGCGCCGTGGGCAAGGCTCTGTCGGCCATCGACGCCGCGAACGAGGCGGGCATGCAGTTCGCCACGAAGCGCAAGCCCGAGCCCAAGAAGAAGAGCAGCGCCGGCCCGATCATCGCTCTGGTGCTCGGCATCGCGGCCGCGGGTGCGGTGCTCTACGCCGCGTGGCAGACACTGCGCGCGGATGACGAGCTCTGGGTCGCAGACGACCCGCTCGCCTCGCCCGACGCCTGATGACCCCGACTTCCCGCGTCAGGGAAGCTGCGGCGGCTCGCGGCCTCGACATCGAGGTCCTCGAGTCGCCGCGCGCGTCTTCCCTCGAGGAGGCAGCCGAGCTGCGCGGCATCACGCCCGCGGACATCGTCAAGACGCTGGTGGTCAAGGGACGCGGCGACGACAACTACCTGTTCGCGCTGATCCCGGGCGACCGGTCGATCTCCTGGCCCAAGCTGCGCGCGCTGGTGGGCGTCAACAAGCTGCGCCTGCCTGAGCCCGAGCTCGCGCTGCAGGCGACCGGGTACGAGCGCGGCACGATCACGCCGCTGGGCAGCACGAACGACTGGCCCGTGTACGCGGATGAGCGGATCGCCGG
>NZ_JAPSIY010000018.1 GCF_031178445.1 Microbacterium sp.
CCGCGAACATCTTCACCAGCGGTTCGTCGTACGTCCGTCGCCCCCACGCCGACGTCTCCCCGACGAGATCGAGCACCCGCCTTGCGTGGAATGTCGCGTGGTCGATGTCGGCAGGTGAGAACCGCAGGCCGGATGCCGATCGCCACCCGCACATCTCGAGCCCGAACGCGACCGTCCGCCAGCGCTCCGCCGGCGGCGTGCCGTCGGCGATCGACAGGAGCAGCAGCACGGCGGCATCCGTCTCGGCGTCGCTGAGCTTGCGGTACAGGCCTCCGGCGATCAACCGCAGCTGCAACCGCGGATCCCCAAGCGCCTTCTTCGCGGCGGCGCTGAGCAGCAGCCGTCCCTTCTGCACGCGCACCAGGCCGATGCGCTGGGCCGTCTCGCGCAGGTTCGCGATCGGGGGAGTGAGGTCCTCGCGGTTGCCCTTGCCGATCCAGTCGTCGATCCAGCCGAGTTCGGTCATGCCGGCGAGCACGGTGTCGGGCGGCATCCACCCGGCCGAGGTGAGGGCGAGACCGTCGGAACCGACGGCGTCCATCAGCCACCCGAACGGGCGGATCATCCGTGCGGCCGTCTCGTCGTCGTACTCGACGGGCTCGAGCGCGCCGGTGCGGTGCAGGTGCTGGCGCAGCTCGGAGCGGATCGGCGGCGGCAGCTGCGACGCCAGCACCGCGATCGGAGACGCCTCGCTGACGTCGCCGGGCCGCCGGAACTGCTCGGCCTTGACCAGGCCAGACATGTCGTACGGCGACACCCCCGACTCCTCGGGCGCGAACTGCAGATTCAGCTCGGTCTGCACGCCGATGGGATCGAAGAACGCTCGATCCGCGGGTGCCCACCGCCCCACGGTCGTCCCGATCCAGTCGACGATGGACGCATGCTCCGGATGCCGCGGGTCGGCGGCGATCGCGAGCTTCTCGGCGTACCCGTGCATGCCGCCGGCATCCTCGAACGGCCCGCGGTTCGCGCCGTCCAGGAGCACGACGGGTGCCAGGTGCGGCGCGTCCGGCATCCGCTCGGCGACATCGATGCGGTGGATCCAACTGTCGCCGAAGTCGTACTCGTACCAGAGTGGTCCGCCGTGGTCCAGCGCGTCGTCGACCGTGAAGTCCTCCTCCGACAGCACGTCAGGGTGGGCATCCGGGAAATCCGGCGATTCCCAGCGGCGGCCCGACTCGCGAGAGAAGGGGTCGGCGTCGGTGAACGCGTGCAGGTGCATCTCGCGCCAGCCGAACATCGTCTGCAGCGCGAGGTGCAGGGTGCGCAGCCGCGCACCTCCGCGGATGTCGAAGGTGCGCCAGATCTCGGGATCGCTGTCGACAAGGCTCGCGCGCAGCCGGTACCGGGTCATGCGTTCAGCGTAGAGAGGGGTGCTGACGTTGCGACGGCTCGCTGCTGTGAGCTGACGAAACCGAGATCGTGATCAGCGCCCGCCGGCGATGATCGCGCGGAGGTATCCGGCGCCGGCGACGGCATGAAGGATCGCTCCGACCGACGCGAGGATCACGCCGAGCGTCGCCAGGGCCGCCATGGCCGGCAGGAGACCCGCTGCGACGAGGACCAGCCCGACCATGAGCACGGCGGTGCGCACCTTTCCGAGCACGGAGGCTGGTGTGACCCGCAGACGCGTCAGAATGCTCACGACCAGCAGGACGGCATCCACCCCGACGATCACCAGCGCGACCCAGACCGGAAGGTGCCCGCCGACCACGAGAGCCAGCGCGATCGCCGCTACTCCCACTCTGTCGGCGATCGGGTCGAAGAGCGCACCGACAATGCTCATCTGGTCAAGCCGCCGGGCGAGATAGCCGTCGACCCAGTCGCTCGCGCCGAACACGACCAGCAGCGCGACGGTCAGCTCCGGCATGACACCGCGCACGATGAGGATGAACACCGGCACGACGAGGAGGAGCCGCAGAAGCGTGACCGCGTTCGGCACCGTGACCCACCCGCGGCGGGGCGTGGGCTGCGTGACGGTCATGCGCGGCTCCTTCGCTGTCGCCGTGTCAGGTAGACCTCGGTCCACGATACGGCGCGAGCGCGCAGGCGAGGCCGCTCCCACATAACCGATCTGTCGGATCACGGCCTGACGTCATCGTGCAGCACGACCCGGCTCAGCTCGATCGCCCCGCGCGGCAGCTCCCAGTAGTGCAGCCGCCGCGCGCTCGGGGCGTTCTGCTCGATCGCCGAGCGCCAGCAGCGGGCGCCGTCCTCGCGCACGACGTACGGGTTGTCACCGCCGTCGCCCGAGCGCAGGCGGTGCAGTTCGCGGGCGGGGATCTCACGGTCGCGGCCGGTGATGGCATCCACGCAGGTGCGGATCGCCTTGCTCAGCTGCCCCTCATCGAGAGCGGTGAGCGACTGGATGAACCCCGCGCCGAGGCTGTACTCGCGCAGCGGCCAGCGGGTGCGCTCGCCGGGTGCGGTGCGGTTTCCCCAGGTGCGTTCGATCTCGAAGCGGATGCCGTCTTCGGTGGTGTCCACGTGCGACCGCTCTGCGGCGCGGCGGGCGTCGCGCAGGGCTCGGCCGGTCTCGCGGCGGTCCTGCGCGGCATCCTTCAGCCGGGTCTCGAGGGTGGCGCGCTCGGCGCGTTCCTCGGCGAGGCGGCCGCGCAGCTGCTCGTTCTCGGTGCGCAGCCGCGCGAGTTCGGAGTCGGCGGCGGGGGATGCGCCGGTCGCGCGGGCGACGAGGTTGGTCAGCGCGAGCAGGTCGCCGCGCAGGGCGGTGATCTCGCGCGCCATCGCGGTCACGTCGGCGCGGGTCGCGTAATCGGGGGCGGATGCCGAAGGAGCGGATGCCGGTGCCGTCGCGGTATCCGGCTCGGCGGCCGCCGGGGCAGCCGGCGCGTTCGGGCGGTCGGTGTTCAGCCACGGCGCGCCGCCGCGTACCAGCGGCAGCGGTGGGACCAGCGGGGCGTCAGGGTCGGCCTCGCTGCGGCTGAGCGCGATCTCGCCGTGCCGGCCGCGGCCGACGCGCACGCGGATGACGTCGCCGACGTGCAGCACGTCCCCGACCGGCCCTTCCCCGCTGTCGACGCCGCGGCGGCGCAGGATCGCGGAGACCCGCGGGTGCAGCTGCACGGTCGCGCGCAGGTCGGTGACCTTCACGACGAGGGCGAGGGTGCGCGAGCCGTCGGGGAAGGCCTTGAGGTCGGGGGCGAGCGGTTCGGGGTGCAGTTCCAGGCCGTCGAGCACGCCGCTGACCTTCTCGCCGACGACGAGCGCGGCCATCAGCGGGATGTCGGGTGGCAGCAGGTCGGCCGTCGCGGTGACGCTCGTGCCGTCGTCCAGGCGCACGATAGCGCGGTCGCCGCCGGCCACGAACCCCTGCACGATGCCGGTCGCGCGCCGGATGCCGGATGCCGGGGCCGACTCGACCGTGCGACGGCCGACCTGCGCGAGAGCGTCGTTGAGCAGATCGTGTGTGTCGGCCTGACCCGGGAAGCGCAGGTGCGAGCGGTGCCAGTCGGGGTCGGCGTGGAAGTCGATCGGGTACGAGCGGGCGGCGCCGTTGAAGACCTGGGTCATGGCCGGCAGGTGCCGTTCGAGGTGCTTCGACGCGGGGCCGGTCTGGATCGTGACGACGTGGGCGACGCCGTCGAGTTCGGCACGCAGGAGGTCGACGTCGAACAGCAACTCTCCCTCGTGGCTGGTCGAGATGAGTACCAGCGGGCGCTCGCGGGGTGCGAGAATCCGGGCCGCGAGGGACTCGGCCTGGGCGGTGGTCGAGACGTCGGCGGTCATGGAGGGAAGTCTAGGTCGGGGTGCTGACGTCACGGTGTTGCGGGGTTCGCCGGTCGACCGGGTGCGCGCTCCGCGGTTGCACGCCCACCCAGTCGCACGGCGGCGAGCCGGTCAGCTTGGAGCGCCTTCGCGAGCTGAAGATCTTGATCGAGCGCTTGGCTGCGGCATCGCGCTTGTCTGACGTGCGGGTGTTCGGCTCGGTGGCGCGCGGCGAGGAGATCACGGGCAGTGATGTCGATGTGCTCGTGATGCCGAACGACGGCGCAACGCTTTTCGACATCGCACGGTTCGAGCTCGACCTCGAAACGGTTCTCGGTGTGCCGGTGTCGGCGGTCTCCGCCGCGTTGCTCGACCGCGCTCGTGACCACGCCATCCTGCAGGAGGCGGCGCGGTTGTGAACGCAGAGGGATGCATCGCTGCGAGCTCGAGCTCTCGCGTCGCCATCGAGGCCGGAGGGATGCTGCGGGCCCGGTGTGACCGCGCGGGGGCAGGCGCGCCTCCAGCTGTCGTGATGCCTGCGGGTTTACCAGCGCCGCAGTGTTGTCGTGGACTCTGTGAGTTCCTTCCCCGTGGGCGGCATTACCGTCCACCCCTCGCGGGCGAGGATCTCAGCCGCCTCCCATTGAAGGTCACGGACAACGGTTCGCAGCTGGATGCGGCGCCAGTGCTCACGCCCGTCCTTCACGACTTTGCCCCAACCCTTTACTGAATCGACACCGCACTCCTCGATGACGAACTGGATCAGGTCCTCAATGCAAGGTCGGAACCGTTCCCCACCAACGGGAAAATGCAGGCGGGAGAGCAGGTGAGGTGAGTCCACCGACTTCGGGCGGTGCGCATGCGCCATGCTGAGCAGATGGGTCAGGGAGCCCCGCTCTGCGTGGAACTGCCAGTGCGCGATGGGCGCAGGGTGCATGTCGGCGCGATAGTCCATCCGAAACAGCGGCTGACGATCGAGAACGGAGTACGCGGCGCAGTCGGTCCGAACGTTTTTCAGGAAAGTGCCGGTCCGATCCGTGTCGAGATAGAGCACGATACTGAGCTCCGCAAGCTTCACACCGTTCACGAAGAGCGGTACGCGTGCAACTGAACCGTCCGGGTTGGAAGGCTGGACGATATATGTGTTTTTTCCAGCGACCGCTTGAACGTCCACGCTCGGGGCTCCTGGCAAGGTCGCCGCAAGTGTCTCGCCCAGCTCACGCGCGAATGCTGCAGCCTTCGGGGCGAGATCCTCAGTCATCAGGCAGAGAGGTAAGCCGGCTCACCGAGGAGGAAGGCGATGACATCCAACCTTTCCAGCGCATACCATTCGTCGCCCGAAAGCGCGCCGCGGGCAGCGTCGGCGCGAAGCGAAGCCTCGTCGCGGCCAACATCGTTGAGCAGCTTTTCACGCTCGGCGAGCAGCGCTTCGTCCGTCGTCGTGCGAACCTCACCCATGGCGGCTCCTTCCCCTCTCCTCAGAGTAAACCCGCCGCCTCCGACATCGGCGCGATCGGAGTTCCAGACCGCGAAAGCGGGCCCTCTGGGCGCAGTGGCCCTCGCCGAGCGCCGGAGGTCGCCGGTCGGCCTAGCGCCGACGAGGTTCGAGCCGGCGGCCGCGACGAGCCTCGCCGCGATGCCCTCCTCGCGAAGCACGAGCACGTACACGACCGGTGACTCGGCGTGATTCTCATCTGGTTTCTTACGGATGTGACATCGTGTCCTCATGACCGACGCTCGCACAGGCACGGCCGCCCACCCGCGACTCCTGTCGTTCGCGATCGGCGCACTCGCCGCAGTGGTCGGGCTGCTTCCGTGGCTTGTGCGTGGTGGCACGATGCCGTTGCAGAACCTGTGGGCGACGCGGACGATGCCCGACGACATGCCGTTCGTGCTGCTGCCCATCAGCCAGTACTACGCGATCGAGCTGTTCTCGGTGCTCTTGCTGGGCGGTGTGTTCGCCGGCATCGCCCTGCGCATCCTGCGTCGACACCGTGCGCTCACCGCGTGGGCGGCGGCGCTGGGCGTCGGGCTCGTGCACCTGGTGGCCGTGGTACAGAGCTTCACCGTTCTCGCCGCTGGGCTGGGGCTCGACTACGGCGGCGGCGCGAGGGCGCTGCTGTACTTCGCGGGGATGCTCGGGGGCGGCATCGCCGGGATGCTGTTGGCGCAGCTCGCGCTGTGGATGACGACGCAGGCATCGATCGGCGTCGTGTCGCTGGGCGTTGCGTTGGCCGCGGTGCCGTTCGCGGTATGGATCCGGGAGTGGGTCATCGCGGTCACGAGCGAAGTGACGCCGCCGATGTTCCTGCCTGACCTGCTGCGTTGGCTGCCGGCAGTGACCGTTGGAGCGGCGCTGGTCTGGTGCGGGGTGCGTCCGGCATGGCGGCTGATCGCGTGGGCCGCGTCGCTGCTGGCGCTCTGGGTTGTGCCCGGGCTGTTCACGGCTATCCAGGTCGGTCTCGGGATGCGGGTGCTGCAGGGCGACGTGGCGGAGATGGCCGCCGCCGGCGCGCAGATCTTCCCGGTGATCCTCGCGGAGTCGTGGATGCCGGCGCTCGTGGCGCTCATGATCGCCGCTATCGGGACGACCGTGCGAGCAGTGGTGGAGCGGGAGAGGACGTCACGCGAAGACCAGGATGCCAACGGGGCAGCGTCCGAGGCCGACGGCGACCGCCAGCCGGCGCTGGAGTCCTGAGGGTCGACGCGGCGGTCGCACCTCTCGTCAGCCGCAGACACCCTCGACGTCCATCGCGCGGATAGAGTGGAGGAGATTCTGTCTTGGGGGTGTGCTGCATAGATGCGGACTGATTCGCCGCTGTGGCGTGTCATGGGTGATCCCGCCCAGGCGCAGGAAGCCGAGGCGCTTGACAAGATTCGTCAGCTCCTGCCCGACGACGGGATAGCCCGCGCATGGGCGAACGTAACGTTTACGGACAACCAGGGGCGCCTCAACGAGGTCGACTTGCTCCTCCTGACCCGCACCGGCCTGTTCGTGGTCGAGCTTAAGGGATGGCACGGCAATATCACCGGCGATCAGCAGATATGGCGGCTCGGTAGCCGCGCTGAGAGGAATCCCCGCCTCCTGGCGAATGACAAGGCGAAGCGCCTGCGGTCGGTTCTGTCGGATCTTGCCCGCACCTCGAACCTCCCGACGAGTGTCGTTCCGTACGTCGACGAGGCAGTCGTCATGCACGGCCGGCGATCGCGGCTACAGCTGGATCGGTTTGGGTCCGAGTCCGTTTGGGCACTCGACGGCTTCGAAGTGCAAGGCCTTGCGCCCGACCGCGCGTTCTCGGTGCTCCTCGCTCAGCCGCCGAGGGGGGAGGCGATCGACCTCCCGCGGGCGAGGCAGATCGATGCGCTGATGGAAGCTGCGGGCCTGATGCCGCGTCCCCGTCAGCGCATGATTGGGCAGTATCCGCTCGACTCGGGTGAGCCGCTCGGCGAAGGCCCCGGATGGCAGGACTTCCTCGTCAAGCACCCGGACGGAGTGACGAAGCGACGCATCCGGCTGTTCGCCTACCCGAAGGGCGCAGATCGTGACACGCGCGCCGCGGTTGACCTGCGCGCCCGCCGCGAGTTCCGTCTCACGGACGGCGTCGTGCACCCTGGGATCGTCGGCCCCCTCGACCTCCTGACTCCAGAGGAGGGCCCGGCGCTCCTCTTCGCCTACGATCCCGATGAGTTGAGTCTCGAGGAGTATCTTGCGCAGCACTCCGACGACCTTACGTTTGAGGCGCGCGAGCGCATCGTGCAGGAACTGGCCGAACTTGTGCGTTTCGCCCACGGACAGCGGCTAACCCACCGGGCGTTGTCTCCGGTGAGCGTGCGAGTAAAGAATTCCGGCGACGGCTCCGTCACGGTACGGATCCGGGACTGGGACCTGGCGCGGCGACCCGACTCAGAGACCTCGACAGCAACTGTGGTCTCGCGGGGAATCACCGATTTGGTCGGAGTCGTGGATCCCGCAGCGCTCCTCTACCTCGCGCCTGAGACGCTGAGAAACGCCACCCCCGCCTCAGCGCAGACGCTCGACGTCTACGGTCTAGGGGCCGTTGCGTTCACGGTGCTGACCGGAAGACCGCCTGCACTGAACCTGCCTGCGCTCGAGTCGCTGATTGCATCGGATGCAGCGGGGCTGGATCCTCGGTCAGTCATGCCCGAGATCTCAGATCGGCTCGCCGACGTCATCGCGCGGGCGGCGGCGTTCGACGAGATGCACCGCACCCTGGACATCGCCGACTTCCAGTCCGCGTTCGAGGAAGCACGCCGCGAGATCCGCGACGAGCCCGCCGCAGCGCAGACCGACCCACTCGACGCATCGGTGGGTGACATCATCGGCGGTCGCTTCGAGATCTCGCGTCGTCGCGGTGCGGGGTCGACGGGCGTGGCGCTCGAGGTCCTCGACTATGAGGAAGGCCGCGAGGGCGACATCCTCAAGCTTGCGAAAGACGACGCCGCTGCCGCCCGTCTTCGGATCGAAGCGTCGGTGCTCGACCGGCTCGACCACCCACGTATCGTGAAGCGGCTCGACGGTCCGCTTACAGTCGGCTCCCGACAGGGTCTGCTGATGACGGATGCCGGTAGCGAGACGCTCTCCGACCGCATCCGTCTCGAAGGCCGCGCCACTATCGAACAGCTCGAACGATACGGCGCCGACCTGTTCGAGGCGATCGCGCATCTCGAGCAGCGCGGCGTGTTTCACCGCGACATCAAACCATCGAACCTTGCCGTCAAGCCTGATCCCGGCACCCGCAAACCTCGCCTTACGTTGTTCGATTTCTCCCTGGCAGAAGAGCCGCTGGCGAACGTCAAGTCAGGGTCACGGCCCTACCTCGACCCATACCTGGGCGTGGGGGCGCGCCGACAATATGACTCGGCGGCCGAACGGTTCGCGATTGCCGCGACGCTTTTCGAGCTCGCCTCGGGTGACCCGGTTTGGTGGCCGTCTGGCGACGCGCCGGCGGGCGCGACAGACGCTCCGGTCGTGCAGCAGAGCATGTTCAACGCGGGTGTGGCCGAAGGTCTCGTCGCATTCTTCCGAACAGCACTCTCGCCCGACGCGACTACTCGGCATCCCTCGCTCGATGCGATGCGGGCAGCGTGGGTGACCGCGCTCGCCGGCGCGACGGTCGACGACGGTGGCGCCGAAGCGAATAATGCAAAGGCGGATGCTGCAACCCTCGATACTCCTCTCAGCGAGGCAGGCCTCAGCGCACGAGCCCTCTCTGTGGTAGCGCGTGTCAACGCCACAACCGTTGGCGAGCTGCTCGGCGTGCCGCCTATGGTCATCAACCAGATCCGCGGCAGCGGCGAGCAAGTGCGCCGCGAGATCACCTCCCGCATCCGACAATGGCGCAGCAGCCTCGCTCATACGACCACGACGACCGAAGTTCCAGCAGGCGTCGGCCGGCGCGCCGTTGAGAACTTCCTGAGCGGGATTTCCGCCAAGCCAGGCGAGTCGCCCGAGGAGCGATTCAAGCGACTGCGCAGGGGCGGCACGCTCAAAACCGCGGCCGACGATGTGGCTCGGTGGCTCCGCGACCTCGAGGGCATCGCCACCGTCGACGAGCTCGCGGCGAAGCTGCTGCGCGAGTACGGGTCATCAATCGACGACGAGGACCAGCGTACGAAGGTGGCCACAGCGGTCGTTCAGGCCATCCTTGAACTGGATGCCCGCTATCGTGACCCCAAGTTCGTCTTTCAGCGGGCGGCCGACCGCACGCGCATCGTCGTTGCGTACGCCCCCGAAGACGGTTCGGGTATGAGCTTTGACGATGCGGAAGCACATCTCGAGTCGCTCCTCCACCGGGCTGCTCTCGTCGACACGCTCCTCGAGACGAACGACATCGTGGCCGCGACGCGCTTGCGTGAAGAGCTACGGGGCGACGATGAGAAGCCGTTGCGGCTGAGTGACGCCCGCATCGCTCAGCTCGCGATCGGCTTGTCTGCACAGGGGCGGATGTCGTCGATGGGCGAGGCCTACCGAGCCGACATGTCGCCCGCGCGTGCGGTCGAGCTGGCTCTGCGATCAGCCGCGACGCGCGAAGTCGCGGTGGTCACCATCGAGCAGCGCGTGCGTGCCCGCTTCCCTGCCGTCCACAGCATCCCGACACGCCCCGCACTCGACGCCGCCGTGAGAGCGGCCATGCCCTACCTCGAATGGCGAGGAGAGCTCGGCAAGTATGCGATGCGCTCGACAGACGCAACGTCAGTGACGGCGACCGGATCGTCGACGACGTGGGGACGCGCGGCCGGTGACCCCGCAGTGGCGGCTCGGCTGCAGGCGTCGATTCGCGACCGCAGCGCTCTTGCTCTAGTCGTGTCACGGCGACGGCCGATGTCGCTCGCAACGTCGATGCTCGCGCACGGGTACGGCATGCGGGTTGTCGACCTGGCGGATGCGGCGCTCGACGCACTACGCGCGACCGCCGCCGACAAGAAGATCCAGTGGCAGGTGGTGCTCGATGCCGACCGAGCGGAGGCTGGCACCAGTGCTCGCCGCAACCTGCAGAAGCTCGCGCGCCTCGCGATCGTTCCTGTGTGGAAGGGCCTCCTCGACTCGCCGCAGCCCACCCTTTTCATCAACGCGGCGGTGCTAGCTCGCCTCGGACTGGTGGATCTCATCAACTCGGTGATGGACATGTCCACGCCGCGCGCCGCCGCCCGCTGGTTCATCCTGCCGCGTCCGCTTACCGGGAGCACGCCCGACCTCGACGGTGTGCCGATGCCGTACGGTGCAGACGGCTGGCTCGAACTTTCCGTCGAGGCCGTGGTACCGCCGAATAGCGCAGCCAACAACAGTCCAGCCCCCGCCGAACCTGCTCCCGCTCTCACTCGAAAGGCCGGCACCTCGTGATCGACTCCGCCGCACTTCTGGCTGACCTCAAGCGGGAACTGAAGACGCTCGAGGCCGACCTGCGCATGCGCGCAGAAGACCAAGATTCAGTCTGGGGCGCTCGGCTCAGGGACGAGTATCAGCGTGCACAGGCACGTGAGCGGACAGGACTCGCATGGATCGACTGGCGCGATGGGGAAGTGGCGCAGGCAGGTGTCGCCTGGATCATTGCGACGGTGTTCATCCGCTTCTGCGAAGACAACGGCTTGCTCGTCGGCGCGACGAACGGCGGGCGCCCGGCGGCGCAGCCGTGGATCGCCGCACCTGGCGACGGGCTGGAACGGGCGGTCGAGAACGAGGCCGCGTTCTACGCGGCGGCGCCGACCATGACCTCGCGCGACTGGCTCCAGCAGGCATTCGGCGCGCTCGCTGATCTGCCGGCCGGAGCGCCCCTGGTCGACCGGAACCACTCAGCCGTGTGGCACGCCGAGATCTCGGCGACGGCGGCTGACGGACTGCGGGACTTCTTCCGTCGCACGACTCCTGACGGTGCGCTCGTGCACGACTTCAGCGACCCCGAATTGGGCACTCGATTCTTGGGCGATCTGTACCAAGACCTCTCCGACTACGCCAAGAAGACATTCGCGCTGCTACAGACGCCGGACTTCGTCGAGCAGTTCATCCTCGACCTCACCCTCACGCCCGCGATCAAGGAGTTCGGTCTCACCGGACTCAAAGTGATCGACCCGGCGTGCGGCTCGGGGCACTTCCTGCTGGGCGCCTTCGACCGGCTCATGACTGAGTGGTCGAGAACTGCGCCGGGCCTCGACCGCGGGGACCGTGCTCAGCGGGCACTGGACTCGATCCACGGCGTCGACCTCAACCCGTTCGCCATCGCGATCGCACGCTTCCGTCTGACGGTCGCCGCGATCAAGGCCGCGGGAATCTCCACGCTGGTCGCGGCGCCCGCGTTCCGGTATCACCTCGCGATCGGTGACTCATTGCTCGGTGGGCAGAGCCCAGAGGCGAAACTGGATATGGGTGACGGTGAGTACTTCGCGTACCAGGCCGAAGATCTCCAGGAACACGCCAACATTCTCGCCGCGGGCCGATACCACGTCGTCGTCGCCAACCCGCCCTATATTCAGCCCCCAGACGCCGCGCTGCGCGATGCGTACAGGGCGCGCTACAAAACATGCCACGGCAAGTATGTGCTGTCGGTTCCATTCATGGAACTGCTATTCCGGCTCGCGAAGCAGTCCGATGCTGCGGGTGGCGCCGGGCACGTCGGTCAGATCACCTCCAACTCCTTCATGACCCGCGCGTTCGGTAAGCGACTCGTGCAGAACTTTCTTTCTGGTGGTTTCACCGGGACCGAACCTGCCCATGTCGATCTCACTCACGTCATCGATGTCTCCCGTGCATGGATTCCTGGGCACAACTCCGATGGGACCCCGACGGTGATTCTGGTTGGTCGACCGCGTCGACCGCTGGAAGACACAGTCCGGTCTGTGCTCGGCATACGCGCTGAGTCCGCGCAGCCAGCGGTTGCTGCGGACGGACTTGTGTGGAGGGAAATAGTTGAGCGCGTCGACGAGCCCGGGTTTGAAGGGACCTATGTCTCAATCGTCGATCTTTCTCGTGCAGTGTTCGCCGTCTTTCCGTGGTCGCTCTCAGGCGGTACAGCAGCGCGACTGAAGGATGCAATCGACGCAGCAGGTGCGACGGTGGTCGACAACGAGATCGCCGAGATTGGCGTTTCCGTAGTCACTGGAGAGAACGAAGCGTACGAAGTCCCCTCCCACTTCGCTGGAACGAGCAGGACGCTCGTGGTTGGAAGCCAAGTGCGAGACTACGCAGTAACGGGGTCACCGCATCTATGGCCGTACGACGACCAACTTCACCCTGTTCTCGATCCGGTGAGCCAACGATGGATGTGGCCCTTTAGAACGGTGCTTCGTTCGAGCTTGTACTTCGGAAAGACGCCGGCGGATCGGGGCCGAGAGTGGTATGAGTATGCATTCTTGAGTCGGTCGAAGTATCGCACTTCCCACTCAATCGTCTACCCTGAACTCGCTACCCACACGCACTTCGTGCGAGATGCCGGGGGAAAGGTCTTCAATCAGAAGGCGCCCATCATCAAGTTGAGCGCGGAGGCCGATCCGTCGGCCTACCAAGACCTTCTTGGGGTGCTGAACTCGTCAGTAGTGTGCTTCTGGCTGAAGCAGTCGGCTCATGACCGGGGCACGGGTCAGGAAGCCTGGGAATGGCGCTACGAGTTCACGTCCGGGCGTATCAAGGCGATCCCACTCCCGGTGGATCGTGCGCGCGATACTGCCCGCCTTATAGACGAACTTGCAGCTTCGCTGGAGGCTCTCTCGCCTCGCGCTGCCATTCGCCGTGATGCGGAGATCTCGATAGCTGAAGCGTGTAGCGAATGGCAACGAATTCGCGGTCAGATGGTGGCGCTACAGGAGGAGCTCGATTGGCGGATGTACGCAGCGTTCGGGCTCGCGGGAACCGATGTCGTCCTGGAGCCCGAGACTGAGCCTCCTGCAATCCAGCCGAGTCACCGACCATTCGAGATCCTTCTCGCCCGCCGTGTCGCGGCCGGAGCTGCGAAGACCGCTTGGTTTGCTCGTCACAAGCGCGTCATGCAGACGGAAGTCCCGCAAGAGTGGCCGGCTTGGTATGCCAGCCTTGTCGAGCGCCGACTCGCGGCGATAGATGCCAACCCTGCCCTTCGCCTCCTGGAGCAGCCGCAGTTCAAACGTCGATGGGCGGATCCAACCTGGGAGGAGCTTCTCGCAAGCGCAGTGGCGGACGCGCTGAAGGATCGGCTGGAGGCGCCCGAGCTCTGGCGCGACGGATCAGGACGTCCCCTCGTGCGATCGGCCGCACAGGTTGCGGATGAACTGCGCCGTGACGAGCGAGTGCGCGAACTGCTGACGCTTCACACCGGCTCGCTGGACTTCGATCTAGCGACCGAAATCGGGAAGCTTCTCGCGGCGGACGCGGTGCCTCCATTCGCGCCATTGCGGTACAAGCCCGCTGGGATTGAGAAGTTTCGCGCGTGGGAGCGCACGTGGGACTTGCAGCGAGCCGAAGACCGGGGTGAGCGCGTCAGGGTTCCCGTACCGCCAAAGTATGGGCAGGCGGACTTCCTCAAGTCGAACTACTGGTCCATGCGAGGCAAGCTCGATGTCCCAAAGGAGCGGTTCCTATCGTTCCCGGGCGCGAGGCTTCCGGATGACACGACCGAGCTCTATGGGTGGGCCGGGTGGGACCATTCCGAGCGAGGGCAGGCCATCGCACGTCTCGCCAACGAGATGTCACGAGCGGGCGCAGCGGACGACCAGATCATTCCCCTTGTCGGCGCGCTGATCGAACTTCAGCCGTGGCTCGACCAGTGGTACAGCGACATCGACCCGCGCTCGGGCGTGAGTCCGGCGGCCGCGATCTCTGGCGCAACCAGCGCTCTGCTCGGCCGTCTCGGCATCGGCGCCGACACCGTTCTCGCGTGGCGCCCGGCGCCCGCGACTCGTGGAAGGAAGAAGGTATGACCTTCACCCTCAACTCTCCTCTGCGGGATCTCATCGACCTGCCTCAGCGTGTCGAGGCCGCCGACTTCGTCATCAAGCTCGACGAGGGCGTTGCGCGCCATGAGCAGACGATCCGCGACTACGTGGTAACCGAGGCGATCGCCGAGGCCATCGCCCAAGGGCTCGACCTCGTCGCCGGGTCGCTGAGCCGTCAGTCGTCGCGCGGTGCGTTCCTCGACGGGTCGTTCGGTTCCGGCAAGTCGCACTACATGGCGGTGCTGCATCTGTTGCTGTCGGGCCTCATCCCGGCGCGCCAGATCCCCGGGCTCGAGGCCGTGGTCGCGGAGCGCCAAGACACCCTTGAGCGGCGACTACT
>NZ_JAPSIY010000025.1 GCF_031178445.1 Microbacterium sp.
GGCGGGCAATGCACGGTCGGCGACAAGGGCGGGAAGTTCTCTCGGCATGGTGACATCCTGGAGTCCACGGATCGCCAGGGTCAAGGCTCCTCTCGTGCGTTCGCGGGGCTATTCCAGACTGGTATGAACGCGGTCGCAGGGTGGTCTTGGCGCGGAGAAGACCGCCATTGCTAGAGTCCGAGACAATCGCGTGAGCGCGCCCGTCCACGGAGGCACTGATGACCCGTCCCGAACTCTTTCCCGAGGTCCGCAGCGTCCTCGACGCACCGCCGCGCCTGTTCATCGGGGGCCGCTGGCACGAGCGCACCGAGGAGCAGAGCCTTCCCTCGCTTGACCCTGCCACTGGCCTCACGCACGCGTGGATCGCCCGCGGCACCGTGGAGGACGTCGACGCCGCAGTGCAGGCGGCGTCGCAGGCGCTGGCGGGCGAATGGAGCCGGCTCAGCCCGGATGCACGGGGCGAGATACTCTGGCGCACAGGCGATCTCATCACGCAGCATGCCGAGCCGCTCGCCCAACTCGAGGCCCTCGACAGCGGCAAGCCAATCGTGCCGACCCGCGACGGCGACATCCCCGGCACAGCGGAGGTGTTCCGGTACTACGCCGGATGGCCCACGAAGATCGCCGGCGCCACACGCGAGCTCACGATCGCCCACACCCTGGGCATGACGCTGCGTCAGCCGGTCGGCGTTGTGGGCATGATCGTCCCGTGGAACTTCCCGCTGCTGATGACTGCCTGGAAGCTCGCCCCCGCACTCGCCGCAGGATGCACCATGGTGCTTAAGCCTTCCGAGTTCACCTCACTGAGCGCGCTGTACCTCGCCGACCTCCTCCGTGAGGCGGGGGTGCCGAATGGCGTGGTGAACGTGGTCACGGGCGTCGGGAGCGAGGCGGGGGAAGCGATCGTCAGGCATCCAGGCATCGACAAGGTCGCGTTCACCGGCAGCACTGCCGTCGGGCGAGCGGTGATGCGCGGCGCCGCCGACTCGAACCTCAAGAACATCGCGCTTGAGCTCGGCGGAAAGAGCCCGAACATCGTCTTCGACGACGCCGACCTCTCTCGAGCCATTGAGGTCGTCTCGCGCGGGATATTCGGCAACATGGGCCAGAACTGCACGGCGGGCTCGCGCATCCTGGTGCAGCGCGGCATCTACGCCGAAGTCGTCGAGGCACTCGGTCGGCACGCGGAGAGCCTCGTCCTCGGCGACAGTCTGCAGGAGAGCACGCAGATCGGCCCGCTCGTGAACGTCACTCAGCGCGCCCGCGTGAGTGGCTACGTCGATCTCGCCGAGCAGGAGGGCGCGAGGATCATCACCGACCGCAGCATCGACCCGGGTCTTTCCCCGGACGGCTACTATCTACGCCCGGCGGTGATCGCCGACGCGTCGAACTCGATGCGGGTCGCCCGGGAGGAGATCTTCGGGCCTGTCGCCTGCGTCATCCCCTTCGAATCCGAGGCAGACGCCCTCGAGATCGGAAACGATGCCGACTACGCATTGGCGGCGGGCGTCTGGACCTCCGACCTGTCTCGCGCGCATCGCATGGCGGCGAGGATCCGGGCCGGGGTCGTGTGGGTGAACACCTACAACAGCACCGACCCCGCGATGCCGTTCGGTGGCGTGGGCCAGAGCGGCGTCGGGCGCGAACTCGGACCCGAGGGCGTCGACGCCTTCCTTGAGACGAAGAGCGTCGTGATACGGGTAGGGGACGCGGAATGATTCGCGAGGCGGCGCGACCGTTCGGCCGCTGCGCCGTCGTGGTCGTCGATTCGCAGAACGACTATTGCCACCCCGATGGAGCCCTGTACCCCGCAGATCCGGCCAGCTCCGTGCACGCCAGCATCAAGGGGCAGCGGCGCGTACTCGAGGCCGCCGGAGACCACCCGGTCTTCTTCGTCCGGGACGTCTGCCGTACCGACCACCTCACCTCGTCACCCACCCGTCTGTACGAGCGCTATCGGATCCAGCAGACCAGTAGCTACGAGACTCTCGAGTGGGGATACGAGGGCACCTGGGGGAGCGAGGTGCTGCAGGAGTTGAGGGATGCCGCGCTCCACGGCATCGACGTGTTCAAGAACCGAGCGAGCGCGTTCGTGAGCACCAATCTCGACCTGCTGCTGCGCAGCAATCTGATCGATGCGGTTTTCGTGATCGGTGTCGCCACCGACGTCTGCGTCAACGCCACGGTGCGTGACTGCGCCGACCACGGGTATCGTACGATCGTCGTCTCCGATGCCGTCGGCGCATTCCGGGAGCACCTCCACGCCGCAGCCCTGCGCATCTTCGAGGCGAAGTACGAGGTGATGACCTCGTCGGAGACGAGCAGCATTCTTGGGAAGGCGGGGTCGTGATCGAGCGCTTCGGTAAAGATGTTTTCGAGTCACTGGACGAGATCCTGCGCCCGCCGCACACCGCGCTCGTCGTGCTGGAGCCACGGCAGAGCGCGCACGCGGTCATGGCCTCGCGTCTGTTCAGGCTGGTGAGCGCCGCCCGCGCGGCCGGAGTGTGCGTGGTCTGGGTGTCTACTCTGAGCCCCGTCTACGGCGAGCAGCATGGAGCAGACTACTCCTTGCCTGAGACGCTCCTTCCGTGGCACGGCGAACTCGTCCTGACCAAGACGACTCTGAACACCTTCATCAGCACCGGCCTCGCGCTCACCCTGCGCGGTCTCGGAAAGCGGACGGTGCTCACCGCGGGCATGGCGACCGAGGGCTCGGTTGAGTCGACCGCGGAGGGCGCTGCACATCGGGATTTCTACTCGGTGGTCGCCGAGGACTGCACAGCGTCGCTGAGTCCGGCGTTCCATGAGGACGCACTGGCAATCCTGCGCATGCGCGTGCAGGCAGTCGACTCCGAGCGGATCATCTCGATCTGGGAGTGATGCCGTCCGGTGCCGCCGAGTGTGGGAGCCGGATCACCCCTCGAGCAACCTCCGCAGCGGCACGGCCGGATGCCCGTGGCGTTCGCTGACCTCGACTCTGACGAGCGTGCCGTCGACGGTGTTAATCCCGCTGGCGATGACCGGGTCGGTTCGCGCGGCCTCGCGCAGGCCGAGCGCGGCGATCTTCGAGACGATGGGGAGGGTTACCCGGGTGATCGCCTGGGTGGCTGTCAGGGGCACCCCGGTCGGGATGTTGGGGATGCAGGAGAAGATCTTGCCGTGCGCCTCGTAAGCGGGGTCTTCGTGGCTCGTCATGCGCGAGTCCTCGAAGCACCCGCCGTGGTCTATCGACAGGTCGATGAGCACCGCTCGGTCCTTCATCCGACCGACCATCTCAGTGGTGACCACGATGGGGGCCTGCGGCGGGTACTGTCCGCGAATGCGCACCGCGCCGATCACGACGTCCGCGTTGCGCAGCGCGTCGGCGAGCTCGACCTGATTCGACGGCAGCACGTGGCAGCCGGGCAGTTCTCCGAGCTCCCGGCGCACACGGGCCGGCTCGATGTCGAGAACGGTCACGTTCGCGCCGAGGGCCGATGCGTGACGCGCTGCCGCGCCGCCGGCCGCGCCTCCTCCGATCACCACGACGTTGGCGGGGTCGGCTCCGTCCACGCCGCCGACGCACGTGCCCAATCCGCCAACGCCGAACGGCGCGCCCTCGCCGCCCCGTCGCATCAGCAGTCCGGCGGCGATCTGGATCGACGCGCGACCGGAGATCTGCGACATCGGAGTGAGCAGCACCAACTCGC
>NZ_JAPSIY010000014.1 GCF_031178445.1 Microbacterium sp.
CCGCCGTTGCGGTAGTAGTCGGCCTCACCGGGGGTGTCGATGCGGACGACCGCATCGAACTCGATGATCTGCTTGCCCTCGGCCGAGAACTCGCTCGGGGTCGCAGTGACCTTGACGGTCTTGGGCGTCACGCCCTCGTTGAGCTGCTCGAGCCCCTCGATCGAGACGATCTCCGTGCCGTCGAGACCCAGCGACTCCCACGACTCCCCCGCGGGGAACTGCAGCGGGACGACGCCCATGCCGATCAGGTTCGACCGGTGGATGCGCTCGAAGCTCTCGGTGATGACCGCCTTGACGCCCAGCAGGTTCGTGCCCTTCGCCGCCCAGTCGCGAGACGAGCCGGAGCCGTACTCCTTGCCGCCGAAGATCACGAGCGGGATGCCCTGGTCCTGGTAGTTCTGCGAGGCGTCGTAGATGTACGCCTGAGGGCCGCCGGCCTGAGTGAAGTCACGGGTGTAGCCGCCCTCGACCTGCTGACCGTCGTTGACCGCCTTCACCAGCGCGTTCTTCAGGCGGATGTTCGCGAACGTTCCGCGGATCATCACCTCGTGGTTTCCACGGCGCGAGCCGTACGAGTTGAAGTCCTTCTGCGCCACGCCGTGCTCGGTGAGGTACTGCGCGGCCGGGGTGCCGGCCTTGATGTTGCCCGCGGGCGAGATGTGGTCGGTCGTGACCGAGTCGCCCAGCGTAGCGAGGACGCGCGCACCCGTGATGTCCTTCACCGGCGCGGGAGTGATCTCCATGCCGTCGAAGTACGGGGCCTTGCGGACGTAGGTCGACTCGTCGTCCCACTCGAAGATGGGGCCCGTCGGGGTCGGAAGGTTCTTCCAGCGCTCGTCGCCGTCGAAAACGGTGGCGTACTGCTTGATGAACTGGTCGCGCGAGATCGACGTGTCGATGATCTCCTGCACCTCTTCGGGCGCAGGCCAGATGTCCTTCAGGAACACGTCGTTGCCGTCGGCGTCCTGGCCCAGCGCGTCGTTCTCGAAGTCGAAGTGCATCGACCCGGCCAGCGCGTAGGCGACCACCAGCGGCGGGCTGGCGAGGTAGTTCATCTTCACATCGGGGCTGATACGGCCCTCGAAGTTGCGGTTGCCCGAGAGCACGGCGGTGACAGCGAGGTCGTGGTCGTTGATCGCGGCCGAGACCTCATCGATCAGCGGGCCGGAGTTTCCGATGCAGATCGTGCAGCCGTAGCCGACCGTGAAGAAGCCGAGACCCTCGAGATCCTTGTCGAGGCCGGACTTCTCGTAGTAGTCGGTGACGACCTTCGAGCCGGGTCCGAGCGTCGTCTTCACCCAGGGCTTCTGCTTGAGGCCCTTCTCGCGCGCCTTTCGGGCGAGCAGCCCGGCGGCGATCATCACCGAGGGGTTCGACGTGTTGGTGCACGAGGTGATGGCGGCGAGCGTGACCGCCCCGTTGTCGAGGATGTACTTCTCGCCCGACGGCGTGGTCACCGGAACCGGCTTCGAGGCGTTCGCCGGGGCACCGCTGTTGATGTGCACCGGACGCGTGTTCGGCTCCTCCTCACCGGGCACGGTGCCGGGGTCGGATGCCGGGAAGGAGTGCTTCGATTCCAGGTCGACGATGTCGTCGCTGGTGGATGCGGTCGCGTAGCTGACGATGTCCTTCTCGAACTGCTGCTTCGCCTCCGAGAGGAGGATGCGGTCCTGCGGGCGCTTGGGACCAGCGATCGACGGCACGACGGTCGAGAGATCGAGCTCCATGTACTCGGAGAAGGAGGGCTCCTTATCCGGGTCGTGCCACAGGCCCTGCGCCTTCGCATACTGCTCGACGAGGGAGACCGCCTGCTCCTCACGCCCCGTGAGGCGCAGGTACTCGAGGGTGACGTCATCGATCGGGAAGATCGCGGCCGTGGAGCCGAACTCCGGCGACATGTTGCCGATGGTGGCACGGTTGGCCAGCGGCACCGAGGCCACGCCCGCGCCGTAGAACTCGACGAACTTGCCGACAACGCCGTGCTGGCGCAGCATGTCGGTGATGGTGAGCACGACATCGGTCGCCGTGACACCGGCGGGGATCTCGCCGGTGAGCTTGAAGCCGACCACGCGCGGGATCAGCATCGACACGGGCTGGCCGAGCATGGCCGCCTCGGCCTCGATGCCGCCGACGCCCCATCCGAGCACACCCAGGCCGTTGACCATGGTGGTGTGCGAGTCGGTGCCGACACAGGTGTCGGGGTAGGCGCGGAGCACGCCGTCGACCGTGCGGTCGTAGATCACCTTGGCGAGGTGCTCGATGTTCACCTGGTGCACGATGCCGGTGCCGGGGGGCACGACCTTGAAGTCGTCGAAAGCAGTCTGCCCCCAGCGCAGGAACTGGTAGCGCTCGCCGTTGCGCTGGTACTCGATCTCGACGTTGCGCTCGATCGCGTCGGGGCGGCCGAACAGATCGGCGATGACGGAGTGGTCGATCACCATCTCGGCGGGCGAGAGCGGGTTGATCTTATTGGGGTCACCGCCCAGCGCAGTGACCGCCTCGCGCATGGTGGCGAGGTCGACGATGCAGGGCACGCCGGTGAAGTCCTGCATCACGACGCGCGCGGGCGTGAACTGGATCTCGGTGTCGGGGTCAGCGGAGGGGTCCCAGGAACCCAGCGCCTCGATCTGCGCCTTGGTCACGTTCGCGCCGTCCTCGGTGCGCAGCAGGTTCTCGAGCAGCACCTTCAGGCTGAAGGGAAGCTTCTCGTGGCCGGCGACCGTGTCGACGCGGAAGATCTCGTAGTCGGTGCTGCCGACCGTCAGGGTGCTCTTGGCACCGAAGCTGTTCACCGTGGACACGAATCCGTCTCCTTCTGCTCGGATGGAAGCGACAGGCGATTCCATCTTGCTCGCCGACGAAGCCCCGAGGCTAGCAAGGCTCGCCTTACCAGTCTGCGACGTCCACCACGTCGGCGGTAGCGTGAAATTTATCTTGATGTCGAGATAAATCTACCAGAAGCGACGGACGCTCGGGATCATTCCGATCGGGGGTAGAGCGCGCGCACCACGAGCCACGTGACGGCCACCATCGGCGCGAACAGCGGCAGGCCCATGATCAGCTTGAGCGTGCCGAGCAGCGTGACCTGATCGGTGAGATACAGGGGCAGCTGCACGGCCAGCCGCGCCAGGAACAGCGCGCCCCAGGCGATGCCGAGCCAGAAGAACGTCCTCCGTTTGCGCCGGTCGGCGCGCCAGGCGGTGCCCTCCCCCATCAGGAAGCCCGCGGCGAGCCCGATCAGAGACCACCCGACCAGTGCCGAGACGATCATGCCGGTGCCGTACAGCGCGTTGGTGATCAGACCCGGCACGAAGTTGTCAGCGCCTCGTCCGGTCCACAGCGCCAGAGCGGCTGCCACGCCTGCGGCGACCAGTCCGCCCAGTGCCGCGGAGGGTGCCGATCTCTGCGCGAGCCGCACGAGCGTGAAGACCGCCGCCAGACCGACGGACACGCCGAGCGAGAGGACCAGCGGCTCGGGACGCAGCGTGAACAGCACCACGAACGCCAGGCTGGGCAGAACCGATTCCAGGATGCCGCGCCACCCGCCCATCGCCGTCCAGACGACCTTGTGCGTGCTCCCGTCGCCGTCCGGGTCCAGCCCGGCCCGTCGCGCAGCGCCTCCGAGAGCGGCGCCGAGGAGATCGGCCGCAGACGACTCGGGCGCGGGTTCCGTCTCCCGGGAAGCACGGTCGCGCTCGTCGGGCTGAGCCGTCACGCCGCGCCCGGGGTGGCAGGCATCTTGAGGGGGATGAGGTCGCGCGGCGGCATCGGCGATCCGCCCCGCACGACGACGATGGAGCGGAACAGGTCCTCGACCTGCTCTGCCGCCGTCGGGTCGGACGCGGCCTCGCCGCCGATCACTCCTCGCAGGAACCAGCGCGGGCCGTCGACGCCGACGAAGCGGGCGAGGCGCATTCCGGATCCCTCGGCGGCCGTGGCGGGGACCTCGGCGAGAAGCTCCTTACCCAGAGGGCCGTCGCGTTCCTCGACGCGGCCGCCCTGAGCGCGGATCTGGTCGCGCAGCTGCACGCGGGTCTCGTCCCACAGGCCGCGCGAGCGTGGTGCGGCGAACGGCTGCACCTGAAGGGAGGAGGAGGCGTAGTCCAGCCCGACCGCGACGATGCGCTTGGTCTGCTCCTCAACCTCGAGACGCAGGTTCAGTCCGTCGCGCGGAAGCACCTTGATGCCTCCGAGGTCGATGTAGGGGCGGACGGGGTTCGCCTCGGCATCGTCGAACGGTCCCGCCGTCGCGCGGTCGGCAGGCGCCGACTTCAGCGTCGGTTCGATCTCTTCAGTCATTCGCTCTTTCCCTGGGTGTATCCGGTCGACCCGAACCCGCCGTCCCCCCGGACGCTGTCGGGCAGCTCAGTCATCTGCTCGAACTCCGCCTGGACGACGGGCATCACGATCAGCTGGGCGATCCGGTCGCCGACCGCCACATCGTACGCTTCGCGGCTGTCGGTGTTCAGCAGGCACACCTTGATCTCGCCGCGGTATCCCGCGTCGACCGTGCCAGGCGAGTTGACGACGGTGATGCCGTGCTTCGCCGCGAGGCCACTGCGTGGCACGACGAAAGCCGCGTACCCCTCCGGTAGCGCGATGCGCACGCCGGTGCCGACGAGCGCCCGCTCGCCGGGTTCGAGCCGCACGGCTTCGGCCGCCACCAGATCGGCACCGGCATCTCCCGGGTGCGCATAGGCTGGCACGGTGGCTGCGATGATCGGGACGGCAACGGAATGAGTCACCCCATGAGGCTAGTGCAGAACGAACACCGCGGCACGCGGGAGATCTACCGGGAGCGGCTCGCACCCGGCCTGTGGATGCTGGTGACCATCGCCCTCGCCGGGCCCATGGCCGCACTCGTGTTCACGCCCGTCGGCGCCACGATCGCCCTCATCATCGGAGCGCTGGTCTCGCTGCTGCTCGTGACGCTGAGCATCATCGCCTCCCCCACAGTCCGCGTGACGGAGACGACTCTGTACGCGGGCCGCGCCCACATCGACGCGCACTGGCTCGGCGAGCCGCAGGCATTCACCGGCGAGGAGGCGATGGCGAGGCGCACCCGCGACATCGCCCGGGACGGGTGGCACCTGATCCGGGGCGGGATCGACGGGATCGTGATCGTCCCGATCGACGATCCCGACGACCCGGTGAGCAGCTGGACCATCTCGACGCGGACCCCCGATCGGCTTCTCGCGGCGATCATGACCGCCAGGCGCAGCGAGCGTCCAGAGCGCCCCTGAACGCAGAACGCGCCCCGGCTCGAGGCCGGGGCGCGGACGTCTTCGGGTGCGTCAGGCGGCGCACTCCTTGCAGATGGGGCCGTCAGCGCCCTCGTGGTCGAGCTGCGAGCGGTGCTTCACCAGGAAGCAGCTCATGCAGGTGAACTCGTCCTGCTGGGCGGGGAGCACGACGACGTCGAGCTCCACATCGGACAGGTCCGCACCGGGGAGCTCGAACCCCGTGGGGTTGTCCGAGTCCTCGACGTCGCCGGAGCCGGACTGGGTGCTCGGCACACGCTCCTTGAGTGCTTCGATCGACTCGGAGTCGTCTTCGCTCTTACGAGGTGCGTCGTAGTCGGTTGCCATGCGGTGAATCTCCACTTCCGTGGTACGAGTGGTGTCTGGGGGAAGCGCCGTTTTCGGGTGAGCGGCGGCCATAGTTTGCACGACCCGTGGGCATTTCGCAAATACCGGGGGACGCGCTCTGGGAAACTCGCGGCACGCCCACGGTATTCCCGGCCGCTCACGGATGCTCGTGACACCATGAACACACACCCATCCAGAGGGGCATTCGCATGGAAAACGTCACCATCGTCGGAACAGAAGCGGGAGTTCTCGTCCTCGCCACGGAGTCGGGTCAGCGCTTCGCGCTTCCCATCGACGACGTGCTGCACCGCGAGATCCGTCGGGCGACCCGTGATGCCGAACCCTCCGCGACCCGGCTGGCGGCGAGCCCGCGCGACATCCAGGCGCAGATCCGCGCCGGGCTGTCGGCGGCAGAGGTCGCCGCGCTGCTGGGTGTGAGCGAGGCCGACGTGGCGCGTTTCGAAGGACCCGTGCTCGCCGAGCGTGAGCACATCGTCGATCAGGCCCTCGCCGTGCCGGTGCTCATCGGCAGCGAGGTCGAGCCAGACGCGCAGCCCACATTCGGCACCGCCGTGCGCGCCAAGCTGGCAGACCTGCAGGCCACCGACGAGCGCTGGGCGAGCTGGAAGGACGACTCCGGCTGGACCGTCAAGCTCGAGTTCACCGCGAACGACGTGGCCCATGACGCGCGCTGGAGCTTCGACCCTCGACGCAGCACGCTGACGCCCTCGAACGCCGACGCCACGCAGCTCTCGCGGCAGGGGTCGCTTCCGGAGGGCCTCATCCCCCGCCTCCGCGCGGTGGACTCCGAGCGGGTCTCACCGTACAAGGACGACAGCCGATTCGACTCCGGGGCATTCGGGCCACGCCTGCTCCCCCAGCCCGGCTCGCAGGACGAAGAGCCCCAGCTTCCGGAGCGGGCGAGCGCGGCCGTGCAGGACGCCGCTGCGCGGCATGCACCCGAGGAGAGCCGCACCAGCGCCGAGACGGCCGATCTGCTCGAGGCCCTGCGCCGCCGGCGTGGTCAGCGCGAGTCGGCACCGCTGTTCGAGGACGAGCGCGACGCGGAGTCGCCGATCGCCTTGTTCGATGCCGTCGCAGACGAGGAGCCGACACCCGAGCCAGAGCCGGCACCGCGATCGGAGCCGGCTGAGGTCGGCGGTGGTCGCCGCAAGCGCCGCAACTCGATGCCGTCGTGGGACGAGATCGTGTTCGGCGCGCGCACCGACGAGTGACTCGCTTCGACCGGGCGCCCCGCCCGCATCAGCAGATGTTTAACGCCGGAACGCGCCGAGACGGATGAGCGGTACTCGCCACTCCTCCGGGGTGAGCGCGCCGTGCTGCCCGATCATGCCGCGGCCGCGCTGATCCTCGTCGTCACCGTCGTAAAGCGCGAAGTTGGATCGGGCGATGGCGAGCAGGTCCCCCATGCGTTCGCGCGCGGCATCCGTCACCCCGGACCCGAAAAGCCCTGCGTCGATCGCCTCCGTGCGACTGAGCACGTCCGCGAAGCCCTCCAGATCCCTGCGCCAGCGCTGCGCGATCGGAGTCGGATCGGCGTCGGACTCCAGGTACACGTGCAGCATCCGCGGCTCGCCGCCGATGTGACGCACCCCGTCGTGCCATCCACCCGCGCCGTCGAGCACCAGCTGCCGCTGCGGCGGCACATCCACCATGCCATGATCCGCGGTGACGAGCACGCCGACGCCGTCCGGCACCCGGCGCGACAGCGCGGCGTCGATGTCCTCCAGCGCCGCCGCCCACTCCCCCGAGTCGATTCCGTGCTTGTGCCCCGCCTTGTCGACCTCGGGCAGGTAGCAGTAGACGAGCGCGCCGTCGTGGGCATCCGCCAGATCCCACGCCAGCTCCACCCGCTCGGCCGGAGACGTCGCAGCCCGGAACTCGGCGCCGCGAAGCGTCGCGCGACTGAACCCGCTGCCTGCATACGCGGGGATGCCGACGGCGAATGCGCGGCCGCCGGCGGCCGCGAACTGCTCGAACACTGTCGGCGACGGCTGCCACGCCATGGGATCGAGGCCGAGCTTGTCCCACTCCGAGAGCTGATTCACGAGCACGTCGCGGTGCGGATCGAGAACCCGATAGCCGACGAGCCCATGCAGCCCGGGTGTGACGCCGGTGAGCAGCGTGGTCAGCGCGGCTGCGGTCGTCGTCGGAAACGCCGAGCCGATGACGTCCTTCCTTGCCATCGCGGCGGCAAGCGTGCGCGCATGTCCGGCGTGGGCCCGCAGCGGTATGACGCCGAGACCGTCCACGACCGCGAGCACGGCCGACCGGGCCGCCGGAAGAGCATCCGTCCCGCCTCGCAAGGCTGCGAGCAGCTGTGGCGCCACCCCGGCGATGCTCCGCGTCGTATCGGGGCTGGACGGTAGCATGAGTGACATCCGGGTCAGTCTTTCACAGGCATCCCGACGCACGGCGCGCGAGTGCCGATGCGAGTCCGTCCCGAGCGCCCTGCAGGAAGTCCATGCCGCGTACCGATACGTCCGAGCCCGTTCAGGAGAACATCCAGGACATCGACCTCTCCGAGGAGATGCAGGGATCCTTTCTCGAGTACGCGTACTCGGTGATCTACTCCCGAGCCCTGCCCGACGCCCGCGACGGCCTGAAGCCGGTCCAGCGACGCATCCTCTTCCAGATGGCGGAGATGGGCCTGCGTCCGGACCGAGGGCACGTGAAGAGCGCGCGCGTCGTCGGCGAGGTGATGGGAAAGCTGCATCCGCACGGCGATTCGGCCATCTATGACGCCCTGGTGCGGCTCGCCCAGGACTTCTCACTGCGCGTGCCCCTGGTCGACGGACACGGCAACTTCGGCTCCCTGGATGACGGACCGGCGGCCTCCCGCTACACCGAGGCGCGCCTGGCGGCGCCGTCCATCGCCATGACGGAGAGCCTCGACGAGGACGTCGTGGACTTCATCCCCAACTACGACGGTCAGTTCCAGCAGCCGTCCGTGCTGCCTGCCGCCTTCCCGAACCTGCTCGTCAACGGCGCGAGCGGGATCGCTGTGGGCATGGCGACGAGCATGGCCCCGCACAACCTCATCGAGGTGATCGCCGCAGCCTCGCACCTTCTCGAGAACCCGGACGCCACCACAGAGGAGCTGATGGAGTTCGTGCCAGGCCCGGACTTCCCGTCCGGAGGCATCCTGATGGGCCTCGACGGCGTGAAGGACGCCTACGCGACCGGCCGCGGCGCACTCAAGGTGCGCGGCAAGGTGTCCATCGAGCCGCTCGGCCCCCGCCGCACCGGCATCGTGGTCACCGAGCTTCCCTACACGATCGGGCCCGAGCGTCTCATCGAGAAGATCCGCGACGCCGTTCAGGCGAAGAAGCTGCAGGGCATCAGCGACGTCACCGACCTGACAGACCGCAACCACGGTCTGCGCATCCAGATCGGCGTCAAGACCGGCTTCGATCCCAACGCCGTGCTCGAGCAGCTCTACCGACTCACCCCCCTCGAGGACTCGTTCAACATAAACAACGTCGCGCTCGTCGACGGTCAGCCGCGCACCCTCGGGCTCAAGGAACTGCTTTCGGTGTATGTGAAGCATCGCCTCGAGGTGATCACGCGCCGCAGTCGCTACCGGCTCGCCAGGCGCGAAGAGCGCCTGCACCTCGTCGAGGGCCTGCTGATCGCGATCCTCGACATCGACGAGGTCATCCAGGTGATCCGCTCGTCGGACGACGCGGAGGCGGCGCGCAGCAGGCTGCGCGCGGTGTTCGACCTCTCCGACCCGCAGGCTGAGTACATCCTCGAGCTGCGACTGCGCAGGCTGACGAAGTTCTCGCGCATCGAGCTCGAAGCCGAACGGGACAAGCTGCTGGCCGAGATCGCCGAGCTGAAGGAGCTGCTCGAAAGCGACGCCCTGCTTCGGGCTCAGGTGATCCGCGAACTGGACGCCGCGGCCGAGGCCTACGGCACGCCACGTCGCACCATGCTGCTCAACGCCGCGCCCCCCAAGCCCCGGGCGTCGAAGGGTGCGGTCGACCTGCAGATCGCCGATTCCCCCACCCTGGTCGTGCTTTCGACCACTGGACGTGCGGTGCGGGTGGACCTGGCGGACGGCCAGGAGATCCCTGCCGTCACGCGCCGAAGCAAGCACGATGCGATCCTGACGACGCTCGCCACGACGGCCCGCGCCGAGATCGGTGCCGTGACCTCGACCGGGCGTGTACTGCGCTTCTCCCCCGTGGATCTGCCGTCCATGCCTCCGGCCTCCGTGCACCTGGCCGCAGGTGTTGCGCTGCGCGATTACGTCGGTCTGCTCGACAAGAGCGAGCGCATCCTCGGCCTGATCCGGTTCGATGACGACACCCCGCTTGCGCTCGGCACGAAGGGTGGCGTCGTCAAGCGCGTCGTTCCCTCCGGCCTGCCGGTGCGGCCGGAGGTGGAGATCATCGGTATGAAGCCGGGCGACGTCGTCATCGGTGCGGCCGCTGCGCCTGACTCGGCAGAACTGGTGTTCGTCACCTCTGACGCCCAGCTGCTGCACTTCCCCGCCGCCGCGGTGCGTCCGCAGGGCGCACCGGCGGGAGGAATGGCGGGTATGAAGCTGGGCGCGGGCGCCGAGGTGATCTCGTTCACGGCGGTGCACGATCCGGCGGATGCCGTGGTCGTGACGGTGTCCGGCGCCGAGGGCATCATCGCGGGAACGGATGCAGGCCGTGCAAAGGTGTCGTCGTTCGGCGAGTTCCCCGGCAAGGGAAGGGCCACCGGCGGCGTGCGCGCGCATTCCCTGCTGAAGGGAGAGGACCGGCTTCGCCTGGCATGGGCGGGTCCGTCCGAGCTCAGGGCGGTCGGTCCCGACGGCGCTGCCCGGACCCTGCCTGCGCCGGGAGCGAAGCGGGATGCGTCCGGGCAGCCGCTCGACGCGGTGGTCGGCTCCGTGGGCTCAGCGCTCGGCACCTGACCGCCAGTGCGCGACGCGACGGTGGGACCGTCGCCGCTGAAGACTCAGCTGGTGAGGGACAGAGACGTCGCGAGGGCACCGCACCGACAGCCGGTGTCGATGCGGTGCCCTCGATGACTCACGACTGCAGACGCTCGGCGAGATCGCGCTGCGCGTCGTCGCGGATCTCCGACGGGTCGAACGACGGCGGCGTCAGCCCAGCGGCCGCGATCTGCGCACGCGCTTCGTCGTCGACGACGAAGCCCCATTTCAGGAAGTACTCGCTCAGGTCTGCGCCGGCGGCTTTGCTGAACCAGATCACCAGCATCCGCAGCCGGTAGGCTTCGTCGGCCCAGTCACCCTTCCACGGGCGCTCGGTACGCACCATCTTGTGCAGCCTCGGCCAGAAGCCGGGGAAGCCGAGCCGCAGCTGTTCGAACATCACGAGACGCTCGTACGCGTCGAAAGTCTTGCCATAGACCGCTCCGGGCGTGCCGATCTTGGGGATCGCGCTGTCCCACGGCGTGACGCCGGTCTTGGCGTCGGGGGTGAACAGGCGCGGCATCTGACCGTACTTCACCGCGAAGGCGGCGTTGACCGCGAGGGAGTAGACGTTCACGGTGACCTCGGTCAGCGAGGTGGGCTTGTAGACCATCTGCTGATGCTGGTGGCCGAGCTCGTGATAGAGACCCCAGCCCCGCATCCGCACGCCCTCCACAGTGAGCAGGCGGTCTTGGATGGGAGGAGGGAACGACATGTGGCCGTGCGTCGCGTACGCGCCGACACCGGTGATCGCATTCGGGAACCCGACGAAGTGATACGGATGGGCCTGCCGTGCGTGTTCCGGCGCGGAGCCGTCGTAGCCCGATGTGGCGTCCTCGATCGCGATGATGTCCTCGAAGGTGTCCATCAGCGCCGCGTGGTCCTCGGTGCGGAACTTCAATGCCGAGGCGCGCTCGACGGTGACGATCGCATGCGCGCTGACGAACTCCACGTAGGGTGTGAGCCACTCGTCGAGCTGGGTCTGGAACTGCGATTCCCCCGTGCGGCCGTGGATGAAGTACGGCATGCGCTGCGCGTCTCCGGTGATGACCGCCCGGACGTGACCGGCGTCGCCGATGACTTTGAAGTACAGGACGCCGCCCCCGGCGTCGGTGATGGTGTTCTTCCCGGCGGAGAGCGCATACTCGCGGGGCTTCTTGAACTCCGGTCGGGCGTCGCTGTCGGGTGCGCCCACGACCAGCGTCGCGTTGGGCGCCGTGAGCTCCTGCACCTGGATCTGCAGTGGTGTGTTCGCCGGGAGATAGAAGCCCGTGGACTGAAGGTTCGTGTTGCAGAGGGCGATCTGCAGCCGGATCTCCTCGCCCTCGTGCACACCGGGTTGGCCGTGGTGCGAATCGGGCAGCGCTCGGAAGTACAGCTCTCGGCTCTGCGCACCGCTGCTGTCGACGGCGGCGGCGGACATCGCGGACCAGGGCACCAGCATGCCTCCTGCGACGGTCGCCATCACCCCCAGCGCGGTCCGGCGGGTGAACGACGCCGTCATGGCGCGCGCACCGATGCCGCCCACAGCGGCGGGGGCGGTCGTCTGGTTTTCACTCATGAGACTTCCTCTCGGTCGTTTCCGCGGCAATAGCCGCGCGAGTTAACGAAAGCGCTTTCTATCAAAGTTGGCAACCAGTTCCGCACAATTTCCCTGAAATTGGCGATCAATGCAAGCGGTGCGGAACCATAGCGTAGAAAGCGGTTACTAGCCAGGCGTAAGTACGGCGTTGTCGGGAGCCCGCCACGCACAGAGGTGCTGGTACGGATCGATGACAGCACCGCCCGGTGCCGGAGTACCTGGGTGAGAGAGGTGCTACGCGTCGATGGACTCGCGAGAGAGGCGGTCGGCAGACTCGACGATGAACTCGCGGCGCGGAGCCACCTCGTTGCCCATCAGCAGCTCGAACACGCGACCCGCAGCCTCGGCGTCCTCCATGCGCACTCGGCGCAGCAGACGCCCGGAGCGATCCATCGTCGTGGTGGCCAGCTGCTCTGCATCCATCTCGCCGAGGCCCTTGTAGCGCTGGATCGGCTCGTGCCAGCGGCGACTCTGCTTGCGCAGCTTCGTCAACAGTGTGTGCAGCTCCTGCTCGCTGTACGTGTAGATGGTCTCGTTGGGCTTCGAGCCCGGGTTGACGACGATCACCCGGTGCAGCGGCGGCACCGCGGCGAACACCCTGCCGTCCTCGATCAGCGGTCTCATGTACCGGTAGAACAACGTCAGCAGCAGCGTGCGAATGTGCGCGCCGTCGACATCCGCGTCGCTCATCAGGATCACCTTGCCGTAGCGCGCGGCGGAGAGATCGAAGGAGCGACCTGAGCCGGCGCCGATCACCTGGATGATCGAGGCGCACTCCGCGTTCGAGAGCATGTCGCTCACCGACGCCTTCTGCACGTTGAGGATCTTGCCCCGGATGGGCAGCAGCGCCTGATACTCGCTGTTGCGGGCGTTCTTGGCTGTTCCGAGCGCGGAATCGCCCTCGACGATGAAGAGCTCGCTGTGCGAGACGTCATTGGAGCGGCAGTCGACCAGCTTGGCCGGCAGCGAGGAGGACTCGAGGGCGTTCTTGCGACGCTGGGTCTCCTTGTGGGCCCGCGCCGAGACGCGGGCCTTCATCTCGGAGACGACCTTGTCGAGCAGCATCGAGGCCTGGTTCTTGTCGTCGCGCTTCGTCGACGTGAAGCGCTGCGCGAGTTCCTGGCGCACGACCTTGGCCACGATGGCGCGTACCGCAGGAGTGCCCAGTACCTCTTTGGTCTGGCCCTCGAACTGCGGCTCGGGCACGGTGACGTTGAGCACGGCCGTGAGGCCGGCGAGGACGTCGTCCTTCTCGAGCTTGTCGTTGCCGACCTTCAGTCGGCGCGCGTTCTGCTCGACCTGCCCGCGCAGCGTCTTCAGCAGCTCCTGCTCGAAGCCCTGCTGATGCGTGCCGCCCTTGGGTGTGGCGATGATGTTGACGAAGGAGCGCGTGGTCGTGTCGTATCCGGTGCCCCAGCGCAGTGCGATGTCGACGGTGCACTCGCGCTCGACCTCGGTGGCCTTCATGTGCCCGTCCGGCTGCAGAACGGGGACCGTCTCGGTGAAGGTTCCGCTGCCCTGAAGCCGCCATGTGTCGGTGACAGGGGCGTCCGTGGCGAGATACTCGACGAACTCCGCGATGCCGCCCTCGTAGTGGAATGAGGTCTCGTTGTGCGCCTCGTGGCGCTCGTCGCGGATGACCAGCTCGAGACCTGGGACGAGGAAGGCGGTCTGGCGCGCTCGCGTCTCGAGGTCGGGAAGCTGGAAGGCTGCGTCCCTGGTGAAGATCTGCCGGTCGGCCCAGTAGCGCACGCGCGTGCCGGTGACGCCCTTGGCGACCTTGCCCACCACGCGAAGCTCGCTGCGCTCCTCGAAAGGAGTGAAGGGAGCGTCAGGCCGAGGCTCGCCCTTGTCGGCGAACACGCCCGGCTCACCCCGATGGAACGACATCGCGTAGGTCTTGCCACCGCGGTCGACCTCGACGTCGAGACGCTCGGAGAGCGCGTTCACGACGGACGCCCCCACGCCGTGCAGGCCGCCGGACGCCGCATACGACCCGCCTCCGAACTTTCCGCCGGCATGCAGCTTGGTGTAGACCACCTCGACGCCGGTGAGCCCCGTGCGCGGCTCCACATCCACCGGCACGCCGCGGCCGCGGTCGCGCACCTCCACGCTGCCGTCCGCGTGCAGCACGATGTCGATCTTCGAGCCGTTGCCGGCGACAGCCTCGTCGACGGAGTTGTCGATGATCTCCCAGAGGCAGTGCATGAGCCCCGGCGATCCGTTCGAGCCGATGTACATGCCTGGGCGCTTGCGGACCGCTTCGAGCCCTTCGAGCACCTGGAGATGATGGGCGGAATACTCGGCGGTCACAATGTCTGATTCTATTCCGCGTCCCGGCATAGACCTCCGCGACACTCCCCGCGCGCTCCGCAGGACTCCGATCGCGTACGCGCACAGCGAAACACGCCGCACACCGGGCATGCGCACAGGCGTGCCGTGGTTGTATTGAGCAACGAACTCGATCACCGAGGAGGCACCGAGATGAACGCTACGACTGAACGCGAGACCGTCGAGTACCGCCTCACCGCCATGGACCGATGCGACTCCTGTGGGGCGCAGGCTTACATCGCCGCCGAGGTGAACGGCTCGGAGCTGCTGTTCTGCGCTCACCACGGGCGCAAGTACGAGGAGAAGCTGCGCGCGGTCGCCACCAGCTGGCACGACGAGACCGCACGTCTCATCGAAGCCGTCTGAGAGACAAGCACTGCGAGCAGACGCCCGGGGCCGAGGCCCTGGGCGTCACGCGTATCGGCGCGGCACCAGCGGCGACACCCGAGTGAGGATCTCCTCGCCGACGGTGTCGATGCGCTCAGCAAGATCGGTCGCGCTCACCGCGCCTGCGCCGAACACCTCGACCGCCTCGCCGCGTCGCGCTCCCTGCCAGCATTCGAGTTCCGTCCAGGTGCCATCCACCCGGCGGATGCGCGCCCCGTTCCCGATGGTCGCGCCGGTCAGGATCGACGGCAGGCCGTCGAGCGCGCCGATGCCGATGCGCACGACGTCCTCCCGGACGTCGACGACGTCCGCCGACAGACTGGCCACCGGGCGGATCCCCTCGAGATCCGAACCGTCAGCTGAGCGGATGCCGTAGCAGAAGGCACCGATCCGGCACAGCGTTCCCCGCAGCTCCGGCCGCCACCAGGACGCCGCGGACGCTGTGAGGTGCAGCTGTCGCGGCGTACCGCCTGCGTCGCGCAGCTCGTCGACCGCGGCGAGGAATCCGCGCTGCGCCTCGTCGTCCTCGGCGTCGCTCGCCTCGGCGAGATGGCTCCACACCCCGGTGACGCGCAGCACGCCGGCCTCCTCGGCACGACGGGCGGTGGCGACGGCATCGGCCCACTCCTCCGGGCGCAGTCCGTTGCGGTGCAGGCCCGTGTCGATCTTGAGGTGCACGCGGGCCCGGTGCTTCAGGCGCTCGGCCTCGGAGACGATGAGGCGAAGGTACTCAGCCGTGCCGACACCGAGATCGAGGTCGGCTTCGATCGCCTCGGCCGCCTCCGCGCCTGACGAGGTCGCCCAGGCGAAGATCCGCGCATGCGGGGCGATGGCACGCACGCGCAGCGCGGATGCCACGTCGTACGAGCCGATCCATTCCACGCCGGCCGAGAGTGCTGCGGGCACGGCCCATTCGAGGCCGTGCCCGTACGCGTCATCCTTGGTCACGAGCATCAGCTCGGCAGGCGCCGTCCG
This sequence comes from Microbacterium sp., assembly GCF_031178445.1. Lineage (GTDB taxonomy): Bacteria > Actinomycetota > Actinomycetes > Actinomycetales > Microbacteriaceae > Microbacterium. The sequence goes on from NZ_JAPSIY010000014.1 coordinate 15,815, forward strand.
TTCCGTGACGGCGCGGAGGTTGCCGAGGAACGCCTCGGTCGAGATGTCCAGGCGCGCGCTCATCATTCCTCCTCCACGTGGCTCGCACGCAGGCCGGCGGCGCACACGAGCTCTGCCGCCGTGAGTCCGGTCGACGCGATCCACTCCCCGAGCGCATGGCGCGCCGGCCCCTTGCCACCGAAGAACGTCGTCTCAGCGCCGATCGGCGCAGCGTCGGAGGACATCGCCCCCGGATCCTGCAGGTCGACGACGCAGACATCCATCGCCACGCGCCCCACGATCGGATGCAGTTCGCCCTGCACCTCGACATGAGCGCGATTGCCGAGCGCCCGCACCACTGCCTGGGCGTAACCGCCGGTCACGAGTGCGATCGTCGTGTCGGACTCGGCACGGTGCGTGTATCCGTACGAGACCGCTTCTCCGCGATGCAGCCGCTTGAGTGACATGACCCGCCCCGCGAGCCGCATCACCGGGATGCGATCCGGCACGCTCTCGTCGGGCAACCCGTACAGCAGACCCGGATCGATGTCGGGCTCCTCGCTGACGGTCGCGCGCAGTCCGTGCGCTTCGAGCAGCCGCTGCTGCTCCTCGCCGTCGACGAGGACGCCGCTCACGCCCGCTCCGAGCACCGCGCGGGCGACGGTCAGCAGCCCATGCCCGTAAGCATCGCGACGGAGGTCCGCGATTCCGCCGCCGGCCGCCACCGCCTCCTTCGCGCTCGACGCGAGGGCTGAGCGGGAGATCACGGCGCGGGTCGCCGAGCTGCGATGTATCACCACCCGTCGAGTCTATGCGTCACCCACTGGACGCCCGGTGAGCACCGGCCGCTCAGCGGCAGCCGATTAGAATGGGCGTTTCGCCTGACGATCTGGAGAACGAATGCCTGCCAACGGCCTTGGCGTCATGCCCCGCCTGCGATACCTCATCGGCCGCGCCCGTCGCATCGATGTCGGATCGGTGCTCACCCGGGCCCGTGAGGTGCACGACCAGCACGGCAAGGCGGTTCCCGCGGTCGTCGCGGACATGCTATGGAGCGCGGCGTTCAAGAACGTCGGCTTCCAGGACTACGTCGACTACGACTTCGCGATGCTGACCGCCGCGGAGCGTTCGACCTACATGACACACCCGGTCTCGAACCAGCTGTCGCAGAAGTACGACGCCGAGGCGTACCGCCATCTGTTCCAGGACAAGCTGGCGTTCAACCGCACCTTCGACGCCTTCCTCCGCCGCGAATGGATGCAGGTCGAGGAGGGCAACGCGGCCAAGCTCGAGGATTTCGCCCGTCGCCATGGAACGCTCATCACGAAGACCCCCATGGGGCAGGCCGGCACGGGCGTGAAGCGCTATCACGCCGCTGATGTGGACGACTGGCAGCGGTTCCACCGCGAGCTGCTGCAGCGCGGTGAGCTTCTCGTCGAGCAGGTCATCGTGCAACACGACGACCTGTCGGCGGTCTGCCCCGGCACGGTCAACACCACCCGCGTGACCGCGTTCTTCGACGGAGAGCAGACGCACGTGCTCGCCGTCGCGCAGAAGTTCGGCCGCGGCGCGGTCAGCGACCAGATGACCTACGGCGGCTTCTACACGATGCTGGACGAGAAGGGACATGCCCGTTCCGCCGGTTACGACTCGCACGGCCACGTGCACCAGCACCACCCCGACTCGGGCTTCCCGATCGCCGACTTCCAGCTGCCGATGTTCGACGAGCTCGTGGCGTTCATCGACCAGGTCGCGCGTGTGGTCCCCCAGATCCAGTACGTCGGCTGGGACATCGTGATCACGCCGGATGGTCCCGTGCTCGTGGAGGGCAACTGGGGCGCCGGCGTCTACGAGAACAAGCCGTCGGTCTCGGGCATCCGCACCGGCAACAAGCACCGCTACCGCGCGGCCATCGGATTCTGACGCGGCGGGTTCCACGGCCTTTTCAAGGATCTCCTCCGGCTCTCGCCGGAGTCCGCTCAGCGACGCCGCAGCATTCGCACCGCAGCCCCGAGCTCCGGCACCCGGAACACGGCCAGCAGCGCGGCGTAGACCCCGCCGGTCACGACGGCGATGAGTGCCGCGCCGAGGGCGCCCCAGAACTTGTCGTGCAGCATCCAGCCGTCGGCGCCTCCCGCGAGCAGGAACACACCCCACCCCGCGCCCGCGGCGGGGATGGCCATCAGCACGAACCGGCACAGCGCGAGCCAGGTCGGTGCCAGACCGAATGAACCGAACTTCCTGCGCAGCAGGACCGCGGCGACCACGGTCTGCACCGTGCTGGCGAAGGACTGTGCCAGTGCGACGGCGGCTGCGCGCTGCTCGAGCGGCGTGGTCATCGCGACGACGACGGTGAGGACCAGCACCAGGGCGGCCTGCACGAGGGTGTAGATGAACGGAGTGCGCGCGTCGCCGTAGGCGTAGAAGGTGCGCTGCACGATGTAGAGCACCGCCAGCGGCAGCAAGCTGACCAGATAGGCCAGCAGCAGCGGCGCGATTGCGACGGCGTCGGCGGCGCTGTTGCTGAAGATGCGCGACGCGGGCAGCGACGCCACCGCGATGGCTGCTGTCGCGATGACGATGAGCAGTCCGAGGATGCGGATCGACTGCCTGACCGTCTCACGCAGTTCGCCGTGCTCTTCGGCGGCGGCGTGCTCGCTGATGCGGGTGAAGTACGGTGTGCCGACAGCGATCACGACCATCGAATACGCGACCATGAACACCAGCCAGGCGTACTGCGACGCGGCGACGGCGGCGTTCTCACCAGACGCAGGGGTCACCGTCTGCGACTGCACGATGCCGACGATCTGACCGGCGAGGGTGGTGAGGAAGGTCCAGAAGGCGAGCCTGCCCATGTGCCCGAGCCCCATGCCGCGCCAGCGGAAGTCGAGACGCAACGGGATGCCAACGCGACGCCAGAACAGCACGAGCACCACTGTCTGCGCGATGACGCCGGCCGTCGCGGTGCCGGACAGCATCAGCACCATCTGCGCAGACCAGCCCTCGAGCGTGCTGCGGTCCTGTCCGAACAGCACCATGAACAGCGCGAAGCCGGCGATCGACACCACGTTGTTGACGATCGGGGCCCACGCGTACGGTCCGAAGACCCGCCTGGCGTTGAGGATCTCGCCGAGCAGCGCGAACATCCCGTAGAAGAACAGCTGCGGCACGCACCAGTAGGCGAACTGCGTCGCCAGCGAATGCTGTGCGGTGCCGAAATCGGCGTAAAGGTCGATCAGCAACGGCGAGGCGAGCGTCGCCACGACCGTGATGGCGCCGACGATGAGCGTGCCCAGGGTCAGCAGCTTGGCCAGGAAGGCGTGACCGCCGTCCTTCTGTGCGCTCGCGCGCACCACCTGGGGCACGATCACACCGGTGAGGACACCTGCCGAGATGACCTGGTAGATGCTGTTCGGCAGCTGGTTCGCGACGGCGAAGGCGTCCGATGCCTTGCCGACCGACCCGATGGCTGCGACCAGTACGACCGCACGCAGCAGTCCGCTGAGCCGTGAGGCGAGAGTGCCGACGGCGATCGTCGCGCTGGCGCGGCCGTGACCCATTGGTCGCCTTCCTGTGTCGGGGCGGGCCCGGCGCGTGCACCGCGCCGGGCCGTGCGCTCAGACGGTGCGGATGATGCCCATCGGCGTCGATTCGTGCCCCTGCCCGAGCGGGTTGTCCTTGAGGATGCGCACCAGGCGCTGCTCCCCCGCCCTGTCGAGCGTGGACCCGAGGATGTTGCCGCCGATGTCGTTGATGTCGACGATAGCGACCTCGACCGGCACGTCGAGCAGCGTCCGCACGTGGCGCGCGACCTCTCTGGGGCGCTCGGGCCCCAGCACGACGGCGGTGTTGTACGGCGGGATCGTGTGCGACGTCGGCCCATCGATCGAACGGGCCTTATAGCCCGCCACGCGGTAGAAGTCACCGCGCCGTCCGAACAGCTTCGTCACAGCCGAGACCGCCGCGGCCAGCAGGATGCGGGGCGTTCCGCACTCGCGCAGTGCCATCTCCATCGTCTCGGGCATGCCGAGCCCGATGCCGTAGCTGGTGCGCGTGACGTACTTCGACAGGAAACGCGCCAGCCCGCGGGGCTTGATCTCGTCGAGCTGGTATGAGCGGCCCTGGGTGATCGCGACGATCTTCTCGGTCACGAAGAGCAGGTCGCCATGCTGCAGCTGCCCCGCGGTGTACTCGCGAACGATCTGATCGAGGTCGTCACCGGGCATGACCACGCGCGTGCGGATCGGGATGCGCTGATACGAGGTGCCGTCGACCTCGACGTTGAGGGCCTTGCCCTTGTTCGCCTCGGCCATCACTCGAGGTAGTCCCGCAGCGACTGGGAGCGGCTCGGGTGACGCAGCTTCGCCATCGTCTTCGACTCGATCTGACGGATGCGCTCGCGCGTCACCCCGAACGTGTCGCCGATCTGGTCTAGGGTCTTCGGCTGGCCATCGCCGAGTCCGAAGCGCATCCGGATCACTCCGGCCTCGCGCTCGGACAGCGAGTCGAGCAGCTGCTCCAGCTGACGCTGCAGCATCGTGAAGCCCACGGCGTCCGCCGGCACGACCGCTTCGGTGTCTTCGATCAGGTCGCCGAACTCGCTGTCGCCGTCCTCACCCAGCGGGGTGTGCAGTGAGATCGGCTCGCGGCCGTACTTCTGCACCTCCACGACCTTTTCGGGCGTCATGTCGAGTTCGCGCGACAGCTCTTCCGGCGTGGGCTCGCGGCCCAAGTCCTGCAGCATCTGACGCTGCACGCGGGCGAGCTTGTTGATGACCTCGACCATGTGCACCGGGATGCGGATGGTGCGGGCTTGGTCGGCCATGGCGCGGGTGATCGCCTGGCGGATCCACCAGGTGGCGTACGTGGAGAACTTGAAGCCCTTGGTGTAGTCGAACTTCTCGACCGCGCGGATCAGGCCCAGGTTTCCCTCCTGGATCAGGTCCAGGAACTGCATGCCGCGGCCGGTGTACCGCTTTGCGAGCGAGACGACCAGACGCAGGTTGGCGCCGAGCAGGTGGCTCTTGGCGCGCTGACCGTCTCGGGCGACCCACTGCAGGTCGAGGCCCAGCTGACTGGACTTCTCGGCCGCCGACATGGCCGAAAGCTTCTCCTCCGCGAACAGGCCGGCCTCGATGCGCATGGCGAGTTCGACCTCTTCGGCCGCGTTGAGCAGCGCGACCTTTCCGATCTGCTTCAGGTAGTCCTTCACAGGGTCGGCGGTGGCGCCGGTGATCTGGGTCGAGTAGACCGGGACGTCGTCCTCGTCGCTGGACGAGATGACGATGGCGCCGGTCGGGAGCGGCTCGGTGAAGGCGGGCTTCTTGTCGCCCTCCTCCTCGTCATGCTCGGATGCCGCCTCGGTGGTCTCCTCCTCGACCTCGGGCTCGGCATCCTTCTTGGCGCGCTTGGCCGTCGTCTTCTTCGCAGCGGGCTTGGCCGCCGCCTTGCCTGCAGGAGCCTTCTTCTGGGGCGCCGCGGTCTCGGGCGCCTCGACCTCAGTGGCCTCCGCGTCAGCAGCCGTCTTCTTCGTGGTCGTCCGGGTCTTCTTGGTCGTGGCAGGAGTCACGTTTCGCCTTTCACGGGGCGGTGCACGCACCCCGGGCCATTTCGGACACTAGTAAGACCCTTGTCAAGCTCAACGCTCGAAAAGCGATGGTTGACAATGGGTCGGACGTCCATTATCACACACCCGGATGCGTAGGGCGTCATCATCTCCGCATCCGCGCGCCGGATCAGCCGAGCTTGTCCTCGTCGCCCGGTCGGCGCGTGGCCAGATATCGCTCCAGTTCGGCCGCCAGCTCATCTGCGCTGGGCAGATCGCGCTCGTCGATGCGCTCCTCGCCGTCGACGGCCGTCCCCGCCATGTACGCGTCGTACCGGCGCTCGAGGGTGTGCACCATCTGCGTCAGCTCGTCGTTGCCCTGCACCTGCTCCTCGACGCGCGCGACATAGTCCTCGCGGCGTGAATGCACCTCGTCCATGCGCAGCACCAGTCCGGTGGCGATCATCAGCTTGTCGGCTGCGGCGAGCACGGTGTCGGGGTACTCGGTGTCGGCGAGATAGTGGGGCACCAGCAGCACGAATCCCGCGACGCGCACGTTGTGCTCGACCATGCGGAACTCCAGCAGATGCCCGGCCGTCGAGGGCACCTGCGTCCGTGGACGCCAGACTGAATGCGCGGCGACGAGGTCGCGCCGGTTGCCGCTCACCGTCGTGCCGAGGGGCCGGGTGTGCGGAACCGGCATCGCGATGGAGTGCACCCAGGCCACCCCTGAGACCTGGAAGGCGTCGACGAAGTCCAGCACGACGCGGCTGAACGCGTCCCAGGCGAAGTCCGGCTCGTAACCCGACAGCAGTAGGAACTGCTGGCCGAGCGCATCGTGCGCGAGCGAGAGTTCGAGCCGGGCGGGGCGGTACTCGGTCAGGTGATCCTGATCGAACACGATCACCGGGCGACGCGCTCGGTAGTCGAGCAGCACGTCATTGTCGAAGATCGCCAGCGGTTGGGGGTCGGTGGTGTCGTGCAGATGGTCGATCAGGCCCGATACGGCGCTGCCTGCATCCGTGAACCCGGTGAGGAGAACGATCAGAGGCAGTCCCGTCGGCACGTCGGGCGCACCGGCGACCGGCTCGTACAGCTCTGCGGAGAAGGGCATGTCTCCATGCTACGAGCCGCCGCGACGGCATGGCCCTCGACTCTCATGCTGACAGCGAACACGCGTGGCGCTCCGCGCGACGCCGGTGCGGGCACGCTCCCTAGGATGGAGGTATGACGCTTCCCGTGATCTCGCACACGACCGATCCGTTCCCCGGAGGCGCTGCGGATGCCGCAGTGCTCGTCATCCCCGATCCCGACACGTCACCGGAGGCGCTGGCGGCGTACGAGGGACTCGCCGAGGCACTCTCGGGCGTCGGCTACAAGGGCTCCGCTTCTGCGTACACGCGCGTCCACCTGCCCGGCATCACGTCGCTGCCGCTGGCCGTGGTGAGTGCCGGCAAGTCGCCGGACGCCGCGACCGTGCGCGATGCCGCCGCGACAGCCGCACGCAGCCTCACCGGCTTCACGACCATCTCGATCGGATTCGCCCCCGGTCTGGAGCGGTTCGCGGACGCGGCGGCGGAGGGCGCACTCCTCGGCGGCTACCGCTTCGACGACTACCGCAGTGAGAAGAAGCCCGCCCGCGCGGAGTCCGTGCTGCTGCACGCCTCCGCGCTCGGCGACGACGCGCTCGCACACGCCAGAGCCGTCGCCGAGGGCGTCGCCCTCGTGAAGGACCTGGTCAACACGCCTGCCGAGTGGCAGAGTCCCGCTCAGCTGGCCGACTCGGCGGCCGAAGCCGTCGCCCACCTGCCCGTGGACGTGCAGATCCTCGACGAGAACCAGCTCGAGGAGCAGGGCTACGGCGGGATCCTCGGCGTCGCCCGCGGTTCCGACCGCCCCGCCCGCCTCGTCCGGCTCGACTACTCCCCCGCTGACGCGACGCGCCACGTCGCGCTGGTCGGCAAGGGCATCACCTTCGACACCGGCGGCCTCTCGCTGAAGCCTGCCGCGAGCATGGTCGGCATGAAGTTCGACATGGCCGGCGCTGCGACCATCCTCGCCGCCACCCGTGCGATCGCCGCCCTGCAGTTGCCCGTGCGCGTCACCGCCTGGATGTGCATCACCGACAACATGCCATCCGGCCGTGCTACCCGCCCGGGGGATGTGCTGCGCATGCTCGACGGCCAGACGGTCGAGGTGCTCAACACCGACGCCGAGGGCCGCCTGGTGCTGGCCGACGGACTGGTCGCGGCCAGCCGCGAGAACCCCGACGTCATCGTCGACGTCGCGACGCTCACGGGAGCGATCATCGTCGGGCTCGGGATGCGCCACACGGGCGTCATGGGCCACGACGACGCCGTCGCCGAGTACCTCGCCGCGGCGGACTCGGTGGGTGAGCCGGCGTGGCGCCTGCCTCTGCCCGAGTACATGGAGGAGTCGCTCGAGTCGCAGATCGCCGACATGGTGAATGCGAACATGGGCGATCGCTCCGGCGGATCGCTCTTCGCGGGGCTCTTCCTGCAGCGTTTCGTCGGGCGCACTTCCGATGCCGAGGACGCCCCCCGCATCCCCTGGGTTCATCTCGACATCGCCGGATCCGCCGAGCACAAAGGCTCGCCTTACGGCTTCACAGAGAAGGGACCGACCGGCGCGACGGTCCGCTCTCTCGTCGAGTTCGCTCGCGCGTCCGTCGGCAAGGAGTCATGATGGCCACCCGCGAGTTCGATCTCGTCGTCCTCGGCGGCGGCAGCGGCGGCTATGCGGCTGCGCTCCGCGCCAGCGAGCTGGGCAAGAACGTGGCACTGATCGAGAAGGACAAGGTCGGCGGCACGTGCCTGCACCGCGGCTGCATCCCGACCAAGGCGCTGCTGCACGCCGCCGAGGTCGCGGACCACGTGCGCAGCGCCGCATCCGTCGGCGTGACGGCGACCCTCGAAGCCATCGACGCGGCGGGTGTCCGCGCCTATCGCGAGGGCATCGTCGCGAAGAAGTTCAAGGGTCTGGAAGGTCTGATCAAGGCCCGCGGCATCACCGTGGTCTCGGGCGAGGGGCGCCTGGAGCCCGACCGCTCCGTCACCGTCGGCGATGACCGCTACATCGGGGCGGACGTCGTGCTGGCCACCGGCTCGTACAGCCGATCGCTTCCCGGCCTCGACATCGGCGGGCGAATCCTCACCAGCGAGCAGGCTCTCGCACTGGACGAGATCCCCGGTTCTGTGATCGTCCTCGGCGGCGGTGTCATCGGCGTCGAGTTCGCCAGCGTCTGGCACTCCTTCGGCGCCGACGTGACCATCGTCGAGGCGCTCGCGCATCTCGTGCCGAACGAGGACATCGCCCTCAGCAAGGGGCTGGAGCGGGCCTTCCGCCGCAAGGGGATCGCGTACAACCTGGGCACGCGCTTCCAGAAGGCCGAGCAGGATGACGCGCAGGTGACGGTGACGCTGGAGGACGGCAAGACGTTCACGGCCGACTACCTCCTCGTCGCCGTGGGCCGCGGCCCCGCGACGGCCGGGCTGGGCTTCGAGGAGGCCGGGATCACGCTCGACCGCGGTTTCGTGACCGTCGACGACCAGCTGCGCACCGGCGTGGAGCGCGTCTGGGCGGTCGGCGACATCGTGCCCGGGCTGCAGCTCGCGCACCGCGGCTTCCTGCAGGGCATCGCAGTCGCTGAGCGCATCGCCGGCATGCAGGTGCCCGTGCTGCCCGAGACGCAGATCCCGAGAGTCACGTACTGCAGCCCCGAGGTCGCGTCTGTCGGCATCACCGAGGAGGCTGCTGTCGCCGCTCACGGCGCCGACGGCGTCGTCTCCTACGAGTACAACCTTGCAGGCAACGGCAAGAGCGAGATCATCGGAACCGGGGGCACGGTGAAGGTCGTCCGCCAGAAGGACGGTCCCGTATTGGGCGTGCATCTGCTGGGTGACCGAGTCGGCGAACTGATCACGGAGGGCCAGCTGGCCGTCGCATGGGAGGCGCATCCCGAGGACATCGCACCTCTGATCCACGCGCACCCCACGCAGAGCGAGGCGCTCGGCGAGGCATTCCTCGCTCTGGCCGGAAAACCGCTTCACGCACTCTGAACCAACCAACCTGCTCCCAGGTCACTAAGCTGGGGGCGTCACAAAGATTTTCTGAAGGAGACTCCGTCATGAGCACACCCGTGGTCCTTCCCGCACTCGGGGAGAGCGTCACCGAGGGTACGGTCACCCGCTGGCTCAAGCAGGTCGGCGACACCGTGCAGGCGGATGAGGGCCTGCTCGAGATCTCGACCGACAAGGTCGACACCGAGATCCCCTCTCCCGTCAGCGGCGTCATCGAGGAGATCCTCGTGGCCGAGGACGAGACCGTCGAGGTCGGCGCCCTGCTGGCGCGCATCGGTGACGGCAGCGGTGCGGGCTCGTCCGGCTCCGCCCCTGAGGCCGCCGCTCCCGCTGCAGAGCAGGCTCCCGCCGAAGCCGCACCCGCCGCCGAAGCCGCGCCTGCCGCCGAAGCCGCGCCTGCCGCCGCAGAGTCCGCGCCGGCTCAGGAAGCCGCCGCACCGGCCGCCGAGCAGCCCGCCGCGCCGTCCGGCGATGCCACCGATGTCGTGCTCCCCGAACTGGGAGAGAGCGTCACCGAGGGCACTGTCACCCGCTGGCTGAAGCAGGTGGGCGACGACGTCGAGGTCGACGAGGCGCTGCTGGAGATCTCGACCGACAAGGTCGACACCGAGATCCCGTCGCCCGTCGCCGGGAAGCTTCAGGAGATCCTCGCCGCTGAGGACGAGACGGTCGCCGTCGGCGCCGTGCTCGCCAGGATCGGCTCCGGTGCCGCGCCGGCAGCCGCGGCCGAGCCCGCCCCGGCCGCAGCCGCGCCGGCCCCGGCCGCCCAGCCCGCTCCGGCGCCCGCAGCACCCGCCCAGGCAGTACCTGCCCAGGCGGCATCTGCCCCGGCACAGGCCGCTCCCGCGCCCTCCGCGTCTGCTGCTCCTGCCGCGCCCGAACCCGCTCAGGCCGTTCCCGCCGAGCCGGCTGACGCCGCTTCGGATTCGGATTCGCTCTACGTCACCCCCCTCGTGCGCCGGCTGGCGAACCAGCAGGGCGTCGACCTCGCGTCCGTCAAGGGCACCGGCGTGGGCGGACGCATCCGCAAGGAGGACGTGCTGAAGGCGGCCGAGGCCAAGAGCCAGGCCCCGGCGGCCGCCGCTGCCGCTCCGGCTGCTGCGCCGCTGGAGGTCTCACCGCTGCGCGGCACGACGCAGCCGATGTCGCGTCTTCGCAAGCTGGTCGCCGAGCGTGCTGTCGCTTCGCTGCAGCAGACCGCACAGCTCACCACCTTCGTCGAGGTCGACGTCACCAAGCTTGCGGCATACCGCAACTCGGTGAAGGACGACTTCCAGAAGAAGACCGGTGACAAGCTCTCGTTCCTTCCGTTCTTCACCCTCGCGGCCGCCGAGGCCCTGCAGGCGTTCCCGATCATCAACTCGTCGGTGGACGGCGACAAGATCGTCTACCCGGAGACCGAGAACATCTCGATCGCCGTGGACACCGAGCGCGGTCTGCTCACCCCCGTGGTGCGCGACGCCGCGACGAAGAACCTGGCCCAGCTGGCCCACGAGATCGCGGATCTCGCCGCCCGCACGCGCGACAACAAGCTGAAGCCCGACGAGCTGGCAGGCGGCACGTTCACCGTGACCAACACCGGTTCGCGCGGTGCGTTGTTCGACACGCCGCTGGTGTTCCAGCCGCAGTCGGCGATCCTGGGCACGGGCATCGTCTTCAAACGCCCCGGCGTGGTGACCGTCGACGGCGTCGACGCGATCGCCGTGCGCTCGTACGTGTACCTCGCGATCTCGTACGACCACCGCACGATCGACGGAGCGGATGCGGCTCGCTTCCTCGGCGCGATCAAGAGCCGTCTCGAGGCTGCCGACTTCGCGGCCAACCTCGGAGCCTGATCGGCCTCACCCCTCAACGGATGGCTGGCCGGCGACGTCATAGACGTCCCGGACCAGCCATCCGTCGTTCTGCACGACGAGCACCAGCATCTGCTCGCCATGCGTGCGACCCTCGGAGAGTCGAACGACCGCGACATCGCCGTAGTCGTCGACTAGCGCAGGGGCGCGGCCCCGCACATCGTCGCCGAGCCTGGTCATGACGGTCTCCCCCGCACCCTCCACGATCGCCTCGGCGCAGACGCCCTCCTGCCGGTGCGCGCACTCGCCGATCTCACTCAGCAGTTCCGCGGCGGCGTCCACGACGGACGCCTGTGCACGCTCTTCCGGCCTGCCGCCTGCCGGATGGTCGGCCGAGCCGGTCGCCTCCTCGGTCTCCTGGTCACTCTGCAGCGGAGTGGGTCCGTCCGCAGCGTCGGTCGGCGCTGCGCTCGCTGGGACCGGCTTCTCCACAGCGGACGATACGTCGTGCTCGTCGCTCGGCCAGAGCAGCCCACCGATCAGAACGATCGCCGCGGCCCCCGCACCGACGAAGAGCATCCGGCCACGACGGGCCGTTCGATTCTGTGGCGACCCCGTGACCGTGCGCGACGGCAGGACTGGGACCTTCTCACGCAGACGCGCACCCGTGGAGCGCACCCCGGCCGCGATCACCGAGAGCACGTCCGCCGATTCGAGTCGTCTCCATGTCCTCTTCACGGTGGCGGCGCGGGCCCGCTCCGCATCGGCGCGGCGTCGCCCTTGGCGCTGCGATGTGACCTGCCGCACCACCTCGGGAAGCAGCGCCCGGTGCGCGGGAATGGCGTCCACGCGCGCCGGCGCGAGCTCAGCCGATCGGAGCGGCCTGGGTGCCGCGAGCTCGGTGAGCTCTCGCTCCCAGCGCTCCAGGTTCCGCAGCAGCATCCGGGCGTCATCCGGCATCTGAGCGACCTCTGCCAGCAGCCGCTCCATCGCCCGGTCGGTGCACGCCTCGCGCAACCGCTCGACGATGGCGGTGCTCGCGACAGTGCACGCCGTCCCTTCGCCGGGCACGAACAGCGGACGCATGTCATCCGTCAGCCACCAGCTGCCGTGGATCGTGGCGTCGCCGATCTCTCCGAGGCCGCGCAGCAGGCTCCCGACCAGGGTGACCGTCTCTCCCGGCGCAAGAGCGAGCTCGGCAGCGACCCGCCTCCCCAGGAAGGCCTCGACCCGATCGGTGCACCACGGCAGCAGGGCGTCCTGGCCGTCTGCCCGGCGGAGCACGTCCCTCACGCCGGCGATGTGCTCCGCTTCCGCGAAGGCCCAGAGCACGTCGGGCACGGCTTCCGCGTCGACTCGCACACGGACCCGATCGCCGTCGGTGACCAGCTTCCCCGGCACAGCCGAGTCCTGCGCGTCCACGCGGCGTAGGGCCCGGTGCGCGGCCGGAACGAGGTCATGCATGCCATCCATGACTTCATGACAGCCGATGCACGTGGCCGGCGCGTCCGCTGCGCGACGAATGTGGACAGAACGAGTGGATCCTGTCTCTGTGCAGAGCGAACGCTCGGTGTGGAATCGGTAGGCTGGTGTTCATGGCAAAACGTGCTCACGAACCCGAGAAGCGTCCGGGTTTCTTCTCGCAGATCCGCTCGCTGTTCCGGTTCACCCGCGAGGTCTACGGCTGGCTGCCGTGGGCACAGATCGCCATCCTCGTCGCCGGTGTGCTCATCGGACTCATCCTCGGCCTTCTCATCGGAGGACCGAACGTCCTCTCGCTCGTGCTCTGGGGCATCACCGGCCTCATGCTCGGCCTGCTCGGCGCGATGTTCCTCATGACGAGGCTGTCGACGAATGCGATGTACGCGAAGATCGACGGCATGCCCGGTGCGAGCGGGCACGTGCTGAGCACCAGCCTCGGCCGCCGCTGGCAGGCCTCCGACACTCCGGTCGGGATCAACCCCAAGACGCAGGAGGCCGTCTACCGCGCTGTCGGTCGTGGCGGCATCGTCGTGGTCGGCGAGGGAACCCGCGGCCGGCTGACCCGCCTCGTCAACGAGGAGCGCGTCAAGGCGCAGCGAGTGGCGCACGGCGTTCCCGTGACCGTGCTCTACATCGGCCACGGCGAGGACGAAGTGCCGATCGCCGACCTCGCGAAGACCATCAAGAAGCTGCCGAAGGCGATCGACAAGGCCACCATGGCGGCGGTCATCCGCCGCATCGAATCGGTGTCGCAGTCGCTGTCGTCCCTGCCGATCCCGAAGGGCATCGACCCCACGAAGGTGCGCGCCCAGCGCCCGCGTTGAGCATCCGCCGCCCCGCATGTGCACGATGGCCCCTCACCGATCGGTGAGGGGCCATCGTCGTTCACTCGCCCAGCGGCTCCTTCGGAAGCCTGCGGACCTTGGCGCGGCGGCGACGTTTCTCCGGGATCATGGAGCGCATCTCCTCCAGCTTGCCGAAGCACAGCAGCCGGTCCTCCGCCTCGAGCACGACATGCTTGCGCGGATTGGGGATCACGCTCACCCCGCGGTGAAGGGTCAGCACCGTGATGTCGCGATCCCAGAGCCCGAGGTCACCCAGCTGTTTCCCGACCTGCTCGGCGCCCGAGTGCATGACCAGCTCTGCCACGCCGTAGCCGGTCGAGACGCTGAGCCGCTGTCGGATGTCGATGTCGGGAAAGGCCACCTGATTCGCGATGTAGTCGATGATCGCGCCGGCCACGTCCAGGTTCGTCGCTGCCTCGATGCCCTGCAGCCCCGGTGACGAGTTGACCTCCATGACGAGCGGTCCCTCGTCGCCTTCGAGCATGTCGACGCCGGCGACCCGCAGCCCCATGATCTGGGCGGAGCGGACGGCGGTCTGTTCGTACACGGGATCGAGCGTGACCGGCTCGACCCGCCCACCCCGGTGCACGTTGGAGCGGAACTCATCGCCGTCGGCCACACGGCGCATGGCGGCGACGACCCGGTCGCCGACCACGAGGGCACGGATGTCGCGGCCGCGGCTCTCTGCGATGAATTTCTGAATCAGCACGTTCTGCTTGGTGGAGTGCAGCGTCTCGATGATGGCTTCGGCGACCTTCACCTGCGGTGCGAGGATGACGCCGATCCCCTGCGTCCCCTCCAGCAGCTTGATCACGACAGGCGCACCGCCGACCCGTTCGATCGCCGGACGCACATCGGCACGATTGCGCACGAAGGCCGTCGCCGGCATCGCGATGTTGTGCCGGGAGAGGATCTGGTTCGCGCGGAGCTTGTCGCGCGCGCTGGAGATGCCGTTCGCGGTGTTGGGCGTGTAGACGTCCATCTGCTCGAACTGGCGCACGACCGCGGTGCCGAAGTAGGTGATGGAGTTGCCGATGCGCGGCAGGATGGCGTCGTAGTCGCTGAGCTGCCGTCCGCGATAGAAGAGATCAGGGGCATCCGCGGTGAGATCGATCGCGAAGCGCAGTGTGTTCAGCACCTTCACGTTGTGACCGCGTTGCTGTGCGGCTGCGCGAAGGCGCTGGGTGGAGTATGCCTGCGGTGCCCGAGAGAGGACGGCGATCTTCACAGATGTTTCCTGCCAGGATGTAGAGGTGAGCCGGTCTTCTCATTCAAACACGATGACGGGGTGGCGCGAGTGGGTGGGCCTGCCCGATCTCGGCGTGGAGTGGATCAAGGCGAAGATCGACACGGGGGCACGCACCTCGTCGTTGCACGCCTTCGACGTGCGCGAGTTCGACCGCGACGGTCAGGACTGGGTGCGGTTCAAGGTCAAGCCGTGGCAGGACAGCCAGGAGGACGCCGTCGTCGTCGAACGGCCCGTGCACGACAGGCGCGCGGTGCGCAGCTCGTCCGGCCACGCGCAGGAGCGGCTCGTCGTCAAGCTGCGGGTGCGCCTCGTCGATCGCGAGGTGGTCTCGGAGGTCACGCTGAGCAATCGTGATGAGATGGGCTTCCGGATGCTGATCGGCCGCGAGGCGCTGCGACGCGGCTTCACCGTCGATCCGGCCCGGTCGTTCCTCGGCGGGCGGGCGCCGCGCGAGGCACGGCGCCGCAACCGCGGCAAGCTCTGACGAGTCAGACCCTGATGAGCACCGTGCCGGCCGCCTTGTCGTGCAGGCCGCGCTGATCGGCGTCCCAGATCACAGCGGGGATCACGACGATCAGCAGCAGGGTACGCACGACCGGCCGCCACAGCCCGATCCAGCCGCCGCCCAGCCGCACCACGCGCATGCCGAGGATCAGGTGCCCCGGGCTTCCGCCCGTGGTCGGGATGAAGAGGATCTGAAGCGCGGCGAACACCATCATCGGAGCGAACTGCCGCCAGCCCGCCTCACCGGGGAGCGCGAACTGGTCGTAGCCGAGGAAGCCGATCGCGATGACCGTCGCCGCGAAGTAGTCGATGGCGAGAGCGCCGATCCGTCGGCCGATGCGGGCGATGCTGCGAGGCCCCTTCTCGGGCAATCCGAGGCGTTCACCGGGGTGGTTCTGGGCGGCATCCGTCACCCTCCAACACTACCCGCGCCGCGTAACATGCCCGAAACACGACGGACATCGCCGGGAAACGCCGCGGCCATAACCTGCGTAAGGTTGCATTCGGACCGAAACCCGATCAGGAGTCGTACATGTTCACAGATCCCTCCGAGGTACTGAGCTACATCAAGGACGAGGACGTCAAGTTCCTCGACATCCGGTTCACGGATCTCCCCGGTGTCCAGCAGCACTTCAACATCCCGGCAGCATCCGTCGATGAGGACTTCTTCCGTGACGGGCAGCTGTTCGACGGCTCCTCGATCCGCGGGTTCGCCAGCATCCACGAATCCGACCTGCAGCTGATCCCCGACGTCACGACGGCCTATCTCGACCCGTTCCGCGCCGAGAAGACGCTGATCATGGTGTTCGACATCTACAACCCCCGCACCGGCGAGATCTACTCCAAGGACCCGCGCCAGGTCGCCAAGAAGGCCGAGAAGTACCTGGCCTCGACAGGCATCGCAGACACCGCCTTCTTCGCCCCGGAGGCCGAGTTCTACGTCTTCGACGACGTGCGCTACGAGGTCACCGCCGGCAAGAGCTTCTACGCCGTCGACTCCGACGAGGCGGCATGGAACTCCGGCCGCAAGGAGGAAGGCGGCAACCTCGGAAACAAGACGCCGTTCAAGGGCGGCTACTTCCCCGTGGCGCCGGTCGACAAGCAGGCCGACCTGCGCGACGACATCTGCCTGAAGCTGGCCGACGCCGGTCTTCTGGTGGAGCGCTCGCACCACGAGGTCGGCACCGCCGGCCAGGCCGAGATCAACTACCGCTTCGACACGATGGTGCGCGCGGCTGACGATGTGCTGAAGTTCAAGTACATCGTCAAGAACACCGCCGAGGAATGGGGCAAGACGGCCACGTTCATGCCGAAGCCGCTCTTCGGCGACAACGGCTCGGGCATGCACACGCACCAGTCCCTGTGGCTCGACGGGAAGCCGCTGTTCTTCGACGAGACCGGCTACGCGCAGCTCAGCGACACGGCACGCTGGTACATCGGCGGTCTCCTCAAGCACGCGGATGCCGTGCTCGCGTTCACCAACCCCACGCTGAACAGCTACCACCGCCTCGTGAAGCACTTCGAGGCGCCGGTCAACCTCGCCTACTCCGCGGGCAACCGGTCGGCGGCGATCCGCATCCCGCTCACCGGGTCGAACCCGAAGGCCAAGCGCATCGAGTTCCGCGTGCCGGATGCTTCGGGCAACCCGTACCTGGCGTTCGCGGTGCAGCTGATGGCCGGTCTCGACGGGATCAAGAACCGGATCGAGCCGATGGAGCCGATCGACAAGGACCTGTACGAGCTTCCCCCGGAGGAGGCGAAGAACATCCCCCAGGTGCCCAACTCGCTGCTCGACTCGCTCGAGGCACTCCGCAACGACCACGACTTCCTGCTCGAGGGCGGCGTGTTCACCAAGGAACTCATCTCGACCTGGATCGACTACAAGTACGAGAAGGAGATCCTGCCGATGGCGCAGCGTCCGCACCCGTACGAGTACGAGCTCTACTACGGCGTCTGAGCGCTGACCCGTCGAGAAACCACTTCCTGCACCAGGCCCCTGTTCCCCACAGGTGCCTCATGCGAGAAGTGGTTTCTCGCACGAGAGGGCACTCAGCGCCGGGTCAGGTCCTCCGCGAGCATCACCAGGATGCCGCTCGGGCCGCGCAAGTAGGTCAGGCGATACACGTCCTGGTAATCGGCGACGCCGCGCAGCGGGTGGCAGCCGTGACGGGCCGCGATCTCCAGCGCCGCGTCGATGTCATCGACCGAGAACGCGACGCGATGCATGCCGATCTCATTCGGTCGGGTGGGCTCGGTCTCGATCGCGTCGGGGTGGATGTACTCGAAGAGCTCGAGCCGGCCGTGGCCGTCGGGGGTCTGCAGCATCGCGATCTTCGCGTGATTGCCGTCGAGTCCGACGGCGGTGTCGGTCCACTCCCCGCTGACGGTGTCGCGTCCGATCAGTGTGAGACCGAGGTCGGTGAAGAACGCCACCGCCTCCTCGATGTCGCGCACGGCGATGCCGACGTTCTCGAGCGCGATGGCCATCAGCGGACCCTCACCGCACCGGCCTGCACGCGCACGGTGAACGATGAGACCTCGCCTGCCTCCTCGCCGTCGATCTCGAAGGCCTGCGGTTCGCGCAGGACGACACGGATGCGTTCGGCCGAGGCATGAGTCGCGGAATCAGTGCTGATCGCATCCTCCGCGCGGCTGAGCAGCCGGCGCAGACCGTTGTCCCACAGCACCGACCGGGCGGTGTCGAGCCACCCTGCGAACCCCTCGGCGCTCACCAGCAGCACGTCGAGTCGTCCGTCGTCCGGCGTGGCGTCCGGAAGCAACATGATCCCTCCCTGGATCGTGCCGCAGTTGCCGATCAGCATGGTGTGCACGCGCACCGACTCGGCGTCCTCGTCGTCGAGAGCGATCTCTGCATCCACGAGCTCGGTGGCCGCGGCCGCCCGCCCGAGCGCCTGCACGTAGGCCAGCCAGCCGGCTTTCGCCTTGAGCTCGTCGTCGGTCTCGGCGAGCATCTGCGCATCGATGCCGAAGCCGATCATCACGGTGAAGGCCTGCTCATCGGCATCCTCGCCGTCGCCCAGAGCCACCCACCCGAGGTCGAGCGGTCTGGCCTCGCCATCGCGGATGCGCTCCAGCGCGGCTGAGATGTCGCCCAGCGGAACGCCCAGGTTACGGGCGAGGAGGTTGCCCGTGCCGCGGGGCACGATGCCGAGCGCGGTGTCCGTCCCGGCGACTGCCTCGGCTACCGTGCGCACCGTGCCGTCACCACCCACCGCCACCACCACGTCGCAGCCCGCTTGCACCGCCTCGGCCGCCATGACGAGTCCCGGGTCGTGCTCGGTCGTCTCCCACCAGGTCACATCCGCGTCGGCGCCGAAGACCTGCTCCACAGCCGACTTCAGTTCGTCCTCCGTGACCTTGACCGGATTCCACACGATTCCGATGCGCTCAGCCATGATCTCCCCCTACCCGTAGAACTGTTTCTCGAAGACGCGTCTCGCACGTCGCGTGACCCGCAGGTACTCCTCGTCCAGCGCTGTGGCCGCGCGGTCAGGGTATCCCAGCAGCCTGCCGACGCCGTCCAGATCGCGCACGTCACTGGGAAGCAGATCCCTGGTCTGCCCGGTCAGCAGCGTCATCGCCGAGCGCAACCGGCTGGCGAGCACCCAGGCCTCACGAAGTCGCTCGGCCGCCGGGCCAGGGATGAGATCGGCGAGCACCGCGGCATCCAGCGCCTGCATGGTCGACGTCGTGCGCAGATCGGGCACGCGATGGGCGTGCTGCAGCTGCAGCACCTGCACCATCCATTCCACGTCGCTGAGCGTGCCGGGGCCGAGCTTGAGATGCCGCCGAGGATCCACCCCCTGAGAGAGCCGCTCTCCCTCGACCCTCGCCTTGATGCGCTTGATCTCCCGCACGTCCTGCTGCGAGATCTGCTCGGGATAGCGGATGCCGTCCGCCAGCTCCGTGAACTTCGCGATCAGCTTGGCGCTGCCGGCGATCCCCCGGGCGCGAAGCAGCGCCTGGGCCTCCCACGACAGCGACCAGCGGCGGTAGTACTGGGTGTACGCATCGATGGTGCGAACGATCGCCCCGTTGCGCCCCTCAGGGCGCAGATCTGCGTCGAGGTCGAGCGGCACCCGGTGATCGGTGAGGTGCTCGCGCAACCCTGCGACGATCTTCGACGCGTACTGCTGCGCACGCTGCGGATCGACCCCGTTCCGGTCGTAGACGTACAGCACGTCGGCGTCGGAGCCGAACCCCAGCTCCGCGCCGCCGAACCGGCCCATCGCGATGATGGAGAAATCCAGCGCGTCGTCCTCCGCAGGGACGACCTCTCGCCGCACGGCCCGCAATGCGGCCTGGATCGCCGCCTCGGTGATCTCCGTCAGTGCTCTGGCCATCTCGTCGACGCCGATGTGATCGAGCACCGCGCCCATGGCGGTGCGCAGCAGTTCGCGCCGCCGAAGCGCGCGCACCGCGCGCAATGCGTCCTTGATGGTGGCGTGGCGGGTCTGGATCGCTCTGGCCTCCTCGTCAAGTGCCGCGCCCCCGCGTGGGCGGAGTGCGTCCGCACTGTCCAGCCACGCGACCGACTCCGGGATCCACTCCATCAGCTCGCCGACGTACCGGGAACTCGACAGCACCCGCGTCAGCCGCTCAGCGGCGCCGGACGAGTCTCGCAGCATCCGCAGGAACCAGTGCGTGTCGCCAAGACGCTCGCTGATGCGCCGGAACGCGATCAACCCGTAGTCGGGATCGGTCCCCTCCGCGAACCAGCGCAGCATCACGGGCATGAGGTGCCGCTGAATGGTCGCCTTGCGGCTGAGCCCTGAGGTCAGCGCGGCGATGTGCCGCAGCGCTCCCGCCGCATCGCGGAAGCCGATGGCCGCGAGACGGTCTCCGGCCTGCTGTGCGGAGAGGCCGCCTGCCAGCTCCCGCTCCTCGGCGGGCAGCGACGCCACCGCCGCCAGCAGGGGCCGGTAGAACAGGCGCACGTGCAGATCACGCACCTCACGTCGCACCCCGTCCCACACTGCACGCAGGCCCGCCGCGCTGTCCGCGAGCCCCGTGGCACGGGCCAGCGTGCGAAGACCTTCGTCGTCGCGGGGCATCAAGTGAGTGCGCTGCAGGTCGCGCAGCTGCAGCCTATGCTCGAGCAGCCTCAGCACCCGGTACTGATCGGCGAACGTCGCGGCCTCGACGCGGCCGATGTACCCGCCGTCCGCGAGGGCGTCGAGCGACTCCAGGGTCCCCCTGGTGCGCAGCGACGGATCGGTGAGTCCATGCACGAGCTGCAGCAGCTGCACGGTGAACTCGATGTCGCGCAGCCCGCCGGGCCCGAGCTTCAGCTGGTAGGACATCTCATCGGCGGGTATGTGCTCGGTGACGCGTTCGCGCATGCGCTGCACGCTGCCGACGAAGTCCTCCCGGGCGGCGCTCGACCACACCTTGGGCTGCACGGCGCCGATGTACTCGGCACCGAGCCCGCGGTCGCCCGCAATCTCCCTCGCCTTGAGAAGCGCCTGGAACTCCCAGCTCTTCGCCCAGCGGTCGTAGTAGGCCACGTGCGAGGCCACTGAGCGCACGAGCGCGCCCTGCTTGCCCTCCGGCCGCAACGCGGCGTCGACCTCCCACAGCGCGGGCTCCGCCTCGATGCCCGACAGCGCCCGCATGGTCTCGCGCGCCAGTCGGGTCGCGATGTCCACCGCCCTCGCCTCGGCGACGACATCCTCGTCGGCGGTGCCTGCGACGAAGATCACGTCGACGTCGCTGACGTAGTTCAGCTCCCGTGCCCCGGTCTTTCCCATGCCGATGATCGCAAGGCGCGTCGCCGCGACCTCGGCGCGGGTCGCCGTGCTGGCCGCGACCTCCGCGCGCGCGACGGCGAGAGCGCCCTCGAGCGCCGCCGCCGCCGCATCCGCCAGGGCTGCCGACACAGCGGCGATCGCATCCGTGGCCGAATCGGCGGCGAGATCGGCCGCCGTGATCTCCGCGAGGCAGCGACGGTAGGCCACCCGAAGCGCGACGCGCGCGGCGTCACCGGCGTCGCCGAACCCGTCCCGCACGTTCACGGCCGCGAGCATCCGCTCGCGCAGCTCCTCTTCCGCCGGCAGATCGGAACGGCAGACGGCGTGCGCATCGAGCTGATCCGGATGCCGCTCGAAGAACGCGGCGAGTCCGCACGAGACGCCGAACAGGCGCCAGCAGGCCGCGCGCGACACGGGGTCCCGCAGGACGTCGGTCGCCCTGGCGCTGTCGCGTCGCGCAATGCGGAGGATGCCGGAGACGGCGGCGTCCGGATCGGCCGCAGTGAGCCCATCGACCAGGACTGCTCGGTCCAGACCCGTCAGCTCGGACAGCTCGGTGAGGGCGGCTGAAGCCGCAGACAGCTCTACGAAGCCGAGCCGAGCGAGCGCCGACAGCGACACGGACGCATCAGGACGCGCCATGACGGCCTATCAGAGCAGACCCAGGTTGCTCTTGAGCTCGAACGGAGTGACCTGGCCACGGTAGGCCTCCCACTCCTTGCGCTTGTTGAGCAGCACGTAGTTGAACACCTGCTCGCCGAGCGTCTCGGCGACCAGCTCCGACTCCTCCATGTACTCCAGCGCGTGATCAAGGCTCGCAGGCAGCGGCGCGTACCCCAGCGCTCGACGCTCGGCGTCACTGAGGGACCAGACGTTGTCCTCCGCCTCGGGCGGCAGCTCGTACTCCTCCTCGATGCCTTTCAGACCCGCCGCAAGCATCAGCGCGTACGCGAGGTAGGGGTTCGCCGCCGAGTCGAGCGCTCGGTACTCCACCCTCGTGGACTGCCCCTTGTTGGGTTTATACATGGGTACGCGCACCAGCGCCGAGCGATTGTTGTGACCCCAGGTGACGAAGCTGGGCGCCTCTCCCCCGCTCCACAGCCGCTTGTAGGAGTTCACGAACTGGTTGGTGACCGCTGCGATCTCATTGGCGTGACGCAGCAGCCCTGCGATGAAGCGGCGACCGGTCAGCGAGAGCTGGTACTCGGCGCCCGCTTCGTAGAAGGCGTTGACGTCTCCCTCGAACAGCGACATGTGGGTGTGCATGCCGCTGCCGGGCTCATCGCTGAGCGGCTTGGGCATGAATGTGGCGTACACGCCCTCCTCGATCGCGACCTCCTTCACGACGGTGCGGAACGTCATGATGTTGTCCGCCGTGCTGAGCGCGTCGGCGTAACGCAGGTCGATCTCGTTCTGACCCGGCCCGCCCTCGTGATGGCTGTACTCCACCGAGATCCCGAGGTCCTCCAGCATGCGCACCGAGCTGCGGCGGAAGTCGTGCGCCGTGCCCCCTGGCACGTTGTCGAAGTAGCCCGCATTGTCAACGGGCACTGGTCCCTCGGGCCCGAACTGCGACGACTTCAGGAGGTAGAACTCGATCTCGGGGTGCGTGTAGAACGTGAACCCGGCATCCGCGGCCTTCGCCAGCGCGCGGCGCAGCACGTGACGCGGGTCGGACACGGCGGGGCGTCCGTCGGGCGTCGTGAGGTCGCAGAACATACGAGCCGTGGGGTCGACGTCGCCGCGCCACGGCAGAATCTGGAACGTCGACGGATCGGGCTGCGCGAGAAGGTCGGACTCGAACGTGCGGGTGAGGCCTTCGATCGCCGAACCGTCGAAGCCGATGCCCTCGGCGAACGCGCCCTCCACCTCGGCGGGGGCGATCGCCACGGACTTCAGGGTGCCGATGACGTCGGTGAACCACAGTCGCACGAACTTCACGCCGCGCTCCTCGATGGTCCGCAGCACGAAGTCACGCTGCTTGTCCACGCTCACTCCTCGTTCTCGGCGGGACGGGCTGAGCCCCAGGCGTCCTCGGCGGCGTCCTCTTCGGCCCACGCCCGCGAGCGCTCACGCAGCGTGGCGGGCGCCTGCGACGCCTCTTCGGCCGTGTCGAACGGGCCGACGCGATCGACCGCGGCCGAGAGCATGCCGAACTCGACCTCTCCGGTGCTGAGGTTGTACCAGTACTTCTCGTCGCCGTCGGACATGTCAGCTCCTTCGTCGGGGTCCCGTCACGATCCTAATCGTGCGCGCGGACGTCGCTAGGCTAATCCGCATGGCACAGGCAATCGGCGTCGACATCGGCGGAACCGGT
This sequence comes from Microbacterium sp., assembly GCF_031178445.1. Classification (GTDB taxonomy): domain Bacteria; phylum Actinomycetota; class Actinomycetes; order Actinomycetales; family Microbacteriaceae; genus Microbacterium. Next base: position 39,400 of record NZ_JAPSIY010000014.1, read on the forward strand.
ATCAAGGCAGGAATCGTCAACCTCGCGCACGGAACCCTCGATTCCGACCGCGTGCGAGTCAACACCCCCGTCGGGGCGCGCCCCGCGGACGTGCTCGACACGGTGCGGGAGGTCCTCGAGACGCTCGGCGTCGCAGACTCGACGCTGCCGCTGGGCGTCGCCTTCCCCGCGATCGTCAAGCGCGGCAAGACGCTCTCCGCCGCGAACATCGCGAAGGACTGGGTGGACTTCGAGGCAGAGAAGTTCTTCGAGGACGGCCTCGGCCGCCACATCACCTTCGTCAACGACGCGGATGCGGCAGGAGTCGCCGAGTCGCGGCATGGCGCTGCACGCGACGCCATCGGACTGACCATCATGACCACTCTCGGCACCGGCATCGGATCGGCGTTCCTCCACGACGGTGTGCTCGTCCCCAACACCGAACTGGGCCACCTCCACCGCGACGGCGAGTCGATCGAGCGTTGGACGGCGTACTCCGCCATGGAGCGGGAGAACCTCTCCTGGGAGGCGTGGTCGGCACGCCTGCAGGAGTTCTACAGCCACGTCGAGTTCCTGTTCAGCCCCGACCTGTTCGTCGTCGGCGGCGGTGTCTCGAAGCACCCGGAGAAGTTCCTGCCGCTGCTCGATCTGAAGACGCCGATCGTCGCCGCCGTGCACCGCAACGCCTCTGGCATCATCGGCGCCGCCTCACTGGCCGCGGACTGATCCCCACTCCCGTCGAACAGAAGGACCCGGCACCGTGGCCGGGTCCTTCTGCGTTCGAGGCGAGCGGGCCGGCCTGTACGCCGGGTTCTGTTCCGGAGCTCGCGCTCCTTCGACGGCCATCTCTCTCGGCGACGCGTTGCCGCGCCGCTCCAGCGACCTACCCGAGGACTCGGCGGGCCGCGTCATCATCCTCTGTCTGGTCTTGCTCCGGGCGAGGTTTACCTGGCGGATCGTGTCACCACGACCCCCGGTGGTCTCTTACACCACCCTTTCACCCTTACCGGGCCGAGGCCCGGCGGTCTTCTCTCTGTGGCACTGTCTCGCGGATCACTCCGGGTGGGTGTTACCCACCGCCCTGCCCTGCGGAGCCCGGACGTTCCTCGGTGCGGTCACCCGCCACGCGGCCGTCCGGCCGACCCGCTCGCCCTTCGATTCTACGGTCACTTGCCCGCATCCTGCCCGATACGCAGGTCGAGGGGCACATCCACTGCGAATCCGGGAAACAGCCGACGGGTGGCGGCGTCCGCGGCTGTTCGGATCGCATCCGCTGCGGCGTCGGCCTGGCCGGCAGGGCAGTGGACGATCACCTCGTCATGCAGGAAGAACGCCAGATGGGCATGTCCACCGAACACCGGCCCGGATGCGGAGGCGGTCGACGTTGCGGCCGGGAGCGCCATCAGCCGATGCCTGATCTCGGCCAACCACAGCAGCGCCCACTCCGCCGCAGTCCCCTGCACCACGAAGTTGCGTGTGAAGCGGCCGCGATCGCGCGCCCGGCTGCGCGCGCGTGACTCCTCTGCGCCGGCGGCATCGGGTCCGCTGGCCTCGGACTGGGACCTGCGCCAGTTCTCGTCCGGGCGCGGCGAACTGCGACCGAGGAGGGTACTGACCACCCCGCCCTGTTCGCCTGTGCGCGCCGCAGCATCGACCAGCCCCATGGCTCGGGGGAAGACGGCGCGCAACCGCGGCACCAAACGTCCGCTCTCCCCCGTCGTCGCACCGTACATCGCCCCAAGGACGGTGTACTTCGCCTCCTCGCGCGTGGCGACCGCACCCGAGCGCACGATGCCCTCGTAGAGGTCGGCACCGCGCGCGGCGTCTGCCATGGCCGTGTCCTTCGACATCGCGGCGAGCACCCGGGGCTCGAGTTGTGCGACATCGGCCGCCACCAGGGTCCAGCCGGGATCGGCGCGCACGGCCCGGCGCAGCTGGCGCGGGATCTGAAGGGCGCCGCCTCCTGATGAAGCCCAGCGCCCGGTGACCACACCGCCGGTGAGATACACCGGCCGGAACCGGTCGTCCTGCACCCATTCGTCGAGCCACGTCCAGCCGTTCGCCGCGAACAGTCTCGCGAGTTTCTTGTACTGCAACAGCGGCTCGATCACCGGATGCTCGACGCGGGCGAGCTCCCACCTTGAGGTCGACTCCACGAAGATCCCGGCCCTGTGCAGTGCCCTCAACAGCCTCGGCGGGCTGTCGGGATTGACGCTCTCGTCCCCCAGCAGCTCGGCGATCTGCGCAGTGAGCACCGCCATCTTCGCCGGCCGCGCACCGCGCATGGGCCTTGCGCCCAGCTGTTCGTTCAGGATCCCGAGATGCACGTCGCTGCTCCACGGCAGACCGGCCGCAGTCATCTCCTCGGCGACGAGCGCCCCGGTCGATTCCGCGGCGCACAGCAGCGCCAGGCGCGAGTCACGCGCGCGCCCGAGCGCATCGGTCTGGCGCATCCATTCGGCGTGCACCTCAGCGAAGCGGTCGCCGTGCGCGCCCGGCTCGACGTCGAACAGTCCCGGCTGTGCACGCTCCTCTTCGACCGGATCCTGTCGTATCCAGAGCGCCGACGGCGGCAGAGCGGGGTGCAGTGCATCCGTGTCGCGGAGGATCGCATGGCACAGGATCAGGTCGTGCGCCCGACGCAGGCGCACGCCTGCGGCCAGGAGCGGCGGGTAGAAGCTGCGCAACGAGCGCACGATCCAGCGCGGCGTCCTCGCGTGTTCGATCGAACGGATCCGATCGGGGAGCCCTCGGTCAGAGACCCGTTCGACGAGGACTCCCCCGCCGGCGGGGTCGATGTCGCCGAGCATCCAGCCATCGCCCCCATCGGCGCGCGCGACGATCACGGAGCCTGGCGCGGCCGGCGAGCCTCCGTGGATCACGGACGCGAATGCCGGATGCGGTTCACAATCCCGACTCGTCGGTGCGCACCAGGATCGCGCCGCACTCCGGGCAGGAGACCACGTCGTCGGGCGCCGCGCGACGGATCTGGGTGAGGTCGGTGCCGGAGAGCACCATGCGGCATCCCTCGCACACTCCGCGTCGCAGCAGACCCACTCCGATGCCGCGGGAAGCACGACGCTCGTACTCGGCGAGCAGATCGGCGGCGATGCCGGAGGCCAGCGCTGCGCGGTCGCGGGTCAGCTGCTCACCCTCGGCCGCGGCGGCTGCCATCGCGGCTTTCGCGTCGGCCGTCAGCTTCGCGCCCTCGGCGTTGGTCTGGTCGATCAACGCCTGCTGCGCGTTCACCGCCGACTCTGCTTCCTCCACGCGTCCCATCACCTCGAGTTCCGAGTCCTCGAGGGCGCTGAGCCGGCGGCCGAGGCTCGCGATCTCGTTCTCCAGTGCCTGAGCCTGCTTCGAGTCGGTGGCTGCAGCCAGCCGCTCGGCGTCGCGGTCGCGGCGCTGCTCGGCCAGCTTCACGTCGGATTCCAGCCGACTCAGCTCGGTCCGCGCATCTTCGAGTGTGCCGGCGAGCGCGGTCAGCTCGCGCAGCTGAACCTGCCTGACTCCCGCCAATTCGTTGATCCTCGCCCCCTGCTCCGGCTGAGTGCGAGCGCGCTCAGCCTGCTGGATGCGACGGTCGAGGTCGGCGATGTCGAGCAGTGCGCGCTGGTTCTCGGGAGTGGATCTCACGTTTCCGACTTTATCGGGTCGATGGCCGCACGTCGCCGTCGACGTAGAGCCAGACGCGCTCCTCTCGCACGAACCGGCTCCGCTCCCGCAGCGCACCCCGCCCCTGGCCGTCGCGGTAGAACGCCTCGAACTCGACGACGCCTTCCGCGTCGAAGGGACCTCCGGCCTCGTGCCCGAGGATGTCCAGTCGCAGCCATCGCGTGCCGGCGTCGAGGCCGAGGTCGCCGGGCCGGGTCGAGGGGTGCCAGGTGCGGATCAGATGGGCGGCGTCGCCGATCGCGAAGGCGCTGAAGCGAGAGCGCATCAGTCGCACGGCGGTCGGGGCGATCCCCGACGCGATGACCGGCCCGCAGCAGGAGGCGTACACGTCTCCGCTCGTGCAAGGGCAGCGGTCGGTGTCGGCGGGCGTGGCGGACGACGTCATGCATCCATGGTGGCAGGCCGTCACCCGAACCCGCCCGTAGGCTGAACGCACGACTCAGGACGCTCGCACGAAGGAGAACCGATGACCGCCATCCACGAGTTCACCGCACACAACGGCTTCCGGCTTCCCGCCGTCGGCCTGGGCACCTACGGCCTGCGCGGAGAGGAGGGCGCGGATGCGGTCGCCTCCGGCATCACCGCCGGGTACCGCCTGATCGACACCGCGTTCAACTACGAGAACGAGGGGATCGTGGGCGCGGGCGTCGCTGCATCGGCTGCGGCCCGCGACGAGCTGATCGTGACGACCAAGCTGCCCGGTAGGCATCACGCGGCGCACAAGGCCCGCACCAGCATCGAGGAGAGCCGGAGCCGCCTCGGACTCGATGCGACCGATCTGCACCTGATCCACTGGCCGAACCCGAGTGTAGACCTCTACGCCGAGGCATGGCGGGCGCTGGTCGACGCGCAGCAGCGCGGCACAGTGCGTCAGATCGGCGTATCGAACTTCCTCGAGACGCACCTCGACCGCATCGAATCCGAGACCGGAGTACGCCCGGTGGCGAACCAGATCGAGGTGCACCCGTACTTCCCGCAGGAGGAGGCGCTGGCGTTGCACGCCCAGCGCGGCATCCTCACCGTCGCCTGGAGCCCGCTGGGGCGCGCGAAGGAGCTGCTGCAGGAGCCCGTGATCGTCGAGGTCGCCGCAGCGCACGACATCACGCCGGCTCAGGCCGTGATCGCCTGGCACGTCGCTCGCGGCACTGTCGCGATCCCCAAGGCGGCGACGGCCGACCACCAGAGGTCGAACCTCGCCGCAGCATCCGTCGTGCTCGATCCCGCCGAGGTGGCGGCGATCACGGCCCTGGGACGTGCGGACGGTCGCCTGTTCGACGGGGACCCCGCGACTCACGAGGAGATGTGAGCTGCGTCACCCCCGTCAGTGCGCCGACGGCGACACCAGGCCGAAGCCGCCGCTCGTATACTGACCGGGATGCCCGAGCACAGCGAATCCACTCCCTCCGACGCGCCCACCACCAGGGCTGAGGCACGCCGCAGCGCCGAAGCGTCGCGCGCCTCCGCATCCACCCCCAGCGCGCCGGCTTCGCGGCGTGGTGCCGACATCAGCCGAGCGCTGGAGCGTCATGACCGGCGCATCGGGTGGATGGATCTGCTGCGCGGACTGTCGATCCTGCTTGTGATCCTGCACCACAGCACGCAGATCGTTGCCTACCGCATCGACGAGGTGCCGGCCTTCTTCGAGTTCCTCAGCGCCTTCTTCGCGCCCTTCCGCATGCCGATGCTGATGTTCCTGTCCGGGCTGCTGGTCGCGGGATCGCTGAAGGCTCCGACAGGACCCTACATCTGGGGCAAGGTACGGCGGATCCTGTGGCCGATCGTCGTCTGGACCCTGGTGTACGCGGTCTCGGAGCGAATCGTGGGGCAGGGCGACTACATGCCGTGGGAGCTCGGCTTCTGGAACACCTACCTGTGGTTCATGCAGTTCATCTTCGCGTACTACGTCATCGCCCTTCTCATCCGCTGGGTGCCGGTCTGGGCGATGGTGGCGGTGCCGTTCGTCGCGATGTTCTTCATCCCGGGGGATCTCGAACTGCTGCAGCGGTTCTTCTACCTCATGCCGTTCTTCTTCCTCGGTGCCTTCATCGAGAAGCACTGGGATCAGTACGCCCGCCTGCTCCATGTCGGACTCGCTTGGGCGCTGCTCGTGATCCCGGTGGCGATCGCGGTGTACTCGGGACTCGACGACCGCTGGGCGCGGGACGCCGGCGCAGACGGCGGCGGCGGTCTCTGGTACGACCCGGTGTGGGCCGCCCCGGCGATGCTCGGGATCCTCATCCTGGTGCGGCTCACAGCTTCGGCACCGGACGTCCGCTGGCTCGCACCCGTTCGTTTCGTGGGCCGGTACTCGCTGATCTACTACGTGTCGCACTATCCTGTGTTCGCCGCGCTGGGCTGGCTCGCGATGAAGGCCGGCATCTCGGACCCCGGCATCGGGCTCTTGGTGATCTTCACCGTCACGGTCGCGGTCTCGACGGGCTTCGCGCTGCTCGGCCGGCGGATGCCGGTGAGCCTGCTCTTCGAACTGCCCAAGCGCATCAGGACTGCCAGGAAGACGGCCCCTGCCCACAGTCGCTAGAGTGGTGGTACGCGCCTATAGCTCAGTCGGCTAGAGCGCCACGCTTACACCGTGGATGTCGGGAGTTCGAGTCTCTCTGGGCGCACCGTCCCGCCCTCTCGTCCGCATCCCGCCCGAGCGAACGCTGCGGCCCTCGCCGCCTGGTCTGAGATCATGACCGGATGAGCGGTTCGAACTTCCTCGGCCTCGATCCGAGTACGGCTCCCTCCCGGGGCCGGACGACGTGGCTGACGGATCGGCTGCGGGATGCCCTCGCGACCGGAGCGCTCACACCGGGCGCAAGGATGCCGGCCACGCGAGCACTCGCCGATGAGCTGGCGTTCTCTCGCGGCACCGTGGTCGAGGCGTATCGCCGGCTCAGCGAGGAGGGGCTTCTGGCCGCCAACCGGGGCGGCGGGACCGGCGTCGCCGCGATCCCGATGCCGCGCGATCGACACGGGTCGTCTCCTCCTTCGGAGCCGGCGACCCGGGAGCTGCTGAACATCTCCGAGGGAGCACCCGACCTCAGCGCCTTCCCTCGGGCGGCATGGTTGCGCGCAGAGCGGCGGGCGCTGGCGACTGCGACCGCGCAGCAGCTCGGATACGCCGACCCGCAGGGCGCGCCCGAGCTGCGCACGGCACTGGCCGCGTGGCTCGCGCGCAGCCGCGGCGTCGCCGCCACCCCGGGACGCGTCATCGTCACCGCTGGCGTGACCGGCGCGCTGAGTCTGCTGTCCCAGGTGCTTCGCTCGCACGACATCACGACCTGTGCGATCGAGGATCCCGGCGCCCACGGCAACCGCCGCATCCTGGGGCACTGGCTCGATGGACTGCATCCTGTGGCCGTCGACGACGAAGGGCTGGATGTCGCTGCCCTGAGCCGCACCGGTGCACGCGCGGTCCTCGTCACCCCTGCGCACCAGTTCCCCACCGGCGTCGTGCTGTCACCGGCCCGCCGTCGCGCGCTGATCGCGTGGGCGGAAGGGGTGGACGGCTTCGTCATCGAGGACGACTACGACTCGGAGTACCGGTACGACCGCGCCCCTGTCCGCGCCATGCAGAGCACCGCGCCGGACCGGATCATCCACATCTCCAGCCTTTCGAAGGTACTTGCGCCCGCACTGAGGATGGGCTGGATGATCGTCCCCGAGCGGCTTCACGAGGAGTGCGTCCGTACGCGCTGGGCCACTGACCTGGGATCGCCGTCACTCCCCCAGCTGGCATTGGCCGACATGATCGAAAGCGGTGCGCTGGAGCGGCAGCTGCGCTCTCTGCGCCTGCGACACAGGGAACGTCGCGACGCCGCAGTGGCCGCGATCCGCCGATATCTGCCAGGTTGCAGGGTCGAGGGCATCGCAGCCGGGCTCCATCTCGTCGTCGGGCTCCCCCCGCACCTCGACGACGCCGCTATCGCCGCACAGGCTGAGGCCGAGGGCATCGCCGTCCAGCCGCTGTCCGCCCACCGGTCCCTGCCTGGATCCCCGGGGCTGGTGATCGGCTACGGCCCTCACCCCTCCGCAAGGCTCGACGCGGCGATCCGCGTCCTCGGGCGGCTGGTCGCGACCCAGCCATGACTGCGCTGCGTCACCCGCTGGCAAGCATCAATGCCGCGTGAGCGCGAGCATGAGCGCCAGCACCACGAACGACAGCGCGAACACGCGACCGACCCAGCGCATCACGGTCGGACGGCCGACGACGTGACGACGCAGCCACGCCGCGCCGACAGCGTAGATCGAGAAGATCAGCATCGTGATCGCCATGATGGCCGCACCGAGCGCCGTCATCTGGAGCACCGCGCCATCGGCAGAGGGGTCGACGAACATCGGCAGGAACACGAAGAAGAACACGGTGAGCTTCGGATTCAGCAGGTTCACGAGCACGGCGGTGCCGATCACCTTCCACTCCGTGCTCGCTCTTCCCGACCGAGCCGTGGAATCGCCAGGGGCCAGGACACCGGTGTGCCGCCAGGCGCCCCAGGCCATGTAGACGAGGTACGCGACGCCCGCCCACTTGACGGCTTCGAAGGCGACCGCGCTCGCCGCGAGCACGGCTGCGGCGCCGGTCAGTGCGAGCGCGAGATGGGGAACGATCCCCAGCGTGCAGCCGAACGCGGCGACGACTCCCGCGCGTGCCCCGCCAGCGAGCCCTGCCGCGATGGCGAACAGGGCGCCCGTTCCCGGCGTAGCCGTCAGCACGATGGTCGTCACCCAGAATTCTGCGCTCATGCGCCCAGACTCGCGGAAGGTATGGCCCGGCAGAAGGACCAACTGCGCGCCATTCTCATGGTCCAAAGTGCGACGTCCGGCATCTTCGTCGATGTACCCACCGCTGTCCCGCCCCGCCGATCGGCGCACCATCCGATTGCGCTCACGCCCCTCCGAGAGGGATAGGCTGAACACAGCGCGCGTTGTGCCGAGTCGACAAGGCTCCCCTCGCCGCTTCCCGTTTCCTTGGCACGACCTGCCAGCATGACGAAAGGCTCCACCCGTGACCGTGCACGACCAGGATCCGTACTCCCAGGGCCCCCTCGACAGCGATCCGGAAGAGACCGGCGAATGGCAGCAGTCGCTCGACGAGCTGGTGGACGCCAAGGGCCACGGACGCGGCCGGGAGATCATGCTCAGCATGCTCAAGCGCTCCAAGGAGCTGCACCTGGGCGTGCCCATGGTCCCGACCACGGACTACATCAACACGATCGCCCCCGAGAACGAGCCCGACTTCCCCGGTGAGGAGGAGATCGAGCGCCGTTACCGGCACTGGATCCGCTGGAACGCGGCGATCACGGTGCACCGCGCTCAGCGTCCCGGCATCGGCGTCGGCGGCCACATCTCGACCTATGCGTCCTCCGCGTCGCTGTACGAGGTCGGCTTCAACCACTTCTTCCGCGGAGCCGACCACCCCGGCGGCGGAGACCAGATCTTTATCCAGGGGCACGCCTCCCCTGGCATCTACGCGCGCTCATTCCTCGAAGGTCGCCTCGGCGAGCAGGACCTCGACGGCTTCCGTCAGGAGAAGTCCGCGGCGCCGCATGCGCTGTCCTCGTACCCGCACCCTCGCCTGATGCCGGAGTACTGGCAGTTCCCGACCGTGTCGATGGGCCTCGGCCCGATCAATGCCATCTATCAGGCGATGTCGAACAAGTACCTCGAGAACCGCGGTATCAAGGACACGTCCGACTCGCATGTGTGGGCCTTCCTCGGCGACGGCGAGATGGACGAGATCGAGAGCCGCGGTCAGCTGCAGGTCGCAGCCAACGAAGGGCTCGACAACCTCACCTTCGTCATCAACTGCAACCTGCAGCGCCTCGACGGGCCTGTACGAGGCAACGGCAAGATCGTGCAGGAGCTGGAGTCGTTCTTCCGCGGCGCCGGCTGGAACGTCATCAAGGTCGTCTGGGGCCGCGAGTGGGACGACCTGCTCGCCCGCGACACCGAGGGCGCTCTGCTGAACATCATGAACTCGACGCCGGACGGCGACTACCAGACCTACAAGGCCGAGTCCGGCGCATACATCCGCGAGCACTTCTTCGGCAAGGATGAGCGCGCCGCCGCCCTGGTCAAGGACCTGACCGACGACCAGATCTGGCACCTGCGCCGCGGCGGTCACGACTACCGCAAGGTGTTCGCCGCATACAAGGCGGCCATGGAGCACAAGGGTCAGCCCACCGTCATCCTCGCGAAGACCGTCAAGGGCTACGGTCTCGGTCCGCACTTCGAGGGTCGGAACGCGACCCACCAGATGAAGAAGATGACGCTGGAGAACCTCAAGACCTTCCGCGACACGATGCAGATCCCGATCACGGACGCGCAGCTCGAGGAGAACCCCTACCTGCCGCCGTACTACCACCCGGGCGCGCAGGACGAGACGATCCAGTACATGCTCGAGCGGCGAAAGGGCCTGGGCGGGTTCCTCCCGGAGCGCCGGTCGAAGCACGTCGCGGTGAGTCTTCCGGACGACTCCGCTTACGCGCTGCCGAAGAAGGGCTCCGGCACGCAGGAGATCGCCACGACCATGGCTTTCGTCCGACTGTTGAAGGATCTTCTGCGATCCAAGGACTTCGGACACCGCATCGTGCCGATCATCCCCGACGAGGCACGCACCTTCGGCATGGACGCATACTTCCCGACGGCGAAGATCTACAACCCGAACGGCCAGCACTACACCTCGGTCGACCGGGAGCTGCTGCTCGCGTACAAAGAGAGCCCGCAGGGCCAGATCGTGCACGTCGGCATCAATGAGGCCGGCGCCGCTGCGGCGTTCACCGCGCTCGGCACCAGCTACGCCACGCACGGTGAGCCGCTGATTCCGATCTACATCTTCTACTCGATGTTCGGCTACCAGCGCACGGGCGACGCCTTCTGGGCCGCTGCTGACCAGATGACCCGCGGTTTCGTGATCGGCGCCACCGCCGGCCGTACCACGCTCACCGGCGAGGGACTGCAGCACGCCGACGGGCACTCGCCGCTGCTCGCATCGACCAACCCGGCGACGGTCACCTACGATCCCGCCTACGGCTACGAGATCGCGCACATCGTCCGCTCCGGCCTCGACCGCATGTACGGCGGCCAGCACGAGGACCCGAACGTGATGTACTACATCACCGTCTACAACGAGCCGCTCGTGCAGCCGGCTGAGCCGGCCGATGTCGATGTCGACGGCATCGTCCGTGGCATCCACCGCGTCGCTCAGGGCGAAGGCGAAGGTCCTCGCACCCAGCTGTTCGCCTCCGGCGTCGGC
>NZ_JAPSIY010000001.1:0-331136 GCF_031178445.1 Microbacterium sp.
GGCGGGTGGCTGCACCCCATGGTCGCGTCGAGGCGCTCGGGCTATTGGGGTTGGTGTGGGGACCCCCCCCCCACCCGCCTACCCCAAATTTAAAACTGGGGGTTGTATGCCGCGGCTCGCGGCATCCACCACCAACCCCGATCACCACAGGAGAACTCCCCATGCGCACCCAGACCGTCCATGCCGACATCGTCATCGTCGGAGGTGGCCTGGCCGGTGTGAGCGCAGCCGTCGCCGCCGCGCGGCTCGGCCGGCGCACCGCGCTGATCAACAACCGTCCCGTCCTCGGCGGCAACTCGTCGTCGGAGGTGCGCGTGTGGGTCTGCGGCGCGACCGCGCACGGGAATCAGCGCTGGGCGCGGGAGACCGGGATCATCGGCGAGATGTATCTCGAGAACCAGTTCCGCAACCCCGAGGGGAACCCGGTGTACTGGGACGATGTGGTGCTCGACACCGTGCGCCGCGAGGAGAACATCAGCCTGTTCCTGAACACCGAGGTCATCGAGGTGGAGGCGTCCGGTCCCGACGAGGACCGGCGGATCACTTCCGTCGCGGGCTGGACGATGGGCTCCGAGATCCGCACCATCTTCCGTGCGCCGCTGTTCCTCGACTGCACGGGCGACGGGCTCGTGGGCGGGCTGGCCGGCGCACGTCACCGGCTGGGCAAGGAGAGCAGGGCCGAATTCGGCGAGGAATGGGCGCCGGAGGAGCCCATTCGCGAATTCCTCGGATCGACCCTGCTGTTCTACACGAAGGACCTCGGGCACCCGGTCAAGTACGTGGCCCCCGAAACCGCCAAGGACATCAGCACGACACCGATCCCGGAGACGCGGATCATCCGCAGCGGTGACAGCGGCGCGCACTACTGGTGGATCGAATGGGGAGGCACGCTCGACATCGTCGATGACAACGAGCGCATCCGCGACGAGCTGCGCTCGGTGATCCTCGGCATCTGGGACCACATCAAGAACTCGGGCGACTTCGACGCAGACAACCTGACGCTGGAATGGATCGGCAACATCCCGGGCAAACGCGAGTACCGCCGGTTCGTCGGTGACCACACGCTGCGTCAGCAGGACGTGCTCGAGCAGGTCGAGTTCGACGACGGCGTCGCGTTCGGCGGCTGGTCGATCGATCTGCATCCGGCCGAGGGCATGTACGCTACGGGCGCGGGTGCGGTGCAGCGCTTCTCGGACGGGGTGTTCGAGATCCCGTTCCGCTCGCTCTACTCGGCGAACGTCTCCAACCTGCTGATGGCGGGACGCAATGTGTCCGCCACCCACATCGCCTTCGGCGCAGCCCGCGTCATGGCGACCTGCGCGGCGATGGGCGAAGCGGCCGGCACTGCGGCATCCCTGTGTCTGACGCACGACGCGACCCCTCGCGACCTGTACCTGCGGCACCGTGCCGAGCTGCGCCAGGCGCTGCTCCGCCAGGACGCCCCGCTGATCGGCGTCGCGAACGAGGACCCTCTCGATCTCGCCCGCACGGCCGCGGTCAGCGCGTCCGGGTGGCAGCGCACGATCCAGGCGCTCGGGGTGGCCCGGGAGCCGCACGCGCTCCGTGACGATCTCGGACTCGTGATTCCGGTGCACCCGACGCTGGAGACCACCGACCTGCTGCTGAGCGCGACCGAGCCGACCGAACTGACGGTCGAGGTGTGGTCGACCGCGAAGCCGCAGAACGTCGTGCCCGCGAAGCTCGAGCACACCACGACCGTCGCCGTGCCGGCCGGTGCCCCCTCCTGGGTGACGGCATCGACGCCATTCGCGCCGGAGACGCCGCAGAACGCGATCGTGGTGCTGCGGGCCGCGCCTGCCGTGAGCGTCCACCTGACCGCACCGCTGCCGCCCGGGTCGCTCACTCTGGTGCACCGCGCCGACAACGACGACCAGAACGTCGAGATCAGCGACGACGGCCTGCTGGTCAAGTGGCCGACCAAGCCGCTGCGCGGGAGGACGCCCGTGTTCCGCACGGCGCCCGAGAGCGAGGCGCTCGCGCCCTCCCGCGCCGTCTCCGGTTACAACCGCCCCTTCGGCGGGCCGAACATGTGGGCGTCGGCACCGATGGCCGAGGGCGAGCAGTGGCTCCGGCTCGACTGGGAAGCGCCCGTCGAGGCTGCGGAGGTGCGACTGGTCTTCGACGACGACGTCGACGTGTCGCTGAACACCCTGCACCACCACCGCAACCCCGACGAGGTCATGCCGCAGCTGGTCCGCGACTATCGAGTCGAGGTGCTGTCCGTCGCCGGCGGCACGTGGACGACCATCGCCGAGGTGCGCGACAACCGTCACAGGCAGCGCGTGCACGAGCTGCCTGAGGGCCTTGGCGCCTTCACCGCCGCACGACTCTCGGTGCAGGCCACGAACGGTGCATCTGAGGCACGAGTCATCGCCTTCCGGGTGCAATCGTGAACGATGACGCTAACGTGAAGCACACCCGCACGCCGACGGGCGGACGCCGCGCATCCAGGAGGCCTCAGATGACGACTTCGCCCGTCGAGCGCGTCCATGCCGCGAACCGCGAGGCACCCGGCGCCCGCGCGACCCGCACCGGGCTGATCGCGCTGGCGGTGCCGCACCTGGAAGAGCCCTACTTCGCCGAACTCGGCGCGCGTCTGGTGCGCGGCGCCGAGGAGCGCGGGCTCGCCGTGCTCATCGTGCAGACTCAGGGCGAGCACTCCCGCGAGATCGACGTCGCCAACGGCGTGGGGCTGCCCCCGATCGACGGCCTGATCCACATCCCGCGGTCCCTGACCGTCGCCGACCTCACCCGCCGCACGGCGCCCGGCCCGCTCGTGCTGCTCGGCGAGCACATCGAGGTCAGCCCGTTCACGCACATCACGATCGACAACAGCGCTGCGGCGCGCACCGCCACCGAGCACCTGATCTCGGTGGGATGTCGCCGTATCGCGTTCATCGGACGCCGTGACGTGCGCCCGTCGGATGCAGCCGATCGCCGCCACGCCGGCTATCTCGCCGCCCTCGCCGCCGCCGGAATACCCGCCGACCCCGCTCTGACGGCCCAGGTCGAATCGTTCACCGCCGAAGAGGGTGAGCGTGTCGCGCGACGGATGGCGGCGGAGGTGCCCGGCCTGGACGGGATCGTCTGCTCGAACGACTCCGTCGCACTCGGCGCCCTCGCGGCGCTGCACATCGCAGGGCTGCGAATTCCGCAGGATGTAGCGGTGGTCGGAATCGACGACATCCGCGCCGCACGGTTCGCCGTTCCCGCGTTGAGCTCGGTGGCCCCCGACCACGAGCGTCTGGTGGATGCCGCGTTCACCGAGCTGGAGCGCCAGCTGACGGCACCGCTCGGCGCTGATCTGCCCGTGCGACACGTGATCGTCCCGGCGCATCTGGTGAAGCGGGCCAGTTCCGCGCGCACATGAGAGGCTCCTTCGCGGCGCCGCGCGATCCGGCCGGCGCAGGTCTCTCAGTGGGTGTCGAACGTTTCGGATGCGGCGATGTCGAGCCGGCCGACGTGCGCGGCGAGCTGCTCGCGTGCCTCGTCGACCAGTCCGTCGTCGATGATCAGGCGGTCGATGTCGCTGAGATCCGCGATCGTCGTGAGGCCGACCACCTGCCAGCGGGTGTGATCGGCGAGAACGACGACCTCCCTGGCGGCCGCCATGAAAGCGCGGTGGGTCTCGGCCTCCAGCAGGTTCATGGTGGTCATGCCCGCCTGCACATCGAGCCCGTGCACATCGAGGAAGACCACGTCGCAGTGCAGCTGCTCCAGAGCGCGCACGGCGACGGGACCGACCAGCGACTGCGCGGGCGTGCGCACGCCACCGGTCAGCACGACCGTCTGCGTGTAGGGCGCGTCAGCCCGGTCGGGCGGCGAGAACAGGTCGGAGACGGTCAGCGAGTTCGTGACCACGGTGAGGTCGGGCACACGCGCCAGCTCCTGTGCCAGTGCGACGCCGCCAGGCCCTCCCGAGATGCCGATCGCCATCCCGGGCTCGACCAGGCCGGCCGCAGCCATGGCGATCGCCCTGCGCTCGCCGCTCGGGGCCGGGACCGGGCTGCGCACCCCGATGCCGGATGCCGCCCGCACGCCGCCGCGCACCTTCTGCACCTCGCCGGCCTCGGCGAGCAGTTCGATGTCGCGACGGACCGTCATGTCGCTGACGCCGAGCTGAGCGATCAGCTCCGGGATCGGCACGGTCCCGCGTTCGCGGACCAGAGCGAGAATGCGCTCGCGCCGTTCGGTGACCAGCATCCGCTCTCCTTCTCGTGCGGTCACCAGTCTGCCATGCACCCCCTCCCGCGCACCGACAGGACGACGATCAACGCATGACCCTCCCCGCCCCCTTCGACGCCTGGTTCCCCGACGCGGCTTTCGACGGCAGCTACGGCTTCACGCTCGAGACCCTGCGCGCCGTGAGGCCGGCGCCGCCCTCCCCCGGATTCGCGGAGCGCTGGTCGGAGTGGCGGGATGCCGCCCGGGCAGTGCCGTCGGCACCCGTGGTGCTCTCCACCCGCGAGCGCCGCGACAGGCGCATCTCGCTGATCGAGCACGGCAGCGCCGACGGCGTGCGCCTGCGATCGTGGCTCGTCGAGCCGTGCGAGGGCGAACCGCGGGTCGGCATCGTGCACAGCCATGGCTACGGGGGGCGCGACCGGGTCGAGCTGCACCGCGTGCCGGTGGATGCCGCCGCGATCTTCCCCGTCGCACGGGGGTTGGGCGCGCTGAACACCGGCGTCGGCGCTCCCGCTGTCAGGGACGAGCACGTCGTCGCCGGTCTGGACGATCCCGACCGGTACGTCGTGGGATTGTGCGCCCGTGACCTCTGGCTGGCAGCGGATGCCGTCGTGGAGCTGGTTGGCGACGTGCCGCTGTACTACGTGGGCGAGAGCTTCGGCGGAGGGATCGGCGCCCTGGCCGCCCCGTGGGACGACCGCTGCATCGGCGCGACATTCGTGGTTCCGACGTTCGGGCAGTACGACCTTCGAATGGCGGTGCCGTGCCTCGGCAGCGGTGAGAGCCAGCGTGCCCTGGTTCTCGCGCGCCCGGAGCTGCGCGAGCAGCTGCGCCTGTTCGACGCCTCCACGGCGGCGATCCTCCTGCGCGTGCCGGTGCGAGTGGAGGCCGCGCTGTGGGATCAGTCCGTGCCTCCGCAGGGGCAGTTCGCCGTCGCCAACGCGGTCGCCGATCTCGAGCTGTGCGTGCTCCCGGCCGGGCATGCGGAGTATCCCGGTGTCGGCAGGGTGACCATCGACGCCCGCCGCGCAGGGGTCGCTCACCTGCAGCGTGTGCTCGACGGTCGCTGACGGATATCGGCTGCTCGCGTCGCCCGCTCGGCGTTCAGCCGCCGACGACGCCCTCGAACAGCCCGATGCGGTTGCCGTCCGGATCGACGATGACGGCCCATGCGCTGGTGTCGGTGATGGGCTGCTTCTCCATCGCCACGCTGCCGCCGGCGTTCTTCGCCGTCGCGATCGTGTCGTCGATCGAGTCGACCTCGACGTAGGAACGCGGCTGCGTGAACTCGCCGTCGCGCGGCGCGAGGCCGCCGCCCGAGAGGCCATTGGGCGCCGACCACATCGGATAGCCCTCGAAGCCGGGCATCTCGGCGATGTTCCAGCCGAAGAGCCCCGAGTAGAAGGCGCTCGCCTTCGCCATGTCGCTCACCGGGATGTCGATGTGCGTGATGTCACCGTGTGCCATTCTCCGTGTCCTCTCATCGGCCGACGCGGCAAGTCTGCGCCTCGGCCGGGAAAAGGACAAGAGTCACCCCTCGGTCGAGCGCCGGTAGCCGAGGTGGTCGGGATTGGGGGCGAGCATCCAGCCGTCGCCGTCGGCGACGACGAGGTTCTTCATTCCGCCTGCGGCGGCGATCAGTTCGTAGTCCTGCCCGGCATCCGCGGCGTAGCAGAACAGGGTCACGAATGGCTCGTCACCCACGTTCACGCTGCGGTGGATCCAGTGCCCCGGAACGTTCACGGCCTTGCCAGGGGTGAGCTCGATGGCGACGGAGCGGCCGTCGATGGTCTCCATCAGCATGACGCCGCGCCCGCTCAGGCAGTGGTAGAGCTCGGCCCGGTCGGCGACCGCATGGAGGTGCCCGCGCGTGACGGCGTACTCGGCGCCGACGCGACCGGGAAGCAGAGTGCTCGTGCCGACGATGAGCGCACCAGGACCCTCCTGGTAGCGGTGGTCGTCGACCCAGTAGATCAGCTCGCCGGCGCCGCGCTCATCGACCGTCGACTGCCAGGCGGCGTCGTCGCGGTAGACGCCCGCCATGTCTCCGAGGAACTTCTCGTAGCGGCGGGTGCGGCCGACGATGCCGCCGTCCGGCGAGATGTCGAGCGACACGGGGGTGTCGACGGCGGGTGGGATGCTCACGAATGACCTCCTAGCAACTTGTAATTACAGGTATACTCCGAAACACCCCGAACTCGAAACCAGCAGGGACGAACTGTGATCATCGCGCACGACCTCGGCACGACCGGCGACAAGGCGTCGCTGCACCACGACGACGGCCGCCTGGTGGCATCCGTCACCGTGCCCTACCCGGCGCACTTCGCCGCGGGTGGCGTCGCCGAGCAGAACCCACAGGACTGGTGGGATGCCGTCGTCACCGCGACCCGCGACCTCCTCGCCCGCACCGGCACCGTCGCCGCGGACGTCGCAGGCCTGGTCGTCAGCGGCCAGATGATGGGCGCCGTGCTGCTGGACGCCGACGGCGAGCCTGCGCGACCAGCGATCATCTGGGCCGACACGCGCGCCGGTGCACAGCAGCGCGAGCTGGAGGCCACACTCGGAGCCGAGCACGCCTACCGTCTGCTCGGTCACCGCCTGAACCCCACCTACTCGGTCGAGAAGGTGATGTGGGTGCGCGACAACGAGCCGGACGTGTGGGCACGGGTGCGTCGCGTCTGCGTCGCGAAGGACTTCATCGTGCTTCGGCTCACGGGCAGACTCGCCACCGACCGTTCCGACGCCTCGGGCACCAACGCGTATGACCAGCACAGCGGCACCTGGTCCGACGAGGTGCTCGCGGCCGCGCGGCTCGACCCCGCCCTGTTCCCTGAGATCCTCGACTCCACCGCGATCGCCGGCACTCTCACGGCCTCCGCGGCCGAGTCGCTCGGGCTGAGCGGCGGCGTGCGGGTCGTGATGGGCGGAGGAGACGGCCCGATGGCCGCTGTCGGCTCCGGCGTGGTCGCCCCGCAGGACGGCGCTTACGTCTGCCTCGGCACCAGCTCGTGGATCTCGTTCGCCGCCGACGCTCCGCTGCACGACGCCGAGCTGCGCACGTTCACGTTCGACAACGTCGTTCCCGGATCGTTCGTGCCCACCGCGACCATGCAGGCCGGCGGGGCGTCGGTGCAGTGGATCGCCGAGGCTCTGTCACCGGATCCTGCACACCCGGAGACCGGCCGTCTCACCGCGGAAGCCGCCGGTGACATCGACACGGAGGACCTCTACTTCCTGCCCTACCTACTCGGCGAGCGCTCGCCCCTGTGGGACCCCGACGCCCGCGGCGCGTTCGTCGGCATCGGCCGTCATCACACGAGGGCGCACCTGATGCGCGCCGTGCTCGAGGGCACGGCGTTCAATCTCCTCACCTGCATCCAGGCGTTCCGCGCCTCTGGGGCTGTCATCGACCGGATCGACGCGGTGGGCGGCGGCGCGCAGAGCGACGCTTACCTGTCGGTGCTCGCCGACGTGTGGGGAGTGCCCGTGCGCAGGCGCACCGTCGTCGAAGAGGCCAACAGTCTCGGCGCCGCCGTGACCGCCGCCGTCGGGCTCGGTCTCGCCGACTTCTCGGCCGCCAGGGCGCTCAGCGAGGTGACCGCCGAGTTCACCCCGGATGCCGCGCGCCACGCCGTCTATGGCGAACGTCACGCTCGCTTCACCGACGCCTACACCGTTCTCGCACCCTGGTTCGCCGGCGCTCGCCGTGCGGCCGGCGAACGCGGCGAGTCGGAGCGTCTCGCGGAGCGGACAGTCTGATGGCCGTGATCCTCGTCACCAGCCGCTCATTCTCGGACGGCGACCTCGACCTCGTCGGCCGCGCCGCCGACGCCGGCCACCGCATCATGCGCGGACCGGCGCATCACGACCTCACCGAGCTGCGCGCGCTGCTGCACGGCGCCGACGCCTGGATCGCCGGAACCGGACCGGTCACCGACGAACACCTCTCGGCCGCGCCGAGGCTCAAGGTCATCGCCCGCTACGGCGTCGGCTACGAGTCGGTCGATCTCGAAGCCGCCGCGCGACGCGGCATCCAGGTGACGAACACCCCGGGCGCGAACGCGGCCGCCGTCGCCGACCACACGATCGGCCTGATGCTCGCGGCGCTGCGCAGCATTCCCGACGGCGACCGCCGCGTGCGCGACGGCGACTGGAGCGTGCGGCGCGGCCGCGAGCTCGGGGCGGCGACCGTCGGCATCGTCGGCTTCGGCCGCATCGGACACGCCGTCGCGCGACGTCTGAGCGGGTTCGGCCCGCGCATCATCGCCTCCGACCCGTTCCTGCCGGCCGAGCGCGTACGGGAAGCCGGCGCCGAACCGGTCGACCTCGACGATCTGTTCCGCGTCGCGGATGTCATCACTCTGCACGCACCAGGCGGCCGGCGTCTGGTCGACGCCGCGCGCCTCGCGGGTGTCCGTCCCGGCACGGTGCTGGTGAACACCGCCCGGCCCGACCTGATCGAAGAATCCACCGTCGCCAACGCCCTGCGCGACGGCACGCTCGCGGCCTTCGCCGCCGACACCCTCGACGGCGACACGGCGGGCAGCGCCGGCCCGCTGCTCGACCCAGGCCTCCGCGATCGCGTGATCGTCACCCCCCACCTGGCCGCGCAGACCACGCAGGCAGTGGACAATATGGGCCGCATGTCGCTCGAGGACGTCATCGCCGTGCTGCGCGGCGAGGCGCCCGCACATGCCGTCACCCACTAGGAGAGCACGATGAACCGCACCCCCACCGGCGATCACATGGGCTTTGTCGGCGTCACGACCGGCTCCTCGTCGATCATGAAGGTGTTCCCGCTGTGGGCTGACATCCTGCAGCTGCCGACGCGCACGCTCGTCGGCCACGACCTGCCGATGAACGCCGCTCCCGCCGTGTACCGCGGCATGGTCGAGCAGATCCGCGACGACGGGCATCATCGCGGCGCGCTGGTGACGACCCACAAGATGAGCGTCTACGCCGCAGCATCCGACCTCTTCGACGAACTCGACCCGTTCGCCGTCTCCTGCTCCGAGATCTCGAGCATCTCCAAGCGCGGCGATCGGCTGATCGGACGCGCGAAGGACCCGATCACCGTCGACCTCGCGCTGAACGACTTCCTTCCCGCCGGGCACTTCGCCCGCACCGGAGGGCACGTGGTCATCCTCGGCGCCGGCGGCTCCGGCACCGCGCTCAGCTGGGCGCTCGCCGAGCGCGACGACGCGCCCGCTCGCGTGGTGGTCACCGCCCGGTCGCAGGACAGTCTCGACCACCTGCGCGAGGTGCACCGCCAGCACGGAACGCCCGATGACCTGATCCGCTACGTCGTCACCGAGACCCGGGAAGAGGCGGATGCCGTCGTGTCCGGAGCGCCGGCCGGATCGGTCATCGCCAACGCGACGGGGCTCGGCAAGGACCGTCCCGGCTCGCCGCTCAGCGACGCGGTGGTGTTCCCCGAAGGCGCGTACGCGTGGGAGTTCAACTACCGCGGCTCGCTGGAATTCATGCACCAGGCGCTCGCGCAGCGCGAGCCGCGCGGCTTGATCGTCGAGGACGGCTGGCGCTACTTCATCCACGGATGGTCGCAGGTCATCGCGGACGTGTTCGAGATCTCCCTGACACCCGAGATCGTCGAGCGACTGGCGACCGCGGCGGAAGCGGTGCGCTGATGTCGGCGGGTCTGGTCAGGACCGTGCTCGGCGATGTCGACCCGTCGTCGCTGGGACGCGTGGACTATCACGAGCATCTGTTCCAGATCAGCCCGCTGCTGCCCGGCGACGAACTCGACGACGAGGACGCATCCGGCTCCGAGGCTGCCCTGCTGAAGGCGAGCGGCTTCGATTCGATGGTCGACGCCACACCCTTCGGGCTGGGGCGCGACCCTGAAGCCGTCGCACGCATCAGCGAGGGGACGGGGCTCGGCGTCGTCGCGACCACGGGTCGTCATCGCGAGGCGCACTACGGCGACGACCACCCGATGCAGGTGTGGGATGCCGATCGCCTCGCCGCTCTTTTCACGGCAGACGTGACGGCCGGGATGGCAGCGGACGATGCGCAGCTGTTCGAGTCCCCTGAGGTCGCAGTCGCCCGCACTCGTGACGGCGAGGCGGTACGGGCCGGTCTGCTGAAGGCCGGCGTCGGCTACTGGAGCATCAGCGCGTTCGAGCGCACCACGCTGGAGGCGCTCTCCACGGCCCACCGGAACACGGGTGCGCCGATCATGGTGCATCTGGAGTTCTGCACGGCAGCGCACGAGGTGCTCGACCTGCTCGCCGCCGAGGGAGTCGCCGCCGAGCGGGTCGTGCTCGCACATGCGGACCGCGATCCGGATGCAGGCCTTCATGTCTCCCTCGCCCAGCGGGGAGCGTATCTGGGTTACGACGGCTTCGCGCGCCCGCGCACGCACAGCGATGCCCGGCTGCTGGAGCTCACCGCGGCGACGGTCGAGGCCGGCGCAGGCGATCGCATCGTGCTCGGGGGCGACGTCGCCAGGCGCACCCGCTACATCGCCTACGGCGGCATGCCGGGCCTGTCGTATCTCGGCGAGAGGTACCTCCCGCGCTTGCGCTCGGTCGTCGGAGACGAGGCGGTCGACCGGATGCTCGTCGGCAACCCCGCGCGGCTGCTCACCCTCGGGCGCTGACCTGGCCGCGGAGAAAGTGCGCGCGGGCGGTGGATCGCCGTCGCACTCCGCCGGATCGCCGTCGCCCTCCGGAGGGCGGCCGCCACACGCCGGAGGCCACACGAAAGGGCCCCTCACCCGAAGGCGAGGGGCCCTTTCGTCACGGCGTGATCACTCGTAGAGGACCGCCGCGATCTTCGGGTCCTCGATGTTCTCGGCGTCGTACCAGTACGAGCCGGTGTCGTAGAACTCGTCGAGCTCCTCACCCTTGGCCGCGGCGACAGCCGACTCCACGGTGCGGGCGCCGATGCCGATCGGGTCCTGGGTGATGGCGCCGGCCATCGTGCCGTCCTTGATCGCGTTGATCTGAGCAGCGCCGGAGTCGAAGCCGATGATGGTCAGCTTGCCCTTCTCGATACCGAGCTCCTTGACCGCGTTCACGACACCGATGGCGGAGCCCTCGTTGGTGCCGTAGATGCCCTTGAGGTCGGGGTGTGCGGCGATCATGCTCTTGGCGATGTCGGCCGACTTCAGGTGGTCGCCGTCGCCGTACTGGATGTCGACGATCTCGATGTCGGGGAAGTCGGCCTCGATCTTCTCGACGAAGCCATCACGCCGCTCGACACCCGTCGAGTTGATCTGCGAGTGGCCGACCACCGCGACCTCGCCCTCGCCGCCGATGAGCTCGGCCATGTGCTCGGCGGCCAGTGCGCCGGCGGCCTTGCTGTCGGTCGCGGCCAGGCTCAGCCCGACCTCGCCGTTGCAGGGCGCGTCGAAGTAGACGACCGGGATCTCCTTCGACTTCGCCTGTTCGAGCGGTGCCACGCAGGCCTCGGGGTCGAGCGCGGCGTAGCCGATGGCGTCGGGGTTGCTGTTGATCGCGGTGGTCAGCATGTCGAGCTGCTGCGCGATCTCGGTCTCGGCGGCCGGGCCCTCGAACGTGACGCGCACGCCGAGTTCCTCGGCCTTCTCCTCGGCTCCGGTCTTGACGGCCTGCCAGAACTGGTGCTGGAAGCCCTTCGAGACGAGCGCGACGTACATCTCGCCGTCGTTGCCGCCGCCGCCGGCGTCGCCACCGGGGTTCTCACTGACCACGTCACCGCCGCCGCAGCCCGCGAGGGCGATGGCGGAGGCTGCGACGAGCGCTGCGAATGCAGTCTTCTTCTTGCTGAATCGCATGTAAAACTCCATTGTTCTCTGTGTGTGCCGATCGGGCGATCGGCGGGTGGTGGGAAGGGACGTTCAGGTGCGCTGCCGGTTGCGCAGCGAGTCGAAGAACACCGCGAGCAGCACGACGACGCCGACGACGATGTTGCGCCACTCGGTCTGGATCGACAGGATACTGAGCCCGTTGACGAGCACGCTCATGATGAGCGCGCCGATCACCGTGCCGACGATCGAGCCTCTGCCGCCCAGCAGCGACGTGCCGCCGATGATGACTGCGGCGATCGCCTGCAGCTCGTAACCCATGCCGATCTGCGGCTGTGCCGAGTCGAGACGGGAGGCGATCACCACGCCGGCGACACCGACGAAGGCACCGGCGAACATGTAGACGAAGATCGTCCAACGGCGGGTGTTCACGCCCGAGAGGCGGGTGGCCTCCTCGTTCGAGCCGATCGCGAACGTGTACCGGCCGAGCAGGGTCTTCGACAGCACCAGAGCGGCGACGATCGCGAGCACGATCGTGATGAGCACGGCGTTGGGGATGCCCGGGATGAGCACGCCCAGCGCGATGCGCTTGAAGTCGGGGGCCGAGGTCGAGAAGTAGATCGGGCGCACATTGGAGATCACGAGGGCGAGGCCGCCGGCGATCATCATCATGGCGAGGGTCGCGATGAACGGAGGCAGGCGGAGGAACGTGATGTTCACGCCGTTGACGAGTCCCATCAGCACTCCGGTTGCGATGCCGCCGAGCACACCGACCCAGATCGGCATCCCCCAGTTCGTGATGAACACACCGGTCATCACCGCGCACAGCGCCATACCCGTGCCGAGCGACAGGTCGATGCCGCCGGTGATGATGACGAACGTGGTGCCCAGCGCGAGGATCGCGATGACCGCGGTCGACAGCAGCACGGTGGTGAGGTTGCTCACCGTGAAGAAGGCTGGGCTGGCGATCGCGAAGAAGATCACCAGCACGACGAGGGTGCCGAACGCCAGCGACTGCTGCAACTGGCGCTTCAGCATCCCGCTGATGTCGCGCTTGTCCGTGTTCTCTGCGACGGCCTGCTGGACGACGGTGGTGGTCGATCCGGGCTGCTGAGGCGTGCTCATTGTTCTTCCTCCCCATGGGCGGCGAGCTGCATGATCTTCTCCTGGCTGGCTTCCTCGTTGCGGAGGGTGCCGGTGATCCGGCCGTTCGCGAACACGGCGATGCGGTTCGCGACACGCAGGATCTCCGGCAGCTCCGACGAGATGACGATGATGGATTTGCCCGATGCGGCGAGCTGCTGCATCAAGCGGTAGATCTCCTCCTTGGCCCCGACGTCGATGCCTCGGGTGGGCTCGTCGAAGATGAGGATGTCGCAGTCGCGCATCAGCCACCGGGCGATGACGACCTTCTGCTGGTTGCCTCCCGACAGCAGTTTCACGATCTGGTTGACCGACGGCGTCTTGACCCGCAGCTGCTGGACGTAGTCCTTGGTCTGGTTCTTCGCCTTGCGATCGCCCATCCAGCCGATCGCGTTCGCGTACGAGTCCAGCGAGGCGAGCACCGTGTTGAACGTGACGTCCTGCTCGAGCATGAGGCCGAGCAGCTTGCGGTCCTCAGAGAGGTAGCCGATGCCGCGCTTCACGGCGTCCTCGGGCTGGCGGATCCTGACCGCCTTGCCCGCGACCGTGACCGTCCCGCTGTCCTTCCGGTCGGCGCCGATGATGGCGCGGGCGGTCTCGGTGCGTCCCGCCCCCATGAGCCCCGCGAATCCGAGGATCTCGCCCTTGTGCAGCTGGAACGACACGTCCTTCAGCAGCGCCTTCGTCGACAGACCCTGCACGTCCAGGACGACAGGGTCGCCGAGGTGCTCACGGGCCTCTGGCCTGGTTCCCTCGTCGATGACGCGGCCGACCATCATCTCGATGATCTTCGGAACGCTGATCTCGGACTTCTCCAGCGATCCGATGTAGGCACCGTCGCGCAGCACGCTGACCCGGTCGGCGAGGCGGCGCAGCTCGTCCATGCGGTGGGAGATGTAGACGATGCCGGTGCCGCGCTGCTTCAGCTGCTCGATGAGCACGAACAGCGTCTCGACCTCGGCGTCGGTGAGAGCCGACGTCGGCTCGTCCATGATGAGCACCTTGGCGTTGAAGGAGAGCGCCTTGGCGATCTCGACCATCTGCTGCTCGGCGACGGTGAGGTCACCGACCTTCTTTCGCGGGTCGAGCTTGATGTCGAGGCGATTGAGCAGTTCTTCGGTGCGGCGATTCAACGCCCGCTCCGACAGGAACGGCCCGTTCTTCGGCTCGCGCCCGATGTAGATGTTCTGCGCGACCGTGAGGTCGGGCATCATGTTCAGCTCCTGGTGGATGATCGTGATGCCGAGCTGCTGGGCCTGCAGGGGGCTGGTCAGCTCGACCTGCTCACCCTCGAACGTGATGGTGCCCTCGTCGCGCGTGTAGATGCCCGAGAGAATCTTCATCAGGGTCGATTTGCCGGCGCCGTTCTCGCCGACGAGAACCAGCACCTCTCCGGATCGCACCTCGAGGTGCACGTCCTTGAGAGCCTGCACGCCGGGGAAACCCTTGCTGATTCCCTCGACCCGGAGGATGGGATCACTCATCGGCACCTGCTCCCTTGAAGGTCGGCGGGTTCCGTGGAACCCATTTCAAACATCGGATCAATTCTGCGACTCACGAACGATCGGCGCAAGTCGCATTCGACCGTACGTGACGGACGGATGCTTGTGAAGGCCTGTAATGACATCTAGGCCAACTTGTAATAACATCTTGATCACGAGGGCGTACGAGTTCCGTGCGCACGGAGGGAGAACGATGCTCATCGGCGCACACGCCCTGGTATTCAGCGGGACCTTCGGCGAGCAGGGTCTCCGTCGCGCCGTCGAGGGGACCAAGCGAGCCGGGTTCGACCTCATCGAGATCCCTCTGATGGACGTCGACGCCTTCGACTCCGAGCTCGCGGCGCGGATGCTGCGCGATAACGACCTGTCCGTGACGGCATCCCTCGGTCTCACCGAGAGCACCGACCTCACCAGCGAGGACCCGGCCGTCGTCGCCGCCGGCGAGCGCATACTGGAGCAGTGCCTCGATCACGTCGCCGCCATGGGCGGCGAAGTGCTGTGCGGGGTGATCTACTCGGCCATGCGCAAGTACGCCTCGCCCACCACCGCCCGCGGGGTGGAGAACAGCCAGGGGGCCATCGCCCGGCTGGCCGACAAGGCCGCGCAGCGCGGCATCCGTCTCTCGCTCGAGGTCGTGAACCGCTACGAGTCGAACGTCTTCAACACCGGCCGGGGAGCTCTCGCCTACCTCGACGGCGTCGATCGGGATGACGTCTCGGTGCACCTCGACACGTACCACATGAACATCGAAGAGTCCGATCTCTTCCAGCCCGTTCACGACGTCGCCGCGGCCGGCAAGCTCGGCTACGTGCACATCGGGGAGAGCCACCGAGGTTACCTCGGCACCGGCAGCGTCGACTTCGGCACCTTCTTCCGCGCGCTGCACGACGTGCGCTACGACGGCCCGATCGTGTTCGAGTCCTTCTCGTCGGCGGTCGTCAGTGCCGAGCTCAGCAACACGCTGGGCATCTGGCGCAACCTCTGGCAGGACTCCGACGACCTCGCCGCGCACGCCAACCGGTTCATCCGAGACGGCCTGCACGCGGTGGGCACGATCGACCTGCACTAGCCTCGCAGCCGGCGACTCGCAGCCTGCGGACGGCTGACGGATCGTCAGGCCGAGGGGTGGCCGACGACGCCCTTGCGAAGCAGCGCGTTGCCGTACTTGCGGGTCTCCCCCGTTCGCACCATCAGGTAGGCGCGCTTGGCGACGTCGTAGTAGGCGAAGCGTTCGACGAACCGCGTCGCCTCGAGCGTCGTTCCCGCTGCCGCCATCAGCTCGCGCTGCACGTCGAGCACCTCGGCGTCCGCCGACTCCATGAGGTCGATCCCCGGGGCGTCGTCGAGCGGCAGCACCGACCGGATCGCGGCGACGACCTCGGGGGTCGTCGTGCCGGGCAGATCGACGACCCGCTCCCCCAGCGCCCACGCCGGGAAGTGTGCGTCGGCGACGACCACCGAATCGGAGTGCCCCATTCGGTCGAGGTGCAGCAGCACCTCGCCGGTCAGCAGCGGGTTGATTCCTTCGAGCATCCGAGGCTCCTTCGTGCACGCCCCGTCAGGCGGGGATGAGTCCTTCGTCGGCCAGCTGGGCCCACAGGTCGGCCGGGATCTGCAGCGCGGCGTACTCGGCGTTCTGCCGCAGCTGGGCCGGGCGGCTTCCGCCGACGACGACCGAGCGCACGACGCCGGACTGCAGGGGGAACTGGATCGCGGCCGCAGGAAGCGGCACGTCGTGGTCCTTGCAGATCGCGGCGATGCGCACCAGGCGCTCCCACAGCTCCTCGGGCAGCTGCCCGTACTCGTAACGGCCGTCGCGGCGCGGCTCGCTCTGGGCGAGCAGGCCGGAGTTGAACACGGATGCCGCGACGATGCCGGTCTCGCGTTCCGCGCAGGCCGGCAGCACCTCGGCCGCCGCGGGCTGCTCGAGAAGCGTGTAGCGGCCCGCGACCATGATCAGGTTCAGATCCGCCTCGCGCACCGACCGCGTGAGAGCATCCGACACCATCGACCCGACGCCGATCGCGCCGACCAGCCCTTCGTCTCGCACGGTCTCGAGTGCGGGGAACGCCTCGGCCAGGGCGAGGTCGAGGTCATGCCTCTCGGGGTCGTGCAGATAGAGCAGGTCGATCCGTTCGATGCCCAGCCGTTCCTGCGATTCGGCGATGCTGGCGCGGATGCCCGCCTCCGAGAAGTCCCACACCCGGCGCAGGTCGTCCGGCACATGGAAGTCGTTGTCGGTGTCGAGTCCCCCGTCGTGGTCGGGATTGGGGCGCAGCAGACGCCCGGCCTTCGTCGACAGCACGAACTCGTCGCGCGGCTTGGTCTGCAGGAAGGCCCCGAGGCGCTTCTCGGAGAGACCGAGGCCGTAGTGCGGCGCGGTGTCGTAATAGCGGATGCCGGAGTCCCAGGCGGCCTCGAGCACCGCCCAGGCCTCGTCATCGCTCAGCTCGCGGAACAGGTTGCCGACGTTCGCCGCACCGTAGCCCAGGGTGGGCAGCTCGAGCTCAGTCGATGACATGCTGCCCCTTCCAGGTGTACTTCGCGATGCTCTCGGCCTTCATCTCCATGCTGGTGCCCGGCTCGGTCGGAGCCATGTACGACCCGCTCTTGATGTCGGTCGGCACCACGAAGTGCTCGTGCAGGTGGTCGACGTACTCGATCAGGCGCCCCTCGCGGGTGCCGCTGACCGCGACGAAGTCGAACATGGACAGGTGCTGCACGGCCTCGCACAGCCCGACGCCACCGGCGTGTGGGCATACCGGAACGCCGAACTTGGCGGCGAGCAGCAGGTTCGCGATGTTCTCGTTGACGCCGGCGACGCGCACCGAGTCGATCTGCATGACCTCGATGGCCTCGGCCTGCAGCAGCTGCTTGAAGATCATGCGGTTCTGCGCGTGCTCGCCGGTGGCGACGCGGATGGGAGCGACGCCGCGGGCGATCTCGGCGTGGCCGAGGATGTCGTCGGGGCTGGTGGGCTCCTCGATCCAGGCCGGGTTGAACTCGGCGAGCGCGTTCACCCACTCGATGGCCTCGGAGACCTCCCAGCGCTGGTTGGCGTCGATCGCGATGGGGAAGTCGGGCCCGCACACCTCGCGCGCCTTGCGGAAGCGGCGGATGTCGTCGTCGAGATCGGCGCCGACCTTGAGCTTGATCTGCGTGAAGCCGTCGGCCATGGCCTCACGGGCAAGGCGCTCGAGCTTCTCGTCGGAGTAGCCCAGCCAGCCGGGGCTGGTGGTGTAGGCCGGGTAGCCCGTGGCCAGCAGCTCGGCCTCGCGCTCGGCGCGGCCGGGCTCGGCCGCCCGCAGGATCTCCAGCGCGTCCTCGCGGGTGAGGGCGTTGGTGAGGTAGCGGAAATCGACGAGGTCGACGATCTGCTCCGGCGTCATGCGGCCCAGCAGCTGCCACAGCGGAAGCCCCGCGCGCTTCGCCTTGATATCCCACAGGGCGTTGATCACGGCGCCGATGGCCATGTGCATGACGCCCTTCTCAGGGCCGAGCCAGCGCAGCTGCGAGTCTCCGATGATGTCGCGGAACGTGCCGCCCATGTCGTCGAGCAGCGGCTCGATCTCGCGACCGACGAGGTGCCCGGCGAGTGCGTCGATGGCGGCGACCTGCACGTCGTTGCCGCGGCCGATCGTGAACACGAACGAGTGTCCTTCGATGCCGTCCTCGGCGTCGGTGCGTACGATCACGTAGGCGGCCGAATAGTCAGGGTCTGGGTTCATCGCATCCGAGCCGTCCAGGCTCAGGGATGTGGGAAAGCGGATGTCGCTGGTGTCCAGCGCGACGATACGGCTCACAGGGCTCCTTCGGGTGCGTCGGCGATTTCTGACGCAGACTCTTGGAGTGTAAACATCCGATGTCTATACTGTCAACGACGGATGCGGTGTCAGCATCCGCCTCGAAGACGTGAAGGAGAACCATGAAGTTCGCGCGACTCGGCGAGTCCGGAAGCGAGATCCCCGTCGTCATCGACGGCGACCGCACGTTCGATCTGCGCCCGGTGACATCCGATGTGGACGGCGACTTCCTCGCCGGTGATCCCGTCGGACGCACGCAGGAGGCGCTTGATGCCGGCACGCTCCCCGAACTCGCGGATGCGGATTCGCTGCGCATCGGCTCGCCCATCGCCCGCCCCAGCGCCGTGATCTGCATCGGCCAGAACTACGCGGCGCACGCCCGCGAGTCCGGCGCCGAGCCGCCGACCGTGCCGATCCTGTTCCTGAAGACGCCGAACACCGTCGTCGGCCCGAACGACACGGTTACCATCCCCCGCGGCAGCGAGAAGACCGACTGGGAGGTCGAGCTCGGCATCGTGATCGGGACGCGCGCGGCGTATCTCGACTCGGTCGACGAGGCCGAGGCGCACATCGCCGGCTATGTGGTCGCCAACGACGTGTCGGAGCGCGCGTATCAGATGGACGTGTCGGGCGGGCAGTGGTCGAAGGGGAAGATCGCCTTCGGCTTCAACCCGACGGGGCCGTGGCTGGTGCCGGCCGCCGAGGTCGACGCGCAAAACCTGAACCTGCGCAGCTGGGTGAACGGCGAGCCGCGTCAGGACTCGAACACGAACGACATGATCTTCGACGTGCGCACGATCGTGCACCACCTCTCGCAGTACGTCACCCTCGAGCCCGGCGACCTGATCCTCACCGGCACGCCGCAGGGCGTCGCGTTCGGCGGCAAGTTCCCCTATCTGAAGGCCGGCGACGTCGTCGAGATCGAGATCGAGGGTCTGGGCCGCCAGCGCCAGGAGTTCGTCGCCTGGGAGGCGCAGAGGTGACCGGCCAGGTGGAGGGCCTGGTCGCGATCGTCACCGGCGGAGCATCCGGGATCGGCGCCGCCATCGCGCGCCGGCTGCACGAGGAGGGTGCGCAGATCGCGGTGCTCGACCGCGACACGTCCGGCGCCGATGAGCGCTTCGCGGCGTTCACCGCCGACGTCTCCGACCGCGCCTCAGTGGATGCCGCCGTGGCGGCGGTGGGTGAGCGCTTCGGCCGCATCGACATCGTGATCAACAACGCCGGCATCGGCGCTCAGGGCGATGTCACCGCCAACGACGACGACGAATGGGCCCGCGTGCTCTCCATCAACGTCACCGGCATCGCCAGGGTCACCTCGGCCGCGCTGCCGTGGTTGCGCGAGTCTCCCGCGGCGGCGGTGTGCAACACGGCATCCATCGCCTCGACCACCGGTCTGCCGCAGCGCGCGCTGTACTCGGCGTCCAAGGGCGCCGTGTCAGCCCTCACCCGCGCGATGGCCACCGACCACCTGCGCGAGGGCATCCGCATCAACGCCGTCAACCCGGGCACCGCTGACACGCCGTGGGTGAACCGCCTGCTCGACTCGGCCGCCGACCCCGAGGCCGAGCGCGCCGCGCTCAACGCCAGGCAGCCGCACGGCCGCCTGGTCTCGGCCGAAGAGGTCGCCGGCGCGGTGCTGTACCTGGTCAGCCCGGCATCCGGGTCAACCACCGGCACGTTCATCGAGGTCGACGGCGGCATGGCTCAGCTGCGCCCCCGCCCCGAGTGAGCTGACCGACCGCCTCGAGGGGTCGCGATTCGTCTGTTTCCGGCAACCGGATGAGACGGGTCGCGGCCCCTCAGTCGCGCCGGCGGCTGCTCACCGGTCGCCCGAGGGGTTCCGAGCGCGATCCCCGAACCCCGCGAGCACCAGCCTGACACCCTCGGCGATATGCGCAGCGCGCGTCTGTTCGGCGAAAGGTGCGGATCCGAACATCGCACGGTCGACCGGGCCGACGACGACGAGCAGCACGAAAGTGCGGGCGGCACGGCGCGCGTCTCCGGCGAGCAGCCCTCTTTCCACGAGCCCGCGAAACATGCGGGCGAGGGCCTCGACGCTGCGTTCGTGGCCTCCCCTGGCGAAAGCCTCGGCAGATGCCGCGAAGCGGTGGGATTCCGCGATGGCGAGTCGTCGTAACCCGATCATCCTCGGAGTCAGAACAACCTCGAGGAACGCTTCCCCCAACGCTTCGAGATGGCGGCGAAGGGAAGATGCGGTGACCGACGCCGACTCCTGCTCATGAATCGGCAACGACGCGAAGGCGCGTTCCGTCTCCGCCTGGAGCACCTGCACGAACAGGCCCTCCTTGCTTCCGAAATGCGCGTACAGCGTCTGCTTGGACACGCCTGCCCGTTCCGCGATCTCGTCCATCGAGGCGGGATCGTAGCCGTCGCGCACGAAGACATCGGCGGCCGCGGCCGTGATGGCGGCCCGCTTGCGCAGCGAACTGGGGCGCTGGGGTTGACTCTCCATACGCATGAGTCTATTTTCTAGATATCATACTCGTGAGTCTAGAAAGGAATCCCATGGGGAGAATAGTCGCAACAGAGAACATCACCCTCGACGGCGTCATCCAAGGCCCCGGAGGAACCGACGAGGACACCCGCGGAGGGTTCCAGCACGGCGGATGGGCGAGCGGGTTCGACGACCCCGTCACGGCAGAGTTCATGGGCGCCGACATGTCGACCACGAAGGCCATGCTCTTTGGCCGCCGCACCTATGACCAGCTCGTCGGCCACTGGCTCTCGACGACAGACCCGAATCCGTTCACCGGCCTGCTTGCCGCCATGCCGAAGTACGTCTGCTCCGCGTCGGCGAGCACAAAGCTCCCGCACCCCAACTCCACGCTGCTCGCCGGCGATGCCGCGGAGACCGTTGCGCGGCTGAAGGAAGAAGTCGATGGCCCGATCAGCGTGCTCGGCAGTGGAATGCTTGTCCGCTCCCTGCTTGCAGCGGATCTGCTCGACGGACTCGTGCTGGTGACGTTCCCCATCGTCCTCGGTTCGGGCACGAAGCTGTTCGCGGACAGCGCGCGCGTCGATCTGAGCCTGGAACGCTCGGCCCGGTCGAGCACCGGCCTGCTCTTGGCCGAGTACTCCGTCCGCGCCTTGCCGGGATGACCCCGACGCAGTGCCTGGAGGGTCGCGACTCGTCTGTTTCGGGCATCCGGATGAGACGGGTCACGACCCCTCAGTCGTGCCGGCGGCTGTGCGGGTGTTCGAGCAGGGTCTGCACAGGTCGGCCTGCGACGAGCTCGTCGCCGTCGACGAAACCCTCCGGGCGACCGCGCAGGTCGTCGATCAGACGCGCCCGGCAGGCGACCAGCGCGTCGGCGGCCGACGGATCACCCGCCCTTTTGCGCAGCTCCTGCGGATCGTCGACGAGGTCGAACAACTGCTCACGGCCCGACTCCGAGAGCCAGACGTACTTCCAGCGGCCGGCGCGGATCCACTGCATCGACTGCCCCAGCAGCACGTGCTCGCCGTGCAGATGCGCCTCATCGGGTTCGAGCTCCGCTCCCGCATCCGATGAGCCCCGGGTCGCGGGCGCGGGAGCGGCCGTCCAGGCGCCGTGATCGCGCAGCTCGACGAGCTCGCGCAGATCGCGTCCGTCGAGCCCTTCGGGAGCACCCACTCCCGCGCAGCCGAGCAGCGTGGGCATGACGTCGCGCAGTTCGACGATCGACTCCGCGCACTGCCCCGCCGCGATCGTGGGCCCGGCGAGGATCATCGGCACCCGCGCCGAGCCCTCGTACGGGTAGCCCTTGCGCCACATGTCGTGGTCGCCGAGCATGTCGCCGTGGTCGGAGGTGAACAGGATGTAGGTGTCGTCGGCCACGCCGAACTCCGCGAGGATCTCGAGGAACCTGCTGATCTGTGCGTCGATGTGGCTGATGTGCCCGTAATAGCCCGCCCGAGCGCGGTGCGCCATGCGCGGGTCGTAACGGGCGATGTTGGCGTCGGGCAGAGCGTCGTTGCGCAGGTGAGCGAACTCGCCCACCCAGTCGCCCACCGGCGGCTCCTGCTCAGGCGCGTCGAGGTACTGCTCGAAGGCCCACGCCGGCGGGTCGTAGGGCGCGTGCGGGCGGTGGAACGACAGATACAGGAAGAAGGGCCGGGTGGGGTCTCGGCGATACAGCCAGTTCTCCGCCTCGGTCACGACCCAGTTCGTCGGATGCAGCCGCTCGGGCTTGTCCCACGGGCGCGCGACGATCGAGTTGCAGTTGATGCCGTTCTCGAGGTAGTCCTCCACCGCACCCGCGCCCGCCTGCGCGCGCAGCCAGGTCAGGTAGTCGTCGTAGAACCGGGGGTCGCGTTCGCGGTGGCGCGAGTGGTGCAGATAGCCGTCATGCAGGATCACATCGTCGAACCCGATGCGCACGCGCTCGGGCGAGTAATGCATCTTCCCGATCGCCTGCGTCTGATACCCGTGCGCCGACAGCTCACGGGGCAGCGTGTCGGCGATGTCGAAGTCGATGCCGTCCTGATAGCCCACTCGCCGGTGCTGCTCCTGCGACAGGCCGGTGAGCAGGGCCATCCGCGCCGGCACGCACGTGGGCGTCGCGGAGTACGCGTTGCGGAATCGCACACCTCGCGCGGCCAGGGCGTCGAGATACGGGGTGCGCACGACCGGGTGCCCCTCGGACGAGAGGCAGTCGCCGCGCCACTGGTCGACGCAGATGAGCACGACGTTCGGCCGCGGCTCGTCCCGGTGCGATGACGGTTCGGTCATGGAACTCCCCTTCGAGGTCGGATGCGGAGACGGCGTCGTCTGTCGCAGAGGTCAGCGGATGCCGTAGAAAGTCGCGGCGTTCGACCAGAAGATCTTGCCGGTGTCGAGCCCGCGCGCCTCAGCCCAGTCCGACACGGTGCGGAACCAGTCGTCGCGGGCACCCTGCAGGTAGCGGCCGTCAGGCTCCGCGACGTCGATGGACGACACGGGCCAATCGCTGCCCCACATGAGCCGATCCTCACCGAAGGCGTCGGCTGCGGCATCCAGGAACGGCGTGAACTGCTCGGCCGAGAAGACGCCTCCGGCTTCGGCGGGCAACCCGGAGAGCTTGCAACGCACCTGCGGGTGCTGCGCGAGGTGCGCGAGGTCGCGAAGCCAGTCCGCGGTCGGTGCGAGCGGCGCCCCCTCTGTGCCGACTGCGGGCTTGCCCAGATGGTCGAGCACGATCGACAGCCCGGGCACGGCGGCGGCCAGCGCCGTCACATCGGGGATCTGGTGCGCGCGCACACAGGCGTCGAAGGTCCAACCGCGACCGGCCACCAGCCTGGCCCCGTCGAGGAAGTCCTCGCTGCGCGCGAACCCGTCCGGCTCGCCCTGAAGCAGGTGCCGCACTCCGACGACGAGCTCATGCCGGGAGAGCGCATCGAGCTGGGCCTCGGTCGCCGCCCCGCGATCCAGCCTGGCACCCGCGACGATCCCCACCACCCCGGTGGCCTGCGCCACGGACTCGACCCAGCGCACCTCGTCGACGGCCTGCTCCTCGATCGGGTCGGCCTGCACGAAGACGGCGGCCTGCTCCTGCGCGCCCGAAAGCCGCTCCCGCTCCAGCTCCGCCTCGGCGAACGTCGAGTCCAGCGCTCCCGCGAGCCAGCCGTAGGTGAGGACTTCGGGATTCCACAGGTGCAGATGGGCATCGAGAGCGCGCATGCGCCCATCTTCACACAGCCGCTCGCAGACATCCGACCACTGGTTATGATGTCGCCATGGCAGTGACTGACGAGGCGATCGAGAAGATCAAGGCGATGATCGTCTCGGGCGAACTGGGCCCCGGCGACCGGCTCCCGCCCGAGAAGGAGCTGTCCGAGCGCCTGGGCCTCTCGCGCAACTCCATGCGCGAGGCCGTCAAGGCGCTCGAGGTGATCCGGGTGCTGGACGTGCGCCGCGGTGACGGCACCTATGTCACGAGCCTGGAACCGCACCTGCTGCTCGAGGCGATCAGCTTCGTCGTCGACATGCACGACGACGATTCACTGCTCGAGCTGTTCGCCGTGCGTCGGATGCTCGAGTCGCAGGCCACCGGTCTGGCCGCGGGCAACGCCTCCGACGCCGAGGCTCAGAGCCTGATCGACGAGATCGAGTCGGTCGACCCGAACACCGTCTCCATCGACGACCTGGTCGCACACGACATCCGCTTCCACCGCGAGATCGTGCGGCTCACGGGCAACGGCTACCTCGCGAGCCTCATCGAGAGCCTGAGCAGTCAGACGATCCGTGCCAGGGTGTGGCGCGGGCTCACCGAGCAGGGCGCACTGGACCGCACCCTGTCGGAGCACCGCGCGATCGCCGAGGCCGTAGCGCAGCACGACTCGGCACTGGCGACCTCACTGGCCACGGCACACGTCGCCGGAGTGGAGCGCTGGCTGCGCCAGGCGGCCACCGCCTAGCCCGCGGACCATCGGGGCTCCGTCGCGCATCACAGTTCGGATCGCAGAACGCCTCGAAACACCCCGCGCGAGCGGGACGATTCGCGACCCGAGATCCAGACGGATGCGGAGCGCGGGCGGCGGCGAAGAACCCCAGGGGCGTCGAGAACTCAGTCGCCGTCAGGCCCCGAGGCGCATCATGGCGGCGTCGAACTCGGTCGCCGAGCTGTCGCTCACCTCGTGGAACAGCAGTTCGTCGAGCACTGCCGGCGCCGCCGTGAAGTAGGGCACCCCCGCCTCGCGCAGTCCGACGATGTCGTCGGCGCTTCGCAGGCTCGCCGCGAGCACGTTGGTGCCGCTGCCGTCGCAGACGGCCTGCATGCGGCCGATCAGCGCATCGCCGTCCATGCCCGCGTCCCGCATCCGGCCGAGGTACGGAGCGATGTAGTGCGCGCCGATGCTCGCGCAGACGAGCGCCTGCGCGACCGAGTAGACGGCGGTGACGAGCACGGTCGCGCCGTCGCGTACGAGGGCGGACGCTGCGGCGAAGCCCTCGGCGGTCGCCGGCACCTTGACGGCGACCCGGTCGCCGAGCGCGCGGATGCCCTCGGCGTTGCGCAGGAAGGATGCGGCGTCGCCGCCCCACGTCTGGAAGAACACCTCCTGCGCGCCCTCGCCGACCCAGCGCTCGTAGAGGGCGGGGATCTCGGCGGCCGTGCGACCGCCGCGCTCCAGGATCGTGGGATTCGTGGTGACGCCGTGCACCACTCCTGAGGCGAGCAGTCCGGAGACCAGATCGACATCGGCGCTGTCCACATACAGTCGCGGGGCGGTCATCCGGTCTCCTCTCACCAACCTGTCGTTACAGGTTCGGATGCGGCTAATGTTATGACAGCATCCGCCCCTGTCCAAAGACAGCAGAGGCAGCCGAGCCGAAGACGATCGGGAGAACATGACCAGCGACCAGCCAGCCCGCACCGGCGTCGTCATCGTGGGCAGCGTCACCGCCGATGTGACCACCTTCTCCGACCGCCTTCCGGCGCGCGGCGAGACTATCCTCGGCGACCAGTTCACGCTGCTGCTGGGCGGGAAGGGCGCGAACCAGGCCGTCGCGGCGGGACTCGCCGGCGCCCGAACGAGCTTCGTCGGCTGCGTGGGCGACGACCTCTTCCACGACCTCGTCGTCGATGGGCTGAGCAGCGCCGGCGTCGACCTCGCCCACCTGCGCACCGTGCCTGGCCCGACCGGCATCGCGCACATCCGGGTCGACTCGTCGGCGCAGAACGACATCGTGATGGTGCCGCTCGCGAACGCTCACCTCAGCGCCGAGCAGATCGACGCCGCGCTCGAAGCGCTCGCCCCCAGCACCGGTGTGCTGCTGACTCAGCTCGAGACGCCGGCATCCCTCACCCTGCACATCACGTCGCGCGCTCGCGAGCACGGCATGACCGTGGTGCTCGACCCGGCCCCGGCCGCTCCGCTCGCGGCCGAGGTGTGGCGCAACATCGACATCGTGACGCCGAACGAGACCGAGGCGTCGATCCTCAGCGGCATCGAGGTGACGGATGCGGCATCCGCCGAGCGTGCCGGCCGCTGGTTCCTCGAACAGGGCGTCGGCGCGGCCGTCATCACGATGGCCGAGAAGGGCTCGTGCGTCGTGACCGACGAGGGCACCACCTTCATCGAGCCGATCCCCGTCGAGCCGGTCGACACCACGGCGGCCGGCGACGCCTACGCCGGATACCTCGGCGCGGCGCTCGCGGACGGCTGGTCTCTGGCCGAGGCCACGAGGCTGGCGAGCGCGGCCGGTGCGATCGCGGTCACGCGCCAGGGGGCGTCACCCAGTCTTCCCCGGCGCGACGAGGTCGACGCGCTGCTCGCCGAGCAGACCGCTGCCGCCAGGATCTGACAGGAGGAGCTGATATGCGCAAGACGGCTACGACCATCAACCCCGCACTGTCTCGGGTCATCAGCGAGACCGGGCACACCGACCTCATCGTCGTGACCGACGCCGGGCTGCCGATCCCGGCGGGTGCCGAGCGCATCGACCTCGCGTACCGGCCCGGTGCTCCCGCCTTCCTCGATGTGCTGGACACGGTACTGGCCGAACTGGTCGTCGAAGGCGCGACGGTGTCGTCCGAGGTCACCGAGACGAGCCCGCACGTGCTGGACGCGCTGCGCGAACGGCTGCCGGGGATCGACATCGAGCTCGTGCCGCACGTCGAGTTCAAGAAACGCACGCACGAGGCCCGTGCGTTCGTCCGCTCCGGCGAGTTCACCCCGTACGCGAACGTGATCCTCCACGCGGGCGTCGCGTACTGAGACCGCTGCCATGAACGCCACGAACCCCGAACCTTCCGGCACCGGAATCGATCGTGCCTCCACGGCGCCGATGTACGACCAGCTGCGTCAGCTGATCCTCGACGGCATCGTCCGCGACGGGTTGCAGCCAGGCGACCCGCTGCCCGGCGAGCACCGCCTGTGCGAGCAGTACGGGATCTCGCGAACGGTGGTGCGCCAGGCGCTCGCACAGCTCGAGCACGAAGGAGCGGTCGAGCGCATCAAGGGCAAGGGCACGTTCGTCGCCCGCCCCCGCACCAGCGAATCGCTGGTGCACACCCTGGTCGGCCTGTTCGACGAGGTCGAGCGCCGCGGCGGCCACGTGCACAGCGAGGTGCTGCGGCACGAGCTCACGGAAGCGGATGCCGAAGTGGCTGCCGCGCTCGAGGTCGAGGAGGGCGCGCCGGTCGTCGTGCTGACGCGGTTGCGCCATGTCGACGGCGAGGCCTGGTCGCTGTCGACGACGTGGATGCCGCGAGAGATCGGCGAGCCGACGCTCGGCGCCGATCTGCGCGATTCGTCGCTCTACGCCCTGCTCGCCGACAACGGCGTCGTCGCCACGCACGGCGTGCGTTCAGCGGAGGCCACCGTCGCGACCCACGAGCAGGCGATGCAACTGGGTGTCAGCGCCGGTTCGGCACTGCTGCGCCTGCGCAGCGTCAGCCGTGACGAGTCGGAGCAGCCGATCGAGTTCTTCATCGCGTACCACCGCGGCGATCGTTCCCGCTTCGAGTTCCGTCTCAGCACCGACAGCTCACAGGGCTCGCTCGTTCACGTCTCCTGACGGCATCCGCCCCGCGCACCCTGCTGTCCCGCGACCGTCGCGCGTCGCTTCCGACCACGTTCTTCACGGATGACCACGTCGTCGACGGCGACAACGTGGTCATCCGTGAAGTTCGTGGTCGGGCGTGGCGAACCGCCCGCGGGCTACGCTCGATGCCATGAGCGAATGGGTCAGTTCCGCCATCCGTGTGCTCGAAGCCGATGGCAATCGCTCGGCAGACACGCACCTCCACCTCTTCCCGCTGCCGGCCGAGTGGGGCATCGACCTGTACCTGAAAGACGAGTCGGTGCACCCGACGGGGTCGCTGAAGCACCGGCTCGCGCGGTCGCTGATCCTGTACGGGCTGGTGAACGGACTGATCGACGAGGGCACAACGCTGGTCGAGTCGTCGAGCGGGTCGACCGCGGTGTCGGAGGCGTACTTCGCGCGGATGCTGGGGCTGGAATTCATCACCGTCATCCCCCGCTCCACCAGCCAGGAGAAGATAGACCTGATCGAGTTCTACGGCGGGCGCTGCCATCTGATCGACGACGCCTCCGGCATCTCGGCTGAGGCCAGGCGGCTCGCTTCCGATTGCCGCGGCCACTACCTCGACCAGTTCACCTATGCTGAGCGCGCGACCGACTGGCGGGGCAACAACAACATCGCCGAGAGCGTGTTCAGCCAGCTGTCGCAGGAGCGGCATCCGGTGCCGCGCTGGATCGTCGTGGGCGCGGGCACGGGCGGCACGAGCGCGACCTTCGGCCGCTACGTGCGGTACCGCAGGCACGCGACTCATGTGGCCGTGGTCGATCCCGAAGGCTCCGCGTTCCATTCCGCCTGGCTGGGGGATGCGGATGCCGTCGGACGCCCCTCCCGCATCGAGGGCATCGGCCGCCCGCGGGTGGAGCCGTCTTTCGTGCCGAGCGTGATCGACGAGATGATCCAGGTGCCGGATGCCGCATCCGTCGCCGCGATCCGGCTGCTGCGCGAGCGCACCCTGCACTGGACGGGAGGTTCGACCGGCACGAATCTGTACGGGGCGTTCGAGCTGATCGCCCGGATGCGGGATGCCGGTGAGACCGGCAGCGTCGTGACCCTGATCTGCGACAGCGGCGTGCGCTACTCGCAGACCTACTACTCCGACGACTGGGTCGCAGAGCAGGGCTGGGATCTCGCGCCGTTCCGCGAGCGCATGGAACGCTTCCTCGACGGTGGCGCCTGGTGACCGCCGGGCGGTGTGTGGCTACGCTGGCCTCATGACCACGCTCATCCTCACCGTCGCGGGAGCCGACCGTCCCGGGCTCGTAGCGGCCGTCGCCGAAGCGATCGATGCCCATGGCGGCAACTGGGAGAACAGCCGTCTCGCCGAGCTCGCCGGCACCTTCGCGGGAGTGATCCAGATCACCGTCGCCGACGAGCGGGCGGATGAGCTGCGCGGAGCGCTGACCGAACTCGACGGCTTGCTGGCCATCACGGTGAGCACGGGGTCTCAGGCCCCTGAGTCCGGCACCGCGCAGCAGATCGCCCTGTCGGTGCTGGGCGATGATCGCCCCGGCATCGTGCGCGAGATCTCGGGCGTGCTCAGCGCTCACGCCCTGAGCATCGAGAGCATGACGACCGAGACCAGGGACGCGGCGATGGCCGGGGGCCGGCTGTTCGAGTCGACGGTGACGGCCACTGCACCCGCATCCGCCGACATCGAGGCGCTGCGCGCCGACATCGAGCGCCTCACGCACGACCTCCAGGTCGACATCACGATCGCCTGAGCAGACCGAGCGCGCGACCGCGCCGTCCCCGATGCCGGGGCCCGGTTCCGCGCGTATGACACAGTTGTCGGAGTGCTGCCGCTGCGGGCAGCCGGAACGCCGAGGATGCCCATGGACCTGGACCGCGACGCGCGCGTGATCTCCGCGCTGGCCGCCGAACTGCCCGAAGGCGCGGTCGTGACCAATCCCGACTCGCTGCAGGCCTACCGCCACGACCGAGCGGAGGAGGCGGCTGCCGGAACACCGCTCGCGGTCGTGCGTGCCACCTGCACGGAGGACGTGCAGGCTGCTGTGCGCATCGCGGCGCGCGAGGGTGTCGGCATCGTGCCGCGCGGCGCGGGCTCGGGCCTCTCCGGCGGGAGTTCCGCCGTGGACGGCGCCATCGTCGTCTCGCTCGAGCGGATGCGGCGGATCACGATCGATGCGGCGCTGCAGATGGCGGTCGTGCAGCCCGGCGCCTTCAACGCCGAGGTGAAGGCCGCAGCCGCCGAGCACGGCCTGTGGTATCCGCCCGACCCGTCCTCGCAGGCGTTCTGCTCGATCGGCGGCAACATCGCCACGAACGCGGGTGGCCTGTGCTGCGTCAAGTACGGAGTGACCACCGACTACGTGCTCGGCCTCACCGTGGTGCTCGCAGACGGCCGCGCGGTGACGCTCGGCGGTCCCCGCCTGAAGGACGTCGCCGGGCTGTCGCTGACGAAGCTGTTCGTCGGCAGCGAAGGAACGCTCGGCATCGTCACCGAGGCGGTCCTGCGGCTGGTGCCGGCGCAGCGCACGCCCACCACGCTGGTGGCGATGTTCCCGACGGTCGCGGGCGCGATCAGGGCGGTGGTCGACATCAAGGCGACGATGCGCCCTTCGATGCTGGAGTTCATGGACCAGGTCACCATCAACGCCGTGGAGGACGTCACGCGGATGGAGCTGGACCGCACGGCGGCGGCGATGCTGATCGTGCAGTCGGATGAGCCCACCGAGGTCGCCGCGGCGCAGATCGAGACGATCGAGCAGACCTGCGGCCTGCATGGGGCGACCGAGGTGTACGCCACCAGCGACCCCGACGAGAGCGAGGCGCTCATCGAAGCCCGCCGGCTGGCGGTCCCGGCGGTCGAGAAGCGCGGGAAGCTGCTGCTCGAGGACGCCGGGGTTCCGCTGCCACGGCTGGGCGAGCTGATCGAGGGGATGCGCGAGATCGCCGACCGGCATGACGTGGAGATCGCCGTCGTGGCGCACGCCGGCGATGGCAACACCCACCCGCTGATCGTGTTCGACCCGGCGGATGCGGCACAGGAGGCCAGCGCGAACCTCGCCTTCGGCGAGGTCATGGATCTGGCGATCGCGCTGGGCGGCACCATCACCGGCGAGCACGGTGTCGGGCGTCTGAAGCAGCCGTGGCTCGCCGACTACCTGGGCGACGACGTGCTCGAACTGAACCTGCGGATCAAGAGCGCCCTCGACCCGCAGAACATCCTCAACCCCGGTGCGATGTTCGGCGCGATCTGACGGCTGCGACCAGTCGCGGAGTCGTCAGTCGGTCAGGCCGACGGCATCCGGCTGCAGCTTGCGCAGCCAGTACTCGGTCTGCGCGACATGACCGGCCGCGGCGGCGGAAGCGGCCACGGGGTCGCGCGACTGCAGACCGCGCAGGATGGCGCGGTGACCGGCATCCGAGAGTGCCTTGATCTCAGCCGCGCTGTCGGTCCTGAAGATGCGGTAGGCGCGCGATCGGGCGCGGAACACGGCGAGCAGGCTCGCGAGAGCCGAGTTGCCCGCGATCTCGGCGATGCGCATGTGGAAGCGATGATCGAGACGGGAGTGCTCGTCGTCGTCATCCGTGCCCTCCATCTCGGCGAGCAGCGAGTCCAGCTCGGTGAGCGTGCTCTCGTCCACCCGAGCGGCGGCCAGCGACGACGCATGCGCCTCGAGAGCGCGACGCAGTTCGTAGAGCTCGAGGATCGAGTCCAGCGGAAGCAGTCCCACGGTCAGCGAGAGACTGCCGATGACGTCCGCGGCGTTGAGGTCGCCGACGTAGCTGCCCGATCCGTGGCGCGTCTCGAGAACGCCCAGCGCGGCGAGCATTCTGATCGCCTCACGCAACGAACCGCGTGACACCCCGAGCTGCTCGCACAGCTCACCCTCGCTGGGCAGCCTGTCGCCGGGGCGCAGCGTGCCGTCCGCGATCAGCGATCGCAACCCGTGCAGAGCCGTGTCGAGTGCGCTCATCGGTCCTCCGTCGGTCTGCTGTTGCGAGTCTGGCGGAAATCGCTCGGCTCACCAATTCGTATGACAACTCTGCCACCAATCGAGGCCGAGGGTCGCGAAAGCCGCCGTGTTGTGGCAAAGTTGTGCAACAAGTCACCGATCCCCCTGCGAGGAAGCATGACCACGGCGAAGCCGTTCCCGCCGATCCGGCTGAAGTCATACGGGCGTGCCCGTGATGCCTGGCCGCTCGACCCTGACGTCATCCACCTGAATCACGGCTCCTTCGGCGCCGTGCCCACGGCGGTCGTCGAACGCCAGGACGCACTGCGTCGTCAAG
Source organism: Microbacterium sp. (assembly GCF_031178445.1). GTDB lineage: Bacteria > Actinomycetota > Actinomycetes > Actinomycetales > Microbacteriaceae > Microbacterium. The sequence continues at coordinate 32,191 of NZ_JAPSIY010000001.1, forward strand.
CGGACCTGACTCCGGTCGGATGGTTCCCGCGGATCGCCGATCACGTGCGGGAGGCCCGAGAGCGCACCGCGCCTTTCGTCGGAGCCAGCGCGGAGCACAGCGCGTTCGTCCCGAACGCATCGGCGGCCGCGACGGTGGTCTACAACGCGCTGCGCCTGGAGGCCGGCGACGAGATCCTCGTCACCGATCACGGCTACGGGGCTGTGACGATGGGCGCGCAGCGTCTCGCACGTCGCTTCGGGGCGAGCGTGCGAACCGTTGAGGTGCCCCTTCTTGCTTCCGACGACGACGTGGTGCAGCGGTTCGCCGATGCGATCACGCAGCACACGCGTCTCATCGTGATCGATCAGATCACCTCGCCAACCGCCCGGATGCTGCCCACGCGCCGCATCTGGCAGCTCGCCGCCGAGCGCGGCGTGCGCACCCTCGTCGACGGCGCGCACGCGCCCGGTCTCGTCGCCGACGCTGCGGCAGAGGGCGGCGGTGACTGGTGGTTCGGCAACCTGCACAAATGGCCGTGCGCTCCGCGCGGCTCCGCACTGCTGGTCACGTCCGCTCCGGACCGCGGTGAGCTGTGGCCGCTCATCGATTCCTGGGGCGCACCCGAGCCCTACCCCGATCGGTTCGACACACAGGGCACGATCGACGCGACCACCTACATCGCCACGCCCGCCGCGATCGAGTTCGTCGAGAGCGAGTACGGGTGGGCTGCCGCCCGCCGCAGCATGGCCGAGATCGCCGATGCCGGGGCCGAGATCATCGCCGAGGCGCTGCGCCCCTTCAGCACCGAGGATCCGATCACTCCTCTCCCCTCCCCCGTGCCCTCGATGCGGCTCGTGCGTCTGCCCGACGGCCTGGGCGCGACCCGCGAGGACGCCGACGCCCTGCGCATGGACCTGTTCGACCAGGTCGGCGTCGAGACCGCGTTCACCAGCTTCCGCGGCATCGGCTACTTCCGCCTCTCGGCGCACCTGTACACCGAGGCGTCCGACTTCCACGCGTTCGCAGAGCGCTGCGTGCCGCAGATCCTGCGGCGCGCCGGCATCCGCGTCCCCACGGCGACCACCGTCGCCTGACCCTGCACCCGAACCATCACCCCAGTAGATCCACTACCCACCACAGAGAGGCACATCGTGAAGCACAAGATCTTGACGACAGCCGCGGGGATCGGCACGGTCGCCGTCCTCGCCCTCACCGGATGCTCCTCCGGCGCCGGCCCTGCCGAAGACGGCAAGGTCACCCTGCAGATGGTCGAGAGCCTGACGAATCCCGCTCGCACCGAGCTGATCCGCGGCCTGCTCGACGAATTCGAGAAGGACAACCCCGACATCAAGGTCAATCTCGTCTCGCCCCCCACCGAGCAGGCCGACCAGAAGATCCAGCAGATGCTGCAGTCCGGCAAGGGCGTCGACGTGCTCGAGGTGCGCGACATCACCGTCGGACCGTTCTCGAACAACGGCTGGCTGTACGACCTGACCGACGACCTGAAGGCATGGGACGGATGGGATGCCCTCACCGAGAACGCGCAGTCGGCATCGGTCGCGGAGGACGGCAAGTCGTACTTCGTGCCCTACGGCTTCTACGGCCTGTCGCTGTTCTACCGCAAGGACCTGGTCGAGCAGGCCGGCTTCGACGGCCCGCCGCACAGCTGGAAGGACCTGCTGGAGCAGGCGTCCGAGATCCAGGACCCGTCGAAGAACATCTACGGTTACGCGTTCCGCGGCGGCCAGAACGCCAACAGCAACGTCGTCGCGGCGATCGAGGCGTACACGATCGACGACCTGAACGTCGACGACGCCTTCCTGCTGAAGAACGGCGACACGATGTTCTCGGCTCCTGAGGCGCAGGAGGCGGTGGACGACTACTTCGCGCTCTTCGAGCAGGCGTCGCCCCCGTCTGCCGTGTCGTGGGGCTACCCCGAGATGGTCGCCGGGTTCACCAACGGCTCGACGGCTTTCCTGCTGCAGGACCCCGAGGTCATCGCGACCGTGCAGGACTCGTCGCTGAAGGAGGAACAGTGGGACACCGCTCCTCTGCTGGTCGGCCCGAGCGGCAAAGCCGCACAGCCGCTCGCCGTCGCGGGCTGGGGCGTCGCCGAGAACAGCGCGAACAAGGAGGCCGCGGTCAAGCTGGTGCAGTTCCTCGCGTCGGAGGAGCCCGCCACCGAGTTCGCCCAGGCGAACAGCCTGGTGCCGATCGTGACGTCCGCATCCGATGACGAGTTCTACAAGACCGGCCCGTGGACCAGCTACGTCACGATGACCGAGGACCCGGAGACCTACATCAACGTGCGCCAGCCTCGCGGTGTGAGCTGGTGGACGGAGTGGATCCAGAAGTCCGACCAGGACGTGCAGAAGGTGCTGCTCGGCGACATGACCACGAAGGAGCTGCTCACCTCGTGGGATGAGTTCTGGACGGAGAAGTACGCCTCGGAGAAGGGCTGATCACGTTGTCAGGCCAGATGCTCCCCCGCATCCGTGAGAAGGGCTCCGCCGGTAGCGCCGGCGGGGCCTCCCCCTCCCGTCGTCGGGCGTTCCGCGGCCGGCACGCCTTGACGCTGCTGGCGTTCATGGCCCCGGCGATCGTGTTCGTGTGCTGGTTCACCTACGCGCCGATGCTGCAGGGGGCGCGTATGGCGTTCCACGACTGGAACCTGTGGGACCTCACTTCGACGCCGTTCGTCGGCCTGCAGAACTTCGTCACCGTCTTCCAGGACCCGGCCTTCGCGACGGTGGCGTGGAACTCGGTGCTCTGGGTGGTCGCCTCGCTCGTGCCTCAGCTGGTGATCGGCTTTCTCATCGCACTCGCGCTGCGCAAGCGCTTCCGCTTCCGCGGTCTCTACCAGGCACTGGTGTTCTTCCCGTGGGCCGTGTCCGGGTTCCTGATCGGGATGCTGTTCCGCTGGATGTTCAACGCCGAATTCGGCGTCGTCAACGACCTGCTCATGAAGGCCGGGCTCATCGAGGCCCCGCTGCCGTGGCTCGCCGACCCGAAGCTGGCGATGTTCGCCGTCATCACGGCCAACATCTGGTACGGGGTCACGTTCTTCGCCATCATGATCCTCGCCGCCCTGCAGTCGGTGCCAGACGATGTGCTCGAGGCTGCCAGCCTCGACGGCGCGGGCAAGGCGCGTCAGCTGTTCTCGATCATCATCCCGTACATCTCGATGACGCTGTTCCTCACGGTGCTGCTGCGGGTGATCTGGATCTTCAACTTCCCCGACATCATCTGGGCGATGACGGGCGGGGGTCCGGCTAACCAGACGCACATCATCACGACGTGGATGATCAACTACACCCAGCAGGGCAACTACGGCATCGCGAGCGCGATCGGCCTGATCGTCGTCGCGTTCCTTTTCGTGTTCTGCGCGTTCTACCTGATGGCGATGCGGAGGGCGCAGCGATGACGACCATGACAGGCCCCACGGCGGCGCGCACGTCCATGACCGACACGCGCCGTGTGACCGTGCCGGACCCCGCATCCGCTCCTCGAGGCCCGCGGAAGGTGACGGTGCGCGGCGTGATCCGCGTCGTCGGTCTCGCGCTCTGGCTGATCATCACGCTGTTTCCGCTGTACTGGATCGCGCTGACCTCGTTCAAGTCACCCGGCACGATCAACAGCTATCCGATCGAGTACTGGCCCAGCGAGCCGTCGCTCGAGAACTACACCAGCCTGTTCGAGAAGAGCTCCTTCGGCGTCTTCCTCGGCAACTCGGCGCTGGTGGCGGTGACCGCCGGCGCCGTGGCGACGCTGATCGCGCTGCTCAGCGCCTACGTGCTGGCGCGCTTCGAGTTCCGAGGCAAGGGCGCGGTGCTGATCGCGTTCCTGCTCACGCAGATGATCCCCGCGTTCATCGCGCTCGGCCCGCTGTACTCGATGATGAGCGATCTCGGCCTGGTCGACACCAAGCCGGGGCTGATCCTGGTGTACATCGCGATCTGCATCCCGTTCTCGACGGTCATGCTGCGCGGATTCTTCGAGAACGTGCCCGACGCTCTCGAGGAGGCGGCGATGATCGACGGATGCTCGCGGCTCGGCGCGCTGTTCCGCGTGCTCGTGCCCGTCATGACCCCCGGCATCATCGCAGCGTTCATCTTCAACTTCGTGAACTGCTGGAATGAGCTGTTCCTGTCGGTGGTGCTGATGAACACCGATGCCAACCGCACGATGCCGTCGGCACTCAACGGGTTCATCTCGACGTTCAACATCGACTGGGGCTCGATGTCGGCCGCCGCGGTGCTGACGATCCTGCCGACGATGGCGATGTTCGCCCTGGCGAGCCGCTGGATCGTGCAGGGGCTCACCTCGGGAGCAGTGAAGGAGTAGTCGCACGACGTCCCGCCCTACCACCGAGACCCCCTGTCGCAGACGTCTGCGACAGGGGGTCTCGGTGTCAGGTGGGGTGTCGGTGCGACTCAGACCAGGCGGGCCTTCGGCGAGGACGCGTAGGTGTCCTCCGGGTCGTCGTTCACGACGCCGGCGAGGGCGGTGTCGATGGCCGACATCACGTCGGCATCCAGTTTCACGCCCGACGCCTTGACCGTGTCTGCGAGCTGCTCGGGGCGGGATGCTCCCACCAGCGCCGCCGCGACGTTCTGGTTCTGCAGCACCCAGGCGATCGCGAGTTGCGGCATCGTGAGCCCTGCCTCGGCGGCGATCGGCTTGAGCCTCTGCACCGCCTCGAGGATGTCGTCCTTCAGCAGGCGCTCGATGAAGTGCGCGCCGGAGTGCGGATCCGTGGCACGCGAGCCCTCGGGCACCGGCTGACCGGGCAGATACTTGCCGCTCAGCACGCCCTGTGCCATCGGCGACCAGACGATCTGCGAGATGCCCAGCTCCTCGGACGCGGGTACGACCTTGCCCTCGATGACGCGGTGCAGCATCGAGTACTGCGGCTGGTTCGAGATCAGCTGGAAGCCGAGCTGCGTGGCCAGGGCGTGCCCCTCACGCAGCTGCTCGGCCGTCCATTCCGAGACTCCGATGTACAGCGCCTTTCCCTGCCGCACGACGTCGGCGAAGGCCTGCATCGTCTCTTCGAGCGGGGTCTCGTGGTCGTAACGGTGCGCCTGGTAGAGGTCGACGTAGTCGGTGCCGAGCCGCTCCAGCGAGCCGTTGATCGACTCCATGATGTGCTTACGACTGAGACCGGTGTCGTTCGGGCCCTTCGGCCCGGTCGGGAAGTACACCTTGGTGAAGATCTCCAGCCCGGCCCGGCGCTGACCGGACAGCGCCTTGCCGAGCACGACCTCGGCGGCGGTGTTCGCGTAGGTGTCGGCGGTGTCGAACGTGGTGATGCCGGCATCGAGCGCAGCGTGCACCGTGGCGACAGCAGCGTCGTCGCCGACCTGCGAAGCGTGCGTCACCCAGTTGCCGTAGGTGATCTCCGAGACCTTGAATCCGCTGTTGCCGAGATAGCGATAGTTGACCATGGTCCAACGCTAGCGCGCGGATGCGACAGGAGGCGCGAGCCGCCGACGGGCGCGGGAGTGCCGCACGGTGAACACGATCACCGCGAGGAACGACAGCATGCTCACGAGGTACAGCGGAATCGCCCAGGGAGACTGGTCGCCGCCGGAGACGTTGTAGGCGTCGGCGAGGTTCATGCCCGTCCCGAACGAGGCGACGAAGTACGCCGGCGCACCGAAGCCCAGCACGGTGAGGAACAGCTGCGTGGCGCCCAGCGGGGCCATCCGCGAGCCGATCGCCGCCCTCGCGACGATGAGGGCGATCACGACGCCGAGGCCGAGCACCACGAGGGGAAGAACGATGTTCATCCCCTCGCCGACGGCTTCCATCTCGGCGTGGATCTCGGCGAGCGAACGACCGGGCACAACGGCCATCGGGTTCAGCACGAGGATCTGCACCGCCGCCCACGCCGCATAGAGCGTGACCGCGACCACACCCGCGATCGAGATCGAGGCCGTCGCACGAGCGTCCGGGTTCATGAGGTCATGCTCTCACACGCGATGAACTACACCGCGACGGTCTCGCGCCGCTCGGCGCGCGTCTGCGGCTCGGCCGACCCGGTCGCCGCTGACGCCGACGCGGGATCGGATGCCGCGGCATCCGGCGACGTGACGATAGCGGCCCTGTCGCGGAACCCTTCGGCGGTGACGCGATCGAGATCCACCTGCCTGCGGATCGCTGCCGCCCTCTCGTACAGCGACGGATCGCCGTAGGAGGTCAGCACCTTCACGATGACCGGCAGCAGTTCGATCATGAAGAACAGCGCGGCGATGAGCCAGTGCGCCCAGAAGATCGTGGGCTCCTTCTCGGCGAGACGGTTCAGCCCGCTGATCTGGCTGAGCAGACCGATCGCGCCGGCGTTGCCCTGCGCGACCGCATCGGCGCGCGCGTTGTAGGCGGCGAGCGCCTGCTCGTAGGTGTCCCGTGCGGCGGGCAACTGGTCCTGGGCCTGCTGGCGGTTCGTCTGCTCCGATGCCGAGGTGTTCTGCTTCGCCGCCGACTCGGCCGCCGCGAGGTCGTCGTTCGCCGTGCGCAGTTGTGCCGCGAGTGCATCGTAGGTCTGCTGCGCCTGTGCGAGCTGCGCCTTGGCGGCATCCGAACTGGAGCCTTCGCCGTTCACTCCGGTGCAGCCGGGCACCTCGCCCGCGCCCTCACCGGTCAGCTCGCACTGGTACAGTGCGCGGGCGGAGTCGATCACCTTCTGCTGTTCGGCCATCTTCGCGGTGATGTCGTCGATCGTGCCCTGCGCCGCGGACGTGCTGGCCGAGCCCGATTCGGTGCCGGCGACGATTCCGGTGGCCGCCTGGTTCTCGAGGGTGGAGACGCGCTCGGATGCCGCATCCAGCGCCTTCTTCTCGGGTCCGTTCTCGAGCGCGTCCTGATCCTGCTGTGCCTGCACGATGTTGGTGGCGGCGACCTCGCGGGAGATGTCGTTGTGGAACACCTGCAGCACGAGCGGCTCGGCGACGAGGAACCCGATCAGGGCGGCCATCGCGACGCGCGGCAGCGCCAGGCCGATCAGCTTGCCGATGCTGCGCGTCGACGTCATGGTCGAGGTGAGGAAGCGATCGAGGTTGAAGATGATCGCGGCCCAGACGAGCGCCAGTGGCACGGCCACCCAGATCGCGACCTGCACACCCGTGGTGAGCGCGAAGAGCATCGAGATGGCCGAGATCAGAGCGGTGCCGAGGAGCACGAAGAACATCTGCACGAAGCGCGGAGTCTCGCCCGGCACGCGGTCGAGCACCTCGCCGTCGGCTCCGCCGAGGATCGCCATCGTGCGAAGGCGTGAACCAGGCGTGCGCGGCTTGCGCTCGCGCTTCGGCCGAGGAGCCCGACGGGGCATGGATGCCGGGGCTGCCGGCTCGCCGCCCTCGGCGTCGGACGGGTCGACGACCTCGTTCGGGTGGGTGCGTGTCTCATCGACGTACGTCTCCCGCGTGGCGTCCGAGCCGGCGGGATCGAAACTGCGCAGGAAGTCGAGGTCGTCGTCGCTGACCGTGCCGTCGGCGGCGTCGGTCTCGAACGAGATCCGCCCCTGGGAATCCATCCGGCCAGGGCGATGCGCGGAGTAAGACATTCATCGAGGGTAGGAAGGCGCGCCTGTGCGACTCCCGGATGATCCCTGCAAGCGCTCCCAGCTTCCCGCGGCTCTGGACGCCCGGTCGGATGCTGCCGGACGGTCGGTCGGGTGCACGGGGGTGCCCGATCGCGACGCTGGAATCATGACAGGCACGACACAGACCGCCCCCGCGGGTCGCGAGCGCCGACGCGTCCGCAACGGGCTCACCACCGTCCGCATCGTCGTCGTGGGTGCACTGAAGAGGGCTCGGGCGCGAGTGCGCGGACGTCTGCGTCCGCATCCCGCGCCCCGGCCGTTCGCACCCGACTCGCTCGATCGCGCGATTTCCGCAGCGGCGATGCTCCTCACCCGGCGTTGACCGCCTCAGACGGATGCTCCGAGCGCCACACTGATGGCGTGACGCCGTGATGCCTCCTGAACGCCCTGCTGAACCCCTCGTCGGAGCCGTAGCCGAGCGCGTGTGCGACCGCGCTCACGCCCTCACCGCGCGACAGCATGTCCCGTGCGGCGCGCATGCGCACGAGCGCGACGTAGCCCGCGGGTGAGCAGTCGACCGCCGCGCGGAAACGTTCGGCGAAGCGCGATCGCGACATCGCACTGATGCCGGCGAGCTGATCGATCGTCCAGGCGCGGTCGGGCTCGGCATGAATCGCGTCGATCGCCCGGGCCAGGAACGGGTCGTCGCTGCGAGCGGGCCAGCCGGCCGGCGCGCAGCCCAGCGCCCAGGCGCGTATCGCGGACTGAAGCAGCACAGTGGACAGCATCCGGCCGATCGCGCGGTCACCGCTGCGTACGGCGTCACCCGTCTCGGCGGTGCGGTCCAGGTGCTCGACCAGCGCCGCGGCCGCCGGCTCGAGGCGGTCGAACCCGCAGACCCACGCGACCTCGGGCAGCAGATCCGCGAGGCGCACGCCATCGCCGACGAGCCGCAGCTCGGTGATGGCGATGCGCGACCCGGCGCTCGTGCGCATCCGGTGGCGCGTATCGCCGCTGAGCAGCAGGACGCCACCACGCGACAGGACACAGCCGTCCGGCGCGACCGTGCCCAGTTCGCCCTGTGCGACGTAGGCGAGGGTGACATCCCGGCCACCCAGGGTCAGCGACTCGTCTGTCGTCGTCCGCACGCGCCGCTGCGCCCTGACACTGATCACGACGTCGCTGAGGACCTTCTCGAGGTCGGCGCCAGCGGCTCCGGTCCACACGCAGCCGGCCTGCGCGAGCTCGGCGACGGGCGGATCCAGGGCGACACTGCTCATACGGAGGTCAACCGCCAGGGGTCTCCGGTTGTTCCTCGAGCCGACGCAGCAGGGTCGTCGCGAGCTCGGCGGGTGCGTCGAGCTGGATCAGATGTCCTGCACCCTCGATCACGGTGAGCGTCGAATGCGGGATGGCCGCGTGCAGGCGATGAGCCCTGTCAACCGGAATCCAGGAGTCCTGCGCACCCCAGACGATGTGCACGGGTTCGTCGATGGTTGCGTAGTGCGGCTCGATCTCATCGGTGTAGCGCTCATCCGCCTGCGCGATCTGACGGTAGAACGCGCTCTGTCCTTCTTCGCCGAGCCACGGCTCGACGAGCATCGCAAGGTCGTCCGGATGCAGATCGCGATGACTCGCTCCGCGGATGTACGCCTCGATCGCCCCGCGGTGCACGGCCGCCGGCAGCTGCGGGAACACGTCGGCGTGCTCCTTGACCAGGGTGAAGAAGGGCGAGCCCCACGGCGAGAGCGCGACGACATCGACCAGTGTGAGCGATGCGTACGCGGCGCCGTGCAGCAGCCGGGCGCGCAGCGCGACGGCACCACCGAAGTCATGCGCGACGACGTGCGGCCGCGTCAGCGCCCACTCTCGCAGCAGCCGCGCGAAGATCTCGCCCTGCACGCCCAGATCGACGGCGTGCTCCGGGCGTTTCGACGATGCTCCATACCCGGGCATGTCCCACACGTGCACGGTGAATCTCGCAGCGAGTGCTCGCGCCGTCGGCAGCCAGAGCTGCGAAGACCAGGGCGTGCCGTGCATCATCACCAGGGGCGGACCGGATCCGAAGCGATCCCAGACGACCTCACGGCCCTCGATGCGGAGTACGCGGCTCATCGACCCCGTCCCGGGGACTGGAAGGAATACGGGCGCGGCATACGCGCCACCGTAACGCAGAATCCGCAACGCCGGGCGACGGGGCGATCCGGTCGCTCCGTCGCGGCGAGGGGGCGCGCGATCCGCTCGCAGATGCCAGGCTGGTGACATGAAGACCCTGCTGCTCGCGCGCCATGCCAAGTCGGATTGGGGCGTGCACGGATTGTCGGATCATGACAGGCCGCTCAACGCCCGCGGCCGGCGCGACGCTCCCGCGATGGCACAGCGGCTGAGCGAGGATGACGTGCCGCTCGACAGGATCGTGTCGAGCAGTGCGACGCGCGCCAGGAGCACGGCAGACGAGTACGCGACGGCGTTCGGGGTGGTCGTCGTCGAGGAGCCTCTGCTCTACGGCGCATCGGCGCAGGCGATCCTCGCGGTCGCCGCCGCCCTGCCGGAGGACTGCTCGGTCGCGATGCTGGTGGGTCACAATCCCGGGATGAGCGCGGCAGTGGGCGAGCTCACCGGCGAGCAGACCCAGCTGCCGACGTCCGGGATCGCAGAGTGCGCGGTCGACATCGGCTCCTGGGCCGAGCTGATCGAGGGGTCGGGTCGACTGCTGCGACTTCGCACCCCGAAAGACGTGGGCTGACGGTCAGCCGCAGGCATCCGCGCCAGTCGATCACTCAGCCGAGCGCGGCGGCCGCCACCTCGTCCTCGGAGGTCGCGACGAGCTGACCGCAGGCGCCATCGATCTCCTTGCCGCGAGTGTCGCGCAGGGTGGTCGGGATGCCGGCGTCGTTGAGGCGTCGCACGAACTCGTTCTGCACGTCGACCTCGGATGCCGTCCAGATCGATCCCGGCGTCGGGTTCAGCGGGATGGGGTTCACATGCACCCACCCGCGTCCGCGTGCGTTCAGCTTCTCCGCCAGCAGATCGGCGCGCCAGCCGTGATCGTTCATGTCCTTGATCAGGGCGTACTCGATCGACACCCGGCGACCGGTCTTCTCGAAGTACTCGCGAGCCGCGTCCAACGCCTCGTCGACCTTCCAGCGCGAGTTCACGGGGATCAGCTCATCGCGAAGCTGGTCGTCGGGAGCGTGCAGCGAGAGCGCGAAGGTCACCGGGATGTCCTCGTCGGCGAGCTTGCGGATCGCAGGCACAAGGCCGACGGTCGACACCGTGATGCCGCGGGCACTCATGCCGAGCCCCTCGGGCTGAGGCGCGACCATGACTCGTACGGCGTCCATGACGCGCTTGTAATTGGCGAGCGGTTCGCCCATGCCCATGAAGACGATGTTCGACACGCGCTCCATGGAGTGGTCGTCTCGGCGCTTGCCGCCCAGCTCGCCGCTGGCGATGACGCGGTTGGCCCGGACGATCTGCTCGATGATCTCGGCGGTCGACATGTTGCGGGTCAGACCAGCCTGGCCTGTGGCGCAGAACGGGCAGTTCATACCGCATCCGGCCTGGCTCGACACGCACAGCGTGATGCGGCCGGGGTAGCGCATGAGCACCGACTCGACGAGGGCGCCGTCGTGCAGTCGCCAGAGGAACTTGATCGTGTCGCCGCGATCGGTCTCCAGCCGGCGCACCTCGGTGAGCAGCGGAGGCAGCATGCCGGTGACGAGCTCGTCGCGCTGCGCGGCCGGCAGGTCGGTCATGTGCGCCGGGTCCGAGGTGTAATGGGTGAAGTAGTGTGTCGCGAGCTGCTTGGCGCGGAACCCAGGAAGACCGAGCTCCTTGACCTTCTCGACGCGCTCGGCGGGGGTCATGTCGGCCAGGTGCACCGGAGGCTTGCCGCGCTTCGGGCTGGCGAACTGCAGGAGGGGCCGGCCCTCGGCATCCTTCTTCTGTGTCCATCCTTCGGTCGCAGGGCGCACCTGAGTGACCGCACGAGGCTTCGTCGTACGGATGCGCGGGGTCTCATCGGATGCGGGCATGACATCAAGGGTACGGGCTGGCGAGTGGGAAGCACCTGGTGGCATCGGCTCCGCGCCCGCACCACGTCCGCGCCTGCGAGCACGACGTCCGGGCGCAGCGACAGTGAAAGGCAACTTGTAATTACAGGCTGTGGCGCGAGAGACTGGACAGGACGAACGGAGCCCTCATGACCGACCGCCTCTCCCGTGCACGCGCCGTTGGCGTGCTCGCCGTGCTGCGCGCCCCCTCCGCCGAGGCCGCGCTCGAGTCGGCGGAGGCCATCATCCGCGGCGGCGTCACCGGTATCGAGGTCACCTATTCGACGCCGGATGCCCCTGCCGTGATCCGCGAGCTGATCGCCCGCCACGGCGAGCGCGCGTACATCGGCGCGGGCACCGTGACCACTCCCGAGCAGGCGGTCGCCGCCGCCGCCGCCGGAGCCGAGTTCCTGGTCAGCCCCGGCACGCTCCCCGACCTCACCCGCGCCATGCTCGAGACGGGACGGGTCGTGATGACCGGCGCACTCACCCCCACCGAGGTGATGGCGGCCCTGTCGCTCGATGTCGACGTCGTGAAGATGTTCCCGGCCTCGCTCGGCGGACCCTCGTACCTCGGCGCGCTGCGCGGCCCCTTCCCGGACGCACCGCTCATGCCGACCGGAGGGGTGAAGCCCGAGAACCTGTCCGAATGGTTCGCCGTCGGCGCGGTCGCCGTCGGCGCCGGAGGGGACCTCGCGAACTCCGCGTCGATCGCGGCATCCGACTGGGCCGACCTCGAGCACCGGGCGGCACGCTTCGCAGAGGCCCTCGCCGCCGTCCGCGGCTGACGACCGCACGGCACCCATGATCGAACTCGCGCCGTGGGCGTGGGCGCTGCTCGCCTTCGCCGCGTTCAACGCCGGAATCTCCAAGACGGCGATCCCCGGGGGCGCGACGGTCTCGGTGGTGATCCTGGCCTCAGTGCTGCCGGCGCGCACGTCGACCGCCGCGATGCTGCTGCTCTTCATCGTCGGCGACGTGTTCGCCCTGATCGCCTACCGGCGGCACGCGCACTGGCCGACGCTGCTGCGACTGGCACCGGCGGTCATGGCCGGATTTCTGCTGGGTTTCGCCTTCCTCGCCCTCGGAGACGACTCCGTCGTGCGGCGCACCATCGGCGTGATCCTGCTCGTCATGATCGGCATCACCCTGTGGCGGCGCAGGCGCTCCCGGCATTCCGAGGGGGCGATCGCCGCGGCGTCGTACGGCACTCTCGCCGGGTTCACCACCATGGTCGCCAACGCCGGCGGCCCGGTCATGTCGATGTACTTCATCGCCACCCGCACCCCGGTACAGGTCTTCCTCGGCACTTCAGCGTGGTTCTTCGCGACGGTGAACCTCGTGAAGGTGCCGTTCCTCGCCGGCATAGGCCTGGTCACACCGGTCGTGCTGTGGATGGATCTGCTGCTGGCTCCGCTGGTGGTCATCGGCGCCCTGCTCGGCATGCGCCTGGCGAAGCGGATGCCGCAGCGGCTGTTCGAACGCATCGTCGTCGTGCTGACGATCGCCGGTGCACTGTACCTGCTGATCTGAGCCGGCGCAGTGGAAGGCCGCTCTCGGCTCAGTCGAGGAAGATGTCCGGGAACAGCCGATCGTCGGGAGTGCCGGGCACCGCGGCGTACTTCGAGAAGTCCGTCACACCGTCGGCCTCGAGCACGTCCTCGACGATGAGCGACTGGCCGGTGTACGAGGCGGCCGGCCTGCCGAGCACCGAGTACGCGGCATCCGCGTAGATGTCGGCGGTGCGACTCGCGGCCATCACTCTTTCACCGCCGAGCAGGTTCTGCACGGCGGCCGTCGCGATCGTCGTTCGCGGCCACAGCGTGTTCGCCGCGATGCCGGCATCCGCGAATTCGGCGGCGAGTCCGAGAGTGACCATGGTCATTCCGTACTTCGCGAGCGTGTAACCGGTGTGCGCGCCCAGCCACTTCGGTGTCAGGTTCAAGGGCGGCGAGAGTGAGAGGATGTGCGGGTTCTGCGCCTCTTTCAGCACGGGAACGGCCGCACGGGAAAGCATGAACGTGCCGCGCACGTTGACGTCCTGCATCAGGTCATACTTCTTGGCGGACAGATCGAGTGAGCGCGACAGGTCGACGACGCTGGCGTTGTTGATCACGATGTCGATGCCGCCGAACTCCCCTGCGGCCTTCAGCACGGCCTCGGTGATGTCGTCGTCGTCGCGCACGTCGCCGACGATGGGAAGCGCCTGCCCTCCGGCGGCCCGGATCGCGTCGGCAGCGGTGTGCACGGTACCCTCGAGCTTCGGATGCGGGGTGTCGGTCTTCGCGAGCATCGCGATGTTCGCCCCGTCGGCAGCGGCCTTCAGCGCGATCGCCAGGCCGATGCCGCGGCTTCCGCCCGACATCAGGATCGTCTTGCCTGCCAGTGACATGTCTTCTCCTTACTTCGGCGCCATGCGGATGGCGCCGTCGAGGCGGATGGTCTCGCCGTTGAGGTAGCCGTTGGCCACGATGTGCTCGACCAGCGCCGCGTACTCGTCGGGCCTTCCCAACCGCGACGGGTACGGCACCTGCTGGCCGAGGGAGTCCTGCGCCGCCTGCGGCAGGCCGGCCAGCATCGGAGTCTCCATGATGCCCGGGGCGATCGTGCACACACGGATGCCGTGGCGGGCGAGCTCTCGCGCGATCGGCAGTGTCATGGCGTGCACGCCGCCCTTCGAAGCCGAGTACGCGGGCTGGCCGATCTGACCATCGAACGCGGCGACGCTGGCCGTGTTGACGATGACGCCGCGATCGCCACCCTCGAGCGGCTCGTTCTGGGCGATCACCGCGGACGCCTGGGAGATGACGTTGAACGTGCCGATCAGATTGATGCGGATGATCCGCTCGAACGCGTCGAGGTCCGCGGGATTCCCATCCCGGTCGAGCACCTTGGCGGGCGGAGCGATCCCCGCGCAGTTGACGACCACTCGCAGCGGCGCGACGGCCTGCGCTGCCGCGACGGCGGCCGCGACCTCGTCCGCGCTGGTCACGTCGGCCGCCGCGAAAGCCCCACCGAGCTCCGCCGCGATGTCCTCACCCGAAGAGTTCGGCAGGTCAATGATCGTGACCTGCGCTCCGGACGCGGCCAGACGGCGCGCGGTGGCGAGGCCGAGCCCGCTCGCGCCGCCGGTGATGAGCGCGCCCTGTCCGCTGATGTTCATGTGTTCTCCTTCGAACGACTCCGCGCCAACCGTTGCGACTGAGTCTCAGCATACGTGGTGCTGAGTTCCTCCACTGGCGCTGATTCCCTCTCGCGGTGGATGCTGAGGGCATGGAACTGCGTCGAAAGCGAGCCTACGACACCGCCTCCGCCGACGACGGCTACCGGGTCCTCGTCGACCGGCTGTGGCCGCGCGGGGTGTCGAAGGATCGGGCGAAGATCGACCTCTGGGCGAAGGACACCGCGCCGAGCGCTGAACTGCGCCGGGAGTGGCACGCCGCATCCCCTGATCAGTGGGACCTCTACGCCGACCGATACCGCGAACAGCTCGCCCACGAGAGCGCCGAGGCGCTGCGCGTGCTGGCCGACGAGCTGGGACGGCATCCGGTCGCCACCCTCGTGTACGCGGCGCACGACGCGGAGCGCAATCATGCGATCGTGCTGGAGGAGGCACTGCGCCCGTTGCTTCGGTGATCGGGCAGGATGGGGGCATGTCGATCCCCGCGAGCGCGACGGTCGCGCCCGAGCGCGTGCGGATGCTGGCCGGTGAGGCCGAGCTCGTCTGCGTGTGGCGGAACGAGCTGGGCGGACTGACCTTCCGCGCGACGAGCCCAGGGGCGCAGGCCCGCTTCATCAAATGGGGTCCGCGCAACGCCGAGACCTCCATGCGCGACGAGGCGGAGCGGATGCGGTGGGCTCGCCGGTGGACGACGGTACCGCGCGTGATCGACCAGGGAGAGGATGCTGTTCACGAGTGGCTCGTCACTGCGGCCATCGAGGCCGACAGCGCGGTGGCTCCGCAGTGGGTCGCCCGACCCGAGGTCGCCGTGCCCGCAATCGGGCGGGCCCTGCGACGCTTGCACGACGCTCTGCCGGCCGACTCGTGTCCGTGGAGCTGGAACGTGCGCGATCGCCTCGAGAACGCGGCACGTCGCGGCATCGTCGTGCCCGAGCACCTGCGCGACGCGCCCCCGATCGATGTCGCCGTCGTCTGCCATGGCGATGCCTGCTGCCCGAACACTCTCATCGCCGCCGACGGCACCGGCATCGCACATGTCGACCTCGCCGCCCTCGGCGTCGCCGATCGCTGGGCCGACATCGCGGTCGCGTCGATGAGCACCGAGTGGAACTACGGACCGGGCTGGGAGGACACTCTCATCGACGCCTACGGAGTCGCTCCGGATCGTGAGCGGTTGGCGTACTACCGCGATCTCTGGAACGCGACCTGAAGTCGGAGCCGAAGAGTTCCCACTGTTCGCCGTTGTCGGTCAGGCGGGCCCGAGGATGAAGTTCCAGGTGCCGAATGCCACCGCCGCGGCGATCGAGACACCGGAGATCAGCGCGCCGATCGCCAGCAGGACCCATTCACGCCGTCCGAAGCGCGATTCCCGTGCCCAGCTGCGCTTGGTGGTGGCGCCGAAGCCGCGCGCCTCCATAGCGGTCGACAGCTTGGCGCCGCGCCGGATCGAGAGCACCAGCAGCGCGAAGGCCATGCCGAGGAACCGGCGGACGCGACCGCGGTCCGCGACACCGCGAGCGCGCCTGGCGAGCTCCAGCGCCCGCCAGTCGTCGAGGAACAGCCCCACCATGCGCAGCCCCGCCAGGGCTCCGAGCACGAAACGCGCCGGCAGGTGCAGCACCTGCGCGAGTCCGTCGGCGAGGTCGGTGGGGTCGACCGTGATGAACAGCACGACCGACGGCAGCGCGATGGCGAGCACGCGCAGCGCGGTGGCTCCGGCGAGCGCGAGCGAACCGTCGCTCACCCGCACCAGGAACCACTCCAGGTACACGGTGCCGCTCGGCTCGCCGTACAGCGCTATGGTCACCCCCGTGAGCGGGCCGGCGAGCCACACCGGCCAGGTGCGCGTCCAGAACTCACGCCAGCCGATGCCGGCGAAGACGAGCAGTGCGCACTCCAGCACCAGGGCGACAGCGGCCGAGACCATATCGAGGGTGAGGATCAGCGGGATGGCGATCAGCGCGCTCGCACCGAGCTTGGCGACTGGGTTGATGCGCGCCATGGGCCCGGTGCGGGCGCGCGCTTCGAGTAGGGTCATGCCGACGCCGCCAGAGTGAGGCGCTCGGCGTGCAGCGCCGCGACCACGTCGAGGTCGTGCGTGACCGTCACCAGGGCGGTGCCCTCGTCGCGCAGCGCCGCGAGCATGGCGACCAGCTCCTGCCAGGTACGCGCGTCCTGCCCGAAGGTGGGTTCGTCGAGCACGAGCACGGGCGGCCGTGTCGCGAGCGCGGCGGCCACTGTCAGGCGGCGCTTCTCTCCGCCCGACAGCGTGTAGGGGTTCGCCCTCGCGAGCCCGTCGAGCCGCAGCCGCTGCAGCAGCTCGTCGATGCGGGCCGAGACCTCGCCCTCCGCGAGCCCGAGCGAGCGCGGCCCGATCGCCAGCTCATCGCGGACGGTGGTGGCCAGCAGCTGGTGCTCGGGCTCCTGGAAGACGGTGCCGATGCGGGTGAGCAGCTGCCGCGAGCTCCAGCCGATCGGTGTCGGCCCCGCCCCGGCCCGGAGGGAAGCGGATGCGGTGACCGATCCCGCCGCTGCGGGCAGCAGCCCCGCGAGAGTGAGCCCGAGGGTCGACTTGCCCGCGCCATTCGGTCCGGTGATGGCGAGGGTCGATCCGGCGTGCACGTCGACGTCGATGCCGTGGGCGACCGTGACACCACGCACGCGCGCGACAGCCAGATCGCGGGCGCTCACCAGCGCCTCCCCCGGAGCCGACGCAGGGGGCGGCGGGGATGCGGGCGGGAAGCCGGGAACCCAGACACCCGCCTGCGCCAGCCGCTCGCCCTGCACCGACAGCACGTGATCCGGCGGACCGTCGGCGATCACACCGCCGTCGCCGATCACGACGACGCGGTCGATCAGGGGCAGCCACACGTCGAGGCGATGCTCGACGACGATGAGCGTGGTGCGCTGCTCAGCCAGCATCCGCTCGACCGCATCCCGCACATCCGCCACCCCCTCGGGGTCGAGGTTGGCCGTGGGCTCGTCGAGCAGCAGCAGGCCCGGGCGCATGGCGAGGGACCCTGCCAGTGCGAGCCGCTGCTTCTGCCCGCCCGAGAGCGCCTTGGTCTGGCGGTCGAGCGGCACGTTCAGGCCGACCGCATCCAGCGCGTGGCCGACGCGGTGCCAGATCTCATCGCGCGGGACGCCGAGGTTCTCGCAGCCGAAGGCGACGTCGTCGCCGACGCGGGCGAGGATCACCTGCGAATCGGGGTCCTGCAGCACCAGCCCGGTGCGTCCGCGGGACGCTGCGGCGGGGATGCCGTCGATGAGCAGCTCACCCTCGGCCTCGCCCTCCTCGTCGCCGCCGAGGACGCCGGCGAGACCGTGCAGCAGCGTCGACTTCCCCGCCCCCGAGGCGCCGAGCAGCAGCACACGCTCACCGGGGCCGATGCGCAGCGAGACGTCGCGCAGTGCCCAGGCGAGCCGGCTGGCGTGCCGCCAGCCCCAGCCGCGTGCTTCGACCGTCGCCGGCCGGATCTCGGCCACGGTCATGTCAGACGCGGGCTCGCACCTCACGGCCTGAGCCGAAGCGGTCGAGGGCTCCCGTGGCGGCGAGCCCCCGCGCGAGGAGCCAGCCCAGCAGGCCGGCCAGCACCGCGCCGGAGATCACCGTGCAGATGAGGTAGATGACGGTGAACGCGGCGTCGCTGCCCGCAAACCACAGGATCAGATTGTTGACGCCGCCGAGCAGGGCGGCACCCGCCCCGGCGAGGATCGCGACCGGGAGCGTCCACACCCGGTAGGCGAAGATCAGGAAGATCAGCTCGGCGCCGAGACCCTGCACGAGGCCCGCCTCGATCGTGAGGAAGCCGCCCCATTGCGCCCCTGCGAGGGCCGAGACGACCGCGGCGATGACCTCGACGTAGATCGCCGCGCCAGCCTTGCGGATGATGAGCCCGCCCAGCACGCCGGCGATCAGCCAGGGGCCGTCGAGCAGTCCCTGCACGCCCGGCATGAGCGGCTCGAGCAGGGCCTTCGGGCCCAGGTAGCCGACGTTCCAGGCCAGGAACAGGAACCCGCAGGCGACGCCGAGAACGCTGGCGACGACGATGTCGACGACGCGCCAGCGCCAGATCTCGGGACGGATGCGCTCCGAGCGGACGGATGCGGACGTGGATGTGCTCATCTGGACTCCTCCCTGCGCCGGCATGATCCGGATCAGGTTCGACGGTCGAAGCGCGGGTCGCTTCCTCTCAGCCCGGCTCGCCGGACTCCCGTGGTTTGTGATCGATCATAGCCCTCCGCCCGAGTTCCGGCGTCGCCGCTGCCCATCGACGAGCGGAGTACCGGCGCGGTGACAGGGCAGTGCGGCGCTGGATTAGGTACCGTAGCGGAGTGACCGCCTCCCCCGATTCCGCGCGTCCGGCCACGCGGCGTGCCCTCCGTGAGCGCAACCGTGCCCGGACGGGTGCCGATGGCGACCCGGGCGCCTCGGCCGAGACGCCGACGGACGCGGGCACGACGGATGCGGCGACAGCGGTGCTCACGCCCGCGGGTCGCGCCGAGGAGGCGGTAGCCGAGTTCGCAGTAGACACCGCTGAGACCACCGACGGGGAGTTCGCGAAGCTCGTCGACGCGCAGCGGACGGGCGCCGATGACGAGCCGCGAACGGACGACGACGGCGATGCCCTGCCTGAGACCGCCTTTCTGCTCTCGGCCTCGGAGCCCGTGGCGGCGGTGAAACCCGCGTCGGCTGAGGCCCTGCCCGCGACGGAGTTCCTGACCCTCACGGAGCCCGGCGAGACGGCTCCTGTCGCACCGCACCCGGATCCCGTTGCCGAACGAGCCGACGCCACGCCGTTCATGGCGACGCAGCCCGCGCCCGCCGAATGGGCCGACGAACGACGTCCGCCCACCGCGCTCACCTGGATCGACTCGAGGGAGGTCGCGGCCGCATCCGCCGCACCGGCGCTCGAGAGCTCCCCCGCGCCGGACATCCTCGCCGGAGCCCGCCTGACGCCGGGATGGCTGCGCCCGCGCGTGCTCACGCCGCTCGGTATCCTCGCGGGAATCTGCGGCGCCTACGTCGCCGCCACGCTGCTGTGGCCCTTGGACGCGGTGGCACCCGAGATCTCGGCGGTGACCGTCGAGACCGCGCCCGCGCCCGCCGCCGCCCTGCCCTGGCCCTCCACCGGAAGCGCCGCCGTGAGCGTGCAGGGGCTGTCGACCGCCGCCTCGACGAGTTCGGCCGACGAGATCGCCAGCATCTCGAAGGTGGCGTCGGTGCTGATGGTGCTCGAGAAGCTGCCCCTCGAGGTCGGCGAGCAGGGCCCCAGCTTCGAGTTCGACGCCGGCGACGCCCGCGACTACTGGCAGTACCGCTGGTCGAATCAGTCCGCCCTGGACGTGCCGGTCGGCGGCAGTCTGACGGAGTACCAGATGCTCCAGGGCGTGCTCCTCGGATCGGCGAACAACTACATCGACCGCCTTGCGGAGGAGCTGTGGGGCGGAGACGCCGGTTTCGCCGAGGCTTCCCGCGCCTGGTTGCGCGAGCACGGTATCTCGGGCATGACGCTGGAGAGCCCATCGGGCTTCGATGAGCGCAACGTCGCCACTCCGGCCGCCCTCGTCGCGCTCGGCGAGCTGGGCATGAAGAACCCCGTGCTCGCCGAGATCGTCGGCACCCGGTCGGCGGAGATCCCCGGCGCAGGGACGGTGACGAACACGAACGAGATGCTGGGCGATACCGGCGTCATCGGCATCAAGACGGGCACCCTCTCGCATTGGAATCTGCTCACCGCCAAGGAGGTGCCGCTCGGCGACACCACCGTGCGCGTCTTCGCCGCTGTTCTCGGACAGGACGACAACGATGCGCGTGTCGCCGTTGCGAGAAGCCTTCTGGCCGAGGTCGACAAGGCGCTCGTGGAGCAGCCCGTCACGGTTCCCGCGGGAACCGTCGTCGGCCGGGTCACCACCGAATGGGGCGAAACGGCCGATGTGCTGACGGATGCCGACGCGCAGGTCGTGCTGTGGAACGGCGCGGTGGCGCGGACTTCGGTCGAGTTCTCGCTCGGCGACGACACCGGGAAGGGTGCGGAGGTGGGTACGTTCACCACCCAGGGCCCGCTCGACACGGATGAGACGACGGTGTCGCTCTCGAGCGACGTGGAGGCGCCGAGCATCTGGTGGCGACTCACCCACCCGCTGGAACTCTTCGGTCTCGACAAGGACTGATCCGGCGCCGGTCCGACAGCCCGAACGCGGGGAGACCAGCGCACGGCTCACCGGCTGCGCGTACCACCGGCTCCCCAGGCATTCGGACGATCACGCTGCTGACGCGAGACGCCCGTCCCTCATGTGAGGGACGGGCGTCTCGGCCTGCGGATCAGCGGCGCCTTTCACTGTCGGATGCCGCCGGCTCCCCTGCTTCGGGGCCCGTTTCGTCCGCGGATCCGTCTGCTCCGCCCGGCGCGGCGTCGGCCTCACCCGTCACGATCACCGGGGTGGTGCCGGTGAGTGCCTCCTCGGCGTCGATGTCGGTCGCCGCCTGCTCGAACTGCGACTGGTACAGACGCCAGTACGCGCCGCGCTTGGCGATCAGCTCGTCGTGGTCGCCCTGCTCGACGATGTCGCCGTGCTCCATCACGAGGATGAGATCGGCGTCGCGGATCGTCGACAGACGGTGCGCGATCACGAACGAGGTGCGCCCCTTGCGAAGCGCCGCCATCGCGTGCTGCAGCAGCAGCTCCGTGCGGGTGTCGACCGCGCTCGTCGCCTCATCGAGGATGAGGATCGACGGGCGCGCCACGAATGCACGGGCGATCGTGATCAGCTGCCGCTCGCCCGCCGAGACGTTCGACGCGTCCTCATCGAGCACGGTGTCATACCCGTCGGGCAGAGAGTGCACGAAGCGGTCGACGTAGGTCGCCTTCGCGGCCTCCATCAACTCCTCGTCTGTGGCGCTCTCCTTGCCGTAACGGATGTTGTCGCGGATCGTGCCTGCGAACAACCACGGGTCCTGCAGCACCATTCCGGTACGCGAACGCAGATCCTCGCGGCTGACCTCGGCGATGTCCTGACCGTCGAGCAGGATGCGGCCCGAGTTCAGCTCGTAGAAGCGCATGATGAGGTTGACCAGCGTGGTCTTGCCCGCGCCGGTCGGGCCGACGATCGCGACCGTCTGCCCTGGTTCCACCCGGAACGACAGATCCCGGATGAGCGGCCTGTCTTCGGTGTACGAGAACGCGACGTTCTGGAACTCGATGACGCCCTTGCCCTCGGGCACGGCGGGAGCCTCCTCGGCATCCGGGTCCTGCTCGTCGGCGTCGAGGAAGTCGAAGACTCGCTCTGCCGACGCGGTGCCCGACTGCACCACTGCCGCCATGCCGCCGAGCTCGCTGAGCGGCTGGCTGAACTGCTGCGAGTACTGGATGAAGGCCTGCACGTCGCCGAGGCGAAGGTTGCCGCCCGCGACCATCAGGCCACCCAGCACGGCGATGCCGACGTAGGTGAGGTTTCCGACGAACATCATGGCGGGCATGATGATGCCCGACAGGAACTGTGCCTTGAAGCTCGCCTGGAACAGCTCCTCGTTCTCGACCTGGAAGCTGTCGAGCGCCTCCTGCTCGCGACCGAAGACCTTGACCAGCGCGTGCCCGGAGAACGCCTCCTCGACGCGCGCGTTCAGACGACCGACCTTTCGCCACTGAGTGCCGAAGGCCTTCTGCGAGCGCGGTCCGATGATGCCGAAGATGACGCCCATCAGCGGCAGCGACACCAGTGCGACCAGCGCGAGCTGCCACGAGATCGAGAACATCATGATCAGCACGCCGATCACGGTGAGCACAGAGGTGAGCGCACCCGACAGCGACTGCTGCATCGTCTGAGTGATGTTGTCGATGTCGTTCGTGACGCGCGAAATGAGCTCTCCGCGCTGAACCTTGTCGAAGTACGAAAGCGGCAGGCGGTTGATCTTCGCCTCGACGCTCTCGCGCAGACGCCACATGGTGCGGACCATGATCACGTTGATGACGTAACCCTGGATCCAGCTCAGCAGCGCCGAGACGACGTAGATCGCGAGCACCGCGACGATGATCCAGCGCAGCCGCTCGAATTCGACGCCGGCGCCGACCGAGAAGTTCTGCATGGCGCCGACCATGTTGGCGAAGTCGTCCTGGCCCGCGGCGCGCAGCGCCTCGACGACCTCGGCCTGGCTCGTGCCCTGCGGGAAGCCGGGGAAGTCCCCGACGCCGGTGCCGAGCACGTGCGAGATGAAGCCCTCGTACACGATGTTGGTCGCCTCGCCGAGCACCTTCGGTGCGGCCACCGCGAGCACGACGCCGATCGCGCCGAGCACCGACACCAGCACGAACCAGACGGCCGAGGGCTTGAGCAGGCCGATCATCCGGGCGAAGCTCGGGCCGAAGTTGTCGGCTTTGCCCGCGGCCGGGCCGTCCCAGCCGCCCCCGTCGATCCGGGCCTGCTCAGCGAGCTCAGCCTCATACGCCTCGTCGGCGGTGAGCTCCTTCACCGCGCCCTTCTCGGCGGGCTTCGCGTTCTTCTTCTCCGGCGTGCTCACGCGTCCACCCCCAGCTGCGACTCGACGATCTCCTTGTAGGTGGCGCTGGTGGCGAGAAGCTCCTCATGCGTGCCGACGCCGACCATGGTGCCGCCCTCGAGCACGACGATGCGGTCGGCGTCGGTGATGGTCGACACGCGCTGCGCGACGACGATCTTCGTGACGTGCGGCAACTCACGCCACAGCGCCTGACGCAGCCTGGCGTCGGTGGTGAGGTCGAGCGCCGAGAACGAGTCGTCGAAGACCAGGATCTGAGGCTGGTGCACGAGCGCCCTGGCGATCGCCAGACGCTGACGCTGGCCGCCGGACACGTTGGTGCCGCCCTGCGCGATGCGCGAGTCGAGCCCCTCGGGCATCTCCTCGACGAAGTCGCGGCCCTGCGCGATCTCCAGCGCCTTCCAGAGCTCCTCGTCGGTGGCGTCCTCGCGGCCGTATCGCAGGTTGGATGCGACCGTGCCGGTGAACAGGAACGGACGCTGCGGCACGAGTCCGATGCTCTTCCAGAGCGAATCCACATCGGCTTCGCGCACGTCGGTGCCGCCGACCATCACGGCACCGCCGGTGGCGTCGAACAGACGGGGGATCAGCGAGACCAGCGTGGTCTTGCCTGCGCCCGTCGAGCCGACGATGGCGACGGTCTCGCCGGGCTCGGCGCGGAAGCTGATGCCGCTGAGCACCGGGGCCTCGGCGCCGGGGTAGGTGAACTCGACGCCCTCGAACGCGACGGCGCCAGGCGTGCGGAACTCGGTGACGCCGTCTTCAGGCCTGGTCATCGACGACTCGGCGTCGAGCACCTCGGCGACGCGCTCGGCCGAGACGGCGGCGCGCGGGATCATCATCGCCATGAAGCTCGACATGATCACGCCCATCATGATCTGGCCGATGTACTGCATGAACGCGAACAGCGTGCCGACCTCCACACCGCCCTCGTTGATCTCGATGCCGCCGAACCAGATGACGGCGACGACGGTGACGTTGAGGATCAGCATGAACAGCGGGAACAGCAGCACGAACAGCGAGCCGATCTTGCGCCCGAGGATCATCAGGTCGGTGTTGGCGCCGCGGAAGCGCTCCTCCTCGATCGGCTCGCGCACGAACGCGCGCACGACGCGCACACCCGTGAGCTGCTCGCGCATGATGCGGTTCACGCCGTCGAGCTTCTGCTGGTTGGCTCGGAAGAGCGGCACCATGCGGCCGATGATGATCACGGCGACGATCAGCAGCACCGGCACAGAGACGGCGATCAGCCAGCTGAGGCGGACGTTGGTCTGCACGGCCATGATGATGCCGCCGATGGCGAGCAGCGGCGCGGTGACGAACATGGTCGCGCCCATCATGGCGAGCATCTGCACCTGCTGCACGTCGTTCGTGTTGCGGGTGATCAGGGAGCCGGCGCCGAACTGCGACACCTCGCGCTCGGAGAAGCCGCTGACGCGGGAGAACACGTCCGCGCGGATGTCGCGTCCCACGGACATGGCGGCGCGTGCGGCGAAATAGGTGGCGATGATCGACGCGATGATCTGCCCCAGCGAGATCGTCAGCATGAACACGCCGTGCGACCAGATGTAGCCGATGTCGGCCTTGGCGACGCCCTGGTCGATGATGTCGGCGTTCAGCCGCGGCAGGTACAGTGAGGCCATGGCACTGGCGAACTGGAACACCAGCACTCCGGCCAGCAGCCATCGGTATTTCGAGAGATAGCGGAAGAGGATCTTTCCCAGCACAGGCGGACTTCCTTTTGGGATCGGGGCCGAGATTCGGCCACATGAAAGAGTGCCACGAAGATCCGACATCCGTATCCCCCTCAGGTATGACCTTCGCTGAGAGCGAAAAATCGCGGCAGGGCGGGGGTTCTTCCTGGACGCGATCGAAGAATCGCGCGCCTAGACTCGCAGAGTCGAAGGGAAGACATGCCCGTAGAGGATGCCGCCGCCAAGGCCGTACTGCTGGTCTGCGACTACTCGCTGAAGTACCTCGGCGGCGCGCAGACCGCGTTCCTGCGTCAGGCCGAGTCCCTCGTCGGTGAGGGCGTGCCCGTCGTGGTGCTCGCACCGGACGCCGCCGCGCTGAACGCCGACGCCGGCGACATGAACGACACCCGAGCGGACGCGGCGCAGCATCCGGAGGCTCGTCTCATCACGGTCGCTCCGCCCCGCCGAGGCACGATCCCCGTGCTCGAGCTGCCCCTGCTCGGCCGCGCGCGAGACCTCGAGCCGCTGGTCGCCGCCACGATCCGCCGGCACGACGTCGGCGCGATCGTGGTGCACTCCGAGTTCGCGCTGGCCGCTGCGGCCATCGCGGTGGGACGGCGCCTCGGCATCCCGGTGCTGCACACCGTGCACACCTTCTTCTGGCGGGCGCCGGCTGCGCTGGCGCCGTTCGCCCCGCTCGTCTCGCGGGTGCACTCCTCGCTCACCGGCATACGCGGCGGAGACCGCTACACGGGCAGCCACCCGCTCAACAACGCCCTGCGCACGATGACCCTGCGCATCGCGCAGCGCGCCGACGTCGTCCTCTCCCCCTCGCGGCACCAGGCCGATGCCCTGCGCGCGGCGGGCGCGGGGAGGGTGGAGGCCTTCTCCAACGTGGCGCAGCCGCTGCGTCAGGCGCCGCCGTCGGCGGGCGGGCCGCTGCGCCTGCTGTGGGTGGCGCGGTTCGCACCCGAGAAGAGGCTCGAGATCGCACTCGACGCGATGCGGATCGTGGTCGAGCGGCTCGGAGCGGATGCCGTGCACCTCGACGTGGCCGGCGGCAGCCATCGGCCTGCGCCTGGCGTCACGTTCCACGGATCGGTGCCAGGAGAGCGGGTCGGCGATCTCATGGACGCGGCGGACGCCGCCCTGATCACCTCACTCGGCTTCGACAATCAGCCCATGGTGGCGCTGGAGGCCTTCGCGCACGGCCGCCCCGTCATCGTCAGCGACCCGGTGCTGGCGACGGAGTTCGGTGCGGCCGCGATCGGCACACCGTCGCCCGATGCCGAGGGGCTGGCGGAGCTGATCGTCGCCCTCGAGGCCGATCGCTCGCTGCTGGATGCTCCGCGCGCCGGCGCCCTGGCGTACGCCCGCGACCGCCAACCGGGCGCGCACGTCGCCCGCCTGCAGGAGCTCATCGCGTCGGCGCGCGGCTGAGACGTTCCGCGCGGCGCAGACGGGCTCAGAACAGCGCGAGCTCAGGCACGTAGGCGCGCGCGTCGGCCCCCGCGTCGTCCGGCAGTTCCGCGATCGTCGCCGGCTGCCACTTCGGCTGGCGGTCCTTGTCGACCAGCTGCGCTCTGATGCCCTCCACGAGGTCGGGGTGATGCGTCCCGAACCACATCACTCGCCGGTACTCGCCCTCCAGCGCCTCACGGATGCCGCTCATCGCACGCGCTTCGCGCACCGCATCGAGGGTGACCGCGAGACCGGTGGGCGCCAGTTCCTCTAGCGCAGCGAGCGCGGCTGCCGCATCCGGAGCTTCCGATCGCCGCAGACGGTCGGCGATCTCGCCGACCGTTGGCGCCGAGAAGGCCTCATCTATCCATTCCCTCGCGGCGGGGAGCTGCGAGGGCTCCGGCGTCTCGTCGAAGAGCAGCACCAGCTCGTTGGGGGTGCCGGGGTCGGCGCGGTATGCGAGCGCCTCCCGCAGGGCGTCGAGGCGGTCGGAGGGCACGAAGTGGTCGGCGAAGCGCATCTCGACGGCATCGGCGCCACCCATGCTCGCCCCAGTGAGCCCGAAGTACTCCCCCAGCCTTCCTGGCGCACGGCCGAGCAGCCAGGTGCCGCCGACGTCAGGGGTGAAGCCGATGCGCGTCTCGGGCATCGCCAGCTTCGAACGCTCGGTGACGACGCGCACAGCCGCGTGCCCTGCCAGGCCGATGCCGCCACCCATGGTGATGCCGTCGGCGAACGCGACGACGGGCTTGGGGTACTCGGCGATCAGCGCGTTCATGGCGTACTCGGCCCGGAAGAACTCGGCGATCGCCTCGGGGTGCCCTCCCACGATCTGGTCGTAGAGCGCGCGAACGTCACCGCCTGCGCACAGCCCCCGCTCGCCTTCACCGTCGATGAGGACGGTCTGGATGTCGGGATCGTCGCGCCAGACCTCCAGCGCCGCGGTGATCCGCCGGATCATCTCGAGATCGAGCGCGTTGATCGCGCGAGGGCGATTGAGGCTGATGCGGCCAAGCGAGTACTCGGTGCGGACGAGGACGGTGGGTGCTTCGACGTCGGTCACGCTGGCCAGGCTACCTCCTCTCCACAGGGCCCCGTCTTGGCGCTTTTCGGCAGGTGGAACGACGAAACCAGGTGATTTCCGCAAAGATGGAAGGAACTGCCCAGGGAGGAGGGGCTCGCATGCCCGAAGGACAGGTGCTCGAGTTCGCCCGAGTGACGAAGCGCTTCGGCGCCGTGACCGCGGTTTCCGACCTCTCAGTTCGCGTCGAGCCGGGAGTCGTCACCGGCTTCCTCGGCCCGAACGGCGCAGGCAAGACCACGACGCTGCGGATGCTGCTGGGGCAGATCCGCCCCACGTCCGGCACCGCGACGATCGGCGGCGTCAGCTACGCCGAGCTGCGGCATCCCCTGCGCACGATCGGGGCCGTGCTCGAAGAGGCGGCATACCGTCCGCGGCGCTCGGCGTCTCGTCAGCTGATGATCGCGGCCAAGGCCAACGGCATCCCCGCGGAGCGCGTCGACGAGGTGCTGCGCCTGGTGGGCCTGCAGGACGACGCCGATACCCGCATCGGCGGGTTCTCGCTCGGCATGCGCCAGCGGCTCAGCGTGGCGACCGCGCTGCTCGGCGACCCTGGCGCGCTGGTGCTCGACGAGCCGGCGAACGGGCTCGACCCCGAGGGCATCCGCTGGATGCGCATGCTGATACGCCGCCTCGCCGACGAGGGCCGGACCGTGCTGGTGTCGTCCCACGTGCTGAGCGAGATCGAGCAGGTGGCCGACGCCGTGGTGGTGCTCTCGAAGGGCCGCGCGGTGTACTCGGGCAGCATCGACGACCTGGCCGACCCGACCGGCGGTGCCGTGATCGTGGACGCCGAGGATCGCGGCTCGCTGGCTGCGGCGCTGACCGCCGCCGGCCTGTCGTTCGACGTGCTCCGCTCGGGCCTGACGGTGCGCGAATCGGATGCCGCCTCGGTTGGGGCCGTCGCGGCGGCCGCCGGCATCGCGCTGACGACGCTGCAGCAGCGCGGACCAAGCCTGGAAGAGGTCTTCCTCGATCTCGTGTACGGCCGGCGCGGCGACAGCCCTCGTCTCGACCAGGTCGCGAACCCGGTCGCTCATGCTCCGCACGAGGCGGCTGCCGAATCGACCGCAGGCGACACCGCACTCGTCGCGGCCAGCGTGCCGGTCGCGGGCGCCGCCGCTGCCGTCGGCGCGGGAGCGGGACTCTTCCCCGGGGTCGCCGACGACGAGACGGATGCTACCGGGGGCGCGAACACTCCGCCGCACGATGCGGACGACACGGATGCCACGCTCGAACGAGATGGCATCGATGCTGACACGGATGCCGCGCTCGAACGAGATGGCATCGATGCTGAGGCGGGTGCCACCGAGGGTGTCGTCGCCGCCGACGCCCCGCCCGCGGATGCGGCGGCAGAGGCGGACGCCGAGCACGACGCGTCGGCAGAGCAGACGCATGCCGACGCAGGAGAGCCCGTCGCCGACAGTCAGCCGGTCGATGAGAGCGAGTTCGACGGTGAGGACGCGCGCGACGATGAGGGCGAGCGCGACGGTGGGGTCGAGCGCGACGGTGGGGTCGAGCCCGCGGCTTCGAGCGGGCAGCCGTCCGAGGGGCAGGGCGCCCACGCGGGCGGAGAAGCTCCGGTCGACGAGTCGGCTCCTGTCGACGAGAGCGAGCGATCCGACGACGCACAGTCTTCCATCGAGCACGAGGGCGAGCCGACTGCGGAGGGCCCGGCGGAGCACCACGAGGACGGCTCGGACGGCGAGAGTGACCACTCGGGCGAGGGCGACCACGCAGATGTGGACGCGGACGAGCGAGCCGCCCACGAGCGCGACGGCTCCCCCGGGTCCGCGTTCTCGTTGCCCAGTGATCTGTGGTCGCCGCGGCATGCGCAGGAGACGCCTCAGGCGTCGGACGATTCGGGGCCGGAAGTGCTCCCGCTGGCGACGCAGGCGGTCTCCCTCCCCGTCACAGCGGACCAGACCACTTTCACCGAGCTGATCACCGGCATCCCTGCGGCCTCCTCGGAGGATGCGGCATCCGACTCCGCCGAGCCGCCGGCGACCACGTCGGCGTTCTCGGTGTTCTCGCCCATCCTCTCGGAGGACGAGGATTCCGAGTCGGGATCCGACTCGACGGTCGATGATGAAGACGACCCTCGCCTGGCGGCGATGCGCACATCCCTGTCGTCCGCTGCGAGCCGGTTCTTCGGCGGACCTGCCCCTGAGTACCCCTACGGAGACGTTCCGAAGACCGACGAAGCGGCCGAAGCGGCCGAAGCCGACGAAGCGGCCGTGGCCGAGCAGACCGACGCGGGCGAGTCCGACGATTCGGACGACGCCACACGCACGATCGAAACGGTCACCGGCGACCGGGGCGACGACGTCGATCAGCCCGACGATGACCAGCACGACGACGACCAGCACCGGGGCTGATCGCCCGCCGGTCAGACCGGGCGGGGCCGGATGACGGGTCGCTGACGCTGCTTCGGCACGGCGACCGGCGCAGTCGAGGCGATGTCTGTGACGTCGGCCGGCTCGTCTGTGACCTCGAGCCGCAGCGCCTGCGTGAGGGCGAGGCCGTGGCGGGTGGTGAGGATCAGCCGCTGGTACTGCTCATTGCCGTCGAGATCGATGACGACGCTGGGCCGCCGACGCCGGATCAGCACGAAGTCGGTGGTGCCGGCGCCCTTCCACGTGCCGGCGGCGAGGATCCCGGGGATGTACGTGCCCGGGCCCGGGACGCCGCGGAGCCATGTCCAGGCATCGTCGGTCAGCTGCACCCGCGTGATGTGCTCGCGCTGGATGCGCACGTTGGAGCGATGGAACGTCGATGCGCGCTCGATCGGCGACAGCACGATCTCGAGCTGCGTCTGATCCAGCAGGAGCGTCACCATTCATCCAGTCTGCCAGCGCGCCGCTGGGAGACGAGTGCGACTTGCTCACAACGCGACAACGATCCGTTGTCGACGACTCACAGTCACGATGATCGCCGTCCGAGGAGGATCCCGCGTCCCGCAGCGCGACCTGCGTTCGAGAGACTCCTCGCGATGCCGGCAGGAGAGCGCCGGGCGGATGAGCGCGGCGACTCAGGCGGTGGCGGATGCGGCCGCCGCGGCCGCGGCCGGCAACGAGGCCTCGATCGCAGCGAGCTCATCGTCGCCGTGCGCGGCCGTGAGGAACCATGCCTCGAACACGCTCGGCGGAAGCGCGACGCCCTGCTCGCGCATGGCGTGGAAGAACGGTGCGTACCGGAACGACTCCTGGGCCTGCGCCTGCGTGTAATCCTTCGGCGCTTCCGGGGCGAAGACCACGCCGAACAGGTTGCCGGCACGGGGAACGGCGTGCACGACGCCGGCCTCGGTCAGTGCGGCGTCGAGCGCATCGGCGAGGCGGGATGCCGCGGTGTCCACCCGCGCGTACACCTCGGGCGTCGCCAGCCGCAGCGTCGCGAGGCCGGCCGCGACCGACAGCGGGTTCCCCGACAGGGTTCCCGCCTGATAGACCGGGCCGACAGGAGCCAGCAGGTCCATGACCGCGGCGCTGCCGCCGAGAGCGGCCAGCGGCATCCCGCCGCCGACGACCTTGCCGAAGGTGATGATGTCGGGAACGTAGTGCTCGCCCTGCTCCTGCTGCAGCCCCCAGAACCCGGCGGGGTGCACACGGAACCCGGTGAGCACCTCGTCGAGGATCATCAGCGCGCCGTGCTCGTGAGCGGTGTCGGCGATCAGCTTGTTGAAGCCGGGCTGCGGGGCGACGACGCCCATGTTGGCGGATGCCGCCTCGACGATGACCGCGGCGATGCGATCGCCGTGTTCGGCGAACACCGCGGCGAGCGCGTCGGGGTCGTTGTAGTCGATCACCACGGTCTGCGCGGTGATCGGCGCGGGCACCCCGGCCGATCCGGGCAGGGCCAGCGTGGCCACGCCGGATCCGGCGGCAGCGAGCAGTCCGTCGGAGTGACCGTGGTAGTGCCCGGCGAACTTCACCAGCAGGTCGCGACCGGTCGCACCCCTGGCCAGCCGGATGGCGGTCATGGTCGCTTCGGTGCCCGTCGACACCAGGCGCAACCGCTCGACCGGGCGCACGTCGCCGTGCCGCACGCGGTCGGCGATCAGCTGTGCGAGCTCCACCTCCCCCTCGGTGGGGGCGCCGAAGGACAGCCCGCGGGATGCCGCATCCTGCACGGCCTGCACGACCTCGGGCTGGGCATGCCCGAGCAGCGCCGGGCCCCAGGAGGCGACCAGATCGATGTACTCCGCGCCGGCCGCATCCGTCACCCGCGCGCCGCTCGCCGAGGCGAGGAACCGGGGCGTGCCGCCCACTGATCCGTAGGCGCGCACCGGCGAGTTCACGCCGCCGGGGATCACCGCGCGAGCGGTGTCGAACAGGGTGTCATTGCGGTCGGTCATCCCTCAAGCCTACGGATGCCGGCTGTGTGCGAGGGTCAGCGCAGCCACTGGGCGGCTTCGACCGCCCAGTAGGTGAGCACTGCGTCGGCGCCGGCCCGGCGGATGGCCAGCAGCGACTCCAGCACGGCGGCGCGGCGGTCGATCCAGCCGTTCGCCGCGGCCGCCTCGATCATCGCGTACTCGCCCGACACCTGGTATGCCCAGACAGGCACGTCCACGGCGTCACGCACCTCGCGCAGGACGTCCAGGAACGCCATCGCCGGCTTGACCATGACGATGTCGGCGCCCTCGTCGACGTCGAACAGGGCCTCGCGTACGCCCTCGCGCCGGTTGCCTGCATCCATCTGGTAGGTGCGACGGTCGCCCTGCAGCTGCGAGTCGACGGCCTCGCGGAACGGACCGTAGAAGGCGCTGGCGTACTTCGCCGAGTAGGCGAGCAGCAGGGTGTCGTGGAAGCCGGCGGTGTCGAGCGCGTCGCGAAGCGCGGCGACCTGGCCGTCCATCATCCCGCTCAGCCCGAGCAAATGCGAGCCGGCCTCGGCCTGGGCGAGCGCCATCGACCGGTAACGGTCGAGCGTGGCGTCGTTGTCGACTGCGCCCCGCGCGTCGAGCACGCCGCAGTGTCCGTGGTCGGTGAACTCGTCGAGGCAGAGGTCGGTCTGCACGACCAGGGCGTCGCCCGCCTCGGCCGCGATCGCGGCGGTGGCGACGTTCAGGATGCCGTCGGGGTCGTCCGCCCCGGAGCCCACCGCGTCGCGCACCTCCGGCACGCCGAAGAGCATCACGCCGCCGATGCCCGCCTCGGCCGCATCCGCCGCGGCCCGGCGAAGCGAGTGGAGCGAATGCTGCTGCACACCGGGCATGGATCCGATCGGCGCGGGCTCGGTCAGCCCCTCGCGCACGAACATCGGCAGCACCAGCTGCCGCGGCTCGAGCGACGTCTCGCGCACGAGGGCACGCAGCGGCGCCGACTGACGCAGCCGGCGCAGGCGGGTCTCGGGGTAGCGGCTCACGGCGCGAACTCGTCGGCAGCGTGCGGGAGGGTGAACTTCGAGACCGTCTCGATGAGGGCGTCCACGGTCTGCTTGTCGGCGACGACGGAGACGGGCAGGCCCGCCTTGCGCGCGTCCTTGGCTGTGCGCGGCCCGATCGCGGCGAGAAGCGTGGTGTCGGGGATCTCGGGGAACTGCTCGCGCACCTGCTGGGCCACCGATCCGCTGGTGATCAGGATCGCGTTGATGCGGCCGTTCTCGACGTCGCGGCGGATGCGCTCGGTGACCGGCACGCCGACCGTGCGGTAGGCCACGACGCTGTCGACGTCATGGCCGGCCTCGGTGAGCATCACCGAGAGAACCGGCTTGGCGATCTCGCTGCGCAGCGAGAGCACGCGCCTGGCATCGGACTCCAGCGCGATCATCTGCTCTGCCATCCCGGCCGCCGAGTTGTCGAGCTCCGGCACCAGTGCGACCTCGTAACCGACCGCCTGCAGTGCGGCGGCGGTCGTCTCACCCACGGCGGCGACCTTCGTCGCCCGTGGGATCTGCACCCGGTGCGCGAAGAGCACGTCGACCGTGGTCGCGCTGGTGATGGTGAGCCAGTCGTACTCGCCGGCCTGGAGTCGCGCGAGGGCCGCGTCGAGCGCACCCTGGTCGGTGGTGGGTGCGAAGTTGATCAGCGGGGCCACCACGGGCACGGCGCCCTGGGCTCGCAGACTCGCGGCGACGCTGTCGCCCCAGGGGCCGCCGCGCGGCACGAGCACACGCCAGCCGTCGAGCGGCTTGGCGGTTTTCGGTTCGGAAGCAGTCATCGTGGTCACTCTCGCGGGAGGAGGTCGGCCGCCCCCTGTTCGAGCAGCCGATGGGCCGCAGACGTGCCGATATCACGGATCACGTGCATCGGGTCTGCACCATCGGCAGCATCCGCTCCGTTGCCGCTGCCGTTCCGTCGAATATACCCCCGGTTCAGAGGGTGTGTTACGTCGAGGCCGATCCTGCGGTCGCCGTCGGGCTGGTAGACGACGGTGCGGATGCGGATGCTGTCGCCCCTGACGACGGCGTGTGCGGCCATCGGCGCCTGACATCCGGCCTCGAGTCCGGCGAGGATCGCACGCTCCACCGTGACCGCGATGCGGGTGTCCTCGTGGTCGAGCTGCGCGAGCGCGGCGAGCAGCTCGGCTGGTGCGTCGACGGTGGTCTCCACCGCGAGGGCGCCCTGCCCGGGGGCGGTGGGCCATTCGGTGAGCCCCAGCTCCTCGCGGCGCAGGGGGCTGTCGGAGCCCAGGCGGGACAGGCCGGCAGCGGCGAGGATGATCGCATCGAGCTCTCCGGATGCGACTCGCTCGAGCCGGGAATCGACATTGCCGCGAATGTCGACCACTCGTGCCTGCGGGGCGCGACGGCGCACCTGCGCGATACGGCGGGGAGCTCCCGTGCCGACGGTGCTGCCGGCACGCAGCTCGTGCAGCGGCGTGCCGCCGCGGGTGATCGCCACATCGCGGGGGTCTTCGCGCTCGGGGGTCGCCGCGATCACCAGGCCATCAGG
This sequence comes from Microbacterium sp., assembly GCF_031178445.1. GTDB lineage: Bacteria > Actinomycetota > Actinomycetes > Actinomycetales > Microbacteriaceae > Microbacterium. The sequence continues at coordinate 66,598 of NZ_JAPSIY010000001.1, forward strand.
CTGCGCGGTGGGGAGATCCTTCAGGGAGTGCACGAGCAGGTCGCACTCGCCTGCCTTGAGCGCCTCGCGCAGGCGGGTGGCGAAGATGCCCTGACCGCCGATCTCCGACAGCGAGGCGCGATTCGTGTCGCCCTCCGAGGTGATGGGCACGAGTTCGACCGGCCGGCCGATGATCGCCTCGAGCGCAGCGGCGACGTGGCCGGACTGTGCCTGCGCCAGCGCGCTGCGCCGGGTGCCGAGGCGGATCGGGGCGCTCATCGTCACTGCAGCACGTCGGCGATCTCGTCGAAGCGCAGGCGGCGCCCGGTGTAGAAGGGCACCTCCTCCTTCACGAAGCGGCGAGCCTCTGTGTAGCGCAGGTCGCGCATCAGGTCGACGAGCTCGGTCGGATCGTCCGCCTCGAGCGGAAGCAGCCACTCATAGTCGCCCAGTGCGAAGGCGGCGACGGTGTTGGCGATCACGCCCTTGAACGCGGCGCCCCTGCGGCCGTGGTCGGCGAGCATCTGCCGGCGCTCCGACTCGTCGATCAGGTACCACTCCGGCGTGCGCACGAACGGGTACAGGCACAGCCAGCCCTTGGGCTCGACCCGGCGCAGGAACCCGGGCACGTGGGACCGGTTGAACTCGGCGTCGCGGTGCACGCCCATGACGTTCCATACCGGCAGAAGGTTGCGCAGCAGTTCGGTGCGGCGCAGGCGTCGCAGCGACTGCTGCAGCTCCTCGGCGGTGGCGCCGTGCAGCCACACCATCAGATCGGCATCCGCCTTCAGCCCGCTGACGTCGTAGAAGCCGCGTACGGTGACGCCGGAGTCCTCGATGTGGTCGACGATCGTCTCGAGCTCGGTCGCGTCGGACTCGGCGACAGGCGCATCGGGATTACGGCGCCACACGGCCCAGAGAGTGAATCCAGAAGGGTTCTCTTCGTTCAGCTCGGACATGCTTCCAGTCTGCCCCTTCGTCGCGGAGTCGGCGAATCCGGCGGCCGCCCGCCCGTGACAGCGGCGGTGCGCGCGTCGCCGCTGTTAGCGGGAGACAGCGCGCGCGATCACCCAGACCAGCCCGCCGATCGCCGCGGCGACACCCGCGACGGCTGCGGCGGCACCGACGGGGTTGCGCCGGGCGAAGGTGCGGGCGCGCAGGATGCCGCGCTCCGACGCCTTCTCGATGCGACGCGGGAAGTTGCCCTTGATCTCGATCGCGGCGAGAGCCGCCTTCAGCTCGGCGCGAGCGGATGCCACCGGGTCGGTGATCCCGCCCGGGACCGCGGTGCGCGGAAGCGTCGTGGGGACGGACTGGGGTTCAGAGTTCGTCATTGCCGGCCTCCTTGACGAGTCGGACGTCGGTGGCGACGGCCTTTCCGGGGTTCTCGCGCTTGACGACCTTGCGGAAGCGCAGCACGCCCAGCAGGGCGAAGATCACGATGGCGACGAGCAGGAAGCCGAACACAGCCAGTGCCGCCACCCAAGCCGGCCACCAGGACGAGAGTCCGATGATGGCGAAGGTGAGAAGCACCGGGATCGCCCAGAACAGCAGGAAGAGGGCGACCACGAACCAGGCGCTGCCGATCCCGGCATCCTTCGCGGTGCGCGAGACCCATGCCTTGGCGGCGTCGATCTCGGCGGTGATGAGGTTGCGGATCAGTTCGGGCAGGTCGCCCAACAGGGTCAGCAGACTGTCGTCAGCGCGGTCGCGGTATCCGCGTGCCATATCAGGAGCCGCTCTTCCCCGTCGTGTTCTTGGCGGAGCCGTTCGAGCCGGACTTCTTCTTCGCCGCGTCCGCCGTGTTCTTCACGGCATCCGCGGTGTCCTCCGCGGCGTCCTGCACCTCTTCGACGGCGTCCTTGGTCGCATCGATGGCGGAGTCCAGCTTCTGTCCGGGGGTGCCCGAGCCGGAGACCGCCTTGACGACCTTCACCGCCCCGTGGAAGACAGCACCGGGAACGGCCGCGGCCTGCGACTTCGCGAAGTCCTGCACCTTGGCGACCTGCTGCTGGACCGGGTCGAGATTCCAGACCTTCAGCCACTGCGTCCTGATCTGCTCGTACCTCTCGCGACCTGCGCGCGTGCCGAGCACGTAGCCTGCGCCGAGTCCGACGATGAGTCCGATCTTCCCCTTCATGGGAGCCTCCTCCGGTTGGTTGCGGCGTCCTCGCGTGGAAATCTCGCTGTCCCCGCGCGATCGGTCTCCAGGTTAGTCGCATATTCCCGATTCGGCATCTACCCTTGCGCCAGGCCGGAACCTGGGGTAGTCGGAGGGCGGCGCGGGGTCCTCAGGGCCAGGGGTTCAGCGCCAGAGCAGAGCGTGACGCAGCCGGTCGGCTTCGGCGACCGCATCCGGAATGACCTGCGCGAGCCCCGTCCCGGCCAGCCATGCGCCGACGACCGCGAGTCCCGGCGTCCGCTGCACGGCCTTGCGCACGGCTTCGCGGCGTTCGGCGGCGCCGATGAGCGAGGTGGGCTGCGCCTGCACGAACCTCGCACGATGACTGGCGACCAGCTGCGACGGGCTCAGTGCGACGCCGAGCAGGGCGGACGCCTCGGTGAGGGCGAGCTGCGCGGCGCCGTCGTCGTCGAGCCCGGCCGTGGCAGCGGCCTCGCCCTGCGTGCCGAACGAGACCCGCACCACGTGCCTGCCATCTGTCGCTTCGCGCAACCAACCCCATTTCGCGGTGGAGTGGGTGAGGGCCTTCGCCGTGTGACTGCCGGGAACGGTGAGCACACCGCTGCCTCGCGGCGCGGCATCCAACTCCGGGGCGTCGAGCAGCAGCGTGACGATCTCGATCTCGGGGGCGGCGCCCGGCTCGCCGAGGCCGTCGACGTGTCCTGCGAGCAGCGCGCGGGCGGGCGGTTCCGCGGTGGCGACGATCACGCCGGTGGCCGTCAGCGGCTCTGCCGCGGCATCCGGAGCTTCGTCTTCATCGGCATCCGGCACCTCGATCTGCACCGTCCAGGCGGAGCCCGTGCGCTCGATACTCGTGACCGTGACGCCGGTGCGCACCTCGACGCCGTACGCTTCGACGTCGGCGCGCAGCGCTTCGACGAGCCGGCCCATCCCGCCGGAGATGCCGAGCACCGCGGAGCCGGGCGCCTTGCCCGCCTTCTGCTTCTGATCGGCGCGCAGCGCGTCGACGGCGCCGCTGAGGGAGCCGATCCGGGTGAGGGCAGCGTTGAGTCCGGGCGCGGCGACGTCGGTGTCGACCTCGTCGGGGTGGGCGGAGTAGACACCGGCCGTCACCGGCGCCACCAGTCGGTCACGCACACGGGCTCCCATGCGCGAACGGACGAGCTTGCCCAGGCTCCGCTCGTGACCGATCGTCAGCGGGGGACGAAGACGGTCGACGTAGGCGCGCCAGGCGCCGCGCCAGCCGATGATGCGTCGCACGTCGTCGGCGAACGGGTTCGCGGGGATGCCGAGGATGCCGCCGACCGGCAGCGGTGCGTCGGGAGCATCCGGGATGCCGCTCAGCCACGCTCCGCCGCCCTCGGGCCTGACGATCGCGTCGGCCAGCCCGAGCTCCTCGACCAGGGCGCGCACGGTGCCGCCGCGCGTCGCGAAGCTCTCCGCGCCCGCGTCGACGACGATGCCGTCGAGGTCGGCCGAGCGGATGCTGCCGCCCAGCGCGTCGCGCGCTTCGAGCAGCGTCACCCGCATGCCGACCTTGGCGCATTCGCGCGCGGCGACGAGGCCGCCGATGCCGCCGCCGATCACGACGACGTGCTGCTGAGCGGCGCGGGCGGCGAGGTCGGAGGGCTCTGCGCTGGACGGATCGGCCGAGGTCATGCCCCCATCATTTCACCGACGGCTGCGGTCCCTCTCAGCCCGGCGAAGGAGCCTGACGTCGATCCTGCGGGCGCTGAACCGACGAGAAGCTCTTGCAGCGCGCGTGCCGCGCCCCATGGGAGGACTGACGCCGTCAGGCCCCGTGCGCGAGTTCCACGATGCGCGTGAGCTGATCGGGGTCGGTCTCGGGGGGAACGCCGTGGCCGAGGTTGAGGATGTGGCCCTTCGCGCCGCGCCCGCGCTCGATGACGTCGCGCACGTGCGCCTCGAGCACCGGCCACGGCGCCTGCAGCAGTGCAGGGTCGATGTTGCCCTGCACGGCGACGTCGTTCCCGACGATGCGGATCGCCTCGTCGAGCGGCATCCGCCAGTCGACGCCCACGGCATCCGCGACCCCGTCGAGACGCATGTCGGCCAGGAACGGGCCGGTGCCGACGCCGAAGTGGATGCTGGGCAGGCCGATGCCGTCGAGCGCAGCGCGCGAGTGCGGGGCGACGAAGGCGCGGTAGTCGTCGGGGCTGAGCGAGCCCGCCCACGAGTCGAACAGCTGCACGACGGATGCACCTGCATCGCGCTGGATCTCGAGGAAGCGACGTGAGACGCGTGACAGCCATCCCGCCAGGAGATTCCATGATTCCGGGTCGGCGTGCATCATTCCGCGCGCCCGCATGTGCTCCTTCGACGGGCCGCCCTCTACGAGGTACGCGGCGAGCGTGAACGGGGCTCCCGCGAAGCCGATCAGAGGCGTGTCGCCGAGTTCGGCGGTCGTGATGCGCACAGCCTCGGTGATCGCGGCGCCGTCGAGGTCGGCCGGGTCGATCGCGGTGACTCGGGCGACGTCCTCGGCGGTGCGCACGGGGTTCGCGAACACCGGGCCGCGGCCGGGCTCGATCTCCACCTCGACGCCGGCCAGGCGCAGCGGGATGACGATGTCGCTGAAGAACACCGCGGCATCCACCTTGTGACGGCGCACAGGCTGCAGGGTGATCTCGGCGGCGAGGTCGGGGGTGAGACATGCGTCGAGCATCCGGGTGCCGACTCGCAACTCGCGGTACTCGGGCAGCGACCGGCCCGCCTGACGCATGAACCAGACAGGGGTGCGCTCGGTCTTCTCGCCCGCGAGCGCGCGCAGCAGATCACTCATGCCGCAATCCTCGCACCGGCAGGCTATGGATCTCCCTGCCCTCAGCCGGTAAGGCAGCCCTCAGATGACTCTCATAGTCTCGAGGCGTACCCTGGAGGGGTGCTGCTCTGCGTCACGGCGAGTCACAAGACCGCTTCATTCGACCTGCTCGAACGCCTCAGCCGCCACCCCGAAACCGTCGCCCCGACCCTGATCGAAGCCGGCGCGCAAGGAGCAGTCGTCCTCGCCACCTGCAACCGCTTCGAAGCCTACGTCGAGGCGGACGACGCCGATGAGTTCGGCGCGGAGGCGGTCGTGGAGGCCGTCGCGCAGGCCACAGGCATCCCCTCCGAGGATCTCGAGAGCTCTCACCAGGTCGTGAACGGGCGCCGCGTCGCCGAGCATCTCTTCGCCGTCGCCTCTGGCCTCGAGTCGGTCGTCTCGGGCGAGGGTGAGATCGCCGGTCAGGTTCGCAGCGCGCTCAAGGGCGCGCGCAAGCAGGGCACCACGTCTCCTGAGCTCGAGCGCCTGTTCCAGCGCGCCAGCCAGGCGCAGCGCAAGGTGAAGAACGTCACCGCGCTGCACCGCGCCGGCCGCTCGCTGGTTCGACTCTCGCTCGAACTCGCCGACAGCCGCATCGCCGACTGGTCGACCGAGCGCGTGCTGCTCGTCGGAACCGGCAACTACGCCGCCGTGACCCTCGCCACGCTGCGCGAGCGCGGCGCCGTCGACATCTCGGTGTACTCCCCGTCGGGCCGCGCCGAGCTGTTCGCGAAGAAGCACGGCATCCGCGCCGTCTCGGCGTCCGAATACGCGACGGTCGCGCAGCGTTCGTCGCTGCTCATCACGTGCACAACCGCGACCGAGCCGGTCCTCGGCGGGGAGCAGCTGCAGCGTCCGGAGCGCGCGGCGATGGCCGGTTGCCCTGTGCACCACGTCTCGTCGCAGCTCGTCATCGACCTCGGGATGCCGCGCAACGTCGACCCCGCCGTCGCACAGCTCGAGGGCGTCGCGCTGCTGGATCTCGAGACGATCCGCCTGCACGCACCGCTCGAAGAGCTGCAGGCGACGGACGCCGCCCGCACCGTGGTTCGCGAGGCGGCCGACAGCTTCCATCTCGCAGGCTCGCGGCAGAGCGTCACCCCTGCGGTGGTCGCGCTTCGCACGCACATCTTCGGACTGCTGGAGGAGGAGATCGAGCGCGCCCGCCGCCGCGGCGACTCCGACGGCCTGGTCGAGCAGGCTATGCGCCACCTCGCCGGCGTGCTGCTGCACACCCCGACGGTGCGCGCGCATGAGCTCGCCGCCGACGGCAGGGCCGACGAGTTCATCTCCGCCCTGTCGACCCTTTACGGTCTCACGCCCGACACCGGCGAGGCAGAGCAGCAGGCGACCGCCTGAGCCGCGGCAGCCGCGCCCGAGGAGCCCATCCCGTGCGCGAGACTGGAGCGATGAGCGACTTCCTGGACGACGGCCCCTTCTTCCACGGCACCGTCGCGGCGCTGGAGCCAGGTGACCTCCTCACAGCCGGCTTATCGTCCAACTACCGGCCCGAGATCACGATGAACCACATCTATTTCACCGCCCTTCGCGACGGTGCAGGTCTCGCCGCCGAACTCGCCGCCGAACTCGCCGCGGGCGGCAGCGAACCGCACGTCTACCTGGTCGAACCGACCGGCGATTTCGAGAACGACCCCAACGTCACCGACAAGAAGTTCCCGGGCAACCCGACTCGCTCGTACCGCAGTCATGATCCGCTGCGAATCGTCGAAGAGGTGCACGACTGGACCCGACTGACGCCGGAGGCGCTGCAGACCTGGCGTGAAACCCTTGCGGCGATGCGTGAGAACGGCGGGGGCGAGATCATCAACTAGGCGCTGGCCCGCCCGTCACCCGAACCCGAGATCGCGAGCCCGCTGTGTCGGCTCCAGCTCGATCAGCATGTGTTCGAGAGCATCGCCCTCCTCGCCCGCGTCCCGACCACGGTGCTGGATCGAAACGCTGCTCCGCACCACCCGGGAAGTGCATTTCTCATCCCGCATCATCCTGTTCTCCGCCGTCGCGGTGCCAGACTGGAGGCATGGCCCTTCACATCACCGGAGACACCGCCGCCGACGACCTGCTCACGAACAACCCTCTGGCTCTGCTGATCGGGATGCTGCTCGACCAGCAGGTGCCGATGGAGACCGCCTTCGCCGGTCCCCTCAAGATCGAGCAGCGCACCGGCGCCGCTGACGCCGCATCCATCGCCGCCATGGCTCCCGACGCCTTCCTTGAGGCCTTCAAGCAGACGCCGTCCGTGCACCGCTTCCCCGGCTCCATGGCCGCCCGCGTGCAGACGCTGTGCCAGACGCTCGTCGACGACTGGGGCGGCGACGCTGCCGCGCTGTGGACCGACGGCGATCCCGACGGGCCTGAGGTGCTCAGAAGACTGAAGAGCCTGCCAGGGTTCGGCGAGCAGAAGGCGAAGATCTTCCTCGCCCTGCTCGGCAAGCAGTACGGTTTCACCGGCGCCGGGTGGCGTGAAGCAGCCGGCGACTACGGTCAGGAGGGCTCGTTCCGCAGCGTCGCCGACATCGTCTCGCCCGAATCGCTGACCAAGGTGCGCGAGCACAAGAAGGCGATGAAGGCGGCGGCCAAACAGGTGAAGAAGTGAAGCCCACGGGCGGCAGCGTCGCGGCGTTCATCGCCGACGTCACGCCGGCGGCGCGGAGGCGGGATGCCGAGACACTGACCGCCCTGCTGCAGGAGGTCTCGGGCCGCGAGCCCGAGCTCTGGGGCACGATCATCGGCTTCGGAACCTGCCATTACCGCTACCCGACCGGCACCGAGGGTGATATGCCCGTGCTCGCCTTCGCCCCCCGCAAGACTTCGTCGACCCTGTACCTCGACAGCACCGAGCGGCACGCCGCCGCCCTCGCCGCTCTCGGCCCGCACACCGTCGGCAAGGGTTGCCTCTACATCAAGGACTTGGAGCAGGTCGATCTCGACGCGCTGCGCCGGATTCTCGAGGACGTTCTTGCCTGGACTGAGGCGGGCGGCGACGGTTACGCGCAGATCACGGTCGAGAACTGACGGTTCGGCGAGACAGAGCAGACAGAAGTTCGCCGCCGGTGCGCTGCCCGGCGGATGCGGTGGCCGGAGTGCCGCCGCATCCGCCGGGTTCAGCTCATCGACCGCAATCCGGCACGGCGTACGATCCGGCCAGTTCGAGCGCGCCCTGCGGTCCGGTGATGCTCACGGTCAGATCGCCGTCGGCCTTCGCGCCACCCTTCGCCTGCTGCACGGCGACGCGGGTTTCGCCCGAGAGGATGTCGCCGAACGAGCGGTCGCCGATCGACGAGACCACCTGGGCGTCGAGCGAGGCCGCATCGTGGCTGTCGATGCGCACCTTCAGTTTGACGGCATCGCCGGCGCACGTCGCCTCTGCAGCCACGTCGACGTCGTACCAGGGCGCACGGTACGCGGTGGCGTGACCGGTGAGCTGCTCGGTGATCGCAGACAGGTAGGCGGAGTGATCCGCGGCGGTGAGGTTGTAAGTGACGTAGACGCCGTAGCCCTCGTCGACGGTGCGCTGCGCGAGCTCGACCGCGCGGCTCTGGCTCGTCTGCGTCAGATCCACTGCCGCGGCGCCGGACTGCGCCTTGGTCATGCCCGGCACCTGCGGCGGGTTCCAGCTGCCGTAGTACGGGTTCCACGAGTAGTCGAGGTTCTCAGCCGCGCCGGTGCCCTCCCAGTCGGTGAGGTCGTACGACGGGCCGATGTTGTACAGGGTGATCAGCTTGTCGGGTCCGAGGCGATCGCGCAGCTCATCGAGCAGGTAGGCGAACGAGGTGCTGTTCGGCTGCGGGGTTCCGTTGGTGCCGTACTTCGACCACTCGTCGTCGAAGTCGATGCCGTCCAGTCCGTACGTCTCCACGGCGTCCGCCAGCTGGTCGGCGAACGCGCCCGCGCTCTCTCGGGAGGTGAAGTTCGCGAATCCTGCGCCCTGGTGGTTGCCGAGCACCGACAGCAGCACCTTCGTGCCGCGCTCCTGCAGCGGACGGATCTGCGTCTCGGCGTTCTGCAGCGTCTCGGTGACCCGCTCGTTGAAGTGCAGGTACGCCTCGCCACGCTCGACGTCGTAGTTGATGTTCGCTGCGAAGACCATCGCCAGATCGAACACGGGGCGGTTCGTTCCCTCGAGCGTGTAGTCGGCGACGTTGGCGAGGTCGTTGTTGTTGACCTCGACGTAGACGACGCGCTTCGGCTCGTCGACGGCGGCGGCATCATCGGCGGATGCGGCGGCCGGCGCCGCCAGCGCGGCCAGCGCCAGGCCGAGCGTCGCGGCCGCAGCCGTTCCGCCCCTCCGCAGGCGCCGTGAGATGGACTCGTTCATGTCATTCCTTTCGTTGGTGCTTCATCGCATTTCCAGGGGACATCGAGTCAGGGCGTCGGGTCGCCCAGGTCGAAGAGTTCGAGTTGCCGCAGCGTCACGGATGCCGAACGGGCACGCACCCGCAGCATCCGCGCGGTGACGGGCGCCGTGAACTGGAACGGCGTGGTGCGGTCGGCTGTGAGCGACTCACGGTGCGTCGTCGCCACGTCGCGCCATGTCTCGCCGTCATCGCTCGCCTGCCACGCGACCGCGTCGTCCGCGGCGTTGCGCGCCGCAGTGATCGTGACGTCTGTGACGCGGCGCGGCCGGTCGAACATCCAGCCGGCGGATGCGGCGGACACCGCGGCATCCGCCGCGGCACCGTCGTCGAAGAGCACCGCGTGGGCCGGATCGAGCGGACCCCCTCCGGCCGCGGTGAGGTCGGGATGCCACGCAGCAGCCGGTTCCATTGCCGCCCACAGCGGGCTCGCAGCGGCCTCCGCCTCGTCGGCCGTGAACGCGAGGGCCAGCTCGACGTCGCCGTGCAGGGCATCGATCGGCAGCACGGCACGATCGAGCGGCGTACCGTTCAGTGCGGCCGACACGAGGTGGCGGGCGTGCGGATGCGGCCGGTGCGCCCGCACCCGCAGGCTGCCGCCTCCTGCGCGGCGTACGCGGATGTCGTCGAAGAGAGGCGACCCGATGCGCAGCTCGCCCGATGCGAGCTCGAGTGGATAGAGCCCGAGAGCGGCCCACAGCCACCACATGCTCATCTCGCCGTTGTCCTCGTCGCCGGGGAAGCCCTGGCCGATCATCGCTCCGGTGAAGAGCCGGCCGGCAAGACCGTGCACCAGCGCTCCGGCACGCCACGGCCGGTCGCCGTGCACGTGCATCCAGGGGATGTGGTGCGCCGGCTGATTCGACAGCGCGCACATGCCGCTGCGCTGCGCTCGTGCCTCACGCTGCTCGTGGATCACCGCGCCGTAGCCGCCCGCGAACGCGATGTCGGCGGTCTCGGGTTCGGCGAACAGCCGATCGAGATGCGCCCGCAATCCCTGCGGGCCGCCGTGCAGCTCGGCGAGGCCGGAACCGTCATGGACGGGGCTCACCGACATTCCCCAGCCGTTGGTCTCGACGTTGTCACCGCCCCACACGCGGGGGTCGAACGTGTCCGAGAACCGGCCGGCGACGTCCTTTCCGCGGAAGAACCCCCGTGCCGGGTCGCACAGGGCGCGGTACGACAGGGCCCTGTTGCCGAAGTACCGTGCGTAGACCCTGAAGCGGGGCGCATCGTCTCCCCTTGCGGCCAGTCGTTCTGCGAAGCGCGCGATGGCGGCATCCGATATCGCGTTCTCGAGGCTCCAGCTCATCCCCTCCGGCACATCGCTCGAGACGTACCCGGCGAACCGGCCACGGGCGATGCCCTTGCGTCCCCTACGCGGATCCGCGCTGGGCTCGCAGGCGTTGCGCCACGCCGTGTCGAATGCGGCCTGCTCGTCGAATCGCACACCCCAGCGTTCGGCATCCGCGAAGATCTGGTCGCTCGACGTGCCGACCATCGAGTCCACGTAGCCCGGGGCGCTCCACCGGGCCATCCAGCCGCCGCGGCGCGCCTGCTGCAGCATTCCGTCGAGCATCCGGCCGCAGCCCTCCGCATCGAACAGGGCAAGGGCCGGCCATACCGTGCGATACGTGTCCCAGTAGCCGTTGTTGACGAACAGCTCGCCCTCCGCGACAGGGGCACCGGTCGACTCGTCCCCGTGCGGCGCGGCCTCGGCCATCGGGTCGGCGAACCGCAGCTGCGGGTCTTCGACCGTGCCGACGTTCTCGGCCGACGTGTTCGGATAGAGGTGCAGCCGGTACAGCGCACTCGCGATCTGCGTGCGCGCCTCGTCGTCGGCGAGCGCCCGCCACGGCTGCTCCGCGGCATCCGGTTCGGGCAGTTCGACGACGGAGAGACGCCGGTTCCATTCGTCGCGCAGCGCATCGCGCAGGTCGTCGAAGGCGAGCGACGCCGACAGCTCCTGCGCCAGCGAACGACGCGCCTGTTCCACGGACAGGAACGATTGCGCGATGCGCACCTCGACCGCGCCGTCAGCGCGTACGGTCTGCTCGTCCACTCGGGCCTCGCCGAGCACGATGCCGGCGAAGTACGCGCGCGGCGCGTTGCCCCAGTCGGCGGTGCCTTCCGGCGTCCAGCCGTCGAAGGTGCTGCCGTCGCCATGGAAGGTGACGCGACCCTCGCCGTCTGGCGATCCGATCGAGAAGGCGACGGGGTCGGATGCGGCGTCTGCGGTGATCCGGAAGGCGCCGCCGTGCGACGTCGCCGTCATCTCCACCTGCGCCACCTCGTGCGAACCGCCGTCGCGCAGGCCGGCCGCATAGACGTGCGGACGTGCGTACTCGGTGCCGGGGACGATCCGGGGCGCCGCAGGTCCGCTGAGAACCGGTCGCACCTGCAGCACGCCGCGGTCGCCGATCCATGGGCTGGGCTGGTGCGAGAACTGAAGCGCCGCCAGCGGACGGCCTTGTTCGTCGTCATGCACCGACCAGCGGTACGGCCAGCGGGTGTTCCCGGCGTCCGTCGCCGGGGTGAGGAAGCAGAATCCGTGCGGCACCGCCGTGATCGGGATGGTGTTGCCGCGCGAGAAGCGATCGCCGGAGTGACTGCCGCGACGCGTGTCGACCCGTTCGACCGGGGTGGCACGCGCGGCATCCGTCACGCCCCGCGTGCACGCGGCATCCACGCGCGTGCCGAGAACCACCTCGACGAACCCTTCGGCCGGGTCGCCGCCGGTGAGCCCGTCGACCCCCAGCACGACCTCGACGCTCGCCCTGCGCCCTGCCCACGGCTGAAGGGAGACCGAGTCGGCATTCCACTGCTCCGGCATCGACCACGCCGCTTCGAACTGCGCGGTCGGGGTCATCGCGAATCCGTAACGGTCGCGCACGCGGGGCTCGGCGCTCAGCCGCGAGCCGTCATCGAAGACCACATCGATCGTCACGGCGAGAGCGGCGTGCGGCGCGTGCACGGCGTCGGGCCCGTCGGCGTAGAACGCCCAGTGCACGACCGTCTCGGCCGTGACCGCGACGCCGTCGAGCTCGGGGATCGGCATCCGCTGCTCTCCGCCGGCCGGGTCGAACCGGAACGCGTGCACCGGCCCTCCGAGCACGCCCGCGTGCGGACGCGACGACGGCGGGTCGGCCGGGCCCGCCGCCGGCCGCATCTCGGCAGCAGCGATCATCCCTTGACCGCACCCTCTTGCACGCCGTTGAAGAAGAACCGCTGCATCACCGAGAACAGCACGATGATGGGGATGAGGGCCACCATGGTGCCAGCGGCGATCATGCGCGGATCCGGCGAGAAGTTGCCGTTCAGATAGGCCATCCCCACGGTCAGCGTGTAGTTCGCGGGGTCGGTGAGCACCATCAGCGGCCACAGGTAGTCATCCCACGCACCGATGAACGTGAAGATCGCCACCACGCTGGCCATTCCGCGCACGTTCGGCCACACGATGTGCCGGATGCGCTGCCACGTCGTCGCGCCGTCGACGGTCGCCGCATCGATGACGTCCTTGGGGATCATGCGGCACGCGGTGGCGATGAGCAGCGCGTTCATCGCCGAGATCGCACCGGGCAGGTAGACACCCCACAGCGTGTTGGCCAGCCCCAGGGAGTTGATCGTGAGCAGGTTCGCGGTGATGGTCACCTCACCTGGCAGCAGCATCGTCGACAGCAGGATGCCGAGCACGACGAACTTGCCGCGGAACTTCATCAGCGCCAGCGCGTAGCCGGCGAAGACCGACAGGATCACGTTCGACAGCACCTGGCCGACGGCGACGAGCAGCGAGTGCCAGGCGTAGGTGTACACCGGCACGATGTCGGTGACCTTGCTGTAGTTCTCCAGCGTCGGATCGACCGGGATGATGTTCGGCGGAAAGATGTACAGGTCGTCCAGCGGTCCCTTGAACGACGTCGACAGCTGCCAGACGAAGGGGCCGATGACCAGAAGCATCACTAAGATCATCAGCGCGTACCGCATGATCAGGCCGGCCAGGGTCGGTTTGCTGAAGTCGCCGGATCCGCTGCGGCGGAAGCTGCGCTCCCTGCGGAGGCGCTGCGGCGTATCCTCGGCGGTCGCCGGGCGCGTGTCCACGCTCATCGGCGCACCCCCATCGTCTTCTTCTCGCGGTTCATGAACGCGATCGCGATCAGCGGCAGCAACGTCAGCAGGAACAGCGCCACGCTGATCGCCGCCGCGTAGCCGAGATTGCCGTTCAGGCCGGAGCCGACCCGGCGGATGAGCATCACGATCGACATGTCGTAGCCGCCTGGCCCGCCGGTTCCGTTGGAGAGGATGTCGAGCTCGGTGAACACGCGCATGGCCGAGACGGCGATGAGCACCGAGATGAGCAGCATCGCGCCGCGCACGCTGGGGATGGTGACGCTGATGAAACGGCGGATGCTGCCGGCGCCGTCGAGCATCGCCGCCTCGTGCAGCTCCTTGCCGACGTTGCCGAGCGCCGCGAGGTACACGACCATGTAGTAGCCGAGACCCTTCCAGACCGTGAGCAGGATGGCGCAGGCGAGCAGCCACCAGCGGTCGACGAGGAACGCGACGGGCTTGTCGGTCAGGCCCATCCACTGCAGGGCCTCGTTGATGACGCCTCGGCTGTCGAACAGCCAGCCCCAGATCAGGGCGACCACCACGACCGAGGCGATCACCGGGAAGTAGAAGGTGGTGCGGAACACCGCGATGCCGGGCACGTTCTTCTCGACCAGAAGCGCCAGCAGCAGCGGCAGGATCGTCAGCAGCGGCACGCACACGACCACGTAGATGAGGCAGGTGATCAGCGCGTAGCCGAACTGCTCGTCTTGCAGCAGCCGCTCGTACTGGGCGAACCCGACGGGCTGCACCGCGCGCAGTGGCCGCGCGTCGGTGAAACTCAGGACGACGGTGTTCAGGAACGGCCACAGCGAGAACACCAGCACCCAGACGACGGCGGGCCCGACGAGCAGCCAGGGTGTGAACCATCGATGGGATCTCATCGTGCGCCTCCTCGCGGGTGCTGGTGTTCGCATGCTCACTGGTCGATGCGGTTCTGGTTCGCGTAGTCGACGATCTTGTCGAGCGCGTCCTTCGGGGTCATGTCGCCCTTGATCGCAAGTGCGATCTGCTGGTTGAAGTACGTCGACATGTCACCCGTCCACTGGAACGGTGTGGCCTTGGCCTTCGGCAGCGACTCGAACATCAGAGCCATCGCGTCGGCCTGCGCCGGCTCGAGGTCGGCCTGGACGGCCGACACGACCTCGTCGGCACCGCCGGCCGTGCCGGGTGCGAACCCGCCGCCGGTCAGGATGGCGAACTCGACCTGGTTCTCCTCGTTCGTGAGGAACTTCGCGAACGCGAGCGCGGTCTCCTTGTTCTCCGAGTCGTTCGAGATGTTGATCCCCTGCACGAACAGCGGCGGCGTGCCGGGGCGGGCGGTGGCGACGCTGGTGTCGGCCAGGGTCGGCGCCTTCGTGCGCAGGTCACCGGCGAAACCGGGTCCGCCGGTGGTGTAGGCGACCTTGCCCTGCAGGAACATCTCGGCGTTGCCGGCATAGCTGCCGGTCAGCGCCTCGGCGGGCATGGCGCCGGCAGCGTAGGCGTCGGCGTACTTCTGCACGATCGCCTCGGCTTCGGGCGTGTTGAAGGCGAACGTGCCGTCGGCTTCCATGACGGGCAACCCCGCGGCGACGAACGTGTCGAGACCTGGCATCGACGAGACGAGCTGCACCTTTCCGTCGGAGTCGGTGGCGACCTTCTCGGCGGTGTCGAGCCACTCGTCCGTCGTGCTCGGCAGGTTGCCCTCGGTGATGCCGTACGGCTGCACCGCGGCGAGGTTCCACCATGAAGCGTCGCTGCCGAGGTACCACGGCAGCCCATACGTGCCTTCCACACCGCTGTAGTTGCTGTACGCGTCCCAGCCGCCGGCGTTGTAAAGCTCCTTCAGCCCGGGGTCAGCCTTGTCGAGGTCGAGCAGCTTGCCGGCCTTGACCAGCGGGAAGGCGATGTCCGGCGGGAGGTTGAGCACGTCGGGCAGGGTGTTGGAGTTCGCCTGGCTGAGGATCTTGTCCTGGTAGCCGTCGCCGGGCTGGTCGATCCAGTCGACCTTGACGTCGGGATGCTCCTTCTCGAAGGCGGCGATCAGCTCTTCGAAGTACGGCGTGAACTTCTCGTTCTTGAGCGACCAGGTCTGGAACTCGATGGTGCCGCTGAGTTCACCAGAGGTGTCGACGGGGCCGGCGTCTTCGCCGCCGCCGGCGGCGCCACCGGTGCAGGCCGTCAGGGCAAGGGCGGTCGCTGCGGCGAGCCCGACGGCGAGGGTCGATCGGATCTTCATGGACGTTCTCCTTCGAAGGGGTCCGGGATGCGCTCTGTGGAGGCCACATCACTAAACCGTTATAGTGTCCATAGCATTACACATGGATGCACCCGCGTCCAGTCACCGTCGATCGAGCACGGAAATATCCGGGTCCAGAAAGGACTGCGATGTCTGCGACCTCCTCCGCCAGCGCACCACTGCGTTTCGGGGCGAACTACACCCCTTCGACGAACTGGATGCACTCCTGGATGTCGCTGAACCTCGACGACGTCCGCCGCGACTTCGCGGGGCTGGCCGAGCTCGGCCTCGACCACGTGCGGATCTTCCCGCTCTGGCCGCTTCTGCAGCCCAACCGCACCCTGATCCGCGCCGAGGCGGTCGCCGACGTCCGCGCGGTCGTCGACGTCGGCGCCGAGTTCGGCCTGGACGTCAGCGTCGACGTCATCCAGGGCCATCTGTCGAGCTTCGACTTCATGCCGTCGTGGCTGTACACGTGGCACGACAAGAACATGTTCACGCACCCGGACGCCCTCAGCGGCCAGGTCGCGCTGGTCGAGCGCCTCGGCGAGGCACTGGGCGGAGCGAAGAACTTCCTCGGTTTCACCACGGGCAACGAGACCAACCAGTTCTCGGCATCCGTGCATCCGTCACCCTGGCCGGTGACGCCCGATGAGGCGGCGCACTGGATCACCACCCTGCTCGACGCGGCCGACTCCGCCGCCCCCGACCAGGAGCATGTGCACAGCGAGTACGACGCGGCCTGGTATCTCGACGGACACGGCTTCACCCCCGCCCACGCCGCGCGGCTCGGAGCGATGACCACCGTGCACTCGTGGATCTTCAACGGCACGGCTCAGCGGTACGGCGGCCGCTCCGCGGCATCCGACCGCCATGCCGAGTACCTGATCGAGGTCTCGCGAGCATTCGCCGCCGACCCGCATCGACGCACCTGGCTGCAGGAGGTCGGCGCCCCGTCGAACTGCCTGACCGCTGACGAGGTGCCTGGCTTCCTCGAGCAGACGGTGCGCAACGCGCTGCGGACCGAGAACCTGTGGGGCGTGACCTGGTGGTGCTCGCACGACGTCAGCCGGACGCTCGCCGACTTCCCGGAGCTGGAGTACTCGCTCGGACTCATCGACCAGTCCGGCGCCGCCAAGCCCATCGGGCGCCGCTTCGCCGAGATCATCCCCGAGCTGCGCGCCCGGCGCGAGGCGCCGAAGCGCGAGCTCGGCATCGTCATCGAGGTCGATGAGGACGACACCCCGGTCAGCCGCGGCGCCCTCGCGCCCGGCGGTCCGATCTTCGAGGCGTGGGTCGCGGCGTGCGCGGAGGGCGTGGATGCGGCCTTCGTCACCTCCGCGGATGCCGCCGACCCGGCCGCCCTGGCCGCGCGCGGGATCACCGAACTCCTGCACCCCGATCTGTCTCAGGGCGTCGCGGTCTACTCGTCGAACAACACCGTCGTCGACTGAACACGACCGGCCGCGGTCACGCCTTCGGGCGCCCCGTGCTCTCGCGCACGGTGAGCGCGGGGCGCGGCCCCGTGCGGTCGGGCAGGATCTCCGCGGCATCGATCTGCTCGAGCAGGAAGGCGGCTGCCTGCTCGCCGAGCCCGAAGGTGTCTCGGGTGAGGCAGGTGATCGACGGATGCATCAGCCCGGTCACGACGGAGTCGTCGAAGGACGCCAGAGAGATCTCACCCGGCACCGACACGCCCATCTCCTGAGTCACGCGCAATCCGGCGATCGCCATGGTGTCGTTGTCGAAGACGACGGCCGTCGGCCGCTCGCGGCGGCTCAGCAGCGACCGCATCACGGACGAGACCTCGATCGGCGAGTAGTCGGTGGCGATCGTCTCGCCCACCACATCGCGATCGGCCATGGCCGTGAGCACCTCGGAGCGCAGCCGGGCGTGCTCGTACTCCTCCGGACCCGAGATGTACACCACGCGCCGGTGGCCGAGTCCCGCGATGTACCCGAACACCGTCTCGGCCGCCTGCGCGTCATCGAGCCAGATCGTGGCGGGGTCTTCATCGCTCGACGGGCGGCCGCCGATCACCACGGCCGGCAGACCGAGCGAGCGCAGGATCTCGGGCCTCGGGTCGCCCTCGCGGGGGTCGAGCACGATCACGCCGTCGACCTGGTTGGCGCTGCGCCAGCGGCGGTAGGTCGCGATCTCATCGGCGATCGACTGGACGACCACCAGCTGCAGACCCATGCGATGCTCAGCGAGCGACGACTGCGCGCCCGCAATGAGATCGGTGAAGAACGCCTCAGCGCCGAGCGTGCGGGCGGGGCGGTTGACGGCGAAGCCCACCACGCCGGCGCGCGCCCCGACCAGCGCGCGCGCGGTGGAGCTCGGACGCCACTCGTGCTCGTCGGCGATCGCGAGGATCCGCCGGCGTGTCTCCTCGCTCACCCCTGGCCGCCCGTTCAGCGCGAAAGACACCGCACCGGGCGAGACCCCCGCCTGTCGCGCGATGTCCGCGATGGTGACACGCTTGGCCCGTGACATAGACTCACCGTACTAGATCGTTTTAGTCGCCGTACCCCTCGGACGGTCGCTGACATTCTCCCACTGCGAAGGAGCACTGCCGTGCACGAAGAGACCTCGCTCACCGTCGGCCGCGTGAACCGCGTTCTCAACGAGCGCGTACGGCCGGCGATCCATTCCGCCCGCAGGCCGCTCGAGATCGCCGTGCGCCGGCTGCCCGGCGAGCCGATCGCGCCGGCCGAGGGCCTGGCTCTGGACTTCGAGCCGTTCACCGCTGGCAGCATGTGGGGGCCCGCCTGGGGGACGACCTGGTTCCGCGTACGCGGCGAGGTCCCCGCGGAGTGGGCCGGTCGCAAGGTCGAGGCGCTCATCGACCTCGGCTTCGACGTGAACATGACCGGCTTCCAATGCGAGGCGCTCGCCTACCGCCCCGACGGCACACCCATCAAGAGCCTCAACCCGCGCAATCAGTGGCTGCCGATCGAGGTCGACGCCGGCGGCGCGGTCGAGTTCTACCTCGAGGGCGCATCGAACCCGGTGCTCCTGGATTACCACCCCTTCCTGCCCACGCAGGAGGGCGACATCCGCACCTCCTCCCCCGAACCGCTGTACCGCGTGCGGCACATGGACCTGGCGGTGTTCGAGCCCGAGGTGTTCGAGCTGTCGCTCGACCTCGACGTGCTGATCGAGCTGCAGGCCGAGCTGCCCGAGACCAGCCCCCGTCGCATGCGCATCCTGCAGGCTCTCGACGACGCACTCGACGCGCTCGACCTTCAGCGCATCGTCGAGACCGCATCCGACGCGCGCGCCGAACTGGCCGAGGTGCTCGCCTCGCCCGCCGACGCCAGCGCCCACCGCATCGCCGCAGTCGGCCACGCCCACATCGACTCCGCCTGGCTGTGGCCGGTGCGCGAGACGATCCGCAAGGTCGCCCGCACCACGTCGTCGATGACGACGCTCATCGACGAGCAGCCCGACTTCCTGTACGGCATGTCGAGCGCCCAGCAGTACGCCTGGATCAAGGAACACCGCCCCGAGGTTTTCGCACGGGTGAAGGATGCCGTCGCCGCAGGCCGCTTCCTGCCGCTCGGCGGGATGTGGGTCGAGTCCGACACGGTCATGCCCACCGGCGAGTCGCTGGTGCGGCAGTTCTCGCACGGCCAGCGGTTCTTCGAGCGCGAGTTCGGCATCCGCTCGAAGGGCGTGTGGCTGCCCGACAGCTTCGGCTACTCCCCCGCCCTGCCGCAGCTGATGCGCCGGGCCGGGTTCGAGTGGTTCTTCACGCAGAAGATCTCGTGGAACCAGCGCAACGTGTTCCCGCACCACAGCTTCCTGTGGGAGGGCATCGACGGCTCGCGCATGTTCACGCACTTCCCTCCGATGGACACGTACAACTCGCAGTTGAGCGGCATGGAGGTGGCGAAGGCGTCTCGCCAGTTCAAGGAGAACCGGGTCGCCACCATGTCGATCGCGCCGGTCGGCTGGGGCGACGGCGGTGGCGGCACCACGCGCGAGATGACCGGACGCGCGACCCGCCTGGCCGACCTCGAGGGC
Source organism: Microbacterium sp. (assembly GCF_031178445.1). Lineage (GTDB taxonomy): Bacteria > Actinomycetota > Actinomycetes > Actinomycetales > Microbacteriaceae > Microbacterium. The sequence goes on from NZ_JAPSIY010000001.1 coordinate 86,274, forward strand.
TCCGCGAAGGTGGAGTGGAAGCATCCCGACGACTTCTTCGCCGACACCCGCGCCGAGCTCACCGACCCCGCGGTCTGGGTCGGCGAGCTCTACCTCGAGCTGCACCGCGGCACCCTCACCAGCCAGCACGCCACGAAGGCGCTGCACCGCTGGGCAGAGCAGGCGCTCATCGAGGCCGAGCTGTGGGCGGCGACGGCATCCGTCCGGCTCGGCGCACCGTACCCGCATGACGAACTCGACCGGCTCTGGCAGCTGGTGCTGCTGCACGAGTTCCACGACATCCTTCCGGGCACCTCGATCGCGTGGGTGCATCGCGAGGCCGTCGAAGTGCTCGGAGACGTGCTGTCGGATGCTCGCGCGATCACGGATGCCGCGATGAAGGCGCTTGCCGGCGACGGCGACCGTGAGCTGGTGTTCACGCCGACATCGGTCGGGGGCGGAAGGGCGCTCGGGGCGAGCGAGATCGAACGCCCCTCGGCATCCGCCGGCCTTTCCGAGGAGGGCGGAGGCTTCCGTCTGGAGAACGACCTCATCTCGGTGCTCGTCTCCTCAGAGGGCCTCATCGTCTCGGCCGTCGACAAGTCCACCGGTCGCGAGGCGATCCCGGCGGGGAAGCCCGCGAACCTGTTCCAGCTGCACCAGGACTTCCCGAACATGTGGGACGCGTGGGACATCGACCGCTACTACCGCAATCGCGTGGACGACCTGACGGCGGCTTCCTCGATCACCGCCTCCCTCGAGGGTGGTGCCGCGACCGTCGTCGTGAAACGGGAGTTCTCGCAGTCGACGATCGAGCAGACGATCGTGCTGCAGCCCGGCTCGCGCACGGTGCTGCTGCGCAACGACATCGACTGGCACGAGACCGAGAAGCTGCTCAAGCTGGCGTTCCCGCTCGACGTCTTCGCCCGCGAGACGCTCGCCGAGACCCAGTTCGGCTTCCAGCGCCGGGTCACGCACGTGAACACCAGCTGGGAGGCGGCGAAGTTCGAGACCTCGATGCACCGCTTCGTGCTGGCGCAGGAGGACGACGGCTTCGGCGTCGCGCTCGTGAACGACTCGATCTACGGCTACGACACCACCCGCGACGCGGACGGCGACGACGTCACCACCACCATCCGCCTGTCGCTGCTGCGCGCTCCGCGCTTCCCCGATCCCGACACCGACCACGGCCCGCACGAGATCGAGGTGGGTCTCGTCGTGGGGGCGGATGCCGCGATCGCCACCGCCGAGGGCATCAGGCTCAACGCGCTGCCGACCGTCGTGCGCGGGGCGAACGAGGTGGAGCCGCTCGTCTCCGTGACCGGCCCTGGCATCGTGGTGTCGAGCGTGAAGCTCGCCGACGACCGCTCCGGCGACGTGATCGTGCGCGTGTACGAATCGCTCGGGCGGCGCACCAGTGGTGAGCTGTCGGTCGGCTTCGAGCATTCCGGCATCCGCGAGGTCTCGCTCATCGAGGACGACCTGGACGACGCGCGCACCGGCGGAGAGATCTCGCTCAAGCCGTTCGAGGTGCGCACGCTGCGCATCGCGCGCTGAATCGTCGGCCTAGCCACCCGACGCCACCGGCCGAGCGACCAGGCCGGGCGACGCTCTCCGGGCGACGCGGAACAGGAGATTCACCCGCGACAGGATGCTTTCGCGGCATCCATCCTGTTGCGGGTGGATCCCCTGTTCTCGACCACGGCCGACCGGGTCATCCGAAGACGGCCACGGCGTCGCGCCGGGTGGCGAGCACGATCGCCAGCACCCCGAGGAAGCACTCGGCCGCCGCCAAGACGATCGACGCCAGCGGGCTGAGCGCCAGCAGAACGTCCTGAGGGGCGGTGATCGCGCCGGCCATGAACGCGGTGAGCAGCAACCCTCACGATAGCGGGGCCGCCGGTCTTTCGAATCGCTAAGGATCCGCGCTTCTTTCCTCGCGCACTCGCCGCAGAAGTCTGCAGGCTTGCGCGAGGCTGAAGGCGAAGCATCCGCGGATAAGGAAGATCATGGAACGCGACGAGAAGACCGAGCTGTTCGACAGCGACGCCCTGCTGCACATCGACCGCCCGTACTGGTACGACCGGCACCCTTCGCAGGCCGAGGGTGAGGACTTCTGAGCAACGGCCCTGCCCCAGGCGGCCGCACGACCTCGGTCAGCGCGTTCCGTAACGCTCGACGATCTCGGCGGTGAGCGGCGGCCAGATGCGCTTGTGCTCGTCGCCGAAGGCGACACCCGACAGGAACGCCGCGGCGAGATCGCGGGAGCGGTCGACGAACAGGAAGCTTCCCTGCCCGCCGAAGTGGCCGGCGGTCTCGGGAGGCAGGGTGTCACTGAGCCAATGCGGGCTCTTGGCTCCCTTGAGCTCGAAGCCCAGACCCCACTGGTTGTCGTCGAACGAGCCGTAGCCGGGAACGACCCCGCGCAGCCCGGGGCGAGACACCATCAGCGCGAGGTCGCGCAGGGCCGCGGGGATGAGCGTGGGCCGCAGCACCTCGCGGCCGAAGACCAGCAGATCCGCGATCGAGGCGGTGTACCCGGCGGACGGTCGCCCCGTCACGTCGATGTCGGTGAGGCCGAGGGGCAGAGTGACCTCGCGGGTCATCCAGTCGGAGAAGTCCATCCCGACGGCGTCTGCGATGTGCGCACCGAGGGCGTCGAACCCGGAGTTCGAATAGATGCGGCGTGTGCCGGGCGCAGCCTGCGTCTGATCTCCTTCGAAGGGAAGGCCGCTGGTGTGATCGAGCAGGTTCAGCAGCGTGGATCCCTCGGGTCCGGCCGGCTCGTCGAGATCGACGAGCCCGCGCTCGACGGCGATCAGCGCGCCCCAGGCCGAGAGGGGCTTGCTCACCGATGCGAGCGCGAGGGCGGTATGCGGATCGCCCTGCGCGGCGAGAGTCCGCTCGGGGCCGGTGACACCGACCAGGGCGGTGTGCGGAAAGCCGTCGGTCGCTGCGAAAGTCGTCGTCTCCACCCTGCCATCGTCCCACGCCGGGTCGGTCGCTCCCGCTCGCGAGAAGTCGAAAGTGCGCGTCATCGCCACCCATAGCCGACCTTCTCGACCTTTCGACGCGTGCCGGGCGGGTGCGCAGGGGCGAGGCCCCGATTCCGACGTGGAATCGGGGCCCGGATGCTGCGGCTCAGCCGTCGGCGACCTCCGCGCGACCTTCGCTCACATGCACGCGACGCGATCCGGCCGCCCTGCGCAGCCAGCGCCTGTCATGCGTGACGGTGACGACCGCGCCCTGGAAGCCGTCCAGGGCGTGCTCCAGCTGCTCGACCAGCTCGGGGTCGAGGTGATTCGTCGGCTCATCCATGAGCAGCAGGTCGCAGGGCACGGCCAACGTGATCGCCAGATCGAGGCGGCGCCGCTGTCCGACCGAGAGGTCGCGCACCGGGCGCCCGAACTCCTCGTCACGCAACAGACCGAACGCTGACAGCCTCGCCGCTGCGTCCTGCGTGTGCATACCCACCGCGCGCGCGAACACATCGACCACCGTGCCGGCCTGCGCCGCTTCGACGTCCTGCCGCAACCACGAGACGCGCAGACCGGGGGCACGCTCGACGACCCCGCTCTCCGTGGCGATCTCGCCCGCGAGCAGCCGCAGCAGGGTCGTCTTACCGGCACCGTTCGGGCCGGTCACGAGCCAACGATCGCCCGGCCGCAGCATCCACCGATTCACTCGCAGCCTGGCCCCGGAGCCGCGGCGGACCTCGTCCAGGGTGATCAGCGGCGCGCCATCCCGCTCCGGCGGGTCATCCGCGTCCATGGCGAACCGCAGCGGCTGGGGTGGCGGCGCGACCGGCTCCGACCGCAGACGGGCGACCCGCTCCTTCGCCATGCGGATTCGCCCCATCGCACCGTGGTCGCGACTGCGAGCACGGAACGCGCCATGGCCGAACCCGTCGAGCTCCAGCTTGCGCGGGATGGCGCTGAGTCGGAAGGCGTTCGCGGCGACGAGCGCCTCGTTGCGAGCGAGCTCCGCCTTCCATTCCTCGTGCCGCTCGGCCTGGCGGCGCCGCTCCGTCTCGCGTGCGCCGAGGAACCCGGCGTAGCCGTCGCCGTAACGACGAAGGCCCGCATCCCGCACGTGCACGATGTCGTCGGCGAACCTCTCCAAGAACGCCCGGTCGTGCGTGACCACGACCATTCCGCCGCGATGCGAGCTCAGGCGAGCCTCGAGCCACGCGAGCCCTGTGTCGTCTAGGTCGTTGGTCGGTTCGTCGAGCAGCAGCAGCTCCGCCATCGACGACAGAGCCACGGCGAGCGCAAGACGGGCGCGCTCGCCGCCCGAGAGTTCGGCGACGCGGCGTGAACGGTCGACATCACCCAGACCCAGCTGCTGAAGGGCGGCGTTCACGCGCTGATCGACGCGACGGCCGTCGCGCGCCTCGAATCGATCCATCAGCTGCGCGAGTTCGTCGAGCAGGGCCGGCTGCGCGCCCGCGTCCGCCGAAGCCAGCCGGTCGGAGACCTCCTGGATTCGGCGTTCGAGGGTTCTCAGATCGGCGAGGAGCAGATCGACGGCATCGCGCACCGTCGCGGCAGCAGGAAATCGCGGATCCTGCGCGGCATGGGCGACGCCGCCGGGGATGGCCACGCGAGCGGCGCCGTCGACAGGCAGCACCGCACCGGCGAGCAGATCGAGCAGGGTCGACTTGCCGGCGCCGTTGTCGCCGATGATCGCCAGCCGGTCCGTGGCACCGACCACGAGGTCGATGCGGTCGAGCACCAGACGGTCCGCGAAGCGGACGGTCGCAGATCGCAGCTCACACACGCGATGCGCGCGAGTGGGCACGTCTGAGAGGTCGGAAGGAAACATGAGAACTCCTCTCCGCGACGATCGATGGCCGTCGCGGCGATTCACGCATCGGGGATGCGGATCGGAAACAGGGACCTCGGCCGCGCCGATCAGACGACGCGATCGCTCAGGACCCGCTGCGGAGAAGACTCGACGCAGCGTCCCGATCTAGTGAATCAGCGTACCCACGGTCGACGACGATAGCAGACCTCTGCTGTCCCATGACAGGTGCTAGTTGACTTATCCACTAGTGATGGGCTTCACTGATGTCGTGACCCTTGCGCGCATCATCCTCGGCTTCCTCACTGTGCAGCCCATGTCGGGCTACGACCTGATCCGGGCGTTCCGCACGTCGGCGGCGTACTTCTGGAACGCAGACAAGGCACAGATCTACCGCACCCTGTCGCGACTCGTCGAAGCCGGGCACGCACGCAAGGAGATCGTCCCGGGGCGCGATGCGCCCGACCGCGCCGTGCATCACATCACGGATGCCGGACGGCACGCCCTCACCGAGTGGCTGCAGTCCGACCCGGCCGAGCAGCCCGAACGCGACGCCTTCATCGCGCGGATCTTCTTCGCCGGCTCGCTCGAAGTCGAGGCGCTGCAAGGCGTGATAGGCCTCCGGCTCGAAGCGGCCCGCTCCTCGCTCGGCGAACTCCGCGCGCTGCGATCGAGCGTTCCCTCACCCGATCCGGGTCACGATCGCGCCGGGTGGCTGCGGTCGATGACGCTCGACCACGGCATCCGCACCAACGAGACCCACATCGACTGGCTCGAGCAGCTGCTGGCCGGCCTCGGAGGGGAGCGGTCATGACGCGGACGGTGGTCTTCCTGCACGGAGGCGTGACCGGCGGTTGGATGTGGAGGTCGCAGATCGACGTACTGTCCGATCGGCCGACTTTCGCCCCGGACCTTCCCGGCTACCTGTCTCGAAGAAGGGAGCCGTGGTCGAGCTTCGATTCGATGTCGGACAGGCTCGCTGCGATGATCGCGGCGCAGACCGACGAACCCGTCGATCTGGTCGGCCTGTCGATGGGAGGGATCGCGGCGCTGCACGTCGCCGCGCGGCATCCGGCCCTCGTGGCATCCGCCTTCGTGACCGGCGTCTCGGTGCTGCCCTACACCCCGGCGATGCGTCTCGGGAATCGCGCGTCGCTCGCACTGTGGAACACACGGTTCCTCTGGGAGGGCATGGCCCGCGCGATGGGACTCGAAGACGAGGCGAGAGCCGAGTTCGTCTCGCGTTCGCCTGCTCTCTCGCGCCGCAGCGCGCTCGAGCAGCTGCGCGAGGTGCAGCCGGGTCACGTGACCGGACTCGAGCAGATCGAAGCACCCGTCCTCGCACTCGCCGGCGAGCGGGAGACACGGTACTTCCACCGCTCGCTGAAGGCGATCGCGGCCGAAGTGCCCGACGTCAGAGTCGGGCTTGCACCCGGGATGCACCACGGGTGGAGCGGTGAGGACCCCGACCTCTTCAACCGGGTGCTGCGCGCGTGGCTGGACGAGCGCAGGCTGCACCCGGACCTGCTCCCCCTGCCGGACTGAAACGGAGCCCCGATTCTGACTGTCCGAATCGGGGCTCCGGACGCTGCGCATGCCGAGGTCAGGCGCCGCGCAAGCGCTCCGCGAGGTACGTCTCCAGGCCGTCGAGCGGCACGCGCTCCTGCGCCATGGTGTCGCGGTCGCGCACGGTCACGGCGTTGTCGTCGAGCGAATCGAAATCGACGGTGACGCAGAACGGCGTGCCGATCTCGTCCTGACGGCGGTAGCGACGACCGATCGCGCCGGCGTCGTCGAAGTCGACCGTCCAGCGACCGCGGAGGGTGTCGGCCACCTCCCTGGCGAGCGGCGACAGCCGCTCATTGCGCGACAGCGGCAGCACCGCGATCTTCACCGGAGCGAGGCGCGGGTCGAGCTTGAGCACCGTGCGCGTGTCGGTGCCGCCCTTGGCGTTCGGCACCTCCTCCTCTTCGTAAGCGTCGACGAGGAACGCCATCATCGAGCGGGTGAGACCGAACGACGGCTCGATGACGTACGGGGTGTACCGCTCGCCCGAGGCCTGGTCGAAGTACGTCAGACTCTGACCCGATGCCTCGGTGTGACTGGAGAGGTCGTAGTCTGTGCGGTTGGCGACGCCCATCAGCTCGCCCCACTCCTTGCCGGGGAAGCCGAAGCGGTACTCGAAGTCGATGGTGCCTGCGGAGTAGTGAGCGCGCTCGTCTTCAGGCACATCGAACTGACGCATGTTCTCGGGGTTCACCCCCAGGTCGATGAACCAGTTCCAGCAGGCCTCGACCCAGTGCTCGAACCACTGCTGCGCCTCGGCGGGCGGCACGAAGAACTCGATCTCCATCTGCTCGAACTCGCGCGTGCGGAAGATGAAGTTGCCCGGCGTGATCTCGTTGCGGAACGCCTTGCCCACCTGGCCGATGCCGAACGGTGGCTTCTTGCGCGAGGCGGTGAGCACGTTGGAGAAGTTCACGAAGATGCCCTGCGCAGTCTCGGGGCGCATGTAGTGCAGGCCCGACTCGTCGTCGACGACGCCGAGATAGGTCTTCACCAGACCGGAGAAGGCCTTGGGCTCGGTGTACTGACCCTTGTTGCCGCAGTTCGGGCAGGGCACATCGGCCAGGCCGTTCTCCGCCTTGCGGCCCTTGCGCGCTTCGAAGTCCTCGATCAGGTTGTCGGCCCGGAAGCGCTTGTGGCAGCTCAGGCACTCCACCAGCGGGTCGGTGAACGTGGCGACGTGCCCGGACGCCTCCCACACGCGCTTGGGCAGGATGATCGACGAGTCCAGGCCCACCATGTCGCCGCGGCCCCGCACGAAGGTCTGCCACCACTGGCGACGGATGTTCTCCTTCAGTTCGGTGCCGAGGGGGCCGTAGTCCCACGCAGAACGCGAACCGCCGTAGATCTCACCCGCTTGGAACACGAACCCGCGGTGGCGGGCGAGGGCGATGACCTTGTCAAGACGGGACTGTTCGGCCACGGTGGCTCCAATGGTCGGATGCGGAGAGAACGCTCGTACACGAGCATCCTCAATCCTATCGGTGGGGCCGATCACACCCAGCCGAGGCGGACGGCGGCGGCCCCCAGCTGCAGGCGCGTGGACACTCCGGCGTGATCCATCAGCTCGGCGACTCGGCGCTGCACGGTGCGTACGGAGATGCCGAGCTGGGATGCCGCGGCGCTGTCGGTCATGCCCAGCATCAGCAGCTTCAGCAGTGCGCGGTCCACGCCCTGCTCCGCCTCACGATTCTCCATCGCCGCGTCGACGAGGGCGGTGGAGATCCGCCAGTACTGCTCGAACATCGCGGTCAGCAGATCGCGCAGGCCGCTCGGGTGCACCAGCAGCGCACCGGTGACATTGCCCTCGCTGCGGGAGTAGGTGGGCAGCAGCGCCAGTTCCCGATCCACGATGAACAGCCGCGTGGGCAGGGAGGGCAGCACCCTCACCTCCTCACCGTGCGCGTAGGCCTCTCTCGCCGCGTCGAGGAACCCGGGGCGCTCCAGCACCTCGGTCTCCACCACGACGCGGTACTCGACACCCCTGGCGAGGGCCCTGTCCTCTTCACTGTTGGCCGCGGAATCCATCAGGGCGACATCGCTCAGCACGAACACGTCCACCCGCTCGGTCGCGGCGGCCTGCAGCTGGCCGATGCGCTGGCGCACGGCATCCGCTCCCCTGACGACGTCGACGACATCGGGCGCGTGCCGCAGCGCAGCACCCTCCCGGTACAGATCACTGAGCTCGCCCAGCAGTCCGTGCGCCTGAGCGAGGCGACGTTCGCGCTCTGCGAGAAGCGGCCGGAAGGCGAGCGTCGGCGGTGAGGCGACGAGCAGATCGGGCTCCGCGGCACGTCGGGCCGCCAGGCCTCGACGCTCGAGGGCGTCGAGGATCAGCTCCACCCGCTCGATCGGGAGCCGCACACCCTCGGCGAGCTCCGCCGCCCCGGCGGCCGACAGGGTGAGCAGGGTGCGGTAGACGAAGAGCTGCTCCTCGTCGAGGTCGATCTCATCGAGCATTCTCATCTCCTGCGCCGATGGAGCGATCGCCGACGGATCGCAGCGCTCTCACGTGGCGGATCGCGGCCATGGCGTCACTCCGCCACCACGCTACCCGCTCCGCCGTGGGATTTTGGGGGGTACCTGATCCCCGGAAGGACTCCTGATGCGCCCCTCCCCCAGACGCGCCATACCCGCTCGCCGCTCGATCATCGCCGGTGTCAGCGGCATCGCCCTCGCCGCCAGCGGCGTCGCGCTCACGGGCGGCGCGGCCGCCGCCGACCCGGACGGCGAGGGCACCGCCGCCCCCGAGGTCCTGAGCGCCGCCGAACACAGCGTCACCCTGATCACCGGCGACCGCGTGCGAGTGAGCACGCTCTCCGACGGCACCAGCACGGTCGATGTCGAGACCGCAGTCGAAGGAGCCGGCTATCAGACGATCACCGTCGGCGACGACATCCTCGTCGTGCCCGATGCCGCCTCGGCGTACATCGCGAAGGGTGCACTGGACCGCGACCTGTTCAACGTCACGCAGCTCATCGAGTTCGGCTACGACGATGCGTCGGTCGATGCCACCCCGATCATCGTCGAGCACGGGTCGGCGCGCCGCAGCGCCCCGCCCGTCGGCATCAAGACCGAGACGGCACTGCCCAGCATCGACGCCTCGGCGGCGACCGCCTCCCACTCCGATGCCGCCGCCACATGGGCCGCACTCACCGGGTCGCCGGCCGCCGGAGCCCGCTCATTCCATCCGGGCGGCGCATTCTCGTCCGGCATCGAGGCCATCCACCTCGACGGGAAGGTGCGAGCCACTCTCGACTCGAGCGTCCCGTGGACGGGCACGCCCGAAGCGTGGGACGCCGGCTACACCGGCGAGGGGGTGACGGTCGCCGTGCTCGACACCGGCTACGACGACACCCACCCCGACCTCGCCGACCGTGTGCTTCCCGAGTCCGCGAGCTTCGTGCCCGGCGAGGAGGTCGACGTCGACACGCAGGGGCACGGCACGCACGTCGCGGCGACGATCGCGGGCACCGGCGCTGCGAGCGACGGACAGCACCGCGGCGTCGCCGACGGCTCCGACCTGCTCGTCGGCAAGGTGCTCGACAAGGACGGCTTCGGCCAGGACTCCTGGATCATCGCCGGGATGGAGTGGGCCGCCGAGCGGGCGCCCATCGTGTCCATGAGCCTCGGATCCCAGCAGCCCTCCGACGGCAAGGACCTCATGGCGACGGCGCTGAACAACCTCGCAGCCGAGACCGGCTCACTGTTCGTCGTCGCAGCGGGCAACTCGACGAACCCCGAGACCATCGGCTCACCGGGATCGGCGGCCAGCGCGCTCACGGTCGGATCAGTCGACGACCCGACCGGCGCGCTCTCGTGGTTCTCCAGCCAGGGGCCTCTCGCCCGTTCCGGCGCGCTGAAGCCCGACCTCGCCGCCCCCGGCAATGAGATCACGGCCGCCCGCTCGGCAGACAGCGCAGGCTCGGGCGACTACGTCACGATGAGCGGCACCTCGATGGCCACGCCGCACGTGGCCGGCGCGGCCGCGATCGTCAAGCAGCAGCATCCCGACTACACCGCCGCGCAGCTGCGCGCTGCACTGGTGAGCACCGCCACCGATGTGGGTCTCACCGCCTACCAGGTGGGCGCAGGCGCGCTCGACGTGGCCGGTGCCGTCGAGGACACCGTGCTGGCCTCGGGATCCGGCGACTTCGGGACCCTGCTCTGGGGAGCGGAGCCCACGCCCGTCGTCCGCGAGATCGAGTACACCAACCGCTCCCAGTCCGAGGTCACCGTCTCGCTCGACGTCTCTCTTGCCGACACCACCCCCGGGGGTGGCGGCGGTGCGGCCGAGGGCATCGTCTCGCTGGATGCTCCGACGCTCACCATCCCCGCGGGCGAGACCCGCACGGCGACGCTCACGGCAGACCCCGGCGACGTGCCGGCGGGCGCACAGTACTCCGGCACGCTGATCGCCAGCGTCGAGGGCACCGAGGTGGCGCGCACGGCACTGGGCATCATCGCCGAAGCAGAGCGCTACGACCTCACCGTCACCGCGACCGGACTCGACGGCGAGCCCGCCGACACCGTCGGCTGGATCCACAACGTCGAGACCGGCTGGTACACCTCGATCCCCGTCTCCGGCGAGACGACGCTGCGTCTGGCTGCAGGCACCTACTCGCTGATGTCGATGATGCCTGTGCACTCCGCGCCCGACAGTGAAGGGATCGCCCTGGTCGGCGACCCGCACATCGAGCTCGACGGCGCCACCTCGGTCGCCTTCGACGCCCGCGACACCGAGCGCGTGACCGTCGACGTCGACGAGGACGGCGTCGAGTCCAGCTATCGCCGGCTCGACTACGTCGCCGCCGGATTCATGGGCAGCGCGACGGTGCCGGTGTGGACGGACGAGCTGTACGCGCAGCCCCTGGAGGCCGGCGACGCGGATCAGTTCTCCTTCACGGCCCGGTGGCGCCTGCAGCATCCGACGCTCTCGGTGAATGCGGGAAAGCTCGATCTCGATGTGATCGCGCAGCCGGGGGGCACGTTGCTCGACGGCGATGTCAGCGGCCACGCCGTCGACATCGGAACGGGAACGGCGGAGGAGGTCGCTGCGGCGGACGTCAAGCGCAAGGTCGCCGTCGCGACGGTGTCGGATGCCGTCGCGCCCTCGTCGATCGCTGCGAACGCCGCCGCGAAGGGAGCTGCTCTGCTCATCCTCGTCAACGGCGACCCCGCCGAGACGAGCGTCTGGGTCGGGTCGGATGACGGAGCGACGCCCTCGCCGATCGCCGTCGCCGGCATCAGCGGGGTTCAGGGCGCTGAGCTGCGCGAGCAGATGGCGAAGAAGCGCGTGCTGATCAAGGCCACAGGGATCCCGGTCTCGGACGAGACGTGGGACGTCGCTCTGTACAGCGACGGGTCGATCCCGGCGGATCTCTCGTACAAGCCGCAGCTCGCACGCATCGACACGCAGTACATCGGCCGTGACGGCGAGCTCGTCGGAGAGTTCCGGTACGACTTCGCACCGAACGCTCCGACCGCCAGCGGCTTCCTTCAGCGCGTCGACCGCGGAATGGAACGCACCGAGTGGGTGAGCACCGACGACTTCAGGTGGTACCAGACCGCGACGCTCGTCGGCGCCGCCTGGGACATGCGCGACACGATGCGCTCCTACAAGCCCGGGCAGCGAGTGGACACAAGCTGGTTCGGCGCGGTCGTGCGCCCCTACGTGGGCCCCGAGTTCTGGGCGCCGTACCGATCGGGCGATGCGGTGCAGATCAACGTGCCCTCCGCGGCGGACGGCGCGAACCCCGAGCGCACCGGCACCGTCGACACGTTCGCCGAGGTTCCCGGGACCAGCTACCTCGGCGAGCTGTTCGTCGACGGGGAGCCGTTCGCATCGTCCCCATACCAGGGGTCGTACGCGTGGGGCATCCCTGACGGCGAGAGCACACTGCGGTACGTGCTGACCACGACGCAGGACGGCACCTGGCTCCCCACATCCACGAAGACGCTCACGGAGTGGTCGATGGGCTCGTCCGGCAAGGCCAGCGAGAATGACAAGCAGCTTCTGCCGATGATGCAGGCGAGCTACGACGTCGCACTGTCGAGCGGGGGCATCGCCGGCGTGAAGCGGAAGAAGAACGCCCCGATCGAGGTGGGCATCGACGTCGGTCACGTCTCCGGTGCCGTCGGCAGTGCCGCGGTGAAGGACGTCACCGTCGAGGTTCGCACCGACGGCGGCGAGTGGGAGAGGATCGAGCTCGACCTCGAGTCTCGCGACGACTCGGGCCCCGGTGAGCCGCCCTCCGACGGCTTCGCCGACGGCCGCGCCTACGTCGCCGCCTACACGGCGACAGTGCCGGTCCCGAACAGCGGCGGGTTCATCGACCTGCGGGTAACGGCCGTCGACGAGGCGGGCAACACGTTCAGTCAGGAGATCGAGCGCGCGGTGCAGGTGGCGCCGGCGCGCGGCGCCAAGGGCTGAGCGCTGACGACGGAGGGCCCGCAGGCATTCGCCTGCGGGCCCTCCGTCGCATTCGCGCGGGCTGTTCCGCGCAGGCTCAGTCGGTCTCGCTCGGTGTCACTCGGTGAACAGGTAGCCGCGCTCGACGTCGAAGCCGCCGATGCGCAGGCCGCGCGCGAGCAGCTCTTCCATCTGCGCGCGCAGGCGCATGCGCCACTCGTGCGCGGCATCCGGGTCCGAGGCACGCATGGCCTCGACGTCTTCGGGGATCTCGAGCGTCTCGACGATGGCCTCCGATGCCGGGGACTTGGCGATGTCGGCCAGTGCCCATTCGACGTCGAGGCGGTCGCTCTCATCGCCCGCGTCCCCGCCGCCGAAGATGCCGTACTGGTTCACCACATAGCCGGTGACCCGTGCCCCCAGCACTGTCAGGAAGAAGTGCGCGTTGCGGGCGACGAGCGGGTCGAACGTCCAGGTGATCCGGCCGACCTCGCGCGAGAACGCCCACTGGCGCTGGTGCTCTTTGAGTTCGCGGCCCCAGCCCCGCCCGCGGTACTCCGGCAGCAGGGCGGTGATGTGCGAGTGCATGGTTCGCCGACCCGGCTCTCCGAAGAACGCGATCGACGCGCCGACCATGTGCTCCTCGCCGTCCCCGTCGAACAGCCCGACCACATAGTTCCCGGACTGCTGCAGAGCGCGCAGCGTTCCCGCGTCGATGACGCGCTCGGGGCCACGGATGGAGTCGAGAAGCCCCTGGGCGTCGATGATCAGTTCAACGGTGTCGAGTTCGCGGATGGTTCGCACGTTCCCAGTCTGCATCCCCGGGGGCGTGAGGGGAAACGCGCTCGCACCGTGCCGCGCGCCTCAGCTGTAGGGGAACGCCTCTCCGCCCCCTGCGGCGAGCGCCTCGGCGACGATGCCGAGGTAGCGCCGCATCATGTCGTCCGGCATGGCGGGCATGCACTGCTCCCAGTACGGCAGGATCGCACCCCGGCCCTGCATCATGCCGGCCGGGCGCGCGTACGCCCACAGGTGCAGGTGCGCGGAGCCGTCGTTCCAGCGCGAGAAATGACACCGCGCCACGGCGGGGATCGCCTTCGCCGCCTCGGACACCCGCTGCAGCACCGGGCCGAGACCAGCCAGCACCTCGACCGGGGCGTCCTCGAGCTTCACATGTCGCCGAGGCGAGATCGCGCCGATGAAGGGAAGTCCGCTCGCTCCCTGCATCCCGCCGCTGACGCGCCACTCGTCGTCCTGCCAGATCGTGTACGGCGACGGACGGCAGTGGTGACACTGCGAGGGGTCGAGCTCACCGCTGCGGGGCTTCTCGGGCACGAGCATCTGCTCCAGCGGCAGCAGCTCGAAGGCGGCGATGCTCGGGGTGGGCCCGCTGCGGGGCACCCTGCTCGCGTCGAGGGTCTGCCCGATCGGCGCCCAACGATGCCAGTCGGTGTCGGCGGGATGCTGTTGCGGTGGCTGCGCGTCGCTCATGCCCCCCATCGAATCATGCTTCCGGCCCGATGCCCGGCGGCCGCACGATAGCCTGCTTCGATGGGTGCGGAAGACGACAGGGCGAGAAGACGACTGTCCCGCATACCACCTCGAGGGGCGATCGTCGCCGTCCTCGCCTTCGTCGGCCTGTGCTCGGCCTTCATGTTCACCCTGGTCGTGCCGCTGCAGGCCGAACTGCCGGCGCTGCTGAACGCCTCTCGCGAAGACACCACGTGGGTGGTCACCATCACACTGCTCGTCGCCGCGGTGGCGACTCCGATCTCGGGCCGCCTCGGCGACATGTACGGAAAGCGCCGTGTCGTCGTGGTGCTGCTGGTGATCCTCGTCGTCGGATCGGTCATTGCCGCACTGTCGACGTCGATCATCGGGGTGATCCTGGGCCGCGCCCTCCAGGGCGCGGTGACGGGCGTCGTGCCGCTGGGCATCGCCATCATGCGCGACGCGCTGCCGCCCGCGCGGCTCGGCACGGCCGTCGCGCTGATGAGCGCCACGATGGGCGTCGGCGGTGCGATCGGGATGCCGGTGGCGGCGCTGCTCGCCGAGCATGCCGACTGGCACATGCTGTTCTGGCTGGCCGCCGCGCTCGGTGTCGTGGGGCTCGTACTCGTCGTCATGGTGGTTCCCGACGACGTGCTGCGCTTTCCCGGGCGGCTCGATCTGATCGGCGTGGCCGGACTCGCGATCGGCCTCACCGGCCTGCTGCTCTACGTCTCTCGCGGCGCCGAGTGGGGCTGGACGGCACCCGCCTCGCTCGGTTGCCTCATCGGCGGCATCCTGGTTCTGCTGGTGTGGGGTTGGTACCAGCTGCGCGCGAAGGAGCCGCTGCTCGATCTGCGGGTCGCCGCGCGGCCGGCGGTGCTGTTCACCAACATCGCGGCGATCGGCATGGGATTCGCACTGTTCTCGTCGAACGTGACCTTCCCGCAGATGCTCGAGCTGCCCATCGAGACCGGCTCCGGCCTCGGCCTCGACATGTTCGCCGCGGCGTTGATCGTGGCGACCTCGGGCATCATGATGATGGTCATCTCCCCGCTGTCGGGCTGGCTGGAGCGCACCGTCGGACCGCGGCCCCTGTTCACCGTAGGCACCGCGGCCATCGTGCTGGCGTACGTGTTCGTGCTGATCTGGTCGACCGAGGTCTGGCACTTCCTCGTCGGCAACGTCCTCATCGGCATCGGGATCGGCTTCACGTTCGCCGCGATGCCGATGATCATCATGCGCGCCGTCCCGGCGAACGAGACCGGTGCGTCGAACGGCCTGAACGCGCTGTTCCGTTCCGTGGGGACCTCGACCGCGTCCGCGGTGATGGGCGGCGTGCTCGCCTCCATGAGCATCCAGGTCGACGGTGTCGCGGTGCCGACCCGTGAGGCCTTCGAGGTGTGCTTCTGGCTGGCGATCGTCGCCGGCATCATCGCCTTCGCCCTGACGTTCTTCATCCCGAGCCGATCGGCGGGCGAGCAGCATCCGGCCCTCCCGGGCTGACGACGACTCCCACGTCGGCAACGACACGCGGAAGCGCGGGTCACGCCCGGCGGTAGGTGATGTGGGTCACCAGCGATGTGGCGCGCACGGATGCGCGTTCCAGGCGCTGCGCCGGCACCCCGTCGAAGATCCGCTCCCCCGCGCCGAGGATGCAGGGCGTGATGTGCAGGCGCAGCTCGTCGAGCAGTCCGGCGGCGAGGAACTGGTTCACCGTCCTCGCGCCGCCCGCGATCGAGATGTTCCGCTCCCCCGCCGCGGCGCGTGCGCGCTCCAGTGCGGCCGCGATGCCGTCCGTGACGAAGTGGAAGGTCGTGCCACCCTCCATCTCGATCGGGCCCTTGGCGTGATGGGTGAGCACGAACACCGGCCCGTGATAGGGCGGGTTCGGCCCCCACCACCCGCGCCAGTCGCGATCCCATTCGCCTCGCACCGGGCCGAACATGTTCCGGCCCATGATCGTCGCGCCGGAGTCGGTGATCGCGTCGGCCTCCTCACGGTTCTCCTCGTACGCGTCGAACATCCAGCTGTGCAGCCATGCGTCGTCGATGTCGCCGAAGGGTTTCTCCTCACGCTGGTTCAGGCCGGTCGCGTAGCCGTCGGCGGAGACGGAGATGTCGCTGTAGACGATGCCCATGGGCGGCTCCTCACTGATCGCTCGTCCATAGGTCTACGCGGTCGCCGGGCGCCGCGTCAACGGGTCAGCGTGTGGGCGTCGGGGTCGCCGTCGCGGGGCGGCCGCAGCCGGTCGGGGATGGGCCACGGGAGGATAAGCGGCTGCGCAGACGGCCTGCTGACATCGCCGAAGTCGTCCAGCTTGACGACGATGCGGCCGCGAACGTCGCCGTCGTGCGGGGTGACCTCGATGATGCGCACCCGCTGAGGACGATCCTCCTCGCCGTCCAGCATCCACGGATCCGCGAGCCACGCCAGCCCGCGCGCCTCCAGCGTCGCCTCGGCCTGCAGCCAGTCCGTCGCGTCCGATGCGCGGCGGCCGAGCACGTCGACCGCCACCCAGTGCTCGCCTTCGGCATGGATCCACCCCAGCAGCTCCCCGTCTTCACGACGGTGCGGAATCCAGTCCTCGGTCGGCATGTGTCGACGGTACCGGAGGTCAGAGGCGCGTCGACGCCGTCATACCCGAGCGTCCACGAGATCCGATTCGGACTCGGCGGGTGCGCTCGCCGTCGTGCGGGCGAGCACCCGCCGCAACACGACGTCGACGATCCAGCCGAAGAGCGCGGCGACCGCCACGGCGAGCGCGATCGCGAGGAGCGGCTGGTCGTGCAGCCACCGGCCCGCGACGACGCCGAACAGTGCGGAGTATGCGGCCCAGGTGATTCCCGCGGCGACCGAGAGCAGCACGAAGCGACGCGGCGGGTACCCGGTGGCGCCCGCGGTCATGTTGACGGCGATCCGTCCGACCGGGATGTAGCGTGCCGTGAAGATGAGCAGGGCGCCGCGATGCTCGAGCCCGCGCCGCGCCCAGTCCAGGGCGGAGGCGACACGGCTCGTGCGCATCCAGCGGAACCGCGTGGTGCCGATCGTGCGCCCCAGCAGATAGGCGATGTTGTCGCCGGCGATGGCGCCCACCGCCGCCACACCGATGAGCAGAAGCAGCACCGGTTCGCCCGTGGCGCTCGCGATGGTCGCCGCACCGACCACGACCGTCTCGCTCGGCACGGGCGGGAAGAACCCGTCGATGGTGCACACCGCGAAGACCACGGCGTACACCCAGGGCGACGCGGCCAGGTCGGTCACGAGCCCGGTCAGGAATGCGAGAAGGTCCATGCCTGCGACGCTACGGATGCCGGCATCCGGCCCGCATCGCACCGAAGACAGGGGATCGCCTGACTTTCGTCAGGTATGCGGACGGGCGCCGGTTCCTAGGATGGGTGGATGCTTCAGCGCACGGGCACGACCGGGACGAGACCCCTGTCGACCGCGCTCGGCGTCGTCCTGCTGTTCGTCGCGACGTCGGTCACGCTGCCCGTCGCGCGCTGGGGCGACTCGGCCCTCGTCCTGCTTCTCGTGCCGTCCGTGATCGCCGGTTACATCGTCGGCCGCCGCATGCGCGGGCTGTCTTCCGCCGTGATCACGATCCTCACCGCGCTCGCGCTCATGCTGCCCGTCTCGTATCTGCTGCCGGGCGGCGCTCCGCTGGGCGATTGGATGACAGGTGCGCTCATCGCGCTCCTCACCGTCGTCGCCGCCTGGTGGGTGGGGCGCTATCAGCTGCTGCGAGCGCGGCAGCGCGAATCGGACGCCGCGGTGCTGGCCGACCGGGCACAGGCCGAAGAGCGCGCACGCATCGCAGACGATCTGCACGACACGATCGGGCACGAGCTCGCGCTCATCGCCGTGCAGGCCGGCGCGTTGGAACTCGGGCGGGGTCTGAGTGCGCCGCAGCAGCTGCAGTTCCAGGAGCTGCGCGCGGCGGCGGTTCGTGCCAGCGAGCGCCTGCGCGAGGTCGTGCAGCTGGCCGGCCCGAACGGACCGGGCCGGCTGGCGCCCGTCGGAGGGGAGAGCATCGACGTGCTCGCCGCCGGAGCGCGCGACGCAGGCATGTCGGTCAGCGTGGCGTCCGACCGGCAGGCGCTGACCGCCGTGCATCCGCTCATCGCCGAACTGGCCGTCCGGGTGGTGCGCGAGGGTCTCACCAATGCGGCAAGGCATGCGCCGGGTGCGGAGGTCGAGATCGCCATCGTCCGGGGGGATACCGACGCGGGCTCCCCCGCGGATGCGGACGGGATCGTGGTGTCAGTGCGGTCCGGGCGGCCGAGCGCGGACGCCGGTGCGTCGCACGGCAGCGGTCACGGCATCTCTAGCCTGCGTCGACGCGCCGAACTGCTCGGAGCCACGATCGCCGCACGCCCGGACGACGGCGGATTCGAACTGATCCTCCGCGCACCAGCGACGCCCGCACCCGCGACCGGATCGATCGTCGGCACCGCCGATGCCGAGCTTCGGGCGAACGCGCGGGCCACGCGTCGCAGCCTGCTTCAGACGGCCGCGGTTCCAGGGTCGATCGTCGTGCTCGCGATCGCCGGGTTCCTCGCCGTGCAGGCGATCACGGTCGCTCAGACGGCCGTATCATCCGAGACGTACGAGGGCATCGAGCTCGGAGCGACGAGGTCTGCGCTCTCGCCGGTGCTGCCAGGGGGCATTCCGCGCCCTGCACCGGTCGTGGACGAGCCCGCGCTTCCGACCGGCGCGCAATGCGAGTACTTCGCGGCGCGCGACGGCTGGCTCCACTTCACCGATGCGACGTACCGGCTGTGCTTCCGAGACGGCGTTCTGGTGCAGAAGCTTCACCTGGAGGCCTCGTGATCCGCGTGCTGATCGCCGACGACGAGGCGATGATCCGCGCGGGCGTTCGGGCGATCCTCGAGTCCGACCCCGACGTCGAGGTGGTCTCGGAGGCGGCCGACGGGCGGGAGGCGATCACCGCCGCGCGGCGCCATCGGCCCGATGTCGCTGTGCTCGACATTCGCATGCCGGTGCTCGACGGGCTGAGCGCGGCCGCCGAGATCATCACGACGATGCCCGCGACGGCGGTCGTGATGCTGACGACCTTCGGCGAGGACGACTACGTCGAGCGCGCGCTGGGCGGCGGGGCACTGGGGTTCCTGCTGAAGGCCGCCGACCCGCGCGAGCTGATCGCGGGGGTGCGGGCCGTGGCCGACGGCGGCGCCTACCTGTCGCCGGAGATCGCGCGGCGCGTGATCGCGCCGTACCGCGAAGGTGCGCGCACCCGCAGCGCCGAGGCCCGGGATGCCGTGGCCGCGCTGACCGATCGCGAGCGCGAGGTTCTGGCGCTGCTGAGCGCGGGGGCGTCGAATGCGGAGATCGGCCGACGGCTGCATCTCGTGGAAGGGACGGTGAAGGGCCACGTCAGCGCGATCCTGATCAAGCTCGGCGTGCGCAACCGGGTCGAGGCGGCCGTGCTGGCCCATCGCGCAGGTCTCGCGGGCCACTGACCGCCCGGCTCGACCGACGCACCCCCGCTTCGCGTTCGTGGGGCGCGCGGATGGAGAACGCCGCCACGGCGGCCGCGGGACCGGCGTTCTGGATCCGTTCCGAGAGGGGCGGATGCTGCTCGGCGGCGAGCCGCCGGCGTCAGTGCGCGTACTCCATCAGCTCGACCCCGAGCACATGGAAGGCGTCGTGCGCGCGCAGGCGATGGCTGATCGAGAGGTCGTCGAAGCACACCGTCATCGCGTAGGCGGTCCCGGCGCGCGGGCCGGCCAGCACCCCCGCCTCGGCGCGCACACCGCCGCCTCGGCCGGTCTTGTTGATGAACAGCAGACCGTGCTGATCGTGGTCGTGCGCGAACGGGTCGAGGCCGGTGGATGCCGCGACGAGGCTCAGGTCGTGCCCGAGGCTGAGCCATTCCGACACCTGGGCGCTGACGGCGGCATCGACGACTGCCGAGTTCACGAGCGCGGCGAACAGCCCGGCGAACTCGCGGGTCGTGCCGACCGCGACGTGAGGGGCATCGTCCGGACCGCGCCGGTCGCGGAACCGATCCAGCACGGCGCTGCGCGGCATACCGAGCGAGACCATGCGCGCGCGCACCTTCTCGTGCCCGACCGCGTCGAGCAGCGCGTTCGCGGCGTTCGGGTCACCGGCGGCAGCGGCAAGCAGCGCCAGGTCCGCCAGCGGCAGCGAGGGGGCGCGCAGGTTGCGCCACAGCCCCGAGCCGCTGACCACATCGAGCTCGGCGCGGTCGACGATCTGAAGCGGGTCGAGCCGCCCCGCTTCCAGCCCCGCGGCGACCTCGACCAGCAGGGGCACGACGCCGAGACCAGCGATCGGCAGCGGCACGTGGTCGTCTCCGGCCAGCACCGAACGGCCCGTGTCGAGGTCGGCGACGTGCACCGACACCTGCGCCCCTGATGCGGCGAGCAGTTCGAGCGCCCGCACGGTCGCACCGAAGGAACGGCGACCGGTGGCCGCGCGGCGAGGGGCGCGCCTGCTACTGCGCTGCGACCGGCGCAGCACGGCCGGCGGCCCGTCGACGGGCGCGTCGAACGGGTCGGGCACAGAGGAGTGCGAACTCACGCGTATTCCTCACGGGTGTGGGGGAGGCGGCGGATCCGGGTGCGCGATGCCACGCATCCGTCCGTCCCGGCTATCGTAGCCCCGCCGTCCTCCTCGCACACCTGCGCCGGAGAGTCGTTCACCAGATCGTGACGCGCTCCCCCTCCGGAAGGTGAAGGTCATCGCCTTCGGAGACGTCGAAGGCCTCGTAGAACGCGTCGATGTTGCGCACGATCTGGTTGCAGCGGAACTCGTTCGGCGAGTGCGGGTCGATCGTCAGCAGCCGGATCGTCTCGGCGTCGCGGCTCTTCTGCTGCCACACCTGGGCCCAGCTCAGCAGCAGTCGCTGCACGCCCGTGTAGCCGTCGATCACGGGCGCCTCGGCGCCGCCGAGCGACAGTTCGTACGCCTTCAGGGCGATGCCCAGACCGCCGAGGTCGCCGATGTTCTCGCCGATGGTGAGCGCGCCGTTGACGTTGTTCTCGTCGGGCAGGCCGACGGGCACGAGTGCGTCGTACTGGCCGATGAGCGCCTTGGTGCGCTCCTCGAAGGCTGCACGGTCCTCGTCGGTCCACCAGTCCTGAAGGCGGCCGGTGCCGTCGTAACGGCTGCCCTGGTCGTCGAAGCCGTGCCCGATCTCGTGACCGATCACGGCGCCGATACCGCCGTAGTTCGCCGCGGCGTCCCGCTCGGGGTCGAAGAACGGATACTGCAGGATCGCCGCAGGGAACACGATCTCGTTCATCAGCGGGTTGTAGTACGCGTTCACCATCTGCGGCGGCATGAACCACTCGTCGCGGTCGATCGGCTGCCCGACCTTCGAGATCTGCCTGTCGTGCTCGAACACCGTCGCGCGACGGGCGTTGCCGACCAGATCGGCCGGATCGATCTGGATCGCGTCGTAGTCGCGCCACTTGTCGGGGTGGCCGATCTTGGGCCGGAAGGTGGCCAGCTTGTCGAGCGCCTTGCGGCGCGTCTCGGGCCCCATCCACTCCAGCTTCTCGATGCTCTGCCGATACGCCTCGATGAGGTTCCCCACGAGCTCATCCATGGCGGCCTTGGCCGTCGGCGGGAAGTGCCGCTCGACGTAGATCCGGCCGACGGCGTCCCCGAGCGAACCCTCGACCAGCGAGACGCCGCGCTTCCACCGCTCGCGGATCGACGGCGTGCCCGTGAGCTCGGTGCCGTAGAACGAGAAGTTCTCTTCGATGATCTCGTCGGTGAGGTAACCGGCCAGCCCGTGCACGACCTTGGCGGTGAGCCACGCCTTCCAGTCGTCGAGACGGTCTTCGGCGAGCAGAGCGCCGAGCCCCTCGAAGAAGCTCGGCTGGAACACCACCAGCTCATCGAAGGCGCCGGGGTTGGCAGTCGCCACGGCATCCCGCCATGGCGTCATGTCGGCTCCGACGAGCTGCTGGAAGTCGTTCCAGCTCTTCAGGTTGTAGGTCTTCACGGCGTCACGCGACGCCACGTTGTCCCAGTGATGACCGGCGATCTCGTGCTCGAGGCCGAACGAGCGATCGGCGACGCCTGCGGCATCCGCGACGCCCGCCAGGGCGAGCAGTCTCTCGAGGTGAGCACGATAGGCCGCGCGGGTGCCTTCGAAGCTGTCCTGGCGGTAGTAGCTCTCATCTGGCAGCGACAGACCCGCCTGGACCGCGAACGGCACGTATCGCTCGGGGTTGCCGGGATCGGGTTCGACGAAGACGCCGATGAGCGCGGCCACGCCCTCGCGGTCGAAGGCGCCGACGGTGGTGAGGAACGAAGGGATGCTGTCGACGGCGTCGACCTTCGCCAGCTGCTCGTGCAGTGGCGCGAGGCCGAGCTCGGCGATGCGCTCGGTGTCCATGAAGCTCGTGAAGAGGTCACCGACCTTGCGCGCGAGGGTGCCGGGCTCGGCATCCTGGGATTCCTCGATGATCGCGCGCACGTCCTTCTCGGCCTGCTCGGCGAGCAGGTGGAAGGATCCCCAGCGCGCCTTGTCGGCGGGGATCTCGGCGGCCTCGAGCCACGCGCCGTTGACGTGGCGGTAGAGGTCGTCCTGTGGGCGGATGTCGGCGCTGAAGTCCGAGACGGCGAGGCCGGAGGGCAGAACGTCTGTCATGCCCCCAGCCTATTCGCCGGTCACGACACGGCGGCCGGCGGCCGCCAGTCAGCAGGTCCCCGCGGTCGAGACGCCGGCGAGCCGATCCGCGGTCCACGCCATCGCCTCCTCGATCGCCGGCGAGTCCGCCTCGACGAGCGAGAGATGGTCGCGCCCGCCGTATCCGCGGTAGTCGACGGACGCCCCCTCGCCGCACAGCCGCTGCACATAGGCGGATTGCATGTCATGGGCGATCAGCTGGTCGTCCACGCCCTGCCCGAGCAGCACGGGGACGTCCTTCGCCGCCGGCGGGATGTTCTGCGTCAGCCGCTCTCCCAGCGCGCCGCTGGTGGGATCGGCGGCGAGGATGTTCGGGTCGTCGGTGAGCGCCATCACGGTCAGCACCGACACGAGCATGTCGGGGGCGGCCAGGCACCGGGTGGCCATCTCGCGCACTGTGACGTCGGCTCCGGGACGGATGTAGCGGCTGAACGACACGTCGTCGTAGATCTCGCTGTACGCCGAGATCACGAACGATGCGAACACGCTGCCGCCGGTCACGTCGGGCAGTCGGTCGACCAGCCCCGTGAGGTCGCTCGCGGGGGCGAGCGCGACGCTGCCAGAGAGGGGGACGTCGGGTGCGTAGTCGTGCGCGATGGCCGCCGACCACAGGGTCGCGCCGCCACCCTGGGAGTGACCCCAGGCCACGGTCTGATCCGTGATGCCCGCGGCGTCGAGGTCGCGTGCGGCGCGTACGGCGTCGAGTTCGGCGCGCGCGCTGCCCTCGCCGATGAGGTAGGGATGCGGCCCCTCGGTGCCGAGGCCGATGTAGTCGGTGGCGACCAGCGCCCAGCCGTGTTCGAGGACGCGGTCGAGCACGAACATCGCGCCCGATCCGAACGGATCGGCTGCGAGGGAAGGCGCACAGGTGCGGTCGAAACCGGTGGTGCCGTGATGCCAGGCGATCGCCGGATGCGGCTCTCCATCTCCGGGCGCCACGACGATGCCGCTGGCGACCGCCGGGCTGCCGTCGCCGTGCGTGGTGGTGTACAGGATGCGCCAGGCGATGGCGCCGGAGGGGACGCCCCGTGTGAAGGGCTCGGCGCGGATCAGCTCGCCGGGCTCCCCCGGCACGGTGCGCGGTGCGGCGTAGAAGTCGTCGACGACCGGCGTGCCGTCGCGCAGCGCGATGGTCGCGACGACCGCACCCCCGGCGAGGACGACCGCGCAGACCGCTGCGATCGTACGCATCCAGCGACGCGGCAGCGTGTCGCGGCGCGGTGCAGGCCTGCGCGGCGTGCGGGCGCGCAGCATCCGGAGCAGTGCGGCGGCTCCGACGACGGTCAGCGACGCACCGAACACGACGGCGACGACCAGCAGAGTGATGTCGGGCCACACGATGGCCAGGATGCCGAAGGCGATGGCGGCGGCGCCGAGGAGCACCTCAGCCACCCGCCGATCCAGCGGGCTCTCGCGGCCGATCACGATCGCGCTGAGGCCGACTGCGCCGCGCACGATGAGGGTCACGCCGACCACGATCGCGAGCGCGCGCACGGTGAGGTTGGGCAGGACCAGCACGACGAGGCCGGTGAGCACGAGCGCAGCCGACAGCAGCACCCTCAGCCGGTCGCCGCGGGCAGCCGGGAGCAGCAACTCGAGCAGGCCCGCCAGCACGAGACCGGCTCCGATCAGCAGCGCCAGCACATCGAGCGCGGTGGTGGGGCGCGCGATCAGTACGATGCCCACGATCACCGCCGCAGCCGCGAGCGCAGCGACCGCCGGCCTGGGCAGGCGCCTGGCGAGTCGGAGGACGGCGGGAGCAGCGTCGCCAGCGGGCGAGGCGGCGTCGTGCGCCGGGTTCCGCGGCTCGAGGCTCTGCGGCGCGCGGTTCTGCTGCTCGGGCTGAGATGCGCCCGCTTCGGAGTCGGGTGTCACGGCGCCAGCCTATCCAGCCGCGCCTCGGGGCCTCGGGACGCCGGATCCGTTCCGCGCGCGGCCCCGGCATCCGGCGCCCTCGTTCAGCGCCGACGCCACCGTCGCAGGCGGCGGCGCGGCGCGGCGTCCGCCTCGGTCGCCGCATCCGTCCCAGCCGTGACGGCGGATGCCCTCGTCGCCTCTCGACGCGCTCGCCACGCCGCGACCTCGGTGTCGACGTCGCGCGTCCTGGTGACGACCGGAGGACCGCCCTGCAGCTGTCGCCGGGCATCGACGACGCGGCGGTTGAAGTCCTCGACCACCGCGCGCACGTCCTCCTCGCGGCGCAGCTCGTCGAGATCGCCATCGAGCTCTCTGTCCTCCACGCGCAGCAGCAGGGCGGGTGGGCCGAGGCCCGACAGGTTCTCGCTCTCGATCTTGCGGCGCACCCACCAGTCGGGGTCATGATGCGTGCCGAGACCCTCGATCGGCTTGCCCGCTCCGGGGAGATCGTCGAAATCGCCCCGCCGGATCGCGATCTGGATCGCCGTCTCGACGAACTGCGCCTTGTTCTCGGCGTTCAGCGTCATCGCCGGATTCTCGTCCTCGGGCTCGGCGTTCTCGCCGGCCGCGCGCTGCGCGCGGTACCGGGCGGCGTTGTTCATCGCATCCGACATCGGTCACCTCCGGTGGATCCAGGTTACGACGACCGGTTCGCATCAGCATCCCCCCGAGCCCATAGGCTCGAACAGTGCCCGCTGCCCGAACCCTGAATCGTGAGATCCTGCGGCTCGCCGTACCCGCACTGGGAGCGCTCGTCGCCGAGCCCGCGTTCCTCATCGTCGACGCCGCCCTCGTCGGGCATCTCGGTACCGTGCCGCTGGCGGGCCTCGGCATCGCGAGCGCCGTGCTGCAGACGATCGTCGGGCTGATGATCTTCCTCGCCTACTCGACGACCCCCGCCGTCGCCCGCCGCTTCGGCGCCGGCGAACCCGGCGACGCCGTGTCGGTCGGCATCGACGGCATGTGGCTGGCCCTTGGCCTCGGCGCCGTCCTCGCCGCGGCTGGAGCGGTCGCCACCCCCTGGATGGTGTCGCTCTTCGGCGCGTCCGACGACGTGGCCGCACAGGCGGTCACCTACCTGATGATCTCCATGTGGGGTCTGCCTGCCATGCTGGTCGTCTTCGCCGCGACCGGATTGCTGCGCGGCATGCAGGACACCATGACGCCGCTGTGGATCGCCGGTCTCGGCTTCGGCTCCAACGCACTGCTGAACTGGCTCTTCATCTACGGTCTCGGCTGGGGCATCGCCGGATCCGCCTTCGGCACGGTCACCGCCCAGTGGGGCATGGTCGCCGCCTACGTCGTCGTCATCCGCCGGCTCGCCATGCGGCACGGGGCGTCGATGAAGGCGCAGCGCGACGGGCTGCGCGGCACGGCACGCTCGGGCGGCTGGCTCTTCCTTCGCACGGTCAGCCTGCGCGTCGCCCTGCTCGCCACCGTCGGCGTCGCGACCGGCATCGGCACCCGCGAGCTCGCCGGCTGGCAGATCGCGTTCACCATCTTCTCCACCGCCGCCTTCGCGCTCGACGCCCTCGCCATCGCCGCACAGGCGCTCATCGGCAAGGGCCTCGGCGCGGGCTCCCACGACCAGGTGCGCCGCGTGCTGCGCCGCACCGTGGCCTGGGGCGCCTGGTTCGGCGTCATCGTCGGCGCCCTCATCGCCGCGCTCTCGGGCGTGCTCGGCATCGTGTTCACCGGCGACCCAGGGGTCGCGGCGCTGGTGCAGCCGGCCTTCCTCGTGCTCGCCGTCGCCCAGCCGATCGCCGGCATCGTCTTCGTGCTCGACGGCGTGCTGATGGGCGCGAACGACGCGAAGTACCTGGCCGTGGTCGGCGTGCTGAACCTGGTGCCGTTCCTGCCCGCGCTCTGGATCATCTCCGTCACAGGGGTCGACGGCGCCGCAGGTCTCGTCTGGCTCGCCACCGCGTTCTTCGGCATCTATCTGCTCGCCCGCCTCACCACGCTCGGGTGGCGTGTGCGCAGCGACCGCTGGATGGGCGTCACGGCCTGAGGAGGAACCGCATGGAATGGCCAGGAGACCGCCGCGCGATCGAGAGCTGGCTGCGCACGCGGATGCTGTCGGAGATCGGGGCCGACGCGGGCGCACGCGTCGGCGGGCTCGACCGGGTGCGTTTCGCCGTCGAAGCCACAGGCGCGGAGATCGAGCACCTGCTCATCGACGCGACGGGCGTGAAGGTCACGCTGCACGCCTCCGCGCCCTTCACGACCGATCCGCCACCGCCGAACGGCCCCATCGTGGTCTCGCGGCAGGACGGGATGCTGCGCTCGGCGCGGCTCGTCGCAGACCCGGTCAAGGTGCAGGGCTGTCCCGTCCATCTGGATGCCACCCTGAACGACCTCCCGTTCTCCTGGGTGACCTACGACACTGAGCTGACACCGGGCGACCCGTCGTCCCGGTACGGAGTCGATGAATCCGACGACCCCGCCTCGCCGACCGGCTCGTTCCGCGGTGCCCTGAGCGTGGATGACATCGGTCCGTTGCTCACCAAGGCGATGCGCCCGCTTCTCAGCGCCGAGGGTGTGCGGCTGCGCAGGCTCGCAGTGTCCGTCGAGAGCCCGGAGGCGGAACGGCTGCTCGTGCATGCCGTGATCTCGGCGAGGTGGAAGCTCCTTGCCGCGAAGGCCACTGCCGAGGTGGCCCTGCACATCAGCCCGGGTGCGGTGGTCACCGTCGAGCGGCTGCGGGTCGGCACGCGCAACCCGGTCGTCGCCCTCGGCCTGCGGCTGATGCGTGCGGAGCTGAAGGCCGTTGAGGGCCGCAGCTACGACATGAACGCGGATGCGGAGACGTTCCGGATCCGCGATCTGCGCTTCACCGTGGATGAGCGACTGACGGTCACGGGTCGGATCGGCTGAGAAGGCGGACCCCGCCGGCGACCCACCGCCCCCGCCGTGCCGGCCGCCGCACCGTGCCGGCCGCCCCACCGTGCCGGCCGCCGCACTGCCGGCCGCCGCACTGCCGGCCGCCGCACTGCCGGCGTCACGCCGGAACCGACACCAGCCCGCTGTCTCGACGCATCGCGTACCCCCAGGTCGCCACAGCGAGCAGCGGTCCCCACAACCAGAACGGCAGCATCAGCGCCATCTCCAGCGCTCCGGCGACGGCGGCGGTCCGCGTGGCCACCGCGACGATGAACTCGACACCGCCGACGGTGAACAGCACGGCGACCAGCACCGCCGGCACCACCGCGAGCAGGACCGGCACCTCGCGCCCGCCGAGACCCGCCAGCCAGCGGGGGAAGCGCTCGCCCCACGGGCGCACCAGTCCGATCGTCAGCACACCGCCGGCCAGCATCCCGGCACCGAGCATCAGCCCGGTGAGCTGCACCATCGGCTGGGCCGCGAACATCTCGGCGCTGCCGCCGAGCAGCGGCCAGGGAGTGAGCCAGCTCGCACGTGCCAGCACGTAAGGAACAGCGCACAGCGCCGCTGCGACCGTGATCGCCACGCGGTGCCTGCGCACCCAGATCGCCACGCCGCCGCGGTCACGCCGGGCGTCGAGAATCACCCAGACGATGAGCGCCGCCGCGGCACCGAGGTGCGCCAGGGCGACCAGAGCGGACGGCACGACGGGCGCAAACGCGGCGAGGATGCGCGGGATCAGCGCTCCCCCGTCGAGCCGGAGCACTGCCGACGCCACGAGCGCCGCGAGGACGGCGCCAACCGCCAGGCCGGCCCACGGCCTGCGCAGCAACAGCAGCACGACGATGACGACGGTCCCGCCCAGCACCGCGAGCGCGAACGCGTACCCCGCGACGGGGATCATGCCGCCCGGGGTCGTGACGGCGACGAACAGCGCCGTCACCACCGCAGCTGCGCGCAGAACGGCCCTCGTCCCCGTCGCACGGCCACCAGGGGCATACCGCACCGCGGAGTCGCGCGCCGCGGCATCCGACGCCTGCGCCATCACCACCACCGCGAGTACGCCGAGTGCACCGACGAACCCGATCGCGATCTCAGCGACAGGACCGGCAAGCGTGCCGACCAGTCCCGGCGGCAGTTCGCCGAACGTCTGCAGCGCAGCGGGCGCGAGCAGGCGCAGCACGCTGACGAGGATGACGGCCGACGCGCCGACGACCGCCACGAGGAACAGAGGAACACGATGCCGAGTGATCATGACTCCATGCTGAGGAACAGCCCTCGACCGGCACATCGCCCACCAGGGGCATCTCCTCACCCTCGCGGGTGAGATCGGCACATCATCCGCCCGGTCGGAGCACGCCGTTCTCGTACGCCCAGATCACCACGTGGACCCGGTCGGGCAGCGCGAGCTTCGAGAGCACGGCTTTGACGTGCGTCTTCACGGTGTTCTCCGACAGGAAGAGCCGACCGGCGATCTGCTCGTTCGACGCCCCCGATGCGAGCAGACGGGCCACCTCCTGCTCACGGGCGGTGAGCAGCGCCAGCGCTTCGCGACCGTCGCGCTGCCGGTGCCCGTCCCGAACGAAGCCGAGCACCGAGCGGGTGGCGCTCTCCGAGAGCACCGAGTCGCCCGATGCGACAGCGACGACGGCGTCGGCGAGCGCCGCCGGGGCGACATCCTTCGTGAGGAATCCGCTCGCCCCGGCCCGGATGGCGTCGTAGACGTACTCGTCGAGGTCGAACGTGGTCAGCACCAGCACGCGGCTACCAGGGCGCAGCCGGAGCACTTCGCGGGTCGCCACGATGCCGTCGACGCCCGGCATCCGGATGTCCATGAGCACCACGTCGACCGTATGCGCCCGCACGTGATCGATGGCCTCTGCCCCTCCGGCGACAGCCGTCACAGACGTGATGCGGTCGTCGCGTCCGAGCGTCAGCGCGATCGCGTCGCGGAACAGCTCCTGATCGTCCACGATCAGCACGCGGATGCTCACCGGCCCGCCTCCCCGAACGGCAGCCGCACGGTCACCGACCATCCGCCGTGCGCCTCGGGACCGGCCTCGAGCGTGCCGCCGACCGACGTCACCCGCTCGGAGGCGCCGATCAGCCCCGTACCCGAACCGAGACCGCCGCCCGCAGTGCCTGCGCCTCCGTCATCGGTGACCGCCGCGCGCAGTTCGACGTCGGACCATTCCAGTCTCGTCATGATGCGAACCGGATGCCGGGTGTGCCGCACCGCGTTGGTGAGCGCCTCGCGCACCGCACGATGAAGGGCCAGCACGGTCGGTGCAGGGAGGGGATGCCGGATGCCGCGCTCTTCGAACGACGCATCGCACAGCGGACTCCTGATCGCATCGACCAGCGCCGGGATGTCGTCGACCACGGGAGCCGGTTCGCGCGGAGCATCGGGATCAGCACGCACCACGGCGCGCATCCCGCGCAACGCCTCGCGACCTGTGTCGCCGACGACGGCGAGCGCCGCCGAGGCGCGGTCGGGATCGTCGTGCACCACCGCGCGTGCCGCGTCCGCCTGGGCGATCATCACAGTCATCGCGTGCGCGACCACGTCGTGCAAGTCGCGGCTGATCCGCATCCGCTCGTCCACGATCGCCTGCCCCATGCGCTCGTGGACCCTCTGCTCGGCCTGGGCACGTCGCACGCGCAGGAGCAGGCCGACGGCCCAGGCAGCGGTGACGGCGGCCGCCAGGCCGGCGAACGCCCCCAGCCGCAGCCCGGCACCGGCCCTGGCCGCGACAGCCAGTTCGGGAGCCGTGAGCGCGATCAGCGCCGCACCGAGCACCCCGCTGCCCCAGGCGGCCAGGCTGAGCGATCGCGGAGAGCGCGATGCGATCTGACCGAGACAGAGCAGATAGCCGATCCCCGACGGGTAGAGCGCCGCCGAGACCTCGAGTGCGAACGGCAGCACAGTGAGCGCGGCCATCGCAGCGGTCACCAGCGCGAATGCGGGCAGCGGATGCAGCACTGCCAGCAGCGGAGCGGCCAGCAGGACGATCAGCAGCGCGGCGACGGTGCCGGTCGCGGCCGGCGCGAGGGCCGCGCCTTCCTGGCCGAGCAGCACCAGGCTCGGCGGCAGCAGCACGACTGCGGTCACCACGGCGACGATCATGTCCGGCCGCAGCCACGTCGCCGAGCCGCTCACGGCGCGCAGGACAGGGGTCTTCCGAGTCGACATCGCCCTCATGCTCTCACGCGTCGTCGCCGGCCGGATCACCCGCGAGGGTGAGCGATCAGGCGTACCTGCGGCACCACTCGTACATCACGACAGCCGCCGCCGCGCTCGCGTTGATCGAGCGCGTGGAGCCGTACTGGGTGATCTCGATGTGCGCGGATGCCGCGGCCAGCGCCTCGGGCGAGAGCCCCGGCCCCTCCTGCCCGAACAGCAGCACGCATCGTTCCGGCAGCGCCGCCCTGTCGACCGGCACGGCCTCGCCGACGTTGTCGACCGCGATGATGGGAATGCCCTCGCTAGTCGCCCACGTCGAGAAGCCCTCCACGTCCTCGTGATGCACGACGTGCTGGTAGCGGTCGGTGACCATCGCGCCGCGCCGGTTCCAGCGCCTGCGGCCGATGATGTGCACGGTCTCGGCGAGGAAGGCGTTGGCGCTGCGCACGATCGAGCCGATGTTCATGTCGTGCTGCCAGTTCTCGATGGCGACGTGGAAGGGATGCCGCCTCGTGTCCAGGTCGGCGACGATGGCATCCATCCGCCAGTACCGGTAGCGGTCGATGACGTTGCGGGTGTCGCCGTGCTCGAGCAACTCGGGGTCGAAATGGTCGCCGGACGGCCACTCCCCCTGCCAGGGACCCAGCCCGTGCGTGGTGCGCTCCGGTGTGTCACCCGCGGTCTGATCGTCCATCCCCATCAGGTTAACGCCCGGACCATCCCCTCTTCGCTCCCGCCGCCGCCGGCACCCCGCCTCACCTCGATGAACCAGGGGCGCCGACGACGATTTAGGCACACCGAAAAGGAGCTATGATTTCGGCATGCCTAAATCGTCGCGGCGCGTGTACACCGGCATCATGCTCGGGGTGGCCGCGGTGCTGTCGCTGAGCGCCTGCGCCCCCGCTCAGGGCGGAGGGGGCGACCGCCCCGTGGTGCTGACGACCTTCACGGTGCTGGCAGACATCGCCGAGAACGTCGCCGGCGAGCACCTCACCGTCGAATCGATCACGAAGCCCGGCGCTGAGATCCACGGCTATGAGCCCACCCCGCGCGACATCGCGAAGGCGTCGGAGGCTGATCTCATCCTCGACAACGGGATGAACCTGGAAGCCTGGTTCTCGCAGTTCGTCGAGTCGATCGACGTGCCGCACGTCGTCGTCTCCGACGGGGTCGAGCCCATCGACATCACCGAGGACGCCTATGCGGGCAAGCCGAATCCGCATGCATGGATGAGTCCTGTGAACGCTCAGGCCTACGTGGACAACATGGTCGCCGCGTTCAGCGAGCTGGATTCCGCGCACGCCGACGACTACGCCGCCAACGGCGAGGCGTACAAGGCTCGACTGCAGGCCCTGCGCGACGACCTGGTCTCCGAGCTCGAATCGTTGCCCGAGCATCAACGAGCACTCGTGACCTGTGAGGGCGCCTTCTCGTATCTGGCCAGGGATGCCGGGCTCAGCGAAGCGTACATCTGGCCGGTGAACGCCGAGCAGCAGGCCACGCCGCAGCAGATCACGCGGACGATCGCGTTCGTCGAGAAGAACGACGTCCCGGCCGTGTTCTGCGAGTCCACCGTCTCCGACAAGCCGATGCAGCAGGTCGTGGAGGCGACCGGCGCCGATTTCGGCGGCATCCTCTACGTCGACTCCCTCTCCGAGGCCGACGGACCAGTGCCGACGTACATCGACCTGATCAGGCACGACGCCGAGACCATCATCCGCGGTCTCGCCGGAGCGGGATCATGACCGCGCAGCCCCTGTCGGCTGCGGGTGCCGCCATCCAGGTCGACGGCGTCGGCGTCCGTTACGGAGACGTGATCGCGCTCGAGGACGTGACGCTGCGCATCCCGAGCGGCCGCGTGACCGCGCTGGTCGGAATGAACGGCTCTGGCAAGTCCACGCTGTTCAAGGCGCTCACCGGGATGGTACGACCCGATCACGGCACGGTTCTGCTGAACGGCGACTCCCCCGCGGTCGCCCGGCGCCGGCGTCTGATCGGCTACGTGCCGCAGAGCGAAGACGTCGACTGGACGTTCCCGGTGTCGGTGCGCGATGTCGTCATGATGGGCCGGTACGGCCACCTCGGACCGACTCGTCGTCCCGGTCGGGAGGATCGTGAGCTGGTCGATCGCGCACTCGAGCGCGTGGAGCTCTCCGACCTCGCCGACCGCCAGATCGGCAGGCTGTCCGGCGGGCAGCGAAAGCGGGTCTTCGTCGCACGCGGGATCGCCCAGGATGCCACGATCCTGCTGCTGGACGAGCCGTTCGCGGGCGTTGACAAGAAGTCCGAGGCGATGATCGTACGGCTGCTGCGCGAATCGGCCGCCGAAGGGCGCACGGTGCTCGTCTCGAGCCACGACCTCCATGCCCTCCCCGGCCTGGCTGACGAGGCCGTGCTGCTGCTGCGCCGGGTGCTCTTCCACGGACCCGTCGCCGAGGCGCTGCGTCCCGAGCAGCTGACGCGCGCGTTCGGACTCGACATCCTCGGGAAGGAAGGCGCATGACCCTGCTCGAGCTCCTCCTCGAGCCGCTGCAGTACGAGTTCATGGTGCGCGCGCTCGTCACCACGGTCATCGCCGCCGTGGTGTGCGCTGTGCTGTCGTGCTGGCTGGTGCTGATCGGCTGGTCGCTGATGGGCGATGCGGTCTCGCATGCTGTGCTTCCCGGCGTGGTGCTCGCCTATGTGGTCGGTGCGCCGTTCGCGCTCGGCGCGCTGGTGTTCGGCTTCCTGGCCGTCGCGCTCATCGGCCTGATCAGGGGCACGAGCCGCGTGAAAGAGGATGCAGCCATCGGCATCGTCTTCACGACGCTCTTCGCGCTGGGGCTCGTGCTCATCTCGGTGACCCCCAGCCAGACGGATCTCAACCACATCATCTTCGGCAACATCCTGGGCATCTCTCAGGCCGACCTCGTGCAGATCGCGATCCTGGCGACCGCCGCCTTCATCGTGCTGATCGCGAAACGGCGCGACCTCACGCTGTACGCGTTCGACCCCGGGCACGCCTTCGCGATCGGCCTCTCGCCTCGGCTGCTCGGGGCACTCCTGCTCGGCCTCCTCGCCCTCACCGCGGTGGTCGCGCTGCAGGTGGTCGGCGTCATCCTGGTCGTGGCGATGCTCATCATCCCCGGCGCGACCGCCTACCTGCTCACCGACCGGTTCGGCATCATGCTGGCGCTCGCCCCCACGATCGCCGCCCTCTCGTCGGTCGCAGGGATCTACCTCAGCTACTGGCTGGATGCCGCATCGGGCGGCCTCGTCGTGGTCGTGCAGGGTGCCGTTTTCACCCTCGTCTACCTGTTCAGTCCGCGTCAGGGGCTGATCGGCCGGAGGCTGGCGCGCCGACGCGCTCTGCGGGCGCGCGGGTAGGCTCGAAGCCATGCCCTCCGCCCCTGCCACCAAGCATCGCGACGATTCCCAGGCGCGCCGCGCGATGAGGCTGTGCACCTGGATCGCGCTCGGTGCCGGGGCGCTCGGGGTGGCTCTGCTGATCTGGCCGCAGCTGCTGGCCGCCGGCGGGCCATGGGTTCAGCTCGTGCTGGGCGCGCTCACGCTGTTCTTCGCCTTCCGCGCACGCGCCATCGGCACTCGAGGAGTGAACGACTACGACGGACGGCTGTCGCTGCTGGCGGCGATGGCCGGCTTCGCGATCATGTTCTTCGCCGGTCAGGTGGCGTTCGGCACGCTCGTGCGGCTGGCAGGCTGACGTGGCCTCCCCCGCGTTCGACGACTACCTCAAGACGGTGTACTCGCACACCGAGTGGCAGGACGCACCGATCACGCCATCGCAGCTCGCCGCGGCGCTGGGGGTCGCGCCGTCGAGCGTCACCGAGATGGTCAAGAAGCTCGCCGCCGCGGGCCTCGTCTCGCATGTACCGTATGGAGCCGTGAAGCTGACGGACACCGGGCGCGAGCGCGCCCTGGCCATGCTGCGCCGGCATCGCCTGATCGAGACCTGGCTGGTGCGCGAGTTCGGCTACGCCTGGCACGAGGTGCATGACGAGGCCGAGGTGCTGGAGCACACCATCAGCGACCGCCTGCTCGAGGGCATCGACGAACGGCTCGGCCGCCCGCGCTTCGACCCGCACGGCGACGCGATTCCGGATGCCGACGGCAACGTGCAGCGCGAGCCCTTCGTGCTGCTGGCCGACGCGTCTCCGGGACACGTCGGTCGGGTGCTGCGGGTCAGCGACCGCGACCCGGATCTGCTGCAGGCCCTCGAGGATGCGGGTGTAGCCGTCGGCCGCACGGTTGAGGTGACCGCCGGCGGGCTCCGTCTCGACGGCACCGAGGCCGCCCTGCCGTCGGAGGCGGCCGACGCGATCTGGCTGCAGGGCTGACAGCATCCTCACCCTCCCGCGCCCCGCAACGTCGCAGTTCTGCATGACTTCGCAGCATCCGCTCCAGATGCTGCGAAGTTGCGCATTTCTGCGAGTGAGCACCACCCGCGCGTCCGTCCTCCCGCACCCATAAGCTGATCGCATGGGTGATCGCTCCGACATCGAATGCTGGCTGACCGACATGGACGGCGTTCTCGTGCACGAGAACGACGCGATCCCGGGAGCATCCGAGCTGCTGGCGGGCTGGGAGCGCGACGGCGTGCCCTACCTGGTGCTCACCAACAACTCGATCTTCACCGCGCGCGATCTCTCGGCCCGGCTCCGCGCGAGCGGTCTGCACGTGCCGGAAGAGCACATCTGGACCTCGGCGCTCGCCACCGCCGACTTCCTCGCCCAGCAGGTGCCGGGCGGGTCGGCGTTCGTGATCGGCGAGGCCGGCATCCTCACCGCCCTGCACGACGCAGGGTTCGTGATGACCGAGACGAACCCCGACTTCGTGGTGGTCGGCGAGACCCGAACGTACTCGTTCGAGGCGATCACCAGAGCGATCCGGCTCATCAACGGCGGCGCGCGGTTCATCATCACCAACCCGGATTCCACCGGACCCAGCATGGAGGGGCCGCTGCCCGCCACGGGCGCCGTCGCCGCGCTCATCACGAAGGCGACCGGCCGTGAGCCGTACGTGGTCGGCAAGCCCAATCCGATGATGTTCCGCTCGGCGCTGAACAAGATCGGCGCGCACTCGAAGAAGACCGGGATGATCGGCGACCGGATGGACACCGACATCGTCGCGGGCATCGAGGCCGGCCTGCACACCGTGCTCGTGCTGACGGGCATCAGCGATCAGGCCGAGATCCTGAAGTACCCGTTCCGGCCCGACGAGGTGGTGCAGTCGGTGGCGGATCTTATCCCGGCCGCACACGCCGACGAGCCGAAGGACGCGAAGAGCTGATGGGCGCGCTCGACGAGGGTGAGCGGGTGGTCGCACCGGATGCCGCCACCTGGCGCGCCTGGCTCGAAGCGAATCACGCCACCTCCAAGGGCGCCTGGCTCGTGCGCCCGCGCGCGGGGAACGACGACCCCTGCGTCGGCTACGAGGAATCCATCCTGCACGCGCTGTGCTTCGGGTGGATCGACGGGCCGGTGCGCAGCTTCGACGAGCGCATCGGGGGACTGTGGTTCGCGCCGCGGAGGCCGTCGAGCGGGTGGGCCGCGACGAACAAGGCCAGGGTGGCCAGACTCGAAGCCGAGGGCCTGCTGACGCCTGCCGGCATCCGCGCGATCGAGGTCGCCAAGGCGAACGGCGCGTGGTCCGTGCTCGACGGACCAGAGGCCGGGATCGAGCCGGATGATCTCACCGCGGCGCTGGACGCGGTTCCCGCGGCGCGGGCGGCGTGGGACGCGTTCCCGCCCTCGACGCGCAAACTGGGACTCACGCAGATCGCGATGGCGAAGCGGGCGGAGACCCGCGCCGCCCGGATCGCGAAGATCGTGGCGGATGCCGCGGAAGGGAGACGACCGTGACCCAGCAGGATCTGCTCTTCATGGTGATGATCGGCATCGGGCTGGCCACCCTCACGCTGATCGCGGTCAGGCTGCTACGACGCCCGAAACGCGACGAGGGCGGCGAGTGGTACGAGGGCCCGTGGGATGACGATGACGACCGCCCCCGTGGCCGGCGGCGCTGACCTCGGGACGAGGTCGGATGCGGCGTCAGCGCAATACGAGGGCGGCGGCGCCGATGAGCGGCCCGCCGTCGCCGAGGCCCGAACGCACCACCCGGGTGCGGCGCGAGTAGGCGTGCACGGCTGACGCCGACAGCGCCTGCTGCACGAGGTCGATGTAGTCGTCTGAGACGCGGGAGAACCCGCCGCCGATCGCCACGACGTCGAGGTCGACGAGCGTCGCGGCATCCGCGAGCGCCTCACCCACGGCACGGGCCGAGCGCTCGATGGCCCGGCGGGCGGTGGAGACCCCCGCCGCGGCGTCGCGCGCGAGGTCCTCGCCGGTGGCGCCGTTCCAGCCCTGGGATCGCGCCCAGGCCGCGGATGCCGGGCCCGACGCGATCTCCTCGAGGGTCAGGCCGCCCTCGCGACGCACCTGTCCGAGGTGGCCGGCGTTGCCGGAGGCGCCCGGCGCGTAGGCGCCGTCGAGGGTGAAGCCGCCGCCGACACCGGTCGAGACGACGATGGACAGAGCGGCGCGGGCTCCGCGCGTGGCGCCCAACCACGACTCCGCGAGCGCGAGGGCGCCTCCGTCGTGACCGAGCACGGCTGCCACGTCGCGTCCGAGTACGGCGGATGCGGCGCGGCGCACGGCCTCGGCGAGCGGATACCCGTGCGCGCTCGGCATGTTCACCGGGTCGATGGCGCCTGCCGAACGGTCGACGGGTCCCGCGCTGCCGATGCCCGCGCCGACCAGTTCGGCGTTCGCCGGCAAGGCGGCGAGCGCATGTGCGACCGCCTCGCCGATCGCTGCGTCGAGCGAGACGGCATCCGCATCCCGCCCGGTGGGGCGCCGCGTCCGGCTCCCGTCGACGATCGTGCCGTCGTCGCCGACCAGCGCCGCCTCGAGCTTGGTGCCGCCGACGTCGACGGCGAGTGCGTACCGGTTCATGGATGCTCCTTGCGTCGGCGGTTCTTCGCAGATCTGCGGGAATTCGCAGAACATCGTGGGCTGCGCGGCGAGATCGTGCAGATCTGCGGAGTTGTGCAGCGAGCTCGCGTCAGCGGATCTGCAGTTGCTCCTACTGCGGGTCGAGGCCGAGGTCGTCCAGGTCGAACGCGGCGAGCCACTGCAGCCCCTCGGCCTCGATGGCGGCCTGCGCGCCGGTCTTGCGGTCGACGATCACGGCGACCGCGACGACCTCGGCGCCCTCCCGGCGCAGCACCTCCACTGCCTTCAGCGCCGACTGCCCCGTGGTCGAGGTGTCCTCCAGAACGACGACGCGCTTGCCGGCGACTTCGGCCCCCTCGATCTGACGTCCGCGGCCGTGATCCTTGGGCTCCTTGCGCACGACGAACGCGTCCAGCGGGCGGTCGGTCGCGACGGAGGCGTGCATCACCGAGTTCGCGATCGGGTCGGCACCCAGCGTGAGACCGCCGACTGCGACG
The DNA here is from genome assembly GCF_031178445.1 of Microbacterium sp. GTDB lineage: Bacteria > Actinomycetota > Actinomycetes > Actinomycetales > Microbacteriaceae > Microbacterium. Next base: position 124,645 of record NZ_JAPSIY010000001.1, read on the forward strand.
GCATCCGTGTCCTTGATGAGATCGAGCATGACCCGGCCGATCGCCGGTGCGGCGCGATGATCGAGGGTGAGCTTGCGCATGTCGACGTAGTACGTCGCCTTCTTGCCGCTGGAAAGCGTGAAGTCGCCGTGGAACACCGCCTCTGCGGTGATGAGGTCGAGCAGGGCCTGGCGGTCTGAGGCGAGGTCGGTCACGGCGTCAAGTGTATTCGGGGCTGGTTCCGTCGCGCTCACCCGTCTAGCGTGGCTGACGGAGGTCCCATGTTCTCGTACGATCCCTACGCCGCCCTCGCCGAACTGCGCCCCGTCGCACCGCTCGAGCTCACCAGCCCCCACTTCACCGCAGGCGGCGCGCTGCCGCTGTTCGCCTGGGCAGAGAAGCGCGGCGGAGAAGACCGCCACCCGACTCTCGAGTGGTCTCAGCCGCCAGCCGGGACGAAGAGTCTCGCGATCTCGTGCTTCGACCCCGACGCCCCGACGGGATCGGGATTCTGGCACTGGGCCGCGTACAACCTGCCGGCCGATCTGCGCTCGATCGAGGCCGGAGACGGCACCGCGAAGAGCCTGCCGGATGGGGTGACGGTCCTGCCCAACGAGGCGCGCCTGGAGCGCTTCATCGGCGCCGCCCCGCCTGAAGGAACCGGCGTGCACCGCTACTTCTTCGTGGTGGACGCGCTGGACGTGGAGAGGTTGGAGCTCGAGGTCGGCGCCACGCCGGCGGTGCTCGGGTTCAACCGTCACTTCCACACCCTGGCACGCGGCATCCTGATGGGAACGGCCGACCCCGCCGAGCGGTGAGAGCTGTCGGCGTCCCGCCGTAGGCTGGATGCATGCGTCTGGCCACCTGGAACATCAACTCGATCCGCACGCGCGTCGGTCGCGCTGTCGATTTCGCGGTGCGCGAGGACATCGACGTGCTCGCATTCCAGGAGATCAAGTGCAAGCCCGAGCAGTTCCCCTACGCGCCGTTCGAGGAAGCCGGGTATCACGTCGAAGTGCACGGCTTCAATCAGTGGAACGGCGTCGCGATCGCCAGCAGGCTGCCCATCACCGATGTGCGCACGTCGTTCGAGGGCCAGCCCGGATTCGCGAAGGGTCATGAAGGACCGGATGCCCCCATCGAGGCGCGCGCCCTCGGTGTGATGGTCGACGGCGTGCGGGTCTGGAGCCTGTACGTGCCGAACGGCCGCGCGCTGGGCGACGAGCACTACGCGTACAAGCTGCACTGGCTCGAGGCGCTGCGCACCGCGACCGCCGCCGAGCTCGCCGCGAACCCGAGCCTGCCGCTCGCGCTGGTCGGCGATTTCAACATCATCCCCTTCGATCACGACAACGGCGATCCTGCGATCGTGCAGGGCTTCTCGACGCACGTGTCCCCGCCCGAGCGCGAGGCGTTCTTCGCGCTCGAGAGCGCCGGCGTCAAGGACGTCGTGCGCCCGCTGATCCCCGAGGGGTTCACGTACTGGGACTACCAGCGGCTGAAGTTCCCCCGCAACGAGGGCATCCGCATCGACTTCATCCTTGGGTCGGAGGCCTTCGCGGATGCGGTGACCGCTGCGGCGATCCACCGTAACGAGCGCAAGGGCGAGCAGCCCAGCGATCATGTGCCGGTCGTCGTGGACCTCGACTTCGGCGGCGCCGCAGAGGATGACGATCTGCCGATGATCTTCGCCTGATATGCCCATCCGGCTGATCGCGACCGACCTCGACGGCACCCTGATCGGCGCCGACGGCCGCGTCTCGACGCGCACGCGAGCTGCGCTGGATGCGGCGCGGGAGGCCGGGGTCGCGACGATCCCCGTCACGGCGCGGCAGCCGATCGGTCTGCGTCCGATCGCCGAACAGGCCGGTTTCGACGACTGGGCGCTGTGCGGAAACGGCGCCTATGGAGTACACCTCACGACCGGCGAGCACCTGTTCGCCGAGGAGATCGCACCCGACGTGCAGCGGCAGCTTGCCGAGGCGCTGCAGGAGGTGCTGCCCGACCTCGTGTTCGCCAGCGTGCGCGACGCCGGCGAGGGATTCGTCGCCCAGGAAGGCTACGCCGCGCTCGCGCAGCTGAACGACCACAAGCGCGACCCGGCGACCATGCACGGCGTGCCGCTCGCGGACGTGCTGGGCTCGCCCAGCCTGAAGCTCGTGATCCGGCATCCGTCCATCCCGATCCACGAGGTGTTCGAGGCGCTGCGATCGCTCGGCTTGACCGGCTTCGAGGCGACCATGTCGGGCGCGCCGTTCGTCGAGGTGATGGCTCAGGGAGTCACCAAGGCGACCGGCGTCGCGCAGGTCTGCTCGCGGCTCGGCATCGACAGCAGCCAAGTGCTCGCCTTCGGCGACGCGCTGAACGACCTCGAGATGCTCGAGTGGGCGGGCAGGGGCGTCGCCGTCGCGAACGCCATCGACGCGGTGCGGGATGCGGCCGACGAGGTCACTGAGTCGAACGAGGACGACGGGGTGGCGATAGTGATCGAGCGGATGCTCGGCGGCTGATCCCGCCGCGCGCGCGGCTCCGCCCCGCCGCCGCGCGTCTCACCGGGTCGCCCCCACCACCGAGCCTGCGCGCCACCATGCAACCGGCCTGGGCTCTCTGGTGGGGCGACGGCAGCATGGCGGCGCAGAACCCAGTGCTCGCAGGCGTCAGAGCGTCAGTTCGCGGCGCCTGCCTCGCGTCGCGAGCAGCGCGCCGGCGATCAACATGATCGCTGCGACCGCCACGGCGGGCAGAGGCGGTTCCGACCCCGTGCTCGCGAGAGCACCGGTAGTCGGCTGCGCCCCGGCGTCGCCCGGGGTGTCGATCGGCGGCAGACTCGGCTCGGTGGGCGTGACGGTGGCTGTCAGCGCGAAGTCGACCCCAGCCCGGATCTCGCCCTCGGCGACGGTTATCGGCGTGGCCTCCTCAGCCGTGGCGACGTGATCGAAATACTGCACGGGGACCTCGACGTGCCCCTCTCGCATGACCGCGGAGGCACGGACGATGTACGTGCCTGCCGGCACGTGGAGGGTATATCGTCCGCGGTCGTCTGCGTATGCCATCGCGACCAGGGTCGCCCCGTCGTACGCCTCCACGAACGTGGCGTACGACGCCCTCGATTCGGCTTCGATCGTGCCGGTGATCAGCGCTGTCGCTTCGAGGACCGCGTCGATGCCCTCCAGATGCGCACCCTCGTCCACGGCGATCGGCGTCGCCTCCGCGCCATCGCGGGCATCGCGCCAGTACTCGCCGAGGGCGGTCTGGTCGCGGCTGACGAACTGCAGCGTGTAGGTCCCTGGGGGCAGGAAGAGCGTGTACGAGCCTCCGTCGTCGATGTCGACGCTGGTGGAGAAGCCGGAGTCGCCGCTCGCCCAGACGAAGCCGTTCACCGGGGCGCCGTCCGAAGACCTCGTCACCGTGCCGCTGATGCTCTGGTTCGGCTGCAGCCAGACGTCGGCGTTCGCTGTCTCTCCGACGCCGAGCTCGATCGCGGTCGCATCCTCCCGCTCGAACGCGTCCTGCCAGAACTGGGGCACGAAGGTGTCCTCATCGGACTCGAAGTACACGATGTAAGAGCCAGCCGGTAGTCCCCCGATGCGGTAGTGGCCGGTGTCGTCGGTCTGCACAGCGTCGACGAGCACATCATCGAGCGTGTACACCGCGGCCCACACCGACCGGACGGGCAGACCGTCCCCGTACCGGAAGGCCGTTCCGTCGATGAAAGACGCCCAGGCCAACTGCGCATCCACGCCCTCTTGACTCGCGCCCTCCGTCACCGTGACCAGCACCGCGGACTGTTCGTCCGCAGTGTCGCCCCAGAACTCGAACGCGTAGTCTCCATCGGATTCGAACAGCAGGATGTAGTCGCCGCCAGGCAGGCCCTCGAGACGGTAGTGTCCATCGTGCTCCGTCGTCGTCTCGCCGTATCCCGCACCACCGACCTGCCGCGCCGATACCGTCACGGCGGAGACTCCCAGCTCGGGGTCGTCGTCGAGTGTCACCCGACCCGCGATCGCGCCGCCCGCGGCGACCGACGGCGCGGCCGCAGCCTGAGGAGCGTGCGATGTCGCGCTCTCATCAGGTGCTTCGTCGGCGTCGGGATCCGGTGAAAGGATCGCGTCATCGGGTCCATCTACGAGCTCACCAGCACCGACCTCTGCGTCCACCCCCACCGGAGGATCCGCCGGCATCGGAGCATCCGCCGTCGCAACGTGGGACGCCGGCGATTCGGGGGTGGCCGGCTCATCCGCGGCCGCAGCCGCCGTTCCCCCGAGGGTCAACACCAGCACGCTGATTACGGATACAGACGCCCGCAAAGCAGCGCGTGAACGCGATCGCACCATCCACACCTCAGACTCGGCCGGATCTCGGCGTCAGCGCCGGAGCTCCGCTCCCCCACCTGCTCCAAGACGGTGCATTGAGCACGAATCTAGTGGCTGACGGGCCCGCAGCGGAAGAGCGGACTCTTCGTGGGTTCAGCTCACCGGGTCGCGCCCCCACCACCGAGCCTGCGCGCCACCATGCAACCGGCGTGGGCTCTCTGGTGGCGCGACGACCGTCAGCCCCTCCATCTCAGAGAGGCTTCTCCTCGTAGACCGTGACGCCGCCGACGACGGTGCGCGTCACCTTCGCCTCGAGCAGCTCATCGACGGGGCGCGCGAAGACATCGCGGTCGAGCACGACGAAATCGGCACTCCGTCCCGCCTCGAGGGCGCCGTACAGGTGCTCCGCTCCGCACGCCCACGCGGCGTCACGCGTCGCGTGCTCGATGGCGTCGGCGAGAGGCAGGGCGAACGCGGGGATGTTGGCGGGCAGCGACGGGTCGATCGCGGAGCGGCGCGTGGCCGCGATGAACATGTTCCGCAGCGGCGGATGGGGCGAGGTCGGCGAATCGGTGCCGAAGGCGAGTCGCCCTCCGGCCTCGGTCACGTAGGGCCAGGGGTACCCTCGCTCGACGCGATCGTCGCCGAGCATCGCACGCCAGTTCTCCTGGATCGCGGGATCGCAGTGCACTGGTTGCATGGACGCGACGATGCCGAGGGCGGCGAGGCGCTCGACATCGGCCTGCTCGGCGATCTCGAGGTGCTCGATGCGGTGGCGGCGCTCACGCGGTCCGTTGGCGGCGATCGCCCGTTCGACGGCGCTGACAGCGATGCGCACCGCCTCGTCGCCGATCGCGTGCATCGCCACCCGGATCCCGAGCGCATCGGCCTCGGTGACCACCGGTGCGAGCTCCTCGAGCGACCAGATGGGCTCGGCTCCGACGCCGGTGACATACGGCCGGCTGACGGCGGCGGTGCAGCCGTCGATCGTGCCGTCGATCATGACCTTGATGCCGACGACCCGCAGCCGATCGCTCTTGTGCCGCTGCGCGTGCCCAGCCGCTTCACGCACCTGCTCGATGTTCTGCTCGACGTCTCCGGTCGGCGCGACGAACCAGTACGCCGCCACACGGGCGGTGAGCTCTCCGGCGGACTCGGCCCTCGCGAACGCGGCGAGATCGACAGCGTCGAGGGCCATGTCCGTGGCGGCGGTGACTCCGGAGGCCCGGTACCCGGCGAGCGCCTGCCGCAGCGCCTGGTCGCGGTCGTCGGCCGTCACGAAGTCGTCCAGCACCGGGTACACGAGGCGATGCATCGCGATCTCGTCGACGTAGCCGGTCGGGTCGCCCGCGGCATCCCGATGCACCTCTCCGCCGGGCGGCGAGACAGTATGACGGTCGATCCCGACCTCGGCCAGCGCGGCGGAGTTGAGCCAGACCGAGTGGAAGTCGAACGCCTGAGCGTAGACCGGCCGATCGGGTACCGCGGCGTCCAGCATCTGCCGGGTCGGCTGACCGCCGACCACGTCGTGCCGCCAGCCGTGCGCCCGGATTCGCGGCAGCTCGGGGTTCGCAGCCGCGAACTCCGCGATCGCCCGCTGGACGTCGTCGAGGGATGACGCGCCCCACAGATCGACGTGCTGCGCGGATTCGCCGGTGTTGATCACGTGCGCGTGCCCGTCTACGAACCCGGGCAGCACGGTCGCGCCGCCGAGGTCGGTGACCCCCGCTCCGGCGCCGGCCAGGCGGCGCGCGGTGTCGTCGTCGCCGACGTACGCGAGCCTGCCCTCCTGCACGACCAGCGCCGTGGCCCAGCGCCGGGATGTCGCGGTGAACACCTTCCCACCCAGATAGACGTCGGTCATCGCAGAGCTCCTTCCCGCGCCTGATCCGTTGGCTGACCGGCGAACCGCGTCCTGATCAGCACGAGGTACGTCGCCGCCGTGGTCAGGATGCCCAACGGCACCGACAGGTCGATGTAGCCGAGCGCGACGGCGATCGGACCCGTCCACACCTCGGTGGTGAGGCACAGCGCGGTGATCACCGCGCCGAGCAGCACGGCTGCGATGCCTGGCACGCTCCAGCCGCCGGTGTACCAGAACCGGGAGGTGCGGGTCTCATCGAACAGCTCGACGCCGTCGTAGCGGTTGCGCCGCAGCAGCACGTCGACGACGAACACGGTCATGGTCGGCGCCGAGACGATGACGACGAACTGCAGGATGAGGTTCACGGCTCCGAGCAGGCTGGTCGACAGCACGAGGACGATCGTGAGGGCAGTGCCGATCACACCGACGACCACGGCCGCCGGCACTCGGCGGATCGGCAGGCCGATCGCCTGCAGCGCCATGCTGGACGTGTACGTCGTCATCGCGTTGAGCGAGATGGTGTTGACCACGACTCCGACGACGAGCACAGGACCGAGCCACGCGGGCAGGATGCCGATCAGCGCCTTCTCGATGCCGTCAGCCTGGATCGCGGATCCCACCCCCGTGGCGACGAAGACGCCGATCGCCGTGAAGAGGATGTTGGGGATCGCTCCACCGAGCGCGGTGGCAGCGGCGATGTGGCTCGGCCGGGTGCTGCGCGGCAGATAGCGGGCGAGGTCGGGGCTGTTGATGTACGACAGCGGTGACGAGGCGAGGAGCGTGAACCCGATGGTCAGCGAAGACCACAGCGCCACCCCGCCGAGCGGTTCCGGGTTGACGTAGGAGAAGTCGGCGTGCGGCAGCGCGAACGCCGCGACGACGACGAAGATCACCACGAGCACGAGAGACACGGCGCCGTAGGTCCTCAGGATGAGCCCGTGCCCGTAGACGGCGACCAGCACGGTGACAGCCGAGATCACGAGCGTGACGATGATCGGCGTCCACAGGGCATCGCCGATGCCGAGCCGCCCGACGAGGTCGGCGCCGAGGAACGACGAGCCCAGCCAGTTCAGGGCGAGGTAGACGGAGCCGATGAGCCAGCCGACGAGGGCGACGATGAGGCGGTTGCCGATGACGCCGTAGATCGCACGTGTGATCACCGACCCCGAGGTTCCTGCCGCAGGGCCGCTCGCCGCGATGATCCCCGGCAGGACCCAGAGCGTCGAGGCGACGAGGATGACGGCGATCGCCTGCCAGATCTCCAGACCCAGCAGGATCAGCGAGGCGCCGATCGTGAAGTTCAGGATGCTGACGTTGGGCGCCGCCCATACGGCGAACAGGTCGCGCGCGCGGCCATGGCGCTGCCCATCGCCAATGAGGTCGATCCCCCGCGTCTCGATCCGTGTGGCGAAGTCGTCGACCACCGCGTCCTGGGTCATGTGCACTCGCTTTCGATGCCCGGCATCCTCGCCGGGGGTGACGTTGTTGGTCATGCGACCAACACAGGTTGTTGGTCGCAAAGCTAATAGCATGACGGCATGGCGTCAACCCCTGCCCGCCCGCGGGTCCGCAAGAGCCCCGAAGCGCGACGTAGCGAGATCCTCGGCGCGGCCTCTGCGATCGCGCTCTCCGAGGGCCTCGAGCGCATCACGCTGAGAGCTGTGGCGGAGCGGCTGGGCGTGCGACCGGGGCTGGTCACGCACTACTTCCCTGCGGCCGAGGCGCTCGTGGTCGAGGCCTTCGTGACCGCCGCATCCGAGCAGCGCGAACGACTGTTCCGCGTCAACGGCAGCCCGCTCGAGCGGATCGCGCGATTCGTCGCACACGCCGACGGCGCCGACGCACTGCCGCTTGCCCGTCTGTGGCTGAACGCCCGCCACCTCAGCCGTTTCATACCGGGTCTCGCCGGTGCGCTTGAGGAGCAGGAGAAGCTCGACGAGGCGCGGCTCCGTCAGGTCATCGAGGCCGCGATCGCGGACGGCGACGTTCCGGCGCGCGACGCCGGCGATACGGCCATCCGCATCCTGATGGCCCTCGACGGCAAGGGCGCGTACGCCAACGACCGCACACCGTACACGGATGAGGTCTACCTGCACTTCGTGACCGATTACGCGGAGTGGGCTCTCGGCGTGCCGCGCGGTCGGCTGCGCGACGGCGGCCGCCGCGGCCCGGACTGATTACTCTCCCACCGTCCCCGTCTGCACCTCGCCGGGAAGGGGTGCGTACCGCAGCAGCAGCGTGCCGCCGTCGCCGATCTCGGAGTGCACCAGCCGCATGTTGGTGGGCGTCGCGCCGTCACCGAAGACCTTCTTGCCCTGGCCGAGCACGACCGGGTAGACCCACAGCTGCAGCTCGTCGTACAGCCGTTCGGCGAGCAGGGTCTGCACGAGGTCGATGCTGCCGATGACGTGCACGTCCTCGTGCTTCTCTCGCAGTTCCGCGATCTCCGAGGCGAGATCGTCGCCGACGCGACTGGATCCCTGCCAGCCGAGCTCGATCCCCGCATCCCGCGACGCCACGTACTTGGGCACCCTGTCGAAGAGCTGCCCGATCCATCCTTCCGGACCGGTGGTGTGCTGCGGCCAGTAGCCGGCGAAGATGTCGTAGGTGCGCCGGCCGAGCAGCAGCGCGTCGAGGGTGTCCATGCCCTCGGTGACGCTGCGTCCTACGGCCTCGCTCGGCAGGGGCGCCTGCCAGCCGCCGAAGCGGAATCCGTCGCTGGGATCCTCCTCCGGCCCACCCGGCGCCTGGGCGACGCCGTCGAGGGTCGTGAACAGGTCGATGATGATGCGTCCGGTCATGGTGTGCTCCCTTGCAGTTCGGACGTGACGGGTGCGATGTGGAAGGCGGACGCGAAGGCATCCAGCATCCGCTCGTCGCCGCGCACCACGGCGACGATGTCGTTCTCGATGGCCTCGGCGGGCGTCACGGCGCCCGCGATGAGCAGCCGGATGCCGGGGCCGGCGACGAGCACCGCCTCCGGCTCGCCCGCAGGGGGCGCGCCCCCGACGGGCGGCGCGGGCGGGGCGAGCTGCGCCACCCGCAGCGCAGCCGAAACGACCTGCACCCGCAGCACCACATCCCCGACATGCAGCTCGACGTCGAGGTCGCGCGCGTGCTCCGACTGGAACGACGTGCGCAGCGCCATCGTGAGCGAATCAGGCGTCACGACATCGTCGGGCGCAGGATCACCCATCGACTGGAACCCCCAGCGCCCGATCGCGAGGACGATCGGCTCCAGCGCCCGCCCGTACGGAGTGAGCTCGTACACCAGTCCGCAGTTCAGCAACGGCACACGCCGCACCACTCCGCCCTCCTGCAGCTCTTTCAGCCGGGTGGACAGGATGTTGGTGGGGATGCGCGGCAGCCCCTGTTTGAGGTCGGTGTAGCGGCGGGGGCCGACGAGCAGATCGCGGACGATGAGCAGTGCCCACCGCTCCCCGATCAGCTCGACGGCCGTCGTGACGCCGCAGTACTGACCGTAGCTGCGTGCGGCCATGTCAGACCGACGCGGTGCTCTGCTCCGCCACGTGATCCGGACCGTTCTCCACGGCCTCGGGCGTCATGTACAGGAAGCCGAGCGAGTTGCCGTCGGGGTCGTCGAGATCGCGCGAGTACATGAAGCCGTAGTCCTGGGCGGGCTTCGGCTCGGCACCACCGGCGGCCAGCCCCTTGGCGAGGATGTCGTCCACCTCCTCGCGCGAGTCGCGGCTGAGAGCGACCGAGACCTGCAGGCTCTCGTTCGGGTCGGCGATCGGCTTGTCGGTGAAGGTGCTGAAGAACTCCCGCTTCAAGACCATGAAGAAGATGTCTTCGCTCCACACGATGCAGGCGGCGTTCTCATCGGTGAAGTCCGGATTGATGTCGCACCCGAGAGCCGTGTAGAACGCCTTACTGCGCTCGAGGTCGGCGGTGGGCAGGTTGACGAAGACCTTGGTCATGATGACTCCCTTGTCGATGTGCGGCCCGGCACTCGCCGAACCCGATGCGTCGATACTTGCAAAAAGCAACCGAACTTGTCAATAGCAAGTAAGCCGCGATCCCCCGTGCGGCGGATGTGGCGGCATCCGCACGGTCGTACGGTGGAAGGATGCCGGAATCCGCCGCGTTCACGCGCACACCGACCGAGCGCGAGCTGCGCCAGGATCTTCTGCTCGCCGCCGTCGTGCTCGTCGGAGGCGTCATCAGCGCCGGCCTGTCGAGCATCGCCCAGGTCTACGGCGACGAGCAGGCGCCGATGTGGACCGCGCTCCTCGTGGTGGCGGCGGTGGCTGCGCCCATCGCCGTGCGACGCCGGCGGCCCGCGATCGTCGCCGTCTTCATCGCCCTGGTGTTCTTCGTCAGCGTGACGTACCGCGTGCCCGAGGTGTACGTGCTGAACATCGCCATGTTCGTGGCGCTGTACACGGTCGGTGCGTGGATGAACGATCGCAGGGACGCCGTGCTCGTGCGCATCGGCATCATCGCCGGGATGTTCGTCTGGCTCCTCATCGTGATGTACCGCGACGCCATCGCCGAGGCCGACGACGCGAACGTGTCGGCGGGGCTGTTCTCGCCGTTCGTCGCCTTCATGATGATCCAGCTGCTGCTGAACGTGCTGTACTTCGGCGGCGCCTACTACTTCGGCGAACGCTCGTGGATCGCTGCACGCGAACGTGAGGCACTGGCGGGGCGCACCCGTGAGCTCGAGGCGGAACGCGAGGTCACGGCGGCGCTCGCGGTCGCGCTCGACCGGGTGCGCATCGCGCGCGAACTGCATGACGTCGTCGCCCACCACGTCTCGGTGATGGGGGTGCAGGCCGGGGCGGCACGGCTCGTCGTCGACACGGATCCGGAGCGGGCGAAGCGGATGCTGGCCGGCATCGAGGAATCGTCGCGCGAGGCGATCGGCGACTTCCGCCAGCTGCTCGAGACGCTGCGTTCCCCCGGGGATGGAGAGGCCGAGGATCCGGTGACGGCGTATCGCCTGGACGACATCCACGACCTTGCGCGGTCGTCGACGGATGCGGGACTGCCCACCGCGTTCACGGTGGTCGGAGAGCCGGTGCCTGTGCCGGACGTCGTCGCCGTGAACCTCTATCGGATCGCACAGGAGGCGCTGACCAACGCCCGCAGGCACGCCGGAGCCGGAGCGAGTGCCGATGTACGCCTGCGGTACGGATCGGATGCGGTCGAGCTCGAGGTGGTGAACACCGGTCGCACCGTCGGCTCGGTGCGACCAGGTCTCGGCCAACTCGGCATGCGCGAGCGCGCACTGGCCTCCGGCGGCTCCATCGAGTTGATGCCTCGCGCCCAGGGCGGCTTCCGTGTACGGGCGACTGTGCCGCTTCGAACCGCGGCCAGGGAGGCCCGGCGATGATCCGCGTGCTGCTCGTCGACGACCACGCGATGCTCCGCGCGGGCTTTCGAACCATCCTCGATTCGCAGCCCGATATCGACGTCGTCGGCGAGGCGAGAACCGGGGCCGAGGGCGTCGAGCTGGCCGCCCGGCTGCAACCGGACGTCATCACGATGGACGTGCAGATGCCCGATATGGACGGTATCGAGGCGACCCGCCGAATCGTCGCCGAGCCATCGGTGACCGCGTCGGTCGCCGTGGTGACCACGTTCGACCGCGACGACTATCTGTTTCAGGCGCTCGAAGCGGGCGCAAGCGGGTTCCTGCTCAAGAACGCCGGCCCCGAGGAGCTGATCGCCGCTGTGCGGGCACTCGCATCAGGCGAAGGCATCCTCGCGCCGGAGGTCACCCGACGCGTGCTCGCACGCTTCGCCGCATCCGGGTCCACGCCGGCCGCCGCGGCGCCACCGGCTTCCACCGCGGGCACCGCATCGAGGCCCACGGTCGACGTCGAGGTGCTCGCCGAGCCGCTCACGGAACGCGAGCAGGACGTGCTGGCGCTGATGGCCGACGCCCGCAGCAACGCCGAGATCGCGGCGGCGCTGTTCATCGGCGAGGCGACGGTGAAGACGCACGTGTCGCGGATCCTGCAGAAGCTCGGCGCCCGGGATCGGGTACAGGCCGTCGTGCTCGCACACCGACACCACTTGGTGTGATGGTTGTCGGCGGTCGGCGGCAGAATGGGCGCGGTCACAACAGAAGGAGTCTTCATGAGCACGGGACCCATCCCGGTCGATCCGCCAGACCTGTTCCGCAGCCCCGCTTTCGCACAGGGCATGATCGCGCCGGCCGGGCGCACGCTGTACGTGGGGGGCCAGAACGGCGTGGACGCTTCAGGCGCCCTGCTCGAGGGTCTTCGCGCGCAGACCGAGCAGGCATTGCGCAATGTGCTGTCTGTACTGGCCGCCGCGGGCACGGATGCCGATCACGTGGCCAAGCTGACGATCCACCTCGACCCGGCGGTCGACCCCACTGAGGCGTACGCCGCGACCGGGGCCGTATGGGGCTCGCGCCGCGCCGCGGTCACCGTGCTGGCGGTGGCCCCGGCGAAGCCCGGGGCGCTCGTCGAGGTCGAGGCCATCGCTTCGGTCCCCGACGCCTGAGCCGCGATGACGGATGCCCCGGGGCCGTCAGGCCGCGGGGCATCCGATCTGCTTCCACGCCGATTCGTGTCGGCGCGGACGGTCAGGCGCTGAGCAGCTCCGCGGAGTGCTGCACGCGGGCGATGAGGCCGCTGAACGCCTCGAGATACGCCGTGAGGAACGCCGCGGTGCTCTCGTCGGTGACCTCGCCGTCGTCAGTGATCAGCCCCGGGGTGACCTGGATGAATCCCTCGGGCTGACCCATCGTCACGGCGTTGAAGTGGCCGAGGATGGCGCGAAGGTGCTGCTGGGCGGCAGCCGTGGCGACCCCGCCGACGGATGCGCCGATGACAGCGGTCGGCTTGCCGCTGAACGACATCTGACCGTAGGGGCGGGTCGACCAGTCGAGGGCGTTCTTGAGCACACCGGGGATCGACCGGCTGTACTCGGGGGTGACGATGATGACGCCGTCGACGTCGGCGATGGCCTGCTTGTAGTCGAGCGCGACCTGGGGGAAGTCTCCGTCGTAGTCGGGCGAGTAGAACGGCAGGTCCTTGATCGGGATCTCGACGAGCTCGACTCCTTCGGGGGCGAGCCGCTGCAGAGCCGTCGCCAGGCGACGGTTGATCGAGTTGCTCGAGATGCTGCCGACGATGTAGCCGATGGTGCGGGTCACTGTGGTTCCTTCGTGATCTGAGCCGGGGTGTCCGGCGAGCCGTAACGGTTCGCCGCATACAACATTCATGCGACCGCATATTATTCCCGTGAATTGGAAATGGCCGGCGCCGGCGGCCGCTATCCTCGGCTCATGCCCGACACCGCGCCATTGACCCGCCCCATCGCGGCCGGAATCGTCACGGCGCTGGTCGGGTTCACCAGCTCATTCGCGGTGGTCCTCACCGGTCTCGCCGCCGTCGGCGCGACGCCGGATCAGGCGGCGAGCGGACTGCTCGCGCTCAGCCTCACCATGGGCACCGTCTGCATCGTTCTGGCGATGCGTCACCGGATGCCGATCACCGTCGCCTGGTCGACTCCCGGCGCGGCGCTGCTGGCCGCCACCACGGCCGGCTCGTGGCCCGCCGCGGTCGGCGCCTTCCTGATTGTCGCCACCCTGATCCTGCTGACCGCACTGGTTCCCCGCATCGGCGCTCTGATCGCCGCCATCCCTCCGTCCATCGCGCAGGCGATGCTCGCCGGCGTGCTGCTGCCGCTGTGCATCGCCCCGGTCTCCGGCCTGGTGGAGAATCCCTGGGGCGTCGTGCCCGTCGTGGCGACCTGGCTCTTGTTCAGCCGCGTCGCACCGCGCTGGGCCGTACCGGCCGCCTTCGTCGCCGCTGCCGTCGTCGTGGTCGTCGGCCTCGCCGAAAGCGGCACACCGCTCGATCCCGCCCTGCTTCTCCCTCGTTTCGAACTCACGGCGCCGGTGCTGACGGTCGAGGCCGCGATCGGCCTCGCACTGCCGCTGTTCATCGTCACCATGGCATCGCAGAACGTGCCCGGCGTCGCCGTGATGCGCAGCTTCGGCTATGAGGTTCCGTGGCGGAGCTCGATGCTCGTCACAGGCGTCGGCTCGGCGCTCAGCGCCCCGGCAGGAGGCCACGCCATCAACCTGGCTGCGATCAGCGCGGCCCTCGCGGCCGCTCCCGACGCCGACCCGGACCCCAGCAGACGATGGGTGGCGGGGGTGTCGACCGGCGTGACGTACCTCGTACTCGGCGGCGGTTCGGCGGTGTTCGCCGCCCTCGCCCTGCTCGCCCCGACCGCGGTGATCCCAGCGGTCGCCGGTCTGGCGCTGCTCGGCGCGTTCGGTTTGGCCGTGCAGCAGGCCATCGACGACCCCGGCGAGCGGGTGCCGGCGGTCGTGACGTTCCTGGTCGCGGCATCCGGCGTCGCACCACTCGGCATCAGCGCCGCGTTCTGGGCCCTGATCGCCGGTCTCCTCGTGCGTGGCGTGCTCCACCTCGGCCGCCGCTGATCCTCCTGCCGGTGGAGCGCGCGCGATCCGTCTCGCGGGGGATGCCGCGCGCGCTTCCCGTTCCTAGCCTTGAAGTGCCCGGCGACCGGCGGGCACTGAGCGAAGGAGTGAGTCGACGTGACCACAGGGCAGCTGCACCTAGACGGCATAGTCAAGAGCTACGGCTCGCGCATCGTGCTCGACGGAGTCGGGTTCGACGTCGCGCCGGGAAGGCTGACCGGATTCGTCGGCGGCAACGGAGCCGGCAAGACGACGACCATGCGCATCATCCTCGGCGTGCTCGCCGCAGATGCGGGCACTGTGACCCTCAACGGCTCGGCGCTCAGCACGGCCGACCGCCGCCGCTTCGGCTATATGCCTGAGGAGCGGGGGCTGTACCCGAAGATGAAGGTGCTCGAGCAGGTCGTCTACCTCGCCAGACTGCACGGCTTCGCCAAGGCGGACGCCACCGCGAGAGCCACCGCTCTGCTCGAAGAGCTCGGTCTCGGCGAACGCCTGAACGACACCATCGAGTCACTGTCGCTCGGCAACCAGCAGCGGGCGCAGATCGCCGCCGCACTCGTTCACGACCCTGAGGTGCTCATCCTCGACGAGCCGTTCTCCGGCTTGGACCCCATCGCCGTCGATGTGGTCGCCGATGTGCTGCAGGCGCGCGCCGCTCAGGGGGCTTCGATCCTGTTCTCGTCCCACCAGCTCGACGTGGTCGAACGGCTCTGCGACGACCTGATCATCATCGCGGGGGGCACCATCCGCGCCGCCGGCTCCCGCGAGCAGCTGCGTGCGCAGCACTCCACCCTGCGATACGAGCTCGACTCCACCGGCGACGCCGGATGGCTGCGGGCTGAGACGGGGATCGAGGTCATCGACTTCGAGGGCGGCACCGCGCTGTTCGACGCCGACAGCCCGGAGGCCGCACAGCGCGTGCTGCGCGAGGCAGTGGGCCGCGGCGACGTGACCGGCTTCACTCAGCGGCATCCGTCTCTCGCGCAGATCTTCAAGGAGGTCATCCGATGACCCCCGCAACCCACCAGACAGGAGGCCGTCCGATGACGTCTGACACCAATGCCCAGCCGATGTCGTCGGCGCAGGCGATCTGGCTCGTCGCCGAGCGGGAGATCGGGTCCAAGCTACGCAGCAAGGCCTTTATGATCTCCACCGGCATCCTTCTGATGATCGCGCTGGCCGGTGTGCTGATCGGCGGATTCGCGAGCAAGTCGCCCAGCACCGATGCGATCGCCGCCACACCGCAGACCGCTTCCGTCGTGGAGGCACTGCCGAACGTCGAGCTCACGGAGGTGGCCGACCGCGCGGCGGCCGAGCACCTGGTGCTCGATGACGAGGTGAAGGCGGCGGTCGTCCCCGCTGACGACGACCCGCTCGGCTTCGTGATCCTCGCTAAGGAGGATGCGCCGACGAGCCTGGTGATGGGTCTGTCGCAGACGCCGCAGGTGGAGGTCCTGCAGCCTGCGGAGACCAACCCGTTCGTGCGCTACCTCGTCGCCATCGGCTTCGGAATCGTCTTCCTGATGGCTGCGTCCACGTTCGGCGGCACGATCGCGCAGAGCGTCGTGGAGGAGAAGCAGACCCGCGTGGTCGAGCTGCTCATCTCGGCGATCCCGACCAGGGCTCTGCTGGCCGGCAAGGTGGTCGGCAACACCGTGCTCGCGATGGCGCAGATCGTGCTGCTCGCTGCGATCGCGGTCGTCGGCCTCATCGTCACCGGTCAGAACGAGCTGCTGGCCGGGATCGGGGCGCCGGTGCTCTGGTTCGGCGTGTTCTTCCTGTTCGGGTTCATCCTGCTGGCGGCGCTCTACGCGGCAGCGGCGGCGATGGTCTCGCGTCAGGAGGACATCGGCTCGACCACCATGCCGCTCATGATGCTCGTGATGGCCCCGTACTTCCTGGTGATCTTCTTCAACGACAACCCGCTGGTGCTGACGATCATGTCGTACGTGCCGTTCTCGGCGCCGGTGGCGATGCCGGTGCGCCTGTTCGTCGGCGAGGCGCAGTGGTGGGAGCCGCTGCTGTCGCTCGTGATCCTGCTGATCACCTGCGTCGGGGCGATCCTGGTCGGCGCGAAGATCTACCAGAACTCGCTGCTGCGCATGGGTGCCAGAGTGAGGCTCGGCGAGGCGCTGCGCGGCTGACGCCACGCAGAACAGGGCGCCCCTTCCCGGCCTCGGGAAGGGGCGCCCTGCGTGTGCGTCACAGCTCGACCGGCGGCCCCGGCTCGGTCTCGGCGACCTCGGGGTGCCGCGCGAGATTGACGATCGCCGCGATCAGACCGCCCCAGACGGTGACCGTCGCGACGATCATCATGACGATGGCGGTGGGGGTCATGCTCGTCCTCCGTTCGACATGTGATCCGGCGCCATGTAGCCGGGCGCGGTGCCGATCGCGCCCGTCTCGGCATCCGGGTGGTATGCCTCCTCGACGAGGAACTCGTCATAGTCGGGATCCTCCTTGGCGTGCGAGCGCCTGCTCCACGGCAGCAGCGCCAGCAGCACCGCGAGCACGACGAGTGCGATCACCATGCCCCAGCCGAAGATCCACAGGAACCAGACGGGGTACCCCTCGTACGGCGTGCTGATCTTGGCGCGGAGCTCGCTCACGAACAGGTAGCCGAGCACCACGGGGGCGAGTGCCCCGACGAGCAGCATCCAGAACCAGCCGACGCGCAGGCTCGAGCGCCGGTTGAGGTGCTCGCGCAGCACCGGCAGCCGGTGCAGGAACCACGCCACGACGATCACGGCCACGAGGGCGACGGCCATGATGCCGAACGCGTTGACGAAGGCATCCGTCGTGTCAAGCACGGCCAGTGCGGTGGTCGTCGAGAACAGCGCGATCGAGATCAGCGCCACCGGGATCGCGACCACCAGCGTGGTGCGCACCCGGCCCCAGCCGAGTTTGTCCTGCAGAGCGGCGACGACCACCTCGAGCACCGAGATGAGCGAGGTCACGCCCGCGAACACCAGCGCGCCGAAGAACAGCACCCCGATGATCGAGCCGCCGGTGGCCTGCGAGACGATCGTCGGGAAGGCGACGAACGCGAGTCCGATGCCGGATGCCGCGACGCCCGAGACGTCGGTGGCCTGCGCCTGCGCCATGAAGCCCAGGGCCGCGAACACGCCGATGCCGGCGAGGATCTCGAAGCCGGAGTTGGCGAAGGCGACGACAAGGCCGGAGCCGGTGAGGTCGGTGCGGCGCTTGAGGTACGAGGCGTAGGTGACCATGATCCCGAAGGCCACCGACAGCGAGAAGAAGATGTGCCCGTACGCCGAGGCCCACACGGCCGGATCGGCGAGCGCCTCCCAGTTCGGTGTGAAGAAGGCGTTCAACCCGTCCATCGCCCCGGGCAGGAACAGGGACTGCACCACCAGCACCGCGAACATCACGGTCAGCAGCGGCATGAGGATCATGTTCGCGCGGCCGATGCCGCGCTTCACACCCAGCGCCATGATCAGGATGACCACGAGCCATACGCAGATGAGCGGGATGCCGACCTGCGGCACGAACTGCGTGGACACGCCGCCCTCGGCGACGTCGCCCATCTGCAGGAACTCGGTGAAGAAGAAGGACTCCTCCTCGCCCTCGCCCCAGGCGAGCCGTGCCGAGAACCACGTGTACATCGCCGCCCACGCGATGATCACCGCATAGTACGTGGCGATGACGACGCAGATCAGCACCTGCCACCAGCCGAGGGGCTCGGCAACCCGGTGCATGCGCCGGAAGGCGAGCGGTGCGGATCCCCGGAAGCGGTGCCCGATCGCGTAGTCGAGGAACAGCAGCGGGATGCCGGCGGTCAGCAGTGCGCACAGATACGGGATGAGGAACGCCCCGCCTCCGCCCTCGTAGGCGACGTAGGGGAAACGCCAGATGTTGCCGAGCCCGACGGCCGAGCCGATCGCAGACAGGATGAACACGTTGCGGGAGCCGAATGCCTCGCGCCGGGGAGCGTTGGTGGTCGCGGTCGCCATGCTGGCGACCCTACCGGATGGGGCTCGGATGGGAGGGTGGCCCGCTGTCACCGCTGCGCAGGGATGCCGTGGTTCATCGCGGTCGCAGCTCGGAGCGGGTCAGGGCATCGGCCGCTCTGACCAGCGCGAGGTGTGAGAACGCCTGCGGCGTGTTGCCGACCTGCCGACCCGCGATCGGGTCGTACTCCTCCGACAGCATCCCGACGTCATTGGTCAGACCGCACAGACGGCCCATCAGCTCACGTGCGTCGTCCAGCCGTCCGGTGGCCGCGTACTGTTCGACCAGCCAGAACGAGCACGCGAGGAACGGGCTCTCGCCGCCTGCGAGTCCGTCGACTCCCGTGTCGGTGCGGTAGCGAAGCAGCAGCCCGTCGTGCAGCAGCGTCTGCTCCATGCGCTCGACGGTGGCCAGCATCCGCGGATCGTCGGGGGCGCAGAAGCCGACCTCGGCGAGCAGCAGCAAGGAGGCGTCCACCTCGTCGGTGCCGTAGTACTGGGTGAAGTGTCCGTTGCGCACACTCTCACGGTCGATCTCGTCACGCATCCGCTCGCGCAGGTCACGCCACGTCTCGACGGGGCCGTCGAGACCGAACTCCTCGACCGCGCGCACGCCGCGGTCGAACGCCGCCCAGATCATCGCCCGCGAATGCGTGAACATGTGCGGGTCCCCGCGGATCTCCCACAGCCCGTGATCAGGACGGTCGATCTGCTCGGCCGCGAAACGCAGCAGCGCGCGCTCGAGCGGCCAGGCGAACTCGGTCTCCGCGAGGCCGGCCGCGCGCGCGGCGGCGAGCGTCACCATCACCTCACCCACCACGTCGGCCTGGTACTGCGACGCAGCCCCGTTGCCGACGCGTACGGGGCCCGAAGCCTCGTAGCCGGGCAGGTCGTCCAGCACCCATTCGGTGAGGTCGCGTTCGCCGGCGAGGCCGTACATGATCTGCAGGTCGCCAGGGTCGCCGGCCACGGCGCGCAGCAGCCATTCCCGCCAGCGCTCCGCCAGCGCGAGGAAACCATGGTCGAGCAGCGCCTCGAGCGTGAGAGCGGCGTCGCGCAGCCACACATAGCGGTAATCCCAGTTGCGCTCGCCGCCGATCTCCTCCGGCAGCGACATGGTCGCGGCGGCCGCGATGCCGCCGGTCTCGTGATTGGTCAGCGCTCTGAGCAGCAGCAGTGACCTGATGACCTTCTCGTGATGCGGCCCCCTGTGCTCGATGCGATCGGCCCAGCTCTGCCACCATTCCTTCGTAACCGGGAGCACGGTGTCGACGTCGAGCGGCTCCGGAGCCTCCCGGTGGGAGGGGAACCAGGTCAGCTGCAGGTCGCGCGTCTCACCAGCGGCGACGGTGACCTCTCCGCGGTGCTCGTGATCGGCGGCCCGCAGTCGCGCTCCGGTCAGGGCGATGGCATCCGGCCCCGCCATCGCCACGAGACGAGGCCGCTCGGGCGTGCCGGTCTGGCGCACCCAGGGCATGGCCCTCGAGTAGTCGAAGCGGATGCTGAGACGCTGCTCGAACCGCATCGAACCATGCACCCCGACGACACGCCTGATCAGGTCGGTACGCCGGATCGCCACCCCGGGGTCGGGATCGATCGGCATGAAGTCGTGCACCTCCGCGGTCGCGTCGGCGGTTCGCCATCGGGTGATGAGCACGAACGTGTCGCGGTCATAGGAACGGGTGACGACCGCATCCGGGTCGGCCGGGCGCAGCTCCCAGCGGCCGTGGTCCTCGTCTCCGAGGAGTGCGGCGAACGCGCTCGCAGAATCGAGCCGCGGCAGGCACAGCCAGTCGATGCTGCCCTCTCGGGACACCAGCGCGGCGGTGCGGCAGTTGCTGAGCAGGGCGTAGTCTTCGATTCGCGATGCCATCCCCCGGAGTCTTCCATCGCGACCGATCGGATGCCAGGTCCCTTGCATTCCGCGGCTGTACGACTATTGTCTGCCCCATGCCGACCACCACACTGTTCATCCTCGGCGCCACCGGCGACCTCACGTCCAGGCTCCTGCTGCCATCCCTCGCCGCACTCCTGGCGAAGTCCCCGGGAAAGCGGGTGATCCTGCGCGGCGCAGGCACCGAACCGTGGGATGCCGAGCGATGGCAGGCGACGGTGACCACGGCGTTCCGCGACGCTCCGGATGCTCTGAAGCAGGTGGAGATCGCAGACTACGCGCAGGCCGATGTCACCGACGCGACCGCGGTGCGGTCGCTCGTGGACGGTCTGGTTCCGAACACCGTGCTGTACTTCGCCCTGCCGCCGGCCGTTACCCGCGCGGCGATCGACGCGATGACCGGGCTGGCGCTCCCCGAGAACACGATGCTCGCGATGGAGAAGCCGTTCGGCGAGGACGAGGCGAGCGCGCGTGACCTGAACGAGAAGCTCACGGCACTGGTCTCAGAAGAGCAGATCTTCCGCGTCGACCACTTCCTGGGCCGCTCGACTCTGCTGAACCTGCTCGGCGTCCGGCTGGCGAACCGCATCTGGGAGCCGGTCTGGTCGGCGGAGCACATCGATCAGGTGCTGATCCGCTTCGACGAGAGCGTCGCCCTCGAGAACCGCGCCCGCTACTACGACCACGCGGGCGCGCTGATCGACATGATCCAGAGTCACCTGCTGCAGGTGATGGCCCTCGTCGCGATGGACCCGCCTGCCACCCTCGGCCAGCGCGATCTGCGCGACGCGAAGGCGGCGGTGCTTCGAGCGACGCACGTGCGCGGCGACGACCCGGTGAAGTGGTCTCGGCGGGCGCGATACACCGCCGGCGAGGTGGGCGGGCGCGCACTGCCGTCGTACGCCGACGAGGACGGAGTGGATGCGGCGCGACAGACCGACACCATCGCCGAGGTGACGTTCGAGATCGCCAGCGACCGCTGGGCCGGGGTGCCCTTCGTGCTGCGCTCGGGCAAGGCGCTGACCCGGAAGTGGTCGGAGATCGTCGTGACCTTCAAGCCGGTGCGGCACGTACCGCCGGGTCTGGACGGGCACCCGCATGACGGCGGTCGGCTGACGTTCTCACTCGGCCCCGACGAGATGCATCTGCGGTTGCACGTCACCGGGGGCGACGACCCGTTCCAGCTCCGCCATGAAGACCTCGTCGCCGATCTCGGCGAGGGCCAGCAGCGCTCCTACGAGGAGGTGCTCGACGAGCTGCTCGACGGCGAGGTCGCCCTGTCGGTGCGTGCCGACGAGGCGGAGGAGTGCTGGCGCATCATCCAGCCCGTCCGCGACGCCTGGACGCGCGGTGCGGTGACGATCGAGGAGTACGCCGCGGGGTCGGCCGGGCCGGAGGCCTGGGAGACGTCAGTGCCGTCAGACCGCTGAGCGAGCGGTCGACGGGATGATGCGCGGCGCCCGGCTCTCGGAGACGGGCACCGCGCATCGTTCGAGCGATCAGCTCTCCGAGGTTGCGATCTCGCTTCGGCGCCGCCGGGAGAAGAGCACCGCTCCTCCGCCGAGGATCAGCAGAGCGAGCGCGGTGATCGCCGCGCCCCATGCGATGCCGCCGCCGGTGATCGCGAGAGGCTGCGGAGGCGTCAGCTCGTGGCTGGTGCACAGGTCGCTGCCCGGTGCGCACACCGGCTCCTCACCCGTCACAGCGATGACGTTTCCGAGCAGGTGATCGCCCTGCTGTTCCCAGCTCTTCACGGTGACCGTGTACGTGACGGTCACCGTCGCTCCTGACGCCACTTCACCGGTCACCCGGATGGTGTCCTCCGACATCGACGCGGCCACCGACTCATCCGAGCTGCGTGGAGCACCGGTCACAGTCGCGTCGTCGAGCACATTCGCCATGTGGTCGGTGAAGTCGACGGGCGCCGCCGGTGCATCGGCGTTCGTGGACACGTTGCGGAAGCTCAGGGTGTACGTCACCTGTCGACCCTGCTCCACGGCTGTGCCGTCAGCCGGATCGGCGGACTTCGACGCGACGACGAACGAGACGTGGTTGACGGTGCAGTCCGGCCGTTCCTGATCTGCCGGTGCGCATTCGGTCGGCGGTTCCTCTCCGGCGTTCACGAGCACATTGCCCAGCCGGTCGTCCCCGCGCTCGCCGTCCGCGTTCACCGTCACCTGGTAGGTCACGGTGACCAGCTCACCCGGCTCGAGGGACCCCGCGATCCCGAAACGCGAGTCCGCGATGGCCGACACCGTCAGAGCCGCATCCGAGGACTCGGGGGCGGACGTCATCGTCGCATCGTCGAGCACCTGCGTCAGCACGTCCTCGCGGTCGACCGCGACGGGCGCCTCGCCGGTGTTCTCGAAGTGCAGGGTATAGGTCACCACCTGACCCGGCTGAACCGCGCCGCCGGATGCCGGGTCCGCCGTCTTCCAGTCGTCCAGCTCACCGACGCGGTGCTCTGTGATCGGCGGTGCGAACGGTGCGCAGTCCTCATCGTCCTCGGCACATGCGTAGGGCGGCGTATCCGCGGTCAGCACGTTGCCGACGATGTTGTCGCCGCGTTCGCCGTCCGCTCCCACGGTCACCGCGTAGGTCACCGTCACGACCTGGCCGGGTGCGAGCGCACCCTCTACCCGGATCGTCTGAGCGTCCGCGTCGTAGACCGCGGAGACGCCTTCGAGGTCGACCTGGGGGTCGCCCGTCAGTGCGGCATCGTCGATCACGTCCGAAAGGTCGTCGGTCGCTCCAACCTCACCGGTCGCCTGACCGTCGTTGGTGAAGGTCAGCGTGTAGGTGATGACAGCACCTGCTGCGACATCGGAACCGGATGCCGGATCGGAGGTCTTGTCGGGCGTGATCCTCGGCAGCAGCACCTCCACCGGCGGGGTGGACGGGTCGCAGATCACGCCGGCCCCGCACACCGGGCTGGCCGAGTTCACGAGATCCGCGTCTCCCTGGTTCGTCACCGTGACCGAGTAGGTGATGGTCACCACCTCTCCGACGGGCAGCG
Source organism: Microbacterium sp. (assembly GCF_031178445.1). Classification (GTDB taxonomy): domain Bacteria; phylum Actinomycetota; class Actinomycetes; order Actinomycetales; family Microbacteriaceae; genus Microbacterium. The sequence continues at coordinate 148,140 of NZ_JAPSIY010000001.1, forward strand.
GGCCTGCCCAGGTCAGCACCTCGGCCGCGAATGCGGGGCCGGGGATCACGGCGCCGGTGGACGAGATCGCCTCGGCGTCTCGGTTGTAGGACGCGTCATCGAGCACGTCTGACATGTCGTCGCGAACACCCGCCGGAGCGACCGCCGTGTAGTCCGCCTCGCCGTCGTTCGTCACCGTGATCGTGTACTCCACGACGTCGCCGGGCTGCACGCCCTCGACGGGCGTGGCCGACTTCGTCACGGCGAAGTGCCTGATCGGGTTCGTGGTCTCAGGGCAGCCTTCCACGTCGCACGAGCCGTCGGCATTCTGCACCACGTTTCCGAGGACGTGGTCGCCCTGATCCGCGTGGGCGTTCACCGTGACCGAGTAGGACACGGTCGTCACCTCACCGGCGGGCACGGCTCCCGTGATGATGAGATCGGTGCCCTCGAGCACGGCCGACAGGCCGTTGCCGTCGACGGCGATCGAGTCGCCGACCAGCGATGCGTCATCGAGCACGCCCGCCAGGTCGTCGATCTTGTCGACGACGGCGGCGGTCTGTCCGAGGCTGCGGAACTCGATCGTGTAGGTCAGCGGCTGACCTGCCTCGACGGGCGTGCCGTCTGCGGGGTCCACCGACTTCATCACCTGAAGCTCGGCAGCCGGGATCCGCACGGAGGCGCAGTTCTCCGACCCCGGCGCGACCTGGTTCGCCGGAACGCACGCCTCGTTGAAGAGGATGTTGTCACCCGTGGTGGCGTCATAGGTGACCGTGTACGAGATCGTCACGTTCTCCCCCGCCTCGAGCGGGCCGGACCAGGTCAGCTCCTGCTTCTCCGCGTCGAAGGCGGCTCCGGTCGAAGGCGTCAGGATCTCGCCGAACTCCGCATCGTCGAGAACCGCGCTGAGGTCGTCGGTGACGCGCGCCGGCGCGTCGTCGGTGTAGACACCGGGACCCTCGTTCCTGACCGTCACGGAGTAGGTGACCTCACCACCGTCGGCCGGCAGATCGGTGACATCGCTGGTCTTGCTCACCGACACACGCGGCATCGCGTTTTCGACCGAGGCGCAGGCCTCGCCGGTCACCGGGTCGACCCCTTCCTCGCCGGCCGGGTCGCACGCCGGCGTCGTCGGCAGCTCTCCTGTCGGCGGCGGTGTCTGCGGCTGCCAGGCGACGTTGCGCACGATGCCGTCGCCCGCGCTGCCCAGGGTCACCGAGTAGGTGATCTCGACCGACTCGCCCGCAGCGATCGGGCCGGCCCACGACAGGTGCGCGGGAGCCAGGAATGCGGGCGCCGGCGCATCGCCGCCGTCGGATGCCGCAGCGGCGGCGTCGTCGTTGTAGACGGCGTCGTCGACCACGGCGGTGAGGTCGTCGAAGACCACGGCGGGGTGCTCGGCGGTGAAGTCGCCCGCGCCGGTGTTCTCGACCGTCAGGGTGTACTCGACAGTGTCACCGGGACGCGAATCCGCGGTCATCGTCGAGGCCTTGTCGATCTCCAGCACGCCGGTGGGCGGCGGGCAGCCGGTGACGGTCTGCGGGAGACCGTACTGGCTCACGGCACCGGCGGCGAGAGGGAAGCCCGAGGCGACGAAGCCGGGGTCGGCGGCATCCGGCTCCTCAACGACGCCGAGCGAGGTGGCGTTGAGGTTCGCGACGTACATCCTGCCGTCGGGCGCACGGCGGATCTGCCCACCGTACGTGCCGATCAGTCCCAGATTCTGCTCGGTGGCTTTCACTTCGGGGCCGGTCGATGCGCCCGCGACCTCGTAGCGGTACAGCTGAGCGCCGCCGAAGATCTTGGTTGCGTAGACATACCGTCCGTCGGGCGAGAATTCGGCGTTGTATCCCATACCGCCCGATCCCACTGTGGTGGGAAGCGACCACTGGTACTCCTGGAACAGCTGCCCTGTCTCGGCGTTGAACTTCAGAATGCGGACCGTGGTGGGAAGGTTCCCGACGCTGCCGCCGCTCGCGTTCCATCGGGCTGTGAGCGCCACCGCGCTGGTGTAATCGGCGCTGAACGCCAGCGAGCCGTATCCGTGGAAGTTGTTCGAAGGCATCACGTTCACAACGGCGGTGCCGGTCACCGGTCCGTCCGCATCGAACTCGTACGCCAGGATGTTCGGCGAGTTGTTCGTGTGCGTCAGCACCCAGAATCCGGTGCCGTCGGCGTTGGGAACCGCGGTCACCGCTTCGGAGGCCGTCGCGGCAGCCCCGAGCGGCACGTTCTTGACGTCGGTGACGTCACCGAGGCCGCCGTTGAGGCTCATGTCGATCATCGAGTAGGTGAGGCTTCCGTTCGGCGCGGTGCCCACGTCGGTGCTCGTCGCCACGACGAAGTACTTGCCGGGCTGCCCGAGCGCGGGGAAGGCGGCGACCGTCTGCGTGGCGGAGCGGTTGCCCAGCAGACCGGTGCCGTTCGGCATCGGCTCGCTGTTGCGGTCGAAGACCTCCTGACCGTTGCTCCAGAACTGCAGTGCGCCCGAGGTGTCGGTCACGACGGTGGAGCCTTCGCGGGTGATCTGACTGCCAGTGAACGGCTCGGCCGCGCTTCCCGAGGTTCCGAAGTCGACGGCGCCGTTCTGCCCGAAGAACCAGAACCGCTCGGTGGCGCGAGTCTGCTCGGCCGTACAGACCGCCGGCAGGGGGAGCGCGGCGATCGTGACCGCGTGGTCCTCGACCTCGCCCGCCGCGGCGGATCCCGTCGCGGAGGGCGCGGCGACGGCGCCGGGGAAGAGTCGGAAGCGCGCGAACGTGTCGGCGACCGTCGTGCCACCCGGGAACGTGAGGTCGTACGACGCTGTGCCGCTCGCAGCGGGAACGCTCACCGTCGCGAGCTCATCGGCGTCGAACGCACCGCTGCCGTCGAGGTCGATCCATCCCGCGAGCGTCGCGACGGCATCCGTGTCGTTGGTCGCTGACACCGCGACGGTCGAGCCGGCCCCCGGAACGATCTCGATGGTGTCCACAGCGTCCTCGTCGGACGCGTCGGTGCGGTCGTCACCGTCGGCGGCATCCGTCGGCTGGCCGTCCTCCTCGGCGTCGACGGTCTCACCGAGCATCAGCGGAGCGGTGTTCGTCTCGGCGTCGTACTCGAGGATCCGGTGCTGCGCGCCGTTCGCCGCGAGCGTCGTGTTGTGCGAATCGGGCGCATCACCGAAGTCGCGGTACGGGATCGCGGTGTTGGTGATCTCGCAGCGGATGTCGTCGCCGATCGCGGGTGCGAGCGTCTTGGTGGTTCCCGAGCCGTCCGGGAGGACCGTCGTGCTTCCCGCGGTCACGTTGACGCAGTTCCAGGCCGTGGTGTAGTCGCTCAGGTCGGTGGACGAGGTGGGCGTCGCGGTCTCCGCGAGTGTGTAGACAGCGCCGGTGGAGCGCGGCAGCACGGTGACCGCGCCGGTCGTCGCGTTGCTCGCGGTTCCCGTTGAAGCGGTGCCGAGCACTGCATCCTCGGGCGATGTGACGGAGATGTCGAAGGAGTCGTCGGCGTCCCAGCGGTCGGCGATGGTCTTCGTCAGCGAGACCTTCGCTGTCTGGATTCCGATGGCGATGCCTGAGCGGGCGTGCGTCTGCCACTGGGTCGAGAACACCGTGGGGGAGTCGGCGGCGACGAGCAGGGCAGTCGACTTCCCTCCGGCCGTGCTCGATCCCCCGCTGCCGGTACCTGCGCAGCTGATCTGCGTGGTCCCGACGCCGACCGGGTCCTTGCAGCCCCAGGAGCCCTCCGGGCGCAGCCGCTCGATCTCGGTCAGGGCCTTATCCGAGGTCCACACGAAGGATTCGCCCTGAACGTTGTCCTCGGTGTCCGCGGCGACGAAGGAGTAGCCGATGACCGCATTGCCTTCGGAGTCGACGACCTCGATGTCGTCGAATGTGAGGGTGGCGCCCTTCACTCCGGCCGGCGACGGCAGGCTGTACAGGGTGTTCTCACCGGGCACACCCCGGTACGCGTCGCTGCCGAAGGCGAAGCGCTGCTCGAGCGGGGTGCTGCGCGTCTCCATGTGCATCTCGACGGCGCCGGGCACGTCGGTGACCTTGACGTCGAAGCGTGCGATGTAGCCGCCCTCGAGCACGATCTCCATCGGCTGACCCTCGTCCGAGCGGGCCTGCGTCTCGTCGAAGGCGGAGAAGTCGAACCAGCAGATCGTCGACGCGTGGGCGCCGTTGTCCGCCGAGGAATCGGCATAGCCGCAGCCTTCTGCCGCGGCCTGCGCCGGCGCGGGGGCGGCGATGGCCCCGAGCCCCGCCGTCAGCAGACCCGCGACGAGTGCGAACACCGCACCGGATGCCGCCCCTCGTCGGAACGGACCGATCCGATCGTACAGGCCCCTGCGGCGCGAGTTCTTCGGCGCACTCTCACGTCGTCCCACGGTCTCCCCCGTCACGCTTCGCACCGCCCCTGCCCGGAGCGGCGAACCTCGTCACGGAGTCGCCTCCGTGATCGTCTCGGTGCGCACACCACGGAGCGCACTAGGATCATCAAAGCGAATCGACGAGGAATCAAGAAGCAGACGCGTCGAATTCACCCCAGCTTCACCCCAGCGTCGTGACGCTCGACAGCGCGAAGCGGCCCGCACGCGGAGGCGCGAACGGGCCGCTCCTCGCCGGAGGCTCAGCTCTGGCTGGTGAGCACCAGCCCCGAGCCGTCTGCCCCGACGTCCACGCGCACGGTGTCGCCGTCATGCACACCGCCGGAGAGCAGAGCGGTCGCGAGCCGGTTCTGCACCTCGGTCTGGATGAGCCGGCGCAGGGGCCGGGCACCGAACACCGGGTCATAGCCGCGCTCGGCCAGCCACGACCGGGCATCCGGGGTGACGGCGAGGGTGAGACGCCGCTCATGCAGGCGACGCTGCAGCTGGTCGACCGCGAGCTCCACGATCTGCGCGAGGTCGTCCTCGGTCAGCGCGGCGAACATCACGATGTCGTCCAGGCGGTTCAGGAACTCGGGGCGGAACGCCTGTCGCACCAGTGCCATGACGGCATCCCGCTTGTCGTGGGGCGACATGACGGGGTCGATGAGGATGGGCGAGCCGATGTTCGACGTGAGGATCAGGATGACGTTCGAGAAGTCGACGGTGCGCCCCTGACCGTCGGTGAGGCGGCCGTCGTCGAGCACCTGCAGCAGCACGTCGAACACCTCCGGGTGCGCCTTCTCGACCTCGTCGAGCAGCACCACGCTGTAGGGCCGCCGACGCACTGCCTCGGTGAGCTGACCGCCCTGCTCGTAGCCGACGTACCCGGGAGGAGCGCCGACCAGCCGAGAAACCGAGTGCTTCTCGCCGTACTCGCTCATGTCGATCCTGACCATGGCGTGCTCGTCGTCGAACAGGAACTCGGCGAGCGCCTTGGCCAGCTCGGTCTTGCCGACGCCGGTGGGGCCCAGGAACAGGAACGAACCGGTCGGGCGACCGGGGTCGCTGATTCCGGCACGGGAGCGCCGGACGGCATCCGACACCGCCTTCACGGCCTCCTTCTGCCCGATCAGCCGCCTGCCGAGTTCGCTCTCGAGGTGCAGCAGCTTCTCGCTCTCGCCCTGCAGGAGCCGGCCGACGGGGATACCGGTCCACGCGGCGATGACGGCAGCGATGTCCTCATCGGTGACCTGCTCGTTGACCATGCGCCCCTCCGACGCCGCCGCGGCCTCTGCCTGCTCGGCCTCGGCGATCTCGGCCTGCAGTCGCTTGATCGTCTCGTATTCGAGCTTGGACGCCTTCGTGTAGTCGGCCTCGCGCATGGCGAGATCGCGCTGGGTGACGGCGTCATCGAGCTGCTTCTTCAGGTCGCCGACGCGGTTGAGTCCTTGGCGTTCGCGCGCCCAGCGCTCTTCGAGTCCGGCGAGCTCGCGCTCCATCTCGGCGAGCTGCTCGCGCAGGACGCCGAGGCGCTCCTTCGAGGCGGCATCCTTCTCCTTCTTGAGCGCGAGCTCTTCGAGCTTCATGCGGTCGACCTGGCGCTTGAGCTGATCGATCTCGACCGGTGAGGAGTCGATCTCCATCTTCAGCCTCGACATCGCCTCATCGATGAGGTCGATGGCCTTGTCCGGCAGCTGGCGACTGGGCAGGTACCGGTTCGACAGGGCGGCCGACGCGACGAGCGCGCTGTCGGAGATGGTGACCCCGTGGTGCGCTTCATAGCGGCCCTTGAGCCCGCGCAGGATCGCGATCGTGTCCTCGACGGACGGCTCGCCCACGTAGACCTGCTGGAAGCGGCGCTCGAGCGCGGCATCCTTCTCGATGAACTCGCGGTACTCGTTGAGCGTGGTCGCGCCGATCATGCGCAGCTCGCCGCGCGCGAGCATCGGCTTGAGCATGTTGGATGCCGCGACCGAGCCCTCTCCGCCGCCGGCGCCCATCAGCACGTGCAGCTCGTCGATGAAGGTGATGACCTTGCCCTCGGACTCGGTGATCTCCTTCAGCACGCTCTTCAGGCGCTCCTCGAACTGGCCGCGGTACATCGCACCGGCGACGAGGGCCGATATGTCGAGGGTGATCAGCTCCTTGTCCTTGAGAGACTCGGCGACGTCCCCCGCGACGATGCGCTGAGCGAGACCCTCGACCACGGCGGTCTTGCCGACGCCGGGCTCCCCGATGAGGACGGGGTTGTTCTTGGTGCGGCGGGTGAGCACCTGGCTCACGCGCCGGATCTCGCTGTCACGGCCGATCACGGGATCGAGCTTGCCCTGGCGCGCGCGATCCGTGAGGTTGATGCCGAACTGCTCGAGAGCGCTCTGCTGTTCGTCCTGCTGTGCGGGGTTGGTCATCCGATTCCTCCTGAGGAGACTCCTTCAAAGTTGAGTGGCTTCGACTCAAGTTTAGCAGTCGTCCTCAGGTTGGGGGGTAGCAGGAACGCGTCCGTCAGCGGCGCGCAGAGATCACCGCATCCCAGATGCCATCGGCGACATCCCGCTTCGATCCGGCAGCCGTTGCGATCACGGCTCCGCCCTCGCCGATCACCTGCACCGCGTTCTCAGCGGCCTCGAAGCCCTGCTGCCAGCCGACCTCGTTCACCACCAGCAGGTCGACACCCTTGCGTTCGCGCTTGCGGCGCGCCCGGTCGAGAAGGTCCGCCTCGTCGCGAGGCGTCTCGGCGGCGAAGGCGATGATCGTCTGCCCCGGCATCCGGGATGCCGCGAGGCCCGCGACGATGTCGTCGTTCTCGACGAGTTCGATGCTGCGCAGTCGCCCTGATTCCTTGGTGAGCTTGCCGTCGGCCACCTCGGCAGGCCGATAGTCGGCCACTGCGGCCGCCATCACCACCACGTCGGCATCCGCCGCGGCATCTCGCATGGCCGCTCCGAGTTCGGCCGCGGTGTCCGATCGCACGATGCGGATCGACGGATGCTGCACGGCTTCCGCCAGCACCTCCTCTTCGATGTGCGCGGTGACGAGCGTGACGTCCGCGCCACGTTCGGCGGCCGCGACGGCGAGCGCGGCGCCCTGCCGTCCGCTGGAGCGGTTGCCGAGGAAGCGCACCGGGTCGAGCGGCTCGCGGGTGCCACCCGCCGAGACGGCCACCCGCACATCGGCCAGGTCCCGTGGGCGCAGGAGCCCGAGGGCGGTGGCGAAGATCTGCTCAGGCTCGAGCATCCGTCCCGGACCCGCGTCGCCGCCGGTGAGCTCGCCGTCGGCTGGACCGAGGATCGCCACCCCTCGCCCGCGCAGGGTCTCGACGTTCGCTCTGGTCGCCGGATGCCGCCACATCTCGGTGTGCATGGCGGGAGCGATCGCCACGGGCGCGGTGGTGGCGAGCAGCGTCGTGCCGAGCAGGTCATCCGCGAGCCCCGCCGCCATCTTCGCGATGGTGTTCGCGGTCGCGGGCGCGACGACCACCAGGTCGGCGGCCTGGCCGAGCGCGACGTGTCGCACCTTCGCGACGTCGTCATGCACGCTCGTCGTGACGGCGTTGCGGCTGATCGACTCCCAGGTGGGCAGGCCGACGAAGCGCAGCGCGTCTTCGGTGGGCACGACCGTCACCTCATGACCCGCCTTGATGAGCAGGCGCACCAGGTGCACCGTCTTGTACGCGGCGATGCCGCCTGTGACTCCGACGACGATGTTCACGCTTCGATTCTGCCCCAGCGACTCGACGTCAGCGCAGAAAGTCCGCGATGGCTCGCGCGACGGCGTCCGGAGCTTCTTCTGCCATGTGGTGGCCACTGTCGATCCCGTGCCCTGCAACGCGGTCGGCCCACCGCCGCCAGACGACACGTGGATCGCCGACGAGCTCCTCCAGATCGTCGCGCAGCGACCACAACGAGAGCACGGGCATTGCGAGTCGTCGGCCCGCCGCGCGATCGGCGCGTTCGTGATCGGCGTCGATGGTCACGCCGGCACGGTAGTCCTCCAGCATCGCGAGCACCACGTGCGGCTGGCGGACGGCTTCCCGCCATTCCGCATGGTTCTCGGCGCCCATGATCTCGGGGTCGCCGCGGTACCACGCGTCGGGGTCGGCGTTGATCACACGCTCTGGCACCTCCGGCTGCGCGTAGAAGAACCAGTGCCACCAGTGCAGGGCGAATCGGGTGCCGCCCTCGTCGAGATGCTGCGTCAGCGGCACCCCGTCGAAGACGCCGAGAGCACTGACGCGGTCGGGGTGATCCAGCGCGAGCCGGAACGCGACATAGCTGCCGCGGTCATGCCCCACGACGGCGAACCTCCGATGGCCGAGTCGCTGCATCAGCACCACCATGTCCGTGGCGACGGCGCGCTTGGAGTGCGCCGAGTGATCCGCGCTCGGGGACGGGGCGATCGAGCGGCCGTACCCTGGCATGTCCGGACAGACCACCGCGAACCCCGCGTCGACGAGCATCGGCGCTACACGATGCCACGTGGCCGACGTGCGCGGATGCCCGTGCAGCAGCAGCACCGGCATCCCCGCGCCGCCATGCCTGACAAGCAGCCGGGCGCGCCCGGTGTCGACGACCTCTTCAGCGAACCCTTCGAACACCGTCGACCTCCTCCGGCCGTGTCTGCAGCGGCCATCACCCCCCGGGACGCGGCGCAACTCCGCAGATCTGCAGTATCTCGCAGCATCCGGCCCGGTTGTCTGCGAGGTTATGCAGATCTGCGGCGCTGCGACAGCGCGGGCAAGCCTGCAAGGCTCTCGCGGCTCCTAGACTCGATCTCATGTGCACGGTCGTGATCGATGTCGCGGATGGCGCAGCGCGACTGCTCGCCGTGCGCGATGAAGACCCGCAGCGACCCTGGGATGACCTCGGCGAGTGGTGGCCTGACAGCTACCCGGGGGTGATCGGCATCCGCGATCGCCGAGCGGGCGGCGCCTGGCTCGCACTCGACCCTCGCGGCGGTCGGCTCGCCGTGCTGCTCAATCGCGCCGATGTGGTCGACCTGCCCGAGGAGCGCGCGCTCTCGCGAGGTTCACTCGCGTTGGAGTCCGTCGCCGGCCGCCCGCCCGGGGACGGCCCGTTGCCGATGCACGGGTTCAACCTGCTCGAAGTCGGCCGCGACGGTTCGCGCGTGCTCTCGTGGGACGGCGTTGCGCTGCGCGAGACACCGGTGCCGCGGGGCGTCCACATGATCGCGCACGATGACCTCGACGACGCCCGCACGGCCCGCATCGAGGAGTGGCTCCCCCGCTTCGCCGAGATCGAGCGCGAACTCGCGAACGCCGGTGCGGAGCCGGATGCCGAGTGGGCCGAACGCTGGATCGCGCTTCTGGCCGAGAGCGCGCATCTCTCGCCTGAGGATGATCGCGCCATCATCCGGGACAACAACGCACACGGCTACCCGACGATGTCGCTGCTCTACTGCACAGCCGAACTCTCCACCGAGAGCGCTGAGGTGCGATCGCACGTGCTGCCCACGCCCGGCAGCTGGACCTGAGGCCGGCTCAGACGGGCACCGGCATCCGCTCGTCAGACGGCATCATCTCGTCCGCGGCGCACGCGAACCGCGCGCGATAGGCGGTAGGCGTGGTGCCGAGCACACGGGTGAAGTTCTGCCGCAGGACGGCGGCCGACCCGAATCCGCACTCCACCGCGATGCGCTCGAGCCCGTAGTCGGTACGCTCCAGCATCCGCTGGGCCTGGATCACCCTCTGTCTGGTCAGCCATGACGCCGGGGTGGCGCCGAACTCCGACTTGAACCGCCGAGCGAACGTGCGCGACGACATGTGGGCGCGACCGGCGAGCAGATCGACCGACAGATCGTCGCGGATGTTCTGCACCGCCCAGTCGGCCACCGCCGCCAGCGAGCCGCTGGCCTCGACAGGGATGGGCCGGTCGATGTACTGCGCCTGTCCGCCGTCGCGCTGCGGCGGCACCACCATCCGTCTCGCGATGCGATTGGTTATCTCGGCGCCGAGCTCGATGCGCAGCAGGTGCAGGCAGGCGTCGATGCCGGCGGCGGTGCCCGCGCTGGTGATGATGTTGCCGTCCTGCACGAAGAGAACGTCGGGGTCGACGTCGATGGACGGATACATGGCTGCCAGCGTGTGCGCGTACATCCAGTGCGTGGTCGCACGACGGCCATCCAGCACGCCGGCGGCCGCCAGCACGAACGATCCACTGCAGACGCTCATCACCCACGCGTCGCGCGCGACGGCGGCACGGGCGAGGTCGACCAGACGCGGATCGATGCGGGTCCAGCTGGCGCGGGGCATCGGGCAGAACACGACGAGGTCGGCCTCGTACGCGAACGACAGATCATGCTCGACGTCGATCGCGAATCCGATCTTCGAGCGCACCAGCCCCGGGTCGGGTGTCACGATGCGGAAGTCGAAGTTCGGCACGCCGTCGTCGCTGCGGTCCAGGCCGAACGCCTCGCAGGCGACGCCGAACTCGAAGGGCGCGAAGCCCTGATCGACAACACAGGCCACGGTCTTCATCGATCCTCCTGGATGGCAGGAATCCTACGCACACCGTCACATCTGCCACTCGTGGCGGTCACAACGTGATCGTAGCATTTCTGCCATGTTCATCGCCATCATCATCGCAGCCCTCGTGATCTGGGCCCTCATCGCCACCGTGGTCGAGCTGCGCCGCGACGGATACCGTGCGGCACCGACCGAGTGGTCCCGCCTCGGCGGAGTCGAACCGCTGCAGCGCGCCGAATCGCAGAGCGCCTACCGCTGAGCCTGCGTATGCGTCCGCTCATCGACGGAGCCGGACGGTGACACCCGGCTCACCGGGGCAGTGGTTCGCCCCGGTACAGCGCCTCGAACGTGTCGAGCGTGCGGTTGATGTCGTGCACCGCGACGCCGTCGAGCGAGGCGCGCTGCATCCGCTCGTACTCCTCGGGAGGTGCGGTCAGCACACGTGTGAGCTTCTCGGCGAGGTCTTCGACGTTGCCAGGCTCGAACAGATAACCGTTCTCGCCGTCGTGCACGAGGTGCGGGAGGGCGACGGCGTTCGCGCCGACGACGGGCAGAGCCGACGCCATGGCCTCCATCGTCACGATCGACTGCAGCTCGGCGATCGACGCGATCGCGAACACCGATGAACGCGAGTACAGCTCGCGAAGCTGCTCGTCGGAGACACGGCCGTGGAACGTGACGCGATCGGCCAGGCCGAGCTGCGCCGCGAGCGCCTCCAGCGACCTGCGCTGATCTCCGCCACCCGCGATGTCGAAGTGCGCGTCCAGCGCCGGATCGAGCTTGGTCATCGCACGCAGCACGACGTCGACGTGCTTCTCGCCGGTCAGGCGCCCCACGAAGAGTATGCGGTTCCGTTCCCGAGGCCCGACGACGGGGGTGTAGTTCGTGCGGTCGATGCCGCACGAGATCGGCACCACACCGGCGATGTCGATGGTGCGCTCGAGGAAGTCGGCCGCCTTGCGCGTCGGGGTGGTGACGGCGCGGGCCATGTCGAAGGTGCGCTTCGCGTCTTCCCAGGCCAGCTTCAGCACCATGCGGTCGACGAACTCCGGCATGGTGGTGTGGTCGAGGATGTTCTCGGCCATGACGTGGTTGGTGGCGACGACAGGGATGCCGCGCTGGTGGGCGATGCGAGTGAGACCGCGGCCGATCACGATGTGCGACTGGATGTGCACGATATCGGGCTTGACGCGGTCGAGCACCTTGCGCGCGTAGTGCTTCGAGCGCCAGGGCCAGATGAAGCGAAGCCAGTCATGCGGAAGCCAGCGCACCGCGGGCAGGCGGTGCAGGGTCATCGGCTCGCCTTCGATGACCTCGGTGTGCGGCGCGGAGCGCCGGTAGGCCGTGTTGGGGGCGACCACGTGCACCTCGTGACCGCGCTGGACGAGACCGGCAGCGAGGCGCTCGGCGAATCGAGCGGCGCCGTTGATGTCGGGAGCGAAGGTGTCACAGCCGATCAGGATCTTCAGAGGGCGACGGTCAGGGGTCGCTGATCCCGGCTGGGCGCGATGATCGTCAGAAGATGTCACGGAAGGTGCTGCCTATCTGTAGCGCTCGGGAAGGGCTTCATGGGCCGGTCGGGCGCTGGCAACTCTACCGGAGGCCCCGGCGACACCGCGGAGGCCGAGCCGTCGCTCCCAGCGCGCGCCTGACGGCATCGCCTAACGTGGGGTCATGCGCCTGATCTCCTCCGCCGACCCGGCCCTGTGGATCCCCGTGACCGGCTCACTCGGCTTCGCCGGGCGGCGGCACCGCAAGGCTGCGATCCGGATGCTGCTCGCGCAGGCCGGTGCCGGAATGGGCCGCGAGACGCTGCCGGGAGCGCGCTTCGGCAGCTGGCTGGCCAGCCAGGCCATCCCGTTCGCGATGCGCAGGGCCGACGGCCGAGTGCTCGCCTGGACCTGGAAAGCCGAGCCCGATCTCGTCGTCGCGATGGCCACTGTGCAGCAGCTCACCCCGCAGCTGCGCACCGCGAGGGCGATGATGCCGATGGAGTACGACGACACCGAGAGCTTCCCTACACCGCTCGGCGTGGGCGAGAAGCTGCTCATGTCGATGCCGTCCGACCCGTCGTCCCCGCCGTCGGCCACCTACACCTGGGACACCGGAAGCCACCTCGTCACCCTCAACGTGGTGTGCAGCGATCGCGAGCGCTTCGGCACGCTGGAGGGCGCCCTCGACGACCTCGCGCGCAGCATCCGCATCGCCGACGATCTCTCCTCAGGCGAGTCGGACGTGTTGCGACTGCCGCCGGCCTGAGCCGGAAGCCGGCAGGCGCGATTTGACCCTCACGCGACGTGAGGCTCCACGATGCCGGTATGAACGATTACTTCCCTGCATTCGAGATGGGGCCGGTCTCCGCACGCGGCATGCGCGCGGTGGCTCCCAAGATCTTCCGCGGCATCTACGCCATGCCCGCCTTCGTGACGATCCCCACGGCCGACCTGGAGGCGTCGGTCGATTTCTGGGTGCGCGGCCTCGGTTTCGTCGAGCTCTTCCGCAACCCCGGCAACGTCGTGCACCTGCGCCGCTGGATCTTTCAGGATGTGCTGCTGGTACCCGCCGCACCGGATGCCGCGCCGGCCGACGTTCCTGCGATGGCTGTGAGCTTCTCGTACGTGCTCAGCGAGCTCGATCACCTCGCCGCGTCGTGCGCGGCGCTGCTGCCGGGAAGCGTATCCGGGCCTCGTGACACACCCTGGCTCACCCGCGATGTCGAGGTGATCACCCCCGAACGGACGCGCGTGGTCTGCACGGCGCCGAGGGAGTTCGACCAGGACAGTCCGGAGGCGCAGAGCCTGCTGGCGGCGGGCATCCTCGCCCCGGATGCGGAGTAAGGGATGACAATGGTCTCCATGGTTGAAGACCGCGTGGACTCCGGATCCACCGTGGGGCGCGCAGCCGAGATCGTCGGGGTGACGGTGCGCACACTGCACCACTGGGACGAGATCGGCCTTGCCACGCCGTCACAGCGCACCCCGGCCGGCTACCGCTCGTACACGCGAGACGACATCGATCGCCTGCATCGCATCGTGGCCTACCGCGAGTCGGGCCTGGGCCTGGATGCTGTGCGCGAGGTGCTCGACGACGCGACGGCTGAGATCGGCGAGACGCTCCGCGTGCAACGCTCCCGGCTCGCCGACCGCATTCGTGATCTGCAGCGCCTGGATCAGCGCCTGGAGCGGCTCGGCGAGGCGCATGAGCGCGGAATCCTGCTCAGCGACCAGGAGCAGGCCGAGACGTTCGGGAGCGACTGGGATCCCGCGCGGTCGAGCGAGGCGCGGGTGCAGTGGGGTGGATCGCTGCAGTGGGCGCAGTTCGCAGAGCGGTCGGCGACACGCAGCCGTGACGAGTGGCGCGTACTCGCCGACGCGATGTCCGTCCTGCAGATGGACCTCGGCGACGCGCTCGATCGTGGTGTGACTCCGGGCAGCGCTGAGGCGAACGAACTGGCCGAGCGCCATCGCGGAATCTTCTCGAACTTCTTTCCGCTCAGCCGCGAGATGCAGGTCTGCCTAGGCCGCATGTTCGAGTCCGATACCGGCTTCTCCGCCCACTACGACGGCATCCGGGCCGGCCTCGCGTCGTGGTTCCGGCAGATCATCGACGAATCGGCTCGGGCGCACGGCATCGATCCGGATGCCGCCGTCTGGCGGTGAGAAGGCGGCATCCGAACCCCGCGGTTGCGGATCAGCCTTTGGCGTACTCGGCGAGCACCACTCCCGAGCCGAAAGCCGTCACCGACGTCGGCGCGGTCCTCTGCGGCGCGTAGTCGCGGTCACCGAACCACCGGATGCCGTCGCCGAAGAGCACCGGGTTCACCTTCAGCGCGAGGCGATCGATCTCGTCGACCAGAGCGGCGGCGAGCGACCCGCCGCCGCAGAGCCAGATGCCCTTGCCCGGCTCGCGCTTCAGCTCTCGCACCATCTCGACGGGGTCGCGGTCGGTGAACTCGACCCCGTCCGACCCTGCCGGTGGCTCGTGGTCGCGGGTGAACACGATCTGCCGCAGGTGGGCGTAGGGGCTCGGCAGGTCGGGCAGACCGACCGCGTAGGTGTTCCACCCCATGAGGACGGTGTCGAACGGGCCGTCGTCCACGGGGATTCCGACGGCGTCGGCGAGCGCCGTCGGAACGGTGCCACGGTACTTCTCGCCGATGGCGGTCACATGGTCACCCTCGAAGAGGAACCGGTCGTACTCGCCGGCCGGCCCGGCGATGAAGCCGTCGAGGGTGACCGCCACGTAGTAGGTGAGTTCTCGCATCATCTTCCAATCACAACAGGTGCAGTGGTTAGAGACTACAACAGGTGACGTGGTTGAGCTAGTGTCGAGGCATGGCGAAGAACGAGGCACGGCGGAACGCCCTGGCGGATGCGGGCATCGCCGTCCTGGCCAGGGAAGGCTCGCGCGGGCTGACGCACCGCGCGATCGATGCGGAGGCCGGCGTGCCGACGGGCACGACGTCGAACTACTTCCGCAGCCGCGACACTCTCATCTCTGGTCTCTTCGCACGCATCGGGGACAGGCTCGCGCCCACTCCCGAGGACCTCGCCGCCCGCGCCTCGGCGCCCCCGACTCGGGAGCTCTTCGCCGACTACGTCCGCGACATCGTGCGGCGGCTGACGACCAATCGCGAAGTCACCCTCGCCCTGTACGAACTGCGGCTCGAGTCGGCGCGCCGCCCCGAACTGGCCGAGGCACTGGGCGATTGGCAGCGCGCCGGACTCGAGGGCGACATCGCCTTCAACGAGGCGGCGGGACTGCCGGGCGGGCGGCGGGAGATCGCCCTGTTCCACTATGCGATCGAGGGCCTCGTTTTCGATCGGCTGACCTCACCCATCGATCCGGACACCCCGACCGACGACGTCGTCGACGCGCTGGTCGCGGGCCTGCTGCCTGAGCATCCGCCGGCTTGATCGACCGCCGCCGCCCGACTACTCCTGTCCGGTGTAGAACCCGTACGTCGCCTCTGCAGCTCGGCGGGCCACCTCGGCATCGGCACCCGCGGCGATGTGGGCGGCCGCCCACCTGTCGGCGACCCGCCGCGTGAACGATCGGCCCTCATCCGACAGCTGCCACTCCGCGGCGTCCGCCGGAGTGACAGAGCCCTCAAGTGCCCCGAGATGCAGGGCAAGACCCAGGAGCGCCTGATCCCACCCGACACCCGTCGCTCCGGGGCCGAACATGTTCCACATCTGCGCGGGGACGTCGGCGGTTCGAGCAGTGTGCTCCAGCTCGAGACGGGTGCGTTCGTCACCCAACGCCGTGAGACGCACTGCGAGCCAGCTGACGCTGCCGCCGTACTCCCAGGTGACCCGGTACCCGGCCTCACCTCTGCTCGGAGCGCGGCACTCGAGCACCTCACCGCCGGCGTTGCGCTCGAGCTGATAGCGTCCGCCGAGGCGTAGATCGCCGCTGACCGGCAGGAACCACCGCGCGATGCGCTCGCCAGCGGTCACCGCCTCCCAGACATCGTCAATTCCCGACGGGTACTCCTGCGCGAGCGTCTGCACGTGGGCCTGGTGACCGTCTGCATCTTCCGTGCGGAGTTCGCGCGTGACAGCGTCGGCCTGCTTCTGCACATCCACCATGATCATTCCTCTCCATCGTCGAGTCGGTTGTCGTTCTCGGATCCGGGGTTGCCCGTCGCACTCCGGGCGCGTTGGACCCGGCCGCGGGCGAGTTCGGTGTCGAGCGCTGCGAGCGGGCCGCGCCAGAACCGCTCGAAAGCGGTCAGCCAGACATTCGCCTCCTGCATGCCGCGGGGATCGACCGCATACAACCGGCGCGCACCCTCGGCTCGCACGGTCGCGAATCCCTGTTCGCGCAGGACCCGCAGCTGCTGTGAGACCGCGGGCTGGCTGATGCCGAACTCGGCCTGGATCGTCGCGCCGACCGCGCCCGCGGGCCGCTCCCCGTCGGCGAGAAGTTCGAGGATGCGGCGGCGGACGGGATCACCGAGAACGTCGAGCGCGTGCATGTCAGCCATCATTGCCTCTGCGCTTATATAAGTCAAGACTTAATTTATTGGTCCGCACGCCGCGGGCACCGCGGTTCGTCTCCGGCTCGGGAGGGAGCAGGAGGCACCCTGAGCACGAATCCGCCCTCCCCCGGGAGGGAAGGGCGGATCTCACGTGCTCGGGGACGGTGGTCAGATCTTCACGTCACCGATCAGGTTCACCTTGATGCCCATGCCGTCGAACATCGCAGCCTTCGCGATCAGCGCCTTGTCGGCCGTCTCGGCGTCGGGCGCGTAGACCAGCTGAGCGTGGTTGGCCTTGTGGCGAGCCATGAACTGGTCGCGTGTGACGCCGTGCAGCACGACGTGCGCGAGGGGCCACTCGGGGTTGGTGGCCTCGCGGCGGCGCCGGGTCTCCTCCTCGGGCAGCTCCACGACCGTGGCGCGGAAGATGTCGGCCTGCAGGATGCCGTCGGCGATGAACACGCGGCTGAGCACGACCTCCCCGGGCTTCGAGGTGCCGTTGAGGGTCGCGCCTCCCGCCGGGAAGAAGACGTGCCCCTGTCGCCATCCCTCTGCCTTGTCCCAGCCGCCGAGGTGCGAGGCGGGAACGGAACCCGAGATCTCATACGCCCACACGAACTCGCCGTCGTACTCCTCGCCCCAGCGCACGTCGTGCAGCGTGTTGTCGGGCACCAGGCCCATCGCGCGCCAGACGCGGTCGGTGACGAGCGCGTCGACAGCGACGCCCTCATCGGCCTCGTTGAAGTGCGGGAAGGCGCGGCCGGCGTGCAGCTCGCGCTCGCCGTCGCGCGAGTACACCGGGGGGCGCTCGGTGGAGTTGAGGATGCCCTCGGCGAGATCCGATGCGGGCACGAGGTCTTTCAGGCCCTGCTGGTACTGGATTCCGACGGCGTCGAGGCCGAAATCGTCGGCGATGCGCAGGGCCGCGATGTACATCTTCATCTGCCACTGCACCTGCTCGCGCGTGAGCTCGGTGGCGCCGTCTTCGCCGAAGCGGAACGTCATGCCGTGGTCGATCAGCCAGTCGTAGGCGGCATTGGCTTCGTCCTCGCCGACGTTGAGCATCTCGGCGTACAGGGCCGACTGCGACAGGCGCTCCTTGTAGATGCCGGTGAGGTTGAGCAGCTCGTCGTCGAAGATGGCGTTGTACATGCCCATGCAGCCCTCGTCGAAGACGCCGATGATGGCCTTCTCATCGAGCAGCTGCTTGGCCAGCGCCTCGCCGAGCTGCTTCTCAGGGCTCTCGGGCAGCGCGGGCAGGGGACGCACGTGCGAGGCATCGTGAGTGATCGTGCTCGTCTCGGTCCACTCGCGGATGCCGTCCTTGAACCACTGGTCGGTGAAGTCGACCGACCAGGTCGTGGAGTAGGGCTTGTCCATCTTGGTCAGGCCGGCGTTCAGCCCGAGCAGACCGACCAGGCCGGGCCAGTCGCCGGCGAAGTTCGCGACCGTGAGGATGGGCCCCTGGTGGCTGCGCAGGCCTGCGAGCACATGGTGCGAGTACTGCCAGTTGGCGATCGCGACGATCAGCGGCGCGTCGACGGGGATGTTCTTGAACACCTCGAGGCCCATGCGCTGGCTCGAGATGAACCCGTGTCCGGTCTCGGGGTCGACGTCGAACGCACGGATGACGTTCCATCCGAGCTCGTCGAAGACCCGGCCGACGCCGGCCTCGAGCTCGACCTGCGTCGGCCAGCCGCCGATGTTGGCCGACTCGCGCAGATCGCCGGAGGTGATCAGGTACGCGGTCTTCGGAGCGCTCTGCGGCCGCGAGAGCGGGGTGGGAAGGGTGTAGCTCATGGGTTTCTCCGATGGGTGGGTGGGTGTCAGGCGTCGCGCTGCTGCGCGGCGAGCTCGTGAACGATGTCCTTGGTGCCCGCGTACAGGCGCACATACCGGTCGAACAGCCGGTCGTAGGCGTCCCGCAGGCGCGGGTCGGGCGTGATGGTCTCGGTGATGGGGTTCCAGTCCGTGATGACCGGATGCGCCCCGGGGTCGGCGACGGCGGATGCCGCGAGGAAGGCGGCGCCGTAGCTGGCGCCGATGGTCGTGGCGGGAACCTCCTGCACGAGACCCGTGATGTCCGAGACGATCTGCAGCCAGAGCCGCCCCTGCGTTCCTCCTCCGACGGCCACGATCCGCCGGATGTCGGCTCCCGCCGCACGCATGGTCTCCACGTTGTGTCGCACGCCGAGGGCCGTGGCCTCCAGCGCCGCGCGGTAGAGGTCACCTCGGCCGTGCTGCAGCGTGAGCCCGGCGATGACGCCGCGAGCATCCGGATCCTGGATCGGAGTGCGCTCGCCGGCGAAATACGGCAGCATCAACAGTCCGCGCGCTCCGGGGCCCGATTCGGCGGCTTCTTCGAGCAGCTGCGGATAATCGGCGGTGGTCAGCTCTTTCAGCCAGGCGGTGAGTGCACCCGAGGTCGACAGCCCTCCGGCGAGATTGCGGGTGCCGGCGAAGGCGCCCGCAGTGGTCCACATCGACGGGGTGCGCAGCGTCCGCTCGCCGGTGGCGACGAGGAACATGGTCGTGCCGTACATCAGCATGAGATCGCCGACCTCGTGTGCACCGACGCTGACCGCCTCGGTCCACGCGTCGATCGTCCCGGTGATCACGGGGGTCCCAGCGGGGATGCCGGTCGACAGCGCCGCGGCATCCGAGACGGTCCCTGCGATCTCCCCCGCCCAGGTGAGCGGCGGCTGCTCGAGGCGGTTGGAATAGCGCTCCCACCACGGGCCGTGCCAGCGCTCGTTCTCGATGTCGTAGAGCGGCGACGTCTGGCTGGCCGACTGGTGGTCGAGGACGTACGCGCCCGTGAGCTTGCGCGCCAGCCAGGATGCGGGCATGAACAGGCGCTTCGCCCGCGCCCATGATTCGGGTTCCTCGTCGGCGACCCAGGCGATCTTCGCCCCACCGGCCTGCGAGGTGAGGGTCGAGCCGCCCACGCGGGTGATCTCGTCCTCGCCGAGTTCCTCTGTGAGGCGCCTGATCTGCACGGTGGATCGGGTGTCGACGCCGTAGAGGATCGCCGGGCGCACCGGCTCGTCGTTCTCGTCGGCGAGGAGGACGCACGGCCCCATCCCGCTGACTCCGACGGCGGCGACTTCAGCCTCGGGGCGCGCGGTGAGCAGCTCCCGCGCGATGGCGACGAACTCGTCCCACCAGATGCGGCCGTCCATCTCGACCCACCCGCTGCGCGGACGGTCGACGTCGTGCGAGCGAGTGGCCGACAGCAGGATGGAGCCATCCTCGGTGACCAGCACGCCCTTGCTGCTCGATGTGCCGATGTCGACCCCGAGGGTGCAGCGCATGTCGTCCTCCTCGACGTGTCCGTCAGCGCTTCCGCGCGTATCACCAGGGTACGCGAAATCGATTTCATGACGCAAGTGCCGCCGATCTGCGCACGCACGGTGACGCGCCGTCAGCGGCTCGCGCTCGCCGCCTGCAGTTCGTTCCGCAGCACGATGGTGCGTGCCGGCTGATCATCGCCGCGGATGCGCTCGAGGAGCATCTTCGCGGCGGTCACACCCATGTGCCGGGCGGGCAGGCGCACGACCGTGACGGCGCTCGGCGACAGAGTGGTGAAGGGGAGCCCGCCGATCACCGCGACACCGACGCTGGGCGGTGTCAGCCCGTGCTCGGTGAGGACCTGGATCGCTCCGACGCCGATGAGGTTGTTGCCCGCGACGACGGCATCAGGCGGCTCCGGCAGCGCGAGAAGCTCCTCCATCGCCAGGCGCCCGCCGTCCACGCGGAAGGACGAGAAGCGAAGCAGGTCGAGCGGCGGCTGCAGACCCGCTGCACGATGGGCGGCACGCCAGCCCTCGGCGCGTTCGGCCGAGGTCTCGATGTGCTCGGGGCCACCGATGTACGCGACCCGCCTGTTGGATTCGAGCAGGTGCTGTGTGGCCAGGCGCCCCGCGTCGCGGTTGGCCATGACGACCCCGTCGATGTCATACCCGGTGCTGCGATCGACCGCGACGACGGGGCGCCCGGTCGCGATGACCTCGTCGAGGCCGCTGTGGTCGGATGCCGGCGCGAGGATCACACCGGACATGTGCTCGGCGATCGCGATGCGCAGATACGTCGACTCCTTCTCGACCTGCGAGTCTGAGTTGCACAGCACCACCGAGTACCCCGCCTCGCTCGCGACGTCCTCGACGCCGCGAGCCATCTCGGTGAAGTACGGGTTCTCGATGTCGGGGATGACGAGTGCGATCACCTCGGAGGTGCGCCTGCGCAGCGTACGAGCCGTGCGGTTAGGCACGAAGCTCAGCTCAGCCGCCGCTTTGCGCACGGCTTCGACCTTCTCGGACGAGACGCTCGTGCCGTTGAAGACCCGCGACACCGTCGCCGGCGAGACGCCCGCGCGTCGGGCGACATCGTAGATCGTCGTCATAGCCGTCCCCCTGCAGCCGGATTGTAATCACCTTAGTCGCCACGCGACCTGGGATCCTCGCTCGTCAGCGGGCGTGCGCGTCCTCCTCAGCGGTGGTGGCGATGTGCTCCTTCAGTCGCTCGAACACCGCGTCCAGGCGCGTGCGGTCCTCTGCCGTCAGGTGCGGCAGCGGGGCTCGGCATTCTCCCAGCGGCACGGACAGCTTCCCGTTGAGGTACTTGGCAGCGCCGAAGACGCCGACCGCGACCATGCTCTCGACGGTGTCGTTGATCCGGACCTGCACTGCCCGTGCGCCGTGTGAGTCGCCCGCCTCGAACCGTCGGCGGAGCGACCGGAACAGGTCGATCTGCAGGCTCACCGTGGTGCCGATGGCGCCACGGGCACCGATCGACAGCGCTGGAAGATAGAACTCGTCGAAGCCGTTCACCAGTGACAGATGTGCGTGACGCGTGATGATGCGCTCGGCGCCGTAAAGGTTTCGCGACGTGTGCTTGACCCCGATCACCTGCGGCAGTTCCAGCAGTTCCTCGAAACCCCCCTCCGAGATGTCACGGCCCGTGAACTGCGGAATGTTGTAGAGCAGAAACGGCAGCTCGACCGCGTCGATCACGGTGCGGAAGTGGCGCACCACATCGACGGTCGAGTAACCGTAGTACAGCGGCGGGATCATCGAGATCGCCGCGACACCGCTCTGCTTCGCCGCGCTTGCGATCCGGATCGCCTCGCCGGTGGTCATCGCGCCGACGTGCGAGATCACCGGGACACGCCCCGAGGCGGCTGTCACAGCGGTCTCCGCCACTTGAACGCGCTCGTCCTCCGACAGCAGCACGCCTTCGCCCGACGAGCCGCAGACGTAGACGCCTTCGATGCCGCGCGCGATGTCGCCATCGAGCATCGCTGCGAGAGCACCGTGATCGACGCCCTCGTCGGCGCGCATCGGCGTCACCGCTGCGGAGAACAGGCGATTGCCGATCAGGTCGCTCACCATGCGGTCCATCCCCCGTCGACGACGAGATTCGAGCCGGTCATGTAGGCCGAGGCGTCGGAGGCCAGGAACACCAGTGCGCCGTTGTACTCATCGGCTTCGGCCATCCGGCCGATCGGCATCCGCGCAATGTAGTTGGCCTGGAACTTCTCGTCCTGAGTGTCCCGCCGCACGCCAGACGGAGTCAACGTGTTCACCCGGATACCGGCGCGACCCCAATAGGTCGCGCAGTAGCGGGTGAGGTTGTACAGTCCGGACTTCGCGGCCGAGTACGCGACCGGCTTGATGAAGGGGATGCCGGTGTCCTCCTTCTTGTACGCGTAGATGTCCTGCACGGGCGAGACCATGCCGTAGATGGAGCCGACGTTGATGATGGACCCGCCCAGCCCGGCGTCACGCATGCGCCGTCCGGCCGCCTGCGTCACCAGGAACGTCCCGACCAGGTTCGTGTCGACCACCTCGCGGAACACCTCCACCGGGAACTCCTCGAACGGCCCGGATACCTCCGGTGGTGCACTGGGCTGGGTGTCGAGCCCGGCGTTGTTCACGACGACGGTCGGGACGCCCCATGCGTCCACGATGCTGTCGAGACCGGATTCCACGCTCTTCTGATCCGTGATATCCATCACGACAGCGAGCAGACGACCATCCGGCTCCGCGATGCCGAGGCGATCGGCCGGGTCGCTGACCTCGTTTCGCGATGTCACTGCGACCCGAGCGCCGCGAGCGTGCAGCGACCGCACGAACTCGGCGCCGATCTGGCCGAAGCCACCTGTCACGACGACGACCTTGTCCTTAACCGAGAACAGCGGGTCGAAAGCTTCAGACATGAATTCTCCTCAGAGGTAGCGGGGTCAGCCCTTGACGGATCCGGCGGTCAGCCCGGACACGATGCCGCGCTGCGCCCACAGGAAGAAGATGATCGCCGGGAGCGCGAACAGCAGCGCGCACAGCATGACGACGTTCATCGGGGTGTAGAACTGCCCGAGGAAGGACGACAGCCCGACGGATGCCGGCCACAGATCACTGTTCGAGATGAAGGTGTTCGCGAACATGAACTCGTTCCAGCCGTCGAAGAACGCGATCACAGCGGCGGCGGCGATACTGGGCATGATCAGCGGCAGCACGATCGTGAACAGGATGCGCAGTCGCGAGCATCCGTCGATGCGGGCGGATTCCTCGATCTCATAGGGGATCTTGTCGATCCCGCTCTTGATGATGAACATGCTCACCGGCATGACGAACGCGGTGTCGGCCAGCACGAGCCCCCAATGGCTGTTGAGCAGACCCGCCCCGGCGAAGATCGCGTACAGCGGGACGATGATGAGAGCTTCCGGCAGCATCTGCGTGCTGAAGAAGATGAAGCCGGCGACGCCGCGGCCGTGGAAGCGGTAACGGCTCAGGGCGTACGCGGCCATGGTGGCGAGCACCAGGCTGAGGATCGTGGTCCCGGCGGCGATCACGAAGGAGTTCCCCAACCAGCGGATGATCGGGATGTCCGCGAGGAAGCCGCCCCACTGACCGATGTTCTGGAACTCGGGGAGCAGCGGCTGCCCATCGCGGTACAGCGACGCCTCGGTGCCCAGAGAGGTTCCCAGCATCCAGTACACCGGGAACCCGGCGAACACGACGAGGAGTGTGATGAGCACGGCCTTGCCGAGACTGCCGAGTCTGGCAGCTACGCCACGCCTGCGCGGGATGTCGGTGGGGATCCGCACGGTGGTCATCGCTGGTTCTCCTGACGTTCCTGGATCTGCTCGACGATGAAATACACGACGGTGACGAGCAGCGAGAGCACCAGCCCGAGAGCCCCGATCGCCGCGGCGCGGCCGAGGTTCTGATCCTGGAAGGCGGTGCGGTACACGTTCACGACGAGCGTGTTCGTCACGTCGAGGGGACCACCGCCGGTGATGAGGAAGATGATCTCGAAGCGCCGGATCGACCAGATCGTCATGAGCAGGGTGATGACCCGGATGGTCGGCATGATGTGCGGCAGCGTGACCGCGAGGAAGGACTGGAACCGGGTCGCGCCGTCCACCCAGGTCGCCTCACGCAGCTCGTGCGGCACGCTCTGCAGCGCGCTCAGCATCACGAGCATGACAAGCGGCGTCAGCTTCCAGACGGTGGCGAACGTCACCGCGAACAGCCCGTACTGCGGGTCGACCAGCCATCCGTGCTGTCCCAACCCCAGTGCGGCTGTCGAGCGGTTGAGGATGCCTTGCTCGTTGTTGTAGATCCAGACGAAGATGAGTGCGGCCGCGACCGTGGGCACCGCCCACGGGATCGTGGCGATCGCCCGCACGATCCCCCTTCCCTTGAAGGCGGTGTTCAGCAGCAGGGCGGCGGCCGTGCCGATGCCGACGGCGAAGACGACGGTGAAGAGCGTATACAGCAGCGTCGTGATCACCGAGGACCAGAACTTGTCGCTGCTGAGCAGGTAGTCGTAGTTCTCGAAACCGACTGAGCGACCGCCGGCGGGGTTCACCAGTTTCGTCGCGGTGAACGACAACAGCACACCACGGATCAGCGGAAAGACCGTGAAGACGGCCAGATAGGCGATGGCCGGGAAGAGAAAGAGGTACGCGCCGTTGCGCTCAATGAAGCGACCGAATGCGCCGGTGTCGCGGCGCCGTCTCTTCGGCGGCACGACGGGAGGCGCCGTCCGCGGCGCGTCGAGAGTGCTGGTGGCCATGGCCGGGTGTCCTTTCGAGGGGTTCCGAGGGATCCGAGGGGCGGCGGCCGAAACCGTCCGCCCCCCCGGAAGGCTCAACCGAGCTCGGCTTCGAGGCTC
Organism: Microbacterium sp.; assembly: GCF_031178445.1. GTDB lineage: Bacteria > Actinomycetota > Actinomycetes > Actinomycetales > Microbacteriaceae > Microbacterium. The sequence continues at coordinate 173,118 of NZ_JAPSIY010000001.1, forward strand.
TTCTGAACCTCGGCGAGCCTCGCCTTCACGTCGCCGCCGTTGACCCGCAGGTCCTCCACGGCGGTCAGAACCTCACGCCAGATGACCTTGCTCTCGGTCTCGAAGCCCTCGACGAGAGTGGACTTCGAGGTCTTCGCCGCCTCGAGGAACTGCGACGCCCAGGGGTTCGCCTCGAGGAACTCGGCATCGGGCTCGACGTCCGTCGCCATCGCCGACGCGCCCAGACCGGCTCGAATGGCGGTCTGGCCCTCTTCGCCGAGCACCCAACGCACGAAATCCTTCGCCGCTTCCTTCTTGTCACTGTTCGCGTTGACGGCGATGATCAGCTGCGAGTTGGAGCCAGGGTTCGCGAGCGGCAGCGGCGCGGCGCCCAGGTTCTGACCGTTGACGACGTTCTCGGGATTGCTGGTAATGGTCGTGGCGACGCCGGAGTTCTCGAAGAGCATGCCGACCTGGCCCTGCCCGAACTTGGCACGGAACGTAGAGGCGTCGTCGCCGATCGGGGCAACGCCGGACGTGAACGTGCTCAGGAACGCCTCGACCGCCTCGACGTTCTCGTCCCTGTCGATCGTGAGCTTGTCGCCATCGCTCAGCTCCCCGCCGAAGCCGTAGATCCAGTTGGCCATCTCGAGCGTCCAGCCATCGATCTCCGCCGTCTGGTGGCGGCCAGCCCAGCCGGGGATCCCCAGCTCATCCTTGATCGTCTGCGCGGTGGTGAGGAACTCATCGAACGTTGTGGGCACCTCGAGGCCCAGGTCCGAGAAGATGTCCTTGTTGTAGATGACCGTGCTGTACGTGGGCCGCTCCCAGTTGAAGCCGTACTGCGCTCCGTCGAAGACACCCGCCTCGTTCGTGTTGTTGAGGCTGTCGCCCAGCTCTTCCGCGATGTCGTCCAGCGGTTCGAGCACGCCGGCGTCGACGAGAGAAGCGAACTGGCTGTCCTGAAGAACCATCACGTCAGGGCCGCCACCGGCGCCGAGCTCGGTGCTCAGCTTGTCGGCGTAGTTGGCGAAGGGGATCTCGACCTTCGTCAGCTCGATGTTGTCATCCGGTCCGGTGTAGCCCTTGACCGCGTCCCAGATGATGGGCCCCTTGCCGTCCTCGAGGAACTGCCAGTTCGAGAAGGCGAGCTCGCCTCCCGCGTTCTCACCGCCGGCGCCTCCTCCTGAAGCGCAGCCGGCAAGGGCGACGGCTGCGGCTGCGGCGATGCCCGTGATGCGGAGGGCGCGAGCGCGTCCTGACGGGTGGGCGTGGTTCAACTTCACTGTTCACTCCTTTGGCCAGCAAGGCTTCTGCAACGGTGCGTACGATCATCTCTACCGCAGCTGAGATGAAATCGATTTCGTCGCGAGCGTATCGCCACGCTTTGCTAGTTGTCAAACAGTCGGGTTACACCCCCGCCGACACACGCGTAACAAGCGTCAGCCGTGAGCCTCGTGCTGTGACATCGATTTCCGCCGGAGAGGGGAGCCGTCCGACCCTGAGAGAGCACGGAACCACGAGAAACCACATCGAACACGAGAAACCACGCCGCCCGTGATGTCTCACGCGCGACGTGGTTTCTCGTGAAGCGGCTGCTCGAGCCTCAGGCGTACGCCCCCACGACGCGAGCGACCTCGGCCTTCGCATCGGCATCCGGTTCATCCAAAGCCATGCGGCAGTACGCGTCGGTGACACCGAGCACTCGGTAGCCCTCCTTCATGCGGGCCATGTCGCCGCCGATGGTCGCGACGACCTCGTCGACGGCGGCCTGCGCTGCGGCGATCGCCGATGCCTCACCCGATCGCGCCGCGTCGGCCAGTGCGCGGAACGGCTTGGGGGTCACCGACGAGACACCGGAGACGACGCCCTGCGCACCCGTGTCGACGGCGGCGACGAGGTCTCGGTCGGCTCCGGTGTACAGCTCGAAATCCGCCGGCACCGCCGCGCGGTACGCGGCGAGCTCGTCCAGCGACAGCTCGCTGACCTTCGCGCCGACGACGTTCGGCAGCGTCGCGAGCCGCACCAGCAGCTCGGGCGAGACCGGGTTCCCGCTGCGCGCGGGGTAGATGTACACGTACAGGCGCCCGTCGCCGACGGCATCCGACACCTGCCGGAAGTAGTCGAAGACGGCGTCGTCGGACGAGCGCAGGTAGTACGGGGTCAGCGCAGCGAACTCCTTCGCGCCGCGCTCACGCGCGATGCCGACCAGGCGCACGGCCTCGAAGGCGCTCGGCTGCCCCACGTGCACGATGACCCGCATCCGGTCGGCGAGCTCATCGAGCGCAGCCTCCACCACTGCCGTGAACTCGGCCAGGTCGATCGAGGGGAACTCGCCTGTGGTGCCCAGCACGAACGCGCCCTCGTTGCCTGATTCCCCGACGTAGCGGAAGATGGCCCGCGACCCCTCGAGGTCGAGCGATCCGTCGCGGCGGAACGCGGTGGGGATCGCGGTGAGGATGTCGTAACGGGTCACTTCTCGTTCTCCTTCTCAGCGCGGCGCTTCCTGCGCGCGCCCTTCTTCTCGGTCTTGCTCGCGGGGACGCTGCGCACCGTCGAGGTGAGCAGGTCGGGGTCGGCTGCCAGCTCGTCGCGCGCTGTGGTGATCTGCTGCACGCTCTCGGTGTCGAGCACCGAATCCTCGAAGGACGTGCGCTTCTCGCGGGGCGTCCGTGCCGCGCGGATGGCCGGCATGACCACCGAGAGCACGGCGAGCAGCAGGAGCGCGATCGCGATCGGGCTGACCACCTCGAAGAACGGCCTCGTCGGCAGGATCGCCAGAGTTCGCGCGAGGTTCTCCTCGGCGAGCGGGCCGAGCAGCAGCCCGAGCACCACAGGCCCTGCGGGCACCTGCATGCGCTTCATCAGCACGCCGATCACGCCGAACACGAGCATCGTGATCACGGTCGACAGGCTGTTCGACGTCGCATACGTGCCGATCACGCAGAAGATCAGGATGCCGCTCCACAGGTACGGCTGCGGCACGTCGAGCAGCTTGACCATGCCCTTCATGCGCACCAGGCTCAGCGCCAGCGACAGCAGCGTCGCGATCAGCATGATGCCGGCGATCGAGACGACCAGGTCGGGGCGGTTCGAGAACAGCGTCGGCCCTGGCGTGATGCCCCAGATGATCATCGATCCGATCATGACGGCCATCACCGAGTCGCCGGGGATGCCGAGCGCCATCGTCGTGGTGAGCGACCCGCCCAGCGTCGCGCTGGAGGCGGTGTCGGATGCGGCGACGCCCTCGATCGAGCCCTTGCCGAACATCTCGGGGTGCTTCGAGACCTTGCGCGCCCGCTCCCACCCGATGAGGCCTGCGATGTCGCCGCCCGCGGCGGGGATCAGGCCGACGCCGAGGCCGACGGCACCGCCGACCGCCGTGGCGCGGCCGCCCTGCTTCAGCTCGGCGCGAGTGGGCCACCAGCGTCCGAGGCTCGAGATGGGGCGGACCTTCGACTGGCGATGGGTCAGCAGCTGATCGAACAGTTCGGCGATGCCGAACAGCCCGATGATGACGGCGATGAAGTTCACTCCCTCGACGAGCTCGAGGACGCCGAAGGTGAAGCGCTGGTCGGCCGTGGCGGCGTAGGTGCCGACGGTGCCGAGCATGAGCCCGAAGAGTCCGGCGAGGATGCCCTTGAGCATCGACTTCGACGAGATGCCGATCATGATCGCGATGCCGAAGACGACCAGCGCGAACAACTCCGGCGAGCGGAAGTAGTCGCGTGCGAAGCTCGCGATCGGCACCGCCGCGACCGAGAACAGCACGAGCGAGGCGAGGATGCCGACGGCCGAGACGATCGCCGAGATCGTCAGCGCGAGACCGGCCCTGCCCTGTTTCGCCATCGGATAGCCGTCGAGTGTCGTGGCGATGGAGGCGGGTGTGCCGGGGGTGTTGATGAGGATCGACGGCACCCTGTCGCCGAAGTTCGCGGCGACGTAGATCGTGAGCAGCACCGCCAGGCCCTGCACGGGTTCGAGCGTCATGGTGAAGCCGGCGGCGAGCGCGACGGCCATCGTGGCGGTGATGCCGGGGAACGCGCCGACCATGAAGCCGAGCACGAGGCCGACGCCCATGTACAGCAGCATCGACACGTCGAGCAGGGAGTTCACTCCCTCGATGAAGGGGTTCACAGCGGGATCCTCAGGAGCATGCCGAACACGACGTAGACGAAGGCGGTGACGGCTGCGGAGTAGATGACCAGACTCAGCCAACGGCGGTGGCCGTAGACGAGCATGAGCGAGGCCATCAGCAGGCCGGCCGCGACCGGGAACACCTCGATCCGGTAGCCGAACAGGATCACGGATCCGAGCGACCACAGCGCGATGAAGGCGATGGAGATCGCGAGCGTCAGGCCGACGCGCAGGATGCCGCCTCGCTGGATGCGCTCGATGTCCTCACGCCCGGGTGCGGGACGGGAGATCGCGATGACGAGCAGCAGCACGGCGACCACGACGGCGGATACGCCGATGACCGTGGGCCAGAAGCGCGCGTCGAGCTGGCCGGGCGAGGCCTCGCGACGCAGCGGGATCTGCACGGAGAGTGCGAGGTAGCCCGCCGCGATCGCGAGCGCCACCGCCGCGAACGCGATCTCCAGGGGGCGGGACGAAGCCGCCCCCTGATATTCGTCCTGCACGGCCGCGGACATCAGCCCAGCAGATCCTGGAACAGCGCGAACTGCTCGCCGACGTACTCCGTCCATTCGGCCGAATCGCGGTACACGACGAGGTTTCCGGCGTCCGCCTGGAACTTCTGGTACGACTCCGATTCGACGGCCTCCTTGACGGCCGACTCGAGCTTCTCCTTGACGTCGTCCGGGAGGCCCTTCGGGGCGTAGATGCCGCCCCAGCCGCCGAACTCGACGTCGTCGCCGATCGCCTCGGCGACCGTGGGAACGTCCTCGGCATCCGGGTGGCGCTCGTCGTGCATCACCGCGAGGATCTTGACGGCGTCGCCCTGCGCGAGTGCCTCACCGAGACCCGATACGGCCGCGACCGTCTCACCGGATGCGGCAGCGGCGACAGCCGTGGCGCCGCCGTCGTACGGCACTGGCGTGAACTCGGCGCCGGTGGCGTCACCCAGACCGAGGGTGGCCGCCTCCCAGATGGACCCTGCCCCGGAGGTGGCGACGGTCACGGCGCCGGACTTCGCCTGCGCGACGAGGTCTTCGAGCGACTCGATGCCGCTGTTCGCACCGACGGTGACGACGCCCGGCGCGAGCATGATCTGGCCGAGCAGATCGTAGTTCTCGGGCAGGACCTTCGCGTCCTGCGTGGTGTTGAGCATAGCGATCTCGACGGGCGCGAAACCGATGACGTATCCGTCCGGGTCCTGCGCGCCGACGTACTCCATGGCCAGCGCGCCTGCGGCGCCCGGCATGTTCTCGGGGATGACGCTGACGTCGAGGATCTTCTCGAGCTCGGTTGCCAGGGCGCGCGACGACAGGTCGGATCCGCCGCCCGGGTTCGCCTGGATGATCAGGCGGATGTCCTTCTCGGGGTAGGTCGACTCCGGGCTGCTCTCCTCGACCTTGGTGCAGCCGGCCAGGACGAGCGCGGTTGCGGCGACGGCGGCGATCGCTGCGGCCGTTCGGGACATACGGATGCGGGGCATCTTTGCTCCTCGGTGCTGGTCGACCGGGTTGTCGACGATCGCGAGCGTATCAGTGTCGACTGTTAACAGTCAACACTGATAGAACGAGTGGGCGTCTGCGCCGCGCGCTCGGGTGGCTCAGGAACCCTGCGCGGTGAGCTCGCTCAGCATCCGCTCGCGCGCGCCGTCCAGGTGGGCCGTAAGCACCTCCGCCGCTGCGGTCGCATCCCCGCCGCGCATGACGTCCATCAGCGCGACATGATCTGCGGCCGAATCGTGCAGGTCGTCGTCGTGGTTGATCGTGACGTCCAGCAGGGCGGTGAACGTCGGCAGGTACTGACGCCACGCGCCTTCGAGGCGCGGGTGATCGGCGAGCGCGTAGATCTGCGAATGGAAGTCGAGGTCGGCGACCACGAAAGCGGCATGATCCCCGGCGTCCGCCGCCTCGGTCATCCGGCGCACGGCATCCTCCATCGCAGCCCAGCGGGCGCCGTCCGCGACACGTATCGCACGCGACAGCGCCAGCTGCTCGAGCGCACCCCGCAGACTGTAAAGCTGGTCGACGTCGTCGCGCGTGAGACCGACGACGAAGACGCCACGCGGTCGCTGGATGCGTACCAGCTTCTCGAAACTGAGCTGAGTGAGCGCATCACGGACGGGTCCGCGGCTCACCGTGAACTCCTCTGCGAGCGCCTCCTCGGTGATCCGCTCGCCCGGGGCGATCTCTCCACGCACGATGCGCTGGCGCAGGACGTTGGCGATCTGCGCGCCGAGCGACTCTCCGCGCTTCACTGTGTCGGCCATGGCCCTCCCCTGTTGACTGTTGACAGAGTACAGCCTGTCGATCCTCCGTTAGGCTTTACAGGTCGACGTCTCACGAGGAACAGGAAGCGAGGTGGTGCCGCATGTCCAGTGACAGTCACAGTCGCAGACACGTTCTCCCTCCCGCTTCCGCACCGCTCGGCTGAGTCGCGAACGCGGCGTCTCTCTGCGACGCACTCCCGCGATCGTCTCCGCATGCCTCCTCCAGCCATGCGCTCCGCGCGGTGCCTTCCCCGAAGGCATCATGATGACTCCCACTCAGCTCCAGAACGTCGCCGACGCCGCCGACTCGATCTCTCAGCTCATCGCGCGCGGTGACCTCGCCGGCGCATCTGCATTGCTCACGCCTCTTGCGATACCGGAGCTCGTCGAGCTCTTCGATCGGCTCAGCACCGAGCACGCAGCGATCGTCTACCGCCTGCTGGCGAAGCCGCGGGCACTCGGCGTCTTCGAGGCTCTGTCGCCCGGCAGCAGGGGCGACCTCGTCGGCGCGCTGCGCAACGTCGAGGTGACGAGCCTGTTCGCCGAGATGGACCCCGATGACCGGGTGTGGCTGCTCGACGAGCTTCCCGCCTCCGTCGCCCCGAAGCTCCTGCGCGGTCTCACCCGCCAGGAGCGTGACCTCACCTCCGGGATGCTCGGCTACCCGCAGGATTCGATCGGCCGCCGGATGAGCCCCGAGTTCGTGACGGCCCATCCGCAGCTCACCGTGGCCGAGACGTTCTCCCGCGTGCGGGCCGCACTCGACAGCGCCGAGACGGTGTACACGCTGCCGGTGACCGACGAGGTCCGCCGCGTCGTCGGCGTCGTGAGTCTGCGCGACCTGATGTCGGCCGACGAGAGCACCCTCGTGAAGGACCTCATGAGCGACGCGCAGGTCGCGATGGTGTCGGAGGAGGCCGAGACCGCCGCCCGCCGCATGACCGACTTCGGCCTGCTGGCGCTGCCCATCGTCGACAGCGAGGAACGACTGGTCGGCATCGTCACGATCGACGACGCCGCCCGCATCCTGAAGCAGGAGGAGAGCGAGGATGCCGCGAGGCAGGGTGGAGTGGAGCCGCTGCGGCGCTCCTACCTGTCGACGCCCATCCGCCTGCTGGTCCGCTCCCGCGTGGTCTGGCTGCTGGTGCTCGCCGTCGGCGCGACGCTCACCGTGCAGGTGCTCGACGCGTTCGAGGCGACGCTGGCTCAGATGACGGTGCTGGCGCTGTTCGTGCCGCTGCTGATCGGCACCGGCGGCAATACGGGCAACCAGGCGGCGACCACCGTGACGCGCTCTCTCGCCTTGGGCGAGGTGACCCCGGGCGATGTGCGCAGGGTGCTCTCTCGTGAGATCCGAGTCGGCTTCAGTCTCGGTCTGCTGCTGGGCCTGCTCGGATTCGCACTGGCCGGGCTCGTCTACGACTGGCACGTCGGCCTGGTGATCGGGCTCACCCTGGTCGCGGTGTGCACCGTGGCGGCATCCATCGGCGGCATCATGCCGCTCGCCGCACGCGCCATCAAGGTCGACCCCGCGGTCTTCTCCAATCCGTTCATCACGACCTTCGTCGACGCGACCGGGCTGATCATCTACTTCCTGATCGCGAGGGCAGTGCTCGGCATCTGACCGCGCGGGCCTTTTCCTCAGAGGTACCCGCAGAACGTCATGGTGACGAGGGTGGTGGCCGTCACGAGGATCCAGAGGACGGCCCCGAGGATGAGCGGCTTCCACCCGGCCACCCGGATCGCCCGCAGGTCGGTCGACAGTCCGATGCCGGCGAGGGCGGTCGCGACCAGGAAGACGCTGACCTCCTTCAGCATCTCCCCCGTCGTCGGCGGGATGACGCCCGCGGAGTTGAGCAGCGCGACCGCGACGAAGCCGATCAGGAACCACGGCACGAGCGTCAGGGCCTTGGAAACCGAGAACCCGGGCTCGTTCTTCCGGCGTCGGGCGTCGACGACGGCCAGGCCGACACTCACCGGGATGATCATCAGCGTGCGCACGAGCTTGACCACCACGGCGACGCCGAGCGATGCAGCCCCGTAGACACTGGCGGCGGCGACGACGGAGCTGGTGTCGTTGACCGCGGTCCCGGCGAGGAGGCCGAACGCATCCGGCGACATCCCGAGTGCGTGCCCGAGGAAGGGGAACGCGACGACGGCGAGGACGTTGAACAGGAAGATCGTGGAGACGGCATAGGCGACCGACGAGTTCCTGGCCCGGATGACCGGAGAGACGGCCGCGATGGCGGATGCTCCGCAAATGGCCGTCCCGACTCCGATGAGGGTGGTGACAGCGGAGTCGATCCGCAGGGCGCGGCCCAGCGCCCAGGCCGCGAGCAGGCAGACCGCGAGCGAGATCAGCATCACGGGAAGCGATCGGACGCCCACCTGCACGACGGCGCCGATCGAGAGCTGCGCGCCGAGCAGCACCACCGCGCATTGCAGCACGAACTTCGACGCGAACGTCACGCCGGCCATCAGCAGGCGAGCGGGACGGCGGACGACGGCGATCAGCACACCGATGAGCACCGCCGGTATCGCGGCGCCGAGCAACGGGGCCCACCCGCCGATCGCTGTCGCCATCGCCGCGATGGCCGCACAGGTCGCCAGCCCGGGGAGGACCTCGACGACCCCGACCGTGGTCCCTCTTGGCGATGCGGCGATCTCGGAGCTTTCCATATCTCCACTGTCGGAGACAGCACGTCCGCCGGCTACGGGGCAGGATCTTGTACGGTTACAACGAGGAGTTGTGACCGTATGGAGATCGTCGACATCCGTCCGCTGCGCGCCGTCGTGCACGTCGCCGATGAGGGCAGCATCTCGCGCGCGGCCCGATCGCTGGGTGTGACCCAGCAGGCGCTGTCGGCTCGGATCCGGGCGTTCGAGAGAGAGATCGACGTCGAGATCCTGCACCGGTCTCCCCGCGGGTCCGCACTCACCGCGGAGGGCGACCTCGTCGTGACCTGGGCGCGGGAAGCCCTCGCGGCGATGGACGGATTCAACGCCGCCATCGGCTCTCTGCGCCACCGCTCCGCGACGGAGCTGGTGATCGCCGTCAGTCAGACCGTGGCAGCGCATCTGCTTCCCGGGTGGGTGGCTGCCCTGCATCGGCGCCAGATCGCCCGCGATCAGCAGCCCTCCCCCATCGTCCTCGACACGGCCAACAGCGACGAGGTCATCCGCAAGGTGCACGGCGGCGAATGCGCGCTCGGGTTCATCGAGACGCCGAGCATCCCGACCGGGCTCGGCTCACGCGTGGTGCGCTGGGACTCGATGGTCGTCGCCGTCGGCCTGCAGCATCCGTGGGCGCGCCGCAGCAGCGTGGACTTCGCCGAGATCGCGGCGACGCCGCTGGTAGTGCGCGAACCGGGCAGCGGAACCAGGGCCGCACTCGATCAGGTGCTGAGCGCGGCGGGGTATTCCGCCGCGGCACCGGCATCGGTGCTGTCGACCGAAGCCGCGGTGAGGTCCGCGGCGATCGCGGGGATCGCACCCGCCGTACTCAGCGAGCTCGCCGTCGCCGACGATGCTGCGCTCGGTCGGCTGCACCCCCTGCAGCTCGCGCCTGTTCCCTTGCGCAGGCCCATCACCGCGCTCTGGCGGGGCGGGGCGCGCGACGTGCACGGCATCGCCCGCGAGCTGGTCGAGGTCGCCGCATCAGCAGCGGCACCGACCTCGGGAGCCGTCAGGCCCTGAAGGGCTCAGCCTCGGTCCGGGCCATCCGGCGCGTCGGGCTCCTCGCCCTCCGCCGCTACCGCCCGCGGCTGCCACAGCACGATCTCGGTCGACCGGCGGATGCGGCGACCGGACGGGACGGTGACGATGGATCCCGTCACTCCCGCCGCGAACACCCGCACGCCCGGACGGTTCTCCCGTTCTGCGCGCAGCGCCCCTTCGAGATCGGTGACCCGGCGGCGCAGCATCCGCACCTCGTCCTCCAGGTCGAGCAGGCGCGCGATCGCGGGCAGGCTCATCCCCTCGCTCGACAACTGCGCGACCTCGCGGAGCTGCTCGATGTCACGCATCGAGTAGCGCCGCGAGCCGCCGCGGGTCCGGCCGGGCACCACCAGGCCGATGCGGTCGTACTGCCGCAACGTCTGAGGGTGCATACCGGCCAGCTCCGCAGCCACCGCGATCGCGAAGAGAGGGGAATCGGCATCCATGATCAGGCCTGCTCCTGCATCAGCCGCGCGCCTTGGCCATCATCTCGGCCCGCGGGTTCTCCTTGGGCTCGAGATCGTGGAAGCGCTCGAGCGCCTCGCGCGCCGCGTCGTCGAGGTGCGACGGAACCGCGACCTGCAGCTCGGCGAGCAGGTCGCCGGTGCCCTTCGCGGTCTTGATGCCGCGTCCCTTCACCCGCAGCACACGACCCGAGGGCGTGCCAGGGGCGACGCGCAGCTTGACCGTGTCGCCGCCGAGGGTCGGCACCTCGATCGTGGCGCCGAGGGTGGCCTCGGTGAACGTGACCGGCACGGTGAGGCGCAGGTTCAAGCCCTCGCGAGAGAAGACCGGATGCGCGCGCACCGCGACCTGCACGACGATGTCGCCGGGCTCGCCGCCGTCGGGCGAGGGGCGCCCGCGGCCGCGCAGGCGGATCTTCTGCCCGTCGGCGACCCCTGCGGGCACCTTGATCTTGAACGGCTTGCCGTCCTCCGCCTGCAGGGTGATCGTCTCGCCCTGCGCCGCCGTCGTGAAATCCAGCGTGGTGCGGGCCGTGACATCGGCACCCTTCTGCGGGCCGCCGAAGCCGCGGTAGCCGCCGCTCGGCTGCCCGAAGCGGCCGGATCCGAACGATCCGCCGCCCTGGCTGAACATCGAGAAGATGTCGTCGAAGTCGGCCTGGCGTCCGCCCTGCCCGAACCGGCTGAACACGTCCTCGAAGCCGCCCGCCCCGCCGGAGCCGGGCGCGGTGAAGCGCGCACCCGATCCCATGGCGCGGATCTCGTCGTACTCGCGCCGCTGCTCGGGGTCGCTGAGCACGCTGTACGCCTCGCTGATCTCCTTGAACCTCGCCTCGGCCGCGGCATCCCCCTGGTTGGAGTCAGGGTGGTATTTGCGGGCGAGCTTGCGATACGTCTTCTTCAGATCAGCGTCGGAGACGTCCTTCGAGACACCGAGCGTCTTGTAGAAGTCCTTGTCGAACCAGTCCTGGCTAGCCATCGATCACCTACTCCGCAGGGACCGCGACGACGACCTTCGCCGGACGCAGCTCGACGTCACCCAGCCGGTAGCCGACCTCGACCACTTCGAGGATGGTCGACGACGTCGCGCCGGGGGTGGGCTGCTGGAAGATCGCCTCGTGGTGCTGCGGGTCGAACTCCTCGCCCTTCTCGCCGTACGCGGTCACGCCGAGACGCTCCACGACCGTGCGCACCTTGTCGGCGATCACAGCGAACGGCGAGCCGTCCACCAGGTCGCCGTGCTGCTGCGCACGGTCGAGGTCGTCGAGCACGGGGAGCAGCCCCTTGGCCGCCTCGCCCTTGGCACGCGCGATCTCGACATGACGCTGCTCCTCGGTGCGGCGGCGGTAGTTGGCGTACTCGGCCTGCAGGCGCTTGAGGTCGTGCAGCAGAGCGGTCTCAGCATCCGCGATGCCGCTGTCGGGGGCATCGCCAGAGGCGGCCTCCTCGGTCTGCATCGCGTTCAGGATGTCGTCGACCGTGAGGTCGTCGTCCGACCCCTCGGCGGCCGCGGCCTCGGTGGAGTCGGGATTCTCGGGAACGCCCTGGTTCTGCGACTCGGGGCCGGACGCCTGCGCGTCCGACCCCTCGCCCGGAACCTCGGCGCTGTTGTCGTCGAAGTTCTTGTCCGTCATGGTTACTTCTTCTCGTCCTCGTCGTCCACGACCTCGGCGTCGATGACGTCCTCCTCGGACGAGGATGCGTCACCGGCCGGGGCCTCGCCATCGGCCGACGCGCCGGCCGCGGCATCCGCCTGACCCTGAGCGTAGATGGCCTCGCCGATCTTGGTCTGCGACTGCGACAGCTTGTCGAAGGCCGTCTTCACAGCCTCGTCGTCGTCCCCGGCCAGCGCGGTCTTGAGCGCGTCGACATCGCCCTTGACCTCGGACTTGACGTCCTCGGGGAGCTTGTCGTCGTTCTCGTTGATCAACTTCTCGATCGAGTACGCGAGCGTCTCGGCCTGGTTGCGGACCTCGGCAGCCTCGCGGCGCTTCTTGTCCTCAGCCGCGTGCTCCTCGGCCTCGCGCACCATGCGGTCGATGTCGTCCTTCGACAGCGACGAGCCGCCGGTGATGGTCATCGACTGCTCCTTGCCGGTGCCCTTGTCCTTGGCGGACACGTGCACGATGCCGTTCGCGTCGATGTCGAAGGTGACCTCGATCTGGGGGATGCCGCGCGGAGCCGGAGCGATGCCGGTGAGCTCGAACGTGCCCAGCGGCTTGTTGTCGCGGGTGAACTCGCGCTCACCCTGGAAGACCTGGATGGCGACCGACGGCTGGTTGTCGTCGGCCGTGGTGAAGGTCTCGCTGCGCTTGGTCGGGATGGCCGTGTTGCGCTCGATGAGCTTGGTCATCATGCCGCCCTTGGTCTCGATGCCGAGGCTCAGCGGGGTGACGTCGATGAGCAGCACGTCCTTGCGCTCACCCTTGAGGACACCGGCCTGCAGAGCGGCGCCGACGGCGACGACCTCGTCGGGGTTCACGCCCTTGTTGGCCTCCTTGCCGGTCTCGCGCTTGACGAGCTCGGCGACGGCGGGCATACGGGTCGATCCACCGACCAGCACGACGTGGTCGATGTCGGCGACCTTGATGTTCGCCTCGCGGATGACGTCCTCGAACGGCTTCTTGGTGCGGTCGAGCAGGTCCTTGGTGAGGTCCTCGAACTTCGCGCGGGTGAGCGTCTCGGAGAGCGACACGGGGCCCGACTCGGTCAGCGACAGGTAGGGCAGGTTGATGCTGGTGCTCGTCGAGGAGGAGAGCTCCTTCTTGGCCTGCTCAGCGGCCTCCTTCAGGCGCTGCAGGGCGATCTTGTCACCCGAGACGTCGACGCCGGTGGTCTCCTTGAACTGCTTGATCAGGAAGTCGACGACGCGCTGGTCCCAGTCGTCGCCGCCGAGGCGGTTGTCACCGGCCGTGGCGCGCACCTGGATGGTGGAGAAATCGTCGTCCTTGCCCACCTCGAGCAGCGAGACGTCGAAGGTTCCGCCACCGAGGTCGAAGACGAGGATGAGCTCGTCCTCCTTGCCCTTGTCGAGGCCGTAGGCGAGAGCGGCGGCGGTGGGCTCGTTGATGATGCGAAGCACGTTGAGGCCCGAGATCTCACCGGCCTCCTTGGTGGCCTGACGCTCGGCGTCGTTGAAGTAGGCAGGCACGGTGATGACCGCGTCGGTCACGGTGTCACCCAGGTACGACTCGGCGTCGCGCTTGAGCTTCTGCAGGATGCGGGCCGAGATCTCCTGTGGCGTCCACTTCTTGCCGTCGACGTCGAACGACCAGTCGGTGCCCATGTGTCGCTTGACCGACGAGATGGTGCGGTCGACGTTGGTGACCGCCTGGCGCTTCGCGGTCTCACCGACGAGCACCTCGCCGTCCTTGGTGAACGCGACCACCGAGGGGGTGGTGCGGAAGCCCTCGGCGTTGGCGATGACCTTGGGCTCGCCACCCTCGAGGACGCTGACGACGGAGTTCGTCGTACCGAGGTCGATACCGACAGCACGTGCCATGTGATTCTCCTTGCTGGTTTCGTTGGGAAGTCCGTGGCGACTCGAGAAACCTGAGTCGCGATGACTCAAGACTACGCCTCCCGCCGGATGCTGTCAAACAAAGTTGAGTCCTGTTGACTCAGGTTTGGATGCCGCGACTTGTGGGTACTCGGTGCTCGCGCGTCACCCGGGACAGGGGCTTCACCCGCAGCAGGACGGATGCGGCCGCATCGTCCTGTTCTCGGCGAACAGCCTGTTCTGGGTGCGCCCGCTCCCCGAGGTGTCGACGCGATCCCGCCGAGGTGCGCGCAGCATCCCGGGCACGCGCACGGCTTACGCTGGCAGCATGATCCGCCCCGCGCTGCTCGCCGTGTCGCACGGCACCGCCGACGTCGACGGCGCCCGCGCGATCGCGGGGCTCGTCGAGCGCGTGGCCAGGGCCCTGCCCGACGTCGCGGTGCACGGGGCTTTCGTCGACGTGCAGCAGCCGGATGCGGCGAGCGCCCTCGCTGACATAGACGGCCCGGTGGTGATCGTGCCCCTGCTGCTGTCGAGCGGCTTCCACGTGCACCACGACCTGCACGGCGTCGCCGCCGCGCGCACGGATGCGGTGGTGGCCGATCCGATGGGCCCTGACCCTCTTCTCGCCGATGTGCTCGCGACCCGGCTCGACGGTCTCGACCGGGACGGCGCTCCGGTGATCCTCGCGGTGGCCGGGTCGCGCGACGAGCGCTCGGTGCCGGATGCCGAGGGCATGGCCTCTCTCCTTCGCGAGCGGATCGATCGCCCGGTCGAACTCGCCTATCTCGCGGCCCGCCGGCCCGATCTGCCGACCGCGCTCGAGGGGACGCCGGATGCCGTGGTGGCGACTTATCTGCTCGCCCGGGGCTACTTCTTCGACCTGGCGGCGCGTCTGAGCGGCGAACATGCGCTCACCCCTCCCCTGCTCGACGATCTGCTCGATGACGACGGCATCCCGTCCGCGCTCGTCGACCTCGTCATCGGTCGCTACTTGGCGGCCGACTCTCCCCTGAGCTGACACCGCGCCGGCAGCATCCGGGCCCTGATGCACAACACCGGCGATCCGGCCACCCCCTCAGCGTCACATTTCGCGTCACGTGACGTTGTGTTTCGCCCGTTGACCTTCCGTGTCATGAAGGGTTCTTGAACGGCGTCCAGCTCCGTACGTTGATGGCCAGCCATTCATCAAGGGGGCTCGATGACCATCCAGCAGCCGACGACCATCCGCGGCGCACGTACGCGCACCGGTCGCGCACCGACGAAACCGCACGGCCAGTGGGCCGTCGACGGCAACGAGCCGCTGAACGCGAACGAGGAGTTCAAGCTCGCCGGCCCCGGGCTCGACGTGCGCGAACGCATCGAGACGGTCTACGCGCAGGGTGGATTCGCCTCTATCGATCCGACCGACCTGCACGGCCGCTTCCGCTGGTGGGGGCTGTACACGCAGCGCCGCCCGGGCATCGACGGCGGGCGCACCGCACAGCTCGAGCCGCACGAGCTCGAGGACGAGTACTTCATGCTGCGGGTGCGCATCGACGGCGGCCAGCTCACCACGCATCAGCTGCGCGTGATCGGGCAGATCTCCTCTGAGTTCGCCCGTGACACCGCCGACCTCACCGACCGTCAGAACGTGCAGCTGCACTGGGTGCGCGTCGAGGACGTGCCCGAGATCTGGCGCCGGCTCGAAGGGGTGGGCCTGAGCACCACAGAGGCCTGCGGCGACGTGCCGCGCGTGATCCTCGGCTCGCCGGTGGCTGGCATCGCCGCCGACGAACTGCTGGACCCCACGCCGCAGATCCAGCAGATCGCCGAGCGCTTCATCGGCGATCCGACGCTGGCGAACCTGCCGCGCAAGTACAAGACCGCGATCACCGGGCACCCCAGCCAGGACGTCGTGCACGAGATCAACGACTGCGCGTTCGTCGCCGTCGAGCATCCGCAGCTCGGCATCGGCTATGACCTCTGGGTGGGCGGGGCACTGTCGGTGGTTCCCCGTCTGGGCGAGCGCCTCGGCACCTTCGTCGCGCCGGAACGGGTGGCCGAGGTGTGGCACGGCGTGACGCAGATCTTCCGCGAGTACGGCTACCGACGCCTGCGCAACAAGGCGCGCCTGAAGTTCCTGCTGGCCGACTGGGGTGTCGCGAAGTTCCGCGAGGTGCTCGAGACGGAGTACCTCGACAGCCCGCTGCCCGACGGCCCTGCCGCGCCAAAGCCCACCGCTCTCGGTGACCACGTCGGGGTGCATGAGCAGAAGGACGGCCGGTTCTACGTCGGTGCGGCGCCCCTGGTCGGCCGCGTCTCGGGCCGCACCCTCACCGCGCTCGCCGATCTCGCCGAGGCGCACGGCTCATACCGCATCCGCACGACGCCGTACCAGAAGATCATCGTGCTCGACGTCCCGGAGGCGGACGTCGAGGGACTCATCTCCGGCCTCGACGCGATCGGGCTGTCGGCCAGACCGAGCCTGTTCCGCCGCGGCACCATCGCCTGCACCGGCATCGAGTTCTGCAAACTCGCGATCGTCGAGACAAAGGCGAACGCCGCGGCCGCGATCGCGAAGCTCGAAGAGCGCCTCGGCGAGCTCGAGCCGGAGATCGGCCGCCCGATCACGCTGCACGTGAACGGATGCCCCAACTCGTGCGCCCGCATCCAGACCGCCGACATCGGGCTGAAGGGCCAGCTCGTGCAGATCGACGGCGAACAGGTGCCCGGCTACCAGGTGCACCTCGGCGGCGGACTCGCAAGCCCCGACCGCGAGGAGGCCGGGCTTGGGCGCACGGTGCGCGGCCTGAAGGTGCCCGCCGACGGCATCGCCGACTATGCCGAACGCGTCATCCGGCGCTATCTCGCCGACCGCGAGGACGGCGAGACCTTCGCGCAGTGGGCGCACCGGGCCGATGAGGAGGCGCTGCAGTGAGCACCGAGGTCGGCATCCGTCCCGCGCGCCGCTCGGCCGACGAGTTGCGCGCTCTCGCGGAGCGCGGCGCGGCGGAGCTGCGCAGCGGACAGCTCGACGAGGCCACGCCGGCCGAAGTCGTCGCCTGGGTCGCCGAGAACTTCGCCGTCTCGCAGGCCGCCGTGGCCTGCTCGATGGCGGATGCCGCACTCCCGCATCTGGTGGCAGAGGCCCTTCCGGGCGTGCACGTGCTGTTCCTCGACACCGGCTACCACTTCGCCGAGACGACCTTCACGCGCAACGAGGTGGCCGAGCGCCTCGATGTGCACATCGTCGACGTGCGACCCGCACAGACCGTACGGGAGCAGGATGCCGAGTTCGGGCCCGATCTGTTCACCCGCGATCCTGGCCTGTGCTGCGCGCGCCGCAAGGTCGAACCCCTGCAGCGGACGCTGGGCGGCTACGAGGTGTGGTTCACCGGCGTCCGCCGCGATGAGAGCCCGACTAGGGCCGGCACGCCCCTTATCACCTGGGACGAGCGCAACGGCCTCGTGAAGGTGAACCCTGTCGCGGCCTGGAGCTTCGACGACCTCATCGACTACGCCGGCGCGCACGACGTGCCGGTGAACCCCCTCGTCTCGAACGGCTATCCGTCGATCGGCTGCGCGCCGTGCACGAAGCCCGTCGCCCCCGGAGACGACCCCAGGTCCGGCCGCTGGGCGGGACTCGCGAAGACAGAATGCGGGCTGCACGTATGAGCACTGACATCCTCTCCGACCAGGCGGTCGCACCGGCCGCGCTGAGCACCCTCGACCTGCTCGAGGCCGAGGCGATCCACATCATCCGCGAGGTGGTCGCCGAGTTCGAGCGGCCCGTGCTGCTGTTCTCGGGCGGCAAGGATTCGGTGGTCGTGCTGCATCTGGCCGCCAAGGCGTTCGCGCCCGGTCGTGTGCCGTTCCCCGTGCTGCACGTCGACACCGGCCACAACTTCCCCGAGGTCATCGCGTTCCGCGATGAGACCGTCGCGCGACGCGGCATCGACCTCGAGGTGGCGAGTGTGCAGTCATACATCGACGACGGCCGCCTCGCCGAGCGTCCCGACGGCACCCGCAACCCGCTGCAGACCCAGCCGCTGCTCGACGCGATCGCCGCAGGCCGCCACGACGCCGTGTTCGGGGGCGCCCGCCGCGACGAGGACAAGGCGCGCGCCAAGGAGCGCATCATCTCGCTGCGCGACGAGTTCGGGCAGTGGGATCCCCGCAACCAGCGACCGGAGCTCTGGAGCCTGTACAACGGGCGGCATCTGCCCGGGCAGCACGTTCGGGCGTTCCCGATCTCGAACTGGACCGAGTTGGACGTGTGGCGCTACATCGAGCGCGAGGACATCGCGCTGCCGCCGCTGTACTATGCGCACGAGCGCGAGGTGTTCCGCCGCGACGGCATGTGGTGGGCGGTGGGCGAGTTCTCGCAGCCTCAGTCCGGCGAGGAGGTGGTGCGTCGCACGGTGCGCTACCGCACCGTGGGCGACATGAGCTGCACGGGGGCGGTGGAGTCGGATGCCGCCGGTACGGCGGCCGTCGTCGCGGAGGTCGCCCGCTCGACCCTCACCGAGCGCGGGGCCACCAGGGCGGACGACCGCATCAGCGAGGCCGCCATGGAGGACCGCAAGAAGGACGGATACTTCTGATGAGCACCACCGCACCGACAGCTCCGACCACGCTGTTCCGCTTCGCGACGGCCGGCTCGGTCGACGACGGCAAGTCGACACTGGTCGGCCGCCTCCTGCACGACGCCAAGGCGATCCTCGCCGACCAGCTCGACCAGGTCGCCGCGACCTCGCGCGCCCGCGGCTTCGCGCACGGCGCCTTCGACTTCGCGCTGCTCACCGACGGCCTGCGCGCCGAACGCGAGCAGGGCATCACGATCGACGTCGCCTACCGCTACTTCGCCACCGGCAGGCGCAGCTTCATCCTCGCCGACTGCCCTGGCCACGTGCAGTACACGCGCAACATGGTCACCGGCGCCGCGACCGCCGACGCGGTGATCGTGCTGGTCGACGCCCGCAAGGGCGTGGTGGAGCAGACCAGGCGGCACCTGGCCGTCGCGTCGCTGCTTCGCGTGGAGCACGTGATCGTCGCGGTGAACAAGATCGATCTGATCGGCTTCGACGAGCAGCGCTTCGTCGAGATCGAGTTGGAGGCGCTGCGCGTCGCCGACGAGCTGGGCATCAGCGCCGTGCGAGTGCTGCCGGTCTCGGCCCTGGAAGGCGACAACATCGTGGAGCGTTCCGGGCGCACGCCCTGGTACGCCGGCGAGACCCTGTTCGAGCTGCTCGAGACGCTGCCCGCCCGCACCGACGCCGACGAGCCGCTGCGCCTGCCCGTGCAGCTGGTGCTGCGTCCGCAGGGCGGTCTCTCGCCCGAGATCCCGGCGGACGAGGCCGAACGGCTGCGCGACTTCCGCGGCTTCGCGGGCCGCATCGCCGCCGGAAGGGTGTCGGTCGGCGATAAGGTGCAGGTGCTGCCGGGAGGCCGCGCGACCGAGGTGACCGGCGTGCACGTCGCGGGAGCGGATGCCGGGCATGCCGGCGCGCGCCAGTCGGTGACGATCACCCTCGCTGACGAGGTGGATGCCGCGCGCGGCGCGCTGATCGTCGCAGACGGATCGGCGCCTCCGCCGCGGCGAGAGGCCGTGGTCGAGGTGTTCCAGCTCGACCCGCGGCGCACCGTGCCCGGCGCGCGCGTGCTGATCAAGCACGGCACGGCCACCGTGCAAGCCGTGGTCGCCGAGCTGCTCTCCCGTCGCGACCTGGAGACCCTCGGGCACACCGACCTCACCGCCGTCGATGCGCCCTCGCTCGCCGAGAACGAGATCGGCCGGGTACGACTGCGGCTGGCTGCGGAGCTGCCGCTCGAACGCTACGCGAGCAGCCGCGAGGGCGGTTCGCTGCTGCTCATCCATCCGGCCGATGGCGCCACCCTCGCCGCCGCGACCGTCATCGACTGAACCCGCATCGACGTCTGCATCCCGCACACCGAACACACACGACCGACAACCGCACGAGCGACGCTGAAGGAGGCGAATCCGTGAAGATCACCCGCAGGAACCCGACATTCACCGCACTGGGGACCCTCGCCATGGGCCTCACCGCATGCGCACTGGCGGGCTGTGCCCCCTCGTCGGCACAGGCTGGCGCCGAAGAAGTCTCCGAGGTGCGCCTCGGCTACTTCGCCAACGTCACGCACGCGCCGGCGCTGGTCGGCTTGACGGAAGGACTGTTCGAGGACTCGCTGGGCGATCTGGAACTGCAGACCGAGGCGTTCAACGCGGGCCCCGCCGCGATCGAGGCGCTTTCGGCCGGAGCGATCGACGCGACGTACATCGGCCCGAACCCGGCGATCAACACGTTCATACAGTCCGGCGGTGCGTCGGCGCGGATCATCGCCGGTGCGACGTCGGGGGGCGCCGCGCTCGTCGTGCGCGACGGCATCGACTCCCCCGACGACCTCTCGGGAGCGAACATCGCGAGCCCGCAGCTCGGCAACACCCAGGATGTGGCACTGCGCAGCTGGCTGGCCGGCGAGGGTTTCGAGACGTCGACCTCCGGAGGCGGTGACGTCACGGTGACACCGACCGAGAACGCCCAGATCCTGGCTCTCTTCCAGAAGGGGCAGCTCGACGGCGCATGGGTCCCTGACCCCTGGGCATCGCGCCTGGTGCTCGAGGCCGACGCTCACGTGCTGGTCGACGAGGCTGAGCTGTGGCCGGACGGAGAGTTCCCGACCACCGTCCTGCTCGTGCGAGCGGACTTCGCCGAGGCGCATCCGGAGGTCGTCGAGCGCCTGCTCGAGGGGCACGTCGCGTCGGTCACCTGGCTCGACGAGCACGCGGCGCAGGCTCCCGGAGTCATCAACGACGCCCTCGAGGATTCCACGGGCAAGCGACTCTCCGACGACGTGCTCGCCCGCGCTCTCGAGAACGTGACCTTCTCGGTCGACCCGCACGCGGCCGCCTTCACGACCCTCGTCGAGAACGGCCTGGAAGCGGGCACGCAGAAGGAAGGTTCCATCGACGGGCTGTTCGACCTGCGCGCGCTGAACGGGCTGCTGCGCCAGGACGGCGCCCAGCCCGTCTCGGCCGCAGGCCTCGGGGAGCAGTGATGTCACCGCTGAAGGAGACCGCCCGCCCGCAGGTCAGCGACGCCAGACTGACCCCGAGCTTCGACGGGGTCAGCCCGCTGCCCGGCACACGCCCCCTGGTCGCGCCCGCCGTCCGGATCTCACATGTCACCAAGCGCTACGGTGCGGGGCCGGTGGTGCTCGACGACGTTTCGCTCGACATCGCCCCTGGCGAGTTCATATGCCTGCTCGGAGCATCCGGATGCGGCAAATCGACACTGCTGAACCTCATCGCCGGCCTCGAGCCGATCACATCCGGCGCCATCGAGACGCCGGCCGGCGGCTCGGCAGTGATGTTCCAGGAGGCCGCGCTGATGCCGTGGCTGACCGCACGGCGCAACGTCGAGCTCGCCCTGCGGCTGCGGGGCGTGCCCCGCGGCGAGCGCCGATCGGAGGCCGAGCGACTTCTGAGCACCGTGAACCTCGCGGAGGCCGCCGACCGCCGCCCGCACGAGCTCTCCGGCGGCATGCGACAGCGCGTCGCGCTGGCGCGCGCCCTCGCGCAGGACCGCTCGGTGCTGCTGATGGACGAGCCGTTCGCGGCGCTCGATGCGATCACCCGAGATCTGCTGCACGAGGAGCTCGAGCGGGTGTGGCGGGCGACCGGCCGCACGATCGTCTTCGTCACCCACAACGTGCGTGAAGCCGCCAGGCTCGGGCAGCGGGTCATCCTGCTGTCGAGCCGTCCCGGTCGCGTCGCGGGCGAGTGGCGCGTGGCGAACACCGCCGGCCGGCGCATCGAGTCACCCGAGGTCGCCGCGCTCGCCACCGAGATCACCGCCGAGCTGCGGAAGGAGATCAGCAGAAATGCCTCATGACACCGCATCCCTCGCCGACACCACACCGGCCCCGGCGAGCACCAGCGCCGATGAGCTGCACACGCTCTCGACCGGCCTCGACCGATTGCAGGCGCAGCAGGACCAGCGCCGCTCGCACCTGCGCGACGGATTCGCCAAAGCCCTGCCGCCGGTGGTGCTGCTGGTGGTGCTGCTCGTCGCCTGGCAGCTCTACGTCGTGCTCGCACAGCCGCGCCCCGACATCGCTCCCGGGCCTCTTCAGGTCGCCGGCGCCTTCGCCGACGCGTGGGAGTCGGGCCGTCTGCAGGAGGCGGTGCTCACAAGCCTGGAGCGCGGGGTGGTCGGGTTCCTCATCGCGATCGCCGTCGGCACACCCCTCGGGCTGCTGCTGGCGGAGTGGAAGCCGTTGCGCCGCGCCGCAGGCCCGCTCATATCCGGCCTGCAGGTGCTTCCCTCGGTGGCCTGGGTGCCGGCCGCGATCATCTGGTTCGGCCTGTCGGACGCCACGGTGTACTTCGTGGTGCTGATGGGTGCGATCCCCTCGATCGTCAACGGCCTGCTGTCGGGGGTCGACCAGGTGCCGCCGCAGCTGCGGCGCGTCGGCACCGTGCTCGGCGCGAGCAGGTGGCAGCTCGCCACCTCGGTGGTGCTGCCGGCAGCACTGCCCGGGTACGTCGCCGGCCTCAAACAGGGCTGGGCATTCTCATGGCGCTCGCTGATGGCGGCCGAGATCATCGCCGTCGGCGGGTCGATCGGCTTCGGGCTGGGCTCGATGCTGCAGCAGTCCCGCGAGCTCGCCGACCTCGCCGGGGTGCTCGGCACGATCCTGCTTATCCTCGCGATCGGCATCCTCATCGAACTGCTGCTGTTCGGTCCGCTCGAGCGTCGGATGCTGCGCAGCCGCGGACTCGCGCTGGGAGGTGCACGATGACCGGGCTCGTGACCCTGGTCGGGGCTGGGCCTGGCGATGCCGGGCTGCTCACCCTGCGCGGCCTGCGCTCGCTCGAGCAGGCCGACGTCATCGTCGCCGACCGCCTCGGCGCACGGGCCGTGCTCGAGCAGCTCGCGGCGGAGGGGTTCGTACTGGATGCCGAGGTGATCGACGTGGGCAAGCTGCCAGGGCACCACCGCGTGCCGCAGGACGCCATCAACGAGCTGCTCGTCGAGCTCGCCGGCGCCGGACGTCGTGTCGTGCGCCTCAAGGGCGGTGACCCGTTCGTGTTCGGCCGCGGTCGGGAGGAGCAGCTGTTCTGCGAAGCGGCCGGCATCCGCGTCGAGGTCGTCCCGGGGGTGACCAGCGCCGTGTCCGTGCCCGCGGTCGCCGGCATCCCGCTGACCCACCGCGGCGTCTCGACGTCGTTCACTGTGGTCAGCGCCCACGACCAGATCGACGGGCTTCCCGGCGGCGCCGATCACACCGTCGTCCTGCTGATGGGCGTCGGCACGCTCGCCCACTCCGCGCATGCGCTGGCGACCGGACCACGCGGCGCAGACTGCCCCGTCGCGATCGTCGAAGACGGGTACGGTCCCGGCGAGCGCGTCACCATCGGCACGCTGGGCACGATCGCCCAGCTCGCCGCGGCGCGGCAGGTGCGCTCCCCCGCGGTGGTCGTGGTGGGCGAGGTCGTGCGGCTCAGTCCGCACGCGGAGGGGATCCTGCCGGCATCCGCCATCGCCGAAGCCGTAGCTCTCGTCACCGAACCCGACGCCGCGTCCGCCGCCCTCGAACCTGCCGCGCCCGTCGCCGCCACCTCCGTCGCACACGCACGGCCCCGGTCGCGACTCGCCGCCGCGCTCGACGCGGGACTCGCCGTCGACACCGGCCTGGTCAGCGCGATCGACTCCACGCTGGCGCCGGTCGGTGAGGGGACACCGGCCCGCGGCATCCGCCCATCCCTCTCCGCACTGCTCTCCCGAAAGGCCACCACCTCATGACCCTTCCCTCGCTGCGCGTCGCGATCGTCGGCGCCGGACCCGCGGGCATCTACGCCGGCAACCTGCTGGCGAACGCCGTCGCCGAACGCGGCGGGCGGGTCGAGGTCGACCTGTTCGAGTCGCTGCCCGCTCCGTACGGGCTGATCCGCTACGGCGTCGCACCCGACCATCCCCGCATCAAGGGCATCGTCAACTCGCTGCACGAGATGCTCGACGCCTTCCCCCATCCGGATGCCGATCGCCGCACGATCCGGTTCATCGGCAACGTCGAGGTGGGGCGCGACGTCGCGCTGGAGGAACTGCGCGAGCGGTACCACGCGGTGATCCTGGCGACCGGAGCGATCCGCGACGCCGCGCTCGAGGTCCCAGGGGTGGAGCTTCCCGGCTCGTTCGGAGCCGCCGACTTCGTGGCCTGGTTCGACGGCCATCCCGACGTCGCGCGCACCTGGCCGCTCGACGCCCGTGAGGTCGCAGTGATCGGCAACGGCAACGTCGCGCTGGACGTCGCCAGGGTGCTGGCGAAGCACGCGGTCGACCTGCGCACCACTGAGGTGCCCGACAACGTACTCGCGGGGCTCGAGTCCTCGGCCGTCACCGACGTGCACGTGTTCGGCCGCCGCGGCCCGGCCGACATCAAGTTCACGCCGATCGAGCTGCGTGAACTCGGCGAGGTGCCCGGCGTCGACATCGTGCTGCACGACGAGGACTTCGACGGCGTCGACCCGGCGACGGCGGCGAACAATCAGCTCAAGGTCATGCTGCGCACGCTGAACGGCTGGCGTGAACGCCCCGCGACCGGCGCATCGCGTCGGCTGCACCTGCACTTCTGGCACGCGCCGGAGGCGATCGAAGGGGACGGCAGAGTCGAGAGCATCCGTTTCTCGCGCACGACCGTCGATGCCGACGGTGCTCTCGCGTCGACGGGCGAGGTTCGCGAGTACCGTGTGCAGGCGGTGTATCGGGCCGTCGGGTACTACGGCACGAGGGTCAGCGGGGCGCCGTTCGATGAGGGCCGAGGAGTCGTGCCCAATGACGAGGGCCGGGTGCACGGCGAGGCGGGCCTCTATGCGACCGGCTGGATCAAGCGAGGGCCGGTCGGCCTGATCGGTCACACCAAGTCGGATGCACTCGAGACGATCGGCCACCTCGTGGCGGACGCCGAAGCGGGCGGGCTCACCGAGCCGGGGATCACCGGCGACGTGCTCGAGCTGCTCGACGAGCGCGAGACGGCATACACCACGTGGGACGGCTGGCTGGCGCTGGATGCTCACGAGCGCGCCCTCGGCGCGGATCACCAGCATGTGCGTGAGCGGGTGAAAGTGGTGCCCCGCGACGAGCAGGTGGCGATCTCGAGGCCGGGGGTGCTGGCCCCGTGACCTACGTGATCGCGTTGCCGTGCGTGGACGTGAAGGATCGCGCGTGCATCGACGAGTGTCCCGTCGACTGCATCTACGAGGGCGAACGGTCGCTGTACATCCACCCCGACGAGTGCGTGGACTGCGGTGCGTGCGAGCCGGTCTGCCCTGTCGAGGCGATCTACTACGAAGACGACCTGCCCGAGGAATGGGCCGACTACTACAAGGCCAACGTCGAGTTCTTCGACGAGGTCGGCTCGCCCGGCGGCGCCGCCAAGACCGGCACGTACGACTTCGACCACCCGCTGATCGCCGCGCTGCCTCCGCAGGGAGAGGGTCATGACTGACTACGACGTGCTCATCGTCGGTGGCGGCCCGGCCGGGCTCTCAGCCGCGCTCAACCTCGGCCGCTCAATGGCGCGGGTGCTTGTCGTCGATGCCGACCGGCCGCGGAACGCCGCCACGCTGAACTCGCACGGGTTCCTCACCCGCGACGGGGTGCCGCCGTTCGAACTGCGACGGATCGCCCGCGAGGAGCTCGCGGCGTACCCGAACGTCGAGATCCGCTCCCGCGTGCGGGTGACCGCGCTGGCTGCGGCGGATGCGCGGTGGGCCGCCACGGACCTCGGGTCGGCGGCGACGGACGTCGGGTCGGTTGCGACGGATGCCGGCTTCCCGGTGATCGACGTCGGGTCGGCGGCGAGGGCCGGCTCGACGGCGACGCGTGATGGCTCGCCGGCCGGATTCCGCGCGGAAGTGGGAAGGCGCGGCCCGACCGAGACGGTGTCGGCGCGAGCCGTGCTGCTCGCTACGGGCTTGCGTGAGACGCTGCCCGACGTGCCGAATCTGCGCGGCTTCTACGGGATGAGCCTGTTCAGCTGTGCCGCGTGCGACGCATGGGAACTGCGTGGGCGCGAGCTGGCGCTGATCGGCGAGACACCGGATCTGGCGGAGCGGGCGCGGCTGATCGCGCACTGGACCACGCGACTGACAGTCTTCACCCACGGCTCCGAGGCGGTGACGACCGCAGAGGAAGCCGAGCTCGCCGCGGCCGGAGTGAGCGTCGTCCGCGAGCCGATCGAGGAGCTCGTGGGCGACCGGGGTCGCATCGAGGCGGTTCGTGTCGCCGGCGGAGGCACCCACGCCGTAGGCGGCGGGTTCGTTCGGCCGGAGTGGGATGCCGACCTGTCGTTCCTCGGCGACCTCGCGCCCGATCGGGATGCCGCGGGGCATGTCACGACCGACCGCTCGGGCCGCACGACCGTACCGGGTCTGTACGCGGCGGGCGATGTGGCGGCGCCTGGCCCGCAGCAGCTCATAGTGGCCGCCGGCGCGGGTGCGCGCGTCGCCGCCGTGATCATGCATGACGCGATCGGCGTGGCCACGGCGCACTGACCGCTGCTCACCGACGAGGGGATCGTCGTTCAGCGTCCGCCGGGAGGGCCGACGATCAGCAGGATGCTGAAGATCGCCGCGACCGCGACGAGGATCAGCAGTGCCAGCACCCAGGGCCGGTGCAGGAACCAGCGCATGGTGCGGTCGTACCAGGTGTGATCGCGCGGGTCGTCGGTCTCGGCGAGACGCCAGTGTCCGGCGAGCCGTCCACTGCGGTGCAGCCAGATCTCGACGGGGATCGTGGCGTAGGGCACGATCGCACTGGCGATGGTGACCGCCGCGACGCCGGCGTGCCAGCGCTGGTGGAAGGCGAGCAGCACCGCCGTCGCTCCGTAGGCGAGGAACACGAACCCGTGGATGCCTCCGGCGATCGTGACCAGCACCGCGGGCTGCCCGGCGGCGCGGGCGATGAGGGCGCTGATCAGCAGAGTCCAGGTGATCGCCTCGGCGATCGCGAGCACGCGGAACAGTCGGGCTGGGCTTCGGAACATGGTTCTCCTCTGTGCTCCCGGCCTCTGCAGGGCGTTCCGGGCAGGCGCCTTCAGGCTATTCAGGGCGGGCTATGGATTGGCTCGACCGGCGGGCTGCACATAGCCTTTGGCTGCACCGTCCGGAAGGGGCCGATGATGACTGACGACGCTCTGCGCGCCGAGCTCGACCGCATCTTCGCGGCACGCGATCGTGATCACATGGCCCCGACGATCGAAGCGTTCACCGCGCTGCTCGAGCAGCATCCCGACGATCCCGATGTCCTGTACGAGCTGGGCGGTGCGTACGACACCGACGGGCAGGAGCAGCGAGCCGCCGGGTATTACCGCAGGGCGATGGATGCCGGGTTGAGTGGCGCGCGCCTGCGGCAGTGCTATCTGCAGTTCGGCAGCACGCTGCGCAATCTCGGGCGCTTGGACGAGAGCATCGCGATGTTCGACGAGGGACTCGAACGGTTTCCGCCATCTGAATCGCTGGGGCTGTTCCGCGCTCTCACCCTGCATGCCTCCGGCCGGCCGAGCGCGGCCCTGGGCTCGGTGCTCGAGCTCGTCGCCGACCGCTTCCGCACCGACGAGGTGCTCCGCTATGAGGCGGCGCTTCGTGGAAACGCGGCATACCTTCGCTCGCTCGACGACTGAGCGGGGCTGGTCGCGACCGCCCGCTTCAGTGACAGCCGTCGGCGGCTGACACGTCACCAAGCGACAAGGCGTCCGGTCGCACCGCGGCTCTCGCGTCGCCGCTACCGTGTCGGTCGGCAGTGCGGAGCCGGTAGCGGGTCATCCCGACCTGCACTCAGAACGGACTGAGATGCTCGAGTGGTGCGGCGGCCCAGAGTTCGCCCCTGGTCGAGACGGCGGTGGGTGGGCCTTCATCGGTGAAGGCGACTGTGTTCTGGGGTGGCGGTCTGTCGATGTAGACCCGTCCGGCGGGACTGGTCCATTCCAACAGCCCGCCGCCGATCTGTTTCACGTGCCAAGGGGTGTGATGCTTCAGAACATGGTGGCGTCGGCACAGTGCACCGAGGTTCCCCTCTTCTGTCCTGCCGCCGAGCGCAGCGTCGTGCGTATGGTCGAGGTCGCTGTCACGCGCGGGCATACCGCAGCACACGAACCGGCATCGCTGATCCCTCGCCCGCAGTTGACGTCGTAGCGACTCGCCCGGCCGATAACGGTCCACGGCGAGCATCCCTCCGGTGATCGGGTGAGTCAGGACCCGGTCCCAGCCGGTGGCGGCGCCGGCCAGCTGGCGGGCCGTGGCCGGGTCGATGGGGGAACATCCGTCGAGCTCGGCCTGTGGCGTTCCCGTCTCATCGGCGCCCATCAGGGTCAGCACCGGCACGGTCACGCTCACCTGCCCGGAGATCGCGGCGAGCAGTCCGTCGGGGGTGTCGTGACCGGCCGGGCTGCCCGTGAGCAGAAGGTCCAGGGCGAGGTCGGCGCGCTTCTGCGACAGCGTGCGAGGATCCGCGGGAGTATCGCGCTCGTGCGAAGCCGCCGCGGAATCGGCATCCGCATCCGCAGCCGCATCGGCATCAGCATCGAGTGTTTTGGCCATGGAGGTGAGCCGGTCGAACACGCCGTGCACGAGGGCGGCCGGGCCGAGGAGGCCGAGTTCGGCCATCCCGTCTGGCGCATCCTTCACCCAGACCGCACGCTGCTCGCGGGCATCCTCGTGCCGCTGCTGCAGCGAACGCGCGGTGTACTGTTCGGCGAGGCGGGCAGCGATCGGCCGCAACCTGTTCGGCGACTCATCGCCTGCGAACTCCAACACTCGCGCGGTGTACGCCTCCCGCGCGTCCGGGTCGTCGAGGTGCTCACCGGCGTCGATGATGACCCGCGCGTGTCCGGCGGTGATCCGTCCGGCACCCTGCGCCCGCCACACCGCGGGGAACCCGTTCACCTTCGTTTCCGCATCCGCCATCCGCCGCTGCACCGTGCGGTCACTGACCCGCAACGCCGCCCCCAACTCCGCCGCCACCGCCCGCACCGTCAGATCCGACGCCTCGACACCATCGCCCTGTTCGGCCACCGACAGCGCCCACCGCGCCGCGAGCGCCAAAGCCCCATCCCGTGCCGCCTGGAGACTGCCGATCGTGCGCTCGATGCTCTGCACCAGGTCGACCAGCTCATCGAGCGTGGTCACCTGCTCCGCAGAGACATCCATCAGCGCCGTCATACGACCAGTACACCAGGGGCCACCGACATTCAAACCCCAGATCCCAGGCTTAAAACCACCCCGAAGATCACGAACATGCAACAAACGGAAGCCGCCCAAGCCCCATGGAAAACGGCAGACAGCGTCGACGCCCGACCGCGCCGTTCGACCTGGCACGTCAGTGCTCAGCCCGACAGCGCACCGAGGCGCTCCCAGGCGGAGCGAAGCGCACGCGCGTCCGCATGGAACGACTCGATAGGCGCAAAATGGGGGCCGTCAGAGATGTCGACGTTCCGCAGCGGGTCGTCCTCTGAGTGCTGTGGGAACACGTGGCAGTGGAGATGAGGCATTCGATGGCCCATCACCAGATAATCGATCTTCCGCGGCTCGAACGTCGCGGCGATTGCCCGTCCCGCTCGTTGCACGTCCGACCAGAAGGCTTGGAGCTGCTCCGACGAGAGGTCGCCGAGGTCGGTGATGTGTTCGCGGAGGACCACGAGCGAGTAGCCGCGGTGCGCCTGGTTCCGCGCGATGCGTGTGTGGGTCGCACGCGTGGAGCCGATCAGGATGCTGTGCTCGTTCTCATCGAGGTGCATGTCCTTGCACATGCCGCAGGAATCGGCGTCGGTCATCGCTGACCATTCCTCGGCGGTCCACCACATCGGCCCAGCCTAGGTGCGAGAACAACAGAAGCGCACCGGCGCGCGTTGAGCACCTTCATCTGATCGCAGCTGACTTTCGCCCCAACATCACGAACCGGTAACGGCCGTCACCGGCCCGTCGCGCCATCGGCATCCGCACCCCTAAGCTCGACCACGCACCGGGACGGACCCGGAAGGCACGAGCGGAAGGAGCATCCGATGAACACCGTCTTCGTCGCGCCCGCCGCCGACCACCTTCCCTTCGAGGCCTCCCGCTCCTGATCCGCGCGCGGCCTCCCTTCCGGAGCCGCACCGTGAACACGCAGAACCCCACGTCCTTCGACGCATCACCCTTCGACATCTCGCTGTCCTTCGCCGACACCGTGCTCGGCGACAACCAGCGCTGGTCCACCTGGCCGGCCATCACGCCATCCGAACGCGGGCCGCTCCCCTGGCCCGACTGGGTCGTCACCAGCGCCGACGCCGTCGACACCGAACTCGGCGTGCTGAAGACAGGCAAGGAGGCTGATGTCTTCCTCATCGAACGCGCGGTTCCCGGCGATACGGCGCAGCGCACCCTGCTGGCCGCGAAACGCTATCGCGACGAGACGCACCGCAGCTTCCAC
Source organism: Microbacterium sp. (assembly GCF_031178445.1). Taxonomy (GTDB): domain Bacteria; phylum Actinomycetota; class Actinomycetes; order Actinomycetales; family Microbacteriaceae; genus Microbacterium. The sequence continues at coordinate 203,646 of NZ_JAPSIY010000001.1, forward strand.
CGCTCGACGACTTACACCGAAGGGCGTCGCACCCAGAACACCCGCGATGCCCGTGCCCTGGCCCGGAAGAGCTCACACGGTCGTGCGGTCGCCGCGGCGCAGTGGTCGTTCGCCGAGTTCGCGGCGCTGAGCCGCATGCACGAGCTCGGCGCGCCCGTTCCCTACCCCGTGCAGGTGAACGGCTCAGAGGTGCTCATGGAGTTCATCGGGCACGGGAAGGAGGCGGCGCCCAGGCTCGCCCAGGTGAGGGTGGATGCCGCGCAGCTCGACGATCTGTTCCAGCAGGTCGTCGATGTCATGCACACGTTCGCCGCCGCGGGCTTCGCGCACGGCGACCTCTCGGCGTACAACCTGCTCGTGCACGACGGCAGAGTGCGGGTCATCGACCTGCCGCAGATCGTCGACACCGTGTCGAACCCGCAGGGTCTCGATCTGCTGCACCGAGACTGCGTCAACATCTGCGACTGGTTCGCCAGACGCCGACTCGAGCGCGATCCGGAGGAGCTGTTCGGGAAGCTGCTGGCCGTGTCCTTCGGCTGACGCGCACGATCCCGCAGGCCTGGCGGCCCGCGGGACCGTGCGACGGTTCAGCGTCCGAACACCTGGAGCTCCGCCAGATTCAGCATCTTCGTCGTCGAATCGAGCTGGATGCGCACGTACCGGCCCTGCGCGCCGACCTCGATCACGCTCGGTCGCTCGGCACGGTCGGCGAAGAACGTCGCCCACACGCCGTCGGTACCGGCGGTGACAGTGGGATCCTCCGACGTGAACGGGCTGTCCGACACGAACACGTAGACACCCTCGACGCGGTCCTGGCAGCAGTCATTGCGATTCCACAACGCGATCGCGTCGACCGCCGTCGAGGAGCCGAGGTCGACCTCGAGCCACGGCTGCGGATCGTTCTGCGCAGTGTGCGCGTAGTTGCTGATGTTGCCGTCGACCGCATTGGAGGCTGGGAACGGGGTTCCGCTGCTCTGCAGCACATAGGTAGACGACTGAGTCGCCGCCTTGCCGAGAGCGATGTTGGGCTCGCTCACGTACACCTCTCTGGTGCTGACGACCTCACCGTCGCCGTCGGAACTCGTGTACGAGCCGGCGACGCTGAACTCCTGGAGCTCGATCGCCTTGTCGCTGCCGATCGTGGGCACCACGGTCCAAGCGACGTCGACACCCTCCCCGCCCGGCACATCCTCGAAGCTGAGCGGCGTCTCGTCCGAGACGGTCCAGCCCTCCGGGGCGTCCAGCGAGATGGCGAGCGTGTCGAGTGCGACATCCGGCGAGGCGTTCGTGATCCGCGCCGTGATCCGCTCGGTGCCGCCGTTGTCGAACGGCGCACCGACGCTCGTCACGTCGAACGCGAGGCGCGGCATCTGGAACACCTCGCCGGGAGGGTTGGCGCCGGCCGCGGCCGCGACGGCGACCGCTTCCTTCGGCAACCAGGTGAGCGACTCGTGGTTGTCGTACTGTGTGCTGCCACGGCCGTTCATCTTGCGGTAGGCGGCAGACGCCCAGTTGTCGTGGGCGACGTTCTCGATGCCGTAACCGGCCCAGTTCGACAGCCAGGTGCGCGGAGGCTCGACACCGGTGATGACGTTGCGCGCCACGGTGATGTACGAGCTCTGCTCATCCAGGTAAATGCTGTTGTTGGTCGTCTTGTGGATGTAGTTCTCGTTGATCGTCGTGCCGGGCTGCGGCCCCTGTGTGTAGATGGATCCGCCGTCGGCCTGCTCCGACCAGGGCATCAGTGCCTCGACGATGCGGTTGGCGTCGATCCGGTTGTCGCGGCTGAACGGGTTGCGCACCTCGGGCTGGTTCCATCCCCAGCCGAGCGAGATGCCACTGTAGGGCAGGTACTCGATCGTGTTGTGCGAGATCGAGGTCTCGGCCTCGTAACCGCCCCAGATCGCCACCGCGTCTGTGAACTCGAGACCGGGGTGGAGGATCGTGTTGCGCTCGTACACGTTGCCGCGTGATTCCAGCTCTGCGACGGGGTTCGCCTCCGTGTCGCCGGTGTAGATCGCCCCCGAGGACAGGTCCTCGAAGTGGTTGCCGATCACCGAGACGCCCTGGCTTCCCTGCTCGACGACGATGCCAGCGCCGCCGAGGCGCCGGAAAGAGCCTCCGTCGATGACGACATCACGACCGGTGCGCACCACCACGGCGGACGCGGGCTTGGTGTAGTAGCGGCCGGCGTGGTCGACCGGTCCGGTCTCGCCGGTGAGGGTGAGTCCCGCCTGCATGCTGGCGTAGCCTTCATCCGTGTCGGGCTGGGTGTACGCACTGTGCGCGAAGCCGATGCCCTCGAAGCGCACGTGGTGCACGGGTGCGTCGGTTTTGCCGTCGAGCTTCAGCAGAGTCTCGGTGCGCGGGGTGACGAACGAAAGCTCACGCGGGTCCTCGCCGTCGCGCGCCTTGTATGTGACCGTCTTCGCCTTCGAGTCGTACGCCCACTCGCCAGGCTCGTCGATCAGTTCGGATGCTCCGGTGAAGAACGAAACGCCGGCGTAACGCGACGAGTCGACCGTGGTGGTGTCCCACGCCGGGCCGGTGCGATCGGTGCCCGCCGAGCTGTTCTTCCAGCACGGCTGAGACATCACGAGGGTGTCGCCGTCGACGCCGTCGACACCGCAGCGGAAGTTGCGCCAGCGGATCTTGATCGAGGCCTCCAGGTCGACGGCGTCCGACCAGGTGAGCATCTCGGCCACCCCGGGCCCGGAGATGCCGGTGTCGGTGACGACGCACTCCTTGGCCGAGCACGGCTCGCTCTCCGCGCGGGTGAGGCGGTCGCCGTCGGCGAACAGCTGACGAACAGACCCGCCGTCAGCAGCGGCGGCCTTCCACAGGCCCGCGTCCGCGTCGACCAGCTGCCACCCGTCGACGGCGACACCGCCGTCGAACACCGGATCCGCCCCCTCCGCCGCACGCCACACGACCGGCATCGCCGCCGTGCCGCTGTCACGGGCGTCGAGCACGAGCGGTTCGGAACGGTGGTAGGTGCCGTCGGCGAGCTCGACGACGATCGGCCGGTCGGCGTCCTCAGCCTGGAACTCGCGCACCTTGTCGCGCGCCGCTTCGAGACTGCATGGCGCCTCGACCGTGCACGCGCTCGCCTTGCCGTCCGGCGCGACGTGGAACGTCCTCGGCCCGGCCTGCGCCGCGGCCGGGGAGAGCGGCGAGAGCGAAAGCGCTGCGGCGATCGCGGCTGTCAAGGCCAGCGCAGAGCGCCATCTCGTGGTCATCTTTCCTGGCACTCCGGCATCGACGCCTGTGCCCTGCAACTTCTTTGTCACGTCTCGATCCCTTCAAAGATCGGATCTATGGGTCGCCAGCAACGGTAGCGAATCGTTTAACATGCAGCAATAGGCATCTGACGATGGTCGTACAGGCCACGACGTCCGATCTCTTCATCGAGACCGTTGACGACTGACCGTACCGTCCGAAGGCGCCGCAGAGCAGGATCACCGCAGCACGCGAGGGGCACGCCCGTCAGATCAGCCGCATCGTCGCTTCGAGCAGGGCGGTCAGCGGCGGCGGCATCCGCTCGACCGGGACGACATCGATCACGTCGGCGGCGAAGCGCGCCTTACGCCCTGCCGCCGTGCCCGCGAACCGGTGCAGCTGCTGCTCGAGGGGCCTCTCCCGCTGGGCCGGCTGCCCCTGGAACGTGCGGAATCGGGCGAGCTCGCCGCGGGCGGCGAGGGTCTGCAGCACGAGCTCAGCGCCGGCCGCACGGATCACCTCGTCCTCCAGGTCGCGCTCGCAGCCGAAGAATCCGACGTCGCCGGGATCGTCCGTGACGTCGGCGAGCACGCTGACGTCGTGCAGCACGCCGGCGACGTAGCGCCCCTCCGCAGAGTCGTAGAGCCCGAGCACCCGCCCTGCCGAGACGTCACCCCCAAGCCCGGTCAACGCGCGACGCAGGTTGGTGACGCCATCGAGATCGACCAGCGCCAGCCCCTCCAAGGACGCGCCCCGACGCCTGGCGAGCGCGCGGAAGGCGAGACTGTCGCTTCTGCCCTCGAACAGCACGACGGCGCGAGATGCTCCGGTACCGGCCGACATGGCTCGACCCTAACGCGCGGCGCGCCGTCACCACCCGTTCACCCTGCCCGGCCAGACTTCGAGGATGAGCGAAGAGCGTGCAATGCCGCATCCGGAGCCCACCGCGCCGGCTGTCGAAGACGTCCGCAAGCCCGGCGTGCTCGCCTGGGCCCTGTGGGACTGGGGATCGGCAGCGTTCAACGCGGTCGTCACGACCTTCGTCTTCAGCACCTTCCTGGCCAGCACCTACTTCGTCGACGACGCCGTTCTCGATGCGGCGGGAGATGATGCCAAGGACCCGGCGGTGGTCGCAGCGCTCGCGAACAACGCCAGCATCATCGGCATCGCCCTCATGATCGCCGGCATCGTGATCGCCGTGCTCGCGCCCGTGCTCGGCCAGCGCTCAGACGGCACGGGGCGCCGCAAACTCTGGCTCGGCGTCAACACGTTCGTGGTGGTGCTGGCCATGGCAGCGATGGTGTTCGTCGAGGGTGCGCCCGCCTACCTGATCCTCGGCGCCACGCTGCTGGCGGTCGGCAACGTGTTCTTCGAGTTCGCAGGCGTCAATTACAACGCCATGCTCGTGCAGGTCTCGACCAAACAGGACATGGGGCGCGTCTCCGGCTTCGGGTGGGGCATGGGGTACGTCGGCGGAATCGCGCTGCTGGTGATCCTGCTGGTCGGTTTCATCGGACTGGCCTCGAGCCCCGGCCCGCTCGGCATCACCACCGACGACGGCCTGCACATCCGCCTCGCGGTGCTCGCCTCGGCGGTGTGGTTCGGCGTCTTCGCGATCCCCGTGCTGTTGCGCGTGCCGGAGATCCCCGCGCAGGAGCGGCGGGTACGCGTCGGCTTCTTCCGCTCGTACGCCGTGCTGTGGGGCACGATCACGAAGCTGTGGCGCGGCAACAGGCAGGTGCTGCTCTTCCTGCTTGCGAGCGCCGTCTTCCGCGACGGACTCGCCGGCGTGTTCACCTTCGGGGCGATCATCGCTGCCCAGGTCTTCGGCTTCTCCTCGACGGAAGTGCTGTACTTCGCCGTCGCCGCGAACATCGTCGCCGGCGTCTCCACGATCATCGCCGGGCGGCTCGACGACCGCTTCGGCCCCAAGAACGTGATCCTGATCTCGCTGATCGGACTCGTCATCGCCGGCAGCGTGGTGCTGTTCATCGGCACCGCCGCGATCGGGTTCTGGATCGTCGGGCTCATCCTGTGCATGTTCGTCGGCCCGATCCAGGCGGCGAGCCGCTCGTTCCTCGCGCGCATCACACCGCCGGGACGCGAGGGAGAGATCTTCGGCCTCTACGCCACGACGGGACGGGCGGTGTCGTTCCTCGCTCCGGGTCTGTTCGCGCTGTTCGTCGGCATCTCCGGTGACACCCGCCTCGGCATCCTGGGCATCGTGCTGGTACTGGCCGCCGGTCTGCTGCTCATGCTTCCCGTCAAGGCGAAGCAGGCCGTGATCTGAGGCTTCCGTGGCACCCACACGGCCGGTCGAAGGACTGACGGCCTCGAGAAGGGGTCACCGCCGCAAGAGCACGAGCGCGGACTCGTCCGCACCAGCGCTGAGCAGCCGCTGCCGCATCCCGAGCGCGGCGATCTCGTACGGCCTGTCGCTTCCGTAGAGCAGTGAGCGGGCGTTGGCCTGCTCATACAGAGCGGGCAGCTCGAAGGCGAGCAGCTCGACCCCGGCGGTGTCGAGTTGTAGGTCCCCGGCCTCCGCGGCGTAGCGCACCTGGGCCGCGATGTAGCCGTACCAGTCGGCCATCGCCGCCCGCACCGCGTCGCGCACCGGCCCCGGCTTCGAGTCCACATCTGCGCTGACCGCGGCGAAGAAGCATCCGCCCGAGAACACCCTCGTGCGCGAGTACTCGATCAGATGATGCATGAGCGCGACCAGGCGAGGCAGCCCGCGCGCATGCTCGCGTGCCGGCTCCACGACGACGGCCATGAACACGGTGCGGCCGGCCTCGACGGTGGCGAGCTGCAGTCCGGCCTTGTTCTGAAACAGCCCCGCGATACTGCTCTTGCTGTGCCCGGAGGCATCGGCGAGTCGGCCGATACTCAGGCCGTCGAGCCCCTCGACCGAGGCCAGATCGGTCGCAAAGGTGAGCACCGTCCGCCGCGAGGCGTCTCCCCGCGCTCGCCGGCCGTCGAACGACGCCTCGACCGTGACGGTCGACCCCGCGGCTTCCTCAGACATGGCTCTAGTCTACGAACGATCGTTCATATAGTCTATGAACGATCGTTCGTATTGATGGGAGTGGATATGTCCACAGCGCTGAAGATCGCCGCCGCCGGCATCCGGTCCATATCGTCGGTGTCGCCCACTCTTGCCGGGAGGTTCGCGACCCCCCTGTTCTTCTCCACCCGGCCACGCATGCGGGTTCGCGAGGACGACATGGCGACGCATGCCGCGGCCGCGTGCGAGACCGCCGACGTTCGGGGTCGGCCGATAGTCACCTATCGCTGGGGCACCGGCACGCGAGCGGCGCTGCTGATGCACGGCTGGAGCGGTCGCGCCTCGCAGTTCGCGACCCTTGTTCGCGACCTCCTCGCGGAGGGATACCGGGTGCACGCGTTCGACGCTCCGGCGCACGGTTCCTCTGCGGGCGCACGCACGGACGTGCGCGACTGGATCGCGGCGGCACGGCTGATCGCCGACGCCGATGGTCCTCTCGACCTCATCGTGGGTCACTCGTTCGGCGCGTTCGCCGCACTGGCCGCGGTCCGCGGGGGAATCGCGGCGCCGCGAGTGGTGTCGATCGCGGGCGCGGGGCGGGTCGACGCGTTCTTCGACGAGTTCGGGCGCACGCTCCGCATGCCCTCTCGCACGCGCTCCAGCTTCGAGGAAGCGTTCCACCGGCGCCTGGGCATGAGCCGCGCCGAGACCGCCTCGCGTTTCGACTCTCTCGCGGACCCGCTGCCGTCGCACACGGAGCTGCTCGCCATCCATGACGTCGACGACCGCGCGTTGAGTGCACAGAGCTCGACCGATCTGCATCTCGCTCACGGCGAGCGTTCGCGCCTGCTGCTGACGCACGGATTCGGGCACAACCGGCTGCTCGGATCGGATGCGGTGCTCGACGCGGTGCTCGCGTTCGCCGCCGGTGGCGTGCGGGGCGTGGATGCCGCGGGAATCGGAAGCGGCGCCGTCGGCACCGACACCCCCGCGCCGCGGTAGCGGGCTCAGACGCCCCAGTTGTCGGCGAGCTTGGTGAGCAGGCGCGCGAGCTCGGCACTCTCCTCGTCGGAGAAGGCGGCGAGCGCCCGCGAGAGCGCCTCGCGCCGTTCCCCACGCACGCCCCGGAAGAGCCGGACACCCTCTTCCGTGAGCGCGATCCTTGTGCGCCTGGCGTCGTCGGGGTCGACCTCCCGGCGCACCCAGCCGCGATCGACGCCCTGCTGCACGAGCCTTGAGGCGCGGGGCTGATCCACACCGATCGCCTCCGCCAGGCCGCTCACGCTGAGCGGATCGGATGCGGCGGCGAGCGCCTCGACCATCCGGATCACCGCGGGCGTGCCCTGGCGTGCGCCGTCGGCGACCCACGGCGTCCGACCCCACCCGTGGGGCCCGTGTGGACCGCGCCCGTGCGGATGCTGCCTTGAGTGCAGGCCGCGCCGCGCACGCAGCCGCGACAGCGCGGTGGCGATGGCGTCGGCAGGATTGACGGGCTCGGTGGACATGGATCGATTTTACATGCGACTTGACATGGAACTGAAATGCATGTCACACTGCATATACATGCAATATGACAAGTAAGGAATGCCATGAACACCGATCAGAACCCCACCTCCTCCGATTCCCGCCCCTTCGGCTACTGGATCACCGCCGTGGATCGCCTGCTGCGAGCCGAGTTCGCGACCGTCTTCGAAGACGAGGGCATCACCCGCCGAGACTGGCGGATGCTGAACGTCGTCGACGGCACTGCGGCATCCGACCGCAGCCCGCGCGGCCGCGACCTGCACCGACTGGTCGACCTCGGCTGGGTCGCACGCTCCGCGGACGGCTGGACTCTCACCGAAACGGGCCGCCTGGCCAAGCAGCGCCTCGGCGTCGCCGTGCAGGAGATCCGCGAGCGCATCGCCGGTGCGGTGACACCCGATGAGTTCGCGACCATGGGCGCGACGCTCGAGAAGATCGCCCGCGAGCTCGGCTGGCAGGAGGGCCGCGAACTCCCCCGCCGCGGACGCAGCCACGGATCGCGCCACGGCCGCCGCGAACACGGCCACAGGAGCGGTCACGGCTCGACGCGCGAGCACCGGATGCACCATGGCGGCGAAGCCGGTCACCGCTTCCTCGGGCACGACACGGACGAGCATCAGGGCCCGCAGCGTCACGGCCGCCACGACTTCGACCACCGAGGCCACAGCGGCCATCACGGCCACCACGGCCACCACGGCCACCACGGCCACCCGAACCGCGCGCACCACATCCACATCCACACGCACGGCTGATCCCGTGCAGGCGATCCCGTCGATCCGGCGCCGCGGCGCCCGTCGGCGGGATGCCTGAACGCGGAATAGCCCGGCCGGCGCGCCGGTTGCCAGAAGGCATGAGCCTTCTCACGCCGATGCCGGGCCCTGCCATCACCGGGCGTGAAGCCGCCCTGGAACGGCTCCTCGGAGAGATCGCCGTCAGCATCCGATCGCAGCGGCGCATCCTCTCCGCCGGCCACGACACCGTCATGCTTCCCGCCGACGGCGTCTCCCTCGTCTACGTCCTCTCGGGTGAAGTCGAGCTGCCCGCGGACCGCGGACTGCCCGACGGGATCTCATCCGGCGACGCCCTGATGTCATCGGGCCGTCGCGCTCTCACGATGCAGCTCCCCGCCGGCTCGGGAGTGCTCGTCTCGCACCTGCAGCTCGCCGACAGTGCCGCGCACCTTGCAGAGCTCCTTCCCGACACGGCCTGGATCCACCACTTCGACGAACTCGAACCCGCCGCCGCGGCGCTCGCCCATCACATGGGCACGGATCGACCGGTGGCATGCCCCGAGCGCGAGGGCGATCTGGTGATCTGCCGCATGATGGCGACCACGTTGCTGCAGTCGGTGATCCGTGCCTGGACCACCGTCGGCTGCGCGCCCGAAGGCTGGCCGTCCCGCACGAACGATCCGTTCCTCGATCGGGTGCTCGACGCCGTGCGCGATGACCCCGGGCGGGAATGGACGGTCGATCAGATGGCATCGATCAGCGCGCTGTCACGCACGGTGTTCGCCGAGCGTTTCCGCAGGGCCTTCGGCCGCTCGCCCGCGCAGTACGTCACGGAGGTGCGCATGATGGCCGCCCGCGCGCTGCTCATCGACGGGCGAGCCGTCAGCGAGGTGTCGCGTGAACTGGGATACGGCTCCGACGAGGGCTTCAGCCGTGCGTTCCGCCGACACACCGGCATGACTCCCTCCGCGTGGCGGGTCGGCCGCCCGCTCACCCCGGCCTGAGCCCGGCATCCGGCATCCCGCATCCCGCATCCACGTTGCCGGAGGAGCTTTCCGCGCGGAGACCGAACGAGCGGCGAGAAGCTCGCTCCAGCGCGGGGCGGACCGCGATCAGCGTGCGAGGCGGTTCGACACCCCGAACAGCAGCGCGCCGACCAGCAGCATCGTCGCTCCCGCCGCGTACGCGAGCTCGATCCCGAGGGCGTCGACGAGCATCCCGCCCAGCCCGGCGGCGAGCATGATGGCCGCCTGGAACCCGACGACCACCAGGCTGCCACCGGCCTCGAGGCGATCAGGCATGCGGTGCCCCACCCAGGTGTTCACGATCAGCAGCCACGAGGCGAAGAAGAATCCCCACACGAAGGCGAAGGCGCCGACGGTCCACAGCGATGCTGCCCCGAAGATGATGATCATGACGGCGGCGCCGATCACGAGCGGGGTCACCACGGCGAGCGCGCGGTACGTGCGGTCGATACGAGCGCCGATGACGAGGTTGCCGATGAAACCGCCGATGCCGAACACGGCCAGCAGCACGATGATGGTGCCCTCGTCGACGCCGGCACCGTCGACCTGCACTCGTTCGAGCGCCAGACGGATGTAGGTGTAAGCGAGGGCGTGGCCGAAGATCACCAGCACGTGCCCGGCCATGCCGACGCCGATACCGGGACGGCGAAGCGTCTCGAACAGCACCGAGATGCGGGCGACGTTCTCAGCCGGCACGGTAGGCAGCAGGGTGCGCAGGGCGACGGCGAGCGCAGCGGTGGCGATGGCGGCGATGCCGAACACCCCGCGCCAATCGAGCAGCTGGCTGAGCATCACTCCGACGGGCACTCCCGCGACCGTCGCGAGCGAGGTGCCGGCGGACGTGAACATCACCGCTCGCCCCAGCCTCTCGGGCCCTGCGATGCGCGCGGCGACGGTGATCGACATGCTCCAGAAGCCCGAGAGTGCGGCGCCCAGCAGCACGCGGGCCATCAGCATCAGGGGCAGGCTCGGCGCGAACGCGACGACCAGGTTCGACACCGCGGCCAGCACCGCCATCCACACGAGCAGCGTGCGACGGTCGAGACGGGGCAGCATCAATCCGATCGTCGGCGCCACCACGAGTCCAGCGAGGGCTGTGACGGTGACGAGCTGACCCGCCTGGCCGGGAGTCACGCTCAGTTCGGCGGCGATCTCGGTGAGCACGCCGTTCGGCAGGAACTCGGCGCTGACGAGCAGGAAGCTCATCGCCATCATGGTGAGCAGGGCGCCGTACGGCAGGCGGCGGGTGGTCGCTGGCGCGACGGGGACGGGCGCGGTGACGGTCATGATCCCAGCCTGGCGGGACGGCGGACGCGGCGCCCGACCGTGCGTCCGGGCCAACCGACCGATCGTCCGGACGCGAGGTCAGCGGCCGGCCGGCACCGTCAGGACCGTGCCGGTGAGTGCGGCTCCCGAGGAGGGGAAGGGCGAGACCCCGCCGGCGAGCAGGGCGGAGACCAGGACCACGGCGCCGATGAGCAGGATGATCAGGATGCTGAAGATCGCGATCGTCCAGCCGCGATAGTTTCCGGGCGTGGCGCCGGACGGAGGCGGCACGACCGCCGGGTCGGGCGGAGGTGCGGTGGACGCGTCGGCCGTCGTGCGGCGGGCCGCCCTGGTCGCCGGGGTGGCGGAGCCCGTCGCTGATGAGGTGGGCCGCTCGCCCTCGTCAGCCGATGCCCCGGCGCCGGGGAGAGCGGGCGCCAGTCCCTCCGGGGCCGGCGGGATCACCGGCTCGGCTAGTGCTGCCGCAGGGATCTCGGGTTCCGGGATCACGGGATCGGGGACGTCGAGGTCGGCTATGGTCGCCTCGGCGTCGGAGAGGCCGACCGCGTCGGGAGGATCCGCGGCACGATTCGGCGATTCAGCCGGCGATTCGACGGCATCCGGCTCGACGGGCCCGGGCTCGACGGCATCCGGTCCTGTCTCGTGCTCGCGCCCTGCCGGATTCCCGTCGCTCATGTCAGCCTCCTATCGACCCCGCATCGGTGACGCCCACGTCGGTGCGGTGGAAATTGTGGAAGGAGCGCGACGCCGTCGGCCCGCGCTGCCCCTGGTAGCGGTTGCCGTACGGGCCGGACCCGTAGGGGTTCTCGGCCGGCGAGGTCAGCCGGAAGAAGCACAGCTGCCCGATCTTCATCCCCGGCCACAGCTTGATCGGCAGGGTCGCGACGTTCGCGAGCTCGAGGGTGACGTGCCCGGTGAAGCCGGGGTCGATGAAGCCCGCGGTCGAGTGCGTGATGAGACCGAGCCGACCCAGTGAGGACTTCCCTTCGAGACGAGCGGCGATGTCGTCGGCCAGGGTGACCTGCTCGAATGTCGCGCCGAGAGCGAACTCGCCCGGGTGCAGGATGAACGGCTCGTCGGGGTCCACCTCGATGAGCCGGGTGAGCTCCGGCTGGTCCTCGGAGGGGTCGATGAAGGGGTACTTGTGATTGTCGAACAGCCGGAAGTAGCGGTCGAGGCGCACGTCGACACTGGAAGGCTGCACCATCCCGGGCTCATGAGGGCTCAGCCCGATGCGCCCTGATGCCAGTTCCGCCCTGATGTCGCGATCGCTGAGAAGCACGTGTTCAGCGTAACGGCTGGCGTTGCGCGCCGGGTGTGCGGGTACGGAGCGGTTTCACGGCACGATCGCAGTGCCGGGGTCGACGAGCCCCAGACGGTGGGCCATGATCACGACGTGGATGCGGTCGCGTGCATCCAGCTTCGCGAGCACACGGCCGACGTGCGTCTTGACCGTCGACTCGCTGAGGAAGAGACGCTCGGCGATCTCGCTGTTCGTCAGGCCGTGCCCGATGGCCAGGAAGATGTCGTGTTCGCGTCCGGTGAGCCCGGCGAGCGGGTCTTCGCCGGTCGCGGGCGCGACCGGGCTCTCGGCGGACAGCTGAGGGGTCAACCGGTCGAGCAGGGCGCGGGTGATGCGCGGTGCCAGCACGGCGTCGCCCCGATGCACCGCCCGAACCGCCGCGGTCAGCTCCTGGCGTTGGGCGTCCTTGAGCAGGAAGCCGCCCGCCCCCGCGCGGATCGCGGCGAATGCGTACTCGTCGAGGTCGAACGTGGTGAGCACGAGCACCTTCGTGCCCGGATGCCGCCTCACGATCTCCTCGGTCGCGGCGATGCCGTCGACGCCGGGCATCCGCACGTCCATGAGCACGACGTCCGGTCGCACTGCCGCGACCTGGGTGACCGCGGCGGCGCCGTCGCCTGCCTCGCCGACGACGATCAGATCGGGCTCGGCCTCGAGCACCATGCGGAAGCCGACGCGGATGAGAGCCTGATCGTCGACGAGAAGCACGCGGATCGGTCCTGTCATGACGGGATCCCCTCGGTTGACGTGCGGGTGGTCTGCGCCGCGGACACCTCGTCCGCGACGGTCGTCGTCAACGCCGCGCCGTCGGGGTGCGGCAGCTCGGCGTGCAGCATCCATCCACCCTGCCCGACGGGCGATGACACGACCGTTCCGCCGAGCAGCCCGGCACGCTCGGCCAACCCGCGCAGGCCGAAGCCGCCCTCGGAAGCACGGCCGGTCGCCCCGTCGTTTGCGATCTCGATCACGATCGGATCGGAATCGTGATCGATGCGCACCTCGATGGCGCTGGTGCCAGGAGCATGGCGCATCGCGTTCGTGACGCCCTCCTGCACGATGCGCCCGATCGCGAATCGCAGTGCCGGCGGGGCGTCGGGCTCACCGCGCACGGTGAGCGAGGCTGTGAAGCCGGCGCGCTGTGCGGCGGCGACCGTCTCCGCGGGGCTCGCGGGTTCCAGAGGGGCGAGCGGGGCATCCGTGCCGCCGTCGCGGAGCACGCCGAGCATCGACCGCATCTCGGTGAGGGCGCTGCGCGCCGTCGCCGCGGCGGCAGTGGACGCCGCTCGCGCGCGGTCGCGGTCCGCCGTCGCCGCAGCACCCTCGGAGAGCGCGACGACGACGGTCAGCGAGTGCGACACGATGTCGTGCATCTCGCGGGCGATGCGCTCCCGCTCCGAGGCCGCCGCGAGCCGTGCGTGCTGATCGCGTTCGACCAGCAGCTGGCGGGAACGGTCGATCACGGCCTCCAGGTAGCGCTTTCGATTGCCTACGTTGATGCCGATCAGTGCACCGATGAGCCCCATCACCAGTTCGCCGATGACGGCGTTGATCGCGATGACGAACGAGATCGCTCCGAGGCTCGACAGAGCGAAAGCCAGCAGCGTGAGCGACGAGAGCCCGATAGCAAGGCCGGTCCAGCACGCCCTCGCCGAGCGGTACACGGCGAGGGAGTACGCCGTGACCAGCACCAGCGGCCCACCGACCGGCACGCTCTCGAGCAGATAGGTGGCCGAGGCGGCCCAGGCGGCGACGAAGGCTGCGACCGGCCAGCGCCGACGACGCAGCAGCAGTGCGCAGGCGATGAGGACGGCGAGCGGTGTGGCCAGTGCGGCGAGGACGCCCGAGACGCGGAAGCTCGTCGCGGGAACCAGCGACGCGGTCAGGCAGAACAGCGCGATCAGCACATCGGCGAGCACCGGATGACGTGCCCAGAACCGGCGGATCACGCCGGGCGGTCGCGGCAGCCGCAGCTCTTCGTCCTCGAGGACGGAGACGCTGCGGCTGCGCGAGGTCGACACGCTCACGACTCTACGATGGGTGAGCGTCCGCGGCTCAGGCGTCCCGCCCGCGCAGCACCGCCCACGCTCCCAGCATGCCTGCCGCTACCCATCCGGCGAGGGTCAGGAAGGCGACGGGCTCGTCGAGGCCCCACTCGTCCTGCGGCACGATCGCGTTCTGCGCGGCCGATGCGGGCAGGTAGTCGCCCAGTGCACGGATCCAGTCCCACGCGGGCCCGGCCATGCCGAACATGCTGAGCACGATCGGCAGCACGAAGAGCAGGCCGACCGTCGCGGCGATCGCACCGGCGCCGGAGCGCAGCAGGAATCCGAACGCAACGCCGATGAGCGCGAACACGGCCATGCACAGTGACGCGATCAGGATCGGCTGGATGGCGCCGCTGAAGTCGGCCCAGTCGATGGCGGCGTTCTTGGACTCGAGGATCGGTGACACCACGGTCGCGGCGACGCCGAAGATCACCAGTGAGGTGACGAACATGAACAGTGCGAGCACTGCGGCCTTCGCCGCGAGCACCAGGCCGCGGATCGGTGTGGCCGCGAGCGTGGAGCGGATCATGCCGGTGGAGTACTCGCCCGTGACCGAGATCGCGCCCAGGATGCCGGCAAGGAGCATGGTGAACTGGATAGGCGAGACGATCATCTGAATCCCGGGCATGCCCGTGTCGCCGATGGCCAGCGCCATCAGCAGGGCGATCCCCACGGTGAGGACGGCGACGATGGAGATCGACCACCACGTCGAGCGCAGAGATGCGAGCTTGATCCATTCACTGCGCAGCTGCCGCGGGAAGGAGAGTGTGAACCGGGCCGTGGGCTGGTGGGTGGCGCGAGCCTGGATGGTCGTCATGCGACAGCCTCCTCGAGCTGGGCGCCTGCCTGCGGGACGGCGCGGGTGCGGTATTCGACGGACTCCCCGGTGAGGGCGAGATAGGCGTCTTCCAGCGATCCGCTGGTGGGGGTGAGCTCGTGCAGCGGTATGCCGCGCTCGGCGGCGAGGTCGCCGATGCGCGATGCGGGGAGACCCGCGATGTCGAGCGTCTCGGGACTCGTGGTGACGATCTCGACGTCTCGCGCGGCGAGGAGATCGGCGAGTTCGGCAGAGCGCGGGCTGCGCACGTGCACGCGGGCCGTCGTCCACGAACGGACCAGGTCGGGCAGCGCAGCATCCGCCAGCACTTTCCCGCGACCGAGAACGATCACGTGGTCGGCCGTCTGCGCCATCTCGCTCATCAGATGGCTGGAGAGCAGCACGGTGCGACCCTCGGATGCCGCGTGACGCACGAACTGACGCACCCATCGCACGCCCTCGGGGTCGAGGCCGTTCACCGGCTCGTCGAGGATCAGCGTGTGCGGATCGCCGAGGAGGGCGGCGGCGATGCCGAGACGCTGGCCCATGCCGAGCGAGAACTTACCCGCGCGCTTGCGTGCGACCGAGCCGATGCCGGTGATCTCGATCACCTCGTCGACGCGGGAGGACGGGATGCCGTGCGTGGCGGCCATCGCCCGGAGGTGATTGCGGGCGGAACGGCCGGTGTGCACCGCCTTCGCGTCGAGCAGCACGCCCACCTCGGTGAGCGGCGCCTTGATGTGCCGGTAGTCCGTGCCGCTGACGGTGACCCGGCCGGCGGTGGGCCGGTCGAGGCCCACGATCATCCGCATCGTGGTGGACTTGCCCGCGCCGTTCGGGCCGAGGAATCCGGTGACGCTTCCCGGGCGCACCGTGAACGACACGTCGTCGACGGCCGCTTTGTCTCCGTACCGCTTGCCGAGACCTTCTGCTGTGATCATGCTCTCGACGCTATGCGGCGCCGCCGACTGCGCGCGTCCGCCTGCAGGATGAACCTCTACACCGATATGGCACCACGGTGCCACATCCCGCACGGATGCCGCGAGCGGTGAGAACGGATGCCGCGGATGGTTTGTTATGCTGGCCAGGCGCCGCAAGGCGTGCGGGGCTGTAGTTCAATGGCAGAACTTCTGCTTCCCAAGCAGACAGCGCGGGTTCGATTCCCGTCAGCCCCTCCACAGGATTATCCCCAGGTCACACGAGGTTTCCGTCTGCCGTCAACTCCAATCGGATGACCGCCTCCAGGCTCGTTCGTGCCATCCCCGTGCCAGTAGTGTCTGAGAAGGCCGCTTGAATGGTCCCGTCCGCAACCGCAGAAGGGGGCACTCATGCCGAACGACCACCACGTTCCGAGGGTGCATCTGCGACGGTTCGCTGTTCCCGGCACTGGTTCGCCTCCACGAGAGTGGTTCACGGACGCCGCAGAGGCGGATGCGCCCGAGAAGGTCTTTCGCGCCAATGTCCGGAGGGTTGGCGCGGAGCGCAACTTCTACACGTTCGAAGGGCTCGACGGTCAGGAGACGCGCGTCCTAGAGTCATTCTTTGGGCAGTTGGAAGGCGCCGTCTCCCCTATATTCCGAGCGCTTCTGGACCACCCGAAGTACGCGCTCACCGACCTATGGCCGCTCCCGCCGCGGATGAGAGGGCCGCTGGCCTGGTACATGGCGGCACAGATCGTCCGCACGACTCGCCAACGAAAGCGCCTCCAGGCGTGGGGAGCGGGCGCGTCTTTCACCGTTCCCGGTGCGCCAACGCCACCCGACCTTGCCACCACGCACGCGCGGTACATCAGCACCACACTTGGAGAGGTTGCACGGGCACTTCATGTTCGCCCGTGGGGTCTTGGCTTCACCAACGCTTGTCTCCCGACCTCAGATTGCCCCGTGGTGATCCTGAACGCGCACGACGACGAGGATCAGGTGGGCGCGGCGCTCACATGGGACATCGTGTTCCCTCTCGATCCGCATCGCTTCATCTTCATGCCCGACATTCAGATGGTCGAGGATGACCCCGCGAAGCGGGTCGATCATCGCCTGAATCTGAGCGGCGTCGGGGTGGCATTCGTTGATGCCATCTGCTCCGCCGCAGACCGCTACATCTACATGCATCCCGAGCACAAGCCGTGGCTCGATCGGAGCCGCGCTCCGAGGCTTCCCGCCCCGGGCGCACCGGGCTTCGCGCCGCAATCGGTCCTTCAGTACCCCGTTTTCCCTGATCACCTGACCATCAGCGCGCGGTGGGCAACGCACCATCTGCCCCGTGGAGATGGGGACCGTAGAGCCGCGTTCACGGGTGAAGCCTTTGGCGTTCGTTAAACGCTTGGCATTTCGAGCCGGATAACTGCTTCGAGGCCCGTTCCGCGGGAGCGGCCCCGTGGCTCCAGCGCGGCTCCGGCGAGCGCGTCCATCGCCTCCGCAAGAGATGCATTCCGCTCCTCCGCGACGTGCTGATAGATGAGCGCGGCGCGTGCGGTGCGGTGACCTCCTCGGGCCATGAGTTCGCGCGTCGTCGCACCACCCTGCGCCGCCATCGTCAGCCCGGCGTGCCTCACGTCGTGCACGTGGAACTGCCCCAGGCCGATGCTCCGCGCCGCCTTGCGCCACGCCTGCCCCAGCGCGTTCCCCGTGATCGCTCCACCATCGGCGCGAGGGAAGAGCGGCGACTTGCCGAACCCTGTCGTCGCGTCCAGGTAGGCTCCCAACTCGGCGGCGATGCGCGGCGGAAGAGCGACCGACCGCGCATTGCCCGTCTTCGTCGGCGTGGTGATGAACTCACCCCGCACCCGGATCGTCTGCCGCTCCACCCTCAATACGCCGTCCGCGTAGTCCCCACGCTGGAGCGCCACGAGTTCCCCGACGCGCAGGTGAGCACCGAACATCACGCGGATCGGGAGCGTCCACTGCTCGGGCATGGCGTTGACGATGGCGGCGAGCGCCTCCGGCGTCATGTAGGGGCGCTCGGCGTGAGCGACGGACCCGGCACCGACGATCTGGCAGGGATTCGACGCGATGAGCCCGTCCCTCACGGCCGTCTGGAGGATAGAGCGGAGGAGGGTGTACGCCTGGCGGAGCCGGGATTCACCCGTAGGGATGGGCGGGGCCTCGGCCGGCTCCACACCGCGCCGCTTCGCCGCCTCCACCACCTTGCGCCGGGCCTCCTCCGCACGCCGCTTCAGCGTGGCGGCGAGGTCCTTGCGGGCCCGGCTGTACCAGGAGCGGACGACGGCGGACGTGATGGAGTTCAGGGCGTAGTCGTGGAGCGGGGAGAGGAGCCCGGCGAGGAGGTCCTCGTTGTTCGCGCGCGTCTTCGGCGCGAGTCTGCCCCGCGAACCACCAGCGGCGACCCACTCGGAGGCGTAGGGGCCGAACGGTGCATCCCCGGCGCGGTGGTCGCGGTAGGTGCCGCGCATCCGGTCGGCGCGGACTCCGGCGATGTGGTCGAGGGCCGCACGCTTCGTGGCGAAGGTGGTGGGCGCGGTCATGGGGCGGCCCGCAGGATCGGGGTACCGGGCCTGGAAACGCCCGGAGGGCAACTTTCTGACATTCCCGAACGATGCCCTGTTCGCTTTCTGTTTTGCGCCGCTCATCACGGGTTCCTCGCTCCTGACTAGGGTGACAATTTATCACCTGATCTGCGGTTTCTCTCCAGTCTAGCGCGGGACAAGCCGTGCCAGTGAGATACGCTGGAGGTAATGGCGAAGACGCCAGGAGGGCCGGAGCCACACACGCTCAGACGCCATCGCCGCCGGGAAGGACCCGGGGACGCCGATACCCAAAGCGACCCCGAGGAGGTCCCCCGATGCCAGCACGAATCGATAAGACCGAGGAGCGCGCCGCTCTCACCGCGCGCCTGCTCGCGCACCCCGTCCCGACGATCACCGTCGAGGAATACGCCCTCCTAGCCGACCGGAGCCGCGACCGCGCGTTCGATGACATTCGCCAGGGACGGGTGGAGGTTGACCGGCGAGGCCGGAGCGTGCGCGTCAAGGTGATCCCGCTCATGCGCGCTCTCGGGTTCGAGTTCGACGCGCCCGTGTCGCTCACGCGCTGATCGGTGAGAGGCAGAGGCCGATGACCAACACACAGCATGCACAGCCGAACGACGCCGTGAGCCTCTTCGTGCCGCTCTTCGCGCTCATGGATCAGTTCGACGCGCACCTGGCCGAGTTCCAGGAGGCCGCACGCCAGGGCGTCCCGAGCACAGTAGGAGGGATGCCGTGATGGGCTACAAGACGCACAAGCGGATGGGCGAAGCCCTCCTCCGGGTGAAGGTGCCGACGATGGAGCGGGTCGTGCTCCTCGACATGGCGCTCGCGGTCGAGGACGGGACGCTCGTCTACTCGTGGGGTCATGACCGGCTGGCGCTCGCCATCGGCAAGGAGCCCGGCACGCCCGCCGCGAAGCAGGCTCTCAGCGGCCGCATCCTCCCCCACCTGATCGAGCGTGGCCTGATCCACAAGACCTCCCAGGCGCACCGCGGACGCCATGCCGAGTACGTGCTGTCGGTGCTCTCCGACCGTGGAATGGGTAACGGTCTGGAGGCCGAAAGGGTAACGGTTTCGACGGGAATGGGTAACGCCCAGACCGTTACCCCACTACCTACTCCTCTACCTGAATTCACTGACATTCGTAACAGCGCTTCGCCGCGCTGGACGATGACGGATGCTCAGCGCCGGAACGTGCTCGATGCCCTCCAGGCTGTCGATGCTCGATGCGACTCCATCGACGTGAACGGCTTCGCAGAGGCCGAACTCGCATACCTCGATGGCCTCCCCCCCGACGAGCGCCGCGAGCGAATCGCGACCTGGAGCGGCCTCCGCTCCCGAGCACTCACTGACGCCGGGGATGACCTCGTGGAGGATGAGCGCCTGCACGCGCTCCTCTCCCCGCACGGGTACACCTGGCCCGGCCCCTCCTGGCCGACACGCATCCCCGGCACCGACAACACCTGGACCGATCACCGAGAGGAGGCGCGATGAGCGCCAACACCACTGGCACCGCCGACCTCGCCGCCGAGTATGTCCTCGGTGAGCGTCCCGCCCCGAAGGGCGCACCGCGACGGATCGCGACCGCCACACGGAAGCAGAAGGCGCTCACGATGCGCCGCGCCGGGATCGCCGTCGAGGCCATCGCCGCACACCTGAAGGTGCATCCGTCCACGGTGTACGCCTGGCTAAAGGATGCCATCGCCGCGATCCCCCGTGAGGAGGCCGACGAACTGCGACTCCTCGAACTGGACCGACTCGATGCGGTCTTCCGCGGCCACTTCGCCGCCGCCGTGAGCGGTGACGTGCGATCCGCCGAGATGTGCCTGAAGGTCATGGAGCGCCGCGCACGCCTCCTCAACCTCGACGCCGCGCACACGGCGGGCCTGGAGCAGGTCGGGAACCTCCTCGACCGCCTCGTGCTCGGAACGGAGGGCTGAGCCATGGCCTACAGCCCTCCCCGGACAGACGCCGCCACGGCCGCCGCTCTCGCCCGCTCGAAGGCCACGTCGGCGGAGTACGGCCGCGTCATGAGCACACTTCCCAAGGAGGTTCAGGCCGTGATCCGTGCCCGCACCACCGCGCTCTCCGCTGAGGCGGCCGCCCAGCGGAATCGGGCGAAACGCGCGGAGGCCGAACTTGCGGCGCTCCGCGCTGAGAGGGGCAAGCGATGAATGCGCCCTCCTACGACCAGGTGCACTACGCGCTTAAGCGAAAGCGGGGCTCCGCCGTGGGCCTCCCCTGCTCGCACCCCGAGTGTGACCGGCCCTCGACGGGCTGGGCTCTCCTCGATCACCCGACGCACATCGTCATCAACTCGCACGGCAAGCCAGTGCGGATCAGCACCGACCTCGACGCCTACGGCCCGGCGTGCACACGACATAACGCCCAGCGCGACCACGGCGGCAACTGGACGTTGTGCCCGCACGGGCACGTCCGATTCCTCTGGGGCACCGACTCTAAGGGCACGTGCCGGGGATGCCAGCGCCTCGGCCGCATGACCTCCCACCTTCCGGTGGGTCGAATCGCTCACGTGGTGAGCACCAACACCGATGAAAGGGGGCGCTCGTGAACACCGCGACGCTCATCCAGTCCACCGTCCAGGCTCGTGCCGACCTCCTCGCCACGGCGCTTATCCGGGACCCGCACCTGACGCCGGAGGGCCTCCGCGCTCGCCAGCGCCGGGACGTGGACGCGATCCGGGCCCGTCTCACCGCGGCCATGCCCGCGGAGCCCACCACGCCCGACCGTCAGCCGGTCCTCGACGCTCTCGCGCCGAAGGGTGCCGACGACATAGCGCTCCAGGCTCACCAGTGGTCGAAGGTGCGGGCGCTCCTCGACGCCGGGCGCGACCTCCCCAGCATCATCGCGGACGCCGACCGCGCGCGGCTTGCGGCGATCCTCGACGCTCTGGAGACGATGCCGGAGGTCCTGGAGGACTCCCAGCCCGAGTCCGTGGTGGAGTTCGTGCGGGGCGCGGTGTGGGATCGGCTCGTGCAGGTGGACCCAGCCGCCGAGCGCATCGCCGCCATCGAGCGCACGAACCAGCCCGCCATCGCGTGGCGCACGATCCTGGAGGGCCTCGCCGCGACGGGTGAGATTCCCTTCGACGGCCTAGTGCTCCTCCGTGAGGCTGACGCCGCCGCGTTCGACCTCCTCATGGACGGCGACGCGGTGGCCGCCCCCGCACCGGAGTCGGGCACCATCCCCCGCCTCGTGGAGGCGCTGGAGAGCGTCCCCGCGTGACTGATGCCCACCACAACCGCCGAGGGGCGGGATTGCCTGACCTCCATCCCGCCCCTCGAACTCTGCGTAAGGCGCTCTTCGCCCGTCTGAGCGCCTCAAATCCTCTCCAGGCCCTCTCACCCCACCCCGGGCCCTTCCATCGCTCTGTGCGAGGCTCATGGTGCCCTGGAGGGTCTGAGAGTGCTACTTATCTCCGAACGGTGCGCGCGGCGATCCGAGAGCCGCGAACAGCCCCACGAGGTCCGGTTCTCCACAGGCCAACGGAAGCCCCATCTTGCAAGAGCAGGGAGGGCGAATCTGGCCTCGTCGCACCCTTTCGCCGTGCCAGATTCGTGCCACTAGGGGCTGTTACGTGCCATAACTCGCTAGTACGGGCTGGCATGGAGGAGGGCCCGGCTCCCCAGTATCTCGCGGGATTCCGGACCCTCGCTTATGGCCTGCTCTCTGCTTCCCAAGCAGACAGCGCGGGTTCGATTCCCGTCAGCCCCTCCACCAGAACCCTGCGTCACCGGCCTCAGTCGCCTGCGAGCAGTCCGGCGGCCGCGAGCGCGGCATCCACGTGCAGCGCCGTCGTCGGGAACACCGGCACGGGCGAGTCCTCCTCGGAGACGAGAAGCTCGATCTCGGTGCAGCCGAGCACGACCCCCTCCGCTCCCCGCGCGACGAGCCGCTCGATGACCTCACGGTAGAACGCGCGCGACTCGGGCCGGATGATGCCGTGCACGAGCTCGTCGTAGATCACCGCGTGCACTCCCGCACGGTCCTCGGCGGCGGGGACGAGCACGTCGATTCCGTGGGCCTCGAGCCGCTCGCGGTAGAAGGGCCGCTCCATCGTGAATGCCGTGCCCAGCAGCGCGACCCTCCTCGCGTCGGTGCGAAGCACGGCCTCCGCTGTGGTGTCGGCGATGTGGAGGAAGGGCACGCCGATCGCCGCTTGGATGCGGGCGGCGACGAGGTGCATCGTGTTCGTGCACAGCACGATGAGGTCGGCGCCCGCCAGCTCCAGTCGGCGGGCATGGTCTGCGAGGAGAACCCCCGCGGCATCCCAGTCGTCCCGCGCCTGCAGCGATTCGATCTCGGCGAAATCCAGAGAATCGAGCAGGATCCGCGCGGAATGATGCCCGCCCAGCCGCTCGCGCACGCGCTCGTTCGCCATCCGATACCACTCGAGCGACGAGTCCCAGCTCATGCCCCCGAGAACTCCGATGGTCTTCATCGGTATCACTCTAGAGCTCCGCCGGCGCAGCTCACCCACCTGCCGCATCCGCATCCGGCCGCGGGCACGCACGGTAGACGTACCCGTCCTCTTCGGGCGTCAGCAGATCGTGATCGCGCAGGATCGTGGTCGGCCGCGACGACTCCGCACACGCCTCGGCGAACTCCCCCGAGCCGAGCTCGTCGTCGTACTCGATGTCGAGAACCACCTCGTAGACGTCGGAGTAGGCGTCACACTCGTCGAACCGATGGCACGACTCGGTGATCGCGAAGTCGTAGCCCATCTCGGCCAGGCGACGCGACTGCTCCGCCGTGTTCTTCTGCGCGATCGCCAGGCCCTCCTCGTGCGCAAGCCGGGCGTACTCGGCGGCCAGCGCCATGTTGTCGTCGAGCGTCAGCCTGCCCTCCGAACGGGTGTAGGAGTCGAGATTGTCGATCTCGACGGCCGCGTACCCGGCGTCGCCGCATCCCGCGATCCACGGTCCGACGATTCCGATCAGCGCGTCCCGTTTCGCCGCCGAGGACGTGTCGAAGAGAAGCTCGTCGGGCCAACCCGGGTCGGCGAGCGGTTCTCCGTCCACATGCACGATGAGCTCCGGATGCTCCTCCGCCATCTGCGCCGAGGCGTCTGGCTGCGTCTGAAACCCGTTCACGTAGCAGATGTCGTATCCAGCACCGGCGGGCTCCACCAGACGATCCCGCACGACCACGGTGGCGCCCTCCGGCGGGTCGTACGCGCCCCCGAGCTGATAGTCGAATCCCGCCGCCGCGTCGGGCACGGTCACCGCGGCCGCATCCGGCGGGCGCGAGCAGGCGGGCGCTGGGCCTGCGCACCCGGCGACCGCGCAGGCCACGGCGACGGATGCCGCGATCAGCAGCATCCGCACGGGCGCGTTCGGGGCGGCTACAGCCAGCCCTTACGCTTGAACGCCAGGTACAGGCCGATGCCGAGCACCGCCATGAGCCCGATCGCCATCGGATATCCGAGCGCCCAGTGCAGCTCAGGCATGTGGTCGAAGTTCATGCCGTAGACGCCCCCGATGAGCGTCGGTGCGAAGAGGATCGCGGCCCAGCTGGAGATCCGCTTCATCTGGTCGCCCTGGCGGATGCTCTCCTCGGTCATGCGCCGCATCTCCTCGTTCTGCCGACGGGCCACGATGGTCGACTCGACGGTGAGCGCGTTGTCGAGGATCGTGCGGAACGTCGCCGCCCGGTCGGCGACGCGGATCGCGTGGTCGTGCACGTCGCGCAGGTGGCGTTGCAGCTCCTCGTCCACCGCGTACTTCTCGCCGCCGCGCTGCAGCGCCTCGATCATGCCGGTCAGCGGCTGCGCCGCGCGTTGGAAGTCGATCACCTCGCGGCCCAGCTCGTAGATGCGCTGCGTGGCGTCGACGTCCTCGACGAACAGCTGGCTCTCGATCTCGTCGATGTCGTTCTCGAGCCCGGCCAGCACTGGCGCGTACTCGTCGACCACCTCATCGAGGATCGCGTACAGCACTGCCTCCGGTCCCCGGGCGAGCAGCTCCGGCTGCGACTCCAGGCGCCGCCGCACCCGCCCGAGGTCGGGCGACTCCGCGTGGCGCACGGTGACGACGAAGTCCGCACCGACGAAGACGTGCACCTCGCCGAACTCGACCTCCTCTTCGGCATCCAGGTACCTCGCCGGCCGCAGCACGACGAACAGATGATCGCCGTAGCGTTCGATCTTCGGTCTCTGATGCCCCGAGCGCGCATCCTCGACGGCCAGCTCGTGCAATCCAAACTCCTCGGCGACGGCGTTGAGCTCGTCGTTCTCCGGTCGGTACAGCCCGATCCAGCCCATACCGCCGCGATGGCGCATCAACTCGAACGTCTCGTCGAGACTCGACGGGTTCTCCGTGCGGACGCCGTCGACGTAGATGCCGTTGTCGATGATCGCCATCGCGCTCCCTCCGCCGGTGCAGACTCTACCCCGGCGTGCAGCATCATCCCGCACGCTGATGGGCGCAGAGCCGATGTCGGGCGGAGGAATCCGCGAGGATCCCTCCGCCCGAACGAGAGCGCTCTGCGGGTCAGCGAGGCGTGGCGCGCTCACTCGCGAGCGCGGTGCTCAGGCCCGGCGCCTGCGCGCGAGGACCACGGCGGTCACGATCGCCGCGACCACGATCAGCCCGCCGATGCCCCAGAGCACCGGGGCGAGCGCCGACCCGTCGTCGGATGCGGATGCCGGCGACTGCTCCGCCGTGGGCTGCTCGCTCGGCTCATCCGACGCCTCCTCCGTCGGCTCGGCGGTCGCCTCGGCGTCCTCCGCCGCGAGCGAGAACGCGTACTGGCCGTCGGTCGGGTGCCCGTCGCTCGACACGACCTTCCAGGTGACGGTGTAGTCGCCGTTCGGCATGCCCTCTTCGAGCGGCACGGTCACCGTGTCGGCCTGAACCACGGGCTCACCCGCGACCCAGTCCTCGCCGCTCGAGTCGACGACGGTCATCGCGGTGCCGCTGTTGTCCTCCAGCGACAGCAGGTCGTTCGAGAACGTAAGCACCACCTGCTCGGGCGCGACGGTGAGCTGCTCATCGGCAGCGGGCGAGCTCTGCACGAGCTCATCGTGAGCGGACGCCGGTGCGGCGAAGGCGAGCACGGCGGCGGCGGCCACGGCGGCCCCCGCAAGGACGGTACGGATGCGGAACATGAAGAAACCTCTCATCGGATGCCGCGAAGCGGCGGATCTGAAGAAGCGGCGCGCCCGGATGGCACGACCGCGTGCCGCGCATGGCGCGGTGGGGATCAGATGAGACGGAGAGGTGGTCCGCGTCTGCGCAGACCCGACAGCACCGGGTCCTGGCGCACGGGTGCGAGGACGACGATCCAGCGTGAGGACTCCCTGCCCACGGCGAGCACGGGCGTGGGAAGGCGCGCGACGCGGCCCAGCCAGGCACGCAGCTCCGACGCCGCGGTCAGCAGCGCCTGGATGAGAAGCTCGCCCCGGTGCAGGGCGGCGATCGTCACGACCGCGGCGAACGCGTGCGCGCCCCACATCCCTGCGTCGCCGGGCAGCGGAACCGGCGCGCCGTCGAACGAGAGCACCATGGCGGCGTGGTCGTGTGGCGCGAAGCCGCCCTTCGGGCTGATACTGCCGAGCACGAACAGCGCGTGGAAGAGCAGCTGCGATACGACCACGGAAGCGCTCAGGCGCACGATGGAGAGACGCCGTCCCGCGAGCAGCGTGCAGATCATTAGCGACAGCATCCACGGCACGAGCAGGCCGAGCGGCCCCGGCATGACCCCTGACACCCACACATGCGACGCGAGCGCGACGAACGTCGCGATCGAGGCGGCGGCGAATCCGCGAAGAAGCGGGATTCTGCGTGAGGGGCGCACGCCCTCCATCATTTCACGCCGCGCGCATCCGTCGCTCTCGGCGCTTCCGCCCCTGTCAGGGAACGGGCTCCTGCGTTTCGCGCTGCGCCGACGGCCGATCGCGACCCGCCCACACCGCACCGGCGCTCGCGAGGACCACGAGTGCGATGCCACCGACCTCGAGAAGTGAGAGATGCTGGCCGAGCACGATGAAGCCGGCGATGCTCGCCGTGGCGGGGCCGAGGCTCATCAGGATGCCGAAGATCGCGGGCGACAGCCGGCGAAGCGCCATCAGCTCGAGCGCATAGGGCACGGTGGAGCTGAGTACGGCGACGGCGGCTCCCAGCGCGACCAGCTCGACGCGCAGCAGCGCCTCCCCCGCATCGGCGATACCGAGCGGTAGGGACAGGATCGCGCCGATGACCATCGCCAGCGCCAGGCCGTCGAGCTTCTGGAAGTCCCGTCCGACCCGGGCCGACGCGAGGATGTAGCCGGCCCAGCTCACCGCGGCGCCCAGCGCGAAGAGAACCCCCGCCACCGTCAGCCGATCCCAGCCTCCGCCGGCGAGAGCCAGGATGCCGAGCAGCGCCAGTGCCGCCCACAGCCAGGCGATGCGTGATCGGGCGGTGATGACGGCCAGGGCGAGCGGACCGAGCACCTCGATCGTCACAGCGACACCGAGCGGCAGCTCGCTGAGCGCCAGGTAGAACAGGCAGTTCATGGTCACGAGCACCCCGCCGAGCATGGCGGCGGAGCGCCACGCCCGCGGGGTGAGGCCTCGCAGCGAAGGGCGGGCGATGAGCAGCAGGATCACCGACGAGAACACCAGCCGCATCATGACCATGCCCAACGGTCCCACCGCCGGGAACAGCAGCACCGCGAGAGACGCGCCGAGCTCCTGGCAGACGAGGCCCGCCGCGACGAGGGCGAGCGCCGGTGCACCTGAGCCGGACGCGACCCGCGCTCGGAAAGCCGGCGCGCGGTTCACTCTGCGGGCGGGGCGGTGCAGATCGCGCCCTTGGCGATCTGCTGGCCGTACTGCTCGGCCGTGAACGGCAGGCCGAACTCCGGCGCGGTCTGTCCCTCGGCAGCCGGCGCCTTGGAGGCGATCGCCGCGAGCTGCCAGGCCAGGTACGCCGCGGTGCCGCTGCCGGTCGAGGAGTTGTTCATGGTCACCGCGACGGTGAACCCGGTGGTCGGGTCGGAGTACGCGGCCGTGATGTACCCCGGCGTCCAGCCGTGCTGCCCGATCATCGAGCCGACCAGGTAGGCGCCGCCGGTGGCCTGGTACCACGACGCGGCCTTCGGTGCGGCCGGCAGCGGCGCAGAGAACCGGTCGGGCTCCGCATCCTCGTCACGCAGCGCCTGGCGCGCCTCGGCCTGCACGTAGCGCCCGAGGTCTTCAATGGTCGACACGGCGCCCGAGTCGGTGAAGCCCGTGCTCGACGACATCTCGGTGATGTCGACCGGAGCGGCGCAGTCGTAGCCGCCCTCCACGGCCGGCAGGTAACGGCCCTTGAGCGACGGCTCGGGCGTGGGGGGCGCCGCCTTCGGGCGCGGAAGCGACGTCGACGAGAGCTCGAGCGGCTCGGTGACGTACTTCTCGATCAGCTCGGAGGCGCTCATGCCTGATGCGCGCTCCAGCGCGAGGCCGAGCATCAGGTAGCCGGCGTCGGAATCGCGGTAGGCGGTGTGCGCCGGGCCGCGCTGCTGGCCGAGCCCGAAGCTGGCCAGCTGCAGAGGAGACCAGTCGCGGGCGGGAGTGTTGAGCCAATAGCCCTTGACCGAGGCCTCCGACGAGCCGACGCCGCTGGTGCCGTTGCACAGATCGAGCAACGTGATGTCGGGCAGGTCGGCGACGCCGGACACGTACTTGGGCACGGGCGCGTCGAGCTTCACCTTGCCGTCGTCGGCGAGGCCGTAGAGGACGTCGCAGGTCATCAAGCGCGTCACATCGGCGATGCGGAACGACATGTCAGTGGTCACCTTGGTCTCGTCGCCCGCACCCTGCGTGCCGAGGCCAGTGACCCACTTGCCGCTCCACGGCACCCAGACGCCCACGATGGCCCCCGATGCCCCGGTCGCGGTCATCGCGTTCTCGACCGCCGTCTGCAGCTGCGCGGTGACGTCGTCGGGCAGGGCGGCGTCGACCTGCTCCGGCGGCGTGTAGCTGAACTCGTCGGCCTGTCCGGAGCATCCAGTGAGGGCGAGGGCGAGCGCTGCGACGGCGCCCACGGCTGCGCGCACGCGGCGCGACGAACGAAGCTGCATTGATCGACTCTCCCGGGGATGGATGCTCCGAGTCTAGAACGCGGATGCTGGGAGCCGGCCACCCGCCCCGCTCAGCCGGTGACCGTCTCTGCCTGCCGCGCCTCCCACGCCTCGCGCATGAAACGTCGCACGTCCTCGTCGACTCGGATGTCGGAGGGCCGCAGCGGACGGGAGAGGTAGAGCCCGTCGAGGGAGGTGAGCCGGCTGAGCGCCACGTACGTCTGACCGGGGGCGAACGCGCCTGAGCCGAGATCGATGATCGCCCTGTCGTAGGTCTTGCCCTGCGACTTGTGGATCGTGACCGCCCACGCCAGCCGCAGCGGGAACTGCGTGAACTCGGCGACCACCTCGCGCGAGAGCGTCTTCGTGCCCGGGTTGTAGGCGTAGCGGAATCGCTCCCAGACGGCGGGCTCGACGTCGAACTCCTCCCCGTCGACGTCGACGCGCACCGTGCCGCCGAGGATGCGCGTCACGGTGCCGATCGAGCCGTTCACCCACCGCGGCGGCTCGCCGCCCATGGACACGTCGTTGCGCAGGAACATCACCTGGGCGCCGACCTTGAGCTTCAGCTCCTGGTCAGCGGGGTAGTTCGCCTCTCCACGCCCGAAATCTCCCGACACCTCGGCGTGCGCGGTCTGCTCTCGCCCTGCGAGCGCGGCGAGATGGCGGCGGTTGATGCTGTTGACGATGTCGTTGCGCGTGGCGAGGGTGATGATCGGCACCTCGCCTGGCTCCGGGTCGGGCGGCGTTCGCGCCCCCTGGGCGTTGAGCACACCCGCGATGTCGGACGTCACCCGGCCATAGCGCACCGCGTTCAGCATGGACTTGAACCCGTCATCCGACTGCCTGTGGATCTGCACCAGTTCACGCACGTGCAGCTTGGCGCCATGCGCGCCGAGGTCGAGCATCCCGCCCTCGGATGCCGTTCCGCCCGTCCACACCTTCGCGTCGAAGAACCAGAAGGAGCGGTAGTGGTCCTGGATGTAACGCAGCTCGTCTCCCCGCGGCGGTACGGGGGCGAGCTGATAGGGGTCGCCGAACATGACGACCTGAACGCCGCCGAACGGCTCGGCCCGTCGTCCGCGCGCCTGGCGCAGCGAGCGGTCGATCGCGTCCATCAGGTCGGCGTTGACCATCGAGATCTCGTCGATGACGAGCGTCTCGATGGCGTTCAGGATGCGCCGGGTGGCATCGGACTGGTCGATCTCGCTCTCGGCGATGAGCCCGATCGGCAGCCGGAACAGCGAGTGGATCGTCTGCCCCTCCACGTTCAGCGCGGCGACACCGGTGGGAGCGCAGATCGCGATCTGCTTCTTGGTGTTCCACGCGAAATGCTGCAGCAGGGTGGACTTGCCCGTGCCGGCACGGCCCGTGATGAAGACGTGCTCGTCGGTGTCCTCGATCAGACGGAACAGCTCCCGCTGTTCATCGGAGAGGGGCTGCGCGGACACGCACCCATGTTAAGGCCGTTCGGCTCCGTCCCAGCGCGGATCCCTAGACTTGCGCCATGATGCACGGTGGGCGGGGGTCTCGGCGGCGCGCCCGCCTGAGCACCGACCTCACGATCCTCGGCATCGTCGGGGTGCTGCTGATCGCCGCCGTCGGCGCCGGAGGCGTGTCGCTGTATCAGCAGTTCTACAGCCCCTCCGCATTCGTGCAGCGCTATCTCGACCTGCTCTCGTCCGGGCGCGCGGCCGACGCGCTTCAGGTGCCGGGAGTGTCGGTCGATCTCGCACTGCTCGAAGACTCCGGCATCGACAGGACCGCCTCCGAGGCGCTGCTTCGCCCCGCGGCACTCGCCCCCCTGACCGATGCGCACGTCACCTCCGAGAAGAGCGCCGACGGCGCCTACCGCGTGACCGCGCAGTACCGCGCCGCGAACGTGCGCGGTGCGACCACGTTCGACGTCGTGCAGGACGGCTGGGTCGGCGTCACGCCCAACTGGCGCTTCGCCCGCAGCCCGCTCGCCGAGATCGAGCTGACCGTGCGCGGTGCGGACCAGTTCGCCGTGAACGGCTTCGCGATCGACCGTCGCCAGGTGTCGGCGGCGGGAATGGACGCCGCGCCGCTGGACCCGCTGCACCTGATGGTGCTCACCCCCGGGGTGTACTCGGTGACGGTCGACACACCGATCGCGGCATCCGAGGGAGTGAGCGTGCTCGCCGACACACCCCTCGCCCGCACACCCGTGGAGGTGCAGGCGCAGCCGACCGAGCGCTTCATCGACGTGGTGCAGGAACGGGTGGAGCAGTTCCTGACCACGTGCGCCACGCAGGAGGTGCTGCAGCCGACGTCCTGCCCGTTCGGTCTCGAGGTGCAGAACCGCCTCGCCGACGGCTCGGCCCCGAAGTGGTCCATCGCAAAGCAGCCGGAGGTGACCGTTGTGCCCGACGGCTCCGGCTGGGCGATTCCCCCGACGGATGCCGTGGCTCACATCGAAGTCGACATCATGTCTCTGTTCGACGGGTCGGTGCAGACGGTCTCGGAGGACGTTCCGTTCCAGGTGAACGGCACGATCGCCATCCTGCCCGACGGATCGGCATCCATCCGAGTGGGATCACCCTCCTCGTAAGACGACCGAGGAATCCAGCAGGCGCCGGCTCAGCGCACTCCGGCCCTTGCCAGCCCGCTGACGATGCGCGCGGCCAGCCACGACCCGGCGGCGGAGGCGACGATCCGGGCCGCCCATGTGGCGAGCAGCAGACCGGGCATCAGATGCTCGGCCGACATCACCGGCAGCGAGATCCCGAAGAGCGCCGTGCCGACAACGGCGCCTGTCAGCACATGCTGCACGGCCGACGGCGATGTGCTGCGGCTCAGCAGCCGCAACATCAGGTCGAAGCTCGCGCCGGCCACCACAAGCGGTACCGCGATCAGCCAGCCCACGGCGTTGAACGGGCCGACGAGCACCGCCGTGATCACGGCGGTCAGGCTCGCCGCCCACCGTAGCCCTACCATCCGCCTCGCCGCGAACACGAACAGCGTCTGCAGCCCGGCGACAGCGGCGTAGACGGGCGGCGACCAGGCGGCGATGTGAGGCGTCACCGGTGACAGCGCGATGATCGGCAGCGCCTGCACCGCCGCGAAGGCCGCGATCTGAAGATGCCGTCGAGTCAGCCCGACAGTGGCAGGGGCCGCCGCGGCCGCGCGTTCCTGCTGCGTCATGCGCGGGGGGACCGGGTCTCGCGCTCGGCGACGCGCCTGTCGCGCTCGGCGATCTCGGCGAGGCGAGCGTTGTACTCCTCCAGCTCGGCATCGCCCGTGCGGTCGGCGTGCCTGTCGCGACGGCGCTGCAGACGGGCATCCGAGCGCGACCATTGGATCGCCACCGTGATCGCCAGCACCAGCGTCGGGATCTCGCCCACCGACCACGCGATTCCGCCGCCGATGTACTGATCCTCGATCGGTGTCGGACCCCACGTCCGGCCCATCGACCCGTACCACTCGGCGACGATCAGGCCCTCCTGCATCATGATCGCCATACCGAAGAACGCGTGCATGGCCATCACTGCGATGAGCGTGATCAGCCGGCCCGCGTGCGGGAGTCGATACGGCACCGGATCGACTCCGATCAGGCTCATCACGAAGAGATAGCCCGAGATGAGGAAATGGATGACCATCCACTCGTGGCCGAGATGGTCGTACATCGCCCACCGCACCAGGTCGGTGAAGTAGAACGCCCACAGCGACACCACGAAGATCGCGGCCGCCACGAACGGATGCGTGACCACGCGGGAGAAGGGCGAGTGCACCGCCCACATGATCCATTCGCGTCCGCCGCGCGTGCCGTCCTCGCGTTTGTGGACGGCACGCAGCGCCAGCGTGATCGGCGCTCCGCTCACGAGCAGAAGCGGGATCGCCATGCTGAGCATCATGTGCCCGAGCATGTGCACGCTGAACAGGTACTCCTGGTACCTGTTGATCGGGCCGCAGGTGACCCACAGCAGCAGCGCCATGCCGAGCATCCAGAACACGGTGCGCTGGATCGGCCAGCGGTCGCCGCGTCGATGCAGCCGCACCACGCCGACGGCGTAGAACACCACGCCGAAGCCCACGGCGACCAGCCAGAGCACGTCGATGTCGATCGAGGTGAACCAGCGATCCAGCGTGAGCTCGGGTGGCAGCACCTCCCGGGTGAGCCGCTGCGCCGGGGTCTGCACGGCAGGGGCCTCCTCGCCGACCGGCGGCGGGGTGCGGGCGAGCGCGGCGGCCGCACCGGAAGCCAGGCCCATCAGCAGCAGCTCTCCGAGGATGAGGCTCCAGAACGACCGTCTCTGCTTCTCACCGCTGAGCTGCGGGATGAGCCGCCGGCGGTACCATGCGCCGAACAGTCCGAGGCCGGCGAGCAGCACGGCCTTAGCGATCACGATGACGCCATAGGGGCTGAGCAGCTCCGCCCAGCCGCCGAGCGCGACGACCGTGCGCGCGACACCGGAGACGGCCACGACGACGAACGCGGCGAGCGCGAGAGACGAGTACCTGCCGACGAGCAGCGGCACGTCCAACCGCCGGGCGGCATCCTTCGTCTGGCGGTCACGGCCCGCACTCGACGTGCGCAGCAGCACGAGCAGCATCACGCCGCCCAGCCACACGGCTGCGCCGATCGTGTGCAGCAGGATCGCGTTGACGGCGACGGTGTGACCGGCCAGATCGCCGGAGTGCCCCTGCGTCGCCATGGGCACGAAGGCGGCGGCCGCGAGAACCGCCGTGAGCATGGTTCCGGTCCAGCTGCGCCACCCGAACACGAGCAGCGTGACCGCAGCGCCCATGAGGGTGGTGATGAGCCACGCCTGCCCCAGCGGCAACTCGAGCAGGAACCTGCCGAACTGCTCGCCGAACGACCGGTCGGCCGACAGCTTCGGGTTGAAGGCGGCCATGAAGGTGAAGAACGCCGTGGCACCCGAGGCGACGGTGAACACCGCGGCGCCCACGGATGCGGTGTCGAGCGCGATGTCGAACGACTTCTCACCGCTGCGCAGGCCGAAGAGTGCCAGCACGAGAGAGCCGAGCATGGCTGCGGCTGCGAGGTTCGCGACGAGCTTGACGGCCGGAAGCCCCCACATCACGATCGGGCCGGGGTCGAGCAACCTCGGCGGCACGGCGCCGCCGCCGACGATCAGCGACGCGATCAACGCCGCGGACGCGCCGGCGAGCAGGATCGCGAGGCCTGCGAGGCGGTAGGGGTTCACCTCTCCAGCCTAGGCCGGAAGCCTGTGCGACGATCGCGCCCCGGAACGACGAAGGCCGCCCCCGGAGGGACGGCCTTCGTGCGGCTGGGCGGTCTTACTTGACAGCGGCCTTCAGCTTGGAGCCGGCGGTCACCTTGACGCGCTTGCCGGCCGGGATCTTGATCTCGGCGCCGGTCTGCGGGTTGCGGCCGGTGCGGGCGGCGGTGTCGACCTGCTCGAACGAGATCCAGCCCGGGATCGAGACCTTGCTGCCCTTGGCGACGGCGTCGGAGACGGTGCCGAAGAGCGAGTCGAGAACGCGCGAGACCGTGGCCTGGCTCTCGCCGGTGGCGGAAGCGATGCTCGCGACGAGCTCGGTCTTGGTGATGGACTTGTCAGCCATGTCATCCTCCAGCGACGATGGTCCGTCGCATCATGTTGGTTTCGGAGGCGAACCTCCGTCGGTCGATCGACCGCCTCGACAGTATCAACCGAGACCATGAAATCCGCGTCATTTCGCGGGTTTCGGGCACATTTCTCGGCGTGTCACGCCACATGTGTCACATCAGTCACAGAAATCGGGCCGCAAACCCTCACGGTTCGCAGGAGATCGCACGGAATCAAGGAGCGGATGCGTGTGCTCGGGCCTGCAGATCGTGCGATCTCCTGCAGGTCGTGCGGTCAGCGAGCGGCGCGATGCAGCCCCTGCGCCACCGCCTCCATGATGATGGCCTGCACCTGTTCCCATCGGTCCATGATCTGCTCGTAGCTGAAGCGCAGCACGTGGTATCCGCGCAACGTCAGCTCGGCGTCATGCCGGATGTCGCTGGTGCGCTGCGCCCCCGTGTGCGTGGCGCCGTCGATCTGCACCACGAGACGCTCACCGATCAGCAGGTCGACGCGATGACCGAGCACCCACGCCTGCGGCAGCATCGGCACCCCCATCCATCGGAGCCGGAAGATGATGATCGTCTCGAGACCCGAGTCTGCGAAGGGGCGCGCCTGCTCAAGCACGGCGACCGCCGCCGGCGGAAGAGGCAGCCGCGCGAGCGCCTGACGGTCGACGAGCCCTTTGTTGAGCGCCGACTCCCAGATCACCAGCGCCTGCTCGGCAGGCTGGCACTGCGCGATGATCGACAGCGCGTTGACCAGGTGGTCTTCGATGTCATCGCTACTGCGGTCGATCACCGGCTTGGACCAGTGGACCACGACGTGCGCGGGAACCTCGATCCGCGACCCGTTGGGCGCAGCGGCCACATGGAACGCCGTACGCTCGGGAACCCACAGCCCTCGGCGTTCAGCCACGGTGACGCAGCTCAGCACCACCCCACGACGCACGGCGCCGAGCAGAAGCTGATCGGCATCCGGCACCGCCACCCAGCCACTGCGCACGGTGACGATCTGACCGGATTCCTTCGCGCGTCGCACAGCGTACGTGCTCACACCCGCGCGCACGAGAGTGCGGGTGCGGGCGATCCCGCCACGCTTTCGGAGTTCGGTCACGGCATCCATCAGGCCACTCTGCGCCGGCCGCGCGGCGGCGCGGGATCCGTCACCCGGTCCTTGGGGACAACTCAGCGCCACAGGCCGATGTGCAGAGCAGCGCGTCGCGCGATCCGCAGGAGATCGCACGGAGTGAAGGAGCGGATGCCGGGTATCCGGCCTGCAGATCATGCGAACTCCGGCAGAGTATGCGACCCGAAGACGCAGAAGGGGCGGGGATCCGAAGATCCCCGCCCCTTGAAAGCGACTGCTTACCAGCTTGACTTGGTCACGCCGGGCAGCTCGCCGCGGTGCGCCATGTCACGGAAGCGGACACGCGAGATGCCGAACTTCGTGAGCACACCACGGGGGCGGCCGTCGATGACGTCGCGCGAGCGCACGCGCACGGGCGATGCGTTGCGCGGCAGCTTCTGCAGGCCGATGCGAGCGGCTTCGCGCTGCTCGTCGGTCGACTCAGGGCTCACAAGAGCCTTCTTCAGCTCGGCGCGACGCTCGGCGTAGCGCTCGACGATGACCTTGCGCTGCTCATTGCGAGCGATCTTGCTCTTCTTAGCCATGGATCAACGCTCCTCGCGGAATTCGACGTGCTTGCGGACGACCGGGTCGTACTTCTTCAGCACGAGACGGTCGGGGGTGTTGCGGCGGTTCTTCTTGGTCACATAGGTGTAACCGGTGCCCGCCGTCGAACGCAGCTTGATGATAGGACGGACGTCCTGAGCCTTCTTGGCCATTAGAGCTTCACACCCTTCGCAAGGAGGTCCTTGACCACGTTCTCGATGCCGCGCACGTCGATCACCTTGATGCCCTTGGCGGACACGTTCAGGGTGACCTTACGACCGAGCGACGGCACGTAGTAGGTCTTCTTCTGCACGTTCGGGTCGAAGCGGCGCTTCGTCCGGCGGTGCGAGTGCGAGATGTTGTGACCGAAGCCGGGAACAGCGCCGGTCACCTGGCACACTGCTGCCATGTTGTGACTCCTTCAATACCGTGAGGCCGGACGGCCCCACCCAAGATCCCTTGTCGGCCCCTTCCGCTCACATCGACGGACCCAGCAGGCCCGAGGAGAATGAGAGGGAGGGACGAACTGCGCACAGGAGAGCGCGCAGACAAAGAGTCAGTCTAGCACGCGCAGGATCACTTCTCCGACCCGGCGACCATGCCCTTGATGAAGTAGCGCTGCAGCACCAGGTAGACGACGAGCACGGGCAGCACCGAGATGAGCGATGCCGCCGCGGCCGCGCCGAGGTCGCTGGACGATGTGGCGAAGAACGTGCTGATCGACGGCGCGATCGTGCGCATCTCGGGACTGCGCATGAGGTACACGCTCAGCGCGTACTCGTTCCACACGTTCACGCTGGTGAGGATCACGACCGTGGCGGTCACCGGCCTCAGCATCGGCACGACCACCCGGAACAGCACCTGCACGGCGTTGGCCCCGTCGACCGATGCGGCCTCCTCGATCGAGACGGGCAGACCGCGCATGAACGCGGTGTACAGGAAGATCGCGAGCGGCAGCTGGGTGGCCGTCATCACCAGGATGGTGCCCCAGTAGGTGTTGACGCCGTGCAGCTGGACCATCTGGGCGTACAGCGGAACGAGGATCGACAGCGGCGGGATCATGATGAGCCCGACGATCACCGCGAACACGAGCCTGTTCAGCCGAGTCGGGCGCCGCGCGAGCGGGTACGCCGCGAGCGCGCCCAGCACGCACACCAGCACGGTCGAGCACAGCGTCACCAGAGCGCTGTTGCCGATCGCCTGCAGGATGCGCCCCTGCTCGATCGCCGTGGCGAAGTTCTGCCAGTAGATCTCGCCGAACGGAGGCAGCCACTGCGACGACAGGTCGCTGCGCGCCTTCAGTGACGAGGTGAGGGTGATGTAGAACGGCAGCAGCTGCAGCAGCACGGCCAGCAGCACCCCGGCCCCGATCGCCAGTCGCGCCGGCCACGGTGAACGAGCGGATGCCGGGGGCATCCGATCCTGCGTCCCGCCGGCCGCCCGCGCCGCGTCCCGCACGACGCTCACGACTGCTCCAGCCTTCGCCGGTTGAGCGCCGTGTTCAGCACCAGGGTGAACACAGCGATGATCAGGAAGAGCACCACGCCCATCGCCGAGGCGTACCCCGCGCGCTGACTGTCGAAGTACATCTTGGCGATCAGCGTCGACACCGAGTTGGTCGAGTAGCCGGGGCCGCCTCCGGTCAGCACCTGGATCACATCGAAGAGCTTCAACCCGCCGATCAGGTTCAGCACGATGCTGGTGGCGAAGGCCGGCTGCAGCATCGGGACCGTGATGTGCAGGAAGGACTGCCGCGCGTTCGCCCCGTCGAGGCGCGCCGCCTCGAAGTACGTCGTCGGAATCGACTGCAGGCCGGCGAGGTAGATGACCATCGATATCCCGACGAACTGCAGCGAGTTAACCGCGACGATGATCGCGACGGCCGCACCGGAGTCGCTCAGCCACGCCGTGCGCTCCCCGCCCAGTGCGATCACGAGGTCGTTGAGCCCGCCGGAGTTGTAGGAGAAGAAGAGGTAGTACATCGTGCCCATCACGATGGGCGAGACGAGCACGGGCAGGTAGATGATGGCGCGGGCGATCCCCCTCCCCCGCACCGCTCTGTCGAGGGCGAGCGCGAGCGCGAGTCCGATCACCTGCTGCACGAGGGTCGAGCCGAACCCGTAGACGAACGTGTTCCCCAGCGCGGTGCGGAAGTTGGGGTCTTCGAAGAGGCGCAGATAGTTCTCGGCGCCGACGAACGCCCGCTCGGCGCTGTACCCGTTCCAGTCGGTCAGGGAGAACAGGATGCCGTTGGCCAGCGGCCACAGCGTGAACACCCCGAGGACGATGAGAGCGGGCACGTACAGCAGATCGAGCCGGCGACCCGCGAAGCGGGGGACAAGCCCCCCTGTCCCCCGCTTCGGCTCAGTGACCGCGGTGTCGTTCTCGACGACAGTGGCGGTGGTCATCCTCGCAGCGAGTCGTAGCTCGACTTCATCTGGGATACGGCATCCGCCGGCGTCATCTGGCCGGTGATCACGCCGTCGGTGGTGGCGACCATGGTGTCCCAGATGCCGTTCGGCAGGTACACGCGGTCGAAGTAGGGCTGCAGGGGCAGATCGCCGGGTGCCACGAACTCGTCGTAACTCGCCTGCAGGACGCCGAGGTCACTCTCCGCGCTCGTCAGGCCCGGGATGCCGCCGACGGCGCTCGCCAGCTTGGACAGGTTCTCGGGCTGGGCGAGGAAGTCGAGGTAGTCGAGCGCCTGCTCCTTGTCGGGCGAGTCCTTGGCGACGCCGTAGGCGCGCCCCTCACCGCCCACCAGGAACGGCTCGCCGTCCTCCGAGGGAACGGGCATGTAGCCGAGGTCGGCGTCGGGGTCGAATCCGAGAGCGGTGGCGACCAGGTAGTTCTGCACGAACACGAAGGCGGTCGTGCCCTCCGCCAGCGCACGACCCAGATCGTCGGCGGTGGCCGACGAGTAGTCGGGGTTGAAATAGCCCGCCTTCTGCCAGTCGGAGACGTGATCGAGGAGGCGGGTGTAGCCGGCCTCGTCGAACGTGCCGTCGAGGAAGCCCTCGAAAGACTCTTCGCTGAAGTCGCCGGAGCCGATGAAGTCGGTGATGTTGCCCGCGAACCAGCTGTCCTTGCCCGAGGAGGAGAGGGGGATGACCCCGGCGTCCTTCAGTGTCTTGAGCGCCTCTTCGAACGCGACCCAGTCGGTGAGGGAGGCCGCGTCGATGCCGGCCTCGTCGAGCACCGTGCGGTTGTAGACGATGCCGGCGACGTCCGTGTCGATCGGCAGAGCGAAGAACTGTCCGTCGTCGTTCTGCATCGCCGGTGCGAGCGCCTCGTTGAAGTCCTTCGCCCACGGCCGTTCGTCCAGCGGCTCGAGGAACTCGCTGTAGCGCAGCAGGGACCAGCCGTGCGTGGCCCAGATGTCGGGGAGATCGCCCGAGGACAGGCGCACCTTGATGTCGGCCTCATAGGTGTCGGTCGAGGGAACGAGGTCGATCTTCACGCCCGGGTTCTCGTCCTGATAGGCGTCGGTGATCTCCTGCAGCACCTCCAGTGACGGGTCGGATGCACCGAAGTTGGTCTGCATCTCGAGCTCGACATCTCCTCCGCCCCCGCTCGCGTCTCCCGAGCAGCCGGTGAGCGCCAGCGCGCTCACGGCGATCGCCGCGGCCCCGATCATCGTGCGCTTCATGTTCCGTACCTCGCTGTTCTTCGACGCCATCGTCCGGAAAAGTTGATGCGAAAACCTGCCGTTCGTGGTAGGTTACCCGCGTAGATCACTGGGGATCAAGGGGGTCTCGGAACCCGACTGAGGGGCAGGGTTCCGGGGCCCTCCTCCATGTTGACACCCGTAGAGAGGCAATGGAAGACTGCCGAGATGGCGTTCAGCTTGGGAATGGTCGGGGCCGGGCAGTTCGCAGGCCAGTTCGCCACGCTCTTCCACCATCACCCTGCCGTATCGGCTGTTCACGTCACCGATGTCATCGGCTCGCGCGCCGACCAACTGGTGCACTCCGCCGGTCTCGCCGGGACGTTCCGCAGCTTCGATGAGATGCTCGCATCCGAGGCCGTCGACGCAGTCGCGATCTTCACCCAGCGGTGGACACACGGACCGCTCGTCGTGCAGGCGCTGCGCGCCGGCAAGCACGTCTACTCGGCAGTGCCCATGGCGATCAGCGTCGAGGAGATCGGCGCCATCATCGAAGCCGTGCGCGAGACGGGCCTCACTTACATGATGGGTGAGACGAGCTACTACAACCCCGCGACGGTGTTCGCCAGGCAGAAGCTCGCCGAGGGTGCCTTCGGCCGGCTGTTCTACGGCGAGGGCGACTACGTGCACGACATGGACCTGGGCTTCTACGAGGCGTACCAGTACTCCGGCGGCGAGGGCTGGAAGTCGACGGCGAGCTACCCGCCCCTGCTCTACCCGACGCATTCGATCGGCGGGGTGCTCGGCGCATGGCCGACCCACGCGACCGCGGTGTCGGCCATCGGGATCACCGACGGTCGCGGCGACGGCGTCTTCGATCGCTCGGTCAGTCAGTTCGACAATGACTTCTCCAACGCCACCGCGTTGTTCGAGCTCGCCGCCGGAGGCTCGATGCGCATCAACGAGTTCCGTCGGGTCGGCTATCCCTCACATCTGCGCGAGTCGCGTTTCCGGTGGTTCGGCACCGACGGGTCGTTCGAGCAGCTCGCCCGCACGACGGTGTGGCAGAACCGCGAGGGCGTCGAGGACATCTCGCACCTGATCGACACCCACGCCTCAGTGTCGCCCGACGACCCTTCGCTCGAACGCGTCGCGCCGGCGCTGCGCGACGCGTTCGTCTCGGGGTATGCCGCGATCCACGAGAAGGAGCGCGCCCGCATCCCGGCCGAGCTCGCGCCCTTGCACAACGGCCACGAAGGCAGTCACCATTTCCTCGTGGACGATTTCGCTCGCGCTGTCGAGGACGGCACACTGCCACCGGTGAACGCCTGGAAGGCGGCCCGTTTCACGCTGCCGGGCGTGATCGCGCACGATTCCGCCCGTCGAGGCGGCGAACGCCTCCCGATCCCCGACATGGGGGATCCGGATGCCGGATGAGCGCCGTCCGCGCTCGGTGACCCGTGCCGACGTCGCGCGATACGCAGGGGTCAGCACCGCCGTCGTCAGCTATGTGCTCAACGACGGGCCGAAAGCCGTCGCGCCGCTGACCCGCGAGCGGGTGCTGGATGCGGTGCGCGTGCTCGGCTACCGGCCGAACGCCGCCGCTCGTGCGCTCTCGAAGGGCGCAGCCGACATGCTGGGCCTGCTGGTGAACGACAATCGCAACCCGTTCTTCGCCGAGCTGTGTCATGCCCTCGACCAGGCCAGTGCCGAAACCGGCCGATCGCTGCTCATCGTCAACTCCGACCGCACCCAGGTGACCACATCGGAGCAGATCCGCGACCTCGTCTCCAGGCAGATCGGCGGTCTGATCATCGCCGATGTGCTCACCGCGCGTGAGCAGGCACTGGTCGAGTCGCTCGGCATCCCCGCCGTCCTGATCGGTCCGTTCGGCGAGACCGATGGCCTGCAGAGCATCGGCGTCGACTTCTGCGCAGGAACCCGTGAGAGCACGACACACCTGATCGAGCACGGATACCGCGACGTCGCCTTCGTGGGAAGCGCCGCCCGCTACGACGACCGCGAACGGGGCTGGCGCGAGGCGCTGGTCGACGCGCGCCTGGCTCCCGGCATGCTCCTGCACGTCCCCTTCAGCTATCAGGGCGGGTACGACGCCGGCACCCGCCTCGCCGACGCCGAGCGGCGGCCACGGGCTGTCGTCGCAGCCTCCGATCAGATCGCGATCGGGATGCTCGCCGCTTTCGGCGAGCGCGGCATCCGTGTGCCTGATGACATCGCCATCGTCTCGTTCGACGGCACCGTGACGGCCGACTTCGTCTGGCCGCGTCTCACCACGGCGGTGCAGCCTCTCGAGCAGATGGCGGCAGCGGCGGTGCGGGCGCTTCTCGAGCCGAGCCCGCCGGGTGAGCATCACGCGTTCCCTGCGCGTCTGCGGATCCGCGAGTCGTGCGGGTGCCGGCCCGGTGGCGGCGAGTGAGCAGCTCGCCGGTCAGTCGCCGGTGAGGTCGAGCGCGGCTGCGGCCGCGCCCCTCCCCCAGCGGAACGGCGAGACCGTCGGGTCACCCGGGATCCAGAACCGCCACGGGAAGGCGTGCGTGCCCGCGACACCTGCGACGCCCACCCGCGGGCCGGTGGCGACCTCCTCCAGGGGATCCGCAAGGCGCAGTGTCGCCACCGCGCCGTTCAGCGGCTGCCCGGTGATCGCGTCGATGCCGTCGTGAAGCGGATGCCGCAGCCCCGCCACCTGGCCGAGCCGGCCGGGTCCGCGCGCGAGATCGCGACCGGAGCGGCCGGAGCGGGCGATCGCGGCATCCGCTCCGTCGATCACCTCGCCGGCGCGCAGCAGCACACCGCCTGCGGTGCCGGAGGGACCGCACACGACGTTCACGCATGAGTGGATGCCGTGGCTGAGGTAGACGTAGAGGTGACCGGGCTCTCCCCACATGGTGGCGTTGCGCGCCGTCGGCCCCATCCGCGCGTGCGATCCGGGATCGGGCAGGTCTCCGGTGCCGCGGCCGTGGTAGGCCTCCACCTCGGTGATCCGCAGCGCCACTGAATCGCCGTCGACCGTTGTGCGCAGTTCGGCGCCGAGCAGGCGAGGGGCCACCTCGAGTGGCAGGGCGGCGAGTTCCGAGCGGTCGGCTGGGCGGGTGGCGCGCATCGCCCCATCATGCCTCAGGATCAGGGCCGGGGCGCCTGTCGACACCAGGAGATGTCGAAGCCGCTCAGCGTGGGCAGCTCGCCGTCGCCTGCGAGGTCGATCAGTCGGGTGTGCAGGGTGGTGGGCAACGGCAGCAGCAGATCGTCGTAGTCGTTGTTCGGCAGATCGGGCGCGACCGTCACCGCTGCGTACTGCCCGCTCGGCGACGCGCAGACCTGCATGATGGCGTCGGTTCCGCTCACTTCGCTGATCACCTGCGCCTCGCCGTCGTCTGCGACCTTGACGACGGCCTGGCCGGTCGGCATCCCCGACTCGTCGCGCTGCACGATGTGGCGCAGAGTCCCGCCGGGTACGGGCTCGATGCTCGTGGCGTCGCCGTAATCGGGTTCGGATGCCGGCAAGGTGCCCTCCTCACCCGTGGTGAGATCGATCGTCACGATCCGCGCGTCGGTGCGCTCGACGATCGCGGTGTACGTGCCGCGGCTCACTCCGAGGATGCTGGCGGCGTTGCCCATCGGCTGCACTCCGGCATCCGTGAGCGGATCCTCCACGCTGAGCGCGCCGTCGAAGTCGATGAACAGCAGCGAAGACGAATCCGGCACGAACCGCCAGTCCGCGACGCTCGCCTCGGCATCCTCGACCTGCACGATGCGCGCCTCTCCGGCTCCGCTGAGCGGCTGGGTGACCAGCACGCTGGCTCGCCCGGAGTCCTCGCTGAGTTCACGGTCGGAGTAGCTGTAGCCGACAAGGCCGCCTCGGTCGGAGACCTGCACCGACGAGACGTAGCCTTCGCCCGGCAATGTCAGGTCGCGCTGCTGCGAGCCGTCGCGGCGCATGACGAGCAGGCGCGAGCCCTCCTCCTCCTCGACGGTGACGACCAGCAGCTCGCCCGCGATCCGGTAGTCCGAGATGCGCGGATGCTCGAAGACCGGGCTCGCCTTCTCTCCGGTCAGATCGGTGGTGAAGATCTTGTCGTCGCCGTCGGCGCTGCGCTGCAGCAGCATGATGCTCGAGGAGGGGGTGGTGAACGAGGTCTTGAGGTCGGCCGCAGGCCCGCCGCCCGACGACGTGACGCCGGCGACCGACACGGTGTACTCGGTGGCGTCGTGCAAGGGCACCGTGAAGCGGATGCCGACGTTGCGGCCAGCTGCATCCACCGTGAACGGCACGGCGGGTTCGACCGTGATCTGAGCCGGATCGACGGCGCTGAGCCGCTGGTTCGCGGTGAGTATGACCCGGCTGCCGGAGGTCTCGATCGCCTGGGCGGCATCGACCTGGACCTGGCTCAGCCGCGGCCCCTGGGTCAGGCTGACCGCCCCGAGCACGCCGACGACGAGCACCAGCACGCCGAGCACGGCGAACAGAGCCCGGGAGGAGCGGTTCCGGGTGCGTGCGGTCGGTTCCTCGGCCTTCACGGCAGGTGGAGTGCGCGCGGAGGCCGGTTCTGCTTCGGCCGGCGTCTCGGGAATGAACGCCGGAGCCGCGCCGACGACCACGGGCGTCGTCGGGGGCGGGATCGCGGGTGTGGTCGGCGTCGCCGCGTCGTCGTCGGCGCGAGCGACCTCGGCGACCTCCTCGGCGGGCGCGGCCTCGGCGGTCTCCTTCGCGGGAGCGACCTCGGCGACCTCCTCGGCGGCTCGCAGGGCACGCAGCTGGGCGCGCGTGAGGGGCGCCCCGCTCTCGCCGGGGCGGGGTCCGTCAGTACTCATACGGATCCCTCGGCTCGGCGATCTCCTTGACTTCGGAGGGCTCGATGCGCAGGGTGCCGTCGGCGTCCGCGCGAACGGTGCCGGTGACCTCGATCCACTGACCGGTGGCGTATCCGCCCTGCGAATCCGCTGACGCGAGCGGGAGCGATGCCGGCTGCGCATCGATCACGCAGTGCGTGATGACCATCCGGGTGAGGTTCAGCCCGCCGGCATCCGACGGGGTCACGAATCCGGTGAGCGTCACAGCCGCGCCGTCGTAGGTCTCGGGCCGGGTGGCGGTGGCGAACGCGCTGGCCCACTCTCCGACGCCGAAGGTGGTGGTGTCGGCGACGCCGAGCGTCACGTCGTCGGCGCCGGCGAACAGAGCGGTGGTCTCGCCGGCGCGCGACATCGCCAGCTCGGCCGACAGCGACGCCGGCGGCAGCACGAGGGCGGCGAGCACCACGCCGGAGGCGATCACCCCGCCGCTGACTGTGGCTGCGGCTCCC
The DNA here is from genome assembly GCF_031178445.1 of Microbacterium sp. Taxonomy (GTDB): domain Bacteria; phylum Actinomycetota; class Actinomycetes; order Actinomycetales; family Microbacteriaceae; genus Microbacterium. The sequence goes on from NZ_JAPSIY010000001.1 coordinate 248,307, forward strand.
AGGCTGCGGCGACGCGATGCGGCGGCATCCGTTTCCGCGGTGCCGTGGTCCGTGGTGCCGTGATCGTGATCGTGCTCCTGCTCGGCACCAAGCGGAAGCGTGCACGACCAGATCGCGGCGATGATCGTCAGAGCCGCAGCGGCACACGCGAACCACACTGTCTCGGGACTGACGTACAGGGTGAGCCGGCCGGTCAGGCCGAGGCCGAGCGTGACGACCGCCACGATCGTCGCCAGGCCCACACCCAGCCATCGGGAGCTCAGAGCTCGGAGGCGAGCGGAGGACGGGTCGCGGGGGTCAGCCAAGGACGTTCACCCCCAGCCCGATCGCGCAAGAGGTGAGCACCACGACGCCGACCACGCCGGCGAGAATCCGAGCCGTGAACGTCGTGCGCAGCAGAGCGAGCATCTTCACGTCGACGAGCGGCCCGACGAGCAGGAAGGCGATGAGAGCGCCCGACGAGAACGTCGAGGCGAACGACAGCGCGAAGAAGGCGTCGACGTTCGAGCAGATCGCCACCGTCATGGCCAGTGCCACCATCGCAACGATCGAGAGCACGGGATTCGAGCCCACCGCCAGAAGCACGTCTCGCGGCACCAGCACCTGCACCGCCCCGGCAAGCGCCGAACCGATCACCAGTGCCGGCATGACTGCGCGCAGCTCGATGAGGAACTGGGTGAGGCTGCGCCGCACCGGCGTGCCGGGCTCATGCGCGACGTGCGCGCAGGTCGCGACGAAGCGCTCGGTGAGCATGCCCTCCTGATCGGCGCGGCGGCTGTATATCCAGCCGATGAGGTTGGCGATCAGGTAGCCGCCGACGAGACGGGCGACGAGGATGCCGCCGTCCCAGCCGAACGCGGCGTGGGTGGTCAGGATGACGATCGGATTCACGATCGGCGCGGCGATGAGGAACGTCATCGCCTCAGCCGGTGCGAGTCCGCGCATCATCAGGCCGCGGGCGAACGGCACGTTTCCGCACTCGCACACGGGGATGAACATGCCCAGCAGCGAGAGCACGGCGCGGCGAGCCCAGGCGTTGCGCGGCAGCCAGCGCTGCACGGCATCGGCGGGCAGCCACACCTGCACGACGATCGACAGCACGACGCCGAGGATCACCCAGGGCAGCGCCTCGATGAGCACGCTCAGCGCGAGGGTGAGCCCGTCCTGCGCGCGGGTGGGCAGCGAGGCGGCGAACAGCGTCGGTGCGAGCTGATCGATGAGCACGAGCACCGCCACGACGGCGGCGCCGATGCCGAGCGCCGCTGACACCGGCAGGCGACGGCTCGCCTGCCGACGCGAAGCCGTGGCCGCGCGGGGCGCCTCCTGCTGCGGGGCAGTCGTCACTCCGCTTCTCCCGCGGGGGCGGCATCTGCGAGACCCGATCCTGTGCCGTCGGCGCCGGCCGCACCGGCATCCTGACGGTTGGCGCAGGTGGCGCACAGGCCGAAGATGTCGACAACATGCTCCGCGTCGCGGAAGCCGTGCAGAGCGGCAGTGCGCTTGGCCCACTGCTCGACGTCCTTCGCCTCGATCTCGACGGTCAGTCCGCAGGAGCGGCAGATGAGGTGGTGGTGGTGCTCCTGCGTGATGCAGGCGCGGTACAGCGCCTCGCCCTCGGGGCTCTGCAGCGAGTCGGCCTCGCCGGACGCCGCGAGTCCGGCCAGAGCGCGATAGACGGTCGCCAGGCCGATGCCGGTGTTCGCCAGCCGCAGTTCGGCGTGCAGGGTCTGGGCGCTCACGAAGCCACGGGCGTCCGCGAGCGCATCGCGCACGCGCTCCCGCTGCCAGGTGTTCCGCTGAGCCATGCTCCGAGTCTAGGCCGAGCGGGATCAGGGAGCGCTGGGAGAGGGACTCAGCCGAATACGACGAACGGGTGGCGGAAGATCGACTCCAGCCACCCGTTCGCGTATGCGGGATGCCGCGGGGCTCAGGCCTGGGACTCGTCCTCGACGAGCTCGACGTCCTCGTCGAGCAGCTCCTCGAGCTCGTCATCGACGTCGGATGCCGCGGCACTCGACGCACCGGCGGCCGGTCCGGTCAGTACGCCCTCCGGACGGATCAGCTCGCGCACCTCGGCCATGAAGCTGTTCAGCTGCTGCTGCTGCCAGCGCAGCTGACGGGTGCGGTCCTCGGCATCGCGCAGAGCACCGGTCGCGTGGGCGGTGACGGTCTCGACGATCTTCTGCGCCTTGGCGCGGGCGCGGTCGAGGGTCTCGCCGGCCTTGACCTTCGCGTCGGCCTCGATCGCCTGCGCCTGCGAACGCATCAGCCGCTCGTAGTCCTCTGCCTTGGCCGAGATGCGCTGCGCGTGCTCGAGCGATGCCGCGACCTGCTCGTTGGCGTCGCTGGTGATGCGCTCGGCGTGGGCGACGGCCTGGTTGTGCAGCACGAGGAACTCCTGCTGCGCGTCATCCTGCCTGCGGGTGAGCGTCTCCTCGAACTCCAGCACGCGGGCGTTCATCTCGCGCACGTCGCGCTCGGCGGCGGCACGCTGATCGGTGGTCTCGCGGGTGACCATCGCCCGCAGGGCCGCAGCCCCCTTCTCGGCTTCGGTGCGCAGCGTGGCGGCCTCACGCTCGGCCTGCACGACTTTCTCGGCGGCGTGCGCGGCCTCGCGCTCGATGCGGGCCTCGTGCGCGGTGTACTCGGTGTCGATCTTGAGGCGCACCTGCGCGGCGTCGTGCTCAGCCTGCTCGCGGATGCGTGCGACATCCGCCTCCAGCTCGGCGCGCTTGGCCTCGGCCTCCTCGCGGGCGGCCTCCAGCAGCCGCTCTGCCTGGGTCGCGGCGTTGTGGATCAGCACGCTGGCCTGCTCCTCGGCCACGCGCAGCACGGCCTCGAACTGCTGCCTGCTCTGCGGCTCGTCGGCGTCAGAAGGAGCCTCGCTCAGCTCGGCGGCAAGCGTCGCCACCTGAGCGGCGGCATCCTCTGCCTGGGCGCGCACCGCGGCCAGCTCGTCCTCGAGGCGAGCGACGCGCTCCTCGCTCTCGGCGCGAAGCTCCTGCAGCTCGGCCTCGCTCTGCTCACGCGCCTCCTCGACCTCCGCGCGGCGACGCGCATCGGCCTGTTCGAGGTCGGCGGAGATCCGCTTCAGCTGGTCGCGCAGCGTGGCGACCGCTGCGTCGACCTCGCCCTTGTCGTACCCGCGGAACGCCTGCGTGAACGAGGCCTGCTCCTTACCCGGCGCCGTGGTCAGCAGCTGGTCGAAGAAGTCGCCGTTCTGCGCGTTGTCGGAATCGTGCGTCTCGCTCACCGGACGTCACCTTTCTCAAGAATTCGTGCCCCCGGGATACATGATGTCATCTCCCGTCAGGTGCGTTGAACGCGCTGCCGGAAACGCTGCACCATCCAGCATCCGCCGTAGATGAGGAACGAGATGGTGGTGATGTACGGGCTCACAGGCAGAGTGCCGGCCAGCGCCAGCAGGATGCCGCCCACCGCCGAGACGAAGCCGAACAGCGCCGCGAGCAGCGGCACAGCCACGGGACCGGCGCTGACGCGCATCGCCGCGGCCGCCGGCGTGACCAGCAGCGCCATGACCAGCAGGGCGCCGATGATGTGCACGCTCACCGCGACGATCAACCCGAGCAGCACCATGAACACCAGGCTCACAGTGCGGGTGGGTACGCCTCGAGCGGCGGCGGATTCGGGGTCGAGTGAGTCGAAGCGCAGCGGATTCCACATCAGCAGCAGACCGGCCAGCACCACGACGCTGATCCCGATCAGCCACCCGAGGTCGGGGCTGGAGACGGACACGATCTGACCCGTGAGCAGGCCGAAGCGGTTGGCGCTGCGCCCTTCGTAGAGAGAGAGGAAGAGGATGCCGAGGCCCAGGCCGAACGGCATCAGCACGCCGACGATCGAGTTGCGGTCGCGTGCCTTGGCGCCGAGCACGCCGATCAGGATCGCGGCGACCAGCGCGCCGCCGATGGAGCCGGCCACCACGCTGCCGCCGAACAGAAGCGCCGCCGCGGCGCCGGCGAACGAGAGCTCGCTGACGCCGTGCACGGCGAAGGCCAAGTCGCGCTGCATCACGAACACGCCGACGAGACCGCCGACGAGGCCGAGGACGGCCCCGGCGATGAGCGAGTTCGACAGCAGGACGAGCAGGGCGCCGTAGTCCTGGAACGAGAAGACGTCGCCCCAGTCGACGAAGTGGTTCATGCGTGCGCTCCGGATGCGGCGTCATCGTCGTGCTCGTGGTGCGTCTCGGCATCCGGCACGCCCACGACGACCAGGCGGTCGCCGGCGCGGAGCACGAACACCGGGGTTCCGTACAGGTCGGTCAGCACGCGGCTCTGCAGCACCTCATCGGGGGTGCCGAGCACGAACCGGCCACCGGCGATGTACAGGATGCGGTCGACGCGGTCGAGGATCGGGTTGATGTCATGCGTGACGAAGAGCACAGCGGCGCCGCGTTCGCGCCGCTCGCGGTCGATGATGTCGGTCACACCGCGTTGATTGGCGAGGTCGAGGTTCGACAGCGGCTCGTCGCACAGCAGCAGCGAGGGCTCGTCGGCGAGGGCCTGGCCCACGCGCAGCCGCTGCTGTTCCCCGCCCGAGAGCATCCCGACGCGACGGTCCGCGTAGTGCGCGGCGCCGACTCCGGCGAGCAGTTCATCGACCCTGGCCCTGTCTCCGCGACGCGGCACGGGCAGGCCGAAGCGGGTGCCCTGCACGCCGAGGGCGACGAGGTCGCGGGCGCGCATGCTGGTGTCGGGCGGCAGCGGCCGCTGCTGCGGGATGTATCCGATGCGCGGGTTGCCGCGGCGGGCGGGTGAGCCTCCCACGCGGATGCTGCCGCTGGACAGCGGCTGCAGCCCCAGGACGGCGCGCAGCAGTGTGGTCTTGCCCGACCCGGACGGTCCGAGCACGGCGATGAACTCGCCAGGCTGCACCTCGAGATCGAGCCCGGCCCACAGCTCGCGGTCACCGCGGCGCAGCGCAGCGCCCTGAATGCGGAGGATCGGCTCAGCGCTGATCGACTCGGCGCCCTGGCTCACTTCTCGAGCGCGTCGGCGAGGCTCTGGATCGCGTCGTGCATCCACTCAGCGTACGACTGATCCGCCTCGAGCAGCTCGGAGAAGGTCACGACGGGGATCCCTGCCGCCTCGGCGGCATCCTCGACCTTGTCTGTCTCCGCTCCCCCGGTCTGCGCGTTGGTGAGCACGGCTTCGACGCCGCCGTCCTCGATGAGCTGCAGCGCCGCGAGGAGCGTGGCGGGGGCAACGTCGTTGCCCTCCTCCACGGCGGAGCTGAACCCTTCGGGCGTCGCGTCGTCGAGTCCGGCCGCTGCAGCCAGGTAGCCGGGAAGCGGCTCGGTCATGAAGACCGGCGTTCCCTCGAGAGCGGTGTGCAGCTCGTCGAGCTCGCTCTCGATGCCCTCGAGCTCGGAGATCAGCTTCTCGGCGTTGGCCGTGTAACCGTCCTTGCCCTCCGGGTCGGCCTCGCCGAGGTCCGCGGCGACCTGCTCGACCACGTGGATGATCGTGTGCGGATCGAACCAGACGTGCTCGTTGAAGCCCTCGATGTGGTCGTGGCCCGCGTGATCGCCCTCTTCCTCGGCGTGGGCGTGCTCGTCGTCGGCGTGAGCGTGCTCGTCGTCGGCGTGAGCGTGCTCCTCGGCGTGGTCGTGTCCGTCCTCGCTGCCAGGGAAGTCGTGCGAGAACTCGGCAGCCGTGATGACGACCGCATCCGAACCATCGCGCAGCTCCTCGATGAAGCCGTCGTAGCCTCCGCCGTTCTCGATCACCAGGTCGGCCTGCTGGACTGCGAGGCGATCGCGTGCGGTCGCCTCGTACGAATGCGGATCCTTCTCGGCGGAGTCGATCAGGCTCGTGACGTCGACCCGGTCTCCGCCCACCTCCGCCGCCAGCGCCCCGTAAACGTTCGTCGAGGCGACGACGCGCAACTTGCCGTCGTCAGCGGCGCCGGGTGCGGAGGAGCATCCGGCGAGCACGATGACGGATGCGGCGGCAAGCGCGAGAGCGGCGTGGGACTTCTGCATGCATCCAACCTAATGCATATGAGAATCATTCTCAACAAAGGCGCCACCCTGGCCACCCCGCCCATCCTCACGTGAGAATTGCCTTGCCGCTTGAGAATGGCGCTGGCAGTGCGATTCTCAGGCGGCAAAGCAATTCTCGGGGGCGGGGAACACGAAGTGCGACCGTCAGTCGTCCGGGGCGAGCCAGACGGTGCACTCACCGGGAAGGGCGGCTCCGGAGACGGGCGTGCTTGCGAGCACGACGTGCTCGGCATCCGCCCCGAGATCGAAGGATTCGGCGCCGAAGTTGGCCACGACCTGCCAGCCGTTCGGACGAGCGAAGCGCAGCACGTCGACGCGGTCGGTCTTCAGCCACTCGAGACTCTCGCCGGTCTGCAGCCGGTGCCGCAGGCGCAGCGCATCCCGATACAGCGACAGCGTCGATGAGGGATCACCCGCGAGCACATCCACCGCGTGCTGCGCGAACCAAGCCGGCTGCGGCAGGTGCGCGCCGCCGGAACCGAAGCCGAATGATGATCCGTCCGCTGTCCACGGCAGCGGGACGCGGCATCCATCGCGTCCCAGGCCGTCGAACTCTGCACCGCGGAAGAAGGCGGGATCCTGACGCTGTGCCGGGGTGATGTCGGCCACCTCGTGCAACCCCAGCTCCTCCCCCTGATAGACGTACGTGCTGCCGGGCAGGCCCAGCAGCAACAACGTCGTCGCGCGCGCTCGGCGCAACCCGCCCTCGCGGTCGAGCTGTTCCTCCGGCCCGCCGGCAGCGACCCACTCGGTGCCCTGCTTGACGTGCCGGCCGTTCAGCGGCTGCAGCCCGTATCGGGTGGCGTGCCGGGTCACGTCGTGGTTCGAGAGCACCCACGTGGTCGAAGAGCCGCTGAGCGTCGCCTGCGCGAGGTTGTCGGCGATGATCCGGCGGAACTCCACCGCATCGAAGTCGGCCACCAGCAGGTCGAAGTTGAACGCCTGCCCGAGCCCCTCCGCCGACGCGTACTTCGCTCGGCGCTCTGGAGTACTCACCCACGCCTCAGCGACGGCGGTCCGCGGCGGATCGTACGAATCGAACACCTGGCGCCATTCGGCGTAGATCTCGTGCACGTCGTCTCGGTCGATCAGCGGGTGCGAGCCGTCCTGCGGCAGCAACGCCAGCTCGGCGCGGCTGGGCAGCGGGTCGCTCAGGTCCTTCGTGAGCATGTGCGCGACGTCGATACGGAACCCGTCGACTCCGCGATCCGACCAGAAGCGCAGTGTCTTCAGGAAGTCAGCACGCACCTCCTCGTTGTCCCAGTTGAGGTCGGGCTGCTCGACCGCGAAGTTGTGGAAGTACCACTGCCCGTCGTCGACGCGCTCCCACGCGGGGCCGCCGAACACCGACACCCAGTCGGTCGGCGGTTGCGAGCCGTCGGGACCTGTCCCCTCGCGGAAGATGTACCGATCTCGCGCCTCGGAGCCGCGGCCTGCGGCGAGCGCCTCCTGGAACCACTCGTGCCGATTCGAGGTGTGGTTGGGCACGATGTCGACGATGACGCGGATGCTCCGCGCGTGCAGCGCCTCGACCATCGCGTCGAAGTCGTCGAGGGTCCCCAGTCGCGGATCGACATCCCGGTAGTCATCGACGTCGTATCCACCGTCGGCGAGCGCGGACGGGTAGAACGGGCTCAGCCACACCGCGTCGATGCCCAGTTCGGCGAGGTAGTCGACTCTGGACAGGATCCCGGGAAGGTCGCCGATCCCATCGCCGTTCGCGTCGGCGAAGCTGCGCGGATAGATCTGGTAGACCACCGCCTGACGCCACCACGCCGCGACTTCGTCGGTGTGCTTCTGGTCGGGAACCGTGTCGGTCATGCGGGATGCGCTCCTTCGCTCGGCTTCGCCCCGTACGCTACGTGCGCGGCGGCGGCCGCGCCAGCCCCCTTGACGCCACCGGCCGGGCACGCGACGGGTCGGCGTGATCAGACAGGCGCAGCTCAGTCGACCAGCAGCGCAGGCTCCTCGAGCACGGATGCCACGTCGGCGATGAAGCGGCTCATGCCGTCGCCGTCGATCACGCGGTGATCGAACGAGCCGGCGACCGTGGTCACCCAGCGCGGGCGCACCTCGCCGTCGACCACCCACGGCTTCTGACTGATCGTGCCCATCGCCACGATGCCGGCCTCGCCGGGGTTGATGATCGGGGTTCCGGCATCCATTCCGAACACGCCGATGTTCGTGATGGTGATCGTGCCGCCCTGCTGGTCGGCAGGGCTGGTCTTGCCCTCGCGCGCAGTCGTCGTCAGGCGGTTCAGAGCGCGGGCCAGATCGCGCATGCCGAGGTCCTGCGCGTCCTTGATGTTGGGCACGAGCAGGCCGCGCGGCGTCGCTGCCGCGATGCCCAGGTTCACGTAGTGCCGCACAGAGATCTCGGCGCCGTCTTCGGTGTCGATCCACGCGGCGTTCACCATCGGCGTGCGGCGCACGGCCCAGATCACGGCCCTCGCCATGATGAGCAGCGGCGACACCTTGATGTCGGCGAAGTCGGGCGACGCCTTGAGGCGCTTGACGAGCTCCATCGTGCGGGTGGCATCGACCTCCTTCCACACGGTCACGTGGGGTGCGGTGTACGCGCTCTGCACCATGGCGTTCGCACTCGCCTTGCGCACGCCCTTGACCGGGATGGCCTCCGAACGCGCCGGGTCACCGCCCGGCTGCAGCCCGCGGGCGAGGCCGACAGTCAGCGGCTGCGGTGCGGGCACCGTCTCCTCGCGCACATCGCCCCATTCGGGTGTGGAGATGTTGCGGAAGACGCTCGCCTGCGAGGCGAGCTGCACGACGTCGTCGCGGGTCACCTCGCCGTCGGCGCCGGTGGGCGTGACGGCCGTCAGGTCGACGCCGAGGTCGCGTGCGAGCTTGCGGATCGGGGGCTTGGCGATCACACCGACCGACGAGCGCACGGGACGCGCCGCCGGGCGCTTGCGGCGGGAGGTCGCTCCCCCGCCGCTGCCGTATCCGACCAGCACCGATCCGCCGCCCTCGTCGGCCGCAGGCGCCGCCGGCTCGGGCTTCGCGACGGGTGCGGGCGCATCCGTGACGAAGGTGATGATCGGCGAGCCGACCTCGACTGTGGCGCCCTCATCGACCAGAAGCTCGCCGACTGTGCCCGCATGCGGCGACGGCAGCTCGACGAGAGACTTGGCCGTCTCGATCTCGCAGATCACGTCGTTGATCGCGACGGCATCGCCCGGAGCGACCTTCCAGCTGACGACCTCGGCCTCCGTGAGTCCCTCGCCGACGTCCGGCAGGGTGAAAGTGCGGGTGCCCTTTTCAGCATCTGAGCTCATGACGGAATCCGATCAGTAGGCGAGGGAGCGGTCGACGGCCTCCAGGATGCGATCGGCATCCGGAAGATATGTGCCCTCGAGCTTGGCGGGCGGGAACGGGGTGTCGAAACCCGAGACGCGCAGCACGGGAGCCTCGAGCGCATAGAACGCACGCTCCATGACGGTCGCCGCGATCTCGCCACCCAGGCTGTTGAACCCCGGGGCCTCCTGCGCGTAGACCATCCGGCCCGTCGAGCGCACCGAGTCGAGGATGGGCCCGTAGTCCACGGGCGACAGGGAGCGCACATCGACGACCTCGCAGCTGGTGCCCTCGGCCTCGGCGAGCGCGGCCGCCTGCAGCAGGGTCGTCACCATCGCGCCATGGCCGACGAGGGTGATGTCGGTGCCGCGGCGCACGACGCGAGAGGCGTGCAGCGGAACAGCGGATGCCGACAGGTCTACCTCGCCCTTCGGCCAGTACCGGCTCTTCGGCTCCATGAAGATCACCGGGTCGTTCGACGCGATGGCCTCCTGGATCATCCAGTAGGCGTCGTTCGGGGTCGACGGCGACACCACGCGCAGGCCCGGGGTGTGGGTGAAGTACGCCTCCGGGCTCTCCTGGTGGTGCTCGACGGCGCCGATATGGCCGCCGTAGGGGATGCGGATCACGATCGGCATCGACAGTGCGCCCTCGTGCCGGTTGGTGATCTTTGCGAGCTGGGACGTGATCTGGTCGAACGCGGGGAAGACGAACCCGTCGAACTGGATCTCGCACACCGGACGGAACCCGGCCATGGCCAAGCCGATCGCCGTGCCGACGATGCCGGACTCGGCGAGCGGTGTGTCGAGAACGCGGCGCTCTCCGAAGTCGCGCTTGAGGTGCTCGGTCACACGGAACACTCCCCCGAGCGCTCCGATGTCCTCGCCCATGAGCAGCACGCGGGGGTCGTCCTCGAGGGCCTTCCGCAGCCCTGCGTTCAGCGCCTTCGAGAAGGGCATCGTCTCGATGGTCATCGGTCCGCCTCCTGCTCGAACGACGCCTCGTAGGCGTCGAGCCACTGCCGTTGCTCGTCGATGAGCGGATGCGGTTCGCTGTAGACGTTCCGGAAGATCGTGTCCCGGTCGGGTGCGGTCAGCGCGACCGTGCGAGCGCGCAGATCCTCGGCCGCATCCGCCGCCTCGGCGTCGACACCGTCGAAGAACGACTCCGCCGCGCCCTTGCCGAGAAGGAAGGCACGCATGCGCGCGATCGGGTCGCGGCGGGCCCACATCTGCTCCTCGTCGGAGCCGCGGTACTTGGTCGGGTCGTCGCTCGTCGTGTGCGCACCCATGCGGTAGGTGACCGCCTCGATCGCGCGCGGGCCGAGCCCGGCGCGCGTCTCGTCGAGCAGCATCCGCGAGACCGCGAAGCTCGCGAGCACGTCGTTGCCGTCGACCCGCTCGCTCGGGATGCCGTAGCCGGCTCCCCGGCCGACCAGGGGCACCTTCGACTGCGTTTCGACGGGCACCGAGATCGCCCAGTGGTTGTTCTGCAGGAAGAACAGCACCGGCGCGTCGTAGCTGGCGGCGAACACCATCGCCTCGTGCACGTCGCCCTGGCTGGAAGCGCCGTCGCCGTAGTAGACGACGACGGCCTCGTCTCGCTCGGGGTCACCCGTTCCGGTCTTCCCGTCGAACGCGAGCCCCATCCCGTAGCCGGCGGCGTGCAGGGTCTGCGAGCCGAGCACCAGGGTGTAGATGCGGGTATTGCCGTTCTTCGGGTCGGTAGGGTCCCAGCCCCCGTGCGAGGTGCCGCGCATGACACGGATGATGTCGAGCGGGTCCACGCCGCGGATGCGGGTCACGACGTGCTCCCGGTAAGACGGGAAGATCGTGTCCTGCCGGCGTGCGGCGTGCGCCGAGCCCACCTGCGCGGCCTCCTGACCACGGCTCGGCGGCCACAGGGCGAGCTGGCCCTGGCGCTGCAGGTTGGTGGCCTGGGTGTCGATGGCGCGGATGATCACCATGTCGCGGTAGAACTGCTCGAGCTCGGCGTCGGAGAGAGCGTCGATCAGCGGCAGATACCGCTGCGCGGCATCCGACGGGGCGAAGCTTCCATCCGCTTCCAGGACGCGAACGAGGGGGATGTCGGTCGAGGTCACGGCTCCACGCTACCCACGCCCGCATGCCAGGTCACGCATAGTTAGGGGCCCCTTGTAAGTGCCCGGAACGCGTAAGAAGTCCCGGTCAGCGGCCGTGCGAGCGAGCCAGGCGCTCCAGCGCGGCCTCGATCGCGTGCCGCGGGGCGGCGAGGTTCATGCGCTCGAAGCCGGCACCCTCCGGCCCGAACATCGCGCCTTCGTCGAAGAACACCAGAGCCTCCTGCTCGTGGATGCGCTGCAGTTCCTCGGGCGACAGCCCGAGCGCGCGGAAGTCCATCCACTGCAGGTAGGTGCCTTCGAGATCGTGCACGACGACCTCCGGCATCCGTTCGCCGAGGAAATTCCGCACCATCTGGTGATTGCCGTGTACCAGGTCGATGAGACCCGCGAGCCAGCCGTCCGCCTTGGTGTACGCGAGCCGGCAGGCTTCGAACCCGAGCGCATTGAGGGTGAAGAACCCGGTGCGCGCCTGCTCTGCGCTGTAACGCTCGCGCAGCGCGTCGTCGGCGATGACGATGTTGCTCGTCGACATGCCGGCAAGGTTGAAGGTCTTGCTCGGCGCGGTGCAGACGATCGTGCGGGCTGCAGCATCCGCACCGAGAGTCGAGAAAACGGTGTGCGCGTGCCCGGGCATGACGAGGTCGAAGTGGATCTCGTCGCTGATCACGGTCAGGTCGTTCTCGCGGGCGATGCGCCACACCTGCTCGAGCTCCTCGCGCTCCCACACCCGTCCGGTCGGGTTGTGCGGGCTGCAGAACAGCAGCGCGGTGGTGCGCGGATCGGCCGCCTTCTCGGCGAGGTCGTCGAGGTCGAGCCGCCAGCGACCGTCACGCTGAACCAGCGGGTTGCGTACGACGACGCGGTCGTTGTTCTCGATGGCACCGAAGAACGGGTAGTACGCGGGCGTCTGCACGATCACGCCGTCGCCGGGGGCGGTCACGGCTCTGATCGCCGTGTAGAAGGCGGGTACGACACCGGGTGCGAGGCGGATGTGGTCGCGCTCGACCCCCCAGCCATGGCGGTCGCGGAACCAGCCCGTCACGGCGTCCCAGTAGGCGTCGGTGGCCATCGTGTAGCCGAGCACCGCGCTCTGCAGGTGCTCTCGCAGCCCCTCGGTGATCTCGGGCGCGAGCTTGAGGTCGAGGTCGGCGACCGAGAACGGCGGGATGCCGGCCGGCACGTCTGGGTTCGACTGGCGCATGGAGTCCCATTTGGCCGCGCCCGTTCCGGTGCGATCGATCACGGTCTCGAAGTCGTAGTACATGCCGTCCGGCCCGCCCGTCTCAGCGCAGTGCCGCAGCGACCTGCAGCACCCTGTCGATCGATTCCTCTTCGCCCACCGAGATCCGGATGCCGTCGCCCGCGAAGGGCCGCACCATCAGGTCGGCGGCGTCGAAGGCGGCCGCGGCTTCGTCGGTGTGCTCGCCCGTGGGCAGCCAGACGAAGTTCGCCTGCGTGTCGGGTACATCCCAGCCCTGCGCGCGCAGACCCTCGGCGAGACGCGTACGTCGCTCGACGATGACCGCGACCCGCTCGCGCAGTTCATCCTCGGCGTCGAGGCTGGCGATGGCGGCGCGCTCGGCGGCGCTGGTCACCGAGAGGGGGATGCCGGTGGTGCGAGCCGCGTCGAGGACGCGAGGGTGCCCGATCGCGTAGCCGATGCGGAGGCCCGCCAGCCCGAAGGCCTTCGAGAACGTGCGCAGCACCACGACGTTCGGGTGCTTCTCGAAAAGCCGCTCCTTCAGCCCATCGACCGCTTCGGAGTCGGTCACGAACTCGGCGTACGCCTCGTCGAGGATGACCAGCACGTCCTTCGGGATGCGGGCGACGAACGAGGCGAACTCCGCGCTGGTGACGATCGGGCCGGTGGGGTTGTTCGGCGTGCAGACGATCACGACGCGCGTGCGCTCGGTGACGGCATCCGCCATCGCGTCGAGATCGTGCCGGGCGCCCGCGTCGAGCGGCACCTGCACGCCCGTCGCGCCGGCGACCAGGGGAAGCCCGGGGTACGCCTCGAAGGAACGCCACGCGTAGACGACCTCGTCTCCGACGGATGCGGTGCCGAGCACGAGCTGATAGAGGATCGACACGCTGCCCGCGGCGACGTGCACCGCGTCGGCGGCGATGCCGTGCTTCTCGCCGAGCCGTGCCCGCAGCGCACCCGCGGTGGCATCCGGGTAGCGGTTGATCGGCGCGGTGTGCGCGAGCGCTTCGAGAACCGACGGCAGCGGCTCGAACGGGTTCTCGTTGCTCGAGAGCTTGAACGCATTCGCGCCGGCCTGCTTGCCCTGACGGTACGGCGGAAGGGCGGCGATCTCAGGGCGGATTCGGGGCAGCAGCGGCTCGGTCACGCTGCCGAGTCTAAAGGCGAGTCGAACCCATCGGCGAGCGAGCGACCTGTCGCTTCCCGTGCTGCACATGCGAGACTGACGACATCATGCGATTCCTCATCCGTGTCGTCGTCAACGCCTTCGCCCTGTGGGTGGTGTCGCTGATCTCCGTGCTGCAGATCACGATCACCCCGTTCGAGCCGGGAGAGACCCTGCAGCTGGTGCTCACCCTGCTCGCCGTCGGTGCGATCTTCGCGCTGGTGAACACGATCATCGGCACGGTCGTGAAGATCGTGGCGTTCCCGCTGTACATCCTCACGTTCGGGCTGATCGGCTTCGTGATCAACGGGTTCCTGCTGTGGCTGACCGCGTGGATCACCAGCGGGTTCGGCTGGGGCCTCACTGTCGGGCACTTCTGGTGGGGTGTGCTGGCTGCGCTGATCATCTCGGTGATCAACGGCATCTTCGGGTTCATCCTTCGGCCGCAGAAGAAGAAGCGCTCCTGAGCGCCGGCGCCGGGCGCGCCTTCCGACCGGCTTGTTCCGGCACCGGATGGCGGCCGCGTCACGGGCGCTTCGCCTCGAACTCCATCCGCTCGACCGACACCGCCTCGCCGAGCTCGGCGTAGAACCCGTCGCGCAGCGCAGCGACCCTCGGGTCGCCGGACGTGTCGACGAGGCCAGCGGTCTCGGTGTACTGGCCGAAGTCGTGCTCGTCCCAGAACAGCAGCTTGTCCACGTCGCGGGTGGCCGTGAAGCTCTCGGCCGATCCTGAACCACCCGGCGAAGGGTCGCCTGCGAGGTTGGCGACGAAGTCGGCGTCATGCTCGAGCCGAACGTGCGTCTGCTCCTCGGTGAGCCACGGATCGACGGGATTGCCGGCGGTGATCACCGTGCTGACCGTGTAAGGGCTGTCCATCGCGGCGAACGACGCGATCGTGGCGCCCTGCGAGTAGCCGACGAAGTCGACGTGGTCGCCGGGGCGCGCCCCCGCCTGTTCGAGTGCGACGAGCGCAGCCTGCTGGGATGCCGCCGTCTCACGGTTCATGTACATGTCCCAGTTCGAGCTCATGTCCCAGGGGTCGTCTGTTCCGGGCATCACCGCGCGGGTCCCGTCTAGGTACGCGACGAAGCGCTTCGTGCCGTCGTTCATCGTGTACTTCTCAACGACCACCTGACCCGCTCGCCCGTAGGGGATCCGCTCCATCGACTGCTTGAGGCTCGTCGGCGCCGCCGTCGCGCCTGTTGCGACCAGACGCACCTCGACCGGCGGGGGTGCACCGGTCAGGCGCGTGCCGGGCGGAAGTGCTCCTCGACCGAGCTGGTTCGCGGCGTCGATACCGGTGCGGAGGATCTTCTCGGCCGGTCTCGGACCGAGGAAGCCGCCGGCCAACGCGCCGGCGAGCATGCCCAGGCCGGGCGGAACCGCCAATGAGAGCGTTGCCGTGGTGAGCCCTGTGACCAGCGGCCCGAACAGATCGAGCGGCTGGTCACCCGTGCCGGCGTAGCGCTGCTTCTCCCCGTCGGCCGCGAGCCATTTCACCCGATTCTCGATCTCGGGGTCCGACTGCACCAGCACGTCGATCCGCGCCTGCAGCGCTTCGGCCGCGGCGGGATCGGCGACACTCACCGCCTCTTGCTGCGCGCGCAACTCGACCAGCTCGAACGTGTCCGCCATGACCTCGCAGCCCTGGGCGATCTGGTCGACCACGGGCGCCAGATCCGACAGCCTGCCTGCGGAGGCCGTGATGCCCGTGATCCCGACGCTCTGCTCGACGTGCGGCGCCTGCGACAGCGCGTGCCCGGCGCGTCGCATCAGATCGCAGGCATCGGCGAGGCGGGCGCCGACGTCGCGGAGTCTGCGGCCGATGTCGCGCACCGCCCCCGAGTCGACAGCGATCTGGCCGCCGGAGGTGATCGTCACCTCCTCGCTCATATCGGGGCCCCCGCCCGCACCTGCGCGCTCGCATTCTGCACAGAGGCGAGCTCACCCATCACCGAATCGTGCAGCTCTCGGATCGCCTGCCGCATGGTGCGCGCGCCCGAGCCGTCGTTGTGCCAGTCCGCATCCGCGGCGACTCCCGCGCACACGACCTGCGCATCGGCGAGCACGTCGGTCGCATCGTCGAGCAGCCGCAGGGCCGTGAACGCCCACCAGATCTCATCGCTCATCGGTGCTTCAGCGATCGCTATGGAGTACATGCGCCCAGCCTGCTCGCCGAGGGCATCCGTGCGAGGATCATCGCCCGGTGCCTGTGGAGGGATCGCGGACTCCACCTGCGTGGGGAGAGAAGTGCAGAATGGAGCCATGACCGACTCGGATCCCTTCCGCGTCATCTTCGTCTGCACGGGCAACATCTGCCGGTCGCCGATGGCCGAGGTGGTGCTGCGTGCCCTCGCCGATGAGCGGAGGCTCGGTGCGCGTGTGGTCTCGCGCAGCGCCGGGACCGGCGACTGGCATCTCGGCGAGCGCGCCGACGAGCGCACGCTCGAGGCTCTCACTCGCCGCGGCTACGACGGCTCCTCGCATCGCGCCAGGCAGTTCAGTGCGGCATCCTTCGCCGAGAACGACCTGATCGTCGCGCTCGACCGCACACACGAGCGCATCCTCCGCGCCTGGGCGCGCACCGAGGACGACGAAGGGAAAGTCACGCTGCTGCGCGCCTTCGATCCGGCGGCGTCCAGCATGGACGTACCCGACCCCTACTACGCGGGCGCGGCGATGTTCGATTCGGTGCTCGGTATGATTGAGACCGCGACCCGTGGTCTGTTCCGCCAGCTGGAGCCTGCCGTGCGCGCGCCCCGTACGACGCCCCGCGCGATGCGAGGGCCCGATCAGGAGGACCTCCCCTGACTTCTCTGCCCTCGCTCCCGCCCCAGCCGCTCAGCCCTCTCGACGGGCGCTACCGTGCCGCGGTGACCGGCCTGGCCGACTTCCTCTCCGAGGCGGGACTCAACCGCGCCCGCGTGGAGGTCGAGGTCGAGTGGCTGATTGCGCTCACAGACCGCTCGCTGTTCGGCACCTCGCCGCTGTCGGATGCCGACAAGGAGCGTCTGCGCTCGCTGTACCGCGAGTTCGGGCAGCCCGAGATCGACTGGCTCGCCGAGAAGGAGGCGGTCACCCGCCACGACGTCAAGGCCATCGAGTACCTCGTGCGCGACCGGCTGTCGTCGCTGGGCCTGGACTCCATCGCCGAGCTCACGCACTTCGCGTGCACGAGCGAGGACATCAACTCGGCCTCCTACGCGCTCACCGTCAAGCGGGCGGTCGAGGGCGTGTGGCTACCGGCGCTGGATGCCGTGATCGCCAAGCTGCGAGAGCTCGCCGTCGAGCACGCGGATGCTCCGATGCTCTCCCGCACCCACGGCCAGCCTGCCACCCCGTCGACCATGGGCAAGGAGCTCGCCGTCTTCGCGTGGCGCCTGGAGCGCGTGCGCGGCCGCATCGCAGCATCCGAGTACCTGGCCAAGTTCTCGGGCGCGACCGGCACCTGGTCGGCGCATCTCTCTGCCGACCCCGACGCCGACTGGCCGACGATCGCCCGGGAGTACATCGAGGGTCTCGGCATCGACTTCAACGTGCTCACCACCCAGATCGAGTCGCACGACTGGCAGGTGGAGTTGTACGACCACGTGCGTCACGCCGGCGGCATCCTGCACAACCTCGCGACCGACATCTGGACGTACATCTCGCTCGGCTACTTCGCGCAGATCCCCGTCGCCGGTGCGACCGGGTCGTCGACCATGCCGCACAAGATCAACCCGATCCGGTTCGAGAACGCCGAGGCCAACCTCGAGCTCTCCGGTGCCCTGCTCGGCTCGCTCTCGCAGACCCTGGTCACCAGCCGTCTTCAGCGCGATCTGACCGACTCGACGACGCAGCGCAACATCGGCGTCGCGTTCGGGCACTCGCTGCTCGCGCTCGACAACCTGCGCCGCGGCCTGAACGAGATCTCCCTCTCGCGTGACGTGCTGCTGGCCGACCTCGATTCCAACTGGGAGGTGCTGGCCGAGGCGATCCAGACGGTGATCCGCGCGGAGGTCGTCGCCGGTCGCTCGAGCATCACCGACCCGTACGCGCTGCTCAAGGAGCTCACGCGCGGGCACCGGGTGGGCGGAGCGGAGCTGGCCGAGTTCGTACGGGGCCTCGAGATCGGCGATGCCGCCAAGCAGCGCCTGCTCGCACTGACTCCTGCGACCTACACCGGAATCGCCGAGCGCCTGGCGAAGTAGGCGGAGCCTCCCGGGCGATCGATCGGGCCGCGGGTCGCCGGATTCGGCGGCGGCCGGTCCGCGCGGCCTGGAGCATTCGCCTCCGCGGATGCGTTTCGCAGGTCTCGGGCGCGGTCGAGCGGCGTTTTCCATCCGTGCGCGTTCGAGAGCGCGCGGATGACCCAGGGCATCGGGCGGGACTGTCCGGCATCCGGCGAGACCTTGTGCGGCCGCGGCCGTCGAGCGGATGCTGCGAAGATGCGAATACTGCGCATCGCCGGTGTCCTCGCCCTGGCAGGGGTGCTCGCAGGCTGTGCGGCCTCCGGGCCTGAAACCGCCCAGTCCAGCGTGGCGACACCGGGCGAGACGACGGCGAACGCCGAACCGATCACGATCGCCTCCGGGCTCGACGCGCCCTGGTCGGTCATCCGGCTGGAGGACGGCGGCGCCCTCATATCGCAGCGCGACGACGGTCGTGTGATCGAGCTCACCGCGGGGGGCGAGCAGCGCGAAGCGGGCACGGTGCCGGGGGTGGTGTCCGGCGGGGAATCCGGGTTGCACGGCCTGGCCGTGCTCGAGGAGGACGGCGAACGCTGGCTATACGCCTACCACGGCGCCGAGGACGACAACCGGGTGATGCGGATGCCTCTCACCGGCGAGGACTGGTCCCTGGGCCTGGACGTCGATCGGCTCGAGGTCGTGGTCGACGGCATCCCGCGGGCGTCGAACCACAACGGCGGACGGATCGCCTTCGGCGATGACGGGATGCTGTACGTGTCGACGGGAGACGCCGGGGACGGCGAGCGGTCCCAGGATCGCAGCGACCTCGGCGGCAAGATCCTGCGCATGACGCCCGAGGGTGACCCGGCACCGGGCAACCCGTTCGGAACGCTGGTCTACAGCCTTGGCCACCGTAACGTGCAGGGTCTCGCGTGGGACAGCGAAGGAACACTGTGGGCGAGCGAGTTCGGGCAGAACACCTGGGACGAGCTGAACCGCATCGAGCCCGGCGGGAACTACGGCTGGCCCGACCACGAGGGCATGGCGGATGCCGAGGACGCGATCGATCCCGTCGCGGCCTGGGCGCCTGCCGACGCGAGCCCCAGCGGCATTGCGATCGTCGACGACATCGCGTACGTCGCGGGCCTGCGCGGCGAGCGGCTCTGGCTGCTCGACGTCAGCGATCCGGATGCTGAGCCGCATGCCGTCTTCGCCGGCCAGTTCGGCCGCTTGCGCGATGTGGTCGCCGGGCCGGACGGAACCCTGTGGGTGCTCACCAACAACACCGACGGCCGCGGTTCCCCCGGCGAGGGCGACGACCGCCTGCTGCAGCTCACCCTGCCTGAGGGCTGATCCGCCAGGTCGTCAGGTACCGGACGGCTGCTCGGGGGCGTCCTTGTCGCCGGCACGCGACTGCTGGCGCTCATCGTCTGCCCGCTTCTCGGTGCTCGACGGGTCGGAGTCCTCCGGGTCGAGCAGCACGGGGCGATCCACGCGCTTCGTCACATCGGCGGGGTCGACGGCGAGCATCAGCATCGCAAGACCCAGCAGAGTGACGATGAACGATGCGCCGCCGATGACCAGGCCGAGCCCGATCGGCGTGAGGCCCTCGTAGGTGCCCTTTGAGATGGCGAGGTTGACGCGAGAGGTGAAGGCACCGGTCGACACGAGCGTGACCACGGTGGCGAAGACTCCGGCGGTCAGTGCGATGCCCACCAGGTGCAGCGGGCGCAGGATCTCCCGGCGGGTCGGCTTCCGGTCGGTCATGCGTGTCCTCCATGGTCGGCCAGGCGGTCGGCCTCGGCATCCGTGCCGGCGTCGTGCGCCGTCGTCTTGGCGCCGGGCGTGAGCCCGGCGATACCGAGGAAGACGGCCACGATCGCCGCATAGGCGCCGAACAGCCCCACCCCGAGGATGATCCCTGTGAGCGAGAAGGTGCCCGCTCCCTCGATCGTGTACTCCTGCACGAAACCCGCCGGAACGATCAGCAGGGCGGCGGCGAGCACCAGTCCCAGAATGCCGACGGTGAGCGCGTCCCGCGCGCCGTCGCTGCCGCGCATGCGGATGCCGGCGAGCAGCTCGACGAGACCGGTGAGTGCAGCCCAGGTGATGAGCACGACGAAGAAGAGCACGTCGGAGCGCCAGGCCGGGACACTGCTCGCCATGCCCGCGATGAAGGTGATCGCAGCCAGCAGGACGGCAGGCCACCGGCGGCCACTGGGATACACGAGGGCGGCCGCGACCGCGAGCAGGAGCGAGGTGACGATCGCGAACCCGCCGAACACCGCAAGCCCGAGCGCGGCGGAGTGGTCGGGCGAGAACGTGATCATGACGGCGGCCACGGCAGCGAGCGCGGCACGGCTCAGCTGCACGTGGCGCGCCGTGAACGGGCGGGATGGGGCGGGCATGACGGTCCTCGGATCGGTGGCCCTCCCAGTCTACGCCGGGGTTGCCATGCGGCATCCCGGCGGCGCTGGGCTTGGCTGGCCAGGGCGCGTTTCTGCTCTGAGCGGAACAGGTGGAGCGGGACGACCGCGGATGCCTACCGTGAACCCATGGCCGAGATCGTCCCGTTCCCCTCCACCCGCGCTCCGCGCGAACCCGAACCGCTGTGGCGCGAGCTGCTGGGCACCGAGCTTCGCCGCCGCAGACACGAGCGCGGCGACACGCTGACCGAGACGGCAGAGGCCGCAGGCGTCTCGCCGCAGTACCTGTCCGAGATGGAGCGCGGGCTCAAGGAACCGTCCAGCGAGATGATCGCCGCGGTCGCCGGCGCGCTCGAGACCAGCCTGCTCGAACTCGCCAGTGCCGTCGCCGACGGCTTGCGTCCTGCTGCGCCGCTGCGTTCGGCCGGCCAGGGCACGGTCGCCCTCGCCGCCTGATCGCGTCCTAGCGCGGTCCGAGCACCTGGTCGATCAGGCCGTACTCGACGGCGGCAGGCGCGGTGAACACCCTGTCGCGATCGGTGTCTGCGCGCAGCGCCTCGACCGCGCGGCCGGTGTGATGCGCCAGCACCTGCTCCATCTCGGAACGCACCCGCACGACTTCGTCTGCGGCGAGGATCAGATCGGGAACGGCACCGCGGGTCTGCGCCGCCGGCTGGTGCAGCACGATGCGCGCGTGCGGCAGAGCGGAGCGGGAGCCCGGGGCACCTGCGGCAACGAGGAGGGCGCCGACGCCGATCGCCTGGCCGACGCACGTCGTGGTGACGCGCGGGCGGATGTGCTGCATCGTGTCGTAGATCGCCAGTGCCGCGCTGGGGTCACCGCCGGCGCAGTTGATCGAGAACTGCACGTCGCTGTCAGGACTGTCGGCGTCGAGATGCAGCAGCTGCGCGATGATCGCGTTCGCGACACCGGCGTCTACCTCGGTTCCGAGGTAGACGATGCGCTCTGCCAGCAGGTGCGAATAGACATCCATGATGCGGTCGCCGCGCGGATGCTGCGCCACGACATTCGGGATGGTGTAGCCGCTCATCGTGACTCCTCCTGCTGCTGGTTCTCGAACGGAGCGTCGGCCCCGAGGCCGATCCGCGACCGGCGCCGCGGGAAGACGTCGGCGAGCGACGTGACGACACCGTCGATGAAGCCGTAATCGAGAGCCTCCTCGGCGGTGTACCAGTGGTCGTGCAGGGAGTCCTCGAACACCCGCTCGCGCGGCTGCCCGGTGTCTTCGGAGATGAGACCGATCACGGTGTCGCGCATATGCCGCAGGTCATCGGCCTGCACCTCGATCTCGACGGCCGACCCGCCGATGCCCGCCGAGCCCTGATGCAGCAGGATGCGGGAGTGCGCCAGTGCGCGGCGCTTGCCCTTCGTTCCGGCCGAGAGCAGGAACTGCCCGGCACTGCACGCCAGGCCGAGGGCGACGGTTGCGACGTCGTTGGGGATGGTGCGCATGATGTCGCGAATGCCGAGCATTGCCGGCACCGAGCCGCCCGGCGAATGGATCCACAGCGCGATGTCGGCCGCAGGATCCTCCGCGGCCAGACTGAGCAGCTGTGTCATGAGCAGGGTGCCGTTGTCGTCGTCGAGCGCTCCGTCGAGCACGAGCACGCGCTCGTGGAACAACGCCCGGCGCGACTCGGGCCCGAACTGCGGAATGGGCTTGTCTTCGGTCATGTGCCCAGCCTGCGCGTCGGGTGCCGCGTCCGTCGCGGGAATCCGCCTGCGGCGGATCCGCCCTGGGCGGAGCATCCGGTGGAGCAAACCTTGCATTGCAATACTTGCACTGCAAGGTTACCCTGGTCGCATGACCGAAAGCGCCGAGCGCATCGCCACCAATCTCCGCAAGGGGGTGCTGGAGTACTGCGTGCTGGGGCTGCTCGCCGAGAGCGAGCGGTACGGTCTCGAGCTCGCCAACGACCTGCAGACCCGCGGCCTGATCGCGAGTGAGGGAAGTCTGTATCCGCTACTCGCCCGCATGCGCGAGACCGGGCTGGTCGACACACGCACCGAGGCCGTCGGGGGCGGACGCCCGCGCCGGTACTACACGATCACCGCGCTCGGGCGCGATCAGCTGAGCACCTTCGTCGAGGTCTGGCGCACCCTCGGCGCCGAGGTCGACACAATCGTCAGGGGGCACCATGAACGCTGAAGACACCTACCTGCGCTCGGTGGAGCGGATGCTGCGCGGCATCGCCCCCGAGCACCGCACCGCCGTGCTCGACGACCTGCGCGCGCACTTCGCGGATGCCGAAGACGCCGGACGGGCAGTCGACGACACCATCACCAGCCTGGGCACTCCGAAGCAGATCGCCGAGCGTGCGCACGAGGAGTTCGGAACGGACGACTCGCGCGCCGAACGTGCCTGGCGGGTGCTGCAGGGCACGGCCGTCGCGATCGCCGTGGTGATCGGAGTCGTGGTGGCCTTCATCCTGCCGACCCACACCATCGCGACATCTCAGGGCGGTGAATCGCAGCTCCACCACTTGACCGTCTACGAGAACGACGGGCTGTGGATCGCACTGCCCGCTCTGGTTCCGGCGCTCATCGCTGCGGTGCCTCTCGTCGTCCCGCGAGCCGCGCGCACGGTGGTGGCCTCTGTCTGCGGCGTGCTGCTGGCCGCGATGGCGCTCATCGGCGGATTCACGCTCGGCGGGTTCTTCCTTCCCACCGTCCTGCTCACCTGGACCGGACTGATCGTATGGATCAGGTTGCGAGGCCACGGCTTCGGGCTGGGCTGGCGGGTTCTCGGCGCTGCGCTGACCGCGCTGCCCGTGGCCGCCGTCCTGACGGGGGCGATCGGATCCGGCACCGTCGGCATCAGTGCCTGGGGATGGCCCATCCTCGCGGCGATCGTCACACTCGCGGTGCTCATCGCCATCGGCTACCGCTCGGCGGGGTGGCTGCTCGCCTGCATCGGTCTCGTGGCTCTCGTGTCCGGCCTGCTCTCCGGTCAGCTGCTGACGCTTCTGGTGATCTGGCTCGGTGGCTGGTGGCTCAGCATCGGTCTCGCGCACGGGTTCACGGCGACGAAGCGCCCCTGACCCGGCGAGGCGCGGGATTCATCACCGCACCTCGCCGGGAGACTGAGGCCCGACAGCGTCATGGGGCCTCAGCCCTTCGGGTACTGGCATGTTAATCACCGGCGCGGTGCCCATCAAGCATCCGTCCAGTGCGTGCGCCCGGTTCGGCCCGGCGGCAGGGGCGAGAGAGGATGGGAAAGTCCTCTCGAGCGAAGGAGCCCCAGATGAGCCGGCCGGCCACCACCGCCACCACCGCGATCCGCGAGATGCGCGACTTCCTGTTCGCCCACGCCACCGACTACGACGGAGCCCGGGCGGGGTTCGCGTGGCCGCGTGTCGATGAGTTCAACTTCGCCCTGGAGTGGTTCGACGTCATCGCCGGAGAGAAGCCCGACCGACCGGCGGTGCAGATCGTCTCCGCCGACCTGTCCGTGCGCAGCTGGTCGTACGGTGAGCTGTCGGCGCGTTCCGACCAAGTCGCGAACTGGCTGCGCTCGCTCGGCATCGCCCGCGGCGACCACGCGATCGTCATGCTCGACAACACCATCGAGCTGTGGGAGATCATGCTCGCCATCACGAAGATCGGCGCGATCGCGATCCCCACCTCCACTCTGCTGTCGGCATCCGACCTCGCCTACCGGATCGATCACGGCAGGGCTCGAGCCGTCGTGACCCTCGGCTCCCTCACCGGCCGGGTCGCCGACGTCGCCGGCGACCTGATCCGCATCGCCGTGGGCGGCGCACCGGAAGGCTGGAACGACCTCGCAGCATCCGCCGGTGCCCCCGGCACCTTCGACCCCGACGGGCCGACGCCGGCGAACGACACCGCCCTGCTGTACTTCACCTCTGGCACCACCAGCAGGCCCAAGCTCGTGCAGCACACCCACGTGTCGTATCCGGTCGGACACCTGTCGACCATGTGGTGGCTGGGCGTTCGTCCCGACGACGTGCACTTGAACATCTCCTCCCCCGGTTGGGCGAAGCACGCCTGGTCGAGCTTCTACTCACCCTTCCTGGCCGAGGCGACCGTGTTCGTCTACAACTACGAGCGCTTCGACGCGAACACGCTCATGCAGGTGATGGACACCCACCACGTCTCGACCTTCTGCGCTCCCCCGACGGTGTGGCGGATGCTGATCCAGGCTGACCTCTCCCGGCTCACCCATCCTCCGCGCGAACTGGTCGGAGCCGGCGAGCCGCTCAACCCCGAGGTGATCACCCGGGTGCGCGAGGCTTGGGGCGGCACGATCCGCGATGGCTTCGGCCAGACCGAGATGACGGCCTGCGTGGGTAACTCCCCTGGTCAGGTCGTGAAGGACGGTTCGATGGGGCGAGCGCTGCCCGGGTACCCCGTCGTGCTGCTCGACCCGGTCACCGGCGAGCCCGTCGACGGCGAGGGAGAGATCGCGCTCGATCTGTCGCAGGCACCGATCGGCCTGATGGCCGGCTACTTCGAGGATCCCGAGAAGACGGCGGAGTCGCGCGCCGGCGGCTACCATCACACCGGCGACATCGCCGCGCGGGACGCCGAGGGCTATCTGACCTACGTGGGGCGCGCCGACGACGTCTTCAAGGCCTCCGATTACAAGATCTCGCCGTTCGAGCTGGAGTCGGTGCTCCTCGAGCACGACCTTGTCGTCGAGGCCGCGGTCGTACCCAGCCCCGACGCGACGCGACTGTCCGTCCCGAAGGCGTACGTGTGCCTGCGCGACGGTGCGGTCGACACGGACAGGGGCGAGACGCATGCCGCTCGGGAGGTCTTCGCCTTCGCCCGCGAACGGCTGTCACCGCACCTGTGGGTGCGCATCATCGAGTTCGTCCCCGAGCTGCCGAAGACCATCTCGGGCAAGATCCGGCGAGTCGAGCTGCGGGCGCGGGAAGCCGAGCGCGTCGCCACCGGCGACGACACTGCGCAGCACTTCGATCGCGACCACCGGTAGACCACCGGTCAGGACGCGACCGGCAGCGTCTCCGTACGCGGAGGTGAGGCGAGACGAGCGGATGCCGGGCCGGACGCGGTCCACGCGGCCGAGGCCGGCACGGCCGGCACGACGGGCACGACGGGCGCGACGGGCGCGACGGGCGCGACGGGCGCGAGCCTCTCCGCCGGCGCCTCGACGACCTGACGACGAGCCCCGGCGCGGACCAGCAGCCGCGCGACGGAGCCGATCACGAGGGCGGCGGCGAGCGCGCTCAGCGCCACGATCACCGGAGTCCACAGGTTCGCGAACGACGCCGACAGGCTCAGCATCGCACCGACGATCCAGACGCCGACCGCGCCCCCCGCGAGCCCGGCCGCAGCGCGCATGAGCGCGAAGGCGGCGACGAGCGCGCAGGCGAGCGCGATGACCGCTCCGGCGATTCCGATCGGCACGAAGACCGACATCAATGTGTTCGTCACTGCAAGAGATGACATGGCACGACCCCCCGTGTCACAGGCACGCCCCCCGGCGTGCCGTGATACCAGGTTACGCGGGTCTGCCGGGTTTTTTGTCCACCGGGAGAACGATTCGGCATCATCCCGTCGGATGATGCGTTGACAGCGGGTTACGTGCAGATGTCAGCGCCCGGCGCGGCGCGATCCGCGAGCCCGGCGGAGGCTCGACAGCCGTGCAGCGACGATGGGAACGGGGGCGGTGAAGACCGCGTCGACGACCATCGATCCGTCGGTCGGCCCGATCACCGGGATGGGCGTGGTCAGCGTGGCTTCGACCGGAGCGACCGGGATCCGTGCCAGCTCGCGGTGCGCGCGCACGTAGGCGGGGATCAGCAGTGCGACGGCGCCGAGCCAGGCCAGCGGGTTGCTGAGCGCCACGCCGCCGAAACCCATGAACGCACCGAGCACGACGGCCGCGCCCACGCGCATGACCAGCTCGATCACACCGGTGACGGTCGGAACGAGCACCCGTCCGAGCCCCTGCAGCACTCCACGCAGCACGAACAGCACTCCGAGGAGCACGTAGGTGACGCCGTTGATGATCAGCATGAGGTGGGCGAGCTCGACCACCTCGTCCGCGCCATCGCCGACGAACAGGCGCACGGCCGGCACGCCGCACGTGACCATGATGACGCCGAGCGCCAGCGAGCCGATCACGGCCATCCAGATCGCCTGCTTCGTACCGCGCCGGATGCGATCCGGGCGGCGCGCCCCGAGGTTCTGTGCCGCATACATGGATGCGGCCAGCCCCAGTGAGGCGAGGAACGCGCTCGCAAGACTGTCGACCCGCGACGCCGCCGTGTATGCGGCAACGGCCTGCGCACCGAGGGTGTTCAGCGCGACCTGCACGATCAGCGCGCCGATCGCGATGATCGACGCCTGGAAGCCCATCGGCAACCCGAGACGCAGGTGCTCGGCGACGTCGGCACGGCTCACCCGCCAGTCCTCTCGGCGCACGTGCAGCACAGGCAGCCGTCGCCAGACGTACAGCAGGCAGAGCAGCACCGAGACCGCCTGCGCTACAACCGTCGCCCAGGCGGCGCCGGCGACGCCCCAGCCCAGCGGGCCCACCATGACGATGACGAGTCCGACGTTGAGTCCGCACGAGATGGTGAGGAACACCAGCGGGGTGGTCGAGTCGCCGATCGCGCGGATGATCGCCGCCAGGTAGTTGAAGAACATGATGGTGCTGCCGCCGATGAACGTCACCTGTGTGAACGCCGTCGCCTCGGCCATGAGCTCCGGCGGTGTCTGCAGGAGGGTGAGGAACGGCGCGGCGATCAACGGGCCGATGACGGTCAGCACCAGGCTGGTGGCGGCGGTGAGCAGCGTGCCCGTCGCGACGGAGCGGCCGACGGCGCGGGCATCGCCGGCGCCGAAGGCCTGCGCGGTGGGGATCGCGAATCCGCTGGCCAGACCCCAGGCGAACCCGATCACCAGGAAGATGAGGCTGCCCGTCGCGCCCACGGCGGCGAGCGAGTTCACGCCAAGCTGGCGGCCGACGACGACCGCGTCGACGAACTGGTACAGCTGCTGGACGACGTTGCCGATCAGCAGCGGAACGGAGAAGGCCAGTATGACGCGCCAAGGGCGTCCGGTGATGAGGGTCGTTGCCATGAGGGTGCGGAGAGAAGGGGAGGATGCGGAGACCGCGCCGTGCGGCGAGAAGCCGAATGACTCCGTGAAGGGTCACGGCGCCATCCGCCGATATTCTATCGAATCGATTCGGGCGTGCTGTGCCGGCTCACGCGGTCACGGCAGGTCCGCCACGGCGATCCCGTCATCACCGTCGCGGTCGTCGCCGCGGGAACCCGCCCGTGCCGGCCGCTCGCCCTCGACCTGCTCATCGGTGACCACGCCGGTCGGCTCGGCATCGACGACCCGGTGCCGAGTGCCGGACTCTTCGGCCATGCGGCGACCGGCATCGATCGCCTCCTCCTTCGTGGCGTAGCCCTGCGAGAGCTCCTCTTCGCCCTCGACGCGATTGACCCATTGGCCGCGCTTGGACATCGTGACGACATCGCCGTGCTGCTCCTGCGTCATGGTCTTCCTCCTTCGATTCTCTGCTGCGGAACGTGCCAGGGTAGGCGCAGCCGCGGACCGCCTGTCAGGGGCTTGCATCCGAGGCCGAGGGGAAGGTACTCCGGAGCAATGACCCGATTGAGGCGCAGCGATCCGAACGGTCCCGGCCTGAGCAGGCTGCGACGCGGACGCGGCTTCGAGTACCGCGCGCCGGACGGGGCGCGGATCGAAGACCCGGCGCTGCTCGAGCGCCTGCGCGCCCTGGCAGTGCCACCCGCGTGGACAGATGTCTGGCTGAGCCCTCATGAGAACGGCCACGTGCTCGCGACGGGCATCGACGCCGCCGGCAGACGGCAGTACATCTACCACCCCGCGTGGCACGAACGCATGGCACGGGAGAAGTTCGACCGGATGCTGCAACTCGCCGACGTCATGCCCGCCGTGCGCGGCGGTGTCACCCGCGACCTGCGCCTGGACGGCTTCGGGCGGCAGCGTGTTCTGGCCGGCGCCTTCCGGATGCTCGACTCGGCGCTGCTGCGGGTGGGGTCGGAGCAGTACGCCAAGGCGCACGGCAGCATCGGGCTCGTCACTCTGCGCGGCGCGCACGCACGCGTGCGTGCCGAGCGCGTGGTGGAGCTGCGCTTCCCCGGCAAGAGCGGCCAGCCGTGGGAGTCGGACATCGATGACGCCGAGCTCGCGTTGCTCATCGCGGGGCTCAAACGGCGCGGAGCACGCACGCTGCTTTTGAGCTGGCAGGACGCCTCCTCGTGGCGCCCGCTGCACGCGAGCGACATCAACGACGACGTCCGCACCCGCACCGGCGGGGACTTCACCGCGAAGGACTTCCGCACCCTGCACGGCACGATCACGGCGGCCGTGGCGCTGGCCGAGATCGGCCCGCGGGACACGGCGAGCGGGCGCTCCCGTGCGGCCGCGCAGGCGGTGCGGGTGACGGCATCAGCCCTCGGCAACACGCCCGCGGTCGCGCGGGCCAGCTACATCGACCCTCGCGTCTTCGATCTGTATGACAAAGGGGTGACGGTCGATCCGCTGCGCAGGGTCGAGGGGCAGCTGCTCGAGCTGCTCGGGTGAGGTCCTAACATCCGGCATCCGGATGTCAACCCGCTGTCGCACCCGGCAAGGCGCGCCCTAGCGTCGCCCAGGTACCCGCAGAAGGAGGAGACATGAGCGACGCACAGCGTGGCAACACCACGCACGGACCGAATCTCGACGACCAGCTCAAGCACGAGTCCCAGGGAATGGTGCAGGGGCACGGCGCTCCGCACGCCGAGCCGTTCCGCGAGACGGAGCCGCTGCCGGACGACACCGACGCGCCGGAGGTGCAGGAGGCGTTCGCACGCGAAGACCCCGACCGCGACGACGCGGCGGAGGTGGACGATGACCGCGCTTGAGCTGCGAGGAGTGAACCTCCACGAGGTGCTTGCCGAGCCGGGCTCCTGGACCACCGTCTACACCGACGGCCCGCAGGGCGAGCCGCCCGGGGCGGTCGAGAGCAGGATGCGGTCGCTGAAGGACCGGCTCGGCGAAGCCGGGGTGCCCGACGACGATGCGGAGGCCGTGCTCGCCGCCCTTCCGAAGGACATCGGCCTGCCGGCGCCATCGACGCGCTGGCTGCTCGTGCGCGAAGGGGAGGTGGTCGCGGACGAGGGGTTCGCCGCCGCCCGCCGCGGACCGGAGCGTGTGACCCACGGAGCATTTCCCGAGATCGCGCCGCTGCTGCGCCATCGCGGAACCGAGCGGCGCATCCTCGTGGTCGAGACCGGCCGCGACGGCGCCGAACTCACCTTCGAGCGCCTGGGGCGCGCCGCCCCGGAGCAGGTGGAGCAGATCGAGGGCGAGGGCCACCCCATCACGAAGGTCAGCCCGGGCGGGTGGTCGCAGGCCCGCTTCCAGCGCAGCGTCGAGGAGGTGTGGCAGCACACCCAATCGGATGTGGCGGATGCCGTGGACCGCATCGTGCGCGAGCGTCGCCCCGAGCACGTCTTCGTGACCGGCGACGCGCAGGCACGCGGCCTGCTGCTCGAGAACATCGAAGACGGGACTCTCGACCTCGTCGTCGAGGTCGACGCCGACACCCGTGCCGACGGCGCCGACGACTCCGCCCTGCTGCAGGCGATCGACGAGACCGTCTCGGCCGCGCATGACGACGTCATCACCGCTACACGCGATCGCGCGGCCGAGCAGGACGCCCGCAACGGCGCATCCGGACTCACCGCAGTGGTCGGCGCGCTGCAGCAGGCCCAGGTCGACACGCTGCTGCTCGACGAGCGGATGCTGGACGACGAGGAGACGCTGCTCGCCCTGCCGGCCGCGCCGTGGGTGGCCCTGGCAGCCGAGGACACCTTCGAGGCGGGGCCCGGCACGCCGTTGCCCGCCGCCGAAGCGCTCGTCCGTGCCGCGATGCTGACCGACGCCGCCGTGCTGTTCATCGAAGACGAGCCCGCCGAGGGCGAGCCGCGATCCTCGAGCGACACCGCGCCGCCGCTTGCGGTGCTGCGCTGGCCGGAGGCATCCATCACCGGCGACGCACAGCCGCAGGCAGACGCATCCGATGAGACGACGCGGTGAAGGAGGTCACCATGAGCAGCACGCCACAAGTCGAGCCGCCGGAAGAACCGGCCGACCAGTCCGAGCACCCGAGCCAGGCGGAGGGCGAGGACACCGACCGCGAAGACCGGCACCCCGACCCGCAGCGTCGTCGCCCCTCGCAGAGCGAAGGGGAGGACGACGGGCGCTCGGCGGGGTAGCCGGGTGCACCATCACCGCAGCAGCTCGCGACGCGGTCGGCATCGGCAACCGCTGACCGGACGTCTCGCCGCAGCGGCGCTCGCGAGCTACACCGCCAACACCGCCTATGGCGGCGCGGTGGCAGTCGGTGTCTTCGGCGCCCGCCGCATCCGCTGGCTGCACCATGCGCTGTTCATCGTGACGTCCGCGCTGACGACCCTCGCGTTGCTGGCCACCCTCGTCGAACGCCGCCGCGCCGGCCTCACTCTGCTGCCGGCCGCTGCGACCCTGTGCGCCCTGCCGGCGACGCGCGGCGGCACGGCCAGGCATGCCACGATGGCCCTGTCAGCTGCGCCCTGGTTCCTGGCCGCGGCCGTGACGACTCGGAGGTGAACGGATGGACTTCCTGGATGTGGTGCGACGTCGCAAGACGACCAACGGCGCCTTCCTTCCCGACCGCGTGAGCGAGGAGCACCAGCGACTACTCATGGAGGTCGCCGGTCGTGCGCCGTCGCAGCTGAACAGCCAGCCGTGGCGGTTCGTGATCGTCGAGGAGCGCGAGACGATCGACACGATCGCCCGGATCAGCGGCGAGAGCATGACCGAGGCGATGTCGAACGGCACGTTCTTCGAGAGGTACAAGCCGTACTTCCGCTTCAGCAAGCGCGAGATGGAGGAGCGACGCGATGGGATGCTCTTCGACCGCCTCCCCGCGCCGCTGAGGCCGTTCACGGGGCAGGTGTTCACCTCGCGAGGGCAGAAGCTCATGAACACCCTGCGGATCCCGCAGACGCTCGGAGAGGAGAACCGCAAGCTCGTGGCGGGATCGCCGCTGCTGCTGGGGGTCATGCTGGATCGCTCGGAGTACCGGCCGGGTGAGCTCTCGTCGTTCTACTCGGTGTTCAGCATGGGCGCCGCCATGGAGAACGTCTGGCTGACGACGGTCGAGCTCGGCATGGGGATCCAGTTCATCTCGTTCCCCATGGAGGTGCCGGGCCGCTGGGCCGAGATCGAGCGGCTGCTGGAGGTGCCGCCCGAACTTGAGCTGATGGCGGTATACCGGCTCGGGTACGTGCCGGCAGAACAGCGTCGGCCGCCGATCGACTGGACCAGCACCGAGCGCAAGCGCCCTTCGCAATACGTGTTCCGCGGAACCTGCGCGACCCCGCAACAGGGCTGGGACGATCCGGCGGTGCCTGCGGCTTCCGGCTGAACCGCCCGAGAGGGAATCTCGCCACCCCATTGACAGGGGCATCAAACCGATTTAATGTCATCTCCATCAAACCGGTTCGATGCCGCGCGGATGCGGCATTCCGCCACAGGGAGGTGGCATGGGTCGCACGACCATCGCCGACGTCGCTCGAGAAGCAGGTGTCACCAAGGCCACGGTGTCGCATGCGCTGAGCGGCAATCGCCCGATCTCGCAGGAGACCAGGGCGAAGGTGCTCGCTGCGGCCGAACGCCTCAACTGGGTGCCGAGCCAGAGCGCGCGCTCTCTCGCCACGCGCCGCGCGAACGCGATCGGCGTGGTGCTCGCCCGAGACCCGGAGGTGATCGCGAACGACTCCTTCTTCCCGGCGTTCATCGCCGGCGTCGAATCGGTGCTCGCCGAGACCGAGACCGCGCTTCTGCTTCAGGTGGTGCCTGACCGGGATGCGGAGGAGCGCGCCTACCGCTCGATGTCGCACGGGCGGGCGGACGGAGCGATCCTGCTCGACCTGCGCGTCGAAGACTGGCGCGTACCCCTGCTTGCCGGGCTCGGCATGCCCACCGTGCTCGTCGGGGCGTACGACCAGACCCACGACTTCTCCTGCGTCCGCACCGACGACGGCGCGCCCATGCGCGAGCTCATCGAGCATTTGCGGGCGCATGGGCACTCGCGCATCGCGCATGTCAGCGGCCCGCTGGACTACGTGCACTCCAAGGCTCGCGCCGACGCGTACGTCGAGGCCGTCGGCGATGCCGCGTTGCTGCGTGAAGGGGACTTCACCGCCGGCAGCGGACGCGAGCGCACGGCTGAGCTGCTCGCCCTGCCCGAGCGACCGACGGCGATCCTCTACTCCAACGACACCATGGCGATCGCCGGGCTCTCCCTTGCCCGCTCACAGGGCCTCGTCGTGCCCACCGACCTGGCGGTCGCCGGATTCGACGACGACCATCTCTCCGCGCACCTCTCGCCCTCGCTGACCAGCGTCTCATCGGACCCGGCGGCACGCGGACGCGCGGCGGCACGCCTGCTGCGCGACAGCATCCTCGGTGCAGCACCGCGCACCGAGCTCATCGACTGCAACATCGTGCACTTTCGTGAAAGCACCTCGGGACCGGCATCCGCGGGCCCTGACGTTTCGAGGAGGACACCATGAGGAAGATCCGTGCAGCAGCGTTCATCGGAGCCGCCGCGCTCCTGGTCACCGGATGCTCGTCCGGCGGCGGCGGAGGGGGTGGCGGCGGAGATGGCGCGGCCTCCGG
The DNA here is from genome assembly GCF_031178445.1 of Microbacterium sp. Taxonomy (GTDB): domain Bacteria; phylum Actinomycetota; class Actinomycetes; order Actinomycetales; family Microbacteriaceae; genus Microbacterium. The sequence goes on from NZ_JAPSIY010000001.1 coordinate 281,432, forward strand.
CACCGGCGACATCGACATCTGGCTCTCCAACAACGAGCAGGAGCTCGCCTGGGGCAAGTCTGTCGTCGACGCCTGGAACGCCGAGCATCCCGACGAGCAGGTGAAGGCGCAGGAGATCCCGGCGGCGTCGTCATCCGAGGAGGCGATCACTGCTGCCATCACCGCAGGCACCGCACCGTGTCTCGTCTTCAACATCGCGCCGGCCGCGGTCTCGGGCTGGGTGAGGCAGGGCGGTCTCGTCGATCTCAGTTCGCTGGAGGGCGCCGACGACTACATCACCGAGCGCGGCGGCGATGTCGAGTCCTACCAGACCGATGGCGCGTTCTACCAGCTGCCCTGGAAGTCGAACCCCGTGATGGTCATGTACAACAAGGAGCTCTTCTCTAACGCCGGCCTGAACGCCGACGATCCGCAGATGAACACCCACGAGGCGTTCATGGAGGGTGCGCGAGCGCTCGTCGACTCGGGAGTGCAGAGCGCGATCTGGCCCTCCCCCACGAGCGAGTTCTATCAGCCGTGGTTCGACTTCTATCCCTTCTACCTCGCCGAGACCGACGGCACCATGCTCGTCGAAGACGGCAAGGCCACGTTCGACTCGGACGCCGGAAAGACGGTGGCCGACTTCTGGGCCGCGATGTACGAAGAAGGACTGGCTCCCCAGGAGAAGTCGACGGACGACGCGATGTCCGCCGGCACCACAGCCATGCAGCTGGCCGGCCCGTGGGCGATCCCCTCCTACGCCGAGACCGTGGATGTCGGGTTCATGCCCGTGCCCACGTCGGACGGCCGTGAGAACCCGAAGACGTTCGCCGATTCGAAGAGCGTGTCGATGTTCACCTCGTGCGAGAACCAGGGCACCGCGTGGGAGTTCCTGAAGTTCGCGACCAGCGAGGAGAGCGACGGCGTGCTGCTGGAGGAGACCGGCCAGATGCCGATGCGGACGGGGCTCAAGGACGCCTACCCCGACTACTTCTCGGCGAACCCGAACTATGTCGCCTTCGCGGACCAGGCCGAGAACACGGCCGATGTGCCCAGCATCCCGAACTCCGTCGAAGCGTGGCAGGCGTTCCGCGACGAGTACTCCGCTTCGGTGATCTTCGGCAAGGAGTCCACAGCGGACTTCCTGAAGAACGCGGCCGAGAAGATCGACGGCCTCGTCTCGGAGTGATGTCGTGACCGACTCGCGACGGCGGCTGCGCACCCGCATCCTGGGTGCGCAGCCCCTCGGCGGGCTCTTCGCGCTGCCGTACCTCGTGTTCGTGCTCGCGATCTTCGCCTACCCGCTCGGCTTCGCCGTCTACATCGCGTTCCACGACTACTTCTTCACCGCCCCCGGCATCGAGCCCGATCGACCATTCGTGGGCCTCGACAACTTCGCTCAGGTGCTCACCGACCCGCGCGTGTTCGACGCCTTCCGCAACACGCTGGTCTTCCTCGTCATCAACGTGCCGCTCACCGTCGTCCTCTCCCTGCTGCTGGCGGCCGCCCTCAACAGCGGCATCCGCTGGGTGGCCGCCTACCGCGTCGCGTTCTACGTGCCGTACCTCACGGCGAGCGTCTCGCTCGTGGGCGTGTGGATGCTGATGTTCTCGAGCCACGGGCTCATCAACACGCTGCTGGGGCCGCTCGCACCTGACCCGTCATGGCTGGTGAACAGCACGCTGGCGATGCCGATGATCGCGCTGTACGTCACCTGGAAGCAGCTCGGCTTCTACATCCTGCTGTACCTCGCCGCACTGCAGAATGTGCCCCGCGAGCTGTACGAGTCGGCGGAGACCGACGGCGCCGGCGGCTTCGCACGGTTTATGAACGTCACCGTCCCGGGTGTGCGGAACGCGACCACCCTGGTGCTGATCCTCTCGATCATCACAGGGGCGAACCTCTTCACCGAGCCGTACCTGCTCACCAGCGGCGGCGGCCCCGACGGAGCATCGGTCACCCCGGTGCTGCTCATCTATCAGCAGGGCATCCAGCAGCAGAACCCCGACACGGCGGCCGCGATCGGCATGCTGCTCGTGATCCTCGTCGGTGCGCTGTCCCTTCTCGCGAACCGTGCCACCCAGGAGAGATGATGCGCACCCGTCGACGACTGCCCCGCGTGCTGAGCGTCGTGCTGCTCACGATCGCAGCGCTGATGTTCGCGTTCCCCTTCTACTTCATGATCGTGGGCGCCTTTCAGGAGAACCCCACCAACGCCCCGAGCGAGCTGCTTCCGACCGGCGGATGGACGCTGCAGAACTTCGCGAACATCGACTCGCGCATCGACCTCGCCGGCTCGCTGCTGAACTCGCTGATCTTCACCGCAGGGGTGCTTCTCGGCACGATCGTGTTCGGTCTGCTGGCGGGGTACGCGCTCGCCCGTCTCGACTTCCGCGGCCGTGGCGTGCTGTGGGTGCTGATGCTGCTCGTGCAGATGGTGCCGTTCCAGCTGCTGATGATCCCGCTGTACGTGCAGATCACCCGCAACTACGGGCTCGGCGATTCGTATCTCGGCATGATCCTGCCCTTCGCGATCAACACCACGGCGGTGTTCATCTTCACGCAGTTCTTCAAGTCGCTGCCCGCCGAGATCTTCGAGGCCGCCCGCATCGATGGTGCGGGTGAGCTGCGGCTGCTCACGGCGGTGGCCGTTCCCCTGATCCGCCCCGTTCTCGTCACCGTGGTGCTGATCACCTTCATCGGGCCGTGGAACGAGTTCCTCTGGCCGTTCCTCATCACCAAGGACGCATCGCTGCAGCCGCTCGCCGTCTCCCTCGCCAACTACATCTCGACCGTGGCGCAGTCGACGGCCAACCCCAACGGGGCGATCCTCGCCGGCGCTACCGCCCTGGCGCTGCCGGTCGTGGTGCTGTTCTGCGTGTTCCAGCGCTTCTTCACCGCGACGGACCTCGGCGCGGCCATCAAAGGCTGAGCCCGACCGCCGTGGGCATCCGCTTGTCCTCCCCCGCCGAAACAGAAAGGCCTTCCATGTTCACCGGAGCATCCTTCCCCCTCGGACCGTTCACGCCTTATGAGGGCAACCCGATCCTCCGACCGCGCGGCGACAGCTGGGAGTCGGCGAACCTCTACAACCCCGCCGCACTCGTCGACGGCGACGAGGTGCTGTTGCTGTACCGCGCGCACGCAGACGACATCGTGTCGCATATCGGCCTGGCCCGCTCGCACGACGGCGTGACGTTCACCCGAGAGGACGCGCCCATCCTCTCCCCCGCCGAGGACTATGAGCGTTACGGCTGCGAGGATCCGCGGATCGCCCTCATCGACGGCACCTATTACCTCACGTACACCGGGTGGGACCGCCGAAGCGCACAGCTGTGCCTCGCGACCTCGACCGACCTGCGCGAGTGGACCAGGCACGGGCCGATCTTCGACGATTTCGACACGTTCAAGACCATGGATCCGCGCGGGTTCAACTGGTCCAAGGCCGGCGTCATCGTCCCCCGGCAGATGCAGGGGAAGTGGTGGATGTACTTCGGCGAGGGCGCGATCTACTGGGCCACCAGCGACGACCTCATCCACTGGACTCCTGGCACGCCCGACACCGAACCGATGTACTCGCCCACCCCCGGCACCTGGGATGAGGCGCTCGTCGAGATCGGCACCTCGCCTGTGCTCGCGGACAATGGCGTGCTCGTACTGCTCACCAACGGCGCCACCCGCACCATCCACGACGACGGCACGGTCGACGTCGACTACCGGTGCGGCCAGATCGCGATCGATCCCGATGAGCCGACGAAGGTCATCGCGCGGATGCAGGAACCGTGGCTGCGTCCGCAGACCTTCGAGGACCTGAACGGGCTGGTGTCGAACGTGACGTTCGTCGAAGGGCTGGTGAAGTTCCAGGGCAGATGGCTGGCGTACTACGGGCAGTCCGACACGACTCTCGCCGTCGCCATCCACGACCCGGCTGAGCCGTGGGGAAGGTCCCTGCGGGAGGAATGAAGGGCATGACGACATGGAGACCACACGACGCGGGTTCCTGACGGCGGTCGGAGCGGCATCCGCCCTGACGCTGCTGCCGGCCGGAGCCGCACTCGGCGCATCGCCTGCAGGACACCGGCCTGCCGCGCCTGCACCGCCCAGGCTGACCAACCTCGCCCACCTGAGCTTCCTGCTCGCCGAGGTGCCGGTGACCGCGAGCGCCGCGCACACGACATTCGCCATCGACGCGGAGCCCACCGTGCTGGCGCCATGGACATACGCCGATGCCGACGGCTCGGGTGGCTTCCGGCGGGTGGGCGGTGGCACCCGAGACGATACGACCGGGCACTGGACGCAGGGTGCGTACAACGCCGATGACATCTCGCGCGCCGCCGTCGTGTTCCTGCGCGACTGGCGTGCTTCCGGAGATGCGCGCAGCCGCGACGAGGCCCGTGGGCTGCTGCGAGCGCTCGCGTTCCTGCAGACGATTGACGGCCCGAACGCGGGATGCGTCGTGCTCTGGCAGCAGGAGGACGGAACGCTCAACCCGAGCGCGATCCCCGTCGAGCTTCCCGATCCGTCGGATTCGGCAGAGTCGTACTGGCTCGCCCGCACGGTATGGGCGCTCGGTGAGGGCTATGCCGCCTTCAAGGATGCGGATGCCGCCTTCGCCGGGTTCCTGCTGGACAGGCTGAACCTCTGCCTCGACGCACTCGAGCGGCAGTCGCTTTCGCGCGCAGGCACCTTCGTGACCAGCGACGGCGTCGAGCTGCCGGCCTGGCTGATCGCCGGCGGAGCCGACGCGACTGCCGAGGCGATGCTCGGACTGACCGCAGCGCTGCGCACCCGGCCTGACGACGTTCGCATCCGGCGTGTGCTCACCAGGTACGGCGAGGGTGTCGCCGCGATGGCGACCGACCCCGCGCACGGATGGCCGTTCGGCGCCGTACTGCCGTGGGTGGGCTCTCTGGGATTCTGGCACGCCTGGGGCGGCGCCGCGCCCGAGGCGCTGGCCGGCGCCGGGTCGTTGCTGGGCCGGCGAGCCTGGGTCGCGGCCGCAGCAGCCGATGCCGGCAGCTTCACACCGCTCGTGCTGGCCTGCGGCGGTCCGAACAACGCGTGGGCTCCGCTGCCCGCCGAAGCGCAGATCGCGTACGGAGCGCACGGCCGAGTCGCCGTCGCCGTCGGCGCGGGCGGTCGGGGTCATCGTGTGCTGGGCGGCCTGGCCGCCGGCTGGTTCTTCGGCGCGAACCCCGCCGGCGTGCCAGTGTACGACCCGGCGACCGGGGTGACCTTCGACGGGGTGGAGACCGACGGCAGGGTCAATCGCAACTCCGGAGCGGAGTCGACGATCCACGGTCAGCTGACGATGCTGCTGCTCGACGAGCATCCCGATGTCGCCGCCGTCGCCACGTCGATCTCGGGACTGCGGTCGCACACGGGCCTGCGCGCCATCGACGCGGAGTCCGCTCGGATGTCCGCCGGGTGCGCGGTGGTACGCCCCGACAGCGGAGCGTGGACCGGGGAGGGCAACCTTTCCGGCGGGGCATACGTGCACGTGCCCGATGGCGAGTGGGTCGAGTTCGACGTCGCCGAGCCGGCAGTGCTGCATTCGCTGATCTGGCGCCGTGCCGAGGCGGCCGGCGAAGCCGAGTGGGAGGTGCGCACGAGCGGCGGCACCTGGTCGGCGTCCACACCGGCGGGTGGCAGCGGAGCGCGGGGTCTCACCGAGGCGGACGGCGCACTGGTGCCGCAGCGTCTCGGCGAATCCGTCGGCCTTGCCGTCGTGCGCTGCACGAGCAGGGGTGACGTCAGGCTCGACGCGCTCGTCGTGCAGCCGCTGGTCGCGACGGCTGTCTATGAGACCGAGACGGGTGCGGCGGTGCTCTACGCCAACGCCACGGCGACCGAACGCCGAGTCGCGGCCCTCGCCGAAGGGGACGGTCGGGCATACGACGCAGACGGCTCGCAGCACGGTCAGGCGGCGCGGAGCGGGCGGGTGCGTGTGCGGCCGCGAGGCTTCACGATCACCAGCGGATGAGAGGCGACGCGGTGCCGTGGACCGGCGCGGCCGCGCCAGGCAGAGGCATGATGGAGAGGTGGCCGATTCCCTCGCAGATCTGACCCGCATGCCGCATCCTCAGCTCGTCGAAGTGGGCGACGGCGTTGCACTCGCGACGTACTCGTGGGGCGACGCCGATGCGCCGGCGGTCGTGCTGGTGCACGGATTCGCATCGAGCACACGCGACAACTGGGTGCTCACCGGATGGGTGCGGATGCTGGAACGCGAGGGGTACCGCGTCCTCGGCATCGACCAGCGCGGGCACGGAGCGAGCCAGAAACCGCACGAGCCCGCCGGCTACGCTGTGCGCAGCCTGGCCCGCGACATCGAGACGGTGCTCGACACGTTCCTGATCGACACGGCGTTCTATGTCGGGTACTCACTTGGCGCGCGTGTGGGCTGGCAGGTGACGCAGGACCTCGGCGAGCGGATCCCTCGTGCCGTGCTCGGCGGCGTGCCCGACGGCATCCCTCTCGAGCGCCTCGACCTCGAACAGGTGCGCCGTTACGCCGATGACGGCACACCGGTGACCGACCAGGTGACGCAGAACTACATCGCGCTCGTGGAGCGCGTGCCTGGCAACGACCTGCACGCACTGCTCGCGCTGGCGCAGGGTATGCGGGAGTCGCGCTCGATCGACCCCGACCCCGACAACGCGCCCGAGCAGCCGGTGCTGTTCGCGACCGGCTCGCAGGACGCGGTCATCGGCGGTTCGCGTCGGCTGTCGGATGCTGCGGCCCAGGGCACCTTCTTCGAGATCCCCGACCGCCACCACTTCAACGCCCCTGGTTCGAAGGCGTTCCGTCAGACCGCACTGGAGTTCCTGCGCGGGGCCTGAGGGTCAGGCCCCGGGTGGGGCGTCGAGCACGGTGGGGATGTACTCCAGCAGCTGCGTGCGGTGGTCGAAGGTGCGCTCCTCGACCAGCTCGAGCCGCACATCGGGATAGCCGTCGAAGATCCGATCCTGACCCGTCGCCCCGGTGATGACAGGGAACACGACGACGCGGTACCGGTCTGCGAGGCCGGCCACGAGCAGCGAACGGCAGAGGCTGATGCTGCCGAGAGTGCGCAGAGGCCGATCCGACGTCTCCTTCAGCCGACGCACGAACCCCACCGCGTCGGCGCGCACGAGCGTGGAGTTGGACCACTCGAGCGGCTCGTCGAGGCTCGACGAGAACACATACTTGCGCACACCGTTGAGCGACTCCACCCCTTCGGTCTCGTCGGCGGCGAATCGCGACATCAGGCGGTACGTGGTCGCGCCCATCAGCAGCGGTGCATCCTTGTCTGGATCGTTCGCCAGCCAGTCGAGGTACTCGGGGCTCTCCATGCCCCACCAGCCCGGCCATCCCACTGCCGCGCCGTAGCCGTCGAGGGACATGATGAAATCGATCGTCAGGGTCTGCATCCGATGCTCCTTCGCGCTGCGCGTGCGATCCGGCGCCTGCCCGTCGGCCTACGCCGCGCCGCAGAGCCTACGCCGAGGTCGCCGTCCGCGTAACCCCGATCCGCCGGACGCATGGACGGTCGCGGCTACGCTGGATGCGACGGCTCGAGGAGGGCGATGTTCGACGGTCCGCTTGCCGCATCCGCCTACGAGGTGCTCGGAGTCGCACCGACAGCGGGCGAGGACGAGCTGAGACGCGCCTATCGCCTCAGGTTGCGTCAGACGCACCCCGACACCGGCGGCGATGCGGCGATGTTCATCCGCGTGCAGCGAGCCTGGGAGCACGTCGGCACCCCGCAGGATCGTGCCGCGTACGACCGCGGTCGGCAGGGCGTGACGTGGGGTGTCGATGCGGCAGCCACGCGATCCACCGGCACCCGCCCTGCGGCGACGTCCTACGGCACGGCAGGCGCCTGGCGGCGCCGGCGCTTCCTGCAGATGATGGCCGCGCATCTCGGAGTGGCCGTGACGGACGCGCAGGCCTACGACCCGGCCGTGGTGCGGGCGGCCCCGTGGAGCGCGAGGCGGATGCTGGCAGATGCGCTTGCCGAGGAGGCGACGGCTGCAGCGATCCACGAACTCGGCATCGGATTCACGGTCTGGCACGATGTGGCCTGCGGACCCGACGGCGGCGAGAAGCTCGATCATGTGGTGCTGGCCCCCACGGGACTCTACGGCCTGATGTCGGAGGACTTCGGTGAGGACGTGCGCTTTCGCCAGGGTGAGGCGATCGGCGAATCCGTGCGCGGCGAGACACCGGTCGCCGACCTGCTGTCGCGGATGCGCTGGGTCGCGAAGGTCGCACGCGTGCGTTTCGGAGGAGCCATCCTGATCCTCCCCGATGAGGACCTCGCCCACGCCGCGACCTCGCTGGGCACAGTGCGCGGACTGCCGGTGGTCGCGGTGAGGCGCAGCGCGCTGCGCACCGTGCTGCGCAAGGGCGTTCCCGGTGCGCGACCGCTGGGTATGACCGAGGCGTTCGACGTGCGGACGCGGCTCAAGCAGGCGGTGCGCGTTCTCGTACCCTGACGGGCGGCCCTCGGTCGTGCTGCGAGCGCACCGGGGGCCGAGGCGCTCGTCTCGGTTGGGGCGGGGCGGCGGGGTACCGTGTCGGTGTGGACGCACCTGACCCGCTGCCCGACCATCCCGCTCCCGACAGCCCGCGGGGAAAGCTCGTGCTGCTTCGGCACGGCGAGACGGACTGGTCTCGGACTGGCCGGCACACCGGTCGCACCGACATTCCGCTGACCGCTCACGGTGAGGATCTCGCGCGAGCGGCGGGTGAGCTGGTGGCAGACTACGATTTCGGGCTCGTGCTGAGCTCGCCGCTGCAGCGCGCGCTCAGAACGGCGGAGCTGGCCGGGCTGGAACCGGATGTCGACCCGCTGATGGTGGAGTGGGACTACGGCGGCTACGAGGGACGCACCACGAAGGACATCCGAGCGGAACTCGGCTACGACTGGACCGCTTTCACGCACGGGGTGATCCGCGGCGAGACCCCCGGTGAGACCGTGGAGGAGGTCGCCGCCCGAGCCTCGCGTGTGCTCACCAGGGTGCTGCCGGCGATGGCCGACGGCGATGTGGCGCTGATTGCACACGGGCACTACCTCCGCATCCTCACCGCCGTGTTCCTGCGGCAGGCGCCCCGCTTCGGGGCCGCGATCTCGCTCGACGCGGGCTCGGTGTCGGTGCTCGGGTTCCATCGCGAGCAGCCGTCGATCCTGGCCTGGAATCACGGCCCGCGGCTGCCGCAGGAGCCGGCGGAGTCCTGACCGGCTCCGCTCGCCGATTGGTCAGTCCGCTCCGTACCCGGCGAGAAAGAGGTCGACGGCATCGGCGGCAGGTGGTGCGGACGCCTCGCCGCCCAGCATCCGCGCGTTCAGCGGCGCGCCGATGATCAGCCAGGTGAACTGCTCCGCGGCGGCGTGCGGGTCGTGCGGACGCAGACGCCCGGATGCCGCGACGGCGGCGAAGGCAGCGGCGAGCCGGTCGATGTTCGCGTTCCAGCTGTTCTCCAGGTACATCCTCGCCACATCAGGGTGGGCGGATGCCTCGGCGGTCACGAGCCGGCGCATCGCCATCACCGGCGGGCTCAGGATGCCGGCGCGCATGGTCTCAGCGAGGCCGATGAGCGCTCCGCGCACATCGGCGCTTCGCTGCATCCGATCGAGCGCCGGACGCATGGCGTCCTGGCCGGCCATCGCCCACTGCCTGACCACGGCGGCATAGAGCTCGCTCTTGGATGAGTGCTCCCGGTAGAGCGACGCCTTGGAAACCCGTGCTCGTCGTGCGACCTGGTCCATCGAGGCGCCTGCGTACCCGTGTTCGAGGAACACCTCACGCGCGGCGGCGATGAGGTCGTCGCCCGTGAGGCCAGCGGGTCGGCCTCGCGATGAGAGCTCACTCGTCGTCATACCGGCAATTTTAGTACTTGACAGTTCTGCCGCGCAGGCATACTTTAGTACCGAACAGTACTAAAGGAGTCGACATGATCGTTCTCGGTATCGCCATCGCGACTGTTACATCTTTCATCGCGAGCGCCGCGCTGTACGCCGTGCCCCAGGTCTCCGGGCTCGTCACCCGGAACAGCACGCCGCGTCCGGGGCTCTCCCCCGCCGTTCAGATCGGTTCGGTCGCACTCCGCAGCCTCATCGCCTCCTGCCTCGTCGCCGGCCTGATGGCGGCCGCGGACTGGCACGGCGCAGCGACCGGCGCTCTTCTGGGGCTGGCGCTCTCCGCGCTTCCGCTCATCCTGCTGATGGGCGGCGTCGTGCATGAGAACACCGCGCTGCCCACGGCCGGCGTCCACCTGCTCGACTGGGTGCTCAAGCTCACCATCATCGGCACAGTCATCGGTCTCTTCATCTGAGGCCGTGGAACGGAGATCGACCATGAACGACACCAGCACACCGCTCGACATCACCTTCAGTGCGACGCTCGGCAAGGTGCGCGAAGGCGACACGTGGACCTGCGTCCAGCTCCCGGGCTCTGCGACGATCTTCGGCACACGGGGGCTCGTCAAAGTCGCAGGCACCGTCGACGGCGAGCCGTTCCGCGGGGCCTTCATGGCCCTCGGCGACGGAACGCACAAGCTGCCGGTGGCCGCCGCGATCCGCAAACGGATCGGCAAGACCGACGGCGACGAGGTGACCGTGCACCTGACGGAGCGGCTCAGCTGAGTCGACTCCGCCGCGCCGCGCCCCACCGCATCCGCGTCACCACCACGCCCAGCAGGCAGAGCGCCCCGCCGATGAACATCATGAGCGTCGGCACCTCACCGAGGATCAGCCAGGACATGACGATGGCGATCGCGGGAACGACATAGGTCGTCGCGGAGGTCTGCCCGGCCGAGGTGCGCTGCAGCACGTAGGCCCACGTTGTGAAGGCGACGGCGGTCGGGAAGATCCCGAGGTACACGACCCAGAGCACCGCATCGATCGGGGCCGACTGCAGGTCCCCGATCAGGCGCCCCGTCCAGGGCAGCAGGGCGACCGTGCCGGCGACGGCGCCCAGCCAGGTGAGCGTCGTCGCATCCACCCCCGAAGTGAGCAGGCGCTTCTGCAGCAGCGTGCAGCCCGCGTACATCACGGCCGCCAGCAGTGCCAGTGCGAGACCCGTGATGTCGAGGCCGGCACCCTTCGATGAGCTCAGTCCGATGAGAACGACCCCGAGGAAGGCGATCGGCGCACCGATGAGGAGGGGTCGCGGAAACCCTTCGCCGAGGAACAGTCCGCTGAACACGACGACCATGAGCGGTGCGAGGTTCACGACCATCGCCGCCGTGCCCGCATCGAGCGTGAGCTCGGCGCTGTTCAGCGCGACGTTGTAGATGCAGAACCAGGCGACGCCCCACGCGGCGATGAGCAGCCAGTGCCGCCTCTCCGGCAATCGGAAACCGTGCCGCAGCACGATGAGGCCGAGGGCCAGCGCGCCGACCACCATCCGCAGCAGCGCCAGCGCACCAGGATCGAAGTGCGGTCCGGCCCCGCGGATGCCGATGAACGCCGAAGCCCACAGCACGACGGTGACCGCCGCTGCCACGAGCGTCAGCGGAGCGTTCGTCTGCGGCGCGCGGCCGCTCGACGATGTGGAGCGAGCAGTGACTTCCGGCATCATCCGATCCTCGCAGCAGCGACCGACATCGAACGAGCCTGCGGAAAGCCAGACATCGCACCTTCTCTGCCAACCCGCGGGCAGGCGGCTCTACGAGATGTCGAGGACGCCTCGGGCGATGACGGCGATGCCTCCCAGCAACGCCAGGACGAGGCAGACGATCCGTGCCGTACGCACGGGAACCCAGCGGTTCAGCAGGTGCCCGCCGAGGAGTCCGACCCCCAGAGCGGTGGCCGCGGCGACCCAGTCGACCGGCGTGATGGCAGGCAGCACGCCGCGGGCGAGAAGGGAGATCAAACCAAGGACGGCGAAGTAGAACTGCACGCTGATCGCGAAACGCCGGTGCTCCCACTCGGAGGCGACGGCGTAAGCGGTGATCGCCGGTCCGCCCACGCCGGCGATGACGTTCATGAAGCCGGAGAGGCCACCGGCCACGACCTGTCCTGGCCAGGCGTTGACGCGAGGAATGCGCCTGGCGAGGACGCTGAGCGCCAGCGCCGCGACGACGAGGGCACCCGCCCCGATCGCGAGCACAGACGCGGGGAGCGCACGGGCGAGGATCGCGCCGGGGACGACCGCGACGGTCGCGGCGGCGAGGATCGGCAGCACCCTGCGGTACTCCACTCTGCGCACGTGGAAGACATAGACCATGAGCGCGGTCGCGACACCGAAGATGTTCGTGATCACGACGCCCTGGATGGGTCCCAGTGCGAGGACGAGGAGCGGGGATGCGACGAGCGCGAACCCGACGCCGGTGAGGCGCTGGGTGAGCGCCCCGACGAGAACGGCGGCGCCGATCGTCAGAGCGCTCACCATCAGCCGTCCTCAGAGAGCGATCGACGCATAGGTCGTCTCCGTGAACTCCTCGATGCCGGCGTGGGCGCCCTCGCGGCCGAGGCCGGACTGCTTCACCCCGCCCATGGGGGCGAAGGCCACGGAGGGCAGGGCCTCATTGATGCCGACGATCCCGACCTCGAGGCGCTCGGCGAAAGTGAGGCACGTGGTCAGGTTCTCGGAGTAGATGTACCCGGCCAGACCCATCTCCGTCGCATTGGCCTGTTCGACCGCCTCGTCGAGGGTGTCGAAGCGGAAGATGGCGGCGGCGGGGCCGAACACCTCGTTCGTGGCGATCTCGGCATCCGCCGGCACGTCGGCCAGCAGCGTCGGAGCGACCCATGATCCGCTGCCCGGCAGCTCGCGCGGAGCGGTGAGCACCCGGCCACCGCGCGCCACCGCGTCGGCGACGAGTGCCTCGACCGCCTGCTTGCGATCGTCGTCGATGACCGGGCCGAGGTCTGCGACATCGTCCCCCGTCGTCGAACCCAGCGTCATGGCGTCGACGGCGGCGACGAACTTCGAGACGAAGTCGTCGTAGACGGCCGCATGGACGAAGAAGCGGTTGGCGCCGACGCACGACTGGCCGGTGTTGCGGAATCGGCCGAGCATCGCCCCCGCCACGGCCTTATCGATGTCGGCGTCGTCCATCACGATGAACGCGGCGTCGCCGCCGAGTTCGAGAAGCGGGCGCACGATCCGCCGGCTCGCCTGCTCCATGACACTGCGACCCACCCCGGTCGAACCGGTGAAGGTCACCGCACGCACGGCTGGATGCTCGAGGACGGCCGACGTGGTCGGCCGCGCCGGGCCATGAATGAGGTTGATGACACCGGCGGGGATCCCGGCATCCGTGAGACAGCGGATCATCTCGGTGACCGCGAGGGGGGCCTTCTCGGAGACGCGGGCGACCACCGTGCATCCGGCGGCGAGGGCCGGGGCGAGCTTTCGCGCCTGGATGGAGCAGGGGAAGTTCCACGGTGTCAGCGAGGCCACCACGCCGACGGGTCGCCGCATCACGAGGTGACGGCGATGAGCGGCCTCGTGGGGCGGATAGTCGCCACCGAGCCGGCGCGCCTCCTCGGCGAACCACTGGAAGTACTCGGCCGAGAAGGCGATCTCGCCTGCGGCTTCGGGCAGGCGCTTGCCGGCCTCACGTGCCAGGAGAAGAGCGAGCTCATCGGCGCGTTCACGGATGAGCGCCGCCGCGCGGAGCAGGATGTCCGCGCGGGCGCGAGCAGGAGTCGCAGCCCATGCGGGGAAGGCGGCATCCGCGGCGTCGGCGGCCGAGGCCGCGTCGGCGACCGCCTCGGACTGGCCCGGAAAGTCGATCGTGCCGACGAGTTCGCCGTTGGCGGGATCGAAGATCTCCTTCCTGCTGTCCCGCGTCTGCCAGACGCCGTCGATGAGGACGGTGGGGTTCGAGGTCATCGGTTCTCCTTGCTCGTGATGGTGGTCTGGCGGGCCGGCCGGATACTCGCAGCCGACCCGCCAAGCTGTCAGGCGACCGCCTGGGCGGGAACGGTCGTGTCGTCGTTCAGCGCCGGATCGTTCTTCCGGACATCCGATGCGAAGAACACGCACACGGCGGTGATGAGGCAGGTGAGCACGAAGCCGCCGGCGACGAGCCACGGGTCGCCCCCGAGAGCGAGCAGCAGCGCCGTCGCGACCGTGGGTACGTAGCCGCCGACGATCGCCGAGACCTGAGTGGCCAGCGAGAGGCCGGTGTAGCGGACGTCCGTGCCGAACAGTTCCGAGAAGAAGACCGACTGCACGGCGAACATCGTGGTCGGCACCAGCACGTAGACCAGCGAGAACGCCAGGAACGCCGCCCATACCTCCCCGGTGTTGAACAGCCAGAACATGGGGAAGGCGAGAATCACGCCGGCGAAGGCGCCGAACAGATACACCTTCTTGCGGCCGACCTTGTCACTGATCGCGCCGATCATCGGCACCGCGACGAGGCCGATGGCGGACGCGATGAGCATGCCATACAGGCCAACCTGCGACGACATGCCGATGTGGGTGGACACGTAGTAGATGCCGAACGCGTTGATGATGTTCGACGACACCGTCTCCCCCAGACGCGCGCCGAATGCGAGAGCCAGGTTCTTCGGGTACTTGCGGAAGACCTGGAACAGCGGGATCTTCGGCTGCTCCTGGCGCGCCGCCTGCAGCTCGCGGGCCTTGGCGAACTCCGGGCTCTCGCTGATGCGCAGGCGGATGAACAGTCCGGCGGCGAGCAGGATGATGCTCGAGAGGAAGGGGATGCGCCAGCCCCAGCTGAGGAGGAACTCCTCGCCGAACGAGCTGATCAAGGCGAAGACGCCGGTCGCGAGGAGGATGCCGCCGGACGCCGCCGACTGGATGATCGAGCCGAAGAAGCCCTTGCGCCCCTCTGGTGCGTGCTCGATGGTCATGAGCGCGGCGCCGGCGTACTCACCACCGAGACCGAATCCCTGTGCCAGGCGGAGGACGACGAGCAGGATGGGAGCCCAGACGCCGATCGTCTCGTAGGTGGGAAGGCATCCGATCAGGAACGTGCCGATGCCCATGATCATGATGGTGATGACCAGCACCGATTTGCGCCCGACGCGGTCACCGAAGTGACCGAAGACGATCGCGCCGAGGGGCCGGGCGACGAAGCCGACACCGAAGGTCGCGAAGGCGGCGATGGTGCCGATCGTGGGGTCGGCGGTGGGGAAGAAGAGTGGTGCGAAGACGACGGCAGAAGCGGTGCCGAAGATGAAGAAGTCGAACCACTCCAGGAGGGCGCCGATGAAGCTGGCTGTGGTGACCTTCCTGATCTCTGACTTCTTGCGGGTTGTGGTGGACATGCGCGTTGAGCTCCTTTGGTGCAATCGCGGTCTGTTGTCGGGTGGGATTACAGAGAGAGGACGACCTTGACGTTGTCGGGCTCGCCGACAGCGGCGTACGCATCAGCGGCTTCCGTGAGGGGGAAGACCCGCGAGACCAGATGCGAGGCAGGTTCGGGATGCTGAGAGAGGTAGTCGATGGCGGCGTCGATGTCCGCGCCGGTGTACATGCCGCTCCCGAGCAGATCGATCTCGAACCGCTGCATGCGAGGCAGCGGCAGATCCACCGGCACGGTGCCGGGCACGCCCATGACGACGACGGCACCGCCACCGCGGGTGACGTCGACAGCTTGGGCGAGCGTGGCCGGTGCGGACACGCAGTCGAACACGGTGGTGAAGTGCTTGACGGGCAGGTCGGCCTCGTCGGGGGCGAACACGGCATCCGCCCCGAGCTCGAGCGCCAGCTCCCGCTTGGACGCCACCGGTTCGACGAGGGTGACGTGCCCGGCGCCCTCCCGACGCACTCCGAGCAGAACCGAGAGACCGATGGGCCCACCGCCGATGATCAGCACGTCCTCGAGGCGCCCTCCGGAACGCTGAGCAGCATGGATGCCGGCGGCGAGTGGCTCGCCGAGGACGGCGATCGTCGCATCGAGATCTGCCGGTACCAGGTGCAGCTGTTCGGCGGGGACCACGGTACGGGTACGGGCAAGTCCAGAGAGCTTGAATCCCATCACGCGGGCGTCTTCCTGCACGTTGATAGCGCCCCGCCAGTCTCCGGATCGGTCACCAGGGGCGACGAGCGGGTTCACCAGCACACGCCGGCCCACCAGGTCGCCGGACACCCCGGCACCGACCTCGACGACCGTCGCGACGGCCTCGTGTCCGGTGACGAGTGGAGGGCGCACGAACGGATGCTTGCCGTGGAGCACGTGCATGTCGGATCCGCAGATGCCGATGCGTTCGGGGGCGATGAGGGCTTCTCCATCGCCGGGGACGAGCTCGACCTCCGTGTGCGCGACCTCCACCTCACCGATGGCGGTGAATCGGACTTCGTCGACGCGCTCCACGTCAGCGGCTCCCCACGACTCGGTCGACGACGTCGACGAGACGCTGCAGGCGCGGCACCGCATCGGTCTCGAGCGCCGTCTCCACATCGGAGGCGCCGATGCATGCACGCCAGACGGCGCGGCCAGCGAGGAACCCGGAGGCGCCGGCCTTGCACGCGATCTCGACCGCGCGAGGGAAGTCGTCTGCGGCGACACCGCTGGACAGCACCACCCAGGGTGACGAGATCGCAGCGTCGAGCGCCGCGCACGCGGCGAGCAGCTCTTCGTCGGTTCCCCCTCCCTTGAGCGGAACCTCGGCCTTGTAGAGGTCGGCGCCGAGGTCGCCGAGCTCCTGCGCGGCGGCGAGAACGCCGGCGTTCCAGTCCCACTCGCCTCCGCGCCGGGGGGCCTTGCACACGGGTTCGATGATGCTGATCAGCCCGGCGGCCTTGCAGCGCGAGACGAAGTCCTCGACCATGTCGATCCGCTTCTGAGCGGGCTCGTCCTCGCGGTAGATCACCAGGAGCTTCGCGGCCACGGCGCCCTGCGCCTTCACCGCCTCGTAGTCGATGCTCTCATCGATGACCTGATCTGTGACGACCTCGCCGTTGCCGGGCACGAACTGGTCGGCGGCGATGATCGCGGAACAGGTGCTCGCGACGGCACGCTGGTCCATCGCGGCATCCCAGACGAACTGACGATCGAGGAGCACCGCCGACGCGTAAGGGGTGAGGATGCGCGTGGCCTTGAGCTTGAAGTCGGTCAGGACGCTGTCGGGCACGGCGGCCAGCACATCGGCGGGCACCGACCCGTCGGCGGCGGGGCTGGCATCACCGGCGAACATCAGTCGCATCGCTTCGCGTTGGTCGACGGCGAGCATCGCGAAGGCGCCCGATTCGCGGCGGAGGGGGCGGGTGACATCGGTGGTGGGGGTCGCGTCGGTCATGCGCGTTCCTTTCGGATGAAGGCGATGGTCTCGTCGTGGTCTGGGATGGCGGATCGCCCATCGACGCCGCGGCAGGACAGCGCGGCGACGGCATTGGCGTAGGTGATGGCGTCGGGCATGGGCTGGCCCTGGACGATTGCCGCCGTGAGCGCCCCGTGGAACACGTCGCCGGCGCCGAGCGTGCTGCCGAGATCGGGGACCACGAAACCGGGAGAGGTGTGGATCCCGCCGTCCGAATCGCGGCCGACGCTGCCGCCGGATCCGAGGGTGGCGACGACGCTGTGGCTGGGTACGCTGCGCAG
This sequence comes from Microbacterium sp., assembly GCF_031178445.1. Lineage (GTDB taxonomy): Bacteria > Actinomycetota > Actinomycetes > Actinomycetales > Microbacteriaceae > Microbacterium. The sequence continues at coordinate 298,922 of NZ_JAPSIY010000001.1, forward strand.
GATCTCGTCGTGCGGCCGGTCGCCGTAGCGCTCGACGAGCTTCTCCATCGGCGGCGCGTAGATGTTCACCTCGGCGATGTGGCAGGCGCTCGCGGCATCGCCGACGAGCGGATGCCCGGCGTCGACGCTGATACGCGGGCGCTGGTCCAAGGGGATGTCGGCCAGGACCTCGGCGACCGCCGGCCAGCCCAGGTGATCGACGTGGATCCAGTCCGCGGCGAGCACTCGCTCCCGGTTGGGCCCGGTGAGACGAAGCGGAGACGCGCCCCTGGTGGCGATGCCCCGCGTCGCATCGACCTGTGAGCAGAGGATGACGCTCGCCTGCGACGACCGGTCCGCCTCGACCTGCAGCAGGGCGGGCGAGATACCCTCGGCGGCAAGGCCTGCCTGGATGTGAGGACCGACGTCGTCGTTTCCAATCGCGGCGATGAGCTCGACCTCGAGCCCCAGCCGCTTCGCCGCGACTGCGGCCGTAGCGGCGGGGCCGCCACCGGCGTAGCGGATCTCGCTGGCGATGAGACGTTCATCGGCCGCCGGCATGTGGTCGACGACCGCGATCGCGTCGTACGTGGCGGCTCCGACGAAGAGCACTGATCTGGGCATCGTTGCCTTTCGAGCGAGGTCGATGGGGAGGACGTTGGAACTATAACACGCAATGGTAGAATTCCACCATGGGTTGATGTGGATCTACCATAGCCGGTAGACGATCGAAGGAGAAACAGCGTGGCGGATCACGGGACGGCGCTCTCCGCGGGCGACACCATGACCAAGCGCCAGGAGCGCATCGTCGAGCTGCTCTCCCGCGAGGGGTTCGTCTCGGTGCGCAACCTGAAGGTGCATCTCGGGGTCAGCGAGATGACGGTTCGCCGCGATCTACGAGTTCTCGCCGACCGCGACCTCGTTCGCCTCGTGCACGGCGGCGCCGCCTTGACCCACGGAACGCTCCGCACGCCGGGCTTCGTGAACAGGGCCGGCGTCGAAGCCGACGCGAAGCGGATCATCGCCGATGCTGCTCGGACGTTCGTGCGCGATGGGGACACGGTGACGATCGACGCCGGCACGACCACCTTCGCCCTCGCCGAGCGACTTCATGACGCCGCGCCGCACGCCGTCATCACCAACTCGATTCCCGTCGTGCAGCTGTATCTCGGCCGGCCGGCGCAGCGGGTGGTCGTGCTCGGTGGCGACGTCATCCCCGACAGCCAGGCGATGGTCGGCAGCCTCTCGGTCGCCGCCGTCGAGCACCTCCGGGCATCCACGCTCTTCCTCGGTGCCGCCGCCGTCGACTCGAGGGGGATCTATGTGGAGACCGACATCGAGCGTCCCACCAAGCTGGCCATGATGCAGTCGGCCGACTCCGTCGTCCTTCTCTGCGACGCCAGCAAGTTCGAGGTGTCGGCTCCCGTGCGGCTCAGCACATTCGTCGGCATCCACGTGCTCATCACCGACGCGACACCCCCGGCGTCGATCCGTCTCGCAGCCGAAGAGGCCGGGACGCGCATCATCGTCGCCGATCGGGGCTGAGACCTCGCAGCAGGAGGCGCGTCCCTCGATCGCTCAGGCGTCGACGGTCGGGCGGGACTAATCAATCAGTTGTGTAGGGACCGCTCAGGAATGTCCGTCTCGCGACGACAGGGTGCGGCGCCTGGCTCGTCAAATTCCCCGCGGCTGCGACCTTGAGCACGGCCAGAGATGTCACTTACAGCGGCGTTGCGAATCCGTCGATCGCTTCGGTCGTCAACTCCATCTCAATCTCGCCGCCGTGGCCTTCGGTTTCGACGATCTCGAGTCGGCTTCCTGGCCAGGCTTGATGCAGACGCCATGGGGTAATAGCGGGTCCACTGACGTCGTATCGACCGTGGATGAGAACACCCGGAATGCCGGCAAGGGCCGTAGCGCGAGCGAGAATGGCGTCCTCGCCGCTGAGGAAGCAGTCATTCGCCCAATAGTGGGTGACGAGCGTTGCGAAGTTCTCCCGGGTTCGCGGGTCTTCATGTGAGGGACCTGGCCTCCAGGCGGGGTCCAGCGAGACGTGCGTCGATTCCCACTTGTCCCAGCGATCGGCGGCCGCGGCGCGCACTGCGGTATCCGACTGTCGCATCATCGCCGCATAGTGCTCGATCACGCGCTCACCGCGGGGGACCTCCGCGGTCAGCTCCGCCCACACCTCGGGGAAGATCGCACCCACCCCCTCGGTGATCCAATCAATCTCGGCCCTGCCTCCAGTCGTGACTGCCGTGAGGACTATCTCCGTGACGCGGTCCCGGTGGGCGAGCGCGTAGGCCAACGCGAGTGTCGACCCCCAGGAGACGCCGTGCAGGAGCCACGCCTCAACGCGAAGGTGCGCACGTAGCGCCTCGATGTCGGCGAGCAGACTCCGAGTGTTGTTCGCGTCGAGGTGCTCTAGGTCGTCAATTGCCCACGGGGTGCTCTTGCCGCAACCGCGCTGGTCGAGACCGACGATCAAGTACTTGCCCGGGTCGAAGCGACGGCGATAGCCGCCGTTTCCCAATCCGCTGCCGGGTCCACCGTGCAAGTACAACGCGGGTCTTCCGCGCGGGTTTCCGGATGTTTCCCAGTACAACTGGATGCCGTCTGGACGACGAAGAGTGCCCGATGCGTACGGTTCAAGCGGGGGATGCACCGTCGAAGACTACTCGCACGCTCCGGGGCCGTCCCGATAACCCTGTCGGTCGAAATGTCCATCTGGACATCGCGTGGACATTTCATCTGCGAAACGGAAACGTCGAAAAACCGATCAGTTGTGTAGGTTCCCGCTAGAAGTGGCAGGGGATGCCGGGAATCCACGGTGGTTGGCAGCGGCTTCGGCATCAGGATTCCATTGGAAATGGCAGATTCCTACCGATACGACCTCGCGGGAACCTTAACGTCGCCGACAGCGAGCCAGACCGAGTCCCGACGTCTTGGCAGACGCACGTTTTCAGTCCTCGGCGTATCGGAACACTCTTCCTGGGATCGGCCACGGCAGGTCGTCGATCGTCCAGGATTCCGAGCCGTCGTCCTCCTCCGCTGGCAGTGTCGGGACCCGGGCCGGCGAGCCCGACACAGACGCACCCCAACCGTTCTCTGGAAACTTGCGCGGGACGACCTCCATCTCGGTGCTTCGCTCAGGTGGGAGCAGTCCGTCATGAGCCTCTCGAGGGTCGTCGTCGGGATGGTGGTAAACCGCCTTCCGGGCGTTGCGGATGACTTGCTGATTGAGAAGCTTCGCATAGAAGGCGGATGGCGGGACGACGCGGTCGGGAACGCCGTCACCGGCCCCGCTCGTGACGATGACCAGTCCGGTGTGACGGTCAAGGGCGATTCCGTATCCGAACGCGTTGGCCAGACCGACTCCTTCCCAAGGGTTCGCGTCCAGTGAGGGGATGAGGAAGACGGGGTGGTCGCTTGTCACCAGAGCCTTCCGGGTGAAGCGAAGCAGCATCCATGGGCTGTGATGGATGAGGCCCGAGACGCCGGGCAGCATGTCCATGATCGAAGCGATGTGGTCCCTCGGATCAGGCTGAATGCGTGTTCCGCCAGGCTGGGTGAGGTCGGCCCACTCGGCATCAACGCGGGCGTCCGAGATCGTCGTCCCTTCACGAGATTCGATCAGCTCTCGTAGACGCTGCTTCCCAGAGATCCCGACAGTGATCTGCACCTCGACCGCACGCATCTCCGCTCCAGACATACGTATCCCCTCCGAACGGAGGTATTGCAGTGCGATCCACATCGACAGGCTTGCCCTTGTGTGACCGTCGGGGAATCGAGGATCCGGCGCGGTCAACCCTGCAAGCCCCGGCACCGCATCGCCCTCCAGTTGCGCAAAGAACTGCTCGAACACGTCCGAGGGATCACCTGCCCGACCTGGAACCGTATAGAAGTCGTTCCGCACTGTCGCGTCGGTCACCGCGATCGGGTGTGGCGAAGCACCGCTGAGGGGAGTGCGGAACAAACGGGCACCCTCGTTCGCAAACCCTCTGAGGTAGAACGCCGAGACGACATGCTGGCGTCGAGTTCGTTTTGTCACCGCAGCCACATCCTCCATCTGCCGCGACACGACGGGCTCGGACCGGCGCAATACAGACACTACTGACATCACCCACTACTGACATCGCCCCGCCTGACCGCCGCGCGGTATCGCGGGGCGCCGGGCGGTGCGTTCGGAGTCAGCGAGACCTCGTGCCGCATGGCGTGCGTCGAGCACGTTCGATCTACGGATGGTTGCTCATCCACCCGGCGAGACGGTCTGGTCGTGCTCGGCCTCGGCGAGCCTCACGAACTCCTCGAGCGTGTCCGCCCGGACTTGCACTCTCTGAGCAGGCGTCGAGTGGGGATACACGTAACCGAGTCCGGCGTTCTCGACATAGATTCCGAGCGCGCCCGGGGTCGGCGCGACGCCCGGAATCACATGCAGCACAAGCGGCCCCTCCGTGAAGGAGGCGCGCAGGGTGAAGTTCAGCGTGCCATCGGGGTTCTGCGTCAATCCCGTGATCGCGGTGTCAGCGCTTTCGGGCCAGAGCTCGCTCCGTAGGGGCAAGTAGCGGAACGCTCTGCTTGCAGTGCCAGAGGCGAGGATCGTATAACCTCCGACCGACTCGGGGCGAAGGAGGTGGACGATGTGCTGCATCGTCGACTGCAGCCGCAAGAGCGCCGAATCGTCAGCCAGGTCATCGAAGTGGGCCTGGAATCGCGGGTACACACTCCCGTCTCCTGCCCAAGCTCGTCCTATCGCGGTTCGCTCCTCAATGCCCTGCTCGGCCGATACTGACCAGATCTGGGCGGGCTGACGATGAGCCACAACGAAGGAAGCGCCGGCGATCCTCGCCAATCCTTCGAGCAGCTCGTCGACCCCGCGCCCGCGCAAGCTAGTGACCGCTGACGCGAGCACTTCAGGTCCGTCGCCGGCGTAACCGACGGCCAGATCATCTCCGAGCAGCACGATCTTCAGAGCGGGCTCGGTGCACACCCTCTTTGTGCGTGTCACGTCCAGAGCCCAGGTGACCTTCGAGTCAGCTCCCAGAGAGACTGCCCCGGTCACCTGATCGATCACAGCCACGACCAACGTCATGCCTCGATCGTCGCACGGCTGCAAACAACGCCGCGGCTCCCCCTGTGGATGAATTCTTGGCTCACCGAGCCGAGAATTGGCCGGCACACTGCGAAGAAGGCGAATACAAGCGACGAGCCTCGCCACCAGCGGGACACGACTGTCGACGCACTTGTTCGCCCTGAAAGCGTCCAAGCAGCGCGGTCACGCTCGACGAACGGCACGACGGGTCAGCTTCGGAGGGTTCGGCAGTGAATTCTGGAGCCGCTCAAGTCGTCGACGTCGGCGTGGCCACCGACCGCCGGCGCGATCGAGTTCGGCCTCGACCGCTTCCACCCATGCCCTTACGCACTTGCTGACGTCGGATCCGGGCACCCACGAGTCGTCCGCTTCGACGAGACACTCGGTGGCGCGCGACCACCATTCCGCCACCCCTGGATCGACTTCGGTGAGCAGCTTCTGCACCTCGGGGCGCTTCTGCACGCTGCGCCCATACACCATTCCACGGATCGCGGTGATGAGCAGTCCATTCTCCCGGGTCCGAAGCACCGCTCGGGCCCAGTGCTTGGCTGCCCAGAACGCGGCGGCGTCCTGATGGCGTCTTTCCGTGGTGCGCTCCAACGCGAAGGCGAGAAGCACCCCCGCGGCCGCCGCGACGGTGGTAAGCAGCTGGCCGGCCCAAAAGGCTGAATCCCCAGGCGACATCAGCGACGGTCCTCTCGGCCCGCCGCGGTTGAATCCGCAGTGCAGTTCCTGTGGGCAGTGGATCGCACGCCCGTCGCACCTGCGGACTGTCCTGCCCCGCCTGTACGCCTCGTCTCTATTGCCATGCCTGTCCCTTGGCAACCTGCTACTGCGGCCGCAGTGCGGTCGCGGCAATACGAGCGTGTCGAGCGGCCGGCGCCGACACGTGGTGTCCTGTCGACACGTCGATGCCGGCGACCTCGCTGCCGGGGATGTTGTGGAGCTGTTTCAACGCCTCGGTGACGGCGAGGCAAGCAGCGATGATACCGACGAAAGGCACACCGATGGCTTTGCCCGCGAGGGTGAGGACCCCGCACTGGTCGAATCGGCTGTTGAGGTCGTCGAATCCCGGACTACCGGGAATCGCACGGTCGGTCGCGGGCTGGTCCTGCCACGCTGGAACGTCCTCGCTCCGCTTGCTTCCGGGGAAGCGGTGCATGCTGATCGCGGTGTAGTCGTGGGCGCCCGCACCCAGGCCCATATCGATGGTGAGCGGCCATCCGACCGCGGAGAGGGCGCGCCGGGACGGGAGGTTGTCCACGCCGATGAGCGCAACAGTGAGGGTCTCGTCGTTGCGGAGACGGAGATCCGCGTCGAGCGGCCGTTCCAGGATGCGGGTGCGGAGCCCAGCGTCTTCGAGCCGAGCGGCCACCAGCCGCGTCTTCGCGACCCCGCGCGACCCGCACGGGGTGAGCACGCTGGTGCTGTGGTTGGCCGGGCTGGTGCGGTCGGTGTCCTGCACCGTGACTTCGACGACGGCCGGATCGAGGTAAGGGAGGTGGGAGATGACCCACGAGTTCGCCTGTCCGAGGTGGCCGAGGCCGACCAGCCACCAGGACGCCGGCGCGTACCGAAGTTCCGGCCCTGTGCTGTTGTCGGGTCCGAGTAGGTTCAGCTCGAGTGCCCGGTATCCGGCGTCACTGCCGACGATCCCGCTGGCGTGTGCGAACGCCTCGCTGACGGCGAGGGCGGCCGCCGCCATCGCGGTGAGGACGTTGCCGGGCGCTGCGGCTGGGCGCCGCGTCGGCGACACGGCCGCGATCCAGCCTTCCCAACCGGCGTGCAGCACGATGCCCGCGGATGCCGTCTGCAGGTCGCTATCCGTGCCCCCGAGGACGATCAGGGTCGCGTCGGGGTCCACGGGATCCGTGTCGAGGTGGACGCCTTCCCGGCGTAGAGCGTCGCTGAGCAGCTGGCCGCGGTGGATTCCGCCTAGCACGCGGGCATCCTCGGGGAGTGTCACGTGCACAGCCCCGAAGGTGCGGATCGCGGTGACCGCCGCGGTGAGCAGCGCCGCCTGCCCGGAAGCTGTCGCCACGGCAGCCTGCGTGGGTTGCAGGACCAGCTGTCGGGTGTCGAAGAGTCGCTGGGCGTCCTCAAGGGAGGTGGCGGAGCCGTCGGTGAGCTGCAGCAGCGCGACGCGACTGATCTCGTCGGCGTCGAGGATGGTCATCGGGTCTCCTTCGGGGCGGGAAGCAGGCGGCGCAGTCGGGCGAGGGCGAGCAGGACACCGGGACGAACATGGAACATGTGGGCGACGTCGGCGCCGTACGCGGCGTCCCATGTGCCGCCGCGGAGCAGTCGATGTACACCGAGATCGCCGGGTCGAATCGGCCCCGCCGCGTAATTGGGAGCGATGACGGCGAGATGACCGGGCAGCGCGATCATCGGGTGGTCCGCATCCATGCGGCTTTGCCGGATGTAGGTGCTGGGGTGGGTGTGGATGTCGCCCAGCACGCGCAGCTGGCGCGCGCGACACAGCTGGTTGAGGCGGCTCAGGCCCGCGGCGTGCATGGTGATGCCGCCGGTCAGGCACTCGGCGTCGAGGTCGTCGTAGAAGTAGATCTCGGTGATCTCGTGACCGCCCGCGACCCGGGGGGCGTCCCGGTGCGCTAGCAGGAAGGCACCCGACTCGCGGCGCTCCTGGCCACGCCGGTGAAGTTCCCGCAACAGTCGTCGGAAGCGTCGCCGGCTCATCACCAGCGGCAGGTTCTGGCCGGTCATGCGCTCACCGCCGGGATCGTGCAGCTGCGCAGCTCCTTGTGCAGCTCGGTGAGGTAGAACGCGATCGTCCGCGTCGGATTCCATGCTCGTCCCGGGTGTACGGTCGCCCACTCCGGGTGATCCTTCTGGATGATCAGTCGTTCGGTCGCCATGTACGGCGTCCAGCCGTTGAGCTGGGACCACTGCGAGTGAAACACGATGTGCGCGGCAGGACCGGTCGGCAGCTCAGCGACGACCAGCGGCCTGCCCGCCGCGAGGTGCCACGGGATGCCGGCCGGTGCGGCAGTCGGGTAGCCGGATACATCCACACGCATCCCGAGCTCGCGGCCGTCCCGGGCGATGACCGCGACGATCAACACCGGAAACACCAGGCTGACGACCCGCCAGCGTCCGTTCTCGACCCCGTCGAGAACGGACGCCGACTGCAGGTCCTCTTCGATAGCGACCCGAGCCGGGTCAGCGGCCTCCGTCATACCGTCAGCCCTGCGGACGGACCAGCGCGACAAGCTCGAGGTCGACGTGATTCGCACCCTGCGCGATCGACGCGATGGGCTTATCCAGCGGAAGATCCTCCGCACCACCGGGCGTGCGCAACCCCAGATCCGCCGCCGAAGCGGGGTCGATATCCAGCTGGCTGATCGCCTGCTCGCGGATCGCGCCCAGCCGTGCCCCCGGCGAGACCGTCAGTGTGGTCGAGTTGCCGGCGTAGTCCACGGTGACGGTGATCTGTCGACCCGGGTGCGTCACCACGCGACCCGAACCTCCGCTGAATGCGTCGGACAGACGATCCGCCGCATCCAGTTCGCGCCCCTCGTCGTCGACCGCGAACGCGAACACGCCCTCCGCGAGGTCCACGTGATCGGCGACGGAGCTGTCCTCTGCCGCATCCGGAACCGTACGTACCTGGCCATCCTGGCCGCTGTGAACATGCAGTCGCATCCTGCGACTCCCTCCTCGGCTCGCGCCGACATATTGCGATTATCGCAATAATACCCCGAGGTTGCGATAATCGCAAAATTGGTCGATCGATGGTTCCGATTCGGACCGCATCGGTTCGACATCACGAGAACGAGTACGCACCCGCGTAGGTAGCGTGCCAAACACCGCCGAAGGTCTGATGTCGGGGAGGGTGCCCAACTGGCTAGAAGAGGAAGTCTCGCGGGGAAGCCGGCTCGTGGAGCATGGGCTCACCGGCCTCGAGGATGCGCTGGGATACCTCGAACGCGCGGTCGATAGACAGATCGAAGTAGCCGACCATGTCACAGAGGACACCGAAGGTGTCCCGGGTGGTGATGTGCTGCCGCTGCGCGAACCGATAGGCCTCCCGGTCTTCGGTGAGCCAGATCGCGTCGCGATAGGCATCGTCCGTCTGAAGCAGGTGCAGCGTCTGGCTCTCACCGAGATGCTCACGAGGCTTCGCCTTGCTGCCACCGAAGACTGCGACACGGATGCCTTCGACCGCCCGGATGTCGCCCTCGTCCTCTACGGGGATCGGATCACCGAACCACGCTTGCTGATCCAACTCCCGCAGGCTCGGCACATGGCCTGCGGAATCAGAGATCTCCCGCGAAACGGCTTCTACCACGCGGCCTTTGCCGCGCAGGTACTGCTCGAGAACGCCCAATTCCTCAGCTCGGGCGAAGCAGACGATGACCGAGTTGTCGGGGAAGAGGTATTGCACAACGGTGCCTAGACGAAGTGCAGGGCGCTGTCGTCCGCGGATGCCGTGTCGAAGAAGTACTCCTCGAGTTCTTCGGCGGGCTGTCCCAGCAGGCTCGCGGCCGGTCGTAGCGTCGCCGCCCCATCGCGATAGGCGTCGAGGTACGCATCGACCAGGCGCTGCGCGGGCCTGGGCACACGCGCGAGCCGGGCACGATTCGTATGTTCGGCCGCCTCCCCGGCGCGCATGGCCGTGGCTCGCGCCGTGTGCGACTCTAGGCGTCGTTGATCCTCCTGAGAGATCAACTGCTCATTCAGCAGTCGCCACGACATCGCACTGGGCGACATCTGGAAGTGCAACACAAGGTCGTCGAAGGCATCTACCGCAGACCGTTTCGCGATCCGCGCGACGATCTCTGCGCGTGGTGCGAGGAAGCTGGCCGCGAATGTGTTGGCCCGACTCTCTGCCTGCGTCTTCTTCGTCCACAGTTGTTCCTCGATGACCTCATCCTGCGAGTCCCCGAACGCCAAGTGGGCAAGCTCATGCGCAAGGGTGAATCGCTGCCGGAACGGCGCATCAGAGGTAGCGAGGACAATTGCGCGCACGCCTCCGTCAGAGAACGAGAGCCCATCGCAAGCGTCGGGCAAGCCCGTCACGACGACATCAACGCCGAACTTTTCCTCGATTCGCCCGATCAGTCCCGAATTCGTGAGGCCGCCAACTGGAGACTCGAGCAACTGGACGTACTCGTGGGCGAGCTTCTGCGCTTGGTTCACGTAACCGCCCGCTGTCGGCTTAGCGGGCAAAGATGGGAACGGAAGCGGACGCCCCAAGAACTGAAGGCCTTCGAGCTTCTCTACGAGCATCTCGATCGTCTCGCGCCCGACCAGGTCACTCGCTTCTATCGCATGCTCGGCAGCTCTGTGGGCTAGCACGAGCTCCCGCGTCGAGTCACCGTTGAGCAGCCAATCGACAGTGGTACCGCCCTGCTCGGCGACCAACGCCAGCTCAAGAGAGGTGAACCTCCGCTTGCCCGCCAGTGACTTCGCAAGCTTCGGACCGTCGATGCCGATCGCGCTGGCAAAGTCCTTCTTGGTCAGGCTAGAGCGTTCAATCACATCGTTGACACGCGCAATAACCTGATCTTCCGCCATGTATCGATCCTCGCAGAGAATTGCGAAAATCACAATCTCATGGTACGCGCGGCGCACGACTACAGCTTCGATCGATCGCGCCACAGGTTCGTCCGGGCGTCGCGACGGACGAACTCCGCCTCCACTATCGCACCTACCCGCACCACTGATGGCTCGACCTGCTCACGCTGAACAGGACCACCCGTCAGCGCCAATGTCGGTGGTCGCCCGGATGCTGTTCTGCTGCCCGGACACGCCGCGCCGCAGAGAGACACTAATGACTCAGTCCGCGCCTTCGAACCGAACTAAAGTTGCTCCTGTGATCACCGGGGAACTGAAGAGCAAGATCGACCGCGTCTGGGACGCCTTCTGGTCGGGCGGCATCAGCAACCCGCTCGAGGTGATTGAGCAGATCACGTACCTCCTGTTCATCCGTCGCCTTGACGATATTCAGACCCTCGCGGAGAAGAAGGCACGCGTCACCGGCAACCCGGTCGAAGACTCGGTGTTCCTGCCCGGGCAATCCGAACTGCGCTGGAGCCACTTCAAGAACACCTCGCCTGAGGTGATGTTCACGATCGTCGGTAACGAGGTCTTTCCCTTCCTGCGGGGCATGGGCGACGGCACTACCTACAGCGAGCACATGAAGGATGCCCGTTTCACGATCCCCACTCCTGCGCTGCTGTCGAAGGTCGTCGACATGCTCGACGGCATCCCGATGGCCGACCGCGACACCAACGGCGACCTCTACGAGTACCTGCTGTCGAAGATCGCCTCCGCCGGCGTCAACGGGCAGTTCCGCACTCCGCGCCACATTATCGACCTCATGGTGAAGATGACCGCGCCAGCACCGAGCGACGAGATCTGCGACCCCGCGTGTGGCACCGCCGGATTCCTGGTCGCCGCAAGCGAGTACGTCCGCGACACCCACGGCGATGCGCTGCTCGATGAGGCTCAACGGCGCCACTTTCACCACTCGATGTTTCACGGCTACGACTTCGATTCGACCATGCTCCGTATCGGCAGCATGAACATGCTCATGCACGGCATCGAGTCGCCCGACATCCGCTATCGCGACTCGCTCTCCGAGGGCGCGGCCGCGGATGCCGAGAAGTACACGCTCATCCTCGCCAACCCACCCTTTGCCGGGTCGCTCGACTACGAGTCGACCGCGAAAGACCTGCAGCGAACGGTCAAGACCAAGAAGACAGAGCTGCTGTTCCTCGCTCTGTTCCTCAAGCTTCTCAAGCCCGGCGGCCGCGCCGCCGTCATCGTGCCCGACGGGGTGCTATTCGGCGCGAGCACGGCACACAAGACCCTGCGCAGGATGCTCGTCGAAGATCAGAAGCTCGATGCAGTCATCAAGCTCCCCTCAGGTGTCTTCCGCCCTTACGCCGGCGTCTCCACCGCGATCCTCTTCTTCACGAAGACCAACTCTGGTGGCACCGACGACGTGTGGTTCTACGACGTGCGCGCCGATGGATATTCACTCGACGACAAGCGCAACTCCGTGGAGGCGAACGACCTGCCCGACGTGCTCGCACGGTGGCAGGCGCATGATGCTGAGAGGGGTCGCGCCCGCACCGACCAGTCGTTCCTCGTGCCGAGGGCCGACATCGTCGCTCAGGGGTACGACCTCTCGCTCAACCGGTATAAGGAAGTCGTGCACGAAAAGATCGAGCACCGCGCTCCGCTCGACATCATCGCCGACATCGAGCAGCTGGATGCCGAGATCGCGGCCGACCTCGCCGAACTGAAAGCGGTTCTCGCGTGAGGCGCATATCTCTCGGAGAGCTGCTCGCGCCTGCCCGGGTTCGACGCGCGGGCAGCGTCGAATACCCTGTGCTATCAATGACAATGCATGCCGGACTGGTCACTCAGAGCGAACGATTCAAGAAGCGCATCGCGAGTTTGGACACTTCGGACTACAAGGTCGTGGAGAACGGTCAGCTTGTCGTCGGATTTCCGATCAACGAAGGAGTCCTCGACTTCCAACTCGGGCATGAAGCAGCCGTTGTGAGTCCCGCCTACGGGATCTGGGACGTACGCGACGAGTCAATTCTCGACCGCAAGTACTTGCAGCGATATCTCACATCACCGCATGCGATCGAGTACTACGTCGGGAAGATGAAGGGCAGTACCGCGCGGCGGCGATCCTTGCCTCCCGCCGAGTTCACCGCCATGCCGGTCCCGCTCCCGCCGATCTCGGAGCAGCGGCGGATCGCCGCGATCCTCGACCGGGCCGATGTGATCCGCACGAAGCGTCGCCAGGCCCTCGCCCACCTCGACTCGCTCACCCAGGCGATCTTCCGTGAAATGTTTGGTGACCCGGCCTCCAACGATCGCGGCTTTCCGCGGGCGACGATCGGCTCCCTCGCCGTCGTGCAGACCGGCAATTCTCCTTCCCGCGCAGACGCTGAGAATTTCGGCACCCAGATCGAGTGGCTCAAGTCCGACAACCTCGGGGCTGACGTCGCAACACGTGCTGATGAAGGGCTCTCCGAGACCGGTATGAGACGCGCTCGCATCGCCCCCGCAGGTTCCGTACTCGTAACGTGCATCGCGGGGAGTTCGACGAGCATCGGCAAAGCTTCCATCGTCGACCGTGCGGTGGCCTTCAACCAGCAGATCAACGCAGTCCTGCCCTCCGATGCGATCGACGCAACGTTTCTGCTCGGCCAGCTCAAGACGTCCCCTGAGCTTGTCCGCGCCAAGTCGACCGGAGGAATGAAGGGTCTCGTCAACAAGTCGGCTTTCAGTTCGATTGAGGTTCTCGCGCCCCCGATCAGCGCACAGCGCGAGTACGCGTTGCGCATGCGATCGGTTATGAGCTTGCGAGGTTCGACTCGTCGCGCCCTCGCCGAAGACGACGAGCTCTTCGCGTCGATCCAGTCCCGAGCCTTCCGAGGGGAGCTCTGACCCGTGCCCGTCGAGATGAGGATGTGGCGCATCGACGGCGAGACCCCCACGCCGCTATTGCCTGCCGCCCTGCCCACCGAGAGCGAACTGCATCAGTTCTTGAAGAAGGACCCGTCGCTTCTTGGCATCCCGCTGCTGGTGATCGGAAGCGAGGTGCCGACGCCGTACGGAAAGCGTCTGGATCTGCTCGCGGTGGATGGCGACGGCAATCTCCACGTGTTGGAGCTCAAGCGCGACAAGACACCGCGCGAAGTCGTAGCGCAGGTGCTGGACTACGGTTCGTGGGTGTCGACGCTCTCGCGAGACGATGTGATCGACATCGCGGAGAAGTACCTCAGCGAGCCGTTCGAGACAGCGTTCGAGGAGGTCTTCGGATCCGCGCCTCCCGATGAACTAAACGCCGAGCTGCAACTCACCGTCGTTGCCTCGGCGCTCGATGGCAGTTCCGAACGCATCGTCACCTACTTGCGCACCTTCGGCGTGCCGATCAACGCGGTCTTCTTCACCTACATCGAGGACGACGACCGGCGGTACCTGGCGCGGTCGTGGCTCGCGGCGTCCGTCGATGTACCCGCGGCGAAGACGACAAAATCGACATCGAAGCGCGCTCCGTGGAACGGGGTCGACTGGTATGTCTCGTTCGGGGGCGATCGGCCCTGGGAAGATGCGCGACGCTTCGGGTTCGTTTCGGCTGGCGGGGGCAAGTTCTACTCGCAGACGATCAGGTCGCTGCCGGTCGGCGCGCGCATCTGGGTGAACGTCCCGGGCACCGGCTACGTCGGCGTCGGCACCGTTCTCGCGCCAGCCCAGCGCTTCGAAGACGCGAGCGTGAAGGCGGGCGGCGACTTCGTCCCCCTCGCTTCGCAGCCGCTCACCGGCGCGTACCCACACCAGGGCGATGAGATCGACGAGAACGCAGAATGGGTCGTACCGGTCAAGTGGCTCGCGACCGTGGCCGAGAAGGACGCCTACTGGGTCAAGGGGATGTTCGCGAGCCAGCACAGCGCGTGCAAGCTCCGGCAGGAGTTCACCTTGGATCGCCTCGCCGAGCGCTTCGGCATCCACGACGACGAGTAGTGATGTAGCGAGATGGGGAACTTCGACTTCGTACGCGTGGCGCTGCCGCCGCTGCACGGCGATTGCGCTCGTGCGGAGTCGTACCTGTCTTCCGACCCGCGATCGGCCTGTTTCTACAGTCGCCGAGTCGTCGAACTCCTCGTGGGGTACCTCTACGACGTGCTCTCGCTGCGCGAGCCGTACCGCGACGATCTGGCCGCGAAGATCAGCGACGCTGCGTTCAAGACACGCGTGCCGCCGACGATCACGCAGAAGCTGACCGCGATCCGGCGCATCGCGAACACGGCCGTCCATGACAACCGTCAGATCGGTCAAGACGTCTCGCTCGCGGTTCTCCGCGAGCTGTTCCACGTCGTCGTCTGGGTGTCGTACCACCACTCCCCGCGACCCAATGTGGTGCCGCTGCAGGGTCAGTTCGATCCCGCGGTGGCCGCGAGTGCGGCGCCTCTGTCTCGCGAAGAGGTCGCGCGTCTCGCAGAGAAGTTCCGTGAGCAGGACGAGGTGCACGCGCGTGTGCTCGCAGAGCGGGATGACCGGCTCGCCGCGCACGAGGCCGAGATCACCAAGCTGAAGGCGCAGATCGCGGTCGCCCAGGCGGCGGTCGCTCCCGACACGCGTGACTATGACGAGGCCGCTGCGCGCGATCTGTTCATCGACGTGCTGCTGCACGAGGCCGGGTGGCCGCTCGACCAGCCCCGTGACCGTGAGTACGAAGTCCACGGCATGCCCACCGCGGAAGGCCGCGGGTTCGTCGACTACGCCCTCTGGGGTGCCGATGGCCTGCCGCTCGCAGTGGTTGAAGCGAAGCGCACGGCGAAGTCGCCGGAGGTCGGTCAGCAGCAAGCGAAGCTGTACGCCGACTGCCTGGAGCGCGAGTTCGGACGCCGTCCGGTGATCTTCTACACCAATGGCTACGTCCACCGCATCTGGGATGACGCCGGAGGCTACCCGCCGCGGGAAGTCCAGGGCTTCTACACGCGCGACGAGCTGGAGTTGCTCGTCCAGCGCCGGCACACGAAGCAGCCGCTGTCCACCCAGCCTGTGAACACCGATATCGCGGGGCGCCCTTACCAGGTGCGTGCGATCAAGGCGGTCGGCGACGCGTTCGACCACAAGCAACGTGAGGCGCTGCTGGTGATGGCGACGGGGTCGGGTAAGACGCGGACGACGATCGCGCTCGTCGACCTGCTGCAGAAGGCGAACTGGGTGAAGCGGGTGCTCTTCCTCGCCGACCGGACCGCGCTCGTGAAACAGGCTGCGAACGCATTCAAGACGCACCTGCCGGGATCGACCACTGTCAACCTCGTGACCGAGAAGGCCATCGATGGGCGTGTCTACGTGTCGACCTACCCCACGATGATGAATCTCATCAATGAGGTCGACGACGACCTACGCCGGTTCGGCCCCGGCTACTTCGATCTCATCGTTATCGACGAGGCGCACCGCTCCATCTACGCCAAGTACGGCGCGATCTTCGACTACTTCGACGCAACGCTCGTCGGCCTCACCGCGACCCCGAAAGACGAGGTCGATCACAACACCTACCGGCTGTTCCACCTCGAAGACGGCGTCCCCACTGACAACTACTCCCTCGACGAGGCCGTCACCGAGGGGTACCTTGTGCCTCCGCGCGGGGTGAGCTTCGAAGGTGGGTTCCTGCGCTCCGGCATCCGCTACGACGATCTCAGCGAGGACGAGAAGGAACAGTGGGACTCGCTCGAGTGGGGCGATGACGGCCCGCCGGATGAAGTCGGCGCCGAGGAGATCAACCGGTTCCTGTTCAACGAAGACACCGTCGACAAGGTCCTCGAGACCCTGATGTTGCGTGGGTACAAGGTGGCCGGCGACGACCGGATCGGCAAGACGATCATCTTCGCCAAGAATCAGAAGCACGCCGAGTTCATCGAGCAGCGCTTCAACATCGCGTACCCCGAGTACGCAGGTCACTTCGCCCGCGTCGTCACCCACGGCACGCCCTACGCGCAGTCCCTCATCGACGACTTCTCGATCGCCGACAAGGCACCGCACATCGCGATCAGCGTCGACATGCTCGACACCGGCATCGACGTGCCCGAGGTCGTGAACCTCGTGTTCTTCAAGATGGTGCGCTCGAAATCGAAATTCTGGCAGATGATCGGCCGTGGAACGCGCCTGTGCCACGACCTGTTCGGGCCGGGTGAAGACAAGAAGGACTTCTTCGTCTTCGACTTCTGCGGCAACCTCGAGTACTTCAGCCAAGACCTCCCGGGCTCGCAGGGACAGACCCAGAAGTCTCTGTCGCAGCGCCTGTTCGAAGCTCGCCTCGGCCTTGTGACCGCGCTCGGCGACAACGAGCCCGAGCTGCGTTCGTCGACCGCATCCGCCCTGCAAACGATCGTTGCGGGAATGAATCTCGACAACTTCGTCGTCCGTCCCCATCGTGCCGCCGTCGAGGAGTTCGCTGAGGTGGATGCCTGGCACCGATTCACACCCTCGAAGGCAGAGCGGTTGTTGCGCGTCGCTGGATTGCCATCGTCGGTGCGCGACGATGATGAGGACGCGAAGAGGTTCGATCTGCTGATTCTCCGCCGCCAACTGGCACAACTCGATGGCGACGCGGTCCTCGCCGAACGGATCCGCGAGACCGTGCAGCAGATCGCGACAGCCCTCCTCAGTAAGACGGCCATCCCGTCGGTCGCGGAGCAGGCCGTCCTGCTGGAGTCCATCGCCGGCGACGAGTGGTGGATCGACGTAACGCTGCCAATGCTCGAGCTCGCCAGGCTGCGGATCCGCAGCCTGGTGCGGTTCATCGAGAAGACCCGTCGCAATCCCGTATACACAGACTTCGAAGACCTTCTGGGCGATGGCGCCGAGATCGACCTCCCGCGCGTCACACCGGGCACCGACTTCGAACGCTTCCGGTCGAAGGCGGAGGCATACCTCCGCCAGCACCTCGACAACTTGGCGCTTCAACGACTCAGGCGAAACAGGCAGCTCACTCCGGGCGATCTCATCGAACTAGAAGACATGCTCGTGGAGGCTGGCGCCGGCCCTGTCGACATCGTGTGGGCGAACGACCGTGTCGGGGGCCTCGGGATCTTCGTCCGCGGCCTCGTAGGGCTCGATCGGTCCGCCGCCGCAGAGGCGTTCGAAAGCTACCTCGACGAGACCAAGTTCACGGTCGATCAGATTCGCTTCGTGAACCTCATCGTCGACGAACTCACCCTCAACGGCGTAATGGATCCAGGGCGCCTCTTCGAGCCTCCCTACACCGACCATGCCCCGACCGGGCCCGACGTAATCTTCCCTGAAGCCGACGTCGAGGCGCTCGTGCAGACCCTGCGGGGCATCCGCGAGACGGCTGTCGCAGCTGACGTCGCCTAAGCAGATACTTCGGTCCTGCGCCGAACGAAGGCCATCGATCCGGCTGCATTCACACGTTGTCAAGAAGGGTCCTCCACGAAGCACGCAGCTCGACGAACCTGTCGCCGGGCCGTCCATTCAGCCGATTGTTGATCAGCGATCGCACCATACCTGGGCTCTAAGTCGTGACCCAGCCGACGAGGGCCTCCGACGACGTCGTGAGCTCGTGGAGTGCGGCGATCACCGTCTCCGCGACAGGGTGGCCCACATCGGTTCACCGGACCCGTCTCGAGGCGGGAGCGGGATGATCGTGCCGTCCACGTCGAACACGACGAGAACCCGTGAGACAGGCATCACGACGTCGTTGTCTCGGATCCGCGAGGTCCATCCGCCCCGTCAACGCTGAGTCTGGACACGTCAATCGCGAAGACGGCGGCAGATCGTGTTTGGGCTGCATCCCATGATGTCCGCGATCTGTGCCATCGTCTTGCGCTCGACTTCGTACAGATGCCTGACCCGCGCAACATCGATGTCCACTGTTACGGGACGACCACGACGAGTAGGCGTCGACGCGTCGGCAAGGATCCGTGAGATTGTCTGCCTGGAGACTCCCGCCATTTCCGCGAGTTCGTATGTCGTAGCGCCAGAGACGTACCCGACGACGATCTCATCGAGGGGCAGCTTCTCTTCTACCGCAGCAAACGCCGGGCGCGCCGCCGGCCATCCTCCTCCGGTCGAGTCTTCGGGCGCGATTTCCGGCGAAACCTCGAGCGGGGGCGCCCAGGTCAGAGGCTCGTTGATCCCTCGGCCGGCGAGGAACCTCAGTCCTACCCGATTGAGTGCGTCCCGTGCGCTCGCGGGTAGGTTGTCACCGAAGCGGTCAAGCTCTACGGCGGTGAGCTTCGGGTCAGCGGAGCGAGCCGCGTTGCCCGTGAGCTCGCGGTAGAGGAGTGCTCGCGCGCGGCGCCAACGACCTCCACCGCCCGGAGTGAGATTCAGCTCGTGGCAGATCTGATCCCACTCCTCCTCCACGAGCAGATCTCGACAGTCGAGAGCTCGTCGTCGCGCGTAATCGATTGGCACGTCGTGGTCATCGAGCCAAGCGGTCAGTCGAAGCAGGGCGAGAGCGGTCGTGCTGTCCTGGTCGGTTCCAGCGAGCATGCGCATGACATAGGTGACCTGGCGTACGGGGGCGGACGGGTCGATTAGGGCAAGAGCAGCCGAGTGTGTGAGGCGCGTTCCAGCGAACACTACGGCTGCTGACATCGCGACGGCGATGATCTCCCGACCGACCGAACGCGTCCCGGGCATCGGCGTGGGACCATACAGTCGCATCCAGGCGACCCATATCCGCGCGGGCACCTTCCGCGCGCGGTCCGCAGGGTTTCGCTCCGACATGGGTGCCGATTGGAGGAAGGCTGTGGGACGCCGCGTGCGGCCGAATGATGCTGCGATAAGAGCCTGAAGCTGCGGCGTGCAAAGTGTGCTCACTGCGTTGGGGGCGAGACGCCCACGGATCAGTCGGACGACCTGATATGGGTCAGCAATCGCCCCTACCGCAGCGGCACTACCGATTGCTGCGCCGACGGCCCCGGCCTCGTGCCCACGAAGGTGCTCAACGAGGTCGCGGCCCGGTGTCGCGATGACGTCGGTGTCGCCGGCCGTAATGGCTCGTAGCGCAACTCGAGACAGTAGGCGGATGTCCTCGAAGACCCGCACCGCGGGTTGCGGTGCTCCCGTGTAGATACCGGTGTGGGCTTCACCGGTGGACATAGTGCGCATCATCAGGCGCTGAGCCGTCAGCACGCCTTCGGGAGCAGGTTCCGTCTCGACACCGATGGTGAGGTCGGCATGACACGGGTGACGTGAGAATCGGCCACCACCTTGGACGGAGTTGTGGCATCTGCCGGGCTCCGGGATCTGCCCCAGAAGGTGGCCGCGCCGACGAGGCGGGGCACCACAGGCCGGGCAGAAATCCGCGAGTAGTCGACGGTGACGGAGACATGCGAACCCAAGCGTGAATTGCCACGACATCCGCCAGCGCCCGCCGGAGTCGAGGAGGCAGTCCGCGCAGTACCGACCTCCGCTGACCCCCGCGGCGCACTGATTGCTGATACGACCCGTGCGGGTGAAACGGATCATGTGCCGGGCGAACCACATGCGAGTCATCTCGTGAAACTGTGCTTCGGCGATCCCCGTAGACAGAGCCAGTCCCTTCGCCTGCTCATCAGAGAGCTGCGTTGTCCACCCGGAGACCGTGGTTTCATCGGCTGACGCGGGACGGCCATCTCTCCGCTCGATGAGGCCGAGCGCATAGGCAGTCTCGCCGACCGTCGCACGATAGTGGGCGGCCATCACTTCCAGCCACGAGTCGAACGGCTCGTCGGGGAGCGGCCGCACGCGAAACGGAAGGGGGCGAACGGATGCCGTCGTTGCTGTGATCATGTCACGCCGCCGGCTGGCGTTCGCTCGGTCTGTCGGACGAGCCGCGACGAGCACGTTTGGACCGCTCCTGCTTCTCGAGGCGCGCATGCAGCTCAGCTCTTTCAGTCTCTGCACCCTCGTCGATGCGGATCTCGTCGAGCAGCGTCCGATCGAGGTTCTCCTGCCCGGTTCGGATCGCGCGAGATGCCCCTCTGCGGATCAGATCCATGAGTGAGCCGATGTTGCCGGTTGTGCGTGCGAAGAGGTAGCGCGAAATCTCGACGAGCATCCCATCGTGCGCGCCGGCGAGCACCAGTGCCTGCTCGATGTGCCAGAGGAGCCGGTCCCATTCTTTGCGTGCATGCACCGTCCTCATACTGTAAGACTCGAGGCCGAGGACCGTCCACCGCCGGAAGGTCTGGGCCATTGCTGCCGCCTCACCTTCCGCGCCCTCGCCGACGAGGCCGCGTTCGCGAAGCGCGACACCGGCGAAGAGGAGTGTCGCGGCGTACTCGTTGGATAGCCATTTCAGCTGGTTGGCGACTTCGACGCCGTCCCGAGTTCGCATGTTGAGAAAGTGCAGGTCGTCGATGATCACCAGGCGCGTGTCATGGCGCTCAATGCAGTCGGCCGCGGCCCTGGCGAGATCGCGTCCTGCTACTGAGCGGTGCAGCGTGCCGGCGGTTGACGGGTGTGCGTAGAAGCCGAGGATCATTATGTGCAGCCCCTTGATCGTGAGCTTTCCCGGCACCGTGATGTGACAGACCGGGAGGTGAATAATGTCGTGATCCGAGTCGAGGTACTCGCCGACCTCGGCGATCCGCTGTCGGTGGAAGTCCCGTCCGAACGTGTTCACGACCGTTGACTTTCCAAGCGCGGGCGGCGCATCGATCGCCGCGGCGGACTTGATCCGGTCGGAGTCCTGCAGATTGCTGTCGATGATGTCGTTCAGCTGGGTGTGCACGCTCTCCAGGCTTCGCGTACGCAGCAGGATGTTCGCGTGCCAGGCTCGCCGTTCGGCGTCGTAGCGCGCTCGCGTGGCAGTGTCGAGCGCATCGAGTTGTGCGCGAGTGAGAAGCTCGGGGCGTCGTCGGGCGGGCCGCTCGGCGAAGTCCTTCCACCCTTCATAGGTGGACAGGCTCCGCTGCCGCGGGACGGGCTGCGCAGCGAGGGCGCTGGCTGTCGAAGTCATTGGATCATCTCCATCGGCTCGAAGTTGTAGTCGGCTCCGAGGGTGGGCTCGTCGATGTCGTCCTCATCATCGTCGTCGCCCTTCTGAG
Source organism: Microbacterium sp. (assembly GCF_031178445.1). Taxonomy (GTDB): domain Bacteria; phylum Actinomycetota; class Actinomycetes; order Actinomycetales; family Microbacteriaceae; genus Microbacterium. Next base: position 320,555 of record NZ_JAPSIY010000001.1, read on the forward strand.
GTACGTCGCCATGCGCCTTCGGGTCACGGATCGGACCAGTCAGCTCCTCGGTGAACGTGTCGGTCGGTGCGAGCTCGGCATCGAGCATTCGCTGGATCGATCGCAGCGACCAGATGCCGTCGGGATCCGGCTCGCGGTCGTTCAGAAGCGCGGCCATGCGAGCGCTCATCCGTCGCTCCGCCGGCGTGAGTGCGCGCCCGGCTCCCCAGTCCTCGAGCAACTGTGCGGCGACCTGATCGACTTGCGACGGGCGGCCCTGCTTGACCGCGATCTTCTTGGCGTACGTGAGCGCATCGAGACTGAACGGAGTGTCGAGGGCGCCCTTGTGCTCCCAATCGAGCGTGTGCCAGGTGTTGTCTTCGGGATCGCGAAAGTAGATCTGCGTCAGGTCGTCCGGGTTGATCACGAACGGCCACGTCCTGCCTTTCTCGGTGTGGATCGACCGCGCGCGGTTGCGGTACTTGACGACTGCCTCGCCCGTGTAGCGAAGCCCGTGGATCTCCACCCCGTAGTGGTTGAACCGGCGCTTGACGACCGGCAGCAGTTCGAGCAGAACACTGCGTTCGGTCGGCATCCGCAGCGTCCCGGCGACGGCGAGGCCCTGGTCGTACCGTTCGGCCGGGCTGAGCTTCACGCCTGGCAGCTTCGGGTCTTGGAGGGAGTCGTGCGGACGGAGGTGATAGACGGTCGCCACCCACTCGCGGATGATCTGCTCGAGCTGGGCCACCGTGTACACCGCGTCGCCCTCGGGGTCATCGCCACGGCCGGAGATATCGGCGCCCTTGTAGCCGGGCAGCTCCTGCAAGAAGGTGTCGAGCGTCCTGAAGAATCGCTCCTGCGGGCCCTTATCGGTCGGCTGGTAGACGCGAGCGGGCTGGATCGAGATACCGATTCGCGCACACGCACTGGTGACGTGCTCCGACAGGTACGGCGCGCCGTGATCGACGACGATCGTCTCCGGCAGAATGCCCGCGCGAACAAATCGAGGCATGCCGATCCGGGCGGGGTCGGCCACGACCGTGTCCGGTACGCCGTGGTACGGCCAGCGTGCCCGCCTTTCCCAGTCAGGCGGGGCCTCGAACGGTTGGCACGCTTCCATCAGCACCCCGGCCACGTCGACGGACTTCGTCGAACCTGGGGTGAGACGCAACCCGACGATGCAGCGCGAGTAGACGTCCATCGCGACGGTGAGATCTGCGCACACCCACTTCCCGGTTACCGGCGCGATGGCGAAGACGTTGAGCGGAGTCGTGTCCATGTACACGTACTGTCCTGGCCTCGTCGCATGCAGCCGCCCGTACGGGCCAGTGGGCCGATTCGCGTTCGAGCGCTTCCGCTTCGTGCTGCCAGAGAATGTCGCCCTGCCTCGAGTCAGCTCATCGAGGATCTTGTAGGCCGCGCTGCGGGATGGCGAAGCGACCACGTCGGCGCCAAAGAGTCGCGCGACGCGGGCATTGATACGGGCGATGATGATGGTCTTCGCAACCTTCGACTCCGGAGTCTGCTCATCGATGACATCGCGCGCGGCGTCCACCCATCGTTCGTCGAAGTTCATGAGCGCCTGGCCCGGCTGGGCGCTGCGATTGTCCACCAGCCCGGCCTCGCCGGCTTCCCGATATCTCGCGATCCATCGCTCGATCGTGCGGTGTCCCTTGCCCAGCTCCGCGGCCTTCGCTGCGATCCGTTGCTCCAGACAGTTGTCGGGGTGGAACAACTCCCGTGGCTCGCCCTCTCGTGCGACGTCCGCGCCCCCAGCCGTGTACCCGGTGAGGACTTCGCGGACGTGATCCGCGCGCTCCTGCGCCCGCGCTTGGGCCGCCTTGGTCGCGTCGGCCCAGATCACGCCGAGCGGTGCAGCTTCTTCTTCGGCTCGAGTGCGGCCGGGAATGTGTGCGAGGCCCCCTTCGGCGCGAGGCCGCAGGAGCTCGACGAGCCGGAGGCGTCGAACTCGACCTGCCCGGGTGCGGATGATCACGGCGCCGTCTGCGACCTCGATGACTGTAGCGGCCTCGCCGTCATAGACCAGATCGGCGCCTGCTTGCAGGATCCACGTATTGCTCATTTCAATCTCCTGTTCGTCGTGGTGGCTGTGCTCGTCCTGGACTCACTCGCCCCGGCTCGAGCAGACTCGTTCGTCCCAGCGGGAGGGTGAGATCCGTGCCGAGGAGACGAGTCCAGATCAGGTGAAGAACGAGCGCCCGAGCCCGCCGGCGGTCGCCGGTGATCGGCTGAACGAACTCGACCGCTTCGCCGAAGGTCTGGGGTGTTCGGAGCGATTCGATCGCGGCAGCGACTTCCTTGTCGATGAACTGGAACGCGCGCCGGTAGCCAGCGAGGAACTGGACGTTCGCGAACAGGATCGGATCAGGCTCGGACAACACCCGGTACTCCCAGCCGTGCGCCTCGATCACCCGCCGCGACCACCTCAGCGAGTCCCGCACCTTGGGCAGCGACAGCTTCTCCGCCGGTTTCACATCGACCACGCAGACGGACTCGTCGGCGTGAGCGATCAGGAAGTCAGGGATGTGCCGACGAGTGGTGCCGCGATCATCGCCTTCGATCAGGAAGGGTTGCGACAGCAGCCTTCGCACTCGCGGATCGAAGTCGAGCAGCAGCAGATTGGCGTATTCCAGCCTCGACTCGTAGCCGACCGGAGCGTCCATCGTGGCGGACCAGTAATTGCCTGAGAAATGACGCTGCCCCTTGTACCAGCGGAACTCCCGCCATGGGACCGCTGATTCGAACAGCCGCAGCCGAGCGTCCGTTATCGGAATGGACTCGACGTGATCGGCAGACTTGCGGATCTGAATCGTCGCAGGCCGCACGCTCATCGCGGCGATCTTCCATGCCGCGGCTGCCGCTCGGCTGTACCTCGGCCGACGCTGCCTGTTTCACCGCTGCTCCCTCGCGAGTCGCTCCGCATTGGGCAATGGTCGCGGCGCATCAGGTGCACACGAAAGGTGCCGACCCGACATAGATTCGGCAATCACGAGTAACGGTAACGCTATTGATTCATTGCCTGACCCTTGATACGCGAATACCGAATCTGTCCGACGATTCTCACTATATCCTGATGTATGAGCAGAAAACAGACCCACCGAGCCGTTCATCACGAGGGTTACCGAATCCGGTGCCATCGACCGGTTCCCGGCGAGTGGTGGTGTGCGACACTCAAGGAGTGACGATCGTGGAACCTATGGCACCAGCCGGCCCCGCCGCGCCCGAGGTATCACGCCTGGTCTTCGGGAACAGTCACATGTTCGGCGTCATGGTCGAGATCGCTTCGCTAGGCGGTCGCACCTTCTCGTCGAAGCAGATCAGTGACGCGACTCAGCTCTCACCCGGCATCGTGCACCCCCTGATCCAGAAGCTGCGACGCGCTCACTTCATCGAGTTCGTCGAGAAGGTCCATGGAGAGCGCACCCTTCTGTACCGGGTGGTCGAAAATCACGTGTGGGAAGCTGCCAGCCGCTACGCGGAAGAGCGCGACGCAGCCGAAGAGCGCCCAGCCTCGTAGCACCACACAGCAGGCGAGAGCCCGACCGGAGATTCTTGGCTCACCGTGCCAAGAATCTCGCGCGTCCCCGAAATGTGGCGGAACCGCCACATGTCCGTCATCTGCTCGTGGAAACCGCCAACTTCACGCGGAACCTACAAGTTGAAGTCCCCGCCTGGCGCCATGTCCATGAAGCGTGAGTAGTGGCCCTGGAACGCGACGGTGATCGTGGCGGTCGGGCCGTTACGGTGTTTGGCGACGATCAGGTCGGCCTCACCCGGGCGCACGTCCTTGTCGTAGACCGAGTCGCGATGCAGCAGGATCACCATGTCGGCATCCTGCTCGATCGAGCCGGATTCACGCAGGTCGCTGATGGCGGGCTTCTTGTCCTGACGCTGCTCGGGGCCACGGTTCAGCTGCGAGAGCGCGATCACGGGCACCTGCAGCTCCTTGGCGAGCAGCTTCAGCGCACGCGAGAACTCCGAGACCTCCTGCTGACGCGACTCGACGCGCTTGCCGCTCGTCATCAGCTGCAGGTAGTCGATGATGACCATCCTCAGGCCGGCGCGCTGCTTCAACCGGCGGCACTTCGCGCGGATCTCGACGAGGGTCATGTTGGGGCTGTCGTCGATGTACAGCGGGGCGTCGTTGATACGTCCGCGCGTGGAGGCCACCGTCGTCCAGTCGCGAGGGTCGAGCGTGCCCTTGCGCATGTTCTGCAGCGGGATCGCGCCCTCTGCGCTGAGCAGGCGCATCGCGATCTCGCTCTTGCCCATCTCGAGCGAGAAGAAGATCGAGGGCTCATTGTGCCCGATGGATGCCGCACGTGCGAAGTCCAGCGCCAGCGTCGACTTTCCCATGGCCGGTCGAGCGGCGACGACGATCATCTGCCCGCCGTGCAGGCCGTTGGTGAGTTCGTCGAGTTCACGGAAGCCGGTCGGTATGCCGGTCATGGTGCCGTCGCGGCCGTTCGCCGCCTCGATCTCCTCGACCGCGGCATCCACTGCCACGGTCAGCGGCACGTAATCCTCTGCCGTCTCGGATCCGGTCACCGAGTAAATCTCGGCCTGTGCGTTGTTGACGATGTCCGTGGCATCGCCCTCTCCCGCATAGCCGAGCTGCACGATACGCGTCCCCGCGTCGACCAGGCGACGCAGAATCGCGCGCTCCGACACGATCCCGGCGTAGTAGCCGGCATTCGCCGCCGTGGGGACGATCGAAGTCAGTGTGTGCAGGTAGTCGGCACCGCCCGCACGGCCCAGCTCGCCCGTCTTGATGAGCTCATCGGTGACGGCGACGACGTCGGTCGGCTCGCCGTGCGAGTACAGCGACAGGATCGCCTCGAAGATCAGCTCGTGCTTGGGCACATAGAAGTCGGCGCCCTTGAGCGTCTCGATCACATCGGCGACGGCATCCTTCGAAAGCAGCATGCCGCCGAGCGCGCTCTGTTCGGCGAGCAGGTCATGCGGAGGGGTCCGCTCAGGTGGCCTGGAGCCGCCCAGACGCTCTTCTGAGACCTCTGCGATCGACAACCGTGCTCCTCCCCCGCGACCGCCCGATGACGGGCAGTCTGCCTGTGCGACCGGATCGGGCTCCGCCCGTGCGCACAGCGAATCATGGGCCTCGGACATCCGGTCTCGCCCACGCTATGAGCAGGGTTATCCCCATGCAAGACCCCCTGTGGATAACTCTGTGGAGAGTGTGCGGAGAACTCCGGAGTGTCTGTGCAGAACGCCTGTGGACAAGTCGGTGGAGAGCTCGGATTTGAAGTCCGGTTTTATCTGTTGAACAGGTTTTCTTCCGTCCACACACATGTGGATAGAAACCTACTTCAAGACGAGATTGAAGGTTGAGAGCTGCCGGATCGAATGTGTAGAACTTGGGGAAAGTCAAGCCGCCCCGCTGCCCGGGCGTTGCGCCTTTGTGGAGTTCCTCAGCGGTCTGGACACGCATCCCCGTCCCGGGGTACTGTCCAACGGTCGCATGTCATCCGGCGGCACCGGGTGACGACGACGAGGGAGGAACGATCGTGCGCTTCGCAGCCACAGGTCGCCGCAGCAGTGCGGCACTGATCTGGTGTGGCTTCGGTGTGCTCGTCTGGGCGATACTGAGCGTTCTCTTCGGCGGCTCTGCCGCACACGCCGACGACGACCGCGACCGCGGTGGTCCTCCCGCAACCACCGTCTCCTCCCTGTCTTCGCAAGCGCATTCTCAGGCCGCAGGAGCCGCGCAGCGAGCGCGTGACGCCGGGCAGGTCGGGCCGAACGAGGCACGTCCCGCTCCCTCCGCAGCGCGCGAGCCCGCACCCGCGCGCGAGAAGGCGAAGCCCGTCCCCGTTGTGACTTCCTCGCAAGTCGACGCCGGCAGTTCCCCGCGTGCCACCGAGTCATCGCCGCGGACCGAGCAGCCCACCGTTCAGGCGGCGCTCTCGATGGCGAAGCCCGAGGTACGTGCGACGCCCGTTACCCCAGAGGCTGCAGTTCGTCGGGCTGCGATGAACACCCGCACCGTGACGCCGCACGTCGAACCGGCAGCAGCGCCGAACACGGCCACCACAGGTGCTCAGGGCGTCGCGCTCCGCGCGTCGGTGAGCGCCGTCTTCGAACAGACGTCATCCTCCGCGAGGGCGGTGACCGATCAGGCGACAGGGCCCGTACGCGCTGTCAACCAGCTAGATCGCCTCACGTCGAAGATCAAGGAGCTGCCCGAGGCGGCCGCCGCGGCCGGACCACGTGGTCGCGCCGACCTGGGACACGGCGTGGACGGCCTGCGTTCGCGCGGCGGACAGCACCGCGCCGAACATCCCCGCCACGGGTTCGAGGATGCGTCACGACCTGCCCCTCGTGTCGAGGCGGTGTCGGGTGCGAGCCTTTCGACCGCCCGGGCGGCCGTCGCCCCGCCAAGGCCGGCAAGCGCCGTGACCGCGGCGCAGCCGGAGCGCGAGGGGCCCGCTACCGACGAGCCGCGCCGCACGATCTCGCCACCGGCTGCGCCGACTTCGGCATCCGCCTCGGCTTCCGGCGTGACGCCCGGTGCCGCCCATCTGCCGGCTGCGGAAGATCCTGACCTTCGCGCCGTTATCGTGTGCTCTGCGCACGCGACCGACGACGCACTCCCCGCCGGGCCTGCGGGCTCGACCGACAGCTCCCCCGACTGATCGCGGCCGCCGCCGACACTGCGCCGGCGCAATCGCGCTGACGCGCGACGTCCACGACCGCTCACTCAGTCAGGAGCACTTCTGATGCGCGCACACACGCCGCACGGCCTTCACGGCCACCGCCGCTTCCGCACGGCATGACGACTTCCGCCGGCGCCGCGGAGCCTTCGGGGGAAGGCCGACGCCGCCGGCGGATCGGATGCCGCACCTGCGCCCCGTGACGACTCCCAGCGTCCCGCGCGACGCGGCATCCAGCGGCGCCGTGGAGCCCCCTCCTCCACGGCGCCGCCCTCGAGCGGTTCTCGGCGCCCCTCTGCCGACCGCTCCGGCAGGTGCCTCGCTCCCCTCGCGAGGCACCTGCCCCCTGTTTCGGTGATCGACGTCTCGATTCGTCGCATGGTATGCGCACGACAGCGTCAGATACGCGGATGATCAGTCCCACGGGAGCTTGACGACCGGCAGGATGTAGACCCGGCCGTTCACCGCCGTCGGATGCTTCGACATGTACGCCGCGGCCTCGTCGATCGAGTCCGCCGTGATGATGTCGTACCCGGCGAACCACTCCTTGAACTCGGGAAACGGTCCGTCGGTGACGAGCGCCTTTCCATCGCGGACGGCGACGGATTTGGCGGATTCCGGGCTCGCGACGGGTGCACCATCGTGCAACCGCCCCGCGGCTTGGCCTTCCTCGAACCATTCCCCGAGCAGACGCTGATCTTCGTCACGCGACAGCGGCTCGCCTGTGGACTCGGTCATGTGGATGACCAGGTACCGATTGCTCATGAGCTCTCTCCATTCATCTCGATCTCAGGGGTTTCCGTTAAAAGGGGGGCCAGCTGATCTCGGCGCCGGATGAGGTGCGCCCTCTCGGCGGTGTTGCCGGCCAGTTCGATGGCGACCCCGTAAGCATCGCTCGCCGCCTGCGATCTTCCGGCCGCGCGCAGCAACTCTGCGCGCGCGACGTGAAAGGCGTGGAATCCACCGAGGGCGCCTCGGAGACGTTCCACGATGTCCAATGCCGCCGACGGCGAATCGCGCTCACCGATCGCGATGGCCTTGTTCAAGGTGACGAAAGGGCTGGGGTCGATAGTCTCGAGTGCCTCGTAGAGCGAGACGATCCGGCCCCACCGCGTGTCCCTGGCATGCGGCGCCGTTACATGGACGGCGTTGATCGCCGCCAGCAGCGCGAACCGGCCGGGCCGCGGGCCGCCGACCGAGCTCGGATCGAGCTGCAGAAGTGCGAGACCCTCCGCGATCAGTGCCCGATCCCACGATCCTCGGTCCTGTTCGTCCAGCCGCAGGAGTTCGCTCCCGTCGGCACTGAGCCGCGCGGCGGCACGCGCCTCCGTGAGCAGCATCAGCGCCAAGAGGCCCTTCGCCTCCGGATCGGCCGGGAGCAGATCCCTCACTAGACGGGTCAGGCGGATCGCCTCCGCTGTCAGCTCTCGGCGCAGTGGTGCCGCGTCGGACCCTGACGCGAGGTATCCCTCATTGAACACGAGGTAGAGCACGGCGAGCACACCTTCGATGCGCTCGGGCAGGTCGGCCGGCGTGGGCAGGGAGTACGGAATCCGGGCCGCCCTGATCTTCGCCTTGGCTCGCGTGATGCGCTGAGCGATCGTGCTCTCCTGCACGAGGAAGGCATGAGCGATCTCGCCGACGGTGAGGCCGCCGACGATGCGAAGCGTCAGTGCGACGCGGGCCTCCATCGACAGCGTTGGATGGCAGCAGATGAAGAGCAGTCGCAGCCGGTCGTCGTCCACGACCCCGACCGGTTCGCTCCGGCTGGCGTCGAAGAGCTCCAGCGCCTCCAGGTGCTTTGCGTCCCGGCGCGCGTCACGACGCAGTCTGTCGATCGCCTTCCGATTCGCAGTGGTTGTGACCCAACCGCCAGGATTGGGCGGGACACCGTCTACGGGCCAGTGTGCGACTGCCGACGCGAACGCCTCCGCGGTCATCTCTTCGGCCAGGTCCAGATCGCCGCAGCGGCGAGCCAGCCCCGCAACGATCCGAGCCCACTCCTCGCGGTGCGTTCGCTCCAGCGCTTCCCGCGCCGCCCCGCTGTGCGGTGCGGCGGCGATCGCTTCTTCGGCGTTAATCCCTGAGCCCTCGCTCTCTCTTCTTGTGCGGCTTCATTCCTGCTGCCGCTACGAATGCTACGAACGAGATCCGCCGACTTCGACATCGCTCCCAGAACTGGCGCGCATTCCCGATCGTCGCTCGCCATCGCCGTTCCGGCGATGTTCTCATGGGCGCTCACGTTCGTGCGGAACAGGAGGATCGCCATCATAGGGTCGTGATGCATCCGCACGAAGTCCCCCCTCCATCTCGCGGCGTGCGGACGGGCTGCCCGCTTGCCGCACACATGATCCACGAACGGGGGCGCGCTGATTCGACAAGGGACCTCCACGCCGGTTGAGGAGTCCGTTCGCAGAGGCCATAGACCTTCGCCGGGGGAAGGCGTATCGTGGCGCCAACACCGGGCCGGTCGGCCCGACCTCCGAAGGGCGGAGCGTGAAGACGGGAACCTTTCGACTGCAGGCGCCGGGGGCGCTGCTGTGGGGTGCCCTGATCGTCCTCGGATGGGCGGCCCTCAGCTCGCTGCTCGGTGCGGACACCGCGCACGCCGCCGAAGACGACGAACCGTCCGGTCTCACATCGGTCATCAGCGGACCGGTGAAGGTTGTCACCGCTACTGTCAGCGACGTCGTGGATGCCGCGGCGCAGCCCGTCGCCGAGGTCACAGCCGGGGCGGTCGGCGAGGTGCTCGCGCCTGTGGCTGCTCCTGTAGTGAAGGGCGCCGAGAAGGCAGTGGATGCGGTCATGGCCACTCCCGTCGTGGGGTCTCCGACGAAGAATGCCGTCTCGGAGACGCGCGATATTGCGACCTCGACGGTTCAGCCGGTCGTCGCGGTGGTGACGAACGACCCTGTCACGCGGGTGCTGCAGCCGGTGACCGATGCGATCGCCGCGGTGCCCGTCGTCGGGGGCGCGCTCGACGAGCTCGGCGTGCTCGATCTCGTCGACCGTACTGCAGGCACGGTTGACGACATCCTCGATGCGACCGATCCCGTGCTGACCGTGACAGTCCCGGATGTCGTCGACGGCGGGGTCGCCCCGGCCCCGATGCCGATCGCGCGAGGAGCGCTTCCGGATGCTGTGGCGACTTCCGCCACGGTGTCGGATGGGGCCGTGGTCCGCTCCGCGACTGAGGTCGTCACCGGTCATCGCCACGCCGCTTCTCCCGGACGCGAGGATTCCGTTGCGGCGTCTTCGTCACCGCGCCCGAGCACGACTCCACCCGGCATGACGGTCGCGCCCCCGGGTACGCACGACCCGCCCGCTGCCCCCAGTGCTGTCGCGAGCCCTGCCGGCGCGTCGGCCGGCTCGCCGGCGAGTGCGCACGAAGCTGACGGAGCCCGTGACGATCCCGGGGTCACCCGGGAGCCGTCCACGGATCCCTCGCTGCCGCCGTCTCCGGCGAGCAGCACCGACGTCTCTCCTGACTGATGAGGGCTGCGCCGATCTCCGGATCGGCACAAGCCTGGTCGCACGGCCGTGCGACCTCCACCTCATTCAGATCAGGAGTTGAATCATGCGAACAACCGTGAAGCACGTCCTCTGGGGCGCGCTCATCGCCGGCGGCATCTCACTGCTCGGCGCGACAGCCGCGAACGCGGCCGAGACCGGCGGAGACGACAGTCTCCTCGGAGGCAGTCAGGCAGTGGTCCACATCACGTCGCCGATCAGCATCAACGACAACGCCATCGCGATCGTCGGGGACAGCGACGCCAGTGACACGTCCACGGCGGCCGTGACGGGCTCGGCACCGGCTACGGAGTCCGACGCCCACACCGACGGGAGCGATGGCACCGCCTCGGGCAGCCAGGTCGTGGCGCCGGTCACCGCACCGGTCAACGTCTCAGGCA
>NZ_JAPSIY010000001.1:331236-613218 GCF_031178445.1 Microbacterium sp.
ACGCCATCACCGTCATCGGAGACAGCACAGCCAAGAACACCAGCGGCAACACGACGAATGCACCCGCATCCACCGAGACCAACGCGCACACCGACGGAACCAACTCGCTCCTCGGAGGCACCCAGGTCCTCGCACCCATCACCGCACCGGTCAACGTCTCAGGCAACGCCATCACCGTCATCGGAGACAGCACAGCCAAGAACACCAGCGGCAACACGACGAATGCACCCGCATCCACCGAGACCAACGCGCACACCGACGGAACCAACTCGCTCCTCGGAGGCACCCAGGTGCTGCTGCCGATCACCGCACCGATCACCATATCGGGTAACGCGATCTCGGTGATCGGTGACAGCACGACCACCGGTCCTGGCACTGTTCCTGGCACCGATCCGGGCGCGGACCCCGGTACCGACCCGGGCACGGACCCCGGAACCGACCCCGGAACCGACCCCGGAACCGACCCCGGTACCGACCCCGGAACCGACCCGGGCACGGACCCTGGAACCGACCGGCATCCGACGATGATGTCGCGCACGTCCACGACAGGCAGCGGAACGCTGGCTGCGACGGGTGCGACGTTCGACCCGGCTGCGCTGGCGCTGGCCGCCGTGCTGCTGGCGTTCGGGGGCGTGCTGCTTCGCCGCCGAACGCGTCGGAGCTGATCCGCTGATACAAGCGGAAAGCCCCGGATCAAACGATCCGGGGCTTTCCGACAGGCGCGCGAGAGTTACTTTGCGGCGATCACCTGGAGGGTGATCACGGCGGTGACGTCGTCGTGCAGACGGACGGTCGCCTCGTGCTCGCCGACCGACTTGATCGGAGCGGCGAAGTGCACCTTGCGCTTGTCGATGGAGCCCAGGCCCTCAGCGGCGACGGCGTCGGCCACGTCGGCCGTCTTCACCGAGCCGAACAGGCGACCCTCGGCGCCGGCCTTGACGGCCAGGCGCACCTTGGTGCCCTCGAGCTTGTTCTTCAGAGCCGTGGCCTCATCGAGGTCGTGGATCGCGCGAGCCTTGCGGGCGGCCTGAATCGACTCGACCTGCTTGGCGCCACCGCGGGTCCATGCGACCGCGTAGCCCTGGGGGATGAGGTAGTTGCGGGCGTACCCGTTCTTGACCTCGATGACGTCACCGGCGCTTCCGAGCCCGGCGACCTCGTTCGTGAGAATCAGCTTTGCCATTGTCGGTACCCCTTAGCGGCCAGCGCCGGCGTAGGGCAGGAGAGCCATCTCGCGAGCGTTCTTGATCGCACGGGCGATCAGACGCTGCTCCTGCACGGAGACACCGGTGATACGACGGGCGCGGATCTTGCCGCGCTCCGAGATGAACTTGCGAAGCGTGGCGACGTCCTTGTAATCAATGACGCCGACCCGGATCGACTTCGCGGGAGCGGTGGGCTTGCCACCCTTCCGCGGCTTGCGGCGGTCGCCGCTCGACTTTCCAGCCATGAGTTTTCCTTAAGAGATGAGGTCGGATGCTGATGGCATCCGGAATTCCTTAGAACGGGGTGTCGTCGCCGAAGCTGCCCGGAGCACTCCAGGCGTCAGCGCTCAAGGAGCCGGGGGTCGACCACGGCTCATCAGAGACCTGCTGCTGCTGCGGGCGCGACTGCCCACCGCCGCTCGATGCGGCCCGCGTGACCTGTGCCGTCGCGTATCGCAGCGACGGACCGATCTCGTCAACCTCCAGCTCGATCGCCGTGCGGTTGTTGCCTTCGCGGTCCTGGTAGGAGCGCTGACGCAGACGGCCCTGCGCGATGACGCGCATGCCCTTCGTCAGCGAGCCCGCCACGTGCTCGGCGAACTCACGCCACACCGACGCGCGGAGGAACAGCGCTTCGCCGTCCTTCCACTCGTTGGCCTGGCGGTCGAACGTGCGCGGCGTCGAAGCGATGGTGAAGTTCGCCACCGGCAGGCCGTTCTGCGTGTAACGCAGCTCGGGATCTGCGGTGAGGTTGCCCACCACGGTGATGACGGTTTCGCCGGCCATGAGCCTTAGGCCTTCGCGACCTTGGGCTTGCGGGCGGCCTTCTCAGCAGCGCGCTTGGCCTCGGCGGCGACCATGGCCTGTGCCTCTTCGGCACGGAGGACCTTGGTGCGGAACACGAGTTCGCTCAGCTTCAGCTGGCGGTCGAGCTCCTGGGTGGCCTCGCTCGTCGCGGTGAAGTTGACGACGGCGTAGATGCCCTCGTTCTTCTTGTTGATCTCGTAGGCGAAACGGCGCTTGCCCCAGATGTCGACCTTGTCGATCGAGCCACCATCGTTAGTGATGACCTTCAGGAACTTGTCGAGGTTGGGGGCAACCTGGCGCTCGTCCAGCTCGGGGGTCAGAATGACCATGAGCTCGTACTGGTGCGTCACTTACCCACCTCCTTCGGACTAGAACGGCTCCCGGGACTTTCCCGGAAGCAGGAGGGTGTGTGCACGTCGTCCGCCCCGAGCGGATGCCGGAGGGCAGACAACCTGAACAGTCTAGCGGAGATCCGGGCGTGTCGCGAACGACGACGCCGCCACCCCCGCTCGCCGTCCTGTCCGCCACCCGTGCGCTGGTTTCCGCCGGGTGAATTTCTCGGAACGCTCTTGTATTCCAATATATTGCGCGTCAGGATGAGAGCGCGCTCCGGCGCATCTCCCCAACCACGGGCTACCGCCCAGCTAACGAAGGAATGAAAATGGACGCGATTCTCGGCCTCGTCTCCGGTCTGCTCAGCACCATCCTCGGCCTCCTCGGCGGTCTCGGCCTCTGAGCCGGTCGCAGCCGGAGATGCACCGCATCCCGGCTCCCTGAAGAACTCAGCACGAAGCGAAGCCCTGTGGGACGCCACAGGGCTTCGTCGTGTTCGGGGCGAGTCTCAGTCGCGGACGGAGGAGCCCGCGAGCCGTCGCCCGACCGGCTCCGCCAGCGGGCTCGGGGCGAGCGTGAACTCCTCGGATGCCGTCGACGCGGAGGCTCGGCCACGGCGGCGCTTGACCGCGATGAGCGCCGCCACTACCGGGGCGCCGAGGGCGTGGGCGAGTGCGCCGACGGCGGTGCGGTCCTCAGCGCCGAGCACGCTCTTGCGGTGCCAGGCCGCGTGCAGCGCCCCGCCACGCGGGCGCGGCACAGTACGGGCCGGCAGCATCCCGCGTCGACGCAGGGCGACGAGTCTGCGGGTCTGCTCCCACCAGGTCGACTCGCGACGGTCATGGAAGTAGTTGGCCGCCGCCCAGCGCGGATCGGGATGCCGGAAGCGGCGGGTCACGACGTCGTCCGCGCTGCCGAGCAGCCCGCTGCCCTCGAACACCTGGTTCAGCAGCTCGGGACGCACCCCGAACTCGTCGAGCGCGATGACAGGCACTCCGGCGGCCAGCGCTTCGACGGCGGCCGTCGAGCTCACCGTCACGAGCCCCTCCGCAGTCGCCAGTGCCTCTGACATCGGGGCGAAGGAGAAGACGAGGTTCTCCGGCGCGTGATCGAGCAGCTCGGAGTAGCCGTCGCGCTCCTGATGCGCCTCCACCTCGCCGGGCCGCGAGCGCAGCTTGATCACCACTCGCCGCGAGGGGTCGGCGACCGCCGCCAGGCGGAGGATCTCGGCGATGCGCCGTCGCTCTTCACGATCACCGGGAACGAGCGCCTGAGCGGCGAACACGAGATCGGTGCCCCCGGGGCGCTCCGCACCGCCGACCGCGAACGGCAGCGTCGCGAGTGCGACCGGCACCGTCACGCCCAGTGCCCGGCCGAGACGCGAGTACGCAGCCACCTCACGACGCGAATGCACCACGAGCAGGTCGCTGTAGCGGCGGTACTCCAGGGCGCCGCGCAGCGCCGGCACCGACATGCCCGGAAGTCCCGTCACGACGACGGGCCGGTGCGCAAGCCTGTCGATCTCCCGCGAGAGCAGCCTGACGAACGGCGCGCGCCCCGCCAGCACCACCACGTCGGGGCGGTCGCGCGCCAGCCAGTCGGCGACATCCGCGAAGGCGATGCGCGTCACCGATCGCGGGTGCTCCGCGAACCGGGTGCCCGCGACCGCGGCATCCTTCTGAGCATCACTGACGGTCAGCGGGGTGCGCACGAGCAGCAGGTGCTGGCTGACCTCGTCGACCCTGTCGACGAGGTGCGCCGCCCACTTCACGAAGGAGTCGGCATCGCCGACGACGACCACTCGCAGCCGCCGCGGCCTGCTGCCCGGGTAGGTCATGCCCCCACCCGGCGCAGTTTGGCCATCGGCGCGAGCTCACCGGGATAGACGCGCTTCACGCCGTCGCCCAGTGCCTCTTCGATCACCCGGATGTCGCGCACCAGGCGCTCCAGCCCGCCGGGCTCCAGGGAGGCGGCGTGATCGGAGCCCCACATGGCCCGGTCGAGGGTGATGTGCCGCTCGACGGCCACGGCGCCGAGTGCGACGGCGGCGAGCGAGATCTGCAGGCCGCGCTCGTGACCCGAGTACCCGACCGGCACACCGGCGTATCGATCGCGCAGCGCCGGGATCATCTTGAGGTTCGCCTCGCCCGCCTCCATCGGATACGTCGAGGTCGCGTGCATGAGGATCGTACGATCGGTGCCGAGCGCGTCGAGAGCGCGGTCGATCTGCTCGATCGTCGACATCCCGGTCGACAGGATGACGGGCTTGCCGGTCTCACGCAGGGCCTGCAGCAGCTCCGTGTCGGTGAGGCTCGCCGAGGCGACCTTGTGCGCGACGACGTTCAGGTCTTCGAGGAACTCGATGCTCGGCAGGTCCCACGGAGAGGCGAACCAGTGCAGGCCCGCCATGGTGGCGTAGTCGCCGATCTCGATGTACTGATCGCGGTCGAACTCGACGCGATGACGGTACTCGAGGTAGGTCATGGTGCCCCAGGGCGTCTCTCGGGGCACGTCGCGCATGTGCTCGGGAGTCGCGATCTCGGGTGTGCGCTTCTGGAACTTCACGGCATCCGCACCCGCTGCGCAGGCGACGTCGATGAGCTGCTTGGCGATCTCGGCGTCACCGTTGTGGTTCAAGCCGATCTCGGCGATGACATAGGTGGGGCGGCCTCCGCCGACCACTCGTTCTCCGATGCTGACGGTCATGATGACGCTCCGTTCGTGCGGGTACCGCTCTGGTTCTCCGGTCGTTCTTCCCGGTCTACGCGCGCGAGATGAACCGCCGGAGGCGATCGGGTGACGCCTCGCGGAAGCACGTCGGAACGCACGTGCGGGGCCCGGTGTGTCAGCGCGGGAGCATCCGCTCGATGACCTCGCGCACGGCGCCTTCGCCGCCGCGCCGGGCGAGCACCACGCGGGCGGCGGCCTTCACCGCCGGATGCGCATTCGCGACCGCGATCGGCCAGCCGACGAGCTCGAGAGCGCCGAGGTCGTTCACGTCATTGCCGACATAGGCGATGTCGGCGAGCGGGATGCCGTTCTCACCCGCCCACGCGGCGAGCGCCGCCGCCTTGTCGTCGATGCCGTGCAGCACCGGCACCCGCAGCTTCTCGGCGCGCCGGGCGACCACCGGGTTCTGCTCGGTCGACAGGACGAGCATCGGGATTCCCGCTCGGCGCATCCGTGAGACGCCCATGCCGTCCTCCCTGCTGACGCGCACCGATTCACGGCCGTCGCTGTCGACCGTGGCGCTGTCGTCGGTGTGCACGCCGTCGAAATCGGTCACCAGCGCCGCGGCGGCGATGCGGCCCCCCTCGGCGGCGAACAACGGCGCGATCGCACCAGCGAGACGCAGCTGGTGCTCATCGTCGATCTCGATCGCAGACGACTCGGGCACCTCGACGATGCCGACCAGCCCGAAGAACCGGTGCTGGAAGCGCCGGAACCCCGCGGCCGAGAACGCGTAGAACGCGCCGGTCTCGAGGTAGTGGGGTTCGCGGTCCTGCCTTCGCTGGCGCCGCGCGGCGTCGTGGTTGATCGAGTCAGCCCGCCCGTCGGCATCCCTGCGCCAGAGGAAGCCGTAGGTCTCGTGCGCCGAGAAGACGCTGTCGAAGCGGCCCTCCGCGATGTGCGCCACGGCTTCCGCGATGCCGGCGCTCGGCACGAACGGCGAGGTGGCCTGCACGAACACGACGACGCCCACCCTGACGCCGTCAGCCTCGAGGGCGTCCAGTGCGTGCAGCAGCGCACTCTCGGACGAGGCCGTGTCGCCGGCGATCTCAGCCGGGCGTGCGACCACCCTGGCACCCGCGGCCTCAGCGACCGCGGCGATCGCCGCATCGTCGGTGCTCACCACCACGAGATCCACACCGGATGCCGCCGACGCCGCACGCACAGCCCGCTCGACGAGCGGCATTCCGCCCACCCGGCGCAGGTTCTTTCCTGGTACGCCCTTCGAACCTCCGCGTGCGGGGATGATCGCGACGTTCAGTTCGCGCGCCCGCCGTTGCGCGCTGCTGTTCTCCGCAGCATCCACCCTCGCGCGGCTGTTCTCCACAGCCTCCGCCCTCGCGCGGCTGTTCTCCACAGCCTCCGCCCTCGCGCTGCTGTTCTCGTCGCGCGCTGCGTCGATTCGCGCAGCGCGTGCAGAATTCTGCAGCGCGGAAAGCCGCCCACCGGCGAGATTCTCGTCGCGGATATCGGTCATCGGCCTGTCGCCGCCTTCCACACTCGACGCGCCCGCCGCCGCGCGCCCGCGGCCGTGAGACGCAGCTCCTCCAGGCGGCCCACTCCCCCGGCCGGTTCGATGATGCGCTGCAGCGGCGTCGCAGAGGGGGCGCCGGGCAGATCGAGAGCGCGCAGCCGCGCAGCCGGCACGTAGCGCTCCCGTTCCTCTGCGCTCAGTGTGCCGAGCAGCTCGACCGCGCGGGGCCGCAGCTGCCCCACGATCTCGGGCTGCATGGCGTAGCCGACGGTGTCGATGAGCTGCTGCATCCGACCGGGTTCCCGCCAGTCGTCGCGGGTCATGGCGTCCACGATCGTGGCAGGGATCCGGTTGCTGTTCTCGTACGGGGTCAATCGCGCCAGCACATCCGCGGTGCCGACGGCGTGGATGCGCGTGCCGAACAGCGTGTGTGCGGTGGGCAGCGCCGTCGAGAAGCCGGCGACCATGTCGCTCGCCCCGAGCCGGCGGGCGACATGCTCAGCGGGCTGGTCGCCGGTGTAGGTCGCGAAGGCCACACCTCTTCGCATCGCTCTGGCGGCGAGCGCTTCCGTGAGCCCAGGCGGCGCCGACGGATGCGGCTTGAAGACCACCCGCTCGGCACCGGCATCCGCGGCGCCATCGATCATCGCGGCCTGCATCTCGTGCTCCTCCTGAGTGGTGACCAGCCCGAGCGCTGCGAGGTACTGGCCGATCACGACGGCGGTGCGGAGGTCGTCTTCGCCCAGCCTGTCGAGCTCGGCGTCGGGCGCGGCATCCCCGACCTCGCCGAGCACGGCGCCGAACGCCGGCACCGGCACCGCGACTCGGCTGGCCCCCGTCTCGACGAAGACGAGTGGCTCGGCACCGGGCACGACATCGGGGTACACCACGCGCGCGACGCGCTCGGTGAGCTGCCGCGGCAGCCGGCTGCGAATAGGCGAGTAGGTCATCAGGCCGTCGCCGATCACGCCGAGCCGGGCACTGCGGAACACCTGCATCAGCGTGCGGGAGGGCGCCACCTGCGGCGACTGCACGAACAGTTCGATGTCGGCGTCGCCGAGGGCCCACGCCCTGCGGAGCAGCCGCTCGATCATCGGGAGGTCCTGCTCGTCGGGCTCCCACGTGGTGGGGTGCTTCGGGTCGATGAGGGGGTTCAGCGGCTCGGCCTCGTCGAAGCGAGCCCTCAGCGTCGCAAAGCGGGCGGCCGACGCGAGATCGATCGCGGTCTCCGGCACGGCGGCCGTGTTCATCGGCACCAGGATGCGCCGAGAGGCCTCACCGAGCAGCCCGGCGTCCAGAGCAGCCGCGGCGGTCATCAGCCCGTAGCCGCTGTGCAGGGCGAACAGCTGGATCACGTGCGGTCCGCCTCTCTCAGCACCCTGGCCAGCACCCGCCGCCGCGGTCCGCCGATCTTCGTGATCGCTGCGGCCGCCTGATCCCGCGGAAGTCGGGCGAGCAGCGAGCGGATTCCGGCGCGCAGCTCACGGCGCACGGCGGGATGCATGCGGCGAGCGCGCACGAGGTGGTGAGAGCTCAGGGCAAGCACCGTGAACGCGGCCTTCGGCAGCATTCGTTCGGCCTCGGGGTCGGCTTCAACGAGGTCGAGCACCTCGCCAAGGGCACGGGTGAAGTGCAGCTGCCGCCGATCGAGCGTCTTCGACAGCGAATCGGCCAGCCCTCGCCGGTAGAGGATGTGCGGCGCATCCACCACCGCGAAGGATGCCGCCTCCAGGTGCAGGCGCCAGACCCACGGCCGGTCCTCCGCGGTGAACAGCCCGTCTCGGAACCCGGCGAGACCCGCGTCGAGCACCCGACGGTGCAGCAGGCCGGCCCACGCGTAGGGGTAGTCGACCATGCTGCGGTCGTCGGCGGGCAGGATCGCGTCCCGCGGGGCGGCGGCCACGCCGCGGCACGTGAACGGCGCCCGTACCAGCCGGCGCTCCGCGCCCTTCACGGTGACATGGTCGGTGCGCACGAAATCGCAGCGCAGCTCACGCAGCGCCCCGGCCAGCACCTGGAGTCGGCCCGGCTGCATCCAGTCGTCGCCGTCCAGGAAGCAGAACGTCTCGCCTTCGACCCGGGCGAGACCCTGATTGCGGGCCGTGGCGAGCCCCCGCGGCCGCGGGTTGACGATCACCTCGGCGTTGTCGAAGCGCTCTGCGTACCGGCGCATGATCTCGCCGGTGTCGTCGCGGGAGCCGTCGTCGATCGCGACCAGCTTGAGCGCGGCTGCGTCGTCGAACTGCCGGGTGAGCGTTTCGAGCGTCGTGCCGATGAACCGGCCTGCGTCCTTCGCCGGCACGATCACGGTCACGAGCGGGGCGGTCACCGAGTCATCGTGCAGTGCCTCGTTTACGCGGCGGCGACGTCGGGATGAACAGCGGGTGACGAGGCCTTCGCCTGCGGCGCTGAACCACGAAGGTCACCGAAGACCACGTCGTCGGCGGCAACAGCGTGGTCTTTCGTGAACAACGTGGTCGTTCGTGCCGGCATGCTTCGCGGCGCAGCGCCCTCCGCGTCGCGTCAGCGGGCGCGGGTAGCGTGGGTGCATGAAGTGGATCGCCGACCCGTCCGCGGGGTCGTGGCTGCGTGAGCGGCTGGATGACAGGCACGAGACGATGCACGGTGTGGTCCCCCGGGGGTTCCCCGCGTACGCGCGGGTGTTCCATCCGGCATCCGTCCGGTCACTGCCCGGTCGGGCCGTGCCGAGCTGGGACGAGCTCGATCGGATGCCGGATGCCGACCGCGACGCCCTGTTCGGGCAGTACGTCGACGAGCCTGCAACCTGGGCCGAGACCGCCGCGGCGTACGGCACCGTGCTGCATCCGCAGGCGCAGTGGGGTCGGATCGTGCGCACGCCCGCCGGGGGCGACTGGCGCAGCCGGGTCGCGCCGGACGGGCGGCAGTTCGACGCACCCGTCGAGGGCGAGATGGAGCCGAGGCTGCTCGCGGCGATCGCGCGCCATCTCGTCGCTCACACCTCGACGCCGGATGCCGGGTGCGCGGCGGTCTGGGAGGGCTGGGGCGGACTGACCGGCTACCTGGGCCACCCCGCCACCCCTGCCGTCATGAGCGACGACCCGGCGCACCTCGAGATGCTGCAGCGCAGCATGCACGATCCCTTCAACAACGCGTTCCGAAAGCCGACCTGGCAACCAGGGATCCTCCCGGACGAGGTCTCCAACGGCCGGCGACTGGAGCTTCCCGACCGCGCTTACGTGCTGTTCTCGGCCGCGCCGTCGGCGTTCGCCGATCCCGATTGGACCCTCTATGCCCCGTGGCGCGACGTCGAGTCCGAACGACAGGGCTTCCCGCCTTCGGCACATCATCCGAGCATTCTGTGGCCGGCCGATCGAGCCTGGGTGCTCGTGAGTGAGATCGACTTCGACTCCACGGTGATCGCGGGCTCGCCAGCGCTCGTAGCCGCGATCTGCGCGGACCCGGACATCGAAGCGCTCCCGCTGCCCGAGAACGCATGCCTGACCTGGGATGCCGACGAGGTGAACCGATGACCGTCCCCAGCGAGACGCCGCGCTATCCGTTCGACACACGCCCCTTGACGGATGCCGTGGATTCGCGAGCGGTGTCGGAGTTCTGGCGCCAGATCAAGGCGAAGCATCCGACGTCGATCGGCAGCGTGATCGCCTGGGTCGTCCTGGGCATGGTCGGCGTCGTCGTCGTGGTGCCCGTGCTCGGCAGCGCCGTCTTCGGCATCATCCTCGGCACCACCGGCGGCGGACACGGACCGCTCGGTGCGGCGTTCAGCCTGCCGCTGATCCTGATCGCCGTCGGCCTGGGTGTCGGCATCCCGCTGTCGGTGGTCACCTCGCGCCGCAGGCGCCTCTCCACCTACCGGATCGCGCGCTTCGCCCAGGCCAACGGCATGGCCTACGAGCATCGGGTGGACGCCCCCGGGCTGCCGGGCGTGATCTTCCAGAACGGATCGGCCCGCACGTCGACGGCACTGGTGCGCGGCTTCCAGCCGCGGTTCGTCGAGTTCGGCAATTACCAGTACACGACCGGCTCGGGGAAGAACCGCACGACCCACCATTGGGGCTACGTGGCCGTGCGCCTCGACGTGCCGCTGCCGAACATCGTGCTCGACGCGCTGGGCAACAACGGCCTGGGCAGTAACCTTCCGGCTTCGTTCTCGCGCGATCAGCGCCTGTCGCTCGAGGGCGACTTCGACCGCTACTTCACGCTGTACTGCCCGCGCGGGTACGAGGCCGACGCGCTGTACCTGTTCACCCCCGACATCATGGCGCGGTTCATCGACCATGCCGCGCAGCTCGACGTCGAGATCGTCGACGACTGGATGTTCCTCTACATGCAGCGCCCCGCCTCGACGACCGACCCCGCGACCTGGGCGTGGCTGTTCGGGGCCGTCGGCGCCCTGATGACGAAGTTCGATCAGTGGGCGCGGTGGCGCGACGAACGGCTGCGGGCTGCGCAGGCTGAGGGGTCCGCGGGCCCCGCGGCCGTGAGCGCAGGAGCAGCTTCCGCGGCCGATTCAACCGGTGCCACCGCACCCGTCCCACCGGCACCTTTGCCCTTCGCGCCTCCCGCGGGGATGGTCGTTCCGCCGCCGGGTGTGGCTCCTCCGGGCCGGCGGCTGAAGAAGGGCGTCTCCTGGGTGACGATCGTGGTGTTCATCGTCGTCTTCCTCTTCGCCGTCGTCCCGCAGCTCTTCGGCGGACTCCTCAGCCTGTTCCTGCGCTGAGCGCAGTCGGCGATGCCCTCCCGTCCGGGTGGGACGGGAGGGCATCATGCGACCTGCGGCTCAGTCGCTCAGATCACCGTTCAGACCAGCTCGCGCCGACGCCTGCTGACGACGGCCAGCAGTCCACCGCCGAGCATCAGTGCGAGTGCCGCGAGGAGCATCGACCAGTTGGCCTCCGCACCCGTCGTCGCGAGCGGCGGCGGGGGCGTGATCTCGTGCGTGGTGCACAGCGGGCTGTCCGGAGCGCAGACCGGGTCGGTCCCGGTGACGGCGAGGACGTTGCCGAGCACGTGGTCGCCCTGCTCGTCGTACGCCTTCGGCGCGACGATGTAGCGCACCGTCACGACCTCACCGGTGGCGACCGCGCCGGTGATCCGGATGGTGTCGCCCTCGAGGACCGCTTCGACGCTCTGGTCTGACGGAATCGGGCCGAGCAGGAGCTCAGCGTCATCCAGCACGCCCGCCATGTGGTCGGTGTAGTCAACCGGTACGGCCGCGGCACCCGCGTTGGTTCCGACGTTGCGGAACGTCAGCGTGTACTCGACGTTCTGGTCGTGGTCGATGGCCGTGCCGGATGCCGGGTCGGCCGACTTCGAGACGACCACATTCGAGACGTAGTTGATCGTGCAGTCGGGACGCTCCCCGTCCGTCGGAGCGCACTCGGTCGGGGGCTCCTCGCCCGCGCCGACCAGGAAGTTGCCCAGCTGGTCGTCTCCGCGCTCTCCGTCGGCGTTCACGGTGACCGTGTACGTGACGGTGACCTCCTGGCCAGCGGCCAGGGTTCCGGTGACGCTGAAGCGTCCGTCCACGATCTCCGACACCGTCAGGGCGGCGTCGGACGCGGCCGGTGCGGCCGTGACCGTCGCATCGTCCAGGACCATCGTGAGCACGTCGTCACGGGCGACGTCCACGTCGGCCTCGCCGGTGTTGGCGAAGTGCAGCGTGTACGTCATCTCGTCGCCGGAGCGCACGGTCGTGCCGGATGCGGGGTCGACGGTCTTCCAGTCGTCGAGCTCGCCCAGCGGGTGGGTGGTGCTCGGCGGCACGAACGGGTCGCACTCGGTGTCGCCTTCGGCGCACTCGAACGGGGGCACATCCGAAGCCAGGACGTTCGAGGCGATGTTGTCGCCGCGGTCGCCGTCGGGCCGGATCGTGGCCTGGTAGGTCACCGTCACCGTCTCGCCTGCCGCAAGCTCACCTGTCACCCGCAGGGTGCCGGCGTCGGCGTCGAGCTCGAGGCCGATGTCGTCGCGGTCCGCCACCGGAGCGCTGGTGATCTCGGCGTCGTCGAGCACACCCGACAGGTCGTCCGTCGAGTCCAGCGGACCCGGCGCCTGTCCGTCGTTCGTCCACGACAGGGTGTAGGTCACGACGTCGCCGGCCTGAAGCGCCTCACCGGATGCCGGGTCGGACGTCTTCGACGGGGTGATGCTCGGCAGCAGGATCTCCACCTCGGCGGGCGGAGCGCACGGCACGCCCTGAGCGCAAACCGGGCTGGCGACGTTCACCAGGTCGTGGTCACCGAGATTGGTGACGGTGACGCTGTAGGTGATCTCCATCGACTCGCCGACGGCGAGGGCGCCCGACCAGGTGAGCATCGGCGAGGCGAAGTCCGGCATCGGAGCCACGGACCCGTCCGATGCCACCGCGATCGCATCGCCGTTGTAGGCGGCGTCGTCGAGCACGTCGGTCAGGTCGTCGGACACACGCGCCGGCTGCCCGGTGGTGTACGCGGCATCGCCGTCGTTCGTCACGGTCACCGTGTAGGTGATGGTGTCGCCCGTCTGCACATCCTCGACCACGTCGGCGGTCTTGGTCACCGAGAAGTGGCGGATCGGGTTCTCCGTCTCCTCACATCCTCCCGGCGGGCAGCTGCCGTCGGCGTTGCTGAGCACGTTGCCCAGCGTGTGATCGGCCTGATCGTCGTAGGCGTTCACCGTCACGGAGTAGCTGACGGTCCGCACCTCGCCGACCGGCACCTCTCCGGTCACCGTGAGCCGGTTGCCGTCGACCTGCGCCTCGAGACCGTCGTCGACGATCGGGCGATCGGTCATCAGAGCATCGTCCAGCACACCGGAGAGGTCATCGAGGGCATCGACGGTCGCCGGGGCCTGCCCGACGTTCTCGAAGGTGAGCGTGTAGGTGACGACCTGTCCGGCCTCCACGGCGGTTCCGTCCGCCGGGTCGACGGTTTTGGTCATCTCCAGAGCCGCAGCCGGCACCCGTGCGAAGTCGCACGCCTCGTCGGGGTCGAGGGCATCCTCGGCCGGGACGCACACGGTGTTCAGCAGGATCTGGTCGCCGTCCGGCGAGTTCGCGTCATAGATCACGGTGTAGCTGATCTCGGCGCTCTCGTCGACGCCGAGCGGACCGCTCCAGGTCAGCTCCGCGGCATCCTCGTCGTACGAGGCACCCGAGGCGGGGAGGGTGATCTCGCCGAAGGCGCCGTCGTCGAGGACCTCCGAGAGATCGTCGGTCACGCGCGCCGGCGCGTCCGCCGTGAAGACGCCGGGGCCTTCGTTGCGAACGGTGATCGTGTAGGTGACGACCTCGCCGTCCGCCGGCAGATCGGTCCGGTCGGCGGCCTTTTCGACCGTCAGCTTCGGCAGCTCGCCCTCATCGGATGCGCAGGCCTCGCCGGTCACCGGGTCGATGCCTTCATCCGTCGCGGGGTCGCACGTGGGCACCTCGGTCGGCGGGTCGCCGGGTGTCGGCGGCACGTTCGGCTCCCAGGCCACGTTGCGCACCGTGCCGTCACCGCCACCCCTCAGGGTGACCGAGTACTCGATCGTCACCGTCTCGCCGGCGGCGAGCTCTCCGGACCACGACAGGAACGTGTCCGGCACGAAGCCCACCGCGCCTGCGTCCGCGCCGTCGATCGTCGCGGTCGCGTCCCTGTTGTACTCGGCATCGTCGAGCACGCCGGCCAGGTCGTCGAACACGACGGCGGGGTCCGCCTCGGTGTAGTCGGCCGTTCCGGTGTTCTCGGCGGTGAGCGTGTAGGTGATCGTGTCACCGGGGCGCGAGTCCGCGCTGAAGTCCGACGTCTTCGTGATCGCCATCTCGCGATCGATCACGTCTGCAGCGTAGTCCTCGACCTCGCCGGCCGCTGCGGCGCCGGTGGGCAGCGGGGCCGCCACCTCGCCGGGGAACAGCCGGAAGCGGGCGAAGGTGTCCTTCAGCGTCGTCCCCGCAGGGAAGGTCAGCTCGTACTCGGCGGTGCCGCTGTCGGCGGGAACCGCCACGGTGACGAGTTCGCCGGAGTCGAAGGTGCCGTTGCCGTCGAGGTCGATCCAGCCGGCCAGGGTCGCGATCGCGTCCGTCGTGTTCGTCGCGCTCACGGTCACGGTCGTCTCGTCACCCTGGGTGACCACGATCTCGTCGGCGACGCCGTCCTCGTCGGCGATGCCGGACTCGTCATCGGCATCGGCCGACGGCGAGGCGACGCCTTCCTCCTCGATGTCGATGCTCGAACCGAGCATCAGCGGAGCGCTGTCCGTGGCCTCGTCGAAGCCGAGGACCTGGTGTCGCGAACCGTCGTTCGCGATGGACGTGCCGTACGTGTCGGGTGCGTCGCCGAAGTCCTCACACGGCTGACCGAAGTTGTCGAACGCGGTGCGATCCGCACCGGTGCGTCCTTCGATCGAGAAGGTGAAGCGGTCGACGTTCTCGAGCGCCGCGAGGAAGTCGTCCTCGGACGGTGCCGCGCCGAACGGGCCGGTGTTGTTGTTGAACTGGGTGTGCCACTGCGCGGCCTCCAGCGGAACGATCACTCGGGTCCACTGCGTGGAGTCGACGATCTGGTCGCGGAAGTTGTACCAGTAGTGCGCACCGTTCGCGCCCACGATGCCGACGTAGACGTCATAGGACACGCCGGTGTCGTTGCGGTAGTCGAACTGGATGTTCTCGCCTGCGGATGCGGAGTAGTCCGTCGCGTAGCCGCTTGCCACCAGCGGCGGCGTCCAGAGCTCGGTCCAGTTTCCGTCGAGGTCGTCCTCGATGATCGCGCCACCGGGGTTGCCGGCCGTCGCGCTCCACTCCACGGGGCGCGGCTGCATCACGACGCTCGTGCCGCGTGCGGTGGTCGCCGCGCGCCATCCGCCGTTGTCCTCGTCGAAGGTCGTCAGCGCCGAGCAGCTGAGGAAGATCGGCGCGCCCTGCACGAAGGTCGTCGCGTAATCCTCGACCTCACCCCCGGCCGCGGCACCCGTCGGCAGCGGCGTCGCCACCGCACCGGGGAACAGACGGAACCGCGCGAAGCCGTCTCCGCCTGCGGTCGGCGCCGGGAAGGTCAGCTCGTACTCCGCGGTGCCGGTCTCAGCCGGCACCGCGATGCTGGCCAGCTCGCCGGCGTCGAAGGTGCCGCTGCCGTCGAGGTCGATCCAGCCCGCGAGGGTCGCCGCCTCAGCGGTGTCGTTCGTCGCCGTGACGGTGACGGCGGTCTCCTCGCCCGCGGTCACCTTGATGTCGTCCGTGACGCCGTCCTCGTCGGCCAGGCGGTTCTCGTCGTCGCCGAGCGCGTCGTCCGACGGCTGCCCATTGGCGTCGAAGTCGATCAGCGAGCCGAGCGTCAAACCCGGGGCGATCTCGTGCTGCGCCCCGCCACTCTCGAGCAGTGTGCCGTAGCTGTCGGGGGCGTCCCCGAAGTCGGAGCACGCGGGCGGCTGCACGGAGTAGTCGCCGTCGCCGTCGAATCCGAACCCGGAGCCGTTGCCTCCGTGCCAGTCCACCTCGAACGAGCTCTCGCCCTCGATGACGAACTGGAACCGGGAGCCCTCCGCGCTCTCGCGTCCGGAGCCGGTGAACGTCACGGCGCCCGCGGTCTCCGTGATGGTGACCAGGCTGCCCTTGCTGACGGCGTACCCCGCCAGGTCGGAGGCGTTGAACGTCGCGGTCTCGCGGTTGCTCGGGATTCCGTCGAGGTCGTTCACGGTGAAGACGGCGTTCACCTCGATCGGCGTCGACGTTCCCGCCTCGAAGAACTCGTAGCGGAACGAGGCATCGTTGACGATCTGCCATTGCGCGTCATCGCGGTCGATGATTCCGGGAATCGTTCCGGAGCCCATGCCGTTGGGCGGGAGCTGACCGGCATTCGCCCGGCCGTCCACCAGCGTGATGACCATGTCGACTGCAACGCCGTCGACGACGGCCACCTCACCGAACCGTGTGGTGCTGCCGACGCCTCCGGTGCCCGTCTTGCTCACGACGCTGTTGAAGGTGAATGCATAATGCGGGGTGTCATCCGCCACGCAGGAGTCGGGCGCGATCAGTCGCGTGACGAGGGCACGGTAGTCCTCGACCTCGCCGTCGGCCGCAGCGCCGATGGGGTCGGCGATGGATTCTGCATCCGTCGAGTACCGCACGCGCACGAACGTCTCGATGCTCGCCGGGTTCGTGCCCCGCGAGAACGTGATGTCGTTCGACCCGGACGTCACAGGCTGCGCGTTCGCCACCCGCTCGCCCTCGTCGAGGAAGTCACCGTCCCCGTTCCAATCCACCCAGACGCTCGCGAAACCGTCGGCGGACACCTCGACCTCGAGGGTGTTCTCCACCGGCTGCTGCGAATTCGGGTCCAGTCCCGTGCGCAGCGTCGGCACCGCGTAGGCGAGGTCCGGGTTGAACTCCACGCCGTCCTCGTCGGCCTCGGCGTTGTCGTCATCGCCGACGGCGGTCGCGCTGGGCTGGCCATCATCCTCGGGGTCGATGCTCGCTCCGAGCATGACCGGCGCGGTGTGGGAGTCCTCGTCGTAGCCGAGAATGCCGTGGCGGGCGCCGTCGCCGTTCAGCGTGGTGCCGTACGTCGCCGGAGCGTCGCCGAAGTCCAGCAGGATCGACGAGGCCGAGCAGCGCGCGCCGTCGTTCGAGTTCGATGCCGGTCCCTGGGCGAACACCTCTGCGCTCACGTCGCCGACGTCGATGCGGTAGATGGTACCCGTCGGATTGTTCGACGCGTAGAGGTAGCCGTTGGCGTCGGCGTACACCGCGCCGAACGTCCACGTTCCGGTGCCGAGGCCCAGCGTGCCGACGACCGCGCGCACGCCGGTGGCGCGATCGAAGCGGATCAGCGAAGCCTCTCCGGTGGTGCTCTGACCGACCGAGTAGAGGTAATCTCCGGCTCCGGGGACATAGGCCCAGTCGGCGCCGGCATTGGCCAGCCCGGCCGGCACGACGCTCGTGCCGCTGTCGACCACGGTCATGTACGTGGAGGAGCCGGGCTCGAGGTCGATCCTGTTCCAGGTCGTTCCGTTGAGAACCCAGTACTGGCCGTCGGCATCGACGTCACCGACCACCGAGCCGTTGACGGAACCGGTCGGGGTGCCGAGCGACGTCACCGTGCCATCCGCAGCGACGCG
The DNA here is from genome assembly GCF_031178445.1 of Microbacterium sp. Classification (GTDB taxonomy): domain Bacteria; phylum Actinomycetota; class Actinomycetes; order Actinomycetales; family Microbacteriaceae; genus Microbacterium. The sequence continues at coordinate 348,859 of NZ_JAPSIY010000001.1, forward strand.
GACGATGCCGGTGGCCCCAGCGGTGAGGTCCCACCCGTACACGTAGTCGTCGAGGACGTTGTAGCCGATGGCATTGATCTGACGGCCCTCGATGGTGTTGGCCGTCTCGTACGCCCCGGTGACCATGTTCACGTTCTGGACGAGCGTGGGGCCGGTGGGGTACTGGAACAGCAGACCACCCGCTCCGGACGTGCAGGTGAACGCCGGCGGCACGAAGAACTCGACGGTGGAGGTGGCGGGAAGGTCGATGCCGCTCTCGCCGGTGATGTTGTCTGCGCCGTTCGTGTAAGCGCCAGCCGTGTTAGATGTCACGGGCACGGTGATCGTGCAGGACTCGCTGCCGGCGGCAAGCGTGCCGTTCGCGACAGCGATCGAGTCGGAACCGGCGGCCGCGGTGACGTCGGCCACGCAGGTGCCGCCGACGGTGGAAGGCGACGCGACCGTGAGGCCTTCGGGCAACTCGTCGGTGAAGCCCCAGCCGTTCTTCGCGGCGAGCTCGCTGGTGTTCGTCACGGTGAGCGTGAGGGTGGACACGCCACCGACCGGCACGCGCGCGGGCGCGAAGCTCTTGTCGAGCTGCGGCGTGACGTCGAGGATGCGGATGTTGTCGAAGGCGGCGTCGTTGCCGATGCCGCTGCCGTTCGCGTTGACCATGCGGATTCCGAGGGAGGAACCGTCGAAGAGGACCGAGCCGTTCGAAGTGTAGGTGCCGACGCTGATGTCGGTCGCTCCGACACCGCCGACCGTCGGCGCGGGAACGGCCTGTCCGGACGTGCAGGCGTTGATCTGCCCGCCCACGGGAGTCGCAGCGCCGCCCTCCGAGAGGAACGAGAACTGATAGCGCGGCGGGGAGACGGCACAGTTCTTCGCCGCCGCGTCGACGCTGAAGGTGAGGAAGCGACCGGACGCACTCGTCAGCGGGATCGGGTTCACGGTCTCGAACTCGCTCTGGTTCACGCCAGGGTTGTTCTCGGTGTAGGCGGATACCGCGTCGTTGGCCTCAGCCGCGTTGCCGCCATGCACGCCCAGCGCGTACGCCAGCTGACGCAGGTTGGCCGAGCTGACCGGCGAGCCGCAGTTGCCCAGTGTCGTGTAGGGGATGCCGAAGTTGACGATGACGCCATTGCAGGCCGTGAGCCAGGACGCGGCCGCTGTGTAGGTGTGACCGTCGACGCTCTCATAGTCGTCGAGCACCACGGGCGCGGTGCCGTCGGTGTTCTCGAAGTCCTCCTCGAAGAGGACGACCGGGTCTCCGGGGACCCCCGGGTTGCCGGGAGCGTTGGCCAGGGCCAGCTCACCGGCGCTCTTCGCGCTCTGACGGGCGAGGGGGGAGTCCGCCGCCTGCGCCGTCGCCGCCCAAGGAGCGGAGGCGGCCGCCGCCGGTGCGGCGGCGGCGATGCCCGTGCTCGTGACGAGGAGCGCGGTCACGAAGCCTGACGTGAGTCGGCGGCGCATCGTGGCGCCACCGTCGACGCGGCGACGCGGCGAGCGTCCTTTCGCGATGCGAGCACTCTTCAAGCTGGACATCCGACCCCCTCAGGTACAGCACGAATGCGCGCGGAAGCTGCAGCTGCCGCAACGTGTCACCTCAATATGTATCGGCTGTGAAGGCGCTGCGCAGGCGAAGGTACGGAAACTCACCCCCTTTTTCACCCCTAGCGCTCGGGTGAAGCCAACACCGCGGGCGTGTGCTTGACTGGCGTGGGGACGCATCGGCGGATATGGGGCACGGACCGCCGATCGGATCACGCATACTTGACGGGCCAGTGACTCAGGACACAGATCGACGACGCACCGTAGCGTCCCCCGAGGCGGCACAGGCGTTCGCCCTGCTCGACGGGCGAACCATCGCTCCCGTGCGGCCGCTGCGCTTCGGCGTTCCGCGGGTCTCCCCGCACCTGCTTCACCGTGAGCGGCTGTTCGCGAGACTGTGCGCGGACGAGGAGGCACCGCTGACCGTCGTGCAAGCAGGGTCGGGCTTCGGCAAGACCTCGCTGCTCGCTGATTGGGCGCGCCGACGCTCTCCCGTTCTGCCGACAGTCTGGGTGACGGCGGACGCATCCGTACGCGACGCTCTGGCATTCTGGCGCGAGGCCCTGCATGGACTCGCACGCGCGGGCCTTCTCACCGGAACGGGACTGGAAGACCTCGATGTCCGCGGTGACATCGCGGACACGCTGATGTCGTCGCTGCGTCGTGGCCTTGCATCGATCGACCTGCCGGTGACCCTGGTCATCGACGGCTTCGAGCGGCTCGCCGGCACCGCCCTCGAACGCGACCTCATCGAACTGTTGACCCGCACCGACAACCTGCACCTCGTGGTCGCGACGCATGTCGCGTCCGAACTGACCAGCGTGACGACCGCCGCACGCCTCGACACCGTCACCATCGACGCCTCCGCACTGCGCTTCAGCGGTGAGGAGGTCCGCCGTCTCGCCGACCGCCTCGGCGTCGATGCTTCGGCCGGAGAGCTGGAGGAACTTCGCGAAGAGCTCGACGGATGGCCGTTCGGCATCCGCGCGGTACTCGAGAGTCGACGCCGGGAGGAGTCGGCCACGCTCGGCGAAGCGCAGCACGCGCTCTTCGGCGTGCCATCGGGTGCGCGCAGGCGCCTGGACACCGGCTCCGCCCACCGCCATCTGCTCGCCTCGCTCGATGGGATCGCCGGCCTGGAATCGTTGGCCCCGACCGCGGTGCTCGATTCGTTCACGATGGAGCAGGCGGCGGCGATGGGCGCAGAGCTTGACGGCCACCCGATACTAACCGAGCTCGAGTCCCGCGGCCTGGGAACGTGGCATCCCGATGCCGATCCCGACGAGTACCGGCTGCACCCCGTGCTGCGTCGCGCCCTGCGAGAACGCCTGGATCGCGAGCCCGAGTCGACCAGGACGGCATACGAGCGTCTCGCCGGGTGGCACGTCGACCGCGGTGATTTCGCCCAGGCCTTCGAAGCCGCCATCCGGGCGGGCGACTGGTCGCTGGCAACTCGGTGCGTGCGCTCGGACCTCTTCGAGATCCTCGTGCGGCTCCGCCTGCATCCGGATCTTCTCGACGTTGTGCCGCGCCCGGTGCTGCGTCGGGAGCCACTGCTGATGCTCGTGCACGGCATCGCCCGTTACGGAAGCGGCAACCAGGCCAGAGGGGTGCGCACGCTCCTGGCGGCTGTGGCGGCGTGCGAGAAGCAGCGCGTCGTGACGCGCGGAGCGCCGTCACCGGATCAGGTGTGGGTGCAGGGGGTCCTCACGATCGCCCTGCGGCTGGCAGGGCGATATGAGACGGTGCCGGCTGCTGTTCGGCGCTTCTCGCGGATGCTCGATGCGGTGGACGACCCGAACGGGCACCTCGATGCGGCGATGCCGCTGTTCCGCACGCAGACCGTCATCACACTCGGCTTCATCGACCGACTGACCGAGGCCGAGCAGGTCGCCCTGAGCACGCTGCACGAGCATCATCGGATGTCGCCGCTTCAGCAGGCGAACCTGCACGGGCTGATCGCTCTCACCCACGCCCGCCGTGGCGACCTGAGACGGGCGAGCGCCGCTCTCGAGACACTGCAGGAGCTCGGCAAGCCTCAGCAGTTCGACGAGAGCTTCTTCGCCGTGAGCTCCCACATCGCCGCCGCCTGGGTCGCCCTCGAGAACTTCGATCCAGACGCCGCCGCCGAGCGACTCGGGCTGTCGGACCGCCATTGGCCGACGATGGAGTACTGGCCGTTCGTGCTCGAGGCGCGGACGCACATCGCGTGGCAGCGCCACGGAGCGCATGCGGCTCTCCTGCTGCTGCGAGAGGGACGCGCTGAAAAGCGGTCCAAGGTGCCGATCGGCGACGCCATGGGGATGCTGCTCACAGCGCTCGAAGCCGAACTCCTCATGGCCGCCGGTCTCGGCGCCGAGGCCTCGGCTCTGATGACGCCGAACCGTCTGCGCCGATCGCCGCGGATGACGATCCCCAAGAGCCGCTCGCTGCTGCTCGGCGGCAACTGGGACCAGGCGGCAGGGCTGGCCGACCGGAATGCGCTCAGCGAAGCCCAGCCATGGACCGGCAGCGTCGACCTTCTGCTGATTTCGGCTTCCGCCAACCTTCGAGCGGGCGATCGAGATGCCGCCCAGCAGCGCTTCGATCAGGCGGCCTCCCTCGCCGCACGCATGTCGATCCGCACGCCCTTCGCCGCCATGCCCCGTGAAGACCTGCTGGCGCTGGGAGACGCACACCGGGAACTCACGGAGCAGATCTCGTCCCGTCCCGCACGCTACGCCGAGCCAGGGATCGCCATCCTCCTCTCCAAAAGGGAACAACTCGCCCTCGCCGAACTGGCCAGCGACAGGACGCTGGCCGAGATCGCGCAGCGGCTCTCGGTTTCGCCCAACACGCTCAAGTCGCAACTGCGCTCGGTGTATCGCAAGCTCGGCGTCGGAGGACGTCAGGAAGCCGTGCAGGCCGCGCGCCGGTCGGGGCTGCTGTTCATGTCGGGCGACGAACGCTCCGGGCGCGACTCAGGCCGGTAAGCATGCACCACCGCCTCCGCCCTCACAAGGGGTTGGCGATCCGCGCACGGCGAGAGAAGGCTGGGCAGCGGGCGGTCGCGCTCGGCGGACGCCCCTGATTCCAGGAGGATGCACGATGAAGGCCATCCAGTACCGCACCGTCGGCGAAGGACCGGAGCTCGTGGAGATCGACACTCCTGAGCCGGGGCCGGGGCAGATCCGTCTGAAGGTCACGGCCGCCGGTCTCTGCCACTCGGACTGGTTCGTCATGGGCCTGCCCGCCGAGCAGTACACCTACGGCCTTCCGCTCACTCTCGGGCACGAAGGAGTCGGGGTCGCTGAGAAGCTCGGCGACGGTGTGGAGGGCATCGAGCTCGGCGCCACCTATGCGATCTACGGCCCGTGGGGATGCGGCCAATGCCACGCATGCGCGCAGGGCGCCGAGAACTACTGCGCCAGGGCCGAGGAGCTGGGAATCCACCCTCCCGGTCTCGGCGCTCCGGGGGCGATGGCGGAGTACGTGATCGTCGACGACGCCCGTCACCTGACGCCCCTCGGCGACCTGGATCCGGTGGAGACCGTGTCGCTCACCGATGCCGGACTCACGCCGTATCACGCGATCATGTCGTCGAAGGACAAGCTCTTCGCCGGCTCCACGGCGGTGGTGATCGGCACCGGAGGTCTCGGACATGTCGGCATCCAGGTGCTGCGGGCCGTCTCGCCCGCCACGGTGATCGCGCTCGACATCACGGAGGAGAAGCTGGCACTCGCCCGCGAGGTCGGCGCGCATCACGCTCTCATGTCCGACGAGTCGGCGATCGGCGAGATCCGGAGGCTCACCGGCGGCCGCGGCGCCGAGGCCGTCTTCGACTTCACCGGCGTGCAGCCCACACTCGACATCGCGCGCCAGGTCGTGGCGACCGACGGCGACATCCAGATCGTCGGAATCGGCGGCGGCCTGCTGCCGACGGGGTTCTTCTCGACTCCGTTCGGGGCATCGGTGCGCGCGCCGTACTGGGGCACCCGAAGCGAGCTGATGGAGGTGCTGGCGCTGGCACGCACCGGTTCGGTGGGAGTGCACGTCGAGCGGTACTCGATCGACGAGGCCGTCGACGCGTACACCCGCCTGCACGACGGGAAGGTCCAGGGCAGAGCCGTGGTGGTCCTCTGACGAAGGTCAGCCGCGCGCGGCCCACCACCCGCGCAGGCGCTGCTCGGCGGCATCCGGACCGATCACGCCCTCGTCCAGGCGCACCTCGAGCAGGAAGCGGTACGCCTCGCCCACCTCGCGGCCGGGCTTGATGCCGAGGATCTCCTGGATCTGATTTCCGTCGAGTTCGGGGCGGATGCTGTCGAGCTCCTCCTGCTCGCGCAGTTCGACGATGCGGCGCTCGATGTCGTCGTACGCGCTCGCCAGGCGGGCCGCCTTGCGCTTATTGCGAGTCGTCACGTCGGCGCGCACGAGGATGTGCAGCCGCTCGAGCACGTCGCCGGCGTCACGCACGTACCGGCGTACGGCGCTGTCGGTCCACGCCCCTTCTGCGTAGCCGAAGAAGCGCAGGTGCAGCTCGATGAGCCTGGCGACGGCATCCGTCGTCTCACCGTCGAACCGCAGCGCCTGCATGCGCTTGCGTGCCATGCGAGAGCCCACGACGTCGTGGTGGTGGAAGGTGACCCCTCCCCCTGGCTCGAGCTTGCGCGTGCGCGGCTTGCCGATGTCGTGCAGCAGGGCCGCGAGGCGCAGCGCCACATCGGGCGCAGCGCCGGGATTGCGCTGCTTCTCGAGGTCGATCGCCTGCCGCACGACGGTGAGCGAATGCTCGTAGACGTCCTTGTGGTGGTGGTGCTCGTCGACCTCGAGGCGCAGCGCACTGACCTCGGGCAGGAACTCCTCGATCAGTCCGCTGTCGACCAGCACCCGCAGGCCGCGCACCGGGTCGTCGGTCTGCATGAGCCGCACGAGCTCACCCTGCACGCGCTCGGGGCTGACGATCGTGAGGGTTTCGCGCAGCCGCTCGATCGCCGCGAATGTCGCGGGGTCGACCGTGAAGTCGAGCTGGGCGCTGAAGCGCGCGGCGCGCAGCATGCGCAGCGGGTCGTCGCCGAAGCTCACCGCCGGGTCGATGGGCGTGCGCAGGCGGCCCGCGATGAGGTCCTCCACGCCGCCGGTGGGATCGATCAGCTGCGGGCCCGAGGTGGATGCGGGCTGCTGCGCCGGAGCCGTCACCCGCAACGCCATGGCGTTCACGGTGAAGTCGCGTCGCAGCAGGTCGCCGTCGATGCTGTCGCCGAACTCGACCACCGGTTTGCGGGTGACGCCGTCGTAGCTGTCGGCGCGGTACGTGGTGATCTCGACCTGCTCGCCGCGCACCCGGGCGCCGATGGTGCCGAACGCGCGGCCGATGTCCCAGTGAGCGCTGGCGATCGGTGTGACGATGCGAAGAATGTCGTCGGGCTGCGCGTCGGTGGTGAAATCCAGGTCGTGCGTCTCGCGGCCGAGCAGCGCGTCGCGCACCGGACCGCCCACCACCGCGAGCTCGAAGCCCGCATCGGCGAAGGCGGTCGCGAGGGTGGCGACGACGGGACTCGCGGCAAGGGCGCCGAGTCGATTGAGGCCGTCGGCCATGTTGAGCATGGGTTCCAGGTTACCGGGGCGACCGCAGGGCCGGCGGCCGCCCCCGCGCCGGATCAACCGGCCGCGAAGCGCAGCACTCCGGACACGAGCAGAGCGAGAACGGTCGTCCACCCGACGATCGCGACGGCCTGCCACACCAGCACGCGCACCTTGCCCACGCCGACGGCCACGAGCATCGTCGCGGTGAACATCGTGGGCAGCAGCAGCGGGCCGAGCAGGCTCACGCCGGGCACGCCGTAGCGCTCGAACGCACGCTGGAACTTCTCGAGACGCGCGGCCTTGCGCGAGCCGTCGTGGTGCTCGGTCCCGACGACGTCGGACCCCGGCAGCACCGTGCCGTCGGCTGCCACGAGCGCCTTCGCACGCCGGCGGTTGACGATCGCGCTGCGCGCGCTCGAGCTGGCGAGCACCAGGATCGCGACGCAGAGGAAGTTGCCGACGATGCCGGCGATCGCCGCGATGACCGGGTGGATGCCGCCGATGATCCCGATCGTGGCCGCCCCCTCCCCCTCGATGAACGGCACGGCGCCGGCCAGCGCCACGATGAGCGGCTGCACCAGCTCGGGCACCTGGGCGACGAGGTTCTGGAAGGTCTCGATGAGATTCATGGTTCTGCTCCGTGTGTGTTCGGCGGATCGTTTCGGCGGGACGTCGTCCCGGCATGACTACAGTCCATCGGGTCGCGGGTCGCCGCAGAAGTGTCGGTCCGTCACCTGCCGGCATGCGGTTCGCACGGCCGATGGGTGACAGATGTCACGCCCGTAGGCTGAAGGCATGAGCACGATCAGCAGGGGCATCACGGCCACGTGGTGGTACACGTTCAGCGGCGTGCTCATGTTCCAGCTGGTCGTCGCCTTCGTCTGGACGACCGTGCTCTTCAATGCCGTCGACAACGCCGCGATCGGCGCCGTCGTCGGCGTCGGCGGGCTGATCTGGTGCGGTTCCGCTGTGCCCCTGCTGCTGCAGTACCGTCACCGCGACGATGCGGCCGGTCTGACCGCGGGCTGGCGCGGAACGCTGCTGCCGCTCACCATCGCCGTCGCGTACGGCGCGGCGTGCGGCATCCTCGCCGGTTTGTGGATCGCGGCCTTCGTTCCGGTCGTTCAGTCGCTGATGCTGTTGAACTGGCCCGCCGGCGTGCGCGTGCGCCTGGTGATAGTGGTGAGCGTCGTGCTCGCGGGTCTGTGGTTCATCGACATGCGCACTGCGGACGTCATCTCACAGGAGGCGCTCATGCGCACCTGGTGGGTGTTCGGCGTGTTCTCGATCATGTTGCCGCCGATGACGGTGCTGTCGCTGTGGTGGTGGGACGTCGTGGTCACGCTCGACCGCGCTCGCGTCGCCGAGGCACGCTTGAGCGCGACCCAGGAGCGTCTGCGAGTGGCGACCGATGTGCACGATCTGCAGGGCCACCATCTTCAGGTGATCGCTCTGCAGCTCGAACTCGCTGAGCGCCTGCTCGCCAAGGGACAGGCGGATGCCGCGCTGGAACAGCTGCACCTGGCGAGGACGAGCGTGAGCGAGGCTCGACAGGGCACCCGCGATCTGGCGACGCGATTCCGGGGCGTGCCGCTGCCCGATGAGATCGCTAACGCCGTCGATCTGCTGCGGGCGGCCGGCACGACGGCGGAGGCGACCGTCGATCCCGGAGCCGCCGCTGCGGGGGCCTCGGTGCTCGGTCCCGTGATCCGCGAGACGACGACGAATGTGCTCAAGCACGGCGGTGGGAAGTGGGCGCGGCTCTCCCTCGCCCGCGAAGGGGACGCCTGGCGGTACGAGATCTCGAATGACGCGGCATCCGACGAGGCGGCGAGCGACGACGGCGCTGGTCTCGACGGCGTGGGCAGGAGGGTGTCGGATGCCGGCGGTCGCGTCGAGGTGCGTCGTGGAAGGCACGAGTTCGCGGTGGTCGTCACGGTGCCCGCGGTCGGTGGAGGAGAAGCGCGATGATCAGGGTGGTGATCGCGGACGATGAGGCGATGATCCGTTCTGCGCTCGCGGCATTGCTGCGACTCGAAGACGACATCGATGTGATCGGCGAGTGCGCGGACGGCGTGCAGGCCGTCGCCCTGGCCGAGAAGCTGCAGCCGGACGTCTGCCTGCTCGATCTCGAGATGCCAGGGTTGGACGGCGTGCAGGTGGCCGAGCGTCTGCGCCGCAGCGTGGCGACGCGCTGCGTGGTCGTGACCCGACATGCACGACCGGGCGTGCTGCGACGGGCTCTCGCGTCCGGCGTCGCCGGATTCCTGCCGAAGTCGCGCAGCGCCGACGAGGTGGCGGAGGTGATCCGCCGCGTGGCAGCAGGTGGCCGCTACGTGGATCCCGAGATCGCCGCGGACGCCCTGAGCGATCAGCGCAGTCCGCTCAGCGACCGCGAGCTCGACGTGCTGCGCGCGGGGCGGCGGGGCGAGACCACGGGACAGATCGCGAAGGCCCTCTCTCTCGCTCCGGGTACGGTGCGCAATCACGTCTCGGCCGTGCTCTCCAAGCTGCACGTCGCCACGCGGCAGCAGGCGGTGCTCATGGCGGAGGAGCAGGGCTGGATCTGAGCGCGGCAGGACTCAGCCCGGCGTCGTGAGCATTCCGCGCAGCAGCAGGCCGGGCGCGGATGCGGCCTCGCCGACCTTCCCCGTCGAGATCGACGTCGTCGCGGTGCGGAGCGCCCATTCGTCCAGGCCGCGCAGCATCCCGAACGCGGCCGCGGCGAGCGCGTCGACGGGCACGTCGTCGCGTACGGCACCGGATGCCGCCCCGACGCGAAGCACCTCGCCGACCCACGACCGCATCGAATCGACCAGTGCGCTGCGCGCGTCTGCCGCGCCGGTCGCGGGCAGGTAGAAGATCCGCCCGAGCAGGCGGAGGGCCGGGTCGGTCACGGTGAGCGCCAAGAGGTCGGAGAGGACGCGATCGACCTGAGGCCAGAATTCGTCGCCGGCGAAGACCGCGGGCGCCGGCGGAGTCCAGCGGGAGCGCACGTCGGCGACGAGCGAGGAGACGACCGCGTCGAGCAGGTCGGACTTGGATCCGACCGCGTGGTAGAAGGAGCTCTTGCTCAGGCCCGCGGCGCGGATGATGCGGTTCAGGGAGGCCCCGTCGTATCCCGCGGAGGCGAACTCGGCCACGGTCGCCTCGATGAGGCGGTCGCGATGGGGTCCGGTGAGTTCAGCCATGCGACGAGCCTACCGGACCACCTGGTCCAACCGAGGTGTATCGTCGAGAGTGGACCAGGTGGTCTACAGGAGGATCATGCTCATCGAAACCCCGCTCTCCACTCAGCTCGAGGCGCAGCGCGACGACCGGCTGCGCGTACTCGTGGTCGGCGCCGGCATCGCCGGCATCACGATCGCGCAGTCGCTGCGCCGCGGCGGCCTGCATCCGGTGCTCGTCGACCGGATGCCGCGGATGGAGCATCCCGGGTACATGGTGGCGCTGATGCCCACCGCCGACCAGGCATTCGTCGACTTGGGCGTGCAGGAGCAGTATCGTGCCGCCAGCACGCCTCTTGAGCGGTACCGTTTCCGCTCTCATCGTGGCCGGCCGGTGCGTACCGACGCACTGGGCGAGTTGCTCAGCGTCTACGGCGACTACAACGGCATCTCCCGCGGCGAGCTGATCGACGTGCTCACCGACGCCGGGTGCCCGGTGACGTACGGCACGACGGTGGACGGCGTGGATGCGAAGGGAGCCCGGTTCACCGATCGGGACGGGTCGCCGATCGGTGAGGGGTCGTTCGATCTGGTCATCGGCGCCGACGGCATCCGCTCGCGCATGCGCGGCGTGCTCGGCGCGGGGGATGTCGAAGCGGTCGAGACCGGCTGGTCGGGGTGGGTCGCATGGGCGGACTCAGTGGGTGATCCGGCGCTCGGTGAGGAGCTCTGGGGTGACGGGTTCTTCCTGGGGGTCTACCCGGTGAAGGGCCGTCTCGGAGTGTTCCTCGGCGGGCCGGATGCCGATATCGGGGCCGGTCCGGCCGCTTTCGCGGCATCCGTCCGCCGCCGCGTCGACGAGCTCGGCCCCCGTCTGGCGGCATCCCTCGAGGCGGTCGCAACCGATCGCGACCCGTACCTGTGGCGTCTAGACGATGCGCGCGTTCCGCGCTGGGTGCTGCCACGGGGTGTGCTGGTCGGCGACGCCGCCGCCGGATTCCTGCCCACCGCCGGCGTCGGGGCCGGAATGGCGATCGAGGCGGCATGGATGCTGGCACGCATGCTCTCCCACGCCGACCGCGGCTCACTCGCCACGGTGCTGGCGGCGTGGGAGGCGGTGGAGCGTCCGCGCGTCGAGGCGGCGCAGTCGAACTCGCGGATGCTCGCGCGCATGATGTTCCGCCGCGGCGCCGCGATCGCCTGGATCCGCGAGGTGGTGATGCGGATGCTGAGCGTGCGAGCCGCCCTCGGGCCGATCGTGAAGCTGGTCGCCGAGCTCCCCGACCCGGACGCCGTGGCGCGGGAAGCGCTGCGGGACTGAGGAGGTCACCGGCGCGGATAGGCTCGTCCGGTGACCAACGCCCTCACTGTCGAAGAGTTCTGGCGGGAATGCCGCGCCGCCGTTCCCGGTCTTCCGGAGGAGACGCCGGAGGCGTGGGCTTTCGGAGCGACCCCCGAGCACGCCGACGGACTTCTCGCCCTCGTGCTCGCCGGTACGAAGACCGCGACGGCGTCGTCGCTGTGGGACTACGAGCACACGGGCGAACCCCTCCCCGAGGTCGGCTTGCTGAACATCATCCTCGACGGGCGCGGGGTGCCTCGTGCGCTTCTGGAGACCACCGCCGTCGACGTGATCCCGTTCGACGAGGTACCCGAGTCGCACGCCTTCGCCGAAGGCGAGGGCGACCGGTCACTGTCCTACTGGCGCGACGTACACGAGCGGTACTGGCGCGAGCACTCCGACAGCCCGAGAGGGTTCGACCCCCGCATGCCTGTCGTCTGCGAGCAGCTGCGGCTACTGCACCGCAGCGAGCACACGGTCTAAGCGGGGTCGCCCTGCACCGGTCCTTCGGTGTTCGGCTTCCATCCCAGTGCCGGCGCGACGTGCTCGGCGAACGCCTGCAGCACGTGCAGGTTGTAGTCGGGGCCGAGCTGGTTGGGGATCGTCAGCATCAGTGTGTCTGCCGCCATCACGGCCTCGTCCGCCTTGAGCTGCTCGATCAGCACGTCCGGCTCGGCGGCGTACGTCTTTCCGAAGGTCGAACGGTAGCCGTCGATGATGCCGATCTGATCGTTCGACTCCTCAGAGCGCAGACCGAAGTACGCGCGATCCATGTCGCTGACCAGAGGGAAGACACTGCGACTCACCGAGACCCGGGGCGACCCGGTGTGGCCGGCTTGCCGGTAGGCGGAGCGGAACAGCTCGATCTGCTCGCGCTGCAGCTCATGGAACGGCTGACCCGTGGCTTCGGTCACCAGCGTCGAGCTCATCATGTTCAGGCCCATGCGCCCGGTCGCCTCGGCTGTCGCGCGGGAGCCGGACCCCCACCAGATGTGGTCGCGCAACGTCGGCGACTGCGGCTCGATCGCCAGGTAGCGCCCCTCGCCGACCATGCGCGGGTCACCGGGCGCGACGCGCTCGCCGTCGATCGCGCGCAGGAACAGCTCGAACTTCTCGCGCGCCATGAAGCTTCCGCGCTCGGTGTCTTCGCTGTCGTGGAAGCCGAAGGTCTCGTAACCGCGCAGCGCCGTCTCGGGTGATCCGCGGCTGACGCCCAGCGCGATGCGGCCATCGGCGATGAGGTCGAGGGCTGCCGCTTCCTCCGCGAACTGGTACGGGTTCTCGTAGCGCATGTCGATCACGCCGGTGCCGACCTCGATGCGCTTCGTGCGAGCAGCCATCGCCGCCAGCAGCGGCATCGGCGAGGCCGCCTGGCGTGCCCAATGATGCACGCGCACGTAGGCACCGTTCACGCCGATCTCGTCGGCGCCCTCCGCGATCTCGATCGTCTGACGCAGCATGTCACCCGCGGTCCGCGTGACAGAACCCGGCACATCCGCGTAGTGCCCGAACGAGAGGAACCCGAAAGCCTTCATGTCCTATGCGAACGCATGCATGCCGAGGGCTATTCCGCCGGCAGCAGCAGGCCGTCGAGCACGAGCGTGCGGATGCGGGGCTCGAGGTCGGCCCAGAGCTCTGCGAGGGGCACATCGAACAGATCTGCCAGCGCCGCCACGATCTGCGAGACCGTGAGCTCGCCGTCGCACGCACCCACGAAGCCGGCGAGCGCCGGGTCGACCCCGACGGTGCGGCCGAGGCCGCCGCCCTGGCGCAGCTCGATCACACTGGGGTCGTCATCGCCGGGCATGAAGTGCCGCGCCTCAGTCACGTCGGGCGCGACGGTCAGCCTCGCGGGCAGGCCGGTGACGAGCAGGTCGTGCGCAGCGAGCCCTGCACCGAGTGCGCGCCCCAGGTTCGACACGGGCTGCGAGATCTTCTCGAAGCGGCGCAACCGCGCCGCGGCATCCGGCGAGCGCCGCAACAGGATGTATCCGAACCCGACCGCGTCAACGTCGCGCTCGTCGAAGTCATCGAGCCAGGCCGACAGCATCCGCGTGAATGCCGCATCGCGGGGAAGGGTTCCGCCGTCGCGGATCCACAGCTCGGCGTAGCCGAGCGGAGTGAGCTCTTCGCGCTGGATGACCCAGGCGTCGAGGTCTTCGCGCACCCAGCCGCGCAGGCGGTCGAGGCCTGCGAGGCCGCCGCGGGACTCCCAGTTGCCCAGCAGCTGCGCCATCCCGCCCTCGGTCAGGTGCGCGGGCACGGTGCGCACGAACTGCTCGACCAGCGCGTCGCCCACCAGCCCGCCGTCGCGGTACTCGTACTCGGGCACACCCGACACCCGCGGCGTGATGACGAACGGCGGGTTCGACACGATCAGGTCGAACGCCTCCCCCGCCACGGGTTCGAACAGGCTGCCGAGCCGGAACTCGATGTTGCGCACGCCGTTCAGCTGCGCGTTGATCTCGGCGAAGGCGAGCGCGCGCTCCGAGATGTCGGTGGCGACGACCCGGCCGGCGTGCCGCGCCACGAGGAGGGCCTGGATGCCGCACCCGGTGCCGAGATCGAGCGCGCGGTCCACGGTCGCCGGGATCACCAACTCGGCGAGCGTGCGAGAGGCGCCGCCGACTCCCAGCACGTGATCCCCTGGCAGGGCGGCGCCGAGAGCCACCTCATCGAGATCGCTCGCGATCCACCATTCGCCGACGCCGTCGGCATCCACGAACGACTGCGGCCTGATCAGCGCCTCGGGAATCACCCTGGCACCGTCGACGCGCGCCAGACCGAGCGCGATGAGCCCGTCCACTCCCGCACGCGGAAGCGCGCGCTGCACAGCGGACAGCGGCTGCGGCATCCCGAGCACGAGCAGGCGCCCGAGAGTGGGCAGCGGGTCGTCCTTCTCGGCCAGCGCACGAAGGATCGGCTCGAGCAGACCACGGGCGAGCGCGTCGTCCGCCTCCTCGCCCCACAGCCGCCGCAGAGGATCCGAGCGGAAGTCGGCGTCGTCGAGGTCGGCGGCGAGAGACTGCGCAACGGGCAGGTTCGGATGAGGCTGAGATCGGTCCGGCACGGCGGTCACTCTACGCGCCTTCAGGCTTCGGCATCCCTCGCCACCTAGAATCAGTGGCGTCGGCACGACCGCGATCCCGGCCGGTCCGACACGACTTATGACTGCGTCCCTCCCCCGCATCGGCATCCGTCCGCGTGCGCAGCGGCTGCTGAGCCGACTCGCCGCGGCGCTCGTCGTCGGCTCCGTCGCCGTGGGCGCCGCGCTCACGACGGGCGCGAGCCCGGCATCCGCGGCGACGGACGAGCCGACCGAGACCGGCGGTGCCGTGACGCTCGCGCTGTCCACGGGCTCCGGCGCCACGGTCGCACCGGGCAGCTCACTGCTGAGCTCGGTCGCCCTCGACAATGACACGGATGCGGCGCTGAGCGCCGGTACGGTGACGATCGAGCTCAGCACCACCCGACTCCCCGACAGTGCGAGCCTCGACGCCTGGCTCGACGGCGGCACGTCGCCGGGGAGATTCCGAGCGGTGGCGACCGAAGCGACCCCCGCCGTCGATGGTGGTTCGACGGCCACGACAGAGGTCATCGTGGACGCCGCCGACCTGGGTGCGCTCACACCGGGTGTGTACCCGTTGCGCGCGACGCTGAACGGCGCCACCAGCGAAGGCGAAGAGGGCGAGCCGGTCGCGCAGCAGGCATCCGCCACGACCGTCCTGGTGGTCGCCCCCACCGGCGATCATCGCACCGGCGTGATCGTGCCGATCACCGCAACCCCTGCCGATGGGTCACTGCTCACCTCCGACGAGCTCAGCACCCTGACCGCGCCGGATGGCGCGCTCACCGGCCAGCTCGACGCCGTCACGGGCACCACCGCGCTCCTCGCCGTCGACCCCGCGATCCCGGCGGCCATCCGGATGCTCGGCACGCGCGCGCCGGCCGGCGCGATCGCGTGGCTCGATCGCCTGGAAAACCTGCCGAACGACATCTTCACGCTCCAGTTCGCCGACGCGGATGCCGCCACCCAGGCACACGCCGGCCAGTCGACCCTCCTCGCACCGCAGGAACTCGCCCCCCTGCTGCAACCCGCCGACTTCCCGCTCCCGGAGGCGCCACCGACGCCGACTCCGACGCCGACACCGGGCCCGACCGCCGCCGCCGATCCTGCGCTGCCCGACAACGCCGCACTCTCCGCGATCCGCGGCGCGCAGGGCGGCATCCTCTGGCCGCGCGGCGACCTCACCGACGCCGACATCGCGCACTTCGGCGAACAGCTCGGTGACGGCGCCACCATCATCGTCCCGTCCAGTTCCGTGAACCGCCCCGGTGTCACCCGCGGAACCGTCGGCGGACAGGACGTGCTCGTCACCGACACTCCGGCATCCGCCCGCCTTTCCGCGGCCGTCGAAGCCGCCGACGAGGGCGCACGCCAGCGCGAGATCGCCGCCGTCGCGGGTCACCTCTTCTACGCCCAGCAGCGGTCGCCTCTAGTGCTGCTCGGCCTGGAGCGTTCGGAGACCCGTTCGCCCATCGCGCTGCGCGCCGCGCTGAGTGCCTTCGCCTCGCCAGACGTGCGGCTCCTCACGGCCCTGACCGCCCCCGCCGCGCCGGTGACGCTCACCGGCACACCAGACGAAGGGCGCGCAGCCGCCTATGAGGCCATGCTGCAGGACGAGCAGCGCATCGAGACGTTCTCGTCGATCCTCGAGGCGCCCGCTGTGCTGCTCGTGCCCGAGCGGATCCGCATCCTGCGTGCGATCGGCGTCGGCCTCGACGACGAGGAGTTCGCCGAGTCCCGCGCCGCGCGAACGGAGCGGGTGTCGACGACACTGCGTTCGGTCAGCATCCAGCAGCCGCAACCCGTCCAGCTGTTCACCTCGGCCGCTCCCCTGCCGGTATGGGTGCGCAACGATCTTCCCTGGCCGGTCACGGTCACGCTGAGCAGCACTCCATCGGACCCGCGGCTGGACATCCAGCCGCTCACCGAGGTCACCGCGCTGGCCGCGAGCAGCACGCGCGTCAACGTGCCGATCGAGGCGCGCGTAGCCAGTGGCGACGTGCGGGTGGCTTTCCGTCTCATCGGCCCGAACGATGCGCCGATCGGAGAGCCGGCCGTCGCCGACGTCACCCTCCGCGCCGATTGGGAGAGCATCGGCCTCGTGATCCTCGGCGGTGTGATCGTCGTGCTGTTCGTCCTCGGCCTGGCGCGCACCATCGTGCGCAAGCGCGGCGCCGCTGCTCCGTCGTGAGGGAATGCACCGCGGTTACCATTGGTTTAAGCAGTCGAGGCAGGTTCGCCGCGCTCCCGTGGCGCACCGGCCGACGAAGGAGAGCACATGCGTCAGGTCATCATCATCGGTTCGGGTCCGGCCGGATTCAGCGCCGCCATCTACGCGGCACGCGCCAACCTGGAACCGCTCCTGATCGCGAGCTCCGTCGAGGTCGGCGGTGAGCTGACGAAGACCACCGATGTCGAGAACTTCCCCGGGTTCCCCGAGGGCATCCAGGGCCCCGATCTCATGGTGAAGATGCAGGAGCAGGCTGAGCGCTTCGGCACCGAGGTCGTCTACGACGACGTCGTCGAACTCGACGTCGCCGGCCCGGTGAAGAAGGTCACCCTCGGCAGCCGCGCCGTGCACGAGGCCTCCACGATCATCTACGCCACGGGATCCGCATACCGCAAGCTCGGCATCGAGGGCGAAGAGCGCCTCTCCGGCCACGGTGTCTCGTGGTGCGCCACGTGCGACGGCTTCTTCTTCCGCGAGAAGACGATCGCCGTCGTCGGCGGTGGCGACTCCGCCATGGAAGAGGCGACGTTCCTGACCCGCTTCGCCTCGAAGGTGTACGTGATCCACCGCAAGGACAGCCTGCGTGCATCGAAGATCATGCAGGAGCGTGCCTTCGCGAACGAGAAGATCGAGTTCATCTGGAACACCGAGGTCGAAGAGATCCTCGGCGAGTTCGAGACCACCGGCGTCCGACTGCGCTCGACCGTCGACGGTTCCACCCGTGAGCTGGCCCTGAACGGCGTCTTCGTCGCGATCGGCAACGACCCTCGCACGCACCTCGTGCACGACAAGCTCGAGCTCACCCCGGCGGGAACCATCTGGGTCGACGGCCGCTCGTCGCGCACCTCGGTACCCGGCATCTTCGCCGCCGGTGACGTGATCGACCCCACCTACCGGCAGGCGGCGACCGCCGCTGGCTCGGGCGTCGTGGCCGCACTCGACGTCGAGCACTTCCTCGCAGATCTCGAGGACGCCTCGGTCGAGGTTCCGGCCGCAGAGGCGGCCGAGGTCATCGTCGGCTGACCTCGGGAACACTTTTCCCGCATCCGACGTTTCACCAGGTGACACCGAACAAGGAGAATTCATGACTGCCAAGGCAACCACCCAGGCCACCTGGGAGCAGGACGTACTGCAGGCCGACGGTCCGGTGCTGGTCGACTTCTGGGCCGCATGGTGCGGACCGTGCCGTATGGTCGCGCCGGTGCTGGATGAGATCCAGGCCGAGAACCCCGACAAGATCACGGTCCTCAAGCTCAACGTCGACGAGAACCCCGAGCTCGCGATGAAGTACCAGATCACCTCGATCCCCGCCATGAAGGTCTTCCAGGGCGGCGAGGTCAAGACGACGATCATCGGCGCCAAGCCGAAGTTCGCCCTCGAGAAGGATCTCGCGGCCTTCATCGGCTGAGTCCGATACAGACGCTGGAAGCCCGCCACCTCGACCGAGGTGGCGGGCTTCGTCGTCTTCGGGTGCCGACGGCGGCGCGGCTCAGGAGGCGTCGGCGATCGTCGGGTCCCAACGGCGGTGACGCTGCTCGCCGAGCAGGCCCCAGACCGCCTTCGTCAGTTCCGGGTACTCCAGCGCGATCTGGCGCAGCACGCGGTAGTGTCGTGCCGCGTTCGGGCGCACGCTGTCGTTCGCGGCGATGTTGTCGGCCCGCAGCAGGTAGACGACCAGCTCGTCAATGCTGGGCAGGTCGTCCATGAAGTCCCACGGATCCTCGCCCGCGCGCAGCCGCTCCTGGATCAGCACGGCGAGTTCGTCCGACGCCTCAGCGCGCAGCACTTCCAGGCTGGCTCGGCGAGGCACGGACTCGGTCATCCCCCAAGCCTACGCGCGGTTCACCCGCCTGCGGCGCTCGACCACCGCATCGTCCGTCATCGACTCCAGCTCTCTGCCTTTCGTCTCGGCGACCTTGAAGTACACGAAGAAGAACGACAGCAGGGCGAAGAAGGCGTAGAAGCCGTAGGCGAAGGTGAGACCGATCTCTGCGAAAGCGGGGAATGTGGTCGAGATGAAGAAGTTGGCCACCCACTGCGCTGCGGCCGCCACCGCCAGCGCGCCGGCGCGGATCGAGTTGGGGAACATCTCCCCCAGCAGCACCCAGACGAGCGGACCCCAGGTGGCTCCGAAGAACACCACGAACGCGTTCGCGCACACCAGCGCCACGGTCGACCAGGGCTCGGGAAGCACGACGTCGCCTGCGGCATCCAGCGTGCCGAACGAGAACGCGAGAGCCATGAGGCCGAGGGTCACGGTCATCCCCACCGAGCCGACCAGCAGCATCAGGCGACGCCCGACACGGTCGACCAGGAGGATTGCGACGATCGTCACGACGATGTTGGTCACCGAGGTGATGACGGTGATGGTGAGCGCATCCGATTCATCGAAGCCGACTGACCTCCAGAGCGTCGTGGAGTAGTAGAAGATGACGTTGATGCCGACGAACTGCTGGAAGATGCTGAGCAGGATGCCCACCCACACGATCGGCTTCAGGCCCAGCCGGCTGCCGCGCAGGTCGCTGAGCGACTCCTTTCGCTCCGTGTTCAGCGTGCCGGTGATCTCGCGGATCTTGCCGTCCACGTCGATCTCACCCGTCACGCCGGTGAGCACCTCGGAGGCCTTCTCGACGTCGCCCCGCGCGACAAGGTAGCGCGGCGACTCGGGCAGGCGCAGCGACATGATGCCGTAGACCAGAGCAGGCACCGCCTCGGCGATGAACATCCACCGCCAGGCGTCGAGCCCCCACAGTGGCGCGGCGGCACCGCCCGCCGCGCCGGCGAGCATGGCATCCGACAGCAACGCCACGAAGATTCCGGTCACGATCGCGAGCTGCTGCAGCGAACCCAGTCGGCCGCGGACGCGCGCCGGCGACACCTCGGCGATGTAGGCGGGGGCGATGACGGACGCGGCGCCAACACCGAATCCGCCGACGACGCGCCAGACGATCAGATCGATGACGCCGAACGCGAGTCCCGAGCCGATCGCTGAGATGAAGAACAGCACCGCTGCCGCGACCATCGTCGGAACGCGTCCGAAGCGATTGGCAACCGGCCCCGCGAACCACGCGCCGATTGCGCAGCCGATCAACGCGGAGGAGACCGCGAAGCCCTTCAGGCCGACACCGAGATCGAACGCGCCGGCCAGTGCATCGACGGCGCCGTTGATCACCGCCGTGTCGAAGCCGAAGAGGAAGCCGCCGAGCGCGGCGGCGATGCTCACCCCGATGACGCGGCCTCGGATCGAACTCGTTCTGGCTGAGCTGCTCATCAGGTACCCCCCGGTCGTCTGCCCGGGAGCCTATCGGACGAGAGCATCGCCGTGAAGGGTCGGCTCAGCGCGCGCCGAACTCTTCCCCGCCGAGATCCGCCAGGATGCGGTTCAGGTCCTGGATTGAAGCGAATTCGATCTTGACCTGGCCTTTACGAGCACCGAGCGTGATCTGCACCCGTGTGTTGAGACGGTCGCCGAGCTTGCTGGCCACCTCGTCGAGATATGCACGGCGTGCGCCGGGCTGTGGCCGGGGCGATCGGCCGGGGGTCGCAGGGACGTCCTTCGCCGCCTGCTCAGTGGCACGCACGGAGAGGTCTTCGTTGACGACCTTGTCGGCGAGGCGCTGCATCTGCTCGGGATCTTCCACGGAAAGAATGGCTCGAGCGTGGCCGGCCGAGAGCACGCCCGCGGCGACGCGCTGCTGCACCGGCATGGGCAAGCGAAGCAGGCGGATGGTGTTGCTGATCTGCGGACGCGACCGGCCGATCCTGGTGGCGAGCTCCTCCTGTGTGATGCCGAAGTCCTCGAGCAGCTGCTGGTAGGCCGAGGCCTCTTCCAGCGGGTTCAGCTGCGAGCGGTGCAGGTTCTCGAGGAGTGCATCGCGAAGCAGGTCCTCGTCGGCGGTCTCGCGGAGGATGGCGGGTATGGACTCGAGTCCGGCCTCGCGGGCGGCACGGGTGCGCCGCTCCCCCATGATCAGCTCGAACTCACCGTCGCCGTTCCTGCGCACCACGACCGGCTGCAGCACGCCGAACTCGCGCACACTGTGCACGAGCTCTGCGAGGTGAT
The DNA here is from genome assembly GCF_031178445.1 of Microbacterium sp. Lineage (GTDB taxonomy): Bacteria > Actinomycetota > Actinomycetes > Actinomycetales > Microbacteriaceae > Microbacterium. Next base: position 369,826 of record NZ_JAPSIY010000001.1, read on the forward strand.
CCTCGTCGAAGTGCGTGCGGGGCTGGCGTGGGTTCGGAACGATCCGCTGCGGGTCGACCTGGATCAGGCGGATGCCGGGGATCGCCGCTAATTCATCGGCAGAGACGGCGTCCTGCTCGAGCTCCGCCACCTCGGCCGGAGCGGCATCCTGCTTCGCCTTCGATGCCCCGGGGAAGAAGACGTCCACTGGACGCTCGGCCTGATCGGCCGTCGGGATGAGCGCGCCGATCCCCCGTCCGAGTCCCGTACGTTTGGCCATCATTTCTCCTTGTCCTGCGAGGAGTCCTGGCCTCGCTGAGCGATCTCGACTGCTGCCTCGCGATAGGCGATGGCACCTGCTGACGTGCCGTCGTAAGCGATGACGGTCTGACCGAAGCTCGGCGCCTCTGAGACGCGGACCGAGCGAGGGATCACGGTCTCGAGCACCTGCTCCGGGAAGTGATTGCGCACCTCGTCGGCCACCTGCTGCGCCAGACGCGTCCGCGCGTCGTACATGGTGAGCAGGATCGTCGAGAGGTGGAGCTGGGGGTTGAGATGCTTCTGGATCATCTGGATGTTGCCGAGCAGCTGGCTCAGGCCCTCGAGCGCGTAGTACTCGCACTGGATCGGGATGAGTACCTCGGATGCTGCAGTGAACGCGTTGATCGTCAGAAGGCCGAGCGACGGCGGGCAGTCGATGATGACCACGTCGAACGGCTGCTCGGCGAGGTATGCCTCGAGCGCGCGGCGAAGCCGGAACTCACGAGCGACCTGCGAGACCAGTTCGATCTCCGCACCGGCGAGATGGATCGTGCTGGGCGCGCACATCAGGTTCGGCGACTCGGGACTCGGCTGCACGATGTCCGACAGCGCGGCGTCGCCGATCAGCACGTCATAGATACTGTCGGTGTCTGCGGTGTGGGTGACACCGAGGGCGGTGGAGGCATTGCCCTGCGGATCGAGATCGACGACGAGAACCCTTCCTCCGAGCTGCGCGAGAGCCGAGGCCAGGTTCACGGCGGTCGTCGTCTTTCCGACGCCACCCTTCTGGTTCGAGATCGTGAAGACGCGAGTATTCCCGGAGAACTGGACATCCACGCCTTCGAGAGCCTTGCGCCGGGACGACAGGTCGGCGAGCTCGCGTGCGAGCGGCGTATCCATCCCGAAATCGTTGTTCGGCGATGCCTTGTCGGATAGTTTCACGTGAAACATCGACTCCTTCCGGGACCGTCTACCACTCTAACCGCCGCGCCCGACATGGCGAACTCCCCCGGCTCTTCATTGAGAGATGCGGAATGCGAGCGAACACGTCCGGTGGGCCCTGGCGCCGCCTCATCGCTCGTCGTTGGGTCGCCACTAGAGGACCGTGGTTCCACGTGAAACATCACCCGAGCCCGCCGGTCGTTCCCGACCTGAGGCATTCGGTGACATCCCGAACTGTTCGGGGGGCGCGATCAGGTTCGTCGGGGGGCGGATGCCCCCCCAGAGCCCGCGCCCCGACGGGATGGCAGCTTCTCGCATCATTCGGAGAGTCCGGTCGGGGAACAAGCCGTGGATAGGCGGCGCCTATCCCTCGGAGCAGTCGGTTGCCGGACCGCTCCGAATGCGTCGGATTCTGCGGGTCACGAGCTGCAGGATGGGATCACTTTGACGCGCCTCGATCGGCGCACCTCCGGCCAGAAACGCGCAAGGTTGTTCGAAGAGGGCGGATGTTTCACGTGAAACGGTCGGGAGGAGCTTCTCCACCCACGCCGTGCCGCCGGCAGTGGCTCGATCGGACGACACGGAGGCCTGTTGCCCGCAATGGCGCCGTGTGGTGCATCTGTCCCAAGTGAGCCGCCGCCATGTCCTGGTGCGGGGGGTGCTATCGGGTAGACGGCGATGAGATTCCGCTCCCCGGCCACCGTGGGTCGCCCGACGCTGCGCCACGCCCTGCATGTTTCACGTGAAACACGCGGCGACCCAATCTCCGTCTGGGTGCGCCGGAGCAACGAACATGATCACTTAATTTTGGCGTATTATCGGCCGGGTGCTGGTCGCCGTGCTGACGCATAGGTCGGGCCCCTGATCGCATCCTCGACGTCCGCCGGAACGTCCGGTGGCGAAGCCACGAACCGCTGCCGTCGCGGGGTGGACGCCGGGTCTACGTATCCCTCCGCGCCGCAGGCCCATGTCTCCCTCACACTCTGGGACGGTGACCGCGCCGGCGGCGACGAGCGCATACATCACGCCCAGGCGTTTCACGTGAAACACAGGCGCCTCGCATCCGACCTGCCTGAATCAGCTCCTCTCGACAGTTGAATCCCGCCCTGCAGCGTCACCAACGGCACCGCAAGATAGCGAAGAATGCGCCTGCCGCCGGGGCGAAGATGGCTCTCGCGGAGGGCCTATCTGTCGATCAATGAGCGTCTCGCGGGCCTGTGATCGCGCGACGAGATCAGTGACAGACCGCAGCGTCCGCACGCTCGCGCCGTGCCGGCCTCGCGCACGGTGACTGGCGGTGTGCGACTAATGCGCTGAGGGAACTCCGCCGGCACTGTTTCACGTGAAACATCAAGCGCGCTCGTACTCGAGCTTCGAGATTGACCGGCCGACGTGACGCCTGTGCCGCGGCGGAAGCGGGATGCTCGTCGTGTGTGTGGTACCGCGACCGGTCAGGCCCGTGCTCGGCTCGCGAGTGCGGCGTCGAGCAGGAAGTGATGGACAGCCGTACGCTGCATCCTGACAAACCGCCGCCGATGTTTCACGTGAAACACCGACTCTCTGAGATCAGGCGCGAACCCGAGCCTGGACCACGCGCGTCGTCTCGGTCAGCACGCCCTCCCCCAGGATGTCGACCCTCACATCGCTCACCTTGTGCTTCTTCAGCACCTTGGCCGCGGCGTCGATCTCGGCCGGGACGTTGTGCCCCTTCAGGAGTATCAGCTCACCACCATCCTTCACCAGCGGAGCGGTGATCGGCACCAGGGTGCGCATCGCGCTGACGGCGCGTGCGGTGACCACGTCGAACTCGAGTCCGACATCCTCGGCCCGAGCGCGCATGACGCGAACGTTGTCGAGCTGCAGAGCATCCACCTGCTCGTTCAACCAGGTGACGCGACGGTCCATCGGCTCGATCAGGGTCCACTGCACGTCCGGCCGAGCGATCGCCAGCACCAATCCGGGAAGTCCTGCACCCGACCCCACATCGGCGACCGAGCCGTGAAAGAGCGGCGCGGCGATGGCGGAGTTCAGAATGTGCCGCGTCCATAGGCGAGGCAGCTCGAGCGGACCGATGAGGCCTCGTAGCTCACCCTCCGCTGCCAGCGCGGCCGTGAATCGTCGCACCGATGCGATGCGATCACCGAAGAGGTCGGTTGCGACCGACGGTTCCTGCTCGACGCCCGGATCAGACACGATGCTCCGACTGCTGGACCCGCATCTCGACTCGTTTCGCTCGCTGGCTACCGTGCACCATGGCTGTTGCGCGCATCAGTGTTTCACGTGAAACATCAGTGCCGGGAGATCACCGTGTGCCGGTCGGCGCCCTCGCCGTAGGACTCGGAGACGAGACCGCGCTCCGAGACGATGTCATGCACGAGCTTGCGCTCGTAGCTCGACATCGAGGGCAGCGATGCCTGGGTCGCACCGTCATCGAGCTTGGCCACGGCAGCATCCACCAGCGCTTCGAGCTGACGCCGGCGGGTGTCACGCGACCCGCCGATGTCGAGGATCAGTCGCGAGAAGGAACCGGTGCTGCTCTGCACAGCGAGGCGCGTCAGCTCCTGGAGCGCCTGAACGGTGTCGGGCGCGGAAAGCAAGGACAATCCTTCGCCCTCCGCCTCGATGGAGACGTAGGCGCGACCCTGCCTCACATCGAGAGTGAGGTCTCCATCGATGTCGGCGATGTCGAGCAACTCCTCCAGGAAGTCCGCTGCCACATCGCCCTCGTGCTCGAGCTGTTCCACTGTCGACTCGGTCGACGCCTTCAGGTCCTGCGCGGTCATCAGTTCGAACCCTTCTTCTTCGCCCGCTTCTTGCTCATGGGCTGCTCACGCTTCGGCGCTTCGGCCTTCGCGCGCTCCGCCTCTTCGAGCTTGCGCTGCTGCTCAGCCTCGAAGACCGTGAGCGGAACGACCTTGCCCTCAGCGTTCACCGCCTTGCCTTTGCGCGCCAGCCGCTCCTCGCGGGCCTTGGCCGCCTCGGACCCCGGGGTCGGCATCTCGCGGATGACCAGGAACTGCTGGCCCATCGTCCACAGGTTCGAGATGAACCAGTAGATGACGACGCCGAGCGGGAAGAAGACGCCCGAGAAGATGAAGCCCAGCGGCAGCACGTAGAGCATGATCTTCTGCATCTGGTATGCCTGGCCGGTCTTGGCCTCCGGAGACAGGTTCTTCGAGATGATCTGCAGCTGGGTGATGAACTGCGAGACGATCATCAGCACGACCAGCACCACGAGGATCGTGATGGCGAGTCCGTTCTGGTTCTCCCAGGCGACGCTGAGGGTCTCGTGCAGCGAGACGCTGCCGAAGAGCTTGGCGTCGTAGAACTCCTGGGTGAGCTCGTTGTTGAGCAGACCGACGCCGCTGAAGCTCGGGTTGTCACGGATCTTCTGCACGTCTACGAGCACGCTGTAGAGGGAGAAGAAGATCGGCATCTGGATGAGCAGCGGAAGACAGCTCGACATCGGCGTCGTGCCGTGCTTCTTGTAGAGCGCCATGGTCTCGCGGCTCATGGCCTCGCGGGAGAGCTGGTCGCGCTTGCCCTTGTACTTCTCCTGAACTTTTCGCAGCTCAGGAGCAATTTCCATCATCTTGCGCTGGCTCTTGATCTGCTTCACGAACAACGGGAACACCGCAGCGCGCACCACGATCACGAGACCCACGATCGACAGCACCCAGGTGAGTCCGGCCGCGGCCGGCATCCCGATCAGCGTGAACAGGGAGTGCCAGGCGACGAGGATGAGCTCCACGACCCACTTCAGCGGCCAGAGGATGATGCCGAACAGATCGAACCCGCCGCCGGATCCCGACGCGGGCGTTGAGGTGCTTGCGAGCAGAAGGTCAAGACCCACTGTTCAGTCCTTTCGAGCAGGTACGACGAACCCGCGCGGGGTCAGGTCGTATTGGAAGTGAGCGTGCGGGCGGACGTCGTCGACGCCGCCTTTGCTCCACGGATTGCATCGCAGGATGCGCCAGGCCGAGAGCAGTGCTCCCCGCACAGCGCCATGCTGCTGAACCGCCCCTACAGCGTACGCGGAACAGGATGGGTAATAGCGACAAACGTCCCCGTACAGCGGGGAGATCACCGCGCGGTACGCCGTGAGAAACGCCAGCAACAGGTTGCGGGGCAGGACCGGGATGCTCCGCAGCGCATCGGAGGCGCGGAATCGCGCGGTGCCGAACGCGTACGAGGGTAGGGCGCTCATGAGCGCACCGGACCGGAGACCAGCCGGTTCAAGCATCGCGCCACGTCGCTGCGCAGCTCGGTGAAACCGGCGGTCGCGGATGCAGGAAGGGCACGGATGACGACATCCGTGCCCTCGGGAACCGTGTCACGGAACTCCGCGCACACGGCCTTGAGCCGCCGTCGCACGGTGTTGCGGACGACGGCGGATCCCACCTGCTTGCTGATGATGAAACCGAACCTCGGTGCGCGCGCCTCAGATGTCGGCAGCACCGAGGTCACCAGGCGCGCCCCTCCGCATCGCGTGCCGCGTCGGACCACCATGCGGTAGTCGGCGCCGCGGGTCAGTCGATACGGCCGGGCGAGCACGGCGTGGTCCGGGCGACGGCTTACGCCGAGAGCTCGGTGCGGCCCTTCGCACGGCGGGCCGACAGGATGGCACGGCCGGCGCGGGTGCGCATACGGGCACGGAAGCCGTGCTTCTTGGCACGACGACGGTTGTTGGGCTGGAAGGTGCGCTTGCTCATGGAATCACTCCGGGAATGGTGTCACCGGGCTTTGATCATCCGGGGACGGGGGGTACTGCCAATAGGCATAAGTCAACCGATTAAGGGTACGACCTGCCGAGGCGCAGGGCAAATCCGCCGCCGGGTGCCACTGTGCACCCCTTGCGTTGCGCACACCCATTATCCACAACTGTGGACGGACCGCCGCCCACCGACACACCCGCGTGTTTCCGGGGGCGGCTTGCTGTACTTGGTCCTGCTGACTACCGTTGCACACGACGTTATCCACAGGGGGAGATCACGCCGGACGGCGGGCTTTTCCACAACCTCCCGAGATCACCCGGAGCACAATGACCACTGCAGCCCAGCCCGACGTGCCCATCTGGTCCCTGGTGCAGGAGCGTCTCACCGCGGACTCGCGCGTCACCCCGCAGCTGCACGGCTTCCTGAGTCTCGTGGTGCCTGCGGGCGTCATGGGCGGCGTGCTCTACCTCGATGTGCCCAACGATCTCACCGCCGGTCAGATCAACAAGCGGCTGCGCATCCCGATCATGGAGGCTCTGTCCTCGATCGGCGAGGAGGTCACCTCATACCGCACCGTGGTGAACCACGAGCTGGCCGACCAGCCGGCCCCGTCGATCGCGGTACCCGACTTCGCCTCCTCGGAGCAGGTGCGCGTCGAGTCGCCCATGGAGCAGCAGCATCCCACTCCCCTGCGTCACGAATCGCGCCTGAACCCGAAGTACACCTTCGACAACTTCGTCATCGGGCAGTCCAACCGCTTCGCACACGCCGCAGCGGTCGCCGTCGCGGAGGCGCCGGCGAAGGCGTACAACCCGCTGTTCATCTACGGCGACTCCGGCCTCGGCAAGACCCACCTGCTGCACGCGATCGGCGACTACGCGCAGTCGCTGTACGCCGGGGTGAAGGTGCGGTACGTGTCGAGCGAGGAGTTCACCAACGACTTCATCAACTCGATCGCGAACAACCGCGGTGCCGCCTTCCAGAGCCGCTACCGCGAGGTCGACATCCTGCTCATCGACGACATCCAGTTCCTGCAGGGGCGCGCGGAGACGCAGGAGGCGTTCTTTCACACCTTCAACCAGCTGCACGATCACAACAAGCAGGTCGTGATCACCAGCGACGTGGCCCCCAAGCTGCTCACCGGCTTCGAGGATCGGATGCGCAGTCGCTTCGAGTGGGGTCTGATCACCGATGTGCAGGCGCCCGACCTCGAGACGCGCATCGCGATCCTGCGAAAGAAGGCGCAGAGCGAATCGCTGCACATCCCCGATGAGGTGCTCGAGTACATCGCGACGGTGGTGTCGTCCAACATCCGCGAACTCGAAGGCGCCCTGATCCGGGTGTCCGCCTTCGCGAGCCTCAACCGGTCGTCGCTGGACATCTCCCTGGCGCAGACCGTGCTCCGCGACATCGTCGACACCGCAGAGGACAACATCATCTCGCCGACGGACATCATCACGGCGACGGCGGCGTACTTCAAGCTCACGGTCGATGATCTGTACGGCTCGAGCCGTTCGCAGCAGATCGCAACCGCACGGCAGATCGCGATGTACCTGTGCCGTGAGCGCACCAGCCTCTCCCTGCCCAAGATCGGTCAGCTGTTCGGCAACCGCGATCACACCACCGTCATGTACGCGTACAAGAAGATCAGCGAGCTCATGAAGGAGCGTCGGTCGATCTACAACCAGGTCACCGAGATCACGACCCAGATCGGTCGCCGCTGACACGCCGGAGACTCCGCATCACGCGGATACGGCGGAGCGATCTCCCCGCGGCCCCGCCTCGCCTGTCATCGACTGCGATCGCGGGACTTTCCGCAGGGGTTGTGGATAACTTGTGGAATCACGCGTCCGGAACGGCCGGCGCTCCGGGTCGTCTGTGGATAACTCTCTGAAGCGGGTCGGACGCCAGACCCTCGGAAACCCGCGGATTCCTCAGCACATCCACATCTCACACAGGTGTAGTTTCCTACTCGCGACTGATATCCACCGAGTTATCCACAGTATCCACAGCTGTTAACACCATTAAGAGATCAATCTTCATCGAGGGTTCTCCGATGACCGGATGGATGTGGACGAGCGAAACCCCGACGTGCGAATCCGGGGTGGTGAGCGCTTCGCGGTGTACGACTAGCATGGGATGGCCTGTAGCGGGTCATGTGCGCTGCAGGGACCGACAACGAGGGAGCGCCCGTGAGGTTCCAGGTCAATCGCGATGTGTTCAGCGAAGCTGTGTCCTTCGTCGTCAAGCTGCTGCCGCAGCGCAACCCTCAGCCGATCCTCGCTGGTGTGCTCATCGAGGCGTCCGCTGACGGGCTGACGCTCTCGGCGTTCGACTACGAGGCGTCCGCTCGCACCACCATCGAGGCCACGGTCGATGACCCTGGCACGATCCTGGTGCACGGCCGGCTGCTCTCCGACATCGCCAGCCGTCTGCCCAACGCTCCGATCGAGATCGCTGTCGAGGAGGACGGCGGTATCGCAGTCACCTGCGGATCGGCACGGTTCACCCTCGCCTCCATGCCTGTCGAGGAATACCCGTCGATCCCCGAGGTGACGGGTTCGACCGGGGTCGTCCCGGCCGAGGACTTCGGCACCGCGATCGCGCAGGTCGCATTCGCCGCATCCCGTGACGACGTGACCCCCGTGCTCACGGGCGTGCAGCTCGAGGTCTCGGGCACCGAGCTCAGCATGGTCGCCACCGACCGCTACCGGGTCTCTCTCCGTGACGTACCGTGGGACGGCGGAGGCGCGGAGCAGACGGCACTGGTGCCCGCTAGGACTCTCACCGAGGTCGGAAAGACGTTCGCGCATGCCGGGAACATCGAGGTCGCGTTCTCGGGCGCCGGTGATCGCGAGATCATCGCCTTCACCGCGGGGAACAAGACCGTCACATCCCTGCTCATCAAGGGCAACTTCCCGCCGGTGCGCCGGCTGTTCCCCGAGCAGACCGACCACTATGCGGTCGTGAACACCGCAGACCTGATCGAGGCGGTGCGCCGCGTGTCACTGGTCCTCGACCGTTCGGCGCCGCTGCGGTTCACGTTCGGAACCGACAGCGTCACCATGGATGCTTCGGGCAGCGAGCAGGCGAGGGCGTCGGAGTCGGTCGACGCACACCTGAACGGCGGCGAAGAGGTCACGCTCGGACTCAACCCCCAGTACCTGCTCGAGGCACTCGGCGCCGTGAAGAGCGAGTTCACCCGCGTCACCTTCACATCCAGCGACAACGCGAACAAGCTCAGCCCGGTGCTGATCACGAGCCAGACCTCCGTCGACCAGGCGGGACTCGATTCGTTCAAGTACCTGCTGCAGCCCAATCTGCTGCTTCGCTGAGCTCGCGACGCCTCGGTCGGGCTGCCGGACCGGTGTCAGACCCGAAAGGTAGGCTGATGCGGTGATCGTGGAGCAGCTGAACCTGGTCGACTTCCGCAATTACGCGACCGCCGATCTCGCCCTGCATCGCGGTCCGAACGTCCTCGTCGGCAGCAACGGCCAGGGCAAGACGAACCTCGCCGAGGCGATCGTGTTCCTCGCGACGCTCGGCTCCCACCGGGTGTCGACGGATGCGCCGATGGTGCGTGACGGCAAGGACTTCGCCGTCATCCGCGCGCGTCTCGCGCACGGCACCCGCAACGTGCTGACCGAGGTCCAGCTGAACAGGCAGGGGTCGAACAAGGCGCGCATCAACGGCTCCCCTGCCAAGACGAACGAGCTGCCCCGCTACGCGCACGTCGTGCTGTTCGCCCCCGAGGACCTGCAGATCGTGCGCGGCGACCCTTCCTCGCGCAGAAGGTTCGCCGATCAGCTGCTGATACAGCGCACACCCCGACTCGCCGGCGTGCTCGCCGACTACGACCGGGTGCTCCGTCAGCGCACCGCGCTGCTGAAATCCGCCAGGGCGCGCGGCATCCGGGGCGAAGGCCTGTCGACGCTGGATGTGTGGGACGACAAGCTGGTCGCACTCGGTTCCGAGATCATCCACGCGCGCATCCGGCTGGCCGCTGATCTGCAGGGCCCGCTCGCCGAAGCCTATGCGGCGATCGCCGGCGCCGACCATCGACCGCAGCTCGAATGGGCGCTCTCCGTGCGCGGGGGCGACCCGGAGGAGGGGGAAGCGGAGGCGGAGGACGCACGCGGTGAGATCGCCGACCTGTTCCGCGCCGCCCTGCAGCAGAAGCGCGCCAAGGAGGTCGACCGGGGTCTGACTCTCGTCGGCCCGCACCGCGACGATCTGGTTCTGCGCGTGCGCGATCTTCCTGTGAAGGGCTACGCCTCGCACGGCGAGTCGTGGTCGGTGGCGCTCGCCCTGCGGCTGGCCTCGGCCGAGTTGCTGCGCGCCGAATCGCCCGCCGGCGACCCGGTGCTGATCCTCGATGACGTGTTCGCCGAGCTCGATTCCGATCGCAGACAGCGCCTCGCCTCGCTCACAGCGGGATACGAACAGGTGCTCGTGACCGCCGCCGTCGAGGGCGACATTCCTGAAGCGCTGCATCGGCACGTGGTGCGCATCAGCGCGGGTACGATCAGCGATGAACGAGATGGGACGGATGCCGGCGACGATGTCTCAGCCGATGGAACGGAGGGTGCCGATGACGGACCCGCAACCACCTGAGACGGTCGCGACCTACCTGCGCCTGCGCGGTCTGAAGCCCAGCTCGAAGAACTGGAAGCGCAAGAAGCGGCTGCTCGCGGATGACGACAACGCGCCGTTCACGAAGGGCCGCGATCCCGGAATGCTGGGCGACGTGCTGGCGAAGCTGACCAAGGATGCCGGGTGGGAGAAGACGCTCGCCGCAGAGGATCTCGTGCGTCAGTGGGCAGATCTGGCGGGAGCCGACACCGCCAAGCACTCCGAGCCTGTCTCGCTGCAGCGCGGGGTGCTCACCGTGAAGTGCGATTCGACGGCATGGGCGAAGAACCTTCAGTACATGCGGGCGGTCATCATGACCCAGATCGGCGAGCGCTATCCCGATGCGGGGGTGGAGAACATCCGATTCATCGGGCCAGACGTCCCGTCGTGGAAGTGGGGACCGAGGGTCGTCCCGGGACGGGGTCCGCGAGACACCTACGGGTAGGGCACCATACCCGCACCCTCAAGCGCTCAGAACGCCACACATGGCGTTTGAGGGCCACATCGCGTCGCGGAACCCGATAGAATGACAGGGAACTTTCGATGTGGAGAACCCTTACTGATGACGCCTGAATCCCCCGCTGACGACAACGACCCTTCGACGAGCGCAGCGAACCAGGAGGGGATGGAACCGCAGACCTCGAACAAGGTCCCCGGCGACTACGGCGCCGACTCGATCCAGATCCTCGAGGGCCTCGAGGCGGTGCGCAAGCGCCCCGGCATGTACATCGGATCGACCGGCCCGCGCGGTTTGCACCACCTGGTCTACGAGATCGTCGACAACTCCGTCGACGAGGCGCTCGCAGGCTACGCAGACAGCATCGACGTGACCATCCTCGAGGACGGCGGCGTACGGGTGGTCGACAACGGCCGCGGCATCCCGGTGGACCCGCACTCCTCAGACCCGACCAAGTCGACGGTCGAGGTCGTGCTGACGATCCTGCACGCCGGCGGCAAGTTCGGCGGCGGCGCCTACGCCGTCTCGGGCGGTCTGCACGGCGTCGGCTCATCGGTGGTGAACGCGCTCTCCACGCGCTTCGAGGTCGAGGTCAAGCAGAAGGGTCACGTCTGGCGCCACAGCTTCGCCGACGGCGGCGTGCCGCAGCAGTCGCTCGAGAAGGGCGAGGCCACCGATGAGACGGGAACGGCCATCACGTTCTGGCCGGACTCCGAGATCTTCACCGAGACGGTCGAGTTCGACTACGACACGCTGCGCACCCGGTTCCAGCAGATGGCGTTCCTGAACAAGGGACTGCGCATCGCGCTGCGTGACGAGCGCCCGGCGTTCGCCCTCGAGATCGAGGAGGAGGGCACGGTCATCACGAAGCAGCCGGCAGACGTGTTCCTCTACGAACGCGGCCTGGTCGACTACGTCGAGTACCTCAATCGCGTGCGTCACGCCGATGTCGTGAACGACGAGATCATCGCCTTCGAGTCGGAGGACACGGATCGCAAGATCTCGCTCGAGGTCGCCATGCAGTGGACGACGTCGTACACCGAGAACGTCTTCACCTACGCCAACACCATCAACACGCATGAGGGCGGCACGCACGAGGAGGGATTCCGCGCTGCGCTGACCAGCCTGGTGAACCGCTACGCCCGGGCCAACAACCTGCTCAAGGAGAAGGACGACAACCTCTCCGGCGACGACGTGCGCGAAGGTCTCACCGCGGTGATCTCGATCAAGCTCGGCGAGCCGCAGTTCGAGGGTCAGACGAAGACCAAGCTCGGCAACACCGAGGCGAAGGCGTTCACGCAGAAGATCGTGAACGACCAACTCGGAGCATGGTTCGACCGCAACCCTGTGCAGGCGAAGAACGTGATCCGCAAGGCCATCGACGCGGCCACGGCGCGCATCGCGGCCCGCAAGGCGCGCGAGACCGCCCGTCGCAAGAGCGTGTTCGAGTCGGCTGCGATGCCGGACAAGCTCAAGGACTGCACCAGCAAGGACCCGTCGATCAGCGAGATCTTCCTCGTGGAGGGCGACTCGGCCGGCGGCTCCGCCGTGCAGGGTCGCGACCCGCACACCCAGGCGATCCTGGCGCTGCGCGGAAAGATCCTGAACGTCGAGCGCGCGCGGCTGGACAAGGCGCTGGGCAACAAGGAAGTCCAGGCGATGATCCAGGCCTTCGGCACGGGCATCGGCGAGGACTTCGACATCGAGAAGGCCCGCTATCACAAGATCGTGCTGATGGCGGATGCCGATGTCGACGGCCAGCACATCACGACGCTGCTGCTGACGATGCTGTTCCGCTACATGCGAGGGCTCATCGAGGCCGGTTTCGTGTATCTCGCGATGCCGCCGCTGTACCGCCTGAAGTGGACGAACTCCCCGCACGAGTACGTGTACTCGGATGCCGAGCGCGACGCGCTGCTGGAGCACGGCCTCGCGAACGGCAAGCGGATCCCGAAGGACGCCGGTATCCAGCGGTACAAGGGACTCGGCGAGATGAACGCCAAGGAGCTGTGGGAGACGACGATGGACCACACCACGCGCACCCTGCGTCAGGTGACCATCGACGATGCCGCGGCCGCCGACGAGATCTTCAGCGTCCTGATGGGCGAGGACGTCGAGTCGCGCCGCACGTTCATCCAGCGCAACGCCAAGGACGTCCGCTTCCTCGACATCTAACCCACACACCACCGCTGCATCGCGGTGAACAGATGACAGACATGACAGCGACAGAGGGCGGAGGAATCTCGTCGGAGTGAGCATCGGGAGGGGCCCGCGAAGCGGGAGGGAACCCGCTCTGCGAACGAAGACGAGATTCCGTAGCCCGGCCCCACCAGACTCTGGTGGTCAAGGCAGACGAAGAGAAGACACATGACTGACGAAGAACGCCCCGACATCAACGAGGGTCACGAACACGGCCGCATCGATCAGGTCGACCTGCAGGCCGAGATGCAGCGGTCGTACCTCGACTACGCCATGGCCGTCATCGTGGGCCGCGCGCTTCCCGATGTGCGCGACGGTCTCAAGCCCGTGCACCGACGGGTGATGTACGGCATGTACGACGGCGGGTTCCGGCCCGACAAGTCGTTCTCGAAGTGCGCCCGCGTCGTCGGCGAGGTCATGGGTCAGTACCACCCGCATGGTGACACGGCGATCTACGACGCGCTCGTGCGCCTGGTGCAGCCGTGGTCGATGCGGTACCCGCTGGCGCTGGGCCAGGGCAACTTCGGCTCCCCTGGCAACATGGGCGCCGCCGCGCCGCGGTACACCGAGACGAAGATGGCTCCGCTCGCGCTCGAGATGGTGCGCGACATCGAAGAGAACACTGTCGACTTCTCCGACAACTACGACGGACAGACCCAGGAGCCCGACGTCCTGCCGGCGCGGTTCCCCAACCTGCTGGTCAACGGCTCGGTGGGCATCGCGGTCGGCATGGCCACCAACATCCCGCCGCACAACCTGCGTGAGGTGGCGGATGCCGCGCTGTGGGCACTCGACCACCCGGGCGTCTCCCGTGAGGAGCTGCTCGACGGACTGATCAGCCGCATCCCCGGTCCTGACTTCCCGACCGGTGCCCAGATCCTGGGCACCAAGGGCATCCACGAGGCATACCGCACCGGTCGCGGTTCGATCACGATGCGCGCAGTGGTCGAGGTCGAGGAGATTCAGGGCCGCACGTGCCTGGTCATCACCGAGCTGCCGTACCAGGTCAACCCCGACAACCTCGCGGTGAAGATCGGCGAGCTGGCTCGTGACGGCAAGATCACCGGTATCGCCGACATCCGCGACGAGTCCTCGGACCGCACCGGTCAGCGCCTGGTGGTCGTGCTCAAGCGCGACGCCGTCGCGAAGGTGGTGCTGAACAACCTGTACAAGCACACCTCGCTGCAGGAGAACTTCGGCGCGAACATGCTCGCGATCGTCGACGGTGTGCCCCGCACGCTGGCGCTCGACGGATTCATCACGAACTGGCTCGACCACCAGCTCGACGTGATCGTGCGGCGCACGAAGTTCCGTCTCGCCAAGGCCGAGGCGCGCATGCACATCCTGCAGGGCTACCTGAAGGCACTGGATGCTCTCGATGAGGTCATCGCGCTGATCCGCCGCTCCCCCACGGTCGAAGAGGCGCGTGAGGGATTGAAGTCGCTGCTCGACATCGACGATGACCAGGCACAGGCCATCCTCGACATGCAGCTGCGCCGTCTGGCGGCGCTGGAGCGGCAGAAGATCGTCGACGAGGCGACCGACCTCGAGGCGCGCATCGCCGACTACAGGGAGATCATCTCCACCGAGTCGCGTCAGCGTGACATCGTGCGCACCGAGCTCACGGAGATCGTCGATCGCTACGGCGACGAGCGCCGCACCCACATCCTGCATGGCTTCGACGGCGACATGTCCATGGAGGACCTCATCCCTGAAGAGGAGATGGTCGTCACCGTCACCCGCGAGGGGTACATCAAGCGCACCCGCAGCGACAACTACCGTTCGCAGCACCGCGGAGGCAAGGGCATCAAGGGCGCGCAGCTGCGAGCCGATGACCTCGTCGAGCACTTCTTCGTCACCACGACGCACCACTGGCTGCTCTTCTTCACCGACAAGGGTCGCGTGTACCGCACGAAGACCTACGAGGTGCCCGAAGCGGGGCGCGATGCGAAGGGCCAGCACGTCGCGAACCTGTTGGCGCTGCAGCCCGACGAGAAGATCGCGCAGATCCTCGACATCCGCGATTACGGCATCGCCGAGTACCTGGTGCTCGCCACTCGTGGCGGTCTGGTCAAGAAGACGCGCCTGACGGAGTACGACACCAACCGCCAGGGCGGCGTGATCGCCATCCGCCTGCGCGAGGAGGATGAGCTCGTCGGCGCGCTGCTGGTCGACAAGGAGGACGACATCCTGCTGATCAGCCGGCGCGGCATGTCGGTGCGATTCCAGGCGACCGACGAAGCGCTGCGCCCGATGGGCCGCGCCACCGCCGGCGTGACCGGGATGAAGTTCAAGGGTGACGACAGCCTGCTGTCGGCATCGGTCGCAGCACCGGGCCAGTTCGTGTTCGTCGTGACCGACGGCGGCTTCGCCAAGCGCACCGCGGTCGAGGAATACCGCCTGCAGAACCGTGGTGGAACGGGCATCAAGGTGGCCAAGCTGAACGACGATCGAGGTGTGCTCGCGGGCGGTCTGATCGTCGCCGAGGACGACGAGGTCTTGGTGGTTCTGTCCAGCGGCAAGGTGGTACGCTCTGCCGTGGCCGAGGTGCCCGCCAAGGGCCGCGACACCATGGGAGTCGTGTTCGCCCGCACCAAGGGTGATGACCGCATCCTCGCGATCGCGCGCAACAGCGAGCGAGGCCTCGCAGAAGAAGACGAGGCGGAGACCGGCACCTCAGAGCCCGAGACCCCCGAAGCCTGATCCCCGAAAAGAGCAAGACGCATGAGCACAGTAGCCGACAAGCTGGCCAGGAAGTCCACGCGCAAGACCGGCGGCAAGCAGGTTCGCCTGCGTCTGGTCTACGTCGACTTCTGGTCGGCGGTGAAGCTGTCGTTCCTCGGCGCGGTGGCCCTGGCGATCGTGACCATGGTCTCGTTCTTCCTCATCTTCATGGTGCTGCAGGCGACCCAGGTGCTCGCGCAGGCGAGTGACTTCCTCGACACGATCACCGACGGTGCGATCAACCTGCAGAGCCTCATCGGGCTGCCGCAGGTGATGGCGTTCGGCGCAGTGGTCTCGATCCTGAACCTCATCGTCTTCACCGTGCTCGGGGCAGTGGTCGCGGGGATCTACAACCTGGCGGTGAAGGTGACCGGCGGGCTGCTCGTCGGCTTCATGTCGAACTGATTCTCGTTCTGGGGCGGGCGTGGGGATGTTCCCTTCGTTCGCAGAGTGGGGCCCTCCGCTTCGCGGCATCCGCCTTTCTCTTGCACGGCGACAAACTCGGCGTAGCATAAGGAACGGAGCGTTTCTTATGGAGGCGTCATGGGCAGCATCGCGAGTGGTCTCGCCGTCGTCGGGATCAAGGAGCTGGGCAAGGGTGATCTGGACATAGCGGGCGGAAAGGGCGCGAACCTCGGCGAGCTGCTGCGCGCCGGTCTGCCGGTGCCCGACGGGTTCGTCGTCACGACCGACGCCTACGCCGAGGCCGCGGACGCGGCCGGCCTTCCGGAACGGATCGACACCGCCGAGCCCGCCGAACTGCGCGGCATCCTCGAGCAGGCACCGATCCCCGACGAGCTGCGTGCAGCCGTCACCGACGCCTACGCGCGGCTCGGCGAGGACGTGCCTGTCGCGGTGCGCTCCAGCGCGACCGCCGAGGACCTGCCGGGCGCGGCCTTCGCCGGTCAGCAGGACACCTACCTGAACGTGATCGGCGCGGACGCCGTGCTCGACGCTGTGCGCCGCTGCTGGGGTTCGCTGTGGACCGATCGCGCCGTGTCGTACCGGAGGGAGCGCCGTATCGACCCGGTCGGGGTGCGGATCGCCGTTGTGGTCCAGGTGCTCATTGACGCCGACGTGGCCGGGGTGATGTTCACCGCCGACCCTGTCAGCGGCGCAAGGGACCGGATCCTCGTGGATGCGGCCGCAGGGCTCGGTGAGGCCGTCGTGTCGGGCTTGGTCGACACCGAGCACTACGAGCTCGACCAGGACGGGGCGCTGCTGCGATGGTCGCCAGGCCGAGCCGATGTCGCCATCAGGTCGTCCGCCGGCGGCGGTGTCCACAACGACGTACCGCGTCCCACCGGGAGCAGGCTGCTTCGTGCCGGGCAGCTCGGGACGCTCGCCATGCACGCCCGGGCGGCTGCGGCGCACTTCGGTCGTCCGCAGGACATGGAGTGGGCGGTGGCCGACGGTGAGGTCTTCATCCTGCAGGCCAGGCCCATGACCGCACTGCCGCCTGAGCCCATGAAGCTGAATCGCCGACAGCGCGTGCAGAGCATGATCTTCAGCGAGTACCTGCCGGTGCGCCCCTATCCTCTGGACGTGACCACCTGGCTCGGTCGCGGTCCGGCGGAGATGATGCGTCAGATCACGCAGTACTACGGGCTGCGCGGCGCGTTCACCGACTTCCTTCTCGAGGAGGACGGCGTCGTCACGCGCTTCGTGCCTCCCAACCCGCATCCGGGGCCGGGCATCCTGCTCGCACCCATCAGGCTGATCAGGAAGACGCGGCGCTTCCGCCCCGAGAGGTGGCAGGAGGATCCGCGCCTGGCGACGCTTCTCGCCCGCGCCGACGAGCTCGACGAGCTCTCCCTGAGCTCGCTCGAGTGGCGGGAGCTGCTGCAGGTGCCCGAGAGGGCGCTGCGTCTGATCGACATCAGCCGTGACCTGCGGATCGACTACCTTCCCGGCGCGGCGATCGCCATCGTCCGCCTCATCATGGTGGTCACGCTGCTCGGCCGGCGCCGGCTGCTCACCGAACTCCTCGGCGGTGCGCCGACCCGCACGGCCGCGGCCGAGCGTGAGCTGGTGCGCCTGGCCGGCATCGTGCGAGAGGACGCCGCCCTGCGCGCGGTGTTCGCGGAGGCGACCCCGACGGACGTGCTCGCCGAACTCGACACGGGCCGCTTTCCGGATTTCGACACGGCGCTGGATCGGTTCCGCCGCGAATACGGTCGCAAGGAGACCGTGTCTCCGCTCCTGGTGAGTCCGCCCACGCTCGCAGAGTCACCGGACGTGATCCTCGGGATGGTGAGTGGATTCGTCGACAGCCCGCCACAGGGCGACAGACGCTCGGAGGACGCCCTCGCACGGTTGCTCGAGCACCGTCTGCTGCACGCGGGCCGGGCCCGCGCGGCGGTCTCGAGATGGGTACGCGCAGCACAGGCGGGAGTCGCGTGCCGCGAGGACAGCCACTTCTACTTCACCGCTTCCCTTCCCGCGCTGCGCCGCTCGCTGCTCGAAATCGGACGTCGCCTGCAGCTGACCGGAGCGATCGACGAGCCCTTCGACGTCTTCCACCTGCGCTGGGAGGAGATCGTCGCCATCGACGAGGTCGCGCAGCTGACCGAGCAGGCCGTCGCGAATCTGCGTGGCCGGGTGATCGCCCGTGCGGCGCGCAGGGCAGAACTCGCGGCGC
Source organism: Microbacterium sp. (assembly GCF_031178445.1). Classification (GTDB taxonomy): domain Bacteria; phylum Actinomycetota; class Actinomycetes; order Actinomycetales; family Microbacteriaceae; genus Microbacterium. Next base: position 388,376 of record NZ_JAPSIY010000001.1, read on the forward strand.
TGCCCGTCGTGGACGTTCGCGGCGTGTATCGCGACCGGCGCGACGGTGATGCGGTCGTCACCGGAACACCCGCGGGCGCGGGCGTGGCCAGCGGCCCGGTGCGGGTGATCCGGGAGGTGGCTGACTTCCACCGACTGCAGCCGGGCGATGTGCTGGTCTGCCCGTATACGAACCCCGCGTGGACCCCGCTGTTCCTGAGGGCGGTGGCGGTGGTTGTCGACACCGGATCCATGGCATCGCATGCCGCGATCGTCGCACGCGAGTACGGCCTTCCGGCGATCATGGGCACCGGTGACGGCACGAGGGTGCTCTCGGACGGCGACGCGGTGACGGTCGACGGATCGACCGGCAGGGTGACGCGTGCCTGATTCCCCGGATGCCGCACCGCGCGCCCGCCGTCGCGGCAGGGCGCTGATCGACGCCATCCATGACGCGGTGCTGGCCGAGCTCGGCGAGCACGGCTACGCGGGGATGACCATGGAAGGCGTTGCGGAGCGGGCCGGCGCAGGCAAGGCCTCGCTGTACCGCCGATGGAACTCCCGGGCAGAGCTCGTGCGCGACACCGTCTACCATCTGATGCGCGATGCCGAGGGGCTGCCCGACACAGGGAACCTCCGCGAGGATCTGCACCAGCTGCTCAGCCAGACCGTCCGGCTGCTGAACGGGCCGCTCGGCGATGCGCTGCGCGCCGTTCTCTCCGAGGCGCTCGCCGACCGCGGCCGCGCTGCCGAGATCTCGTCGCTGTCACTGGGAACGGGCCGGCGGCTGATGGCCGAGATCGTTGGTCGGGCGGTGGCGCGCGGTGAGGTCGAAGCCGCCTCCGTCACCGATACCCGCCTCGATGTGGGGCAGGCCCTGCTGCGCGACCGCTTCCTGTTCCGCAACGTGACTGCCGACGATGTCACCGAGATCGTCGACACCGTGCTGCTGCCGCTCTTCGACACTCCGGCGGAGGCCGGACGTGGGGCGAACGCGCGCGACCGGTAGGGAAAACCGGAACAGAGCTGTCCGGATCCCCCCGTGTCGCGCACCCGCGGCCGGCCGTAGCGTTGAGCCATGACCACGAATCCGACATCCCCGCTTCCCGCGGACGGCACACCGACCACGCCGTCGGATGCCGTCGCGACCGCGGCGGTGCCCCCGGCGCCCACCGGGGCGACGGCACCGGCATCCGGCATCACGCCGCCGCCCGCGCCGCCGGCACCCGCCCCGCCCGCGCCTCTCGCGCCATCCCCGCACGCCGCGTCCGCGCACACCGCCGATGCGCCGAAGCGTCCGCTGCGCATCGTGCTGACCATCCTGCAGCTCGCCGCGCTGGGCGCGCTGGGGGCTGCCGTGTTCGGCATCCTCACGGCGGTGCTGGGTGCCGGACTCGCCCTGCTCTTCGTCTTCGGGGTCGGCCTGTTCGTGCTGCTCGGCCTCGTCTACGGCCTGTTCGGTGTCGCCTGGTTCGAGGTGCGCCGAGTGGCGGGACTGTACGGCGACGACCTCTCCGATCTGCGGTGGCGTCCGCGCAAGCCGGGCTTCGGAGGGTGGCTCGCCGGTGTGGCCAGGCAGTCGGTCGACGGCCGCATGTGGCGCGCGCTGGTGAACTTCATCCTCGCCTGCATCGCGGGAGCCCTCGTGCTGCGCCTGTTCTGGGGCATGATCTGGTCGGCCGTGTTCGCGTTCGCCCCGCTCGGTGGCGAGGGCGAAGTCGACGGCCCGTTCGGCAATGTCATCGCCGTCGGCTGGGCTCCTGTCCTCGGCATCCTCGGCGTGCTCGCCGCGGCGGCCGGCATGGTGGGACTCGCCCTGCTGCACCGGCTGCTCAGCCGCACCCTCGTGGTGCCGAGCCGCGAGGCCGAGCTGAGCGCCCAGGTGCGAACGACCTCCGCTCAGCGTGCCGGCGCGGTGCGCGCCGCCGATCTGGAGCGCACCCGAATCGAGCGCGACCTCCACGACGGCGTTCAGCCGCGACTGGTCTCGGTCGGCATGACCCTCGGCCTCGCACAGCAGAAGATCGACACCGACCCCGCCACGGCCAAGGCGCTGATCGGCGAGGCGCACACCTCGACGAAGGCGGCGATCACTGAGCTGCGTCAGCTCGCCCGCGGCATCCACACTTCGGTTCTCGACGATCGCGGACTCGACGCTGCGCTTTCGGCGCTCGCCGGACGCTCGCACATCCCCGTGCACCTCGACGTGCGCATCGATTCCGCGACGACCGGCGCGAACGCCCGGTGCCGGGATACGGAGGCCGCGGTGTACTTCGCCATCGCGGAGTCGCTGACCAACGCCGCCAAGCATTCCAGGGCGAGCGAATGCCGCGTCGTCGTGCGCACTCGTGACGGCGCCCTGTGGGCGCGGGTCGAGGACAACGGCATGGGCGGTGCGCAGGTGCAGCCCGGCGGTGGCCTCGACGGCATCACCAATCGGGTGCTGGCGGCCGGCGGCACGTTCCGTCTCGACAGCCCGGCCGGAGGGCCGACCAGCCTGGAGGTGTTGGTGCCATGCGCATCCTGATCTGCGAGGACTCCGTGCTTCTGCGCGAGGGCCTGGTGCGTCTGCTCGAGGATGCCGGGCATCAGGTGGTCGCCGCCCTCCCCGACACCGACGAACTCAGCGAGGCCGTGGACGCCGAGGCACCCGAGCTGTGCATCCTCGATGTCCGTCTGCCGCCGACGTTCACCGATGAGGGCATCCGGTCCGCGTTGGGATTGCGGGCATCGCACCCGTCGCTTCCGCTGCTCGTGCTGTCGCAGTACGTCGAGGAGCGTTATGCGAGCGATCTGATCGCGGCGCAGGGCGGCGCGCTCGGCTATCTGCTGAAGGACCGGGTGGCCGATGTGGCTGAGTTCGTGGAGTCGGTCGAGCGCATCGCAGCCGGTGCCACGGTGCTCGACCCCGAGGTGGTCGCCCAGCTGCTCACTCGGCGCAACCGCGACGAGCGGATGCTCCGTCTCACCGAGCGCGAGCGCACCGTTCTCGCGCTGATCGCGGAGGGCAAATCCAACAGCTCGATCGCCTCGCTGCTGTTCCTCAGCGAGGCCAGCGTCGAGAAGCACATCACGGCCATCTTCCAGAAGCTCGGCCTCGAGCCCGAAGACGGCAACCGACGGGTGCTCGCAGCACTCGCGCACATCGAGAACTCCGGCGCGGCCGGAGACGCACGAGACAACCAGGGAGGCGTGCGATGAACGGCACGACGAAGAAGAGCATCACGGCGACGACGATCGCGGTCGCGGCGGTGGGTGGCCTGGTGCTGCTGGGCACCGGTGCGGCCGCGGCGAGCACGGGGCTGTACTCGATCGGTCCCCAGTCCGGTTCGACCGAGGTCGACGGCAGCGGCATCACCGAGATGGACCTCGAGGTGCGCGGCGCGGAGGTGACGGTCGAGTTCCACGACGGCGATCAGGCCGAGCTGCGCGTGGAAGGTGGTTCCTTGCGGGGGTGGTCGCTGAACCGCGACGAAGGCGAGCTCGAGGTGCGCGGCCCGAAACGTGGCTTCGACTGGTGGAACCCCGACTGGCTGCGACCGGACGAGCAGCGGGTCACCCTGCTCCTGCCCCAGTCCGCGGCCGGACTGGACGCCGACCTCAGCCTGGACGCCGGCTCCCTTCAGGTCGACGGCGAGTTCGGAGAGCTCAGCGTGGACATGAGCGCCGGTTCCCTCTCGCTCGACGGCTCCGCCCGCTCGCTGGATGCGGAGTTGAACGCGGGGCGTGCCGACATCAACTTGTCCGGCGTGACCGAGGCGTCGTACCAGGTGTCGGCGGGCCGGGTCGTCTCGGAGCTGACGGGCGACGCCCCGGATGTGGCGATCGAGGTCTCGGCGGGCGCGCTGACGCTCACCCTGCCCGAAGGCGGCTACGACCTGCGTCGCAACGTCTCGGCGGGCTCGCTCAACAGCGATCTCTCCGAAGAGCCGGGCAGCCGCCACACCATTACGGCGTCCGTGTCGGCAGGCACCGTGAACCTGCACGAGGGATGACGAGGAGGTGAGGGGTTCCCGCACGCGGGAACCCCTCACCGGCCTGGACCGGCGCTGAACTCGCGCCGCGCTCGATTCGCTTTTCGCCCATCGGATCGGGTAAAGTCTTGGAGGTTGACGGGGCTATAGCTCAGGCGGTTAGAGCGCTTCACTGATAATGAAGAGGTCCCAGGTTCAAGTCCTGGTAGCCCCACTCCGTTCGCGGAAATCCCGCGGTGTCCGCACCGTGCGGGGCCTTAGCTCAGTTGGTAGAGCGCTTGCTTTGCAAGCAAGATGTCAGGAGTTCGAATCTCCTAGGCTCCACCAGAATCGGAAGGGCCCGGGTTCATACCCGGGCCCTTCCGCTGTTCTTCCCTCGCGTTCTCGGCGGCTCGTCAGCTCCGCGAGCGCACAGCCGCGGCCAGCTGTTCGAGCACGTCCGTCGTCGCCTCCCATGACATGCACGCATCCGTGACGCTCTGTCCTCGCACCAGCCCGGCCGGACCCTGAGCCACGTCGAGCTTCTGCGCACCGGCGACGATGTTGCTCTCCAGCATCACCCCCGCGATCGCCGACCCGTCCGCAGCGACCTGCGCGGCCAGCTCGGCGGCGACCTCGGCCTGGCGCACGTGGTCCTTACCGCTGTTCGCGTGGCTCGCGTCGACGATCACGCGCGGCGTGAGACCGGCCGCGCTGAGTCGGGCGGACGCGCGCCGGACGTGCTCGGCGTCGTAGTTCGGGCCGTCGGCTCCGCCGCGCAGGATCACCGATGTGTCGGGATTGCCGGTCGTGGTCACCAAGCTCGCTCGGCCGTCGGCGTCGATCCCCAGGAACGCCTGCGGAGCCGAGGCGGCCGCGGCGGCATCAAGCGCGACCTGCAGCCCGCCGTCGGTGCCGTTCTTGAACCCGATCGGCATGGAAAGGCCGCTCGCCAGCTGGCGGTGGATCTGGCTCTCGGTCGTCCGTGCCCCGATGGCTCCCCAGGTGACGAGATCGGCGGTGTACTGCGGGCTGATCGGCTCGAGGAACTCGGTACCGCACGGCATCCCGAGAGCGGTCACGTCCCGAAGGAAGGTGCGCGCCATCCTGAGGCCCGCACCGATGTCGTGACTGCCGTCGAGGTGGGGATCGTTGATCAGGCCCTTCCAGCCCACGGTCGTGCGGGGCTTCTCGAAGTAGGCCCGCATGACGATGAGCAGCTCGTCACGGTGACGTTCGGCGGCGCGAACGAGACGGCCCGCGTACTCGAGCCCGGCAGCCGGGTCGTGGATCGAGCAGGGTCCCGTGATGACGAGCAGCCGGTCGTCCTCGCCCGCCATGATCGCCCTGACCTCATCACGCGTGCGCGCGATAAGGCGGGCGCGCTCCTCACCGAGCGGGAGCTCCTCGATGACGTCGGCCGGTGAGGGGATGCTGGTGAAGGCGGCGACATGAAGGTCAGCGGTCGACTCTGCGGCGGTGATGTGCATGGGTCCTGTCCTGATACGGGCGGACCCCGTGCAGAGCCCGCCGAAACGGCGAAGGGCAGAGCGGATGCTCTGCCCTGTCGGCTCTGAAGGTGTCGGTGCGCGCTACTCCGGCGCCGGCCCCTCCAGAGCCGACTCGAAATACGCATACCAACGGGTCATGCACTCGACCATAGCGCATGCTCCCCACGTCGTGCGCGGCATGACGCCCCCCGCTGCGGAATCCGGATTACGCTGGGGAGAGGCGGCCGGCCGGCCCGATTCATCCGGAGGTGCGCGTGGCTGACGTCATCCGGGTGGAATCGCGCGACGCCGCCGACGTCGAGCAGATCTGGCGGAAGCACGTCCCCTCGGCTCGACTGCAGCGCATCGATCCCGAGCGCTTCGCCTTCCACTGGCTCTCGGTGGGGATCAGCGGCATGACGATCATCCGCTACACGCTCACCGCCGCGGTGTACTCGGCGGTGCAGCCGGAGGGGCAGCTGCTCGCCTGCCGGGTCGCCACGCCGGAGGGATGGGTGCGGTGCGGGCGATCGGAGCTCGATGTCTCCCTGCCCTGGGCCACCGACGGAGCGCAGGTGGAAGCCCACTGGGACGTGACCGCCGACGTCACGGCGCTCCTCTTCGATCGTGCGCACGCACAGGAGCTGGCGCGCACGATCACCGGGGACGAACTGCTCACACTTCGCCTCACGGGCGCGTCTCCGCGGACCCCGATCGCGGGCCGGCACTGGAACCGCTCGTTCGAGTACATGCTCAACGCGGTCGGCCACCTCGAGGACGACCCGCTGCTCGAGGCCAGCCTCATGCGCCACGCCCTGGTCACCACACTGAGCTCGTTCCACTCGACCTTCCTCGACGCCGCGGCCAAGGACCCGCACACCGCCGGCGCGTCCACGATGCGTCGCGCAGTCTCGTACATCGACGAGAACGCGCACACGGCGATCACCGTCGACGACGTGGCGCGGGCAGTGCACATGTCGACGCGGGGGCTGCAGTACGCCTTCCGTCGTGGACTCGACACCACGCCGGCCGCGTATCTGCGCCGAGTACGACTCGATGGGGCTCACCGAGACCTGAAGAACTCGAAGTCCGACGTCACCGTCGCCGAGATCGCGCGCCGGTGGGGCTTCGGCAACACCTCGCGCTTCGGCGATCTGTATCGGCAGACCTACGGCCGCAGTCCGCGCGAGACCCTCGAACGCGACTGACCATCCGCCCGGCGAGCCCGTGCACCGGGCGCACATTCGTTGCGCCCTTTGTATCGTCGCGAGTCCCGGGGGCGGCGGAAACGGCCGGTATGGCCTACGGTCTAGCAGTATGGGATCCCTCTTCTACGGCGACGCCACGGACGCGATCACGATCGACGACCGTACGCTCGCCCACCTCAAGGTCGTGATCGCGACCAAGCTGCGCCGCAACGAGAGCTTCACGCTGTCGTGGCGGCACCCCGAGGGTGAGGATTCCGGGCGCTCCACGCTGTGGCTGCACCCCTCGATCCCGCTCCGGTTCGTGTTCGAGGAGCCGGTGGCGCCCACGCTCAGCCAGCAGTGGCTCGCAGAACTCTCCACCTCCGCGAACACCAGCGGCGGCATCCTGCTCACGGAGGAGCACATCGATCCCTCCGAGGACGGCGAGAATGACGACACCCCACCCGGCGGGGTCCGGGCGGCCTGAGAGCCGGAGCGGTCCTCGACGAGACGTCAGGACGCGGCTCTGCGCACCAGCTCCGCGAGGAAGGCGAGGTCCTTCTCGCCGAGCTTCGTCACCGCGAACGACGTCGGCCAGACGTTGCCGTCATTGAGGTTCGAGATCGTCTCGAAGCCGAACGTCGCGTAGCGAACCTTGAACTTCGACGCGGGCTGGAAGAAGCACAGGACCTTGCCGTCCTTACCCCATGCCGGCATGCCGTAGTACGTGCGCGGGATGAGGTGCGGGGCGTTCTCGGTGACCAGCTTGTGCAGCGCCTCTCCGATCTCGCGGTCGTCACCAGAGAGCTCGGCGAGCTTGCCGAGCAGTTCGGCCTCACCTTCCCGGCGCACCGTCTCGGGATCCTTCTTCGCACGCGAGCGCGCCGTGCGCTTCTCGCTCGCCGCCGCCTTCATCGCCTCACGCTCTTCAGCCGTGAAGTTCGCGGTCTCTCCTGCCTTCGCCATGTCGGCCTCCTTCTTGTCTGTGATCACAGTACGAGCGGTCGCCGCCGGTGCGCTTCTCGATTCCTGACCGGATGCCGGCAAGCGGGCGCACACTACTGTGGACGCATGGATCTCCGCGTCGCCGCCTACGCGGTCGTCACCGATGACGACGGCCGGGTCCTGCTGGCGCGGTGGACCGAGGGCAGGCGCGTCGCCTGGACCATGCCCGGCGGCGGTCTCGAGTCCGGAGAGGATCCTGAGCAGACGGTGCGGCGAGAGCTGCGCGAGGAGACCGGATTCCGCATCGAGACGACGGAGTTGCTCGGCATCCACTCCCGGGTCATCCCCGGCTCGCAGCGGGTGCGCAAGGCCGGCGTGCCGTTACACACGCTGCGCATCGTGTATCGCGCGCGCATCACCGGCGGCACTCTGCGCTTCGAGCAGAACGGCTCGACCGATATGGCCGGCTGGTTCAGTCTCGCCGAGATCGCCGACCTGCATCGGGTCAAGCTCGTCGACATCGCCCTGCGGATGGCAGGAATCATCTGACGGTCGGGCCAGGATGGAGAGATGGCCGAAATCCTCTCCCCCGTGACCTCCGTCCGCAACGTCCGCCCGTGGGGCGGAGCGCTCAGCGACATCGTCATCGACGGTGACACGATCGCGCAGGTCGCTCCGGCCTCGGGCGCTCTCCTCGCGGACGGAGAGGTCGACGGCCGCGGCATGCTCGCCATTCCCGGCCTCGTCAACACACATGCGCACGTCGACAAATCGTGGTGGGGCCACCCGTGGCAGTCGTACGGCGGCGAGGGCGGCACCGAAGGGCGCATCCGACATGAGCGCGCACGCCGTGACGAGCTCGGCATCCCCGGCCTGGAGGTGACGTCTCGCGTGCTGGGGGAGTTCGTCAGACACGGCACCACAGCGGTGCGCACGCACGTCGATGTGGACCTCGGCCTGGGCCTGCGTGGCATCGAGATCGTGCGCGAGGCCGTCGCCGCTTACGGCGGAGCACTGTCGTGCGAGATCGTCGCGTTCCCGCAGGACGGCGTGCTGCGCCGGCCCGGTGTGCTCCAGCTGCTCGCGAAGGCCGCCCGGGCCGGTGCGGACCACATCGGCGGGCTCGACCCGGCCGGCATCGACCGAGACCCCGTGGGCCAGATCGACGCGATCTTCGCGATCGCCGCCGAGCACGGATGCGGCATCGACATCCATCTGCACGACGGTGGCTCGTTGGGCGCGTTCCAGTTCGAGCTGATCATCGATCGCACGCGCAGACTAGGACTGCAGGGCAGGGTCAACATCGCGCACGGCTTCGCGATCGTGCAGGTCGAGCCCGAGCGCCGACGGGATCTGCTGCAGCAGATGGCCGAACTCGACATCACGATGACCACGGTCGCTCCGCTGCGCATGCCGCAGCTGAACCCGCACGAGTTCGCAGAGGCGGGCGTGCGCTACGGGTTCGGCACCGACGGCATCCGCGACCTGTGGAGCCCGTACGGCACCGGCGACCTGATGGGCATCGCCTGGCAGTACGCGCGCAGTTCGGGCGTCGTGCGCGATGAGGATCTTCTTCGAGTGGTGGAGTCGGCGACGTCGCGGGCGGCCCCTTTCGCGGGCGTCGAGCGCAACGACCTGACCGTCGGCTCGCGCGCCGACATCGTTATCATCGACGCCGAGAACCCGATGGATGCGTTGGTGCGCACTCCCCCTCGCGAGGCGACGATCGGCGGTGGACGTATCCTCTTCCAGCGCTGAGCGCGAGGGTCAGCCGCGCGGCTTCTCGGGCTCCGAGATGTCGGCCACCGTCGCCCCGTAGGCGCGGATCAGGTCGTCGGCCTCGACGAACAGGCTGTAGCCGTGCGAGCCCGCACCCATGGCGATGCGCCGACCGGCGATGGTTTCGTCGGCGTACACGGGCCAGTCGGTGGTGCTGCCGATGGGCACGATCGTGCCTCGCTCGTAGCCGGTCGCGGCCAGCGCCAGCTCGGGCTCCGGCAGGCGCAGCCTGTTCGCACCGACCAGCGCGCGCAGCTTGGGCCAGGAGATCGACCGGCCACCGGGCACGAGGGCGAACAGATAGGAGTCGTCGGAGCGCTTCACGACCAGCGTCTTGACGATGTCGGAGGGTTCGAGGCCGAGCAGCGCCGCAGCCTCGTGCAGGCTTCGCGCGACGGGACGCTCGCGGATCTCGATCTCGAGACCGCGAGCGGATGCCGCCGCGCGAACCCGCTCGTGCGGGTCGCTCACGTTCAGGCGTTCGGCGCCGACAGCGGGTCGTCCGCGACCCAGAGCTCGTCGTCGGCGCGCAGCGCCTGCCAGGCTGCGGCGATCACGCCGATCGCCGCAGCGGCGCCGAGTACGATCGCGACGACGGAGCCGAGACCCATGCTCTTCTTCTTGGGTGCTGCCTTGTGGACCAGACCGTGACGCTTCGCGTTCGCCACATCCCAGGCCGACAGCGCCGTGCCGACGACGCCGCCCACGATCGGCACGACCTTGTCGTCGACGACGTGCTTGCCGATCTTGATGCCGCGGTCGACCGTCGGGGCCACTCGCCTGCTGTAGGCGTCCTGCACGACGGGGACCACCTGCTCACGATTGAAGTGGCCGAGCTGGCGACCGGCCTCGCGTGCGATGTCGGCGGCGTGGCCGACGATCACCTGCTGCGCCTCCCACAGCTGTCCGGCATCGTTCTGAAGCTTGCGCAGTTCCTTCTTGCGCTTGCGGCTGAGATTCACGTTGCTCTCCCGTCGGTCGGAGTCCGATCGTGATCATCTTGCCAGACGAGACTGGATGGCAGCAGTGACCTGGCGCCGCCTTTCGTTGTGTGCGAACATACGCGTCCCGTGCAGTATCGCTCTGCGAGAATGTCAGCATGCCTCACGCTTCCCACGTCGCAACTCTGCACACCAACCACGGTGACATCGTCATCAACCTGTTCGGCGACCACGCCCCGAACACTGTCGCGAACTTCGTCGGCCTCGCCGACGGCTCGAAGGACTGGACCGATCCCGCCACCGGCAAGCCGGGCCAGGGTCCGCTCTACAAGGACGTCATCTTCCACCGCATCATCCCCAACTTCATGATCCAGGGCGGTGACCCGCTCGGACAGGGTGTCGGCGGCCCCGGCTACAACTTCAACGACGAGATCCACCCCGAACTGAACTTCAACGAGCCCTACATCCTCGCGATGGCGAATGCCGGCCTGCGCCGCAACGCCATCACGGGCCAGCTCGAGGGCACCAACGGCTCGCAGTTCTTCATCACGACCGACCCGACCCCGTGGCTGCAGGGCAAGCACACCATCTTCGGCGAGGTGGCCGATGACGCGTCCAGGGCCGTCGTCGACGCCATCTCCGCTGTTCCGACCGCCGCGGGCGACCGTCCCGTCGAGCCGGTCGTGCTGCAGTCGGTCGATATCGTCGCCGCCTGAACGACCCACTCCCCTGACGGGCGCCTGAGCGGCGTCCGAGAGAGCACGAGCCGATCCGGATGACGACACCTGAGTTCACGAGTAATCGCGACAACTTCTGCTACCGCCATCCGGATCGGCAGAGCTTCGTGCTCTGCCAGCGCTGCATGCGCACGATCTGCCCCGAGTGCCAGACACAGGGGCCCGTCGGGGTGATCTGCCCCGAATGCATGAAGGCGCAGCGTAAGGGTGAGACCACTGCGCAACGCCGCGCCCGTCGTTCCTGGGCCGGTGGCACGATGGCCATCACCCGCGGTGGACGGCCGATCGTCACGCTCGGGATCATCCTCATCACATCGATCATCAGCCTGCTGCAGATGGTGCCGAACATCGGCGGCGGCATCGGTCTCACCCTGCGGTTCGCAGCCGCGTATCTCTACCCCGAGCTGTCGGGCGCCCCGTTCGAGCCGTGGCGTCTGCTGACGACCGCGCTGGTGCACGGCGGCTTCATCCACCTCGCACTGAACATGTTCGCGCTCTGGATGATCGGCCAGAGCCTCGAGCCCATGCTGGGACGGATCCGCTTCCTCACCCTCTACGTGGTCAGCGCCATCGGCGGATCGATCGCGGTCGCCGTGCTCAATCCGGGCGCCGCCACCGTGGGCGCCTCCGGCGCTGTGTTCGGGCTCATGGCCGCGCTCCTGATCATCGGACGCCACATCGGCGCGAACGTCACCGGCATCCTGGTCGTGCTCGGCATCAACTTCGTTTTCGGCTTCATCGTCGGCGGCATCGCGTGGGAGGCGCACCTCGGCGGCGCGATCGTCGGCGCGGCTGTGGCGTTCATCTACACCCGCACCCGCCGCCGCGAGCAGCGCACGCTGCAGATCATGCTGCTGGTCGCGCTGGTGCTGCTGTTGACGGCGATCACGATCATCGTCCCGCCGGCGCTGATTTTGGCCTGATCGCACCTTGTTAACAGGGTTCTCCACCCCTGTGAATAACATCCGTGTGATTCTCCCCACCCTGTGGACAACTCTGTGGAGAACCCGCCCGCCACAGAAGAAGGCCCCCCGCAACAGCGAGAGGCCTTCAGAGAGAGGATGCCGGCGTTCAGCGCCAGCGCGTGGTCATGAGGAATCCGATCAGTGCGATGCCCAGCCCGATCGCCAGGTTCCATGCGTCGATGCCGGGGATCGGGTACTGCGAACCCGAGATGTAGTAGACCAGGATCCAGACCAGGCCGAGCAGCATGAAGCCGACCATGACGGGCTTGAACCACACGGCATTGGGGGCGGCGTCGTCGACGCCCTCCGGGCGGTCGACGGGCTCTTCGGGTACGCGAGATCGTGCCATGAGCTTCAGTGTAGCCGGGGACAATAGACTTCCCCTCATGCACGCCGACACAGCGATCCGCCGTGCGCCGCGACGGAAGAAGCCGCGGTCGCGCGCGACCGTCACCAGCGTGCTCGGCGAGCTGCTGCTCACAGCCGGGGTGGTCGTGATGCTGTTCGTGGCCTGGCAGCTGTGGATCGGCGACATCATCATCGGCGCGCAGAACAACGAGAAGGGCGCCGAGCTCTCGCAGCAGTGGGCTCAGGCACCGGCGACCGAACCGCCGCCGCTTGCGACCACCGAGGACGGCGCCACCGAGTACACCTTGCCTGTGCTCGAGCATCCCGCCGACGCCGAGATCTTCGCGAACATGCTCATCCCCCGCTTCGGCGACGACTACAACGTCAACATCGCCGGCGGCACCAGCCGTGCGCGCACGCTCGACAAGCTCGGCATCGGCCTCTACACCCAGTCGAAGATGCCCGGTGAGATCGGCAACCTCTCACTCGCAGGGCATCGCACCACGTGGGGCAGGCCGTTCAACAAGATCGACAAGCTCAAGCTGAACGACGCGATCGTGATCGAGACCCCCGAGGGCTGGTTCACGTACCGCTTCCGCACGCTCGAGTACGTCACCCCGACCCAGGCCGACGTGCTGCTCGACGTGCCGCAGATGCCCGAGATGCAGGCCACCGAGCGATACATCACCCTCACCGCGTGCTCCCCGCTCTACTCGCTGGCCGAGCGCATTGTCGCGTACGGCGTGTTCGAGGGGTTCCAGCCGCGGTCCGAGGGTCCCCCGGACTCCCTCGCCCCCATCGAAGTCGCACGTCCCTCACTCTAGGAGCCCCGTATGTACGCAGCCCTCTGGCGTCTGCTGCCCGGCCCGTGGTGGGTGCGGGTGATCATCCTGCTCGCTCTGGCTTCGGTCGTGCTGTACGCGCTGTTCTTCTACGTGTTCCCCTGGGTGAGCCCGCTCATCGCTCCCGGCGAGGTCGACCTGGAATGAGCATCCGCGTGCTCGTGGTCGACAACCACGACAGCTTCGTGCACACACTGATCGCCTACCTGCACGAGCTCGGCGCCGAGGTGACGATGATCGAGGCCGACGCCATCGACGCGGTCTCGTTCGACGAGGCGGCGTCGCGCCACGACGCCGTGATGATCTCCCCCGGTCCCGGTGCCCCGGCAGATGCCGGCGCATCCGTCGCGGTGGTGAGGCTCGCGGCCGGCAAGCGGATGCCGCTGCTCGGCGTCTGCCTCGGTCACCAGGCGATCGGCGAGGCATTCGGGGCGGTGGTCACCAATGCGCCGGAGCTCATGCACGGCATGGTGTCGCAGGTCGAGCATGACGGCTCGACGCTGTTCGACTGCATTCCCTCTCCGTTCGCCGCCGGCCGCTACCACTCGCTCGCTATCGACGACGCGACGGTTCCGCCGGAGCTGATCGTCACCGCCCGGGCCGAGCACGGCACGATCATGGCCGTCTCCCACCGCGAGCTGCCGATCCTGGGCGTGCAGTTCCACCCCGAAAGCGTGCTCACCGAGGGCGGCCATCGCCTGCTGGCGAACTGGCTTGCGGGCGTGCGACAGGCGGATGCGGGTCAGCCGGCGACGCAGTAGCGCAGCTCGACCGCGGAGCGGATCTTCACCTCGCCGGGAGCGACTGACATCGAGATCACCGCGTTCGGCACCTGACCCTCGGTGCAGGCACCCAGTTCGGCCGGTGTCGCCGTCAGCCCGAGGCTCTCGAGCTGCTTGGTGGCGGCATCCATCGTCCATCCGGTCATGTCCTCGACCGTGACCCTGCCGTTCGCGACCACCAGATTCACGACCGTGCCAGGTGCGACCTCCGACTCCGCCTCCGCGCTGGCCTGCAGCACGGTTCCGGCCGCGGCATCCGGATCGTTCTCCTGACGCACTGTGCCGAGCTCGAGTCTGGCGTCTTCGATCGCGTTTCTCGCGGCTTCCTGCGACAGGCCTTCCAGCACAGGCACGGTGACGGTGTTGGCGCCGGTGGAGACGTAGACGATCACCGACTCGCCCTTCGATACCTTCGCACCGGTGCCGGGCGTCGAGCGGATCACGTGATCCTCCTCGAAGTCGGCACTGGTCTCCTCGCGCAGGTCTACGGAAAGACCGAGGTCCTCGAGTTCCTCCTTCGCGGCGCTCTCGGTCATGTTCACCAGGTTGGGGACGGTGATCGAGGTCGTGGGGGTGTCCGGCGGGCGCATCGCGATGGTGACCACCCAGAACAGCACCGAGATCAGCAGAACCGCGAGCAGCGCGACCCCGGCCCAGATCCAGGCGACCGGGGGCCCGGACTGCGTGCGCGTCATCGTGGTATCGGTGCTCAGCTGGCGCAGGGATCGCGCGGTCTCCTGCGCGTGCCGAGGGTTGGGTCCGTAGAGTTCGCTGGTGAGCGCACCGATCTGCTTCTTGCTGGGCGCATGTCCGGCGGTCGCTCCGGCGAGGGCGGTGCGGAAACTCGCCGAATCCGGGAAGCGCTGGTACGGGTCCTTCGCGAGAGCGCGCAGCACGATCGCATCGAGCGAACGGGGAAGCTCCTCCTCGATCTCGCTCGGCGGCACAGGCGTCTCGCTGACGTGCTGGTAGGCGACGGCCACCGGCGAATCCCCGCGGAACGGCGTGCGCCCCGTGAGCATCTCGTACAGCACCACTCCGGTGGAGTACAGGTCGGTGCGCGCGTCGACCGATTCGCCCTTCGCCTGCTCGGGCGAGAAGTATGCGGCCGTTCCGATGATCTGCGTCGTCTCGGCGACCGTAGACGACGAGTCCGACACCGCACGCGCGATGCCGAAGTCCATCACCTTCACCGCGCCCTTGTCGGTGATCATCACGTTGCCTGGCTTGATGTCGCGGTGCACGACGCCGGCGCGGTGCGAGTAGTCCAGCGCCTCGAGGATGCCGTCGGTGTAGCGCACCGCGTCGTCCACCGGAACCGGGCCCTGTGCGATGACGTCTTTCAGCAGGGTGCCGTGCACGAGCTCCATCACGATGTACGGCTCATCGCCCTCGCCGACGCTCGATGCCGCAGTGCCGGCGGCAGGGTCGCCGGCGTCGAAGACGCGCACGATAGACGGATGCGACATGCGCGACGCCGCCTGCGCCTCGAGGCGGAACCGGGTGCGGAACGTCGTGTCGCGGGCCAGCTCGGGGTCGAGGATCTTGATCGCGACTTCGCGCCCGAGCGTCAGGTCGTAACCGCGGTGCACCTTCGCCATGCCGCCCTGGCCGATGACCTCATCGACGCGGTAACGGCCCGCGAGAATGCGCGGCTCTGTCGACACGTTCCCTCCCCCTGGAAAAGCAGCTCTGTGGTGTTCTGCCAGGTTACCCGGCCCTTCCTGACTACTCGCCGTCGGCGGGAGGCGGAGTCACCCCTTCACCCGGATCGGGGACGACCGAGGCCTCCTGGATCGTGGTGGACGTGCCCGAGCCTGAGGGAGCCGATGCGCGGTCGCCGCAGAACGCACGGTAGGTCGCCGTGACCGTCTGCCCTGCGGTGCCCTCGGCGACGGTGATGACGGCCGAGTTCTGGCCGGGAGAGAAGCTCATCTTGGGCTGGCCGTTGCTGAACGTCGCGTTCGTGAGGGAGACCTCGTACGAGCTCAGCGAGTCTGCGCCGGAGGGGCAGGTGTAGCCGTTCCAGCTGACCGTCGCCTCCTGGCCCTCGGTCACGGTGCCGGGGATGCTCGGGGCCGACTGCGGGGCGGGGATGGCGACCATGTCGGCGTAGTAGATCAGCTCGATGGTGGAGCCGACCTCCTGGTTGCCGGAGTCGGTCACCTGGTAGATCTTGCCCTGCTCGGCCTCGGAGCCCGCCGGGTCGCCTGCCACGCAGTTCGCCTCGAGTCCCTCTGCGTCGAGAGCGGCGGTCGCCTGATCGCAGGTCATGCCGACGAGGTTCAGCGCGTCGACGTTGACCGTCTCCGGCTCGGCCTGGGTGGGAGTGTCCTTCGGCGTGCTCACCGTGCTCCTCGGCGCGGTCGGCGTGTCCTTCGGGTCACCGCCGGCGTCCTGATTCGCGAACAGCGCCCACAGCGTGCCGCCCAGCACTATCAGCAGCAGCACGATCAGCGCGATCAGCGGCCACGTCCACGGGCTGCGCTTCTTCTTCTGCGGCTCCTCCTCGGCCTCCGCCTCAGCGGCGGGGAGCTGCGCTGTGGTGGGCAGGATGCGGGTGCTGGCCTCGCTGCCCATTCCGGTCAGGATGCGGGTCGCGTCGTCGGCATCCGCCACCCCGAGTCCCGCGATGGCGGGCACGGCGATGGCGGCGGAGTTCAGGTCGCCGCGGCGCAGCGCCTGCGCGGCGCGGGACACGGTCGCGGCCGACGACGGCCGATCGGCCGGCTTCTTCGCGATCATCGCCATGACGAGGTTCTGCACGGGTACCGGCACCCCGGCCGGCAGCGGCGGAGGCTGCTCGTTGATCTGAGCCATCGCGATCGCCACCTGCGACTCACCGGTGAACGGTCGCTTGCCCGCGAGCGACTCGTAGGCGACGATGCCCAGCGAGTAGATGTCGGTGGCCGGCGATGCCGGGTGACCCGAGGCCTGTTCGGGCGACAGGTACTGCACGGTGCCCATCACCTGCCCCGTCGCGGTCAGCGGCACCTGGTCGGCGATGCGGGCGATGCCGAAGTCGGTGATCTTCACGCGCCCGTCGGGTGTGATCAGCAGGTTGCCGGGCTTGATGTCGCGGTGAACCAGCCCGGCCGCGTGCGCGGCCTGCAGGGCCGACGCGGTCTGCGCGACGATGTCGAGCGTCTTGTCGGCGCTCAGGGCGCCGTCGCGCTCGAGAATGGTCGACAGCGCCTCACCGGGGACGAGCTCCATGACGAGGTAGGCCGAGCCGTTCTCCTCGCCGTAGTCGAACACGCTGGCGATGCCCTCGTGGTTGACGAGCGCGGCGTGGCGGGCCTCGGCGCGGAAGCGCTCCAGGAAGCCCGGATCGCCCATGTACTCGTCCTTGAGGATCTTGATCGCGACGGTACGCCCGATGACGTGATCCGTCGCCTCCCACACCTCGCCCATGCCGCCGATCGCGATCCGCGACTGCAGCTCGTAGCGACCACCGAACGACACACCCTGCGTCGGCCTCATCTGCCCAGCACCGCCTCTATGACCTTCTTCGCAATCGGGGCGGCGATGCCATCGCCGGACCCTGATTGACCCTTACCACCGCCGTCTTCGACGACGACTGCCACTGCCACCTTCGGATTGTCCGCTGGTGCGAAACCTGTGAACCACAGCGTGTGCGGCCGGGACCCGTTCTGCGCGGTACCTGTCTTCCCGGCGACCTCGACGCCGTCTATTCTTGCACCCGTCGCCGCACCCGAATCGACGCCGGCCACGAGCGCCTCCGTGAGGGCGGCCGCAGCATCCTCGTCGATCGCCTGATCGAACGCCTCGTCCTGGAACTCATGGTGCACCGCGAAGTCGTCGCCGATCACCCGATCCACCATCCGGGGCTTCATCACCGCGCCGCCGTTGGCGACACCCGCCGCCACCATCGCCATCTGCAGCGGGGTCGAGGTCACCTGCCCCTGGCCGAAGCCGGTGAGCGCGGTCTGCGCGTCGTCGAGAGAGGTGGGGTAGCTCGAGGCAGTGGACTTCAGCGGCATCTCGAACTCGCTGTTGAACCCGAACTTCTCGGCGGTCTCGCGGATCGCCTTGTCGCCGAGCTCGACCGCGAGCTCGGCCATCGGGATGTTGCAGCTGAGCTCCAGCGCCTGGCGGATCGTGGTCGTCTCGCCGTCGCCGCACGTGCCGCCCCAGGCGTTCGAGATCTGCGTGGTCGAACCGGGCAGCTTGTAGCGGGCCGGGTTGGGCAGCGTGGAGTCGATGGTCCACTCGCCCGACGCGAGCGCGGCGGCCGCGACGACGACCTTGAACGTCGAACCCGGGGGGTTGAGCCCGCCAGCGATGGCGCGGTTGTAGAGCGGGTTCGCCGGGTCCTCCACGAGACGGTCGTACTCGGCGTTCACCGCTGCGCTGTCGTGCGCGGCCAGCTTGTTCGTGTCGAAGCCGGGGGTCGAGACCATGGCGAGGATGCGGCCGGTCGACGGTTCGATCGCGACCACGGCGCCCTGCAGGCCCTGCAGCGCTTCCCAGGCGGCACGCTGCGCCTTGGCGTTCAGCGTGAGCTCGACGCTCAGTCCCTGTTGCGGCTGGCCCGACAGGATGCGCTCGATCTCACCGAAGAACGCGTTCGAGCCGGTGCCCGAGAGGTCGCCGTTCAGCGCCTTCTCGATGCCCGTCGCAGACCCGAGCGCAGGGTTGTAGTACCCCGTCACCGGCGCCCACATCGCGGCATCCGTGTAGACCCGCTGATACTGGTAGCGGTCGTCGGAGGGCACCGACGAGGCGATCGCGTTGTCGTCGACGATGATCGCGCCGCGCTGGATCTGGTAACTGTCCAGGCGCGTGCGGGTGTTCGCCGCGTTCTGCGACAGCTGGTCGGCGCCGAGCACCTGGATCCAGCTGGTCGCGACGAACAGCGACAGGAACATCGCGAGGATCACGAAGCTCAGGCGTCGCAGTTCCTTGGTCATCCGATCACCACCCTCGGCTGGCGGCGCACGCCGTCGCTGATGCGCAGCAGCAGCGCGACGATGAGCCAGTTCGCGACGAGCGACGATCCGCCCGCCGCGAGGAACGGCGTGGTCAGGCCGGTCAGCGGGATGACCCTGGTCACGCCGCCGACCATGATGAACACCTGCAGGGCGATCGTGAACGACAGGCCGGTGGCGAACAGCTTGCCGAAGTCGTCCTGCCCAGCCATGCCGATGCGAAGGCCGCGGCTGATGAAGACCATGTACAGGCAGAGGATCGCGAACAGCCCGACGATGCCGAGCTCCTCGCCGAGACTGGGGATGATGTAGTCGCTGTGCGCGAGCGGCGTGATGTACGGCCTGCCCTGGCCCCACCCGGTGCCGATCAGCCCTCCGTGCGCCAGACCGAAGATGCCCTCGACGAGCTGGTAGCTGCCGCCCTGCTTCTCGATGATCTCGGGATTGAACGCGTCGAGCCAGTTCGTGAACCGGCCGCGCACATAGGCGAGGATGCGGGTCGCGAGGAAGGCACCGGCTGCGACGCCGGTGAGGCCGATGAGCACCCAGCTGGTCTTGCCGGTGGCCACGTAGAGCATGGCGACGAACATGCCGAAGATCAGCACCCCCGTGCCGAGGTCGCGCTGCGTGACGATGATCAGCAGCGACAGCAGCCACACCACCAGCACGGGACCGAGTTCGCGCATGCGCGGCCAGGTGAGCCCGAGGAACCTCTTGCCCACCGAGCTCAGGCTCTCGCGGGTGCGCACCAGATAGCCGGCGAAGAAGATCGCCAGGCAGATCTTCGCCAGCTCGCCCGGCTGGAACGAGACGAAACCGCCCAGCGACACCCACACGTCGGCGTTGGAGCCCCGTGCCTTGAGGAACGGGATGAACGGCAGGATCAGCAGCACCAGACCGGCGAGGCCCGAAAGGTACGTGAACCGGTAGAGGACGCGGTAGTTGCGCAGGGCGATCACGAGGGCGATGGCGCCCGCGATGGAGATCGCCGTCCAGGCGAGCTGCTTGGTGGAGAACGCGTCCCAGCCCGTCAGCTGTTTGGCGATGTCGATGCGATAGATCATCGCGATACCGAGCCCGGTGAGCAGAGTGGCGATGGGCAGCACGAACGGGTCGGCGTCTGACGCCACGACGCGCAGCACCACGTGCAGCGCGAACACCAGCACGGCGAGCGCGCCGCCGATCACTAGGAGCATCGGATCGATCGCGTTCAGGGCGCCCAGCTGCACCAGGGTGAGCGACGCTCCCGAGATCGCGCAGGCGAACAGGAGCAGCCAGAACTCGCGGTTGCGCTGCTTCTGCGGCATCCGAATCTTCTTCAGCGCCTTCATGACGCTGGTGTCGGCGTTCACGGCGGTCATGGGGTGGGCGCTTCCGTCGTGGGCGCCGGGGTGGGCGTCGCAGAGGGCTCGGGTGTGGGCTCGGGTTCGACGGGGGGCAGGACGCTGGCACGCAGCCGCTCGGTGATGGCCGTCGCGTCCGACAGCGACCGGGCATTGATCGTGCGCTCCACGGCCGAGCGCTGGTACGAGGGCAGGTCGGCGAGCAGGATGTCGGTGTCCTCCACCTCGGTGGACAGTGAGATCGGGCCGAGGCTCTGCTGCACGCCGCGGTAGATCACCACGCTGTCGTCGTCGGCCCCCACGAAGTAGCGCGTCTGCGTCCAGTTGTACGCGAGCACCCCTCCAGCCGCGAGGGCGATCAGGGCGAGCAGCAGCGCGGCGAGCCAGGCGACGCGGCGGCGCCTGGCGCGGCGGCGATCCTCTTCGATGATCTCCTCGAAGTAGTCGGCATCGGGCTCGAAATGCGTCGGCTCGTTCGCAGCCTGGCGCACGGGGTGCAGCCAGCCGGTGAGCGACGGGCGGGCGGTGGGGACGGGCAGGTCGGACGGGTTGGATGCCGCGCCGACAATCGTCGCGGTTCCGGACGAGAGCGGATGCGCGCCGCCGACGTCGACCAGCACGACCGTGACGTTGTCGGGGGCGCCGCCGTCGAGGGCCTGCTTCAGCAGGTTGTCGGCGGTGCGGCCGGGGGCCAGACCCAGGCGCATGGCGCGGGCGATGTGTGCCTCGTCGACCACGCCCGAGAGGCCGTCGGAGCACAGCAGCCAGCGGTCTCCGGGGAGCGTCGGCATGACGAACATGTCGAGCTCGGGGTCGATGTCCATGTCGCTGAGGACGCGCATCAGCACAGAGCGGCGCGGGTGGTACCTGGCCTCCTCGAGGGTGATGCGGCCGGAGTCGACCAGGCGCTGCACGAAGGTGTGGTCGGTGGTGATCTGGGTGAGCGCATCGTCGCGGAACAGGTAGATGCGGGAGTCGCCGATGTGGCCGATGACCGCGTACTCGTCGACCATGACGATCGCGCTGAGGGTGGTGCCGAGACCGGCGAGCTCCGGACGCTCCTTCGATGCGCGCACGAGGTCGGATGCGGCAGTCGTGGCCGCCGCCTGCAGAGCGGCTTGCGCGTCGTCGGTGGTGGCGTACGTGTGATCGAGTGCCTGCATCCGCTCGATCGCGAGCGTCGATGCGACGTCGCCTCCGGCGTGCCCGCCCATCCCGTCGGCGACGACGAACAGGTTCGCTCCGGAGTATCCGGAGTCCTGGTTGTTGGAGCGGACCTTCCCGGTGTGGGAGATCGCGGCGCTCGAGCCCTCGAAGACCATCTCGCGGCGACGCCCTCTACGACCGCAGCTCGAAGGTCGTGGCGCCGACCTTGATCGGGGTGCCGATGTGCACCTGGGCGGGCTTGTCGCTCAGGCGCTCGCCGCCGAGGAAGGTGCCGTTCGTCGAACCGAGATCCTGGATGAGCCAGGTGTCGCCTCGCTTGCTGAGGCGAGCGTGATGACTGGAGGTGTAGTCGTCGCGGATGACGAGGCCGGATTCGCTCGATCTGCCGATGGACATGGGCTCGGAGCCGAGCGGCACTTCGAGCCCGGTCTTCGGGCCCGACGTGATGACCAGGCGCGTGGGCGACTTGCCTGAGCCTCCCGACGCGCCCGTCGCGGGGCGCGCGGCCTGCGGGGCGGGGGAGGCCGCTGCAGCTTCGGCCGGCATCTTGCGCACCCGCACGCCGAAGAGGTCCGAGCGCAGGGAGTAGACGACGCCGAACACGAAGAACCACAGCAGGATCAGGAATCCGATCCTCAGCAGCAGGAGCACCAGTTCACTCATCGGCGGGACTCCTTGCTGCTGACCGGCATCACGCGGAACACGAGTTCTGTGCGCCCGATGGTGAAGGAGGTGTCGGGCGCGAGCGCCGCCTCGCGGATCTTCTGTCCGTCGACCTTGGTCCCGTTGGTGGAGCCCAGGTCGCGCAGCATCCCGCGCTCGCCATCCCAGAGGATCTCGGCGTGGCGGCGGCTGGAGCCGGCGTCGGAGATGGTGATGTCGGCGTCGCTGCCGCGGCCGATGACGGTGCGGGCGCTGGTCAGCGGATGCCGTCGGCCGTCGACCTCGATGACGCCCTGCCACGAGACGCTGCTCTCCGTCGATCCCGAGCTGATGCGGACGGTGCCGGTGGCGACGCGCTCGTCGGCCTCCATGGCGATGTGCAGGGTGCCGCCGAAGCTGTAGCCCTGAGTGCGCGCATGCTTGGTCAGCAACGCGAAGAGCTCCTCGTGCAGAGCGCGGCCGAGCCCCTGCATCCGCTCGTGATCGTCGGGGCTGAGCCGAACCAGGTAATCGCTGGGGGTGATGATGCGGTCGCGGCTGACCACAGCCGCCTTGGTGTCGGCCTCGCGGCGCAGTGCGGAGGCGATCTCGACGGGCTGGATGCCGCTGCGGAAGGTCTTCGCGAACGCGCTGTTCACGGCGCGCTCAAGACCTTTCTCAAAGCTGTCAAGTAGTCCCACAAGGTTCCTCTGGCAAGCCGACGGGTAGGCCCATCGTAGCCAGCCCGGCTGAAAGTACGCCTCCGCGGGTCTCTGCGGGTGTCGCCGATGGCCGTCGATTCGGGGTTCTCACGGCGCGTGTGGACCCGTGGACATGCATCGAGAACAGGCGATTCACCGGGCGCAGGACGATTCGCCGGGTACCGTCCTGTCCCGGGTGATCGTCCTGTTCTCGACGAACGGATGCCGCTCGCCCGTGTTCAGTGCGCGCTGAATCCCGTGTTAGCCTTGGGAGGTTGAGTTCTTCGGAACGCGACACTGCGCGAGTGGCGGAATAGGTAGACGCGCTGGCTTCAGGTGCCAGTGCCTGCAAGGGCGTGGGGGTTCAAGTCCCCCCTCGCGCACAGAATGCCGAAGGCCCCGGATCATCCGGGGCCTTCGGCGTTTCCCGGCACAGCTCAGGTGTTCGCGCAGCATCCGTCGGCGCATCCGTCGGGTTCGCGCTCCCCCGTGAGCACCGACACCGGCGCCGCGCAGCAGGCGTCGCCGCGCCATGCCTCGATGCCTTCGCGCACCGCGAAGCCCGCGATCACGAGGGCGGCGAGCGAGTCGGCCCAGGCCCAGCCGAGCAGGCTGTTCAGAACGAGCCCGACCAGCAGGGCGGCGGACAGGTAGCTGCAGATGAGCGTCTGCTTCGAGTCCGCGACCGCCGAGGCGGAACCGAGCTCGCGACCGGTGCGCTGCTCGAACCAGCTCAGGAACGGCATGACCAGCAGGCTGAGGGCGGCCAGCACGATGCCGACCGGCGAGTGCTCCGGCTCGCGCAGGCCCGCCAGCGACAGCACCGCGTCGACCGAGACGTACGCGGCCAAAGCGAAGAACGACAGCGCGATCACGCGGAGCGCGGTCCGCTCGCGGCGTTCGGGATCGGGTGCGGCGAACTGCCAGGCCACCGCCGCCGCCGAGAGCACCTCGACGATCGAGTCGAGGCCGAACCCGATCAGCGCCGCAGACGAGGCGGCGCCACCCGCCGCGAGGGCCACGACCGCTTCGATGACGTTCCAGGTGATCGTGACGCCGACGACGATGCGGATGCGGCGACGCAGGATCGTCGTCCGCTCCGGCGAGCGCAGTGCGATGGTCATCGGGCGGCCTCGGCGTCGCAGCATCCTTCGACCGCGCACGCGGGATCGAGGCAGGGCTCGTTCGCGTCGACGGCGAGGGTGACGTCCAGCAGTGCGGTGAGTGCGGCAGTGAGGTGCGGATCCGCGATCTCGTACCGTGTCTGCCGCCCCTCCGGCTCGGCGACGACGATGCCGCACCCGCGCAGGCAGCCGAGGTGGTTCGACACGTTCGTGCGACTGAGCCCGAGATCCTCAGCGAGACGGCCCGGGTACGCCGGGCCGTCCAGCAGCGACAGCAGGATCCGCGAGCGGGTCGCGTCCGCCATGGCGCGACCCAGGCGGTTCATCGCGTCGACGCGTGTGGCAAGAGTCAGCATCCACTGACTATACAGCGTTCACTGACCTATTGCACAGCGGTGGTCCGGCTGACCGCCGTGCGCGTCATCGCCGCGACGGCGTCAGCAGCAGGATGCCGACGGCCGAGACGATGCCGAGGATCGCATCGGGAAGCCAGGTGCCCAGCGCGGCGACGTGCCAGACGAAGAACAGCGGCAGTGCCCAGAGCGCCACACGTACTGCCCTGGAGTGCATTCCGCCCCAGACGGCGGCGACGCCCAGCACCGCGGCGAGCGTGCCGAACGACGCGATCAGCACGACCGCCGATGCCTCGAAGGGGTCGTCGGCGAAGGCCGTGCTGATGGCGATGACGCCGCACAGCGCGAACACCGCCGTCAGCAGTGCCTGCCCGGTCCTGTTGCGAACGCGGTTCAGCCGCGTACCGGTCGACGGTGGCTCTGCGTGGGTGAGGGAGATGCTCATGGGATGTCCTTCCGTTCGGAGCTGAGTTGCCACGAACGTAGGGCCACCACGCCGTGAGCGGGGATGCGGCCAGCCCTACGTTCGCAAACCAAGGGGTGGGGTTGACCGCATTTCCGCCTCCCGGGAGCCAGACCCCTGTGCTCGCCGCCGCGGGAACCGGATACTGAGAGGCATGGCCGAGGTGCTCATTCCGCTGCTGTTCGTGCTGGCGGGCGTGCTCGGTCCGCTCTGGCAGGCGGCTCGCTTCACCACGCTGCTGCTCGCGGCCGTGGGCCTGCTTCATCTCTCCGGGCTCGCGATGTCGCTCGCGGCCCTCGAAGGCGAGAACGCGGTGCTGCACACCGGGTCACAGGTGCTCTTCGTCGCAGGATTCGCCGCGCTCCTGCCACTGGCGTGCGGCTACCCCTCCGGGCCCGCGCCGCGCTGGTCGTGGCTCGCCGGGTCGGCGGCGGTGCTGGTGCCGGTGGCCTCCGGATTCTCGGATGCGACGCCGACGGTGCTCTCGCGGGCGGATGCTGCCGGGCGGCCGAGCACGCTCGGACCGATCGTCGCCGCCCTGCCGCCCGAGGTGGCCGCGTCTTCGGGGGTGGTGTTCAGCCTCCCGGTCCTCGCTGCAGCGATCCTCATGATCCGTCTTCTTCGCGGCGACCGCGAGTTGCGCGGCCGGCTCACGCTGCCGCTCGCGGCGCTCGCCGCGTTCGCGGTCATCATCGCCGTCGCGGCGCTGCTGCGCCCGCAGGCGGAGCCCCTCACGACGACGCTCTTCCTCGTCGCGAGTCCCCTCGTGCCCGTCGCGCTCGTCGCGGGGAGCCGTCCGCTGGCGCGGCCCCTCGACGACCGGAGCACTCTCAGTGCGCCGAGTGTCGACGCGACGCCGGCCGATCCCCGCGTCCAGGCGCTCTCGCCACGGGAGCGCGAGGTGCTCGCGCTCATGGCCGCCGGGGCCAGTAACGCGGCCATCGCGCGGGAGCTGTTCATCTCGCTCTCCGCGGTCGAGAAGCACACGACCGCGATCTTCGCGAAGCTGGGCCTGGCATCGGAGCCGCAGACGCACCGCCGCGTGAGTGCCGTCGTGGCGTACCTGCGCGCGACGAACTGAACGCCGCGAACACGTCTGTGCACGGTCTCGGGTTTGCGCGCTGTACTACTGTCGTAATACAGTGAGACAGCCGCGGAAGTAGGCCCACGGACCCGATCTCAGGAAGGTGCCACGATGCGGATCGACGACTCCCGCCCGATCTGGGCGCAGCTGGTCGATGAGTTCCGGCGCCGGATCGCCGCCGGCGAATGGACGCCGGGATCGAAGGTCTCGTCCGTGCGCGAACTGGCGCTCGAGATGGGCGTCAATCCGAACACCGTGCAGAAGGCTCTCGGCGAGGTCGACCGTCTGGGACTCACCACGACCGAGCGCACCGCCGGACGCTTCGTCACCGAAGACGAGCGCGCAGTGGCTCGCGATCGCGCGGTGCTGGCCGAGTCCACCGCCGACGGATTCGTCGTCGCCGCCGCCGGCCTCGGCATGACCCTTGCCGAGGCGCACGACCTGCTCGCCCAGCGGTGGGACGCACACGACTCCCCCGTCACCATGAGTACTCACAGCGAAAGAGAGGATGCCCGATGAGAACCCAGGCCCCGCCGGCGGTCGAGATCACCGGCCTGACCAAGGCGTATCGCGGACGCCCCGCCCTCGACGGACTCGACCTGAGTCTGGCTCCCGGTCAGATCGTCGGACTGATGGGCGACAACGGATCCGGAAAGACCACACTGCTGAAGATCCTCGCCGGCCTGCTGTCGGACTGGGAAGGGACGGTGCGGGTGGACGGACGCGAACCGGGCGCAGAGTCGAAGGCGCACGTCTCCTTCCTCCCCGACGCCTCGTTCCTCCCCGATGCGCACAGGCCCGCCGACTCGGTGGCCCTCTACGCCCGGTTCTTCGCCGACTTCGACGAGGCCAAGGCGAAGCGGATGATCGACTTCTTCGGGCTCCCCTGGGACCGCACCCTGAAGGAGATGTCGAAGGGGATGCGCGAGAAGCTGCAGATCTCGCTCGCGATGTCGCGGCGGGCTCGGGTGTATCTGCTCGACGAGCCGATCTCCGGCGTGGATCCCGCGTCACGTGACGTCATCCTGCGCGGCATCCTCTCGAACTTCGAGGAGGACGCGCTCCTGCTCATCTCCACCCATCTCATCCAGGACGTGGAGCAGATCGTCGATTCCGTGCTGTTCCTGCGTGCGGGCAGGGTTCTGCTGCACGGGGGCGCTGACGATCTCCGCGCCGAACACGGCGTCAGCCTCGACGCTCTCTTCAGAAAGGTGTACGCAGCATGATCGGTACGCTGTTCGCGCAGGAGTACCGCGCGACCCGCAAGAACCTGTTCACCGGCGTCGGCATCGCACTGCTGGTCGCGGTCGGGTCGTTCGCCGTTGCCGCGCTGCGGGTGCCTGTGGTGGGCGACCTCGGCCTCGCACTGGGCTTCGTCACCACCGCCGCGATCACCCCGGCCGTTCTGGGGATGCTCGTCGAGAACTACTGGCGCACGATGTACGGCCGCGAGGGCTACTTCACGATGACGATCCCCGTGCGCGGGCGCACGCTGTTCACGGTGAAGGTGCTCTACGCGATCGTCGCGGCCTTCGTCGCTCTGGTCGTGACCGGCATCGGCCTGCTCGGCGGGATCGTCGCCTTCTCGCTCTCGCAGGGCCGCGCGCCCGGGCAGACGCTGACCGATATCGCCACGGGCGTGCAGCCCTGGATGGTGTGGTTCGTCGTCGCCGCCCTTGTTCTTCAGATCGCGTTCCTCGTGATCGTCGGGGCGGCGCTCATGTCGATCGGCGCGGAGGCGCGCTTCAACCATCTCGGCTTCGGCGCCCCGGTCCTCGGCGGGATCCTCTTCTACGTCGTCGCGCAGATCGTCACCTTCGCGGCGATCCTGCTGATTCCCGTCGGCATCGTGTTCACAGGTCCCGAGGCGGGGCGTCTCGTACCGCAGAGCATGCTCGCGGACTTCATCGACGCGCTCGGTGCGCCTGCGGGCACGGCGACGCCACACGTGCTGGGACTCGGCTTCGTCATCACGAGCATCCTCATCGCGGCACTGATGGCGTGGCGCGGCGGCCGATCGGTCGAGCGGCACACCTCACTGCGATGAGCCGATGGCCCGCCGGATGAACCGGCGGGCCATCACCGTCCGGCGCGCATGAACGCCTCGGCCGCGCGAACCTGCTCGTCCGAGGGGCGGATGCCGGTGTAGAGCACGAACTGCTCGAGCGCCTGGAGGGTGGCGACCTCGGCGCCGGTGATCACGGTCCTGCCGGCGGCGCGACCCGCGGCGATCAGCGGTGTCTCGGCAGGCAGGGCGACGACGTCGAACACGACGGAGGCGGCATCCACGGTCTCCGGCGGAAACGACAGTGTCCGTTCCTCCGCTCCCCCGGCCATCCCGATCGGCGTGACGTTCACGATCACGTCGGCGGTCGCATCGCCGAGCGATGCCCGCCAGCCGAAGCCGTACAGCTCCGCCAAGGCCCGCCCGTTCGCCTCGTTGCGCGCGACGATCGTCACCTCCCGGAATCCCGCGTCGCGGAAAGCGGCCGCGGTCGCCTTCGCCATGCCGCCCGATCCTCTCAGCAGCACGGTGCCCGCCGGATCGAGGGCGTGCCGATCGATCAGCTGTGCGATCGCCGCGTAGTCGGTGTTGTACGCGGTCAGCACGCCGTCGTCGTTGACGATCGTGTTGACCGAGTCGATGGCGGATGCGGTGGCGTCCATGCGGTCGACGAGGGCGATCACGTCCTCTTTATAGGGCATCGAGATCGCGCACCCACGGATGCCGAGGCCTCGCACGCCGGCGATCGCCTGCGCCAGATCGGTCGGCGCGAACGCCTTGTAGATCCAGTTCAGACCGAGCGCCTCGTAGAGGTGGTTGTGGAACCGCGTGCCGTTGTTGCTCGGCCTCGCCGACAGCGAGATGCACAGCGTCATGTCCTTGTTCAGCATGGTCACGGCATCAGGCTACCGAGCAGCCATGGGAAAGGGCCGCCCCGCCCTCACCATCGCCGATACAGCTGGGCGAGCCCTTCCGCGCCCTGTGACGCATGGGCAGCGAGCTGGCGCTCCGCTCCCGTCCCCTCGGCCCGGATGCGACCGAGGTGCTCGTCGACGAACGCGGTGTCGCCCAGCTCGTCGAGCACGGGGCGGATGCTCCCCAGCATCCTCTGCACGGCTGACCAGGCATCCTCCTCTCCGCCGTCGGGGGCGAACAGGCGAGCGCGCATTCCGTGACGTGCGGCGAGCCACAGCCCGGCGTCGAGCAGGTCGTGGCGGGTGCCTTCGACGTGCAGCTCCGTCGCGCACACGATCCCACGGATCAGGGCGGTCAGCAGCAGGGAATCGTCGACGAGCAGCTGCGCGTCGGCCACCCTCGTCTCCACGGTGGCGTAGTGCTCCGAGAGTCGCACCGGCCAGGACACCGACGCTCGAGAGGGCAGTGCGCCGGCTCGCACGTGCCGGTCGAGCGTGCGGTGATAGTCGTCAGCATCGTGGAATGCCGGGGGACACTCCGACACCGGCATCCGCCCGACCAGCGTCGTGCGCCAACTCGCCAATCCCGACGGCATCCCATGCACGAACGGTGAGTTCACGCTCAGCGCGAGAAGGGCGGGAAGCCACTCCCGCACGCGACGCAGCGCCCGCACTCGCTCCTCGTCGTCGGTGACCTCGACGTGCACGTGCAGGCCGTTGACCTCGTGGTCCGCGGTGAGCCTGCCGATGAGGTGCATCACGTCGTCGTAGTGCGGGTCGGGTGAAATCTGCTGCGCCCCGGCAAGCGCGAACGGGGCACCGGTGGCGGCGACGACCGTCCCGTCCGGCGCGTGATCCGCGAGTGATCGGCGCAGGGTCCTCAGCTGCTCCCGGGCCTCCACGAGCGTGCTGACCGGGTCGGTCGCGGTCTCGACCTGACAGGTGAGGAACTCTCGCGAGATGCGGCCCCTTCCGTCGGCATCGCGCGCCACCCGTCCGTGCAGTGTGGCGGCAGACACGGGCACGAGTGCCGCGTCGTCGAGCAGGACGTACTCCTCCTCCACGCCGAAGCGCCGGGTGAGCGGCATCCGATCCTCCTCGATGTTCGACCTGCGGCTGCGGGCGGCGTCGCGCTCATGTGCGACGTCACGCCCCTGCGACGAGAGTGCGCCGCCGACCCCGAAGGGCCGGCGGCGCACCGATCTGCGACCGGATGGCCTGGTTCAGGCCGATCACGAGCCGCAACGGCTGTCATTTCTCGTCGTCGAAGGCGTCCTTGACGTCGTCCCCGAGCTTCTTGGCCTCGGCCTTGGCCTGATCGAGCTTGCCCTCGGCCTGGAGGCTCTCGTTGTCGGTCGCGTCTCCGATGCCTTCCTTCGCCTTACCGACCAGCTTCTCGGTGTTGTGCTTGGCGTCGTCCATGGCTCCCATGTCACTCCCTTCGTCGGGGACGGTCACTGACCGTCCTGGGGAATGACAGCGTGTCACCGAGCGCGCACAGGGGCCAAGGGATTGACAGGCGCGCTGGGACCGCGCTAGACGAGGGAAGGGGTGCGGAGCGCTGCGACCGACTGCCGGACGGGGCGGGTCTCGCGGATGCTGAGAGCACGCGGTCGGAGGGGGACCTCCGCCTCACTGTGCTTTCGTCCCCGCTCCGACCTGCAATCCCCTGTTAACCCTTCACTCTCGGAATCGCAAGCCCCATGGGCTCGGCTCATCCCCTCCTCTAGGGGTGAAGGTGCATGCATGGGGGATCGATCGCGTCCGCTGATCCCCAGTCAGCGCAGGCCCTCCCCAGTGGCCCGACGATCCACGCATGCGCGTGGCCCTCTTGTTTAGTTCAGTCCCCGATGTGCTATACGAGGGGGCCGCTCTCATCATCGCACCGATTTGCGATTTTGTCCCCCAAACGGGGGACAAATTTTTGAGATTCCATGTATGCTGATTCCGACGCACCCTCCGGTCGTCTTCGGCCCCCACCGCTCCCCCCGCGGTGGGGGTCATCAATTTTCGGGCGCGGCACGGTTCCGCCCCCACCTCCACCGACCCGTCTGCAACATTTGTGTCACCATCTGCATCGCCCTATTGCCTCCCCGGCGCTCTGGGATAGCGTTAGCGGCAGTCGGTGCGTCCTGCGTCGGCGTAGCAATCAGCAGAACGGCAGTAAATGAGCACCCAGGGCACGGTCAAGTGGTTCAACTCGGAGAAGGGCTTCGGCTTCATCTCCCCCGATGACGGAGGCGCCGACGTGTTCGCGCATTACTCCGCGATCCAGTCTTCCGGCTACCGCTCGCTCGACGAGAACCAGCGCGTCGAGTTCGATGTGGCGCAGGGCCCCAAGGGCCTGCAGGCTGAGAACATCCGCCCTCTCTGAGGCGGAATGGGGAACCCCGTCGGAAGCTGCCAACGCAGAACCGGCGGGGTTCTCTGCATCCCGGGCCGCGCCCGGCCTCGTGCCGTGCGCGGATGCCGGCCTGCAGAAAGTCGGACGGCGTTCGGCCGCGCCGGGTCAGCCGCGTCCGGGTCAGCCGAGCAGCAGCGTCTGCAGCGCGGCGGCGTCGGGCGCCCTGAACTCGGCTCCCTCCGCTTCGCGCGGATCTCCGAAGCCCCATTCGGCGAAGATGACCGGGATGCCGTATTCGGCAGCTCCGTCGATGTCGTGGTGCCGATCGCCGACCAGCACGGGGTACGAAGTGTCTGCGCCGGCTTCCCGCAGCCGTTCCAGTGCACGGCCGATCACGTACGCCTTGTCGTCGCTCATGCCATCCACCCCGGTGCGGGCACCCGAGATGGCGGTGAAGCCATCGATCAGGCCGTGGTGCTCCAGGATCGCGCGCACCTGATTCTCGGGCTTGGTGCTCGCGGTCGACTGCGGGATGCCGGCGCCCTGCACGGCGCGCAGCACCTCGGGCACGCCGGGGTAGATCGCGACGGATGCGGCATAGCCGTCGGCTGCCGCAAGGGCGCGGTAGCGGGAGACGGCGTCCTCCGCCTGCACGGGATCCATCCCCGCGCGCAGCTGGAACGACTCGAACATCGGCGGGCCGATCCAGAGCGCAAGCTCCTCGGCGTCAGGCTCGCCGAGTCCGTACGAGGCGAACACCCGACGCAGCCGGGGGAGGATGCCGGCCGAGGCATCGGCGATCGTGCCGTCGACGTCCCAGAGGATGCAGGAATAGGGCGACGCGGGCATGTGTCCAGCCTACGCACCGGATCGGCAGCATCCGCGCCCTGCATCCCGCGCCGCACTGACCCGCGCCACGTCCGAGACCACCAAGTTCACGGATGACCACCTTGTTCGCGTGAAGAACGTGGTCATCGGTGAACAACGTGGTCATCGACGCACAGTCGCAGGGCGGGCGCGCGCCCGCCCTGCTCAGAAGAGCCGAGGGACGCCCGACTCGATGCCCTTCATGTCCTCGTAGTCGAGCACGAGGCACCGGATGCCGCGATCCTCCGCGAGCACCCGTGCCTGCGGCTTGATCTCCTGTGCCGCGAACACCCCGCGCACGGGCGCGAGGTGGGGATCCCTGCCGAGGAGCTCGAGATAGCGGGTCAGCTGCTCGACGCCGTCGATGTCACCGCGCCGCTTCACCTCCACCGCGATCGCCGCACCCGCGGCATCCCGCACCATCAGGTCGACAGGACCGATCGCCGTCGGATACTCGCGGCGCACCAGCGTCGCGCCCTCGCTGATCAGGTCGACCTGCTCGGCGAGCAGACGCTGCAGGTCCGCCTCGACGCCATCCTTCTGCAACCCCGGATCCAGGCCGAGCTCGTGATTCGAGTCGTGGATGATCTCGTAGATCTGCACGCGCAGTGCGTCGCCCGTCTTCTTGTGGGTGACACGCCACACCTCGACGACACCGGCGCTCGATTCGTCCTCCCCCGGCTCCTCGTGCGCGAGCGAGCACGGCGGGCTCATCCAGTTCAGCGGCTTGTAGCTGCCGCCGTCGGAGTGCACCAGCAGACTGCCGTCGCCCTTGTGCACCAGCAGGCGCGTGGCCAGAGGGAGGTGGGCGTTGAGCCGACCGGAGTAGTCGACGGAGCAGCGGGCGATGACGAGACGCACCCGACGAGCCTACTTCGTCACCGGCGCCTCGGCCGTCTTCAACGGGCGCGCGGCACCGGAGAACAGCCCGGACGCGATCACAAGGGCGACCAGGATGAAGAGCGTGTTCAGCAGCCCGATGTGCGTGCTGATCATCCCGAGCACGGGAGGACCGCCGAGGAACGCGACATACCCGATGGTGGCCGCGGCACTGACGCGGGCGGCGGCCTTCGCAGGGTCGTCCGCGGCGGCGGACATGCCGATGGGGAATCCGAGCGATGCGCCGATCCCCCACAGGGCGGCACCGACCAGTACCAGCGGCAGGGTGGGCGCGAGGATGAACAGCAGGATGCCGCCCGCGGCGGCCACTGCCAGCACCCGCAGCACCGGCACGCGCCCGAACCGGTCGACGACCGGCCCGCCGAACAGGCGGACGACGGTCATGCCGACCGAGAAGACGGCGAGGGCCACCGCACCCATCCCGGCGGGCGCACCGTGCCCCTCTTCGGCCCCCAGAGCGATCCAGTCGTTCGCCCCGCCTTCGGCGAACGACATGCCGAGCATGACGACGCCGAGCATGTAGGTGCGCGGTTCGCGCCACGCCTCCAGCGCCACGTGCATCCGCTCGCGCCAGTGCGGCTTCTCGTGATCCGCCGGGTCGAGCGCTGCTTCGCGCACGGGCACCTGGAAGAAGCAGACGACCGCGATGACCGCGATCATCAGGCCCATGACCGCCGTGTGCGAGCCGACCGACAGGCCGAGGCCTGCGGCGAGAGCGCCGATGCCGGCGCCGATCACGGTGCCGAAGCTGAAGAACGCGTGGAACACCGGCAGGATCGTCTTGCCCATCTGCTGCTCGATGGCGGTCGCCTCGACGTTCATCATCACGTCGACGCTGCCGTTGCCGAATCCGAAGAGCACCATGCCGATCAGCACCACTGGCACGGAGCCGAGGACGCTCGACCCGAGCCCGACCAGCGCGATCCCGGCGGCGAATGTCAGCATGGTGAGCAGCATCCCGCGGCGGGCGCCCGTGCGCGCCATCACGGCAGAGCCCGTGGAGATGCCGATGATCGACGCGACGCCCATGCCGAGCAGGATCAGTCCCACCTGGGAGTTGTCGAGGCCGAGGTCGTCCTTGATGCCCGGCACCCTGGACGCCCAGGTCGAGATCGACAGGCCGCTCGACAGGAAGATGGCGAAGATCGCGGTGCGCCAGCGCACGAACTGCGAGCGAGTGAGGGCGGTATCCATCCGACGATGATATCGAATCGTTTCGATGATGCACAGCCGGGGCGGGTTATCCTCGGTTCATGAACAGCAGCGCACGCCGGGCGACCATCGCCGACGTCGCTCGCGCGGCCGGCGTCTCGACCTCGACGGCATCGGTCGTCTTCAGCGGCAAGGTGAACGTCGCCGAGGCGACGCGCCAGCGGGTGCTGGCAGCGGCTGCCGAGCTGGGATACGCCGGGCCGGATCCGCGCGCTGCCTCCTTGCGCCTGGGTCGAAGCGGCATCGTCGGTGTCGTTCTCGGGGGAGAGCTGCGGCACGCCTTCCTCGACCCGGTGACGACAGTCATGATGGACGGGCTCAGCGACGCGCTCGCCGAGATCAGCACCGGTCTGCTGCTGCTGCGCGACGACCCACGCCCGGGCGAGGCGCCCGCGATCGCCGAGGCGCCGGTCGACGCCGTCGTGCTCATCGGCTGCACCCCGAGCGTGCGATCCTCGCTCGAGATCGTGCGACAGCGCGGTCTGCCCGTCGTCGTGATCGAGGGGGATGCCGGAGAGGATGTTCCCCGGATCACCTTGGACAACCGGGAGGCGAGCGCGGCGATCGCCCGGCATCTCCACCAGCTCGGGCATGTGCGGGTGGCGACGGTGACGCTGGCGCCCGACGTCGGCCGGGAGCGCGGCCCGCTGACACCGGCACGGCTGGCGGCGGCCACGGTCGATGTGACTCTCGACCGACTGGCCGGGTTCCGGGAGGTGTACCCCGACGCGCCCGCGGTCGCAGCAACGGGAAGCCTGATCGACGAGGGCATGATCGCCGGCCGAACGCTGCTGACGGATGCCGACGGCGCTCTGCGCGACGACCGTCCCACCGCGATCGTCGCGCAGAGCGACCTGCTCGCGGTCGGTGTGATCCACGCCGCGGAGGAGCTCGGCCTGCAGGTGCCCGATGACCTCTCCGTGGTCGGCTTCGACGGCATCGCGGCGGACGGTCTCGGCTCGCAGAAGCTGACGACGATCGTGCAGCCCGCCGTCGAGAAGGGCCGTGCCGCGGGGGAGCAGGTCACCCGGATGCTCGCGGGGGTGAAGGGCGAGTCGGTGCACTTCGTGTGCAGGTTCCAGGAGGGCGAGACCACGGCCCCGGCACCGGCGGGATCGACGGGTCGTCAGGACCGCTGAGGGCCGATCGGCAGCGGGTGCGACGAGTAGTCGAGGATGCGGTATCGACCGCATTCGACGATCGAGTCCGGAACGGGTTGGCCGGTGATGTCCCATGGCGCCGACTGCAGGTCCTCGACCAGGAAGGTCACTCTCTCAGCGGCGAAGTCCGACCTGTTGACCAGCCAGGCGTAGCCGCGCAGGGTGTGGTCGACCTGTACCAGCCGCGCCGCGTCCTCGAGCATCAGCTTCGGCAATCGCACCGTCCAGAACTGCCCTCCGCCGGTGCGATCCGATGCGTCCACCCAGTCGCGCACGCAGGCGGCGTCGGCGTCCGGCGCGGTCGCAGCCGCCTGGATGCGCGGAATCGAGAGCACCGTGCCGGCCAGCAGCAGCACGGCGGCGACCGCGGTGACGAGACGCGTGAGCGCGTGCGGCAGCGGGCGACGGACTGACGGCAACGCGAGGAGCCCGAGCACAGGACCGAACGCGATCGGCTCCAGGTAGCGCGACGCATTCGTCCCCAGCGCGATCACCCCGGCGACAACCGCCAGCGGCGTGAACCAGCCGAAGGCGGCCACCAGCCGAGCGCCCCGCTCGACGGGAATGCGGATGCTGCGCAGAACGCACAGTGCGATCAGAGCGGTCATGAGGGTCACGGCGATCAGGCCGCCAGGGGTGGCGAGCCGGGCCATGGCCAGCTGACCGTAGTACTCGGCGGCCCCGACCCACCGATCGGGCCTGGCGTAGCCGACACCGGAATTGGCGATCCATGCCGAGAACGGCATGCGAGCTGCGAGGCCGAGTAGCGCACCACCGACGAGCACCGCCAGAGGAAGCAGTGCGGCGTGTCCGAGCAGGCGGGGGATCGCCGCCACCGCGAGCAGCACGACCAGCGGTGCGACCGCCCACACAAGGAACAGCGGGTTCGTCATCGTCGACGCGAGGCTCACGATGCCGAGTGCGGTGGGCAGCGCGACCCGCGGCCGATCGAGATGCCTGCGCACGAGCCCGACCGCCAGGACCGTGCCGACGACGGTCGCCGAGTAGTACGTGGTCGTCAACAGCAACGACGCGGGTTCGAGTGCCTCCCTCGACGCCGAGGTCTCGGTCACAGCCAGCACGCCGAAGGTGCCGTGGGCGACCAGCGACCACGCCACCGGCGACCGGCCCTCGTCTCGCCGCCCGGCGGCGAGGCGCAGCGCCCCGTAGAGCGCCAGGAGGTTCAGCACGGCGTTGACGGCGAGCAGCCCCGCCACCGAGAGGGCGGGAAGCGCCGCGCGCAGCAGCAGGAGCAGCGCCGTCTCCGGCAGGAAGAGGACGCTCGACAACGCCCAGTCCAGACGATCGCCCTCCGCGATCGAACACGAAAGGAGCGCGACGACGAGCGAGTCCGCATCGCGGAACAGCAGCTGCGATCGCGCGGTCGACGCCACCTGTCCGACGACGACGATCGACAGCGCGAGTGCCGCCGCCCAGCCGGCCCCCTCACGCCATGCCGCGCGCGTCATGAAACCACTCTCGCACGCCGGGCAGCCGTCTCGCCCGGTAGAATGGGCTCGAACCCGCCCGCCGCGCCGGAAGGCCCCGACGAGCCAGAGGAGCCGCTTATGCTGTTGCTCCTCGCGGTGTTCCTGGCGGGATCCCTTCTCCTCCCCGTTCTGGTGCGCTGGCTGGGAGCCCAGGCATTCGCGATCGGAGCGCTGGTGCCGGCCGCGGCGTTCCTGCACGCGGTGATGCGCACCCCGGAGGTGCTCGACCCCGACACAGTCCCGTTCCAGGACTACGAGTGGATTCCCCAGCTCGGTCTGCATCTCTCCATGCGCATGGATGTGCTCGGCTGGGTCCTGACGCTGATCGTTACCGGTGTCGGCGCACTCGTGCTGCTCTACTGTCGCTGGTACTTCCACGACGAGGGCCGGGAGGTCGGCCAGTTCGCCGGCGTGCTGCTCGGCTTCGCGGGCGCCATGTACGGTCTGGTGCTCACCGACAACCTCATCATGCTCGTGATGTTCTGGGAGCTCACGAGCATCCTGTCGTACCTGCTGATCGGCCACTACCGCCGCCGCGCGGCCAGCCGACGCGCAGCGTTGCAGGCGCTCCTGGTCACCACCCTCGGCGGTCTGGTGATGTTCGTAGGGGTCGTGCTCCTGGTGGTGGACGCGGGCACCGCCAGCATCCGGGAGCTGCTCGAGCTCGCGCCGACCGGTCCGATCGTCGAGGCCGCGATCGTCATGCTTCTCGTCGGCGCCGTGACGAAGTCGGCGCTGTTCCCGTTCCACTTCTGGCTCCCGGGTGCCATGGCCGCTCCGACGCCCGTGAGCGCGTACCTGCACGCCGCTGCGATGGTGAAGGCCGGCATATACCTCATCGCGCGATTCGCACCGATCTTCGCGTTCTCGGCCACGTGGCGTCCGATCGTCATCGCGCTGGGCGTGTTCACGATGCTGCTGGGCGGCATCCAGGCGCTGCGGGAGACCGACCTCAAGCGCATCCTCGCCTTCGGCACGGTGAGCCAGCTCGGCTTCTTCGCGGTCGTGCTCGGATACGGAACGCAGGCCGCCGCGCTCGCAGGGCTGGCGCTCGTGATCGGGCACGCCCTGTTCAAGTCGGCGCTCTTCCTCATCGTCGGCATCATCGACCGCCAGCTCTCCACGCGTGACATCACGGAGCTGTCGGGTGTGGGCAGGCAGGCCCCGGTGATGGCGACGACCGCCTTCATCACCGTGGCCTCGATGGTCGGCATCGCCCCTACGATCGGCTTCGCAGCGAAGGAATCCACGCTCACCGCTCTGCTCGACGATGCGCTCGCTGGATCAGTCTGGGGGTGGGTCGCCCTGATCGGCGTCCTGCTGGGCGCAGTGCTCACCGCGGCATACGGGGCGCGCTTCCTCTGGGGCGCGTTCTGGCGGAAGAAGGACGCCGCCGGCGCATATATGCCGCGGACGGAATGGCCTGATCCCCCGGTCGGGTTCCTGTCCGCTCCGATCCTGCTCGCCGGGGCGACCATCGCGCTCGGCATCGGGGCAGGCGCTGTCGACATCCCGCTTCAGCAGTACGCCGCGGATGCGGCGCCCGGTCTGGACGGCGCGCACGCCGGGCACC
Source organism: Microbacterium sp. (assembly GCF_031178445.1). Classification (GTDB taxonomy): domain Bacteria; phylum Actinomycetota; class Actinomycetes; order Actinomycetales; family Microbacteriaceae; genus Microbacterium. Next base: position 426,617 of record NZ_JAPSIY010000001.1, read on the forward strand.
TCGCCCTCTGGCACGGCCTCGAGCCGGCGCTGGGTCTTTCGGTCGCCGCCATCGTCTCCGGTTTCGGCTTCTTCCTGCTCACGACCCGCAGCGGCTGGGACAGGCGACCGCGCCTGCTGCCCGGCACCGCATCGGACGCCTACTACCTCGTGATGCGCGGCGTCGATCGCCTGTCCGTGATCACCACCAGCATCACGCAGCGCGGTTCGCTGCCGGTGTACCTGGGCACCATCTTCGTCGTGCTGCTCGCCGCCGAGGCGACGGTGCTGTTCTCCGCGACGCCGGCGCGCATGGAGCTGTCCGGCTGGCACACGCCGACGCAGGTGGTCGTCGCCCCGGTGATGGCCGCAGCCGCGGTCGTGGCCGTGCGGGCCCGCAAGCGCTACACCGGCGTCGTGCTGGTCTCGGTCACGGGCCTCGGCATGGTCGTGCTGTTCGCTACCAGCGGGGCTCCCGACCTGGCGCTGACGCAGATCCTCGTCGAGACGGTGACCCTGGTCACCTTCGCACTGGTGCTGCGCCGGCTGCCGTCGCGCATGGGCGAGCACAACGCCTCGGTGGGGCGAGCGCCCCGCGCCGTCCTCGCCGTCGGCGTGGGCCTGGCGATGGCGCTGATCGCGATCGTGGCCACGCAGGCGCGCATGTTCGACCCGATCTCGACCGACTTCACCGATCTCGCCTACGACCTCGGACACGGCAAGAACGTCGTCAACGTCGCGCTCGTCGATCTGCGCGGGTGGGACACCATGGGCGAGTTGAGCGTGCTGGTGCTCGCCGCCACGGGTGTGGCGTCCCTGGTGTTCGTCACGCATCGCGCGGACCTGCTCTCGGCGACCAGGGACCTGCCGCAGACCGTGCGCCGCGCCACCGCACGACGGCCCATGGTCGAGACCATCGAAGGCGCTCGCTTCCAGACCGCCGAGAATCGCGGGGCTCCGCGCGCATGGCTCGTCGGCGGGCACCAGATGAAGGCCGAGAGCCGGTCCATCCTGCTCGAGGTGATCGTGCGGGTGCTGTTCCACACGATCATCGTCGTCTCGATCTACCTGCTTTTCGCGGGGCACAACAACCCAGGCGGCGGCTTCGCGGGCGGGCTCGTCGCGGGCATGGCCCTCGTGATGCGCTACATCGCCGGCGGGCGGTGGGAGCTGGGTGCCGCCGCTCCGACCGACGCCGGGCGCCTGCTCGGCTACGGTCTCGTCATCGCGGTCGGCACCGCGGTGGTGCCGCTGTTCTTCGGCATGAGCGCTCTGCAGAGCACGGTATGGGCGGCCGAGGTGCCTGTGCTCGGCCACCTCGAGCTGGTGTCGTCGACCTTCTTCGACATCGGCGTCTACCTGGTGGTGATCGGCCTTGTGCTCGATGTGCTGCGCAGCCTGGGCGCCGAAGTCGACCGCCAGGCCGCCGACATGCGAGCGAGGGGGGCGCGCACCTGATGGACGTATCGCTCACCCTGATCGTGATCATGGCCGTGCTGTTCGCCTGCGGCGTCTACGCCATGATGGAGCGCAGCCTGACGCGGGTGCTGATCGGCTTCCTGCTGCTGGGAAACGCGACCAACCTGCTGCTTCTGATCGTGATGGGAGCGCCGGGTGATGCCCCCTTCTACGGCGAGGAGGGCGAGGTCAGCGATCCCCTGCCGCAGGCGCTGACTCTCACCGCCATCGTGATCACCTTCGCCGTCTCGGCGTTCCTGCTCGCGCTGATCTACCGCTCCTGGCAGCTGGGCCAGGCCGACACCGTCGAGGATGACGAGGCGGACGTCGCGCTGCGCGCCCGCACGGATGCAGAAGAGGACGTCATCGACGACGAGGCCACCGCCGACGTCACCGCCACCACCGACTTCGTGGGCCTGCAGACATCGCCGATCACCGTGCTGCACATGCGCGACCACGCCGCCATCCACGACGATGCCCCGGTCGATCGCCCTCTTGGGCGCACGAACACGCACGACGATGACGGGCACGCGCCCGAGCGCCCGCAGCCGGACGAAGGGGAGGGCCGCCCATGAGTGCCCTTGTACCCCTGATCGTCGCGCTGCCATTGCTCGGTGCGGCCGTCACGCTGGTGTTCGGCCGCAATCCTCGGCTGCAGATGCTCGTCTCGGCGGGAACCCTCACCGTGGTGTCGATCATCGCCGCCGTATTGCTGGCCGCAGTCGACGGGAATGACAGCCCCATCGCGGTATCGGTCGGCGGCTGGCCGGTGCCGTTCGGTATCGTGCTGTACGTCGACCGCCTCGCCGCACTGCTCGTGCTCGTCTCGAGCATCGTGCTGCTCGCGGTGCTGCTGTTCTCGATCGGCCAGGGCGCGGCCGACGGCGCCCAGGAGACCCCGATCTCCATCTTCAACCCGTCGTATCTGATCCTGGCGGCCGGCATCTTCGATGCCTTCATCGCCGGCGACCTGTTCAACCTCTACGTCGGGTTCGAGATCCTGCTGGTGGCGTCGTACGTGCTCATCACGCTGGGCAGCACCGAGTCTCGCATCCGCACCGGAGCGGTGTACATCGTCGTCTCGCTGGTGTCGTCGATCCTCTTCCTCTCCGCGATCGCCATGATCTACGGCGCGGTGGGCACGGTGAACATGGCCCAGCTCGCCGAGAGGGTGGCGCAGCTGCCGCAGGAGACGCAGCTGGTGCTGCACCTGCTGCTCGTCATCGCGTTCGGTATCAAGGCGGCCGTCTTCCCCGTGTCGTTCTGGCTGCCCGACTCCTACCCGACCGCGCCAGCGCCCGTGACCGCGGTGTTCGCCGGCCTGCTGACCAAGGTCGGCGTCTATGCGCTGATCCGCACCGAGACGCAGCTGTTCGCCGAGAACAGCATCGACACGCTGCTCATGATCGTGGCGCTCGCGACCATGGTGATCGGCGTGCTCGGCGCCGTCGCGCAGGCCGAGCTGAAGCGGATCCTGTCGTTCACGCTGGTCAGCCACGTCGGCTACATGATCTTCGGCCTGGCGATCGTGACCGAAGAGGCCATCGGCGCCACGGTGTACTACATCGTGCACCACATCATCGTGCAGACGACACTGTTTCTCGCGGTCGGACTCATCGAGCGCAGGGCGGGCAGCACGTCGATCCTGCGGGTGAGCGGCCTGATGAAGGCCGCGCCGCTGCTGGCGGTGCTGTACTTCGTACCGGCGATCAACCTGGGCGGTCTCCCGCCCTTCTCGGGATTCCTCGGCAAGGTCGGGCTGTTCTCCGCTGCGGCCGACGTGGGCACGCCGCTCATGATCGTGCTGATCTTCGGCGGCATCATGACCTCCCTCCTCACGCTGTACGCCCTCATGCGCGCGTGGAACCTGGCCTTCTGGCGAGAGGACGACACGGCCGACGATCCCGATGGCAGGATCTCCTACCTCGACAGCGCCCCCGCCGCCGACGAGCAGGGCCGCACCCGCCGCATCCCTGCGATCATGACCGTCTCCACCGGTGGTATGGTCGCGGTCACGCTCGCCCTCACCGTATTCGCGGGACCGCTCTATGCGATCTGCGATCGGATCGGCGCGGGTCTGCTGCAGCCGGTGAGCCTCGTGCAGATCGGTGAGGAGGTGGACCGATGAGACCCGACTCCAAGCGCGGAATGGCGCGCGACATCGCACTGCAGCTGCCCTTCATGCTCTGGCTGGTCGTGCTGTGGATGCTGCTGTGGCACCAGTTCACCGTGCTCGCCCTGATCACGGGCCTGCTGGTCGCGATCTTCGTGACGCGGGTGTTCCGCCTGCCGACCGTCGAGCTCGTCGGCCGGGTGAACGTCTGGTACGTCCTGGTGTTCGTCGTGCAGTTCCTCGGCGCGGTGGTCGCGGGCGCAGTCAGCGTGACGATCCAGGTGTTCGATTTCCGCCGACTGCCGGGATCGGCGATCATCGAAGTCCCGCTTCGCTACGCCGACGACATCGTCATGACCCACGTCGCGGTGACTTCCTCCCTCATCCCCGGCTCGCTGGTGGCCGAGAGCGATCGCGATCGCCGCATCCTGTACCTGCATGTGATCGGCGTGCACGATCGCGCGCAGATGGACGCGTTCCGCCAGGGCGTGCTGGGCTGGGAGCGGCGCATCGTGCGCGCCGTCGGTACGCCTGAGCAGTATCGCGCCCTCAAGGCCGACGAGGCGCGCGGCGCGGTCGGGAGCCACGGCGGCCGCGGAGACGGAGGCGCACGGTGAACCCGCTGATGATCCTGATCATGATCCTGTTCGGCCTCGCCGCGCTCCTCAGCGTCGTCCGGATCGTGCGGGGCCCCTCCATCCTCGACCGTACGGTCGCCGCCGACGTTCTGCTGACCGAGGTGATGTGTGTGCTGGGCGCCGACATGGCCATCGGCGGGCACACCCGCAACATCCCGGTGATGCTGATCATCGCGGCCGTCGGCGTGTTCGGGTCCATCTCGGTGGCCCGCTACGTCGCACGAAGGGACAACACGACGACATGAACGTGAACGACCTTCTCGCCCTGAGACTGCCCGATCCGATCGCCGATGCGATCGTCCTCGTCCTCGTCCTCGTCGGAGCGTTCCTGTGCCTGTCGGCAGCAGTCGGACTGCTGCGCTTCAGCGACGTTCCCAGCCGGCTGCACGCGGCCACGAAGCCGCAGGTGCTCGGTGTGGTCCTGATCTGCCTGGCGGTCGCGGTGGGGCAGCGCACGCTCGGCGGCATCCTGCTCGGGCTCGTGCTCGTCGCCCCTGTCGTGCTCATGCAGTTCGCCACGGCCCCGCTGTCGGCGCACATGGTGGGCAGGCAGGCCTACCGCAACGGTGCGATCCCGCGCGGCAGTCTCGTCGCCGACGAGTACGCCGAGTCGAAGCAGACGCCTCCCGCAGCAGGCTGAGTCACACCTCGCGGAGGAACTCCCGGATCTTCTCCGCGGCAGCCCAGGAGTCGCTGATGAGCGTGCCGTGACCGTGATCGGGGATCTCTTCGTAACGGGCGCCAGGGATGGCGTCGACGATCTCGCGGCACCAGGTCATCGGCGCCATCGGATCACGCTGCCCGCGGACCACCAGCACGGGCTTGCGCACTCGCGAGTACGCCTCCCTGGCGTCATGGACGATGGTCGCGCGCATCTTGCGGATCAGGTTCGGGCCACCGCGCAGGTACTCACGAGCGCCGCGCAAGAGCACCTTCGGGCGCTCACCGATGAGATCGACGAGCAGGTAACCGGCCTGGGCGCGGATGCTGCGCGCGGCGCTGTTCACCGTCGGGCCGGCGAGTACCAGCCCGGAGACGACATCGGGATGCCGCGCGGCGAGTTCGGCGGCGATCTGGGCCCCCATCGAGTGGCCCAGCGCCACCGCATCCGTGATGCCGCGGTCGCGCAGGAAGGCGGCGACCAGATCGGCGTGGCGCTCCATCGTGAGCGTGCGCCTCGGTTCGGGCGCCTCGCCGAAGCCCGGAAGGTCGAGGCCGACGATCCGTCCGCTCAGCCGTCGGATCAGGTCGATATACACGCTGCGCCCCATGCCGATGCCGTGCAGCAGCACGATCGGCTTCGTGCCGGAGCCGAAGTCCTCGTACACAAGCGTCGCCCCGCCGTGCACGAATTCGCCGATGTCGGCGCGGCTCCCGTCGGGTGCGAGCAGTCTCTCCGGCATACCTCAACGCTATCGGGGCTCGCGCCCGTCGCCGTGTCGTCCAGACGCGCGGGGCTCAGCCTCCCGGGGTCAGGCGGAGCGTGTCGACGCTCGCCTTCGTCACCGCCTTCGCGGTGAACGGCCATGGTCGCTGGACGCCGTTCGCCCAGTCGAGCGTCTGATCCGTGTAATGGGCGTGGAACGGGTGGCCGCTGGAACCGGTGAGCTGGATCCACGTCGAGTCGTCGAAATCGGCCAGATCGACCACCATCCGCATGGAGGGCACGGTCGTCGTGGCATACGACGCGCCGATCTGCCAGCCGGTCGCGTTGACGACCGACGATCCACCGCCCACCGGGTAAGGGCCGCGGTTGAACAGCATCTCGATGGGCGCGACGCCCGAGGTGCCGAGCGTCGCGTGAGTGAGCGGCAGTGCGTGCAACGCACCCCAGTTCCACCGCGTGACGTCGCGTCCCTGCAGGTCTGCGAGCTCCTCGTACGCCTGTTCGGCTGAGAAGGCCAGCATCTCGTTCATACCGGAGACGTCGATCCTGTCGTTCGTCCACAGCGGGTCGTCGGCATCGTCGAGCATCGTGCCGATGACGGTGAACAGGCGCGCCTGGTCGTTCACCGGCAGCGGCACGTCGCGGTCGGCGAAGACGTTCTGCACCAGGTTCGCCCAGAGCACGTTCGCGAAGGCTGCGGCCGCCGAGTCGGCGCTGTTCTGCGCGTCCCAGGTGCGCAGCAGCTCGACGGCGGACGTTGGTCCCTTCCCTTCGAGCTCGATCGCGTCCAACGCCACGGCGAGCTGCTTGCCGATCCACATCTGCTCGTCCGCTTGGATGTCGCGCAGGTCCTGCGCGACGAGCGGGCCCGCGGCGGCCTTGCGCTCGATCAGGTGCGCGATGCGTGAGGCGCGGTAGCCGTGATCCCAGTCGCGCGAGAGGAAGTGGGAGTACTGCTCATCGACGATCGCGTTGTTGGCCGTGACGATGTAGCCCTCGGGTGGATTGAACGAGACGGGCAGCTCATCGAACGGGATGAACCCCTTCCAGTCATAGCTGCTGTCCCAGCCGGGCTGCGGCAGCCAGCCGTCGCCGGCACCGCGGATCGGCAGGCGCCCCGGCGCCTGATAGCCGATATTGCCGTCGGTGTCGGCGTAGACGAGGTTCTGCGCGGGCACGTCGAACAGTGAGGCCGCCGCGCGGAAGCCATCGAAGTCCTGGGCGGTGCCGAGCTCGAAGATCGCGCGGGCGGTGGTTCCGGGGTCCAGGGCCGTCCAGCGCAGGCTGACCGCGAACTCGCCGGAGGGGATCTCGGGGGCGTCCTGCAGGGGCAGCACCTCGTCGCCGCTCGCGGCCACGGGGTCTTCGGCGATCGCCGTGAAGTCGTCGGTGAGTCCCGAGATGATCGGTCCGTGCACGGTACGGCGGATCGTCAGAGGCACGTCCTCGCCGCCGGCCACCTTGATCACGTCGTGCTCGATTTCCAGGGGCTGCAGCGTGCCGTCGCGCCAGTACTCGTCGCCCTCGATCTTCTCGATGTAGAGGTCGGTGACGTCAGTGGTGAGGTTGGTGAAGCCCCACGAGATCTTCGCGTTGTGACCGATGATGATGCCGGGCAGACCCGAGAACGAGAATCCTCCGACATTGAACGGGCAGCTCTCGCTCACGACCTTGCACTTCAGCTGCATCTGGTACCACACCGACGGCAGCGACGAGCCGAGGTGCGGGTCGTTCGCGAGCAGCGGCTTGCCGCTCTCGGTGAGATCGCCCGACACGACCCACGAGTTCGAGCCGATGCCTTCGCCGACTCCGCCGACCAGCATGCCGGCCGCCTCGATCACACTCGATGCCTCCTGCCACTCCACGGTGGCCAGGGCGGCGGCCGTGTCAGGCTCCTCGGCGGATCCCGGGACGGGGAAGGATGCTGTGGCAGCATCCGTCTCGGTCGTCGGTACGGGGTTCACGGGGGAGATCGACGGGACGATGACGGGATGGCGATCGAACGGATACCCCGGGTACAGCTTCTCGAGGAGCGATTGCGTGTCGGTCTCGGCGGGCCCAGCGCCCGCCGAGGCGCCTGCGCTCGCCGCCGCATGCGGACCCGCGGCGTCGAGTGATGCGGCGAGCCGTGCGCGATCGGTCTCGGCTCCGAGATTGGTGCGCAGGTCCCAGGCCATCGCCTTCAGCCAGGCCACCGAATCGGCAGGCTCCCACGGCTCGGGGGTGTAGTCGGGCGCGAGCACACCGAGAACCGCGTGCTCGAGCGAGAGCTCGGCTCCGGAGCGCGAGGAGAGATAGGAGTTCACGCCGTCGGCATAGGCCTCGTAATACGACCGCGTGGTCTCGTCGAGCGCTTCGACCTCCTGCTCGGCGACCTCGCGCCAGCCGAGGGTGCGCAGGAACTTGTCGGTCTCGACCTGCGATTCGCCGAACATCTCGGCGACGCGCCCCGAGGTGACGTGCCGGCGGAAGTCCATCTCGAAGAAGCGGTCCTGCGCGTGGGTGAAGCCCTGGGCGAAGAAGAGGTCGTGCGCGGAGGACGCCGTGACGGTGGGGATGCCGCGCTCGTCGCGCTGCACGGTCACCGGCTCCTCGAGTCCCGTCAGCGCGACCTCGCCCGAGGTCTGCGGGAAGGAGCGCTGGATGGTGCAGGTGAGGAAGAACGCCGCCGCGACCGCGATCACCACGACGCCGGCGAGGACGAGGAAGGCGATGCGGCCGATCCGGCCCGCGAGCGGTCGGCGGGAGGCCGGATTCTCTGACGTCATCAGCAAAGGACTTTCGATCAGGGTGCGGGACTCCGTCTCACGGAGCTCGGTACGCGTCTCGGGAGTACGCGCGCCCTGGCATCCTATCCACTCGTCCGGCCCCGGACGAGGTCATCCGATCAGACTGGGCTGGAGGTCGCGCAGCGTGCGCCGATGCGTCATGCGCGTCACCCCGACACCCGCGAGCAGCAGCGCGCCGACCAGCCAGAGGGAGAGCACCGCGAGATCCCAGAGCGCGCGGCTCAGATCTCCGCCGTACATCAGCTGGCGCATCGCGTCGACGACGTAGCCCATCGGCAGCACGTGGTGCAGTGCGGCGAGCGGCTCCGGCAGTGTCTGCCACGGGAAGGTGCCACCGGCCGTCACGAGCTGCAGCACCATCAGCACCAGTCCCATGAACTGCCCGACCGAGCCCAGCCAGACGTTCAGCGCCAGGATGATCGCGGCGTAGGTCGCCGAGGCCATCACCATCACGCCGAGCGAGCCCCACGGATGCTCGAACTCGAAGCCGAGCATGAAGCCGAGCACCCCGATCAGGCCCACCATCTGCAACGCGCCCAGCGCTGCCGGGGTGACCCAGCCCGCCAGGGTGATTCGGATGGGGGAGTGCAGGGCGGTCACGGCGCGCCGGGAGACGGGTTTGACGATGAGGAACAGCGCGTAGATGCCGATCCATCCGGCCAGAGCCGCGAAGAAGGGTGCGAGCCCCTGCCCGTAGTCCTTGGCGGCCGCGACCTTGTCGCTCGACACCTGCACGGGATCGGCGATCGTGTCGGCCTGCGCTTCGCGCAGATCGGGAGTCGAGGCCGGAATCGCCTCGACCCCGCGGGAGAGCCCGTCGCGCAGGGTGCCGATGCCGTCGCCAAGCGTGCCGAGACCGTCGTGCAGCTTCGCGGCGCCGTCACGGGCGGATGCTGCGCCCGCGGCGGCGCTGCTCGCGCCGTCGGCCAGCCTGGCGGCACCGTCGGCCACCGATCTCGCACCCGCGGCGAGCTGGTCGATGCTGTCGACGGCGCCCTGAGCCGCAGCGTTCCCCTGGCGGACCTTGTCGGCGAGCGGATCGAGCCTCGCGAGCACGGTGTCGATCTGCTCGGGGGTGAGGCCCTGCTCGGCCATCGCCTGGGCGAGGTCGGTGCGGGCCGTCGGCAGCGCCTCCGTTGCCTGCTGCATGAGGTCAGCCGCGTGATCGGCCGTTCCGGCGAGTTGTCCGTTGCCGGCGCTCACCTGCGAGGCGCCGTCGGCCAGGGAGCGGGCTCCGTCGGCGAGGGTCTTCGTACCGGTGGCGAGTGTGCTGAGCCCGTTCGCGAGGGTGGATGAGCCGCTCTCCGCCGTCCCGGCGCCATCGTGAAGCTGCGTGGCGCCGTCGGTCGCCTCTGACAGTTTGTCGCGCACGTCGCTCAGTCCGGTCAGCAGCCGCTCCGCCGCCTCGGAGCCCACCATTTCGGCGACCGAGCGGCGGATGCGCTCGACGGTCTGCGACCCGATGGTCGACGCCAGGTAGTTGTTGGCGTCGTTGGTCTCGAGCTCGATGCGCGCCTGACGGGGGTCATCGCCGGCGGCAGAGGCGAGAGCATCCGAGAAGTCGGCGGGGATGGTGACCGTGAAGTCGACCGTCCCCTCCTTCAGCGCCCGCTCCGCGTCCGACGCCGTCATCTCCTGCCAGGCGAACGAGCCGTCTTCGAGCAGGTTGCCCGCCACTCTGTCGCCGTAGTTCTCCGCGTGCTCGTGCGTGGTGCCGTCGGCATCCGTCGTGGTGGTCGTGACGCCGGCGTCGTCGACGACCAGCGCGACGGGCACTTCGCTGAACTTGCCGTAGGGGTCCTGGTTCGCCCAGAGGTACAGGCCGCCGTACAGGATCGGCACGCACATCAGCGCGATCAGGGCGATCACCGCCATCGGGCTGGCGGTCAGCCTGCGCAGCTCGGCCGCGATCATGGACGGCACCTTCATCAGCTCGCCTCCTCGTCGTGCCGGCTGTCGGCGCCGAGACGGTGGGGCGGCGAAGAAGGGGCGGGAGCGGTGGCCGCTGTATCGGCGATCACCGTCTCGCTGAGGTCGACGGTCGCAGCGTCGGCGAGGTGGTCCGCGCCGAGGGTCTCCGGCATTCCGGCGATGACGGCGGCGGCCGCACCGCCGACGATCACGAGCACCGCGTATCCGCGCTCGGCGAACTCGGCCGAGATGCGCCACCAGCCGTCCGGGCGCCCGCCGTGCCGGTCGGGAGACACCAGTACGATGCCCTCCACGCCCTCACGCAGCACCGCCAGTTCGCACAGGATCCGCACCCGCGCTGCGGGGTCGACCGTTCCGACCGGCGAGTCGGCGATGTCGGCGAAGCCGAGGCCGGCCAGCCAGCGCCTGGCATGCAGCGGAGTGGCGCCAAGGCCGGCGAACATCAGCTCCTCACCGACGACGGCGGCGACCGTGACGCCGGGGTGCGGGTCGCTCACATCCAGGGCGTCGACCAGCGCGACCCGCCGACGGAGGCCAGCGGCATCCGTCCGCGCGTCGATGGTGACGCGACCGGCATCGGGCTTCATCCGTCCGGAGGCGATCAGTCCGAGCACGGTGGGTCGCTGCTCTGTCTCGGCGCGCACGAACCGGGCATGACCAGTCTCGAAGCTCAGTGTCGTCTCGGGCAGCGTTTGCCCTCTGCGCCCCTTCGAGACGCCGTCCAGCACGACTCTCATTCGGACTCCTTCACGGAGGTGCGCACATCGGGGTGTGCTCGCAGCAGCTCGTCGACTTCGCGCCACGACAGCCCCGCGATGCTCAGCAGCGTCCGCACGGCCAGGTCGGCGGCAGAAGGCGATGACGCGTCGACGCGCGCCACGACGGTGCGTGAGACCTCTTCGATCAGCCGGGCGAGGGTGGGCGCCGCGAGATCGGTGCGGAAGCTGCCGTCTCGCTGACCGCGTTCGACCAGCTGCGCCACGGTGCGCCGCAGGGGCGCGAGAGCTTCGGCGGTCTGCGCGACGTGCGCCTCGTCGAGCGCGAGTGCCGCGGCGACCTGCACATGAGCGGCTTCGTGCCAGAGCCGTACGGCCAGGCGCGCCAGAGTCAGCCGGGCGTCGGCGTCGTCGACGGAGGCGGCGATGTCGTTGAACCGCTGCGCGCCAGCGACGATCAGCTCGCGGATCAGGGCATCCCGGTCGTCGAAGTGGCCGTACAGGGTGCGCCGCGAGAGCCCCGCGCTGCGGGCGATCGCGTCGACGGAGGCGTGCGGGTCGTTCGCCAGTGCGCTGCGGGCGGCGTCGAGAATGCCGGCACGATTGGCGCGGGCGTCGGAACGGGGTGCGCGGGCGGTGGTCATGCTCCAATTATATTGCACACGATTGTGCAATATAGCTGGGTGTGCTCACAGCATCCGCGACCCGGACACGCAGAAGCCCCCGGGCCGACCAAGCGGACCGGGGGCGTGCGGGATGTCGTCAGTCGGTGCCGGAGTCGAAGGCGGCGCCCTCGGATGCCGCATCCACGGCGTCCGTCAGCGTCTCGTCGGCCTGCGAGACCGAGCCCTCCACGAACTCGGTGATCTCGCCCGCCTCGCCGGCGGTCACGCGGCCGACGAGCTCGCCGGTCGCGCCACCCACCAGGCCAAGGCCGGCGTACTGCTCGAGCCGCGAGCGCGAGTCGGCGATGTCGAGGTTGCGCATGGTGAGCTGCCCGATACGGTCGACCGGGCCGAAGGCGGCGTCGCCGACCCGCTCCATGGAGAGCTTCTCGGGGCCGTAGGACAGGTTCGGCGACACAGTGTCGAGGATCGTCCAGTCGTCGCCGCGACGCAGGCGGATCGTGACCGAGCCCGAGATCGTGGAACCCACCCAGCGCTGGATCGATTCGCGCAGCATGAGCGACTGCGGCTCGAGCCAGCGACCCTCGTACATCAGCCGGCCGAGGCGCCGGCCCTGCTCGTGGTAGGTGGCCAGGGTGTCTTCGTTCTGGATGCCGTTGACCAGGCGCTCGTACGCGATGAAGAGCAGCGCCATGCCGGGGGCCTCATAGATGCCGCGAGACTTGGCCTCGATGATGCGGTTCTCGATCTGGTCGCTCATGCCGAGGCCGTGGCGGCCGCCGATCGCGTTCGCCTCCTGCACGAGCGCGACGGCGTCGTACTCGGTGCCGTTCAGAGCGACCGGCCGGCCGCCCTCGAACGTGACCGTGACGTCTTCGGTGTCGATCGCGACAGACGGATCCCAGTACTTGACGCCCATGATCGGGTCGACCGTCTCGAGCGAGACGTCGAGGTGCTCCAGGGTCTTCGCCTCATGGGTCGCGCCCCAGATGTTGGCATCGGTGGAGTAGGCCTTCTCGGCTGAGTCGCGGTAAGGGAAGTCGTGGGCGACGAGCCAGTCGCTCATCTCCTTGCGGCCGCCCAGCTCGGTGACGAAGTCGGCGTCGAGCCAGGGCTTGTAGATGCGCAGGCGGGGGTTCGCGAGCAGACCGTAGCGGTAGAACCGCTCGATGTCGTTGCCCTTGTAGGTGGAGCCGTCGCCCCAGATGTCGACGCCGTCCTCGCGCATGGCCCGGACGAGCAATGTGCCGGTCACGGCACGGCCGAGGGGAGTGGTGTTGAAGTAGGTCTTGCCGCCCGAGCGGATGTGGAAGGCGCCACATGACAGCGCGACGAAGCCCTCCTCGACCAGGGCGGACCTGCAGTCGATCAGGCGCGACTTCTCCGCCCCGTACTCCAGTGCGCGGCCGGGAATCGACTCGATGTCGTCCTCGTCGTACTGGCCGAGGTCACCGGTGTACGTGAAGGGCACGGCTCCCTTGTCGCGCATCCACGCGACGGCGACGGAGGTGTCGAGACCCCCGGAGAAGGCGATGCCGACGCGCTCGCCGACGGGGAGGGACTGGAGGACCTTGGACATGGTGTCAAGTCTATCGGCGCGGCGTGGCGCGCCATTCCGGGTGACGGCGCGACCAGCCGCGCCGGTGCCCGACACCACGGGACGAAGTCAAGGCCCCTTCGCCGACGACGAGACTTCGATGTACTGATCGCGACCCCTGCGAAGGAGACCCATCGTGACCTCTCTCTGGCTCGACGCTCAGCCCGAGCGCATTCCCTGCGACACATTCGAGCCCGGTGCACGCTACGACGTCGTCGTCGCCGGTGCCGGGCTGACCGGACTCACCACCGCGCTCCTTCTCGCACGAGCGGGCCTCACGGTCGCCGTGCTCGAGGCGCGGTTCGTCGGGGCGGTCACCACCGGGCACACGACGGCGAAGCTCAGTCTGCTGCAGGGCGGCGTGCTCTCCCGCATCCGGTCGCGGGGGTCGGATCGTGTGCTGCAGGCATATGTCGAGGGCAACCGCGAGGGGCAGGCATGGATGCTGCGCTACCTCGAGGAGCGCGGCGTCGATGTGCAGCGCCGCGACGCCTTCACCTACGCCGGAACGGAAGACGGCGTCAGGAGTCTGGATGCCGAGTACGAGGCGTGCCGCCAGGCGGGTCTCGACGTCGAGCGAATCGAAGACGCCGACCTGCCCTTCGAGACCCACGGATCCCTGCGACTGCGGGATCAGGCGCAGTTCGACCCGATGGACGTGCTGCGTGCGCTCGCCGCGGACGTGCGCGACCGCGGCGGCACGATCGTCGAGGGTGCCAGAGTGAAGGACGTCGACACCGGCGAGCCGAGCCGCGTGATCACGTCACTGGGAGACGTCTTCGCGGGCACCGTGGTGATCGCCACCGGCATCCCGGTCCTCGACCGCGGCCTCTACTTCGCGAAGGTCAAGCCGGCGCGCTCCTACGCGCAGGCGTTCCGTGTGCCCGGTGTCGCCCTGCCGCAGGGGATGTACCTCTCCATCGACTCGCCCGCACGCTCACTGCGCACCGCCCCCGTCGGGGGCGAGCAGCGGCTGATCGTCGGCGGGAACGGCCACACCGTGGGCCGTGCGGACGACACCCAGCAGCTCGTCGACGACCTCGAGAACTGGACGAAGCGGCACTTCCCCGGCGCCGAGCGCACTCACCAGTGGTCGGCGCAGGACTACGAGTCGATGAACCTGGTGCCCTTCGTCGGATGGATGCCGCGCACAGGCAAGCACGTCGCGCTGGCCACCGGCTACAACAAATGGGGCATGACCAACGCGGTCGCCGCCGCGCTCAGCATCTCGGCCGATGTGCTGGGCGGCGACATCTCCTGGGCGAAGACGCTGCACCACCGCATCACGCTGCCGCAGGACGTCGCACACAGTGTGGTCGCGAACGCCGAGGTCGCGCGCGATGTGGCGACCGGCTGGGTCTCGGCCGAGCTGCACGCCCTTCCCGACGACCCGCCTGCAGAGGGAGACGGCATCGTCGGCAGGGACGGCATGCGGCCGACCGCGGTCTCGACGGTCGACGGCACGGTGTGCCGCCTGTCTGCGGTGTGCACGCACCTCGGCGGCATCGTGACGTGGAACGGCGCGGAGAAGTCGTGGGACTGTCCGCTGCACGGTTCCCGTTTCGACGCGCAAGGGCGTCTGCTCGAAGGCCCGGCGGTCGAGGACCTGCGTGCTGTCGACGAGCCCGAGCTTCCGGGTGACGAGCACGAGCCCGTCGATGATCGACCTTCTGGTCAGAACCCGGGGTAGTCCTTCAGTCGCTCCTCGAACTCCGCGCGGTCGCTCTCACTGAGCAGCTGACGGGCGTAGATCGTGAACTGAAGCCCCTCGAGGGGTTCCCCGGTCTGATCGCTGATCGCCTGGCGCTGGGTGCGGAACTCGCCCGTGGCGTCCTTGGACAGGTCGTAGAAGTCGGCGTAGAAGCGCAACGGCTCGGGATAGTTGTCGCTGTACCACTCCCAGGTGTGCTGGCGTTCCACGTTCGCAGAGCCGTAGAGCTTGGCGAGCATGTCGTCGGAGATGCCGGACTGCGAGCCGTTCAGCTCCCACAGCGCGTACATGCCCTGCTCCGCGAGCACCTGCTCGATGATCAGGCGGATCTCGCGCTTGCGGGCGTTGTCGTGGATCGGCTGTTCGGTCGTCCACGATGTGGACGTGTAGTTGCGCAGCATCGATTCGCCGCCGTAACCGTTGCGCTCGGGACTGATGTCGCGTTCACCGGACTCCACCCAGGTGTAGCCGTATTCGGCGGTGATGCGCTGTCGCAGGTCGCTCATGAGCTCATCACCCTGCCGCTGAACCTGTTCCAGTGAAGACTGGGCCAGCACGTCGTGATTCGCCACATCCTTCATGCCCGGGTATGCCGCCGCATGCTGTTGTTCTTCCGACTTCGTGCCGTCGTACGCGTGGGTCGCGGCCGACCGGAGCGCCCCCATCGCCCCGACGGTGGCCACGTTGAAGACCAGCGTCGTCGCGAGCGCGATCGAGCCGAGCGTCCGTCCCCGGGGTGTGAGCAATGCCCACACGATCAGGCCGAGGATGACGAGCTGCAGCACCAGCATCGAGGGGCCGTAGAGCGCATCGGTGCCGCCCGCACCCATCATCAGCAGAAGCACCAGCACGAACAGCGCGGTCACGACGATCGCGACCAGTCCGATCGCGTTCGCCGATCTCCTTCCGGCCGTCGTCCCGGGAGCGGTGTAGGTCACCGGCCCCGTAGCGGATGGGCCGGACGCCCGCCCAAGGCCCGCGGCCGCATCCAGTCCCGCAGCGATGCGGCGTGCACCGTGGTACCCGCCCGGCGGCGGCAGCGGGGGTGCCCCCTCGGAGCCGCCCACGTACTTCGAGCGCCGCTTGTCTACCATGGCCTGTCCGTCCCGCCGCCGCCCTCGTCGCCGCGTCCGTCGAGTTCGTCCTCGCGCTCCTGCTGCCCCTGATTGAGCTTGTCCTCGATCGCGTCGAGGTTATCCGGTGAGGGCTGCGGCTCCTCCGGCTGCGGGGGCTGCTCCTCTTCGTCCTGGCCTTGTTCCGGATCCTGCTGCTGCTGGCTCTGCTGCTGCTTCTCCTGCTGGCGCTGCTGGTTCTGCTCGAGCGTCTCGCTCATGTCGCGGTTCGGGTCGGGTGAGGAGTTCTGCGCCTCGTCGCTGTTGCACTCCTCGGGGGTCTCGACGGTGATCTGCAGCGCCTCGCCGTAGAGTTCCGCCGCCGAGGCGGGTTCGGCGTCGGCGAGGGCGGCGTCACCCATGCGCTCCACGACGAGCGAAAGGTTGATGCGCACGTAACAGACATCCAGCCCCTGGGCCTGCGGCAGCGCTTCCTCGAGCTCGGCCCGCGCCTCACTCAGCTGCTCGGCGCCGGCCAGCGCGGTGCCGATGTTGTACGGCGACTTGAACGGCTCGAACCAGTTCAGGAAGTCCTGTCCCCGCGCCGCCGCCTCCGCCTCGGCATAGCCGCTCGCGACGAACGCGCTGATCGACTGATGCGCGAACGCGTACATGCTGAGCAGCTTGCCCACGAGCAGCAGTGCGGCGAGGGTGAGCGGCAGCGTGCCGACCGCGATCCAGCGACGGAGGCGCCGCCGCCTGCGGTTCACGGCGAGCAGCGCGGCTGCGGCGTCGGAGCCGGCGTGGTTCGTCATCGGTCACCTCCGTCCCGAGGCGATGGCCGAGGGGCCCGCGTTGCCGAGACGGTGAGGCCGCGCAGGCGGGTAACCTGCATGGCGGCGCGAGCGAGCTCGACGCCGACGAGCACGACGAGCAGAAGCGCTGCGATCCAGTAGAGCTCGATCACCGTGCCGACCTCGCCGGATGCCGAATAGTCGGTCGTGCTGGTGGGCGCCTCGGGCAGTTCGATCGCGGCGTCGGCCGACCGGCTCTGGTACTCGATGCCGAGCTCCTCGGAGATGACGCGCAGATTGTCCTCGTCGATCACCGACATCGCGGGTTCGCCCTGGTACTCGATGTACTCACCGGCTTCGCCGCCCCGGCCCGTCGTCTTCTTCATGGGCCCGCCCTCGGCGGTGCCGTAGCCGAGCACCGAGCCGCTGTCGACGTACCGTGCGCTCGAGGCGAACGATTCCGGGTCGTGCGATGCGGTCTGCTCGCCATCGCCCAGGTAGAACACCATCCGGCTGCGATCAGGTGCGGCCTTCGCGGCGGCCGACAGTGTGTCGGCCAGCATCCGGTTCGCGATGCCGATCGAGCTGCCCCGCGACTGGTCGGTGACTTCAGGGCGCATGACGTCGAGAGACGACATCAGTGCCGTGGCGTCGGTGGTCAGCGGCAGGCGCAGCTGTGCCGACGCGTCGAAGCTGATCAGCGCAAACCGCGCGCCGGGATACTCGTCGACGATGGCCTGCACGTCGGCACGGACACCGTCGAGGCGAGGCCGGTCGCCTTCCCAGTCCTCGGCGACGATGCTGGCGGTGGTGTCGACGACGATCACGACATCGGTATCGGTCGCGAGGGTCTGCGACGTGCCGCCGGGGATGCCGGGGCGCAGCAGCATGACGAAGACGACGAGAAGCATGAGCAGGCGAAGGACGAGCTGCCAGACGGGGCTCTCACCACGGGCGCTCCGCTTCACCATCGCGCGCACCAGGAGGAAGGCCACCGGCGCGCAGAGCAGCACGAGCAGCACGGGATGCAGTACGGGCTGGAGGATCACAGTCGCACCCTCCCGACCAGCACCAGGAACGCGAGCACGCACACCAGTGTGAGGGCGATCCAGAGGTTCGGGGTGTCGACCTCGACGATCTGCGCCTGACCCTTCAGGGCCGTCGCCTCCCGCTTCTGGATCTCGGTGATGATGTCGGAGACCGTCGTGGTCTCCCGCAGCGCGTACGACTGGCCGCCGGTGAGCAGTGCGGCGTTCGTCAGCTCCGCGCTCACGTCTGCGTCCTTGCCCTGCACAGGGTTGAGGGCGTACACCTGCACGCCCTTCGACTTGGCGTAGCCGGCTGCCTCCTCGAGCGTGAGGATCGATGCTCCCGCCAGCTCGTTGTCTGTCGCGAGGATCACCGAGCGGCTCCGCTCGTCATCCTGGTGGTCGAACCGCATGGTGCAGGCGGCGAGGCCGTCTCCGATGAGCGAGGCGCCAGGGCCGTTGAGCGTGCCCACCCAGTGCTCGGGCGTCTCGTCGACGTAATCGAAGCTGCGTCGCACGTTCTGCAGCTGCTGCTCGACGAACGTGTAGTCGTCGGTGAGGGGGAACACCTGAACCGGTGAGCTGTTGAAGATGGTCAGGCCGATGCGTTCGCCCTCGAAGCCCTCGAGCAGTTCGAGGAACACCTCGAGCACCTCGACGTCGACATCGGACATCGAGCCCGACACGTCGAGACACAGCATGATGTCGCGGCTGGTGTCTGTGGGCTGGATGGTCTTGGCCGACATGGGTCGTGCCGCCACGACCCCGCCGAGCAGCACGGCGACGGCGCCGAGGGCGAGGATGCCGGAGAGCAGGGCCATGCGACGGTTCACCGAGGAGCGGAACGACGGGAGGGTGCGCAGTCGCTCGGCGCGCGAGACCAGCGCCGCGGGACGCGCGTCCTCCCGTCCGCGGGCGCGCAGACCCAGCAGCACGCCGATGACCACGGCGACGACGAGTACGCCGAGGGCGACCAGGACGAGCCACCAGATGTTCAACGCCATGTCATCACCCCCTCAGTGCCAGCTCTTCACGACCGTGCGGGCTGCCTCGGCGCCGTACACGGGATCGATCGCGGGACCGCGCTGGAAGATGCTCGGGTAGTAGTGCCGGCGGATGGCGTCGATGAGTGCGGGGTCGACGCCTCTGGCCACGAGATCGTCGAGGGCGAGGACGGGTGCCTCCAGACCGGAGTACTCGTTGACGAACTCCCGGACCAGTCGGCTGAGCTCGAGATTGGCCCTGCGAGGGTCCATATTCCTCGAACGGTATGCATCCTCGATGTGCTGGATCTGGTCGAGGTACTCGACGCGGAGCTGCGACAGCACATCGGCGGTGATCGGTGTGTGGGCGGTGGCGCCTGGCAGCGTGATGCTGCGACGAGGCCGGGTGAGTGCGAGCACCAGCCACACCGCGGCGGCGATCAGCAGAAGGATGCCGATGGCCAGCAGGATCCAGCCCCAGCCGTACTGCACCGGAGGATAAAGCTCGTCAGAGGCGGGCATGCGACCTCCGATTCAGCATCGTCAGCAGCGTCGGGACGGCGGCATCCTGCCCGCCGAACTCCGCGTGCGTGATCTCGAGCCGGCGCAGCACGTCATGCCGGTGCGCGGTTTCGGCCGCCTCCTGGGCGGCGAGCTCAGCCATCACCTCCGCGTCGCCGTGCACGAAGTCGGGCACCGCCCAGCTGCTGTCGACATCACGGCGATGCGCGCCGGAGCGGCCGACGACCGGGTCCGCGTCGCGCAGCGTCAGCCAGAGGAGGTCGTGCTGCACGCCCAGCCTGCGCAGCATCCGCTCCGTCTCGTCGGTGACGGGGGCCTCGTCGGTGACGATCACGACGATCATGCGTCGCGCGATGTTGCGCGCCACGTAACGCAGCAGGCTCTCGCGGTCGTTCGGCGCCGAGCTCTCGCCGATCGCCCGGTCCAGGGCGCGAAGGCCGTGCTCGAGCGCCCCTTCGCTGCCGCCGGGGGCGAGCCGGCGAACGCGCGCCGCGTCTCCGTAGACGATCCAGAAGTCGTCGCCGTGGCGCACGGTGAGGAAGCCGAGCGCACCGGTCACGAGCACGGCGAGCTCGCGTTTCGTCCCCTCGTCCTCGGCGAGGGCGTTCATGCTGCGGCCGGTGTCGACGACGAAGAGCACCGTGTGCATGCGGGTCGCCTTGGTGCGCTTGATCAGCGGCGAGCCGTGCTTGGCGGTGGCCTTCCAGTCGATGTCGCGCACCTGGTCGCCGTACTCGTACGGGCGCAGGTCCTCGAAGTCGAGGCTGCGGCCGCGCAGCAGCGACGCGTATGCGCCGTCGAGCGCGTGCATCGACTTCTGTGACGAGCGGATGAAGAGTCGGCTCTTCACCTGTGTGACGAGACTGGGCATGTTCGCGGGGGTTATGGGGTGGGCACCGAGGCGAAGATCTGGTCGATGATCTCCTCGCTTCGGATCCCCTCGGCATCTGCCTCGAAGGTGAGCAGCACGCGGTGGCGCAGCACCAGGTGGCGCAGCGAGCGGACGTCCTCGGGCAGCACATGGGTGCGCCCGTTCAACAGGGCGAGTGCCCGCGACGCCTGCAGGAAGGCGATGCTCGCCCGAGGGCTGGCCCCGTATTTGATGAAGCGGGCGCGCTCTTCGCCGATGTACGGTGCGGGGTTGCGGGTGACATAGGCGAGCTGCACGATGTAGTTGCGGATCGCCGGGTCGACGTACACCCGCGAGGCGATGTCCTGCAGGTGCTGCACGTCTTCGAGGCTGATGGCGCCCGGCACGTGGCGGTCGGGATTGAGCACGCCGGAGTCGATGCGGTTCAGGATCTCGAACTCCTCGGCGGGGCTCGGGTACTCCACGATCTCCTTGAGCAGGAAGCGGTCCATCTGCGCCTCGGGCAGTTCGTAGGTGCCCTCCTGCTCGATCGGGTTCTGCGTGGCGATGACGAGGAAGGGCTTCGGCAGGTGGTGCACCTCGCCGCCGATGGTCGTCTGACGCTCCTGCATCGCCTCGAGCATGGCCGACTGGGTCTTGGCGCTGGAGCGGTTGATCTCGTCGAGCAGCACGAAGTTGGCGTGCACGGGGCCGAGCACGGTGCGGAACGTACCCGACGCGGCGTCGTAGATCTGGTTGCCGGTGATGTCGCTGGGCAGTAGATCGGGGGTGCACTGGATGCGTTTGAAGCTCGCCTTGACCGTGTCGGCGAGGGTGGAGGCCGCGGTCGTTTTCGCCAGGCCCGGCACGGACTCGAGCAGGATGTGGCCGCCGGCGATCAGCGCGACGAGCAGACTGGTGCGCAGCCGCTCCTGGCCGACCATCTTGGTCGAGTAGGAGTCGGAGATGATCTTGAGGATGCGCTGCGCCTGGGCGAGATCGTCGCGGGTGAGCGGGTCCTTCGTGTCGCCGGAGAGTGCGGCCGGGTGCGCTGGAGCGGATGCGGCAACCGTCGGAGCGGGTGCCGCAGGCGCCTGCAGTCCTGGTGCGGGCGGCGGAGGCGGCGCCGAGGGTGCGGAACCGGGAACCGGGAAATCGGACATCGCTCTCCTCTTCGTCGGGGGATCGACGCCGTCCGCAGATCCCCCCGCTACAGGGTAACGGGCGCAGTGCTGGTGCAGCCGAGGGTGCTGGACGCCGTCGCACGATTCAGATCGAGTCGCGGGGTGCCTCGATCGCGGCGCCGTTCGTGCCGTCGGAGTATGTCGCGCGGACCATCGGGTCGGACAGGTCGAGGAGGTCACCGCCGATGTTGAGCGACGCGTGCCCGTCACCGCCGAACGTCACCGAGCCCGCGGAGCGGCCGCCGTAGGTGACGGATGCCGTGGCGCCGGGCTCGCCTGACAGGGAGAGCGTGTAGCTCGAGAGCAGTCTCACGCCGAGCAGGCTGAGTGCGTAGTTCGCGGTGAGGCCGGTGAAGCGGAGCGGGGCCGGAGTCGCCGTAGGCGGCGGAGGCGCCGGCGCGGGTGCGGGCGCGGAGGGGGAGGGAGCGGGGGTGTCAGGCGACGAGGGGCTGGATGGGCCGGGAACAGCAGAGCCGCGCGGGGGCGCTGCCCCATTCGTGACCGGCACAGACCCGCCCGGGTCCTGCCTCAGCGGCGGCACCGCGTCGGATGTCTCATCCGAACGCTCCTGGCGCGGGGGAGCGAGGCCCTCCCCATCGTCGATGATCGGCGCCTCGTCGGCATCCACGCGCCGCTCGGGCACGCGAAGTCCCTCGGCTCGGCTGCCCGCTTCCCCCGTCAGGGACGCAGCGGACACCGGACCGCTCGATGCCGGCTCGGAGGTGCCGGCCGCGCTCGGAGACCGGTGATCTGCGGATGTGCCGGCCAGTAGCCCAGCGGTCACCGACACCACGCCGATCACGGCCACTGTGGTGAACCCGGCGATCAGCCGGCCGCGGTGCACGGGCGGGGCGCTCGCCGCATGGGCGACGGGCGCCGCGGCGGGCAGGCCCCCGCTCGGCTGTGGATGCCTGCGCAGCGCGGGAGGAGGCGCATCCCACAGGCTCGAGGGCACCTTGAGCGGCTCGTGCGTCACTTCGGCTCACCCCCGGTCGGCAGCTCACCGGGCGGCGAGGCCTCTATCCAGTATGAACCGTGCACCCGAATCGCGGGAGCGCGCGGATGCTCGCGTGCGTCAGGCCGTCACGACCGCCGGCTGCACGGAGTCGACGGATGCCGCGCGCTTGCGCGCGACCCACACGACGGCGGCTCCGACGACGAGGATGACGGCGGCGATGCCGATGACGTACCCGGTCACGCCGAGGTAGCCGCCCGGCGTGGTGTGCGGGTTGAGGAACGGATACGGATACCAGTACGGAGTGCCGAGGGCAGGGGAGATGATCAGGTTCGCACGGACGAGGGTGTACACCGCCCAGGCGATCGGGAACGCCGCGACGACGAGCACAGTGCTCCAGGTCAGCATCCGCCGCTTCGGCGCGAGCAGCACGTCCGCGAGCAGGAACAGCGGGATCACGACGTGCAGCACCTCGTTCGACCATCCCACGGTCGAACCCTGCGGCAGCTCGATGCCGCGCAGCAGCACGTTGTAGACGATGCCGGTGACGATCATGTACGTCGCGACGCAGGTGAGCGTGACGGCGAGCCAGCGAGGCTCGCGAGCCGCATCCTTTCCCTTCGTCCACGCCCAGATCGCGCCGATGGCGAGCGCGACGGCCGCCCCCAGGTTCGAAAGGACGGTGAAGAAGCTGAAGAAGTTCACACCCACCGTCGGCAGATGCGCACCCCACGGGGTCGTCGCGTGGAGCGCGACCTCGAACGTGCGAGCGAGCTGGGCAATGAGCGCGGCGAATCCGAGCACGGATGCCGCGAGCCGGGCGTAGGGCCACCAGATGTTCATGCTGCCTCCGGTGGTCACAATAACGGAGCGGGTGCCGATCGTGGGGAGTGGTCTGTCCGGTCGCCGGCAGCATCCCGTCGGCCACCGTGGCGGGTTTCCGACAATGCCGTTCACCCGCCGCTCCGAATCCTTGTCGCTTCGAGCACGCGACTGGTGACATATGCGAAGCGGCTCGCCGACGAGGGCGGGCCCTCATCCCCAGGAGGAATTCGTGACCTATTCACGCCTGCGCGTGGCTCTGGGCGCAACCGCGAGTATGGTGCTGGCCAGCTGTCTGCTGGTCGCGCCTGCCGCGATGGCCGTTCAGAGCAGCAACGCACAACCCAGCCCCATCGCCGAGAAGGTGCTCGCCGCCAAGGGCTCGAAGGCCCCCGCGATGACGCGGGATCTCGAGAACACACAACGCAAGGGCAAGCCGGCCGACGTCGTCAGAGCCCACATGTCGGCGAACGCCTCCGTCTACAACATCGACGGCGCCGAGCTGAAGGAGCTCGACACGACCGCGTCGGCGGATGGCAGGGGACAGGCGGTCAGATTCCAGCAGGTGCACAAGGGCGTGCCGGTGTACGGGGCACAGTACGTGGCGCACACCGAGGGCGACGCGTCGGCGCGCACGGTCGAGAGCGTCACGGGTCGCGTCTTCTCCGAGCTCTCGCTCGAGACCGAGCCGGCTGTCAGCGAGGCCGATGCTCGCAACCGCCTGTGGACCGACAAGACGGTCGCCCGCATCGCCGAGCCCACGATCACCGAGCACGGCCTGACCATCCTGCCCATGGGGAAGGGCGCGCTGGCATGGCACTTCGAGGTGACCGGCGTCGACGACGCGGGCAACCCCGTGCGCCAGACCGTGATGATGGATGCCTCCGTGGGCGCCGTGCTGCTCTCGTTCAACCAGCTGCACACGGCCGAGGGCGTGGAGGGCACGGGCGTGACGTTCGACGGCGACGAGGTACCTCTGGCGATCAGCGCGACGGACGACGGCCGCTTCGAGCTGCGCGACCGCAGCCGGTCGATGTACGCCGAGACGGGCGGTGAGATCCACACGCTCGACGCACTCGGAGGCGACTACCGCGACTACTCCGGAGCCATGCCCGAGGGGACCGTGCTGTTCAGCTCCGACACCGAGCGCTTCGAGGGCACGGCGACGAGCCTCGGAGCGGTCGACGCGCACCTGAACGCGGGCGTCGTCTACGAGTACTTCCTCGAGCAGTTCGACCGCGACGGCGTCGACGGCAAGGGCGGCACCATGCTGTCGGTCGTGAACGTCACGATGAACGGCAGGGAGTACCCCAACGCCTTCTGGGACGGCACCAAGATGGTGTACGGCTCGAACAAGGGCGTGCCGTTCGCGAAGGCGCTCGATGTGGTCGGTCACGAGATGAGCCACGCGATCACCGAGCACAGCGCCAACCTGCTGTACATCAACCAGAGCGGTGCCCTCAACGAGGCGATCTCGGACTACTTCGGCAACGCCATGGAGGTCGACGCCGCCGGCATCTCGATGGACGATCCGCGCGCGGGGCTGATCGGCGAGAACCTCTGCGCTGCGGGAACGGCACCCGAGGAGTGCGCGATCCGCGACATGAACGACGGTCGCGTGGCCGGCGAGGACTACGAGCTGCTGTCGGTCGACTACGACAACGGCGGGGTGCACTACAACTCCACCATCGTCGGGGGCGCGTTGTGGAACATCCGCGAGCACCTCGACCCCGCTGTCGCCGACCGGCTGATGTACACGGCGCTCACCGAGTACCTGACACCGCTGTCGGACTTCACCGACATGCGTGTCGCCGTCGAGCTGGCCGCCAAGCGGGCGAAGCTGTCGGACGCCGACCGCGAGGCGATCGCCGCGGCCTTCGACGAGCACGGCATCTTCGCCGACTGGGAGGCCACGGCGCACCCGGAGGACGCCGACCTGCTGCTGCAGGGATCGATCTCGGCGTACGAGGGCTATGCCGCGCACGATGACATCGCGGCCGTGACCAGCGGTGACCGCTGGGCGACGTCGGAGCTCGACCTCGAGGGCTTCTTCGCCGGCGCACCGGCGTACTCGCTGATCGTCGGCGGCTACGGGCCCGGAAAGCCCCGCACCATTCACACGGAGGGGGCCTGGGACATCCAGCCGGCGCTCTCGGGAGACCGCCTGCTCTGGACGCGAGTCGACGGCGAGTCGATGCAGGTCGTCGAGCAGGTCGGCAACGGAGTCGGCAAGACGCGCGTGGTGTCCACCAACCCCGGCGAGAGCTTCCAGCCGTCCGTCGACGGCGCATCCGCTGCCTGGCTGTCGAAGCTCGACGGCGAGACGGACGTGTGGGTCAGTCGCGACGGCGCAGAGCCCGTCAACCTGACTCCCGAGGAAGGTACCGATGCGTCGCAGGTGGAGATCGACGGCGACATCGTCGCCTGGATCAGCGGTTCCGACATCGTGCGTGTCGATCTGGCGACGAACGAGCGCACCGCGACCCGCGCCCAGGCGAACATCTTCGCCTCCGTGAACGCCCTCGAACTGACGAATGACGGCCTGTTCTGGCGTTCCGCCGGCCTGTTCGGCGATTCGGTGTTCTACACGTCGCACGAGATGGAGAAGCCGCGCAAGCTGCCGCTCGGTTCGATCTATGGGGCGCAGTACGACGTGAACGACGACTACCTGGTCTTCAACTCGACCACGGCGTGGGCGAGCCTGTCCCGCCCGCAGGGCGAGGCGGACGCGCACAAGCTGAAGATCGCGCCGATCGCCGACGTGCTCGCCGGTACGGGCGTCTTCGAGCGGGTGTCGTGCAGTGCCGGATCGCAGATCTCGCCGTCGTTCGGCGAGGGAGAGCGGCTCGTGTACCTGAGCACCTCACAGGCCCGCACCGACCTGGTGACCCGCGAGGAGCCGGTCGGCACCTGCTGATCGTTCTTCGACAGGATGCCCCCGTCGCCGTATGGCGGCGGGGGCATCCCGCGTTCCGCCGTGTAGCCACCGGTCCGTCAGACCCAGCCGAGTCGCACCGCGGCGGCGCCGAGCTGGATCCGGGTCGAGACGCCGGCCCGCTCCATGAGCTCCGCGACCCGCCGCTGCACCGTGCGTACCGAGACGCCCAACTGGTTGGACACCGCACCATCCGTCATCCCGAGCAGCAGCAGCCGGAGCAGATCGTTGTCGGCGGCGTCGTCTTCGTCGGTCGACGCATCGAGCAGGGATGTCGCCGCTCGCCAACTCTGCTCGAACGCAGAGATCACCAGGTCCAGCAGGCCACTCGGATGCACGAGCAGAGCCCCGGACACGCTGCGCTCGCCGTTGGACCGCAGAGGAAGCAGTGCCAGCTCGCGGTCGACCATGATGAGGCGGGTCGGCAGGCTCGGCAGGACGCGCACTTCCTCGCCCTGCTCGTGTGCCAGCCGTGCGGTGTCGAAGAAGCCCGGGCGCTCCATCACGCCTGTCTCCACGATCGTGCGGTAGCGCACGCCGCGGGCGAGTGCCCGCTCCTCGTGGATGTTGTGCGGCGACGCCATCAGGATCGGCTCGGTGAGCACGAACACCTCGACGCTCTCGTCCGCGGCATCCTGCAGCTGTCCGATGCGTTGGCGCACCGCATCCCCGCCGAGCACCATGTCGAGCACGTCGGGGGCGTGGCGTGACGTCGCTCCCTCGCGATACAGGGCGCTGAGCTGGTCGAGCGCGTCGTGTGCGAGCGAGAGGCGGCGCTCCTGCTCCGCCAGGCGAGGGCGCAGCACCAGCGCCGGCGGCGATGCGACGAGGCGGGCCTGGTCGGACACGCTTCGGGCGGCGAATCCGCTGCTCTCGAGGCCGTCGAGGATGCGCTCCACGTGCGCGCCCGGCAATCCCGACATCCTCGCGAGCTCGGCGGCATCGGCCGAAGGCATCGTGAGCAGCATCCGGTAGATGCTCACATGAGGGTCATCGAGACCGACGTCCTCGAGCATCTGGATCCTTCCGCGGGCGTTCTCGGCACCGGGCGTACGCGGGCGCGGGATGGCATCGATGGGGTTCTCCGCTGTCATCCGCTGCGAGCGGCCTGCCCGGTGGCACCAACGCTACTCATCTACGGACGGGCCGTGCAATCGCCTGCCCGCGGCGGGCGGCGCCCGGCTCGAGGGGTCCGGAAGGGCCCTCCGATAGGATGGTCTCGCCCGATCGGGCCAGCTCATCGGCCGGTGCAAACCCGGCGAACAGCGGCAGTACCAGGGGGTTCACCCATGCCAGGAATCGTGATCGTCGGCGTCCAGTGGGGCGATGAGGGCAAGGGCAAGGCGACAGACCTGCTCGGCGACCGCACCGACTGGGTCGTCAAGTTCAACGGCGGCAACAACGCCGGACACACCGTCGTCGTCGGCGACGAGAAGTACGCGCTGCACCTGCTCCCCTCCGGCATCCTGACACCGGGCGTCACGCCTGTCATCGGCAACGGCGTCGTCATCGATCTCGAGGTGCTCTTCGACGAGCTCGAAGCCCTCTCCGCCCGCGGCGTCGACGTCTCCAAGCTCAAGGTCAGCGCGAACGCGCACATCATCACCCAGTACCACCGCACGCTCGACAAGGTCACGGAGCGCTTCCTGGGCAAACGCAACATCGGCACGACCGGCCGTGGCATCGGCCCGGCGTACGCCGACAAGATCAACCGCGTCGGCATCCGGGTGCAGGATCTGTTCGACGAGAACATCCTGCGCCAGAAGGTCGAGGGCGCGCTCGACCAGAAGAACCATCTGCTGGTGAAGGTGTTCAACCGCCGCTCCATCACCTGTGACGAGATCGTGGAGGAGCTGCTGTCGTACGCCGAGCGGCTGCGCCCGATGGTGGCGGACACCGGCCACCTTCTCGACGAGGCGCTGCAGCGCGGCGAGGTCGTCGTCTTCGAAGGCGGCCAGGCCACGATGCTCGACGTCGACCACGGCACCTACCCGTTCGTGACCTCGTCGTCGGCGACCGCCGGCGGAGCATCCACCGGTTCGGGAGTCGGCCCCGGCCGCCTCGACCGCATCGTCGGCATCGTGAAGGCGTACACCACCCGAGTCGGCTCTGGGCCCTTCCCCACCGAGCTGCTCGACGAGCAGGGAGAGTGGCTGCGCAAGACCGGCTTCGAATACGGCACCACGACCGGGCGCGTGCGCCGCACGGGCTGGTACGACGCGCCGATCACCCGCTACGCGACGCGTGTGAACGGCATCACCGACCTGGTGCTCACCAAGCTCGACATCCTGACCGGCCTCGAGCAGATCCCGGTGTGCGTGGCGTACGACGTCGACGGGAAGCGCTTCGACGAGGTGCCGGTGAACCAGACCGAGTTCCATCACGCCAAGCCGATCTACGAGTACTTCCCCGGGTGGTCGGATGACATCTCCACCGCCCGCACCTTCGAGGACCTCCCGCAGAACGCGCAGGACTACGTGCTGGCGCTGGAGGGGATGAGCAACACGCGCATCTCGGTGGTCGGCGTCGGTCCCGAGCGCGACGAGGTCATCGTCCGGCACGGCCTGCTGGACTGACCGGGGCGGTCGTGACGCGGTTCTGGGTCGGCGGCTACGGCGCCGACATGGAGGGGCACGCCGACGGCATCGGCTTCCTCTCGGCCGACGCCGGGCGGGGACCGTCGAGCCTGGCGCACCGCGGCCTCGCCGTCCGGGCGGCGTCGCCGTCATGGCTGGTGAACCACCCGACCCTCGACGTCGTCTACGCAGCACTGGAGGGCGAGGGCGTCGTGCAGGCTTTCGCGCGCTCGGGTGAGGAGACGCTGCGCCCCCTCGCACCGCCGGTCGCCGCCGGGGAGTCGGTGTGTCACGTGGCGGTCTCGGCCGACGGCCGGATGCTGATCGCCAGCTGCTACGGCGATGGGAAGGTGCTGCGCTTCGGCCTCGACGGTGCAGGACGCCTCATGGAGCCCGCCGCCGACAAGGCCGCCGCCCTGCGCGCTGCGCTGTTCGGCGACGCCGGCGACGCGGCTCGGGAACCTGCTTCGGCCGACAGGCGGACAGCATCCGACCCGTACCCGACGCCCGCGGGAGAGGAGGCCAGAGCCTCGCATGCGCACTCGGCCGTCTTCCTCCCCGACGGGCGCATCGCGACGACGGATCTGGGGTTCGATCTGGTGCGCATCTGGCGCCGCGATGCGACCCTCGACCACGAGGTGGTGCTGCCCCGCGGCACGGGACCCCGGCACATGGTGCTGCATCCCAGCGGTCATCTGCATGTCGTGACCGAGTACTCCTGCGAGGTGTTCACCCTCGCAGCCGGGCCGGACGGGCACTGGGGTCTCGTCGCCGGGACCGGGGTCGGGGCGATGACGGATGCGGATGCCGCCGCCGAGCTGGCGGTCTCCCGTGACGGGCAGACGCTGTACACGGCGCTGCGCGGCAGCAACACGATCGCGGCCCTGCGGGTGCGCGGTGCCGGCGATGTCGTCGAGCCGCTGGCGCTGGCCGATTCCGGCGTGGACTGGCCGCGTCATCACCTCGTGCATGAGGGGGTGCTGCTGGTCGCAGGGCAGAAGTCGAGCACGATCTCCGCCATCGACCTCGACGAACGGACGGGTGCGCCGCGCGGCATCCGGCACCGCGCCTCCGTGCCGAGCCCCACCGTCATCATTCCTGCGCGCTGAGCCGCCCCGCTCGCAGGCCGCGCCGGGGGACACGACTCCCCGTCGCACGCCCGGCGTAGGCTCGGCGGCATGACCGACGAATACGACCTCATCGTGCTGGGCGGCGGACCTGTGGGCGAGAACGTGGCCGACAGGGCCGTGCAGGGCGGGCTGACTGCCGTGATCGTGGAGAGCGAGCTCGTCGGCGGCGAATGCACCTACTGGGCGTGCATGCCGTCGAAGGCGCTGCTGCGCTCGCCGCAGGCGCTTCGCGCCGCACGCGCCGTGAAGGGCGTCACCGGCGGCGCGCTGGATGCCGCGGCGGTGCTCTCGCGCCGCGACTCCTTCGCCGCCGACTGGTCGGATGCCGGTCAGGTCGACTGGCTGCGCAGCGCAGGGATCGACCTGGTGCGCGGGCACGGGCGGCTCACCGCCGAGCGCGAGGTCACCGTCGCGACCGGCGGAGACGTGCGAGTGCTGCGCGCTCGCCACGCGGTCGCGATCAGCACCGGGTCGGATGCGGCGATGCCCCCCATCCCCGGCCTGGCCGACGCCGCGCCGTGGACGAGCCGCGAGGCCACGTCAGCGCAGGAAGTGCCACAGTCACTGGCGATCATCGGCGGAGGCGTCGTCGCGGTCGAGATGGCCACCGCGTACGCCGGCCTGGGCTCGAAGGTCACCGTGATCGCGCGCAGCGGCCTGCTCGGCGGCATGGAGCCCTTCGCGGGCGAGCGTGTGGTCGACGGTCTGCGCGAGCTCGGCGTCGACGTGCAGCTGAACACCGGCACCCGGTCAGTGCAGCGTGACGACGCCGGAGTGCATGTGACGACGGACGACGGCGAACGCATCACCGCTGCCGAGGTGCTCGTCGCGACGGGACGCCGCCCGCGCAGCGGCGATATCGGCGTCGAGGTCGCCGGCCTCGAGCCGGGCAGGCCGATCGCCGTCGACGACACGCTCCGCGTGCCCGGCACCGACTGGCTGTACGCGGTGGGCGACGTCAACGGCCGTGTGCTGCTCACACATCAGGGCAAATACCAGGCGCGCGCCGCCGGAGACGTGATCGCCGCGCGGTCGCGGGGCGAGGTGATCGCGGACCAGCCGTGGGGCCGGCACGTCGCGACTGCGGATCACGCCGCGGTTCCGCAGGTCGTGTTCTCCGAGCCCGAGGTCGTGTCGGTGGGATACACCGCGGATGCGGCCCGCGCCGACGGCCGTGCGATCGAGGTCGTCGACTACGACCTCGGGGCCGTGGCCGGCTCGGGGCTGCACCGTGACGACTATCGGGGTCAGGCCCGCATGATCGTCGACACCGAGCGCGAGGTGCTGCTCGGCGCGACGTTCGTCGGGCCGGACGTCGCCGAGCTGCTGCACGCCGCCACGATCGCGGTGACCGGCGAGGTGCCCATCAGCCGGCTGTGGCACGCGGTGCCGTCGTATCCCACCATGAGCGAAGTCTGGCTGCGGCTGCTCGAGGCCTACGGTCGCCAATCCGCTTGAGCATCGGCGCCGAACCCCTGTCGAACCGTTCGCCATGTCGGATGGTTCCCTTACGCTCGTAGAGACGCCAGGAGGTACGTGCATGAGAGCTGTACTCGCAGGAACCGTGATCGCCGAGGCCGACGACGCCGAGACGATCATGATCGAAGGCAACCACTACTTCCCGCCCTCCGCGGTGCGGGAAGGCGTGCTGGTCGACAGTCCCACGCCGTACACCTGCCCGTGGAAGGGCGTGTGCCAGTACTACTCGGTCGTGCTCGACGGTGCGTCGCACGCCGACTACGCGTGGGCGTACCCCGACCCCAAGCCGTCCGCGATCGACCGGGTCGGCCGCGACTTCTCGGGCTATGTGGCATTCGACCCGCGCGTGCGGGTGGGTGCGTGATCCGCGCCGCGCGATGATCGAGTTCTCCTCCGTATCCAAGCGCTTCCCCGACGGCACCGTCGCCGTCGAGGACTTCAGCCTGGTGCTTCCTTCGCACAAGACGACGGTGCTCGTCGGCTCGTCGGGGTCCGGCAAGACCACGCTGCTGCGCATGATCAACCGGATGGTCGAGCCGACCACGGGCGACGTGACGATCGACGGCGAGAGCGTGCGCGGCCGCGACCCCGTGGCCCTGCGACGCAGCATCGGCTACGTCATGCAGAACTCCGGCCTGATGCCGCACTTCACCGTGATCGACAACGTGTCGACCGTGCTGCGGCTCGCCGGCGTGGGCCGCCGCAAGGCGCACGGCCGCGCCCGCGAGCTCCTCGACACGGTCGGGCTCGACCAATCGCTCGCCGACCGCTATCCCAGCCAGCTCTCGGGAGGCCAGCAGCAACGCGTCGGCGTGGCCCGCGGCCTCGCGGCCGACCCGAACATCCTGCTCATGGACGAGCCGTTCGGCGCCGTCGATCCGATCGTGCGGGCCGATCTGCAGCAGGAGCTCATCCGCCTGCAGTCCGAGCTCGGCAAGACCGTGGTCTTCGTCACGCACGACATCGACGAGGCCTTCCTGCTCGGCGACCAGGTGGTCATCCTCGACCGGAGCGCACGGATGGTGCAGGTCGGCACCCCGAGCGAGATCATCGAGAACCCGGCAGACGACTTCGTCTCGGCGTTCATCGGCGCCGAGCGAGGGAGACGCGCGCTCAGCCTGAAGCGCACGCCGCGAGGCACGGTCGTGGTCGACTCCGAGGGGCGCACGCAGGGCGTGCTCTCCGGTGCGGATGCCGAGGTCGAGGAGCTGACGTGACCTGGGTCGTCGAGAACCTCGACCTCATCTTCCGGCTGACGCTCGTGCACCTGCGGCAGAGCGCCGTGCCGATCCTGCTCGGGCTCGTGCTGTCCATTCCACTGGGCTGGGTCGCCTGGCGTTACAGACTTGTGCGCGGTCCGGTCATCGTGCTCACCGGACTGCTCTACACGATCCCCTCCCTCGCCCTGCTGATCCTGCTGCCGGCGGCGCTGGGGTACTCGGCGATCAGCGAGCCCAACCTGGTGATCGCGCTGACCATCTACGCCGTGGCCATCCTGGTGCGCGCGGTGGCCGACGGACTCGATTCGGTCGACTCCGGCGTGAGGCAGGCGGCGACGGCCATGGGATACGCCGCCCCTCGACGGTTCTTCACCGTCGAGCTGCCCTTGGCCGGTCCTGTGATCCTCGCCGGACTCCGAGTCGCCGCCGTGAGCACCATCTCGCTCGCCACGGTCGGCATCCTCATCGGCGTGGAGAACCTCGGTTACCTGTTCACGAACGGGCTGCAGCGCCGTATCGTTCCCGAGGTACTCGCCGGCGTCGTCGCCGTGGTCGTCATGGCGCTGATCGTCGATGCGCTCCTGGTGCTGGCGGGCCGGATGCTGATGCCGTGGACGAGGGCGCGTGCAGGCCTGAACGGTCGATCACAGGGCGCGACCGAGCAGACCGCACCGGTCCTGAGAGCGGCCGCATGAATCTCTTCGCCGAAGCACTCGCCTGGCTGTTCTCTCCCGAGCGGCTGCACGGACCGTACGCGCTGCAGACCCTGCTCGGCCAGCATCTGCTCTACACGCTGATCTCAGTGGCGGTCGCCGCGGCGATCGCCCTGCCCGCCGGCTGGCTCATCGGCCACACCGGCAAGGGGCGCGAGGTCGCGGTCGCGATCTCGGGCGCGGCGCGGGCGGTGCCCTCCTTCGGTCTGCTCGTGCTGCTGGTGCTCGTGCTCGGTGTGGTGCGCACCCCGCTTGCCGCCGTCATCACCTTCGTGCTCCTGGCCATTCCGTCGCTGCTCGCCGGCGCGTACACGGGCCTCGAGGCCATCGACCGCCGCGTCATCGACGCGGCGAGGGCGATGGGCATGACCGAGTGGCAGATCTTCCTCAAGGTCGAGCTTCCGCTCGGGCTGCCTCTGCTCATCGGCGGCATCCGCTCCGCACTGCTGCAGGTGATCGCCACCGTCACGATCGGCGCATACGTGAATCTCGGTGGTCTGGGATGGCCCATCATCCAGGGCATCCCGCTGCGCCGCTTCGACCAGGTGCTCGGTGGTGCGATCCTCGTCGCTCTGCTCGCCCTGATCGTCGATCTGCTTCTCGCACTCGCCCAACGAGCTGCTGTGCAGTCGGGCGTGCGCGTGCAGCAGCATCCATCCGTCCGCGAGGGAGCGCGCGCCGTCCGGCGTGCGGCATCCGCCTCCGCCTGACGGACACGCGACCTGAACTACGAGACCCGAAACCCAAAGAGAGGCCCCTCATGATCACAGCACGGAAGAACCGGATCGCCCTCACCGCAGGGTTCGTCCTCACAGCGACGCTGGCGCTCGCCGGCTGCGGCAGCTCGAACCCGCTCGACGAGCCCGGCGGCCAGGGCGGCGAAGGCGGCGAGCAGGGCGGCGGCGACACGATCGTCGTCGGCTCGCAGGCGTACTACTCCAACGAGATCATCGCCGAGATCTACGCGCAGGCACTCGAGAACGCCGGGTTCACGGTCGAGAAGCAGTTCAACGTCGGCCAGCGTGACGCATACATGCCCGAAGTCGAGTCGGGCGCGATCGATCTGTTCCCCGAGTACACCGGCAACCTGCTGGAGTACCTCGACAAGGACGCCACCGCCACCAGCCCCGAGGATGTGTACACCGCGTTGCAGGAGGCGCTGCCTGAGGGTCTCACCGCGCTCGACTACGCCGAGGCGAGCGATCAGGACACGTACACGGTGCTGAAGTCGTTCGCGGAGGAGAACGGCCTCACCTCGATTGCCGACCTGGCGAAGCTCGACGAGCCCGCGACCCTCGGAGGTGCACCCGAGCTCGAGCAGCGCCCGTACGGACCGGGTGGCGCCAAGGACATCTACGGCGTCGACCTCGGCTTCTCGGCGACGGCTCAGAGCACTCTCGAGTCGCTCCTCGCCGGCGAGATCCAGGTCGCCGACATCTACACGGCCGACCCGGCGTTCCAGACCGAGGACATCGTCGCGCTCGAGGACCCGAAGAACATGATCCTCGCCTCGAACGTGGTGCCGATCGCCTCGAGCGACGTCGCCGAAGACATCGCCGACGTGATCAACGCGGTCAGCGCGGCACTGGGCGCCGACGACCTGGTCGCCATGAACGTGCAGAGCACGGTCGACCAGAAGTCGGCGGACGACATCGCCACGCAGTGGCTGAAGGACAACGACCTGCTCTGATGCGGTCGCAGCCCGCCGGGGCGCTCAGACCCGGGCGTCCTGGCGGGGCAGCCACAGCCGGTTGATGATGATGAGGATCGACGCCGTCACCGGCACGGCGACCAGTGCGCCGAGCAGGCCGAGCAGCGTGCCGCCAGCCAGTGCGCCGATCACGACCAGAGGGCCCGGCACCGAGACCGCCTTGTTCATCACCCGCGGGGTGAGGAAGTACGCCTCGACCTGCATGTAGACCAGGTAGATCACCGCGAACAGCAGCGCGTGCATCGGGTCGGCGAACAGGGCGATCAGCGAGCCGATCGCCCAGAACAGCACTGATCCGACCAGTGGGATCAGCGTGATGAGGAACGCGACCGTGGCCATCAGCGGCGGGAACGGCAGCTGCAGCGCCAGGTACAGCACGAGCGTGACGATGGCGTTCGCGAACGCCAGGATCACCATTCCCTGCACGTATCCGCCGACCGAGTCGGTGATCTGGTCGGTGATCTCGCGTGCCCGGCCGCGGTCGCGCGCGGGGGCGAACCGCAGCAGGGCGGTCTTGATGGTCGGCAGCCCGGCCACGAAGTAGAGCGTGAGCACCAGCACGACGATGAAGCCGGAGATGCCGGCTGCGATGGACGAGCCGACCTGCAGCGCACCTCCGCCGATGGCCTGCCAGGTCTTCCCGTCGGTGAGGAAGTCCTGCGCGTCGGCGACCAGCTGCTCGAACTGGCTGCCGAACTGCCCTTCGAGGAACGCGTACACATCACTGCCCATGAAGTCGGTGATGAGTCCTGGCACCGACTTCACGAACGAGGTGATCTGCTCGACCACGACCGGCACGATCATCAGCAGCACGAGGGCGAGGGCCACGACGAGTCCGAGGATCACCGACAGCACGCTGACGCCGCGGGAGAGGCCGCGCCGCTCCAGGAAACGCACGGCCGGGTCGAGTCCCAGCGCGGCGAACAGTGCGAACGCGATGTAGATGAGCACGGTCGACAGGCTCGACAGCGTGATGGCGAGCAGGAACGCAGTGAGCCCGCCGATCGTCACCAGGAACCCGAACACGAAGGGCTTGTCGATACGCGTCCAGAACGACCTGCTCGGCGTGGGCGGCTCGGCGATCGACGCGATCGCCGAGGACTCGCGGTCGGCATCCAGGTGGCGCGCGCCGGAATCCGTCCTCAGATCCTCCAGCGTTTCGGACGTCTCGGACTGGTCAGTGCTCATGCGCAACACTCTATGGGCCGGGCGACGGCTATCGTCGAACTGTCCCGAATCGAGGAGGAGCATGTCCGACGACGCCGCCCGTTCCGAGCTGCTGCGCCTGCGGGCCAGCATCGACAACATCGACGCCGCGCTCATCTACATGCTGGCCGAGCGCTTCCGTGCCACCCAGCAGGTCGGCCGTCTGAAGGCGGAGCACAGCATGCCGGCGTCCGATCCCGGTCGTGAGGAGCAGCAGGTCGCTCGCCTGCGCGCGCTCGCCGAGGAGGCGCATCTCGATCCGGAGTTCGCCGAGAAGTGGTTCAACTTCGTCGTCGCCGAAGTGATCCGCCATCACACCGAGGCCGCCGGGGGGCGCTGACGGTTAAGCGCGTCTCGCCGCATGATTCGGCGGAGATCGCACGGTCTACCGGATGCGTCACGGCATCAGACTCCGGTAATCCGTGCCATCTCCGGCATTCCGTGCGCGGACGGCCGACAGCGAATGGTTCGCGGACCGTGGCTGAAATCTCTTGTGCCTGAAGCGGCCGGTCGGCTAGATTCACAGGCAACATATGGACGGATTCCTAACAAATTAGGTGTCACCCGAGGGCCACCCGTTCGCATCGACGTCGATTCGACGTGCCGGCCCGAAAGCACGACGTTGTGTGAAACGGAGAACCCGATGTCCTTTCCTGCCCGAACCGGCATCGCGCCGCCCGCCCGATCGAGAACGCGTGCAGCGATTGCTGCCGCCGTGTCGGCGGTGCTCGCTGTGACGTTCATCGCATCCCAAGCCCAGTCGTCCGAGGCTGCGGAGAGCATCGATCTCGCGCGCACCGGCACGGCGACGGCGAAGTCGACGTATCTTCACACCGGTGATCCGGCGGGTTACGCGCCCGCCAACGCGATCGACGGCGACGACACCACCCGCTGGGGTTCGCGCTACACCCGTACCAACCCTGCCGACACCTATGACCCGAGGAATGACTGGCTCCAGGTCGACTTGCCGACATCCGCGACGATTGAGCGCGTGGTCGTCAAGTGGGAGGCGGCTGCATCCGTCGACTACTTCGTGCAGGTCAGCACTGACGGGGGCGAATGGGTCACGGTCGCCAACCCGAAGGGCAGCGGCGCACGCACCGACGATGTCGCGGTGCAGCCCGATGGTCCGGTCGACGCCGTGCGCATCCTGAGCAACGACAACGCGACCAGATGGGGGCTGTCGGTCTTCACCTTCCAGATCTGGGGCAACGCTGTCGACGCCGATCAGCCCGCCGACCTGACCGAGGCGGACTCGAGGATCGCCGATGCACGCGCGCTGCTCGCCACCACGCCCGTCGGCACGGAGATCGGCTCAGCGCCGCAATCAGCGCACACCGATCTGCAGAACGCGCTGAACGCCGCAGAGGCGGCCCGGGAGTCCGCCGTGACACAGGCCGACGCGGACGCCATCGTCTCCGACCTCGACTCCGCCATCGCGACCT
Organism: Microbacterium sp.; assembly: GCF_031178445.1. Lineage (GTDB taxonomy): Bacteria > Actinomycetota > Actinomycetes > Actinomycetales > Microbacteriaceae > Microbacterium. The sequence continues at coordinate 464,167 of NZ_JAPSIY010000001.1, forward strand.
TCGAGCAGCTCGTCTCGGTCGTCAACGAGCCCGACCCCACGGATCCCGAGGTGACCTACCCGGATCCGGGTCGTGATGTCGCCAGCGACGGCATCGCGACAGCCAAGTCGACGTACCTCTTCACGGGCGACCCGGCCGGCTACTCGGCGTCCAACGCGATCGACGGCGACTCCCTGACTCGGTGGGGTTCGCGGTACACCCGCACGAACCCCACCGACAGTTATGACGCCACGAGCGACTGGCTGCAGGTGCAGCTCGCCGAGCCGACAGTCCTCCACCACGTCGTAGTCGTGTGGGAGGGCGCCGCATCCACCGACTACTTCATCCAGGGCAGCAGCGACGGAAGCACCTGGAAGACGCTCGCCAACCCCAAGGGAACAGGGGCGCGCACCGACGAGGTCATGATCACCGACACCGCGGCGTACTCCTACGTGCGCGTGCTCACCAACGGCAATGCCAGCAAGTGGGGCCTCTCCATCTTCAGCTTCGAGGTCTGGAACGGACCTGCGCCGATCGTGCCCGTGGACGCCTCCGCGATCGTTCCGACCCCCGTCACGCAGATCGATGTCGAGGCCGAGCCGTACGCCCTCGGCGCTGACGCACGCATCGCGGTCTCGGATGCCGCCCTCTCGACAGTGGCCGACATCCTGGCGGCGCAGCTTCGGCGCTCGACGGGATTCCAGCTGCCGATCGTGACGGGCTCGGCACGCGCAGGCGACATCGCCCTGGTGCTCGGAGACCCGGCGACGACCGCGGCAGCCGGCTTCCAGAAGGGGCAGGCGTACCGGCTCCGGGCGGACGCCGGCGGAGTCACCCTGACCGCATCGACTCCCCGTGGCGCGTTCAACGGAAGTCGTTCGCTGCTGCAGCTGCTGCCGCCGTTCGTGTTCTCCGCCGAGCCTGTGATCCAGGACTGGATCATTCCGGCGACAGAGGTCGAGGACTTCCCGCGCATCGCGCAGCGCGGTCTGATGATCGATCCGGCACGCTCCTTCGTGACGGTGGACGAGATGAAGAGCATCATCGACCGTCTCGCGCAGATCAAGGGCAACCGCCTGCACCTGCACCTCACGGATGACGAAGGATGGCGCCTCGAGATCCCCGGCTATCCGCGGCTCACGGAGTACGGCGCGACGTCGTCGTGGGCCGGCCCGTACTCCGATGGCAGACCGCGCTACTACTCGCTGGACGACTTCCGCGAGATCGTCAGGTACGCCAACGATCGCTTCATCGAGGTCATCCCCGAGATCGACATCCCCGGCCACAGCGATGCCGCCACCGCGTCGTACCCGGAGTTCGTCTGCGACGAGTTGGTCGATGAGTGGCAGCAGAAGCAGAACGGCATCCCGATCCGCGACCACCGTCGGAACGCGACGTTCATCCCGCTGTACACCACCAAGCCCGAGGTGATCGAGTTCCTCGGCACGGTCTTCGACACCCTCGATGAGGTGTCGACGAGTGACTACGTGCACATCGGTGCCGACGAGGTCGACACGAAGTACATCAGCAAGGCGGACTTCGGGGCGTTCATCCAGAAGATGGAGGCCATGCTGGCCGAGCGCGGCAAGAGGATGATCGGCTGGACGCCGGTGCCCGCGTATGCGCAGCTCGACTCCTCGGTGCATCAGTACTGGGCGGACCGGAAGAACGAGATCCCGACGCCGGCGCAGGACACGGGCAAGCGCTGGTACTCGCGCGACACGGAGGTGGTCGTGTCGCCGACCAATCACGCGTACCTGGACTATGGATTCGAGTCGAACTCGTGGAGCTGGAAAGGCACGCGCTGGACCACGCAGAACGCGTACAGCTGGGATCCGTCTTCGATCGTCGACGAGACCACCCGCGAGAACCAGAACAGCCTGCTCGGCCTGAAGGAGTCGCAGATCACAGCCGTGGAGGGAGCGTACTGGGGCGAGCGGGCCGCCGCCGGACTGCCGGCGATCGACTACCAGGTCTGGGTGCGCGAGACGGCCTTGAGCGAGAAGGGCTGGACGCCCAAGGAGAACGATGACTGGGAGACCTTCCGCTCGACCCTCGGAACGATGGGGTCTCGGTGGGCGGTGCAGGGGGTCAACTTCTACGCCGATCCCGCCGTCAGCTGGGCTCCGGCCGGTGCGGGTAAGAAGGTCGTGTCGGATGACCTCGTCATCGACGACGTGATCGGACTACTCTCGCACGCGGGTTCGGGGGTCGCGAACGTGACCGCTCAGATCGAGTGGGGTGACGGCACACAGAGCACGGCGACGCTGCGGGGAACGGATGCCGTGAAGCAGAAGGCGGCCGAGCTGACCTCGGTCAGCGGTCAGCACACCTACTCCGCCGCGGGTGTGTACCGGGGTTCCATCACCGCGAAGGTCGGCAGTAGCCAGCTGATGGTGCCGTTCATCGCAGAGGTCGGACCGCCGCCGTCGCTCGTGCTCTCAGCCGCCTCGGTGACAGTCGGGGACGATCTGACCATCACCGCGACGGGCCTCCGGGCATCGGAGTCGGTCACCGTCTCGCTGCAGCCGGGTGACGTGCACATCGGAAGTGCCGATGCCGACGCGTCGGGCGCGGCGACCCTCACGTGGGCGGTGCCGGCGACCACCCGGCCGGGCGATCACCAGGTCGTGCTGACCCGTGCGGACGGCTCGACGCTGACTGTGCCGGTGACGATTCTGGCCGCAGAGGAGCCTCCGGCCGACTGCTGGCGTCCTCCTGGCAAGGCGCACGGCTGGGGTGACGGCGTTCCCCAGGGCCTCGAGCGAGGCAGAGGACCGGCCACGCCTCCGCCGGGTTGGGTGCCCTGCACCTGAGCATCGACCGGCGCGGGTCGCTCCTGACGGGGCGGCCCGCGCCGATGCTCGTCACACGCACGCACGATCCGCCGGAGATCGCACGGTCTGCCGGATGCTTCACGGCATCCGATCCGGTAAACCGTGCGATCTCCGGCATCCTGGTCGGAGGCCGGTCGACAGAACCGCACGGATGATGCAATACTTTGAGTGTTCTCGACAAGAACGCTCAAAACAAAGCATTCAAGGAGCCTGAGATGACCGAAGCCGCCGGCGCGCACATGCGCGAAGAGCTGAACTCCCAGCCGCAGACCTGGGCCAGGGCGGCTGACATGCGGGCGGAGCAGGCGCTGCTTCCGGTCTCCGGTGCGCGTATCGCCGTCGTGGGCTGCGGCACGTCCTGGTTCATGGCTCAGTCCTACGCGAGCCTCCGCGAGGCCGCCGGCCACGGCGAGACCGACGCCTTCACCGCATCCGAGTTCCCGCTCGGCCGTGAGTACGACGCCATCGTCGCGCTCACGCGCTCGGGCACCACCACCGAGGTGCTCGAGCTGACCGAGCGGATCAAGGGGCGCACGCCCGTCGTCGCAGTCCTCGGCGATGACACGTCGCCCCTGGTCGACCTGGCCGACACGGTCATCGCTATGCCCTTCGCCGACGAGAAGTCGGTCGTGCAGACCCGCTTCGCCACCACGGCGCTCGCACTGTTCCGCGCCTCGCTCGGCGAGGACCTGACCGGCGCGATCACCGACGCGCAGGCGGTGCTCGACGGCACCGACGACGCTGAGCTTCAGGATGCCGAGCAGTACAGCTTCCTCGGCATGGGCTGGACCTTCGGCCTCGCCCACGAGGCGGCGCTCAAGATGCGCGAGTCGTCGCAGTCGTGGACCGAGTCGTACAGCTCGATGGAGTACCGTCACGGCCCGATCGCGATCGCCGCTCCCGGTCGCATCACCTGGCAGTTCGGCGCCGCCCCCGAGGGTCTCCGTTCGCAGGTGGAGGCCACCGGCGCGCGGTTCGTGCAGCACGACATCGATCCGCTGGCCGACCTGGTGCGTCTGCACCGCGTCGCCCTCGACCGTGCCGTGGGCAAGGGTCTCGACCCCGACCAGCCGCGCAACCTGACCCGCTCGGTCATCCTCGACGCCTGACGCCATGGCCGAGCACCGCGGGATCCCCGACGTCGTCACCGACGCATCCGGCGAACGGCTCGTTCATGCTGCCACGATCGGCGCCGGCGTGCCGGTGCTCGCCTTCGACGTGGGAGGCACCGACATCAAATCGGCGCTGTTCGACGCCGATGGCAACGCGCGCGGCCTTCGCCGCACACCCACGCCTCCCGGCGGCGCCGACAGCCCGACACGGCTGATCGATCGCCTGCAGGAGCTCGCGGGAGAGCTGCGAGCGCAGCATCCCGATGTCGTGCCGGAGGCCGTGGGTCTCGTCGTGCCCGGCATCGTCGACGCCGAGAACGGCCTGGGCGTGTTCAGCAGCAATCTGGGCTGGCGGGATGCTCCGCTGCGCGACCTGGCCGCCGAACGATTCGGTCTGCCGGTCGGATTCGATCATGACGTGCGCTCGGCGAGCTGGGCCGAACACGTGCTGGGCGGGGCACGCTCCTACGAGAACGCGGTCGTGCTGATCATCGGAACCGGCATCGCCGGCGCGCTGCTCGTCGACGGCCGGCCGTACACCGCGGGCGGCTATGCCGGCGAGATCGGCCATTCTCCGATCGGCGAGTGGCCCTGCCCGTGCGGTGCGCGCGGCTGCCTCGAGGCGATCGCCTCCGCCGGGGCCATCGCCCGCAGGTATACGGAGGCGACGGGAGAGCCGATCGACGGCGCCCGCGAGGTGATCGCCCGCGCCGCAGCGGGCGATACGACGGCGGCCGGCATCTGGGAGGACGCCCTCGAGGCGCTCACCCTCTCGATCGCACAGCTCACCGCGGTGATCGCGCCGGAGGCCGTCGTCATCGGCGGAGGGCTGTCGCGTGCAGGTGGTGCGCTCTTCGGCGAACTGCGCGAACGACTCACCGCGCGGCTGAGCTTCCACCGCATCCCTGCGCTGGTGCCGGCCGAGCTGTCCGGCAACGCCGGCATCCTGGGATCAGCCCTGCACGCGCGAGAGTCGGTTGGCGCCGCCGCATCCGGAGCGGGCGCATGATCGTCACCGTCACCCCCAACCCCGCGCTCGATCTCACGTGGCACGTCGAGAGGATCGTGCCGGGCGGTGTGCATCGCGCTGACTCCGGCCGCGCCCGCGCCGGAGGCAAGGGCCTGAACGTCGCCCGTGTCGCGCACGCCGAGGGCGCGCAGACCGTCGCCGTCGCAACGGTTGGCGGCGCCACCGGCGACGAGTTCGCCGCCGAGCTGCGCGAGTCGGGGATGCCGCACACCCTGGTGCCGGTCGCTGCAGCCACACGCCGCAGCATCGCGCTCGTCGACGAGAGCCTCGGCGACACCACCATCGTGAACGAGCGGGGCATCGCTCCGTCGCCGAAGGAGTGGGACGCCCTGCGGGATGCGGTGCGCGCCGCGCTCGCCGCCTCCGCCGGACGGAACGCCGGAAACGGTCCGACGAGTGGCGTGTCGGCCGGCGCCATGGATGCGGATGCGGGTGCGGGCGGGCGGGGTGACCGTCGCCCGAGCGTGCTCGTCGTCTCAGGCAGCCTCCCGCCCGGGACGCCAGAGGACGTGCTGCCCTCCCTCATCGCGCTGGGCCGCTCGGCCGGTGCGACGGTGATCGTCGACACATCGGGGCCCTCGCTCCTTCAGGCGGCGGATGCCGGAGCATCCGTGCTCAAGCCCAACGCCGCCGAACTGGCCGAAGCGACCGGCCTCGACGACCCCCTGGCCGGCGCGCGTGAACTGCTGCGTCGCGGCACCGAGCTCGTGCTGCTCTCGCGCGGCGCGGACGGGATGCTGGCTGTCACGTCGGCCGACGGCCATGCCACGTCGGCCGGCGAGGTGGAACCCGCCCTGCAGGTTCTCTCCGCCCGCCTGCCCGCTCCCCTCGCAGGCAACCCGACGGGCGCGGGCGATGCGGCCGTCGCCGCGTGTGCGGTGCTGCTCGAAGCCGGTGTCCGGGATCCGGAGACCATGCTGCGTCGCGCCACCGCATGGTCGGCGGCGGCGGTGCTCATGCCGCTGGCCGGCGACATCCATCCTTCGTGGACGGAGCTGGAAGACTCCGTCACCGTTCAGAAAGAGGACCCCCGATGACCCTCGCCTCCGCTCGCGACCTGATGCGCAGCGCCGCCGCCGCCGGCACCGGAATCGGCGCGTTCAACGTGATCCACCTCGAGACGGCCGAAGCCCTGGTCGCCGCGTCCGAGCGCGCGCAGCTGCCGGTGATCCTGCAGATCTCGCAGAACTGCGCGGACTACCACGGCGGCCTCGAGCCCATCGGCTGGGCCACGCTCGCCGTCGCCCGCCGCGCCGCCACTCCCGTCGCAGTGCATCTTGACCACGCCGAGCGGCCCGAACTGGTCGACGAGGCCATCGAGCTCGGGTTCGGCTCCGTCATGTTCGACGGCGGCAGGCTCGACTACGACGAGAACGTCGAGACCACGGCCGACGTGGCACGCCGTGCGCGTGCTGCCGGCGTGTACATCGAGGCCGAGCTCGGCGAGGTCGGCGGCAAGGACGGCGCCCATGCGCCTGGCGTGCGCACCGACCCAGACGAGGCGCGCGCCTTCGTCGAGGCGACCGGCGTGGACTCGCTGGCCGTCGCGGTGGGGTCATCGCACGCGATGCTCGACCGCTCGGCATCCCTCGACATCGAGCTGATCGGTCGCCTGCGTGATGCGCTGCGGGGCACCGGGCGCAACGGCGGCGACGTGCCGCTCGTGCTGCACGGCTCGTCCGGCGTGTCCGATGAGGTGATCGCGCAGGCGGTGCGCGCGGGCATGACGAAGATCAACGTCTCCACCCACCTGAACGGCTTCTTCACCCGCGCGATCCGCGAGACCCTCGCCGCGGATGAGAGGCTCGTCGACTCGCGCAAGTACATCAGGCCGGCGCGCGAGGCGGTGGCGGAAGAGGCGGCCAGGATGCTGCGCCTGTTCGCGCTCGACGCAGGCCAGAATTGATGCCGTGAACCGCGCCGCCCGCCTCACCGCCATCCTCGATCTCCTCGCAGAGCAGGGCGAGGTCAGCGTCGAGCAGCTCGTCGAGCGCTTCGGAGCATCCGCCGCGACGACCCGCCGCGACCTCGACAGCCTCGCCGAGCGGCGCCTGCTGACGCGCACGCACGGCGGCGCCGTCGCGCAGTCCGTGGCGTACGAGCTGCCCATCCGCTACAAGAGCCACCACGCGACCGGCGCGAAGGAGCGCATCGCCGCCGCGGCATCGGCGCTCGTCTCGCCGGGACAGGTCGTCGGCCTCTCGGGCGGTACGACCACGAACGCCATCGCGACCGCGCTCGCCGCCCGCGACGATCTGACAGGACTCGGACTGACCGTCGTCACGAACGCGGTGAACATCGCCGCCCAGCTGGCCATGCGTCCCGAGTTCAAGGTCGTCGTCACCGGCGGGGTCATCCATCCGCGCAGCTTCGAGCTGGTGGGGCCGTTCGTCGATCAGCTGCTCGGGGGCGTGCGGCTCGACATCGCCTTCATCGGCGTGAACGGGCTGGATGCCGCATCCGGCGCGAGCACCCACGACGAAGCCGAGGCCGCGGTGAACCGCATGATGGCCGAGCGCGCTGAGCGCGCCGTCGTGGTGGCCGACGCATCCAAACTCGGTCGCGCGGCGTTCGCGCACGTGGGAGGTCCGCAGCTCTTCCCCGTCGTGCTCACGGATGCCGGAGCTCCGGATGCTGCGCGCGCCGCACTCGTCGACGCCGGCTACGAGGTACGCGTCGCGGGCTGAGCCATCTGGCTTCCTCTTCCGGTCGCGATTCCGGGATGAGACGCGACCTGAAGGCGCGCCGACTGCCGGGGCGCGCCTGGGAATGCCTCGGGCCTGGACGCCTGTGGTAACGTTGCCACAATCCACGCAAGGTCAACGCACGAAGGAGTGCCCGCGTGACACAGCAGCCCATCGGCGTCGGAGTGGCCGGATTCTGGCACGTGCACGCCGACGACTACGCCCGCGACGCCACCGAGCATCCCGGCACCAGGGTCGCCGCCGCCTGGGACCCCGACCCGGCCCGCCGCCGGGACGGCGCCGACCGGCTGGGCGTCCCTGCCGCCGATGACCTCGACGCCCTGCTCGCCCATCCCGACGTCGAGGCCATCACGGTCACGACGGCGACGAACGAGCACACCGAGGTCATCGGCCGCGCACTCGCGGCAGGCATGCCGGTGTTCACCGAGAAGCTCCTCGCGCCCACCGTCGCGGAGTGCGAGGCGCTGATCGAAGCCTCACGGGTTCATGCCACACCGCTCGTCGTGTCGCTGCCGCGGCTGTCGGAGCCGCTTATGACCACCATCGCGCGGCTGGTCGACGACGGCGCCCTCGGCGAGCTGACCTACGTGCGTGTGCGGATGGCGCACGACGGCTGGCTCGGAGGCTGGCTTCCCGAGCGGTTCGCCGACCCGGCTGCGGCCATCGGCGGAGCGTTCGCCGACCTCGGCTGCCACCCCGCCTACCTCGTACAGCGCATGCTGGGGGCCACTCCCGAAGCGATCACCGCGGCTTACGGTCACATCACCGGACGCGCCGTCGAGGACAACGCCGTCGTCACCGCCCGCTACGAGAACGGCGCGGTCGGCGTCGCCGAGGCGAGCTTCACGACGACGCCTGGCGCGTTCGCCGTCGAGGTGCGCGGCACCGAGGGCTCGCTGTTGCACGGCTTCGGCCGCGACGAGCTGATCGCCAAGGGCGGGCGGTTCGGTACGGACTGGACACCGGTGCCGCTGGAGCCGGCCGCGCCGTCGCCGTTCGACCTCTGGGTGTCTGCCATCCGCGGAGAGGCTCACAACGCAGACACCTCCGCCAACCTGCAGGCGGCCCTCGATCTGACCAGATTCGTCGTCGCGGCGAACCTCGCCGCCGCCGAGGGGGCGGCGGTGCCCATCGACCAGGAAGGAACGCCATGACCTCGCAGACTCAGCCGGTGCGCATCGGCCTCATCGGAGCGGGCGGCATCGCCGGAGCGCACGTGGCCGGATACCGTCTCAACCCCGAATCGGTGGTCTTCGCCGCCATCGCCGATCCCGTGCGCGAGAACGCCGAGAAGCGTCGTGGCGATGACCCCGGGGTGCGCATCTACGACGACTACCGCGACATGATCGCAGCCGGTGGGTTGGACGCCGTGGACATCTGCCTGCCCCACCACCTGCACGCCGAGGCCGTGATCGCCGCGGCCGACGCCGGGCTGCACGTGCTGTGCGAGAAGCCCCTGTGCCTCACACAGGAGGAGGCCGCTGCCATCGACGCCGCGGTGCGCCGCAGCGGGATCACCGTGATGTGCGCGCACAACCAGCTCTTCCAGCCGGCGGTGGCCGCAGCCAGAGAGATGATCGAGAGCGGTGTGCTCGGCCGGGTGTACGAGGTGCGCACCACCGACAGCTTCTACAACGACTTCACTCCCGAGAGCATGGGCTGGCGTGCGGTCGCGGCGACCGCGGGAGGCGGAGAGCTGATCGACACCGGCTACCACCCCCTGTATCTGCTGCAGTACCTCGCCGGCGGAACGCCGGTTTCGGTGACGGCCATGCTGTCACGGCACCGGCTGGACTTCATGGAGGGCGAGGACTCGGCGCAGGTGCTGGTGCGCTACGACAACGGCGTGGTCGGTCACGTGACCACCAGCTGGGCCTACCAGCCGGCGGTCGGCACCGAGAAGTTCTCGCTCGTCGGCGAGAAGGGCTCGCTCAGCTCCGACGGCACGACCCTCGTCTCCCGCATCCGCGGCGAGGAGCCCGTGAGCGTGACGTTCGAGCCCGTGCACGAGTTCGCCGCCGAGATCGCCCACTTCGCCGAGAGCATCCGCCGCGGGACCAGGCCGATCCAGACGCACGAGGAGGGGATCGACGTGCTGGGCGTCATCCTGGCCGCGTACGAGTCGGAGCGTTCCGGCCGGATCGTCGACGTCGGGCGCGTCGCGGTCACCGACGTCCGGGAGGCCGTCCCGGATTCGCTGCCCGTCGGCTGAGCCGCATCCCGCACGCCGCGCACAGCACGGATGTGGGGCTCGTGACGCCCCGCGTCGCGCGGTCAGGCCGTTGCCGCGGGCAGCTGCGGCAGGGGCAGCGCGTCCAGGAGCAGCTGCGCCAGCGCTTCGCCCTGTTCGATCTGCGGCCACCGCCCCGATGGCAGGTCGACCAGTGTGACGTCGCGGATGCGGCGCAGTTCGCGGGCCGGATCGATGTCTGCGTCGATCCAGCGCCTGACGTCGTCGGAGTGGAACTGAGTGGCGACGACCGTGGCCGGAACCTCGAACCGGCGCTCGTCCGTCAGATGCTGCGGGGTGTCGATGCCACGCAGCCCCGCCGCGCGTCGGCGCCCACGCAGCGCGGCGAGTGCATCGTCCTGCTTCTCACCCTCGGCAGGTTCTGCCGGGGCGCCGTGCGGGTCGGCACGGAATCCGCTGAGCACGTGCGTGCCGTCGGCACTGGGGAACCCTCCGACGTGGAAAGCGCGAGCGACGCGATCGGGTCGCCGGTTGACCGCTGCGTGCACAAGTCCGCAAGCCTCAGCATGGCCGACGAGTGCCACGGCGCCGCCCATCTGATCGATCGTCCTGGCGATGTGCGCCACGTGGTCGGCCAGCATGAGACCCGTACGGTCGGACGCGCGCTCGGTCAGCCCGCGAAGTGTGAGCGGATGCGGCACGTGGCCCGCTGCGCGCAGCTTCGACGCCACCGTCTGCCAGGACGAACCGTCCAACCACAGCCCCGGCACCAGAATGACGTCCATCGCACCTCCTCAGGGCTGCCATCCTCTGCGCGGGCGGCGGCAGCAGACGAGGGGCTTGCCAGTTCTGCAGTCCTGTGCAGTTCGCCGGAAGGACGCGGGTGCGCTGCGGCGCCTCAGTCGCGGATGCCGGCGGCGATCGCGTCCTCGCAGCCCAGCAGGAGGACGCCGGCGCTCCAGGCATGCGAGAGGGTGAGCAGCATCCCCTTCGGCTGGAAGCACTCCGTCTGGTAGTACCGCTCGGTGACCATGCCCCGGTACGCGTTGAAGTCACCGTCGAATCGGGAGACGAACTGACGGAAGCAGGCGAGCGCCTCGACCGCCCGCTCGCGGTAGTGCGCATCGCCGGTCGCCTCGGCGAGCTGCAGCATCTCGCGAGTCATCACGAGCCCGTATGCATGCAGATGCTGGTTCGACGGCGATGCCTGGTCTGCGCCTCGGGTGCCGAAGTCGTAGACGCCGAGCATGGATGAGGGTGGGAACGAGACGTCGTAGCAGTAGCGGAAGCTCAGGGCGAAGTCGGCGGCGCGCCCGGCGAGGCCGAGCCAGACATCGTCCCGGGTGGCGCGGTACAGGGCCATGTACGCCATGACGGCGACGTAGCCGTCTTCGCTGCTCGGCGCCAGGTCGACGTCCTCGGGGGCGCCGTGCAGGTTCTCGTCGAGCACCGCGGCGGCGTAGCACTCGCCGGCGCGCTCGGCGGCGGCGAGGTAGCGCGGATCCCATTGGGCGGCCTCGGCGAGGGCGCCCACCCAGGCCAGGCCGGCGGTTCCCCGCCAGGAGAGCACCTCGCCGGTCTCGGCGTGGTGGATGCTGCCCAGCGCGCCGTCATCGCGCTGCCTGGCGACGACGGCGTCGAGGTTCGAGATGGCGATCTCGCGCCAGGCCTGATCGCCGGTGAGATCGACAGCGCGCACCAGGAACTGGGTCGCTTCGCCGAGCGTTCGACTGTGCAGACCGCGGCGATGATGCGTCCAGCTCTGCGTCCAGCCTCTGTTCCTATACCAGACGCCCCAGAGCGTGCCGCTGGGAGACAGCTCGGCGGTGCAGAAATCGATCACCCGGTGTGCCGCTGCCCGCAGGTTCTCGTCGTCGGTGCGCGCAGCATGACGCAGCATGGCGTAGGCCCACGGGATGCCTGAGACCCAGCCGACATGCATGGCCTGACGATCGACCGGCCGTCCATCCTGACCGGACACCTCTCGATCGAAGCCGGCTGTCTCGAGCAGCACGCCGGGATCGGGGTCGTAGTGCCAGCGCAGCAGTCCCTCCGCCGCCAGTGTCGCCGCCGTGGACACGTCGACCCAGGGTCGCAGCGGTGCCGCGGCAGAGTGCTCCGCATGGAGCTCGCGCAGCACTCGTGCGTAGTCGTGGCGGTCCGGCAGCAGCTCGATCACCCGCACCGGCAGCTCGACCGTCTCGCCCGGAGCGAAGCGGTGCCTCAGCACCTGGGCGCGTCGTGGCTCGGCGTCGCCGTAGTAGGTGACGGGGTGCTCGCGTGCCGGGAAAGTGGCGGACAGCACCGCCTGCTCGCCGTGCAGCGCGAAGCCGAGACCCGTCAGGCCGAGAGCGGTCTCGGGTGCCGTCGACAGTGCCGCACCGTGGCGACCGGCGCCCGGCCAGACCATGACGGCCGGGGAGGCGGCCCGATCGGAGCGGAAGTGCCACTCGTCGCTCACGAACGGGTCGTGCGGGCCATCGGCATCCACGGCGGCCTGGAAGCGCGGGAAGAGCCGATCGTTCTGGGCCGGCCGGTTCTCGCCGTAGAACAGGCCCGGGATCATCCACCACGGGTCGGATGCGCCCGGCAGGGTGATCGACACCCGCACGGCGGCATCCACGGGGGCCGGTCCGTCGAAGCGCACGCGCACGAGATGCCCGCCTGTACCGTCGTCGCGGATGTCGATGGCGAAGCCGGTCGGATCGGCGTCGAGCACTTCGGCCGTCGGACGCAGCTGCGGCCGCAGCCCGACTGCGTCGGCGTCCGTCACACCGGGCCGCCGTCCAGAGGCCACTCGAGCAGATCCACCTCGACGATCTCTTCCTGCGGATCGAGCGGAACCCGGAACGTGCGCACCTGATGCGGGCGGAAATCGGCTTCCAGCGTGCGGCCGGCGACGGGAATCGCGATCCGTGCCGACCCCTCGCGTCCATGGGTCTCGACGGCGCGGAGGATGAGATCGGCCGGACCGCTCTCGGGAGCATCCTCGCTGCCCTTCACCGCCGTGACCATGACCTGCCCGTCGCCGTCGTCGACGAAGCTGTGCTGCGGCGCCAGATCACCGGTGTGGAACGACTCCTGCTGTGCGCGCACCGGCGCGCCCAGCACGGCCGCCCGCCGGGTCGGCTGCGCACGGCGCCAGTCGCCGCCGTGCGGGATGAGCTCCAGGCCGAACCGCTGCACGCCCTGATCCTGAAAGGAGTACACGCCATCGGGATCGAGCAGTCGCGGGTCGTGCCAGGAATACACCGGGCTGCGCACCGCGGTGATCCCGATGCTCGGCGCGTCGTCGTGTGCATCGCCGGCCGGAGAGACGTCCCAGCCGTGCTTCGAGGTGCAGACGACGGTGAGCCCGGCCGGTCTGCCGTCCAGTTCGCCGGTCAGGTCGACCCAGGACTGCGCCGGTTCCTCGGCGCCGTCGACCGGTCGCTCGATCGTGCCATACGGGATCTCGTAGGTCGCCCGAGGGTCGTCGAGGCCCACCGGGAAGCGCAGCTTGAGCAGGTGCGCCTTCTCGCGCCAGTCGAGCGCGACGTCGACTCGTACGGCACTGGCGTCGTGGGCGAGCAGATACTCCTCCACCAGCGTGCTGCCTCCCCACGAACGCTCCACCCGAACCCGCGAGCGCAGCGGGCCGCGCTCGCGCACCACGATGCGGTCGAGTGTCATCGCCGCCCCCGGCCACGCGTAGGAGATCACACGATGGCCCCAGGTGTCGGTCGGATCATCGCAGATCGCCGTGCGCGCCGAGCCACGCGTGCCCTGCAGCGGATCGATGCCGGTGGACTTGTCGAGCAGCGAGACGAGATCGCCGGTGGCGGGATCAAGCTCGAGACGCAGGTGCTCGTTCTCGATCACCGTGCCGTCGTCGGACACCGCCAGCGACGACCGCGCAGGCAGCGCGGGACCGGGCAGCAGACGGTAGAGCGCGTACCCGAGCGCGGGGACGTCGGCGCGGAAGGTGACAGCGCCGCGGCTGCGGTCGCCGGTCGTCGCAGTCGACTGGGTGGCCTGAGACAGCACCGGCGCACCGGTGTGGTCGACCACGCGCACGCCGTGCGGCTGTGCCCCGTACTGCATGTCGACGTCGACTGCGACGGGCCACGGATGCGGATTGAACACGACCACCGGCTGCGTCGCCTCGTCCATCGGGATGTCGATGCGACGGGCGATGCGGTTGTGCGCGGCGGTGATGATGCGCTTGGAGATGGCGATCGCCTCGCCGAGTTGATCGCGCGCGTCGTCGTATGACGGTTCGATGGCCGAGCCCGGGAGGATGTCGTGGAACTGGTTGAACAGCACCTGCTTCCAAGCGCGCTCCAGGTCATCGCGGGGGTAGGTCTCGGCCCCCATGGCCACTTCGACCGCCGCCCAGCGCTCTGCCGACAGCACGGCATGCTGGGCCCGCCGCTGCCACGCCTTGATGCCGGAGTGGGCGGAGTAGCATCCGGGTGCGTGGTGCTGAAGGTCGTCACGACGCGTGGTGAGCCCGCCGAGGAACGCGTCCCCCCTCGCGAGCATCTCGTCGAAGTAGGCGCGCGGCGACGACATCGTCATCCTCCCGAAAGTGCCCATCCGGTCGTACCGGTGGATCGAATCGATGTTGGCCTTCGTGGGTCCGCCGCCGTGGTTGCCGACGCCGTAGAACACCATCATCTCGCCGAGTGAGCGGTCGAGCTGGCCGAGCGACTTCTCGGTCTGCCCTGCCACGTCGCCTGGCGGGCTGCAGTACTCGAACGGGATGCGGTACGCGAGCACCCTGGACCCGTCGGCCGACTCCCAGTGGAACAGGGTCTCGTCGAGATCCCCCTCGTGGGGTCCGGGGCGCAGGAAGCAATAGGAGTCCATCCGGTGCCCGCGCAGTATCTGCGGCAGGCTCGCGCTGTGCCCGAACGGGTCGACGTTCATCCCGACGGAGGCGATGCGGCCGAAGCGCGACTGCAGATAGCGCTGCCCGTACAGGCCCTGACGCGCGAAGGACTCGCCCATCGGCATATTGCAGTCCGGTTCGACCCACCACCCGCCGACGTTCACCCAGCGGCCTTCCTCGACGCGCTCGGCGATGCGCGCGAACAGCTCCGGGTCCTGCTCCTCGACCCACGACAGCAGCACGATCTGGTCGCAGGTGAAGATGAAGTCGGGGTACTCGTCCATGCGGTCCAGGGCGCTGGCGAACGTGGCGCGCGCCTCCTGGTACCCCTCCTGCCACGGCCACAGCCACACCGGATCCAGGTGAGCGTTGCCGATCATGTGCAGAGTGCGATCGGGCGTCGCCGCCGGCCGCGGAGCAGGGGTCATGTCGGCCGGCTGCGCGCCGGACGGCGCGTTCGAGACGGGTGCGCGGTCGTCGCGACTCACGGCAGGTCCTCTCCTGCGGCCCAGGCGTCCAGCATCTCGGACAGAGCGTGCAGAAGGAAGGTGTGGAGCTCTTGGATGCGCGGCGTCTCGCTGCTCGGGGCGAGAAGCACGTGATCGGCGAGCGCCAGGGAGGCACCGCCGTCGCCTCCGGCGAACAGGAGCGTCGTGGCACCGTTGGCGCGTGCGGCGGTCAGACCTCGCACGATGTTCGCCGAACGGCCGGAGGTGGTGAACGCCGCCACCACGTCGCCGGGGCGTGCGAGCGCCTCGACCTGGCGCGAGAAGACGTCCTCGAAGGAGTAGTCGTTGGCGATGCAGGTCGACACCGTCGCATCGGTGGTGAGCGTGACGGCGGGCAGCGGCCTGCGATCGCGCCGGTAATGGCCGATGAGCTCGCCCGTGAAGTGCTGGGCGTCGGCCGCACTGCCGCCGTTTCCGAAGGTGTACAGCGTGCCGCCGCGCTCGAAGGCGTCGATGAGCACGCCGCCGACGGCGCGCACGTCGTCGAGCAGCCCGGTCGCTTCTTCGGCGGTGCGGATGTGCGCCTCGAGTTGGGCGGTGAGCAGATCAGACAAGCGGGGCCTCCTTGGCCAGGTCGAGGGCGAGAGCGCCGGCACCGATCACGCACACCTCGTCGCCGAGACCGGCGAGCGAGACCTGGGCGCGTGCCGCGGGCGGCATGGCGGTCGTGCGCACGATCTCGCGCACGGGGTCGAGCAGCATGGCGCCGGAGCGGGTGACGCCTCCGCCGAGGATGACCACGTGCGGTTCGAAGACGTTGACGAGGTCGGTCACGGCCTGGCCGAGCAGAGCGGTCGTCTCGTGCCACACCTGTGTCGCCAGCGGGTCGCCGTCGGATGCCGCGCGCGAGACATGCTCGGCCCGCACCTCCGGCAGATCGCGCAGCACGGAGGGCTGGTCGCCGGCGGCGATCAGCTCGTTCGCCCGCGCGGCGATGTTGGTGCCGGAGGCGTACGCCTCGAGGCATCCGCGGCGGCCGCATTCGCAGAGCCGCCCTCCCGGGCGCACGGTGAGATGACCGAACTCGCCGCCGTTGCCGGCCGCTCCCCGGTGCAGCCTGCCGTCGATCACCGATCCGCCTCCGACGCCGGTGGAGAGCGTGAGGTACAGCGCGATGCCGGCACCGCGCGCGGCGCCGAAGCGGTGCTCGCCCAGCACGGCGGCGGTCGCGTCGTTCTCGACGACGGCGGGCACGCCGAACGCCTCGCTCGCCATGGCCACGATCGGCACGTCGATCCAGCCCGGCAGGTGCAGCGGATTGGTGAGCACCCCGGCATCCGCGTCGAGAGGCCCGCCGCAGCTGATGCCGACCGCCGTCGGCTCGCCGAGCCCGGCCGTGCGGATGCTGCGCCGGCCCATGTCGAAGAGGTGCGCGATGACGGCATCGGGGCCGCGGTGCTTGTCGGTGGGCTCGGTGAGCAGGCCGTGGCTTCGTCCGTCGGACGTCACGACCGCGACGGCGAGCTTCGTGCCGCCGATGTCCAGCGCGAGCACGGGCTGCTGCGTTGCCATTCTCTCCTCCGGCCTGCACGCTCGGCGTGCACATGTGACATCGTTCCCACATCATAGCAACGCAATCGCCCGTGACAAGAGGTGCGCTCGTGGCAAGGGGCGGCGGACGTCAACCGTGCGGCCAGCCGCGCAGCGTGGCTGTCGGCCGCGCGGGTACCCCGGTGGGGCCGCCTCCCCGGAAATCGCGGCGGCGTCGGTCAGGCTGGCGGGGCCGCGATCGACCCGCGGTCGAGGAACCGGGTCGGCAGCACCATGGTGCGCACCGGCGCATCCGGCATGTCGATGCGCTCGAGAAGCGCGCGAAGTGCGGTGGCGCCGAGGGAGCCGGCATCCTGCACGCGGGAGGATACCCCGGGTCGCACCATGCTCATCCACGGGGCGTCGTCGAAGCCGACCACGCTGACATCTTCGGGGATGCGCAGGCCGAGTTCCGCGGCCGCGCGCCACGTGCCCTCGGTGAGCACGTTGTTCGCCGCGAACACGGCGGTGGGCCGGTCGGGCAGGGAGAGGATGCGGCGCGCAGCGGCGGTCGCCTCTTCGGCATCCCAGCCGGCCTGTACGATCAGCGAGTCGTCGTAGCGCACCTTGCGGGCGGCCAGGGCGTCGAGATAGCCGCGCTGACGCTCCTCACCGGTGGTCCATTCGGTCTCGTCGATCAGCAGCGCGATGCGGCGGTGCCCGGCCGACAGCAGCCGTTCGGTCGTGTCGCGGGCGGCCGCGCGGTTGTCGACCACCACGGCATCCGTGCCCTCGGCGTCGAAGCGCCGGTCGACCTCGATCAGCGGCACGCCGATGCGGCTCAGATACTCGCTGAGCTGACCGGACACGGGAGTGGCGATCACGCCGGAGACGCGCGAGGCGACCAGCGCCTCCGCCGCGTCGAGCTCCCCCTCGCCGTCGCCGTGCAGATCGACCAGCACCAGCGTGCGGCCGTGCTTCTTGGCCTCCTCGCCGATGCCGGATGCGAGTTCGGCGTAGAAGACGTTGCGCAGGTCGGACACGAGCACGCCGACCGACCGGCTGGTGCGCTGCTTGAGGCTGCGGGCGGTCGCGTCGACGACGTAGCCGATCTCTTTCGCGACCGCACGCACGCGGTCGCGCACCTCGGGCGCCGCGTACCCGTTGCCCGAGAGCGCCCGCGAAGCCGTGGAGCGCGACACCCCGGCCGCTTCGGCGACTTCGCGGATCGTGGGTCGTGCCACCGGTGGGCGACGCTGATCGCTCATGCGCGTCGCTCCGCCGTGAGCGGGGAGTCTTCGATCTCGTGCACATCGACGAGTGCCTCGGCGTGCTGACCGAAGCGCACCTCACCCATCGTGACGTCGACCGCGATGCGCTGCCGGCGACCGGCGGACGCGGGGGTGACGGTCAGCTGCACGGAGGTCTCCTCTCTGACGTCGAGGTCGATGACGACCTCGCGCCGGGACGAGCGCCAGCCTATCGGCAAGACCGGCGCGAGCCGCACAGTGGCGGGCGAGGGCAGCGGGTTGCGCACGCGCACCACGTAGTCGAGCTCCTCGTCGACGACAGCGCGGCGGCGGTACGGGAGCAGACGCGCCGTCTGGCCGTCGGGCCCGATCACCAGATCGTCGAGCGGCAGCAGCCGCTCGTGCAGGTCGTCCACCAGTCTGGCCGACTCGGTGAGGTGGTCGAGGTAGTCCTCGTCGACCCAGCGCGGCTCCCAGTGCCCGCTGGCCATCAGGCCGGGCGCGATGCGCCGGTACAGGGCTGCGCTCTGCGCGTAGTCGCCCAGCCGGAACAGGTTCCGGTACTGGTAGTTCATGATGTCGCGCCGGCCTTCCCTGCCGCCCAGGCCCTCCTGCTGATCGCCGGTGAAGACCACCTTCGTGCCGTCGACCTCGAGCGAGTAGGCCACGGCGTAGAGGGTGTGGCCGGGCTGCGCGTGCGCGGTGAGCGTGTACTCGTTCCAGGTGAAGGGCTCCTCGAGCGGCAGCACGCGGTCCGCGACGATCGGGTCGTACCACTGGCAGGGGAGATCCTCGCGCCAGGGGTCGGCCATCGTCGGCGCGACGTTCTCCGGTATCCAGATCTCTGTGCCCTCGACGTCGCGCAGCAGCGGCATGCCGGCGATGTGGTCGTCGTGGTAGTGCGTGGGCAGTGCCACCGAGATGCGCGTCACCGCGTGGTCGCGACGCAGCGCCGGCAGCGACGCGAGCCACGGCCTCCTGGCCGCGCGTTCCTGCCCCGGAACCAGGCCCGTGGTCATGTCGTAGCCGTAGTCGATGACGAGCGCCTCGCCGGTCTCGGAGAGCAGGACGTAAGAGCACGACATCGACGTGCGATTGAGCAGCAGGTGCGGGGTGAGCGCCAGGAACGGATCGTCGAGCCTGGCCAGAAGATCCCACGGATACGAGCGGCGCGAGTCCACGTACTCCTGCATGATCGCGGCGAGCGACTCCAGGGCGCCCTGCGCGTCGTCCATGACGTCTCCGTGCGACGGCGCCAACCTGGTGACGCCCTCGCGCGCCAGCATCCGTGCGCTCAGCACCGTCATCGCCGGGCCCTCGTTCTGCGTGTACGACCACTGGGTCGCCGCGAGTGACCAGACCTTGCCCGGCGCGTAGATCAGGTCGCCCGAGAACGCGAGCAGCTCGCCGTCGCGTTCGAGCAGGTACGACACCGAGCCGATCGTGTGTCCGGGGGTCGGCAGCACCCGCAGGCGCACGCCCGCGAGTGTGAGCTCGCGATACTCGGGAACGGTCGCGTGCACCGGCACGGACGAGAGCAGTGAGAAGCGGTCCTGCCGCAGGTTGTAGTCGTTGTCGAGCTGCCGTCCGGTCCACATCTCCTCGACCCGGTCGAACAGTTCGCGCTCCACGGGCGGCACGTGGATGCGGGCGCCGTGCGCGACGGCCAGCGGCAGACCCTGAGCCTGGTCGCGGTGATGATGCGTCATCACCACGTCTGCGATGCGGCGGATGCCGAGGCGTTCGAGGTGCTGCAGTGCGAGGCCCGATCCGAAGTCGACGGCCACCGCATCACGCTCGCCCTCCGGCGCATCGGGATCGACGAGCAGGTAGACGTGGCAGGTGTCGGCGATACGCCACACGCCGCGCGCGACCTCGATGGCGGTCATGCCCGACCTGCGCGGTACTCGTCCCAGGTGCGTGCGATCTCGGCGAGATGCTCGACGTCGATCGGCTCCTCGTGGCGCATCTGCTCGAGGTAGTACAGCGCCGGCACGCCCAGTTTCGCCTGCGTACGCGCGTAGTCGAGCCACTCGTCGCGGTTCGGCATCGGCCATTGGTCGGTGTCGACCGGATGCTCGGGCAGCACCGCCGCGATGATCTCGTGCCTGGCCTTCAGCTGAGCGGCGACCGGCACGGGCCGCCCGTCGCGGTCGTGCTCGAGCACGTCGTTCGTGCGGATCATGTCGGCGATGTCGCCGAACGACGGATGCACGGTGTGGGTGATCACGAGCGCGTCGGGCTTGATGCGCGTCGCCGCGGCGTGCAGACGAGCGACCAGACGGTGCACGGCGGCTATCCCCCAGACGCCGTCGCTGTCGGGCGCGGAGCGGAGGGCAGCGCCGCTGGGGGTGCGCTGGGTGAAGTCGACCTTGAAGCCGTCGGCGTTCAGGCCGTCGGCCGAGAGCAGGCGTTCGACCATCCGGTCGAGCCGGGAGAGATAGGCGCGGCTCCCGGGATCGGCGGCGACAGGGCGTCCGGCGGCATCCGTGATGCACTCGCTGGGCGGCAGCCCCGCCGGATCCCATGCCTTCCACCACAGCAGCACCCGGCGCCCCTCGGCATGCCGGTCGGCGATCCACCCGCCCATGTCGGGCCAGGCGTCGGCATCGGGTTCCGCCGTGCCGTACTCGGCCTGCCAGCGATCGTCGATCACGATCGTCCCGGGGTCGAGCGACACCTCCGCCAGCCTCGTGAGGAACTCGTCGTAGATCTCCTGCCTGCAGAGGTCCGGTGCGGGCGCCCCTCCTCGCGCGACCTGTGCGCCCCACCCGCAGAAGATCGGTTCGAGCCACCACGGCCTGACCGTCTTGGTGGGAGACGGTGCGCAACCGGTGCGGACCAGGTCGTCGCGGTACTCCGCCAGCGCCGCCGCAGGTGAGGCCGTCGGACGCAGTACCAGTGCGGGTGATCGCCAGCGCCCGTCGACCGCCGTGTGCCCCTCATGGGCGAGTCGCACGAGGGCGCCGTCGTCCACGGGGTCGTAGCGCATCGTGGTGAAACGCAGCGTCTCCACCGGTCCGCGCAACCAGGCAGCGAGCCACGGTCCTTCCCCCGGCGTGAGGGGGTCGGTGACCGGTGCCCGGCCGAACGCGAGAGCGAGAGGGGGAGGGGAGAAGATGCCGTTGAGCCGCCCGGGATCGGCGTCGCCGACCACGCCCAGCGAGGCGGCCGACCAGACGGGCCGCACGAAAGCGACCGGCTCAGTGGGGCTCGGCACGTACAGCGAGTGCGCGTCGAAGCCCGAACGGAACGTGCCCGCGGCGCCGGTGGTCAGCACGCCGTCCCCGCCGAGCAGGGTGACATCGGTGATGTCGCCAACGCCTTCGGCCTCGAGCACGATCTCGATGGTGTCGGAGGTGCAGCGCAGTTCGAGCGTCCGCTCGCGCCAGGCCGTGGATTCGGTGCGCACTGTCACCACGATCGCATCGTCTTCGTTGCGCACCTCGGGTTCGGTGTGGCGCATGCTCTCGTCGCGGTTCTGCCGCGTGTGGATGCTGGAGAGCGCGCACAGCCGCATCCAGCGGGCGCCTTCGGTGTCGGACAGCTCGAAGTAGGGAGAGCGCGCCAGGCCCGTGCTTCCGGTCTTCCACGACAGTGAGTAGCTCGCCGCCTCGATGGTGCTCCGATGCGGTCCTGAGGTCAGTGAGGGCGTGGCGCTCATGCGGTCATTGTATGTGATAACGTTCCCACGTGCTCGAAGACGACACCGCCTTCCCCATGCTCCCCCGTCCGCGCAGCATCGACATCCGCTTGGGACGGCATCCGCTCGTCGAAGTGCTCGGCGCCCTCGCCGAGATACGCGATGCGGACGTACCGGCGGAGGCCTATCGCCTCGACGTCCGCGACGGACGTGCCGAGACGCACGCCTCGGACGACAGAGGGTTCCGGTACGCGCGGACGACTCTCGAGGAACTCGCCGCCGTGCACGGCGGCTCGGTGCCGGACGTCACCGTCGACGACCGCCCGGCGCTCGCCAGGCGCGGCATCATCGAGGGGTTCTACGGTGAGCCGTGGTCGCATGACGAGCGAATGGCGGCGCTGCGGCTGGCGGGGCGCCTGAAACTCAACTCCTACGTCTACGCACCCAAGGACGACCCGTACCATCGCGTCCGCTGGCGCGAGCCGTACCCCGACGATGAGCTCGCGCTGCTCGCCGAACTCGCCGGCGAGGGGGCGAGGCACGGTGTCGATGTGGTGGTCGCGCTGCACCCGGCGGGGTCGATGGTGTTCTCGGATGACGCCGAGCACCGACTGCTCGCCTCGAAGGCCCGCCAGCTGCTCGACGCCGGTGTGCCCGACGTCGCGCTGCTGTTCGACGACGTGCCGCCGAAGCCGGTGCACGACAAGGACAGGGAGCGGTTCGGGGAGGACGGACGCGCACTCGGCGAGGCGCATGCGCTGACCGTGCGCCGGTTCGGCCAGGCTCTCGCCGGCCTGCGAGCGGCATCCGACCTGCTCGTGGTGCCGATGGACTACGCCGGCGTCGCCGACTCGGACTATCGCTCCGCCTTCGCCGCGGGACTGCCCGACGAAGCGCTGGTGTGGTGGACCGGACGCGACATCGTGGTGGGGGAGGTCAGCAGAGACGACATCGACGCGGCGGCGGAGGTGTTCGGTGACCGGCTGCTGCTGTGGGACAACTTCCCCGTGAACGACTTCGACCGCGGCAGGGCGTTCCTCGGGCCCCTGCAGGGGCGCACCTCTGACGTGGAGGGCTCCGCCCTGCGCGGGGCGTGGTCGAACCCGATGGTCGAGTACGCTCCCGGCGGGTTCGGCATCGCCGCCTTCGCCGACTGGGCGTGGAACCCGCAGGGCTACGAACCGGCACGCGCCGCCCGGGCCGCGCTCCGGATCATCGGCGGCGACCTGGCACCGCAGATCGGCCCACTGGTGCAGGCGCTGTCATCGTGGCCGCCCTCCGCGCCGATGGACGCAGAGCTGGGACGGCTGGCCGATGAGGCGCTCGCCGGATCCGCCGATGCCGCGGGTGACCTGCGCGTCCGGCTGGAGCGCCTGCAGGGTCTCGGCGATGTCGCGACCGATCAGGAACCGGCTCGCTCGCTCGCGCCGTGGCTGCGCGCGGCGGCCGACATGGGCTCGGCGGGTCTCGCGGCTCTGGATGTGCAGCAGGGGCGCCAAGGCGCCGCTGTCGCCTCGGTCGAGGCTGCACTGGCGAGAGCCGAGGAGCACAAGGCCAAGGTCGCCGTCGACGTCGTCCCCCGCTTCGCGCGCGCCGTCGCGGGGCTCGCAGACCGCGCCGGCGAGGCCGGCCCCGGCTGACCGCCCGTTCAGCGCAGGGCGGAGACGAACGCGTCGGCGCCGGTCTCGGGCGACGTCATCGCGCGGGGATCGTCGCCGGCCCCGGCGGCCATCGAGGCCTGCGCCAGCACGATGGCGTCGGTATCGCCTGCCTGTGCGACGGCGTCGGCGATGAGCGCGTCATGACGTGCCTGATCCCCGGCTGCTCTGGCGGCGGCGGCGCCTGCGACGACCAGCGAGGAGATGTCGATATCGAGCCCGGAGCGCCGTGCACGGGCTTCGACCAGCCTCGTCGTCGGTCCGAGCGTCGCCTCGAGCGTCGCGAGCACGAGGATCCTGCCCGCACCGGCGCCCGCACGCTGCACAGCAGCCTCCGCCATCGCCGCATCGACGCGCGTGAGCGGCACTCCCGCCGCCTCGGCCGCCTCGACGGCAGCCTCGCCGATGGACGAGCAGGTGACCAGCACGGCGGCGGCACCCGCATCGCGCAGACCAGCGAGGTGGCCATGCAGTGTGGAGCGCACATCGTCTGTCACGCCGCCCGCGACGACGCGCGAGAGCAGTGAGGCGTCGGCGGTGTGCACGATATCGAGGTCGCCGCGGCGGGCGAGCAGGAGCTGATCGAACACCGGGACCAGTGCGGGCACGGTGTGCAGCACACCGACGCGCAGAGTCATGCCGATCCTCCGTCGCCACCGGCGTAGCCAGGGCCGGATGCCGATTCACGCCACGGTCGTGCGTGCTCGTCGACGATGTCGCCGAGGGCCTTCAGCCGGTCGACAGATCGGCGGCGCAACTCGCCGCGCAGATCCTTCTCGCCGACCACGTCGCTCCACAGCGCCCGTCCCGCCAGGAAGCCGCTGGCGCCCTCGATGCACGCCGCGCGCACCGCATCGGCGAACCGCTCGCGCTCGACCCCCTGCGACAACACGACCCACGGCCCGAGCATGCACTCGTTCAGCGCCGCGCTCGCAAGACGCTGGTCCTTCTCGTCGCCGGAACCGGCGAGCGGTACCTGCGCCTTGTACAGGTCGGGCCGAAGCGCCGACAGCTCGCGTGCCGCCTCGCGGATCGCGGCGTCCGCATCGAAGCCCTGCTCGCCCGGCGCGGCGCGCACGACCGGTTCGAGCACCGAGAGCACCCCGCGGCTGCGGGCCTCCTCGATGAACCGGGCCGCCAGGCGGACGCGCTCCTCGCGGCGAGTGTCGCGACGCCAGATCAGCAGCAGTTTCAGTGCGTCGACCTGATCGGGGATGCCTGACAGCGCCTCATCGTCGATGTCGGTGTCCCCGACGGGGCCGCCGTCGACCTGGTCGAGGGCGTCGACGGCGAGGATGAGGCCGGTCGGCTCGGCAAGAGCGGCGCGCACCTCGTCGAAGCCGTACGTCCGGTCGGCCAGGAACGCGGAGGCGTGGGGTCCCAGCGTCTCGGCGACGGCGACCTTGAAGTCGATGAGCACCTCGTCGGCCGGCCTGCCGTGACCGGCCTGATCGAACATGTGCCGCAGGCTCTCCCGCTGGTCCATGGCGACCATGGCGAAGGCGCCGGTCGGTCGGGCGAGGGCGTCGAGCGTTGTCATCGTTCTCCTTGAGGTGTGCGTGCCGTGCGGGTTGAGAGCTGATCGTGCACGGCGGCGAGGAACCGGTCGTGCGCCTCGTCGAGGCCGGGTGCGGCGGAGGGCGCTACGGCGCTGGAGGGGAGGGTCGCATCCGGCGACGCGACGTGCTCGCGCACTGCGGCGAGCAGCGCGGCACCGGCGGCGACCGGTTCGTCGTGGGCCACGAGCCGGACGGGGAGCCCGGTCGCTGCGGTCAGCGCCGGCCACGCCGGGATGCGGTGGGCCAGGGAGCCGAGCAGCACCAGCGACGTGCACGGCCCTCCGGCGAGCTCGTCGGCGGTCTCGCGCATCCAGCGAGCGTGCGAGACGAGCGACTGCAGCAGTCCCCGGGCGAGAGCGTCGTCCTCTCCGACTCCGAGCACCTGCAGTTCGGCGTCGGCATCGGGGCGAGGGCACTGGCGGCCGGCCGGATAGGGCAGCACCGTCACCGGGCTGGTGCTCCAGTCGGCGGGATCCTGTTCCGAGAGCAGCGCGATGGTGCCGGGATGCCGCGATTCCCAGAGCGCCAGCAGCGCACCACACGAGCGGCTGCCGCCGAGCACCGTGACGGCGGCGCCGTCGACGGTGCGCGACACCGCAAATCCCGCCGCCACCGCCCCCGCACGATCGACATCGGCTGCCACCCTGACCACGGCCTCGGCGGTGCCGAGCGAGTCGGCCGCGTCGCCGGGCACACGGGCGCCGGCAGCCCACGCGCCGACCGCGTGATCGTGTCCGGCGATGTGCAGGGGGATGCCGGGACGCAGCCCGAAGGTCGCGGCGGCGCCGGTCGTGAACCCGACTCGCCGGCCGGGCGCCCGCAACGCCGGGAGCACGTGCAGCGGGATGCCGAGATCCGTCAGGAGCCCTTCGTCCCACCGGTCGCCGTCGGCACCGGCCAGCATGGTGCGCGCCGCGAGCGTGTGGTCCACTGCCCGCACGCCGGTGAGAGCGTGCCCGATCAGGTCGGCGGCGCCCGACCAGTGGCGCAGAGCGCGGAGCGCTTCGGGCTGCGCGGTCGCCAGCGCGATGAGCGCGACGGCGGCGGGTTTGGTGGTGGCGGGAACTCCGGTCCGAGCGGGCAGCCCAGGGCGCAGAGTGAGCAGGTGATCGAGGTGCGCACGGTCGACGGCGCGATCCCATCGCAGCATCCCGGTCAGCGGTGTGCCGTAGGCGGCGAGGGCGGTGCCGCTCTCGGCCATGGAGGCGACGCCGATCGCGGCGATCGGCGACCCGGCCCGCGCGCCGCAGGAGCGCGTCACCTCGGCTGCGCCGGCGAGCAGTTGGTGCGGATCGGACGATGTCGGGCGGCGCTCGACGTGCACGACGCGCACGCCGTCGGTCACGTCGACGAGGGCGGCCTTCGTCGACGTGCTTCCGATGTCCAGACCGAGGACGAGCGTCACGCCGCCAAGTTTGTTACATTTTGAACAGAAAGTGCAAGTGTGTCCGAAATTCGACATCTGGGAGTGGCCATGCGGTACACGGATGCACCCGAGCGCCGCGCGCAGCTCGAGCGCCAGGTCGAGACCGAGGGCTATGTCTCCTCTGCCGTCGCCGCGGCGCGGCTGGGCGTATCGGAGATGACGGTGCGCCGCGATCTGCGGATGCTCGAGGAGCGGGGACTGGTGCGCAGGGTGGCCGGCGGCGCGACCACCGCATCCACCGGAGCGCCGTTCGAGAATCGCAGCGCCGTCGGCGCCGCACAGAAGCGCGCGATCGCCGAACTCGCTGCCGAGGAGGCGTCGACCGCACGCACCATCGCCCTCGACGCGGGCACCACGGTCGCTGCGACCCTTCCTCTGCTGCCGGAGGCGACGATCGTGACGCACTCCCAGCCCGTCATCGACGAGCTGGCCCGTTCCGCCTCGCCGCGGCTCATAGCGGCGGGCGGGCATTACCAGCCAGATACCCGCAGCTTCGCCGGCCCTCTGACCGAGCAGCTCCTGCGCGGCGTGCGCTGTGATCTCGCACTGCTGTCGGCGACCGCCGTCGGCGTCGACGGGCTCTGGGGTGCCAACGCCCTCGACGCCGCCATAAAGCGCGTGCTGGCCGAGCAGTCGACGCGCGTCGTGCTGCTCGCCGATGCCGGGAAGCTCGGCGCATCCGCCCCCGTGCGCATCATGGGCATCGAAGCGATCGACGTGCTCATCACCGATGCGCGCGTCGGTTCCGCCGCATTGGCGCCGTTCCGTGATGCGGGCGTCGAGGTGAGGGTCGCAGGATGAGCACGCCACTCGGCATCATCGCCGACGATCTCACCGGCGCCTGCGATGTGGCGGCCGGGCTCAGTGCGATGGGGGTGTCGTCCGAGATCCGACTGGGTGTGCCCGACGCCGACGACCGGCCGCGGGCCGAGTGCGTCGTCGTCGCGCTCAAGTCGCGAACGGCGCCTGCGTCGGCTGCGGCGGCCGAGAGCGTCTCGGCGGCGAAGGTGCTGCGGGGCTGGGGAGCCGGTCTGATCTATCAGAAGTACTGTTCGACTTTCGACTCCACCGACGGCGGGAACATCGGTCCCGTCGCCGATGCCCTGCTCGACCGGATGCCGCAGGGTGCGATCTCGGTCGGCACCCCTGCCACCCCGCCGGTCGGCCGCACGATGCACAGGGGGCACCTGTTCGTCGGAGATCGGCTGCTGTCGGAGTCCTCGCTGGCGCGGCATCCGCTCACGCCTATGCACGACCCCGATCTGGTGCGCGTGCTGGCGCGCCAGACGCGGCACCGGGTGGGGCTCGTCCCGATCGAGGACGTGCGCGCCGGCAGCGCCGCGATCGTAGCGGCCGTCGACGCGCTGCGCAGAGAAGGCGTGCGCCACGTGCTCGTCGACGCCGTGCTGGATGACGACCTCGACGCCCTGGCGGCGGCGCTCGCCGTCTTCCCGGACGTGCTCGCGGGCGGAGCAGCCGGCCTGATCACGGCCATCGCCCGCTCGCTCGCGCCCGCGCACCCCGCGCCACCGCATCCCGCCCCGCAGGGGGCGCCCTGATCCTGTCGGGAAGTGCCTCGGAGCGCACCCGTCAGCAGGTGGCAGCGCACCGCGGAGCGCGTTTCGCGCTGGACGTCGACAGGCTCATGACCGACGCCGAAACGGTCACCTCGGAGGCGCTCGCGTTCCTCGAAGCCGAGACCGGGGCCGACACCGTGCCGCTCATCACGGCGACAGCCGGCCCTGACGACGTCGCGCGCGTTCAGCGCCGCTGGGGTCGTGCGCGATCGGCCGACGTCGTCGAGACCGCCCTCTCCCGGATCGCGATCGTGGCGGTGGAGCGTCACGGTGTCCGCAGGATCCTGGTAGCGGGAGGGGAGTCCTCGGGCGCGGTGGTCGCGGCGCTCGGCGTGAACTCACTTCGGGTGCGTCGCGTCGCCGCACCCGGCGTCGCATGGACCACCGGCGTCGACGACGCGGGTCGCGTTCTGGATCTGTGCCTGAAGTCGGGCAACTTCGGCGACGCCGACTTCTTCGCCGCGGCCTGGAAGGAGCCGGAATGAGCGCGGACGAACTGGTCGCCGCCTGCCGGGCGCTCGCCGCAGCTGGACTCTCGCCGGGCAGCTCGGGCAACGTCAGCATCCGTGACGGCGACCGCATCGTCATCACGCCGACCGGATCGTCGCTGCGCCGGGTGACGACCGCCGATCTCGCAGTGCTCGACGCTGACGGCATCCATGTCTCAGGACCCGCGCCGACGAAGGAGTGGGCGATGCACGTCGCCGCCTACCGTGCGCGGCCCGAGGCGGGTGCGGTCGCGCACCTGCATTCGCACGCGGCGACCGCCGTGTCGTGCCTGCCTGTCGGAGACGGCGACGACCCGCTGCCGCACTACACGCCTTACCGGATGCGGATGCTGGGCAGTGTCTCGCTCGTCGGTTACGCCCCTCCGGGCTCCGACGCGCTCGCCGCGGCCGTCGGAGAGCGCGCGCGGCACAGTGCCTGCATGCTCCTCGCGAACCACGGCAGCGTCGTGTGCGCGCCCGACGCGCTGCGCGCAGTCGATCTGTGCGAAGAGCTCGAGGCGGCGGCCGAGTTGACGCTCACGCTGCACGGGCGCGGCGCGCGCACTCTCGACCCGACGGCGTGGGGCTGACCGGCCCCTCAGACCGAGAGCACAGCACCCGCGTCGCGCAGACGATCCTGCAGCTGTGACACATCCACGTCCTGCACCGCGGCGTCCCGTCTCGCAGCCGACGCCGCGGCCGTGCCGGCGGCCTGCCCGAGCATCTGGTACTGCGGCTCCATCCTGATCGACGAGAACGCGACGTGTGATGCCGAGACGCAGACGGCGGCCAGCACGTTCACACACTCGTCGCGTCGCGGGGTCAGCGCACCGTAGCCGATGCCGTAGACGGGGACGCGAACCGAGAGGTACCCCTCCGTGACCACCATCGCGATGGGGTCGGGATGCTCGTGAACCCAGCGCCAGGTGCGCTGCACCTCGCGGATGTCGAGATGGTACGAGCCGAGGGCGATCACATCGTGCGGGATGCGGCCCGCGCGCAGATCGTGCTCCGTGAGCACTGTGTCGGCGACCATGCGGCGCGCCTCGCGTACGTAGAGCTGATGCGGCAGGTGGCCGGTGTCGGTGAACTCGTCGGCGGGCAGACCCCAGCGCTGCATGCCGTGGCGGATGCTCGCGGGGACGCCGGGATCGTTGGACAGGAACCACAGGAGATCCTCGGCGTGGTGCAGATGATGCAGGCGGATCCGCTCGCGGCCGGCGGCGTCGGCCAGCGGATACTCCCAGGCGCTGCCGTCGAGGACGCTCAGAGAGAACGGCCCGAGGGAGTTGCCGTCGGCCTTTCCGCCGGGAAGGTTGGGTTCGAGTCCGATGTAGCGGCCGGCGGGATGCACGTCTCCCCGCCGCTGCGCATCCGCGAAGATGCGGCGGCCGAGCTCCCAGTGCTCGTCGTCGTACCCGTCGCGGCGGCGGAACGGGATGCGGTCGGCCGCCTGCGAGAGGCACACCCGATAGCCGTACGACATCACCCCGCCGTCGCCTTCGCCGACGTCGGCCATAGGGCCCGGCTTGATCTGCGGCAGCAGCCGACCCGCCACCAGCCCGCGCGGGTCGTCGCGGAACGGTGAGATCCATGGCGGTGTCGCATGCCTTCCCGGTGCGATCTCCTGCCGGCCGGCGAAGAGCTCGCCGTGCAGCGTGCGCGGTTCCCGCCCGACGGTGCAGGTGACCCCCGCGGCCGCGAGCAGGTCGCCCTCGTATCCGCCGTCCACGAACACCCCGGCCTCCACCCTGGTGCCGTCCGACAGCGCGATCGCGCCGATCCGCTCGCCCCGCTTCTCCACCGAACAGAGTCCGGCGTGCAGCAGCACATCGACGCCGGCATCCTCGAGAAGCCCGCGCAGGATCTGCTCGGCGACGTGCGGCTCAGGGCCCGCGAAGTGCCCCACGGCGACGCCGTAGTGCCGGGCCACGGCGGCGCGGAACTCGGCGGCCATGCCCCCCAGTGCCCGTACGTCTCCGACGTCGGTGTAGCCGAGGCCGCCACTGGTCATGCCCCCGACGTGGCCGCCCGGTTCGATGAGCGCCGTGCGCGCACCGGCCCGCGCGGCGGCCAGCGCCGCACAGACACCGGCGGAGGTCGCGCCGTACACGGCGACGTCGACCGAGATCATCGCATCCTCGCCGTAGGTGTCCGCCGCCCGGCTTGCACGCGTCGCACTGCGGGCGCAAGGCCCGCCCGCAACCGTGGATGCCGTCCTAGGCTCTGCGCGTGGGGCAGGGGCGCGATGTGTGCGCCGCGAGAGGGCGGTTGCATCCGGGTGCTGTCGCCCCGTATAGTCACAGCCATGTGGTAACGATGCCACACTTCGACGGGAGCTGCGTGATGAGACACACGAACCGCCTGATCCCCTGGCGAACCGAGATGCTGCCATGAGCGTGACGACGACGCCGGAGGCGCTCGCCCCTGCGCAGCAGGAGGTCACGCAGACGCGCCGGTGGTTCCGCCGCGGCCCACGGCCCGTCCGGGACCGCTACAACAAGCGCGAGGCGATCGCCGGCTACCTCTTCATCACCCCGTGGATCATCGGATTCCTGGTGTTCACCGCAGGGGCGATGATCTACAGCCTCTACATCTCGTTCAGCAACTACAACCTGGCGACGAACACCGCCCGCCCGGTCGGTATAGACAACTACGCGCGGCTCTTCGAGGACCCGCGCGTCATGGTCTCATTGGGCAACACGCTGTTCTACGTCGTCATGGCCGTGCCGTTCGAGATCGTCTTCGCGCTCTTCCTCGCGATGCTGCTGAACCGCGTCGGCCGTGGGGCGGGCGTCTTCCGCACTCTCTACTACCTGCCGAAGATGACACCGGCCGTTGCGACCGCCGCGGTCTTCTTCATGCTTCTCAACGGCAACACAGGCGTGATCAACGAGTTCCTGAGGCTGTTCGGCATCGCGGGACCGCAATGGCTGGTCGACCCGGCCTGGGTCAAGCCCAGCATCGTGATCATGACGCTGTGGACGGTCGCAGGCACCATGGTGATCTTCCTCGCGGCGCTCAAGAACGTGCCGGTCGAACTGTACGAGGTCGCCTCGCTCGACGGGGCGGGCGCGGTGCGCAAGTTCTTCTCGATCACGCTGCCGATGATCTCGGGGGCGATGTTCTTCAACGTCATCGTGCTCTCGATCGCGGCCTTCCAGATCTTCGACCAGGCGTACCTGCTGTTCTGGCGAGATCAGAGCAACTCCTCACCAGAGGCGTCGCTGTTCTACGCCATCTATCTGTTCCAACAGGCGTTCCGCCAGTTCAACTTCGGCTTCGCGGCGGCCATGGCATGGCTGCTGTTCGTGATCATCATGCTCATCACGGTGATCCAGGTGAAGTTCGGCAACCGCTTCGTCTACTACGAGGGAGACCGCTGATGTCGGCACCGCTGCAGCACGCGCCCCGTCCGCGCCACCGCGAGAGCCGCGAGCTCGAGACGGTTCTCGTCACCGTGCCGAAGAGGTCTCGCTGGCGCCGCAACCTCGCGCAGCCGCGCAGCTTCGCGTCGCGCATCGTGCTCACGCTGGTGCTGATCGTGTTCGGACTGCTCTTCCTCTACCCGTTCGTGTGGCTCATCGCCGCGAGCCTCAAGCCGCGCGGCGAGGTGTTCGACAACGCGCTGTTCCCGAAGACGATCGTCTTCGAGAACTACGTCGAAGTGTGGAACCAGCTGCCGCTGATGAGCTGGCTGTGGAACAGCGTGGCGATCGCCGTCCTCGCCGCGACCGCAGTCGCCGTCTCGAGCTCGGTCGTCGCATTCGGATTCGCGTACTTCAAGTTCCCCGGGCGCGGTCTGCTGTTCGGTTTGGTGCTGGCGACGATGATGCTGCCAGGAGCCGTGACGATGATCCCGATCTATCTGATCTGGAAGGAGACCGGGCTGCTCGGCACGTGGGTGCCGCTGTGGGGCATGAACCTCTTCGGCTCCGCGTTCTACATCTTCCTGCAACGGCAGTTCTTCCTCGGTCTGCCACGGGAGCTCTTCGAAGCCGCTCGGCTGGACGGCGCGAGCTACTGGGGACTGTTCTGGCGGATCGCGATGCCGCTGTCGATCCCGTCGTTCGTGATCGTCTTCCTGTTCGAGTTCCAGGCCAGCTGGAACAACCTGTACGCCGCGCTCATCTACCTGAACGCGGGATCGATCGACGACTTCACCGCTCCGCTGGGTATCGCGTATGCCATGACCAAGTACAGCCCGACGGCCGGCGGCCACGGCGACTATCAGTACGTCATGGTGGCATCGCTCATCGTCACCCTGCCCATGCTCATCCTCTTCGCCTTCGGGCAGCGATATTTCATCGAGGGTGTCGCGACGCAGGGCCGCAAGGGATGACCCGCATGGGATCGATTCCACAAATGAACATCACGAAGCAGTAAATTCCGCGGCAAAGGCATTGCCCCTCCAAAACAAGTCGCCTACCGTGATGTGGGAAGGTTCCCATATTCGGGAAGGTTCCCCGATGACGGGATGCGGACCGGCGGAGGCGATGGAGCCGCCCAATCGAAAGGGAAAGAGATGCGCAAGCGCATTCTGGGAATCGCCGCAGTGATCGCGGCATCCGCTGTGGTGCTGACCGGTTGCGGCGGCGGCGGAGACGACCCTGCCGCCGACGTGGACTTCGGAGCCGAGCCCACTGGGACGCTCAAGGCGTGGGGTTTCGAGAACGCCGACGACGTCGGCCAGTCGCGACTGGACTACGCGGAAGAGCAGCTGGGCGACCTCGAGATCGAACTCGACGCCACCGCGTTCGACGCGCAGAAGTTCACCACCCGTATCGCGAGCGGCGATGTGCCCGACGTGGTGCAGATGGACAGGCGCTATGTGACCACCTATGCGGCGCAGGGGCTGATCATGCCGCTCGACCAGTGCTTCGCAGACCAGGACGTCTCGCCCCGCGACCACTGGTATCCGTTCGTGGTCGATGACGTGACCTACGACGACCAGATCTGGGCGGTGCCGCAGTTCTACCAGCCGCCGGCGATCATGGTGAACAAGAAGGTGCTCGACGAGGCTGGGGTCACCGCCGACCAGATCGACACGTCCAAGCCGGAGGTGCTGCTCGAGGCGATCGGCAAGATGTACCAGGAGTCCGGCGGCGTGCCGACGCGACTCGGCTTCGACCCGCAGGCGACGGGCCAGAGCGGCCTGTGGATCCTCGGCATGGGCGGGCAGCTCAACGATGAGGACGGTGCGCCGACGCTCGACGACCCGAGCAACATCGCCGGCATCGAGATGCTCAAGCAGATCACCGACGCCCAGGGCGGCTTCGCCAAGGTGAAGAGCTTCACCGACTCCTTCGACACCTTCGGCGACAACAACCAGTACGTCGCCGAACAGGTCGGCGCACAGGTGAACGCGCAGTGGTACCCGAACGTGCTCTCGCCGTACATGGATCAGATCGAGCTCGAGGCGGTGCCGTTCCGCGGCGCAGACGGCGAGCCCTTCTCCGTGGCGTCCGGAACGTCGTTCGTCGTGCCGGTCGGCGCGGAGAACCCGGCAGCGGCCTGCGCCTGGATGATCAACCTCACCTCCGACGAGGCCTGGATGGCGGCGGGCGAGGCGCGCGCTGCGACGCGTGAGGCGGACGGCGGCGTGAACACCGGCCTCTTCACCGGCTCACCGGCCGCCGACAAGGCGATCCGCGACGAGTGGGTCGTCGAGAGCGGCAACGCCGGTTTCGACCAGGTGATCTCGGCGTACTACGACGTCGTCGACTACGGGCAGTCGTTCGGATCCTCGCCTGCAGGCCAGGAGATCCAGAACGAACTGAACAACGCCATCACCGCGGCGCTGCTCGGCGACAAGACGCCCGAAGAGGCGCTCGCCGACGCGCAGCAGGCGGCGATGCGCGCCTACGAGAACATCACCGCAGGCTGATCGATCAGGGGGCGAGCCGGTGAGGGGCCCGGCTCGCCCTCTTCTTTCCGCAGACCGTAGATCGTCGACCTTCGAAACGGATGCTGATCCGCGATGCCGATTCGCCAGATCCTTCTCCTCGGCCACACCCATCACGACGTCGGATACACGAACAGCCCGCGCCTGATCGACGGTATGCACGCACGGATCGTCGACCACGTGCTGGACCTCGTCCGACAGCATCCGCCGGACGGTCCCGACGGCTTCAGGTGGACCTTCGAGGCCGCCAGGCCCGTGCTGCGCTTCCTGCGCACGGCGACCGCCGAGCAGAAGGCGCAGCTGGCCGCGCTCGTGCAGGCGGGCGCGCTGTCGGTCACCGGCGGCTTCCTCAACATGACGCAGCTGCCCAGCGCGTTCGAGTTCGACGCGGCGTACCGGCTGCTCGACGGCATCCGCGAGATCGGCATCCCGATCCGCACCCAGCAGCATGGCGACGTGAACGGCCTGTCGTGGGGCGCCGTGGATCAGATGGCGGATGCCGGCATCGAACGGCTGCTGATGGCGCTCAACCCCGACCACGGACGAGCCCCCTTCCGCCAGCCGAGCGGTTTCCGATGGGAGGGGCCGTCGGGGCGAAGCGTGTTCGTGTGGCTGTCGACGCACTACGGATTCGGCGAGGAGTGGGGCATCGTCGACGGCGACACCGTCCTCGCCGACGAACGCATCGCGGAGTTCGTGCGGGAACTGGACGGACGTGACGACTACCCGTGGAGCACGGCGATCGTGCACGCCGGCAACGACAACCGCTGGCCGACCGCGCGGTTCCTCGACATCGTACGGGCGTGGAACGAACGGCATCCCGATCTTCCGATGCGCACCGCGACCGTCGATGAGGCGCTCGACGAGATCCAGGCCGAGGATGCCGAGGTACCCGTCGTGCGAGGCGAGTGGGCCGACTGGTGGTCGCACGGGCACGGCTCCACCGCGCGTGAGGTCGCGGTGTATCGGGAGGCGCGCAGCTTCGCCCGCGCCGCGCAGAGCTCGCTCTCCCTGGCACGGCTCGCCGGGGATCGCGCCCTGCCCCGGTTCGACGTGCTCGGCTACCGTCGTGGGCCGGTGCGGCACCGTTCGGCCGCTGAGATAGAGGAGGTGCTCTCGCACGTCGACGAACAGCTGCTGCTGTACGGGGAGCACACCTGGGGCAGCTGGGAGACGTACTCCAAACCGCACTCCACCTTCAGCCACTCGCACCACAACGCCAAGTCCGCCTTCGCGTACGACGCGTACGACCACGCCCGCGACGTCGCGATCGAAGGCTGGTTCCGGTACGTGCACGCGGCGGACGCCGCGCACACAGGAGCCGAGGGCATCGTGGTCGTCAATCCGACCGAGCACGCTCGCCACGAGACGGTGGACGTCGAGGTCGGCGGCGCGCGCCGCGCCAGGGTCGCGGCACAGGTCGAGGCATTCGGCATCGCCGTGCTGCCGGTGCCGGAGCCGGCCGACGACGCGGTCGCCAACGGCGTGATCCGTGCCGGCCAGTACCTGATCGAGGTCGATCCGGCCCGCGGCGGTGTCGTCTCGATGATCGACACGCGAGAGGGGCGCGAGCTGGTCGACGCGGATGCGGACGTGCCGCTCGGCGCGATCATCGACGAGCAGGTCGAGCCCGGCTCTCGGCATCCGATGGTCACCATCTCGCCCAAGCTCTTCCATCCCGACCATCCGGGGCCCGCGTTTCTTCGACGGATCGCCACCGGCGACGGAGACGTGCTGGTGCGCAGGGGCGACGGCGTCACCGAGATCCGCTGGCAGAGCGCCGCCCCCGGCGTCCCGCACATCGAGACGACCATCGTCGTGACGGACGGCAGCGCTGACGTCGACCTCGACGTGCGGCTCAGCAAACCCGAGCGATTCGAGCCCGAGAGCGTGTTCGTGTCGTTCCCGTTCTCCGTCGCGGACCCCGACTTCCTCGTCGAGACGGCGGGCGCCGTGTTCGCCGCGGGGCGGGAGCAGCTGCCCGACACGAGCCGCGACTGGTACTCGATCCAGCACGCTGTGGGCGTCTCCGGCGGTGACGGCGGCATCCTGTGGGGATCGGCAGACGCCCCCCTCGTGCAGTTGGGCGGTTTCCACACCGGCAAGTGGGCGCGGGAACTCGACGCTCCTGCCGGCCACGTGCACAGCTGGCTGGCGAACAACCTGCACTTCACGAACTTCCAGGCCAGGCAGGAGATCACGCGGCGGTTCCGGTACCGATTCCGGCCGGTCGCCGCGGTGACGCCGGCCGATGTGCGCCGCTTCGGGCGGGACCTGCTCGAACCACTGCAGGTACGCCATGTCGCATCTGCGCCGTCGACGATCGCGCCGCCGCTCACGATCGAGCCGGCCGAGCCCGTGCTCGCCGAACTGCGGCCCACACCGGAAGGAGTGCGGGTGCGCCTGCGGAACATCACCGATATGGCCGTCGAGGCGCACGTGACCGCGCCAGGGCAGCCCGCCCGCTCGGTCGTCGTCCCCGCGCAGCGGGTGGCCGACCTGACGCTGTCGACGCCATGACATCGCAGCGCGCCGTGGATCGCCGCTCGTCGTGCCGTGAGCGGGGTGCATCGGCGTGAGCATCCCGCGGCCTCCCACCGCGTCGCCGTTGCGTCTGCTGCTGTGGCAGGCGGGGCGGCAGCCGCTGACCCTGATCGGCGGCGTGGTGTTCGGGGTGCTCTGGATGCTGTGCCAGGTGGTGTGGCCGTACCTTCTGGGCGGAGCCGTGGACGGCGGGTTGGATGCCGGTCTTCGTGGAGTCGTGCCCTGGTGCGCCGGGCTGCTGGTGGTCGCCGTCGCCCAGGCGCTGTTCGCCGTGCTTCGCCATCGGATGGCGGTCTCGAACTGGCTGAGGTCGTCGCTGGGGGTCTCGCGACTGGTCGGCTACCACAGCGCAGAGACCGGCACGGCGATCGCCACCGAGACCTCGGCCGGCGAGGTCGCCTCGACCGTCGCCAACGACGCGCTGCGGGTGGGCGAGATGTTCGACGTGACCGCCCGCTTCTCGGGCGGGGTCGTCGCCTACGCCGCGGTCGGCGTGGTGACCATGCTCACCTCTCCCGCACTCGGGCTGTTCGTGCTGATCGGCATGCCGGTGCTCGTGGCCGTGCTGACCCTGTTCGTGCGCCCGCTCGCCAGGCGCCAGGCGGCATGGCGCGCCGAACAGGGTGCGCTCACCGAGTTGGCTGCTGACACCGTCGTGGGGCTCAGGGTTCTGCGCGGCATCGGCGGCGAAGAGCAGTTCGTACGGCGCTACGCCGAGCGATCGTCGGCGCTGCGCGGCAAGGCCGTGGATGTCGCCAGGCTCGGATCATGGCTCGACGGTCTGCAGATCCTGCTGCCGGGCCTGTTCGTGGCGGTGGTGGTCTGGTTCGGCGCGCGGCTCGTGCTGTCCGGCGAGATCACCCCGGGTCAGCTGGTGACCTTCTACGGCTATTCGGTGTTCCTCATCGTGCCGCTGCGCACGACGGTGGAGGCGAGCCAGGCCTTCGCCCGCGGGTTCGTGGCCACCTCGCGAGTGCTCGAGGTGCTGCGGGTGCAGCGTGCGGTGAGCGATCCCGAGCATCCTCAGCCGGCTCCGGGGCTTGGCGCCGATCTCGTGGACGTCGCATCCGGCGTGGTGGTCGCGCCCGGCCGGCTCACCGCGCTGGTGGGCGAGGACGCCGATGAGTCGGCACGCATCGCCACGCGGCTCGGCCGGTTCGACGACCGTGAGCAGTCCCCGGTGCTGTGGGGCGGCATCGACCTGCGGCGCATCCCGGTGCGGGAGCTGCGTCGACGGATCGTCGTGAGTGATGCCACCCCGCACATCTTCACCGGCCGTCTTCGGGACAGCCTCTACACCCCTGGCATCCGGGGCCCGGAGCGCTCCGCCTCGCCGTCGGCGCGCCGTTCGCGCATCGATCATGCGCTCGGCGTGGCTGCCGCCGGCGACGCGGTCGACGCCCTCCCCGCAGGGCTCGAGCAACACGTCCCCGAGAGGGCGTCGGTGCTCTCGGGCGGCCAGCGACAGCGGCTGAGCCTGGCGCGCGCCCTACTCACGGATGCGGAGGTGCTCGTGCTCATCGAGCCGACCAGCGCCCTCGACGCCAACACCGAAGCGATCATCGCAGCCCGCCTCGCTCGCGCCCGCGAACGCCGCACGACCGTCGTCGTGACGGCGAGCCCGCTGCTGCTCGATCACGCCGACGTGGTACACGTGCTGCACGACGGAGAGGTGATCGGCTCCGGCACGCACGAGGAGCTGCTGCGCCGCACGGATGCTGTCGGCGCCCGCTACCGTCGCGTCGTCGCGCGCACCACCAGCAGCGCGGAGCCGGGCGCGGGCGACGACCTCGAAGCGGCGTGGACCGGCTCCATCGAGACACTGTGGACGCAAGCCACCGAGACCGGAGCCATTCCGGTGATCAGGCGGGACGACGAGGATGTCTGAAGCAGCGCTGCCGGTCGCCGACGGAGCCACGGTGCGACGGATCGGCGTCGACCTCGTGCGCACCCACCGGGGCGAGCTGTCCCTGGTGGTGGGACTGCACGCCGCCGCGGCGTTGTCGGGTCTGGTCGCGCCGTGGGTGATCGGCCGGATGATCGACGGGCTCTCCTCAGGCGGCATCGACCTCGCAGGAGTCGACCTGCTGCTTCTGCTGCTCGCCCTCGCGGTGGCGGTGCAGGCCATCGCCACGCGCTTCGCGCAGTTCGCCTCGCTGCGCCTGGGCGAGTCGGTCTTCGCGCGGCTGCGTGAGGACTTCCTGGCGACGGTGACGGCCCTGCCCCTCTCGGTCGTCGAGCGCGCCGGCACCGGCGATCTGCTCTCGCGCACCACGAGCGACATCGACGCGGTGGCGCAGACCGTGCGATTCGGCGTGCCCCGTCTGATGGTGACCGGCATGACGATCCTGCTCACGCTGGGCGCGGCGTTCCTGACGAACCCGCTGGTCGCGGTCGGCATGCTGGCGGCCGTTCCGCTTATCGTGCTGAGCACCCGCTGGTACCTGCGGCGCTCGGGCCCGGGCTATCGCCGCCAGCTCGCCTCGTACGGCCGAATGGTGGGAGTCATCAACGAGACGGTCGAGGGCGCTCGCACGATCGATGCGCTCGCGCTCGCACCGGTGCAGCGACTCAAGATCGATCGCGCGCTGGCGGAGCGGAGCGCGGCGGAGCGGTACACGCTCGGCCTGCGCAGCATCTGGTACCCGCTGACGACGCTCGGCTTCCTGCTGCCGGTCATCGTCGTGCTGCTGTGGGGCGGGTACCTGCTCGACAGCGGCCTCGCCGCGTTGGGGGCTGTGACGACGATCGCCCTCTACGCCATGCAGCTCACCGGCCCTGTGGAGGAGCTGGTCAACTGGATGGACCGGCTGCAGGTGGGCACCACGGCGCTCGCGCGCATCGTCGGCGTCGACCTGGTCCCCTCCGACCGTCCCGGCGCCGACGCGCGGCCTCAGGGCGAGCAGCTGACCGCCCGCGGCATCCGCTTCGCCTACCGCGAAGGCGCAGACGTGCTGCGCGGCGTCGACCTCGTCCCCGAGGTGGGCGAGCGTGTCGCGATCGTGGGCCCGTCGGGATCGGGCAAGTCGACGCTCGCCCGACTGCTCACCGGCGTGAACGCGCCGAGGGAGGGCACGGTGGAGCTCGGCGGGGTCGACGTGATGCGCATCCCGCTGGCCGATCTGCGCAGGCACGTCGCGCTGGTGACGCAGGAGCACCACGTCTTCGTCGGGACGCTGGCCGACAACCTGCGCCTGGCGGCGCCCGCTGCTCGTGACGGGGAGCTCGAGGAGGCGCTGTCGGTGGTGGGGGCGCTGCGCTGGATCCGTTCGATGCCGCACGGAATGGAGACGCTCGTCGGATCGGGAGGGGTGGTCCTGACCCCGGCGCAGGCGCAGCAGCTCGCGCTCGCGCGGCTGGTGCTGCTCGACCCGCACACGCTGGTGCTCGACGAGGCCACCTCGTTGCTCGATCCGCGTGCGGCGAGGGGCTTGGAGCAGTCACTCGATCGCGTGCTCGCGGGGCGAACGGTGATAGCGATCGCGCACCGGCTGCACACCGCGCGCGATGCCGACCGCATCATCGTCATGCGGGACGGCGAGATCGTGGAGTCCGGGTCGCACGAGGAGCTGGTCGCCCTCGACGGCGAGTACGCCGCGCTGTGGCGATCGTGGCAGGCCGAGCCCGGCGGTGATGGCTGAGCGGATCAGCCCTCACCGCCGGGACTGTCGAGCAGCAGCGGCGGCGATCAGCCGAACGCGCCCAGGCTGTCGACCAGCGGCGCCTCGGCGGTGACGGGCCCGAGGTCGGAGGCCGGTAGTCCGCCGGACCGCACGATCTGGGCGTAATGCAGCGCGCTGTCCTTCACGATGCGCTCGCCAGAGCGGAAGTCGACGTAGACCAGCCCGAAACGCGGCCGGTACCCGAGCGCCCATTCGAAGTTGTCGAGCAGCGACCAATGCGTGTAGCCGACGAGGGGCACGCCGGCTGCGAGCGCCTCGGCCATCGCAGCGACGTGTGCACGCAGATATCGGGTGCGGCGCACATCGTGCACGCGGCCGTCGTGGGTGGGCGAGTCGCCGTAGATCGCTCCGTTCTCGGTGATCATCAGCGGCACGCCCGGGTAGTCGCGATGCAGTCGCAGGAGAAGGTCGCGCAGCGCGTTCGGCACGATCTCGGTTCCTTCGTCTGTGCGGTCGACCTCGCCTGTGGACCCGACCACCTGCCACGGGAAGGGCCGATCGGGGCCGGTCTCTGCCGCGGCCATCACGCGGTGCGTGTAGAAGTTCAGCGCGAGGAAGTCGCTGCGCTCGCCGATGGCGGCCTCATCGCCTTCGCGGATGATGTCGTCGAGCGAGCCGCCCAAGGCACGCTCCCAGTGCTCCTGCATGTCGTCGGGGTAGCCGCCGGCCAGCAGCGGGTCGAGGAACCAGCGGTTCACGTAGCCGTCCGAGCCGTGTGCCGCGGCGGCATCCTCGGGACTGTCACTCGCCGGTACGCACGGAAGCAGGTTGAGCGCGGCGCCGATGCGCCCCTTCGTCGTGGAGCGCATGGCATCGACTGCGGCCCCGTGACCGAGCAGCACGTGATGCCCGGCTGCGACGGCGGCGTGCAGGTCGCGGATGCCGGGGGCGTGCAGTCCGAGCTGGTAGCCGAGCAGCTGGATGATCCACGGCTCGTTCTGCGTGATCCACCGGTCGACCCGATCTCCGAGCCTGGCGGATGCGGCTGCCGCGTACTCCGCGAAGGCGCCGACGCTCTCCCGCCCGGCCCAGCCGCGATGCGCCATGAGCGCCTCGGGCATGTCCCAGTGGTTCAGCGTGACGATCGGCTCGATCCCTTTCTCCCGAAGGGCGTCGACGATGCGCTCGTAGTGGTCGAGCCCGCGTTCGTTCGGTCGTCCTCGCCCGTCGGGCATGATGCGCGACCAGGCGAGCGAGAACCGATACGCGCGCAGGCCGAGGTCGGCCAGAATCTCGATGTCCTCCTGCCAGCGGCGGTAGGAGTCGCAGGCGATGCGCGCGTCGCCGCCGCCCTCGATGGCGCCGGGCTGCTCGGCGAACGAGTCCCAGATGGAGCGCCCCCGCCCGTCGACGTCGAGTGATCCCTCGATCTGGTACGCGCTGGTCGCCGCGCCCCAGAGGAAGTCGGCGGGGAAGGGTGTCGTGGTCACGACATCGAGTCTGCCGCAAATGTGGGATCGTTGCCACACCGGTTTCCCCTGCCCCGCCGTCGCCGCCGCCGTCGGCCGGCGACCTGCATGCGGGTCAGCCGCGGGTGACCGGCTGCTGAAGCTCGGTGACCCAGTCCGCCTGGTCGTCGGACACGGCGCGCACGTACAGCTCTCGGCAGGGGGCGGACGGTACGAACCCGCGCGCGATGATCTCTTCGTGCAACGCCATCCAGCTGCGCTGGATCGTGTCCATCGAACCGAGATGCACGCCGCAGATCGCAGTTTCGGACGCGGGGAGCTCGACAATCTCGACACCCTGAACGGCGGGCCCGGAGTACTCGTAGCCGACTGTGAGATGCATGCCGTGCTCGCCGGACGCGTACTGGGCGATCGGGGTGGACAACGATGCGCCTACGGCGTCGAGCGCCTCGGCGACGTCGTCGAACGACGGGCCGACGATCGGTGCGATCTCGGCCTGCTCCGACACGACCGCGGTACGCGCGGCGAGGCGCACTGCAGGCAGGGGCTTCTGGACGATCTCGATGCGGGACATGTGATTCTCCTTCTGGATGAGATGGAGCCGCCGTTCCACGTCGACGAGTCGCGCGGCCGCGATCCGGTGCTCGCGCTCGACCTCGGCGCGACGCTCCTGCAGCAGTACGGTCAGCCGCCCCGCGTCGATCCCGTTGTCCAGCATCGAGGCGACGTCGTCCAGCCCGAACCCGAGCTGACGAAGCGCGACGATCCTGTGCAGCCTGTCGAGCTGCGCAGGATCGTACGAGCGGTAGCCGCTGAACTCGTCCACATGGGCGGGCACGAGCAGCCCGGCGGTGTCCCAATGCCGCAGCATCCGATGGGTCACCTGGCCG
Source organism: Microbacterium sp. (assembly GCF_031178445.1). Taxonomy (GTDB): domain Bacteria; phylum Actinomycetota; class Actinomycetes; order Actinomycetales; family Microbacteriaceae; genus Microbacterium. Next base: position 506,905 of record NZ_JAPSIY010000001.1, read on the forward strand.
ATCTGCGCGAAGGCTCCGATGGACAGCATGTATCCGTTCTCCCGCCTCACACCGTGTCAGAGTCAAGTATCGTCCGCCGATGCCGCCCTCGCGCCCCCCGCAGGCCGCACTCACCTCGGCGGACGCGACGGCGGCCCGAGCCGCAGGGCCCGGGCCGCCGATGGCGTGAGGATGCTCAGCCGAGCACGATCCGCTTCGAGTGGCCGTGACCGTCGAGCTCGAACTCCAGGGTGAGTGGCGACGACGAGACGACGCGTACCCCGGCATCCGCCTCGACAACCGACGCGCCTGCGGCGTCGGGCAGCGTGACGCGGGCGACCGGCTGCGTGCGGCTCGGGTCCGACAGGGCAACGGTGGTGCGCCCGGCATCCGTGCGCACCGCGAGCGAGCACGCGCCCGAGACCGAGACGCCTTGCGCCTCGCCTGCGGCGAAGAAGTTGGCCAGCGTCAGCCCTTCACCCGCCACTCGGATCATCTGGGCGGTCGCGTTGTTCGCGACCACCTCGACGGTGGGAGCATCCGACTCGGTGAAAGTCACCGAGTGATCGACGTTCGGCAGCACCATGTACGCGTACCCGCCGCCGGCCGGATCGGTGCCGTGGTGGTGCGTGAGCGTGACGTAGTCGCGCTTCTTCGGCTCGTCGGTGCCGCCGGTGTCCGATCCGGAGTTGATCGTCTTCCAGTCGCCGGTGCGACGTACGACGCGGACGTCGATGTCGCCGCTGACGTTCTCGCCCTTCAGGAACACGTACCCGCCGTGGCCCATGATGTGCACGTTGCGGGAGACCTTCACCGCTCCACTGGCCTCGGTGAGCACGCGGTTGCGGTTGTCGGTGCGCACCCTGGGCACGCTCCCCTGGGCGAACGAGCGGTTGTCGATCGTGGTGAAGACGTCGTGGCCGGATGCGGAGGCGATCGCCGCGCCGAGGCACACGACCTTGTCGTCGAGGAAGAACCACGACTTGCGCGCGCTGAGCGTCCTGTTGTGGTTGAGGTGGTCCATGCCCTGGATGCCCCAGCGGTCGTCGAGGGCGAGCCCGCCGCCGAACGCCTGGAACGCCCGGGGGATGCCGGTGCCGTCGGTGGCGCCGTTCGCGCGCGGCTCGGCGGTGACGGTGGTGCCGGGCAGGCGGTATGGGTCGATCGTCGGCCAGAAGTCGGCGCTGAACTGAGCCGGGTCGGTCGGCGTGTAGAAGAACGTCAGGCCGTCGCCCTGGTACCAGCCGACGTTGTTCTCGCGGTTGCCCCATTCGTACCGGCCGATGCGCTTCGACGAGATGTTCACCACGGCGCTGAAGTCCGGGCGGTGATGCACCAGGCGGTCCTGGTCGCCGAACGCCTTGGTGTACACGGGTGCGGCCGCGGGCTCGACGGCGTCGTCGCCGAGGATCGACGTCACCAGCAGCGACTTCGCGACGGTCTGCGACGGCAGTCCGTACTGCTTCTCGCTGCTGCGCAGCAGCCAGCCCTTCACGAGCGAGAGGTAGCGTGTGCGATACGGCTCGCCTGCGCCCTGCGCGAGCAGCAGGATCGCCGTCATGGCCCCGGCCCCGTCGACGTAGTCGGGCGCAGCCTGTCGCGACACGGCACGGCCGCGCACGGTGTCCATCATGCGACCGTTCCAGATGAAGGGCGCGTACGCCCCCTCGACGGCGTCGAGGATCACCGACTTGTTCGGGTCGACGACGTCCCATTCGCTGCCGCCGAGCAGACCGAGGATCTCGGCGATGCCGCCGAGCGTGACCACGCCGTAGGTGCCGACGTATGGAAGGTAGCCGTGCTGCACGAACGAGCCGTCGGTGTAGAAGCCGTCTCCGCTGGTGACGTAGCCGAAGACGCTGTTGCGTCCGCCCCGCACGGTGTCGCTGAGCGCGTCGCGGGCGAGTGCGATCTCGTCGGGCCGGTTGTCGAGGATGCCGCGCAGCGCGCACGACAGCGACTTGTCGGTGCGGTTGGCGCCGGTCTCGGCGAAGCTGGTGCCGCGACCGCGCCAGTTCGGGTTGGGCGTGAACCAGCGCGCCGCGGCGAGCAGCGCGGTGCGCACCTCGGCGGGCACGACCTCGTGCAGCAGGATGAGGATGTCGGCGGCCTTGCGGGGAACTCCGATCTCCCAGAACCACCAGTTGCCGACCGCTGATCGGCCGGCCCGATAGACGTCGGTGCTGAGATAGCGGAGGGCGTCGGCGAGATCCGCGGCGAGTGCGCTGTCTCCGTACTGTGCGCAGCCGGCCGTCGAGTAGGCGAGTGCGAGGTCGAAGACCCGGTTGAAGGTCACGCCCATGTTGCCCGAGAGGGTCGTTCCGCTCACTCCGGCGAGCGGGAGATCCGGCCAGATGCCGGGGGCTGCGGCGGGGCGCACCATCGCCTGCCAGCTGGCTGCGGCCTTCGCGCTCATGTCTTCGAGCATGCCGGCGAGCTCCGGGACGGATGCCGCGCTGCCATCGCCGGCCAGCATGATGCGGCGGCGGGCGACCAGTGATCCGAGCGGATCGTCAGCTGTCGCGCTGAACGCCGACGCGCCGCCGGTGCTGGCGGCGGCGGATTCGGCGGTGAGGGTGATCAAAGCTCCCGCGCCCAGCAGGGCGAAGAAGGAGCGGCGATCGACTTCGAGGGGGGACATCATCGGCCTCCTGTCGTTGAGGGGTGTGGAGGCCCACGGTATACGTTTTCCGCTTGGAATAGTAGAGGGGATGAACAAATCACCCCGAGGAACTCGCGGCAGGACCGGCGGGTGGAGAGGCAAACGCCGGCTCTCAGCCGTAGATGTCGTTCGCCTCCAGCTGCACCGGCTCGGTGCTGTCGGCGAGATTGCCCTGTGCGTAGCTCGAGAAGACGGTCTGGCCTTCGTACGTGACGGTCGTCGTGAAGTCGTAGCCCGTTCGGCCGAACGGCCCCGGATACGAGATGGCCGTCGGGGTGAGCTTCCACGCCACCGGCAACACGTTCATGCCGGACCGGAGGGCGTTCGCCGGAATGGCGCTCACCTGCGGCATCGCGACCGCAGCGGCGACCACCGGGACCGACCACGCGGCTCCCTGTACGAAGGATCGCCGGGAGATTCCGGACGTCGGCCCGATCGCGGCATCCCCCTGGTGCATGGCGCCAACGTAGCACAGGCCGCGCAGGCGCCCCGCGGGTCAGCGCAGCGGCGCCGGCGCCTCTGCCACCTCGAACTGCCTGGCGTGCGCGGCCCAGCCCGCCTCGGCGGGCAGCAAGCGCAGCGGCCGGTTGATCGCGGCCAGCAGCACGGCGACCAGGCACAGGGCGCCGCAGAACAGGATCGTCGCCGTGCGCCCGGCGAGTGACAGTCCGAATCCTGCGATCAGCGGAGCCAGAGGCATCGCTCCCATGCCCAGCACTCCCGCCGCGCTGTTCGCCCGCCCGAGCAGATGGGTGGGCGTCGCCACCATGAAGTAGCCCATCATGCCGGCGTTGAGTGCGGGCAGCAGGAACACCGCAGCGCCGAACACCAGTGCGATGGCCCACGGCTCGTGCACAGCCGACAGGGCGAGCACTCCGGCCGCAGCGACGCAGAGCCCCGTGATGGTGAGCACACCAGCGCCGATCCGCGTCACGACGCGGGGTGCGAACAGCGCGCCGACGAGCATGACGGCGCCGATCGCGGCCGAGATCAGGCCGATCGTGAGCTCGGAGTGGCCGTTCTGCTGCAGGGCGTAGATGACGGTCGTGCTGCCGGCGTTGAAGCCCAGGTTCACGATGGTGATGATCGCCAGCACCCCGCCGAGATCGGGGCGCGCGAACAGCCAGGCGAAGCCTTCACGCATCTCTCGAAGCGCGCTCGTCCTGCGAGCGGATGCCGGATGTCCGGCCGTGGCCGATGCCTCCGTCGCGGCCGGGCCGCCGGCGTCGCCACCGCGACCGGGCACGGCGTCGGCGATGGACTCGCGGGGCATCCGCCCCCGCAGCATCCACGCGGTGACCGCCGCCAGCGCATACGCGAGCGTCATGACGGCCCCGACGAGCCACGCTCCCGCGGCGAGCAGAAGCCCACCCAGCGGACCGCCGGCGAGCTGCAGGGCGGCGTCGCGCCCCTGGTTCGCTGCCTGTGCCCGGCCCATCATCTCGTCGGGGACGATCTCCTTGATGGCGCTCTCGCTCGCCGGTTCGAAGACGCCGGCGCGCCCGGCGAGGAGCACCTCCACCACCAGCAGGGTGGCGAAGGTGAGCGCATCGGCGAGCGAGAGCATCGCGAAACCGATCGACAGCGCCGTCGCGATCCCCGCCCCGAGGAGCATCATCGCGATGCGGCTGTGCCGGTCGGCGAGCACGCCGCCGTAGAGGGTCATCACCAGCCGCACCGCCATGCCGACCCCGCCGATCACGCCGGCCTGAGCCGGTGAGTCCGTCACGAACAGGGCCACCAGGGGGATGGCGAAGGCGAAGAGAGCCGTGCCGAGACCCTTCGCGGTGTCGCTGATCAGCCACAGGACGTAGCGCCGGTTGCTCCAGATGCGAGGGGAGGTCGTCATGTCGCTCACACTATATGCGCAAGATTGATTGCGCAACTATAGTCGCGCAATGATTGTGGGTAGTATTCGACGCATGGCAGAGGAGGCGGGCGGCTCGCACAGCGGCACGCAGGTGATGACCTCGGCGATGCTGAAGGCCGTCGCCAATCCGCTGCGCCGGCGCATCACGACCGCACTCATTCGCCGGGGCCACGCCAGGGCTGCGGATCTCGCGGCCGAGCTCGAGGTGCCGGCGAACACCCTCAGCTTCCACCTCCGCTCGCTGGCGAAGGCCGGGCTGATCGAAGAGGCGCCGGAGCACGCGCGCGATCGCCGCGATCGCGTCTGGAAGACGGCGGAGATCCACGCCCTCGAACTGGGCAGCCCCGAGCATCCCATGGAGGACGAGGTCGCCGGCGTCGCGTTCATGCGACTCATCGCCGAGGAGCACAACGACCTCATCGGCCGGCTCATGCCCTGGTCGCTGGAGTACACGCAAGGGCGCGACCCCGTGATGCGCGGCACGTTCCAGCAGCGGCACGTGCGCCTTACGCGAGCGGAGTTCGAGCAGGTGCTGGAACGCATCGCCCAGGTGTTCATCGAGGCCGAGCAGGCGCATGACGACGACGCACCAGACTCGCATCATTGGCAGGTCGACCTCGTCGCCGCCGACGACACGATCTGAGGCCTCCGCCGACCAGGTCCGCAACGCGGCGGATCCCGCCCGCAGACGCCGCAAGGCCGGCCGCGCAGGGGCGACCGGCCTTCCGGCGGAGCGTGCTTACGGCGTCGCGCGCCGGAACACGAGGAACGAGATCGCGGACAGCGCGAGGATCCCCACCAGCCCCCACAGTGCGAGCCCGAGTGCTCCGAGATCCGCGAATCCGGCCCACACCCGGTCCCAGAGCTCCAGTCGGGTGACGATGAACACCAGCCCCACGAGCGCGAGCCCGATGCCGAGCCCGACCACGGTGATGATCACCGGGCCCCACCGCTTGTACACCGTCGCGCCGGCGAAGCCGATCACGAAGAAGAACAGCGCCAGGGTGAAGTAGACGATGAAGGCACCAACGGGCCCCGTCTCCCAGATCCACGGCAGGTGGAAGACGTAGCCGTTGACGCCGTAGCCGTCGGTCAGCATCTCGATGCCGGCGCCGATCAGGAACAGCACTCCCATGAACGCGCTGCCCAGCATCGCCGACAGCATGGTGCCGATGAAGAACTCCCTCCGGGTGATGCTGATCGCCTGCGAGAAGGGGAAGGTGAGCGTCATCGCCGACATCCCGACGGCGAAGAACACCCAGAGCGGTGCCTGCCCGCCGCCACCGTACTTCGGCGTGTCCACCGGGATCATCGCGTAGATCAGAACCGAGACCAGGGTGGCGCTCGCGAGCACGATGAGCGGAACCCAGATGAAGGTGGCGCGGTTGATCAGCTGCAGCCTGACCACGTTCAGTGTGCGTCGCATCAGCGGACCTCCTCGGCAGCTGTGGTGATGGATTCGGCGGATGCCGCCTGCATCGCGTTCTGCGTGAGGCGGACGATGAGCTGCTGCAGCGACACCGACGCGAGGTCGAGGTCCGCAGCGGCAAGGCCGGCCTTGTCGGCATCGGTGAGGTGACCGAGCACGGTGACGGATGCCACGCGGCCGAGTGCTTCACGGTGGATGATCTCGCGACCGGCGGCCCATGCTTCGACCTTCGCGGCGTCGCCGACGATCGTCGAGGCGCGGCCGCGCACGGCGTCGGTGTCCTCGTCGAGCAGGATCCGGCCCCTGTCGATCACGATGACCTTCTCGATGAGGTTCGACACCTCGTCGATCAGGTGCGACGACAGGATGATCGTGCGCGGATGCTGGGCGTAGTCCTCGAGGAGGCGGTCGTAGAAGATCTGCCGTGCCACGGCGTCGAGCCCCAGGTAGGGCTCATCGAAGAATGTGATCTCGGCCCGGGAAGCGAGGCCGATGATCACTCCCACCGCCGAGAGCTGACCGCGCGAGAGCTTCTTGATCGTCGTCTTGAGCGGCAATTGGAAGTCATCGATCAGCCGCTCGGCGAGCTTCTGATCCCAGTTGTCGAAGAACAGCCTGGCCGCCCGCAGGGCGTGCGTCGGTGTGGCGTCGTCGGGGTACTTCTGGCTCTCTCGCACGAAGCAGATGCGGCTGAGGACCCTCGAGTTCTCGTAGGGGTTCTCGCCGAAGACCAGCGCCTGGCCGGAGGTCGCGAAGTTCTGCGCCGTGAGGATGGACATCAGCGTCGTCTTGCCTGCGCCGTTGCGGCCGAGCAGCCCGTAGATGGTGTCCTTCTCGATCGACAGTGAGACGTTGTCGAGGGCGAGCTTGTCCTTGTAGCGCTTGCTCAGGTTCCGAACCTCGATGACGGAGGTCATGCGCGGCTCCCTTCTGTGGATGCTGTACGTTCCGCATGCTGCGTGCGCTCGTGCAGCAGTGCGGTGAGGTCTTCTGCGCCCAGACCCAGCGTGCGGGCCTCGGCGATGAGTGGGTCGATGAACCGTTCGGCGAACGCCGTGCGCCGCTCGCCGAGCAGGATGTCGCGGGCGCCGCCGGCGACGAACATGCCGATGCCGCGGCGCTTGATCAGGACGCCCTTGTCGACGAGCATGGCGACACCTTTCGCGGCCGTGGCCGGGTTGATGCGGTGGAATGCGGCGAGCTCGTTGGTCGAAGGGGCCTGAGCATCCTCGACGAGACTGCCGTCGAGAATGGATTCCTCGATCGCCTCGGCGATCTGCAGGAACAGGGGCCTGCCTTCTTCGATCACGTCGCCTCCGGTTAGGTGGTTAGCTACTCAACTAAGTAACCACCTAACCGGGATGGTGTCAACCCCAGGTTCACGCCGCCCTCCATCAGATCGCGATTCTTCCCGGAGAACCGGTAGCAAAGCGGGATGGGCGATCTGAACGTCAGTCCGGCCCGTGAGTCGCGGCTCCCGGGCGCTGACGACCCGCTCAGCTCATCGAGAAGTCGTACCACTCGGGTACGGGGCGATCAGGGAACGCCTGCCGCCAGAGATCGGACATGCTCAGCTCGCCCTCGCGGATGTCGGGCACTTCGAAGCGCTGCTCGAGCAGGCGCCCGGCGGCTTCCCGGTCGCCGGCGTCGAGCGCCGCGCGGATCGCGAGCACCCGCACGCGCCCGCGCTCCTGCACAGCCGAGGGCAGCGACGTGACCAGACCGCGGGCGTCCTCGGCGCGCCCTGCGCGCAGCAGCTCGGCACCCAGCTCGAGCACGATCGGCACGGAATCCGGCGCCAGTGCGAGCGCGTCCACCAGGTGTGCGATACCGGTATCCGCGTCGCCCTCGCCGATCCGAACCAGGCCGAGGCCGCGCAACGCCCACGGCGAACGTCGCTGCCGCAGGGATGCCTCGTAGCGCGAGCCGGCCGCGGCGAGGTCGCCGCGGGCATGGGCGATGACTGCTCGGTGGAGGTGGGTCAGCCAGCTGGCCGGCGCCTCGGCGAGCAGCCGCTCCCAGCGCTCGCCCGCGACGTAGGACTGGGGTGCGTCGAGCCCGGCGTCCTCTCCCGTGCTGCCGTCGAGCAGCGCCGTCCAGTACGGCCCGGCGCCGGGAGCGTCCCGGTCGAAGCGCACACTGGGCAGGGTGTCGAACGATGCGCCGCTGCGCGCGGCGAGCTCCGCCTCGAGCGCTCCCCACGGCGATCCCGTGTGCAGCATCCGGGCCGGCTCGGCATCCTTCAGGGAGCCCAGGCGCGTGCCGGCCGTTGCCGCATCCGCAGCCTTCAGCACGGCGTCGCCGACGACGGCGACGGCCTCGTTCCACTCCGCATCGCGGGCGTCGTGGTCGATGTGCAGGGGAAGGAACGTCTCGCGCCATTCCCAGGTCGCCCCGCCTGGCATCCGCAGGTGCTCATACTGCGTCGTCGTCAACCCCGCCTGGATCTCGAAGTAGGCGCCGGTCGCCCCGCCCAGCCAGTCGCACCAGTGCCGCCCGCCCGTGGTGTCGCCCCAGACGAACAGCTTGCGCCCGACGAGCGGGGCGGTGGAGACATGCGCGAGGCCGGAGCCATCGGGTTCGAGTGCGGCGATCCACGGCCTCAGCGGGGTGCCGGCCGCCCGCGCCGCAGCAGGAAGGTCGTAGAACCAGTCGGCGGCGGCGGGGGCGGATGCCGGGCGGCTGACGTCGGGGTCGGCGGCGTCGACGTACTGCAGCGTTCCGTCGTAGCCGGTGCGGTAGGCGTGCGTCGCCGGCGCGTACACCCGCGAGCCCGGAGTCTGGGCGACGGCGATGTTCGTCCACCAGTACATGCCGGTCTCATGCGGGTGCGGATTGCGGACGCGCACCTGCACGTGCAGTGCTGCGACTCGGTCGTCCAGCGTGGCGTCGATCTGCACGATCAGCCCGCGCACCCGCTCGTACTCCCACATGCGCAGCACCGGCTCCCCGTCGGGTGCGGTCAGCTCGGCCGCATAGAGCGGGTCGCAGGTGAGCGGCCAGTGCCCGCGCATGCCGATGTTCCACTCCACGCCTCCGGAGAACCAGGCGTTCCGCAGCGCGAGGTTCGCCGGCTGGAAGATCGCGTTGCGGTACACCAGATCGCGCCCGGTCGTCTTGTCGAGCAGGCGCATGAGCCGCCCGCCCAGATCGAGCGCGAACTCGGCGCGCAGCAGTTCGTTCTCGAGCACGGCGACGCGCATCGGCGCTTCGGTGCGCTTGCGCGAGTAGCCGTCCTGCAGAAGGTACGGATGAATGGACGTGACCTGCCCGTACCGCAGGTTCGCCGCGATCTCCTCGGGCAGGCCGTCGGTTCCGGCCTCGTACGGAGCCTGCGGCATCGACGTCACCGCGGGAAGCGGATTCGGCGCCCCGACGGGAGCGGTGGGCAGAGTGCGCTGGGCGATCGTCAGTGAAGCGGCCATGATGATGCCCACAGTAACGATTCCGTGGCCGCAGCAACCGTGCCCCGGGATCGTTCCGGTCGCACTCCGTGTCGCTTCCCGGTCGGGACAGCGGCGCAAAGTGCGACCGGAGTGGGCCGCAGCGTTCAGCCGCGCAGATCGCGGCGCGACAGGGCCAGGGCGGATGCCGCCGCGAGAGCGACTGCGATGCCCCACACCAGCAGCAGCCCGCCCACATCCACGCCATCACGCAGGGGCGGCTGGTGGTACACCCACGCGAACGGCGACAGGGCGTTCAACCACTCGACGTCTTCCGACTGCTTCGCCACGGCCTGGAACACGTAACCGAGCACTGCGACAGCGGCAGCCGCCCCGGTCGCCCACGCCCGCCGCCCGGTGAGCGCACCGGCGAGCAGACCGGCCGCGGCGCTGAAGTAGGCCAGCCCCGTGAGCGCGAGTGCGGCACCGACGATGTGCGGCGGATGGATGCCGAGCTGCGCGGGGTCGTTCAGGGCGAACACGAGCGCGCCCGAGAACGCGCCCAGCCAAAGCAGCCTCACCAGAACCGAGAGGGCGGCTTCGAGCGCGTACTGCGCCCGCCCGATGCCGTGAGCGAGGTCGAGTTCGAGCCGCCCCGACTCCTCTGCCCCTGCGATCGCCGCCGAGCCCCACAGCACCGCCGCGATGGAGAGCAGCAGGAATCCCATCAGGCCGAAGAAGGTGCTCTGGGCGTACCCCGCGCCCGAGGCGATCTGGTCGTAGCCGAGGGTATCGACGAGCTCCTTCGGCAGCACCTTGATGACGTCTTCGAGCTGCCCGCTGGCCCCGAAGCTGGGGTACAGCGGCAGGTAGAGGAACAGTACGGCGGCGATGCCGAGGCTCCAGCCGATCAGGCTGCGCCATGACTCGCGGATGCTGCGCCGGAACACCGGCAGGATGCGGTTCATCGTGCATCTCCCTCGTCTTCGTGCGAACGTGTCGTCGTCTCGTTGCCGTACAGTCGCAGCACGCTCTCCTCGAGGTCGGGCTCTTCGATGGTGAGATCCTGCACGGTGAACCGGGCAAGGGCCTTCACCAGCGGATCGATCCCGCCCTCGACGGTGGCGCTGAGTCGCACTGCGCCGTCGGATGCGGTGAGCTCCAGCCCTTCCACGCCGGGAACGTTCTCGAGCACGGCGCGCGCCTGCGCGGCATCCGCCTGTTCGATCCCCGCCCGCACCCGCCGCACCGACCCCAGCCGCAGCGAGCTGACGTCGCCGTCGGCGACGATGCGTCCGTTCGCGAGCACGGCCACCTCGTCGGCGGTCTGCTGGATCTCGCTGAGCACGTGCGAACTGAGCAGAACGGTCTGCCCGGCATCGCGCGCCTCGCGCACCATGGTGAGGAACACGCGCTGAACGAGCGGGTCGAGGCCGCTGGTCGGCTCGTCGAGGATGAGCAGCTCCGGACGGTGCATGAACGCCTGGATCAGGCCCAGCTTCTGCTTGTTGCCCTTTGACAGGCTGCGGACGGGTCGCGAGAGGTCGACTCCGAGGCGCTCGGCGAGCTCCGCGGTGTATCCGCGGGCGACCGGCCCGGAGACACCCGCGTAGAACGACAGCATGCGGTGTCCCGTGATCCGGCCCTCCAGCCGCAGCTCGCCGGGAACGTACCCGATGCGCCGGCGCAGCCGCGCGCCGCCGTGCCGCGGATCCTCGCCGAGCACCCGCACCGCGCCCGAGGTCGGCCGGATGACGTCGACCAGCGTGCGCAGCGTGGTCGTCTTACCGGCGCCGTTCGGGCCGATCAGGCCGTAGACGGTGCCCGGCTTCACGTGCATGTCGAGGCTGTGCACCGCCGTGCGGCGGCCGTACCTCTTGTGCAGACCGGTGATGTCGATGACGGAGTTCATTCCGTTCCTCCTTCGGTGCTTTCGTCCTGCGTGGAAGCGATCGCCTGCCGCGCGCCGTCGAGGAACGCAGAGCTCGAGTAGATGCCGTGGGTGAGCAGCTCCAGTGTCGGCAGGGTGCTGCGCAGCATCCCGGCGGTGCTGAGCTGGTCGTGACCGAGCGATCGGCTCACCTGGGTGCGCATCATCACCGGAGCGAGACCGAGCATCACCATGAGCATCACCGTCATCTCAGGGTCGCTCATCTCGACGAGCAGGCCGGCGTTGCGCTGCTCCTCGAGCACGTCACGGGTCAGCTGCACGATCGAGTCGAACAGCCGGTCGGCCGCCGGCGAGCTCTCGGCGAGCATGCGTCCGAGGTAGTCGACATAGGGTCCGTAGCGTTCGACATCGTTCAGGGCGGCGCGGATGCGGTCGGCCGTCGGTGCCTCGATCAGCTCGTGCTTGTCGTCGATGAACACGGCGACGACGTAATCGTCGCAGGCGGCGCGCAGCGCGTTCTTGTCACCGAAGTGGTGCACGATCAGGGCCGCGCTCACACCGGCATCGGCGGCGATGGTGCGCAGGCTGGTGGCGTCGAAGCCGTGTTCGGCGAAGGCGCGGATCGCGGCGTCGCGGATACGGGCTCGCGCAGTGAGGTCATCAGATGCTGAACGCATGTACAGCAGACTAAACGCATGTTCAGTCGGTCGTCAAGCGCAGCGGAAGTATCGTGAGCGGGTGGCCGATTTCGACTTCAGCAGGCTGCGGCGGTCTCCCGACGTGGAGGCGCCGAACCTGCAGGCGTGGGATGCCACCGACGAACTCCTCGTCGGGTACGCACTGGCCGCCGGCATCGCCGGTGACCGGATCGCGGTCATCGGCGACGAGTACGGTGCGATCACTCTCGCACTCGCGGATGCCGGGGTGCGCGGCATCCGCGTGCACCAGGACCTCGTGACCGGCCGGCGGGCGCTGGCGAACAACGCCGCCGCACTCGGTCTCGACGGCTTCGCCGCGCACGAACTCGGACCCGCCCTGCTCGACGGGGTCTCGCTGGTGCTGCTCCAGCTGCCCAAGGCGCTCGCCGAACTCGAGGAGATGGCCGACGCCGTGGCCCGCTGGGCGGCGCCGGATGCCGTGCTGGTCTGCGGCGGCCGCGTCAAGCACATGACGCTGAGCCAGAACGAGGCGCTCGCCGCATGCTTCGGCTCCGTGCAGCCGCAGCGCGCCGAGCGCAAATCCCGCCTGGTGATCGCCTCGGGGCCGCTGCCCGTCCCGCCCGAGCCGCCCTACCCGGTCAGCATCCGCCACCCGCTGCCCGGCGAGAAATCACGTTTCGCATCGGAAACCACGTCCGGTGTGGTTTCCCGTGTCGAAAGCGGCTTCTCGAGGACGGATGCGGCGGGGCTCACGCTGTGCGCACACGGCGGCGCGTTCGCCGGGGCGCGCCTCGACATCGGCACGCGCGTGCTGCTCGAGGCGATGGCGAAGCTCGTCGCACCGCCGGAGCCCACCGTCGTCGACCTCGGATGCGGCACCGGCGCGCTCGCCGCCTCGTTCGCCCTCGCGCATCCGGATGCCGATGTCATCGCAACCGACCGCTCCGCTGCGGCGGTGCGCTCCGCCATGGCGACGATGGCCGCCAACGGCCTTGCCGACCGGGTGCGCGTGACGCTGGACGACGCCGGGTCGGAGCTGCCGGACGGCGAGGCCGATCTGATCCTGCTCAACCCGCCGTTCCACCTCGGGGCGAGCGTGCACGAGGGCGCCGGACGACGTCTGATCAGCGCCTCGGCGCGCCTGCTCCGACCGGGCGGTGAGGTGTGGACCGTCTTCAACTCGCACCTCGATCACCGGCGTGCCCTGAGCCGCGATGTCGGGCCCACCGAGCAAGTGGTGCGCACACCGAGATTCACCGTCACCCGCAGCATCCGCCGGGATCCACCCTTTTAGAGAAGGCCAGGTGAGAGAACGATTCGGTAACGAGGATTTGCCTCCGGATCAGCCATTCGTTAGCGTGGACAGGTGGCCGAGAGGCCTCAAGACCAGTCCGCGGCCGCGTCCTTCTTTCGACCCGAGCTGTACACGAAGAGGCGTGGGCGTACGGTCGATGTTCTTTGCGGGGATCCGAAATCCCCGCCCGTGCCGTCAGTACAGCGTGTGTCGAAACGGCCTTGTGACCATCACCCGGGCGTAACCGAAGCAGGCCACCTGCCCGAGGTGAGCCGTCGGGGGAAACGTGTCCGAAATCGCTCTTGAAGCGCGCAATCTTTACAAGGTCTTCGGTCGAAATCCGCAGCAGGCGGTCAAGCGGCTCAAGTCCGGCGAGACCCGGAACGAGGTGCTCGACGCCGGCACCGCCGCAGTGATCGACGCGAGCTTCACCGTGAACCGCGGTGAGATCTTCGTCATCATGGGACTGTCCGGATCCGGCAAGTCCACCATCATCCGCATGCTGAACGGTCTGCACGACGCGTCCGACGGCACGATCACCATCGCCGGAGATCAGATCACCGGCATCCCCGCCGGGCGACTGCGCGAGCTGCGCCGCGACCGCGTATCGATGGTCTTCCAGCACTTCGCGCTGCTGCCGCACCGCACGGTCGCCGCGAACGTCGCCTACCCGCTCGAACTGAAGGGCATGGCCAAGGCCGAGCGCCTGCAGAAGGCCGAAGAGATCCTCGCCCTGGTCGGTCTCGACGGCTGGGGGGACAAGCTGCCCAGCGAACTCTCCGGCGGCATGCAGCAGCGTGTCGGCATCGCCCGCGCTCTCGCGGCCGATACCGACATCCTGCTGATGGACGAGGCTTTCAGCGCCCTCGACCCGCTGATCCGCCGTGAGATGCAGGAGCAGCTCGTCGAGTTGCAGGCCAAGCTGCAGAAGACCATCGTCTTCATCACGCACGACCTGAACGAGGCCATGTTCCTCGGCGACCGCATCGCGGTGATGCGGGACGGCCGCATCGTGCAGATCGGCACGCCCGAGGACATCCTCACCGACCCGGCCAACGACTACGTCGAGCAGTTCGTGCAGGACGTCGATCGCGCGCGCGTGCTCACCGCTGCAAACGTCATGGAGCGTCCGCGCCCCGTCGTCGCCGACAACGCCGGCCCGCGCACGGCTCTGCGCCAGATGCGCGACTCGTACATGTCGGCGACGTACGTCGTCGGTCGCGACCGGCACCTCGTCGGCATCGTCACCGACCGCGACGCCGTCAAGCTGGTGCGCAAGGGGGAGACGTCGTTGGCGTCGATCCTGAAGCCCGTGCCGCAGAGCGTCGACGAGGACGAGGTGCTGATGAACCTGTTCATCCCCTCGGTCGAGTCGCCGCTGCCGCTGGCCGTTACCGATGCCGAGGGACGCCTGACCGGCGTCATCCCGCGCGTCACTCTGCTCGCCGCCCTTGGCCCCGGCCCCGGCGCCACCGGTGAGCTGACGATTCCCATGCAGCCGATGCCCGCGACGATGATCGACGAGGTCCTCGCCGAGGCGCAGAACGCGGTGAATGCCGCGGCTGCCACTGACACCACGGCATCCGCTGGTGAGAACGCCGAGGAGGTGCGTTGATGGAAGGTTTCCGTATTCCCATCGGTGAATGGGGCAAGTTCGTCGTCGACTGGATTCGCGACAACCTCGACTGGCTGACCGACGCGATCTCCGCCTTCGTCGGCTTCCTGGCGAACGGGCTCGCTGATCTGCTGGCCGCGCCGTCGGCGCCGGTGATGATCATCGTGTTCGCCCTGATCGCCTGGCTGGTGCGCTCCTGGCAGCTGGCCGTTGGAACCGTGCTGATGTTCACGATCACCCTCGGCGTCGACCAGTGGGACACGGCGATGCAGACTCTCGCGCTCGTGCTGATAGCGACGCTGGTCACGGTCGTCATAGCCGTGCCCCTGGGGATCTGGGCGGCGCGCAACAACACGGTCAGCACGGTGATCAAACCCGTGCTCGATCTCATGCAGACCATGCCGTCGCTGGTGTACCTGATCCCCGTGATCATCTTCTTCAGCCTCGGTTTCGTGCCGGGAGTGATCGCGACCGTGATCTTCTCGCTGCCGCCGGGCGTGCGTCTCACCGAGCTCGGCATCCGCGGAGTCGATGCCGAGACCGTCGAGGCGGGGCACGCGTTCGGCGCGAAGCCGGGTCAGATCCTGCGCGGCATCCAGCTGCCCCTGGCCACGCCCACCATCATGGCCGGCGTCAACCAGGTGATCATGCTCGCCCTTTCCATGGCCGTCATCGCCGGCATGGCCGGTGCACCGGGCCTGGGCAAGGAGGTGGTCGCCGCGCTCGCGACCATCAACGTCGCACAGGGCATCGAGGCGGGCCTGGGAGTGGTGTTCATCGCCGTGTTCCTCGACCGCGTCACCGCGGCTCTGGGTAACCCCGCGAGCTCCCCGTCTTCGCTGCTGGGCATCCTGCAGCGCCGACGCGACGACGCCCGTCGTGCGTCGGCAGCGGCATCCGCATCGCCTGCGACCTCTGCGCAGACTGCCGCACCCGCGTCGGCGGGTGCATCCGTTCTCGCCCCTTGAACCACCCTGTACAGCACAGCAACCCATACGGAACGCGTGAGACATACGTGAAGAAAGAAGGAAGCACCATGAAGAAGAGGCACCTGACAAGCATCATCGCGCTCGGCGCGGCGGCATCCCTGGCTCTCACCGGCTGCGCGGGCGGCGACGCCGGCAACGGCGGCAACGGCGGCGACGACAAGGGAACGATCACGATGGGCTTCCTGCCCGCGTGGACCGACGGGCTCAGCACCGCCTACCTGCTCGCCGACCAACTCGAGAAGCTCGGCTACACGGTCGAGATGGAAGAGGTCGTCGATGCAGGGCCGCTGTACACCGCCCTCGCGCAGGGTGACATCGACATGTACCCGTCCGCCTGGTCCGAGGTGACGCACGCCTCTTACATGGAGGAGTACGGCGACGACATCGAAGATCTCGGCACCTACTACGAGGGCGCTGTGCTCACCCTCGCCGTGCCGGAGTACCTCGACGAGATCAACTCCATCGAGGACCTCAAGGGCAACGCCGACATGTTCGGCGGCAAGATCATCGGCATCGAGCCGGGCGCCGGGCTGACGAAGCAGACGCAGGAGACGGCCATGCCGGAGTACGGCCTGGACGACTACGAGCTGGTCACCTCGTCGACCGGCGGCATGCTCGCCGAGCTCGACACGGCGGTCGCCGCCGAAGAGCCGATCGTCGTGACGCTGTGGCGTCCGTTCTGGGCGAACGACGCCTGGCCGCTGAAGGACCTGGAAGACCCGAAGGGCGCCATGGGCGAGTCCGAGGCGCTGCACTTCCTGGGCAAGAGCGGCTTCGCCGAAGAGTTCCCCGAGGCGGCGGAGCTGATCGAGAAGATCAAGCTGAACGATGAGCAGTACGGTGCCCTCGAGAGCCTCGTGACCTCTGACGAGTACGAGGACAAGTCGGCTGAGGCCGTCGACAAGTGGCTCGACGAGAACGCCGACCAGCTCGACTGGGTGGTCAGCGAGTAAGACGCGCCCGCGCCCGCTTCGTCGGGTGGACTTTGCGCTGATGGGCGGAGCCTTCGCTGAGAAAGCTCCGCCCATCACTGCGTTCTCCGCCCATCAGCGTGTGCGGGAGGCGGGTCGTGCTCAGGGCTCGGCGGTGACCAGGGGATCCGGTGTACGGCGGGTGATCACGCCGTCGGCCTCGGTCGGGAAGCCGTTGCGCACCCAGTACTCGTAGCCGCCGAGCAGCTCGCGCACATCCAGTCCCGCCGCCAGCAGCGTGCGGGCGGTGGCAGTGGCGCCGTTGCACCCAGGCCCCCAGCCGTACACGATGAGCATGCGGTCCCGTGGGAGCGTGTCGAGCTGAGACTCGACGGCGGTCTTGGGCAGATGCAGGGCCCCGGCGATGTGGCCGTGCTCCCAGGACTCGAGTCGTCGAGTGTCGACGAGGATCGCGGCATCCGCTTCGACGGCCTGCGCGGCGGCGACCACGTCGATCTCGTAGGCGAGGCGAGCGTCGACGTAGGCGAGGCGCGCGTCGACGAACGCGCGCCTGGCTTCGAGTTCGCTCATGACCGGTCGCCGGAGCCGAGCAGCCCGGCCAGCAGCGGCAGCTGCGCAGGGTCTTCCAGGGCGGAGCCGACAGCGACGACGCGAGCACCCGCGCTCAGATACTCCCCGGCGTTGGCGGCACTCATGCCGCCGGTGGTGACGAATCGGGCCTGCGGGAAAGGCCCCCGCATGGCCGTGAGCCACTGCGTGCCCAGCACGGAGGCGGGGAAGGCCTTCAGCCAGGTGAGCCCGGCCTTCATGGCCAGCTGCACCTCGCTCGCCGTGGCGACGCCCGGGATGCTGAGCAGCCCCGCGTCGTGCGAGGCGCGAACGACCTCGAGGTCGAGCCCTGGGCTGACCGTGAAGGCAGCACCGGCGGACGCCGCCTGCGCGACGTGCTCGGCGGAGACCACGGTGCCGGCGCCGACGATCTTCCCGCGCTCCTTACCGGCGGCGGCGACCACGCGCAGCGCCTCGATGTCCTCCTCCGTCTGGATGGGCAGCTCGACCACGTCGATGCCGAGATCCCACGCGGTGATCGACACCGCGAGACTCCTCTCCGCGCCCATGCCGCGCAGGATCGCCATCAGCGGCGCACCGCCGAACAGCTGCTCGAAACCTGAATTGTCCATGAGAATCCCTTTCCCTGTACCGGGCATCGTCAGCGCCCGGCGTCCGTCGTGACGATGCCGACCACATCATCGGTGGACTGCAGCACGAGGTGGGCCCGCCGGTGGCCGCCCTGCAGCCGTTCCCGAGCCGCGGATCCCGCGAGCTTCTCGGCGAGCCACCCTGCTGCGAAGGCGTCACCGGCGCCGACGGCCTCGACCACCTCGGTCGGGATCGCCGGCACGAAGGTCGTGCCATCGGCCGAGAACTCCGTGGCCCCGACGTCGCCGTCCTTCACGACCAGATGGGCGGGCGCCGGGATCAGTGCGCGCACGTCGTCAGGGTTGCCGCATCCCCACAGCGTCTGCGCCTCGTCGAGACCGACGAAGACGATGTCGGACCGATTCGCCAGTTCGAGCAGCACGGGCGCGGCGATCGGCGCTTCCCACAGCGCGGCACGGTGGTTCACGTCGAAGCTCAGCGATCCCGCACCCGCAGACGTCACCCGGTCGATGACCGCATCGATCATCGCGGCGCAGACTGGTGACAGGGCGGGGGTGATTCCGGAGATGTGGACGATCGCGGCATCCTCGAGCGGCACGTGGGCGACGCTCTCGGGGCTCATACGCGACGCCGCGGACCCTGCCCGGTAGTAGTGCACGCCGTGGCCGGGGTCCTTGAAGTACACGCCGGTGGGCGCGTGCGAGTTGAAGGCGACCCAGCGCGTGTCCACGCCCAGGTCCTTCACCGCGCGGTTCACGCGACGCCCGAGCACGTCGTCGCCGAGCGCGCTGACCCAGGCGGTGCGGTGACCGAGGGATGCCACGTGGGCGGCGACGTTCGATTCGGCGCCGCCGATGGTCAGCCGGACGTCGTCGGCCTCTGCGAGACGCGTCGCGTCGTGCGGGGTGATGAGCACCATCGTCTCGCCGAGTGCGATGAGTGCGGGGGTGGCATCCTGATTCGTGATGTCCATGATCGTGGGCTCGACGGGCTTCGACTCGGAGGCCTAGCGTCGTGCTCTCGCCTCCTCGAGGTAGCTGTATGCGGTCACCCGTGAGATCCCGAGTCGCTTCGCGATCGCCTCGACGGACTTGCGCATCTGCGTCGCGCCGCGCTGGTCGAGGCGCTCGAGGACGGCGATCTTGTCGTCGCGGGACATGTTCTCGACCGGTCGGCCGATCTCGTGGATGGCATCGCTGATCATCGAATCCATGACCGCCACGAGGTCGGTCCCGAAGTGCTCCTTGGGCGCGTTCGCCGACGGTGCGCCCGACGGCAGAAGCGCGGCGAGTACGTTGCGGGCCTGCTGGAGCGGGCTGAGGTCGACGTTGATGCACAGGGAAGCGATGATGTCGCCGGACGAGTTGTGGAAGTACACCGAGGAGCAGCGCAGCTCGCGTCCGTCGCTCGTGTATCCGGTGTAGCCGAACGCGTCGTGGTTTCCGCGGCGATCTTTCATCACGTCCAGGCCGAGCGACGTGGAGGGGCCGCCGACCGCGCGCCCGGTGACGTGGCCGTTCTCGATGGCCATGATCGTGTGTCCGAGGTCGATGTCGGCGCCGTCGAGGTTGTGCAGCACCACCTCGGTCGTGGGCCCTGCAGCCGTCGCGAGGGCCCGCATCACGGGTCGGTACAGGCGCAGCACCTCCTCGGCGCTCTCGTACGTCTGCCGTGCGACCTCATCGGCGAGTGCCTCTGCTGCGGTACTGATCGTCATCGCTCACCCCACTGAACAAAAAATTCGACAGATAGACAGAATGTCTATTTCACTGCTAGCTTAGCGTCACCCAACACGAGACGTCGAGGCCGCGCAGTCCGCGAGGCCCGCATTCACCCAGCAAGGAGGCTCGGATGACCACTGTGTCCGCATCGCGCGGTCTGTCGCCCAAACAGCGAAAGACGGTCGCCGGCGGGGCCATCGGCACGCTGATCGAGTACTACGACTACTACCTGTACGGCCTCGCCTCGGCGGCGGTGTTCCCCGCGGTGTTCTTCTCTTCGAACGACCCCGTGATCGCGCAGCTGTCGTCGTTCGCGACCTTCGCCGTCGGATTCTTCCTTCGGCCCGTCGGCGGCATCATCTGGGGCATCATCGGCGACCGCGTCGGCCGCAAGGTCGTGCTGATGAGCACCGTCGTCGGCATGGGGCTCGCCACCACCGGCATCGGCCTCATCCCCTCTGACCAGGCCATCGGGATCGCCGCGCCGCTGCTGCTGCTGTTCTTCCGCCTCTGCCAGGGCTTCTTCGTCGGCGGTGAGATGGGTGGCGCCGCGACGATGGTCGTCGAGGCCGCCCCGATCGGCCGCAAGGGCATGTACGGCGCGTTCCTGATCAGCGGCGCCGGCGTCGCCAATGTCGTCTCGGGCGGTCTGATGGCCGGCCTCGGCCTGGTGCCCGGCTCGTGGTTCATCGAGTGGGGATGGCGCATTCCCTTCGTGTTCTCGATGGTGCTCGCAATCGCCGCGGTGATCCTGCGTCGCCACCTCGAGGAGTCCGAGGAGTTCACCGAGACGCAGACGCTGCTCATCTCCTCCACCGGGAAGAAGCACAACCCGCTCGTCGAGGCGTTCCGTCACCCGAAGAACACGATCCTCGGCATCCTGATCGGCCTTCCGCAGTCGATCGCCGGCTACGTGATCCTCACCTACGGTCTCAGCTTCATGGTGTCGAACAAGAGCCTTCCCGCGTGGATGGGCTTCGCCGGCACGATGATCGTCGGTCTGCTGCAGATCGTCGTCGCGCCGCTGTGGGGTCACATCTCCGACCGGATCGGCCGTCGCACGGTGTACATCATCGGATGCATCGGCTTCGCGGCCATGGTGTACCCGGCGTTCGCGCTGTTCACGACCGGCAACATGTGGCTGATCTGGGTCGGTCAGATCCTCGGCTTCGTGGTGTTCGGCGTCGCGATGCAGGCGACGCTCGCCACGATGCTCGCCGAGATGTTCGACCCAGAGGCGCGCACGACCGGCGTCAACATCGGCTACCAGATCTCCAACACCCTCGGCGGCGGCCTCGCACCGATCATCTGCGTGGCCCTGGTCGCTGCAGCCGGTGGAGCGTTCTGGCCCGTGGTGGTCTATGCCGCGGTCATCGCGATCGTCGGCGTCATCGCCACGATGCTGGCATCCATCCGACCCGACGTCGAGGGCGCCGGTCGCCTGCACGAGCTGCGCGTCGAGTCGGCCGTCAAGACGAACGCCTGAGAGGGAGCAACCAGAATGGTTCACGTGGACGACACTCTGCTGACAGCGCGCGACAAGGGATTGCCCGCCCGCGCCGCGGGCATGACCGCGGCGGAGTTCCTCGCGACCGGTCCGCGCCTGGACGAATTCTGGACTCCTCTCATCGCGCTCGACGACGCCGCCATGGACGCCAACGTCGCGACCATGGCGGCGTGGTGCGCCGATCGAGACTTCGAGATCATGCCGCACGGCAAGACGACCATGGCGCCCGCGCTCTGGAAACGTCAGACCGACGCCGGCGCGACGGGCATCACCCTCGCGACGATGGGCCAGGTGCGCACCGGGCGTGACCTCGGTCTCGACTCGATCATGCTCGCCAACGCCGCTGTGGACCCGCGGTCGCTCGCCTGGCTTGCAGGCGAGCTGACCGACCCCGCATTCCGGTTCGTCAGCTGGGCAGATTCCCTTTCGACCGTGGAGGCGATGGAGCAGGGCCTGCTCGCCGCGGGCGCGTCGCGCCCAGCGGACGTCTGCGTGGAACTCGGCGCCGCGGGCGGGCGCACCGGTGCGCGGTCGATCGCCGAGGCCGTCCGCGTCGCGGAGCGCATCGCCGCTTCCCCCGTGCTCCGAATCGCCGGCGTCTCGGGGTACGAGGGCAGCCTCGCTCACGACCGCTCGCCCGCAGGCGTCGCGGCCGTGCGGTCGTACCTCGAAGCGCAGATCGAATTGCACGCGAAGCTCGCCCCGCTGTACGACGACGGCGAGGTCTTCGTGACCGCCGGCGGCAGCGCGTACTTCGACATCGTCGCCGATGTCTGGGCGGGCGCAGCGCGCGACGGGCGCACGCGCTTCACGCTGCGCTCGGGCGCGTACATCGTGCATGACGACGGCTTCTACCGCGGTATCTCGCCGTTCGACGAGGGCGGCGCGCACGGGGGCACCCAGGACGATTCGCCGCGCTTCGTCAACGCCATGCACGGGTTCGCTCGTGTGGTGTCGAGCCCCGAGCCCGGCCTGGCGCTCGTCGACGGCGGAAAGCGCGACCTGCCGTACGACGAGGGGATGCCCATCCCGCGGGCGTGGCGGCAGGAGTCGTCCGAGCAGTGGCAGCCCCTGCATGGGCAGGTGTCGGCGATGAACGATCAGCACTCGTACGTGCGCTCGGAGCAGCATCTGCCGATCGCATCGGTCGTGCGCCTCGGGCTGTCGCACCCGTGCACCGCATTCGACAAGTGGCGCATTCTGCCGGTGGTCGAATCGGTCGAATCCGATCTGGTCGTCGACCTGGTCCGCACCTGGTTCTGAGGAGAGCGATGAGCACTCGCACTGTGCTGCGCGGTGGATCGGTGGTCTCCGCGGAGGGTCCCGTCCGCGCCGACGTCGCGATCGAAGGCGGCGAAGTGACGCGGGTCGGGCGAGTCGATCCGCAGCCCGATGATGCGGTGCTGGACGTCTCCGACCGCTTCGTGCTGCCGGGTCTCATCGATGTGCACTCCCACGCCGACGGCCTGCTCGGCGACCCCGACGTCACGCGGACCCTGCTGCGTCAAGGCGTCACGACGGTGATCACCGGTCAGGACGGCGTCTCCTACGCCCCTGGCGACGGCTCCTACGCGGCAGAGTACTTCGCGGCGATCAACGGCCCGCATCCGACGTACCGAGGAGGCGGCGTCGCCGACTATCTCGCCGCCGTCAACGGCACGTCGCCGCTGAACGCCGGCTACCTGATTCCGGCCGGCACCGTCCGCTTCGAGGTCTGTGGGAGGCATGACGGGCCCGCGACGGAGGACGAGCGCCGGCGCATGGCGTTCGTCGTGGAGCGCGGCATGGACGACGGCGCGCTCGGCATCTCGAGCGGACTCGACTATGTGCCCGGCATCTTCCAGGATGCGGCCGAGATCGCCGCGCTGTGTGCGCCAGTCGCCAGGGCCGGGGGTGTCTACGTCACCCACATGCGCGGAGGCTACGAGTCGAACACCGCCGCCGGCATCGCCGAGGTGGCCGACATCTCACGCCGGGCTGAAGGCGACACCGGATCAGGGCTGGCGGTGCACATCTCGCACTTCCACGCCGATGCCGACATCGTGCTGGCGCAGCTCGCCGCGCTGGAGGCCGCCGGAGTGGATGCGACCTTCGACGCCTACCCGTACATCCGGGGCTGCACGCTGCTCGGCATGCCGCTGCTGCCGCCTGAGGTCTCGATGCTGCCGAGGGCGGAGGCCGTCGCCGTGATCGCTGACCCCGCTCGTCGCGCCGAGCTGCGCGAGGCGTGTGCGGGCAGGGCGACGCGGAGCGCCAGCCTCGGCCCGGACTGGCCCGACATGATCACGCTCGCCCACATCGCCGCACCCGAGCTGGCATGGGCGCACGGGCTGACACTGCGTGCGGCCGCCGAGCGTGCGGGGTCCTCGCCCGCCGACTTCGCGCTGGATGCGCTTGCCGCATCCGGTCTGGAGTGCAGCGCTGTCATGGCCGTGCGCAGCCCTCGGCCCAGCACCGAGCTCGCTCGCATCTTCTCCCACCCCGCCCACACCGGCGGATCCGACGGCATCTTCATCGGGGCGCACCCGCACCCGAGGGCCGCCGGCACCTTCGCCCGCTACCTCCGCGAGTACGTGCGGGACCTCGGCACGTGGAGCTGGCCCGACGCCGTGCACCACCTGTCGGCGCTGCCGGCGCGCCGGTTCGGGCTGGGGCGCCGCGGCGCCGTCGAGACAGGATTCGTCGCCGACCTGGTCGTCGTCGACCCGTCGACGGTGGCCGACACCGCCACGTACGAGAACCCGCGCACAGCCGCCGTCGGCATCGACGACGTCTTCGTCGGCGGCATCCGCGTTCTCGCCGAGGGCGAACCGACGGGGGCTCTGCCCGGCAGGGGACTGCGCCGCGCCGCGGACAGTCGCACGTGATTCGTCCCCCGATGGGGATCAGACCTGTTGTCAACAGAAAGGAAAGCAACATGCCGAAGACCGGTTTCCACACCGAGGGCGTGCCCGCGCCCGCTGGCCCCTACAGCCACGGGGTGGTCGCGAACGGATTCCTGTACACGGCGGGATTCGGCCCGCAGGACGCGGCGAACGACAACGCCATCGCCGACAACGTGGGCGACCAGACGCGCCAGGTTCTGCGCAACATCCAGAAGGTGCTCGCCGTGCACGGTCTGACGATGGATGACGTCGTCAAGTCGACGGTGCACCTGCAGGACCTCAGCGACTTCGCCGAGTTCAACACGGCGTACGAGGAGTTCTTCACAGCGCCCTACCCGGTGCGCACCACGGTGGGCTCGCAGCTGGCGAACATCCTCGTCGAGATCGACGTGGTCGCCGCCCTTCCTCAGAGCTGACCCGCCCCACTGCATCCCGGGGGCCGACACGCCGCCTGTCGGACGAAACACCGTGTTTCGTCCGACATCCGGCGCGTCGGCCCCCGGTCTGTCGTACGAAGAGGGCGCTGCGACTGCGGCATCCGGAGTCCGCGCCCGCGCGGCATCCGACTGTCAAGTCCCCCTCGGCGGTTCGAAGCCCGACGTATCGTGTCGGCATGGACGGGTTCGCCGCAGTGGACTACGGCTTCGCCCGCGAGGTTCTGCAGCGGGGCATCGCGGCGCTGTTCTTCGTCGCGTTCCTGTCGACGCTGAACCAGTTCCGCCCGCTGCTCGGCGAGCGGGGCCTGCTGCCCGCGCCGCAGCTTCTCGACTGGGCGACGTCGTCGAAGGACAGGATCCGGATGCTGCGCCCCACGCTCTTCACGCGCATCCGCTACTCCGATCGCAGGCTGGCTGCACTGTGCTGGGCCGAAATGGTCGTCGCGATCGTGCTCGTGGCTGGCATCCCGCAGCTGGGGCCGCCCTGGGTTCCGATGGTCTGCTTCCTGCTGCTGTGGGGCGGCTACATGTCGATCACGAGCATCGGGCAGACCTTCTACGGTTTCGGCTGGGAGATGCTGCTGCTCGAGGCCGGCTTCATCGCGGCGTTCCTCGGCTCGGCAGATCAGCCGCCGCCCGCCGTCGTGATCGTGCTGTTCTGGTGGCTGCTGTTCCGGCTGGAATTCGGCGCCGGGATGATCAAGATCCGCGGCGGCCGCGAATGGCGCGATCTCACCGCGCTGATGTACCACCATGAAACGCAGCCCATGCCGGGTCCGCTCAGTCGTCAGGCGCACCTGCTGCCCGGGTGGTTCCATCGGGGCGAGGTGCTCGGCAATCATTTCGCGCAGCTGGTGGTGCCGTTCCTCCTGTTCGCACCGATCCTGTCGTTCTGGGTTCCCGGCCCGGTGCCCGAGATCATCGGCACGACGGCTGCCGCGATCGTGATCCTCACGCAGCTGTGGCTGGTCGTCACCGGCAACTTCGCGTGGCTGAACTGGGCCACGATCGTGATCGGCTTCTCGGCGGTGGGGCTGCCGGGAACGCTGGTCGGACGAGACGCGGCAGGTGCGTGGCGCGGCATCCCGCTGTACTGGATCGTCGTCACCTCGGCCGTCGGCATCCTGTTCGTGGTTCTGAGCTGGCCGGCGCTGCGCAATCTCTTCGCCAGCCGTCAGCTGATGAACGCGAGCTTCAACCGGTGGCAGCTGGCGAACGCGTACGGCGCGTTCGGCACCGTGACGAAGAGGCGCATCGAGTACGTGGTCGAGGGCACCATGGATGCCGATCCGTCGTCGGCGCGCTGGTCGGAGTACGAGTTCCGGGGCAAACCGGGTGACGTGCGGCGCGTGCCCCGCCAGTTCGCGCCGTACCATCTGCGGCTGGACTGGCTGATGTGGTTCCTGCCGCTCGGGCACTCGATCGACGACTGGTTCACGATGTTCCTGGTGCGGCTGCTCGAGGCCGACCGACCGACCCTGCGGATGCTGCGCCGAGACCCGTTCGCCGGTCACGCACCGCGGTGGGTGCGGGTGATCTCGTATCGCTACCGGTTCACCACGCGCGCCGAGCACCGCGAGACCGGTGCCGTCTGGACCCGCGATCGCAGACGCGTACTGGTGCGCCCGATCAGCCTGCGCGGCCGCTGAGCGGTGCGGTCCCGCAACACTGGCGGGCGTCGGCACTTCTGAAGGACGATCTCGGCCGCAGCATCCTTCAGATGTGGCATCCGCCCTCGAACCCGGATGCCGTCCGTCAGAGCATCACCGGTCGCCCGGCGGCCAGCGACGCGTAGGCGGCATCGACCAGGGCCACCGCGGCGACGCCGTCCTCGGGCGTCACCCTGGCGTCCCCGCCCGTGCGGACCGCATCAAGGAAGTCGGCCAGCTGAGCCCCGTAGGGATCGGTCTCGGATGCCGGGGGCAGATACCCCTCACGCACGACGCCCAGGTCGGCGGTGTCGAATCGCAGTGAGCCAATGGCGCCGGTCACCTCGGCGGTGGAGCGGAACGGCGTGCCGGGCTCGAACCAGTCGGCGCGCACATGGCTGATCGCCCCGTTCGCGTGCGTGAGAGTGACGTGTGCCGACACCGGCGGCTCGACGATGCCGTCGACGGCGGGCGGGTCCTGTGTCGCTGACACCTCCACCACGGGGCCGGCCAACCACAGCGCCTGGTCGAGGTCATGGATCATCAGGTCACGGATGAGCCCTCCGCCGGCATCCTGAGCGTAGAACCAGGCCGACGCCGGTGCCGCGACGGTTCGACGGAAGGTGAGCTCCAGCAGCGCGCCGATCGAATCGATCCGTTCCTGCAGTCGCCGGTAGCCCTCGAAGTAGCGCACCACGTGCGCGGGGAAGAGCCGCACCCCGGCATCCGCCGCGGCCTGCAGCATCCGTTCGGCCTCCGACGCCGTGACCGCGAGGGGCTTCTCGCAGACGACATGGCGTCCGGCGATGAACGCGCGGCGGGCGATGTCGAGGTGGGTCCTCGTGGGACTGACGATGTCGACGATCTCGCATCCGTCGATCAGGGCGTCGAGCTCGTCGACCACGCGGATGCCGTAGCGCCCGGCGAGCTCCTCCGCGCCGGTGCGACGCAGGATGCCGACCTCCGCACCGAGCGCCAGCCACCCGGCGACGTGCAGCGGGGCGATGCCTCCTGCGCCGACGATGCCGACTCGAGCGGCCGCGGTGATCTCCATGAGCCGAGCCTACGACCGCCGGGGTCGGGCCGCGACGGTGGTGCGCAACGCCACGGGCGTGCCAGCATCGCCCTATGGACGACGCGACGTTGCAGGTGGGTGCCGCCGTGCGCGCGGTCGACGTGCCGCCGGGCACGCGGATGTCGGGATATGCGGCGCGCACGTCGGGCTCCACCGGTGTGCACGATGCGATGACCGTGCGCGCGATCGTGCTCGAGCGCGTCGCGCTCGTGACGGTGGACTGCTGCGTTCTGCACGAGAGCACCTGCGTCGCTGTCCGTGCGGCGGCGATCGCTCACGGCGCCGTCGATGACGTCGTGGTGCACGCGACACACACGCACTCCGGGCCGTGCGTCGGCTCTGGTCGAGCCGGCGTCGATGAGGCGCGCGTGCGGGCTGAGGTCGAGCTGGCGATCCCGGATGCCGTGGCAGCGGCGGCGGCGCGACAGCTGCCCTGCACAATGGGCTTCGCGGAAGCGTTCGGCACCGGGGTCGCCAGGAACCGTCGCCACCCCGGTCGCGACATCGACCCGCCGGTGCAGGTGATCGGTTTCGATCATCGCGGGCGCCGCGTCGCGACCCTCGTCTCATACGCGTGCCATCCCGTGGTGCTGGATGCGGCGAACACACTCATCAGCGGCGACTTCGCAGCTCCCCTGCGGGATCAGGTCGAGCAGGCTTTCCCCGGCAGCGTCTGCGTCTACGCCACAGGGCCGGCGGGCGACGTCAATCCCGGCGACTTCAGCCCGGAATCGTCCTACGTCACGGGAGCGGAGGGCCACACGCTCGCGGATGCCGCGCACATCGGCGGCATCCTGGCCGGTGCGGCAGTCGCCGCACCGGTTCACCGCATCGACGCGTCGGATGCGGAGATCGCCGCCACCGGCGTGACGCTCGAGCTGGAAGCGGCGGGCGACATCGTCGGCGACGTGCGCGCCTGGAGGGAGGAACTGGCCGGGGGAACCGGCAGGGAGGCGCTGCTGAACGAGTGGCTGCGCTGGGCGCAGACGCGACCGCTGGCCGCGGACTGGACCGGACGCGTGTCGGTCATCGCGGCCGGTGACCTGCGGATCGTATGCCTGCCGAATGAGCCGTTCCTCGCCGCATCCGCTCACCTCCGGCCGCATCACGACGGGCCCATGATGGTGCTCGGATACTGCGACGGAGTCGCCGGGTACCTGCCCGATGCCGCCGAGTACGCACACGGCGGGTACGAGGTGGCAGACGCCCATCGCTACTACGGCATGCCGGCGCCGTTCGCCGGCGGTTCGCTGGAACGGGTCACGGATACCGCCGCCGCCCTGCTGACCGGGATGTCACGCTGAGACGATGGCGCTCAACTGGTCCGGTGACAGCCGCGACGCCATCAGCTGCAGCATCGTGGCCTCCGGAGTCTGCACCGGGTACCCGCTGCCGAAAACCCAGCGTCCCGGTTCCGCCGCGAGGCGGTCCGCGACCCCTGTGGGTCCGTTCACGTGCCACAGATCCAGGCGGACGGATGGCGGCACGTTGTCACCCAGATGTCGTGCCAGCTCCTGCCAATCGAGCCAGTTCAGCCCGCTCAGCAGGAGGGGATGCTCCGGACGCGCGCGCACGAGGTCGGCGATGTGGTGCAGCTCGAGGTCGCGAGCTGGAGAGCGCGGATGCCGCACGCGCGCGTCATCCATCCGCGCGATCAGCTGCACAGGCAGCATCCGCTCAGCGCACTCGTCGATGACGACGGCGACCTCGGCGACGGGGTAGCCGTGGAGGCCGGGTGCGACACGGATGCCGCCGGCGCCGGCATCCGCCGCCCACGCCAGCTCTTCGCGCCAACCAGGCTCGCTGGGATCGATCACAGCCATCACTCGGAACAAGGGGTCGCCTGCGCAGGCGGCGAGCGCGGCCTCGTTGCCCGTGCGTGTATCGAACCCGAACAGCGCGGCGAGGTGGGATACCCAGATGCGGTGCAAGCCGTGCCGCGCGGCGTAGCGCCGAAGGTCGTCCGCATCGGCGGCCGCCGTCAGCCGGTACGGCCAGAGGCCCAGGTGGCAGGTGACATCCGTCGCGGCGAGTCCGGCGAAGCCGTCGAGCAGCGCTCGGGCACGGGCGGTCATGCC
Source organism: Microbacterium sp. (assembly GCF_031178445.1). Lineage (GTDB taxonomy): Bacteria > Actinomycetota > Actinomycetes > Actinomycetales > Microbacteriaceae > Microbacterium. The sequence goes on from NZ_JAPSIY010000001.1 coordinate 536,121, forward strand.
GCGACCTCTGCGAGCCACCGCGACATGGTGCCGCCGAAGACGCGATCCGAGACGTCCGCATCCAGCCCTGCGCCGAGCACCTTCCCCACGTTTGCGGCGAGGTCGACGTGATGCAGGTCGGAGCCGAACACCACACGGTCTGCACCCAGCCGCTCCACGGCCAGGGCGACCTCACCGGTCCCGATGATCGTGCCCGACGTGTCCACGGCGACGTTCGGCACGTCGCGCACCGTATTGATCGCCGATTCCGCCTGCCCGCCGAGATGGGCCATCACGAAGCGCACCTCGGGGTGGCGTCGGGCTGCCGCGGCGATGTGCTCGGCCGTGGACTCGTACGGAAACCGCCCCACCGTCTTACGCCAGGCATGAGCCAGCACGATGAGGCGCCGCTCGGCGGCGTATTCGAGGATCGGGTCGCACAACGGGTCATCGGCCAGGGTGGCGATCCAGAGCTTGATGCCGACCATGCCCTCATCCTCGACATTGCGACGCAGGTCGTCGAGGCTGTCCCTGCCGTAACGGGGATTGACGTAGCAGTAGCCGCGCAGACGATCCGGGTGCCTTCGCAGCTCGGCCACCAGCGCACGGTTCATGGCGCGCACCTCGTCGAGGCCGGGGTGGGCGATGAACGCGCCGATGTTGCTGCACAGGAACAGTCCGATGCCCAAGTCGTCCCCCTGCCGGAAGACATCCGGATCGAAGCGTCCGGCGTCGAGGTGGGTGTGCGCGTCGATGCCGGTCACGCCGCGACCTCGCTCAGCGCAGCGTGCACGCGCTGCAGCGTCTCGTCGATGTCGGCATCCGTGTGAGCGGCGTTGACGTACACGACTCGGTAGAACGACAGCCCGTGGCGGAAGGATGCTCGCAGGAACGACTGCAGCAGCCGGTCGTCGCCGCTCACGAACTGCGGGCACGTCGGGTGCCCCTCGAGGCGGATGGCGGCGCCCGCCGCGGCGAACGCCGCATTCATCCCGTCCTGCAGACGGGTGCCCGCGGAGTGCAGGCGCTCGATGACGCTCTCGTCGCGCATCGCCGTCATGGTCGCGGTCGCCGCCGCCAGCGACAGCGTCTCACCGCCATAGGTCGACGAGACCACGACCTCGCCCCTGTCGAGCACGGAGAGCACCTCGCGCCGGCCGCAGTACACAGACAGCGGCATCCCGTTGGCGACGCCCTTGCCGAACACGGCGAGGTCGGGCAGCACGCCGGTGAACTCGGCCATGCCGCCCAGCGCCACGCGGAATCCGGTGACCATCTCGTCGTAGCCGAGCAGGGCACCGTGCTCATCAGCCAGGGCGCGCAGGTGCAGGTAGACGTCCGTGGCCCCCGGCAGGCGCGGATAGTCGGCCGCGACGAGGATGAGGGCGATCTCCGAGCCGTGCTCGGCGAAGACCGCCTCGAGCGCGTCGCGGTCGCCCCAGTCGACGGCATGGTGCAGCGCGGCGAGGGCCGACGGCACCCCGGGGACCTCGGCCGAGGTGGCGCCGGGCAGCACGCGTGCGCCGGCGGCCAGGGAGTTCAGCCAGCCGTTGTACCCGATCTGGACGATTCGGTCGCGGCCCGTGTGCGCCCTGGCGATGCGGATCAGCGCGGCGAGCGCCTCGCCCCCCGTCTTCAGGAAGCGCGCGGCCTCGGCGCCCGGCACGAGAGAGCAGAAGAGCTCGGCGGTGGACGTCTCCAGCGGATGCGGGTGCCCGAACAGGATGCCGTCATCAAGCTGCGCCCGGATGGCGGAGTCGACCCTGGGGTCCGCGTAGCCCAGCGTCACGGGGCCGAGCGCACAGCGGTAGTCGATGAACTCCCTGCCGCGGTCGTCCCACACGCGGCTCCCGCGTCCTCTGACGATCACCTCGGGCTCGTCAGGCAGCAGCACCGGAGCCTTGGAGTTCGTGCTCGAACCGACCGGCATCACCGCCAGGGCGCGGTCGCGCCATCCGGCATCCTGCAGCTGCACTTCGAGACCTCCTCCTGCGCTGGGCGTTTCACGCCAGCGCGACCACCTCACCGCCGCGCGCGGCCGATGCCTGCGCGGCCTTGACGATCTCCACGGTCCTGATACCGACGCCGGCGTCCGGCTGCGGCTGCCGCCCCGCACGCACGGCCTCGATGAACTCGTCGATCAGCAGTCCGTCGAGGTCGGCGCCCACCGGGTCCCATGTCTCGCCCGCCATGTCGTGCCCGGCGATGCCCTTCGCGAAGGGGCTGACCGTCACGGTGCCCCGCTCGGCGGTGACCTGCAGGGTGAGCCCGCCCCAGGTGGCGGAGCTCATCGGCCAGCTCCACGAGCAGTCGATGGTCGCGATGACGCCGCTCGGGTACTGCAGCGTCACCAGGCCGCCGGTTTCGACGGCGAGCTCGCGGTCGGCGTGCAGGAACGCGTTCGAGACGGCACGGACGGAGGCGGCGCGCTCGCCGAGCAGTTCATCGAGCAGGTCGGCGCAGTGCACCACATGATCGACGAGAGCTCCGCCGCCTGCCAGCTCGGGGTCGGTGAACCATGCGCGATCCTGCGGCAGCTTGCCGTTGTTGACGCCCGTGACGCCGAGGATGCTGCCGAGCCGGCCGCTGCGGAGCTCGGCGAACGCGTCCCTCACCGCGGGGGAGAACCGCACCGGGTAGGCGACCATGAGGACGACGCCCGCGCGCTCGCACGCGTCTCGCATGGCGATCGCGTCCTCGACGGTGGTGGCCAGAGGCTTCTCACACAGCACATGCGCTCCGACCGCCGCGGCGCTTTCGACGAGTTCGCGATGACGCGCGTTCTCCGCGGCGATCACCACGGCATCCGGCCCCCAGGCCAAGGCCTCTGCGTACGTGTCGACGTACTCGACTCCCAGCTCGGCGGCCAGCTCCGCCCCGCGGGGTGCGTCGTCGGGAGCGGACGCCCCGTCGGGGTCGGTGGCGATGAGCTCGACGCCCGGCATGGACTTCAGCGCGTGCACGTAGCTGAGAGCGTGGGTGTGCGCGAAGGAGAGCACGGCGACGCGCACGGGGGCGGGCGTGATCATGCGGCGGCCTCCTCGGTCTCGAGTTCGAAGACGATCGGCGCACCGGAGGCGATCGACGCGTACGCGGCCTCGGCGACGGTGACCGCGGCGATGCCGTCTTCGGGCGTGACGAGGGCGTCGCCGCCGTCGCGCATCGCCCGAACGAAGTCGGCGATCTCGGCGTAGTACGGACTCTCCTGCGGCGACATGGGCGGCAGGTAGTCCTCGGCTCCGGCGTCGAGCACCGAATCGACGTGCATGGTCCTGTCCTCAGCGCTGTCGTAGCGCAATCGGCCCGCGGAGCCGGCCACCTCGATGCTGGTGCGGAACGGCATGCCCTCGGCGGCCCACGTGCCGTGCACGTGACTGATCACCCCGTTCCGGTGCGTGAGTACCACGTGAGCGGTGACCGGCACCGGCACTCGATCGTCGACGGTCGGCGGGTTCTGCACGGCGTACACGGATGCGACGGGCCCGGCGAACCAGAGCGCCTGATCGATGTCGTGGATCATCAGGTCGCGGATGATGCCGCCGCCCGTGCTCTCGGCGAAGAACCAGGGGGAAGCGGGTGCGGAGCCGGCACGGCTGAAGCGCTGCACGGCCGTCGTGCCGACCCGGCCGGACTCGATGCCCGCCTTGATCCGCTGGTATTCGCCCATGTAGCGCACCACGTGCGCGGGGAACAGCCTGACGCCCTCTTCCGCAGCCGCCGCGGCCACGCGTTCGGCGGCAGCTGCTGTGCTGGCCAGCGGCTTCTCGCAGATCACGTCGCGGCCGCGCGCGATCGCCCGAAGCGCGAAGTCGGCGTGCGTGCTGCTGGGCGTGACGATGTCGACGACGTCCACGAGCTCGATGAGGGCATCGACGTCACCGACCACCTCGAAGCCGTACTCCTTCGCGATCTCTTCGGCACCGGCCAGCGAGGTCACGAAGCCGGTGGCGCCGAGGGCACGCCATGCATCGGCGTGCACCTGCGAGATCCCTCCCGCGCCGATGAGTCCGACCTTCAGAGCGCTCACGGATTCTCCTACCTGGATTCAGCGCCGACGATGACGTCGGCGGGCAACGGGGTGATCGGGGGGACGGGCATTCCGCCCAGACCGTAGATGGCGGAGGCATGGCGCCGGAACGCGAACACGAGCGCGCCGTGCGAAGCCGCCTCCGCGCCGAGACGGGCCTCGACCAGCGGCACCGAGAAGGGGAGGCCGATGTGTGCGGCGAGCGCAGCCCGCAGCGGATCGAGGAACTGCTCGTGCGCGGCGGAGAGGCCGCCGCCGATGACGACCATCGCCGGGTCGACGGTGAGCACGAGGGTGGCGATGCCGCGCGCGAGCTGGTCGACGAAATCGCCGAGTTCCGCGGATGCACTCGCGTCACCCGCGCGGGCCAGGCCGAAGACCTCCTCGGCGGTCTGACCGCTGCGCCACGTGAGCTGGCCCGTCTGGGTCACGAGACCGGGGAAGGCGAGGCGACCGATGTCGCCGGCCGCATTGTGGATGCCCCGACGCGGCCGGCCGCCGATGATGAGGCCCATGGCGATGCGGTTTCCGACCGACAGATAGAGCACGTCGTCGACGAGCTGCGCCACGCCGAGGTGGTGCTCGGCCACCGCGGCGAGGCGAACGCCGTTGTCGACGGAGACCGGGCATCCGAATGCGGCCTGCAGCTGCGCGCCGATGTCGATGCCCGACCATTCCGGGATGACGACAGAGGTCACGACGCGGCCGGAGTCATCCACGATGCCGGGGAGGGAGACGCCGATCGCCCTGACGCGCGAAGCGGGGATGGCGGCGCCCGCGTGAGCCGTGCGGATGTGCTCGATGACGTCGTTGAGCTTCTCAGCTCCGTCCCGCGCCTGCGCGACTCCGGCGAAGCTCTCGTGCCGCACGACGTCGCCGGCGAGGTCGGCGACGACCACGCGAACCGACGCCACCCCGACGTCGACACCGACGACGTAGCCCGATGCGCTGTCGAACGAGAAGCGGCGTGCCGGCCGGCCCGCGCCGCGTCCGGCGGACGCGGGGGCGTCGACGATCAGCCCGTTCTCGCTCAGCGCCCCGACAGCGTTCTCCACGGAGGTGCGGGAGAGTTCGAGGGTCTGCGCGATCTCGTTGACCGTGGCCGAACCGCGGTCTCGCACGTGGAGGGCGACGCGTACGGCGATGGGCAGATTTCCACGGTTCACGCGCGGACCTCCTTTCGTCATCGATGAGCGTGCGACAAAATTAGCACACGGTGCTCGTGGAATCTCCTGCCTGTTTTCACGGGTAGAGCAGTGAGTTCCCGCAAACTCAAGCGAACTTCGCCAAGGTTGCACTTGACTAATTATCCCAAGGCACTGTCATAATAGCTTCACCCTGAGCAAAGGAGCATCATGCGTGTCAAGAGATTCGCCGGCCTGATCGCCGGTCTCGCAGCAGTCGCCCTCGTGGCAGGCTGCTCCGCCGGCGGCGGCACCGCCGGAGGAGACCAGAAGGTCACGGTCTGGCTCTATCCCGTCATGGCCGACGAGGCGCAGCACAAGGCGTTCTGGGACGAGACGATCGCCGATTTCGAGAAGGCCAACGAAGGCATCACCGTCGAGTACGAGATCTTCCCGTGGGCCAACCGCGACGAGAGCCTGCAGACCGCGATCGCGGCGAACAAGGGACCCGACCTCGTCTACCTCATTCCCGACCAGCTCGTCGCCTACGAGAAGTCGATCGAGCCGATGGACGACTACCTCAGCGAAGAGCACAAGTCCCAGCTGCTCGAGAACGTCGCCTCGTCGGTCACGCTCGAGCCCGGCCTGATGGGCGCCCCGATGCTGACCAGCGCGCAGCCGCTGATCTGCAACGCCGCAGCCTTCGAGGCCGCAGGCGTCACCGAGTACCCCGAGACCTGGGACGACGCTCGCGAGCTCGCGCCGAAGTTCACCGAGGCCGGCATGCAGCTGTTCAACTACACGGCATCCGCCGAGGCCACGCTCAACATGACGTTCTACCCCCTGCTGTGGCAGGCCGGCGGCGCGGTGTACGACGACAGCGGCGCCGTGGCGTTCAACAGCGACGCGGGCGTCGAGGCTCTGACGTTCCTCACCGAGCTCGCCGAGGCCGGCGCGCTCGACCCCGACACGCTCACCTCGCTGCCTCCGATCGAGCAGACCGGCATCGCACAGGGCAAGACCGCGTGCACCTGGGTCAACGCCACGGCCGAGCTCACCGACATCTGGGGCGAGGAGAACGTGAAGGTTCTCCCTCCGCTCACCAACGAGGAGACCATCGCCTACGGCACCGTCGGTTCGCTGTCGATGCTGAAGGGCTCCAAGGTGAAGGATGCGGCGGGCAAGTTCGCCGAGTACGCCACCAGCGCCGAGGTGCTCAAGCCCTACCTCACCGAGGCCGGCTTCTTCTCGGCCCTCGACGTCGAGCCCATCAACACCCCCGACTCGCTGATGGGCCAGGTCGAGCAGTACGTCCCGGTGACCACGGTGGGTGAACTCGCGCCGAGTTCGCGCGCGCTGATGGGTGTGCTGTCGCCCGAGATCCAGGCCGCTCTGCTGGGTCAGAAGACGCCGGAGCAGGCGCTCGAAGACGCGGCGAAGGCCGCCGAGCCGCTCCTGAAGTAACCGGCAGGGGCGCGCGGAGAGATCCGCGCGCCCCTCACCCGACCCGAGGTGACGAGATGACGACAGCCCCACCGATGATGGCGCCGCCCGTGACGCCGTCCGAGCCCGAGAAGCCGCGCACGAGCCTCTCCACCCGCGTGCTCGCCCGCCGCGAAGCGCGCATCGCTTTGCTCTTCGTGCTCCCCGCGTTCCTGCTCTTCCTCGCCTTCCGGTTCGGCCCGACCATCGTCGGGGTGGCGCTGAGCTTCTTCGACTACGACATCTCGGGGGAGATCGGCTGGCGTGGACTCGACCACTTCCAGCGCCTCGTCGCCGACCCGCTCTTCTGGCGCGCGTTGAGCACCACCCTCCTCTACACCGTGTTCGCCGTGCCCATCTCGCTGGTGCTCTCCACAGTGATGGCGCTGGGTGTGCGCCGCGCCTTCCGCGGCTCGCGGTTCTTCCGCTCGATCTTCTTCCTCCCGGTCATCACCTCGCTCGTGCTCGCCGGTGCGATCTTCGTCTGGATCTTCTCGAACTCCGGACCGTGGTCGCAGCTGATGAGCCCGCTGGGGCTGGGCGGATCGTGGCTGGCGAGCACCGTGCTCGTCGTCCCCGCGATCATCATCGTCGGCGTGTGGTCGCGCTTCGGCTACGGGATGATGATCATGATCGCGGCCATGCAGGACATCCCTCGTGAGCTCGAGGAGGCGGCACTGATGGACGGCGCCAACTCCTGGCAGCGGTTCCGCTGGGTGATCCTGCCGCACCTGCGCCCGACCGTATTCTTCCTCGCCGTCATCGAGACGACTGCGGCCTTCCAGGTGTTCGACGTCATCTACGTGATGACCCAGGGCGGGCCGGCGAACGCCAGCTACTCCCTCGTCTACCTCGTCTACGACCAGGGTTTCAAGTACTTCGAGTACGGGTACGCCGCAGCGGCCGGCGTGGCGCTGTTCATCATGACCCTCGTCGTCGCGCTCATCCAGCGCCTGGTGATCGGAAAGCAGAAATGACCGCGCTCGCCTCTACGACGCCCCGCGTGAAGCACCGCTCCTTCAAGGCGCTCGAACCGACCAGAGGCGGGCTCGTGCTGCGCTGGATCTGGCTGAGCCTCGCGGCGATCTTCAGCTTCTTCCCGTTCTACGCGATGGTCGTGCTGAGCCTGAAACCAGGAGCGGCGGTCAACTTCCCGGCCTCGCTGCTGCCGTGGGGCGACATGTCGTTCGCCTCCTACGAGCAGGTGCTCAGCGGGCAGAACATCCTGCTCTGGCTGTTCAACACCCTTGTGTACTCACTGGTCTCGGTCGTCGCCGTGCTCTTCCTGTCGGCGATGGCGGGCTACGCCTTCGCCAAGAAGCGCTTCGCGGGCAAGGAGGTCATCTTCTGGTCGTTCCTGTCGATGGTCATGGTGCCGTTCCACGTCACGCTGATCCCCACGTTCCTGCTGATCGCGAACCTGGGCGGCGTCGACGAGTACTGGGGCCTCATCCTGCCGACGCTCGCGAACGCGCAGGCGGTCTTCCTGATGCGCCAGTTCATCCAGGGGCTGCCGGATGAGCTCTTCGAAGCGGCGCGCATCGACGGTGCCGGCGAGTTCCGCATCTTCCTGCGCATCGTGCTGCCGCTGTGCAAGCCGGTGCTCGCGACCCTCGGCATCTTCGTGTTCCTCTGGCACTGGAACGACTTCCTCTGGCCGCTGATCATCGCGAAGTCGAACGACATGTTCACGCTCACCGTCGGCATCTCGTCCCTGCAGCAGCAGGAGGTGCCGCTGAGCGTGATGCTCGCCGGCTCCGTCGTCGCCCTGCTTCCCATCTTCATGGCGTACCTGATCGCGCAGCGCTACGTCCAGGAAGGCGTAACAGGCTCTGGAATCAAGGGCTGAAAGGAATATGTACAACGTGTCACCGCTGAGATTCACCTCGGAGGAGGAGCTCGAGAGAGCCCTCGCCACCCCCAGCGACGCCCTCGTCGCCGATTTCGCGAAGGGCACCGGCGATCTCGTCATCCTGGGCGCCGGCGGCAAGATGGGGCCGACACTCGCGATGCTCGCACGTGCGGCGATGGATGCCGCCGGACGCAGCGCGGACGCCGTGTACGCGGTCTCGCGCTTCGGCGACGCGGCGATCCGCGAGCGCCTTCAGACCGCCGGGGTCGAGGTGGTTCCGTTCGATCTGATCGAGAACGACGACTTCTCGGCGCTGCCGGATGCTCCGAACGTGGTCTTCATGGTGGGTGCGAAGTTCGGCGCCGCGACCAGCCCTTCGTGGGCGTGGGAGGTCAACGCGGCGCTGCCCGACCGGGTCGCACGACGCTACCGCGACAGCGCGATCGCCGTGCTGTCGACAGGAAACGTCTACCCGTTCCTGCCTGCCTCCTCCGGCGGAGCGTCGGAGGATGTCACGCCCGCTCCGATCGGCGAGTACGCGCAGTCGTGCCTGGGCCGGGAGCGCGTGTTCGAGTTCGGCGCCCAGGAGCGCGGAACGAAGGTGTCGATCATCCGCCTGAACTACGCCGTCGATCTGCGCTACGGCGTTCTCGCCGACATCGGAAGCGCCGTGTTCGCGGGTGAGCCGGTGTCGCTCGCGACCGCCAATGTCAACATCGTCTGGCAGGGATACGCCAACGAGGTGGTGCTTCGCAGCCTGCTGCACGCCTCGCCTGATGTCTTCACCATCAACCTCACCGGTCCTGAGCTGCTCAGCGTCGAATCCATCGCGCGCCGCTTCGGCACGCTGCTCGAGCGAGAGGTCACCCTCGTCGACGAGCCGCAGCCGACCGCGCTGCTCAGCGACGCCCGCCGCTGCATGGCGCTGTTCGGCTACCCGTCCGTGCCCGCCGAGACGCTGATCGAATGGCAGGCGGGCTGGATGCAGGCAGAGCTGCCGATGACGGCGAAGCCCACCAAGTGGGCCGTGCGCGACGGGAAGTTCTGATGTCCGCTGTTCCCGCTCTGCGCCCGGAGGCGGCGCAGACGCTCGCTCACGGTGCGGTGATCCCCGCGCATCCGCTGGCGCTCACTCCCGAGCGCACCCTCGACGAGCGTCGTCAGCGTGCGCTCACCCGCTACTATCTCGAGGCGGGCGCCGGAGGCATCGCCGTCGGCGTGCACACTACGCAGTTCGAGATCCGCGACCCGGAGCACGCGCTGTTCGAGCCGGTGCTCGCGCTCGCCGCCGAGGAGATGAACCAGCGCGCCGGCGCCCACGTCGTGCGGATCGCGGGCGTGGCCGGCGGCACCGCGCAGGCGGTGTCCGAAGCCGAGCTCGCCCGCGACCTCGGCTACGACGCCGTGCTCGTCAGCCCACGGGTCTCGGGCGCCGACGATCGGGCGCTGCTCGATCGCGCACGCGCGGTCGGCGAGGTGCTGCCGATCGTGGGGTTCTACCTGCAGACCGCGATCGGCGGTCCGGTGCTCGGCCGCGAGTTCTGGCGGGAGTTCGCCTCGATCCCCGCGGTGGTGGCCGTGAAGGCCGCACCGTTCGACCGCTATCGCACACTCGAACTCGTACGTGGGGTCGCCGCATCCGGTCGCGCCGACGAGATCGCGCTCTACACCGGCAACGACGACGCCATCGTCGCCGACCTGCTCTCGGAGTTCCACGTGGAATCGCCCGACGGGCCGCGCACCCTGCGGTTCGTCGGAGGCCTTCTCGGCCAGTGGGCTGTGGGCACGCGCGCCGCGGTCTCGCTGCTCGACGATGCGCATCGTGCCGCGGCAGGAGACCTGGAGGCGTACCAGCGGCTGGGACGACTGGCGTCCGACATGGTCGACGTCAATCAGGCGGTGTTCGACCCTGGCAACGACTTCCACGGTGTCATCGCCGGCGTGCACGAGATGCTGCGCCAGCAGGGTCTGCTGCAGGGCACCTGGTGCCTCGACCCTCGCGAGTCGCTCTCGCCGGGCCAGGCCGAGGAGATCGAGCGCGTGCGTCGGGCCTATCCCGAGCTGAACGACGACGCGTTCATCGCCGACAACGTGGAGTCGTGGTTGCGATGAGCGCCCCCAGCATCGTCGCGGTCGTCTCGGAGGGGCTGTTCGACGAGTTCTTCTCGGCGGAGGACGCCGCTCGTCTGGCGAGCGCCGCGGCCGCGCTCGGCGGCGGCTTCGTCCGGTGCGACCGGCTGGAGGACGTCGAGGACCTCGGCGAGGCTGTGATCCTCGTCACCAGCTGGGGCCTGGGTCCGCTCGACGCACCGCGCCTCGATCGGATGCCGAGGCTGCGCCTGGTCGCGCACACCGGCGCGACGATCAAGCCGTTCGTCACGGATGAGCTGTACGACCGCGGCATCCGCGTCACTCAGGCGGGCGCCGGCATGGCGCGTTCGGTGGCCGAGGTCTCGCTCACCTTCACACTCGCCCTGCTGCACCGCGTGCCGACCATGCACCACCGTATGCGTGCAGGCGGCTGGTACGACGCGCAGAGCGCCGGGGTGCAGCATGAGATCCTGAACGCCCCGATCGCCGTCATCGGCGCCTCCCGAACCGGCCGCGCCTACCTCGCCCTCATCCGCGCGCTCGGGGCGCAGCCGCTGCTGGTCGATCCCACGGTCGACGAGCAGACGGCCCACGAGCTCGGTGCCGAGCTGACGACGTTGGACGACGCTCTGAGCCGCGCCCTGATCGTCGCCGTGCACGCGCCCACGCTGCCCGAGACCCGCCACATGATCGGCCCTCGCGAGCTGGCTCTCATGCCAGACGGTGCGGGGCTGGTCAACACGGCCCGGTCGTGGCTCGTCGATGAGACCGCGCTGCTGGAGGAGGTCTCGACGGGCCGCATCTCCGCCGCGATCGACGTGTTCGACGAGGAGCCGCTGGCGGCGGACAGCCGCTTCCGCTCACTGCCCGACGTGCTGCTCACGCCGCACCGGGCGGCGGGAACCCGAGAAGGGCGGCTGAGTCTCGGCCGCATCGTGGCAGGCGAGATCGAGTCCTATCTCGCCGACGGCACGCTGGAGCACGCCATCTCGCGCGACCAGCTGTCGACGATGGCATGAGCATCCGTCCGGTGCGCGTGGCGTTCGCGGGCCTCGCGCACTCGCACCCTTTCAGCGACGCCGGCAGCGTGCAGGCGCTCGGCGGACAGGTGGTCGCCGTCCACGACTCCGACGCCGCCGCCGCCGCGGGCTTCGCCGAGCGGTTCGGTGGAGTCGTCGCCGGATCGCCGTCCGCCCTGCTGAGAGCCGGCGCGGACGTGATCGTCGCCACCCCCCGACCGCACGAGACCGGTGCCCTGCTGGACGCGATCGCCGCGGCGGATGCCGCCGTGCCGGTGTTCTTCAACAAGGTCGTCGCCGCAGGCGAAGCGCAGTTCGACGCGTGGGAAACCGCGCTGGCGAAGACGCGCACACCGATCGGCACCGCGTCGGTGCTGCGCTTCGCGCCCGCCCTGGCGCTGTTCGCCGAGGAGCTCGCCGGCGAGGAGGTGGTCGGCGTCAGGGTGCACGCACAGCACGACAACACGGGCTTCCAGCTGGCGGAGAGGGCGTGGCAGGACGACCCGGCCGCCGGCGGCGGAACACTGGTGACCGTCGGCGTACACGCCTGGGAGATGATCGACCGCGTGCTGCCGGGGGCGGTGTTCCAGGCGCGACCGGGATGGACACGCCGTCTCGACGGATCCACGACCCGCTCTGAGGACGCCGCAGGAGTCGAGGGCCTGCTGCAGCTGCCCGGTGGCGACCGCACGGTCGCGGCGCAGGTGCTCGTCACCGGGGTGCCGGGCCCGGACCGCTATGTGGTGGATGCCGTGACCGCAGGCGGCCTGCGCACGCTCGAGCTGGCCCTCGACGACCCGCTCGAGACCCTGGGATTCCGGGGGCTCATCCGCGCACTGCTCGCGGCGGCTCGGCACGGCGGGGTTCCGGCGCCGTGGGCAGAGGCCAGGATCGTCGTGCGCAACAGCATCCACGCGGCTGCGGCCGCCCGGTCGGGGACGGTGCGACCGTGAGCGCTGCTTCCGGGCTGGACGCCGAAGAGGCGCGGATCCGTGCCGCTCGTCAGCAGGACACCAGTGCCCTCGTCGACCTCTGGGCGACCGTGTTCACGCCGCCGCTGCAGCCCGATCAATGGTTGATCGACGATCAGCGCGAAGCGCACACGCTGGTCGCCGTCGACGAGCACGGCGTCTGCGGGTCGATCTACGGGCTGCCCAAGCGGCTGCGCGAGAGCGACGGAGCGGTGGCAGCCGTGCACTGCATCGGGAGCGTCGCCGTCGCCCCCCGCGCGCGCGGACGAGGACTGGCGCGCCGCCTCGTCGCGGCTTCGCTGGCGGCCGCCGCCGCTGCTGACTGGGCGCTGCTGTTCACCGGCACGCCCGATGTGTACCGCTCGAGCGGGTTCGAGACGTTCGGGATGCAGCGTTCCCTGACCGGACCGTGGGCGGCAGGTGACGCGGCCGGTGGTCTGCCGGAGGTGGTGCGAGCGTCCATGCGGCGCGGCTGCCTCGCCGAGGTGCGCCGGGTGTACGAGCGCTCCCGTTCGGGGACCGTGCTCACCCCGGTGCGCGATGACGGTGACTGGGCGATGGCCGAGGTGCGCTTCGCCGGCGCCCGGCTGTACCTCTGCCGAACGGGCGGCGAAGTGCTCGGCTATGCCGTCGCTCGCACGATCCCGACGCCGGGCGGCCCCACCGGCGTCATCGATGAGGTCGCCGTGGACCCTGGCTCGCCGGGCAGCGTGTGGACCGCATTGTTCGACGCGATCACCGCGGACTGGGCGTGGGCGGGAGTCGCCGAGTGCGACATCGCTGCGCCCGTGGCCGACGACGCGTCGCCACAGACACTAGCCCTGTCCGCGTTCGCCCCGGATGCCGTGCGGGTACGCGATGACACCGGCATGACCCGGCGGCTGCGCCGGACGCCGCGCATCGACGGCATCCGGCACTTCACGGCAGGTGACTACTTCTGAGCGATCGCTCGAAGCCCAGAACTGGGGACTGGGATACCCATAGGACGCGGACGGCGCTGGCCCGACGCGCTGATCGCGGCGAAGACGCCGCAAGGAGGATGACGATGTCGCATCACGAGATCACGAGCCCCACGACGGCGCAGGTGCGCAGCCGGCGAATGGTGCTGGCCGGCTTCACCGCGGCCGCCATCGGCGGGGTCGCGGCGGTCGCCGCACCCGCCGGAGCGCAGGCAGCGGGACCGGTGGCGCCGCTGAAGGCGACGGCCACCGACTCCGTCGCCGCCGCATCCGATGCTTCCGCGCTGGAGACGCTCAACGCCGCCGCGGGCGACCTGGCGCAGACCGCGGGTCGCGCCGCAGCGGGCGACGGTGGCGGGGGGCTGTACCGCTTCGTCAAGAAGGACGCGCCGAAGCCGAACGGAGGCACGGTGCTGCCCGGTAAGGGCGGCAGTTGGCTGCTCGTGCACTCCGGCGTGGTCGACTTCCGCGTGTTCGGGGTGTTCGGGCCCGAGCAGAACGCCGATGACGCGCTGGACGCCATGGTCGGCGACCCGGCGATCACCCGCATCGAGGCGTACACCGACCTGAACTTCGTGCGCAGGCACAAGTTCCGCCGCTCGAACATCGCCTTCGACTTCACCGGCCACCTGATGACGACGGAGGGGATCGAAGGGGCGCCGAGGAACGACCCCTTCGCGGCCGTGATGTTCTTCCAGGGCGAGGTGACGGATGCCGTGCACGAGGCGACGCTCGGCGAGGTCGTACCGGACAACGCCGACGTCTTCCCTGTCGCAGACTCGTCGTTCTTCACTGTGGGCGAGTGGTACGCCGCCGAGGTGAACGCTCTCTCCGGTCGCTGGGAGCGCGAACTGCAGCGTCTGGTGCAGGTCACGCAGATCGTCGACGGCACGCACATCCGGGTGAACTATCTGAACGGCTGGACGCTCGGCAAGGACCGCGTCATGACCTGGCGCCACGTCAAGCCCGTGCAGGACGTGTCGGTGTCGAACCTGCGCTTCCTCGGCAAAGGCACGGACGAGATCACGGGTTCACACCCGCTGGCGTTCGAGTACGCGGTGCGGTGCGACGTCGATCACATCGACGGCACAGGCACCTTCTGGCCTCTCATCCAGCGACGGTGGAACACGTACTTCTCCACCGTGGACTGCAACCTCACCAACCCCACGTCCGTGACGTGGGGAGGAGCCGGCTATCTCACCCAGCAGATCTACTGCCTGTACGGGTACGTCGCCAACTGCCACACGTCCAACGCGCGGCACCTGAACGATTGGACGGCGAGCGCCTACTGCCTGGTGGAGAACTGCCACGGCGACGGAGACGACCAGGGACCGTTCGTCACCCACGGACAGTACGAGCACGACCTGACCTACATCGGCAACTCGGGACTGATGACCTTCGCCAACTCGGGCGCCGCCTGGGGCTCGGCGGCCAAGCGGATCACCGTGCGCAAGCACGTTTGCTCGTGGTTCGTCGCGCGCGTGAAGGTCACCGACCTCACCCTCGAGGACGTGCAGGTGATCGGCAAGAAGTCGCTCGCAGGATCCGGGATGCTGTGGATCAATGCCGACGGCGCGCAGCTGCGAGGATGCACGGCGTCCGACACCCTCATCATCTCGCAGGCCTCGGATGTGTCGTCGCGCCCGAATGTCATCTCCGACTCGCACTTCACCTTCGTCGCTCCGGGCGAGCTCACCAACGCGACCGTGAAGACTCCGGTCACGTTCGTCGACACGGTGCTGCAGGGCGTGGGAGGGATGAAGATCAACGGCCCGGCGCCGGTGACGTTCCGCGGGTCCACGCTGACGGCCGCGGAGGGTGCGGATCCGGTCTCGCTCGCAGCGCAGAAGGTGCGGTTCGACGGATCGACGCTATCGGGCGTGCGCCTGGTGGCGGCAGGAGGCGACGGGCAGCAGCTCGACATCGTCGGCACCGAGGTGGCCGGGGTGAAGGGCGCCGCCGTTTCGCGCAAGGGCGACGGCCGGCGCGATGTCGCGCTGGTGAACAGCGTCTTCGCGGGCGCCGACGGCGTGCATGTGCAGCTGGACGGGGGCGTCAACCACTATCGTGCGGTCGGCACCCGCTTCGAGGGCGGTTCGATCGACCTGCGGCCCGAGGCTTTCGGCAAGGGCTCGACCCTGCTGCACTCGTCCAACGTCGAGATCGGCGTCGACCGCACGGCCATGCCTGAGGAGGCCGACAACATCGTGATCGCCGCCAACGCGATCGCCTGATCCTCGCGCTGGCGCCATCTCGATCGGCCGAGACCCCGTGCTGCAACCGACACCCCGTGCTGTGGGTACCCGCAGCACGGGGCCTCGGCGGGTGGGGTGCCGGCGGGCGGTGGGATGCCGGCGGGTGGTGGGTGCCGGCGGGTCAGGCCTCGTTCGCGGCGAGCGGTGCGATGCGCTCGAAGGCACGCCGCACATGCTCGGCGATGACGTCGCGTGCAGCATCCGGGTCGCCGCTGGCGATCGCGTCGAGGATCTGCCGGTGACTGCGCACGTGCTCGGCCTGCTCGGCCGCGGGCAGCGCGGCATTGGCGGCGCTGATGAAGCCGCTGATGCGCCCGCGCAGCTGAGCGCTCAGCTCGGTGAGGAATCGGTGTTCGCTCAGCTCGGCCAGCGCTTCGTGGAACGCGCGGTCGTGTCGCAGCACCTCGGCCATGTCGCCGACCTCGGCGGCTTCCATGGCCTCGATGATGCCCTGCAGGCGAGCGGCCGACTCGGCGGTCCAGCGTTCCTGCACGCGGATCGCCATGAACTGCTCGAGGACGATGCGCAGACTCGCGATCTCCTCCAGGTCGAGGGCGGTCAGGGCGGCGACCCTGGCGCCGCGCCGTGGCTCGCGGGTGATCAGGCGCTCCTCGGCGAGGCGTGTGAGTGCCTCGCGCACGGGAATGTGGCTCACGCCGAGCTGCGCGGCCAGTTTGCGCTCGACCAGTCGCTCGCCAGGGGCGAGCTCGCCGGAGTGGATCGCCGATCGCAACTCATCGGTGACCTGCTCGGCGATGTTCTGGTCGGTCACGCTGCGCATCGTGGTGTCCCTTCGGAGATGCCACGACTCGGGCACCTGATCCCTGCTCGACGATGCTATGGCATCCGCGCAGCGGGTGGACAAATCCAAGGATCTGCTAGATGCTATAGCAAGTGCGGAGCGGATGCCCCGAGCGACGACAGCGGATGACGAGGGAGTTGTCATGGTCAACGGGTACGAAGACACGGCCGCCGACATCGGCGCCACAGCGATGAAGAAGGCGATCTGGAGGCTCGGACCGTTCCTCGGTCTGCTGTACCTCGTCGCGTACATCGACCGGAACAATGCCGGCTTCGCCAAGCTCGAGATGACCCAGGCGCTGCAGATCACCGAGGCGGCGTTCGGTTTCGCCGCCGGCATCTTCTTCATCGGCTACCTGCTCTTCGAGGTGCCCAGCAATCTGCTGCTGGAGAAGTTCGGTGCGCGCAAGTGGATCGCCCGCATCATGATCTCCTGGGGTCTCGTGGCGGCCCTCACCGCGTTCGTGCAGGACAGCACGCAGTTCGCGATCGCCCGCTTCATCCTCGGAATCGCCGAGGCGGGATTCTTCCCCGGGGTGCTGCTCTACCTGACGCTGTGGTTCCCGCGGCAATACCGCACGCAGGTGCTCGCCGTGTTCGTGCTCTCCAACCCGGTCGCCAACGCCGTCGCCGCCCCGTTGTCAGGATGGATGCTCGAACTGCACGGCATGTGGGGGCTCGACGGCTGGCAACTGGTCTTCCTGCTGCAGGGACTGCCCGCGGTGCTGCTCGCGTTCGTCGTCTGGTTCTGGCTTCCCGACCGCCCGCAGGACGCACGCTGGCTGAACAGCGCCGAGCAGCGGTGGATCACCGACACGCTTGCCGCTGAGACCGCGCAGACCGAGCAGCGGCACGGTCGCATGCGCCTGCGCGAGGTGTTCAGCAATGGGCGACTTTGGACGCTGATCGTGCTGTTCTTCGGCGTCGTCTTCGGCGCGTACGGGTTGGGCATGTGGCTGCCGACGATCGTGCAGGCCATGGGCGACTTCTCCAATTCGACCACCGGCTGGCTCGTGGCCCTGCCCAACCTCTGCGCCGCGCTCGTGATGCTGCCCTGGGAGCGGGCGGCGCGCAGACAGGGCAACATCCCGCTGCAGATCGGCATCACACTCACAGTGACGGCGCTGTCGCTGATCGCGGCCGTGGCCGCGCAGGCAACACCGGTGCTAGCGCTCGCCGCGCTGTGCGTCGGGATGTCGGCGCTCTTCTCGACGACGCCGCTGTTCTGGAGCCTGCCGCCGATGATCCTCACAGGCACGGCCGCCGCCGCAGGGCTGGCGTTCATCAACTCGGTCGGCAATCTCGCAGGCTTCGCGGGTCCGTATGCGATCGGCTGGATCAGCCAGACGACCGGATCGGCCGTCTGGGGGCTGCTCCTCGTCGCCGGGCTCACGGTGCTCGGCGCCGTCGTCGCGTTCATCCTCAGTCGCAAGAGTGACTTTGCCGCCGCAGCTGACGTCGAAGCGGCCGTGGCGGAGGTCCGCTGATGGCCGAGGCCCGTGGCTGGCGCGTCCGCCTGTCGCCTTTCAGGACCGCCGTGTCCGAGAGGGCCGATCATGACCGATGACTTCAACGACGACGTCGTCGCGGGCGGCGAGAGAGAGCCCACGTCCGTCCGATCCGGCACTCGGCGGGCGCTGATGACGGGACTGACGGCGGCTGCGCTTGGCGGCGCTGCGGCGCTGGTGAGCGCGAGCCCCGCTCAGGCGGCGGGCGCGGGGTGGAACGTGATCCGGGTTGAGTCCGTCGCGGACCTGGCGAGACTCCGGGCCCGCGACGGCGACGTAGCGGTGGCTGCGGGATATCACCGGCCGGGCGACGCAGGGCTGCTGGTCTACGCGGGCGCCGACGGCGGCACCTCGAAGCCCGATGGCGGCACGGTCGTCGAGGGGAAGGCCGGCAGTGCCTGGATGCTGCAGCACGACGGCGTCGTCGACTTCCGGGCGTTCGGCATCCGCGGTCCGAAGGAGCCGGCCGACGACGCGCTCGCCGCGATGGTGGCCGACCCAGCCATCCGCCGGATCGAAGCGCACACCGATCTGCTCTTCCAGCGGCGGCATCGCTTCACCCGCTCGCATCTCGAGATCGATTTCGGCGGTAACCTCGTAGTCACGGACGGGATCGAGAAGAACAGCTCGAACAACCCCTTCGGAGCGGTCATGTTCTTCACGGGAGTCTCGGCGGACGTCACCGTCCAGTACGCGCTGACCGAGGAATGGCCGGAGCTGACCGATGCGGTCGCGGTGCCGGATGCGGAGAAGTTCCCGCTCGGCTCCTGGTGGGCGCTCCAGTGTGATCCCGTCTCCGGGGGCGGGCGCGACGAGCGCGAGCTGCAGCGTTTCGTCAAGGTGACGCAGAAGGTCGACCGGCACCGCATCCGCGTCGACTATCTCAACGGCTGGCCGCTGCAGAAGGGGCGCACGCTCACGTGGCGGCGGATGGATCCCGTCGTCGGCGTGCGCATCTCGAACATGCGCTTTCAGGGTGCAGGACCGTTCGATGGACCGACAGACGGCTCGTTCCCCGATCCGCGCGAGCTGACGGGTTCGCACCCCATAGCGTTCGAGTACGCGGTGCGCTGCGACGTCGCCGATGTGCATGCGAGCCGCACCTGGTGGCCGGTGGTGATGCGCCGGTGGAACACGCATTTCTCGACGGAGCGCTGCTCGGTCGAGAACCCGCCGACGGTCTTCTACGGCGGGGCCGGGTACCTGACCCAGCAGATCTACTGCCTGTACGGCAGGGTGAGCGACTGCACCTCGTCGAACGCCCGTCACCTCAACGATCTGACCGCCAGCGCATACTGCATGGTGGAGAACTGCCACGGCGACGGAGACGACGAGGGCGGAAACCCCTTCACCACGCACGGTCAGTACGAGCACGACATCACGTTCATCGGATGCTCCGGCCTGATGGACATCGCCAACTCCGGCGCGCAGTGGGGGACGTCGGCGAAGCGCATCACCGTGCGCGATCACGTGTGCTCGTGGTTCGTCGCGGGCACGAAGATCACGGACCTCACCCTCGAGAACGTGCGCGTCATCGGGCGATCGACCTTCGATCCGCAGGCGACGATGACGATCAACGCCGACGGCGCCCAGCTTCGCGGCTGCACGGCCGGTCTTCTCGCAGTCGGCCAGCGCAGCGCGCGCTCATCGCGCCCGACGACGATCGAGGACTGCACGTTCGCCCTCCCCGTCGAACAGGTCCTGGTGCAGACACCGGTCACGGCGCCGATCGCCTTCGTGCGGTGCTCCATCTCGGGTCTCGACGGCACGAAGCTGCGCGGCTCCGGTGAGGTGCGGTTCGTGGATTGCCGGCTGAGCGGGCCCGCCGACGGCAAGCCCGTCGAGCTGGGCTCGTCGAGCGTGACATTCCGTGGCGGTTCGCTGCGGGACGTCGAGCTCACCGCCACGGCCGTCAGGAACCAGGTGGTGGTGATGGACGGCGTCGATCTCGCGACCGAGCGCAGCGAAGGAGCCATGCTGACCCGCGGATCCGCCGAGGGCGTCGTGACCTGGCGGCTGGCGGGTCTGCACTCCGCTGCCCCGAAGGGTGCGGCGCACATCCACATCGGCCACGGCACCAACCACGCGCGAATCAGCGATGCGCAGTTCGTCGGGGGCAGTCTGAGGCTGGCGGACGGTTTCGCAGGGAACTCCACTCTGCTCTATACGTCTTCGGTCGAGCGCGCGGTCACGCGCGAACTGCCCGAGCAGAGTGATGGAGTGCTGCTGGGGCCGACGCTGTCCACGGCCTGATCGACGCATGGGGCCGATGCAGTGACCGGGGAAGGCAGAAACATGAGGAGTCAGGAGGTACATCGGTGAGCAGTTCCGCGTCCGCGACGCGCCTCGGCGACCGCATCCGCGTGCCGCGCACGAGTGCACGCATCGGAGTCGCCCGACGTGACATCACGCCGCCGGTCGGCATCCGGGCGAAGAACTGGGGGCCGGCCGACTGGGAGCGCTCGGAGGGCGCGCACCGCCCCTTCCAGCTCACCGCGCTCGCGATCGTCTCCGACCATGACCGCCCTCGGCTGCTGCTCGCCGTCGACGGCACGTGGTGGCGTAGGGTCGCAGACGAACAGGCGGTGCGAGGCTCGATCCTTGACGCGCTCGGACTCGATGCCGATCAGCTCATGCTCTCGTTGTCGCACACCCACGCAGGGGCCGTGCTGTGCGCGGCCGACGCCCATCTGCCCGGCGGCGAGCTCATACCCGGCTACCTCAAGGCGCTGGCCGCCGCCGGCGTGGAAGCGGGACGCGAAGCGATCGAGCGCGCGCGACCCGGTCTCATCGAGTGGACCTCCGGACGCTGCACTCTCGCGGCGGACCGCGAACTCGACCTCGACGGCCGCGCGCTGGTCGGCTACAACCCGGCCGCATCCGCTGACGACACCGTCCTGATCGGCAGGGTCAGTGTCGATGGCTCTGTGGCGGCGACGCTCGTGAACTATGCGTGCCATCCCACGACGCTGGCCTGGCAGTCGCGCAGGGTCTCGCCCGACTACGTCGGTGCGATGCGCGAGACCGTCGAAGCCGCGACCGATGCACCCTGCCTCTTCGTGCAGGGAGCATCCGGAGAGCTCGCCCCCCGCGAGCAGTACACCGGCGACGTGCGCGTCGCCGACAGGCACGGCCGCTCGCTCGGGCACGCAGTGCTCGCCGCGCTCGACGCCCTGCCGCTCCCCGGCGAGGAGCTGACCCTCGACGGCGTAGTGGAATCCGGTGCGCCGCTCGCGATCTGGGCGGGGCGAGCCGCGGAAGGCGGCGCCGGCGCCGGCGGAACGGTCACCACGGTCGAACTGCCGCTGCGTGATCTGCCGAGCCTCGATGAGCTCGCCGAGGCGTGGAAGGACATCGATCCGCGCTCCCGTGACGAGCGTCTGGGCCGGGCGCGGAATCTGCGCGAGGGCTACATCGCCGGACCTGCCGTTCGGCATCCGGTCTGGGCGTGGCGGCTGGGCGATGCCGTCATCCTGGGTCACCCGGGCGAGGCGTACTCGCGTCTGCAGACCACGCTGCGTGCGCGGTTCCCGGGTGTCCCGATCGTGGTCATGAACCTCACCAACGGCCCGGGCTTCGTCTACCTGCCCACCCGTGAGGCATACGAGCGGGGTGCGTATCAGGCATGGCAGACGCCGCTCGCAGCGGGCGCACTGGAGCTGCTCGAAGAGCACGCCTGCCGTGTCGTCGCCGATCTGCTGGCTGAACACACCGGCCGCTAGACTTGCTATAGCAAAGTTCCTCGCGTTCAAGGAGACCCATGACCGTTCACACCCCCGTCGCCGTCGTCACCGGAGGCTCGGCAGGAATCGGCTGGGAGATCGGTCAGCGCCTCGCCGCCGACGGCTACCGCGTCGTCGCCGCCGACCGTGTGCCTGGATTCACCACGGGCGAGAACCCCGCCGGCATCCTCTGGCGAGAGCTCGACGTGACCGACCACGACGGCGTCGACCGGATCTTCGGCGAGATCGAGGCCGAGGTCGGGCCGATCGACGTGCTCGTCAACAACGCCGGCATCCAGCGCCACCGCGGCCTGGAGGACCTCACCTGGGACGAGTGGTCGACGGTCGTCGACGTCAACCTGCACGGCGTGTTCTCGTGCCTGCAGGCCGCGGGCAGGAGGATGCTCACCCGCGGCGACGGTCGCATCGTGAACATCTCCTCCATCTCATCCCGCGGTTCCGCAGGTCGCGCGCCGTACGCGACGACGAAGGCGGCCGTGATCGGGCTGACCTCCACCGCCGGTGCCGAATGGGCTTCTCGCGGCGTGCGCGTCAACGCCGTCGCACCCGGCTACGTCGACACCGGCGTCTTCCGCCAGGGCGTGGAGGCCGGCACCCTCAGCCTCGACACGATCCTCTCCCGCATCCCCGCGAAGCGCCTCGCCGACGCCTCGGAGATCGCTGCCGCCGTGAGCTTCCTCGTCTCCGACCAGTCGCGCTACATGAACGGGCAGACGCTGTACGTCGACGGCGGCTTCATGGTCGACTACGGCGTGCCCCTCGCGAAGAAGCCGGCATGACCTCGATCGCGCGCGTCGACACCGCCACGGCGGTTCTTCCGCTGCCCGCACCGCTGCAGCTCGGCGCGATGACCGTCACCCGGCGGGAGTACGCCGCCGTGCGAGTGACGGCGGACGACGGCACTCAGGGGGTCGCGTACTGCCTCTCGCGGGAGGCGCCCATGGCCGAGATCGTCGATCGGCTCGTCGCCGGTCATGCGGTCGGTGCGGATGCCGACGAGCCGGCGGGCGCGTGGGAGCGGATGCTGCGCGGCAGCGCCATCGTCGGACGGGTCGGGCTCGTGCGGCGCGCGATCGGCCTGGTCGACATCGCCCTGTGGGACATCGCCGCACGCCGCGCCGGCGCACCGCTGTGGCGGTTCCTCGGCACCGGCGACGTCGCACGCGAGTCGATGCTCGTCGCCGCCTACCCCACGCCGGATCGGGCGCCGCGCGATGTCGCCGACGAGGTGCTCGCGCAGGCGAGCGGGTGGACGAACGTGAAGATCTCCAGGCTTCCTGACCCTGCGTACATGCGCGAGCTGATCGGTGTGCTGAACGCGGAGCTTCCCGCCTCTGCCGGATTGGTCGTCGACGCCGGATTCGGGTGGCGGGATGCGGATGCCGCCATCGCGGAGATCGCGCAGTGGGGCGAGCCGCGGCTGGCGTGGCTGGAGGATCCGCTGCTGCCCGAGGACGCAGTCGGCGTCGCCGCGATCAAGGCGGCGACCGGACTCCCTGTGTCGGTGGGCGACGAGGTCACCGACCCGGCAGTGCTGAGGGCGTTGGTGGAGGTGGGCGGAGTCGACGCCCTCCGCCTGGATGTCGTCGCGATCGGCGGCATCACCCCGGCCCGCGAGATGATCGCGTGGGCCGCGGAGCGCGCCGTGCCCGTATCCGGCCACGTGTACCCCGAGGTCACCGCGCATCTCGGCATCGGTGTGGAGACCTTCGCGCGCGGCATGAACCCGTACGACCCCGCGCCGTCGTTCGTCGTCGGCGGGCCCCGGTTCGAAGACCGGGTGCGTCCGGCGGATGCCGCGGGGCTCGGGTTCGGGCTGGATCCGGCCGTCTTCGATTTCGAGAGGAACTGACATGGGTGTATCGGGCTCGACGGCGGCATCCGCAATCCCGGCGCGCAGCGTGGTGGTCACCGGCAGCGGCAAGGGAATCGGACGCGCGATCGCGGAGCGGCTCACCGCCGACGGGTGGATCGTGGTGGGTCTCGAGCGGTCGCCGGGATCGGGAAGCCTCGAGTCCGGCGCGGTCGCCGATCTGGTGCTCGGCGATGCCTCCGACCGGGAGACGCACGCCGCAGCGGCGCGGAAGGCGCGATCGCTCGCACCGCTCGGCGGCTGGGTGAACAACGCGGGCATCACCAAGCAGACACCACTGCATGAGCTGGATGAGAACCTGGTGCGCGAGATCGTCGGGATCAACGGCTTCGGCTACATCTGGGGCTGCTCGGTCGCTGTGTCCGCGTTCCTCGATCAGGGGACGCCTGGAGCCATCGTGAACATCGGCTCCATCCACGGCCGGGCCAGCTTCCTCGACCACGGTGCGTACGAGTTCACCAAGGGCGGCATCGACGCGCTCAGCCGCAGTGTCGCGGTCAGCTACGGAGCCCGCGGCATCCGGGCCAACACCGTCGCGCCGGGCGGGGTGCGCACGCCGCACCTTGAGGCGCAGATGGCCGCATCGCCCGACCCGGCCGAGGCCGAGCGCGCGCTCGCTGAGGGGCCGCCGATGGGCCGCATCGCGCGTGCCGCGGAGGTCGCGGCGGTGACCGCATTCCTGCTCTCCGACGAGGCGCCCTATCTCAGCGGCCAGTCCATCGCCGTGGACGGCGCGTGGACCGCATCGTTCGGAGACGTCGCCCGACGCTGACCTGCCTGTACGACCGAAGCCGGACGGCTGAGCTTTCCGGATCCGGCGCCTTACGCTGCGCTCGCGCCGGATCACGACGATTCCTCGATGGCAACCCCCTATCCGAACCCGCGACCCAGGGGGAGGGTCGCCTCATGAGTCACCATCCAGATGACATCAAGCAACCCCTCGACCACCTGCCGCCGCGGGAAGAGCGCGACAAGGCGGTCGAGATCGAAGAGCCGCATTACCCCGGAGCCGACGATCCCTCCGGGTCCTCAGCGGTCAGCCCGGCGACGGCCGCGGAGCCCGACGCCCCGGGGCGGCACGGCCTGGCCAAGCCGCCGACGAGCGGGGCCTGACCCGACGACGTTGGAGGCGAGGGTCTCAGGCCTTGAGCATCGAGGCGCGGGAGATGAGACCGTCGACGACGTCGAACGTGGCGATCGTCTCGGTGGCGACACCGGCGTTGATCACCTGCTCCTGCGCGACCACCCAACGGCTGCCGAACAGCACGCTGGTGTCGATGACGCATGTCAGCTGGGGGTTCTGCAGGCGCGGCTCGTAGAACGCGCGGATCGCCTCGGCCCCGACGATCGGCTCGGGGGTCACACCGGTGATCACGGCATCCGGCGCATACGTCGCGACGAACGCGTCGAGGTCATGCGCGTTGAACGCGTCGAGCTGGGCCTGCACCGTGTCCAGGGCACTGCGGGTGGTCTCAGTCAATGCGAACTCCTCCGTTGACGTCGTAGGTGGCGCCGGTGATGAATCGGGCGCGGTCGGATGCCAGTGACGCGATGATCCACGCGACATCCGCCGGCTGCCCGAAGTCGCCGAGGGGGATGCCGGCCTCGAGCTTCGCACGGCCCTCGGTCGAGAGCTGGTCCGTGATGGCGCTGGCGACGGGTCCCGGCGTGACTGCGTTCACCCGGATGCCCTCGGATGCCAGGTGGCGCGCGAAGCTGCGCGTGATGGCGAGCAGTGCACCCTTGCTGGCGGCGTAATGCATGCCGGTCTGCAACGCGCCGACCTGTCCAGCGATCGAGGCGACGTTGACGACGGAGCGGTCGCCCTCGGCGGCGCGGAGCAGCGGCAGCGCCGCGCGAGTGAGCAGGAACGTGCCGCGGGCGTTGGTCTCAAGAACGAGGTCCCACTCGTCGATGCCGATGTCGTCGTAGCCGGTGTACGGGCATACGCCCCCGTTGTTCACGAGCACGTGCAGCGATCCCCACTCCTGGGTGATCTCGTCGACGAGTGAGGTGATCGACGCGGGGTCGCGCAGGTCCAGGCGTGAGACGCGCGCGTCAGGGGCACCTGCCTCGATGCATTCCTCGGCGACTCGCGCGGCTTCAGCCTGCCGTCCGGTGTACGTGATCCA
The DNA here is from genome assembly GCF_031178445.1 of Microbacterium sp. GTDB lineage: Bacteria > Actinomycetota > Actinomycetes > Actinomycetales > Microbacteriaceae > Microbacterium. Next base: position 561,937 of record NZ_JAPSIY010000001.1, read on the forward strand.
CACCGCTGCGCCGGAGCGGGCGAGTTCGAGTGCGGCGGCCGTTCCGATGCCGGAACTGGCACCGGTGATGAGAGCGCGGCGAACAGTCATGAGGAAACGCTATAGCAGATTGACGATGGGGCCAATACGAGCACGCCATTCTGCTAGATGCTATAGCATCTGATTCATGTCTTCTCCCCGCATCCTCATCACCGACTGCGATCTGCCCGGTGACGCCGCCGAGCGCACCCTGCGCGCCGCCGGCCTCAGCGTCGACCGCGCTCGCGACGCGGAGCTCGAGACACTCGCCGCGCTCGGCGCCGAGGCGGAAGCGCTCATCGTGCAATGGCGCCGCATCGACGCCGAGGTGATGGACCGCCTGCCCAACCTGAAGATCATCAGCCGCCTCGGCATCGGCTACGACATGATCGACGTCGCCGCGGCCACCGAACGCGGCATCGCCGTGGCGAACACCCCGAGCTACTGCGTCGAAGAGGTCGCCGCGCACACGATCGCGATGATCATGACCCAGGCGCGTGGCCTGCCCGCCTACGACGCGTCCCTGCGCGCGGGCGAATGGACGCCGGTTGCCGCGCGACCCATGGCTGTGCGCCCCTCACGCACGACGGTGTCGGTGCTCGGCTTCGGCCGGATCGGGTCGCTCGTGGCGAGAGGTTGCAGGGCACTCGGCTTCCGCGTGCTGGTGGCCGACCCGTACGCGCCGGCGCAGGCGATCGCGGATGCCGGCTGCGAGCCGGTCGCGATCGACGAGGCGATAGCCGCCGCCGACATCCTCACGCTGCACGTGCCGCTCACCGACGACACCCGCCACCTGATCGATGCAGCCTCGATCGGCACCATGAAAAAGGGTGTTGTGATCGTGAACACGTGTCGTGGCCCTCTCATCGACGAGGCCGCGCTCGTCGACGCGCTGCGCAGCGGTCGCGTCGGGGCGGCCGCGCTCGATGTCTACGAGGTCGAGCCGCTCGCCGCGGACGCCGCGCTGCGCGACGCGCCGAACGTGCTGCTGACCCCGCACGCCGCCTGGTACTCGCCCGAGGCGCTGGAGGACCTGCCGGTGCACGCGGCCGAGAACGTCATCGGCTTCCTCGCCGGTGAGCGGGTCGCCGCCATCGTCAACCCGGGCTACGCGGGCTGAGCGCTTCCCTCACCCGGCGAACGCGGCCACCGGCAGTCCTCGGATGCCGAGGGGCACCGAGAACACCGAGCCGGCCTGTGTGCCATGGTCTGGTGGCAGACCCTGGGCCGATGTCGTGATGTAGAGCGTGCTCAGGTCGTCGCCGCCGAAGGTGCAGGCGCTCACCTGGGGTACGGGCAGCTCGATGTGCTCGATCACGGCGCCGGTGTCGTCGTAGCCCTGCACCGCGGAGCCGCCCCAGAGGGCGACCCACACGGTGCCGTCCGCGGCGACCGTGAGGCCGTCTGGCATCCCGTCGTCGGGGTGGATGTCGGCGAGCACGCGTCTGTTCTCGAGTTCCCCGTCGGCGACGTCGAACACGTCGATCCGCCCCAGGGCGGTGTCGACGTAGTAGGCGCGCTCGCCGTCACCCGTGAATCCGATGCCGTTCGACGAGGTCACATCGGTCAGCACCGTGGTGACGCCCAGGTCGGCACCGACCCTGAGCACCCTGGCGGCTTCGCGTGTGGCGCCGTAGGCCATCGAGCCGGTGAGCAGTCGCCCCGCCGTGTCGCAGCATCCGTCGTTCATGCGCAACGCCGGGTCGTCGAGGAGACGGACGACAGGTCTGGCCTCGCCGTCGGCATCATCGGCGAGGTACAGGGTGCGCGCTCCCACGGCCACGAACCCGCCGTTCATGCGAGGCCGCACGAACGCGAGATACTCATCGTCGACGTGCTGTCGTGCGATGCCGTCCTCGCGCAGGGTCAGCAGGTCTCCGGCCTCGCCGTCGACCCAGCGCAGTCCGCGCCACGTCGTGCTCCATACCGGCGCCTCAGCGTGGTGGGCGACCGGTCCGGTGATGTTCTCGGCGATCACGCCGGGCTGTCGTTCGGCTTGAGCCTGAGCGGCTCGGGCTGGGGCTGCGGCTGGGGAGCCGGCGCTCCGGCCGTGTCAGAGGCGGACGGGGTGTCGGATGCGGGCGCGTGAGGGGCCGCATCCGCGCCGGTCGTGAGCTCGCCCGCCACCTTCTTCTCGAGCACGTCGACCGCGTCGTCTGAGAGCACGATCAGCCCATCGAGCTCGTCGCGAACCCGCTTATAGGCGACCTGGCGCTCTGCCCGCGTCGCCGATTCGTCGAGCGCGACCTTCAGCATGTGCTGTGCGCGGTCGAGTCGCTTGCGCTCGTCCTCGCTGAAATTCGAGTCGCGCAGGCGCCTGGCGTCGCGCTCGGCGACCTCGAAAGCGACGGCGTAGTTGCCGACGGCATCCAGGTACTCGGTTATCTGCTGCTCGCTGACCTTCGCGTCGGCCGAAGACGGGCGAAGCGCGTCGGCTGTCTTCTTCGCACGCAGGAAGGCCGCGGTGAGTGGCTGGCGCCCATCGCTCATGGCGGGAAAGGCGATCAGCTTCGCCACATCGAGCTCGTAGTCGAGCCAGCGGGCGGTGACCTCATCGTGCTCGGCCATCAGGCGTCCCAACAGCTCGTTCGACGGGACGGATGCTGTCGAATCGATCACCTGCGGCGATCCCGGCTTGCGCCTCCTGCCGCCGTTGAGCGCCCTGGCTTCGATCTCCGCCGCCTTCAGCTCGGCCTTCAGGCGCAGCGTCTCGAGGCGCCGCTCATGCCGGCGCTTCGAGGCGCGCTCCCACGACTTCGCGACGCCGCCGGCGACGCCCATGAGTGGGAACACCAGCCACCAGTACTGCCCGACGAACTGGCCCAGGTCCCGCAGGATCTCTTCCATGATGTGATCAGCCTAATCAGTGGGCTGCGATTCGTCGCGGGCTCCTGCGCCCGACAATCGGCGACGCCGGCTCAGACGGCGACCGCGATGCGCTGACCCAGATCGCCGATCACCCGCGACGGCGCCGACGTGAACCCGAGGGCACCGGCGAGCTCGAGCGCCAGCACCGCGTGGCCTGCCTCGTTCGGGTGGAACGGGTCGTTCAGCAGGCCCCAGGCGATGCCGCCTGGGCGCCCCGCGCCCAGCTCTGCGAAGCGGGCGAACTGGTCGACGAGGATGGTCTGCTCCTCGGCGGCGACATCGCGCACGGCCTGCGCGAAGTCGGCGATGCGAGCGCGCTCGGGCGAGTTGGCGATGTCGATCGCGGGCTGGGTCATGAGCACCGGAATCGCGCCCTGCGCGCGGACCCTGCTGACGAACTCCGTGACGGAGGCCGCGAACTCCGACGGTTCGATCACCGGGAACACTCCGGCGTCCGAGCAGTCGTTGGTGCCGATCATCAGTGAGACGACGTGCGGCTGCCAGGCGGCGACCCGCCGATCGAAGTCCTCGAGGAGCATCACGGCGCGCCACCCGCTGATGGCCGTGTTGACGACGACGTCCTGCACGCGGCCGAGGTCGCCGCGGATCAGCTCGTGCAGATGCTCGACGTAGCTGCGTCCGCCGTGCGTGTGCACGAGCCCATGGGTGATGGAGTCGCCGGTGAACACCCAGTTCAGCGGAGTGCCTCCTTCGAGGAGGGCACGGAGGCGGGTCAGGTCGGCGGTCATCGGTCTCCTGTCGGCAGGCTGGCGAGGGCGCGTGCGGCGACCTCTTCGGGGCGAGCGTCCGCATCGATCGTGGCGCCCGCTTCATCCTGGCTCAGCGGCTCGAGGGAGTCCAACTGGGACTGCAACAGGGCGGCCGGCATGAAGTGCCCGTCACGTTCGGCCGCCCGCTCCATCAACTCGGCGGCATCCACGTGCAGGTGCACGAAGAACGCCTCGGGAGCGTGCCGCCGCAGCACGTCGCGGTATGCGCGCTTGAGGGCGGAGCAGGCGACGACCGTGCCCGGCTCGAGTGCGGCGCCGACCCGATCCAGCCACGGCCAGCGGTCGGCGTCCTCGAGAGGGATTCCTGCGCTCATCTTGGTGACGTTCGCCTCGCCGTGGAGGTCGTCCGCGTCGACGAAACGCGCGCCGGTGAGGCGTGCGAGTTCGATGCCGATCGTCGTCTTGCCCACGGCCGACACTCCCATCACGACGATCGGGCGCAGTGGGTCGGTCATGCGTCCATCCTGCCCGGGCTCTGCCGCTGTCGTCAGAGGGCTCGCGGTCACCAGTCGTGCACGGTGCCGTCGAGAAGACGGTTGTAAGGCAGGTACGCCTGCTCGTAGGGGTATCGGCCTGCCTCGTCGACGTCGAGTTCCACCCCCAGGCCGGCCTGGTCGCCGGGGTGGAGGTAGCCGTCGGTCCAGGTGAAGGACTGCTGGAACACCTGGTCGGTGCGTGCGCCGTGCTGCATGTACTCCTGGATGCCGAAATTGTGGATCGCAAGACCCAGGTGCATCGCCGCCGCCATGCCGACCGGCGAGATGTCGGTGGGACCGTGCATTCCGGACTTGATCTGGTACATCGCCGCGTAATCGAGAGTCTTCTTGAGCGGGCTGATGCCGCCCATGTGGGTCACGGCGCCTCGCACGTAGTCGATCAGCTGTTCGCGGATGATGTCCTTGAAGTCCCACACCGTGTTGAAGATCTCGCCGATCGCGAGCGGAGTCGTGGTGTGCTGTCGCACGAGGCGCAGCGCCTCCTGGTTCTCGGCCGGGGTGCAATCCTCCAGCCAGAACAGGTCGTACGGCTCGAGATCCTTGCCCAGGCGAGCGGCCTGGATCGGCGTCATGCGGTGGTGGCCGTCGTGCAGCAGGGGGATGTCGGGGCCGAACTCGTTGCGCACGGCTTCGAACACGCCGGGCAGGTGGTTGAGGTAGGCCCGGGTGTCCCAGTCCTCTTCGACCGGCTTCGTGCCGCGCCGCGCCGGCTCGTGGTCGTACCGCACCGTGGCGTCGCCCAGATCGGCGCCCTGCGCTGCGATTCCGTAGATCGCCTTCAGCGTCGGCACACCGGTCTGCACGCGAATCGCCTTGTACCCCTGTTCCTGGTGCGCGCGGATCGAGTCGAACAGCTCCGGCAGCTCTTTGCCGGAGGCGTGGCCGTAGGCCATCAGCCCGTTGCGCGTTGCTCCGCCGAGCAGCTGGTACACCGGCATGCCGGCCGCCTTGCCCTTGATGTCCCACAGGGCCATGTCGACGGCGGCGATCGCCGCCATGGTGACCGGTCCTCGACGCCAGTACGCGCCGCGGTAGAGGAACTGCCAGGTGTCCTCGATGCGCGAGGCATCGGCGCCGATGAGCAGCGGCACGACGTGCTCGGAGAGGTAGGCGACGACAGCCAGTTCCCGCCCGTTCAGCGTGGCGTCGCCGAGGCCGGTGTGGCCTTCACGGGTGGTGATCTTCAAGGTCACGAAGTTGCGGTCAGGGCTCGTCACGATGACTTCGGCCTTGTCGATGATCATGGGTCTCCCGGGTCCGCGAAGTGAGTGGCGCCGGCCAAGCGGGCGCGCTTCATGGAATCACTGCCATACCAGTTTCGTCAAGCTATCGTGACCGTATGCCTCCGACCGAGACCGCCGCGCGGCCGTCCGCGCGCCAGATCGCGTACGTACGGATACGCGACGACATCATCCGCGGGCGGTTCGCCCCGGGGGCCCTGCTCTCCGAGAACGAGCTCGCCGCGGCGCTCGGGATCAGCCGCCAGCCGGTGCGCGAGGCGCTCCTGCTGATCGCACAGGAGGGGCTTGTCGAGGTCAGGCCGCAGAGCGGTACCTACGTCACGCGCATCGACCCCGACCGCGTACGCGAGGCGCAGTTCATCCGCGAGGCGATCGAGCTCGCATCGCTGGCGGCGAGCGAGCCCCTGGCAGGCCAGGGGGAGCGGATGCTGCGCGCCAGCATCCGTCGACAGCGCCGCGCACGTGATCGGGAGGCCTTCTACCCGCTCGACGAGGAGTTCCACCGCGCTCTTCTGGGGCTGGCAGGCCACGCCAACGCCTGGTCGGCGGTCAGCGCGGCGAAGGGGCACCTCGACCGCGCGCGCTACGTCGGCATGAGTGCGACCCGCGGCGTGCAGGACTACGTCGACGACCACGAGCGCGTCGTCGACGCTCTCGCGGCCGGCGAGCGCGATGCGGCTATCTCGGCGCTGGGCGAGCACCTGCGGTTCGTCTTCGCCGACCTGGATGCCGTGAGGGCACAGCATCCGGAGCTGTTCGAAGGCGCGGCGCCCGCCGCGCGCACCGGCCGGGCCGCCCGACGGTAGGAACCATGTCGCGACTGCCTGCCCGCACCCTGCCTGCGCCTCGCCCCGAGCCCGAGGACTTCGACGCCTTCTGGGGGCGCCTGGCTGCCCGAGCGCGCTCGGTCGAGCCGCAGACGCTCCGCTCGCCGGGTGGACTGGACGGTGCCGAGGTGGTGCGGTTCACGTCGCTGGACCGGTTACGCCTGGGAGGGTGGCTCGTGCTGCCCGAAGGGGAGATCTCATGCGCCGTCATCGCGGCGCATGGGTACGGCGGGAGAGGCGCCCTCGATGCGCGCTGGGCGCCCGCGGGCGCTGCGGTCTTCTATCCGGTAGCTCGCGGGCTGCCGGCCCTGTCTGGGGTGGATGGGATCCCAGGGTCTTCGAGGGAGCACGTCCTGCACGGGATCGGCGCGCGCGAGACGTATGTGCACGGTGGATGCGCCGCCGACGTGTGGTGCGCCGTGACCGCGCTGGAGGAGGTGCTGGGCACGGCGCTCGGGGAGTCACGCGGCGGGCTGCGCCTGGGCTACTTCGGCCCCAGCTTCGGCGGCGGCATCGGTGCTATGGCGGTGCCGTGGGACGACCGCATCGACGCGGCATCACTTTACGTGCCCAGCTTCGGCGCGCATGCAGCACGGCTCGCTGAGCCGTGTGTCGGCAGCGGGGCGGCCGTCGCGAGCTGGGTCAGCATGCACCCGGAAGCGTGGGCTGTGCTCGACTACTTCGACGCGGCCACAGCGGCACGTCGCCTTCGAGTCCCGACGATCGTGGCCCCGGCCGCAGATGATCCGTCGGTGCCGCCCGTCGGGCAGCAGTCGATCGCGGATGCGGTGCCGGCCGAGCACCGCATCGTGATGCCGATGACGGCAGGTCATCGGCCCTATGCAGGCGAGGTCCAGGAGATGGAGGCCTACGCCCGAGCCACACGGGATCTGTTCGCCGGATCCTGAGCCTGCGCGCATCGGGTCTTGTCTCTTGGCGCTGACACTGGCTAACATGGCTCCCAAACCACACTGCAACCGATTGCAATATGGACCACCGCCTGATAGATCGTGTTCCGCGACCCCTGGAGCACGGCAGTCGGCACGAGCGGCGCATCGATGAGGATGTGCCTGAGGAACGGAGACCTCATGATGCGCTCCAGAGCGCTGCCCATTCGTTTGATCGCCGTGATCGCGGCGGCCGCGCTGCTCGGCACCGGCGCGCAGTCGGCCTATGCCGCGGAACCCCCGATCGAACCGGTGAACCTCCTGACCAACGCGAGCTTCGAGGAAGGTGCTGACCCGTCGGACGCTCCCGGATGGTCGCCGTTGTGGAACAGGACGGGGGTCTCTTCGTTCTCCGAGGAGCGCGCGAGCCACGGGACGCGCAGTCTGCGCCTGTTCCGCGATGACAATGTGCTGAACGGCGGCCTCGTCGCGGACTCGGTTCCGATCGAGCCCGGTCAGACCTACGAGTTCAGCTTCGATCAGTTTCTCGTATCCGGCGGCCCGATCAGTGCCACGGTGTACTTCGACGATGCCGACGGCGATGTGATCGAGCAGCCCTACGAGCTGCTGCGCACGACGACCGGCGCCTGGGAGCGCGCGACGGCCCGGTTCGAGGCACCGGAGGGTGCGGCGGCGGCGCGTCCGCTGCTGTACGTGTCGTCAGGCGTCATGATCGACGCTTACCTCGACGACGCGTTCTTCGGGCTGGCGTCCGAGACCCCGGAGGAACCCGACCTCTCGCCGGTCGAGAAGATCCTCATCCAGGATGAGAGGTTCGAGCACCTCGGCACTCCGGTGACCAGCCAGATTCCCAGCCAGGCCGCACAGGGCGTCGAAGACGGCAGGCATGTCTCCTACCAGGTGTTCAAGGGCAATCCCCAGAGCGGCTACCCGGCGACCTTCGCCGTGACCGACGTGGCGACCGGCGCGCAAGTCTCCACCTGCGTGCTCGGCGAGGCCGAGAACGCGCGGAATCTGAACATCGCCGACGACGGCCGCGTCTACTGGGGCACGTATCACGACTCCAAGCTGTGGCGCTACGACCCCGCTTCCGGCGAATGCGAGGATCTCGGGCGGTTCAGCGATCAGAAGGACTCGACCTTCGGCATGTCGCCCGGGCCCGAAGGCTCGATGTACATCGGCTCATACCCGGATGCGCGCCTGTACCTCGTGAACCCGCAGACCGACGAGGTCGAGTTCCTGCGGAACATGGGCCCGGGCATCGACTACATCCACTCGATCGCGTACCACGCCGGTACCGACACGGTGTACGTCGGGACCGGCGTGCTCGCCCCGCAGATCTGGAAGATCACCGACGGAGGACGAGGCGAGCAGACGCTGATCGCGGATGACGCCATGGTGCCGGGGTTGAGCGATGAGGGCGCCAACACCGTCAGCCGAATGGACATCGTCGGCGACCGGATCATCGCGCAGGTGCGCCTGCGTATGCTCGTCCTCGACCTCGACGGCGGTGTCGTCCACTGGGACCGGGATCAGACCCGGTTCTTCTTCGGCCACCACGCCATCGTCGGCGCCCAGCAGAACCAGGCGATCTTCTCCAGCGGCGGCGGTGACCTCATGGTCTACGACACCAGCACGAACTCCTTCGCGTCTACGGGTATCAACATCGGTGGCTACCTTTCGAACGGCGTCGTCGACGCGTCAGGCGGCAGTCCGCTGCTGTACGGCACATCCGCTTCCGGTGTGTTCGTCGCCGACCTCGCTAACGGCGCGCTCCTGTCCGACAACCCGGTGGAGTTCGCGCAGCCGACCCTGATCCAGAAGCTCTTCACCGGCCCCGACGACACCGTCTGGGCATCGGGTTACATGATCGGACTGGCGAAGGTCGATAAGGCGGGCCAGAATCACGGCCCGACAATGCAGCGCGGCCAGTACGAGTCCGCGGCTGTGCGCGACGGAAAGCTGTACTTCGGTGCCTATGGAGAGGCGCGCTTCGACGTGCTCGACCCGGCGACCTATGACCCGGCCGAACCCGGTACGGTGCCGACGCTGTTCACCGGCGTGGACCAGGGCCAGGACCGCCCCTTCGGGCTGGCGTACAACCCCGATCGAGACGAGATGTACATGGGTTCGGTTGCGACTTACGGTCAGACCCAGGGAGGCCTCGCGATCTGGGAGGGCGCGACCGGGAAGCACGAGTGGCTGACAACCGGCATCGGTCAGGACGAGAACATCGTCTCGGTGGCCTACAACCCGGTGGATGAGTTGGTCTATCTCGGCAGCACCGTCGACGGTGGGCTGGGTTCCGCTCAAAGCGGTCACACGGCAGGGAAGCTGATCGTGTTCGATCCTGCGACCCGCACCGTCGTGAAGGCGATAGATCCGGCCGGTGAGGAGCGAGAGGGCGTCACCGGCCTGATGGTCGACCCCGACGGGATCGTGTGGGGCGTCGCGGAGGATGTCCTGTTCGCTTACGACCCGGCGACCGAGACCTCGGAGGTGAAGGGCGTCGTGGGCGGCCGCTACACGGCGGGAACCACGTACTGGGCCTACGGCACCGTGTCGCGATCGAACGCGGACGGACGCATCTACGTCACCGCCGGCTACCGGTTCAGCGTGCATGACCCGGAGACGAGTGTGACGACTCGCATCGCGAACGGGCTGCAGTGGAGCGCAGTAGACTCGGCCGGAGACGTCTATCTCAGTGCCGGTGCGAACCTGTTCCGATATGACGTCGAAGGCGTCGCATGCACCCAGACACTGTCCGGTGCTGTTGAACACGGAGTCCTCGTGGAAGACGGCGAAGCCGTCTGCCTCGACGGTGCGCGCGTCGACGACGGTGTGAAGGTCGAGGCTGGCGGCGCGTTGATCGTCGAGGGCTCTGACATCCGCGGCGGACTGACCTCGGTGGATGCCCGCGCGATCGAGGTGCGGAACTCCTCCATCCGCGGCGCCATGTCCGTCACGGGGACTCCGGGTGCGTTCGTGCTGTCAGGTAATGAGGTGCGCGGCGCCGTGACCTGCAGTGAGAACGCGGGCGCGCCGGACGACGAAGGCGAGGCGAACCTCGTGTCAGGTGCGCTGAAGGGGCAGTGCGCCGACCTCTGAATGCAGCATGCGGACACCGGGCGGAGAGCATCTCTCCGGCCCGGTGTTCGTCGTCAGGCGCTGCGCGCGAGCCGGGCGCGCAGCCAGTCGATCATGGTCGCGAGCACGTCTTCGGGCAGCGGATGGCCGCCCCCGTGCCGCAGGATCTCGACGCGCGAGCCGGCGCTCGTCGCTGAGCGGACGAGTTCTTCGTTGTGCTCGCCGTCGGCCGCGCCGCCGCCGGCGTACAGAATCGGCCGGGGCGAGACGAGCCGCAGGACCTCGTCGAGATCGCGGTCTGCAGGCACTCGTGAACCGAGGTACCACGTGTCACTCCAGTTCGAATGAGCGAAGCCGAGGCCGGGTTCGTGCGAGACGGCGGCGCGGATGCGGGGGTCCAATGCGGCGGCGAACAGGGCCAGCTTGCCACCAAGTGAGTGGCCGAACACTCCGATACGTGCGCTGTCCACCTCATCGAGCTGCTCAAGCGCGTCGATTGAGAGGAGCAGGTCCGCCACGCTGCGACCGAGGCCGGTGACATGCGGATGCCGTTCCAGATGGTGGAGTGCGGCCGGGCCGTAACGCTCATGCAGGTCCAGGGATGCCGCCGGTCTTGCGGCGGCCTCTGCCCACCACGGCACCGCGAGCACCCCGAGGCCGGCGGCTGCGATCTCACGAGCGAACGCCCGGGTCGGGCGCGCGCCGACGTCTGGGTAGAGCCGGCTCACATGCCCGAGCAGGGACTCGACGTCGTAGAATGGCACGATCACGACTGCGGACGGGGCGGCCGAGCCGGGCAGGAGCAGCACACCCTCGAGTCGCGCGCCATAGCTCTGCAGTTCGAGCACGATCCGGCGGCCGAGCGCACCGTCGCCGCGCTCGGTCACACGCCACGCGGCGTCCTCAGGCCGGTGCGCCCCGATCAGGTCAATCCACTCCCTGCGCAATATGGGCGCGTATTCATCGGCAGGTTCGCTCATGCGATGCGTTCGACGTCGAAATCCACGGTGAAAAGATACGACCATGGCCAGCGCACATTCGCGACGCGTACGCCGCGCAGCGACCTCGTGCGTGACGCCCATGCAGTCAGGTCACCTGCCACCCGTCCGGCGAGAAACGGGAGTTCATCCAGCGGCGGGTCGGTGAGACCGCGCGCGGCGAGCTCTTCCTGCAGCTGCACGCGCAAAGCAGGGAGATAGTGGCCGTCCTTGATGATCTTCGTGATCAGGAACCGGCCCCGCTCGTCGGCGGCACGATCGCTCGGATCGAGCAGGAAACTCACGCCTGCGGCGAGCGTCGTGCCAAGGGTGTTTCCCGCGGTGTTCCAGCCGCCGTAGGCTACCAGCCCCTGTAGCGCGCCCAGACGATCGAGCGCTTCGACGAGGGTGGGATCGGAACCGTTCGCGTAGCGGAGATCGGCGACGGCTACCCGGCGGCCGGAGTCGAGCAGCGACGCAGTCTCGGCGGCGACGCGCTCGCTCGCCGCCGAGCTGTCCTGGTCGATCGGCCCGCCCGTCCAGTCGCCGGGGATTTCCGCAGGGGCGTGTACAACCAGCACGAGATCGGCATCGTCGACCGTGAAGACGCGCTCGCCGCCCAGCGCGCGTATCTGTCTGTCGATGCCCTGATCGACCGGCACGTCCTCATACGGCGCGACTCGCTGCAGGCCGGCTGTGTCTGGGCATGCGACGAGGATTCGCGGCACCACCCCACGGGCGCGGGAGACAACTCGCGAGACCAGCACGCTCGGCACCTCGTCCGCGCCAGGATAGAGCAGCGCGCTCGTCTCGAGTCGCTGATTCCAGGCGCTGAGCGTGCTGCGGTCCGAAGCCGGCAGGCCTCGCGGCGCAGTGTCATCGGAGGTGATCATGAGGTCGACGACCACTCCGTCGGCTGCGAGCTCGAGCGCCGCCAGATTCACCGAGTGATTGCGCAGGCGCCGACGGATCAGATCGTGGCGGTACTCGGCAGGCACTGCGGCGAGCGCGGCGTCCACCTCCTCGCCAGAGGCCTCTCCGCGGTCGTGCCGGTCCCACGCCTGCGACAGCTCGAACATACGCCGGCCGTGGGTCCCCCAGTACTCCGGCTCCTGTCGGCTGCGGGTCGCGTTGTCGTAGTGCGGGAGCCGGGTGACCACCTGATAGGCCGAGACCGGGGCGCGTAGTTCGCGCAGCACGCCGAGGCGCGGGATGGCGTCGCCGATGCGATCGGGTGTGAGCCGGGACGGGATGAGGCCGCCGTGCACGAGCAGGTCGAGGGACACGACGTGGGCGTCGACGGTGCCATCGATCTCGCGCAGCCACGCGGCGAGCCCAGCGGTGTCGGCGGGCTCCCGAAAACGAGGCATGAGTTCAGCGGGGGGCTGCAGCACCTCTGCGCCGCTGCAGTTGCCGATCCACTTGGCGTAACCGGCGGTGTTCGGGCGCTCATCGGGCGCCAAGACCGAGATACACAGGGGACGCGGGGCTTGTGCGCTCATGGTGGTAACGCTAGCCTGCAAGTGCAACCGATTGCAAGACTCGGCTGTGCTGTTCCTAGGCAACGTCGCCCATCACAGGAGAAGCCCATGATCGTTCGTACCCCTAAGGCGGTCAGCCTGCTCGCAGCCGTCCTCGTCGCCGCAGCCGTCGGGAGTCCCCTGCAGGCGGACTCCCCGGCCGCGGCCTCTGACGCGAACCTGCTCGCGAACGCGAGCTTCGAGACAGGGGCCTCTCTGGCCGAGCTCGACGGCTGGTCGCCCTGGTCCACTCGCAGCAGCGACTACTTCGCCGTGTCGACATCGACGGTCGGCGACGGCGCACAGAGCCTGCGCGTCAACGACGCCTCCGCAAGCTACGGCGGCGGGATGATCAGTGCTCCGATGCCGGTCACCGAGCGGACCACGTATGAGATCAACCTCGAGACGTACAGGGCCGACGGGCACTTCAGCGTGTGGACGTATTTCGAAGACGCCACGGGAACCCGCCTGGCATCGAGCTGGCAGACGGTGCACACCAACGAGGACACCTGGGAGCGGGTCTTCCTGGACTTCGACGCACCCAACAGAGCGACCCATGCGCGGGTGATGATCTACTCGGGCAACGCGCCGACCGTGGACGCGTACGTGGACGACGTCTACTTCGGTCTTCCCGGTCAATCCGGCCATGTGCGGCCCGTGCCGCCGTCGGTCCCGGAGCAGGTCGTCGCGAATGATCCGAACCTCGACTACACGGGCACGCCCGTGGGCAGTCGAATCACGAAGAACGCGGTCATCGCTCAGGAGGGTGGCGTCTGGATGAGCTATGGCGTCTTCAAGGGTGTCGAGTCCACCGGCTATCCGGCGACTCTGGTGGTCGCGCGACTGGACGACGGATCGATCGTGCGCACGGTGCCGCTGCCCGGATCAGACTTCGCCCAGGAGATCCGGCGTTCGAGCGACGGCAGGATCTACATCGCCACGACAGGCGAGTACGCCCTCTGGGTCTACGACCCCGCGACGACGAAGGCCCGCAGGATCGGTGTCGTCAACCCCACGACCCCGTCCGACGGATACGCCTGGTCGATGGCCGCCGGGCACGACGGGCAGATGTACATCGGCACGTATCCGAAAGGACTGCTCTACCGCTATGACCCGGCCACCGATGCGATCGAGAACCTCGGTGCCGTCGACTCGAGCCAGGCCTACATCCACGGTCTCGCGTTCGATGCCGTGCGCGGCAACCTGTACGTCGGCGCCGGCGGCAGCAGCGCGCAGATCTGGAAGGTGTCGCCCGACGGCACGAAGACGCCGCTGCTGAGCGAGCAGGCCGCGCCGGGGTCCACTGCGGAGTCCTTCGCTTCGACGTTCACCTTCGTCGACGACCGTCTGTTCGCGCGCATCTCGAATCAGCTGATCGTGATCGGAGCCGACGACCAGGTGCAGTACTGGAGGGGTGAAGGCCCAGAGATGCACGGCTACTGGGTGACCCCGCGTCCTGATCAGCCTGGCCGCTACATCTACGTGTTCGGTCGCACCTTCTGGGAGTACGATGCGACCACCGGCGCTCGCCGCGATCTCGGGATCGAGGCGAACGGTTACCTCAACGATGGACGCTGGGTGCAGTCGACCGAGTCGGGCTGGGAGGGCTGGACGCTCGTCGCCGCGACGAGCAACGGCGTTGTCCGGATGAACCCGTCCAAGGGTGTCTCGGAAGGGCACGGCATCGTGTATGCGACCCCGACGAGCGTGCAGCGCCTGTTCCACGGCCCCGACTCGATGTACGCATCGGGCTATATGGTCGGTCTCGCACCGTTCGACGAGGAGACGGGGGTCGCCGGCGACTCCCTGCAGTCGGGACAGTATGAGAGTTCGGTCAATCGGAACGGCAAGTTGCTGCTCGGCGCATACGGCTACGCGAAGCTCATGGAGTACGACCCCGCCACCGGCTCCATGAGACAGATCTACTCGCAGCAGGACCGCGGGCAGGACCGTCCGTTCGGCCTGGCCTACGACCCGGCCACTGACAGCACATACATGGGCAGCGTGGCGCACTACGGTCACAACCAGGGCGCGCTCACCCGGTATGACTTCGCCACCGGCATGCTCACGACCTACACGACCGAGATCGTCCAGGATCAGTCGGTGGTGAGCGTGCTGGCGCACGACGGGCTGATCTATCTCGGCACCACCGTCGACGGCGCGCTGGGCGCACCGGCATCGGGGCAGATACAGGGGCGCTTCATCGTGTGGGATCCGAAGACGGAGAAGGTGGTCCATGACTTCGTTCCGGTCGAGGGGGACGAGGGGATCACGGGACTGGTCGCCGGACCCGACGGTCTGATCTGGGGTGTGTCCGAAGACACCGTCTTCAAGTACGACCCGGTGACGGGCGAGATCGTCTACTCCGAGAAGCTGCTGCGTCATCGCTACGGCACCGGCACGGTGTGGGCCTGGGCGAACCTCACTGTCGGCGCCGACGGCGACGTGTACGGCACCAACCGCTTCTCGTTCTTCCGCATCGACGCCGAGACGATGACCAGGACGGACATCGTGCCCGCGGCCGTGACGGGCTCGCCGATGATGAACGCGGTGGCGGATGCCGACGGGGACGTCTTCTTCTCGCACGGTCCGTACGTGTTCCGCTACGACGTGACCCCCGCGGAGCCAGCCTGCACGCAGCAACTCGACCAGGTCTCCGACACGCTGGTCGTGGCGGAGGGGGAGGTCGTCTGCGGCGTCGGCGCGACGATCCGCGGCAGCGTCACCGTGGCCGAGGGCGGGGTGCTGCGACTCGAGCGGAGTACTCTGCGCGGAGGCCTCAGTGCCGACAGCGCGGCAGCGGTCAGCATTCTGGGGACGCACATCTCTGGGGCGGTTGCGGTCACGAACGCGAAGGGGCCGGTCGTCTTCTCCGGCAACGAGGTGCGCGGGTCGATGTCCTGCGTCGGGAACGCGGAAGGGGTCGACGATCTCGAGGAGCCCAACGCCGTCACCGGGCAGATCGGCGGCTGCGCGCTGAGGTGACCCTGGCGACGAGAGGGGCGGTCGCATCGCCGCCCCCTCTCACCGGTCGGCGATGAGCGGGAGCGCGCCGTCGCATGCCGTCGTCGACACCTCGGGCAGCGCGCCGAAGCTGCGATTCCTGGGTGTGTGCGGCTTCCACGCGGGCCAGTCGCGGTCACCTCAGCGGACGAACGCGATCAACGCGGCGTGCATCGCGTTGGCAAGCGCCTGCGGTGCGTCTGCCCCGAGTGCCGCCAAGGCCCGCGGTCGATCGACACCGTCGAACCAGAGCGGGATGTCGACGGTGTGATTCGACTGACCGCGCGATGGAACAGATGCTGGGCCGGCTCCGTGGCGAGCAGCGTGAGCATCGCGCCGCCGTCGGCGGAGTGACCGCCGATCGTCACTCGATCCGGATCACCACCGAACGCCGCGATGTTGCGTCGCACCCATTCCAGCCCGTCGGTCTGCTCGTCGGCCGGCGAGCCGGACGTGAACCCGCCGCCGTGTATCCAGACCAGCACAGGCAGCCGGGCGCCAACGCGCGGTGTGCGCACGTTCAAGTGGAGCAGGCTGTCCGCTGGATGCGGTGCACGTGCCTCAGTGGCATCCCGCACCCTCGCCAGGCGAGCGGCGGTTTGGGGACGGCGAAGCGCAGGTCGCCGCGCGGATCACCTGCGTACGGATGCCGACGAGACGGTGTCCTGCGATCCGTCTCGTTCGCGACGGGATCCGCTCAGCAGCCCGGACGCCGTCCGGACGACCGCGCCGACGTCGGCGGGCGCCACCATGCGCCCTACTTCAGCCCCGACATCATCACTCCGCGGACGAAGTACCGCTGGAAGAAGATGAACACGAGAAAGGTCGGTACGAAGCTGATCACGGCAGCCGCCATGATCGTCGCAAGCGGCACCTGCTCCTCCTGCAGTGTGTTCAGCCCGACGGTGAGGACGTGGTTCTCGGCGGACTGCTGCGAGATCATCGGCCACAGGAAGTCGTTCCAGTGGGCGAGGAAGACGAAGGTCGCCAGCGTCGCCATGATCGGTTTGGTCTGCGGCAGGATGATCGACCAGTAGATGCGGAACTCGCCCGCGCCGTCGATCTTCGCGGCGTCGAGCAGTTCATCGGGGATGCCGTGGATGAACTGGCGCATCAGGAACATCGCAGACGTGTTGGCGAGGGTCGGCACGAGCATGCCCCACATCGTGTTCAGGCCCCCCAGATCTCCGACCAGGATGTACTGCGGGATGATCGTGAGGTGGTAAGGGATCATCAGCATCGCCACGAGCACCCAGAAGATCATCTCGCGACCGAGGAATCGCTTCTTGGCGAAGGCGTAACCGGCCATCGAGGCGAACAGCAGCACGAAGAAGGTCGAGACGATCGAGTAGATCGCCGAGTTCACGGCCCAGCGCGGGATGTTCCGACTGCTCAGCGTATCGGCGAATGCGTCGAAGGAGATCGACGTCGGGAACAGCGACTGCGGCATCTGGATCGGCTGCCCGGGCTGCAGGGAGATGATCACCATCGCGTAGAACGGGAACGCGGTGAGCACGGCGATCACGATGAGCAGCAGGTGCATCGGCAGAAGCCTGCGCGTCGTGCGCAGAGCGTGCGGACGGCGGCTCAGCTGTCTGGTGCGTTCGGAGCTCACGGGCAGGACGGTTGCAGCGGTCTCGGACATCATTCGCTCTTTCCCACGAGTCGGCGCTGGATAAGGGAGAGCGCCAGAGTAATGATCAGCAGCACCACCCCGACAGCGCTGGCGTAGCCGAAGTCGAAATAGCCGAAGCCCTGGTCGTAGATCATGAAGGTCAGGGTGTAGCTGCCGCGAGCCGGGCCGCCGCCGGTCATCACGAAGATCGTGTCGAATGTCTGGAGCGACTTGATGGTCTCGATGATCAGCACGAAGAACAGTGCCGGCTTCAGATTGGGCAGTGTGATGTGCCAGAACTTGCGCCATCCGTTCGCGCCGTCGAGTGATGCCGCCTCGTAGTACTCCTGCGGGATGGCGAGCATGCCGGCCAGCAGAATGAGCATGTTGTATCCGAAGCTGCTCCACACACTGAGGATCGCCAGCGTCGGCAGCACCCAGAACCGATCGGTCAGCCACCCGATGGGTTCCAGGCCGATGGCCTCGAGCAGCGCGTTGATGGGGCCCGCGCCGGAGAAGATCCACATGAACACGAGGGCGATCAGCACGCTCGACGTCACCGTCGGGAGGAAGAAGATCGAGCGGTAAACCGCCATCCCTCGCATGACGCGGTTGCAGAGCTGGGCCATCGCGAGGGACACGATCATGGCCATCGGCATCTGGATCGCGGCGAAGATCATGGTGACCGACAGCGCATCCCAGAAGATCGGGTCCTGGAACAGGCGCACGAAATGGTCGAGGCCGATGAATGTGAAAGTGCGTCGCAGCGTGTAATCGCCGAACGCGAGCACGATGCCGTAGAGCGCCGGCCAGATGCGGAAGACGGCGAACAGGAGCACCATCGGCCCGATGAAGATGTAGGCGGAGATCGCCTCCTTCGACTGCCACCAGGGGCGACGGCGACGGATCGGTGCGGCAGCCGGCGGTTCCGGTGTGCTCACCGGCGGAGCGGGGAGTGTGGTGCTTACGGTCATGAATGCCCCTTAGTCGGCCAGGCCCCGGGTGCGATCGCCCCGGGGCCTGGCCTGTCGTGAGTGGTCAGAGGATCCGATTCACTTCGTCGGCTGCGTCGTCCAGTGCTTTCTGGGGTTCGGCGCCCTCAAGCAGCACGCGCTGGATGTGCGGCTTGATGAGGTCGATGATCTCCCGCGCCTTCGGGTGGGCGACGCCGGTGCGGACAAACGGGATGGCTTCCTCGCCCGCGGCCATGATCGGATCGTCTCCGTACAACTCCCCGGTGTCGGTCCGCGGCGAGAAGTACTGAGCCTCGGGCAGCAGCTCCTTCATGAAGCCGGCGTCGGTGAGGTACCTGACCCATGCCTTCGCAGCGTCGGGCACGTCCGTCGTGTTGAAGATCGACCACGCTCCCACGGTGCCGGACGCGGCCTGCTCCGCATCCTTCATGGTGGGGACTGTCTGGATGACGTCCGCTCCATGCAGATCGCGGTTGGCTACGACGCTGCCGCCGCCGTTGTACGCGACCTTGCCGAGCCCCTGCTGAGACTGCTCGAAGGGCGGGATCGTGGCGATCTCCTCGCGCGGGATCCAGTCGTTGTCCGCCATCTCCTTGATGAAGGTGAGCGCCTTCACGCCCTCGGGGCCGTTGAACGCGGCCTCGGTCATGTCCTTGTTGAGGACCTCACCGCCTGCCTGCCATAGGTAGGTGTAGAAAGTGCTGTTCAGGGTGGCAGTGCCGTAGTAGTTCGTGACGTAGCCGCCCGCCTCCTTGACCGCCGGCGCGATCTCGCGGAGCTCGTCCCAGGTCGTCGGGCAGGCGGCAGCGGCAGCAGCTTCGAGCACCGTGGTGTTGCAGAAGTCGGTTCCGACGGTCACCAGCTGTGGAGCACCGTACAGCGTGCCGTCGTAGGTCATCGCGTCGAGTGCGGAGTCGTGGAAGGCATCCCAGTCGTCGCGCAGGTCGTCGAGTGGGAGCAGGAGGTCCTCGTCCGCGTACTTCGGGATGAAGTCCGGATTGAAGTACACGACATCCGGTTCGTTTCCGCCCGAGATGGCGGTCACGAGGGACTCCTCGCGGCCCGCGAACGCCTGCATCTGAAGGTCGATCTTCACGTCCGGGTAGGTCTTGTTGAAGTTCTCGATGTGCGGCTGCCACCAGCTGGCTTCCTTGACGCCGCCGAGGGGGTACGGCCAGAAGGTCACGGTCCCCGAGACCTCGTCCGGATCCGTGGCGCCGGCCGGGTCGCCGCCCGTTCCGCTGCATCCGGTGAGAAGCAGCACGGTGCTCATCGCGACGGCACCTGCTGCGGCTGTGGCCTTGTGTCTCATGATCCCTCCATCGGGTTCGGGCTAACGTCCGATCACATGCGTCACTGCCTATCTGCAATCGGTTGCAGTCAACGTAACCGTCACCATGTGCACGTGTCAAGAACCAACCTGTTGGATCGCGGAAACTCAGCTCAAGCGCTCGTAGTTGTGCGGGGTCACTTCGGCGAGAAGGGATTGCCCGCGAAGGAAGCGTTGGACTTCGTCCACCACCGAACGACCCTGTGCGAAGCGCGCCTGCACGGTGCCGCCCGCGATGTGCGGCGTGAGAAGCACGTTCTCCAATCCGAAGAGCGGTGACGTCGAGGGCAAGGGCTCGGTGATGTAGACGTCGAGTGCGGCGGAGATGCGTCCGTCGACGAGTTCGGCGATCAGAGCCTGTTCGTCGGTGACCTCCGCGCGAGCAGTGTTGATGAGCACGCCGCCGTCGCGCAGCAGCGCGAGCTGACGGCGGCCGATCATTCCGGCGGTCGACGGCGTGCTCGGCGCATGCACCGCAAGCACATCGCTCTCGGCGCACAGGTCGTCGAGCGACCGCAGTTCGATGCCCAGCTCCGTTGCGTCCGCCGCGGTGGCGTACGGATCATGGATTCCGATGCGCGACACCCCGAGACCTTGAATCATCCGCAGGTAATGGCGGCCGACGCGGCTGAGCGAAACGATCCCGATCCGCTGCGCAGCGATGCTCTGGCCCAGAATGCCCGTCCCGCCCTCCCGCCAGGAGCGCGTCGCCTGGAAGCGCCGATCGTGGAGAGTGAGGTTTCTCAGCAGCGCGAGGGTCATGGTCACAGCCATCTCTGCGACGGCTTCGGCCATCGCATCGGACCCGCCCTGCGCGAGCCGCATCTCGTGGCCGAGCGTCTCACGCGGGAACAGAGTCCGCACGGAACCCGCGCTGTGCACGGCGAGCCGTAGCCTGGAGCCGCGAACGACCCCTGGGTCGAACGGCTGCGTGCTCCATGATGTGATCAGCACGTCGAAGTCGTCGCCGATCTCGGCTGGAAGTGGCACGGTGCCCGATGCATCGGCGGGTGGACGTACGACCTCTCCGAGCGCCTCGAGCCGTGCGATGCTGTCGCGATCGTAGAGCCGGGAGAAGTCCTTATCGCCGATGGCGACGCAGATCCGAACGGTCACGGGTACTCAGCTCTCTCGTACGACGGTTCCCGCCACGACGACGCGGTCGATGTGCACGCCGTCCTCGATGCGCACGTCGACCCGGTCGCCTCCAGGGGCTGATCGACGGCCGATCCCCAGCATCCTCGCGGGGTTGTGGGAGGTCATCGTCACCAGGTCGTCTTCCGTGAACGGAAGGCGGGGGTGCGCCCATTCGACGCAGGCGCGCAGCGACGAGCCGGATCCGGCGAGCAGCCCCGTGCCGTCGAGCGACAGTCGGCCGCCGTGGCTGACAGTGACGCGGCCGCCGACGGGGGTGCGGTACGACCCCGGAGGAGATCCGGCCAGAGCCGCCGAGTCCGAGACCAGAATGCTGCGCTCGACGCCCTTCGATCGGATCATGGCCGTGAGCGCGTCGGCTGGCAGGTGATGGCCGTCGGCGATGAACATCGCGGTCAGCCGGTCCGCGGCGAGTTGCGTCCACAGGTGATTCGGGTGACGGGGAAGGGTTGAATGGATGCCGTTCCCCAGATGCGTAGAGAGCACTGCGCCGGCGTTCCAGGCCGCGTCCACCTGGTCCGGGGTCGGTGCGCAATGCCCGATCGACACGCGGATGCCGCGGGACGTCGCGTGGGAGATGTAGTCAATCGCGCCGGTGCGCTCGGGCGCGAGGGTCACGATGCGAATCAGACCTTCGGCGGCACGTTGCCACTGGTCGAGTTCGACGGTCGAGGGATCCCGCAGGTGCGCGACGTCGTGGGCGCCCCGAGGTCCGTCCTCGGCACTGATCGACGGCCCCTCGACGTGCACGCCGGCGATCGAGTGCGCGATGAGCGGATCCGTCCTGCGTGCCTGCGCGATCATCGCCAGCACGTGCAGGATCTTCTCCTCGGAGGCGGTGATCACGGTCGGGAGATACGTCGTCACTCCCTCGGCCCACAGTTCGCGGGTCAGCGCGATCAGGGTGTCGGCGGTGACGTCGTCGGAATTCACATCCAGTCCCCGGAAGCCGTTAACCTGCAGATCGATGAACCCCGGCCAGGAACGCACGCTCATAGCTGGAGAGTAGTGTCCAGGCGTTCGGAATCGCGATCCAGTGCGGACGCGGCATCGGCATCGAGGAACCACGTGACATCTGCATGCGTGCGGAGGAAGCTGGCGGGGCTGGAGGCGTCGATGGGCCCGTTCAGCGCCCGGGCGACCGCCGCCGCCTTATGCGATCCGATCACGCTGCAGACCAGAGAGCGTCCGGAGAGGAGCGCGGGAACCGTGAGCGACAGTGCATGAGTCGGCACCTCCTCGATCCTCTCGAAGAGGCCTTCGTCGACCTGCTGGCGGCGCGAGGCGGCGTCGAGCGATACGACGCGCACCGTCTCGGCATCGTCCGGGTCGGCGTCCCCGGGCTCATTGAACGCGATGTGCCCGTTTACGCCGATCCCGAGGCAGACCAGATCGATCGGCGCCTCACCGATCAGTCCTGCGTAACGAGCGGCCTCGGACGCGAGCCCACCATCGGTGCGGATGCGCTCAAGGCCGGCTTGCGCCTGCTCCGGCAGCCTCCGCTGGAGCCAGAGCCCGAAGCAGCTGGGATGGTCGGCGGGCAAATCGAGGTACTCGTCCATATGGAAGGAGCGGACCCGGCTCCAGTCCAGCTCGGGCTCGATCGCGAGGTGCGCGAGCATCGCATCCTGAGACGGTGCGCTCGCGAAGACCACCCGCGCCAGCCCTCTCGCCCTGATCGCGTCGCGGATGACGTCGGCGGCGCGGCGCGCGGCATCGCATCCCGCCGCTGTTGCGGAGGCGGCGCTGCGGACTCGGGGGTTGGCCGAGGGGATCTTGTCCATGTAGGCTCCTGTTGCAATCGGTTGCAAGTTACACTACGAGAACATCGCCGCCGAGGTCAACGCCGATCGGTCGTCACGAAGGAGTCGCATGACGCAGAACGCGCGCCACCAACTCGAGCAGGTCGTGCTGCCGTTCTGGGTGAGTCAAGGGATCGACGAAGATCATGGTGGATTCCACACCTGCTTTGACAACCGTGGATCCCGCCGTGTCACCGATGACAAGTACACCTGGTCGCAGGGTCGCTTCGTATGGCTGCTGGCTCGAGCGGCCGAGTTCAGTACCCGAGGTCTGCTCGACGTCCGCGGCGTGGATTCCGCGCGAATGCTCGGTTGGGCAGAGCGGGGCGCTGCCTTCCTGCGCGACAACGCGCTGCTCACAGACGGCACGTGCGCCTTCGCGCTCAGCCGCGACGGCGCGAAGCAGGTCGCCGACCAGCCCGCGCGCAGCGTATACGCAGACCTGTTCGCCGCGATGGGTCTCGCGGAACTGGCCCGGGTCTCCGGCGACGGGAGCTGGCTCGTGCCGGCGCGCCGAATCGTCGACCGCGCTGCCGAGGACATCCGCCGACTCCAGGCCCCGACTCCGCCCTACACGATCCCTGTGGGGCACGGTGCATTCGGGCCGCACCTCATCCTGCTCAACACCCTGGCCGTGCTGACCGCCGCCGAGCGGAGCGCGACGCTCGAGAGCACACGCGACGAAGAGCTCGCTCGAGAGCTCGACGCGGTGATGTCGTTCCGCACGGACGACGGCGTCTTCGATGAGATGCCGCGACTCGACGGCACGGATGGCGACGATCTGATCACCCGTCACAGAGTGCCGGGGCATGCGCTCGAGGCTATCTGGATCGCGCTCGACGCCATCACCCTGCTCGGGGGAGACGCCGAGGCGCATCGCCGACGGGCGCTCGACTCCGTCCCGGTGCTCTGCGAGCTGGGCTGGGACCACGATCACGGCGGAATGCTGCGCTACGTCGATCGTGACGGCGGGGCGCCCTGGGGCGAGAAGGGTGATTCGGCGTATGAGAGACTCGTGCGCCGCACATGGGACACGAAGCTGTGGTGGGTGCACTCCGAGGCGGCGGCGGTCACCGCGATCGCCGCACGCCGGCACGGACGTTCGGACAGCGCGCCGTGGCACGAGCGCATCTGGGATTACACTCTCTCGACCTTCCCCGGTGGTGATGAGGGCGCCGAGTGGGTGCAGATCCGCAATCGGGACGGCAGTCCCCGCGACGAGGTCGTCGCCCTGCCTGTGAAGGACCCGTTCCACATCGCCCGCAACCTGATGCAGCTGATCGAGCTGAGCGACGCAGGTCAAGGAAGGAACACGCATGCATGACGTATCCCCCTCGCAGACGGCGTCCGTCCCCCGGCTGCGTCCGGCGGCTGCCGCGACGCTCGCCGCGGGGGCAGTCATCCCCGCCCACCCGCTCGCGCTCGACGCCGCGCGCCGTCTCGATGAACGTCGGCAGCGGGCGCTCACCCGGTACTACATGGCGGCCGGTGCCGGCGGCATCGCCGTAGGGGTGCACACCACGCAGTTCGAGATCCGCGCGCCCGAGCACGGTCTCTTCGAGCCGGTGCTGGCGCTCGCCGCAGAGGAGATGGATGCCGCGGCCTCCGCCGACCTGGTGCGCATCGCGGGTGTCGTCGGCGAGACCCCGCAGGCGGTCGCCGAGGCGGCACTCGCTCGATCCCTGGGGTACGACGCGGTGCTGCTGAGCCCGCGGGTCCCCGGCGCGGATCCCGCCTATCTGCTTGAGCGGGCGAAAGCCGTGGGCGAGGTGCTGCCCGTGGTCGGCTTCTACCTGCAGCAGGCAATCGGCGGGCCCGTACTCGATCGGAGCTTCTGGCGCGAGTTCGCCGCCATCCCGTCCGTCGTCGCCGTCAAGGCCGCTCCGTTCGACCGGTACTCGACGCTCGAACTCGTGCGTGGGATCGCCGAGTCCGGCCGGGCCGGCGACGTCGCCCTGTACACCGGCAACGATGACGCGATCATCGCCGATCTGCTCGCCGAGCATCATGTCAGCACGCCGGGCGGCCCGCGCACCCTCCGATTCTCGGGCGGCCTGCTGGGGCAATGGGCCGTCGGCACCAGGGCGGCGGTCGGGCTGCTGACGGCCGCGCACCGCGCTGCCGCCGGCGACCTGGATGCGCATCGGGCCCTTTCGGTGACGGCGGTCGACCTGCTTGACGTCAACCAGGCCGTCTTCGATCCGGCCAACGGATTCCGCGGCGTCATCGCGGGCGTGCACGAGGTGTTGCGCCAGCAGGGGCTCCTCAAAGGGGTTTGGTGCCTCGACCCGGATGAGAGCCTGTCACCAGGCCAGTCGGAGGAGATCCGAAGAGTGCGGGCGGCATACCCCGAGCTTCACGACGACGATTTCGTCGCCGAACACCGCGACGCCTGGCTGCGGTGATGAACGCGGCTGCACCGGTCGCTCAAGCCGGCTCGGCGCATTCGGTCGCCGGAGTGGGCGTCGATCGCGTGCGCCCACGCGTTCTCCGGTGAGGAGCATGCGCGGCGCACCGTCCGCTGGAGGCCGGTGTCAGGCGACCCGGCCGGTGGACTGCCGGGGCACGAACAGTCCTTCGAGGCGTGACGGTGTGGCCTCGTCGCCCGTGGTGGCAGCGCGCAGCGTGGCCATGGCCACATGGGCGAGGCGCTCGTTCGGGGTGGAGACCGTGCTGAGCGTCGGCGTGAGCACCCGCGCGAGAAGTACGTCGTCGCATCCGATCACCGATCGGTCGCCCGGCACTCGGCACCCGGCCTCGACGAGGCCGGCGACCACTCCGCACGCCGTCAGGTCGTCGAACGCGAACGCTGCGGTCGTATCGGTGGCGAGCAGCTTCTCCGCCGCCTCGCGGCCACCCTCGTACGAGGCGTCGAACGGCCCGAGTTCGGTGAGCTCGACATCCGCTCCGGCCGCCCACATGCGGATCGCCATGCGGCGCTGGTCGGCGGCCCATGAGCCGACGGTACCCGCGAGTAGAGCGATGCGCCGATGCCCGAGATCGTGCACGTGGTCGCCTGCGGCGTGCAGAGCGCTGGTCATGTCGCAGACCACCGAGGCGACGCCCTCGATCTCTCGATTCAGCACCACCGTCGGCGTCGATCCGATCGCCTCGCGCAGCACTTCGTCCGTGGCGAGCGGGGAGGCCAGAAGGATTCCGTCGACCTGAGAGCGCAGCCGGGCGATGAGCGACGGCTCGGCAGCTGCAGCGCCCTCCGCGTCGACGAGAATCACGGTTGCCTCCTCGGCGGCGGCTTGGATCGCGCGCACCAGGGGCGGGAAGAACGGGTTGGTGATGTCGGGGACGAGAAGGCCGACGGCGCCGGTGCTGCCGGTTGCGAGCCGCCGAGCCGTGCGGTTCGGCTGGAAGCCGAGACGCTCTGCCGTCTCCAGAACCCGCTGCCGCACATCGGCCTTGACGAGTTCGGGGCGGCTGAACGCCCGCGACACCGTGGAGGCGTGCACGCCGAGTTCCTCGGCGATCGAGTAGATCGTCACCTTCGTCATGAGGAACCCCTCCGGGCCCGGCGCCGTGCCGGGCTGCCCTGAGGACGACTGGTTAGTCGTCCCACATCAACTCCTATACTGCACCCGACGCACCACGCTCTGATCCTCCGCCAGTTGCGGCGAGATCACGTGGATGAGCGCGCGGACCGGATCCGGGGAACCGACGGCCTCCGCGATCCTCGCCGCCGCGGCGTCCTCGAGTGCACGACCCGCACGCAGCTCTGCACGGACGAATCGCACCCAGGCTGCGAGCACTGTGGTGGCAGCATCGCCGTCGCCGCCCGCTGCCCGCTCCCGGATGAGGACGTCGACGACGCGATTGCGCAGCTTGACGCTGCCGTCTGCCGCTATCTGGCGCAGCGAGTGGGCGATGGCTGAGTTCGCGAACCGAGCCTCGAGGTCGCGTCGGTACTCTCGCGTGTGCAGCGCCGGATGCTCTGCAAGCCCGTGCTCGTCCATGTCCCACAGGGCGTGCATCTGCGCGCGGCACTCGGGGTCGGCGACAGCCTGGGCTACGGTGTCGTGGCCCCGCAGGATCCCCGAGTATGCGAGCAGGGAATGGGCACCGTTCAGCATCCAGAGTTTGCGGCGCTCGAAGGGCTCGATGTCGTCGACGAACAGCGCACCGGCGAGCTCCCACGCAGGCCGGACGCCGCGCACGCGACCGGAGAGCACCCAGCTGCGGAACGGCTCCGTGACCACCGGAGTCGCATCGTCGTTCCTGTGGGCGTGCGCGAGCGCCGCGACCTCCTCGGCGCTGACGTGTGGGGTGATGCGGTCGACCGACGTTCCGACCACGTCGACCGTCTCGTCGATCCACGCCGTGTCCGACCCCGCCAGCGACGCGAGATCACGTAGCAGCGACGTCGTCGTCGGGCCATTCGATGCCAGGTTGTCGCACGGGATGACGGCGACCGTGCCCGCTCCCGCGAGGTGGCGCGCACGAAGGGCGCAGAGCAGCCGCGCCGGCACAGTGCGCAGGGCAGGGCCCTCCCCCGGCTCCAGCGCCGGGCCGAGGGTGACCGCATCGGCTGCGATCTCCGCGTCCTGTTCGTCCAGGTGGCCGTCGGCACCGAGGTGGTAGCCCTTCTCGGTGATCGTGAGCGTCACGACTGCGACCTCGGGGCGCCGCAGGAGCGTTCGCAGGGCCTCAAGATCCGTGCCGTCGTGCGCCTCGACGATGGATTCGACGACTTGCGTCTCTTCACCCTGGTCGCTGCGCACGACGAGCGTGTACAGGCAGTCCTGGGACACGAGCACCTCAGCGGCGCCGGCGCTGCGTCCGGTGAACGCCGCGATCCCCCAGCCGGGTTCGGAGACCGCGGTGTACCACGCCTGGTGGGCGCGATGAAACGCGCCCAGGCCCAGGTGAACCATGCGTACTGGTGGCCGCGGATGACGGCGGCGAAGGCCGATGAGATCGCTGGGCACAGCCAGCACTCTACCCGCGTGGACTCAGGCGCTGCAACTGGTTGCAGCACTCGAGCCTGCACAGCAGAAGCGTGCGCCACTCTTCCGCGAGCCCATTGCTCGGATCGCGTCGCCCGCGCGAAGTGTCCTCCGAGGACTGCCAGCGCAGGCAATCGGTCTCGCCACACCCGATGCCCTGGAGCGCTGCCGCCGGGCGATCACCGACAGCGCCGGCTTCACGAAGACCTCCGGGTTCATCGACGACTCCCGCGCGTTCTGCTCCATACGGCGTGGCGCGACATGGTTCGTCGCGCCGACTCCGCATACCCTCGCGTCGGCGGGGGCGAGCACCGCATCGAGGGGCCATGTTCGCCAGCGGCGGCAGGCGGACATGGCCCCTCGTCCTCGAGGATCAGCGGACGTAGCGCTCCACGGGCGACGTGTTCCAGGCGTCGTCGACGGCGCGGTACTCCAGTGAAGCATGGCGCTTCACGAGCAGCTTCTCGCCTGCGTACTCCCGCCACTCCCCGCCATCGATGCGGTAGTCGATCCGCGGCTCCGCGTCGGCATCGTCGGTCGCCTCCAGCCACACCGCGGCGCCATTGGTCGTGGCGGCGTCTCCTGTACGCGCCAGGACGACGGGAGGCGTGACATCCTCCGGCAGGTCATAACGCACCAGGTGGGTTCCTGAGCCGACCACGTAGAGGTCGCCGTGCCGGTCCTGAGCGAGCTCGTGGACGTTGTTGACGCCGTCGCCACGTCCACTGCCCCTGCCGTACAACGTGGTGACCGTGCCCGTCTGGGTGTCGATCACGGCCAGGCGGTGCGCGAGCGACGCGAACAGCCGTCCGTGGTTGAACAGCAGCCGGTGATCGTCGCCGTAGCGGTCGATCGGAACGCTGGTGTCGACCGGGATGGTCCGAACGGTCTCACCACGGGCGAGATCGAACTCGAAGACGGTCCTTCCGTCCGCGATCCCCCACAGGCGACCGTCGTCGCCGATGGCCAGGCCGGAGATCGTCTTGGCGCCGGGTACCGGCGCCAGCGACCAGCGCAGCTCCTCGGTGACCGGATCCCAGGCGAAGAGCATCGCTTCATCGGTGACCGGATCGATCCCGTAGCCGCCCTCGACGGACGTGCCGCCGTACAGCAGTCCGGAATGCTCGATGAGCGAGACCGGCGTCTGATCCCGGACGACGTGGCGGTGCACCTCGTGTGTCCCGGCATCGGGCTGCCAGAGCGTGATCGCGCCGCCGTGCCGGCCACCAGTGGGAACCGAGGCGACGGCTACCGTTCCCGGGAGTGATTCGAGCTCGACCAGTGCCTGCGGTCTGCTCTGCTCATCGCCGATCTCGAGCGGTGGCTTCGGATTGGTCGAGCTCCACGGTCGGGCAGGGTCGTACAGGTAGAGGGAACCCTGCGGGTAGCGCCCGAAGACGAGGCGGTCGCCGAACGTGCCGTAGCCCTCCACCTGGCTGGTGCCGCTGAGCAGCTGGAAGGTGCCGGTGTCAGGGTTGTACCTGCTCATCCCCGGCGGGCTGAGGAACGCACCGGCGTAGATGTCGCCTGCGGAGTCGGTGCCCAAGCTGGTCAGCGGCGCTCCGGCGCCCATCAGCGGCGGTACGGCGTAGAAGCCCTTTCCGGTCTGCAAGTTCCAGCCGTAGGTGCGTCCTTCGTTCCAGTAGGTCAGGCTCAAGAAGGGCCCGGTGCCGTCGTAGTCGATCCACCCCCACGACTCCGGGGTGGCGTTCGGCCGCTTCCCGGTGCCGGTCAAGGTGCCCGTCGACAGCGAGTACTTCTTGATCTCCGTGCCCTGACGCAGGTACACGGCATCCGCGTCGTTCGGGTCGATCGGCGACACGCGCGCGTTGGCGCCGGTGATCTCCTTCACCCACTCGCCGGTCGCAAGGTCGCGGACGTACATGTTCGACGAGCTCACGAACAGCTGGGAGTCGCGGATGTCGAGAGCGCTCACCGCGGTTCCGGTGTGGCTTGCCGGCATCTCGATCTCGGTGAAGACGCCGGAAGCACGGTCGTACGATGCCAGCTTGCCGTTCGGCTGGGTCCCCACGATGACGGTGTCACCGTGCGGGGCGATCGAGCCGATGTACTGCTCCCCCGCGAGCGCGGGACCGTGGTCGGTGAGGGTGTACGTCTTCGGGTCGAGCGAGTACAGGCTGCCGCTGGGGTACGTGCCGAACCACACGGTGTCGTCGGGGCCGACGGCGCTCGACCAGACCCGTTCATCGCGAGGGACTGCTCCGAGGTAGTCGAGCTGTGCCGTGCCGGGAACGTAGCGGTAGAGGTGTCCGCCGTCGGAGGCGCCGAAATAGACGGTGCCGTCGTTCGGGGACTGCGAGAAAGTCCGCTGAGTCTCCTTGCCATGAGGGACGCGGGTCTGGAACACGGCCTCGTTCGTGCGCATGTCGACCACGGTGAACTCGGCGTTGAGGTTCTCGTTCCCGGAGACCACGAAGTAGCTGAGCGGCGTTCCGTCCGGGGCGCTCCCGATGCCGGACGCAAGGGGCTGCACCTTGTGCACCGGCTCCCCGAGGTCTGTGATCGGGTCGGCGGCCGTGGACGCGGTGGCGGCCGCCCCGAGCGTCGATGTTCCGAACGCGCACAGCAGCGCGCTCAGGCAGCAGAGCGCTGCCAACGATGTTCGTCGTCTGTTCAAGGGGGACTCCTTCGTCCGATCGCGTGGGTGAGCAACCCTAGGGTTGTGCTACGGTAGCACCCATGCAGGGGGCGGTCAACGACGGTCCGGACGTCGCGACCGGGGCAGCATCCGTCGTGGACATCGGCGTGGATGTCGGCCAGTCCGGCGTCCGCGCACGAGTGCGCGGACCGGCGCAAACGCAAGACCTTCGTCTCCCCGGCGGGCATCACCGCAGGGCGATGGGCGACCTCGCCGCCGCGCTGCGGAGGATCGCGCCTGGCCGAGTGGATCGACTGGCCATCGGCGCCACCGGCGTGCACGGCCACGCAGATCGCTTCGACGTGTCGCCGCTGATCGAGCGGCTTCGCCCCGCTCAGGTGATCGTGACCGACGATGCCGTGACGGCCTACCTCGGCGCGCTGGGGTCGTGCGCGGGAACCGTCGCCGCCGTCGGCACCGGCATCGTCGTGCTCGCTCGTGCAGCGGACGGGAGGATGCACCGGCTCGGAGGGCACGGGCTCGACATCGACGACCGCGGTTCGGGCGCATGGATCGGTCGGAGTGCGCTGCAGTCTGCGATCGACCAACATGAGGGAGTGCGGAGGGACGCAGGCAGCATCGAGGAGCTCTGTCGTGCCCAGCTCGGCGGACTCCACGACCTGCCGTGGCGGGCGTCCGACCCGGAGTGGTCCTCGACGCTCGCGACATTGTGCGCTCCGCTCACCGCGCTCGCCGCCGCCGGTGACGCTGCGGCGCAGGCCATCATGGCCGAGGCGGGTGAACAGATCGGCATCCGCATCGCCGCCGCCATGATGCGCGCCGGACACGACCGCGAGCAGCCTGTAGCGCTGACCGGGGGAGTCGCCGCAGCCCTGCCGCACCTCGAACCCGGCCTCCGCCGCAGCCTTCCGGCCGGCGTACGCATCGTCGCCCCCGCCGGCGATCCGCTCGACGGAGCGATGAGGCTGCTCGACGCAGCGACGATGCCGTACGAGTCGCCCCTGGTGGCCCGCATCCACGGCGGAGCCGGCTCGCCGCCGGCGGGAGCACTCGTGCAGGAGGAGAGATGAACCCAGTCGACGCCCTGATGGGCGGTCTGATCGTCAGCTGTCAGGCGCCGGTGGGCAGCCCGCTGCGCCACCCGCGGACCATGGCGCAGATGGCGGCGTCGGCAGAGCGCCACGGTGCCGTCGGTGTGCGCGTCGAAGGAGCCGCCGACATCGCCGCTGTGTCGGCATGCGTGGCCCTGCCCGTCCTCGGCATCCGCAAGGCGCACCGACCAGGTAGTGACGTGTTCATCACCGCGACCCGCGCGGACGTGGATCTCGTCCACGACGCCGGTGCAGGCTTCATCGCCCTCGACGCGACCGCCCGAAGCCGGCCCGGCGGTGAGCGACTGGCGGACGTCGTCGCGCACGCGCATGCGCTCGGACTCGGGGTGGTCGGCGACCTCGCCGCGGTATCCGACGCCGAGCCTGCCCGCGACTCCGGCGTGGACGCGCTCGCCACCACCCTCATCGCCGCCTCCGACCAGGATGTCCGCCCCGGTGGCCCCAACATCCGCGCGATCGAGCGCATCCGCGAGCTCGACCTGGGCCTCCCTCTTGTTGCTGAGGGCCGCTTCGCCACGGCATCCGATCTCGATCTCGCTCGGGGGGCGGGTGCGGCATCCGTCGTGATGGGACGCGCGCTCACCGACGTCGACGCCCTGATCCGCGATGCGGCGTCGCACCTCAGGAGCGCGTCGCAGCGGTAGGCTCCGGAGCACCATGCCGCCCAAGTATCAACAGATCCTCCGCGAGCTCTCCCAGCGCGTGGACGCGATGGATCCCGGTGATGCGCTGCCCCCCGAGGAAGAGCTCGCGCGGGAGTTCCAAGTGTCGCCCATGACTGTCCGCCGCGCGCTGACCATCCTGCTCGAGGCGAAGCGCGTGGTGGGCGTGCGAGGCAAGGGCACGTTCGTGGCGCCACGTCCGATGCGCCGGCTCATGACCCTGAGTTCATTCAGCGAGACGATGCGGGCGACCGGCCGAACGCCCCGGTCGGAGGTGATCTCGGCGTCGACGGTGGCCGCCACACCGGAAGCGGCGGAGCTGCTGCACATCTCGGCGGGTGACCAGGTGCACCGGCTGCGTCGTCTTCGTTTCGGCGACGACACGCCTGTCGCGGTGGACCGTACCCTGCTACCGGCGGCGCGCTACCCCGGCCTGCTCGATCAGGATCTCACCGGATCGCTCTATGCGCTGCTGCGCCGGAGGTACCGGGTCGAGGTCCGCCGCGCTGTCTCCGACATCTCGGCGGTGCTGCCGGAGGCCGAGGATCGGGCGCGTCTCGGCCTGAGCCAGGTCGTGCCCTGCCTGGGGGTGCGGGCGATCGCCATGGACGAGGAGGGCCGCGTCGTGGAGTTGACCGATTCGACGTATCGGGGCGACCTCTATACGTTGCGCGTCGAGCACTCGCCCCTCGGCTGATCGCTGGTCGGGTCCCTCACCCGAGGTGGTCGCCCGCCATCCGCGCCAGTGCTTCGCCCACGACGGCCGCGCCGCCGCCGCGGGCAGCCGCGCGTCGCTGCAACTCTGACCCGGTGCCGCGGGTGAGCATCGCATCCAGCCAGGCGCGCACCGCATGCGCCTCCTCGTCCGAGGCGAACGCCTCCCGTACGTGCGCGAACAGCGCCGCCACCGCGGCCCGCGCTGACACGAGCCGCTCGGTCACGGGGTCGACCAGCTGGCCGCCGAGCCCCCACCGGCTGGCGCGCCATGAAGCCAGTCGCAGCAGTGCGGTGGTCGTGCACGACGGGGCGACGCCGTGTCGCCATTCGCCTGCGGCGGTCTCCACGAGGGCGCGGGCCATCACGGCCAGGCACGCGGAATCGCGAGGGTCGAAGCAGACGTCGCTGATGCGGATCTCGACCGTCGGTGCGTGCGTCGACAGGCGGGCGTCGAAGTAGATCATCCCGTGGTCCAGCGGAACTCCGCTCGCCAGTGCGTCCGCGACGGCAGCGGCGTAGCCCTGCGCGCTTCCGAAGAGGTCGTATGCTCCCGCGCACGGCCACCGGCTCCATGCCTGATACCGGAAGCTCGCGAATCCGGAGTCGACGCCGTGCCAGAACGGCGAGTTGGCGCTGAGCGCGAGCAGCACCGGCAGCCAGGGGCGGATGCGGTCCAGCACGGCCACGCCCTCATCACCCGAGGCGACCGTGACGTGGACGTGCAGTCCACAGGTCAGTTGTTCATCCATCGTCAGGCCGAAGCGGTTCCGCATCCGCTCGTACCGGGGCGACCGCATGAGGTGAGGTTCGCAGGATGCGTGCGGGGTGGCGAGCGCCACGGCACGTGCTCCCACCTGCTGGGCGAGGTCATCGGCCGACCGCCGGCCCTCGACCACGGCGCCGAGCACCTCGGCGAACGTCGTCACAGGCGCGCTGACGATCTCGATCTGCTCGCGCTTCACCTCAGGCTCGAGGCGCGACCCGCAGGGGAGGACCAGGGCGCCCGCGCGCAGGATGCTGCCGGCCAGCGGCTGCGGCGCGAACGTCTCGGCATCGACGAGCAGCAGCTCCTCCTCGACGCCGATCTGGCGCATGCCGGGGACGTGATCGGCCGCGGGCGCATCGCGGGCCGGCTCCGCGTCGAGACCAATCGTCATGATCCGCCTGCCGACAGCTTCCCGATCTCGTGCCACAGATGGGCGATCGATGCCGCCCCGTTCCTCAGCATCCGCAGGTCGACGCTCTCGTCGTCTGCATGCCAGCTGTCTTCGGGCAGCCCCGTGCCGATGAACAGCACCGGCGCCTGGAACCGCTCCGACAGCAGGACGGCCGGACCGCCGCCCGCGTTGCCCATGCGACCGCGCACCGGCATGCCATGTCCGTGGGCCAGGGCGCGCTCGAGCGCGTCGAGCAGGGGACCTTCGGGGGTCCCCGCCGGCTCCTGCCCCTGAGGCACCTGCACCTCGAGCTCGTACTCCGCCTCGGCGGGCATCTCCGTCGCCACGAACGCCTGCAGCTGCTCGGCGACCACGTCCAGACGCTGGCCGGGGGCCATGCGGATGCTCAGCGTCGCGCTCGCCTCTGCGGGGATGACCGACCGTTCGATGCCGGTCGGGTCGCCGGCGATAAGCGAGATCACCTCGATTGAGGGACGCGCCCAGAGGCGCTCTTTGACCGTGTAACCCTCCTCGCCGACGATGACACGCGTTCGACTGCGCTCGAGCCAGTCGGCGTCGTCATAGGGCAGGGCATCGAACTCGCGGCGCCGCTGCTCGGTGAGAGGGGTGACGTCGTCGTAGAAACCCGCGATGCGCAGGCGGCCGGAGGAGTCGTACAGCCTTCCCAGAACCTGAGCCAGCGCCAGCGCGGGGTTCAGGGTGGCGCCCGAGGCCAGCCCGCTGTGTACGTCCTGCTCCGGACCGGTCACGGTCAGTGAGGCGTTGACGATGCCGCGCATCGAGGTCACGGGCGCCGGAGCATCCACCCGCCACTGGAGGGTGTCGGAGAAGACGATGGCGTCGCACGCCAGGTCGGCGGCGTGGTCGTCGAGCAGCGCGGCGAGGTTCGGCGAGGCGATCTCCTCCTCGCCTTCGACGAGGAACTTCACGTTGACCGCCGGGCGGTCGGCCCCGATCGCCGCCAGGTGTGCGCGTACTCCCCACAGGTGAGCCATCACCTGGCCCTTGGCGTCGGAGGCGCCGCGGCCGTAGAGCCGGCCGCCGCGCACGATCGGCGTGAACGGCTCGGTCTGCTGCCACTGCTCGGCCTTGGCGTGACGAACGTCGTGATGGCTGTAGACGAGCACGGTCGGCGCGCCGGGGTCGGCCGCACGCATCTCGCCGAGCACCGCCATCGCGTCGCCGGTCTTCACGACGGATGCCGCTATGCCGATCTCGCGCATCTCCGCCGCCAGCCAGTTCGCCGACCGGGCGACCTCCACCTGACGCTCCGGATCGGCGGCGACCGAGGGGATGCGCACCCATTCGCTCAGCCGCTCGATGATCTGCGGCGCATGCTCATCGAGGAAACGCGCGATCGCGTCGTGGTCGTGGTCGTGGTCGCGGTCGCTGCGGCTGAGCCCCCCGAGTGTCATGTCCAGAGCATGGAGGTGCCGGAGAGCGAGCGCAGGGGGATTGACTGCGGACTCGGGCGAACGCTAGTGAGCCCGGACGGTGTTCGATCTCACCGACCGAGCTTCTCGGCGCAGGCCACGCACAGCTCGGCGAACGGCCGCGCTTCCAGCCGCCCGGCGGGTATCGGCGCCCCGCAGCGGACGCAGACGCCGTACGTGCCGGCATCCCACCGTGAAAGAGCCTCGTCGAACCGGCGGACCTCATCCGCGGCGGCATCCGAAAGGGCCGACAGACGCGACCACTCCGACGAAAGGGTCACGCCCTCGGGGTCGTGCTCGTCGTCGTCATTGCTGCCCTGCCGGTCGTGCACGAGCTCGGCGAGGACGGATGCCGCCGATTCGGCCCTCGCGACGGCATCCGCACGCATCCGCTCGAGCCGGCCGCGGCCGATGGTGGATCGTCCCATCGACCCACCATAGGTCGGGCCACCGACGGCGCCAGAGGCCTTGCCACTCGGTGAGTCGTGCGTGACGATGGGTCGAAACCGTCGAAACCGACGAAACGAGGAGACGCGATGCAGCTTGCCATGATCGGACTCGGACGGATGGGCGCCAACATCGTGCGCCGGCTGTTGCGCGATGGGCACGAGTGCGTCGTCTACGACGTGAACCAGGATGCGGTGGCGGCCCTCGCAGCGGAGGGCGCGATCGCTGCCGAGAGCATGGCCGATCTGGCGTCGAAGCTCACCGCTCCGCGCACGGTGTGGATGATGGTGCCCGCCGGCCTCACCGGTCAGGTGGCCGACGAGGCAGCCGGGGTGCTCGAGGCGGGTGACATCCTGATCGACGGCGGCAACTCGAACTATCGAGACGACTTACGTCGCGCGGCGGCGATGCGCCAGAAGGGCATCGAGTACGTCGACATCGGCACCAGCGGCGGAGTGTTCGGCCTCGAGCGCGGCTACTGCCTCATGGTGGGCGGTTCGGATGCCGCGGTGCGACACATCGAGCCGGTGCTGCGCACCATCGCGCCCGGCGTCGGTGAGATCGAGCGCACGCCGGGACGCACGGGAGAGCTGGCGCCGGAGGAACAGGGCTACCTGCACTGCGGCCCGTCGGGTTCCGGACACTTCGTGAAGATGGTGCACAACGGCATCGAGTACGGCATCATGGCCGCACTCGCCGAGGGGCTCAACCTGCTCGCGAATGCCGACGCCGGCGTGCGCGAGGCCGAGCATTCCGCCGAGGTCGCCCCGCTGGAGGAGCCTGAGTTCTACCAGTTCGACATCGACACCGCCGCCGTCTCGGAGCTGTGGCGACGCGGATCGGTCATCTCGTCGTGGCTGCTCGACCTGACCGCCGCCGCGCTGCACGAGAACCCCACGCTCGACGGTCTCGCCGGTCGCGTGTCGGACTCTGGCGAGGGCCGCTGGACGGTCAAGGCGGCCGTCGATGTCGGCGTCCCCGTGCCCGTGCTGGCGGCCTCGCTCTTCGAACGCTTCGCCTCGCGCGATGAGGACCAGTTCGCCAACCAGGTGCTCTCGGCCATGCGGCTGCAGTTCGGCGGCCACAAGGAGCTGCCGGCCGGCGACATGCTCGAGGCGGGCGGTCGCAAGTCCGACTCCCGCTGAGTTCGCGGCACCGATCGCTCGATGGGCGGCGGCAGTCCGGCGTCGACTGCTGGCAGACTTGCCGACGTGACTGACCTGCTCCCTTTCCTCCTCGGTGTGTCGGCGCTCGGCGCGGCCGTCGCCGGTGGCGTCTTCTTCGCGTTCTCCGGCTTCGTGATGCACGGGCTCAACCGGCTTTCCGCCTCGGAGGCGGCGAGGGCCATGCGCGCGGTCAACGTCACCGCCGAGCGTCCTCCGCTGATGATCGAACTGTTCGGCACCGCGCTGGTCGGTGTGGCCGTCGCGGTGATGGCTCTCGTGCGGGGTTCGGATGCGGTGTGGTGGACGTGCGCGGCGGCAGCGCTCTACCTCGTCGCCGTGATCGGCGTCACCGCGACGGCCAACGTTCCTCGCAACAACGCTCTCGCCGCTGCGGCAGAGCATCCTGACGCCCTGGCGAGAGCGTGGAACGACTATCACCCGGGGTGGACGAGGTGGAACCACGTACGCGCGGCGGGCGGGATGGCCGCGGCGGCGCTCTTCATCGTCGCCCTCGCATTCGCCGTGTGACCGCCTTCGGCCGTTCGAGGCGACGCGCTCGCACGAGCCCCGGTCACCCGCTGTTCAACCAGCGTTCCTTTCGCGGTACGGCGGTCTCGTAATTCCGCGTCACCTTCGGGAGTTGGAATACCGGTGTTCTCGCAATGACGAGACATCCGCTCCCGAAAGGTCATCATGCGCCGCAACACCCTGCCCGTCGTCGGCCTCCTCGGCGTCGCCGCCCTCGCCATCACCGGCTGCCAGGGGCCCTCAGCCGAGGCCGCCCCCGCCGACCCCGACGCCCCGATCACCATCGCCACCCTCCCGGTCGGCGAAGACCCCACGGCCGAGAACCCGACCGAGGTGTTCGCCGAGCTGTTCGAAGAGGCCACAGGCCGCAAGGTCGAGGTCACCGACGTGCCCGACTACCTCAGCGTGGTCGAGGCGATCCGCGCCGACCACGTCGACATCGGCATCATGAGCGGCTTCCCCTCCGCGCTGGCCGTCAACACCGGCGAGGTCGACCCGCTGGTCGCCTTCGAGGGCGATGACAAGCCGGTCTCCACCTGCGTCGTGCTCGACGAGTCCCCGGTGCAGGAGGTCGAGGATCTCGAGGGCAAGACGGTCGCCTTCGCCGATCAGGCGTCCAGCTCGGGCTACTTCATGCCGGTCTACATGCTGCACGAGGCCGGCCTCGAGCAGGGCGAGGACTACGAGGCCATCTTCGCCGGCGGTCACGAGGGCTCCTTCGCCGCTCTCGCGCAGGGGCAGGTGGATGCCGCGTGCACCGCGATCATGCTCACCGAACTCGGCAAGCCCATGTTCCCGTTCGAGGAGGGGGAGTGGCGCGCGGTGGGCGAGAGCCCGTCGATGGCGGTGCAGGGCACGGTGCTCGGTCGTCAGTCGCTCGACGAGGACACCCGCAAGGTGATCGCCGACGGCATCGCGAAGGTCTTCTCGCCTGAGAACGCCGAGCGCCTCGGCGCCATGGGCGCCTTCGCCGAGCTCGGTCAGACGGTCGCCCCCGACCCCTCGCTGTACGCCTCGTTCGCGGAGATCGCCGGCGTCGCGGGCGTCGAGCTGAAGGACCTCAAGTGACCGCGGTGAAGGTCGCGGGGGCGGATGCCGCAGCATCCGCCCCCGCGGGCCGCACGGCGGCCGACCGCACCAGTACCGCCGAACTGCGGCAGTCGCTGCCGCTGGTCACAGTTCGCGGGCTGAAGGTCGCGTACGACCAGCACACCGTGCTCGACGGGGTCGACCTCGATCTGTTCCCCGGCGAGATGGTCGCCCTGCTGGGAGCATCCGGATCGGGAAAGTCCACGCTCATGCGCAGCCTCACCGGCTTCGCCCCGGTCGCGTCGGGCTCGGTGCGCGTCGCCGGGCACGACGTCACGAATCTGCGTCGCGGCGAACTGCGCACCCTGCGCTCGCACGTCGGGCAGGTGTTCCAGCAGTTCAACCTCATCCCGCGGCTGAGCGTGCTCACCAATGTGCTCACCGGTGCCCTCCACGGCGCCGGACCGGTGAACCTGGTCGGCGGTTTCACGAGTGCGCACCGCAAGCGTGCGCTCGAGCTGCTGGATCGCGTCGGAATCGCGCACAAGGCCACCGTTCCCGCCCGTTCGCTCTCGGGCGGCCAGCAGCAGCGCGTCGCGATCGC
Source organism: Microbacterium sp. (assembly GCF_031178445.1). Classification (GTDB taxonomy): domain Bacteria; phylum Actinomycetota; class Actinomycetes; order Actinomycetales; family Microbacteriaceae; genus Microbacterium. Next base: position 601,001 of record NZ_JAPSIY010000001.1, read on the forward strand.
GAGAGCCCTCATGCAGCAGCCGCGTGTGATCCTCGCCGACGAGCCGGTCGCCTCGCTCGACCCCAGGCTCGCCGACTCCGTGCTCGAGCTGCTGCGCGGGATCGCCACCCAGGACGGCATCCCGGTGCTGGTCAGCCTGCACGTGCTGCCACTCGCCCTCGCCCACAGCGACCGGATCGTCGGCCTCCGGCACGGCGAGATGATCGTCTCCGACGCCACGTCGCGCCTGGACGCCGCCGCCCTCGCACCGCTCTACGAGAACGAGGAGCAGCCCGATGAGCATTGACGCACCCTCCCGACCCGCCCGCACGTCGACCTCCGAGCTGAGCGCCGCCGAGCGGCACCGTCTCGAGAGCGCCTTCCGCATCCCGCGCGCCCGCTTCCTGCTCGGCATCCCGGTGGCGCTGCTGATCCTGTTCTGGTCGTTCGACGGGGCCGGCTTCGACTTCGTCAAGCTCGGCGAGGGCGCCGTCAACATGGGCGAGTTCCTCTCGCGACTGTTCCCGCCCGACTTCTCGAAGATCGGCACCATCCTCGCTCTGCTGCTCGAGACCTTCCAGATGGCCGTCGTCGGCACGGTGCTCGGAGCCGTGCTGTCGCTGTTGGTCGCGTTCGCAGCGTCGTCGAACATCGCGCCGAAATGGCTGTACTACCCGACGCGCTGGGTGATGAACATCATCCGCTCGGTTCCCGACCTCGTCTTCGCGCTGATGTTCGTCTCGGCCGTGGGGCTCGGTCCGTTCGCCGGCATCCTGGCGATGACCCTGGGGTCGATCGGGTCGATCGGCAAGATCTTCGCCGAGGCCATGGAGCAGGTCGACCGCGGTCCCGTCGTCGCGATGGAGGCGGTCGGCGCGTCGAAGCGCCAGGTCATCCAGTACGGCGTGCTGCCGCAGGCCGCGCCGCTGCTGACCTCGTACACCCTGCTGCTCTTCGAGGGCAACGTACGCGGCGCCACGATCCTCGGCCTGGTCGGCGCGGGCGGAATCGGCCTCGAGCTCACCACCGCCATGCGCATGTACGACTACGGCCACCTCAGCGCCATCATCATCTGCATCATCGTGCTCGTCACGCTGATCGACCAGGGCAGCGCCCTCATCCGAAGGAGAATCACATGACGATCATCGAAGACACCCCCGCGCTCGTCCTGAGCGCACCGGTCAACCTGCGCGATCTGGGCGGCATTCCGATCGCCGGCGGAGTGCTGCGTGAGGGCCTCGCGATCCGCGCCGATGACCTCGCCTATGTGCCGGTCGACGTCGCCGAGCAGCTGGTGACCGATGGGCTGACTGCGATCATCGACCTTCGCTCGCCGCTGGAGGTCGCAGTGACAGGGCGCGGCGCGCTCGCGGAGCATCCGATCGCGTACCACCACCTGCCGCTCATCGCCGACGTCTCCCGTTCGATGGAAGACGGCCCCTCCCTCAGCCACGAGGCCATGGGCCGTATGTACCTGCGCATGGTCGAGGTCGCAGCGCCTCAGCTGGTCACCGCCCTGAACGTGATCGCCTACACCCCCGGCGCCGCCGCCTTCCACTGCGCCGCGGGCCGCGACCGCACCGGCGTGCTCGCCGCGATGCTGCTGCTGGCTCTCGGCGCCGCCGACGACGACATCGTCGACGACTATGCCCGCACCGGCGACAACATGGTCGCGATCATGCAGCGCACGGCGCCGGCGATGGGGGCGATGTGGAAGGCGCTCGGATTCGACGCCTCCGCGCTCGAGAAGTCGTCGTCACTGCTGGAGGGGTCGATGGAGGTCTCGATGCGGATCCTGCTCGACACTCTGCGCGAGAGGCACGGCGACCCGCTGTCGCCGCTGCGAGCGGCAGGACTCTCCGACGACACCGTTGCTCGCCTGCGAGCGCGAGCGCTCGCAGCATGACGACCCTTCTCGCGGAGGCCGGGACCGTGCGACGGCGCGGGCCCGGCCGCCCGCGCGACGAGGAGATCGACGGGCAGATCATCGCGGCGACGCTCGCCACCATCGACGCCGGCGAGGAGGTGACGGTCAACAGGGTCGTCGCCCGCAGCGGTGTGAGCCGCGCGGCGCTGTACCGCCGCTGGCCCTCGCTGACCCTGCTGATCGCGCAGGCGCTCGACGTGGGTCGTGAGGTGCCGCCCGAGTACCCCGACGACGTCGACCTGCGCGAGGCGGTGCTGGCCGGCCTCGGGATGCTTCCCGGCATGGTGGCGGTCTCGGCGCCGGGGTACTCGGAGGAGCGGTTCCGTCAGCGGATCCGCCTGGTGATGGCCGACAGGGCGCTGCAGAAGGCGTACTGGGCCTCGCACGTCTCGCGCCGCCGCGTGCCGCTCGAGAACGCGCTGCGCCGGGGCATCGCCCGCGGTGAGCTGCGCGCCGACCTCGATGTCGAAGCCTGCTTCGACGCACTTGCGGGAGCCGTGTACTACCAGCTCGTGGTGCGCGGCGATCATATCTGCGATCCGTCCACCGTCGAGCGGGTGCGGGAGGCGTTCGACGTCGTCTGGCGGGGGATGACAACCCGGCGATGACGTCAGCCGGTGCGTTCCTTCGCGCCGAACCGCTGCCCTCCCAGCACCCCGAGCAGTCGGAGCTTCTCCTCGTCCTCGCTGCGCGGCGACGCGGTCAGCACGAGCAGGGCCTGACCGCGGTCTTCGGTGAACAGCACCTGGCAGTCGACCTCGATCGCCCCCACCTCCGGGTGGATCAGCGTCTTGTGGTCGGCGAAGCGCTGAGCGACCTCCTGCCGATCCCAGAGTTCGCGGAACTCAGCGCTGTGACGAAGCAGCTCGGCCACCAGCGTGCCCGCCGGCGAATTCCGCCCCATGGCGCCGAGCGCGGCACGCAGTCCGGATACCTGCGCGCGGCTGTTACGTGCGTGGTCGTCCCGGGGATAGTGGGCTCGTGCCTGTGCGGGATGCATGAACCAGCGGTAGGGCTCATAGCGGTCCAGCCCGGTGAGACCCACATTGTCGCCCAGAAGCGCAGCGGCGAGCGGGTTCTGCACCAACGTCTCGCCGAGGCTCGAGATGATCAGGGCGGGCGTATCGCTCAAGCGGTCGAACACGCGCTGCAGCGCAGGGGCGACGTGGTGCGACGAACCGATGCGATCGGGAACCGCATGCCCCGCGACGCGATACAGATAGTCGCGCTCGTCGGAAGTCAGGCGCAGCGCCCGCGCCAGCGAGGCGAGCAGCTGAACACTCGGCTGCGGACCCCGCTGCTGCTCGAGCCGGGTGTAGTAGTCGGTCGACATCAACGCGAGCTGCGCGACGTCCTCTCGCCGCAACCCGGGAACCCGACGACGGGCACCCTCGGGCAGCCCGACGTCCTCAGGGCGCAGCTGCTCGCGATGGCGCCGCAGGAACACAGCCAGAGCTTCACGGTCCATTCCTCCATCATGCGCGCAGGCGCACGTCTCAACCAGGGACCGCCGATCCCCCGACAAGGGCTCTCTGCCGGCGAACGCCAGGGCACAACACACTCGGAGCATGCGAATCAACGGAAACACCATCTTCATCCCTGGTGCCACCAGCGGAATCGGTCTGGCTCTCGCCGTGCGCCTGCACGAGGCGGGCAACCGCGTGATCGTCGGCGGTCGCCGCGTCGAGCTGCTCGAGTCGATCGCCGCACAGCATCCGGGTATCGACACCGTCAGGATCGATACGGCGGATGCCGCGTCCATCGCCAGCGCTTCGGCCGAGGTGATCGCCCGCCACCCTGATCTCAACGTGCTGATCCCGATGGCGGGCATCATGCGCGCCGAGGACTGGACCGCGCCCGGGTTCGTCGAAACAGCCGAGGTCACCGTGACGACGAACCTGCTGGGGCCGATCCGGCTGATCGCGGCTTTCGCCGCGCACCTGCTCGCGCAGCCGGAGTCGACCATCATGACCGTCTCGTCGGGGCTCGCCTTCGCGCCGCTGCGTTTCACCCCGACCTACAACGCGACCAAGGCCGCGATCCACCAGCTCAGCGAGTCGCTGCGGCTGCAGTACGCAGGGACGAACCTGAGCGTGGTCGAGCTCGTGCCGCCGTCGGTGCAGACCGACCTGATGCCGGGGCACGCCGACGATCCTTCGGCCATGCCCCTCGACGAGTACATCGACGAGACGATGGCGATCCTGACCGAGCAGCCCGACGTCACCGAGGTTCAGGTCGAGCGGGTGAAGTTCCTGCGTTACGGCGAGGTCCGCGGCGATCAGTCGCAGGTCATCGCCGTGCTGAACGGTCTGGCTGCGCCCACGCGCTGACGGTCTGTGCATCTCCGCAGACGGACTGCCGTACTCGGGAGGAGGATTCTCGCGGATCCTCCTCCCGCGCATGCTTCTCTTGCCGAGGCTGAGCGCTCACTCCAGCCACTCGGTGACGAACCGATCGTTCGAGTGCACGTGCGTCGCCTCGTACGTGCCACCGTCGAGCACTTCGAAGCGGTGCGCGGCGAGCGCGGGCACGACGAGAACCTGACCGCCCGCGCCGATGACCTGCTCACCCTCGACGGTGAACAGGGCGCGTCCGCGGTGAATGATGAATGTCTCGACGTACGGATGTCGGTGCAGGCGCGGGCCTGTGCCGGGAGACGAGTTGTACTCGCGGATGACGCTGATCGGTGAGCCGATCAGGTATCCCTCGATTGTCGCGTCGAGGGCGACGTCGACGGGCTGGATCATGGTGCCTCCGTTCTCGCCCGAGGGTACGCCGCCGGCGACTAGCGGGCCAGAGGATCACGGGCGAAGCGACGGCGGACTGCCGACTGCCGCGGATGCAAGGCCGGCCGTGCGTGAACGAGCACCGTCGAGAATCAGTCGTGCCGCCGCGGGCAGGTCGTCCGCGATGTGATATCTCTGCTCGGTATCACCCACCGGAGGACGCTTCGCCGCCGGCTCGGCTCCCGTGAGCACCAGCACGGGAGTCGCGCCACAGGTGAGAGCCGCTTCCACATCGGTCCAGCGATCCCCGACCATCCAGCTTGATTCGATGTCGATTCGCAGCTCGGCTGCGGCTCGCAGAAGCATGGCGGGGCTCGGCTTTGCCTCGTCGTCTCCGGACCATTCCGGTGCGATGGCGCGCTCACCCGCCTGCGGACTCGTGTAGATCGCATCTACCACCGCACCCTCCGCAGCGAGCAGGAGGGACATGCGGTCGTTCACTTCCTCAACCACCGCCGGGGTCGCATACCCCAGCCCGATGCAGGACTGATTCGTGATCACGACGACGCGATATCCCGCCTCGCGAAGCTTCCGGATGGCTCCCGCCGCACCGGGTATGAGCTCCATCGCTTCGGGCCCGGCGGTGTAAGACGCGAGAGTGTTGATGCATCCGTCACGATCGAGGAAGATCGCGGGCTTCATCGGCACGCTCGTCCTGATGTCGACCTGCTCCCAGGTCGTCCGTCCGGACTGCGGGTCGAGGTCGAACAGGCGGTAAGGATGCGGACTCTCGGTCAGTGCCGGCGTGACACTCAGCAGCGCGCCGCCGTGCTGCGCGGGTTTGACGCCGACGTGATAATGGCCGGACAAGACCAGACGTACAATCGTCGACTCTGATATCCGCCGCAGCAGCTCATGGCCTTCGAGATAGGTGTGCGGATACTCCTCGTCGAGCACCGGCGAGATCACGTAATGCTGAAGATGCACTTGCGGCAGGGGTCCGGGTTCCGCGAGAACTTGGTCGAATCGATGACGCTCGGCGAGTATGCGCTGGGGACGGTTGTGGTGCACTTCACGGTCCCAGAAGCTGACGAAGCGGACTCCGCCCACATCGCGAATGGGGGCGCCATCGCCGAGCTCCTCTGCCACGAGGCGGTGCGAGTCGTGGTTTCCCGGCAGCGCGATCCAGGGCAGTCCGGTGCCATCGAGAATCCGGCGCACGAGGCGATAATCGGCGCGCGCGGCCGCCCAGAGGGGCTCGTCCGCCTCCGCGTCGCGTTCCGGCCCGAACAGATACATCGGGACGTCGACGAGGTCGCCGGTGAGCACGATGACATCGGCCCCGCGCGTCTTGGCGTCGGCGGCGGCGTCTGCGAGCAGTTCAGCCGCCTCTCTGCTGCGACGGCGAGGGATGGCGGAGCTACCCGGCAGGTGGTGGCGCAGGTGCGGGTCGGTGATGTGGGCGATTCTCATTCAGGCATCGATTCTCGTTACGAGATCGGCGCCGACGTCATCGCGGACGCCGGCGCCGATCAGGGTGGGGTCACTTCTGCAGCGGACGGCGCGCGTGCGCCCAGGCGTACCAGAATCCGCCGCCCGCGACCGTGTTCCCGTACACGGCGACGTCATGGATGGCGACGGAGGCGCTTTGGCCGACGACACCGATGACCGGGCGGTCCGTTCCGCTTTGGAGGCTTATGTCGTTTCCGATGATGTCGACTGTCTCCAGAGGGTTGGGCGAGACGGTCTTCACATAGATCCCACCGCGGCAGTCGGTGAGGAGGTTCTCACGGATGACGATGCGAGAGGCGTTCATCGCGAGGATGGCGTCCCACTTCGACTGCTCGATGGTGTTCCGTTCGATCCAGATGTCCGTATACACCTGCTGAGGCGCGGACGAGTGCGACCCGGCAAACTTCGCCCAGCCAGGCTGGGTCGCTGATGGACCGCAGTGGTTGCGGACGATTCTGATGTCCTGAGCAGGCGCCTTGTCGCCGAGCCCTGCCCACTTGTTGCTGTCCCACGGCATATCGAACTGCACGGCCTCGCCGTTCCAAAGTCCTGTGGTGGGATTCTCGATCCATCCCTCGAACCGGCTCTCCTTGACGATCGCCGTCTTCACGGCATTGAACTCGAGCGCGTGCCACCACTTGACGTTGCGGATGGTGACTCCCACCACCTCGACGTCGTGAGTGTGCTGAAAGGCCATGGCGTCCATAGGGGGAGCCGCGGTGGCGCGCAGCGCCTCATCGCCGCTGGAGTCGCGCAGGTAATGCGCGGTCGGATCCCAGGTGCCGCCTTCGACCCTGATGTTGCCAGGGGCACTGTACAGCCCGGTCTCGTCTGATGGCACCTGGTTCATGAGCAGTGTGGGCTTCGTGATCTGATCCACGGCGTACGACTGAATCTCGTCGGGATACGTCGGTGTCGGCGAATGCCAGCTGGCGCGGTCCGCCTTGTAGGTCGCCGGAACAAGCGGGAAGTCACACGTGAAAGTCGCGCCGTGCGCGCGCAGAGCAGTGTTCGGCCCGATGACGAGAGTGCGAAGGAGCACATGCGTTCCCTCGGGCGCGACCACGATCGAACGCCCTGCCTCGTCCTTCTCGAATCCGCCGCCGCCGCGCGCAGCCCGGTTCAGCTGTTGCCGGAGCTTCGTCAATGGCGCTGATTCGGCGTCGACGACGGGGTTGAGTCCTCCGCTCATCGGTACGGCCGCCTGTGCGGCCTGGGGGCGTTGCGCCAGCTGGGTACCCATCGCCAGGGCGCCGCCCAATCCGGCGGCCATGACGGTCCTGCGGCTGATCTGTTTCATGCTGATTCTCTCCTTTGATTGTCGAAGCGGACTGCGTGGGATTGATCAGGATCTGAGGTCGATGGAACATCCACGACGGTTGCCGACAGGCGGGACTCCTCAGCAGCGAACACGCTGAGATGGCTGGCGAGAGTCTCATCGGCCCCGCTGCGGATCAGCGAGGGATCACCGGCAGCTACGGCCCCTACGAAGGCGGCGATCAGCCCGGCATCCCCTCCACCGTGGCCCCCTCCCGCATCGTGAGCGCCAGCTGCGGCGGTGTCGATTCGCTCGCGTAGGCCGGTGGCGAATTCGTATACCTCCACGGTCCGCCCGTCGCCATCGAGACTGCCGTGGGTGCCGAACAGCTGCGTGCGACGGCCCGCATGCTCCGAGAACGCAGTCATCGTGAACGAACCTGCCGTTCCGTCATCGAACTGGAGCGAAACAACCTGATGATCCACAACGTCGTTGTCACAGTGGTAGACGCATCTGCCATAGGGCCCGTTCACAAGGGCCTCGATCACGTCGGCACGTGACCCGCCCTCGGTGACCACGCTGGCCGGCCACGAGAGAACGCCCCCGTTGTCGAGCGGATCCAGGTAGATCTTCTTGGCTGAGTACGGGCAGTCGGGCTCGATGACGCATGACAGGCAGCGAGGTCCAGCCTTCGCCGGCGCCTGATCTGAGCGGAAATGGGCGCGTCCGCCGAAGCTCGCGACAGATGCGATCCTCTTTCCGGTCACGTAAGTGATCCAGTCGATGTCATGGCTGCTCTTGGCCAGCAGCATCGGCGACGATTCGGCGGTGTTGCGCCAGTTGCCTCGCACGTAACTGTGAGCAGCGTGCCACCAGCCGACCGGTTCGAGGTGATGCACCGTGATGATCCGCCCGATGCGACCGGACCTGACCACGTCTCGGACCGCGTCCGTGTACGGCGTGTAGCGCATGACATGTCCGACCGCGAACAGGATGCCCGACTGGCGGACGGCTTCCACGATGCGCTCGCATTCTTCGCGAGTCACTCCGAGTGGCTTCTCCGCAAGCAGCGCGAGCCCGGCATCCGCTACCGCCAGGCAGGGCTCGACGTGGTCGCGATCCTGAGTCGTGACGAGCACAGCATCCGCTTCGATGACGCCATGCCGGATGGCTGACATGAGTTCCCGCCAGTCGTCGAACTCCGCAACGGAGCCGAAGCCATCTCGGATCCGCTCGCGAGCGCCCGCGGCAGGATCCGCGACGGCGACGAGCGTCGCCCTGTCCTGATGCTCGCGCACCCAGGACAGATATGCCGAGCCGCGGTTACCCGCTCCCAGAACCGCCAGTCGCACGGGCTGACGCGTGCCGTCAGCCCAGCTCATCGTCGATCGCCGTCATCATCTTGTCGGCCGCCTCGTCCACCGTGAGCCTGCCGTAAAGCAAGTCGAGGATGTCGCGGTCGAAGATGCCCTGAATGTTGCCAGAGCCCACAGGGGACGGGCCAGGCGTCTGCACCGTCAGATCGGCTTCGAGGTCTGTCACGAACTCGAGCACGTGTGCGTCGACGTCCTTGAGGTCGGACGAGATCTGCTCCACAAGGGAGGTGTTCGGCGGCACGCCCATCGTCATGCCGACGGCCTCGACGCCCGCTGGGTCGTTGAGCATGAAGTTCACGAACTCCGCGGCCGCCGCCTGCTCCTCGGATGAAGAGCTCGCGCCGATCGAGTAGAACTCAGAGCCTCGGTAGTACATGCCAGCGTCGGTGGCGGCTCCCGTCTCGGAGGGGATGCGCATCAACCGCATGTTCGCATCGGCAACAGCAGCCTGCTCACCGAGGGAGTTCGAGTACGTCCAGTTCAGGGCCAGCTTCCCTGTCGCCCACAGGCTGGCTGCCACCGGCAGGCCCGCGCTCTCAGAGACCTGATCCGCGGTCATCCCGCCGTGCTCGCCGACCTTCTGGATGTGCTCGAGAAAGGAGACCAGTGTGTCCCGCGAGAATCCGGGGCCCGTGCCGTCTTCGTTGTACATGGTCTCTCCGGCCTGATGCACCCACGGCTTGAACGCCTCCACCTTCGCGCCGTAGTCGGCACCGGCGATGCCGAGCGCATCCGACACGGCTTCAGAGGCCTGATAGAAGTCGTCCCATGTCCAGCTGGTGTCGTCTGGAAGCTCGACGCCGGCCTCTTCGAACAGATCGAGGTTCGCCGCGAGGACGAAGGAGTTGAGCCCCGCCGGTATGGCGTAGAGCGTCGAGTCGTCGGCGCGTCCGAGTTCGACGATCTTCTCATCGAACGGGGCCAGGTCCAGCGCGTCCAGAGTCTCGAGATCGGCCAGCGCGCCGCGATCTCCGTACTCGAGAATGTAGCGCTCGGACATGTGGATGACGTCGGGGGCATCGCCGCCGGCCGTCATCGTGGCGAGCTTGTCCCAGTAGCCGTCCCACGGGCTCGACTCGCCCTCCACCTTGATGTCGGGATGCGACGCCTCGAAGGACTCGATCGCGGCGAAGATCGCCGCGTCTTTCTCTGGGCTCCCCCACCAGGCGTATTCGATGACGGTGGGGGAGCTGCCGTCGGCGCCCGAGGCCGTGCCTTGGCATGCCGTAAGCGCGGTGACGGACGCGATCGCGATCGTCGCCGCCGTCAAAGGTCGGGTGATGCTCTTCATGAGGTGAGTCCTTTCGGATGTCGTGTTCTGAGTGAGGGGGAAGCGGATGGCGTGGAGGCGGACTCGTACAGCGGTCATTTACCGCCGGTGGTCGCGATACCTCGCACGAGATACCGCTGACCGACGAGGAAGACGAAGAAGATGGGCAGGAGCGACACCACCGACATGGCGAACAGCGCGCCCCATGAAGACGCCGATCCGGAGCTGGCGCTGGTATCCACGAGGCTTCGCAGCGCGACTTGGACGGTGTAGGAATCGGGGTCCGTGAGGAGGATCAGTGGGCCCAAGAAGTCGTTCCAGGTCCATATGAAGGTGAAGATCGCTGTCGTCGCGAGGGCGGGAACCATCAGTGGCAGGATGACGCTCACGAAGATCCGTACCGGGCCGGCACCATCGATCGTCGCCGCTTCATCGAGTTCCCGCGGCAGACCGCGGATGAACTGCACCATGAGGAAGACGAAGAACGTGTCTGTCGCCAGCAGCTTGGGGACGATCAGCGGAAGGGGCGTGCTGATCCAGTCCAGTCCAGCGAACAGGATGTACTGGGGAACCAGCAGAACATGCACCGGCAGCATGATGGTGAGCAGCATGATCGCGAAGAACAGCCGGCTCCCGCGGAACCGAAGTCGGGCGAAGGCGTACGCGGCCATGCTGCACGAGACGAGATTGCCGACGATGGCGCCGATCGTGATGATCGTCGAGTTGATCAGGTAATGCCCGAACGGATGCCGCAGCGCATTCCAGCCCTGAGCGTAGTTGTCCAGCGAGAGCCCCCCGCCTGAGAGGGGACTTCCTGCGAAGATCGCCGACTCGTCGCGCAGCGAACTCAGCAGCATCCACAGCACTGGGTAGAGCATGATCACGGCGGCGCCGATGAGCGCGACGTGCTTGAGGATCCGCATGGCGGTCGAGCGCTTCGGATCAGTCATCGTAGAACACCCAGAACTTCGAGACGAGGAAATTGAGCAGAGTGAACAGCGCGATGATCAGCAGCAGCACCCACGCCATCGCCGACGCGTAACCCATGTCGAAATCGCCGAAGCCCTGCATATAGAGGTACAGCGTGTAGAAGAGCGTTGAATCGGATGGTCCTCCCCGCCCTCCGGAGATGATGAAGGCCTGGGTGAAGGACTGGAACGCGCCGATGAGCTGCAGCACCAGGTTGAAGAAGATGATCGGTGAGAGCAGCGGGAGCGTGATGCTCCAGAAGCGTCGGAGCCTGCCGGCGCCGTCCACCTCCGCCGCCTCGTAGAACATGCTCGGGATCTGCCGCAGGCCTGCGAGGAAGATCACCATGGGCGCACCGAAAGTCCACACGTTCAGGATGATGAGCGTGCCGAGGGCGGTGTCAGGGTTTGCGATCCAACTGGGTCCCTCTATGCCGAGCGGCTTGAGGATCACGCTGTTGATCAGGCCGTCCGCGCCGAACACCTGCCGCCAGAGCACGGCGATCGCGACCGAGCCGCCGAGCAGTGACGGCAGGTAGAACGCCGATCGGTACAGCGCCAGCCCTCGCATGCCGCGGTCGAGGGCGATGGCGATGAGCAGCGCCGCCGCCAGCTGAAGCGGTACCGAGACGATCACGTAGCGGAAGGTGACGAGCAGGGCCTGATGGAAGCGGGGGTCGCGGAACAGCCGCTCGTAGTTGCTCGCACCTATCCACTCGGGCGCGGTGAGGAAGTCGTAGTCGGTGAACGACAGGTAGAGAGAGGCGATCATGGGCCCGAGCGTGATCGCGATCAGACCGAGCATCCACGGGGACAGGAAGAGATATCCGGCGCGCTGCTCGGATCTCTGGAGCGCTGTCAGTGGCCTCCGGTCGGTGCGGTTCGTCTTCGTACTTCGGAGCTTGGCCAATTCATTGATCGCGGTCACGCGGTCTTCCTTCTCGCCCGCAGGCGCGTGGTCGTGGCATCGGTTCTCGAACAGCGCTGGTCAAGGTCGGCACGGGTGAATTTAGCCTCGCCCGGGAAACAGATGCTGAACCGTACGTTATCGATAAAGTAACTTGCATCGGCGAGCCTACTCACGGGCCGTGCTCAGGCACAAGACCCGATTCGCAGGCCGTCTGTATCATGTACTTGCAAGGGCGGTCTCGCCGAGCGCAGGCTTTCGGCGGCATGAACAAGGAGGGCGTCATCGACTCTCC
>NZ_JAPSIY010000007.1 GCF_031178445.1 Microbacterium sp.
AGTGTTTCGGCGGCCATAGCGTGAGGGAAACGCCCGGTCACATTCCGAACCCGGAAGCTAAGCCTCACAGCGCCGATGGTACTGCAGGGGGGACCCTGTGGGAGAGTAGGACACCGCCGGACTTCTTCTGTGAAAGAGCCACCCATCGTTGGGTGGCTCTTTTGCGTTAACGCCCGTGGAAAGCCCCGCGCTCGGGCGTCAGCGCCTGTCGAAGCCGAGCCGGCTTTCCAGCACACGGGCCGCCGCCTGGACGGCGGCGGTCGGGTCGGGGTCGAGATCGCCTTCCCACGTGACGGCGATGGAGGCCGCCGGCCATCCGGCATGGTCGAGCACGGGCGCCGCGACCGAGCGGAACCCCGCCGTCACCTCTCCGTCCTCGGTGGCCACGCCGTTCTGCCGCACCTGGCGCAGCAGTTCGCGCAGCTCCGCCGGCCGGCCCGGCCCCCGCCCGGTTCGGTTCGTGAATGCGGACGCATCCGGATAGAGCGCACGCACCTGGGTTCGGGGCAGGGCCGCCAGCATCGCTCTCCCCGTCGCGGTGAGGTGCGCCGGCAGCCGCACACCCACCTCCGTCACCAGGGCCGGACGTCTCGCCGCGCGCTCCTCGACGATGTAGAGCACGTCACGACCGCTCATCACGGCGAGATGTGCGCTTTCGCCGAGGCGGTCGGCGAGCGAGGCGACCAGCGGTCGTCCCAGCCGGGCCAGGGGCTCCTGTCTCGAGTATCCTCCTGCCAGCTCGAACGCGCTGGTGCCCAGCCCCCACCGCCGCTCCTGCGCAAGGTGCACCACGAATCCGTGTGATTGCAGCGTGCTGAGCAGGTGGTAGATCGTAGACCGCGGGATCCCCAGGTCGCGGGCCAGAGCCGACGCGGCGACCGGCGCAGGCCGCCGAGCCAGATGCCTCAGGATGCGCAGCGTCTGGTCCGCCGCGGGAACCTGCGCCCGCCGGTGCTCGTCCTGTGTCGCGCGCTCGTCTGGGATCACAGACACAGTCTGCCAGGATGCCGTACCGTCGGGCCGCTGCACGGTGTGGAATCGAAACATGCAGCATTCCTCTCCCGTCATCGTCGGCACCGCACCCCTCACTCCGGCGGAGGTCGTCGCCGTCGCGCGCCACTTCGCGAAGGTCGACATCGCGGACGCCGCGCTTGAACGCGTCGTGAAGGCGCGGGCGGTCGTCGACGGAATGGCGGCAGATCCCGAGCCGCATTACGGGGTGTCCACCGGGTTCGGTGCGCTGGCGACCACGTTCATCGCGCCGGAACGACGCCGCCAGCTGCAGCTGAGCCTGATCCGCTCGCACGCCGCGGGCACGGGCGCTGAGGTGGAGACCGAGGTCGTGCGCGCCCTTCAGCTGCTGCGCCTGCAGACTCTTGCATCCGGCCACACCGGCGTACGCCCTCAGGTCGTCGAGACCTATGCGGCGATGCTGAACGCCGGTATCACGCCGGTGGTGCGCGAGTACGGCTCCCTCGGATGCTCCGGCGACCTGGCGCCGCTCGCCCACGTCGCCCTGGCCGCCATGGGCGAGGGGGAAGTGCGTGTCATTGCCCCTGACGGTACGCCTTCGGAGAGACAGCCCGCCGCGGCAGCCCTCGCGCATGCCGGCATCGAGTCCCTCGCACTCGTCGAGAAGGAGGGCCTTGCGCTCATCAACGGAACCGACGGCATGCTCGGCATGCTCGTGCTGTCGCTGCATGACCTGGAGAACCTGGTCGGAACGGCCGACCTCGCCGCCGCGATGTCGATCGAGTCGCAGCTCGGCACCGACGCGGTCTTCGCCGCCGACCTCATGTCGCTGCGCCCGCAGACCGGGCAGGCGGCATCCGCCGGCAACCTCCGTGTCTTCCTCGGCAGCTCGCCGATGGTCGCGAGTCACAAAGGCCCCGAGGACGGACGCGTGCAGGACGCCTACTCTCTTCGCTGCGCTCCTCAGGTCCACGGAGCCGCGCGTGACACGATGTCGCACGCGCAACTCATCGCCGAGCGCGAGCTCGCAGCCGTCATCGACAACCCCGTCGTCACCTCTGACGGCCGCATCGAGTCGAACGGGAACTTCCACGGCGCGCCAGTCGCCGCCGTACTCGACTTCCTGGCGATCTCGGTCGCGGATGTGGCATCCGTCTCAGAGCGCCGCACCGACCGCGCCCTCGACCCTGCGCGCAGCCACGGGCTGCCTCCGTTCCTCGCGCATGAGGTGGGCGTCGACTCGGGCCTCATGATCGCACAGTACGCCGCCGCGGGGATCGTCTCGGAGCTCAAACGTCTCGCCGTCCCCGCATCCGTGGACTCCATCCCGTCCTCCGCCATGCAGGAGGACCACGTGTCGATGGGCTGGGCGGCGGCGCGCAAGCTCCGCCGTGCCATCGACGGCCTCACCAGGGTGCTCGCCATCGAGATCCTCACCGGTGCAAGGGCGCTCGACCTGCGCGCGCCGCTCGAGGCCGGGCCTGCCACCGGCGCGGTCCGCGACCTTGTGCGCACCGTGGCCGATGGCCCCGGGCCCGATCAGTTCCTCTCACCCGATATGGAGGCGGTCACCGAGCTCGTGCGCTCGGGCGCCGTCCTCGCCACTGCGAAGGAGCACGCGAATGTCTGACACCCTCACCGACAAGTCCGTCAGCGACAGCGATCGGCGGACCGTGCGAGCCGCCCGCGGCAGCGAGCGCACCGCGAAGAGCTGGGGCGCCGAGGCAGCCAAGCGGATGCTGATGAACAACCTCGATCCCGAGGTCGCAGAGCACCCCGAGGATCTCGTCGTCTACGGCGGTACCGGGCGGGCGGCGCGCAGCTGGGAGGCGTATGACGCGATCGTCCGCACTCTCGACGAGCTCGAGCCCGACGAGACGCTGCTCGTGCAGTCCGGCAAGCCCGTCGGGGTCTTCCGCACCCACGAGTGGGCGCCGCGCGTGCTCATCGCGAATTCCAACCTCGTCGGCGATTGGGCGAACTGGCCGGAGTTCCGCCGCCTCGAGGCGCTCGGGCTCACGATGTACGGCCAGATGACCGCGGGCTCGTGGATCTACATCGGCACCCAGGGGATTCTGCAGGGCACCTACGAGACCTTCGCGGCTGTCGCACGGTCCCTGGGGCGGGACTCGCTCGCAGGCACGCTGACCCTCACCGGCGGAGCCGGAGGCATGGGCGGAGCGCAGCCGCTCGCCGTGACGCTCAACGAGGGCGCGGTGCTGATCGTCGACGTGGATGAGTCGCGGCTGGCGCGGCGAGTGAACCACGGATACCTCGACGAGTACACCACCGACCTCGACACCGCCATCGCACGCGTCGTCGCAGCGAAGGATGCGGGGGACGCGCTCTCGGTCGGCGTGCTCGGCAACGCCGCGGAGGTGTTCCCCGAGCTGAAGCGGCGGGGAGTGCCGATCGACATCGTCACCGACCAGACGAGTGCGCACGATCCGCTCGCCTACCTGCCGAGCGGCATCGCGTTCGAGGACTGGAAGGCCGAGGCCGAGCGCGATCCCGAGGAGTTCACGCGTCGTTCGCGCGAGTCGATGGCCGTGCACGTCGCCGCGATGGTCGCCTTCCAGGACGACGGCGCAGCCGTGTTCGACTACGGCAACTCGATTCGTGCCGAAGCGCAGCTGGGAGGCTTCGACCGCGCCTTCGAGTTCCCCGGTTTCGTGCCGGCATACATCCGTCCGCAGTTCGAGGAGGGTCGCGGTCCGTTCCGCTGGGCAGCGCTGTCGGGCGACCCCGAGGACATCTACGCCACCGACCGCGCCATAGCCGAGCTGTTCCCCGAGGACAAGGCGCTGCACCGCTGGCTCGAGAAGGCCGGCGAGAAGGTGCACTTCGAGGGCCTACCAGCCCGCATCTGCTGGCTCGGCTACAAGGAGCGTCACCTCGCCGGGCTGAAGTTCAACGAGATGGTCGCCTCGGGCGAGCTCAAGGCGCCGATCGTGATCGGACGGGACCATCTCGATTCCGGGTCGGTCGCCTCGCCGTACCGTGAGACCGAGGCCATGAAGGACGGCTCCGACGCGATCGCCGACTGGCCGCTGCTGAACGCGCTGCTGAACACCGCCTCCGGCGCGAGCTGGGTGTCGCTGCACCACGGCGGAGGAGTCGGGATCGGCCGCAGCATCCACGCCGGTCAGGTCACGGTCGCAGACGGCTCGGAGCTCGCCGCACAGAAGCTGGAGCGAGTGCTCACCAACGACCCCGGCACCGGAGTGATGCGTCACGTCGATGCCGGTTACGAGCACGCCCGCGACATCGCTCGCGAGCGCGGTCTCAAGGTGCCGATGCTGTGACCGCCACGCTGATCACCAACATCGGCGAGCTGACGACGAACGCCGGCTCGTCCGAGGACCGCTTCGGCACGATGATCGATGCGGCTGTGCTCATCGAGCGCGACCGCATCGCCTGGACGGGCGCCACCGCGGACGCCCCCGATGCCGACGAGATCGTGGACGCCGCTGGACGCGCCGTCATCCCGGGATTCGTCGACAGCCACAGCCACATCATCTTCGGCGGCGACCGTGCCGCGGAGTTCGAGGCGCGCATGGCGGGACAGAGCTATGCCGCAGGCGGCATCCGATCGACCGTGGCGGCCACCCGCGCAGCGACCGACGAGGAACTGCGCACCCGTGTCCGCGGCATGGTCGACGAGATGCTCGCGCAGGGCACGACCACGATCGAGATCAAGAGCGGCTACGGGCTCGACGTCGCCGCCGAGGAACGGCTCGTGCGGCTCGCCGCCGAGGTCACCTCCGAGGTCACGTTCCTCGGTGCCCACGTCGTGCCGGCGGAATACGCGGGCCGTGCAGATGAGTACGTCGACCTCGTCACCGGGGAGATGCTCGACGCCTGCGCACCGCATGCGAAGTGGATCGACGTGTTCTGCGAGACCGGCGCCTTCACGGTCGAGCAGTCCCGGCGCGTCCTCGAGGCCGGCATCGCCCGCGGGCTGATGCCACGGGTGCACGCCAGCCAGCTCGGTCCAGGGGAGGGGGTGCGGCTCGCGATCGAACTCGGCGCGGCATCGGTCGACCACGGCACGTACCTGACGGCCCCCGACATGGAGGCGCTCGCCGCGTCCTCGACCGTGCTGACCCTGCTGCCAGGGGTGGAGTTCTCGACACGGCAGCCGTACCCCGACGCGCGCCATCTGATCGATTCAGGAGTGACGGTGGCGCTGGCCTGCGACACGAACCCGGGGTCGAGCTTCACCTCTTCGATGCCGTTCTGCATCGCGGTCGCCGTGCGCGACATGGGGATGACGCCGGCCGAGGCGATCTGGGCGGCCACCGCCGGGGGAGCCCGTGCCCTGCGCCGCGACGATGTCGGCGTCCTCGCGCCCGGCAAGCGCGCCGATCTGGTGCTGCTCGACGCGCCGACCCGAGTGCACCTGGCATACCGGCCGGGAGTTCCGCTGGTGCGTCAGGTGTGGAAGGACGGCGTGGCCATCCGCTGAACACCGAGCCGGGTGCCGTCCGCCGGGAGTAGCGTGGACGGATGGCACGGACACTCATCATCGGTGGCCACGGCAAGGTGGCCCTTCTGCTCGCTCCACTGCTCTCCGCTCGCGGCGACGAGGTCACCGCGGTGATCCGCGATCCGGACCAGCAGTCCGATGTGCGCGAGGCCGGCGGCTCACCCGTCGTCTTCGACATCGAGCGAGAGAACCGCGATTCACTGCAGCAGCTCATCGCGGGACACGACGCCGTGGTCTGGTCGGCGGGTGCCGGCGGCGGGAACCCCGCGCGCACGAGGGCCGTCGATCTGGAGGCGGCGACACGATCGATGGACGCGGCGGCGGAAGCCGGTGTGCGGCGATACGTGATGGTGTCGTACTACGGCTCGTCGGTCGACCACGGTATCGACCCGGCCGATCCCTTCTTCGCCTACGCGGAAGCGAAGGCCGAGGCAGACGAGCATCTGCGCTCGTCCGGGTTGGACTGGACGGTGCTGGGGCCCAGCAGGCTTACGCTCGGGCCCGCCACCGGCACGATCGACGTGGCAGCATCCGAATCCGGCGAGGTCTCGCGTGCCGACGTCGCGCAGGTGATCGCGCAGACCCTGATCGAACCGGCCACGATCCGCCGCACCATCCGGTTCAACGGCGGCGGGACGCCGATCGCTGAAGCGCTGAGAGGCTAGATCGCACTCACACCCGATCGGTCAGCTCGGTCTCGCCGGTCTGCCGCGCACAGTTCGCACAGCAGAAGATGCGGCCGTCCGCTTCGACCCCGTGGCCGATCACGCGGCATCCGCAGTGCTCGCACTCCGGAGCCATCGCGTGGATCGCGCACTCGAAGCTGTCGAAGGTGCCCACGGCGCCGCCGCGTGTCACCACGATCATCTTGTCGTAGACGTTCCCGCACACGTCGCAGACGCCCTTGGTCGTGCCGCTGTCGGTGGGTGCGATGCTCATGCGGCATCGCCTCCGACCTGAAGACGCTCCAGCAGCATCCGTTTGCCCTGCTCGCCCGCCTTCACGCTGTTGTGCTGGATCTTGCGGAACCACTCGGCGAGTTCGGCGTCACCGGCGGCATCCGCGTCGTCGATGTAGGTCTGCATCTGCCACGCATTGCGCAACGATGCCTCGACGACGCACACCAGGTTGTAGTCCTTGTCCTTCAACGGGCTGTTCGGACCGGTCATGTCTCCTCCTCTGTCGTGACCTGTCAGCATGCATGCCGGACCGCAATCGCGGGAGGGGGTGGCGCGGGCGAGCGGGGCGACGTAGCCTCGCGATGGATCCTGCGCACTACACGCCGCCGGGTTCGACGGGGAGCACCGCACGAGCAGTGCGATGGCCCGCCGGCGTCGTCAACTGCGCCGTCGGGACGCGAGTCCTGCGAGCAACTCCAGCACGCACAGCGCGGTCAGTCGCACAGTGCGATGATCGGCGGCATCGGCGGCGGCGTCGACCTCGACGAGGTCGGCGCTGACGACGCGGTGATCAGCGGCCACCGCGCGGGTCAGCGCACGCAGCTCCCATGCCTGCAGGCCGCCCGGGAGGCTCGCGGGACATCCGGGCGCCACCGAGCGATCCGCGACGTCGACGTCGACGTCGAGGTGGATGCGGGCCTCGCCGCCGCCACCGGCGATCTCGACTGCTTCGGCCACGACATCGTCGATGCCGCGTCGTCGCAGCTCGTCGAGGGCGATCACGCGGATGCCCCAGGCGGCGGCACGTGCCGCATAGGCGGCGGAGTTCGCGAAGTCGGCGATGCCGATCTGCACGATGCGGCGTGGATCGATGCGCTCGCTGAGCGGAGCATCCTCCACGAGGCGTCTGACCGGTGAGCCGTTGGAGACGCCGTCGCGCAGATCGAAGTGGGCATCGAAGGTGATGAGGCCCGTCGCACCCGCGCCCCGTGCGGCCGCGTAGGTGACGGAGTTGTCGCCGCCCAGCGCGATGACGAACGCCGGCGCCAGTTCCCGCACGCGCGCGACCACTGCTTCAACGCCGTCGGCGGTGTCAGGATCGGCGACGTCACCGGCATCGGCGATGCGAAGGACGCTGTCGAGCTCCACGACGGGCGGTCCCATCAGCGTGGCGCTGTAACGGCTCAGCGCGTCGCGCACCGCGGCAGGGGTGGCGTGCGCACCGGTGGGGGAGAGCGACGTGCGCCAGGCCGGGACGCCGAGCAGCACGGCATCGGCGGCGCCGTCGAAGGCGGGCCAGGAGCCGGCGCGGGGCCAGAGCGGGTCGTGGGACAGAGCCATTTCGGCCTCCAGTTCGTGGTCGGAATCAGATCCCGGGGATCAGCGCGTGCGCGACGGCGAAGATGGCCAGGCCGGCCATGGCGCCGACGACCGTGCCGTTCAGGCGGATGTACTGAAGGTCGCGTCCCACCATCAGCTCGATCTTCTCGGTCGTCTCGGCGGCATCCCACTTCTCCACCGTGTCGGTGATGATCGACGCGATGTCATGCCGGTAGCGGTCGACGAGGAAGACGGCGGCGTCGGTCACCCAGCCGTCCACGCGAGCCTGCAGCGCAGGTTCGCTCGCGAGGCGTTCGCCGATCTCGCTCAGGGCGGATGCGGCGCGCCGACGCAACCCGCTCTGCGGATCGGCGAGCGCGTTGAGCATTCCGGTTTTGGCGGTCTCCCAGGCCTGCGCTGCCAGCGCGATCACCCGCGGACTGTCGAACAGGGCGGACTTCGCCCCCTCGAAGCGGTCTCGTACGGCCGGATCGTGCTGCAGTCCCTCGGCGAGGCGCCCGAGGTAGCCGTCGAGTGCGAGGCGAGCGGGGTGCTGCGGGTCGGCCTGCACGGCGGCGACGAATCGCACGGCCTCGTGATACACAGTCTCGTCGACGAACCGGTGCGCGAGCTTGGGCACCCAACCGGGCAGCCGTCGCGAGACCAGCCCGCTGAAGGTGTGGGCGTTGGCGTCCAGCCAGCCGGCGATGCTGTCGACGGCCAGATCGACGGCACCCCGATGCGCGTCGGCCTCGACGATCCTCTGCAGCCACCCGCCGGCCGACGGGGCCCAATCGGGCTCGACGAGATGCTCGCGCGCGAGGTCGGCGATCAGGTCCTGCACGTCGTCGTCGCTGAGAGCGCGCAGCACCGCTGACGCCACCGTCGACGCCTCGGCGGCCACCCGCTCGGCGTGCGCCGGCTCGCGCAGCCACTCGCCGAATCGCCGTGAGACGGCAGCGGTGGACAGCTTGGCCCGTACGACGTCGCCGGACAGGAAGTTCGTCTCCACGAACTCTCCGAGCGTGCGGCCGATCTCGTCCTTGCGGTTCGGGATGATCGCGGTGTGCGGGATGGGCAGCCCCAGTGGCCGACGGAAGAGCGCGGTCACAGCGAACCAGTCGGCCAGCGCCCCGACCATGCCGCCTTCGGCGGCGGCGCGGACGTACTCGAGCCACGGATGCTGGTCACGCAGCCAGAAGGCGACGACGAACAGCGCGGCCATCAGGATCAGTGCGCCGAGGGCGACGGCCTTCATCCGGCGCAGGCCGCGCAGCCGCTCCTGATCGGCGGGCGAGAGCAGCGCCATGGGGGTACGCGACATGCCGACATCCTTTCACGCCGACTACGCTCGAAGCGTGATCGACGACATCAAGAAGCGCGCTCTGCATCGCACCAGCATCCTCGAAGGTCAGCTGCGCGGTATCGCGCGGATGATCGAGAGCGAGGAGTACTGCATGGACATCCTCACTCAGACCCGCGCCGTCCAGCGTTCCCTGGAATCGCTGAACCGGCTGCTGCTCGAGAACCACCTCCGCACGCACGTCGCGCACATGTTCGAGCACGGAGGCGAGCAGGGTGATCAGGCCGTCGACGAGCTGCTGAAGGCCTTCGACTTCGACCGCAAGTGACTCGCCGTCAGGCCTCGAGCGGTCCGAGCCATGCGCTCGCCGCGGTGGAGTGGGCGGACTCGGGATCGGAGGGGTGGAACATCCCGGCGAGGACGTCTCGGTACAGGCGCGACAGCTCGTTCGAACTGAAGTAGGACCCGCCGCCGGCGACCAGCATGGCCTCGTCGACCACCCGCTTCGCCATCACGACTGCGCGGTGCTTCACACCCGACAGCAGCGTGAACCAGCGGGAGCCGTGGTCGGTGAGTACATCGACGTCCCGCGCAAGCGTCGCGATCTGCGGCGGCAGGGCGTCGTATGCGAGCGCCATGTCGGCGATGCGCCACCGGATGTCCGGGTCCTGGCTGTATGCGGCGCCGCTCTTCTTCGACCGCCGTCGCTGAGCCGTGCTCACCGCCAGTTCCAGGCCACGGCGGGCGATGCCGGTGTAGACCGAGGCGAGAAGCAGCTCGAACACGCTGAAGATGCCGAACACGATCGGATCCGGGTTCGGGCCGGGATCGATGCGGCGCACCACGCGCTCAGGTGCGGCGACCGCGCCGTTCAACCGGGTCGTGCGGCTCTGCGTGGCACGCATGCCCAGCGTGTCCCAGTCGTCGCCGGTCGTGACGGCGTCCGTGCGATCGATGAAGGCGAAGACCAGCTTGGGGGCATCCGGACTGGTGGTGTCGAGCCCGTGCAGGCCGAGCATCGTCCACACCGGAGCGAGGGACGTGAAGATCTTCGTGCCGGTGAAGGCGTAACCGCCGTCGGTCTGCGGCGCTGCATCCGTGTCGCTGCCGAACAGCACCAGATCGTTGCCGCCCTCGCTGATGCCGAATGCGAACACCTCGCCTGCCGCGGCGCCGTCCTGCACGAACTCGAGCCCTGGTACGCCGCGGTCGGAGAACACCTTCGCGACGCCGGTCCAGACGAGATGCATGTTGATCGCCAGCGCCGTGGCCGGAGCAGCCGTCGCCAGCCGCTGCTGCAGTACGGCCGCCTGCTCCAGGCCGAGCCCTGCACCACCTCTCTCGACGGGCACGAGGATCGACAGGTAGCCCGCGTCGCGCAGCTCGTCGAGGTCCCGCTGGGGGAAGGTATTCTCGCGATCATGCTCTGACGCGCGCTCGCGGATGCGCGCGAGCAAGTCGTCCGGAAGGAATGCTGCGGGATCGAACGTGCTCATCTCAGGGCCTCCAGGATCTGACGGATGGTCTCTTCGGGCTTGTCGCGGTGCGGGGAGTGGCCCGCCCCCGCGACGGTCGACGTCGTGACGTGGGGGTTCTCGAGCACCGCCGTCGCCAGATCGCCCGTGAACAGGCTGTAGACCTTCGGATCGGCGCCGATGATGTGCGTGGGAACGGCGATGCGGGCCGCATCCGACCGCACGTCCCAGGGCTGGTTCTGCGCGCTGGTCTGCTCGACCGCCCACGCGCTCGCGCGGAGAACCGCGTCGACCTTCAGCTCGACATCCTGCGGATGCCATCCCGGATGCTCCGAGCGGACGGTCTCCACGGTCGGAGTCGCGAAGGCGCGCTCCTGGCTGCGCCGGATGATGCCGGCATCCCGACCGGCCACCTGGATGGCGGGGTCGATGAGCACGAGGCGCCTCGTCCAGCCGGCGGTGGACGCGGCCGCCACGACGCCGGCCGCACCGCCGAGGGAATGCCCGACCACCGCATCCCACGTCCCGCCGTCGTCTGGACGCGTCGCTGCGACATCCGCACCGTAGGCGGCGACCGAGTAGTCGAGAGCACGCGGGGCGCTTCCGTGCCCGCGCAGGTCGACCGCCGTCGCCCGCCAGCCGGCTTCGGCGAGCTCGGCACCGATGCGCCACATCAGTGCCGCGGATGAGCCGAGGCCGTGGATGAGCAGAACCTGACGAGACCCTTCGCCCCAGGTGAGGCGGGGGAGCGTGATGGGTGCGGACACGGATCCAGCCTATTCCGCGGTCCGCCGACCGTCTCAGGACGTGATCGCCTGCACGGGCTCGGTGTCAGGATGGGGGCTCGGATCGCGGTGGCGCAGATCGGGGAAGCCGCGGACGAAGACGATCGAGACGATGAGGCCCGCGAACGCGAAGAGAGCGGCGGCCAGGTACGCGCCGACAGGGCCGCCTGCGTCGATGAGGATGCCGGCGACAGCCGAGCCCGCGGCCGCGCCGATGAGCTGACCTGTGCCCGCCCATCCGAAGGCCTCGGCGGTCTCACTGAACTTCACGCTCGCGGTCGTGATCGCGAACAGCACGGCCAGGGCGGGGGCGATGCCGATGCCCGCGAGCAGCAGCGTGCCGCCGATCCAGTAGATGTTCAGCGTCACCATCGTCAGCGACAGTCCGATCGTCACGATCAGCAGCCGCCTCGCCATCGCCCACCTGCCGATCGGGATGTGCCCGAAGGCGAGTCCGCCGGCGAGGCTCCCCACCGAGAACACGGCGAGCACCAGGCCGGCCTCAAGCCCGCCATGTCCGAAGGTGGCCACCACTCCGACCTCGACCGCCGAGCAGGCGCCGATCAGGAGGAACCCGATCACGGTCGCGAGCATGACGGGCGGCTTGAGCACCACGCGACCGAAGGCGCGCCGGCTGCGGGGGATGCGCACGCGTCCGACCTCGGGGGAGAGGATGAACCACGTTCCGCCGACGATCAGGATCGCGGCGACCAGCAGCAGTCCCTGCATGGTGCCGACCTGAGTGGAGACGACGGTGATCACCACGGGGGCCAGGATCCAGATGATCTCCTGGAGAGAGGCGTCCAGGGAGAACAGCGGGGTGAGTTGGCCGGCGTTGACCAGCTTGGGGTAGATGGTGCGCACGGCGGCCTGCACCGGGGGAGTGGAGAGGCCCGCCAGCAGCGCGAACGCCATGTATCCGGCGAGATCGAGCGGAAGCAGGGCGAGACAGAGCACCGAGAGCACGCAGACGACGAGAGTGAGGCCGAGCACGCGGCGCATCCCCCATACGCCCATCCAGCGGCTCGTCACGGGGCCGGCCACGGCCTGGCCGACCGACGCCGCGGCTAGCACGATGCCCGCCGCGCCGTACGATCCGGTCTGCTGCTCGACATGGAGGAGGATCGCGAGGCTGGTCATGCCGTTGGGGAAGCGCGCCACCAGCTGCGCGGCGATCATCCGCCCGACGCCCGGTGTGCGAAGAAGGTCCCGATATCCCGCCACCAGAGAACTGTATCCGTGGTCACCGACGGGCGCGACGGGCGGGATGCCGCGACACGCCGCGACACGCCGAGCGAGGTTCTCCACAGGAAATCCGATGTCGGAGGGCGGGCGTACCGTCGCGCCTGTGGATGGATCCGGCGGGCGGCTCCGGAACCCGCGGGAACACGCGGCTCGCGAGGCGTCGGATGGTCTCGCGATCTGTGGAAGGAATCGTGGACAACATGTGTTTAACCAGTGGAGAGCGGTGGAAAACTACACGGATGTAACTACTATCCCTAGTGGTCGGTCGCAATGTCCGTCCCTATATGTAGTATTGAAGTCCCGGCGGGGGTCTGTCCGGGAAAACCTGAGATCTGAGGGGAAGAAGACGGGAATCATGTCGATCACGGTCTACACCAAGCCTTCGTGCGTGCAGTGCAATGCGACCTACCGTGCCCTCGATGCCAAGGGCATCGAGTACGAGATCCACGACCTCTCCGAAGACGCCTCGGCGCTCGAGCAGGTCAAGGCCCTCGGGTACATGCAGGCGCCGGTCGTCGTCACCGACGAGGACCACTGGTCGGGCTTCCGTCCCGACAAGATCGACGAGCTCGCGGCCCGTCTGGCGTGAGGTGAGCGGCCATGAGCGCAGTCGCGACCACCGCGCCGCTCCTGGTCTACTTCTCGAGCGTCTCGGGCAACACCGCACGCTTCATCGAGAAGCTCGGGCTTCCCGCCCGCCGCATCCCTCTGCACCGCAGCGACGAGCAGCTCGTCATCGATGAGCCGTTCGTGCTCGTCACCCCCACTTACGGGGGCGGTCAGGGACGCGGCGAGGAGAAGGGGGCCGTTCCCAAGCAGGTGATCCGGTTCCTCAATGACGAGCGCAACCGTCGTCACATCCGCGGAGTCATCTCCGCGGGGAACACCAATTTCGGCGAGGCGTTCTGCCTGGCCGGAGAGATCATCAGCCGCAAGTGCCACGTGCCGCACTTGTACAGGCTCGAGGTATTCGGCACGCCGGATGATGTCGATCGCGTGAGCGACGGATTGGAACGATGGTGGACATTGCAGTTGAGCATGCAGAGCATGACGCGGTGACGGAGCAGGCGGACTTCAAGATCAACCCCGCGTACGAAGGGCTCGATTATCACGCCCTGAACGCGATGCTGAACCTGTACGACGCGAACGGGAAGATCCAGTTCGAGGCCGACAAGCGCGCCGCGCGGGAGTACTTCCTGCAGCACGTGAACCAGAACACGGTGTTCTTCCACTCCCTCAAGGAGCGCCTCGACTACCTGGTCGAGAAGCAGTACTACGAGGGCGCCGTCATCGACAAGTACTCGTTCGAGTTCGTGCAGAAGCTCAACGACCTCGCCTACTCCAAGAAGTTCCGCTTCGAGACCTTCCTCGGCGCGTTCAAGTACTACACCAGCTACACGCTGAAGACGTTCGACGGCAAGCGCTACCTCGAGCGCTTCGAGGACCGTGTCGTGATGACCGCCCTCGCCCTCGCCGATGGCGATGAGAAGCTCGCCGTGAACATGGTCGAGGAGATCATCTCCGGCCGCTTCCAGCCCGCGACACCCACCTTCCTCAATGCAGGCAAGGCGCAGCGCGGGGAGCTCGTCAGCTGCTTCCTGCTGCGCATCGAAGACAACATGGAGTCGATCGCCCGCGGCATCAACTCCGCTCTGCAGCTGTCGAAGCGCGGCGGCGGCGTCGCGCTGTCGCTGTCGAACATCCGCGAGGCCGGCGCGCCGATCAAGCAGATCGAGAACCAGTCCTCCGGCATCATCCCCGTCATGAAGCTGCTCGAAGACAGCTTCAGCTACGCCAACCAGCTCGGCGCGCGTCAGGGCGCCGGCGCGGTGTACCTGTCGGCGCACCACCCCGACATCATGCGCTTCCTCGACACCAAGCGTGAGAACGCCGACGAGAAGATCCGCATCAAGACGCTTTCGCTGGGTGTCGTCGTGCCCGACATCACGTTCGAGCTGGCGAAGAACGATGAGGACATGTACCTGTTCTCGCCGTACGACGTGGAGCGCGTCTACGGTGTGCCCTTCGGCGACATCTCTGTCACCGAGAAGTACCGCGAGATGGTCGACGACTCGCGCATCAAGAAGACGAAGATCAACGCGCGCGAGTTCTTCCAGACCATCGCCGAGATCCAGTTCGAGTCGGGTTACCCGTACATCATGTTCGAGGACACGGTGAACAAGGCCAACCCGATCAAGGGCCGCATCAACATGTCGAACCTGTGCAGCGAGATCCTTCAGGTCAACACCCCGACCACCTACAACGACGACCTGTCGTACAAGGAGATCGGCAAGGACATCTCCTGCAACCTCGGCTCGATGAACATCGCCCTGTCGATGGACGCCGACGACCTCGGCCAGACCGTCGAGACCGCCATCCGCGCGCTCACCGCCGTCAGCGACCAGAGCCACATCGGCTCCGTGCGCTCGATCGAGGACGGCAACGACCGCTCGCACGCGATCGGTCTGGGGCAGATGAACCTGCACGGCTACCTGGCTCGCGAGCACGTGTACTACGGCTCCGAAGAGGGCATCGACTTCACGAACATCTACTTCTACACGGTGCTGTTCCACGCGCTGCGCGCTTCGAACAGGATCGCGATCGAGCGCGGCGAGACCTTCGACGGCTTCGAGGACTCGAAGTACGCCTCTGGCGAGTTCTTCGACAAGTACATCGACCAGGCCTGGCTGCCTGCGACCGAGAAGGTCAAGGAGCTCTTCGCCGGCAAGCACATCCCGACCCAGCAGGACTGGATCGAGCTGAAGGAGAGCATCCAGAAGCACGGCATCTACAACCAGAACCTGCAGGCCGTGCCGCCGACCGGCTCGATCTCCTACATCAACAACTCGACCTCGTCGATCCACCCGATCGCGTCGAAGATCGAGATCCGCAAGGAGGGCAAGCTCGGCCGGGTCTACTACCCGGCGGCGTTCATGACGAACGACAACCTGGAGTACTACCAGGACGCCTACGAGATCGGCTACGAGAAGGTCATCGACACCTACGCGGCGGCCACCCAGCACGTCGACCAGGGTCTTTCGCTGACGCTGTTCTTCAAGGACACCGCCACCACGCGCGACATCAACAAGGCGCAGATCTACGCGTGGCGCAAGGGCATCAAGACGATCTACTACATCCGTCTGCGGCAGCTGGCGCTGGAGGGCACCGACATGACCGAGTGCGTCTCCTGCATGCTCTGAGCCGCCGCCGGAATCTTCGAGAAGGAACGAGATGACCCCCGAGCAGATCAAGCTTGCGACCCAGGTGCAGGCGATCAACTGGAACCGTATCCAGGACGACAAGGACCTCGAGGTCTGGAACCGTCTGGTGAACAACTTCTGGCTGCCCGAGAAGGTGCCGCTGTCGAACGACATCCAGTCGTGGAACACGCTCACCGCCGAGGAGCAGACCCTCACCATGCGCGTGTTCACCGGCCTGACCCTGCTGGACACCATTCAGGGCACGGTCGGCGCCGTCTCGCTGCTGCCCGACGCGCTGACCCCGCACGAGGAGGCGGTGTACACCAACATCGCGTTCATGGAGTCGGTGCACGCGAAGAGCTACTCGTCGATCTTCTCGACGCTGTGCTCGACGAAGGAGATCGACGAGGCGTTCCGCTGGTCGGTGGAGAACGAGAACCTTCAGAAGAAGGCGCAGATCGTGCTGCACGATTACCGGGGTGACGAGCCCCTGAAGCGCAAGATCGCGTCCACGCTGCTGGAGTCGTTCCTGTTCTATTCCGGCTTCTACCTGCCGATGCACTGGTCGAGCCGGGCGAAGCTCACCAACACCGCCGACCTGATCCGCCTCATCATCCGCGACGAGGCCGTGCACGGCTACTACATCGGCTACAAGTACCAGCGCGGGCTGGAGCAGGTCGATCAGGCCAAGCGGGACGAGCTGAAGGACTACACATTCTCGCTGCTGTACGAGCTCTACGACAACGAGGTGCAGTACACGCAGGACCTCTACGACTCGGTCGGCCTGTCGGAGGACGTCAAGAAGTTCCTGCACTACAACGCCAACAAGGCCCTGATGAACCTGGGCTATGAGGCGATGTTCCCGTCGAGCGTGACGAACGTGAACCCGGCGATCCTCTCGGCTCTGTCGCCGAACGCCGACGAGAACCACGACTTCTTCTCTGGCTCCGGCTCCTCGTACGTCATCGGCAAGGCCGAGGCCACCGAAGACGACGACTGGGACTTCTGACAAGCGCAGGTCAGGCTCGAAGTCTGGCCGAACGCAGGCCCCCGGCTACTGCTCATCGCGAGCAGAGAGACGGGGGCCTTCGCCATGTCGGCCACGTTCACGCAGAAGCAAGCCAGGTTTGTCATACTATTACAGACATAGTATGTTGATTGTAGTAAACAAGGAGATGAGCCATGTCGATCAGTGCTGACGCGATTCGCGGGTACGTCGATCTCATGGTGCTGTCTCTGCTGCGCACCGATCCGTCGTACGCGTACGAGCTCGCCCAGCGGATCACTGCGATCAGCGGCAGCGACTACGCGATCAAGCAGACCACCCTCTACTCCGCCGTGAAGCGGCTCGAGATCAGCGGCTTCGTCAGCTCGTTCGCCGGCCTCTCGCCCTCCGGTAAGGCGCGCACCTACTACCGCATCACCGAGGCCGGGCGCACGCATCTCGACGCCAAGGTCGAGGAATGGCTCAGCACCAAGAATGTCGTCGACAGATTCATCAACGGAACCCTTGAAGGGGGCACCACGTGAACGTGATCACCGCCTACCTGGACACGATGTTCAGTGCTCACCCGCAGACCCCTCGGATGCTCGAAGCGAAGGCTGAGCTGCAGGCGATGATGGAGGACGCCTACGCGAGCCTGATCGCCGCGGGTCGCTCCGAGAACGAGGCGGTCGGACAGGTGATCAGCGATTTCGGCAACATCGACGAGGTCGCGCCGGTGCTGGGCATCTCTTCCGATGTCGCAGTCGCGGCCGGAGGCACCGACCGGGGGAGCGTTCCCGCGACCGCCGCGCACCCGCCCGTCACCCTGGACGAGGCGCACCTCTTCGCCGACGCGCACCAGCGCACTCGCTTTCGCTTGACCGCGGCGGTGATCCTCCTTGCGCTCTCACCGGCCGCAGTCGTCTTCCTGCCCGCCGCCGCTCGCGCGGGGATTCTGCCGTTCGAAGAGGACGCCGCCGTGTTCACCGGGACACTGGTCGTGCTGCTGCTCGCCGCGATCGGCCTGCTGCTGTTCATCTCTGCAGCGCGCATCCACGCGAGCCCCCGGCGCATCGCCGAGGGACGCTTCTCCACCAACCCTGCCGTGAGTCGATGGGCGGAGGCGCTGGCCGAACGGCATGAGCACGGCCGCATCCGCGCACTGCAGCTCGCCGTGCTGCTCAGCATCCTCTCGCCGCTCCCGCTCATCGGGGTGGTGCTCTTCTGGGGCGACTCGCCGCAGCACGAACTCTGGATCGCGATCGGGGTCGTGATCATCCTGTTCGTCGTCGCGGTCGCGCTGGGTATGCTGCTTCCGCGGGCCTGGGCGCACACCGTCGCCGATACGCTCACGCGAGGCGCTTACGGTCGAAAGAGGAGCGCGCCGACCCGGCGAAAGTAGCTCAGCTCACTGCTGCTGCGCGCTGTAGTCGGGCAGCTCTTGGAGCGTCCAGCTGTTGCCGTCGGGGTCGTCGAAGGTGACGAACCGGCCCCAGGCGAGCTCATCGACACCCTGCGCCTCCACGCCGAGGTCCTGCAGATGCGCGAGTGCCTCGTCGGCGTCGGGCACGACCACCTGGATGGTGTTCTGCTGGCCAGGCTCGAGGTCGATGCGGAGTCCGGTGCCGAAGGCGATCGAGCACGCCGATCCCGGCGGCGTCATCTGCACGAAGCGCAGTTCCTCGTTGACCTGCTGGTCATGGTCGGCGTTGAAGCCGATCTTCACGTAGAAGTCCTTCGCCCGGTCGACATCGGTCACCGGCACGAAGATGAGCTCGATCTTCCAGTCCATGTTCCTGCGCCTTTCTCGAGATCACGAGAGCGGCCGCTCCCGCGGTCACGCTACACCCGGGCGCCGACAAACCGGCAGGCTCCCGGACACATGCCGTCGGTCGTATATCGACCCGCGTAGCCTGGAGAACAGCGATCGGCATCCGCCCTTGGCTTCCATGGCTCAAGGGCTCCCGATCAGCAGGAGAAGATCATCACTCTCAATCAGATCGACACTCAGGTCGACACCACCACGGCGACCCTCGGGCCGGTCCGCCAGACCTACTCCGGAACCGCCGAGTTCCCGCCGATGGCGCACGCCTACAAGCAGGTGTCGCAGGTCGTCCGCGAGACAGGGCTGCTGCAGCGCGCCTCGTGGTTCTACATCTTCGTCGCCTCGGGCATCGCGCTCGCGTTCCTGGGCTGCGTCGCCGGCTTCATCCTCCTGGGCGACAGCTGGTTCCAGCTGCTCATCGCGGGTGCGCTCGGCATCGTCTTCACCCAGGTCGCATTCCTCGCCCACGAGGCCGCCCACCGCCAGATCCTCAGCGCGGGACCGGCGAATTTCCGGCTCGCACGCATCCTCGCCGGCATCGTCGGCATGAGCTATTCATGGTGGGACTCCAAGCACACCAAGCACCACGGCAACCCGAACCGCGTCGGCAAGGACCCCGACATCGAGGTCGACACGATCTCCTTCCTCGACGCGGACGCCGCACAGTCCCGCGGCATCGTCCGCCTGATCACCCGTAAGCAGGGCTGGCTGTTCTTCCCCCTGCTCACCCTCGAGGGCCTGAACCTGCACTACCTCAGCGTGAAGCACCTCGTGTCGCAGCGCGGGGTGAAGGGACGCTGGACGGAACTCGGCATCATCGCGCTGCGCTTCGCTGTCATCCTGTTGCCGGTCTTCCTGATGCTCCCGCTGGGCATGGCGTTCGCCTTCATGGGCGTGATGCTCGCCGTCTTCGGCGTGTACATGGGCGCCTCGTTCGCCCCGAACCACAAGGGCATGCCGATCATCCACCCCGACGCCAAGCTGGACTTCTTCTCCAAGCAGGTCCGCACCTCGCGCAACATCTCAGGCGGCTGGTGGGCGACCTGGCTGATGGGAGGCCTGAACTATCAGGTCGAGCACCACCTGTTCCCGAACATGCCGCGGCCGCACCTGTCCAAGGCGCGCGCGATCGTTCGCGAGTACTGCAACGCCAACAGCGTGCCGTACACCGAGACCAGCCTGGGGCGTTCCTACGCGATCGTCATCGAGTACCTGAACCGCGTCGGCCTCGCCGCGCGCGACCCGTTCGACTGCCCGGCCGCCTCCCAGTTCCGCCGCGCCTGATCCCCGCTCAGGCGGCGGGGTACCCCTGCTGCTTGAGCAGCCGCGCCAGATGAGCAGCGTTGGCCGCTGCCGTGGCGGTCGCCTGCGCCACCTTCTCCGGCGTCTCGGGCAGGTCCTTGTAGTCGGTGGCCTGCATCGCCTCGCCGTTCCAGTAGATCGATGCCTGCGCGGGAAGCGTGAACCCGACATCGTTCAGTGCCTGGAACAGCACCGCTGAGATGTGGTGCGCACCATCCTCGTTGCCGACCACGACCGCCAGCGCGACCTTGTCGAAGAGGATCGGGCGGCCCTGCTCGTCTGTCTCGGAGAGCTCGGCGTCCAGCCGTTCGAGCACCCGCTGCGCCACGCTGGAGTGCTGACCGAGCCAGGTGGGAGTGGCGAAGACGATGATGTCGGCGGCCAGCACACGAGCTCGGAGTTCGGGCCATTCGTCGCCAGCGCCCATGTCGGTCTGCACGCCGGGAAGGATGCGGTGGTCGACGGCGCGGATACGATCGGCCGTCACGCCGTGCTCCGCCAAGGCGCTGAGGACCTGTTCGCCCAGCACGTGGGTGCTGGAACCGGCCGGTGACGGCTTCAGAGTGCAGTTGATCAGAAGTGCGCTGAGCTGTTCGTCCATGTCCGCACGGTAACCACACCGCACGGCCCCGCCGGAGGGGGTTCCGCGCGCCGGAAGGATGCGCTACCCGCGAGCGATCAGAGTCCGCGGCGCCGAGCCCACCGCTCGGCCGCTGCCGTCGCAGCCCCGGGGATGGGCACGTCAGCCCTGGCGGTTCGCGTGATAGTAAGCCAGCAGCGCCTTCGTGGAAGCATCCTGCGCAGCCACGGCATCCTCGTCGCCCTCGATCGCGGGCGCGATCTGCAGGGCGAGCTGCTTACCGAGCTCGACACCCCACTGGTCGAAGGAGTTGATGCCCCAGACCACGCCCTGCGTGAACGTGATGTGCTCGTACAGGGCGATCAGCTGGCCCAGTACGGCGGGGGTGAGCGCGGGCGCGAAGATCGACGTGGTCGGTCGATTGCCGCTGAACGTGCGCGCTGCGATGAGGGCGCCGGTGGTGCCCTCCGCCTCGACCTCGTCCGCAGTCTTGCCGAACGCCAGCGCCTTGGTCTGTGCCAGGAAGTTCGCCAGGAACAGGCCGTGGACGTCTCGGCCGTCGTCGCGCAGCGGATACGCGGGGTTCACGAAGGCGATGAAGTCGGCGGGGATGAGCCGTGTGCCCTGATGGATGAGCTGGTAGAACGCGTGCTGGCCGTTGGTGCCCGGTTCGCCCCAGAACACCTCGCCGGTGTCGGTCGTCACGGGGGAGCCGTCCCACCGGACCGATTTGCCGTTGGATTCCATGGTGAGCTGCT
The DNA here is from genome assembly GCF_031178445.1 of Microbacterium sp. GTDB lineage: Bacteria > Actinomycetota > Actinomycetes > Actinomycetales > Microbacteriaceae > Microbacterium. Next base: position 21,139 of record NZ_JAPSIY010000007.1, read on the forward strand.
GGAGGTAGGCGGCGAAGCGGCTGAGCTGTTGCGCGTAGGGCAGCACTGCGTGCGACTGCGCGCCGAGGAAGTTCACGTACCAGACGTTCAGCAGACCCATCAGCACGGGGACGTTCTGCGCCAGAGGCGTCAGGCGAACGTGCTCGTCGACGGCGTGGAAGCCCGCGAGGAGCTCACGGAACCGCGAGGGGCCGAACACGATCGCGAGAGAGAGGCCGATTGCCGAGTCGACGGAATAGCGACCGCCCACCCAGTCCCAGAAGCCGAAGGCGTTCTGAGGATCGATGCCGAACTGCTCGACCTTGTCCAGGGCCGTGGAGACCGCGACGAAGTGGTGTGCCACGGCACCCGTGCGGCTGGCGTCGTCGTCGCCGATCGCGCCGGATGCGGTGAGCCCCGCCCACAGCCAGTCCCGTGCCAGGCGCGCGTTGGTCAGCGTCTCCAGGGTGGTGAAGGTCTTCGAGGCGACGACGAACAGCGTCGTCTCCGGGTCGAGATCGGCAGTCGTCTGCGCGAGATCGGTGGGGTCGATGTTCGACACGAAGCGGGCTTCCACCCCGGCATCCGCATAGGGCTTGAGCGCCTCGTAGACCATCACCGGTCCGAGGTCGGACCCGCCGATGCCGATGTTCACGACGTGCGTGACCTTCCTGCCGGTGACGCCCAGCCAGTCACCCGAGCGCACGCGGTCGGCGAACGCCGACAGCGCGTCGAGAACCGACTGCACATCGGCATCCACGTCCTGCCCGTCGACGACCAGCCCGGGGGAGGCGTCCGCCGGGCGGCGCAGCGCGGTGTGCAGCACGGCGCGATCCTCGGTGGTGTTGATGTGAGCGCCCTCGAGCATGGCGGCGTAGCGCTCGGCGACGCCGGTCTGCTCTGCGAGCCGGACGAGCGCTGCGAGGATCTCGTCGGTGACGAGGTTCTTCGACAGGTCGACGTGCAGGTCGGCGAGCGGAAGGCTCAAGCGCTCGACGCGGCCGGCCTCGGCCGCGAACCAGCCGCGCAGATCGGGGGTGAAAGTCTCGCGCAGCGCGGTGAGCTCGGCCCAGGCGGGGGTGGTCGTCGCATCGATCGGAGCGGTCATGCCCCCACGTTAGCGCGGTGGGTGCTCAGGAGCGTTTCGTGAGTCGCATCTCGAGATTCGCCTTGACCGCCGGCCATTCCGGTTCGATCACCGAGTACTCGACGCTGTCTCGCAGAGCGCCGTTGCGGTAGCGGCTCATCGCTCGCATCACGCCGTCCTGCTTGGCCCCGAGGCGCTCGATGGCGGAGCGGGACTGGAAGTTCACCCACTGGGTGGTGAAGCCGACCCGGAAAGCGCCCAGCGTTTCGAAGGCATGCGTCATGAGCAGCAGCTTCGACTCGGGATTCGTGCCCGTGCCGTGCGCGGAAGGCCGGTTCCAGGTGTAGCCGATGTGCAGTCGCGGCACCTCAGGCCCGAAGTCGTACAGACTCGTCATCCCGAGGATGCGGCCGGTGACGTCCACGGCTGTGAACGGCACCATCTCGCCCTTCTCGAGCAGTGCGAGCCTGCGCTCGATCTCATCCGCCATGCCCTCGGGCGACGGCACCGAGGTGTACCAGGCATTCCTGTGCAGGTCGCCCTCTTCGACGGCTTCGATCAGGCCGTCGCGATGCTGCCGGCTCAGAGGGCGGAGCTCCACGAGCCGCCCGCTGAGCGTGACGGCGGACGGTGCGATGAGGAAGGCCATGCAGTCATTCAACCAGCCCGGTAGCGTGGGCTCGGACATCCAGGAGGATTCATGAAGACAGTGCCCTTCGGTGCAGAAGGCGCCCCCGCGGTGATCGCAGGGATGATGCGCATTCCCGACAAGACGGATGCCGAGGTGCGCGAGCTGTACGACACCGCGCGCGCCGCCGGCATCGACTTCTTCGACCACGCCGACATCTACGGCGGTGCGATGCACGTCTGCGAGGACCGGTTCGCCTCAGCCCTGCAGCTCAGTGCCGCCGAAAGGGCCGAGATCGTGCTGCAGACCAAGTGCGGCATCGTGCCGTCGGCGCAGATGTTCGACTTCTCGTACGAGCACATCGTGACGCAGGTCGAGGGGTCGCTCAGGGCGCTGCGGACGGAGTACATCGACGTGCTGCTGCTGCACCGCCCCGACGCGCTCGTCGAACCCGAGGAGGTCGCGCGCGCATTCGACGAGCTCTCCGCATCCGGCAAGGTGCGCGCCTTCGGCGTCTCCAATCACACCCCGCGGCAGATCGACCTGCTGCGCACCGCCGTGGTGCAGCCGCTCGTCGCCAACCAGCTGCAGCTGTCGATCACGCACGCGCCGATCATCGCGCAGGGCGTCGCCGCGAACATGGCCGGTGCCGAGCAGAGCGTGCAGCGCGACGGCGGTGGAATCGTGGAGTACTGCCGCATCAACGGCATCACCATCCAGGCCTGGTCGCCGTTCCAGGCTCGCTTCTTCGACGGCGTCTTCCTCGGGCACCCCGACTATGCGGAACTCAACGCGGTGACCGACCGGCTCGCGGCAGCGTACGGCGTGGAGCCGATCGCCATCGCCACCGCCTGGATCACCCGGCACCCCGCGCAGATGCAGGTGGTGCTCGGCACGACGACCCCGCAGCGCGTGGCGGATGCGGCGAAGGGCGCCGACGTCGTGCTCACCCGCTCGGAGTGGTACGAGTTGTTTCGCGCAGCAGGGCACATCGTTCCGTGAGCGCGCGGGACGGGAGAGCAGATGGGGGAGCGAACCCGCTGATCTCGGTCGCCGAGCTGCGCGACCGGCTCGACGAGGTGCGCGTGCTCGATGCGCGCTGGGAGCTCGGCCGGGACGACGGCCGCGAGCAGTACCTGGCCGGGCACATCCCCGGTGCTGTGTTCGTCGACGTCGAGAACGAGCTGTCGCGTCACGGCGAGCCTGCTGAGGGCCGGCACCCGCTGCCGGCCGATGCTGACCTGGCGACCGCCGCCCGCCGCTGGGGCATCCGCGGCGGTGTGCCGGTCGTGGTCTACGATGACCACCGGATGCTCGCGGCATCCCGTGCCTGGTGGGCGCTGCGCCGTGCCGGACTCGCCGACGTGCGCGTACTCGACGGCGGTTGGCCGGCGTGGCAGGCCGCCGGCGGCGCAGTCCAGACGGACGATGTCGTGCCGGAACCGGGAGACATCGCACTGGGATCACCGGGCGAGCGGGGAACGATCGACACATATGGCGCGGCTGCCTGGCCGGATAAAGGCGTGCTGCTCGACGTGCGCGCGGCGGAGCGGTATCGCGGCGAGACCGAGCCGTTCGACCCCGTGGCCGGACACATCCCCGGTGCGCGGAACCTGCCGATCGGGCGGCTGCTCACGGATGACGGTCGCTTCCGGCCTGCCACCGAGATCGCCGCCGCGTTCGCCGACGTCGGTGCCGGAGAGGGGGTCGCTGTCGCCGCCTATTGCGGGTCGGGGATCACGGCTGCGCAGCTCGCGCTCGCCGGCGCGCTCGTCGGGCGGGATGTCACGGTGTACCCGGGATCGTGGAGCGCCTGGTCGAACACGCCCGGCCGCCCCGTCGCGTCCGGCGACGCGTGAGTCGTTCCCGCGCCGCAACCCCTCGCGCCGCGCGCGGCGTCGTCTACCCTGAGACCATGCCGTTCCTGTTCTCGCTGATCGTCCTGGTGCTGATGGTGTTCTCGCTCGTCGACATCATCCGACGCGACGACTCTCAGGTGAAGCACATGCCGAAGTTCGTCTGGCTGCTGCTGGTGGTGCTGCTGCCTCTCGTGGGCAGCGTGCTGTGGTTCGCTATCGGGCGGGAATACCCCGAGAACGGCATCCAGCTGGGACGCGAACCCCGTCAGCGCACGGCGCCGTCATCGCAGCCCGCCGCGCCGCCGGCTCGCGTGGACACTCGCACCACCGAGGAGCAGATCGCCGATCTCGACCGGGAGATCGAGGAATGGCGGCTGCGTCAGGAGATCGAGAAGCGCAAACGCGATCGAGGCGAGGCGACCGACTCCGGAACCCACGCGGAGTAGGTCAGGCGCTCTCGAGCGCCGTGAACGAACCCCGCACCGCCTCCTCCAGCTCGGGGTGACGGAACTCGTAGCCGGCGTCGATCAGCTTCCCGGGCAGCGCCCACCTGCTCTTCAGGATGAGCTCCGTCTCGGTGCGCATGCCGATCGCGCCCAGCTCCAGCATCCATCTCGGCACCGGAGGTCCGACCCGCACGCCCAGCACGCGACGGACCGTCGCCATGAACGTGCGGTTGTCGCTCGGGTTCGGCGTCGCCGCGTTCACCGCACCGTCGAGCTCGGGATGCGTCTCGAGGAAGTCGATGATGCCCACGACGTCGTCGACGTGGATCCAGCTGAACCGCTGGCGCCCGCCGGAGGCCCCGGGAGCATGCGCCGTCCCGGCGGCGATGCGACGCCGGGAGACGGGCCACCATCCGTCGAGCTGCGCGCCGCCCAGGCCGAGTCGGGCGAGGGTGCGCACAGGTCCCAGCACTCCGCCGTCGCCGAGTACGATCGCCGTGCGAAGCGCCACCCGGCGGGTGAACGCCAGCTCGTTCTCGAACAGGGCGCGCTCCCAAGCCTTCGCGACCTCGACGGAGAACCCCGTGCCGAGTTCGCCGTCCGCTTCGGTCATCGGACGGTCCTCGGCATGCCGGTAGATGGTCGCGGTCGAGGAGTTCACCCACAGCGGCGGCGGAGACGAGGCTCGGCCGATCGCACCGGCGAGTGACGCGGTCGTCTCCAGGCGGGAGCGGAGGATCTCGTCGCGATTGCGGGCCGTGTAGCGGCAATTGACGCTCTTGCCCGCGAATCCGACGACCAGCGCCGCACCGTTCACGGCGGCGTCGATGCCGGCCTGATCGCGCCAGCTCAGATCGGCGCCGGAGCGCGAGATCGTCACGACCTCCCTGCCCCGCGCGCGGTACGTGCCCTGCAGATGTCGGCCGATGAAGCCGGTCGAGCCTCCGATCACGACTCTGCTCATACGCTCTCTCCGGTGCCGTCTGCGCTCTGTTCGACGCGGTATGCGAACGTGCCGTCGTACTCGTACACCCGGCCCAGCAGGGGCACGTCGACGCTCAGCTCCACTCGCTGACGCCGGGTCGCGTCGTCGAAGCTCTCACGCAGCCGGATGACCGGGGAGATCGCCTTCGGCATCCGGATCCGCAGGCGGCCGACGCGGATGCCGACGGCGGTGCTGCGCAGGAGGAGGGCGCCGGCCTCGACCCTCACCCGGAACGCCGCAGCCACCATCTGCGGCTCACCGAGCTGATCGACGACCGTGCCGTTCGCGCGCGCGCTCACGACATCCCTCATCACCCAGTCGCCCTCGGGAAGGTGGAAGGTGCGCCGGGCGACGGCACTGCCGTCGACGGTGCGGTTGCGCACGGTGAAGGGCACGTCCTCATGCCATCCGGCCAGCACCGCCCCGCGCGCCTGCAGCATCCGGTACACCGGCCACAGCCAGCGCCGCCGGGTTCCTGCCCGCTGGAACACGCCCTCGCCGATGCCGATGCCACCAGGCGGGACCGCCTCGAAATAGGTCGACAGATTCGGATGCAGGCCTGCGCGCCCCGTACCCAGCGCCCGGAGATACGGGGACGGAGCGGTGTCGGGCATGCCCCGATCCTATCCGCGGGGCGTGCGCTCGCCGACTACAGGCGGGGACCCCCGTAGAGCAGATAGGGACGGGTGTCGTCGACGAACTGCTTCAGCTCGGGCTGCCAGGCGGCGATGATCTCATCGGCCGAGGCGCCCGCCTCCAGCTGCTGCTGGAAACGGCCGGAACCGGTGAGAAGGCCGATCCATCGTCCCCCGTCACCGCGCCAGGCGAAGTCGTCGTAGAGTCTGCGGGCCTCGACCAGCATGTGCGTGGCGACCTCGATCGCGTCGACCTTCTCGGCATCCATGATGTGGATCTGCACGCCGGCGCACACCTGACCTGCGTTCTTCGAGAAGGTCGGGGTGAAGTACGCTTCGCGGAACTCGACTCCTGCCAGCCGCTTCTCGTTCAGCGCCGCCGCCCAGCGATGGTCGAGGTAGGGTGCGCCGATCAGCTCGAACGGGCGGGTGGTGCCGCGGCCCTCCGACCAGTCCGTCGCCTCGACCATTCCCGTTCCCGGATACAGCGTCGCCGTCTGGGGAGTGGGCATGTTGGGCGACGGGGGGATCCACCGGTCTGCCTGATCCGGCCCGACCATCTGCCGCCGCCAGCCCTCCGCCTTCACGACCTGAAGGTCGGACAGCTTCTGCTGGCCCGCGCGCTCCATGAACGTCGCGTTGAAGAACAGAGCCAGCTCGCCGACCGTCATGCCGTGCTGCTGTGAGATCTCCAGCAGACCGACGCCCGAGGTGAAACCCTGCTGCAGCACAGGCCCGCGAGCTCTGCCGCCCAGCGGATTCGGGCGGTCGAGCACCACGAAGCGGAGGTCGCCCGCGCTCGCCGCCGCCTGCATCGCGGTCCACATCGTCCAGATATAGGTGTAGAAGCGCACGCCGACATCGCGGATGTCGAACACGACCGTGTCCACACCGGATTCGGTGAAGAAGCCCGACAGTTTCGCGACCGTCGCGCCGTACGCGTCGTAAACGGTCACGCCGGTGCGCGGGTCGACGAAGGTCTCCTCGGCCTCGCCCGCCTGGGCGGTGCCACGGAATCCGTGCTCAGGACCGAAGACGGCCCCGACGTCCACGCCCGCGGCGACCATGGCGTCGACGATGCTCGTGAAATCCTCGAGCACGCCGGTCGGGTTGGTGATCACCCCGACCTTGCGCCCCGAGAACAGCCGCCACCGCTCCGCCGCTGCCACATCGGCGCCGGTGCGCAGCCGGCGGCCGTGACCGTTCGCGGCGACCGTGCTCGCGCTCGCCGCGGCGGCCTCGCCCGCGACGCCGATGCCGGCGGCTGTCGCCGCCGCCACACCGGCCGCCCGGAACACTCCACGCCTGCTGAGGGTCATCTCATTCTCCTTCCACGGCGCCGAGCGTCACCAGCTCAGCCCATGTCCGATCGGGTAGAGGATCTCGTCGGGGTTCTCCGTGGAACGGATGTCGACGGGCAGCGTGCCGCTCGGGCTGATCTCACCGGTGATGACCCTGGCGAGGGAGGCGAGCGCAGGAGCGGCGTACGAGTAGGTGGCTACGAAGCCGTCCACGTCACCCAGGCGGTTGATGTCGTACGGGTTGCGCACCGCTACGACGATCAGGTGCGTGTCGGTCGCATCCAGTGCGGCGACCAGCTGCCTCTGCGAGCTGGTGGCGGAGACGTTGTTCGTCAGCACGACCGTGACGTCGCTGTTCTGCGCAGCGGCGACGGCCTGATCGATCTGCGCCGCTGTCGGTGCCGTGCCGGTCGCGAACGCCGTCGCCTCGGCGCCCCGCGCGGTGAGCTCGCCGGCGAGCGTCTGACCCGTTGCCACGCCGTAGCCGGTGACCAGCACCGACTTCCCGTCGACGGCGACCGGCAGGGCGTCGTCGTCGTTGCGCACCACCGTGGTCGTGGCGTCGGTGATCTTCTCGGCGGCGCGCAGGTGCGAGCGCTTACCGACGGTCTTCATCACCCGGTCCACATCGACCATCGCCTCCTGCGTCACGCCCTGCTCGTGCTTCATGATCAGGATGCGGCGCACCGATTCGTCGATGCGGTCCTCGGTCAGCCGCCCCGACTCCAGTGCCTCGTCGATCGCGGCGTACGCCACCTGCGGCGCGGCCGGCAGCAGCAACTGGTCGACACCCGCCTCGATGGCGCGGACGGCCACCTCGCCATCGCCGTACTGCTGCCGCACGCCTGCCATCTCGAGGCCGTCCGTGACGATCACGCCCTCGAAGCCGAGAGCTTCTCGCAACTGACCGGTGACGATCTTCTTCGACAGGGTCGCAGGATCGCCGCTGTCGTCCAGCGCCGGTACGACGATGTGCGCGGTCATGATCGAGGCGACTCCAGCGTCGATCGCCGCCTGGAACGGCGGAGCGTCGATCTGCTGCCACTCCTCGAGCGTGTGCGTGATGACGGGCAGGCCGGTGTGGGAGTCGGTGGCGGTGTCGCCGTGACCGGGGAAGTGCTTGGCCGTCGCGATGATGCCCGCGTCGTCCTGGTAGCCGCGCACGGTGGCAGCCGTGAGCCTCGACACCAGATCGGGGTCGGAGGAGAAGCTGCGCACTCCGATCACCGGGTTGTCCGGATTGACGTTGACGTCGGCGTCGGGGGCGTTGTTCTGCTGGATGCCCATTGCGAGCAGCTCCTCGCCGGTGATCGCGGCCGCCTTGCGCGTGTCCTTCTCGCTCCTGCCCGCGCCGAGTGCCATGTTGCCGGGGAACAGCGTCGCCGGCGACCCGATCCTGGTCACCAGTCCCTGCTCCTGGTCGGTGCTGATGAGCAGGGGGATGCCGGCCCCGGCATCCTCGGCGGCCTCCTGCAGGCCGTTCGAGAGCGTCGCGACCTGCACGGGATCGGTGACGTTGTCGCGCGCGGAGAAGAGGATGAATCCGCCCGGCTCGTACTCCTCGATGATGTCGGCAGCGCTCGCCTCGCCGTACAGCGCCGTGTTGCGGGCGTCCTCGCCCTCGGCAGTGGGGCCGTAGGCGAACAGGATGAACATCTGCCCGACCTTCTGCTCGAGGGTCATCGACTCCAGCATCCGGTCGGCGTACTGCTCCGCCGAGCCGTTCGGTCCGCGCTGATCGGCGTGCCGCGCGGCGGCAGGTTCCGCCGCCGCGGCCATCATCGGGCTCGCACCGATCGCCAGGGCCAGCGCCGTCGCCACCGCCAGACGACGTCGGATAGGAGAGTTCTGCATGACGCACCGCCTCATCGAGATTCGTCCGAAGTCACCCCTCATCGGGCAACGGGGCCGAGCCTAACAACGCGGTGCGCGTTTTGGAAGGGGGGCTTACTTTCGCGGTGCGCCGTGCGAAGCGCGACCGTTCCGCACCGTCAGGACGAGCTCTCGCGCAGCCGGATCAGCCGCTCGTGCCCGGTCTCCTCGAGCTCGGCCAGGTCGTCGCGCGACTTGAGGAACTCCGAGAACGACCGGTAGCCGAGCGCCTTCTCGCTGAACGACGGATCCATCCGGCGCATCTGGGTCTTGACCGCGGAGCTGTGCAGCCATTCGTCGGCATCCGCCTTGTCGTGCCCAAGCCGCAGCGCCCGCTCGAGCAGCCTGGTCGCCTCGCCCTGGTCGTCGACCTTCGCAGCCGCCTTCGCCTTGCGGGTCGCGGCAGCGCTCTTGGCCGAGGGCTTCTCCTTCGCGGAGGACGCCTCCGGCTTCGCGGGACGCGCCACTCCGGGAAGCGAGTCGTACGACTCGAATTCGTCGCAGGCGGCGGCGAGGGACTTCGCCGTGGAACCCGCGACACCGACGCCGATCACGTAGCGCCCCAGCCGCTTGCAGCGCTGAGCCAACGGCACGTAGTCGCTGTCGCCCGCGACGATCACCACGTGCGTGAGGTCGGGGAGGCGGAACATGTCCTCGACGGCGTCGACCGCGAGCCGGATGTCTGCGCCGTTCTTGGCATATGCCGCCGCCGGGAAGAGCTGCACCAGGTCGACCGCTCGGGCGACCAGCTGGGTGCGGTACTCGGCGTTGACCGGCGACGACCAGTCCGCGTACGCGCGGGTGAGCACGAGCGTGCCGAACGACGAGGCGTAGTCGATGATCGCGCCGACCTCGATCATCGCCTGCTTCAGGCGTTCGGCGACCTCGGTGTCGTTCGGATCGTCGGTGATGCGCTGCCTGTCCTTGCCGTAGGCGTTGCGGCCGTGCACCCGGTCGTACCAGGAGATGACGATGTTGTCGAAGTCGAGGTAGACGGCGACGCGCGGATTCACGATGTCGACCATCGGGTCACTCCTCACCGGGGTACGTGACGCCGATCTGGCGGCGGATCTCGTCGAGGGTTCCCATGATGCCGACGCTCTCGGCGACCGGCAGTGGAAGCAGTTCGCCGCTGACGTCGCCGCGCTCGACCGCTCCCTCGGCGGCGAACGCCTGATACTGCATCCCGCGCCCAGGCACTTCGGATCGGTACTCCTCGATGACCGTGCCGTCCGGACCGACGACGCGGAACGACGTCGGGCTGTACCAGACCCGGTCGATCTCGACCCTCGCCTTCGTCCCGATCACGTACGCGGTGTTCGGACCGGCGGCACGCGAGGACGACAGGGTCGTGGAGATCGCGCCGCCCGCGTGGGTCATCACCGTGGCGACCTCGGCGTCGGCGCCGGTCTCGATGAGGCGGGCCGACGCTTGGATGCCCGTCGGTTCTCCGAGGACGTTCCACGCGAACGAGATGGGGTAGATGGCGAGGTCGAGCAGCGCCCCGCCGCCCAGCTCCATCGCGTTCAGCCGGTGCGCGGGATCGGTGGGCAGGCTCTGCGTGTGATCGGCCATGACGGCACGGATCTCGCCCAGCGTGCCCTCCTCGATGATCTCGCGCAGGCGCACCATGTGCGGCAGGTACCGCGTCCACATGGCCTCCATGACCAGCAGACCCTTCTCGGCGGCCAGCCGCTGCAGATCCCCCGCCTGCGCGCGGTTGATGGTGAACGCCTTCTCGACCAGCACGTGCTTGCCGTGCTCGAGGGCCAGCCTGGCGTTCTCGTGGTGCATCGGGTGCGGGGTCGAGACGTAGATGATGTCGACGTCGGGGTCTGCGGCGAGGGACTCGTACGAGGCGTGCGCTCTCGGGATGTCGAAGCGCGCAGCGAACGCGTCGGCCGACTGCTGCGATCGCGAGCCCACGGCGACGAGGTCGAGCCCTGCAGTGCGCAGGTCGGATGCGAATGCGGTGGCGATGCCGCCCGTGGCGAGGATGCCCCAACGAAGACCGGTCATGGTGATCAAGCGTAGTGGCGGACGTCCTCGCGATCAGCCGCGCTCCGCGTCGGGATGAGCGGCGCCAGTGCGCGGTCGAGGTCGGCGATCAGGTCGGCGGGGTCCTCGAGACCGACCGACACGCGGATGGTGCTCGGCGAGATGCCGGCGGCGGACAGCTGGCCGGAGCTCAGGTGCGAGTGGGTCATGGATGCCGGATGGGCGACGATGCTGCGCGCGTCTCCGATGTTCGCGACCAGGCGGAACACCTCCAGGCCGTCGATCACCTGTGCGACCCTGCCGATGTCGTCTGCGGCATCCGCGTCGTCCTGCGCGATGTCGAACGAGAACACCGACGGCACACCGCGAGGCAGGTACCGCTGCGCCAGCTCATGCCACTGGTTGCCGGTGAGACCGGGATGATGCACCTGCGCGACGGCCGGATGCTGCGCGAGGTGGCGCGCGATGGTGAGGGCGCTCGCGCTCTGCCTGCCGACGCGCAGATCGAGCGTCTCGATGCCCTGCAGGATCTGCCACGCGTTGAACGGCGACAGCGAGGGGCCCAGATCGTGGACGTACTTCGACTTCACCAGCACGGCGAACGCCAGCCCGATGCCGAAGCGCTCCCAGAGCACGAGGTCGCCGAAGCGCGGGAATGGCCGGGTGAACTGCGGCCACCGCTCCGGCTCCGCACCGAAGTCGAAACTGCCCTGATCGATCACCACGCCGCCGAGCGAGGTCCCGTGCCCGGCGAGGAACTTCGTGGCCGAGTGCACGACGAAGTCGGCGCCGTGCTCACCGGGGCGCACCAGGTAGGGGGTGCCCACCGTGTTGTCGATGACCAGCGGCACGCCCGCCTCGTGGGCGATGTCAGCGACGAGACGGATGTCGAGGACCTGGGCGATGGGGTTGGCCACCGACTCTGCGAAAAGCAGCCGGGTCTGCGGGGTGATCGCGGCGCGCCAGGCGTCGGCGTCGTCCTGGTCGACGAACGTCACCGAGATGCCGAAGTCGTCGAGAGTGTCCTGCAGCAGGTCCACGGTGCCGCCGTAGAGCTGGTTCGCGGCGACGACGTGCCCGCCGCGCCCGGCAAGGGCGAGGATCGTGACGGCGACCGCGGCCTGGCCCGAGGCCACGGCCACCGCCGAGGCGCCGCCTTCGAGCGCGGCGACACGCTCTTCGAGGATCGTCTGGGTGGGGCTCGCATTGCGGCTGTAGATGATGCCCGGCTTGCGGAGCGCGAACAGGTCGGCTGCCTCGGCCAGGCTGGCGAACTCGTAGGCGGCGGTCTGGTGGATCGCGGGCACGGCGGTGCGGTGGGCGGCGCCGGGGGTGAAGCCGTGCTGAACCTGGTTCGTCGCGAAACCGGCAGCGGGCGCCTCTGGCACGAGTCGGGAGGTCATCGACCCATCTTCCGGCGCGCGCCGGGAGGATGCCGGGATGTGTCGAACTGTTGCGTCCCCCGAGCCGCAGGGCGGTCCGGTCCCGGGGCTCAGGGGATCAGGACGATCTTCCCGTCGGCGGCGTGCTGCTCGATCAGCTGATGGGCGCGCGCAGCCTCGGCGAGCGGCAGCTCGGGGCCGAGCTCGATCTGGAAGTCGCCAGCCTCAATGAGGTTGATGGTCACCCCGACGGCTTCGCGCCGCCAGCCGAGCTCCTCCTCGGTGAGCGGCACCGGGTTCCCGCCCGAGAAGGCGCGGATGCCCAGCTCGGCCGCATCCGGTCCGCGCACGATCGTCGCGATCCGGTCGCGGTCGGCGACGAGCGCCTTGGAGACCTCGATCGCCTCGTCGGTGCCCGCACAGTCGAGCGCCACGGTGACACCGTCCGGCGCGGCCTCGCGCACCCGCTCCAGCAGACCGTCGCCGTAGGCGATCGGGATGGCGCCGAGCGCACGGACCTGGTCGTGCCGCGCGGGACTCGCGGTGGCGATGACGGTGGCGCCCCAGAGCGCGGCGAACTGCACGGCGGCCTGCCCGACCGAACCCGATCCGGCGTGTACCAGCAGCACGTCCCCCTTGCGCACCCCGAGCGAGCGCAGGCACTGGTAGGCGGTCCCGGCAGGGATGCCGATCGCGGCGCCCTCGGCGGAGGTCACGCCGTCGAGCATCCGGGCGATGTTGCGCACAGGCACCGCGAGCGACGTCGCGTACGTGCCGCGGGTGTCGTGGATCGCCACCCGGTCGCCGACGCCGAACCCTGTGACGCCGTCACCGAGCGAGGTGATGACGCCAGCTCCGTCGAAGCCGACATGGCGGGGCTCGACGATGGGCGGGAGCGGGCGGATGCCGGCACGCTGCTTGACGTCGATCGGATTCACACCGGCCGCCTCGATGCGTACGACGACTTCGCCGGGACCGGCGACCGGGTCCGGCACCTCGACGAGATGCAGGACGTCAGGGGATCCGAGTTCCGTGTGGACGATCGCGCGAGCCATGACCCCAGGCTAACCCGGGCCGGAGGGGAGCCGCGTACGGCGCCGGGTGAGCGGCTCAGCGCAGTTCGGCGAGCACCTTCTGGATGCGCTGGGGGGACACCGGCTGCGCAGTGCCCAGACGCTGCGCGAACACGCTGATGCGGTACTCCTCGAGCAGCCAACGCGCCTCGACGAGCGCGGGCGATGCGTCAGCCGGGAGCGGGATGCTGCCGCCCGCGTCCTCGTACGCCTTCGCCATCCGCTCGTACTCCGTCATGCGCGAGCGGTCCTTGCCAGGGTCGTTCGCGAGCGTGTTCAGGCGTTCGAGCATGCCGTCGAGATACCGCGGGAGATGCGCCAGCCGATCCACCCCGGTCGCCGAGATGAACCCCGGCCGGATGAGCCCGGCGAGCTGCGAACGGATGTCGTTGAGCGGGCCGAGCAGGGCGAGGGAGTTCTGCGACTTGAGGCCGCGCTCGACATCGCGACTCTTCGCCAGGATGCGTGACACCAGCGAGACGCAAGCGAACAGGCGGTCGACGAGGCCGGCGTTCACGGCATCCCGCACGCGCCGGAACTCCGCCTCGGTGTGAACGATCGCCCCGTCGGTCGTCTCGTCCATCATCTGCCGGACGACGGCCGTGCGGGCGTCCTCGATGAGCGCCGCCACGTTCTGGTACGGGGAGGCGGCCAACGCCAGCTTCTCGGGAGCGGTCAGATGGCTCTGCACGTACGACGCGGGGGAGGGGACGTTCAGCAGCACGAGGCGCAGCACGCCGTCGCGCGTCGCGGATGCCGCGGCGTCGGCAGTCGCCTCCAGCCGCACCGAGACCGTCCTGCCGCGGTCGACGATCGCGGGGTAGCCGCGCACGACGCCGCCTGCGACCCTGGTGTCGAGGACCTCGGGCAGATCGCCGAAGGTCCAGTCCGTGAGATCGTCGCGTTCGATGGGGCCTCGCGCGCTCGCCGCGGCCACAGCGGTGGCTTCAGGGCGACGCGTTCCGGCGTTGCGCTCGGGGCGCGCGATGGAACGCGCGACGCTCGCGCGGGAGCGGTCCGACAGCGAATCCTGCAGGGCGGCGAGGTCGCGATCCGAACCGGCGACCCTGCCGCGCTCGTCGACCGCGCGGAAGTTCATCCGCAGATGCCCTGGCACGCGCTCGTCATCGAAGTCGGCGGCTGTCACCGGCTGATTGGCCAGCGGCTGGATCAGCTTCGCGAGCGCCTCCTTCAGCGAGCGCTGCGGTAGGCCGGCGTGATGCTCAGGCCCCTCCTCGGCGAGCTGCTCGCCGAACTTCTCAGCCCAGTCCGCTGCGGGGACGACATGTCGGCGGATCGCCTTCGGCAGGGCGCGCAGCAGCGCCGTGATCAGCTCGGCCCGCAGCCCCGGCACCTGCCAGTCGAAGCCCGCGTCGCGGACCTGCTGCAGCAGTGCGAGAGGGATGACCGCGCTCACGCCGTCGTCGGGCGCGCCGGGCTCGAACCGGTAGGCCAGCCCGAGCACCTGGTCGGCCTGCGCCCAGCGGGTCGGGAACTCGGCCCGATCGGCCCTCTCCTCCTCGTCGACGAGGTCGCTCTCGCGCATCACCAGCAGCTTCGGCGTCTGCTGCAGCGCTTCACGCCACCAGGTCTCGAAGGAGCGCACGTCGAACACCTCGTGCGGGATGCGCTGATCGTAGAACGCGAAGACGGCCTCGTCGCCGGCGAGGATGTCGCGTCGTCGCTCGCGTTCCTCGAGCTTCTCCAGGCGCCGGCGCAGCTCGGCGTTCGCGCGCCAGAAGGCGCCGACCCGCCTGTCGATCCGCGACGGATCCCACTCGCCGTCGACGAGCGCGTGCCTGACGAACAGTTCGCGGGCGCCGGGGCGGTCGATGCGGGCGAACTGCACACGCCGCCTCGGGATGATCTCCACCCCGAACAGCGTGACCTTCTCGTAGGCGACCGCCGCACCCGCGTCCTTCGACCAGTGCGGCTCGGTGACCTGCCGCTTGGCAAGGTCGCCGGCGAGAGCCTCCGCCCAGGCGGGATCGATGGCGGCGACCGTGCGCGCGAAGGTGCGCGAGGTCTCCACGATCTCGGCGGCCATGACCGCCTGCGGTGACTTCTTGCGCAGCCCCGACCCGGGGAAGATGGAGAAGCGGATGCCGCGCGCCCCGCGGTACTCCGTGACCCTCCGCTTCTGCTCCTTCGACGGCGTCTTGTTCGCGCCCTTGGCGGCGGTGCGCTCGTCGAGAACACCGATCTGCGAGAGCAGGCCGGCGAGGATCGCCCGGTGGATCGCATCCGGATCGGATGCCGTCGCAGACGGCGTCTTCGGCGACTTGACCAGTGTGCGCAGCTGCCGGTGCACGTCGAACCATTCGCGCACGCGCACGTAGTTGAGGTGCTCGCTGCGGCACATGCGCCGGAACACGCTGGAACCCAATTCGGCCTGTTGCTGGCGCAGGTGGTTCCACAGCTTCAGCAGGCTCAGGAAGTCGCTGGTCGGGTCGGTGAAACGCGCGTGCATGCGCTCCGCTTCGTCCCGCACCGACTGGGGGGCGTCCGCCGAGGGGCGCTCGCGGACGTCCTGGATGGACAGGCCGGCCACGATCGGCATCACGGCGGCGAGGACGCCGGGGCCCGTGCGGGTGGCCTCGACGAGCATCCGCGCGAATCGCGGGTCCATCGGCATGCGCGAGATCTCGCGGCCGATGCGGGTCAGCCGGGGCTGCGCGCCGCGAGCCAGGTCGACCGCTCCGATCTCGGTGAGCAGCTCGAGGGCGGCCTTGACCCCTCGCGAGTCGGGAGGGGTGAGGAAGGGGAACTCGGCGATGTCGCCGAAGCCGAGAGACAGCATCTGCAGCACGACCGAGGCGAGGGAGGTGCGCAGGATCTCGGGCTCGGTGAACTCGGGGCGCTTGTCGAAGTCGTCTTCGCCGTACAGACGGATCGCGATGCCGTCGCTGGTGCGACCGGCACGGCCCGAGCGCTGGTTCGCCGAAGCCTGCGAAACGGCCTCGATGGGAAGCCGCTGCACCTTCGACCGCGCGCTGTACCGGGAGATGCGGGCGGTTCCGGTGTCGATCACGTACTTGATGCCGGGCACCGTCAAGCTCGTCTCGGCGACGTTCGTCGCGAGCACGACGCGGCGTCGCAGTCCTGCCACGGTGGATCGCTCGAACACGCGGTGCTGCTCGGCGGCGGACAGCCGGCCGTACAACGGCAGCACCTCCACAGGCGCGGTCGACGAACGATAGGCGGCGCGCACCGCATCGGCCGCATCGCGGATCTCCGCTTCGCCCGGCAGGAACACCAGAACATCGCCAGGGGCCTCCCTGTCGAGTTCGCGCAGCGCGGTGACGATCGCCGAGACCTCGTCCTCCGGCTCGGCGGCGGCGTCTTCCGTCGTCTCATCCATCAGCGGCCGGTAGCGGATCTCGACCGGGTAGGTGCGACCGGAGACCTCGACGATCGGCGCGGGTTCGCCCGACGCGTCGGCGAAGTGCGCGGCGAAGCTCTCGGGATCGATGGTCGCCGAGGTGATGATCACCTTCAGATCGGGGCGCTCGGGCAGGATGCGGCGCAGGTAACCGAGCAGGAAATCGACGTTGAGCGAGCGCTCGTGCGCCTCGTCGATGATGATCGTGTCGTAACGGCGCAGCAGCCTGTCACGGTGGATCTCGTTCAGCAGGATGCCGTCGGTCATCAGTGCGATGCGGGTGGCGTCCGACACCTGGTCGGTGAAGCGCACCTTGTAGCCGACCAGCCCGCCCAGTGCGACGTGCAGTTCCTCGGCGACGCGCTCGGCGATGGTGCGTGCCGCAAGTCGGCGCGGCTGCGTGTGAGCGATGCGCTCGCGGCCGAGTTCGAGGCAGATCTTGGGCAGCTGAGTGGTCTTGCCCGATCCCGTGGCGCCGGCGACGATCACGACCTGGTGGTCGCGGATCGCGTCGGCGATCTCGCCGCGGGCGGCGCTGACCGGCAGCTCGGGCGGATAGGAGATCACGGGCGAGGACATAGCCCTCCATCGTATTCCGTGCTCCGACGGCACTGGCGCCCGCGGAGCGTACCTGTCATCACAAGCCGTACGCTGGGGGCATGACGATCCCCACTCTGGAACTCAACGACGGAAACAGCATCCCCCAGCTCGGGTTCGGCGTCTTCCTCGTGCCGGCCGACGAGGCTGAGCGCGCGGTCAGCGAGGCGCTCGAAGCCGGCTACCGCCACATCGACACCGCGGCGATCTACGGCAACGAAGAGGGTGTCGGCGCAGCGATCGCCAAGAGCGGCATCGCTCGCGACGAGCTCTACATCACGACCAAGCTGTGGAACGACCGCCACGACGCAGACGAGCCCGACAAGGCCATCGAGGAGAGCCTCTCCAAGCTCGGGCTCGACGCGGTCGACCTTTACCTCGTGCACTGGCCGACGCCTGCGAAGGACAACTATGCCCACGCGTGGGAGAAGATGATCGGCATCCGCGAGCGCGGTCTCAGCCGGTCGATCGGCGTGTCGAACCACCTCGTGCCGCACCTCGAGCGCATCGTCGCCGAGACGGGCGTCACGCCCGCCGTCAACCAGATCGAGCTGCACCCCGCCTACCAGCAGCGCGACATCACCGCATGGGGCGCTGAGCACGGCGTGCTCATCGAGTCGTGGGGCCCGCTCGGCCAGGGCAAGTACGACCTGTTCGGCACCGAGGCCGTCGCATCGGCCGCATCCGAGACCGGCAAGACACCCGCCCAGGTCGTGCTGCGCTGGCACCTGCAGAAGGGCTTCATCGTGTTCCCGAAGTCGGTGCGCCCCGAGCGCATGCGCGAGAACATCGACGTCTTCGGCTTCGAGCTCAGCGACGCCCAGATGGCCGCGATCGACGCCCTCGACCCGCTCGACGGCTCGGGGCGTGTGGGCACGCACCCCAACGACATGAACTGAGCCGCCGCTCGCTGCCGAGACCGCCAGCTGCCGCCGGCACCCCGTGGTGCCGCGTGCGCAGCCGGGGGTCTCGGCGCGTAGGGGGCCTCGACGATGGATGGCGCGACGAGGCCGCCCGGTGCGGGGGACAGCGGCGTAGCGTGGAGACATGACCAACCGGCTCGCGGACACCCTCAGTCCCTACCTGCGCGCCCACGCCGACAATCCGGTGGACTGGCAGCCGTGGGGACAGGCCGCGTTCGACGAGGCGCGGAAGCGCGATGTGCCGCTGCTCATCTCCATCGGGTACTCGACCTGCCACTGGTGTCACGTCATGGCGCGTGAGTCGTTCGCCGACGCGGAGACCGCACGGCGGATGAACGAGGGCTTCGTCGCGGTCAAGGTCGACCGTGAGGAGCATCCCGACGTCGATGCCGCGTTCATGGCCGCAGCCTCGGCGTTCACGCAGAACCTCGGCTGGCCGCTCACTGTCTTCACCACGCCCGGGGGAAGCGCGTTCTACGCCGGGACGTACTGGCCGCCGGAGGCACGGGGTGGCATGCCAGGCTTCCGCGAGGTGCTCGCTGCCGTCGGTGAGGCGTGGACCGAGCGGCGGGCGGCTGTACTGGAGTCGGCCGACGCCGTCTCGGACGCCTTGCGGCAGGCCGCCCGTTCCGCTCCTGGCCGCCTGCCGGATCCGGCGGCTCTGCGCACGGCGGCGGAGAGGATCGTGGAGCGCGAGGACCGGCTGTTCGGAGGCTTCGGAGGAGCGCCGAAGTTCCCCATGGCCACGACGCTGCGGTTCCTGCAGCATCCGCTCGCTGGTGAGGCGGATGCCGCCACCCGGGCTCTCGACGCGATGGCCGCGTCAGAGCTGAGGGACGCCGTCGACGGCGGCTTCTTCCGCTACGCCACCCAGCGCGACTGGACCGTTCCGCACTACGAGCGGATGCTCACCGACAATGCGCAGCTCCTCGAGGTGGCGCTGGACGCCGGGCGAGAGGAGGTGGCGCGAGGCATTGCGGGATTCCTCCTCAGCGTGCTGCGCCGCGAGGGCGGAGCGTTCGGCGCCGCGCAGGACTCCGAGTCGTGGATCGACGGGGAGCGCAGCGAGGGCGGCTACTACCGGCGCCCGCCCGCGGAACGCCGCGCACTCGAGCCGCCCGCAGTGGACGGTAAGGTGCTGACCGGCTGGAACGGGCTGGCGATCGGCGCGCTCGCACGCGCAGGGGCGGTGCTCGGCGAGTCAGGCTGGGTGGAGGGCGCGGCCACCGCGGCCGGACACGTGCTGTCGGTCAACCGGGGCCCGCGCGGGGAGCTCGTCCGATCGTCGCTCGACGGCGTCGCCGCTGCGGCGGTGGCGACCGCGGGGGACGTCGGCCTGCTCGCCGAGGGCCTGTTCGCGCTGGCGCTCGCCGCGGGCGATGTCGCCTGGGCCGTGCATGCGATCGAGGTGCTCGGCGCTCCGGTCATCGCCGACCCCGTGCTGTCGGCGCAGGGCATCGTGCCGGCCGGTGACGACGGAGACGGCGACCTGCCCTCCGGCCCGGCCGCGCTGGCCTCCGCCCACCTCACAGCGTGGCTGCTGGGGGCAGGAGAGGAGCACCGCTCGCGCGCCGAGACCCTGGTGTCCGACGTCACGGCGCGCGCGGCGCAGCATCCCCTCGCCCACGGCTCACTGCTGAGGGTGGCGGCGGGTCTGGCGCGGCCGCCGCGGCAGGTCGTCGCCGTGGTGAAGCGGCACGACGGGCCGCTCGCACTTGCCGCGCGCCGGGTCGATGCCGACGTCGTGGCCGTGCTGAGCCCGGAGCGGGCGCAGGCGTTCGCCGACGCGGGCTTCTCACTGTTCGAGGGAAAGGGTGCGTCGTCCGACCTTGCGTACGACTGCCGCGATTTCGTGTGCCGGCTGCCGACCGCTGACCCGGAGGCGATCTCGCGCTCGCGCTGAGCAGAGTGGTTGGTGATGCCAGCCTTTGAGGTGCCGGGCTGCGCAAGGTGCACGATCACCCCGCACCACATTGCATCGGGCAGTTCGGCCATCTAGTGTTTCGCATCGGTGCTGGCAGCCTTCGGCGCAGCATCCCGCCGCAATCCGGACGAGGAGGTCCGCTCGATGACCGAAGTGCCGACGATCACCACGACGACGAGGGGCCTGCATCAGGGGCTCACTCGCCGGCAGATCTCGATGATGGGCCTCGGCGGCGCGATCGGCGCCGGACTCTTCGTCGGCTCCGGACAGGCGATCAGCATCGCGGGCCCCGCCGTGCTCGTGTCGTACCTCGTGGCAGGCACCATCGTCATCCTGGTCATGACCATGCTCGCCGAGATGGTCGCCGCGCGGCCCAGCTCCGGCGCGTTCAGCTCGTATGCCCAGCGCGCGATGGGCCGAAGCGCCGGCAGCGCCGTCGGCTGGCTGTACTGGATTCAGCTGGTCGTCGTGATCGCCGCGGAGGCGACAGGGGCCGCTGGCATCATCGAGGGATGGGTCCCCGGCATCCCGGCCTGGGCCTGGGTGCTGATCTTCGTCGTCGCGCTCACCGCCGTGAACCTTTTCGGCGTGCGCAACTACGGTCGGTTCGAGTTCTGGTTCGCCGCGATCAAGGTGTTCGCCATCGTCGCGTTCCTCGTGGTGGGCGTCTGCGCCATCGTCGGACTGATCCCCGGTGTGCCGGCGACCGGCATCGGCAACCTCGTCGCGCACGGCGGATTCGCCCCGCACGGCGTCACGGGAGTCGCCGCAGCGCTCCTCGCCGTCGTGTTCGCGTTCGGCGGCACCGAGGTCGTAGCCATCGCCGCTGCGGAATCCGACGATCCGTCGCACAACATCCGCCGGATCGTGCGCGAGGTGATGGTGCGCATCCTGGTGTTCTACCTGGGCTCGATCTTCGTCATCGTGGCGGTGCTGCCCTGGAACGACGCGGCGGTGACCGAGGGACCGTTCTCGGCCGTCCTCGCCACGCTGCGCGTGCCAGGCGTCGACCTCGTGATGTCGCTCATCGTCGTCATCGCTCTGCTCTCGGCGATGAACGCCAACATCTACGGCGCCTCGCGCATGGCCTACTCGCTGGGCGAGCGCGGTCTCGCTCCCACCGCGTCCATCCGCACCAGCGAGAAGGGCGTGCCCTATGTCGCGGTGCTCGCGTCGGTGGCGTTCGGGTTCGTGACCGTCGGGCTGAACTGGGCCTTCCCCGGAGTGGTGCTGGGCGCGCTGCTCAACGTCGTCGGTTCTACGGTGCTCGTCATCTGGACGTCCACCGCGATCGCACAGATCATCCTGCGTCGCCGGGCCGACCGCGACGGCACGACCCTGCCGATGCGCATGTGGGGCTTCCCCTGGCTGTCATGGCTCTGCCTGGCGCTGCTGGCCGGCGTGATCGCCCTGGCGATGACCGATGCAACCGCGCGCACGCAGCTGCTGCTGACGCTCGGGCTCACCGCAGCGCTGCTCATCGGCGCCCGGCTCACCCGCGGGGTGTCGCGACCTGGTGTGCTGAAGGAGCCGATCGACCCGCGCGCCTAGTAGCGTTGTCCCCCGGAGCGCGGTTGCCGATCGCGCGAGGGAGGAAACCGCATGTCTGTTGGTCTGCTGGCCGTCGTAGACGACATCCTCAGCGCCGCCATGAAGGCCTCCGCGAAGGCGGCGGGCGTCGTCATCGACGATGCGGCCGTCACCCCGCAGTACGTACAGGGGCTGACTCCGGCGCGGGAACTGCCTGTGGTCGCCAAGATCGCACTCGGCTCGATCGCCAACAAGTTCGTCATCATCATCCCGATCGCCCTGCTGCTGACGGCGTTCGCCCCGTGGGTGCTGCCGTACCTGCTGATCCTCGGCGGCGGATACCTCTGCTTCGAGGGCGCCGAGAAGGTATTGGAGTGGTTCGGATTCGGCCACGGCCACGCTGATGAGGGCGAGCGCAACGAGAACAGATTGGTGTGGGGTGCCATCCGCACCGATCTCATCCTGTCGACGGAGATCATGCTCATCTCGCTCGCGAATCTCGAAGCGGGGATGGGCATCTGGCAGACACTGCTCGTGCTCGCCGTGATCGCCGTGGTGATGACCGGCGTCGTCTACGGCGCCGTGGCGCTGCTGGTGAAGATCGACGACATCGGTCTCGGCATGGCGAAGAGCCCGGTGCGCCGGGTCCGGCACACGGGTACGCGCATCGTGCGCTCCATGCCCGCCGTGTTCCGGGTGATCAGCGTGATCGGCACCGTGGCGATGCTGTGGGTCGGCGGTCACCTGGTGATCGTGAACCTCGGAGAGATCGGCTGGCATGTCCTCTCGGATCTGCTGCACGGCGTCGAACACCTGCTCGAGCCGCTGGGCGGAGTGGTCGTCTGGGTGGGCGACACGGCGGTCTCGGCCGTCGCCGGCCTGATCGCGGGACTCATCATCGTCGGGGTCGTGCTCGGCATCAGCCGACTGCTGGGCAAGCAGCCGAGCTTCGACGAAGGCCACCAGAAGGTTCCCGGTACCCAGCACTGACCTTCACGCCCCGCGCTGAGCGCTCCCGGCGGGCTCAGATCCAGCCGGGCATCCAGTTGTGGATGAGCCAGAACGGGTAGGGCACGCTCCAGCCCGTCCACACGGGGTAGTAGAACGCAGAGACGCCGACGACGAACACGAGGAACACCACCACGGTGCGCTGGCCCGCCTGCCGGCGGCACAGCGCGTCGTCGGCCGCGCCGGCGATCGCGCGCAGCGCGACGACCAGTGCGAGGATCAGGAACGGCGCCATCACGACTGTGTAGAACTGGAAGATCGTGCGCTGGGGGATCAGCAGCCACGGAACGTAGGTGGCGAGCAGTCCGACGAGCGGGTAGGTGACCGCCGGGGAGGCGGGGGCGCGGTCGATCAGGCCCCGGACGAACAGGTAGAGAAGGAAGACGACCGCAGCCACGCCGCCGTACCAGATCAGCGGATTCGGCACCGACGAGGTCACGGCGATGCAATGGCCGGTGCCGCACGGCGCCGGGTCGTCGGCCACCCAGATCGCAGTGGGGCGCAGCAGCAATGGCCACTGCCAGGCGGGGCTGGCGTACGGGTGCCCGCTGACCAGGCCGACGTGGAAGCCGAACATCGCCTCGTGGTAGTTCCACAGCGCCGCCAGGGGGTTGGCGTCGGAGCCCCGGTCGTAGCCTCCTGAGGTCGCCAGCCAGCCGGTCCAGCTGGCCAGGTACGTGAGCAGCGCCGGGCCCACCAGCAGCAGGAAGGAGACCGGACCCTGGCGGAAGGCGGCATCCGTCGGCCACAGCACGATGCCGGCGCGGCGTCGTGCCAGCGCATCCGTCACGACCGCGTACACACCGAGAACGGCCAGCGCGTAGAGGCCGGACCATTTCACGGCGGATGCTGCGCCGAGCGCGACGCCTGCGGCGATCAGCCACGGTCGCGCCCACAGCACCGGGCCCGCGAGCGGATCGACCTCCCCGGCACGCGCCGTCTCGAGCAGCGGTATGGTGCGCTCGCGATCGATCAGCACGAACAGGAATCCGAGCAGCAGGAAGAACGTCAGGATGCCATCCAGCAGTGCGATCCGGCTCATCACGATGCCGAGTCCGTCGATGGCCAGCAGCCCGCCGGCGATCGTGGCGTAACCGCGTGAGCCGGTCAGCCGCAGCGCGATCAGGTACACCAGCAGCACGGTCAGCGTGCCCAGCAGGGCGGTGGTGAACCGCCAGCCGAAACTCGATCCCGGGCCCGCGATCGCCATGCCGAGCGCGATGATCCACTTGCCGAGCGGAGGATGCACGACGAACGAGCCCGCCGTCTGCAGGGCGGAGGTGTCGCCTTGCGGCAGCTGCGCGTCGGCGTCATCCCCCCATTTCGCCTCGTAGCCGAGCGACCACAGCGACCAGGCGTCCTTCACGTAGTACGTCTCGTCGAACATGATCTCGTGCGGATGCCCGAGGTTCGTCAGCCGCAGCACGGCAGCGAGCAGCGTCACCACTGCCGGTGCGAGCCAGCCGAGCATCCGGTGCAGCACCGGGTCGGCCGCGGCTCGCGCGCGTGCCCTCTCGAGCCAGGTGCGCCGCGCGTCGAGCGGCGGCAGCAGCGGGGCGGGAGAGGTCACCCGATCAGCCTATGGGCTCCTGGCGGGGATGCCCGGGAGACCTAAGCTGGGCGGATGATCATCCTCGCGGCGACCCCGATCGGCAATCTCGGCGACGCGTCACGCCGCCTGGTCGAGGTTCTCGAGAACGCTGAGATCGTGGCCGCGGAGGACACCCGGACGACGCAGCGGCTCCTGCAGGCGCTGCAGATCGAGAACCGGCCGCGGCTCATCGCACTGCACGACCACAACGAGAAGCAGAAGGCCGGCGAGCTCGCCGAGCTCGCCGAAGAGCACGACATCGTCGTGGTGAGCGACGCCGGGATGCCTGCGGTGAGCGATCCGGGATACGGGCTGGTGGCCGCGGCGGTGGAGCGCGGGGTGACGGTCACCGCGATCCCCGGCCCCAGCGCCGTGCTGATGGCGCTCGCGATCTCGGGCCTGCCCACCGACCGGTTCACCTTCGAGGGGTTCCTTCCGCGCAAGCCCGGGGAGCGCAGGCAGACACTGGGTCTGCTCGCGTCCGAATCGCGCACCATGGTCTTCTTCGAATCCCCGTCGCGGCTGGCCGCGTCGTTGGCAGATCTCGGCTCGGCGTTCGGCGACCGCCGCCGCATCGCCGTGTGCCGCGAGCTCACCAAGCTCTACGAGGAGGTGCGTCGGGGAACCGCCTCCGAGCTGGAGGAATGGGCCGCGGCGGGAGTGAAGGGCGAGATCGTCATCGTCGTAGAGGGCGCGCCGCCCGTGGAGGTCTCGGCGGAGGACGCCCTGGCGCAGGTGCAGACGCTCGTGGCATCCGGCGCCCGGCTGAAGGAGGCCTGCGCCGAGGTCGCCGCTGCCACCGGCCTCAGCTCCCGCGACCTCTATCAGGCGGCGCTGGCCGCGCGATGACGGAGGCCGGTGTCGCGCACGCGTACGACGCGCGGGCCGCGGAGTACATCGCGCTCCTCGGCGAAGTGGATCGACTGGCGGCGCAGGACCGCGAGGAGATCGGCGCGTGGGCCGATGCCGCAGCGGGACGGATGCTGGATGCCGGCTGCGGGCCCGGCCTGTGGACGCGCTTCCTGCACGACCGGGGGCATGACGTGCTCGGCGTCGACCTGTCGCAGCGGTTCGTGGCGCACGCGAGGACGCAGCATTCGCATCTCGAGTTCGTGCACGGCAGTTTCGCGGAGCTTCCGCTGCCCGACGGCTCGCTCGGCGGCATCCTCGCCTGGTACTCGCTGATCCACACACCGCCGGACGACGTCCCGTCGGTTCTCGCGGAGTTCGCGCGCGTGCTCGCGCCCGGCGGCAGCATCCTGTTCGGGTACTTCGACGGCCCGGCGCGCGAGCCCTTCGCTCACGCCGTCACGACCGCGTACTTCTGGACTCTGGATGCCCTGGCACCCCTGCTCGCCGACGCGGGCTTCACCGTCGCCGCCGTCGAGCGTCGCGATCGCACTCCCGACGAGCCCAGCACCCGCCCGCACGCCTCCCTGACCGCCGTCCGCCGCTGATCCACCGACCCTCCCACCTCCGCGCGCCGAGGAGATGGCGCGCCTCGGCGCACAGGAGGGCGGAGGACGTTCCCGGAGCGAGCATCGGGAGGGGCCCGCGCAGCGGGAGGGAACCCGCTCTGCGAGCCCAGGGAAGGTCCGCAGCCCGCCCCGACAGCAAGAGTCACGAAACAAACCCGCCCCCGCTTCCCGCCTAGAATCGATGCCATGCCCGCAGGCGACTCGTTCTACATCACCACGCCCATCTACTACCCGTCCGACGTGCCGCACATCGGACACGGGTACACGACGGTGGCGGTCGACACGCTCGCCCGCTGGCACCGCCAGGCCGGCGATGACACCTGGATGCTCACGGGCACCGACGAGCACGGCCAGAAGATGCTGCGTGCGGCGGCTGCGAACGACGTCACCCCGCAGGAGTGGGTCGACAAGCTCGTCGGCGAGAGCTGGTTCCCGCTGCTGAAGACGCTCGACGTCGCGAACGACGACTTCATCCGCACGACCCAGGAGCGGCACGAGAAGAACGTGCAGGTGTTCTTCCAGAAGCTGTACGACGCGGGCTACATCTACGCCGGCGAGTACGAGGCGCTCTACTGCGTGGGCTGCGAGGAGTTCAAGCCCGAATCCGAGATCGTCGACGGCACCGGTCCCTTCGAGGGACTCAAGGTGTGCGCGATCCACTCCAAGCCGCTCGAACTGCTGCAGGAGAAGAACTACTTCTTCAAGCTGAGCGAGTTCCAGGGCCGGCTGCTCGAACTGTACCGCACGCAGCCCGATTTCGTGCGTCCTGATTCGGCGCGCAACGAGGTGGTCTCGTTCGTCAGCCAGGGGCTGAAGGATCTCTCGATCTCGCGGTCCACGTTCGACTGGGGCATCCCGCTGCCGTGGGACGAGTCGCACGTGATCTACGTGTGGGTCGACGCGCTGCTCAACTACGCCACAGCCATCGGCTACGGTGCCGACCAGGAGACGTTCGACCGCCGGTGGCCCGGCTACCACGTCGTCGGCAAGGACATCCTGCGCTTCCACGCCGTGATCTGGCCGGCAATGCTGATGGCCGCGGGCCTCGAGGTGCCCAAGGGCGTCTTCGCGCACGGCTGGCTGCTGGTGGGCGGCGAGAAGATGTCGAAGTCGAAGCTCACCGGCATCGCGCCGACCGAGATCACCGACGTATTCGGCTCTGACGCGTACCGGTTCTACTTCCTGTCGGCGATCGCCTTCGGCCAGGACGGCTCGTTCTCGTGGGAGGACCTCTCGGCCCGCTACCAGGCCGAGCTCGCGAACGGCTTCGGCAACCTCGCCTCGCGCACGGTCGCGATGATCGAGAAGTACTTCGGCGGCGTCGTGCCCGAGGCGGCCGAGTACACGGAGGCCGACCTCGCCATCCAGCAGACGGTGGCGGATGCCGCATCAGCGGCGGACGCGGCTGTGGACAGTTTCCGCCTCGACGAGGCCATCGATGCGATCTGGACCATCGTCGACGCCCTGAACGGCTACATCACCGAGAACGAGCCGTGGGCGCTGGCCAGGGACGACGAGAAGCGCTCCCGCCTCGGCACTGTGCTGTACACCTGCGCCGAGGGCCTGCGGGCGCTCGCCGTGCTGCTTTCGCCGGTGATGCCGCAGGCGACCGCGAAGCTGTGGGAGGCGCTCGGAGCCGAGCAGTCGCTCGGTGCGCTCACCGACCAGCCGCTGCGAGAGGCCGGTGCGTGGGGCATCCTGCAGCCGGGCACGACGGTGGCCGCACTGGCGCCGCTGTTCCCGCGCGTGGAGCAGACCGCTTAGCGACATGGCGGAGACGTACGTGCAGGCGCGATCCAGCGAAGGCCGCAAGGATCTGCGCTACCCGTCGGCGCCCGAGCCGCTCGCGGTCGCGGTGTACGACAACCACGCGCACCTCGAGATCACCGACGGCATCGAGCCGCTGAGCCTCGGCGAGCAACTCGACCGTGCGCAGGCTGTCGGCATCGCCGGGGTCGTTCAGGCGTCGGGCGACATCGAGTCCTCACGCTGGGCTGTGGATGCGGCGGCATCCGACCGGCGTGTGCTCGCCGCCGTCGCGATCCACCCGAACGACGCCCCCGCATACGCTGCGGAGGGCCGACTGGGTGAGGCGATCGCCGTCATCGACGAGCTCGCCGCGCACCCGCGCACGCGGGCGATCGGCGAGACGGGCCTCGACTACTTCCGCACCGACGAGCCCCGCCGACCCGCTCAGCACGAGTCCTTCGAGGCGCACATCGCGCTGGCGAAGAAGCACGGAATCGCCATGCAGATCCACGACCGCGATGCGCACGACGACGTCCTCGAGACGTTGCGGCGTGTCGGCGCACCGGAGCGCACGGTGTTCCACTGCTTCTCGGGCGATGAGGCGATGGCGCGGATCGCGGCCGACGCCGGCTACCACCTCTCGTTCGCAGGCAACGTCACCTTCAAGAACGCACAGAGCCTTCGCGACGCCCTCAAGGTCACGCCGCTCGACCGCATTCTCGTCGAGACGGATGCGCCGTTCCTCACGCCGGTGCCGCTGCGCGGCCGGCCGAACGCTCCCTACCTCGTGCCGATCACGGTGCGCTTCATGGCGGCGGAGCTCGGCATGGACGTCGACGAGCTGTGCGCGCAGCTCGCGGCGAACACCCTGGCCGTCTACGGCGCGTTCGACTGAGAGTCCTCTGCACGCGCTTCGTCCCCTGCGACGGCGACGGAGCCGGTCTCCGTCAGCACGGGCCGCGCACTGACGATGTGCGAGATCGGGCGCCACACCAGCACCAGGGTGAGCGCCGCCCCGGCGAACGCGAACCACCACGGCGCCGTCAGCCCCCAGGTCTGGGCGATCACGCCGCCGAGAGCCTGCCCGATCACCATGCCGCCGAACACGCCGACCATGTTCACCGATGACACCCGGCCCTGCAGCTCGTGCGGCACGAGCCGTTGGCGCACCGTGGTGGAGATCGTGCCCCAGACGAAGGCGTAGAAGCCGAAGCACACCATGATCACCAGCGCCACCCACCCGGTGGTCGTGAGCGCGAAGGCAAGGTGCATGAGCACTTCCAGCGACAGGCACACGCGCATCAGCGTCGCGAACGAGACATGCCGCTCCAGCCATCCGAAGCTCATGGTGGCCAGCAGGCCCCCCGCGGCGGATGCCGTGGTCAGTGCGCCGTAGCCGATCGCGCCCATCTGCAGATGCTCGGTGGCGTACAGGACGAGGACGCCCCACGGGGCTGCCCAGGTGATGTTGAACAGCAGGATGATGAGCACGAGCATCCGCACAGGCGGGTTTCGCCACAGCCAGCGGATGCCATCGGCGATGTCTGTGTGCACCGGTGTGCGCACATCGGTCTCGGCGCGGGCCGGCACCGGAGTCGCGGCCATGCGCGAGACGAGCACGATCGCGAGGAGCACGCAGAGCACCTCGAGCAGGAACGGCCATGCAGCGCCGGCGGCGAACAGGAACGCCCCGAGCGGAGGGCCGGCGAACTGATTCGCGACGAGGTAGCCGGCCTGGAGCCGAGCGTTGCCGATACCCAGGTCGGCGGGTTTGACGAGCATGGGAAGCAACGTGCTGGCGGCCGTGTCGACGAACACCTCGGCCGTGCCGTAGAGGAAGGCGACGGCGAGCACGATCCAGATGTTCGCGGTGCCCGTGACCAGGAAGGCGCACAGCGCGATGAGCACGACGGCGCGTGCGGCGTTGGCGAACATCACCATGCGGCGCCGGTCGAAGCGGTCGGCGATCGCGCCCGCGTGCAGACCGAAGAGCAGCCAGGGCAGGAACTGCAGCACCGCACCCGACGCGACCAGGATCGGCGATGAGGTCATCGAGGCGATCAGCAGCGGAGCGGCCGCCAGAGCCACGCCGTCGCCGACGTTGCTCGTCCAGGAAGAGGCCAGCAGCCAGCGGAAATCGCGCCCCATGCGGCGCGGCGCCATGAGCTCTCCGAGTGCGGTCACCCGGTCGAGCATAGGGCCATCACCGGACATGCGTGAGAATGGGGGGATGACCGTCTCTCTGCTCGGCGCGACCGAGATCCGCCGTCTTGCCGCCGAGCTCGACGTGACGCCGACGAAGAAGCTCGGTCAGAACTTCGTCGTCGACGCGAACACGGTGCGCAAGATCGTGCAGGCGGCGTCCGTGCGGCCGGGCGAGAGGGTCGTCGAGATCGGGCCGGGGCTCGGTTCGCTCACGCTCGCGATCCTCGAGACGGGAGCCGCGGTCACGGCCGTGGAGATCGATCACCGTCTGGCCGCTCGCCTGCCGCAGACGGCCGCTGAGCACGGCGTGCCGGATGGTGCGCTCACGGTGGTGGATGCCGATGCCATGCGCGTCACCGAGCTGCCCGGAGAGCCGACGGTGCTCGTCGCCAACCTGCCCTACAACGTCTCGGTTCCCGTGCTGCTGCACTTTCTCGAGACCTTCCCCGCGCTCGAGCGCGGGGTGGTGATGGTTCAGGCCGAGGTGGCGGAACGGCTCGCCGCGAAGCCGGGCTCGAAGATCTACGGCGCCCCCAGCGTCAAGGCCGCCTGGTACGGTCCATGGCGTCTCACCGGCAACGTCTCGCGGCAGGTCTTCTGGCCGGTGCCGAACGTCGACAGTCTGCTGGTGGGCTTCCACCGCGACGCCGATCCGCGCGGGGATGAGATCGAGCGTCGGCGCACCTTCGAGATCGTGGATGCCGCGTTCAACCAGCGCCGCAAGATGCTGCGCCAGGCGCTGTCTGGCGTCTTCGGCGGATCCGCCGCCGCGTCCGAGGCGCTCGAGGCCGCCGGCGTGGCACCCACGGCTCGCGGGGAGGATCTCACGGTGGATGACTATCACCGCATCGCGCGCGTCGCCCCCGTCGCGGCCTGACTCGCAGAGGGCGGGCATGGCCGTATCCGGATAGCCTGTCAACGTGACCGAACCGCGCTACCGTCCCGACGTTCCCGAGCTCCACCGGCCTTACACCGCCGCTCCCGGTCGCTACCAGCGCTACGGATATCGTCAGGTGGGATCCTCCGGGCTGTACCTGCCGCCGATCTCCCTCGGGCTGTGGTGGAACTTCGGAGACAACATCCCGCTCGACAACCAGCGCGCTCTGCTGCGGCATGCCTTCGACAGCGGCATCACGCACTTCGACCTCGCCAACAACTACGGCCCACCCTATGGTTCCGCAGAGAAGAACTTCGGCCGCATCCTCGCCGAGGACCTGCGTGCCTATCGTGACGAGCTGATCATCTCGTCGAAAGCCGGCTGGGACATGTGGCCTGGCCCGTACGGCGACCTCGGCAGCCGAAAGTACATCCTCGCCAGCGCCGAGCAGTCTCTGACCCGAATGGGCCTCGACTACGTCGACATCTTCTACTCGCACCGCGTCGACCCGGTCACCCCGGTGGAGGAGACGATCGGAGCGCTGGACGCGCTCGTTCGTCAGGGCAAGGCGCTGTACGTCGGGATCTCGTCGTACAGTGCGGAGCGCACGGCGGAGGCGGTCGCCGTCGCCCGTGACCTCGGCACCCCGCTGGTGATCCATCAGCCCTCGTACTCGATCCTCAACCGCTGGATCGAGGACGGCTTGACCGACACGCTGCGCGCCGAGGGGCTCGGGGCGATCGCCTTCACGCCGCTGGCACAGGGCCTGCTCAGCGGGAAGTACCTCGCCGACGGCAGAGCCGACCGTGCGCAGAAGCGCCGTTCCCTGCCTGATGCGCCGGTGTCGGAGGAGGGACTCGCGGTCCTGCGCGGGCTGAACGACATCGCCGCCGACCGCGGGCAGTCGCTGGCGCAGCTCGCGCTGCAGTGGACGCTGCGGGATCCGGTGGTCGCCTCGGCGCTGATCGGTGCGTCGCGGCCGGAGCAGCTCGACGAGAACCTCGCGGCCGTGGACGGCCCGGAGTTCAGCGACGAGGAGCTCACGGCGATCGACGCGCTCGCGCACGGGATAGATGTGAACCTGTGGGCGACCTCCTCGGAGCTGTGAGCGCACGATGACCATGGCGCATCGATCGGATGCCGTGCACGTGCGCGCACCGGGGAAGATCAACGTCTACCTCGGCGTCGGGCCCCGGCACGACGACGGGTATCACGCGCTCGCGACGGTCTTCCAGGCGGTGTCGCTGTATGAGGACGTCTACGCACACCCGTCCGACGGATTCTCGATCGAGGTCATCGGCGATGTGAACGTCGCCGACGTGCCCACAGACGACCGGAACCTCGCGATGCGCGCCGCCAAGCTGCTCGCCCACACCGCCGGAGTCGCCGATGGTGTGCACCTGATGATCCGAAAGGGCGTTCCGGTGGCCGGCGGGATGGGCGGCGGCTCGGCGGATGCGGCGGCTGCTCTCGTCGCATGCGACGCGCTGTGGGGCACAGACCTCGGTCCGCACCGGCTGCATGAGCTGGCCGCGCGGCTCGGCGCCGACGTGCCGTTCGCCCTGCACGGAGGCACCGCCGTCGGAACCGGTCGCGGCGATCAGCTGACGCCGGCGCTCGCGCGCGGACGCTTCGACTGGGTGCTCGTTCTGAGCGATGAAGGCCTGTCGACGCCTGTCGTCTATGGGCGGCTGGACGAGATGCGCAGTCAGGGGGAGGGGCTGGCGGACGACGCGGCGCCGACGCTGGAGGTGCCCGTCGCGATGCTGCACGCTCTGCGCGTCGGCGATGCGCAGGAGCTCGCTCCTGTGATGATGAACGACCTCGAGCCGGCGGCGATCTCCGACCGCGCCGACCTCGCGCTCGCGCTGGCCGACGGCTTGCGCTTCGGCGCCCTGACGGGGATCGTATCGGGGTCTGGCCCGACTCTCGCGTTCCTCTGCGCGGGTCCGGAGGTGGCGCGCACGGTTCAGGACGAACTGCGCGCGACGGGCCGCGATGCGCTGCACGTGCACGGCCCTGTTCCAGGGGCGCGGATCATCCCTTGACCGACGCCGCGACCGGTCCGCGGATGCGGGCCGCGGCGGCAGCATGCCATGATGGAAGCGCTGATGTGAACGTGCACATGCGAGGAGGCATGCAGTGACCGCCGCCTCCGAACGTGCCAGGACGCCGAGCATCCGCGACGTGGCGCGTCTCGCCGGCGTCTCGCATCAGACCGTCTCGCGCGTGCTGAACGACCACCCCAGCATCCGCCCCGAGACCAAGGCCAAGGTGCTCGACGCGATCTCCGTGCTCGACTACCGCCCCAACCTCGCCGCCAGAGCGCTCGTCACCAGCAGATCGAACACGCTCGGAATCCTGTCCGCGACGATCGGCGAGTTCGGACCGACCTCTTCGATCGCCGCGATCGAGGAGGCCGCCCGTGACGAGGGCTACTCGGTGTCGACGCTGAACCTCACCGAGACGACTCCCGAAGCGATCGGCGCCGCTGTGCGCCAGCTCGGACGTGAGCACGTCGACGGCATCGTCGTGCTCGCGCCGCAGGTGCGCGTGTTCAACGTGCTCCGTGGAATGGCGGCATCCGTCCCCTACGTCAGCCTGCAGACGGCCTCCGGCTCGGATGGGGTGACCCTCTCGGCCGACCAGGTGTCCGGAGCGCGCATCGCCACCGAGCATCTGATCTCCCTGGGGCACTCGGACATCCTGCACCTTGCCGGACCGCAGGACTGGATCGAGGCCGAGTCGCGCATGCGCGGCTACCTCGACGCGCTGCGTGACGCCGACCTGCCCACGTTCCCGCCGATCCGCGGAGACTGGACCGCCGACTTCGGCTACTTCGCCGGGCAGGAGCTCTCGAGGCGGCCGGACTTCACCGCCGTCTTCGCCGCCAACGACCTGATGGCCATCGGCCTGATGCACGGCTTCCGTGACGCCGGCCTTCGAGTGCCGGACGACATCAGCGTCGTCGGCTTCGACGACATCCCCGTCGCCGCCCATGTGTCGCCCACGCTCACCACCGTGCACCAGGACTTCACCGAGGTGGGCCGACGCGCGGTGCACATCCTGCTGGCGCAGATCCGCGGGGAGCGGGTGCCGGTCTTCGGCGCCCTCGAGCCGGAGCTGCGGCTGCGCGAATCCTCCTCGTCACGGTGAGATCGCGAATACCTCGCATCCACTTGACACCGCGGGCGGCGCGATGCACCATGGGTTAGCCAATGTGAACGGTCACATTGGTGCATGCGGGAGCATGACGCCTGTATCGAGGAAGATTCGTGAGCATCACCACATCGCAGCCGGCGGTCTCGGGCCCGATCCTCGAGATGCGTCGCATCACCAAGGAGTTCCCCGGGGTAAAGGCGCTCTCGGACGTGTCGATCACGGTGCGCACCGGTGAGGTGCACGCCATCTGCGGCGAGAACGGCGCAGGCAAGTCCACGCTCATGAAGGTGCTCTCGGGCGTCTACCCGTACGGCACCTACGAAGGGGACATCGTGCTGTTCGGCGAGGAGCAGCGCTTCAGGGACATCGCTGCCAGCGAGGCCGCCGGCATCGCGATCATCCATCAGGAGCTCGCACTGATCCCAGAGCTGTCGGTCACGGAGAACATCTTCCTCGGCAATGAGATCCGCCGCCTCGGCGCGATCGACTGGCGTGCCCAGAAACAGCGTGCGGTCGAGCTGCTCGCCCGCGTAGGGCTCGACGAGGACCCTGACATCGCGATCAAGCACCTCGGCGTCGGCAAGCAGCAGCTGATCGAGATCGCCAAGGCGCTCAACAAGGACGTCAAGCTGCTCATCCTCGACGAGCCGACGGCAGCCCTGAACGAGAACGACTCGCAGCATCTGCTCGACCTGATCCTCGGCCTGAAGGGCAAGGGGATCACGTCGATCATCATCAGCCACAAGCTCAACGAGATCGAGCAGATCGCCGATGAGATCACGATCATCCGTGATGGCCGCACGATCGAGACCCTCGACATCTCGCGCGGCGAGATCAACGAGGATCGCATCATCCGCGGCATGGTCGGCCGTTCCCTGGAGAGCCGCTACCCCGACCGCACGCCCGAGATCGGCGAGGTGTTCTTCGAGGTCAAGGACTGGTGGGTGCAGCACCCGACCGTCTCCGAGCGGATGGTGGTGAAGGGCTCCAGCATCGACGTTCGTCGCGGCGAGGTGGTCGGCATCGCCGGTCTGATGGGCGCCGGTCGCACCGAGTTCGCCATGAGCATCTTCGGCCGCTCTTACGGGCTGTTCCAGTCGGGCACGCTCATCAAGGACGGGCAGGAGATCTTGCTGCCGGATGTCGCAGCCGCGATCAAGCACGGGCTCGCCTACGTGAGCGAGGACCGCAAGGTGCTCGGCCTCAACCTGCTCGACACCATCAAGCGCTCCATCGTGGCGGCGAAGCTGTCGAAGATCGCCAAGCGCGGGGTCGTCGACGATCGCCAGGAGTTCGCGGTGGCCGAGCGCTACCGCAAGGCGCTGCGCATCAAGACGCCGAGCGTTGAGGAGGGCGTGGGCAAGCTGTCGGGCGGAAATCAGCAGAAGGTCGTACTGGCGAAGTGGATGTTCACCGACCCCGATCTGCTGATCCTCGACGAGCCCACCCGCGGCATCGATGTCGGAGCCAAGTACGAGATCTACTCGATCATCAACGAGCTGGCTTCGCAGGGCAAGGGCGTGATCGTCATCTCCAGTGAGCTGCCCGAGCTGCTCGGCATCTCGGACCGCATCTACACCGTCTTCGAGGGGCGCGTCACCGACTGCATACCCTCCTCCCAGGCCACTCCGGAGGCGCTCATGCGCAGCATGACCTCCGCTAACCAGAAAGCGAACGCATGAGCACCGACACGACACCGGCGCGCGAGGGCTTCCACTTCGGCGACATCAAGAAGATGTTCGGCGGGGGAGGCCGCTCGGCGCTTCGCCAGTTCGGAATCCTCGGCAGCCTGATCGTCATCCTGATCGTGTTCCAGCTGTGGACCTTCCTCGAGAAGGGCCAGGGGCTGACGCTGTCTCCCGGCAACCTGATCAACGTCGTCAACCAGTACTCCTACATCCTGATCCTCGCGATCGGAATGGTGATGGTCATCATCATGGGGCACATCGACCTGTCGGTCGGGTCGGTCGCCGCGTTCACGGGAATCATCGTGGCGAAGGCCATGGCCGAATGGAACGTGCCGTGGTGGGGCGGCGTCCTGATCGGCCTCGGGGTCGGCGTGCTGGTCGGGGCGTGGCACGGCGTGTGGGTGGCGTACGTCGGGGTGCCGGCATTCATCGTGACGCTGGCCGGCATGCTGTTCTTCCGCGGCGCCAACCAGTGGATCGGGCAGTCGACGACGGTCGCCGTGCCGAGGGAGTTCACCTACATCGGCGCCGGATACCTGCCCGAGGTCGCCCTGCCCCTTCCGTTCAACGTGCCGACCATGATCCTCGCCATCGCCGGCATCGCGTGGATCGTCTTCCACGAGGTCTGGACCCGCCGTGCTCAGCGGCGGATGGGATCGGAGATGGCGCCGGGCTGGGTGAGCGCGACGAAGGTGGCGCTGCTGTCGGTGATCATCCTTCTCGCCGGCTGGCAGTTCGCCACCGGC
Organism: Microbacterium sp.; assembly: GCF_031178445.1. GTDB lineage: Bacteria > Actinomycetota > Actinomycetes > Actinomycetales > Microbacteriaceae > Microbacterium. The sequence goes on from NZ_JAPSIY010000007.1 coordinate 57,244, forward strand.
CGCGAGGGCACCAGCTTCCCCGTCTCGGGCATCATCCTGCTCGTGCTGGTGATCCTGTACAGCTTCGTCACGAACAACACCGTGTTCGGTCGCCACATCTACGCGGTCGGCGGCAACAGGCAGGCTGCACGCCTCTCCGGCGTGAAGGACAGGTGGGTCGACTTCTTCGTCATCATGAACATGTCGGTGCTGGCGTCGCTGGCCGGCATGCTCTACGTGGCCCGCGCGACCGCCTCCGGTCCGCAGGACGGCAACGGCTGGGAGCTGGACGCCATCGCGTCGGTGTTCATCGGTGGCGCGGCCGTCTCGGGCGGCATCGGCACCGTGATCGGGTCGATCATCGGTGGTTTCGTGATGGCGTTCCTGAACAACGGCCTCGCACTGCTCGGCTTCGGCGCCGACGTCGTCGCGATGATCAAGGGTCTCGTGCTGCTGGTCGCCGTCGGAATCGACGTCTGGAACAAGCAGCAGGGCCGCCCGTCGGTGATCGGGTTCCTCACCCGCCGCTTCTCGAGACGCGATCCCGATCCCTTCCCGGCGCTCGCCTCCGAGCTCGACGACGCGAAGAAGCGCGAAGTCGTCAAGAAGTAGGCGCCCGCGCACGGACGCCTCGCATCCCGACCGCCAGCGGTCATCACACCAGAGAGAGAAGATCACATGAAGAAGATGCTTCTGACGGCGACAGCGATCGTCGCCGTGGGCGCGTTCGCACTGACCGGATGCTCGTCCGAGCGCGGTGGCGGAACCGGAGGCGAGGGCGGCGCAGGCGGCTCCGGCGAAGAGGCCAAGGGCTTCGCGGCCGACGCCACCATCGGCGTGGCCCTTCCCGACAAGACCAGTGAGAACTGGGTGCTCGCGGGCAAGCTGTTCACCGACGGTCTCGAGGAGGCCGGTTTCCAGGCCGACGTGCAGTACGCGCCGGCGTCCAACACCGTCGCCGAGCAGCAGAACCAGATCCAGGCCATGGTGACCGGCGGCGCGAAGGTGATCATCATCGGCGCCAAGGACGGCAAGCAGCTTTCGACGCAGGTCGAGGCGGCGAAGGATGCGGGTGCCTACGTCATCGCCTACGACCGCCTGATCGAGAACACCGAGGCGGTCGACTACTACGTCGCATTCGACAACTTCAAGGTCGGTCAGCTGCAGGGTCAGGCCCTCCTCGACGGGTTGGCGGAGCGCGCCGACCACGAGGCGCCGTACAACATCGAGCTGTTCTCGGGCTCGCCCGACGACGCGAACTCGGCGGTGTTCTTCAACGGTGCGATGGACGTGCTGCAGCCGAAGATCGACGACGGCACGCTGAAGGTGCTCTCGGGCCAGACCGAGATCGCGCAGACCGCGACCGACGGCTGGAAGGCCGAGAACGCCCAGCGCAGGATGGACTCCATCCTCACCTCGACCTACAGCTCCGAGACGATCGACGGCGTGCTCTCGCCGAACGACACGCTCGCGCGCGCGATCATCACCTCGGCGCAGCAGGCCGGAAAGCCCGTGCCGGTCGTGACCGGTCAGGACTCCGAGGTCGAGTCGGTCAAGTCGATCATGGAGGGCGTGCAGTACTCCACCATCAACAAGGACACCGTGCTCCTCGTCGAGCAGGCCATCAAGATGGTCGGCCAGCTGCAGAAGGGCGAGGACGTCGAGGTGAACGACACCGAGCAGTACGACAACGGCAAGAAGGTCGTTCCGGCGTACCTGCTCGACCCGGTGATCGTCACGAAGGACAACGCTGAGGAGGCGTACGCGAACGTGCCGAGCCTGCTCGAGATCGTGCAGTCCTACAAGTAATCACTGCGCAACCCGCGGGCCGCTCCGGATGCTCCGGAGCGGCCCGCTCGCATGCACACAGGGCGCCCTCCGCCGTTCACCTCCCGTCAGCGATGATGTCGGACGAGACGCCTACGGTCGAAGCATGGCACCCGGAAGCGATCCCCAACTCCGCAACGACGCCGACCTCCGTCAGGACGCCGAGCTCGGATACGATTCCGGCTTCCTCGCCGTAGTCGTGCCGCTCCCCGTGTCGTCTGCGCCCCCGGCCCCTGAGGCGGTGACACTCGATTACGTGCACTTCACGGTCGTGCTCGACCGCCGTCGTCGCCTCGCACGGCTGACCGCCGTGAACATCGACGGCGCGGCGCTCGTCGATGTGGAACGTGGCGACGATTGGCGTCTCGACGACAGGATCCCCGCCGACTGGCAGGCAGGTCCGGAGGTGTACGCGCGGAACGACCTCGACCGCGGCCACCTCGTGCGCCGACGTGATCCCGTGTGGGGCTCCAGGGCACGAGAGGCCAACAGCGACACCTTCCACTACACGAACGCCGCGCCGCAGGCCTCCGCCTTCAATCAGTCCGCCGAGCTCTGGGTGGGCCTGGAAGACCATGTGCTGCAGTTCGCGGACGCGCACGATCATCGCGTCTCGGTCTTCACGGCTCCGGTGCTCGGTGCGGCTGATCCGCCGTACCGCGGCATCCGCATCCCGCTCCGCTTCTTCAAGATCGCGGCCTGGGAGCGCGATGGGGTGCTCAGAGCGGCCGGTTTCGTCCTCGACCAGACGCCTGCGCTGGACGCCGAGGAGATCGAGCGGGGGGCCGCAGGCGGACGTACTCCCGACCTCGGTCCGTTCCGCACGTTCCAGGCACCCATCTCCGACATCGCCGCGCTCGCCGGGATCGGCTTCGACCAGCTCTCGGCCGCCAACGTGCTGCCCGAGACGGCCGCGGCCGAGCCGTGGCGGCGTCTGCGCACCTTCGCCGACATCCGCCTCTGAACCTGGCTCCACCGCGTCCGCACGTCGCCTAGCCTTGAGAGGACATGGCACACCTCCTCGGAGCCGAAGGGCTCCACCTCGAATACCCCACCCGCGTCGTCTTCGACTCCGTCACCCTCGGCATCGAGGAGGGCGACCGCATCGGCATCGTGGGCCGCAACGGCGACGGCAAATCCAGCCTGCTGGCGATGCTCGCGGGGCGGAAGGAGCCGGATGCCGGACGCGTCACCATGCGCGGCGGCACCACGATCGGAGTCCTCGACCAGGCGGACACTCTCGACGACGATCTCACCGTCGGCGGTGCGGTCGTGGGGGACACCCCCGAGCATGAGTGGGCGGGAGACGCCAGGGTGCGCGACGTGATCGCCGGCCTGGTCGCCGACCTCGACTGGGACGCGTCGGTCTCCTCGCTCAGCGGCGGGCAGCGCAGGCGGGTCGCACTGGCGAGGCTGCTCGCAGAGGAGTGGGACGTCATCGCCCTCGACGAGCCCACCAACCACCTCGACGTCGAAGCGATCACCTGGCTCGCCGGTCACCTGAAGACGCGCTGGCCGAAGAACGCCGGAGCACTGCTCGTGGTCACGCACGACCGCTGGTTCCTCGATGAGATCTGCACGGCGACGTGGGAAGTGCACGACCGCATCGTCGAGCCGTTCGAGGGCGGCTACGCCGCGTACATCCTGCAGCGCGTCGAGCGGGATCGGATGGCGGCCGCATCCGAGGCGAAGCGGCAGAACCTGGCGCGCAAGGAGCTCGCCTGGCTGCGCCGGGGCGCGCCCGCCCGCACCAGCAAGCCGAAGTTCCGGATCGACGCGGCCAATGCCCTGATCGCCGACGTGCCGCCTATCCGCGACACCGTGTCGCTGCAGTCGCTCGCGGTCGCCCGCCTCGGCAAGGACGTCGTCGACCTCCTCGACGCGGGGGTCGAGTACGGCGACCGGGAGGTGCTGAAGGATGTCGAGTGGCGCATCGCTCCCGGCGAGCGCACCGGCATCCTCGGCGTCAACGGCGCGGGCAAGTCGACCCTCCTGGGGTTGATCGCAGGCACCGTCCAGCCGACCAGCGGCAGGGTCAAGCGGGGCAAGACCGTCCAGGTGCGCACGTTGACTCAGCGCATCGACGAGCTGGCGCAGCACTGGAACGACCCCGTGCGCACCGTGATCAACGGACTGCGCACCTCGTACACGTTCGGCGCCGGATCGAAGGCGCAGGACCTGACGCCGGGTCAGCTGCTCGAACGCCTCGGATTCACGTCCGCGCAGCTTTCCACTCCCGTGAAGGACCTCTCCGGTGGTCAGCAGCGCCGCCTGCAGCTGCTGCTGGTGCTTCTCGACCAGCCGAACGTGCTGATCCTCGACGAGCCCACCAACGACATGGACACCGACATGCTCGCCGCGATCGAGGATCTGCTCGATTCCTGGCCGGGAACCCTCCTCGTGGTCAGTCACGACCGGTACTTCCTCGAGCGTGTCACCGACCAGCAGTTCGCGATCCTCGACAGGCACCTGCGGCATCTGCCGGGAGGGGTCGACGAGTACCTGCGGCTGCGGTCCCTGGAGCAGAAGACGGGGGCCGCCGCATCCGCCTCCCGTGTCTCGACCGCGGCAACCGAGCCCGAGCTGGACGGCGCGGCCCGCAGGGCCGCCGAGAAGGAGCTCTCCGCGCTGGAGCGGAAGATGCAGAAGCTGAACGACCAGATCGACCGTGCCAAGCACGCCCTGGCCGATCACGACCAGTCCGACTACGCCGGCCTCGGCGAGAAGATGAAGGAGATCCAGGCGCAGCAGGGCGAGGTGGAGGAGCTGGAGCTGCGCTGGTTCGAGCTCACCGAGCAGCTCGACTGAGCGGCGTCTGCCGCCTTCGGATCGCTCTGTCGCGCGACGCGTGACGGTGAGATCCTTCTCTTGGAAGAGAGGACGCGGCCATGGGTCAGGGGATGTTCCACGCTGCAGACGGATACGACCGTCTGATCGGCCGTTTCCTGCCTTCTCTGGCGCCGGCGTTCGCGGACTTCGCCGAGGTGCGGGCGGGAAGCGTGCTCGATGTCGGATGCGGCCCGGGCGGGCTCACCGCCGAACTTGCTCGGCGTGTCGGCGCGGGGAACGTCTCGGCGATCGATCCCTCTCCGCCCTTCGTCGTGGCCTGCCGCGAGCGTGTTCCTGGTGTGCAGGTGGTGGAGGGCGTAGCCGAGGGGCTGCCCTTCCCTGACGGATCCTTCGACGCGGCGCTGTCATCGCTGGTGGTCGGCTTCATGTCCGATGCGCAGCAGGGCGTCCGGGAGATGGTTCGCGTGACCCGACCCGGCGGAACGGTCGCGCTCTGCTTCTGGGATCACAGCCGGATGCAGAGCATCGCACGCTTCTGGCGGGCCGCGCATCGCGCGATCGGGGCTGAGCCTGCCGGTGATCGGCTGCTGGGCACGCAGCAGGGCGATCTGGCCCAGCTCCTCGAAGGCGCAGCGCTGCGCGACATCCGCGTCACCGAGCTCGTGGCCACGGGCGGCTATCGCGATGTCGACGACCTGTGGTCCGGATACACCGCCGGGATCGGGCCGATCGGACAGTACATGCAGGGACTCGATCAGGATGAGATCGAAGCGGTGCGTGGTGCCGTCCGCGAGGATCTCGACACTCCAGACCGTCCGTTCACCCTCTCGGCCGTTGCCTGGGCGGCACGTGCCACCACCTGATCGGGGTGGCACGCTACCGACGGCAGCCGATCCTCACGCGGTCCTCATCGCGAACAGGATCAGCAGCAGGGTGACGACGAACCCGCAGGCGTAGTTGATCCAGAGGAAGTGCCGCCAGCCGCGGTTCGCGCGGGCGGAGTCGGCATCCGTCACGCGCGCATATGGCGCGGCCGCGACCAGGTAGGGCACCGCGAGCAGCGCCGCGAATGCTCCGGGCAGGCCGATGGTGAGCACGAGCAGCCCTGCGATGGTCCAGCAGGCGAGGGCGAGGCGCACCGTGTTGGCGGCACCGAAGACCGTGGCGATCGATGAGATCCCGCCCTCACGGTCGGGCACGACGTCCTGCACCGCCCCGAACGCGTGGCTGGCGACGCCCCACAGGAAGAACGCCGCCAACACGGCGATCAGCCCAGGGGTCGGCGATCCACCGGCCAGAGCGATGCCGTAGACAGCGGGGCTCACGAAATGCACGCTCGATGTGAGTGAGTCGAGGACGGGGATCTCCTTGAACCGGAAGGGAGGCGCCGAGTAGGCCACGACGGCGAACAAGCCGATCGCGAGCACGATCCACGATGCGCCGCCGCCCAGGAGGACCAGCGCGATGACGAACGGCAGAGATGTGAAGACCGCAGCGAGCAGGACGCTCCGATGACGCTCCGGCGCCAGCACCGCGCCCTCCATGCCTCCCTTGCGCGGGTTGGCGAGATCCGAGGCGTAGTCGAAGACATCGTTCACGCCGTACATCGCGAGGTTGTTCGGGATGAGGAAGAACAGTGTGCCGACGATCAGCGCGACGTCCACCTCGCGGGCGGACAGGAGATAGGCGGCGGCGAACGGGTACGCGGTGTTCACCCAGCTCAGCGGCCGGGAAGCGGTCAGCAGGTCAGCGATCATCACGCCGCCTCATCCGGCTCCAGAGGGCGGGGAGAAGAATCACCGCGGCGAGCGGATAGGCGAAGTCCTCGATGGGGGCGGTGCCGATGCGCAGACCGGAGACGTGTGCGTCGGAGTAGGCGAAGAGTCCGGCGGAGATCATGAGGTTGTCGAACAGTGCGGTCAGCAGCAAGAGTGCGGCGGCCGCGATCGCCAGCGCAGCCGGCGATGATCCTCCCGGCCGGCGCAGAACGAGAGCGGCGACTCCGGCGGCCATCAGGAACGCCGCACACAGCAGCAGATAGGTCACCGTCGCTCCTTCCGTCGATGCGTGAGCAGGCGCTCCGCGCCGCAGACGAGCACCATGGTGAGCTCGCACAGGAAGAGCAGGAAGACCGGCTCTTCGAGCGGAAGCTCGGGTGCGAGCAGGATGCCGGTGGCGAAGGGTCCGTCGGCCCTGAAGAAGATACCCAGTCCGATGCCGGCGAGATCCCACAGCAGGAAGAAGGCGACCCCGATGGCCAGCACCGCCAGGGCGCTGCGCGGATCGCGGCCGAGGAACAGCCGGTGACGCACGTCGAGAGCGGTCACCCCGGCGAGCGAGATGAGCAGGAACGTCAGGTAGATGATGCTCACAGCGGCTCCGGCAGCGGTCCGGCCGATCGGTCGCCGCGCAGTCGTTTGACGACCAGCTCGGCGCTGATGAGGCACATCGGAAGACCGATCCCCGGGATGGTCGTCGCCCCGGCGAACAGCAGCCCGTTCACTTTGGACGAGGCGTTCGATCCGCGCAGGAGTGCGCTCTGACGCAGCGTGTGAGCCGGTCCCAGAGCGCCGCCCCGCCATGCCCCGTACTCCCGTTCGAAGTCGGCAGGGCCGATGCTGCGCCGAACGACGATCCGATCCGCGAGGTCGGGGATGCCGCACCAGGTCGAGATCTGAGCGATCGCGGCGTCGACTGCGCGCTCCACGGCGGTGGAGCCCTTGCCGTCCACGCCGCCGACGCCGATGGCCGTGTCGGCGGGCACGGGAATCAGCACGAAGAGGTTCTCGTGGCCGTCGGGGGCGACGTCGTCGGTGGCGCTGGGGCGGCACACGTAGATCGACGCGGGGTCGGGGATGCGTGGCCGATCGCCGTAGATGGCCTGGAACCCCGCCTCCCACTCCCGCGTGAAGAACAGCGTGTGGTGCGCCAGCTGGGGCAGTTCGCCGCGAACGCCGAGCAACGCGAGCACCGCCCCTGGCCCGGGGTCGCGCGACCTCCACCAGCGCTCGTCCCTGCTGCGGTGCTCCCGGTCGAGCAGCTCATGTTCGGTGACGTGCAGGTCTGCGGTCGACACCACGACGTCTGCCGGCAGGTGCTCCCTGGTGCCGGCCGGTCCCTCGACCTCGACGCCGACCACTGCTCCGTCCTGCACGGCGATCCGCTGCGCGCGGCATCGGGTGCGTATGCTCACCCCCCGCTGCGCGGCGAGTCCGGCGATCGCGTCGATCACCGCGGAGAACCCACCGCGCGGGTACAGCACGCCCTGGCCGATGTCGAGGTGGCTCATCAGGTGGTACATGCCGGGCGCCGCGGATGGGGAGGTGCCGAGGAAGACCGCGGGGTAGCCGAGCACCTGCTGCACACGAAGGTCACGAGAGTGGCGGCGGATGCGGCGGTCGAGCGGCTCGCTCAGCAGCCGGGCGAGCCGGGGGAGTCCGCGCAGGGTGTCGCGCGTGAAGAGGGGGCGCAGCGACTCGTAGGTGCTGTAAAGGAAGCGCGAGGTGGCGAGTTCGTACGTCTCTGCGGCCGAGGCGAGGTAGGAGTCCAACTGGTCGGAGGCCGCCGGGTCGAGTGACACGAGAGCATCCCGTGCTCCTTCAGCCGGCAGATCGAACGGCTCGTCCTCATCCTCGAAGTACACGCGGTACGCGGGGTCGAGGCGCACGAGGTCGAGCTGCTCGGCGGCCGACGTTCCCAGGAGCCGGAAGAAGTGGTCGAACACCTCGGGCATGAGGTACCAGGACGGGCCCGTGTCGAAGCTGAAACCGTCGGATCGCCAGCACCCCGCTCGTCCGCCGAGTTCATCGCGCGCTTCGACGAGGGTGACATCGGCGCCTTCGCTCGCCAGGAGCGCGGCCGTGGCCAGCCCCGAGATGCCGCCGCCGATCACCACGGTGCGCGAAGCCGCGGTCATGTGTGCACCCGGCCCAGTGCAGCTCCGGCGAGCAGCCGCAGTTTCACCGCGGTGGGCACCGAGACACGGCTTCGCCGGAGCTCCGCCGCCGGAGTGGCGCGCAGCTGCTCATTGAGCCGGCCGAAGAGTGCGGCCGCGGCGGCGGTCGCGCGGCGCGAGCCGCGCGGGAGCCGTGTGATCGCGACCCAGGCGGATGTCAGGTCGTCCGCGATCTCGTCGACCACTGCGTCCTTCTGGGCGTCGGTGAGGGTGCCGGCGGTGATCCCCGGGATGTACGACCTGCCCAGGCGACCGGCGTCCTCGGAGAGATCGCGCAGGAAGTTCACCTTCTGGAACGCGGCCCCCAGCCGGCGAGCGCCCTCCTCCATCTCGGCATCCAGTTCCAGACCCGGACTCTCGAGAGTGAGGACCCGCAGGCACATGGAGCCGACGACTTCGGCGGAACCGTGGATGTACCGGCGGTAATCCTCGCGATCGAGGTGCACGTCGCCTGCGTCCATCCGCATGGAGGCGAAGAACGGACGCACCAGCGACGCGTCGATGCCGGTCGCCCTCGCCGTGGTCGCGAAGGCGTGCACGACGAGATTGGCACTGAAACCCCTGGCGAGTGCCGCCAGGGTCTCCTGCTCGAGGTCATCGAGAAGCTCTCGTGTCGCAGCGGCTCCCATGCCGGCCTCGGACGCGGGTCCGTCGACGATCTCGTCTGCCACTCGAACGAGGGCGTACACGTCGGCGATGCCGGCTCGCACCTCTGCCGGCAGCAGCCTGCTGGCCAGACCGAACGACGTGGAGTAGGCGCGGATCACTCGAGAGGAGGATGCGCGCGCCGTGCGCGTGTAGAGCGCGAGCCCCGTGCGTCGGGTCATGCGTCCCGCTCCACGCATTCGGTGGCGATGCGCGTCAGCTCATCGCACAGCGGACCCGGCAGCTCCGACTCGGCGATCGCGTCTCGCACGTGGTCGCCGTGCGCGGAGATGGTCGCCTGCATCCGCTCTGTCGCCCCCGAGGTCACCAGTGCGGCCCGGAGCCGCTCGGCGTCGTTCTCGTCGAGCGACGCGCGCCCGAACAGGTGCTGCACCTCGGGCCAGTCCGCGCTGTCCTCCGCGAAGGCGACCAGCAGAGTGCGCTTGCCCTCGCGCAGATCGCCGATCACGGTCTTGCCGGTGCGACTCTCCGTGCCGAACACCCCGATGACGTCGTCGCGCATCTGGTACAGCAGCCCGAGGCCGGCGCCGATCCGGGCGAGAGATTCGAGCGTCTGCGACGAGGCGCCGGCCAGCATCGCCCCGGCCTGAAGGGGTGCGGCGAAGGAATAGCAGGCCGTCTTCTGCTCCATCATGCGCAGGATAGCGGCCTCGTCGGAGGAGATCACGCCCAGTGCGAGACCGACGTCCGCATGCTCTCCCGCTGCGGTCACAGCGAGGCAGTCGTCCACGAGGGCGTGCAGCGCGGCACGGGCGGGATGCTCGACGCGGGCGAGCAGAGCGTGCACGCCGCTGATCAGCACGTCGCCTGCGAGGATGGCGGAGGCTGCGCCCCACGCCATAGCCGCGCCCGCCGCGGAGCCGTGCTCGATGGCGTCGGCAGCGAAGCGGCCGGCCAGATTAGGTCGCCCGCGGCGCACGAGGTCGCCGTCGAGCACATCGTCGTGCATCAACAGGGCGGTGTGCAACACCTCCAGCGCCGCCGCCACGGTATCCGCATCGACGCGGTGCTCTCCGCCGAGGTGCTCGTGCGCGAGGTGAAGCAGGCGCGGGCGCAGCCGCTTTCCTCCGTCAGCGGCCTCCGCCGCCCGCCGCCACAGATCGGCATGCGGCTGTCCGAGGCGCTCGCCGCGCGCGATCCTCTCGGCGAAGAAGTCGCCGATCGTTCGTTCGACGCCCTGGCCGGCGGTCGTCGCAAGGCCCGTCACGCGGCCGCCCGCCACGCCTCCGGGCGGATCTCGCCGCCTGCCCCCGACATCTGCTCGGCCTGCATGACCAGCCAGGGGCTGAAAGCCCACGGAGCAGAGGTGAGTGCGCCGGCGAGGTCGGCGGGCTCGACCCAGCGATGCTCCATAGCCTCCGAAGGGTCGGGGTGTACTTCGCCTGCCGCCACCGCCGTATACACAGGACAGACCTCGTTCTCGACGATGCCGGACGCGTCGACCGCGCGATAGCGGAAGTCGGGCAGTGCGAGCCGGATGCCGCGAAGCGCCAGGCCGAGCTCCTGGTGTGCCCTCCGGGTGACGGCGTCGGGGATGTGCTCGAACGGCTGCGGGTGACCGCAGAACGCGTTGGTCCAGGTGCCGGGCCACGTCACCTTCCCGAGTGCCCGACGCGTCAGCAGGATGCGTCCGCGCTCGTCGATGACATGACAGGAGAACGCCAGATGCAGGGGAGTGTCGGCGTGATGCACACCTTCTTTCGGTGCGACACCGCGCGGGCTGCCGTCTTCGTCCAGCAGGATCACGCGTTCTTCGTGGTCCATCCTCTGTCTCCTCAATCGCTAGCTAAGCTAGATACATGCTAAATATATATCTTTGCCTTCGATAGGGTGTCATCATGGCCAAGCGGAATGCGCCTGGGCAGGAGCGCGTGGTCCTCCACGACCCGGTCACGATGGATCCCGACGAAGAGATCGTGCGGCGATCGCACCTGTCGGATGACGAGCTCGCCGGCGTCATACGCGTGCTCGACGCCATGCAGCGCTGGCGTGAGACGGAACGCAGAATGAGCGAGGCGTCCCGCCGCTACATGAAGCTCGGCGACACGGACATGCGTGCCTTGCGCCTGCTGATCGCCGCGCAGCGACAGGGGATGGTGGTTACGCCCGGGTTCATCGCCGGTCACCTCGGCATCTCCACCGCGTCCACGACGAAGCTGCTCGACCGTCTCGAGGCCGGGCGGCACATCACCAGGACGCCGCACCCGAGCGACCGGCGCAGCCTCGCGATCGAGGTAACTGAGGAGACCCGTCGCGTCGCGCGTGAGAGCGTCGGGCGCGCACACGCACTCCGGTTCGACGTGGTCGCCGCACTGACCGATCAGGAGCGTCGTACGGTCGCCGACTTCTTCGACGCGATGACGGCGACGGCCGTTCCGGAGGCGCGTGGTTCCGCCGAGAGCCCGGGCACAACGGACGGCTCGGTTCACTGACGTCGTTGTGACGCTGTGTGTCGGGCTGATTGGGACGCTGCGGAGACTCGCGCGTAACGTGACGGAGTCCACCACGAGAGGAACCCGTACCACCATGTCCCGCCGCACCACCTCTGTCATCGCCGCGCTCGCGGCTGTGCCCCTCTTCGTCGCCCTCGCAGGGTGCGCCTCCTCGCCCGCGTCCGACGGCTCCGGTGAAGGCGGCGGTGCCGCAGGCGAGACGGTCCGCATCGGCGTGGTGGGCAAGAGCGACCCGCAGTGGCCGGCGTTCGTCGAGGCCGCCAAGGAGGAGGGCATCGATGTCGAGCTGGTCGACTTCGCCTCCTACGAGCAGCCGAACCCCGCCCTGAGCGCGGGGGAGCTCGACCTCAACCAGTTCCAGCACATCGTGTACCTCGCCGGTTACAACGTCGCCTCGGGCGACGACCTCGTGCCCATCGGCTCGACCGGCATCTACCCGCTCGGGCTGTACTCGCAGAAGGTCGACGACGTCGATGAGATCGAGAAGGGCGAGACGGTCGCCGTGCCCGACGACGCCTCCAACCAGGCACGCGCCCTGCTCGTGCTGCAGTCGGCCGGCCTCATCGAGCTGAAGAGCGGCGGCACCATCTTCTCGGACCTCGCCGACGTCGACGAGGCGAAGTCGAAGGTCAAGGTCACCGCGCTCGAGGCAGCGCTCATCCCGAACTCCCTGCCCGACGTCGCCGCGGCGATCATCAACAACGACTTCGTCACACAGGCCGGGCTCAAGTTCGAGGATGCCATCGCCCAGGACGACCCGAGCGATCCGAACGCGCTGCCCTACGTGAACATCTTCGCCGCCCGCGCCGAGGACAAGGACAACGAGACGTACCTCGCCCTGGTCGACATCTTCCAGAACGACCCTGAGGTGCAGGCCGGCCTCGCCGAGGCATCCGGCAACACCATCGTGCCGCTGAAGACCCCCATCGCAGACCTTGAGACTTCGCTGCAGAAGGTTGAGAAGGACACCCAGGAACAGGGCTGAGCCTGCCGATCAGACGAGTGCGAGAGAATCGGGCGGTGCGCTTTCGCGCCGCCCGATTCCCGCGTTCACAGGGAGAGAAGACATGACAGCGATCGTGACCCTCACCGATGTCACGAAGACGTACCCTCCGGCAGCGAAGGGCGACGACGTCGTCACCGCGGTCGACGGCGTCGACCTCGAGATCGAGCGTGGTGACGTGTTCGGCATCATCGGGTACTCCGGCGCGGGAAAGTCCACCCTCGTCCGGCTGATCAACGCGCTCGAGCCTGCCACAAGCGGATCGATCCATGTCGACGGCGTCGACATCACCGCGCTGCGGGAGCGCGAACTGCGCAGGGTGCGCGGCGGCATCGGCATGATCTTCCAGCAGTTCAACCTCTTCTCAGCGAAGACCGTGAAGGCCAACATCGCCTACCCCCTCAAGCTCGCCGGGTGGTCGAAGGCCGACATCGACGAGCGGGTCGCAGAACTGCTGCGCTTCGTCGGGCTGAGCGACAAGGCGAAGGCGTACCCCGAGCAGCTGTCCGGCGGGCAGAAGCAGCGCGTGGGCATCGCCAGGGCGCTCGCCACGCGCCCGGCCATCCTGCTGGCCGACGAGGCCACCAGCGCGCTCGACCCGCAGACCACGCACGAGGTGCTGGCATTGCTCAAGCGCGTGAACGAGGAGCAGGGCGTCACGATCGTGGTGATCACCCACGAGATGGATGTCATCCAGACGATCGCCACGAAGGTCGCCGTCATGGAGCAGGGGCGCGTCATCGAGCAGGGTGACGTCTTCCAGGTGTTCTCCGACCCGCAGAATCCCGCATCGCAGCGGTTCGTCGGTACCGTCATCAAGGGCATTCCGTCCCCGGCCGAGGCGGCCGCACTGCGCGCCAGGCACGAGGGCAGGCTGGTGACCTTCTCGTTCCGGGACGGCGATTCGTCCCAGGCGCAGGTGTTCCTCGATCTGGCCGAGGCGGGTATCGGATTCGAACTGGTCTACGGCGGAATCAACGACATCCGGGGCCGAGCCTTCGGCCACCTCACACTCGCGCTGCGCGGATCGGATGCGGCCGTCAACAGCGCCCTGGACAGGATCCGCGTGCATGCCACGGTCACCGAGATCGAGCGGGAAGGGGCGCTCTGATGGATCGGCTCAACGAACTGTGGCCCGAGTTCTGGGATGCCGCGATCGAGACGCTCTACATGACCAGCTTCGCGCTGGTGCTCGCCGGCGTGCTCGGCACGGTCATCGGCGTCGGCCTGTACGTCACCCGGCCCAGCGGGCTGATGCAGAACCGGGTGGTCAATGCGATCCTCGAACTGCTGGTCAACTTCTTCCGGCCCATCCCGTTCGTGATCTTCATCGCCGTGCTGCAGCCGGTGACACGCGCTGTGGTCGGCATCGGCATCGGCACCACCGCAGGCGCCTTCGCGATCGGAATCGCGGCCGCGTTCGCGATCGGGCGCATCGTCGAACAGCACCTCGTCTCGGTCTCACCCGGTGTCATCGAGGCTGCGCGTTCGATGGGTGCCGGTCCGTGGCGCATCCTCTTCACGGTGGCGATCCCCGAGTCTCTCGGGCCGCTCATCCTCGGCTACACCTTCATCGTCGTCGCGCTGATCGACATGACGGCCATGGCCGGGATGGTCGGCGGCGGCGGGCTGGGCGCGTTCGCGCAGATCTACGGCTTCCGCCGCTTCGAGCCCATCGTGATGTGGGCCGCGATCATCCTCATCGTCGTGTTCGTGCACCTCGTGCAGTCGCTGGGCACCCGCCTCGCCCGGGTCATCATGCGACGCTGACCTCAGCGGGCCGGCGCCTCCTGCAGTATGCGCCTGGTGCGGAACTCCCGCTGCTCGCCGGTGAGCGGATCGGTGAAGCGCAGCTCGCGCGCCAGCAGCTGCAGGGGCTTGCCGAAGTCGTCGGGCGCCTCCGGCAGAAGCTCCGGGTAGAACCCGTCGTTTAGGATGCCGGCGCCCAACGCCGCCAGGTGCACCCGCAGCTGGTGCATGCGCCCGGAGTGCGGGCGCAGCAGCGTGTGCAGCACCCGGTCATCGTGACCGATCAGCTCGATCAGCGTCTCGGAGTTCGGTTCGCGATCGGCATCCGCCCGCACGCACACGTGCGCGCGGAGCTTCTCGATGTGGTTGCGGTACACGATCGGGAACGGCCGGCCGTCGAGGGCAGGGGATGCCGCATCCCAGCCCGCAGGCAACGCCGAGACGGCCTCGTACACCTTCTCGACCCGGCGGTTCTCGAACAGCAGCTGATAGGCGCCTCGGGTGGCGGGACGCACCGAGAACATCAGCAGGCCGGCGGTCGCGCGGTCCAGCCGATGGATCGGCGTGAGCTCGGGGATGCCGAGCAGATTGCGCAGCCGCACGAGCGCGGAGTTCTGCAGATACTTGCCGCCCGGCGTGGTCGGCAGGAAGTGGGGTTTGTCGGCGACGACCAGGTCGCGGTCCTGGTGCAGCACCTCGATCTCGAACGGGATGGCTGTCTCGACGGGCGGCTCACGGTAGTACCAGACGAACTCATGGTCGCCCAGAGGCGTCTCCCTCGTGAGCGCCGTGCCGTCGAGCGCCACGATCTCGCCGCGGTCGAAGCGGCGCATCAGACGCTCCGGGTCGAGATGGAAGAAGCGCTCGGCCATGTACGCGCCGACCGTCGGCCACGGGCCGGTCATCGGCAGGTGCAGGCGCGTCGCGCCGACGCCGTCGCGCACCGGCAGCGGAGAGCGCATCGCCATCAGGTCCGCCCGCCGGTCAGCCGGGGCCTCATGAGTCGAAGCTCAGGCTGAGTTTGCGCAGCAGGCCGGCAAGGCGGTCGCGATCGCCGCGGGGGAGGGCGCGGAGCAGTTCCGCCTCGGCGTCGACCAGTCGCGTGATCGCGGCGTCGACGCGCACCCTGCCGTCGTCGGTCAGCGTCACCAGCACGCTGCGCCCGTCGCCGGGGTCGGCTTCGCGGCGCACGAAGCGCCGGCCGACGAGGCGATCGATGCGGTTGGTCATGGTGCCGCTGGACACGAGCGTCTGCTGCAGCAGCTGCTTGGGGCTCAGCTGGAAGGGGTCGCCGGCGCGGCGCAGCGCCGAGAGCACGTCCCACTCCCACGGTTCGATGTCGCTGCGTCGGAACACCTCGCGACGCGCGCGGTCGAGGTGACGCGAGAGCCGGTCCATGCGCGAGAGCACCTCGAGGGGCGAGAAGTCCAGGTCGGGGCGCTGGGTGTTCCAGGCGCCGACGATCCGATCGACCTCATCCGCCTGGCTCATGCCCCCATTATCCCGCTTCAGCGTGCCGCCGCTCGGCGGGTTCACGGCCTCGCGCGTGGCAGACTTGTCAGGCGGCCGACGCTCGACAACGAGCAGGGGTCGCGGTCCGCCGTGGTGTAATGGCAGCACGACAGCCTTTGGAGCTGTTAGGTCCAGGTTCGAGTCCTGGCGGCGGAGCATGACGGAGAACACCGCGTCCACCCCCGGCAAGCTCGCCATCATCGTCCTCGCCGCCGGCCAGGGAACCCGTATGAAATCGCGGCGGCCGAAGGTGCTGCACGAGATCGGCGGCCGAAGCCTCGTCGGGCACGTGCTCACCACCGCCCATGCCCTCGGCGCCGATCACATCGAGGTCGTCGTGCGGCACGAGCGCGACCAGGTCGTCGCCGCCCTCGCGGAGCAGCACCCCGACGCGGTGATCGTCGACCAGGACGAGATCCCCGGCACCGGCCGCGCCGTGCAGGTCGCCCTCGACCGGCTGCCCGATGATTTCGACGGCGATGTGCTCGTGCTCTCCGGTGACGTGCCGCTGCTGCAGGCCGACACGCTGCGGACGCTGCTCGAAGGTCACCGTGCCGCATCCGCCGCGGCGACGGTGCTGAGCGCGTATCTCGACGATCCGACCGGTTACGGCCGCGTGATCCGCGGGGCCGACGGCGTCGTCGAACGCATCGTGGAGCAGAAGGACGCCACCGACGACGAGCGTGCGGTCACCGAGATCAACGCCGGCGTCTACGTCTTCCGCGCCACCGCCCTTCGCACCTTCATCACTCGCATCGGACAGGACAACGCCCAGGGCGAGATGTACCTGACCGATGTGATCGGTCTGCTCAGGGCGGCATCCGAGCCGGTCGCAGCGGAGCCGGCATCCGATGTGGCCTCCACGTTCGGCGTGAACGACCGCGCCCAGCTCGCGGAGGCAGGGCGGGTGCTCAATCAACGCATCGTGCGCAACTGGCAGCGCGAGGGCGTCACCATCGTCGATCCCGCCACGACGTGGATCGACGACGACGCCAAGCTCGCGGCCGACGTCACGATCCTGCCGAACACGCAGATCCTGCGCGCCACGGTGATCGGACCCGGGGCCACGATCGGCCCCGACACCACCCTCGTCGACTGCGAGGTGGGTGAGGACGCCGTGGTGCGCCGCTCCGACGCGACTCTCGCCGTGATCGGCGCGAACGCGACCGTCGGCCCCTTCTCGTTCCTGCGCCCTGGCACGGTGCTGGGCGAGGGGGGCAAGATCGGCGCCTACGTCGAGACGAAGAACGCTCAGATCGGCGAGGGAAGCAAGGTGCCGCACCTGTCGTACGTGGGGGACGCGACCATCGGCCGCGGCGTGAACCTGGGCGCGAGCACCATCACCGCGAACTACGACGACGTGAACAAGCACCGCACCGAGATCGGCGACGAGGTGCACACCGGCTCGCACACGGTGCTCGTCGCGCCCGTTAGGCTGGGTGCTGGTGCGAAGACCGGTGCAGGCGCCGTCGTCCGCAAGGACGTCCCCGCTGGTGCCCTGGCCATGAGCGTCGCCCCCCAGCGCAACATCGAGGGGTGGGTCGAGAAGAACAGAGCAGGTACTGGTGCGGCGGATGCTGCCGCCCGGGAACGATCGGCGGAATAGGCGGACCGATGGGGCGCAAGAAGAAGACCGTGGAACTGGATCGGGACAACGGCGTCGCCCCCGGCCTGATCGCGAAGACCAAGAAGCGGCTCGTCGTCGCCGGCGGGCGCTCCCACCCGCAGCTCACCGCCGAAGTCGCCAAGGCGCTCGGCACCGAGATCGCCCCCGTCGAGCACCGAACGTTCGCCTCGGGTGAGATCTACGCCCGCTTCGAGGTGTCGATCCGCGGCTGCGACCTGTTCATCGTGCAGTCCTTCGGTGAGCCGGTGAACGAGTGGCTCATGGAGACGCTGATCATGCTGGATGCCGCCAAGCGCGCGTCGGCCAAGCGCATCACCGTCGTCGCCCCGTACTACCCGTACTCGCGTCAGGACAAGAAGGGCCGCGGTCGCGAGCCGATCAGCGCCCGCCTGGTCGCCGACATGCTGAAGACCGCCGGCGCCGATCGCGTCATGAGCGTCGACCTGCACGCCGCACAGATCCAGGGCTTCTTCGACGGTCCGGTCGACCACCTGTTCGCCAAGCCGGTGCTGCTCGAGCACTTCCGCAGCTCGCTCACGGCGGAGGACCGCGAAACCCTCACGATCGTCTCGCCCGACATGGGCCGGGTGCGCGTCGCCGACACCTGGTCCGACAGCCTCGGCGCACCGCTCGCCATCATCCACAAGCGCCGCGACCCGAAGGTCGCCAACCAGGTATCCGTGCATGAAATCGTGGGCGCCGTCGAGGGACGCACCTGCCTGCTCGTCGATGACATGATCGACACCGGCGGCACGATCGTGAAGGCCGCTCAGGCGCTCAAGGCGAACGGCGCACGTCGTGTGATCGTCGCGGCGACGCATGCGATCTTCAGCGATCCGGCATCCGAGCGCCTGCAGGATCCGTCGATCGACGAGGTGGTCATCACCGACACCATCCCGCTGACCGAGTCGCGCCGCTGGGAGACGCTGACCATCCTGCCCATCGCGCCGCTGCTGGCCACAGCCATCCGACAGGTGTTCGAGGACGGCTCGGTCACGAGCATGTTCGGCGGCGACGCCTGAGCATTCGCGGGTTCCTCATAGGACGATGACGAATGCTGGGGACATGACCGCGCATCCCGCCATCCGCACCGCACACGCCCTGCGCACGGGAACGGCCCTCGCCGGCCTGGCCGGTGCGCTCGTGCTGACAGCCTGCTCCGGTGCCGCCGACGCCGAGGATCGCCCGCAGCAGGACGGTACGGCCTCCGACGCAGCGGCGCCCTACAAGGACGGCGAGTACACCGCCGAAGGCTCGTACCAGACGCCCGAGACCGTCGAGACGATCTCGGTGACCCTCACGCTGAACGACGACGTCGTCACCGAAGTGGCGGTCACCGGCGAGCCGCAGGCGCCCGAGACCGAGCGCCTCCAGGGCCAATTCATCGACGGTGTCGCCGACGTCGTCGTCGGCAAGAAGCTCGACGAGCTGCAGGTCGACAGAGTGGCCGGATCGTCGCTGACCAGCGGCGGGTTCAATCAGGCCGTCGAGGCCATCAAGACCCTCGCGGCGGAGTGAGTCCCGTCCACGGGGCAGCGGATGCGGTGAGCGTATGGCGCTTCGACGCGATCGGCACACCGTGGGAGATCGAGTCCGAAGCCCCCTTGCCTGCGGCGGCACGATGCGCTGTCGAGGCGGTGATCGAGCGGTTCGACGCGGACTGGTCGCGTTTCAGGGCCGACTCGCTGGTCTCCGCACTGCGTTTGGGCGGCAGCGCCCCGGCCCCACCGGACACCCGGGCGATGCTCGACGCCTACCGCGAGCTGGCGGCTGCGACCCACGGTGCCGTCAACCCGCTGGTCGGTGCGGGACTGGAGGCACTCGGCTACGACGCCGCCATCTCGCAGCGTCCCGCTGAGCCGCGTCCCGCGCCGGCGGAGTGGACCACGACGCTGCGCTGGACGGCATCCGAGTTGACCCTCGACGCTCCTGCGGTGATCGACGTCGGGGCGCTGGGGAAGGGCCGTCTTGTCGACCTCGTGCTCGCCGCGCTCTCGGACGTGCCGGGAAGGGTGGTCATCGACGCGAGCGGCGACCTGCGGGTCCGCGGCGGCGCGATCCGCGTCGGGCTGGAGCATCCGTACGACGCGTCGCGGGCGATCGGGGTCGTCGAGGTCGGTGACGGCGCCCTCTGCGCCTCGGCTGTCAACCGCCGCGCCTGGGGCGACGGACTGCACCACGTGCTCGACGCTCGCACCGGGGTGCCGGTGCGCCGCTGGGCGGCGACGTGGGCGGTCGCCGGCGAGGCCATGCGTGCGGATGCCGTCGCCACGGCATTGTTCTTCGAAGGAGGAGAGCGCCTCGCCGCGCACTGGGGCGTGCAGTGGGTGCGGATGACCACCGACGGGCGGGTGCAGCGATCGCCGGAGTTCGGCGGCGAGGTTTTCACCGGTGATCGAGCCCGCTGATCTCCGCGTGCGGAAGAGTAGAGGTGTGACAAGCTTCCTCACGGCGCCGCGGCAGCGAGTGCTCGCCGTCCTCGGCGCGATATCGATGTACCGACTCGTCCTGTTCGCCTTGCTGACTTTGGCGGTGATCTCCCTCGCGCTGTCGACCGCCGGTCTGATCGGGCCGGCGCCGCTGGAGATCCTGGCCTCCTTCGCGGTGCTCGCGGTGGTCATCTCGGTCGTGGACGCCATGGCTCAGCGCATACTCCGGCTGCCGTGGCGGGTGGAGTCCTCGCTCGTGACATCGCTCATCCTGCTGTTCGTGCTGCAGCCCTCGCTCACCGCAGCGGGGCTGTCGGGCACCGCACTCGCCGGTGCGCTGGCGAGCCTTTCGAAGTACCTGATCGCCTGGCGCGGGCGACACATCCTCAACCCTGCCGCCTTCGGCGCCGCTGTGGTGACGATTCTCGGGCTCGGGTCGTTCTCATCGTGGTGGGTGGGGACGCCGGCGCTCGCCGTACCGGTGGCGGTGCTCGGACTCGCGGTGCTGTGGCGCACCGAGAAGGTGCGCATCGTGCTGGTCTTCCTGATCGCGGCGATCGGCGTCTCGCTGGTGCGCCAGGCAGCGCAGGCGCAGCTTGCGGGCCTCGAGTTCGCCGTGCCGGACGCCCTGCTGTTCGCCGTGGCGCAGTCGCCCTTCCTGTTCCTCGGTGCGTTCATGCTGTCCGAGCCGCTCACCCTTCCACCGCGCCGCTGGCAGCAGTTCAGCGTCGCCGCGCTGGTCGGAGTGCTCGCCGGCTGGCCGATCTCGGTCGCCGGGCTGTTCACGCTGGGGCAGGAGCGGGCGCTGCTGATCGGCAACCTCCTCGCCTTCGCCTTCGCCGTGCGCGGCTCGGTACGCCTCGTGCTCGAGAAGCGGCAGTTCGTCACACCCACCGCCCAGGAGCTCACCTTCCGGGTGAAGAGCCGGCTGAGCTTCATCGCCGGGCAGTACCTCGAACTCGACGTGCCGCATCGCCGGCCCGATGCGCGTGGCACCCGTCGTGAGTTCAGCATCCTGTCGGCCCCCGCCGACCTGCCCACACTGCGGATCGCCTACAAGGACGGCGACCAGAAGCATCCCTCCAGCTACAAGCGCGCACTGGCCGCCGCCGAGCCGGGCGCCGTGCTGGCCGTGACCGGAACCTGGGGCGATTTCGTGCTGCCCCGCGGCGGAACACCCGTGCTCATGGTGGCCGCGGGCATCGGCGTGACGCCGTTCGTGTCGCAGCTGCGTCAGCTGCGCGCCACCGGCGCGGACCGCGACGTCGTGCTGGTCTACGTGGCGTCCGAGGCAGCAGAGCTCGCGTTCCGCGACGAGCTCGCCGCGACGGGAGTGCGGGTGGCCGTCTTCACGCGCGACGAGCCCGCCGACCTGCCGGCGCACTGGACGTGGGGTGGAGGCGCCCGTCTGGATGCCGCCGGCCTAGAGAGCGCGGTGCCCGATCTCGGAGCGCGGCACGCATTCATCTCCGGTCCGCCCCGGCTGATCGCCGATCTCGCCCCCGCCCTGCAGAGGGCGAGGTCGCTCACCACTGACGCGTTCGCCGGTTACTGATCCCTGCCCCCGTCCTCGCCACGGCTCTGGGGGGCGGCGGAGTCGCCCGGCAACCGCACCGTGAAGGTGGTGTTCCCGGGTTCGCTGGCGACGGAGATCGTGCCGCCGTGCCCCTCGACGATCGCCTTCGCGATCGCCAGGCCGAGGCCCGTGCCTCCAGTCTGCCTCGCCCGGGAGACGTCGCCCCTGGCGAAGCGCGCGAACAGCTCCTCGCGCACCTTCGGGTCGATGCCAGGACCGTCGTCGTGCACGCGCAGCTCGGCGCCGTCCCCCACAGCCGCGACCGCGAGGGTGATCGAGGTGCCCGGCGGGGTGTGCGTGCGGGCGTTCGCGAGCAGGTTGGTCACCACCTGGTGCAGACGCCCCGCGTCGCCCGTGACGCGCACCGGATGCTCCGGCACGTCGATCTGCCAGGAATGATCGAGCGCGGTGGGCTGTGCGTCGGCGATCGCCTCGACGGCGAGCTGGGTGAGATCGACGGGGCCGCGCACGAGCTCGCGCCCCTCGTCGAGCCTGGCCAGCAGCAGCAGGTCCTCGACGAGACGGGTCATGCGCACCGACTGAGCCTGGATGCGCTCCAGCGCCGATGTCGTGTTCTGCAGGGTCTCGGCACTCTGGCCCTGTCCGAGAGCCTTGAGCGACAGTTCGGAGTACCCGCGGATCGAGGCCAGAGGTGTGCGCAGCTCGTGACTGGCGTCGGCGACGAAGCGCCGCATCCGCTCCTCGTTGCGCTGACGCGCGGCGAGCGAGGTGTCGACGTGGTCGAGGAGCGTGTTCAGTGCGGCTCCGACGAGTCCCGTCTCGGTGCGCGGATCCGCCTCGGTCTCCGGCACGCGCTCTGTGATAGAGACCTCTCCACGATCCAGCGGCTGGTTGGCCACTCTCGTGGCGGTGGCGGCGACCGCGCGCAGCGGGCGCAGGCCGACGCTGATCGTGACGGCGGTGGTGAGGGCGAGCAGCACGAGCCCGCCGAGGGTCGCCAGGGCGATGACGGTGAACAGCGATCCCAGAGTCCGCTGCACCTCTGCCCGCGACATGCCCGTGACGACGATCGTGCCGTTCTCTGTCTGCGCGATGTTCACGCGGAACGACCCGTGGTCGGAGAGTGACACCGTCGCGTCCCTGGCGTCCCTGAGCGCCTCGGTGAGTTCGAACAGCTCGCCGTTGTCGAGCGTCCGGCCCCGGGTGGTGGTGACGATGATGCCGGTGGCCGACCTGTCAGGCGGCTGGATCGCGAGCAGCAGACCCGGCGGAACCCTCTCGCCGATGAGTACGCTCTCCGCGGTGAGGTCGGCACCCGTGCGAAGAGAGACGTCCTCCGCCTCCGCCACCAGGCGCCTCGTCGCCGCCGAATAGGAGTTCAGCTGCTCCTGGACCCGCTCCTCGAGGGCGGCGCCGAGGGTCGCGCTGGTGATGATCGCGACGATCACCAGGATGAGCGAGACGAACCCGATCACCGCGGCCATGAGCCTGGCCTGCAGGCTCAGGGGTCGGGGGAGCATCACGACGCCCTACTGCGGGGACTTGATCATGTAGCCCACACCACGCACCGTGTGCAGCAGGGGCGTGCGGCCGGCATCGATCTTCTTGCGCAAGTACGAGATGTACAGCTCAACGACGGAGGACTTGCCTCCGAAGTCGTAGCTCCACACGCGGTCGAGGATCTGCGCCTTCGACAGCACGCGCCGCTCGTTGCGCATCAGGAAGCGCAGCAGCTCGAACTCCGTCGCGGTCAGCTCGATCTCGTCGTCCCCGCGCATGACCTCGTGGCTGTCCTCGTTGAGCGACAGGTCGGCCACCCGCAGGATGGCCTGTTCGTCGTCGGCGCGCACCTGCCCGGCGCGGCGGATCACCGCACGCAGCCGTGCGATGACCTCCTCGAGGCTGAACGGCTTGGTGACGTAGTCGTCTCCGCCGGCGGTGAGTCCGGCGATGCGGTCGGCGACGGCGTCCTTCGCGGTGAGGAACACGACGGGCACGAGGTTGCCCGATTCGCGCAGCCGGCGAAGCACGCTCATACCGTCGAGGTCTGGCATCATCACATCGAGCACCAGCGCATCGGGCTCGAAGTCGCGTGCCACCTGCAGCGCCTCCAGGCCCGATGCCGCGGTGCGTACCTCCCAGCCCTCCATGCGCAGTGCCATGGCGAGCAGGTCGGTCAGCATGGGCTCATCGTCGACGGCGAGGATGCGCAGGGGCGAACCGTCCGGGCGGCGCAGATCGGGATGCTCGGTGCTCATGCGTCCATTGTGCGCGTCCAGGCGCCGGAGAACCTAGGGGAACCCTATGAGCAGTCTGTGAGGTTGGCGTTCGTCTCGGTCCGGACGCCGATCACATGGCCGACCTGTCGCAACGTCGGTCCTCGGCGCTACCGTGTGCGTCATGGAATCAGATCAGACACTGCGGCCCCGGACCGCAGAAGACGTCGCCGCCCTCGTGCGGCGCGCGCAGGCGGGCGCTCAGCCCGTCACCGTGATCGCGGGCGGTCACGGCCCCTGGTCGCACGCCGCAGCGGACGGCGTGCGCATCGATCTCTCCGCCCTCACCGAGATCCGCGTGACCGGCTCCCGGGTGAGCATCGGCGGCGGTGCCACGTGGGGTGCGGTGGCGGACGCACTCGCCGAGCACGCGCTCGCCATCAGCTCCGGTGATACCCGCAGCGTCGGCGTCGGCGGGCTCACACTCGGCGGGGGAATCGGATTGATGGTGCGCGCCTGGGGACTCGCCGCCGACCAGCTCGTCGGCGCCCAGGTCGTCACGGCGGACGGGGCCATCGTCGAGACCTCCGAGACGGCGAATCTTGAGCTGTTCTGGGCGATGCGCGGCGGCGGGGGCAATTTCGGCGTGGTCACCCGCTTCGACTTCGAGGCGCATGCGCTGACGCGCGTCGCGCTGGGGGAGTTCCTCGTCGGCGACGGTGCCGACCGTAGCGCGGTGCTGCGAGCGATGCGCGACATCCTGAGCGACGCACCGCAGGAGCTGACCGTGACCTACATGGACGTACCGGCGATGGATCCCAGTGCACCGGCAGGGGCCCGTCTCGTCGCGGTCTGGGCCGATGACGACCCGGACGCGCTCAGCCGCGTGCTGGCTCCCGTCGCCGACCTGGAGGGCGTCGTGGGCGACGTGTCCTCGACCGCGTACCCGGACATCCTGATGGAGCTGCCGCAACCTGCCGATCCGGACGCGGCACCCCCGCGTCTGCTCGGGGGCAACGGCCTGTTCCGCGAGCTCGACGATGCCCTCATCGACAGGCTCGTGGCGTTCCGGTCGGCGTACCCCGCTTCGGTCGTGTTCCTGCGTTCGCTCGGTGGGGCCTTCGGCGACGTCCCGCAGGACGCGTCGCCGTTCCCCGCCCGTGATGCGACCTGGTTCGTGATGGCTGGGGGATTCGATGTGCCGGGGATGCTCGACGACGATGCGCGTGCGGCGATACTCAGCGACAGCGGAGCGATCACCGCGGGGAGGCTCGCTGAGTACGGCAACTTCGCCGATTCGGAGCGCCCCGACGCGGTGGCGGGCATGTTCACGGAGGCGGCGTACCGGCGGCTGCGTGAGCTGAAGACGCGGTGGGATCCGCAGAACACCTTCCGGCGCAATCACAACATCGTCTGACCGTGGATATGGCGAAGGGCCCGGTCTCCCGGGCCCTTCGTCATGAGAACGGTGCGGAACTCAGTGGGTGTCTTCGGCTTCGATCTCGGAGCGGTCGCCTGACCACAGCGTGTGGAAGGTGCCCTCCTTGTCGACGCGCCGGTAGGTGTGTGCGCCGAAGAAGTCGCGCTGTCCCTGGATGAGCGCGGCGGGCAGGCGGTCGGCACGGATGCCGTCGTAGTACGACAGCGATGACGAGAACGCCGGGGCAGGGATGCCGGCCTGCGCGGCAGCAACGACGACGCGCCGCCACGAGACCTGTGCGCGCGTGAGCGCCTCGGCGAAGTACGGCGCCGCCATGAGCACGGGCAGGTCGGGGGTCTCGTCGTACGCGTCGGCGATGCGGTTGAGGAACTGTGCACGGATGATGCAGCCGCCGCGCCAGATCTTCGAGATGGCGCCGAGATCGATGTTCCAGTCGTACTCGGCCGCGCCAGCGCGGATCTCGTCGAAGCCCTGGGAGTACGCGACGATCTTCGAGGCGTACAGCGCCAGGCGCACGTCTTCGATGAACGCATCCACCTCGTCCGCTGGCACGGCGAAGACATCGTCCGGGCCGGGGAGGTCGGCGGCCACGACACGCTGCTCGGGGTGCGAGGACAGCGAGCGGGCGAAGGTCGCCTCGGCGATGCCAGAGACCGGCACCCCCAGCCCCAGCGCGGTCTGCACGGTCCAGGCGCCGGTGCCCTTGGCGCCGGCCTGGTCGAGGATGACGTCGACCAGCGGCTTGCCGGTCTCGGCATCCACCTGGCGCAGCACCTCGGCGGTGATCTCGATCAGGTACGACTCGAGCTCGCCGCGGTTCCACTCGGCGAAGATCTCGGCGATCTCAGCGGGCGACTTGCCGGTGCCGCGGCGGATGAGGTCGTACGCCTCGGCGATGAGCTGCATGTCGGCGTACTCGATGCCGTTGTGCACCATCTTCACGAAGTGGCCGGCACCGTCGTGACCGACGTGCGTCACGCAGGGCTCGCCCTCGGCGACGGCCGCGATCGACTTGAGAATCGGCCCGAGCGTGACCCACGACTCGTCCGATCCGCCGGGCATGATCGACGGGCCGGTGAGCGCGCCCTCCTCGCCGCCCGAGATTCCGGCACCGACGAAGTTGATTCCCGTTTCGCGCACCTGCTTCTCGCGCCGGATGGTGTCGGGGAAGTATGCGTTGCCGCCGTCGACGATGATGTCGCCTGGTTCGAACACGCGCGCCAGCTGGTCGATCACGGCATCCGTGCCCACCCCGGCCTTGACCATGATGATCGCCGTGCGCGGCTTCTGCAGGCTGGCGGCGAACTCCTCGTATGAGAACGCGGGAACGAAACCCGCCTCGGGGTGCGCGGCGATCAGCTCATCCGTCTTCGCGCGGCTCCGGTTGAACACCGCGACGGTGTTCCCCTCGCGGCTGGCGAGATTGCGGGCCAGGTTCGAACCCATGACGGCGAGTCCGACGACTCCGATGTTGGCTGATGCTTCGGGCACTGAGAGCTCCTCGATGGCAGCGGGTGGGACGGCTTTCAGCGTACCGTCGCCCGTTCAGCCGGAGCGCATCTGTGTCGGCGTCAGTCCTTGCGATAGCCCGAGCGGCCCATCGCGAACATCGCGGCGAATGACGAGACGACGCCGCAGACGGCGATCGCGCCGATGACCCAGAGGACGACGTGGGAGAGGAATGCACCATCGAGCATGGCAACAGCCTACCGGCGATTCGGGTACCATGGAGGAGTTCCTCGGCGAGGGGTGGCGCGCGTGCGCGTTCATCCGTTATCGACGCGGCGATGTGAGCCCAGTGGTCAGTTGAGCATCATGGCTTCGCCTCCTCGTGTCCGCTCCGAGGCGCCGAGACCCCACGACCACCGCGCGGCCCATCCCGCGCGTCCTTAAGGAGAACCACATGTCCGACGACAACAAGGTCAGCGCCGAGCTGCGCACCGAGTTCGGCAAGGGCTTCGCCCGCCGCCTTCGCGCGGCAGGCAAGATCCCCGCCGTCATCTACGGCCACGGCACCGAGCCCGTGCACGTCGCGCTGCCCGGACACCAGACCGCGCTGATCATCCGCCGCGCCAACGCGCTGCTCGACCTCGACATCGAGGGCCGCAGCGAGCTCGCCCTGGTCAAGGACGTGCAGAAGGACCCGGTGCACCAGATCATCGAGCACATCGACCTGCTGGTCGTGAAGAAGGGCGAGAAGGTTTCGATCGACCTCCCCGTCGTGCTCGTCGGTGAGTCGTTCGCCGGCACCATCGCCAACCTCGACGCCACCACCCTCGCGGTGGAGGCCGAGGCCACGCACATCCCCGAGCACGTCGAGGTCTCGGTCGAGGGCCTCGAGGAGGGCGCTCACATCACCGCCGCCGACGTGAAGCTTCCCAAGGGCGTCACCCTGGTCGCCGACCCGGAGACGCTGATCGTCGCCATCTCGGTGCCGGCCGTCGCCGCCGAGCCCGAGTCCGAAGAGGGCGCCGCCGATGAGGCTGCTGCCGAGTCTTCGGCCGAGGAGGCCGCCGCGGAGTGATCCGCAGCAAGCGGATGGAGGGGGCGCGAGCTGATCGCGCCCCCTTCTTCGTACTCGCACGAGAGGAGAGGCCATGGCGACCACCTGGCTCATCGTGGGACTCGGCAACCCCGGGCCCCGCTACGAGACGACTCGC
Source organism: Microbacterium sp. (assembly GCF_031178445.1). Classification (GTDB taxonomy): domain Bacteria; phylum Actinomycetota; class Actinomycetes; order Actinomycetales; family Microbacteriaceae; genus Microbacterium. The sequence goes on from NZ_JAPSIY010000007.1 coordinate 85,088, forward strand.
CACAACATCGGGCAGATGGTGCTCGACGAGCTCGCGCAGCGGCGCGGTGAGCGCTTCCGGGAGCACAAGGCCGGCGCGCGAGTGATCGAGACCTGGCTGCGCCCGGGCGCCGAGAAGATCGTGCTCGCCAAGCCGAACACGTACATGAACACCTCCGGTACGCCCGTCGCCGCGCTCGCCCGGTTCTACTCGGTCGATCCCCAGCACGTCGTCGTCATCCACGACGAGCTCGACATCCCGTTCGACAGCATCCGTCTGAAGATCGGCGGGGGACACGGCGGCCACAACGGCGTCCGCGACATCGCCCGCGCTCTGGCCACCCCCGAGTTCCCGCGGGTGCGGGCGGGCATCGGCCGTCCACCCGGCCGCCAGGACCCGGCGGACTGGGTGCTCTCGCCGTTCGGCACGGCCGAGCGCGACACCCTGCCGATCTTCGTCTCCGACGTGGCCGACGCGGTCGAGCAGCTCGTGGACGAGGGGCTGCTCGCCGCACAGCAGAAGCACCATTCGCGCGGCTGACCGTCCGTGCGGGATGCGCGCCGCTCACGGCGCGGGATGCTCAGGGCGCGGGATGCTCAGGCGGCAGGGAGCACGCTGGCGGCGGCACCGACGCCGAACAGCACGAACGTCGCGGCGAAGAACAGCACAGGACCGAGACCCGCGAGCACGATGGCCGTGATGCCCTGGCCCCGACCGCGGCGCTTCACGGCGGCGACGATGCCGAGGGCGATGGCCGCCACTCCGAGCACGGTGCCGACCCAGAACGCGATCTCCGCCCACAGCACCTGCGTGCGCGCCGGACTGAGGAAGGAAAGGTCGCTCCTGGCCGTGTCAGCGAGGTCTGCCGCCGGAACGAGCGCGCCGATCTGATACCCGAGCACTCCGCCGATGACAGGGACGACGAGAGCGGCGACGAAGGCCGCGATGAGGGCCAAGACACCCATGGCCGCGGACGCCGGCGGAGCGGTCGGCGGCACGCTGTACCCGCCGGCGGGTGCCTGGTAGCCGCCGACCGGAACCGCGTACGCGCCAGGAGGTGCCTGATAGCCGGGAACCGGCGTACCGGTACCGTCGTGGGCGAGACGATCCGGTGAGCCCGGTGCGGGAGGGGGCGGCGGAACCGCCCCATACGGCGGAACGGGTGGCGGGCTCGGCTCGGTCACGTCACCCATCCTACGGCGGCGCCGTCACGGGGACCGTGCTGTCAGACGCGGCGCAGCAGACCCACCTTGTCGTACACATCGGCCAGGGTCACGTCGGCGACGGCATCCGCCTTCGCGGCGTTCACGGCCAGGAGCCGGTCGAGCTCCGCGGGGTCGGAGAGCAGCTCGTTGGCGCGCTCGCGCACGGGACCGAACTCGTTCACCACCACGTCCGCGAGACCCTTCTTGAAGTCGCCGTAGCCGCGTCCGGCGTACTCGTCCTCGATGGAACCGACCTGGCGCCCTGTGAGCGCGGCGTAGATGGTGAGCAGGTTCGAGACGCCGGGCTTGTTCTCACGGTCGTAGCGCACCGATCCCTCGGCGTCGGTGACCGCGCGCATGATCTTCTTCGCCGACTTCGCCGGGTCGTCGAGAAGCCACAGCACACCTGCGTCGCTCTCCGCCGACTTCGACATCTTCGACGTCGGATTCTGCAGATCGTAGATCCGGGCGGTCTCCTTCTGGATCACCGGCTTCGGGATGGTGAACGCCTCTCCGAAGCGCTTGTTGAACCGCTCCGCCAGATCGCGGGTCAGCTCGACGTGCTGCTTCTGGTCATCACCGACGGGCACGAGCTCGCTCTGGTACAGCAGGATGTCGGCGGCCATGAGCACGGGATAGGTGAACAGCCCCACCGACGTGGAGTCCTGCCCGTATCGCGCCGACTTGTCCTTGAACTGGGTCATCCGCCCGGCCTCTCCGAAGCCGGTGATGGTGCTGAGGATCCAGGCGAGCTCCGCGTGCGCGCGAACATGCGACTGCACGTACAGGGTCGAACGGGACGGCTCGATGCCCGCAGCGATGTACTGCGCCGCGGTCCGTCGGGTCTTCTCACGCAGTTCTTCGGGCTTCTGTGGAACCGTGATGGCGTGCAGGTCGACGACCGAGAAGAACGCGTCGTACGACGCCTGCATGTCACGCCACTGCAGCAGTGCGCCGATGTAGTTGCCGGCCTGGAGGGAGTCGGCGGAGGGCTGCATTCCTGAGTAGAGGCGTGGTTTCGTCACGACGACAATCCTATGGGCACGCCGGCGAACGACTCACCCGCGCATCCTCTACGCTGGCGTCATGGGGGAGCGGGTCCGACGTTCGGCACGGAGCGCCGTCGGCTCGCGGCGTGCACTGTACGTCGAGATCCTCATCGACGCGCCGCTCGAGACCGTGTGGGAGCTCACCCAGACACCCGAGCAGCACGTGCGGTGGGACGCGAGGTTCACCGCGATCGTCCCCACCGCCCTGCGCGACGACGGCGCTCAGGAGTTCCGGTACGAACTCGACCTCGGCATCCACACCATCCGCGGCACCGGTGTCTCGCTGGGCGAGCGCCGCGGGCGGGATGGGGAGCGCACCTCCGCCCTCGTGTTCGACACCGCTGACGCGCTGTCTCCGATCGGCGCCGGTCGCGGTTACTGGCGCTACATTCCGACGGCGCGCGGCGTGCGCTTCCTGACGGGCTACGACTACGCACCGGGATGGGGACCTGTCGGGCGGATGCTCGACCCTGTGGTGACCCGCCCCTTCATCTGGTGGCTGACCGCCAGGAGCTTCGATCGGCTGCGGATCTGGGCCGAGGACGGCGTGCCGCCGGAGAAGACCGCATGGTGGCGATCCCTGCTGCCGGGCTCGCACCCGCGCGCCCGCGCGAGTCGCTGCCTGTCCCGCCCATCCCATGCCGGCCGTGATTCCGTGATGCGCGACGCCCCCGCGTCGCTGGCGGAGCTGCGGCCGTGAGCGCGGAGCAGGGCGTCTTCCAGCGCGCGCTCGGCGCGGACTTCGCGCGCCTGCACCCACAGCTGCAGCGGCGCTTCGGCGTCGGTGTGGCGGCCGGTTACGCCTGCGTGGGGCGCGGCGTCATGACCGAGATCCGGCGCGGACCGTGGTGGACGCTGCCGTTCCTCGCGATCGGCACGCTGCGCAACATCATGTTCCCGGAGAAGGGCAGGCAGGTGCCCTTCCAGATCGACAATTACGCGTACGTGGACAGCCTGGGCCGGGAGACCGTCACGTTCGTGCGCACCATGACCCTCCGTCCCGGTCGCCGGCGCCGGTTCGACGCGACCATGATCTACAGCGACACCCGGAGAAAGGTCGTCGACTATCTCGGGACGCACCAGCATCTTGCCGTTGACCTCGACCTCGCTGTCACCGACGACGGAGCGCTGCGGCTCACGTCAGGGGAGCAGCGCTTCTACGAGGGACCCATCGCCTTCCGCTTCCCGATGCTGTTCAGTGGCCGGGCGCACCTGGTCGAACGCTTCGACGACGAACAGGGTCATTACACGATCGACCTCGAGGTGCGCAACGACCTGCTGGGACTGCTGTTCGGCTACCGCGGCATGTTCGAATGCGAGTTCCTGCCGGGCGAGGATGCGCCTGCGGCGGTGAAGCCCTATCGCGAGGAGGCTCGCGAGTGACTGCTCGCGGCGAGGTGTTCCTGCTTGCGCTCGGTGAGGATGCGCACCGTCTTCATCCGCAGGTGCTCGCGCGGCTGCGGGCGCCCGCCCGCGAAGGACGTGCCGAAGGGGTCTTCGAGGTCGTCGGCGGCCGCTTCGGTCGGTTGGCCGCGTTGGCCCGGCCGCTGACCGGCCCGCGGATCATCCTCACACGCCTCGCGCACGAGGTCCCCTTCACGCTGGTGACCCGTGCGGGACGGAGCGACGACGGACGCCCCGTCCTCGACGCCGTGCGGGAGGTGCGGTATCCGCGATCGTCGCAGTGGGTGTCGGACCGGGTGACCGCCGGGGTCGCACCACGCACCGTGGAAGGCACGCTCGGAACCAGAGGCCGGATCGAGCTGCTCAGCGACTGCAGCGTGGACGCGGGAGGGGCGCTGCGCATGCGCTCACGACACGTCGCACTGCGGCTGGGCCGATGGCGCGTCAGGCTGCGGGGCATGTTCTCGCTGCGAGTGACCGTCGACGACGGCTGGGATGCTGCCCGCGGTCGCAGCACCATCGACATGCGCGCCGTCAGCCCGCTGCTCGGGACGGTCATGGAGTACCGCGGCTGGTACAGCGAGGCTCGAGTCGTAGGCGGTCCGCACCGCCGCGAGGACAGAGCGGATCAGTAGGTGTAGTCCACGATCACCGGTGCGTGATCGCTCCAGCGCTCGGCATAGGTCGCCGCACGGGCGATGGTGTAGCCGGTCGCCCTGGCGGCGAGGGCCGGCGTGGCGAGGTGATAGTCGATCCGCCAGCCGCTGTCGTTGTCGAACGCCTTGCCGCGCATCGACCACCAGGTATACGGGCCGTCGACCTCACCGTGGTGCGTGCGCCCGATGTCGACCCACCCGAGCCCGGGACCGGTCGAGCCGTCGACGCCCGTGATCTGGGCACCGGCCTCACCGAGGAAGCGGTCGAAGTACGCGCGTTCGCGCGGAAGGAAGCCGGCCTTGGTGCGGTTACCGCGCCAGTTCCTGATGTCCAGCTCGCGGTGGCCGACGTTCAGATCGCCGGTGACCAGTGCCAGCGCGCCGTCCGCCGCCAGCTCACCGAGGCGCACCGTCATGGCGTCGAGGAACTTCCACTTCTCGTCCTGCTTGGGCGTGTCGGCTTCACCGCTGTGCACGTACGCGCTCACGACGGTCAGCGGCTGCCCGCCGATCTCGAAGTCGGCCTCGATCCAGCGGCCCGCGGAGTCGAAATCGTCGGCCCCCAGCACCGTGCGCGACACCGTGGCCGGCTCGCGACTGAGGATCGCGACGCCGGCGCGGCCCTTCGCCGTGGCCTCGTGATGCGCGATGGACCAGTCGGGGAACGCGGCCTCCAGATGCTCGTCCTGCCCCCGCACCTCCTGCAGGGTGAGGATGTCGACGTCGGCGGCGTCCAACCAAGTGCGCATCCCGTTGCGCACGGCGGCGCGGATGCCGTTGACGTTGATCGAGGCGATACGCAAATGGGGCATGGTTCCAGCCTAATGACGACTGCCGACATCGGCGGACCTGCGGAGCCGGCCGGCCCGCCGCGTGCGCCGGGAACGACGAAGCGCCCGGCCGAACAACAGATCGACCGGGCGCCCAGACGGGGAGAGGTGTCAGCGACCGCCGCGCAGGACGGCCTGCTTCACCTCCGCGATGGCCTTGGTGACCTCGATGCCGCGAGGGCACGCCTCCGTGCAGTTGAAGGTCGTGCGGCAGCGCCAGACGCCTTCCTTGTCGTTGAGGATGTGGAGGCGCACGTCGCCCGCATCGTCGCGCGAGTCGAAGATGAAGCGGTGGGCGTTCACGATGGCGGCAGGACCGAAGTACTGGCCGTCCGTCCAGAACACCGGGCACGACGAGGTGCACGCCGCGCACAGGATGCACTTGGTGGTGTCGTCGAAGATCGCGCGGTCGGCGATCGACTGCACCCGCTCCTTGCCCTTCTCGGGCGCGGAGTTCGCGATGAGGAAGGGCTGCACCTCGCGGTAGGAGGCGAAGAACGGCTCCATGTCGACGATGAGGTCCTTCTCGAGCGGCAGGCCCTTGATCGCCTCGACGTAGATCGGCTTCGAGATGTCGAGGTCCTTGATCAGGGTCTTGCACGCCAGCCGGTTGCGGCCGTTGATGCGCATGGCGTCGGAGCCGCAGATGCCGTGCGCACAGGAGCGGCGGAACGACAGCGAACCGTCGACCTCCCACTTGATCTTGTGCAGGGCGTCGAGCACGCGATCGGTGGAGTACAGCTCCACGTCGTAGTCGACCCACCTCGGCTCGGCGTCGACCTCGGGGTCGAAGCGGCGGATGATGAAGGTCACCAGGAAGGACTGCACACCCGTGTCGGCGGTGGGTGCCTCTGCGACGGCGTTCGACATGCTCAGTACTTCCTCTCCATCGGCGGGTACCGCAACTCGCCGTTCTCGTTCTTCGCGAACACCACCGGCTTCGTGTCGAGCTTGATGTGATCGCTCGGGTCGGACGAGTGCGCGTCTCCGGTGAGATACGCCATCGTGTGCTTCATCCAGTTCTCGTCGTCGCGGTTCGGGAAGTCGTCGCGCATGTGGCCGCCGCGGCTCTCCTCGCGGTTCTGAGCGGCGTAGACGACGACCTCGGCGATGTCGAGCAGGAAGCCCAGCTCGACCGCCTCGAGCAGGTCGGTGTTGAAACGGTGGCCCTTGTCGTCGACGTGGATGTTCTTGTAGCGCTCGCGCAGCTCCGCGATGACGCCGAGCACGTGCTGCAGCGACTCCTGGGTGCGGAACACCTGAGCCCCCCTGTCCATCTCGTCCTGCAGCGTCTTGCGCAGCACCGCGATGCGCTCGGTGCCCTGGCCGTTGCGCAGGCCCTCGATCATGTCCGAGACGAAGGCGGCGGGGTTATCGGGCAGCGGCACGAAGTCGGCGGTCTTCACGTACTCGACGGCGTTGCGGCCGGCGCGCTTGCCGAAGACGTTGATGTCGAGCAGCGAGTTGGTGCCCAGACGGTTCGAGCCGTGCACCGACACGCAGGCGCACTCGCCGGCCGCGTACAGGCCCGGCACGACGGTGTCGTTGTCGGAGAGCACCTCGGCGTTGTTGTTCGTCGGGATGCCGCCCATCGCATAGTGCGCCGTCGGCATGACCGGCACCGGCTCGACGACGGGGTCGACACCCAGATACGTGCGGGCGAACTCGGTGATGTCGGGAAGCTTCGTCTCGAGGATCTCGGCACCGAGGTGGGTGCAGTCCAGCAGCACGTAGTCCTTGTGCGGCCCGGCGCCCCGCCCGTCGAGCACCTCCTGCACCATGGATCGTGCCACGATGTCGCGCGGGGCGAGGTCCTTGATCGTGGGGGCGTAGCGCTCCATGAACCGTTCACCCGAGGCGTTGCGGAGGATCGCGCCCTCACCGCGGGCGCCTTCCGTCAGCAGGATGCCGAGGCCGGCGAGGCCGGTCGGGTGGAACTGGAAGAACTCCATGTCCTCGAGAGGCAGGCCCTTGCGCCACACGATCCCGACGCCGTCACCGGTGAGGGTGTGCGCGTTGGAGGTGGTCTTGAAGATCTTGCCGAAGCCGCCGGTCGCGAAGACCACGGCCTTGGAGTGGAACACGTGCAGCTCGCCCGTGGACAGGTCATAGGCGACGACACCGGCGATCTGCGTGGCGCCTGCGGCATCCTTCACGGTGATCAGATCGAGCACGTAGAACTCGTTGAAGAAGTTGATGCCGAGTTTGACGCAGTTCTGGAACAGCGTCTGCAGGATCATGTGGCCGGTGCGGTCAGCGGCGTAGCAGGCGCGACGGACGGGCGTCTTGCCGTGCTCGGCGGTGTGCCCGCCGAACCGGCGCTGGTCGATCTTGCCGTCCGGGGTGCGGTTGAAAGGCAGACCCATGTTCTCGAGGTCGATGACGGCGTCGATGGCCTCCTTGGCGAGGATCTCGGCGGCGTCCTGGTCGACGAGGTAGTCGCCGCCCTTGATCGTGTCGAAGGTGTGCCACTCCCAGCTGTCCTCCTCGACGTTGGCGAGCGCAGCCGCCATGCCGCCCTGTGCCGCACCGGTGTGCGAACGGGTGGGGTACAGCTTCGAGATGACCGCGGTCCTCGCGCCGGGGCCTGCCTCGATCGCGGCTCGCATCCCGGCGCCTCCGGCGCCCACGATGACGATGTCGAACTGGTGGTAGTGCACACCGTCGCGGACGACGGAATCCTGGGTCTGCGTGGTCACTCGTATGCCTCTTCTTCGTTACTTGCCCAGAGCCTGGCAGGTCTCCCACATGGCGCCGTCCTCGAGGACGCCGCCGCACGGGTCGAACGTGAACACCACGAGGGTGCCCAGGATGATCAGCAGGGCCGCGGCGAGACCGAGGGCCCACACCAGCGCCTTGCGCGCCTTCTCGTTGGTCACGTAGTCGTTGACGATCGTGCGCATGCCGTTGGCGCCGTGGATGAGGGCCAGCCAGAGCATCAGCACGTCCCACCACTGCCAGAACGGATTGGCGAACTTGCCTGCGACGAAGGCGAAGTCGAGGGCGTGGATGCCCTGGCCGACCATGAGGTTCACGAACAGGTGGCCGAAGATGAGCACGACGAGCAGCACCCCGGAGGCGCGCATGAACAGCCAGCCCCACTTCTCGAGGTTGAACCCGCGCTGACGGCGAGCGGCGGGTGCGACGGTCTGCGCCGACATCAGTGTCCTCCTCCGAATCCGGCGAACGCGAGGGCGAGGTGGCGTGGCACGAAGCCGGCCATGATGACCGCCCACACGCCGATCACGATCCAGAACAGCTGGCGCTGGTACTTCGCGCCCTTCGCCCAGAAGTCCACGAGGATGATCCGCAGGCCGTTCATCGCGTGGAACGCGATGCCGGCCACGAGCACCACCTCGCCGAACGCCATGATGGGGTTCTTGTAGGTGCCGATGACCGCGTCGTACGCCTCGGGCGAGACGCGGATGAGCGCCGTGTCGAGCACATGCACCAGGAGGAAGAAGAAGATCGCGACTCCGGTGATGCGGTGAAGCACCCACGACCACATGCCTTCGCGGCCCCGATAGAGGGTTCCGCGCGGCGTCTTCGATGTGGTTTCCGAAATCGACGGTGTCAAGCGAGTGCTCGTGGACACGGTCGTCCTCCCTGATCGATGCGATGCCGGGCGCGCGCACCGAGGGCGGGCCCGATCCCCAACATCCTATTCCTGCAGGAACACCGGGTGCGACGAAGGCGACCCTAAGGCGGCCGGCTGTCATTCGGATCCCGCATCGTCTCCATGTCGAGCGCCTATCGTGAGCTCCCGGTGCCGCGCGGGCGACGGATAGGTTAGGGGGCATGGGGCGAATCGACGACTTCTACGCAGTGATCCCGGCGGGCGGCATCGGCAGCAGGCTGTGGCCGCTCTCGCGTGCGGATGCGCCGAAGTTCCTGCACGATCTGACCGGGTCCGGCAAGTCGCTGCTGCGCGACACGTGGGACCGGCTCGAGCCCCTCACAGGTCCTGATCGGATCGCCGTCGTCACCGGGCGGGCGCACCGCGCCGCGGTCGAGGAGCAGCTGCCGGGCATCGCCGACCTCAACGTCTTCCTCGAGTCGGAGCCACGTGATTCCGCCGCCGCCATCGGACTCGCTGCGGCGATCCTGCATCGCAGGGAGCCCGACGTGATCATCGGCTCCTTCAGCGCCGACCACGTCATCCGCGGCACCCGGGTGTTCGAGTTCGCCGTCCGCGACGCCGTGGAGGTGGCGCGCGAGGGATACATCTGCACGATCGGCATCTCGCCCACCGAGCCTGCGGTCGGCTTCGGCTACATCAAGCGCGGACCCGAGCTGATCATCGAGGGAGCGCGCGAGGCGGCGCTCGTCGAGCGCTTCGTCGAGAAGCCCGACCTCGAGACGGCGAAGTCCTATCTGGCCGAGCGCACCTACCTGTGGAACGCGGGCATGTTCATCGCGAAGGCGAGCGTGCTGCTCGATGAGCTCGCGGTCAACGAGCCCGAGCTGCACGCGGGCCTGCTCGAGCTCGCCGAGGCCTGGGAAGATCGTGATCGCCGCGGACCGGCCGTCGATCGCATCTGGCCGAGGCTGAAGAAGATCGCCATCGACTACGCCGTCGCCGAGCCCGCCGCCGAGCGGGGCAGGCTCGCCGTCGTGCCAGGACATTTCGACTGGGACGACGTGGGGGACTTCGCATCGCTCACCAAGCTCATCACCCACGGCCGCAAGAACGATCTCGCGGTGCTGGGGCCGAAGGCGCGGGTGCTCACGGATGCGGCGAGCGGGATCCTCGTCAGCCAGACCTCGCGCGTGATCAGCCTCGTCGGCGTGCAGGACATCGTGGTGGTCGACACGGAGGACGCGCTTCTGGTCACCACGGTCGAACACGCCCAGCGGGTCAAGGGCGTCGTCGAGTCGCTCAAGCTCACCGGGCGCGGCGACGTGCTCTGACGCCGTCCGCCGCGACTGTGGCCGGTGGCCAAGCGCTCCGCGCGGCCATCATTGCAGGTTTGTAACCTTTCGCCAGCACAACGGGGGCGAGCGTGCACTGTTCGCGTAACCGTAGGTAACTTATATCGATCCGCGATGTCCGCGGGAATCTCTTCAGGGGAGGCAAGAGTGCCCATCTCTACGACCAGGAAGCTGCTCGGCGCGACCATCGCCGCCGGCGTCATCTTCGCGCTCGCCGGCTGCGGCCAGGCGCCGACCGAGAACAACCCCGGTGGCGGGGGCGACGCCGCTTCCGACTTCCAGACCTGCATCGTCTCCGACTTCGGCGGCTTCGAGGACAAGTCCTTCAACCAGCTCTCGCTCGAAGGCACCGAGAAGGCCGCCGAGGAGATCGGCGTGCCCGCCAAGACGGCGCAGTCGAACACCGAGACCGAGTACGGCCCGAACATGGACAACATGGTCAGCGCCGGCTGCAACGCCGTCGTCGCCGTCGGCTTCGCGCTCTCGCAGGCGACCGTGGACGCCGCGACCGCCAACCCCGACACCGACTTCGTCCTCGTCGACGACGCCGGTGGCGAGAACAAGCCCGACAACGTCAAGCCGCTGCTCTACAACACCGCTGAGGCGGCGTTCCTGGCCGGCTATCTGTCGGCCGGCTACTCCGAGTCGGGCAAGGTCGGCACCTTCGGCGGCATGGAGTTCCCGACGGTCACCATCTTCATGGACGGCTTCAAGCAGGGCGTCGACCACTACAACGAGCAGAACGGCACCTCCGTTCAGGTCGTCGGGTGGGACGGCACGACCGGCTCGTTCACCGGTGGCTTCGAGGCCAACCAGGAGGCGAAGACCGTCGCGAAGAACGTCATCGACCAGGGCGTGGACGTGCTCTTCCCCGTCGGCGGACCGATCTACCAGTCGGGCCTGCAGGCCATCAAGGAGTCCGGCAAGGACATCGCGCTGATCGGCGCCGACGCCGACCTGTTCGAGACCGACCCGACCACGGCCGACTTCGTGCTCACCTCGGTGCTGAAGGCGATGGACCTCTCGGTGTACGAGGCCCTGATGTCGGCCGCCGAGGGCGAGTTCAGCGGCGAGCCGTACGTCGGCACGCTCGAGAACGAGGGTGTCGGCATCGCGCCGCTGCACAACTTCGAGGACAAGGTCGACGCCGAGCTCATGGAGCAGGTCGACCAGATCAAGCAGGACATCATCGCCGGCGAGATCACCGTCACCTCGTACCTGAGCGAGTAACGACAACACGCAACGGGGAGGCCGGCCGAGCCGGCCTCCCCGCTGTCGTCTGCTCGGGCGATCCCTGGGAGACGCAGCATGTCACGAATAGGATCGGACACATGAAGCTCGAGCTGCGCGGCATAACGAAGAGGTTCGGCGCACTGACGGCCAACGACCACATCGATCTGGTCGTGGAGCCGGGGGAGATCCACTGTCTCCTGGGGGAGAACGGCGCGGGGAAGTCCACGCTGATGAACGTCCTCTACGGCCTGTACCAGGCCGACGAGGGGCAGATCCTCATCGACGACGAGGTGCAGCACTTCGCCGGCCCCGGCGATGCGATGAACGCGGGTATCGGCATGGTGCACCAGCACTTCATGCTGGTGCCGGTCTTCACCGTCGCCGAGAACGTGATGCTCGGCCACGAGCAGACCACGTTCGGCGGCCGTCTGGATCTGGCGGCGGCGCGTCGGCGAGTGAAGGAGATCTCCGACCGGTTCGGGTTCGACGTGAACCCCGATGCCGTCGTGGAGGACCTTCCGGTCGGCGTGCAGCAGCGGGTCGAGATCATCAAGGCGCTGTCGCGCGATGCGAGCATCCTCGTCTTCGACGAGCCGACGGCGGTGCTGACGCCACAGGAGACCGACGAGCTGATGGCGACCATGCGCCAGCTGCGCGAGCAGGGCACAGCGATCGTCTTCATCACGCACAAGCTGCGTGAAGTGCGCGAAGTGGCCGACCGCATCACCGTGATCCGGCTCGGCAAGGTGGTCGGTGAGGCGGAGCCGACGGCCTCCAACGCCGAGCTCGCGTCGCTGATGGTCGGCCGCGCGGTCGAGCTGACCGTGCACAAGGACGCCCCGCAGTACAGCGGTAACTCGCTGGTCGTGCAGGACCTCACCGTGACGGATGCCGCCGGCACCGTGCTTGTCGACGCGGCCTCGTTCGAGGTTCGCGGGGGAGAGATCCTCGCCGTCGCCGGTGTGCAGGGCAACGGACAGACCGAGCTCACCGAGGCGCTGCTGGGGCTGCAGGATAAGGTGCGCGGCAGCATCCGCCTGAACGGGCAGGAACTGGTCGGGCGCAGCGTCAGGCACATCCTCGACGCCGGTGTCGGGTTCGTGCCCGAGGACCGCGGCGTCGACGGCCTTGTGAAGGAGTTCTCGATCGCAGAGAACCTCATGCTCGATCGCTCCAACGGCGCGCCCTTCGTGAAGGCAGGAGCCCTGCAGCTGGGGCTGCTGGACGAGTTCGCGAAGGAGAAGATCGCCGAGTTCGACATCCGCACGCAGGGGCCGTCGCAGGCAGCGGGCCGTCTGTCCGGCGGCAATCAGCAGAAGGTGGTGCTCGCTCGCGAGCTGAGCCGTGACCTGTCGCTCTTCGTCGCCGCGCAGCCCACCCGCGGTGTGGACGTCGGCTCGATCGAGTTCATCCACAAGCGCATCGTCGAGACGCGCGATGCGGGCGTGCCCGTGATCGTCATCTCCACCGAGCTGGACGAGGTCTCGGCGCTGGCCGACCGCATTCTCGTGATGTACCACGGCAAGATCGTCGGGATCGTGCCCGGCGACACCCCGCGCGAGCAGCTCGGCCTGATGATGGCCGGCGCCGTGAACGAAGGAGCCTCCGCATGACCGCCGCTGAGACGCAGACCGTCGCGCCGCAGCAGGCGCCTCCGCCCTCGCGCGCCCGGCAGGCGCTGATGCGTGTGGTGACGGGGAACTTCACCATCTCGCTTCTCGCCGTCATCGCCGCCGTGATCGTCGGATCCCTCATGATCGCGGTGACGGACAAAGAGGTGCAGACCGCTGCCGGTTACTTCTTCCAGCGCCCCGGTGACACCTTCCAGGCCCTGGGCAGCGCCATCGGCGGCGCCTACGCGGCGCTGTTCCGCGGCTCGATCTATAACTTCAACGCCGACTCGTTCGCGATCGGCATCCGTCCCCTCACCGAGACGCTGAAGTTCGCCACGCCGCTGATCGCCGCGGGGCTCGGCGTCGGGCTCGCCTTCCGCGCCGGCCTGTTCAACATCGGCGGGCAGGGCCAGATGCTCATGGCCGCCGCCGCGGCGGGGTACGTCGCCACCTCCTGGCAGCTGCCGTTCCCGCTGCACATGCTCGCCGCGCTCGCAGCCGGGCTCGTCGCCGGAGCCGTCTGGGCCGGCATCGCCGGACTGCTCAAGGCGCGCACGGGGGCCCATGAGGTGATCGTCACGATCATGCTCAACCACATCGCGGTCTATCTGCTGGCGTGGATGCTCGCGACGCAGGGGATCCTGCAGGCGCCTGGTTCGAGCAACCCGAAGACCGAGCCGATGGCCGACAGCGCTGTGCTGCCGCAGATCCTCGGACCGATGTACAAGCTGCACCTCGGCTTCCTCTTCGCTCTGATCGCGGTCGCGATCACCTGGTGGCTGCTGGAGCGCTCCAGCCTCGGCTACCGGTTCCGGGCGGTCGGCGAGAACCCTGCCGCTGCTCGTACCGCGGGCATCTCGGTGGGGCGGATGTACTTCCTCGTGATGGTCATCGCCGGCGCACTCGTCGGCCTCGCCGGCGTCAGCCAGGTGCTCGGCACCGAGCCCAAGGGCTTCGGCGGCGGCATCGACGCCGGAATCGGCTTCGATGCGATCACCGTCGCGCTGCTGGGACGCTCGCGCCCACTCGGCATCCTGTTCGCAGGACTGCTGTTCGGCGCCTTCAAGACGGGCGGCTTCACGATGCAGGTCGCGGAGGGCGTGCCGATCGAGATCGTGCTCGTCGTCCAGTCGCTGATCGTGCTGTTCATCGCCGCCCCGCCGCTGGTGCGCGCCATGTTCGGCCTGCCGCAGCCGGGACGGCTCTCGCGACGGCAGCGTCGCGCTGCCGAGCGTCGTTCCGAATCCACCGAAGGAAGGAAGGTGGAGGCATGAGCGCCCAGACTCTCGAGGCGGAGCCCCGCACCGTCGCCGTCGTCTCCTGGAAGACGCCGATCATCCTCGGGATGATCACCGTGCTGGTCGCGATGCTGCCGCTCTTCGTTCCGCGCGCAGGCGACGCGGTATTCCGCTTCGCCGCTGGCAGGGAGATCATCGGCGTGCCCGACCTCGTCGTCCCCGGTACGGCCACCGCCTGGATCGGCGTCGCCGTCGGCGCGGTCATCACCGTGGTGGCGGCGCTCCGATCGGCTGCGCGCCGGACCGTACCGCTCTGGATGATCGCGGTCTACGCTGTCGCCCTGATCGTCGGCTTCCTCGCGTGGGCGGCCGCGGGCAGCTCGGGAACCCTGCCGATGATCAGCCTCCTCAGCGGGGCGCTGGCGCTGGCCACCCCGCTGATCTTCGGCGCCCTCGGCGGTGTCATCGGCGAACGGGCTGGTGTGGTGAACATCGCGATCGAGGCGCAGCTGCTGGCGGGCGCCTTCACCGCGGCGGTCGTCGCCTCCCTGGTCGGCACGCCCTGGGCTGGGCTCGTCGCCGCGATGGCGGCGGGAGTGCTCGTCGCGCTCGTGCTGGGCGTGTTCGCCATCACCTACTACGTCGACCAGGTCATCGTCGGTGTGGTGCTGAACGTGCTCGTCATCGGGCTGACGACGTTCCTGTTCCGCCAGGTGCTCTCACCCAACGAGCAGACCATGAACACCGTCGAGCCGTTCCGCGAGATCGCGATCCCGCTGCTCAGCGACATCCCGGTGATCGGTCCCATCCTGTTCCGCCAGACGATCGTCGTGTACCTGATGTACGTCATCGTCTTCGTGGTCTGGTACGGCATGTACCGCACCCGGTGGGGCCTGCGCATGCGGGCGGTGGGCGAGCACCCGCAGGCCGCCGACACCGTGGGCATCAACGTCGCACGCACCCGCTACATGAACGTGCTGATCGCAGGCGCGATCGCCGGCATGGGCGGAGCCTTCTACACGCTGGTCTCCGTTCCCCGGTTCAACCCCGAGATGACGGCGGGAGCGGGCTTCATCGCGCTCGCCGCTGTCATCTTCGGAAAGTGGGACCCGATCCGCGCGACGCTGGCCGCACTGCTGTTCGGCTTCGCGACCAACCTGCAGAGCGTGCTGAGCGTGATCGGCTCGCCGGTGCCCAGCCAGTTCATGCTCATGCTGCCGTACATCGTGACGATCTTCGCGGTCGCCGGTCTGGTCGGACGCTCCCGCGCTCCGGCCGCAGACGGCGAGCCGTACATCAAGTCCTGATACCACCCGAGGAGCAGAAACGTGACCGACATCGACTGGGACGAACTGCGTCAGGTCGCCACCGACGCGATGCGCAGGGCCTACGCGCCGTATTCGCAGTACAAGGTCGGGGCGGCCGCACTGGTCGACGACGGCCGCATCGTCGCGGGGTGCAACATCGAGAATGCGTCGTACGGGGTCACGCTGTGCGCGGAGTGCGCCCTGGTCGGCGACCTGTTCATGTCGGGGGGCGGCCGCCTTGTGGCCTTCAGCTGCGTGAACGGCGACGGCGAGACGATCATGCCGTGCGGCCGCTGCCGTCAGCTGCTGTTCGAGCACGCGAGCCCGGGCATGCTGCTCGAGACCGTATCGGGAGTGCGCACCATCGACGAGGTGCTGCCGGACGCCTTCGGGCCGTACGATCTGCGCCACTCGGCCGCGCGGGAGGCCGCACGATGAGCATCGAGCCCTTCGACGCCGTCGACGTCATCCGCGCGAAGCGCGACGGGGGAGCGGTGGCCGAACCGGCGCTGCGCTGGATGGTCGACGCGTACACCCGCGGTTACGTGTCTGACGCGCAGATGGCGTCGTTCGCGATGGCGGTCTTCCAACGCGGCATGCAGCGAGACGAGATCCGCGTGCTCACCGACGCGATGATCGCGTCGGGAGAGCGCATGGACTTCCGCGGGCTGGGCAAGCGGACGGTCGACAAGCACTCCACCGGTGGTGTCGGCGACAAGATCACCCTGCCGCTGGCCCCGCTCGTCGCCGTGTTCGGCGTCGCCGTACCGCAGCTGAGCGGTCGCGGCCTCGGCCACACCGGTGGCACGCTCGACAAGCTCGAGTCGATCCCGGGATGGCGCGCGGCGCTGTCGAACGACGAGATGTTCGCGCAGATGAAGGGGGATGTCGGTGCGGTGATCTGCGCGGCCGGTTCGGGACTGGCCCCCGCGGACAAGAAGCTCTACGCGCTGCGCGACGTCACCGGCACGGTCGAGGCGATCCCGCTGATCGCATCGAGCATCATGTCCAAGAAGATCGCCGAAGGCACGGATGCTCTGGTGCTGGACGTGAAGTTCGGAAACGGCGCCTTCATGCAGGACATCGACAGGGCGCGGGAGCTCGCGCGCACGATGGTCGCGCTCGGCACCGATTCGGGAGTGGCCACCACCGCCCTGCTGACCGACATGAACACGCCGCTCGGTCTCGCGATCGGCAACGCGAACGAGGTGCGTGAATCGGTCGAGGTGCTCGCCGGCGGCGGCCCTGCCGACGTGCGCGAGCTCACCGTCGCTCTCGCCCGTGAGATGCTCGCTCTCGCCGGACAGCCGGACGCCGATGTGGAGCAGGCGCTGGACGACGGCCGCGCGATGGACTCGTGGCGTGCGATGATCCGCGCCCAGGACGGGGATCCGGATGCGGCGCTTCCCATCGCCCGTGAGACCCACGTGGTGCGCGCGGCCGTCGACGGCGTCGTGTCGCGCATGGACGCGCTGCCGTTCGGTATCGCGGCGTGGCGTCTGGGCGCAGGGCGCGCCCGCGCCGAGGATCCCGTGATCCACGCGGCGGGTATCGATCTGCACGCCAAGCCCGGCCAGCGGGTGAGCGCCGGTCAGCCGCTGTTCACGCTGTCTGCCGACGACGACGCACGCTTCGCCCGCGCGCTGCAGGCTCTCGACGGCGCGTACGAGGTCGGACAGACCGCACCGCCGGCGACATCGCTCGTGCGCGAACGCATCACCGCCGAGAGCTGAGACGAGGAACACCATGAGCATCGATCAGAACGCCGACCGGAAGGTCCAGGGTGTCTCGCTGCGATCCCTGCCGAAGGTGTCGCTGCACGACCACCTGGACGGCGCGGTGCGCCCCGCCACCATCATCGAGCTCGCGGACCAGGTGGGCGTGCAGACACCGGCTCATGACGCCGAGGCGCTGCGGCGCTGGTTCGCCGAGAACTGCGATTCGGGTTCGCTGGTCGAGTACCTGAAGACCTTCGACGTCACCAGCTCGGTCATGCAGACCGAGCAGGCGCTCATCCGCGTGACACGGGAGTTCGTCGCCGATCTCGCGGCCGACGGCGTGATCTACGGTGAGGTGCGCTGGGCGCCGGAGCTGCACCTCGCGGGAGGGCTGAGCCCTCAGCAGGCGGTGAACGCGGTCCAGCGCGGTATCGAAGAGGGCGAGGACGAGGCGGACGCCGCCGGCCACAGCATCCGGATGGGACAGATCCTCTCCGCGCTGCGGCACACCGACCGCTCGCTCGAGATCGCGCGCCTGGCGGTGGCCAACCGCGAACGCGGTGTGGTCGGCTTCGACATCGCAGGTCCCGAGGACGGCTTCCCGGCCTCCGGACACCGTGCGGCCTTCGACCATCTCGCCGCGGAATTCATGCCCGTGACGGTGCACGCCGGTGAGGCGGCGGGCGCCGCATCCATCCGCTC
Organism: Microbacterium sp.; assembly: GCF_031178445.1. Taxonomy (GTDB): domain Bacteria; phylum Actinomycetota; class Actinomycetes; order Actinomycetales; family Microbacteriaceae; genus Microbacterium. The sequence goes on from NZ_JAPSIY010000007.1 coordinate 102,954, forward strand.
CGCCCTCCTCGACGGCCGCGCGCTTCGCCTCGGTCACGGCGTGCGCATCGCCGAGGATCTGCAGATCGTGGAGCGTGAGGGCGACGAGGTGCAGGTGCAGTTCGGTGACCTGGCACGCTGGGTGCGAGACCGTGAGATCCCGCTCGAGCTCTCGCCGTCGTCGAACCTGCAGACCGGTGCGATCGCACAGTGGGGCGATGAGCTCGCCGACCACCCGTTCGACCTGCTGTACCAGCTCGGCTTCGCGGTCACCGTGAACGTCGACAACCGCACCATGAGCGCCACCTCGCTGACTCGTGAACTGGGCCTGCTCGTCGACGCGTTCGACTACGACCTCGACGACCTCGAGACCTTCCAGTTCAACGCCGCGTCTGCAGCCTTCCTCCCCGTCGAGGAGCGCGAGGAGCTGGTCGAGATGATCTCCGAGGGCTTCGGGCGCTGAGGCGCCGATCGGATACAGCGGAACCGCGCATGTCGTCGATCGCCGTCGTCGGGGCCGTGTCGTGGAACACGCTCGTCCTGCTGGACGCTCTCCCGGACCCGGTGCCGCACATGCGTTTCGCACGCGATGACTGGCAGACGCTCGGCGGCACGAGCGCGGGCAAGGCGCTCGCTCTGACGGCTCTGGGCCGGCGAGTGCGACTACGCGCACGCGTCGGGGCCGATGCCGCCGGATCTCGAGTGCGCGCCGCGCTCCGCGACGCCGGGGTCAGCCTGGACGACCTCGTCCCCACTCGCACGTCCGAGCGGCATCTCAACCTGATGGCCCCGCTGGGCGAGCGCGTCTCGCTGTATCTGTCGACGCCTGAGGCTCCGGCGGCAGGGGCGGCGGCGGGCCTCGAGGGACTTCTCTCCGACGCGGATGCGATCGTGCTCGATCTCTCGGACGAGGGTCTGGCGGCGATTCCCGCGGCGCGCGCCGCAGGGCGGCCGATCTGGGTCGACCTGCACGACTACGACGGTGTGCAGGAATTCCACCGCCCCTTCCTCGACGCCGCGCACGTCGTGCTGTGCAGCGCGGATCGGCTCGACGATCCCGAGTCCTTCCTGCGCTCGTGCATCTCGGGCGGTGCGACCCTGGCGGTGTGCACGAGGGGAGCGGACGGCGCCATCGCGGTGGATGCGGCAGGGGAGCTCCACTCCGTCGCTGCGGAGCCCGTCGACGTGGTCGACACGAACGGCGCCGGCGACGCGTTCTTCGCGGGCATGCTCGACGCAGCGCTGCGAGGTGCCGCGGTGGATGCTGCGCTGTCGGCCGGCGCCCGCTCCGCCGTGTCGGCGCTGCGCTCGCGGCATCTGCATCCGCTGCTGGACGACGTCGTCGTCTGAGCCGCACCCGCAGTGCGATGGCGGGCGGGTCGGCGTGATCAGCCGAGGAGCGCGACGGTCGCCCTGACCAGCACCACCAGCGTCCCCGCCCACGCGCACAGCAGCATCACGCGCCGGGCGAGCGCGACGGGGACCCTGCGCGCGACGAACGCTCCGGCGAGGATGCCGGCGGCCGTGCATGCTCCCAGCACGATCAGCTCGAGCGGCGGCGTGGCGGGAAGACCGCGCAAGGCGACCGAGACGGCTCCGTACCCGAGGAAGATGACCTGAGCGCTCGCAGCGAATCGCCTCTGCGGCCAGTCGTCGCCCATTGCGTAGGCGGCCAGCGCCGGCCCGGAGAGACCGCTGGACGCGTGCATGAACCCCGCCAGGGCTCCGGCCCCGATCGCACCTCCACGGCCGCGCAGGTGCCGTGCCACCCTGCCGAGTCGCTGCGCGCTGAGCGCGATGACCCCCATCACGCCGATGAGCAGGAGCAGCGCGGGCTCGGGGAGGGTCAGCGACACGAGAGCGCCGAGAGGCGCTGCGACCAGTCCGGCGGCCAGCAGCCAGAGGGTGCGCGGCCATTCGATCTCGCGCCACGCGCCCGGCACCGCGAAGAGCGAGGCGATGACCGCGAGGAAGACGGCGACGGTGACTCCCTCGACCGGGCCGTAAGCCAGCACGACAGGGCCGATCAGCACCAGGACGAACGCGAGCCCGGTCACTCGCTGGATGACGGCGGCGATCAGGGTCGCCGCGACGGTGAACGCCAGCATGCCTCAGCGCACCCGGACGGGCGGCGCGGTGCATGCGTGCAGCATTGAGTCTCCTCGGCCCGGCGGATCCGGGCATCCCACGATCCTAGGCGCTCGCGACCTCCTTCGAGCGCCGCACGAAGCACTCGCGCACGGCGGCGAAGAGCGGATGCTGCGCATCCAGCCCCGTCACCTCGGCTGCGAGTTCCACAGGGTCGCCCGTGCGCAGCCGGCTCTGCAGTTCCACGGACTGCTCGTCATCAGGATCGTCGAACGCGACGGCGGCGGCGATCGCGGTGATCAGCGCTTCGACCGGGAGCCCGCGTTCCGCGGCCTCGGCGGCGGGACCGATGAACCGCTCGTGCCGGGAGAGCTTGCGCAGCGGCTGGCGCCCCACTCGCCATACCGTGTCAGGCAGCGCAGGGTTGGCGAAGCGCTTCAGGATGGTCGCCCTGTACCGGGACAGCTCATGCGGATCGAGGCCGTGCTTCGCCGCGAGCAGTGCGGAGGTCTCCTCCAGTGCTGCGGCGACGTGCCCGGCGATCCGCTCGTCCGCGAGAGCATCCGAGATGCGCTCGATCCCTGCCTGCGCGCCCAGGTAGGCGGTGGTGGCGTGACCGGTGTTCACGGTGAAGAGCTTGCGTTCGATGTACGGTCCGAGGTCTTCGACGAAGTGCGCACCGGGTATCCGCGGCAGTTCGCCGCCGAACGGCAGACGTTCGATGGCCCACTCGTAGAATGGCTCGACCGTGACGTCGATTCCGCCGCCGGCCGGCTGCCCCGGCACGATGCGATCCACGGCGGTGTTCGCGAACACCGCCCGGCCGGCGAGGAGCTCCCACTCCTCGCCGGCGCGCGCGATGATCTCCTGCTTCAGCAGGTCGGTGGCACCGATCGCGTTCTCGCAGGCCATGACCTGCAGTGGAGCGGATGCGGCATCCCTCCGCCGCAGTGCCTCCAGGATGGGGGCGGCGACGAACGGCAGCACCGTCGGACCGACCGCCGTGGTGACCACGTCCGCATCCGCGATCTCGGCGATCAACGCGTCCGGGGCCTGTGCGCTGTTGATCGCGCGGAAGCCGGTGACGACGGTGTCGACGCCGCCCTCGCCCACCTCGTGCACCGTATAGCTGTCGGCGGCGTTGATCGCGTCCACGAGGTCGGCGGCGACGTCGGAGAAGACGAGCTCGTAGCCGCCCTGGTGAAGCAGCAGGCCGACGAATCCGCGGCCGATGTTGCCGGCGCCGAAGTGGACGGCCTTCATGCCTCGTTCACCGCCGCCAGCAGGTCGTAGAGCTCCTCGGGTGAGGTCGCGGCGTTGAGGCGGGCCACGTCGTCCTCGTCGGAGAACAGCTCGGCGATCTGCGAGAGGATCTGCAAATGATCGCCGTCCTTGCCCGCGATGCCGATCACGAAGGTCGCACGGTCGCCGTCCCAGTCGACGCCGCCGTCGTAGCGCACGACGCTCAGCGCCGATCCGAGCACGGCGTCCTTCGCGTCGTTGGTGCCGTGCGGGATCGCCAGGCCGTTGCCCATGAACGTCGAGACCGACTTCTCGCGCTCGTGCATCGCCTGCAGATAGTCCGGGGTGACCGCACCGGCGGCGACGAGCGCATCGGCCGCTTCCTTGAGCGCCTCGTCACGGGTCGCGGAGCCTGCATGGATGCGCACCCGGTCGAGGCTGAGCACACCCGTCCCTGTCGCAGGGGCGGTGGTCTGCTCGACCGCTGCCGTCGCGGGTTCCCGGGTCTGCGCCTCAGCCTGAGCCTGCACCATCTGCACGACCTCGTCGTACTTGGGCGAGTTCATGAAGTTGTCGACGGAGATGTGCATCGCGTCCGGTGACGCGTTCCTGGCGCGGTCGGTCAGCTGCTGCTGGGTGATCACGAGGTCGGCCGAGCCGTCGAGGTTGGCGATCGCCTGGTTGGTGACCGAGACCCCCTCGACGCCGGCCTGCTTGATCTTGTTGCGCAGCACGCTCGCGCCCATCGCGGAGGAACCCATGCCTGCGTCGCATGCGAACACGATGCTGCGGATGGGGCCCTCGGCCGTGACCGTGGTGGCGCCCGACCCGGCGGTGGCCGTCGCGGCTCCCGTGCCGAGGGTGCCGAGGACGCTGGACTTCTTGCCCTTGTTGGCCTCGGTCCGGCTGATGGCCGCGCCGAACGTGCCGGCTCCCGCCTCTTCGGCGGCGAGATCGCGCTTGCGCGAGGCCCGCAGGATCACAGCGGTGATGACGAAGGTCACTGCGGCTGCGATCACCACCGACAGGTAGACGACCAGCAGGTTCGCGATTCCGGGTCCGACGGCTGCGGCGGTGACGGCGATGATGCTGCCGGGCGCTGCGGGGAACGCCAGGCCTCCGCCGAGGAGCATGTTGGTGGTGACGCCCGCAGCGCCGCCGGCGATCAGCGCGAGGATCGTGGTCGGCTTGCTCAGGGCGTACGGGAAGTAGATCTCGTGGATGCCGCCGAAGAACTGGATCACCGCTGCTCCGGGAGCCGAGGCCTTCGCCGCGCCGACACCGAAGAACGTGAACGCGAGCAGCAGTCCGATGCCTGGTCCGGGGTTCGCCTCGATGAGGAAGAGGAGCGACTTGCCCGTCTCGGTGGCCTGCTCGATGCCCAGCGGAGTGAAGACGCCGTGGTTGATGGCGTTGTTGAGGAACAGCACCTTCGCCGGCTCGACGATGATCGAGACGATCGGCAGAAGCTGAAGCGACACCAGCCAATCGACCGCCGCGCCGAGGACCGTGCTGATGCCCAGCATCACAGGGCCGAACGCGAAGAAGCCGACGATCGCGAGGATCATACCGAGGATGCCCGCCGAGAAGTTGTTCACGAGCATCTCGAAGCCGGGGCGGATCTTGCCGTCCCAGATGCGGTCCATCTTCTTCGTCAGCCAAGCGGCGATCGGGCCCATGATCATGGCCCCGAGGAACATCGGGATGTTGGTGCCCACGATGACACCCATGGTGGCGATCGTCGCGACCACGCCGCCGCGCTCGCCGTAGACCATGCGACCGGCGGTGTTCGCGATGAGCAGCGGGAGCAGGTAGGTGACCATCGGGCCGACCAAGCCGACGTAGCCGAGGAAGTTCCCGCCCTCGCCCTCCGCCAGTGCCGTCATCGCGCCCTGCCAGCCGATGGCGGCGGAGTCGCCTCCACCGCCGATGATCTCGGCGACGGGGGCCCAGTGCCAGCCGAACGGGCTGTCGGCGCCGAAGAACCCGGCGGGGATGAACAGCATCGTGATAAAGCCCCACGCGATGAACGCGGCGATGTTCGGCATGATCATGCCGGAGAGGAATGTGCCGAATCTCTGCACGCGCACGCGTGCGCCACCCATGGCAGGGGCGGCGGTGGACGTCGTCGTCATGATGTCGTCTCTTTCTGATGAGGGTGTCGGGTTACTGCGAGAACGAGGGCTCTGCGGCATCACGCGCCGCGTCGCGCGCGCCCGCCGCGTCATCCGCGGTGAGCGCGGCATCGGCGATGCGCCGCGCGTCGTCGAGGGTGTGCGCGGCGAGCGAGCGGCGCACGTCGGCGAGCGCCGACGGTGCCATGGACAGGCTTGTGGCGCCGAGGCCGACCAGCACGACTGCGAGCAGGGGATCCGCAGCGGACTCGCCGCAGATGCCCACCGGCTTGCCGAGTCGGGCCCCCGCCGAGCCGACCTCGCGTACCAGGCGGAGCACCGCCGGATGCCAGGGGTCCTGGAACGAGGCGACCGAGCCGAGCAGGCGGTCGGCGGCCATCGTGTACTGCGTGAGGTCGTTCGTGCCGATGGAGGCGAAGTCCGCGTGTGCGAGCACGCGGTCGGCCAGCAGCGCGCTGGCGGGCACCTCCACCATCACCCCGGCCGTCTTGAGTCCGTACTCCTTGGCGAGCGCGGTGAAGTACGCCGTCTCCTCCACGGTCGTCACCATCGGAGCCATCACCCACAGGTCGGATGCGGTGGCGGCATCCGCCTCGGCGAGGGCGGTGAGCTGCTCGCGCAGGATGTCCTCGCTGGCGCGCAGCGCGCGAAGCCCGCGCAGCCCCAGCGCCGGGTTGTCCTCGTGCGCGTCGTTCAGGAACGCCAGCGGCTTGTCTGCACCAGCGTCCAGCAGGCGCACGACGACCTTCTTCCTCTCGAACGCCGTGAGCAGCTCGATGTACGCCGCGCGCTGCTGCTCGATCGTCGGCGCCTGGGCGGAGGACAGGAACAGGAACTCGGTGCGGAACAGCCCGACGCCCTCGGCGCCGCGCGCGACCGCGTCCGCCGCATCCGCGGGCTTGCCGAGGTTCGCGAGCAGGCTGACCGGCGTGCCGTCCGCGAGCGCGCCGGGAGCGGGCGGTGCAGCGTCCTCGGCGGTGCGTGCGGCGATGCGTTCGGCGACGGCGGCGATCTCGGCTTCCGTGGGGGCGGCGTTGACCGTTCCCGCGGCGGCGTCCACCACCACCGTCTGCCCGTCGGCGAGCGTGACGGCGTCGGCGGCGCCCACGAGCGCGACGATCCCCTTCTCGCGGGCGAGGATCGCGGTGTGCGAAGTCGGACCGCCGTCGGTGGTGACCAGCGCGAGCACCTGCTCCAGATTCAGCAGCGCCGTGTCGGCGGGGGCGAGGTCGCGCGCCACGAGCACGAACGGGTGTCCAGGGTCCGGAACCCCCGGCGCGGGTACCCCGCGCAGGCGGGCGAGCACCCGCTGGGCGATGTCGTCGAGGTCGGCAGCGCGCTCGCCGAGGTAGCCGCCCACGGCCTCGAGAGTGGCACGGAAGCCGGCGAAGGCGTCGTGCACGGCCCATTCGGCGGTGCTGCCCTCGTCGATGCGGCTGTCGACCTCATCCTGAAGGGTCGGGTCCTCGGCGATCATCGCCTGGGCCTCCAGAACCTCCCTGGCAGCGCCCCCTGCTGCGTCCGCGCGCTGTTGCAGCTCCGCCGCGACCGAAGCGACGGCTTCGCGAGCGCGAGCCCGCTCGGCGTCCGCGCCGATCGCGCTGGTCTGCTTCTCGGGGGCGGGGAGGGCCTCGGCCATGCGCACGACGGTGCCGGTCGCCACGCCCTGTCCGATACCGACACCGCGCAGGATGCTCATGCGTCCTCGTCGTGATCGGTGGTGAGCAGCTCGGTGAGGGTGTCGAGCACGCTCTCCGCGTCCTCCCCGTCCGCGCTGATCACGACGTGATCTCCGAAGTCGATGCCGAGGGCGATCACGCTGAGGATGCTGGCGGCGTTGACGGCCTTTCCGGAGTCCTTGGCGATGGTCACCGGGATGCCGGCATCCTTCGCCGCCTGTGCGAAGAGCTTCGCGGGTCGGGCGTGCAGTCCGTGCGACGATCCGACGCGAACGGTGCGGGAGGAGGCGGTCATGGGTTTTCCTTCCGGTCGTGCGGCGCGGCCATCGCGTCGCGGACGAGGTGCAGCGTGCGGCTGCCGTCGAGGTCGGTGAAGGCGTCGTCGGGGAGCGGAACGACGAGCGAGCGCCCTGCGAGGGCCGCGCGGATGTCGTCGGCCCGGTCGGCGAGGTGCGGTCCGAGCAGCACCAGGTCCACTCCGGCGGCTGAGAGCGCGCTGCTCTCGGTGCCAGCTTCCGTCGCCCACGGCAGTCCGGCGGACACCGCCGCACGCTGCAGTCGCTGTGCGACGAACGTGCTGGACGCACCCGCCCCGCACACCACCAGGATCCGCATCGATGCCCCTTTCCAGCATCAGTGTGCCCTTCGCTCCCAGCGGTCTTCCAGCAGGCTTCCTTCCGCCCCCGCGGAACGTCGGTTTCCGCCCGCCCGGTTGGGGGGACTGGCATCATGGAGGCGCACGGGTCGTCGACGAGGAAGGCGGGAGATGTCGCGTCAGCGCCAGGACCAGCTCCTCTCCGCACTCCTCAGCCACGACGGCTGGGCGACGGCGGCGAGCCTGGCCGATCAGCTCGGCGTGACCCCGCGCAGCATCCGCACCTATGTGGCCGCGCTCAACGCCCGCACACCGGGTGCGGACGCGGTCGAGTCCGGGCCCGCCGGGTACCGTTCAGGGCCGGGTGCACTCGACGCGCTCGGCGCCGCCGCCGCGCACGACACACCCCGCGCCCGGCTGCACCGGCTCATCCGCACACTCGTCGACGAGGCCTCCGGTATCGACGTGTACGAGACGGCCCTTGCGCTGCACGTCAGCGAGACCACGCTTGAGAACGATCTGGCCAGGGTGCGTGCACTGCTCGAGGGCGGCGCGGTCAGGCTGGAACGCGATCACGATCGCGTGCGCCTGCGCGGCGACGAACAGGCGCTGCGGCGCCTCCTGAGCAGGCTCGCGCAGGACGAGATGGACGCGGGGCCCCTTCGAGCGGACGCGCTGCAGCGCGCTCTCGCACCGGAAGCGGTGCCGGCACGGGCCGTCGGTCCGTTCAAGACCGCCCTGGTCGGAGAGCTCGGAGCCCTCGGCTACTACGTCAACGAGCTGGCCATCAGCGACGTGCTGCTGCACATCACCATCGCCGCCGAGCGCGTCGCCGTCGGTCGTGCACTGGAGAGCGCCGCGGATGCCGCGGATGCGGCGGTCGCCGCGGTCGGCGAGACGATCGCCCGGCTCGCGGGCGAGCACTTCGGCGTCACCCTCGGTCGCGGCGATCAGGAGCACCTCGCGAACCTCGTGCTCACGCGAGTGGTCACCCCGGGGCAGGATGCGCAGCGCCGGGTGCCGCGCAGCACCGACCCGGACGTGGAGCGGGCGGTCCGCGCCGAGATCGAACAGGCCGCGCACGACTATCAGGTCGATCTGGTCGATGATGTCTTCATCGTGCGACTCGCGCTGCACGTGCAGAACCTGCTGCGGCGGTCTCGGGAGCAGGCCTGGACCCGCAACCCGCTCACCCGGTCGCTGAAGTCGTCGTATCCGATGATCTTCGAGGTGGCGGTGTCGATAGCCAGCGGCCTGCACGACCGCCTCGGCGTGCCCCTGCAGGAAGACGAGATCGCCTACATCGCCATGCACGTCGGCGGTCGGCTCGAGCGCAGCCGCGCCGCGGACGCGATCTTGACCGCGACGATCGTGTGCCCCGGCTATCAAGAGCTGCAGGAGCTGCTGCGCTCCAGCGTCGATCGTTCACTCGGCCGGCTGATCGAGGTCGTTAGGGTCGACACGAGCGTCGATCCGGATTGGGGAGAGCTCGACACCGATCTCGTGCTGAGCACGATCCCCGTCGCCGGCGCCGATGAGCGCATCGTGCGCATCCAGCCCTTCCTCGGCGAGGCCGACATCGAGCGCGTGCAGCAGGCCGCCGCGCGTGTCCGGCGCTCGAGGCGGCTGCGACGGCTGCGCGAAGAACTGCAGCGCTACTTCTCGGCCGACGCGTTCCTCGCACCGCTCCCTGATGCGGGGGAGGAGGAGATCATCCGCCGGCTCGGAGGGCTGCTCGCCGCATCCGGCCTCATCGGCGAGGACTACGTCGAGAACACCATCGCCAGAGAGCGGATGTCGTCGACGGCGTTCACCGACGCGCTCGCGGTGCCCCACGCCCTTCAGATGACCGCACGGCGCACCGCGATCGCGATCGGCATCGCCGACGGCTCGGTCGCCTGGGGGAACGGCCGGGTGCAGGTGGTCGCACTCGCCGCGTTCAGTGAGAGCGACCGCGACGCGTTCCAGACCGTGTTCGAGCAGTTCGTCGAGGTGTTCAGCGAGCGCGATAGCGTGCAGCGGATCCTGCGACGCGCGACGAGCTTCGAGACCTTCCTCGACGAGCTGGTCGCGGTCATCGAGGGCTGACGAGCGTGCTCGGTCGCGACCCGCTCCGCAAGTCAGCGCGGCGCGATCACGGCCGTCAGCGAGTCGAGCAGATCGGCCGCGCCCGGGGAGTCGGCGACCTCGAAGGTCACCTCGTCCCCCGGCAGCAGTCCCAGATCCATCAGTGCGAGCACGCTGGTCAGCTCGACACGCGCACCGTCGGCCGTCGACAGCGTCACCGCATCGGGATGCGCCTGAGCGAGCCGCACCAGCTCCGCGACGGGCCGCGCGTGCACCCCGTCGTGGACGGCGATCGCGACCCGCCTGCGGAGCGTGGTCATCGGCGCTCCGCGAGCAGCTCCCGAACAGCGCTCTCCAGCTCGACGACAGCGGCTCGCGCCGTATCGGCCGTCTCCCCTCGGGCGTCGATGTAGACCTTGAGCTTCGGCTCGGTGCCGCTGGGGCGCACGATGACGCGCGAGCCATCGGCGAGCGTGTACCGCAGCACGTCGCTCGGAGGCAGCCCTTCCGCACCTTGCGCGAGATCCTCCGCCTTCGCGACGGCGCGCGCCCCGAACGCCGCGGGTGCGTCCGCACGCAGCGACAGCATCAGCCGGCTGATCACAGAGAGGTCGTCGACTCGGATGGAGACCTGGCCGCTCGCGAAGTGCCCGATCTCGGCACCGAGCTCGTCGAGCAGGCCGGCGATGGTCGTGTCGCGGCCGCGCGCCTCTGCGGCGAGGCTCAGCATCGCCACGGCTGCCGAGATTCCGTCCTTGTCACGGACCGTCTCGGGATTCACCAGATAGCCCAGCGCTTCCTCGTAGCCGAACACCATCCCCGGGGCGCGCGAGATCCATTTGAAGCCGGTGAGCGTCTCATGGAAACCGAGTCCGTACTTCTCGGCGATCGCGCCGAGCCCGGGCGACGAGACCAGCGAGCACGCCAGCGACGCGCCTTGTCCGGCCTCCGCGGGGGCGACCTGGGCGGCCTTCGCGGCGCGCCAGCCCAGCAGCAGACCCACCTCGTTGCCGGTGAGGCGGCGCCAGCCCCCCTCGGCCGCGGCATCCGGTATCGCGACGGCGAGCCGGTCGGCGTCGGGGTCGTTCGCGATCACGAACTCCGCATCGGCGGCGCGGCCGCGCGCGAAGGCGAGGTCCATCGCCCCCGGCTCCTCCGGGTTCGGGAACGCCACGGTCCGGAACGTGGCGTCCGGGTCGCGCTGCTCGTCGACCACCCGCGGAGCGGGGTAGCCGGCCGTCTTCACGACCCGCGAAAGCGTCTCCCAGCCCACACCGTGCATCGCGGTGTACACCCAGCGCATCTCCTGCACGCCGAACGGTGCGGGGGCGAGCGCGGCGGTCGCGGCGACGTAGGCGTCGATCACGTCCTCTCCGGCTGTCTCGTACGCGTCGGAGCGGGGAAGCACGCCGATGTCGCCGGCGTCCGCCACACGCTGGATGTGCGCGGCGATCTGCGCGTCCACCGGCGACACGATCTGCGCGCCCTGGTCTGCGCCGCCCAGATACACCTTGTAGCCGTTGTCGTTCGGAGGGTTGTGGCTGGCTGTCACCATCACCCCGGCATCCGCGCTCAGATGGCGCACCGCGAACGCGAGCACGGGGGTCGGCAGCAGGCGGGGAAGCAGGATCGCGCGAAGCCCCGCACCGGCGAACAGCTCGGCCGAGTCGAGTGCGAAGCGCCGCGAGTTTCGCCTGCCGTCATAGCCGATCACCACGGTCGGCGTGCCGGAGGCGCGCTGCAGCAGGTAGCCGGCGAACCCGGCGGCCGCCTGGGCGACCAGCACCCTGTTCATCCGGTTGCTGCCGGCGCCCAGTGCGCCGCGCAGACCAGCCGTGCCGAACGCCAGGCGTGAGCCGAAGCGATCGTCGAGGTCGGCGAGGGCGGCGGTGTCGCCGCCTGCTGCACGGGTGATGACACCGGCGAGCTCGTCGCGCGTCTCGGCGTCCGGATCCTGACGCAGCCAGGCGCGCGCCTGGGTGAGCCGGTCGACGGCGTTCACAGCGCCTCGATCACTCTGGCCAGCAGGGCCGAGATGACAGGCTCCGCCTCGCGGCCGGCCTCGATGACCTCCTCGTGGCTGAGCGGGGTCTTCTGGATCCCGGCGGCGAGGTTCGTGATGAGCGAGAAGCCGAGGATCTCCATTCCGGCCTCACGCGCCGCGATGGCCTCCAGCGCGGTCGACATGCCGACGATGTGTCCGCCGATGGCCTTGGCCATCTGCACCTCTGCCGGGGTCTCGTAGTGCGGGCCCCGGAACTGGGTGTACACGCCCTCGTCAAGCGTGGCGTCGACGGTCCTGGCGATGTCGCGCAGGCGCTTGGAGTACAGGTCGGTGAGGTCGATGAAGGTGGCGCCCTCGAGCGGCGAGTCGGCGGTGAGGTTGATGTGGTCGCTGATCAGCACCGGCTGACCCGGCGTCCACGTCTCGCGCACGCCGCCGGCGCCGTTGGTGAGCACCATGATCCCGGCACCGGTGGCTGCCGCCGTGCGCACGCTGTGCACGACTCGGCGCACGCCGTGGCCCTCGTAGTAGTGGGTGCGGGCGCCGATGACGAGCACGTTCTTGCCGCCGGGGGTGCGGATGCTGCGCAGGGTGCCGACGTGGCCCTCCAGGGCCGGCTTGGAGAACCCGGTGACCTCGGTGGCGGGGATGCTGGCGACGGTCTCGCCGATGAGTTCGGCCGCCTTACCCCAGCCGGAGCCGAGGGTCAGGGCGATGTCGTGGTGATCGACCCCTGTCAGCCGCGCGATGTCGGCGGCGGCTTGCGCTGCGACCTCGAACGGATTCGCGTTCGGGGCGTCGAGGGGGTGCATGGACGTTTCTGGCATGAGTCCACTCTAGGAACGTGCAGGTCGCACTGCCAGGATTGCGGAAGAATGGAGACCATGTCACAGACTCCCTTCGCGAACAGGCAGAGTGTGGCCGTCCTCGGTGGCGGCCCGGGTGGGTATGAAGCAGCTCTGGCCGCCGCGCAGCTGGGAGCCGAGGTCACGCTCGTCGAGCGGGTGGGTGTGGGCGGGTCCGCCGTGCTGACCGACGTGGTGCCGTCGAAGAGCCTGATCGCCACGGCCGACGCCGCCGTCGCGATCTCGGAGGCATCCGACCTGGGTGTGCAGTTCTACGCCAAGGGTGCGAACGGCAAGCCCCTCAAGCCTGAGATCGCCATCAACCTCGCCGCCGTCAACAAACGACTGCTCGCCCTCGCCGGCCAGCAGTCGGAGGACATGCGTTCGACGCTGCTCGAAGCGGGTGTGCGCATCCTCTCGGGCCACGGCCGTCTCGAGGGACCGAACGCCATCGTCGTCTCGACCTCGCCTGGCGGCACCGACTTCGACCGCGTCGAGGCCGACACAGTCGTCGTTTCGGTGGGCGCGTCGCCACGTGAACTCGACTCCGCCAAGCCCGACGGCACGCGCATCCTCACCTGGACGCAGCTTTACGACATGAAGCAGCTGCCCGAACACCTCATCGTGGTCGGGTCGGGCGTGACCGGCGCCGAGTTCGCGTCGGCGTACATGAATCTGGGCGCGAAGGTGACCCTGGTGTCGAGCCGCGACCAGGTCCTCCCTGGTGAGGACAAGGATGCGGCGAAGGTGCTCGAGAAGGTGTTCAAGCGCGGTGGCATGCAGGTGCTGTCCAAGGCACGGGCCGAGAAGGTCGAGCGCACCGAAGACGGCGTGAAGGTGAGCCTCGTCGACGGGCGCACGGTCGAGGGCAGCCATTGCCTGATGGCGGTCGGCTCCGTCCCGAACACCCACGACATCGGCCTGGAGGAGGCGGGCGTCGAGCTCACCGAGTCGGGGCACGTCCGCGTGAACCGGGTCGCGCGCACCTCGGTGCCCAACGTCTACGCCGTGGGCGACTGCACGAACTTCTTCCCGCTCGCCTCCGTGGCGTCCATGCAGGGGCGCACCGCGGTCTTCCACGCCCTCGGCGACATCGTGATCCCGCTGGAGCAGCGCAAGATCACCGCGAACATCTTCACCGCCCCCGAGATCGCCACAGTGGGCCATTCCGAGCAGGACGTCGAGAACGGACTCGCCGACGGAATCGTGCACAAGCTGCCACTGGCCGCCAACCCGCGCGCGAAGATGATGGGCATCAAGGACGGCTTCGTGAAGATCATCGCCCGCAAGGGTTCGGGCACGGTGATCGGCGGGGTGATCGTGGCGCCGAAGGCATCAGAGCTGATCTACCCCCTCGCCGTCGCCGTCGAGCGTCGTCTCACCGTCGATCAGGTGTCGCGCGTGTTCGCCGCGTACCCCTCGCTGTCGACGAGCATCACCGACGCGAGCCGCGCGATGCACCTGGTGAACATCTCCTGAGATCCGCCTCCGGATACGCGGAAGGCGCGCCCACCCGAACGGGGAGCGCGCCTTCCGCGTGTGCGTTCCGGTCAGCTGATGGTGAGCAGCTGGTGACCGGCTGAGACCGTCGCACCGGCGTCCGCGTTGATGTTGCCGATGACGCCGTCCTTGTGCGCCTGGAGGGGCTGCTCCATCTTCATGGCCTCGAGCACGACGACCAGATCGCCCTTGACGACCTGCTGGCCCTCCTCGACGGCGACCTTGACGACGGTGGCCTGCATGGGCGACTTGACCGCGTCACCCGCGGCGCCTGCATTCGCGACGGTCGCGTGGCTGCGGCGCGACGGCGGCACGACGGCCGGCCTGCCGGCAGTGCCCGCGACGGGCGCGGCGACGCGATCGGGAAGGCTGACCTCGAGCCGCTTGCCGCCGACCTCGACGGTCACGGTGTGCCTGCCCGGCGCCGAGGCCGGATCCTCCAGCTCGCCGTCCCACGCGGGGATGTCGTTGACGAACTCGGTCTCGATCCAGCGGGTGTAAACGCCGAACTCGCCGTTCTCGGCGGTGAACGCCGGGTCGCGCACGACCTTGCGGTGGAAGGGCAGCACGGTCGGAAGACCCGACACCTCGAACTCGTCGAGGGCGCGACGCGAGCGCTCCAGCGCCTCGGCGCGGTCACGCCCGGTGATGATGATCTTCGCCAGCAGCGAATCGAACGCACCCGAGACCGCGTCGCCGGCGGTGACGCCGGAGTCCAGTCGCGTGCCGGGGCCCCCGAACGTCTTGAACACGTGGATCGGGCCGGGCTGGGGGAGGAAGCCGCGACCGGGGTCCTCGCCGTTGATGCGGAACTCGATCGAGTGCCCCTGCGGCTGCGGATCGTCGTAGTCGATGATGCCGCCGGCGGCGATGCGGAACTGCTCGCGTACCAGGTCGATGCCGGTGACCTCCTCGGAGACCGGGTGCTCGACCTGCAGGCGGGTGTTCACCTCGAGGAACGAGACGGTGCCGTCGGCGCCGATGAGGAACTCGCAGGTGCCGGCTCCCACGTAGCCGACCTCCTTCAGGATGGCCTTCGACGCCTCGTACAGTGCCCGGTTCTGCTCCTCGGTGAGGAACGGAGCCGGTGCCTCCTCCACGAGCTTCTGGTGGCGGCGCTGCAGCGAGCAGTCGCGGGTCGAGATGACGACCACGTTGCCGGCGGCGTCCGCGAGGCACTGGGTCTCGACGTGACGCGGCTTGTCGAGGTACTTCTCGACGAAGCACTCTCCGCGGCCGAACGCCGCGACGGCCTCCCGGGTGGCCGATTCGAACAGCTCGGTGACCTCGTCGAGCTCACGGGCGACCTTCAGGCCGCGTCCGCCGCCGCCGTACGCGGCCTTGATGGCGATCGGCAGGCCGACCTTCTCGGCGAACGCGACGACCTCTGCGGCATCCGCGACCGGCCCCGGGGTTCCCGGCGCGAGGGGCGCGCCGACCTTCTCGGCGACGTGGCGCGCGGTCACCTTGTCGCCCAGGGCCTCGATCGCCTCGGGCGAGGGGCCGATCCAGATCATGCCGGCACCGATGACCGCACGGGCGAAGTCGGCGTTCTCGGCCAGGAAGCCGTAGCCGGGGTGCACGGCATCGGCGCCCGAGCGACGGGCGACGGAGAGGATCTTGTCGATCTGCAGGTAGGTGTCGGCGCTGGTGGCGCCGTCGAGGGCGTAGGCCTCGTCCGCGAGTCGCGCGTGCATCGCATCGCGATCCTGGTCGGCGTACACGGCGACAGAGGAGATCCCGGAATCCCGGGCGGCGCGGATGATGCGTACGGCGATCTCGCCGCGGTTCGCGATGAGCACCTTGGCGATATCAGGCATGACTGTCAGCCTAGCGAGTGCGCGCCCGATCTTTTTGACGACTCCCCACAAGAAATCCGCGGAACCGTCGTGCGCGGCTCACTGTGCCGTGGGGGACGCCGCGAGTGCACCGGCGTTCCAGAGGTCCGTCCAGGTCAGGCCCAGCTCGCCCGTCAGGCGCCGCAGGGTCGACAGCGACATGCCGACGACGGTCGATGGGTCGCCTTCCACCCTGGTGATGAACGCGCCGCCGAGGCTGTCCACGGTGAAGGCGCCTGCGACGTGCAGGGGCTCGCCGCTGGCGATGTAGGTGTCGAGCTCGGCATCCGTGACGTCGTCGGCGAAGGTCACGGACGCCTCGGCGATCGCGGTGGCCTCCACAGGTTCGGCGTCGGGCCGGATGCGGAAGACGGAGTGCCCGGAGAACAGTACCCCGGTGGCTCCCCGCATCCGCCGCCACCGTTCGCGGGCGGCGGCGGGCGTGTACGGCTTGCCGTAGACCTGCCCGTCGAGGGCGAACATGGAGTCGCCTCCGATGACGATCCCGTCGAAGCGCGGATGCTCCGCAGGCAGGCGACGGGCCACGTCGGCGGCTTTCGCCCTGGCGAGCAGCAGCACGAGCTCTCCAGGCGTCAGCGGCGCGCCGCGCTGCGCTTCGGCGGCCGCGGCGACCGCGTCCTCGTCAACGTCGGGTGCGACGATGAGCGGCTCGATCCCGGCCTGCCGCAGCAGCATCAGACGAGCAGGGGACGTGGAGGCCAGGCAGACGCGCATGGTTCCACGGTAACCGGGAAGAACGCCACATGATCTGAGAAGATCGAAGGATGACCTCTTCCGCGGGCGACGTGCTCGATCTCGACATCACCGGCATCGCTCACGGCGGCACCTTCATCGCCCGCCACGAGGGACGCGTCGTGTTCGTCGCGGACGCGATACCGGGGGAGCGGGTGCGCGCCCGAATCTCGGATGCGGGTAAGGCGTCGTTCTGGCGAGCCGAGACTCTCGAGGTGCTCGAGGCCTCGCCGCACCGCAGGGAGCACGTCTGGACGGAGGCGGACGTCTCGCGCGCACCGGAAGACCGCGTCGGCGGAGCGGACCTCGGGCACATCGCGCTCGATGAGCAGCGGGCGCTCAAGCGCCGCGTGCTTCAGGAGGCGCTGGACAAGTTCGCAGGAGCCGGGCTGGATGCTCCGGAGGTGCGGGCGGTGGACGCCGGCGACGGCACCGGATGGCGCACCAGGGTGTCGCTGCACGTCGACGACGACGGCCGCATCGGCCCGTTCGCCGCGCGCAGCCACCGGGTGATCGACGTCGCTTCGATGCCCCTCGCGCGTGCCGCGGTCGCCGAGGCAGCCCTTGCGCTGCACGGCCACCGTCCGGGGCGGGTCGACCTGGTGGAGCCGGGGGACGGCAGGGTGCGTGTCCTGCCTCGTCCCGAGGGGCGCCGCGAGCGACGCCCCCGGCCCGAGGTCGTCTTCGAACGCGTCGGCGACCGGGAGTTCGCGCTCGATGCCGGCGGCTTCTGGCAGGTGCATCCGCAGGCGGCCTCGACGCTGCACGCCGCGGTCGGGGAAGCGCTCGCGGGCCGGGTCGATCCGGAGTCGACGCATTTCGACCTGTACGGCGGCGTGGGGCTGTTCGCCTCGACGCTCGCCGAGCACGGCGCGATCGACCTCGTGACGGTCGAGTCGGATCGCCGCGCCACCGAGCATGCCGCGCGCAACCTCGAGCGCTTCGGCGCGCAGGCGGTCACTGCCCGCGTCGACCGGTTCCTGGACCGTCTTCCCGACGACATCCGCGCCGGAGCTGTCGTCCTCGATCCGCCTCGAGCGGGCGCGGGACGCGGTGTCGTGGAGTCGATCCATGCGCTCGACCCGCAGGCCGTCGTGTACGTCGCGTGCGATCCGGTGGCGCTGGCTCGGGATCTGGGCACCTTCCGCGGGCTGGGCTGGGAAGTGGAGTCGCTGCGGGCGTTCGACCTGTTCCCGCACTCGCATCACTTCGAAGCGGTCGCTCTGCTGGCCCGCTGAGCCGCGCAGACCACTGGATAAGCTGACACCATGAGCACCGTCGCCCTCATCGACGACCACGAATCGGTCCGCCTCGGCCTGGAGGCCGCCTGTCTGCGCGACGGCGAGCAGGACGTGGTCTTCTCAGGCGCGACGGTGAAGGAGTACCTCGCGTGGCGCTCCTCGACGGTGGCGCCGCCGGTCGATGTCGTCGTGCTCGATCTCACCCTCGGCGACGGCACCACGGTGACCGAGAACGTGGCGACCCTCGTCGCCGACGGTGCGAGCGTGGTGATCCACAGCGTCGCCGACCGCCCGGCCGCGGTGCGAGAGGCGCTGGTCGCAGGGGCGTCCGGTGTGGTTAGCAAGTCATCCGCGCTGGACGACGTCCTCGATGCGATCCGCACTGTCGCACGCGGTGAGGCGCTGAACAACGTGGAGTGGGCGAGCGCCGTCGACGGCGACCGGGAGTTCGCCGACGCCCAGCTGTCCACCCGTGAGCGCGAGGTGCTGCGCCTGTACGCCACCGGCCTGCCGCTGAAGGCGGTGGCCGAGCGTCTGGGGGTCGCGTATTCCACCGCCAAGGAGAACATCACCCGCATCCGCGTGAAGTACGTCGAGGTGGGCCGCCCGGCTCCGACCAAGGTGGATCTGCTGCGGCGCGCCATGGAGGACGGGATCGTCGCCCCGGACGGGGTCACGAGTGGCGGTTGACGCCCGCACCATCCGCGAGGCGTGGGGCAGCATCCCTTCTCCCGGCCTCGTCGGGGCGGGGATGGAGCGATTCACAGGACAGCGCATGGAGCGCATCCTTGCGATCGTCGCCGCGATCGGCTCCGCCGCGCTCGGCGTGCAGGCGCTGCTGGCGGCGATCACCAGACTGCAGGTGCTCGACGCGCCGCATCTGGCCATGATGATCCTGGTCTTCCTGCCGCTGCTGTGGATGATCCTCGCTTGCCTGACCGGGCAGTGGGCGAAGCAGGCGTGCGGTGCGTTCGCGGTCATGTACGTGCTGGCGCTGCTGCTGTGGCCGGTGGTGGTCGACCGCACTATCCGCACGCCCGAGAGTCAGCCGTGGATCTTCTTCCTGGTGAACATCGGCGTGGTCGCTGCCCTGCTGGCGTTCCCCCCGCGACTGCAGTTCGCGTGGGCGATCGGACTGCCCTTCGTCTACGGGTGGGTGCGGCTCGCACAGGGCGATTTCACGCAGAGCTTCTGGATCACGACCGCGTTCGACGTGTCGTTCACGCTGATCCTGGGGCTTGTGATCGTCTCACTCGGCTGGATGTTCCGGCAGGTCGCGAACGGCGTCGACGATGCGCGTTCGCGTGCGGTGCAGTCGTACGCGTCCGCGGCCGGAGCGACGGCGGCCGAGGAGGAGCGCGTGGCGATGGCGGCGCTCATGCACGACAGCGTGCTGGCGGCGTTGATCGCCGCCGAGCGCGCAGACAGCGAACGTGAGAGAACCCTGGCGGTGGCGATGGCCCGCGAAGCGCTCACCCGCCTCGCGAACACCGAAGCGTCGATCGCGCAGGAGGGCAACGACGAACCGGTGTCCAGAGGGCAGATCGTCGCCGAGCTCCGGCGCACGCTCTCGGAGCATGGAGCGGATGCGGTCGTGGAGGAGCGGGGTGCGCCTGCCGCCGTGCCGGGCAGGGTGGCGCGCGCCATCGTCCTCGCGGCGCGGCAGGCGATCGGCAACGCTCTCGCGCACGCCGGCGGGCGCGGCCTGCACGTCGTCGCCGAGTCGGACGCGGCGGACCGCCTCACCGTGATCGTCGTCGACTCCGGGCCCGGTTTCGATCCCGATGCGATCGGCGAGGACAGGCTGGGCATTCGCGCGTCGATCGTGGCGCGCATGGCGGCGGTGGCGGGCAGTTCGGAGATCGAGACGGATGCCGAGGGCACGACGGTGCGGCTCAGCTGGGAGGCGTCATGAGGCGCACCGTCCGCAGCATGGCCACTGCGCTGGCCCTCGGATTCGCGGTGTACTTCGCCGCGCGGGCCATCTGGTGGATCGAGCAGCCGGCCGCACCGCTGCTGATGGTCGCGGCCATCGCGCTCTACCTCGGCACGGTGCTGACAGCGGTGCTCGTGGAATCCGCGAACGCGGTGCGCATGCCACTGTGGCCTGCCATCCTGTCTCTGTTCGCCGGGGCGGTCGTGCCGGCGCTGGTGAGCCTGTCGTTGGAGCCGACGACGCGCGGAGCGCCGTTCGCCACCTGGTACATCGGGGCGACCGGCCTGCTCGCGGTCGTCTGCATCGTGCGCAGGCGGCTGATCCTCGGCTGGACGATCCTGCTGATCCTGGTGGTCGAGGCGTGCGTGTTCATGGGGGTCGGCGAGGCCTTCATGCTCGGACTGGTCGGCTCGATCACGTGGGTGGTGGTGGCGCAGCTGCTGGTGCTGTTCTGGGATCGCGCGGTGCAGGACACCGAGCGGCTCGCCGACATACAGCGCGCGGTCTCGGCGTGGCATGCGACGCAGCTCGTGCGGCAGCGTGAGCGGCGGGTTCGCGCGCAGCGGGCGCTCGCCGTGGCGGGGCCGGTGCTGAGCCGTACCGTGGCGGCGCACGGCATGCTCACCGAGCAGGAGCGGCTCGAGGCACGACTGGCCGAGGGGACGCTGCGGGACGAGCTGCGCGGTGCGCGGCTGCTGAACGACGCCGTGCGCGAGGCGATCAGCGGCGCGCGGGCCAGGGGCACTCTCGTGACCGTGTTCGACGAGGGCGGCCTCGACGGCCTCGAGGAGGCGCGGGTGGACGAGATCCGCGATGAGCTGGCCGAGGTGCTGGCGGAGGTGCGGTCCAACCGAGTGATCGTCAGGGCCGGTCGCGACGAGGTGCTGGCGGTCACGGTCGTGGGGCGTTCGGCCGGTGGCTCCCGCGACGATGATGCGGTGGAGCTCTGGCACGAGATCCCGCGCGTGGCACGCTGACCGGACGCGGCGGTCGCCGCATCCGCTGAGGAAGAGAGTGGGCGAGGGGCGGCGAAGCCGCCCGCCCCTCGCCAGTGCGGACCAGCTACCCGAAAACTGTCCGCAAGGGGGCGGTGATGCGTCTGTCTACCCTGGGACAGAGCAGCCGCCTAACGCGAAGCGTTGATACCAGTCTGCTGATGTGCAAGAGGTCTGTCTGTAGGTATTTCGGGGGACAAAATCGGGGAACGGTTCCAGCGGGCGCGCGGACCGTCTGCGGCATCGGTCAGCCTGAGAAGCGTCCCCACGGGATGTCTCGCCGCAGCGGAGCGCGCATGGTTCGCTGCGTACGCTGCCACACCGAGACCCGCGGCTCTTCGGCGACGGCATCCTGGGCTTCGCGGACGTACGCCTCGCTCACCACGGCGATGAGGGCGGCGAGCTCCTCTTCGCTGGGAGTGCCGCGCACGATCTCGACGTGCGGCGGCTCGGCCGCCGGCTCGGACTCGTGCATCGTGCTCACAGCGGGATGTTCCCGTGCTTCTTGGGGGGCAGTTCGGCCCGCTTGCCCTTCAGTGCACGCAGCGCCTTCGCGATGGCGACGCGGGTGTTCGCCGGCTCGATGATGCCGTCGATCTCACCGCGCTCGGCCGCGAGGAAGGGAGAGGTGACGCTGTAGGTGTACTCGTTGGCGAGGCGGGTGCGCACGGCGGCGACGTCTTCGCCGTTCTCCTCCGCCTTCTTGATCTCGTTGCGGTAGAGGATGTTCACCGCTCCCTGCCCGCCCATGACCGCGATCTCGGCGGTCGGCCAGGCGAGGTTGACGTCGGCGCCGAGCTGCTTGGAGCCCATCACGATGTAGGCGCCGCCGTACGCCTTGCGGAGGATGACGGTGACGAGAGGCACCGTGGCCTCGGCGTATGCGTAGATGAGCTTCGCGCCACGGCGGATGACGCCGGTCCACTCCTGGTCGGTGCCAGGCAGGTAGCCGGGCACGTCGACGAGCGTGACGATCGGGATCGAGAAGGCGTCGCAGAAGCGCACGAAGCGGCTGGCCTTCTCGCCGGCTTCGATGTTCAGGGTGCCGGCCATCTGGGACGGCTGGTTGGCGATGATGCCCACCGAGCGGCCCTCGATCCGCCCGAAGCCGATGACGATGTTCGGGGCGAACAGCGGCTGCACCTCGAGGAAGTCGCCGTCGTCGACGACGTGCTCGATGACGGTGTGGATGTCGTAGGGCTGGTTGGGGGAGTCGGGGATGATCGTGTTCAGCCGCTGATCGGCATCCGTCGTCTCGAACTCGAATGCGGCCTCGTAGCTGGGCAGCTCGGCCATGTTGTTGTCGGGCAGGAAGCCGAGCAGCGTCCGTGCGTAGTCGATCGCGTCGTCTTCGTCCTCTGCGAGGTAGTGCGCGACGCCGGAGCGCGTGTTGTGCGTGTACGCGCCGCCGAGTTCCTCCATGCCGACGTCCTCGCCGGTGACGGTCTTGATCACGTCGGGGCCGGTGACGAACATCTGGCTGGTCTTGTCGACCATGATGACGAAGTCGGTGAGGGCGGGGCCGTACACGGCGCCGCCGGCGGCGGGGCCCATGATGATGGAGATCTGCGGGATGACGCCCGAGGAGCGCGTGTTCATCTTGAAGATCTCGCCGTACTTGCTCAGCGCCAGCACGCCCTCCTGGATGCGGGCGCCACCCGAATCGAGGATGCCGATGACCGGCATGCCGCTGGTGAGGGCGAACTCCATGATCTTGATGATCTTGTCGCCGGAGACCTCGCCGAGCGAGCCGCCGAAGGTGGTGAAGTCCTGCGAGTAGACCGCGACGGTGCGCCCGTGGATGGTGCCGATGCCGGTGACGACCGAGTCGCCGTAGGGGCGGTTGCGGTCCATGCCGAACGCGGTGGTGCGGTGACGAACGTACTCGTCGAACTCGACGAAGCTGCCGTTGTCGACGAGGAGGTCGATGCGCTCGCGGGCGGTCATCTTGCCCTTGGCGTGCTGCTTCTCGCGGGCGATCTTCTCTGGATCGACGATCGCCTCGTCATAGCGGGCGCGGAGGTCCGCGATCTTGGCGGCCGTTGTGGAGAGGTCAGGCGTGTCCGTCACGGATTCAACCCTAGCGCCGGGCGCCGCTGAGGCGTTGGATGCTCGCCACAACGGGTTCGGCGATCATTTGGCGGACGACGTCAGCAGCCGGGTGCGTCGGGCTTCTCGGTGCAGGTGTGAGCGACGAGTGCGGTGTGGGCCTCGTAGATGCGGATGCTCTGGTCCGGGCCGGTCGTCGTGAGTCGTCCCGAGACCGGGAACCAGCCGACGCCGAGGTCGATCTCGGCCGAGTAGGATACGTCGACCCTGGCGGTGTAGGTGCCGCGTTCCGCGTAGGTATGGCTGGTGTCGGTCGGGGCGAACTGCGGGAGGTCGAGGTCATCCCAGCTGCGCCCGCCGGTGGCGCTGGTGAGGGAGTCGCCGTCGCCGAAGTGGAAGGTGAAGGATGCGGGGGTGAATCGCACGCTGATCGGGAACCCGAACAGTTCGCCGTTCTGACTGTGGGTGTCGGCAGTGGCGACGAAGTTCGCCGGGAGCCCCACGACGCCGAGGTTGCCTGGCTCGGCCGTGAGGGTGCTGGGCTCGGGGGCGAACGTCGCGAGGTCGGTGATCGTGATGGGAGGGATCGCGGGGGTGGGATCGTCGGTTTCGTCTTCTGCCTCTGCGCGGTTGAGCGCTTCGACGCAACGGATCATCAGATTCCAGTCGTCGCGACACTGCGTGAACGGGTCGGGACGGGGCTCGACGTTCACGCGCGCCACGGGCTGCGAGCCGCCGGGGACGGTGTGTGGACTACTTTCGATACCGTTGCCGTGACCTCGGCCACCGGGCTTGTTCACGACGCCTGATACGTCGAGTCGACCTTGATTGCCAGTGGGCACTTCAGCCCAAACTTGATCTGCACCAACTTGGTTTGGTGGCGGTGGAGGCGTCGCCGCGCTCGAGAACAGCGCAGAGATCAAAAGGGTGCTTGCGCCAAGATGACTCAACATTGGAAGTCCTCGGCGATCGTGTTGGATCGGATCACGAGCCCGGTTGGGGAGTCGCCAGGTACCATTTCGAGTTCGATCGGTTGACGTGCTTCTCTGTCCGGCGAAACAATTGAAACGCCATCCGCGTTCAGTAGGTCGACTTCCGAAACGTCGAGGCACACACGAGTGATTACGAGCTCACCCTCATACGACACTGGAGTGAAAGTGTCGAAGGTGGTCGTTCCCGTACGGGTCACCGATTCAGCTTTGTACAGACTGTAGTTCTCGCGACTCGCAGCTTCGGCCGGATCGGTGAGTAGCGCGTACACGGGTTCGATGCTCCTGGGGTCCGAAAGATCGGTGCCGTTAACCGCATCCGTGTACGCCCGATACGTCTCCTCCGCAGCGGCGAACGCCTCCTCCTCGGATGCGAACAGAGCCGTTTCGGTCGGCTCTGGCTGTGGTGCTGGTGTGCAGCCGGCCAGGACTCCGAGCGCGAGCATCCCGGCGGTCAACGCGCTGCCGGTGCGCGCGGAGAAGGTCGTGATCGTCACCCGGCCACGGTAACCCGAAGGCGTGAGCGTCTGCAGAAGTTATCCACAGCGTGCCAGACACCCCGCTCCACCGATCAGAAGGGCGCCTTGAGCGCCACATCGACTGCGATGTCGGTTTCCGCCCAGACCGATTCGTCGCGCGCCGGTGGTCGGGACGGTACGAACATCACTCGCCGTGGTGGTTTGTCGGGGTAGGTGCGGCCGAGGGGGCTGGTCCATTCGATGGTCCAGTCGGGAAGCTGCCTGGCCGTCCACCGGTGCGCCTCGGGAATGTCGGGATGTTTCAGGACGTGATGCGCTCTGCAGAAGTGCGCGAGATTGCACAGAGCCGTGGGCCCGCCGAGAGCGTGGTCGTGATTATGGTCGATGTCGCAACGGTGGACGGGCATCCGGCATCCGGGGAAGCGGCAGTGTTCGTCTCGTGCGCGGAGGAACCGACGCATGGGTTCTGTCGGTGCGTAGGTGTCGGTTTCGGTGACGAGCCCATGGGGGTCGAGGAACAGGCGCGTCCAGCCGGTGTTGCGTCCGGCCAGGGCGCGGGCAATGTCGGGATGCAGAGCACCGTGACCGTCGAGCTGCGCCGGATCGTCGTCGACATCCGCGAGCGTGGTGGCGGCGACGGTGACCTGCACGCGCGCGGTGATGTTCTCGAGCCCGGCCCCCTGTACCTCGGAAGGCTCGGAGCCGAGAAGCAGGTCGGTGAGCAGGTCTGCACGGATCTGGTCGATCGTGCGAGCATCCCCGGGCAGGTGCACGATCTGCGGGCCGGCGGCCAGCGCGCGATCGATGCTCGCCCAGTGCGACTCGGCGCACTGAGTGTCGTCGGCCGGCACCGGCTCCGGAAGCCAATTGCGTGCGTGGGGTGGTTCGTACGGTGCGAACGGGTCGACGGTGAAGGTGTCGGCGATGCCGAAGATCGCGTCGTGAGCGCAAGAAGCGTCATCGGCGGAACCTTCGGATGTGGAGTCGATATGGGCGAACGTGGGTTCGCGGTCTTCGACATGAGACTTCTGATGGCGCGCCAGCTGGGTCAGTCGATCCATGATGCCCTCAGCCAGATGCTCGGGAAGAACCGCCTGCAGCAGCGCCAACCCGTCGCCGACGGACCTGACGCTCACGCACCGCTCGGATTCGGCCGCGCGGTGTCGGTCGAGAACTGTCTGACCGGCGAGAGCGGCGGCGATCTCGCGCACATGCGCTCGTGTTCGGGCCGGCGCCTCGGTCTCGGCGAACTCGACGGCGGCCGCCTCGTACAGGGCAAGAGCGGCGGGCTCCAGGGCGCCGTCGGCGATCGCCTGCGTGACCGGGAATGCCGCCCGGATCACCTCGCGGACGTGCGCGGGCGAGATCAGCCCCGCCTCGAATGAGGCGCGCAATCCGGGGAGATCCGTGGCGAGGACACGCGCGTCGGCGAAAGCGTGCTCGACGGCGCCCTTCGCCATCCGTCCGGCGGCGGAGTACTCGGCGACCATCGAGCGCCAGATGCTCTCGCGGTGCAGCGGCGCTTCTGCGATGTCGTGCTCCAGGAGCTCGGCGCGCTGGGCCAGCAATCCGGCGGCCTTGGCCTCCCAGGCGGCGGCCTGCCGACGCGCTTCGACCCACTCGTCGAGCAACGTCGCCCGCCGTTCGAAGTGGGGAAGCACGTCTTCGCTCATGACTCCAGTATAGAACAAAGATTCGAATTACGGAAGGTCCCGGGCCCAGATGACAACCGCCAGACGTACTCCAATCCGTGCACGGCCGTCGGCGTAGGTATGGAGAACGCGCGCGACGTCCACCGGCTCGCGCCAGGCGTTGACGACCATGGATGCGCCGGAACGCGCATGATGAGCCACGACACGCGGTAGGCGACCGGGGGAGGGGCCCCTGAGTGGCAGCCTGTTCCCCGCACGTGGAGAACTCGGTCCTACCCCTCGCGCGTGGAGGATGATCCGTCGGCGGGGGCTCCACCGCCATCCAGAGCACGAACACTGTCAGCGCCGCCTGCATCCGTATCTCCGCGTCGCCGCAGCATCCCTCCCGCGCGGCGGGCGACGTCGCCGATGCTCCTCCCCGCCTCGCGACTCGCCGATCCGATCCCGCGGCCCGCGGCTCCGATGCCGCGGCCGACGGATCCGGCCACGCCGCCGACACCGCCGCCGACGGCGCGGGCTCCGTCCAGCATCCGCCGCTCGATGCGCTCGCTGCCCGGCACCGGCTCGAGTTCCGGCGGCAGGGCCGTGGGGGCTGCGCCGAAGGCGCGCCGGGAGGTGGTGAGCACACGTCGGCCCAGCAGGTGGTTGCCCGCTCCACCGACCACGGCGCCGACGCCGAAGGGCAGCGCCTTGCCGAGAACCGACGCGCCACCACGCGAAGCGAACTGGCGCACGAATGCCGACTTCAGCCGGTCGACCAGCGGCCCCACGGCAGCGCGGGGCAGTGACTTGGTGACCATCTCGCCCCAGTAGGAAGATCTGCTTCCGCCCTTGCCGCTGGCCTGTCGTGCCAGCTGCGAGACGAGATCGACGCCTTCCTTCCCGAGCATGAGCGTCATCACCAGCGCCCGTGCGCGTTCGGGGTTGTCTATCGCGATCCCGTGCACCTCGGCCACGGACTGTGCGAACAGTGCCGTCGACTCCATGAAGCCCACGGTCTCGACCCCGGACAGCGCCAGCGTGACGCCTGTGCCGATGCCGGGGATCACCGCGGTCGCGCCGACCGCCGCACCGCCGGTCGTGACCGCGGTGAGGTAACGATTCTCGAGCATCCGCACGATCTGCTCCGGCGTCGCGTCGGGGTGGCGCAGCCGGATGCTGCGGATGTGGGCGATCACGAGCGGACGCTGCACCGAGAGCACACGGTCGAGTCCGCGCACGGCCAGCGGATGCTCCGGCGAGCCCATCGGGGGTACCGCACTGTCCCACGGCGCATCGTCGGAGAGGGAGTGGATCTTGTGCACCTTGTCGCGCATACGGCGATCCTAAGTACTCACCGCCGCAAGAATGCCGAAAGCTCCGGCCCTTGCGGGACGGAGCTTTCTGTGCACGGGGGAGCTCACACGAACTGGTTCGCGCGCTCCAGGTCCTCGGCGAAGTCGATCTCGACCGCGTACAGGTCCGAGACGTCCATGGGCTCGAGCAGCAGGCCGTCTTCGGCGATCGCCAGCTCGAGGCCGCGCTCGAAGTAGTCCTGGTCGTCGACCCGCTGCAGCTGGCGCATGAACGCCTTCTTGTCACGCGCCGAGATGTAGTTGATGCCGACAGCCTCGCCGAGACCGCCCTTGACGGTCTTCGACAGCTCCTTGATGTACCCCTCGGCGGTGACGGTGTACTTGACCTCTTCGTCGCTGACCTTGGAGGTGTTGACCGTGACGAAGGACTGGTCGCGCTCGATGTATTCGATCGCGCGGCCCAGGATGCGGGGGTCGAACACGACATCGCCATTCATCCAGAGCACGCCGCCCTTGCCCGTGGCCGAGAGGGCTCGCAGCAGGCTCTTGGACGTGTTGGTCACGTCGTAGCGCTCGTTGTGCACGTAGTTCGCTCGGGGGAACGCCTCGATGATGGTCTCAGCGCGGTACCCGACCACAGCGGTGATGCGGGCGTCGCTGCCGAACGCGGCACGGATGTTCTCGTGCTGCTGCTGCATGATGGTGCGGCCGTCGCTGAGCTCGGTCAGCGGCTTGGGAAGTGCGCGGCCAAGGCGCGAGCCCATGCCCGCTGCGAGGATGACGGTCTGAAGAGTCACGATGTCTCCTAGAAAGAACTGTGTTCACGATCGGTTAACCGACGGGACACCTCTTCGTGCCTAGGCAATGCTAGCCATGTCACCTGGGAACACCCGGGGCCGAGGATGCGACGTTGCCGTTTCGTGATCGATTGCACACCCGCCTCACAGATTGTCTCGAGACCGGAATGTCGCGGGATTCCGCCCCCGGCGCTCATTGATCCGATTGCTATCGTAGTGCGCGTGACTGCTTCCCCCGATTCCGGAGACGACCCAGTGGACGCCGCGAACGGCGAGGGGACGGATGCCGTCGCGTCGACCGCTGCCGGCGGCGGACGCGAGGGGACGGATGCTTCCACGCAGGCCACTGCCGCGAAGAGGACTGCCGCGAAGCCCGCTGCCGCGAAGACGGCTGCAGCGAAGCCCGCTGCCGCGAAGACGGCTGCCGCCCGGAAGCCTTCCGCCAGGAGCGCATCAGTGAAGAAGGCGCCGGCGAAGTCGACCGTGGCGAAGCCGAGTGCCGCCGGGAAGTCCAAGGCGTCGGCGCCCACGGGAGCGAACGAGGAGGCCGCTGAGGCGACGCCGCCGGCCGCTGCGACGTCGGCGGCCGCCAAGACGACGCCGACCGCCAAGGCGACACCGGCCGACAAGACCAAAGCGGCCCGCACGGCTGCGGCCAAGAAGGCCTCGACGAGCGCGGCTGCCACGAAGGCCGCGTCGGCCAAGCGGACGGCCGCTGCGCAGGCGGAGAAGACCGCCGCGGTGAAGAGGGCGGCATCGAGCAGCGCGGCCGCGAAGGCGACGACCAAGACAGCTGCCGCGAAGACCGCTGCCGCGAAGACCGCTGCCGCCAAGACCGCTGCCGCGAAGACCGCGGCTGCCAAGACCGCCGCGGCGAAGGCGCAGGCCGCCGCCAAGGCGCAGACGGACGCGAAGAAGCAGGCCGCGAAGGCCCCCGCAGAGGCGCCGGGCGACGAGGCGCCGAACTCGCCGAGCGGCACCGGGGACGCCGCAGTCAAGCGCACGACTGTGAAGCGACCGTCGTCGGCTAAGGCGACCAAGAAGCCGGCGTCCAAGACGGGCGCACGCAAGACTGCGACGGTGTCGAAGGCAGGCGCCGGGAGCAACGCGAGCACCGACGAGCCGCAGGCCTCGCCGAAGAGCGAGGCGAGCGGAACTCCCGCGAACGTCTACACGGGCGAACAGGACGGCGCCGCATCGGCAGACGCCATCGAGCTGGTCGTCGCCGAGGAGACGACGCGCCGCCTGACCGCGGCATCCAACAGCGCCCCCGATGTCGCAGAGGCGCACCCTCCGCGCAGGCGCGAGAACGCCGGCACCGCACCCGCGCCGCCGGTCACGACCGACACGGCCGAGTCCGACTCCGCTGCCGCAGGCGACGCGGAAGCCGTCGATTCCGCTGGAGCGGTCGAGACCGGCAGCCCCGCGGCATCCGATGCCGAGGCACCTGAGGCGGCGCCGGCGTCCGCCCCCGATGCCGATACCGCGGGGGAGACGCCGGCCGACACTGTCGCAGCCGCTGAAGACACCGCAGACATTGCCGGCTCGGCCTCCGACGACTCCGACTCCGGCTCCGCCTCCGCCGGCGTCGATCCCGCACCGCACACCGGCGCGGCAGTGACCGACGCGGCAGCGGCCGACGCGGCAGTGACCGACGCGATCCGCATCCGCGGCCTGGTCAAACGGTTCGGCGACCAGAGGGCGGTGGACGGCATCGACCTCACTGTTCCCGCCGGCTCCTTCTACGGCCTGGTCGGGCCGAACGGCGCCGGAAAGACCACGACCCTCTCGATCATCGCGGGACTGCTGCGGCCGGACGCCGGTGAGGTGCGCATCAGCGGCATCGACCAGCGTGCTCAGCCGCTCGCCGCGAAGCGCATGATGGGTGTGCTGCCCGACCGCCTGCGCACCTTCGACCGGCTCACCGGACGTCAGCTGCTGCACTACTACGGCCAGCTGCGCGGGCTCAAGCGCACGGTGATCGAGAAGCGCACCGCGGACCTGGCTCGCGCATTCGATCTCACCGAGGCGCTCAGCCGCGTGGTCTCGGACTACTCCGCCGGCATGACGAAGAAGGTCATGCTCGCCGGCGCGCTGATCCACTCACCGCGGGTGCTGGTGCTCGACGAGCCCTTCGAGGCCGTCGACCCGGTCTCCTCCGGGGTGATCCTCGACATCCTGCGCTCGTACGTCTCGCACGGCGGAACCGTGATCCTCTCCAGCCACGGCATGGACCTCGTCGAGCGGGTGTGCACCCGCGTCGCGGTGATCGTCGGCGGCGAGGTGCTCGCCGAAGGCACGATCGACGAGGTGCGAGCGGGTCAGACGCTCGAGGCGCGTTTCGTCGAGCTGTCAGGCACCGGCGGCGAAGTGGAGGGGCTCGAGTGGTTGCACACGTTCTCCGACTGAGGCTTGCCCTTCTCGCCGGCTCGCTGCGCGGAGATCGTGTCTGGCGCAGCGCGCTGACGATGCTCGCGGCGATCGCCGTGACGGTCATGGTGTGCATGGCGACGCTCGGACTGGGCAGCGCGCCCGAGGCCACCGCCCGCACCGTCATCGTCCTCGGTGGGGCCGCCACCTTCCTCGCGTTCCTCCTCGGTCCGATGCTCACCGGCACACCCGACCAGCTCGACCCACGTCGCTTCGGCCCGTTCGGTGTCGACGAACGACGGATGCCGTGGACTCTCACGCTCGCCGCACTCGTGAGCATCCCGAGTCTCGTGCTCCTGGCGGTCGGAGCGTGCGTGGTCACCGTGGCCGTCGCGCACGGTGTCGCCTGGCCGGCCGCCGTGCTCTCCGTCGTGATCAGCGTGCTCTGCACCGCGCTGGCCGCGCGAATCGGAATGGCGGTCAGCGCGATCCTGCTGCCCGAGCGGCGTTCACGCGAGCTGACCGTGCTGTTCACCATCCCGGTGATCGTCATCGCCTTCCCCTTCGCCGCCTACTTCGCGTCGATGGAATGGGACGGAAACGTGCCAGGCGGCGTCGCCGCAGCCACCTCGATCGTCGGATACACGCCGCTCGCCGCCCCCCAGGCATTCCTCTTCCACCTCGCCGCGGGTGAGACGGCGGCCGCGTGGGGCAGCGGTCTGATCGCCCTGACGTCGCTCGCCGCCCTCGCCGCCCTCTGGGCCTATCTGGTGCGCCATCTGCTCACCACCACGGAGCGGCCGGTGGCAGCGCGCGAGCGCAGCGGACTGGGCTGGTTCGGTCCGCTGCCCGACAATGCCTTCGGAGCGGTCGCCGCGCGCAGCCTGGTGTACTGGCTGCGGGATCGTCGCTACATCGTCAACGTGATCGTCGTTCCTATAGCGGGCGTGCTGACCGTGTTCCCGCTGCTGGTCGCCGGAGTGCCGCTGAGTATCGCCGCCCTCGTGCCGGTTCCGCTGATGGCCCTGTTCTTCGGCTGGCTGCCGCACAATGACGTCGCCTACGACTCCACGGCCGTGTGGATCCACATCGCCAGCGGCATGCGCGGGCTGCCCGACCGGCTGGGGCGCCTCGTGCCGGTGTTGCTGGTGGCGGTTCCGGTGCTGGCGATCGGGGTCTCGGTGACCCTCGCCGTCATCTCGCACTGGGCGCTGCTGATGCCGATGATCGGCCTCACCGTGGCACTGCTGTTCACGGGCTTCGGCATGTCGAGCATCCTCTCCGTCGTCGCGCCGTATGCGGTGTCGCGGCCGGGAGACAGCCCGTTCCAGCAGCCGCAGCGGTCGTCCTCGCACGGATCGTACGGTGCTGCCGGGACCTTCCTCGGTGCTCTGCTGTTCAGCGCTCCGACGATCTGGCTGTTCTGGCTGACGATCGTCGAAGGGGGGCAGCACGCACCGGCGACGTTCTGGGTCGGCGTCGTCACCGGCGCCGTCGTGCTGCTCGGGGGCGCTGTACTGGGTGGCCGGATCTTCGAGCACAGCGGCGAGCGGCTGATGGAGTTCGCCGAGACAACCTGAGCGCGGGACGTCGTGCCGGATGCCCCTGCGGCAGGCGATCTCCGCACGACGCGGATGCGGTCGGCACCCGAACCCACGGGCACGGCGGCGGGCTAGAATCACGGGATGAGTACTCCGCTGGACAGCCCCGATCAGGGTGGCGTGGCAACGCTCGATCGCGAACTCGAAGAACTCCTTCGCGAGGAGAATCTCGAGCCCGGCGACCACGAGCGCTTCTCCCACTACGTGAAGAAAGAGAAGATCCTCGAGTCGGCGATCACCGGCAAGCCGGTGCGCGCGCTGTGCGGTAAGAAGTGGACGCCAGGGCGCGACCCGGAGAAGTTCCCGATCTGCCCGACCTGCAAGGAGATCTACGAGAGCATGGTCGCCTGACAGGGCGCCCCGCGGCTCGGAGTGGGCGCGGGATCAGTCCGCGTCCACGAACAGGGTCGGGATCGCCGGGTCCGATTTGCTCAGGGCGAGGGCGCGCACCGGCAGCTCTTCGCGCACACGCAGGTGATGCTCACGAGCGGAGGCCGTGCCCGCGGCGCCCTCATAGGACGAGTCGATCTCGCCGTCCTGGACGAGCGTGACCTGCAAGTCCCGGCTTCCCGGGTGCTCGGCGACCGTGTCGACCTCTTCGAAACCATCAGAGACGGCGATCGTCTCTGATGTCGCGACGCCGTCCTCGAGGCTCCGGAACGCCGCTTTGCGGCCGCCGCGCGACCCCTTGTCGGTCGATGCCTTGGCGACCGCGACCCAGCTGCCGGCGGAATCCCGCCGCGCCACAAGTTTGTAAACCATGCCGGCCGTGGGGTAGCCGGAACCGGTGACCACGGAAGTGCCCACGCCGTACGAGTCGACCGGTGACGCCGCGAGGGCGGCGATCGCGTACTCGTCGAGATCGCTGGTGACCGTGATCTTGGTGCCCGTCGCACCCAGCTCGTCGAGCTGGGCGCGCACTTCCGCCGCGACGAGCGGAAGATCCCCGGAGTCGATGCGCACCCCGCCCAGGCCGGTGCCCGCCACGCGGATCGCGGTCTCCACGCCGGTGCGGATGTCGTAGGTGTCGACGAGCAGCGTCGTGTCGGTGCCGAGGCTGTCGACCTGCGCGCGGAAGGCATCCTCTTCGGTGTCATGCAGCAGCGTCCACGAGTGCGCGGCAGTGCCCATCGTGGGGATGCCCCACCGGCGCCCGGCCTCGAGGTTGCTGGTCGCACCGAAGCCGGCGATGTACGCGGCCCGAGCGGCGGCGACGGCCGAGTGCTCGGCGGCGCGGCGCGAGCCCATCTCGGCCAGCGGCCGTTCACCGGCGGCGATGCTCATCCGGGAGGCGGCGGTCGCGACCGCGGAGTCGTGGTTCAGCACGCTCAGCGCCAGAGTCTCGAGCACCACGGCATCCGCGAACGTGCCCTCCACCGTCAGAATCGGCGAACCGGGGAAGTACAGCTCGCCCTCCCGGTACCCGCGTATGGTGCCCGTGAAGCGATAGTCCTCCAGATAGCGCACGGCCTCGGCATCCACCACGTCGTTGTCGCGCAGGTATCGCAGCTCGTCGTCGCCGAAATGGAACTCGCGCAGGAGCGTGAGCAGGCGTCCTGTGCCGGCGACCACACCGAAGCGGCGACCGCCGGACAGCCGCCGCGAGAACAGCTCGAAGACGCTCCACCGCTGTGCGGTGCCGTCGCGCAGCGACGCGGCGAGCATGGTCAGTTCGTAGCGGTCGGTGAGGAACGCGGAGCTCATCCGCTCAGTGTATCCAGCACGCCGATCGGGAATACTGATCTGCGGGCCGGTGTCCGTCCGGTCCGCTCCGAGCAGACGAGGACCCGCGGTGAACGATGACGACCAGCTGACCCGCCTGGCCAACAGCGTCCTCTGGCCGGGATTCCTCGGCACGACGGTCCCGGGCTGGCTGGCGGAAGCCCTGCAGAATGACCTCGCCGGGGTCGTCTACTTCGCGCAGAACCTGGGGCCGGATCTCGCGGCGCTGAGCGAGCAGATCCATCTTCTCGGCCCGCACGCGCTCATCGGAGTCGACGAAGAGGGCGGCAGCGTCACTCGGCTGGAGGCGGCCACCGGCTCCACCGTGCCGGGGGCCGCGCAACTGGGCGCGCTCGATGACCTGGAAGCCACGCGCGCGACCGGAGCGGAGATCGGACGGCGAGCCGCGCGGGTCGGCGCCGATGTCGTGATCGGCCCGGTCGCCGATGTCAATACCGATCCGCGCAATCCCGTGATCGGCGTGCGCGCGTTCGGGAATGAGCCCGGGCTGGTCTCGCGGCACGTCGCCGCCGCGGTGCAGGGCATACAGCAGGCAGGCGTCGCCGCGTGCGCCAAGCACTACCCTGGCCACGGCGACACCCACCTCGACTCCCATCACGACCTGCCGAGGCTCGCCCTGACGCAGGACGAGATCGAACGGGTGCACCTGCCGCCGTTCCAGGCCGCCATCGACGCCGGCGTGCGCTCGATCATGACGGCGCACATCTGCGCGGATCACTGGGGAGACCTGCCTGCCACGCTGAACCGCGACGTGCTGGGCCGTCTGCGCGAGACCGGATTCGACGGCGTGATCATCACTGACGCGCTCGACATGGCAGCCATTCGCGAGAACCACGGCATCGGCGGCGGGGCGGTGCTCGCGCTCGCCGCGGGCGCGGACCTGCTCTGCATCGGCAACCCCACGAACCCCGGCGACGCGATGCTCGCCGATCAGGACGAGCGGGACTACCTCGCTGCGCGGGATGCGATCGTCGCCGCCCTGCGCAGTGGAAAGCTGTCACGCACCCGCGTCGCGGAGGCGGCTGGGCGGGTGCGGCGCATGGCCGATGCCGTGCGCGCCCGACCCGGCACCGTGACGGAGACGGCCTTCGACGGCGAGGACATCGCCGACAGGGCGCTCGACGTTCGCGGGCAGCTGCCGCGCTTCAGCGACATCCCCACCCTGGTCGTCGACCTGCGCAGGCCCTCGAGCCTGGCGGTCGACAGCGCCGCCTCGCACGTCGCCGTGGCGCTCGCCGCGGACGGCGACATCGTACGACTGAGCGCCGAGGACGCCGTGGACGCCGACATCGAAGCGGTCGCCGAGCGCGCCGCAGGCGTGCAGACCGTGCTGCTGGTCGACCGCATCGACGAGGGCGCCCCGCAGCGGCTCGTGCTCGACCGCATCCGCTCCGCCGGACCCGGCATCGTGGCGGTCAACGTCGGCCTCGCCGCCGCCTCGCCGGGCGAGGGACCGGTCATCGATGTGCGCGACGCCGGGCTGCTCGCAGCCCGCACCGCTCGACGCGCCCTGCTCGCACCGAACCGTAAGGAAGCCTGACATGGACGACCGCGAAGAACTCCGCTCCACCCTCGAGACCCTCTCCACCGAACGCGTCGACCCCGCCTTCGCGAAGCTCGACACGCTCGCCACCGCCGATCAGGTCGCGCTGATGGCCGAGCAGGGCATCGTGGCGGCGACCGCGGTCGCGGCGGAGCGCGAGAGCATCGCCAGGGCAGTGGACGGGATCGTCGAGCGCCTCGGCCGGGGCGGACGTCTGGTGTACGTCGGCGCCGGCACGGCCGGGCGCATGGGAGTGCTCGACGCCAGCGAGATCCCGCCCACCTACGGCACCGACCCCTCGCTCGTCACCGGCCACATAGCCGGCGGGGAGCATGCGCTGCGCAACGCCGTCGAGAACGCCGAAGACGACGAGCAGGCGGGCGCCGCCGTCGGGGCCTCGCTGGGCCG
Source organism: Microbacterium sp. (assembly GCF_031178445.1). Taxonomy (GTDB): domain Bacteria; phylum Actinomycetota; class Actinomycetes; order Actinomycetales; family Microbacteriaceae; genus Microbacterium. Next base: position 138,778 of record NZ_JAPSIY010000007.1, read on the forward strand.
CGATGATGCGATCGTCGGCATCTCCGCATCCGGGCGCACCCCGTACGTCGCCGGGGCTCTGCGCGCGGCACGCGAACGGGGCGCCTTCACCGTGAGTCTCGCCTGCAACCGCGACTCAGAAATCTCGCACGGCGTCGACGTTGCGATCGAGGTCGTGGTCGGTCCCGAGGTCGTCGCGGGGTCCACCCGGCTCAAGGCAGGAACGGCGCAGAAGCTGGTGCTGAACACGCTCTCCACTCTCGCGATGGTGCAGTCGGGCAAGGTCTACGGGAACCTCATGGTCGACGTGCAGTCCACCAACGAGAAGCTGCGCGCCCGCGCGGAGCGCACGGTCATGCACGCCACAGGCTGCACGCCGGTCGAAGCCGCCACGGCTCTGAGCCAGGCTGGGGGATCGGTCAAACTCGCGATCGCCATCGTCGAGACCGGTGCGGATGCCGGCACCGCCCGCGCAGCGCTGGAGAAGGCCGGCGGGCACCTGCGCGCCGCGCTCGCCGCGACCCGGGGTGCAGAGCACGCGGACTAGGCTGGGTGATCATGAACGACGCGCCGATCGGGATCTTCGACTCCGGAGTCGGCGGACTCACAGTGGCGAGGGCGATCCGCGCGCAGCTGCCGCAGGAATCGCTCGTCTACGTCGGTGACACCGCCCACTCGCCCTACGGGCCCAAGCCCATCGCCGACGTCCGCCGGTACGGCCTCGAGGTGCTCGACGCCCTCGTCGAGCAGGGCGTGAAGATGCTCGTGATCGCCTGCAACACGGCATCCGCCGCACTTCTGCGCGACGCCCGCGAACGCTACGACGTGCCCGTCGTCGAGGTGATCGGTCCCGCCGTGCGCCGCGCCGTGTCGACGACCCGCAACAACCGCGTCGGCGTGATCGGCACCGTAGGCACCATCGGCTCGCGCGCCTATCAGGACATGCTCGAGGTGAATGAGCGGCTCGAGGTCTTCACGGCGGCGTGCCCGCGCTTCGTGGAGTTCGTCGAGGCGGGCATCACCGGGACGCCGGAGGTGCTCGCCACCGCCGAGAGCTACCTGGCGCCACTGCGCGAAGCCGAGGTCGACACACTCGTGCTCGGCTGCACGCACTACCCGTTCCTGCGCGGCGCGATCAGCTATGTGATGGGCGACGGTGTGGCGCTCGTCTCCAGTGACGACGAGACCGCCGCCGACGTCTACCGCCAGCTCGTCCGCGGCGATCTTCTCGCGCCGCAGGATGCGGTGCCGTCGTACGTGTACGAGGCCACCGGCGATTCCGCAGACGACTTCACCGCGCTCGCGAACCGGCTCATGGGCCGGGAGGTGCGCGACGTGCAGCTCGTGCAGACCGGCGTGATCGCGCTTCCCGACCTGTCGGGCGCGGCACAGGACTGAACCGATCCGAGAGGACACCATGACAGACAACGCCCCCGCCCAGTCCGGCTCCGTGCAGACCACGGTGCGCGCCGACGGCCGCGCCCCCGACCAGCTGCGCGAGATCACCATCGAGCGGGGCTGGTCGAGCCACGCAGAGGGGTCGGCGCTGATCAGCTTCGGCGGCACCAAGGTGCTGTGCACGGCCTCGTTCACCAACGGCGTGCCTCGCTGGCTCACCGGCAAGGGAAAGGGCTGGGTCACCGCCGAGTACGCGATGCTTCCGCGTGCCACGAACAGCCGCAACGACCGTGAGAGCGTGAAGGGACGTGTCGGCGGTCGCACGCACGAGATCTCACGGCTCATCGGCAGGGCACTGCGCGCAGTGGTCGACACGAAGGCGCTCGGCGAGAACACCATCGTGATCGACTGCGACGTGCTGCAGGCCGACGGCGGTACCCGCACCGCCGCCATCACGGGTGCCTACGTCGCGCTTGCCGATGCCATCGAGTGGGGCAGGGCGAAGAAGTTCATCGGCAAGAACGCCACCCCGCTGCTCGACTCGGTCGCGGCTGTGTCGGTGGGCATCATCGACGGGGAGCCCATGCTCGATCTGGCATACGTGGAGGATGTCCGCGCCGAGACCGACATGAACGTCGTCGTCACGGGGCGGGGGCTGTTCGTCGAGGTGCAGGGAACCGCAGAGGGGGCGCCGTTCGACAAGCGCGAGCTCGACGCCCTGCTCGACCTCGGCGTGAACGGCTGCGCCACACTGAAGGAGCAGCAGCTCGCCGCCCTGGCGGCCGAGCGATGAGGATCGTCCTCGCCACCCACAATCCGCACAAAGTGGTGGAGTTCCAGCAGATCGTGGCGAGTACCCGCCCCGATCTCGAGGTGATCGGCTACGACGGCCCGGAACCGGTCGAGGACGGGGTGACCTTCGCCGAGAACGCACTCCTCAAAGCCCGCGCCGCGTGGGCGCACACCGGACTGCCTGCGCTCGCCGATGACTCCGGCATCTGCGTCGACGTGCTCGGCGGCTCGCCAGGAGTCTTCTCGGCGTACTGGGCAGGGCAGAAGAAGGATTCCGTGGCGAACCTCGAACTGCTGCTCGACCAGCTGCGCGACATCGCCGATCCGCACCGGGCCGCGCAGTTCCGCTCCACCATCGCCCTCGTCGCCGCGGACGGCGCCGAGCACGTCGTCGAGGGCGTCTGGCCCGGACGGCTCGCCCACACCCCGGCGGGGGCGGGCGGGTTCGGTTACGATCCCGTCTTCATCCCCGATGGCCAGGACGCCGCCGCCGAGCGCACGGTGGGCCAGTTCACGGATGCCGAGAAGCAGGCCCAGTCGCACCGGGCGCGAGCGTTCCAGGCGCTGATCCCGCTGTTGGCCGACCTCTAGTCGCGAGCACCGACCGTGTCGTCCACCGGATCTGCGGCCGCGGGCCCGTTCAGCCCGTGCCGCTTCCGGCGGCGCAGTCTGCGCAGGCGGCCGGCGACGAACCAGAGCACCAGCAGTGCGATGACCACCAGCACCGCGTTGGAGATCGCGCCGCTCCACTCCTCCAGCATGGGCGCGATGGCCGGACCGAAGACGAAGCCGAGCCCGATCCAGATGCCGTTCCAGAGCCCGGATCCGATCAGCGTGTAACCGGTGAACTTCAGCAGCGGCATCCGTTCGATGCCAGCGGGAATCGAGATGAACGAACGCACCAGAGGGACGCAGCGTCCGAACAGCACGGCGACGCCGCCCCAGCGCAGGAAGAACGCCTCCGCCTTGTCGAAGTCGTCGGTGTCCATCAGCGGGATGCGGGCGACCAGCCGCCTGGTGCGACCCCTGCCCAGCGCCGCTCCTATCGCGTACCAGATCAGCGCGCCGGCCACGACACCGAGCGTCGCCGCCAGCCATGCGCCCCAGAAGCTCATCCGCCCGTCATAGGCGAGGAATCCCGCACCCGGAAGCAGCGCCTCCGAAGGGGTCGGCGGGACGAACGTCTCGATCAGCACCGCGACGCCGACCCCGACCTCGCCGAGCGTCTGCATGAGAGAGAGCACCCATCCGATGAAGCCGTCGTACTCGGCGTCTGCGGCTGCCTTCGCCCCGAGCGCAGGTGTGATCATCGGCTTCGCCCCCTCCGGTTCGGCCATCGACGTCGTGGTCCATCGTGCCATCCGCGCACTGCGCCGACCTGGGTGGGGTCTGGATGCGGCGGTGACGCGAGTGAGAACCGTTACCGTTCCCGAGTTCGGCGAAACGGCGCGGTGCCGTGAACGCCAGGCCTAGCCTGGAGACATGCACGATCACGCCCATGCTCACGGTGGCATCCGCTCCGCCGGCAACCGGCGGCTGCTCACCGTCTCGCTGAGTCTGACGGCCACGGTGATGGTCGTGCAGATCGTCGGAGCGCTCCTGTCGGGCTCATTGGCGCTGCTGGCTGACGCGGCGCACATGTTCACCGACTCGTCGGCGCTGGTGGTCGCGCTGATCGCCAGTGCGGTCGCCGCGCGTCCGGCCGATGACCGGCGCACCTTCGGGTATCAGCGGGCTGAGGTCTTCGGCGCGCTGATCAACGCGATCATTCTGATCGTGCTGATGGTGGTCGTCGCGGTGCAGGGGGTGAACCGGCTGATCGACCCTGGCGAGGTCGAGGTCGCCGGTCCGCTGATGCTGGCCGTCGCGGTGGTCGGCATGCTGGCCAACGCGTTCTCGATGTGGCTGCTCAGCTCGGCGCAGAAGACGAGCATCAATGTGCACGGTGCGTACCTCGAGGTCATGGGCGATCTGATCGGCTCGGTCATGGTGATCGCTGCCGCCGTCGTCATCGTCACCACGGGCTGGATGCCGGCTGATGCGATCGCCTCGCTGCTCATCGCCGCGATGATCCTGCCACGTGCGATCTCGCTGCTGCGCGAGGTCTTCTCTGTTCTGGCGGAGTCCGCCCCCAAGGGCACGGCCGTCAGCGAGATCCGCTCGCACCTGGAGGGCTACCGGGGCGTCGTCGGCGTGCACGACGTGCACGTGTGGCAGTTGACGCGGGGCGCGCCGGTGTTCACCGCTCACGTCGCCGTCGATCCGGCGGTGCTGGCGGAGGGGCGCTCGGCCGATCTGCTGCAGGAGCTGCAGGGATGCCTGGCGGAGCACTTCGACGTGGAGCACTCCACGTTCCAGCTCGAGCCGGCCGACCACACCGACTGCGAGGCGGCGCACGCCTGAGCCCTCCCATATCCTGTGATGATGGGCGACCGCCGCACACGACTGAACCTTCGCCCGTTGAGGAGCAGCATGGGATCGTTGCTGCTGGCGCTTCTGCTCGTCGTGGATGCCGCGGTGATCGCACTGCACCTCGCCTACACGCTGCTCGGCGTCCCCGCAGGCGTGCACTTCGACCTCGGAGTCGACCGTTCATACGGCGAGTTCCTGCTGTACATCAAGTTCGGCTGGATCGCCCTGCTGTGCGCGCTGCTGGCCCGTCGACGCAGGTCGGCCGCCTTCGCCGCCGTCGCCGCGGGAAGCTTGATGCTGTTGCTGGAAGACGCGCTCATCCTGCACGAGCGCGTCGGCTGGGCTCTCGAGCCCGTCGTCCTCCGCGCGGCACCGGGCCTCGCCGGTCTCGGCATCCTCTCGGTGCAGGTCGGAGAGCTGCTGTGGCTGGCGACGCTCGCGCTCACCATCAGCACCGTCTTCCTGATCTCCTGGCGTCGTGCCGGCGCTCGGGACCGCCGCGACGCGCTGAGCATCGTCGTGTTCTTCGCGGTGATGGGCTTCTTCGCGGTGGTGGTCGACACCGCGCACAGCCCGTTCGCGCTCGGCTCCGCCGGTGACATGATCTTCACGGTGCTCGAGGACGGGGGCGAGATCGTCGCGCTGACACCGGCGGTGGCTCTGGCGTTCAGTCTCGCGCTGACGTCGCTGAACGCGGTTCAGGGTTCGACGGTCACGTCGCCGACTTCCTTGTCGGGCCTCAGCCCGCGCCATCTCGAGTGACGCAGGATGCCGCCGGGTGACCAGTTGCCGAACTCGACCTCGCCGACGAGTTCGGGTCGCACCCACAGTGCGTCGCGTGACTCGGGTCGCGGCACGCCCTCGAGCGGAGGGTGATCGGTGCGCAGCGCCTCGAGCCGGGATGACAGATCGCGCAGCATCCGGCCGGTGAAACCGGTGCCGACCTTGCCGACGTAGCGCAGCGTTCGTTCGTCATCGGGCACGGCGAGCAGCAGCGAGCCGATCGTGCCGCTGCGCCCGCCCTGGCCGGGGCGGATGCCGACGATCACGACCTCCTGGGTGTGGGTGTTCTTCAGCTTCACCCACGACGATGAGCGCGCTCCGGAGCGGTAGGAGGATTCCGGGTCTTTGGCGACGACGCCTTCGAGACCGTGCTGTCTGCTCATCTCCAGTGCCGCGTCGAGGTCCTGGAACACCGGGGGCACCCGCACGGGCGCATCGAGGTCGTCGGCGAGGCGCTCGAGCAGCTCGCGCCGCTCGCGCAGCGGCACGCGGGTGAGGTCGTGGCCGTCGAGGCGCATGAGGTCGAAGAGCATGTAGACGACCGGGGTGCGCACGACCTCTCGCTCGATGTCGCGCCCCTTGGTCAGGTGCATACGGTTCTGCAGACGGGCGAAGCTCGGTCGGCCCTGGGCGTCGAAGGCGACGATCTCACCGTCGACGACGGCGTCCGAGGCGGGGAAGCGGGGTGCGCCGTCGGCGGTGAGCTCGGGATAGCGCGCCGTGATGTCGGTGCCGCTGCGCGCCCGCAACGTGAACCTCCCGTCGCGCCAGGTGCCGATGGCGCGGATGCCGTCCCACTTGATCTCGGCCCACTCGCGGGAGCGCCGAGCGAGTCCTGGTGTGCCGGACTCCGCGAGCATCGGCCGGAGATCCTCCGGCCGTTGCTCCGACTCCGGGCGCACCGGTGCGGCCGGAGCGGGCGCGTCGTCGCCGCCGGAGCGTGATTCGCGTGCGGGCTCGGAAACCTTCGCTCGGGCCGTCGCCGGTCGCCTGCGTTCGGCAGCGGGCGCCGCGGGCGAGAGTGTGGCAGGGGCACCCGCATCCTTCATGCGGTGCAGCAGCCACTGCGACTTCTCGCCGTCGCCCTCCGTGCGGATCAGGGCGAGCCGGGCCGAGCCCAGCCTCCCGCCCGCCTGGCCGGTGAAGGTGCCGATGACCTCGTCGTCGCGCCACTTCTCCAGCGCGACCGTGCCGGTGTCCCACACGGTCATGGATCCCGCGCCGTACTCGCCGCGCGGGATCTCACCCTCGAAGGCCAGGTACTCGAGGGGATGGGGTTCGGTCATGACGGCGAGGTGGTTGCGCTCCGGCGTCTCAGGCACGCCCTTGGGCACGGCCCAGCTGATCAGCACACCGTCGCGCTCGATGCGCAGGTCGTAGTGCAGCCGGCTGGCGTGGTGCTCCTGGATCACGAAGCGCGGTGCGCCCGCCGCGCCCGCGTATGCCGAGCCGGGCATGGGCTCGGGGGTCCGTGACGCGTCGCGCTTGGCGAGGTACGCAGCCAGAGCGGGGCTCGGCGGCGCGAGCGAGGCGAGCGGGTCGACGCCCTCATCCACCCGGGCGAGCACCTCATGGAACTCCAGATGCCGCAGCCCCGGGTCGTCCAGCTCCTCCCAACCGCGGGGAGCGGCGACCCAGGGGCGGGCGCGACCGCGCAGCGAGTACGGAGCGATCGTCGTCTTGGAGGCGCTGTTCTGGCTCCAGTCGATGAACACTTTCCCACCGCGGGCCGATTTGGCCATCGTGTGCGTCGCCAGCTCGGGATGGTCTGCCTCGATCAGCCGCGCAAGCTCCTTCGCGACCGCCGAGACCTCGTCGCTGGTCTGCCTGCCCGTGCCGTCCTCGGTCGTCGGCAGCCGTGCGTACAGATGGATGCCCTTGCTGCCGCTCGTCACCGGCATCGGCTCCAGACCCATCCCGCCGAGGATGCCGCGGGCTATACGCGCGACCTCCGCGCACTGGGCGAGGTCGGCACCGGGGCCAGGATCGAGGTCGAGCACGAGCCTGTCGGGTCGTCCCCTGCCGCCCGAGTGCGTGAAGCGCCACTGCGGCACGTGCAGTTCGAGCGCGGCGATCTGCGCGAGCCACACCAAGGTCGCCATGTCGTCGGCCAGGGGGTAGTCCTTCGGGCCGTCGGAGTGCTCGATCGGCATCCGCCGCACCCACTCAGGCGCCCCCTGCTCGAGCTGCTTCGTGAAGAAGCTCTCGGCCGGAGCATCCGCCGTGCCGACGCCGTCGACCCAGCGCTTGCGGGTGACAGGACGCCCGCGCACGTGCGGCAGCATCACGGGCGCGATCCGGGAGTAGTAGGCGATGACCTCGCCCTTCGTGGTTCCCGTCTCGGGATACACGACCTTGTCGAGATTGGTGACGCGCAGCCGACGGCCGTCTACCTGCACGACCTGCCCGCTCGCTGCCATGGGGCAAGATTAGCCCGCGGAGCGCAAGCCCCTGGCCGTGAAGGCTGTGACTCGTGATACTGGTGTGATGAGAAGCATCTGGAAGGGCGCCTTGACCTTCGGACTCGTGAACGTGCCCGTGAAGGTGTACTCCGCGACCGAGGATCACGACGTGTCGCTGCACCAGGTGCACGACGAGGACGGTGGCCGCATCCGCTACCAGCGCACGTGCGAGGTGTGCGGCAAGGTCATCGCGTACAGCGACATCGACCGCGCCTACGTGGACGACGACGGCCGCACCATCGTGCTCACCAAGGACGACCTCGCCGCGCTGCCGGCCGAGAAGAGCCGTGAGATCGACGTCGTCGAGTTCGTGCCCAGCGACCAGGTCGACCTGCTCACGCTGGACAGGGCGTACTACCTGGAGCCCGATTCGAAGTCGCCCAAGGCGTACGTGCTGCTGCGCAAGACGCTGGAGCAGACCGATCGCACCGCGATCGTGCGCTTCACGCTGCGGCAGAAGACCCGGCTGGCAGCGCTTCGCGTGCGTGGAGATGTGCTCGTGCTGCAGACGCTGCTGTGGTCTGACGAGGTGCGCGAGGCCTCGTTCTCGTCGCTCGACGAGGACGTGAAGATCAGCGACAAGGAGCTTCAGCTCTCGTCGTCACTGGTCGACAGCTATTCGAGCGACTTCGACCCCGAGGAGTACGTCGACGAATACCAGAAGGAGCTGCGCACGCTCATCGAGGCGAAGATCGAGGCCGGAGAGGGCTTCGACGTGTCGGAGACCTTCGCCGAAGAGGAGGGCGAGGGCGGCGAGGTCATCGACCTCATGGAGGCGCTGCGCGCCAGCGTCGAGAAGTCCAAGGCGGCGAAGAAGGACTCCGGGTCGAGGGATACCGGTTCCAAGGACTCCGGCTCGAAGAAGAAGGCTTCCAGCAAGAAGAAGGCCGGCTGACCGGAGCCGACGACGCGGCCCGGATGCTCGTGCGGAGCATCCGGGCCGCGATCATGCCGGGATCAGTGCTTGCCGTCGCCGTCGATGTCGGGGGCGCGGTCGAAGACCTCGGCATCCAGCTTCAGCTCCTGAGCCTCGGTCGCGTCGGTGACGACGTCGGCTCCGGCGGCCGCGGCCTTCTTCGCCTTGTGGCGCTCGCTCAGGTAGTGCCACAGGGTGACGAGGGCCGTGCCGCCGACGGCGGCGAGCAGGATGAGGTCGATGTAGTGCTCGACGAAATCGGCGACGGGCGGGATGAACCCGATCACGTAGCCGAACATCGTCAGGCCGAAGCCCCAGAGGACCGCGCCGATGAGGTTGTAGAGGGTGTACTTGCCCTTGTGCATGTGGCCGACACCCGCCGCGACGGGAGCGAAGGTGCGCACGATCGGCACGAAGCGGGCGAGGATGATCGTGATGCCGCCGAAGCGCTCGAAGAACGCGTTGGTTCGCTCGACGTTCTTGCGGCTGAAGAGCCCGGATTCCTTGCGCTCGAAGACCGCAGGGCCGCCCTTGTGCCCGATGAGGTAGCCGACCTCGCCGCCGACGAACGCGGCCAGGCCGATCAGCAGCGCGACCCACCAGACGCTGATGCCGAAGACTCCGTTCACGGCGTACGACTGCGAGTGCGACAGGAGCCCTGCGATGATCAGCAGCGTGTCGCCGGGGAGCAGGAAGCCGACCAGCAGGCCGGTCTCGGCGAACACGATGAAGCACACCACCAACAGCGCCCAGGGGCCTGCGGCGCCGATGATCGTCGCAGGGTCGAGCCAGGGGATGAGCGCGGTCGGCGCCTGCAGGGCGGTCTCAATCATGATGTCCCGTCGTCGATGGTTCGGCGGATCGTGCTGCTGCGTCGGCGATGCGGACGGCATCGCTCGGTGCGGAAGGTGGGACTTGAACCCACACGCCCTGAGGCACAGGAACCTAAATCCTGCGTGTCTGCCAATTCCACCACTCCCGCGGGCTGCGTTCAGTCTACTGATCGCCGCCCGCGACCCCACCGGGAAATCCGTAGGAAAGCGTGCTGTGGATAACTTTCCCGGCCGGATCGCTGAATCTGTCAAGATGCCCGCGTGACCCAACCGTCCCTCGTCGTCGCGGAACGCGTGCGCCGCCGTCTGCGTCTGGAGCACACCGACCCGTCTTCCCACCCGGAGGAGGCGCGCAGGATCGCGCAGACCGAGGTGCGCCGCCACAACGACCTGGCCCTTCAGCGCGGCATGGCGCTGATCGACGATGAGGCCGCCCTGGTGCGCGATGTGCTGGCGTCGGTCTCGGGGTTCGGGGTGCTGCAGCCGCTGCTGGACGATCCCGAGATCGAGGAGATCTGGATCAACCGCCCCGATCGCGTCTTCGTGGCGCGAGGAGGCAGCACCGAGCGTGTGGATCTGGAGCTGACCGACGCCGGGCTGCGCGACCTGGTCGAGCGGATGCTGCAGTCCACCGGCCGCCGCGTCGACATCAGTCAGCCCTTCGTGGACGCATCCCTGCCCGATGGCTCACGACTTCACGTGGCGATCGCCGACGTGGTCCGCGGTTCGTGGGCGGTGAACATCCGGAAGTTCCTGCCACAGCATCGTTCACTGGAATCGCTCGTCGCGCAGGGATCCGTCCCCGCCGAGATCGCCGAGATGCTTCACCGCGCCCTGCTCGACGGTCGCAGCATCATCGTCTCCGGTGCCACCCACGCAGGCAAGACCACGCTGCTGGGAGCACTGCTGGCGTCGTGCGCGGACGCGCAGCGCATCATCACGGTCGAGGAGACGTTCGAGCTCGCGGTGGACGGACCCGACGTGGTCGCGCTGCAGGGCCGGCAGGCGAGCCTGGAGGGCACGGGCGAGATCACCTTGCGCCGGCTCGTGAAGGAGGCGTTGCGAATGCGGCCGGAGCGGCTCGTCGTCGGCGAGGTGCGCGACGCCGAGGCGCTGGATCTGGTGCTCGCCCTGAACACCGGCGTGCCGGCCGCCGGTACCGTGCACGCCAACAGCGCGGCGGAGGCGCTCGAGAAACTCGCCCTGCTGCCGCTGCTCGCCGGCCGCAACATCGATCGGGCGTTCATCGCGCCGGCGCTCGCCGCGTCGATCTCGCTTGTGGTGCACTGCCGTCGCCTCGCCGACGGCTCACGTCGCGTCGAGGAGATCATCGCGCCGACGGGCGAGGTGAGCGAAGGTCGTATCGTCAGCGCCAAGGTCTACAGCGCGGAGGGAGGGCGATGACGCTGCTCCTGGGCGCACTCCTCGGCACGGGCCTGCTGTTGTGCGCATCGCCGTGGCTGTGGCCCCCCGGAGAACGCGCACCGGTCAAGGCGCGACGCGGCAGACTCGTGCGCCTCGTCGAGGAGGCCGGGTATGGGCGCACCGCCGTGCGAACGATCGTCGTGATCATGATCGCCTCCGCGCTCGTCGCGGCCTCGGCCGCCTGGGTGATCACGGCGCTGCCCGTGCTGGCGCTGCTGGCCGGCCTCGCCGGCGCTGTGACACCCGTGCTGTTCCTCAGCGGCAGGCGCCTGAGACTGCGCAAGGCGCGGCGCCAACTGTGGCCGGACGTGTGCGATCTGCTGGTCGCCGCCATCCGCGTCGGTCTGTCGCTGCCCGACGCGGTGGCCAGTCTGGCGGACTCCGCCCCGCCCGCCGTGCGCCCTGCGTTCGCCGTGTTCGCGAGGGATCTGCGGGCCACGGGGCGTTTCGAGTCGAGCATCGACAGGCTCAAGGACACGCTGGCCGACCCCATCGCCGATCGCATCGTCGAGACGTTGCGGATGGCGAGGCAGGTCGGCGGCACGGAACTCACCGGCGTCCTGCGAGCCCTGTCGTCGTCGGTCCGGGCGGATGCCGCGCTTCGCGGCGAGGTCGAGGCGCGTCAGTCGTGGATCCGCGGAGCGGCGGCGCTGGGCGCCGCAGCGCCCTGGGTGATCCTCGGCCTGCTGGCGATGCGACCGGAGGGCCGGGAGGCGTACGCCTCCGCCGAAGGCGTGCTGGTGATCGTCGTCGGCGCCGCCGTCTCCCTGGTCGCGTACCGGATCATGCTGCGCATCGGCAGGCTGCCGGAACCCGAGCGGTGGTTCGGATGACTGCGGTGACCGACCTCGCCTTCGCCGTTCTGATCGGCGGAGCGTTCGCGATCGGGGTGCTCGGCATCCTCTCAGCCCTGCCGCGCTGGGGCGCACAGCCACTCGATCGCCGTATCGCTCCATACGTGCGAGATGTCGTCCCCGATGAGCTTCTCCCGTCCGGAGTGCTACCGCGCGCCGGCGTCCTGCCCGTGCAGGGGAGGCGTCTCTGGGAGGTGCTGCACGCCGGTTTCGAACGGATGCTGGGCGGCGGCGACAATCTGCGGCTGCGCCTGTCGCAGGCGGGTGTCGATCTGACGCCGGCGCTGTTCCGGGGAAGGCAGCTCGCCTGGGCGATCGCAGGACTGCTCGGCGGGTCGGTGCTGGTGATCGTGCTGGCGATCACAGGCCGGTTGACGCCCCCGGCTGTGCTCCTGCCCCTCATCGCGGCGGCGGTGGGAGCGGTCGGCAACGACATGTTGCTCACCGCGCGCGCCCGTTCGCGCCGGGCGCGGCTGGCAGAGGAGCTGCCCACTCTGCTGGAGTTCCTGGCGTTGTGTCTTTCCGCGGGGGAATCGCTGCTCGACGCGCTGCGGCGGGTATCGTCCATCGGCACAGGAGAGCTGACCGCGGAGCTGCGACAGACCGTGCTGGCAGTGCACACCGGATCGCCGCTCGCCGACGCGCTCGGCGAGACAGCCACCCGGCTGCAGCTGCCGGGGCTGACCCGCGCCGTCGACCAGATCGGCGCCGCGCTCGAACACGGTGCACCCCTGGCCGGTGTACTGCACTCCCAGGCGGCCGATGCCCGCGACGAGGCCAAGCGCTCGCTCATCGAGCAGGCGGGACACAAGGAGATCCTGATGCTCCTGCCGCTGGTCTTCCTGATCCTGCCGCTCAGCGTCCTCTTCGCCGTCTACCCGGGGCTCTTCATCCTCAGACTCGGCCTGGGGTGACGAGAGACGACCTGCACATTGAAACCACCGACACGAGGAATCATCATGACGACACTGAGACGCTGGACCGCCGCCGCGAAGCACAGGGCGCGGGGACTGATCACAGACGAACGCGGAGACGTTCCCGGCTGGGTTCTCGTGACGCTGATGACCGCGGCATTGGTCGTCGTGATCTGGGCTGTCGCGGGCCCCGCGCTGGTCGATCTGTTCGAGCAGGCCATCTCGCGCGTCTCCGGCATCTGACGCTCGATGCGCACGCCCCGATCTTCGGCTCTCGAGGATGAGCGCGGCTCCAGCCCCGTCGAGTTCGTGCTCGTCGGCGCGCTGCTGACCGCTCTCACCCTCGCCGTGCTGCAGCTGGCGTTCGCGATGTACGTGCGCAATGTCGTGCACGACGCCGCCGTCGAGGGCGCGCACTACGCGGCGCTGGCCGACACGACGCCGGCAGAGGGAAGACATCGCACGCAGGCGGTGATCACGCGCGCGATCGGCGCCGACTACGCCGAGGATGTTGCGATCGGCGAGGACTCGAGCCTCGGTCACCGCACGATGCTGGTGCGGGTGCGCACCACGCTGCCGGTGATCGGACTGATCGGGGTCCCGTACGGATTGGAGGTGGAGGCGCGTGCACCTGTGGAGTCGTTCGGTGAAGAATGATCTGGTCGACGACGAGGGCTCGGCCGCGCTCGAGTTCGTCGTGGTGGGCGTGCTGCTGCTCGTTCCCCTCGTCTACCTCGTGCTCACCCTCGGAGCGGTGCAGGAGCAGACCCTCGGCGCCGAGGCGGCGGCGCGGCACACCGCACGGGTGATCGGCCAGGCTGAGAGCGCCCAGGCTGCGTCGGCGAGCGGCGATGCCGTGCTGGCGAATGTGATGCGCGAGTACGGCATGGACGCCGACGCCGTGCAGGTCGGCATCGCGTGCTCGCCCGCGACGACGTCGTGCCCCTCCGCCGGGGCGACGGTCGTCGTCACGGTCCGCACCCGCGTCTCCCTGCCCTTCATGCCGCCGATCTTCGGGCTCGACGACCTGGCGGCCATCCCGGTCGAGGCTCAGGCCGCGCAGAAGGTGTCGCGCCTGTGGGGGAGCGGATGAGCGCGCCGCGGCGGCTCCGCGCGCTCGCGGACGACGAGGACGGCAGCATCCTGCCGCTGATCCTCGGCTACGTCCTGCTGGCCATCGCAGTGGTGATGGTGTGCGTGTGCGCCACCGACCTGTACATCGCTCAGAAGCGCCTGGACTCCCTCGCCGACGCCGCTGCACTCGCCGGAGCCGACGGGTTCACGATCGAGGCGCGCGACGACGCCGTCTTCGCCCAGCTGACAGATGCGGGTGTGCGCGAGCAGGCGGATGCCGTGGTTTCGGCGATGTCGACCCAGGCGCGCGTGCTGTCGGCCGGCACACCGGACGGCGTCTCGGCGCGGGTCACCGTGGCCGCGCCATGGCATCCGCCGCTCTTCTCGCCGTTCGTGCCCGACGGCGTGCCGCTCGAGGCCACCGCGACCACGCGCACCGCCCTGCGCTAGGCGTGAGCGCACGGAGGGTCAGTCGCGCTGACGGGGGATGAACCTCGGGATCCAGCGAAGGAACCCCGCCGCGCCGAGTAGCGCGATCACGCCCATCACTCCGGCCGCGAGCGACAGCGAGACCAGAGCGGTGATCGCCGACACCAGCAGAGGGGCGGCGGCGCCGCCGGCATCCGTCAGCGTGCGCCACGAACCCAGGAACGTCGCCGGCTCCCGTTCCGGCGCGAGATCGGCGCCGACGGTGAGCAGGATGCCGCTGGAGAGGCCGTTGCCGACGCCGAGCACCGCCGCGAGAGCGCCGTACCAGAGCATCGCCGAGTCCAGTTCGTGGGTGAGCGACAGGCTGATGAACCCCAGGCCCATCAGGAGCATCGCCGGCATGGCGGCCCAGACCCGGCCGAATCTGTCCATCACCTGACCGCTCGCGTAGAACAGCGCGAAGTCGATCGCACCGGTCACGCCGACGACCAGCGCGATCGTCCCGGAATCGAGCCCGAGCGAGACGCCCCACAGCGGCAGGATGACCTGCCGGGCGGCGCGCACCGCCGACAGTGCCGCGGCAGCCATCCCGAGTCTCGACAGCACCGCGCGGTACGCCCAGATGGTGCGGAGCACTCCGCGCTGGTCGACCGTGGGGATGGAGCCGGTGACGACCTCGCCCGTGTCCTCGGCGACTGCCGCGCCGGTCGGCTTGAGCAGCGCAGGGCTGCTCTTCTCCGGGTCGGGCCCCACCAGCACCAGCACCGTCATCACGCCGACGCAGCCGATCAGGAACCAGATCGTGGCGTGCTCGCTGCCGGTCAGGCGGATGAGCCCCGCTGCGACGAAGGGGCCGATGAACACACCGAAGCGGAAGCATCCGCCCAGCAGCGACAGCGCCCGCGCACGGACGCGCGTCGGCACGCGCGTCGTCATGAACGCGTGTCTGGCCAGGCCGAAGGCCGCAGCGCAGAAGCCGAGCAGGAACACGGCCGCGGCGAACAGCGCCAGCGACTCGGCCAACAGCATGCCGACACCTGCCAGAGCGGAGACGACGCCGGCGATCACCATGGTGAAGCGCTCGCCGATCTTCGCCACCGTCCACCCGGCCGGGATGTTGCCGCAGAGCTGACCGACGACCAGGGCGGATGCGACCAGGGCGGCCGTCGGCACGTCCGCACCCAGCTGGGTCGCCAGTACGGGGATCAGAGGGATGACGGCGCCCTCACCCAGGGCGAACAGCACCGTCGGCAGGTAGACCATCGGCCCGAATCGCCTCAGGACCACCGCCGCACTGTCGCTCACATGCCCACGGTAACCGGCCGGCGCAGCCCCCGTGCGCAGACATTCCTGGGGCGCTCGGAACCGGGCGTGCGGCGCGATAGGCTGGACTGCCATGTTCGAACTCGATCTCTCCGCCGATCTCCAGGCCCTGCGACAGACATTCGGCGACATCCGCGAGGTCGTCGACATCCCCTCCCTGCGCGACGACATCGCGCGGCTCAGCGAAGAGGCCGGAGCGCCCGATCTCTGGGACGACCCCGAGAAGGCCCAGAAGGTCACCAGCGCGCTCAGCCACAAGCAGGCCGAGCTCAAGCGCATCACCGAGGTCGAGCAGCGACTCGACGACCTGGAGGTGCTCGCCGACCTCGCCAACGAGATGCAGGACGAGGACTCGGCCGACGAGGTGCGCAAGGAGCTCGCCTCGCTCACCGAAACCATCAACCAGCTCGAAGTCCAGACGCTCCTCGACGGCGAGTACGACGACCGCTCCGCCATCATCACCATCCGCTCCGGCGCGGGTGGCGACGACGCGACCGACTTCGCCGAGATGCTCATGCGCATGTACCTGCGCTGGGCCGAGCAGCACGGGTACCCCGTGAAGGTCATGGACACGTCCTACGCCGAGGGCGCCGGTATCAAGTCGGCCACGTTCGAGATCGACGCGCCCTACGCCTTCGGCACGCTCTCGGTCGAGGCCGGCACCCACCGTCTCGCCCGCATCAGCCCGTTCGGCTCCGCCGACAAGCGGCAGACCTCCTTCGCGGCCGTCGAGGTGATCCCGCTGATGGAGGAGGCGACTGAGGTCGACATCCCCGAGAACGACATCCGCGTGGACGTGTTCCGCTCGTCCGGCCCCGGCGGCCAGTCGGTGAACACCACGGACTCCGCCGTGCGCATCACCCACCTGCCGACCGGCATCGTCGTCTCGATGCAGAACGAGAAGTCGCAGATCCAGAACCGCGCAGCCGCGATGCGCGTGCTGCAGACCCGCCTGCTGCTGCTGCAGAAGGAGGAGGAGGCGGCCAAGAAGAAAGAGCTCGCCGGCAACATCACCGCCAGCTGGGGCGACCAGATGCGCTCCTACTTCCTCTACGGTCAGCAGCTGGTGAAGGACCTGCGCACCGGCTGCGAGTCGGGCAACCCCGCCACGGTGTTCGACGGCGACCTCGACGGCTTCATCTCGGCCGGCATCCGCTGGCGCAAACGCAAGGATGAGGACTGATCCTCAGCCGCATGCGTCGAGGGCCCGGGGAGCGATGCTCCCCGGGCCCTCGACGCTTCAGCTGCGCAGTCGCGTCACTGAGCCGCACACTCGACGATGGCGTCGGCGGTCACGTTCTGCACCGTCTGGCCTTCGGCGCCGTACACGTCCTCGCCGCCGGCGATCGTCTGCAGCGTCTCGTCGCTGAGCTCCGAGTCGTACATGAACTGCCCCACGCACGCCGAGACCTCAGGGTCGTCGAAGTCGGTGATGTCGGCCTCGTGGAGCACCTCGAGGAATCCGGCGGCGATCTCGTCCGGCGACGGACGACCGGTGGCGCTGGGCTCGTCGGAGGTGTCGTCCGATGATCCTTCGCTCGTGATGGACGTCGGGAAGTCGCTCGGGAACTCCTCGGCCATCGTGTTCGCGAAGTTCACGAAGTAGACGACCACCAGCACGCCACCGACGATGCCGCCGACCACAGACAGCGCCAGACCGACGATCGCCGGCCATTTCTTGGTCTTCATGAAGATCGCGATCAGCGACACCACGAACGCGGCGAAAAGCAGGAAGAACCCGAAGCCGGTGAGCACCGGCGGGATGCAGGCGAGGATCGTGCCGACCACGGCGAGGCCGAGGCCTATGAAGCCGAGGATCGGGGGCTTCACCGCGGCGGGCTGCTCGGCGCCGTACGCAGGTGCACCGTAGGCGGGTGCGCCGTACGGCCGGGCGCCGCCCGGGTACCCGGCTGCGGGGTAGGCGGACGTGGCGCTCGGGTCCCCGTAGGCGGGAGTAGCGGGCGCCGCGTATCCCGGTGCGGCCGGAGGTGCGAAGGCCGCGGTCTCGGGGGCTGCCGGAGCGGGATACGACGCGTTCTCCGCGGCCGTGGGAGCGCCGTGAACGTCAGCGGAGCGCTCGAAGGCGTCCTGCGACACGGTGTCCGGCGTGATGTCCTCGCCGGCGGGAGCCGATTCTGCAGACCGGCTCACCTCTGTGGCGGCGGGAGCATCCGAGAGCGCGTCGGCAGCGGCCGGCTGCACATCCTCGCGGCGGACGGTGGCGTCGAGGTCCTCCTCGTAGGCGCCCGCTGCATCCGAGTCCTGCGGCGCGCTCATCTCAGTCGGCGTCTCAGTCGGCGTCTCGGGCTGCACCGGCGCGAAGTGCTCGGTCCATCGCTCGCCGTCCCACCAGCGCTGGCGTCCTGAGCCGTCGTCGTACCAACCAGCGGGAACGCTCATGGCACCCTCCTCATCTCGTGTCTCGTCTTCGCGGGTGCCGGTGCACGCACGATCCCCTGCCGGCGCGGAAGGCGCCCATACGTGTATACCAGCACGGCCAGACGCGGGCGGCGGGGAGAGGTCCCCAACTCGTCGGGCCCGAGGGGTGTCGCTGGGCGCTGACACGCGCCGCGCGCTTAGGCTCGTATGGCCATGATCCGGTTCGAGAACGTCACCAAACGCTATCGCGGCACCAAGAGACCAGCGCTCTCCGCGGTCGACTTCGAAGTCCAGGCGGGGGAGTTCGTCTTCCTCGTCGGCGCTTCAGGCTCCGGCAAGTCGACGTGCCTCCGACTCATCCTGCGCGAGGATGTGCCGACTTCGGGCCGCGTCGCCGTACTCGGCCGCGACCTGCGCTCGCTCGCCAACCGCAAGGTGCCCTACTTCCGCCGGCACATCGGCTCGGTGTTCCAGGACTTCCGCCTGCTGCCGTCGAAGACCGTGCATCAGAACGTCGCCTTCTCCCTGCAGGTGATCGGCGCCTCACGGGGCTTCATCCAGCAGGCCGTCCCCGAGGCTCTCGCGCTGGTGGGGCTCGAGGGCAAGGGCAAGCGGATGCCGCACGAGCTCTCCGGCGGCGAGCAGCAGCGGGTCGCGATCGCCCGCGCGATCGTCAACCGGCCCAAGGTGCTGCTCGCTGACGAGCCGACCGGAAACCTCGATCCGGCCACCTCCGTCGGCATCATGCAGCTGTTGACGCGCATCAACGCCGGAGGCACGACCGTCGTGATGGCGACCCACGAGGCGGCCTTCGTCGACCAGATGCAGCGCCGCGTGATCGAACTGAAGAACGGCGAGATGGTGCGCGACGAACTCGGCGGCGGCTATGGCGACACCTCGAACATCCCCCGGCTGACGCCCGAAGCCGTGCGCGGCGCCGCAGCGGCGGCCGCGCTCACCGCTGTACAGGAGGTGCAGCGCGAGACCAGCGCCGTGCCCGTGCTGCGCCCCGACGCCGACTCCGGCTCGGCATCGCAATCGGCTGCACCCGCTGCGGCGACATCCGCGCCCGCAGCATCCGCGCCCGCAGCATCCTCGCCCGCAGCGCCTCCAGCCGCCGCTCCGGTGGCGCCCACCGAGCCGCACACCGCGGCGGCACCGCCCGAGGAGCCGCCAGGCGTCGGACCCCGCACGAATCCGATCATCATCCCGGAGGTGGAGGTCGCCGAGCTCGGCGTCGCCGACCGCCTCGGCCTGTCGGATGCGGACGACGACGAGGAAGTGGGTCCGACCACATGAACTTCGGGCTCATCGTCGGCGAGGCCCTGCTCGGCCTGCGCCGCAACATCTCCATGGTCATCTCGGTGGTGCTGGTCACCTTCGTCTCACTCACGTTCGTCGGCGCTGCGATCCTCATGCAGGCGCAGATCGGAACCATGCGCGGGTTCTGGGGGGAGCGCGCCGAGGTGACCATCTACATGTGCTCGCCGCTCTCGGTCAAACCGAACTGCGTGGGTGGTGAGGCCACCGAGGAGCAGATCGACAAGGTCAGGCAGACACTTGCGGGCGACGCCCTCGCGCCCCTGATCAGCGAGGTGCGGTTCGAGACGAAGGAGGAGGCGTACCAGGACTTCGTCGACAACTTCGGCGAGGAGCAGGCGAACGTCGTCGGCCTTGAGCAGATGTCGGTCGCCTTCCGGGTGACCATGGTCAACCCGCAGCAGTCCGAGGTGCTGAGCGAGGCGTTCTCGGGGGAGCAGGGCGTCGACGAGGTGAACGACCAGCGCAAACTGCTCGATCCGCTGTTCTCGGCGCTCACGGTCGCCACCTACATCGCCGTCGGCATCGCCGCGTTGATGCTCATCGCGGCCGTACTGCTGATCGCGACGACGATCAGGCTCTCCGCCTACGCGCGACGCAAGGAGATCGGCATCATGCGCCTGGTCGGCGCCTCGAACCGCTCGATCCAGACCCCGTTCGTGCTCGAGGGCGTGTTCGCGGCGTTCCTCGGCTCGGTTCTCGCCAGTGGGGCGGTGCTGGCGGGCGTGCATTTCGGGGTGGAGGGCTATCTCGCCGAACGGGTGCCGTTCATGCGGCCGCTGGTGGGAATGCAGGACGCCGTGTTCGTGGTGCCGGTGATCATCGGCATCGGCATCGTGCTTGCCGCGCTCTCGGCGGGTTTCGCGATCCGGCGCTGGCTGCGCACCTGATCCGACACGTTTTCGGGCGCGGCGGGTCGCATGCGTCACCCGCGCGAACGTATAGACTGGCGGGCTGGTCCGTCGTCAGGAGAAGAACATGCCCAGGGAACGCGGTGAGAAGGTCATCGCGACCAACCGTCGCGCGCGTCACGACTACAACCTCGAGAAGTCGTACGAAGCAGGCCTCGTGCTCACCGGCACCGAGGTGAAATCGCTGCGCCAGGGTCGCGCGAACCTCACAGACGGGTACGCGTACATCAAGGGCGGACAGGCGTATCTCGACGCCGTGCACATCCCCGAGTACTCGCAGGGCCACTGGACGAACCACTCCGCGAAGCGCATCCGGAAACTGCTGCTGCACCGCGAGGAGATCGTCAAGCTCGAGCACGCCGTCTCGGCGGGCGGTTACACGCTCATCCCGCTGCGACTGTACTTCTCCGACGGACGCGCAAAGGTCGAGATCGCGCTGGCGAAGGGCAAGCGCGAGTTCGACAAGCGCCAGACGCTGCGGGAGCGGCAGGACAAGCGCGAGGCCGAGCGGGCCATGCGGACGCGCAACAGGATGGGCGAGTAGCCCGCCCCGCTACAGCCGAGGCTCGAAGCCGAACACGCCGCCGAGGAAGGTCAGCTCGGTCTCGAGTGAGGAGATGATCGTCTCCGCACGACGGAAGCCGTGGCCCTCGCCTTCGTACAGCACGTATTCGTGCGGCACGCCGCGCGCGACCAGGGCATCGCGAATGGCTTCGGCCTGCGACGGCGGCACCACCCGGTCCTCCTCACCCTGCTCCAGCAGCACCGGAACCGAGATGCGGTCAGCATGCGACAGCGGTGAGCGTGCGATGTACACGTCCTCCGCTTCGGGAAGGGGACCGACCAGGCCATCGAGGTAGCGCGCTTCGAAGTCGTGCGTCTCCGCGGCCAGCATCCGCAGATCGGCGACGCCGTACCGGGAGATGCCGGCCGAGAACGTGCCCCCTCGCACCAGGGCGCAGAGCACGGTCCACCCTCCGGCCGAGCCGCCGCGGATGGCGATGCGCCGAGGATCGGCGAGGCCCGCATCCGCCAGGCCCTGGGCGGCCGCCGTGACATCATCCACATCGACGACGCCCCACTGACCGTTCAACCGGTCGCGGTAGGCGCGGCCGTAGCCGGTGGACCCGCCGTAGTTCACGTCGAGCACTCCGATGCCACGGCTGGTCCAGTATGCGTACGCGGTGGATGCCGCACCCGAGACGTGCGAGGTCGGGCCGCCGTGAACCATCACGATGTAGGGCGGCAGCTCGCCTTCGGGTGCCGTGACATCGGGGTGGGTGGGCCGGTAGTCGAAGGCATGAACGGGCCCATGCGGTCCGTCGAACGTCACCGGCGTGCCGTGCGGGATCCAGGCGGGGTCGGTTCCGTGGCCCCCGGTCACCAGGGTCATCGTGGCCGTGCCGAGGTCCACGCACCACAGCCCCTGGCCCACCTGCGCCCCCGACCCGGAGACGAGCACCCTGGCGCCCGCGGCGTCGTCGATGCTCGCCCCGGCCGTGACGGGCAGGTCGACGGGTTCCACACGCTCGCCGTCGGGAGAGATCCGCACGATGCGGTCGGAGCCGTGCGTGCGCGCCGCGACGATCCCGCCGTCGTCCAGCAGCCGATACCAGCGGTTTCCGAGCACCCACAGGGCGCCGCCGGTGTCCGCATCGACCGGAGGAGTCGCCGGCCGCGTCGAGAGCGGGCCGTGCGCGTCGATCGTCGTCCGCATGACGCTCCAGCGGCCCCCCTCCTCGTCGAGCAGGAGCAGCTCGTCGGCGCCTCGCCACTCGGGCTGCAGAGCAGCGCGAGTGGGGATGACCGCGACGTCGCCGTCCTGCAGCGAGAGCACCCGTAGGCCGGACTCGTCCCACGGCATCCGGTCCGCAGCCCACGTCACGTACGCGAGCCGCTCGCCGTCGGGCGAGAGAGCCGGATGCGCGAAGAAACCGGCGCCCTGCGCGTGAACGATCACCGCAGCCTCGTCGTCGGCGGCGCTGCCGTCCACCGGGATCTCGACGATCGCGCGCACGTGCTGCGCAGGTCGCAGATCCTCGCGCACCGCGAACAGCCGGCCGTGCTGGAACGTGAGCCCGCCGTACGCGGGCCCTGGCGCGGTGAGAGGCTCAGGCGCGCCGCCCCGTGGAGCCCGATGCACGCGCTGATCCGACGCGTTGACGAAGAACAGGGTGCCCTCGGCATCCGCGGTCCAGGCGCCACCGCCGTACTCGTGCACCTTCGAGCGCGCGTTCCACGGTTCGGGCAGCAGTTCGGAGCCCGACGAGCTGCGCACGGTCACCCGGCCGCCCTGCGCGGGAACCGACTCACCCCACCAGATCTCGTCGCCGACGAACCGGGCGCCCTCGATGCGCGGGGAGGATGCGGAGATGTCTGCCGCGCTGAACGGCGAGGGCCAGGAACCGTACGCAGAAGTCATCTCCCGAGCCTATCCGTGCACCTCGTGACACACGGCGTCACACACGTGCGGCCTTGATCGAGGCTGCTCTACCGTGCTGAAGACACGCAATCGACGCCAGTGAGGAGAATGCCGTGAGTCGCGTCCCGTTCTCCTTCGAGCTGTATCCGCCGCGTTCAGCCGACTCCGCCTCCGCGCTGCACGCGACGATCGACCGGCTCGCCGACGCCGGCCCCGACTTCCTCTCCGTGACGTACGGCGCGGGTGGGTCGACGGGCGGGCGTTCCCTCGACGTGCTGCGCTACATCCGCAGTCGCACCTCGGTCGAGCCTCTCGCCCACCTCACCTGTGTGGGAAACACCTACGCGGGGGCGGCACGTCTCATCCGCGAGTTCCTGGACGCCGGCATCCTCAGCTTCCTCGCCCTGCGCGGCGACCCGCCCGCGGGTCACGACGAGGGTGAGCCCTTCCTTGGCGACCTGGAGAGCTCGGCGCAGCTGGTCCAGCTGATCGACCGCGTGCAGGCCGAGCGCGCTCCTTATGAGGAGTCGCCGGTGCCGGGCAATCCCGGCGCGGTCCGCGTCGCACCGCGGCGCAAGGTGAGCATCGCCGTGGCGGCGTTCCCGAACGGGCACCCCCGCTCGGCGTACAGCAGTCAGCACGTCGACGCCCTGCTCGCCAAGCAGGCCGCCGGCGCCACTCTCGCGATCACGCAGCTGTTCTTCCACCCCGACCACTATCTGGCGTTCGTGGAGCGCGCGCGTCGCGCGGGCGTGACCATCCCGATCCTGCCCGGCATCATGCCCATCACCTCTCCTGCCCGGCTCGCGCGTGTGCTCGACCTCACGGGTGAGGAGCTGCCGGGCGAGCTGTCCATAGCGCTCGAGGTGGAGCCGACACCCGAGGGGCGCAGGCAGATCGGGATCGAGTGGGCTGCCGACCTCGCACGGGACGTCGTCGACGGCGGCGCCCCCGGCGTGCACCTGTACGCCTTCAACCAGCACGACACCGTGCTCGACGTGCTCGCTCGGGCCGGGATCATCCCCGAGCGCGAGCTCTCCTCCGCAGTGAAAGGAAACCCATGACCGCTTTCCCCGCCGGGACGATCCTCGGCTATCCCCGGATCGGCCGTCGCCGTGAGCTGAAGAAGGTCGTCGAGGCGTTCTGGGCCGGCCGAATCGACGAGAGCGCCCTCGAGGCATCCGCAGCAGAGCTGCGAGCGGCGAACCGTGCGCGCCTCGCCGAGCTGGGCCTCGGACGTGAGGACTCCTCGATCCCCGAGTCGTTCTCGTACTACGACCAGGTGCTCGACGCCGCCGTAACCGTCGGGGCTGTTCCCGCCCGCTTCGAAGACCTGCGTTCGAGCGACGGAACCATCGGGCTGCCCGCCTACTTCACGATCGCCCGGGGCGAAGGCGACCGGGCGCCGCTGGAGATGACCAAGTGGTTCGACTCCAACTACCACTACCTCGTACCCGAGATCGGCCCAGAGACGGTGTTCTCGCTCTCCAGCGACCGGCTCGTGCGTGAGGTCGTCGAGGCCGCGGATGCCGGTTACCGCACCCGCCCCGTCATCGTCGGACCGGTCACGCTCCTCGCACTGGCCAAGGCGTCGGATGCCGCCCCCGTTGGCTTCGATCCTCTGTCCCGTCTGGACGACGTGGTCGCCGTGTACGTCGAGCTGCTCGCGAAGCTGAAGGCAGCAGGAGCGGCGTGGGTGCAGCTCGACGAGCCCGCGCTGGTCAGCGAGTCGCTGCCGGCGTCGACGACGGAGCTCGCCGATGCGGCTCAACGCGCCCTGGCCGTGCTCGGCGGTAGGGCGGAGCGCCCGTCGATCTTCGTCTCCGCTCCCTATGCGGCACTCGGCGAGGTGCTCGAGGTGCTCGCCACCGCGCCCATCGAGGCGATCGGCGTCGACCTGGTCCGCGGGTCGGTGCCGGCGAAGCTCCCCGAGCTGGGCGGCAAGACGCTCGTCGGCGGTGTGGTAGACGGCCACAACATCTGGCGCGGCGACCTCGACGGTGCCTTCGCGAAGCTCGAGGCGCTGCGCGACCTCGGTGCGGCGTCCGTCTCGGCGTCGACGTCCACCTCGCTTCTTCACGTGCCGCACGACGTTCAGGATGAAACCAAGCTCGATCCACGTCTGGTGTCGTGGCTGGCGTTCGCCGATCAGAAGGTCGGTCAGATCGTCACGCTGGCCGACGGCCTCGGAGCGGGACGAGATGCGATCGCCGAGGAACTCGACGCCGCGACCGCCGCGCTCGCCGACCGGCACGGTGCGCCGGGTGTGCGAGACGGCGCCGTGCGCCGGCGCGAGCTGGCGGAGGCTGACTTCTCACGTGTCACCTACGAGGAGCGTGAGGCCGCGCAGGAGTCCCTGGCGCTGCCGTCCCTGCCGTTGACGACGATCGGATCCTTCCCGCAGACGGGCGACATCCGTCGTGCCCGCGCGCAGTTCACCCGCGGCGAGCTTCCGCAGGACGACTACGAGGCCTTCCTCAAGGCTGAGATCGATCGCGTCGTCGCGCTGCAGGAGGACCTCGGCCTCGACGTGCTCGTGCACGGCGAGCCCGAGCGCAACGACATGGTGCAGTACTTCGCGGAGAACCTCGACGGCTTCGCGGTGACCGAGAACGGCTGGGTGCAGTCCTACGGCTCCCGCGCCACTCGTCCCTCGATCCTGTGGGGCGACGTCTCGCGGCCCGCGCCGATCACGGTGTCCTGGGCGTCGTACGCCCAGTCGCTGAGCGTGAAGCCGGTCAAGGGCATGCTCACCGGCCCGGTGACGATCCTCGCCTGGTCGTTCGTGCGCGATGACCAGCCGCTCGGAGAGACCGCCAATCAGGTGGCCCTCGCCCTGCGCGACGAGATCGCCGATCTCGAGGCAGCAGGCATCGCGATCATCCAGGTCGACGAGCCGGCGCTGCGCGAGCTCCTTCCGTTGAAGAAGGCCGACCAGCCCGCCTACCTCGACTGGTCGGTGCGCTCCTTCCGTCTCGCCACCGGCGGGGCCGAGGCGGCGACGCAGGTGCACACGCACCTCTGTTACTCGGAGTTCGGCGTCGTCATCGACGCGATCCGCGCGCTGGATGCCGACGTCACCTCGATCGAGGCGGCGCGCAGCCGCATGGAGGTGGTTGCCGAGGTCGCCGCCGCGGGCTTCGACCACGGCATCGGACCCGGTGTCTACGACATCCACTCGCCACGTGTGCCGAGCGTCGAAGAGATCGAGTCGCTTCTTCGCAGGGCCGTCGACGAGCTCCCGCTGCACCAGCTGTGGGTCAACCCGGACTGCGGGCTGAAGACGCGCGGCTACGACGAGACCGTGGCATCGCTGCGGAACATCGTCGAGGCGACCCGACGAGTGCGCGAGGACGCGGTCGTCCCGGCCTGAGCCACGAGATGAAGAACGTCCCGCACGGATGCTCCGTGCGGGACGTTCTTCGTGTCGGAGTCAGACGGCGCGCAGCACCGCCACCACCTTCCCGAGCACCACGGCGTCATCGCCGAGGATGGGCTCGAACGAGGAGTTGCGGGGCAGCAGCCAGGTGTGGCCGTCGCGCTGACGGAATGTCTTCACCGTCGCCTCGCCGTCCAGCATGGCGGCGACGATCTCGCCGTTCTCGGCGGTGTTCTGCGTGCGGATCACGACCCAGTCGCCGTCGCAGATCGCCGCGTCGATCATGGAATCGCCGTTCACCTTGAGCATGAACAGCTCGCCCTTGCCCACCAGCTGCCGGGGGAGCGGGAAGATCTCCTCGACCTGCTGCTCGGCCGTGATCGGCACGCCTGCCGCGATCTGTCCCACCAGCGGCACCAGCGCGGCGTCACCGACCGAGGGTGCGCTGTCGGCCGGATTCTCGGTGCTCGCGCCGGGCAGGTCGATGAGCACCTCCATCGCGCGGGTCTTGCCGGGGTCGCGGCGCAGATAGCCGCTCAGCTCGAGCTGACCGAGCTGATGCGTGACGCTCGACAGCGACTTGAGGCCGACGGCGTCGCCGATCTCACGCATGCTGGGCGGGTAGCCGTGACGTGCGATCGAGGTCTGGATGACCTCGAGGATCGCCATCTGCTTGGCGCTCAGATTCTTGCGCCGGCGCGTGCGCGGCGCCTCGGATGCCGGGGCCGGGTTCTCGCTCATGCTGGTCCTCCATGCGCTCTGTCGACGCGTCCGGTTCGAATGTCGGTGGCCCGTGATGGGCTGTGGTTATCGAAACCGTATCCGAGATTTCGCCGGATTCGGAAGATCTGTTCGAGCGTGTCGGGCGAATCCGGAACGGAAGTTCGAAGAATTCTTGACAGATGTTCGATATCGAAGATAGGTTCGGAACACAGCTTCGCATCCGGCATTCCCGGCCGAATGCCGGATGCGAAAGCTTCCCGCCGTCGAAGTGGGAGAGAAGAGGAGCAGCTCATGAGCACCACCACCAGCGTTCAGCAGCCGATGACCGCACCCGTTCGGGCGACGCGGCTTCGCCTGACGGCTCGTGGCCGTCGCGTGCTCCTCGCGGTCGCCTCGGCGCCGCTCGCGGCCGGCGTCGTCTTCTCCGCGCTGGCGGGCGGCTCCGCGATCGCGTCCGGCGAGCAAGCGCCGGCGACGTCCTTCGAGACGGTCACGGTGATGCCGGGTGACACGCTCTGGTCGATCGCCGCAGATGCGGCGCCCGACGCCGATCCGCGCGAGGTCATCGACGACATCATGCGTCTC
The DNA here is from genome assembly GCF_031178445.1 of Microbacterium sp. GTDB lineage: Bacteria > Actinomycetota > Actinomycetes > Actinomycetales > Microbacteriaceae > Microbacterium. Next base: position 166,091 of record NZ_JAPSIY010000007.1, read on the forward strand.
AACAGTCTCCCCAGCGGCATGGTCCAAACGGGCACCACGCTCGCACTTCCGGCCGAGTACACGGACTGAGGCGTGTGACGTCACGCGCGGAGCACGTCGAACGACGCGCTCTACCATGGGAAGGGTGACTTCTCTTGACGATCTGCCCCTCCGCGAAGATCTTCGCGGGCTGATTCCGTATGGCGCGCCGCAGGCGCCGCTGCCGGTCGCGCTGAACGTGAACGAGAACACCCATCCTGTGCCGGACGAGGTGGCCGACGACATCCTCGACGGCATCGCCAGGGCGCTGCGGGACGTGAACCGCTATCCGGACCGGGAGTTCACCTCACTGCGAGAGGGTTTCGCCGACTATCTCGGGCACGGTCTGACCGCTGACCGCATCTGGGCGGGCAACGGCTCCAACGAAGTGCTGCAGCACATCCTGCAGGCATTCGCCGGACCGGGGCGCACGGTCTTCGGATTCGGGCCGACCTATTCGATGTACCCGCTGCTCGCGCAGGGCACGGGCGCTCGATGGGTGGTCGGGGACCGTGACGACGACTATTCGATATCTGCGGAGGACGCCGCACGGCAGGTGCGTGCGGCAGACCCCGACGTGGTGCTACTGTGCTCGCCCAACAACCCGACCGGCACTCCGCTCGGGCTCGAAGTGGTCGAGGCCGTCTATGACGCCGCCCGCGGCGTGGTGGTCGTCGACGAGGCGTATCACGAGTTCGCACCCCACGACGCGCCTTCCGCTCTCACACTGCTCGAGGGGCGCCCGAGACTCGCCGTGTCGCGCACGATGAGCAAGGCCTTCGCGTTCGCCGGCGCGAGAGTCGGCTACCTCGCCGCGGACGCCGCGTTCGTCGATGCGCTGCGCCTCGTTCGCCTGCCTTACCACCTCAGCGCGCTCACGCAGGCGGCCGCCATCGCCGCACTGCGCAGCTCGTCGACGATGCTGCGGATGGTCGACGAGATCGTCGAGCAGCGTGACCGCATCTCGGCCACCCTCGTGGCGCTCGGCTACAAGCCGCACGAGTCGTGGTCGAACTTCGTGCTGTTCGGCGGCGTCGACGACCCGAGGGCCGTGTGGCAGGGACTCTACGAGCGAGGCGTGCTGATCCGCGACGTCGGCATCCCCGGTCACCTTCGCGTGACCGCCGGCACCGAGGCGGAGACCACCGCGTTCCTCGAGGCGCTGGCCTCGATCGCCGATCCCGCGCCGACAGCCTCGATAGGATCGGCGTCATGAGCGCACGCACCGCCCGTCGCACCCGCAGCACCTCGGAGTCGACCGTCGAGGTCGAGGTGAACCTCGACGGCACCGGCCGCAGCACCATCGACACCTCGGTGCCGTTCTTCGACCACATGCTTACTGCGTTCGCCAAGCACTCGCTGACCGACCTGACGGTGCGGGCCTCCGGCGACACGCACATCGACGCGCACCACACCGTCGAGGACACCTCGATCGTGCTGGGTCGGGCCATCCGCGATGCGCTCGGCGACAAGGCGGGCATCTCGCGGTACGGCGACGCCCTGGTGCCTTTGGACGAGGCCCTGGCCCAGGCTGTCGTGGATGTCTCGGGCCGGCCCTTCCTGGTGCACCAGGGCGAGCCGGACGGATTCGAGTTCCACCTGATCGGCGGCCACTTCACCGGTTCTCTGGTGCGTCACGCCTTCGAGGCGATCACCTTCCACGCCGGCCTCACCGTGCACGTGCGCGTCCTGGGCGGTCGCGACCCGCACCACATCGCCGAGGCGGAGTTCAAGGCGTTCGCTCGCGCCTTCCGGCAGGCCAAGGCCCTCGACCCGCTCGTCGAGGGCATTCCATCGACGAAGGGCGCACTGTGAATCGCAGACCCCGCGTCGCCGTCTTCGACTACGAGTCGGGCAACGTGCATTCCGCGGTGAAGGCGCTCGACGCCGCCGGCGCGGACGTCGAGCTGACCGGAGATCGCACCGCCGCACTGGAGGCGGACGGGCTCCTTGTCCCGGGCGTCGGCGCGTTCGCCGCGGTGCGGGAGGCGTTGCACGCGCGCGGCGGCGACGAGATCATCGAGCGCCGCCTCGCCGGAGGCCGCCCGGTGCTCGGCATCTGCGTCGGCATGCAGGTGATGTTCGAACGTGGAGTGGAACGCGGGCAGAACACGGACGGCCTGGGGGAGTGGCCGGGGTCGGTGACCGAGCTCGACTCCCCGGCCCTGCCCCACATGGGCTGGAACACCGTCGAGCCCGGAGAGGGCAGCGTCCTGTTCCGTGGCATCGAGCAGGAGCGCTTCTACTTCGTGCATTCGTTCGCGGCGAAGACCTGGGAGCTCGACGTGCTCCCGCCGTTCCCGCAGCCCGCCGTGACCTGGGCCACGCACGGGGAGCGTTTCCTCGCTGCGGTCGAGAACGGGCCGCTCTCGGCGACCCAGTTCCACCCCGAGAAGTCCGGCGATGCGGGCATTCGCCTGCTGCGCAACTGGGTCGAGTCGCTCTGATCAGCCAAGAGGGTTTGAGCGCGGCGCGCTGCGGGACTAGTCTCGTCTCTCGTGCCCGCAGAGGCATCCCGAATCCCCTCACTAGGACGTCATGAACGATTTCGCACAGTCACCCGCTCTGATCCTTCTGCCCGCGGTCGATGTCGCAGGCGGCAAGGCCGTGCGCCTCACGCAGGGCGAGGCCGGGACGGAGACCAGCTACGGCGACCCCGTCGATGCCGCCGGCGAGTGGGTCGACCAGGGCGCGCAGTGGATCCACCTCGTCGACCTGGATGCGGCGTTCGGGCGCGGGAGCAACGCGGGCATCCTGCGCAAGGTCATCAAGCAGTACCGCGGCGTGAACGTCGAGCTCTCCGGCGGCATCCGCGACGACGCGAGTCTCGAGGCCGCGCTCGAATCGGGTGCGAACCGCATCAACCTCGGCACCGCGGCGCTGGAGAATCCCGAGTGGGCGGCCGACGTCATCGGACGCTACGGTGAGGCCGTCGCCGTCGGGCTCGACGTGCGCGGCACCACCCTCGCCGCGCGCGGATGGACCAAGGACGGCGGCGACATCTGGGAGGTGCTCGAGCGTCTCGAGGAGGCCGGGTGCAGCCGCTACGTCGTCACCGACGTCACCAAGGACGGAACACTGCGCGGCCCGAACCTCGACCTGCTGCGGGAGATCACCTCGCGCACCCCGAAGCCGGTGATCGCCTCCGGCGGCATCTCGAGCCTGGACGACATCGCCGCGCTGCGCGAGCTCGTGCACCTCGGCGTCGAAGGCGCCATCGTCGGCAAGGCGCTGTACGCGGGCAAGTTCACCCTCGCCGAGGCGCTGGATGTCGCCGGCTTCTGACGGCTGCGATCACGACACGCCCCACTCGCACGGCGACGTCGGCGACTCGGCGGGAGTGCCGTGGGAGGGGCGCAGCTTCGAGTCCAACCCGCACGCCGCGGATGACGGCTCCGCAGACCCCGCGCTCCTTTCGGCCCTGCTGAGCTTCCGCGCGGGGGTAGGCAGCCAGGCCGAGGTCGTCGATGCGTTCCGTGACGCGCGAGTGCTCGTGCCCCTCGTCGCGGAGAAGGGCGAGGAGGGCGTGGGCCCGACCGGGCTGAAGGTCGACAAGACGCAGGAGCTCTCGATCGTCACGGTCGCCGCTCCCGACGGTCGCCGCGTGCAGCCCGTCTTCTCGTCGGTCGAGACGATGGCACGGTGGGATGCCACGGCGCGGCCGATCCCCGTCGAGGCCAAGCGTGTGGCCCTGTCGGCGTCAAGTGAGCAGACCGACCTGATCGTGCTCGACCCGGCGTCCGACACCGAATTCGTGCTCCGCCGGCCCGCGGTGTGGGCCATCGCCCAGGGTCAGCGGTGGGAACCGAGCTTCCTTTCGCCGGAGGTGTTCACGGCGCTCCAGCAGAGCGTCGCGCACGAGCTGGCGGTGATCGACGTGTCGGTGGGCGCGGGAGACCCCGACGCGCGCATGCGAGGCCCGGAGCTGATCGTCACCCTCGAGCTGGCGGACGGCCTCGAACGCGAGACGCTGGATGCGGTGCTCGCGCGTCTGGCTCAGCGCTGGGCGGCCGACGACCGCATCGCCGTGCTCGTCGACTCGCTGACCGTGAAGCTCACCAAGGCCGCCTGATCCCGTATCGCTAGAGTGCCGTCATGCGCAGAGTGCTCGCGGTGGTCGGCCTCGCCCTCGCAGGCCTGCTCGCTGCTGCGTGCTCGCCGGACACGCAAGTCTGCCCCGCGATCGGTTGGAACAACCACATCGAGGTGGACGCCACCGCCTTCGGTCAGGACGCGTTCGTGCAGCTGTGCACGGAGGCGGGCTGCTCTCCACAGCCCGGAGCGCACCGGACGCTCCCGACGGACCTCTCCGTTCCAAGTCCTGATGCCGGGGCGTTCAGCGTCGGGATGACGGCGCCGGAGTCCGTCACGATCCGCGTCTACGACGCGACGGGCGCTCTGCTGCATGAGTCCGAGCGCTCGGTCGACTGGACGCATTCACCCGGGCCCTGCGGTGGCCCCAGCACGGCCACTCCGATCGTCCTCGCCCCCTGACCCCGCCGATCCTTCCCCCCCCCCCAAGGTCAAGCAGCACGGAGCGGAGGCCGGGCGGTTCCCGGAGCGAGCATCGGGGAGGGACCCGCGCAGCGGGAGGGGCACCCGTTCTGCGAGCGCAGGGAACCTCCCGGCCGAAGCGGAATGAGGATTAGTTGACCGGCCCCGTCCACTTCTCGCCGGGCCCCTTGCCGATCGGATCGGGGATCACCGACGCCTCGCGGAACGCGAGCTGAAGTGAGCGAAGTCCATCGCGCAGTGAGCGAGCGTGCATATCGCTGATCTCCGGAGCCCCGGCCGTGATGAGACCCGCGAGCGCGTTGATGAGCTTGCGCGCCTCGTCGAGATCCAACTGGTTCTCGGGGTCGTCTGCGAGTCCGACCTTCACTGCCGCCGCGCTCATCAGGTGCACGGCCGTCGTGGTGATCACCTCGACGGCGGCGACATCCGCGATGTCCCTGGTGGCGGCTTCAGCCGCCTCCTCCTGCTTCTCCCAGCGCTCGTGGCGCTCGTCGTCTGCGGCATCCGATCCCGGAATCGTCACTTCGTGGTGCTTTCTGGTAGACTTCTGCGGGCTTCGGAGTGTCATGCTCCGATACGAAAGAGGATTCAATTCCCACCCGCGCTTGCCGTTCCAGGCTACCGGGTCTTGTGCTCCGCCGGCTTCACGCCGGTAGGCCGGTGCTCGCACCGGCGAACGGGCACGGAGCCGGCTTCTGAGACGCCGGCATGGGTGGGGTGACTTCTGTTTCGCCCGAGGCGCGGACCGCGTCCCGGTGGCCGAAACCACGTCTAAGGAGCTCCGCATCAGCGATCCCCGTACCAATGAGCGCATCCGCGTCCCCGAGGTCCGCCTCGTCGGCCCCGCGGGTGAGCAGATCGGCGTCGTCCGCATCGAGGCGGCGCTGCGTCTCGCACAGGAGGCAGATCTCGATCTCGTCGAGGTCGCCCCGAACTCCAAGCCGCCCGTGGTCAAGATCATGGACTACGGCAAGTTCAAGTACGAGGCCGCGCAGAAGGCCAAGGAAGCCCGCCGCAACCAGGCGAACACCATCCTCAAAGAGGTCCGCTTCCGCCTGAAGATCGAGGCTCACGACTACACGACCAAGCTCAAGCGCGCCGAGGGGTTCCTGAAGGCGGGCGACAAGGTCAAGGCGATGATCCTGTTCCGCGGCCGCGAGCAGTCACGCCCCGAGCAGGGTGTCCGGCTGCTGCGCAAGTTCGCCGAGGACGTCGCGGAGTTCGGCTCGGTCGAGTCGAACCCGACCATCGACGGTCGCAACATGGTGATGGTCATCGCCCCCATCAAGAACAAGTCCGAGGCGAAGGCCGAGCAGAACGCCGCGCGTGCTGCCAGCAAGCAGGCCGCTCGCGAGGCGAAGACCACCGGCCCGTCACCGGCCGCGGAGTGATCCGCCCCTAGTCTCCCGCTCCCAGCGGGTTACCCACCGTCGCCCTGCTGGGCGCCACACGAAGGAAGAGAAGATGCCGAAGCAGAAGACCCACTCGGGTGCGAAGAAGCGCTTCAAGATCACCGGAAGCGGCAAGCTGAAGAAGCAGCAGGCCGGAATGCGCCACAACCTCGAGCACAAGTCGAGCCGCCGCACCCGCCGCCTCAACCAGGACCAGGTGCTGTCGGCCAACGACACCAAGGTCGCGAAGAAGCTTCTCGGTCGCTGAGCGCCGAGCGCACGGATAGGAATACACGAAAATGGCAAGAGTCAAGCGCGCAGTCAACGCGCACAAGAAGCGTCGCGTCATCCTCGAGCGTGCCTCGGGTTACCGTGGCCAGCGTTCGCGTCTGTACCGCAAGGCGAAGGAGCAGGTCACCCACTCGCTCGTCTACGCGTACCGTGACCGTCGCAAGCGCAAGGGCGACTTCCGTCGTCTGTGGATCCAGCGCATCAACGCCGCTGCCCGCCAGAACGGCATCACCTACAACCGCTTCATGCAGGGCCTCGGCCTCGCCGGCGTGCAGGTCGACCGTCGCATGCTCGCCGAGCTCGCCGTGACCGACGCCGCCGCGTTCGCGTCGCTGGTCGAGACCGCGAAGAAGGCTCTGCCCTCGGACGTCAACGCTCCGAAGTCGGCTGCCTGATCGAATCGACGAGAAACGGGCGTCTCCCTTCGGGGAGGCGCCCGTTCGCGCATCCCGCACGGCCTAAGCTGATGTCGTGCTCGAGAACCCCCGATCGCCCCGTGTCCGCGCGGTCGCCAAGCTGACCAAGCGCAGCGCCCGCACCGAAACCGGTCTCTTCCTGCTCGAGGGCCCCCAGGCGGTCCGCGAGGCGCTCACCTACCTGCCCGACGCCATCGTCGAGCTCTTCGCGACGCCGACCGGGTGGGAGAAGCACGCCGACGTGCGAGCGCTGGCCGCGGATGCCGACGTCGAGGTCGAGTACGTCACCGAGGACGTGCTCTCCGCGATGGCCGACACGGTGACACCTCAGGGCATCGTCGCGGTCGCCAGGCAGACCCCGACCTCGGTCCGCGACATCTTCGGGGCATCCCCGCGTCTCGTCGCGATCTGCGAGGAGGTGCGCGATCCCGGCAACCTCGGCACGATCATCCGGGCCGCGGATGCGGCGGGTGCGGATGCCGTGGTGCTGACAGGGCGCACGGTCGATCCGTACAACCCCAAGGTCGTTCGTTCGACCACGGGGTCGCTGTTCCACCTGCCGCTCTCGGTCGGGGGAGACCTCTACGACGTCATCAGGCGCGCCCACAGCGCAGGCCTGCAGGTGCTCGCCGCCGACGTGAAGGGCGACGATCTCCTCGCCGCGCGCGCGGACGGCGTGCTGGACCGACCGACCGCCTGGCTGTTCGGCAACGAGGCGCGAGGCCTCGACGAGGACGCCCTCGGGCTCGCCGACCGCTCGCTGCGGCTTCCGATCTTCGGCCGTGCCGAGTCGCTGAACCTTGCCACCGCAGCGAGCGTCTGCCTCTACGAAAGCGCGTTCGCACAGCGCGCGAACGGCAGAACCGCGGTCACGAATCGGTAACCACGTGCACGCCGCTTCGCGGGCCCGGCCGGTTGCTCCTAGTCTGTTCTCATGGCAGAGAGCAGAGACGCCCTCGTGGTGGTCGAGAACGTGCAGAAGCACTACGGTGATTTTCAGGCTCTGAAGGACATCGACCTCACGGTCGACAAGGGCGAGGTCGTCGTCGTCATCGGGCCGTCCGGATCCGGGAAGTCGACGCTGTGCCGCACGATCAACCGGCTCGAGACCATCACGAGCGGAACCATCAGCATCGACGGCAAGCCCCTCCCCGCCGAGGGCAAGGGCCTCGCGCACCTGCGTGCCGAGGTGGGGATGGTGTTCCAGTCGTTCAACCTCTTCGCCCACCTGACGATCCTCGAGAACGTCACTCTCGGGCCGATCAAGGTGCGCGGCGTGAAGAAGGCCGACGCCGAGAAGGAGGCCATGGCGCTGCTCGAGCGCGTCGGCGTCGCCCAGCAGGCGTCGAAGCTGCCGGCGCAGCTGTCGGGCGGCCAGCAGCAGCGCGTCGCGATCGCGCGCGCCCTGGCCATGCATCCGAAGGTGATGCTGTTCGACGAGCCGACCAGCGCGCTCGACCCCGAGATGATCAACGAGGTGCTCGACGTGATGATCGGGCTCGCCAAGGACGGCATGACGATGATCGTCGTCACCCATGAGATGGGCTTCGCCCGCAAGGCGGCGAACCGCGTGGTCTTCATGGCCGACGGGCAGATCGTCGAGGAGGCGACTCCCGAGGAGTTCTTCACGAACCCGAAGAGCGACAGGGCCAAGGACTTCCTCTCGAAGCTGCTCACCCACTGACCTTCCCTCCGCAGAGATCCTGCGAACACAGCACACGAAGGAGACGCACATGCGACGCACCAAGACTCTGGCGGCGGTCGGCATCGCCACCACCGCCCTGCTCGCCCTGACCGCCTGCAACAGCGGCAGCCCGACGAGCCCGGGCGGCGGCGGAGAAGGCGGCGGCGAAGGAGACAAGCCGACGTACGAGGTCGCCCAGGACGTCACGCTCGAGGGCAGCCCGACCTACGATGCGATGGTCGAGCGCGGCGGCCCCGTGATCGGCGTCAAAGAGGACCAGCCCAACCTCGGCTACCTCGACGTGACGACCGGTGAGCGCAGCGGCTTCGACATCGAGATCGCCCGCTGGATCGCCGCCTCGCTCGGATTCGAAGAGGGCGACATCACGTACGAGCCGATCGCGTCGGCCAACCGCGAGCAGGCGCTCGTGAACGGCGACATCGACTACTACGTCGGCACCTACTCGATCACCGACTCGCGCAAGGAGCAGATCGACTTCGCGGGTCCCTACTTCGTCACCGGACAGGGCTTCCTCGTCTCCGCGGACAGCGAGATGACCGAGGTGAACGACGTCTCCGACTTCAACGGCATGACGGTCTGCTCGGCGACGGGCTCCACGCCGATCTCCAACATCAAGGAGAACTTCCCCGAGATCAAGACGCAGGAGTACGACATCTACTCGCAGTGTGTCGAGGACCTGCTGGCCGGCAAGGTCGATGCGGTCACCACGGACGCCGCCATCCTCATCGGCTACGCCGCGCAGAACCCCGACGAGCTGAAGGTGCTGGACGGCCTGTTCACCGAGGAGCGCTACGGCGTCGGCATCCCTAAGGGCGACACCGCTCTGCTGGAGCACATCAACACCCTGTTCACCGAGGGCGGCGACACCTGGCAGGCCATCTTCGACGCGACGCTCGGCCAGTCGGGCATCGAGGTCGAGCAGCCGGCAGTCGACGCGGTCGAGTAATCCTGATCGGTGGGAAGCACGCACCGCCGTGCTTCCCACCGTCATCTCAGAGAGGGAGGGCGCGTGGACGCCATCTTCGGCAACCTCGACCTGTGGCGCGAGGGGATCACGTACACCCTGCTGGTGTTCTTCTTCGGCGGCATCATCGCCCTGGTGCTCGGCACCATCGTGGGTGCCATGCGGGTCTCGCCGGTGCCCATCGCGCGCGCGGTCGGCACGGCGTACGTCACACTCGTGCGCAACACCCCGCTGACCCTCGTCTTCTTCTTCTTCGTCTTCGGGTACAGCGCCCTCGCGCTGCCCACACTGTCGAACACGGTGCTCGCCATCCTCGCTATCGGCGTGTACACCGCCACATACGTCGCCGAGACGCTGCGCGCCGGTATCAACACCGTCCCTGTCGGTCAGGCCGAAGCCGCGCGCGCCATCGGGCTGCCCTTCGGGCAGGTGATGACGCAGGTCGTGCTGCCGCAGGCGTTCCGGTCTGTCGTGCCGCCGATGATGAGCGTGTTCATCGCCCTGCTGAAGAACACCACGGTCGCCGCCGGCTTCTCGATCGCGGTGCTTCCGCAGTTGCAGTCCACGATCTCCAACTCGCACACGCGCCCCGGCAGCCCGATGGAGGTCCTGCTCTGGGTCGCCGTCATCTTCGTCGCGCTGGTGCTGCTGCTGACCTGGCTGCAGCGAACTCTCGAGAACCGGTGGAGGATCGCCCGATGAGCTCCGTCCTCTTCGACGTCCCAGGCCCCCGTGCCCGGCGCCGCAACATGATCCTTGCGATCGCGACCATCGTCGTGGTCGTCGCGATCATCGCCTTCCTCATCTGGCGCCTTTCGCTGACCAACCAGTTCAGCGCGGCCAAGTGGAACGTGTTCACCTATACAGCCGTGTGGTCGTCGATCGGCCAGATGCTGCTGAACACCCTGCGCGCCTTCGCACTGGCCGCCGTCCTGAGTCTCGCGCTGGGCTTCCTGCTCGCCATCGGGCGCGTCTCCGACCACGTGTGGGTTCGAGTGCCGGTGACGGTGGTCACCGAGGCGTTCCGCGCCGTGCCGGTGCTCGTCATGATGATGATCCTCTACTACGGCCTGCCGACGCTCGGCGTGAAGACCGACCCGTACTGGGCCGTCGTCATCGCACTCATGCTGTACAACGGATCGGTCCTCGCTGAGGCGCTGCGAGCCGGCATCGAGTCGCTGCCGCGCGGGCAGCGAGAGGCCGGCTATGCGATCGGCCTGCGCAAGAGCGGGGTGATGGCGCTGATCCTGCTGCCGCAGGCGGTCAGGGCCATGCTGCCGGTCATCGTGGCACAGCTGGTGGTGGCGATGAAGGACACCGCTCTCGGGTTCATCATCACCTACCAGGAGCTGCTGTACTACGCCAAGCTGCTCAGCTCGCAGCAGGGCCGGCCGATCCTGCAGGCCGCGCTGATCATCGGTGGCATCTACATCGTGATGTGCCTCATCCTTTCCGGCATCGCGAAGTGGCTCGAGATCCGCACTCGCCGGTCTCCGAAGCTGAAGGCGTACCCCCGTGACGAGGGCGACGACGATCCGCGCATCCACGGCGGCGGGACCGACACCGAGCTCATCGCGCTCCAGCGCGGAACCGGCGGCGCCGGCGGCGCACCCACTCCGTGAGGCGACCGGTCGGCATCGGAGGCGTCGTCCTGTGACGGGTGGCGTCCGGTGCCCCGGTAGACTCTGATGTCGTGTCCGACACTCCCGAAATCACGCCCGAGGCGGTGGAATCCGCGGTCGCCGCAGCGGTCGCCGCGATCGAGTCCGCAGCCGACACCGCCGAGCTGAAGGCCGTACGCGCCGCACATGTCGCCGAGGGCTCGCCCCTCGCGGTGCTGAACGCGTCCATGCGCCATGTCGCTCCCGAGCACAAGGCCACGTTCGGCAAGCTCATCGGACAGGGCCGCGGAAGGGTGACGCAGGCCCTCGCCGCGAAGGAAGAGGAGCTGGCTGCGGCCGAGACCGCCGCGCGCCTGGAGGCGGAGCGCGTGGACATCACCGCCGTAGCCTCCCGTTCGCGCGTCGGCGCCCGGCATCCGCTCACCCTGCTGCAGGAGCAGGTGTGCGATGTCTTCGTCGGCATGGGCTGGGAGATCGCGGAAGGCCCGGAGCTCGAGCACGAGTGGTTCAACTTCGACGCGCTGAACTTCGACGAGGACCACCCCGCGCGTCAGGAGCAGGACACGTTCTACGTCGACCCTGCCGCTCGTCACCTGGTCATGCGCACGCACACGAGCCCGGTGCAGGTGCGCTCGATGCTCGACCGCGAGCTGCCGATCTACGTGCTGTGCCCGGGGCGCACCTACCGGACCGACGAGTTCGACGCCACGCACCTTCCGGTGTTCAGCCAGTTCGAGGGGCTGGTCATCGACAAAGGCATCACGATGGCCCATCTGAAGGGCACGCTGGATCACTTCGCGCGGCAGATGTTCGGTCCCGAGGCCAAGACGCGGCTGCGAACCAACTACTTCCCGTTCACCGAGCCCTCCGCGGAGCTCGACCTGTGGCATCCCACCTTCAAGGGCGGTGCGCGCTGGATCGAGTGGGGCGGATGCGGCATGGTGAACCCGAACGTGCTGCGCGCCGCGGGGATCGATCCCGAGGAGTACAGCGGGTTCGCGTTCGGAATGGGGATCGAGCGGACCCTGATGTTCCGCAGCGATGTGAAGGACATGCGCGACATGGCCGAGGGCGATGTGCGCTTCAGTGAGCAGTTCGGGATGGTGGTGTGATGCGCGTCCCGCTTTCGTGGTTGCGTGAATACGTGGATGTGGCGCCCGGCGCTACTCCTGAGGACGTTCTGGCGTCGCTGGTGACGGTCGGCTTCGAGGAGGAGGACGTCCACCGCTTCGAGATCTCCGGTCCCGTCGTCGTCGGGCAGGTGCTCTCCTTCGAGGAGGAGCCGCAGAAGAACGGCAAGACCATCCGCTGGTGCCAGGTCGACGTGGGTGAGGCGAACGGCGGCGTGCGCGGCATCGTCTGCGGGGCGCACAACTTCGCGGCCGGCGACAAGATCGTCGCGACCCTGCCCGGCTCGGTGCTGCCCGGCCCGTTCCCGATCGCGGCCCGCAAGACCTACGGGCATGTCTCCGACGGCATGATCGCGTCGGCGCGCGAGTTGGGCCTGGGAGACGAGCACGACGGCATCCTGATCCTGTCCGAGATCGGCGTCGACGCCCCCGTTGGCGCCGACGCGATCGAGCTTCTGCACCTCGACGACGTCGCCGTGGAGATCAACGTCACGCCCGACCGCGGCTACGCCTTCTCGCTGCGAGGCGTCGCCCGCGAGTACTCGCATGCCACCGGCGGCGAGTTCCGCGATCCCGCGGAGCGCGACTTCGCCGAGCTTCAGCCGGGCTCCGGCTTCTCCGTCGTCGTCGACGACCGCAGTCCCATCCGCGGCCGGGTGGGTGCCGGCGAATTCGTCGCCAGGGTGGTGCGCGGCGTCGACCCGTCCCGCCCCACGCCACCCTGGATGATCGCGCGCCTGGCGCTGGCGGGCATGCGCTCACTGGGCGTGCTCATCGACATCACCAACTACGTGATGCTCGAGCTCGGCAACCCGATCCACGGCTACGACCTCGACAAGCTGAAGGGCGGCATCACGGTGCGCCGCGCGACGCCGGGGGAGCGGATGACCACACTCGACGGCCAGGAGCGGGAGCTGCACGTCGAGGACCTGCTCATCACCGACGAATCGGGGCCGATCGGCCTCGCCGGTGTCATGGGCGGCGGCGCCACCGAGATGAGCGACAGCACCCGCAACGTGCTCATCGAAGCGGCGATCTTCGACCAGGTCTCGATCGCCCGCACCGCCCGCAGGCACAAGCTGCCCAGCGAGGCTTCCAAGCGCTTCGAGCGCGGTGTCGATCCGCTCATCCCGTTCGCCGCGGCCCGTCGCGTGGCCGACCTCATGGTCGAGCTCGCGGGCGGTGAGCTCACCGACGAGGGCGGCGCGCTGTTCGCTGAGGTCCTCATCGAGGCCATCGACCTCCCCAGCGGGTTCGTATCCGGCCTCGTCGGGGTGGATTACACCGACGACGAGGTCGTCGGTGCGCTCGAGACGATCGGTGCGGAAGTCACCATGACGGATGCCGGGTGGCGGGTCATCCCGCCCAGCTGGCGGCCCGATCTGACCGACAAGTGGACGCTGGCCGAAGAGGTCGCGCGCATCCACGGACTCGACCGCATCCCTTCGGTGCTCCCGGTTCCGCCGTCCGGACGCGGCTACACCCTTCTTCAGCAGGGGCGCAAGCGCGTGGCCGATGCGCTCGCGGCGGCGGGCTTCGTGGAGACCCCGGCGTTCCCGTTCACCACCGAGGAGCAGAACGACCTGCACGGCTCGCCGTCGGGTGGGCATCTGCCGAGCATCCGTCTGGCCAACCCTCTCGACGGCCAGGCGCCGTTCCTGCGCCGTTCGCTGATCCCCGGGATGCTGCAGACCGCGCATCGCAACATCGCACGAGGGTTGACCGATCTCGCCATCTTCGAGACCGGCGTCGTCTTCACGCCGGCGGAGGGAGCCGAGTACGGCACCGATTTCATCCCCCCGCTCGGCGAGCGTCCGTCCGACGAGACGCTGGCGGCCCTGAACGCCGCGATCCCCCCGCAGCCGCGCCACCTCGCCGTGCTGATCACCGGCAACATCACACCGCGCCAGCCGGCCCGTCCTGCTGAGCCCGCCGGTCTCGCCGACGCGCTCGACGCCGTCAGAGTGATCGGTGCGGCCGCCGGTGCCGAGATCGATGTCGCGCAGACCCGGCGCGCAGCCCTGCACCCGGGACGCGCGGGTGTGCTGCGCGCGCACGGCGAGGAGATCGGGTACGTCGGCGAGCTGCATCCGCAGGTCTCTGCGGACGCGGATCTGCACGGCCGTGCCGTCGTCGTCGAGCTCGACCTCGATCGCCTTCTCACCCTCGCGGGCGAGCGCGTGGTCGTCGAGTCGCTGTCGACGTTCCCTGCAGCGACACAGGACGTCTCGCTCGTCGTCGGCGTCGAGGTTCCGGCGGCCGAGGTGGGCACCGCGCTCTCCGAAGGTGCCGGCGACCTGCTCGAATCGGTGCGTCTTGTCGACGACTACCGCGGCGAAGGGCTCGGCGAGGGGCAGAAGAGCCTCAGCTTCGCCCTTCGTTTCCGCGCGTCGGACCGCACCCTGACCGCCGCGGAGGCCACGGCGGCCAAGATGGCGGGCGTCGCCGTCGCGGCCCAGCGGTTCGGCGCGAGCATCCGCGACTGAGCACCGAAGCGCGACGAGGAGGAACGATGAGCGACTACCAGGTGACCGAGATCGGCGGACTCGACGCGTGGCGCGACCACTTCGGCGGCTTCGCTCCATCCCGTTCGAGGGACGGGCGGAGAGTCGTCGATCACGAGCTGACCATGCAGTACATCGGCATGACGGCCAACGCGCTGCAGCCGGGGGAGCAGGCCGGGTACTGGCACACGCACGACAAGATCGAGGAGCTCTACGTCTTCCTCGAAGGGCGAGGGCAGCTGGCACTGGACGACGACATGGTCGACGTCGGGCCCGGCACCGTCGTGCGGGTCGGACAGGGTGTCTGGCGCACCTGGCGCGCGAATCCGGACAGCCCGGGGGAGCTGCGTTGGCTGTGCATCCGCGCCGGCGGCGAGCAGCTGCCGCACCTGCCCGATGACAGCAGCCGCGATCCCGATCGTCCGGCGCCCTGGGTCGACGCCTGACAGGGACTCCGCCGACAGCGGAAACGCTTCCCTCGGCGACCGGATGCTGATGGTATTGGCGCATGACGAAGGTGCTCGTGCTCGGCGGTACAGGATGGCTCTCCGGTCGGATCGCGTCCCGGTGGAGGGACGCCGGCGCTGACGTGACCTGCCTCGCGCGTGGCGAGCGCGCGGCGCCGAACGGCACGGTGCTCGTGCGCGGGGATCGCGACGACGCCGAGGCGTACCGGCCGCTGGCCGAGCAGCGCTGGGACGAGGTCGTGGACATCTCGTCACGTGCACGTCACGTGCGCGAAGCCGTCGCGGCACTCGGCGACGTCGCCGACCACTGGACGTATGTCTCGTCGATGTCCGTCTACTCCGACGATCTCACCGGCGGCATGGACGAGTCCGGCCCCGTGTACGAACCGGCAGCGGACGGCGACGAGTACGACTACGGACGCGAGAAGGTGGCCGCCGAGCAGTCGGTGCGCGCACTGGGCGACCGCGCCTTCGTCGCGCGA
The DNA here is from genome assembly GCF_031178445.1 of Microbacterium sp. Lineage (GTDB taxonomy): Bacteria > Actinomycetota > Actinomycetes > Actinomycetales > Microbacteriaceae > Microbacterium. The sequence goes on from NZ_JAPSIY010000007.1 coordinate 181,596, forward strand.
CCCGGGCTGATCGTCGGACCAGGCGATCCGAGCGATCGCTTCGGGTACTGGGCGGCGGCGTTCGATCGCGCCGGCCCCGAACCGGTGCTCACCCCGGTCACGCACGCCCGCTCCGCGCAGGTCATCGACGTGGACGACCTCGCGGCCTTCCTCGCGGCGCCGCCGCGCTCAGGAGTGGTCAATGCGATAGGCGATCCGCATCCGCTCGGCGAGATGCTCGCACGCATCCGCACGGCCACGGGGCACAGCGGCAAGGTGCTCGAGGCGACGGATGCCTGGCTCGAGGAGCAGGGCGTGCAGTACTGGATGGGGGAGCGCTCGCTGCCGCTCTGGCTTCCGGCCGACATGTCCGGCTTCATGACCCGCGACAACGCGGCGTACCGCGCGGCGGGAGGCACCTTCTCGCCTTTCGACGACACGATCCTCCGAGTGCTCGATGACGAGCGCGATCGCGGCGTCGACCGTGAAAGGCGGGCGGGCCTGTCGCGCGCAGAGGAGCGCGCACTGATCGACATGCTGCGCTGAACGGCGGCGACTCTCGCTAGACTGCCGAGCAGTGACACGGGGTGCCGCATCCGCGGCTGAGATCACACCCGTCGAACCTGATCTAGTTCGTACTAGCGAAGGGATGTCGCGAATGAGCGATCCTCTGCGTCCGTCCACCCGTACCGCGGCCGTCGCCGCCGACCTGCTGGGCAGGCTGCGCGAAGCGCCCCCTCTCACGCACTGCATCACGAACACCGTGGTGACCGGGTTCACCGCCAACGTGCTGCTCGCCATCGGGGCCGCGCCCGCCATGGTCGACATCGCCGGGGAGGCGCGGCTGTTCGCCGCCGCCGCATCCGGCCTGCTGGTGAACCTCGGCACGCCGACGCCGGAGCAGCGTGCGGCCGCGACGGAGGCGGTGGCGGGCGCCGACGCCGCCGGGACTCCGTGGGTGCTCGACCCCGTGGCGATCGGCGTCCTCCCCGTGCGGACCGCACTCGCGTACGATCTGCTCGCCCAGCGGCCCCCCGCGATCCGCGGCAACGCGTCGGAGATCCTCGCCCTCGCCGGCCTCAGTTCGGGCGGCAGGGGCGTCGACGCCACGGATGCACCCGAAGCGGCCCTGGGCGCCGCCGCGGACCTCGCGTCGACGTGGGGCAGCGTCGTCGCCGTCTCGGGAGCCGTCGATCTGATCACCGATGGCGAGAGCGTCGTCCGCATCGCGAACGGAGATCCGCTGCTCACTCGTGTGACCGGCGGTGGTTGCGCGCTCGGCGCCGTCATGGCCGCGTTCCTCGGGGCCGCCAGAGACAGCGAGACCGTCACCCACCTCGACGCCGTATCCTCGGCGACACTGGTCTACACCCTTGCCGCGGAGCACGCCTCCGCGACGGCATCCGGACCCGGTACCTTCGCCGTGGCTCTGCTGGACGCGTTGGCGGACATCGAGCCCGCCGAGATCGCGGCCGAGGCGCGCGTCACCGAGACCGCGCTCACCGCGGAGGCGGCGCGGTGAGCGCCGATCTCTCCCTGTATCTCGTCACCGACACGGCGCTCTGCGGCGCCAGGGGGGTGGTGCGCACCGTCCGCGAGGCCGTGGACGGCGGCGTCACGACGGTGCAGCTGCGTGAAAAGCACACCACCGAGGCCGAGACCGTCGACCTGCTTCTCGCGCTCTCGCAGGCGATCGACGGCCGCGCCACGCTGGTCGTCAACGATCGCATCGACGCCGCGGTCGAGGCGCGTCGCCGCGGTGCCCGCGTGGACGGAGTGCATCTCGGTCAGTCGGATGCATCCGTCGAGCGCGCTCGCGCACTTCTCGGCGGCGACGCGCTCATCGGTCTGACGGCGAACACCCCGGAGCATCTCGATGCAGTGCGCGCGCTTCCCCCAGGCACTGTGGACTACGTCGGTATCGGGGTCATCCGGCCCACCGCGACCAAGCCCGACCATCCGCCGGCGCTCGGGATCGACGGGTTCGCTGCGCTCGCCGCGTCCGCCCCGGTTCCGGCCGTGGCGATCGGGGGTGTGGGCATCGACCATGTCGTGGCACTGCGGGATGCGGGTGCCGCGGGCATAGCCGTGGTGTCGGCGCTGTGCTCGGCGGTCGATCCGCGGGCGGAGGCCGGTGCCTTCCGCCGGGCATGGCTGAGCAGGCGCATCCCGCGCGTGCTCAGCATCGCCGGCAGCGATCCGTCAGGCGGGGCCGGCATCCAGGCCGACCTCAAATCGATCGCGGCGAACGGCGGGTACGGCATGGCAGCGATCACCGCCCTCACCGTGCAGAACACGCAGGGAGTGCTCGACGTGCATGTGCCGTCGTCGGCATTCCTGCGCGCTCAGCTCGATGCCGTCGCCGCCGATATCGCGATCGACGCAGTGAAGATCGGGATGCTGGCCGACGCCGAGATCGTCCGTGAGGTGGAATCCTGGCTGGAGGCGCAGCGACCGGCGACAGTGGTGCTCGACCCGGTGATGATCTCGACCAGCGGACACCGACTGCTCGACGCGGCGGCGGAGGCGGCGCTTCTCGACCTCGCGACGAGGGCCGACCTGCTGACCCCCAATCTGCCGGAACTGGAGGTCCTCGCCGGCCGTCCGGTCGCGGACTGGGCGGACGCGCGCGAGGCAGCCCGAGAGGTGGCCGCGCGGACCGGAGCGATGGTGCTGGCGAAGGGCGGACACCTCGACGGCGATGAGACGCCGGATGCGCTGGTGGGTCCGCACGGTGTGATCGCCGAGTTCAGCGGGCCGCGCATCGTCACGACCAGCACGCACGGAACCGGGTGCTCGCTCTCCTCCGCTCTCGCCACAGCGCGTGCCGGTGGCCTCGACTGGCCCCAGGCGGTCGGCCGCAGCCGCGACTGGCTGCGGGAATCGCTGCGCGCCGCGCCCTCGCTAGACGTGGGGCGGGGGAACGGCCCGGTCAATCACTTCGCCGGTCTCTGGGAGAGAGGCGGGACGGAGACGCGGCCGACAGCGGCGCAGGTGCGCGAGGAGTGGTGGCAGAGCACCCAGGAGGTGCGACGCGCCATCGACGCCCTGCCGTTCATCCGCGCGCTCGCCGACGGCACTCTGCCCCGCGAGCGATTCCTCGAGTATCTCGCTCAGGACGCGCTCTACCTGCGTGAGTACGCGCGCGTGCTGGCCGAGGCCGCACGCCTCGCCCCGACCGCAGAGGAGCAGTCGTTCTGGGCGCGATCCGCTCACGGGTCGATCGCCGGCGAGCTCGAGCTGCACGCATCATGGCTGTCGCCGGAGGTGGGCGTCTCCGCCGACACTTTCGCCGCCGAGCCGTCCGCTGTGACGACCGCGTATCTCGATCACCTCAGAGCCGCAGCCTTCTCCGGCGACTACTCGGTGCTGATCGCCGCGATCCTGCCGTGCTTCTGGTTGTACACCGATCTCGGCGTGCGACTGCAGACGGGCGATTTCGGCGCGTACGCCACCGACCCCGAGCATCCGTACGCGTCGTGGCTCGCCACGTACGGCGATCCCGCGTTCGCGGATGCGACCCGGCAGGCGATCGCTCACGTCACCGCGGCCGCGGCGAACGCGGACGAGGGTCGCAGACGTCGCATGCTTCGCGCGTTCCTCGCGGCGTGCGAGCACGAGGCGGCGTTCTTCGACCTGTGATGCCGGGCGGTGTTGTCGCGGGGCTTCGCCGGCGTTCGGATTTGCGGATGCTCCGCCTTCGGCGCTACTGTCGCGTCATGCCTTCGGCCGCACCGCTCTCGCTGACGCTCGCTCCGAGCGTCGCTCCTGTGCGCCGACGCCGCGGCGGCCGCCGAGTCTAGGCGACCCCGCACTCCCGTCATGCAGCGACGGGCGCAGTGCCGGTGTCGCCGCCCCGGCCAGGCCCGTCATCGGGCGAACCCCGACCGTTAAGGTAGAAGCATGACGTATTCCGTCGCCGTCTCCGGCGCATCCGGCTATGCGGGAGGCGAGATCCTGCGGCTTCTCGCAGCCCATCCCGACATCGAGATCCGCACCGTCACGGCGCACTCGAACGCCGGCCAGCCACTCGTCGACCACCAGCCGCACCTGCGATCGCTGGCGCACCTGACTCTGCAGGACACCACCCCCGAGATCCTCGCCGGCCACGACGTCGTCTTCCTGGCCCTGCCGCACGGACAGTCGGGCCAGTACACCGACGCGCTGGCCGACGCGCCCCTCGTCATCGACGCCGGAGCCGATCACCGGCTCACCTCGCAGCACGCGTGGGACGCCTTCTACGGCGGCGCCTTCCACGAGCCGTGGACCTACGGCGTCCCCGAGCTGATCGTCGGCCACCAGGGAGACCAGCAGGATGCCCCCGTCAAGCAGCGCGAGCTCCTGCGCGACGCGACCCGCATCGCCGCCCCCGGCTGCAACGCCTCCACGGTCAGCCTCAGCCTCGCCCCCGGAGCCGCGGCCGGCGTCATCGATCCGTCCGACATCGTCAGCGTCCTCGCCGTCGGCCCATCCGGCGCCGGCAAGAGCCTGAAGCCGCACCTGCTCGGCAGTGAGATCCTCGGCACGGCGAACCCGTATGCCGTCGGCGGCACCCACCGGCACATCCCGGAGATCCGCCAGGCGCTCGCCGCAGCATCCGGTGCGGATCCCGACGGCATCCGCATCTCCTTCACCCCGGTGATCGTGCCGATGTCCAGGGGCATCCTCGCCACCTCCACCGCGCCGATCGCGGACGGGGTTAGCGACGAGCAGATCCGCGACGCCTGGCAGCGCGCCTACGGCGAGGAGACGTTCGTGCAGCTGCTGCCGGAGGGACGCTTCCCGCGCACGGCGGACGTGATCGGCGCCAACACAGCGCTCATGGGTCTCGCCGTCGACAGGTCGGCGAACCGCGTCATCGTGGTCACCGCCGTCGACAACCTCACCAAGGGCACTGCCGGCGCCGCCGTGCAGTCCATGAACATCGCGCTCGGTCTGCCCGAGGACCGCGCCCTCACCGTGAACGGAGTGGCCCCGTGACCGTCACCGCCCCGCAGGGATTCGAGGCGGCCGGCGTCGCCGCCGGGCTCAAGTCGACCGGCAAGCCCGATGTCGCCCTCGTCGTCAACAGGGGGCCCCGTAAGGTGGGCGCCGCGGTGTTCACCACCAACCGCGCCAAGGCGAACCCCATCCTGTGGTCGCAGCAGGTGATCGCCGACCGCGTCGTCGAGGCCGTCGTGCTCAACTCCGGGGGCGCGAACTGCTTCACCGGCGCGTTCGGGTTCCAGACCAGCCACCTCACCGCCGAGAAGGCCGCTGAGCTGCTCGACGTGAGTGCCGGCGACGTGCTGGTGTGCTCCACCGGTCTCATCGGCACGGGCGACGACGTCTTCCGTGCCAAGGTGCTGGACGGTGTCGAGCGCGGCGTCGTCGAGCTGAGCGCCGACGGCGGTCAGCAGGCCGCCGAGGCGATCATGACCACCGACACGGTCGCCAAGACCTCTGTGATCAGCAGGGACGGCTGGACCATCGGCGGAATGGCGAAGGGCGCCGGGATGCTGGCCCCCGGCCTCGCCACGATGCTCGTCGTCATCACCACCGACGCCGATCTCGAGGCGATCGAGGCGGACTCCGCGCTCCGCAGGGCCACTGCCGTGACCTTCGACCGCCTCGATTCCGACGGGTGCATGTCGACCAATGACCAGGTCACGCTGCTCGCCAATGGCGCCAGCGGCGTGAGGCCCGACCTCGACGTCTTCGCAGACGCACTGACCGAGCTGTGCCGGGAGCTCGCCGGCAAGCTGCAGCAGGACGCCGAGGGTGCCAGCCACGACATCACCATCGAGGTGAAGAACGCCGCCTCCGACGACGAGGCGGTCGAGGTCGGCCGGTCCGTGGCTCGGAACAACCTGTTCAAGGCAGCGGTCTTCGGCAACGACGCGAACTGGGGCCGGGTGCTCGCCGCGATCGGCACCACGACGGCGCAGTTCGACCCGTACGACGTGGACGTGTGGATGAACGGCGTGCGGGTGTGCGCGGCCGGCGGCCCCGACCGCCCGCGCGAGGAAGTGGACCTCACCCCTCGCGCCATGCACCTCGTGATCGATCTGAAGGTCGGCGAGGCCGGCGCCACGATCCTCACCAACGACCTGACCCACGACTACGTTCACGAGAACAGCGCCTACTCCTCATGACAGATCTGCAAGACACCGCCCCTGAGGAAGCGGCCGTCAAGGCGGCCACGCTCATCGAGTCGCTGCCCTGGCTGAAGAGGTTCCGCGACCAGATCGTCGTGGTCAAGTACGGCGGCAACGCCATGGTGTCCGATGAGCTGCAGGACGCCTTCGCACAGGACATCGCGTACCTGCGCTACGTCGGCGTTCAGCCGGTCGTCGTGCACGGCGGCGGCCCGCAGATCTCGAACATGCTCGACCGCCTCGCCATCCCCAGCGAGTTCAAGGGCGGCTACCGGGTCACCAACACCGAGGCGATCGGCGTGGTGCGCATGGTGCTCACCGGGCAGGTCAATCCGCAGCTCGTCGCCAAGATCAACTCGCACGGCCCGATCGCCACCGGGCTGAGCGGCGAGGACGCGGGGCTGTTCGGTGGTCGCCGTCGCGGCGTCGTCATCGACGGCGAGGAGGTCGACCTCGGCCGCGTCGGCGACGTCGTGCAGGTGGATCCGAAGCCAGTCCTCGATCACCTGGCCGCCGGCCGCATTCCGGTCGTGTCGTCGATCGCGCCGGACCTCGATCATCCCGGTCAGTCGCTGAACGTGAACGCGGATGCCGCGGCATCGGCCCTCGCCGTCGCGCTTGGTGCTCGAAAGCTGGTGATCCTCACCGACGTGCCGGGGCTGTACGCCGACTGGCCCAACCGCGACTCGCTCGTGTCGCACCTCACCTCGAGCGCGCTCATCGAGATGCTGCCGGGCCTGGAATCGGGCATGATCCCGAAGATGCGCGCCTGCCTCGACGCCGTCGAGGGCGGTGTGGATGCGGCCGCGATCATCGACGGCCGCGTGCCGCACTCGGTGCTCGTCGAGCTGTTCACCAGCAAGGGAATCGGAACGGAAGTGGTCGCAGGATGACGAACTGGCAGGATGACGCCTCGCGCGATCTGATGAGTCTCGGCGGCCGGCTCGCGCTGCTCACGCGCGGCGAAGGATCGTGGGTGTGGGATGCGGACGGCAGCCGCTACCTCGACTTCCTCGGTGGCATCGCGGTGAACTGCCTCGGGCACGCCCACCCCGTCTTCGTCGATGCGGTGTCGACTCAGGCAGCCACCCTCGCGCACGTGTCGAACTACTTCGCCAGCCCGGGGCAGCTCGAACTCGCCGCGCGCCTCAAGCGTCTCGCCGGCACCGGAGAGCAGGGCCGGGTGTTCCTGACCAACTCCGGCGCCGAGGCCAACGAGATGGCGATCAAGCTCGCCCGGCTGCATGGGAACAGGTCCGGACGCACCACGATCCTCGTGGTCGAGGGCGCCTTCCACGGCCGCACCATGGGCACGCTCTCGCTCACCCCCAAGCCGGCCTATCGCGACCCCTTCCAGCCGGCACTGCCCGGCATCCGCACCGTCGAGCGATCGATCGAGAGCCTCGAGGCGGCCTTCGACGACACGGTCGCCGCGATGATCGTCGAACCCATCCAGGGGGAGGCCGGCGTGGTCGAGCTGCCCGGGGGCTTCCTGACCAGGGCCCGGCAGCTGGCCACCGACCACGACGCGCTGCTGATCCTCGACGAGGTTCAGACCGGATCCGGGCGGACCGGTGAATGGTTCGCGTTCCAGGGCGCGGGCATCGTGCCGGATGCGGTGACGCTGGCGAAGAGCATCGGGGCGGGCTTCCCGCTCGGCGCGCTCATCACCTTCGGCGCAGCCAGCGAACTCTTCTACCCCGGCACGCACAACTCCACGTTCGGCGGCAACCCGCTGGCCAGCGCGGTCGCGAACGCCGTGCTCGGCCACATCGAGGACGCTCAGCTGCTCGACAACGTGAAGGCCCGCGGCGCGGCTATCCGCGAAGCCGTCGCAGCGCTCCCGCTCGTGGCGGCGACCAGCGGCGCAGGCCTGCTGATCGGCATCCGCCTCACCGCTCCCGTGGCGGCGCAGGTACGCGCGGCCGCCCACGACCGGGGGCTCATCGTCAATGCGCCCACGGACGACGTCATCCGCATCGCCCCGGCGTACACCATCGGCGATGCCGAGGTGACCGAGTTCCTCAGTCTGTTCGAGGCGGCCCTGACGGCCGTCGCCGAGTCCGTCCCCACCGCTTCGGAGATCCACGCATGACCCGCCACCTGCTTCGCGACGACGACCTGACCCCTGCCGAGCAGGCCGAGATCCTCGATCTCGCGCTTGAGCTGAAGAAGGACCGCTGGGCGAGCAAGGCGCTCGCGGGACCGCAGACCGTCGCCGTCATCTTCGACAAGTCCTCGACGCGCACCCGCGTCTCGTTCGCGGTGGGCATCGCCGATCTCGGCGGCTCCCCGCTGATCATCTCGACGGCGAACAGCCAGCTCGGCGGCAAGGAGACTCCGTCCGACACCGCGCGCGTGCTGGAGCGCCAGGTCGCGGCGATCGTGTGGCGCACGTACGCTCAGTCGGGTCTCGAGGAGATGGCACGGGGCACCAGGGTGCCGGTGGTGAACGCGCTCTCCGACGACTTCCACCCCTGCCAGCTGCTCGCCGACCTGCTCACCATCCGTGAGCACAAGGGCGACCTGAAGGGTCTCACCCTGACGTTCTACGGTGACGGCCGCAGCAACATGGCGCACTCCTACGTGCTCGCCGGCGTCACGGCGGGCATGCACGTGCGCATCGCATCGCCGGCAGCGTACGCGCCGCGCCCCGACGTCGTCGCGGATGCGGAGCGCCGGGCCGCCGAGACCGGGGGTTCGATCACCCTGCTCACTGACCAGCGCGAGGCGGCCGCGGGCGCCGACGTGATCGTCACCGACACCTGGGTCTCCATGGGCAAGGAGGAGGAGAAGATCACCCGCCTGCGCGACCTCGGCTCGTACAAGGTCACCACCGAGACCATGTCGCTCGCCGATCCTGAGGCGATCTTCATCCACTGCCTGCCCGCCGACCGCGGCTACGAAGTCGACTCCGAGGTCATCGACGGACCGCGGAGCGTGGTCTGGGATGAGGCGGAGAACCGCCTTCACGCGCAGAAGGCGCTGCTGGTGTGGCTGCTGGGCAAGAACGAAGAGGTCGCCCGATGAGCGGCGTCACGGGCGGATCCACCAACGAGGGCGCGCTCTGGGGCGCGAGGTTCGCCGGCGGGCCGTCCCCCGAACTGGCCGAGCTCAGCCGTTCCACGCATTTCGACTGGGTCCTGGCACCGTACGACATCGCCGGCTCGCATGCGCATGCGACCGCGCTGGAGGCTGCCGGCTATCTGGAACCCGATGAGGCGCGGGTGATGCACGCGGGCCTCGACACGCTGGCGGCCAGGATCGCGGACGGCACACTGCTGCCCGATCCCGGCGATGAAGACGTGCACGGTGCACTGGAGAAGGCGCTGATCGCAGAGGTCGGCGCCGAGGTGGGAGGGCGTCTTCGGGCGGGCCGCAGTCGCAACGACCAGATCGCGACGCTGGTGCGGATGTACCTCATCGACCACTCCAGGGTGATCGCGCGCGATCTGCTGCGGGTGATCGACGCCCTGGTGGCGCAGGCGGAGGCCCACCCGGCCGCGATCCTGCCGGGGCGTACGCATCTGCAGCACGCCCAGCCGGTGCTTCTCGCTCATCATCTGCAGGCGCACGCCTGGCCGCTGGTGCGCGAACTGGAGCGGCTGGTGGACTGGCGCCGGCGCGCCGGCGTCTCGCCGTACGGCGGGGGAGCGCTGGCCGGATCCACGCTGGGCCTCGACCCCGCCCTGGTCGCACGCGAACTCGGGCTCGACCGTCCGGCCGAGAACTCGCTCGACGGCACGGCCGCACGCGATGTGGTGGCCGAGTTCGCGTTCATCGCAGCGATGACCGGGATCGATCTGTCCCGCCTGAGTGAGGAGATCATCCTCTGGAACACGCGCGAGTTCGGATTCGTCACGCTCGATGACGCCTACTCGACCGGCTCGAGCATCATGCCGCAGAAGAAGAACCCCGACATCGCCGAGCTGGCGCGCGGCAAGTCGGGGCGCCTGATCGGGAACCTCTCGGGTCTCCTCGCGACGTTGAAGGGCCTCCCGCTCGCGTACAACCGCGATCTGCAGGAGGACAAGGAGCCGGTCTTCGACTCGGTGCAGACCCTCGAAGTCGTGCTTCCCGCGTTCGCCGGAATGATCGCGACGCTGCGCTTCGACACCGAGCGCATGGCAGCGCTTGCCCCGCAGGGGTTCTCGCTGGCGACCGATGTCGCTGAGTGGCTTGTCAAGCGTCGTGTGCCGTTCCGTGACGCGCACGAGATCTCGGGCGCGCTGGTGCGAGCCTGCGAGGAGCGCGGCATCGGTCTGGAGGATGCATCGGACGAGCTGCTCGCCGAGGTCTCCGAGCATCTGACGCCCGAGGTGCATGAGGTGCTGTCGATCGAGGGATCCGTGGCGTCGCGTTCGGGTGCAGGGGGCACGGCCCCCGTGCGTGTGACCGAGCAGCGTGCCGAGCTCGTGGCGCGGGCGCAGTCGGCTGCCCACGCACTCGGACTCTGACCGCACCCGGCGGGCCTGCCTCCCGTCGTCGACGATGCGGGTCAATGCAGCGCGGCGTCTGCTGTCCCGCGCGCCCACCGGGTGAAGCGCACCGCCAGGCCCCGCCGTGTCGGTGCGGCCAGGAACGGTCCGGCGGCCACGGCGCCTGCGGAGGCGAACGGCGCGACTCGCACGAGACGCCACTCCTCGGCACCCGCACGGGCCCGCACGATCACGGCGTCGGACCAGCGGCTCACGCGAACGGTGATGTCGGCATCCCGCCACTCGTCGACGAAGCCGATCGACCAGTCGCTGCGCACAGCCGTGACGACGGCCCCCAGGCCGAGATGCCCGTCCGCGTGCTCGACACCCGCCTTCACCCAGTGCTCCGCGCCGGCTCTGACGAACAGCCCGGCTTGATCGAACTGGCCGCGCCACGGTGCGCGGAAGCTCACCTCCATCGCCTCGCCGATCATCAGCGGTGCGAGCAGCGCGTGCTCCGAGTCGTGCACGAAGTCATAGGCCGTGTGCCGCCAGGCGTCGCTGCCCTCGATGGCTGTGACCACGAGGTGGCGGTCTTCGACGACGACATCGTGCGGGGGATGCGTCCAGGTTCCCTCCTGCCAGGGGATGTCGTTATCAGGCATACTCGCCAATCATTGCCAAATAGTGCATATCAATGGATTATTCGTGTTATGGTTATGTCATGGTCATAGCTGTGATCGCCGACATCGTCGGCTCCCGCCGACTCGAAGACCGCGCCTCCGCGCAGCGGATCCTCGACGAGACCATCGCGCGCGTCGAAGGCGATCGGCCGCTGGCGACACAGCGGCTGACGCCCACAGTAGGCGACGAGCAGCAGGGCGTCTACGCGCGGCTCGGCGACGCGCTGACCTCGCTGCTGATGCTGCAGCTCGCCCTGCCTGACGGCGTCTCCTTCCGATTCGGGCTCGGCATCGGCGACATCCGCCCCATCGAATCCGTGCACGGCCCGCTCTCCGACGGGCCGGGATGGTACGCCGCGCGCGACGCGATCGAGGCGGTTCAGGCGCGCTCGCAGCGCGCCATGCCGCACATGCGCACCTGGATCGTCGGAGCTCCGGGGCAGGATGAGGTCATGCACGGTGAGATCGCGGCATCCAACGCGTACCTGCTCACACGCGATGAGCTGGTCGGCTCGATGAGCGAGCGCGAGCGACGCCTGACATACGGCCGCCTGATCGGAGCGTCACAGGCACAGCTGGCCCGAGACGAGGGCGTCACGCAGCCGAGCGTCTCCAAATCGCTCCGCAGCGCCGGTGCCGCCGCGCTCATCGAAGGACTCGCACAGCTGAGGGGAGAGGGCTCATGATCCTGGCGGGATTCCTGCTGCTGTCGGTCGGGGCGGTCGATCTGGTGCGTCAGTTCGCCCCGCGGAGGTGGATCGGCTACCTCGCCGCGCTCATCGTGCTGCTCGTGCTCGGCAGCGTCTCGGCCGCCGTGCTGCCGATGCTCGCAGCCATCGCGGTCGGTGCCGCCTGGACCTGGGCGATGCCGGCCGACCGCGATCCGCGATTCGGATTCTGGCCCGCCGTCGTCCTCGCGGTGATCTCCGCGCTCGCCGTGGTCTGGCTGGGCGAGCGCACGGATGCCGGCATCATCGGCCGGAGCTGGACGCTCGACTCCCCGTTCGGACCGATCTCGTTCGATCTCGCCCTGCTGGTGGTGGGCGTTGTCGTCTTCCTGCTCGAGTCCGGCAACCTGATCGTGCGGGCGGCGCTCTCGAGCGAGCACAGCTGGCGGCCGGATGATGTGGACGACGTGCGACGCGCGGCACCGACTGGTGGAACCGCCCGCGACGAGAGCGCTCGCGCCGGTGACGCGTCCGCCGACCCCGAGACGGTGGCTGACGGAGTGCAGCTCGCCGCCCCCTCGCGCGGCGGGTTCAAGGGCGGCCGGTTGATCGGACCGCTCGAACGCGTCATCGTCTTCATGCTCACCCTCACCGCCGCCTACCCGCTGCTCGCGGCGACGTTGGCGGCGAAGGGCATCGTCCGCTTCCCCGAGATCTCCAAGGACGGCGAGACCGGCGCGCGAGCGGAGTACTTCCTAGTCGGCAGCCTGGTCAGCTGGGTGATCGCGCTGGGCGCTGCCTTCCTGGTGTGGTGGGGAGTGCACAGCTGAGCCTGGGCCCGCTGATAGCCTGGAACGCGTGTCGAATCTCGCTCTGACGACCGCCCCTGTGGCGCTCGACCCCGCGTTCGAGAACGTGTGGGACGAGCTGCTGTGGCGCGGCCTCGTCCACGTGTCCACCGATCAGGAGGCGCTGCGCGCCCTTCTCTCCGGGGACCCGATCACGTATTACTGCGGCTTCGACCCGACCGCGCCGAGCCTGCACCTGGGAAACCTCGTTCAGTTGCTGACGCTGCGCCGCATCCAGCTCGCCGGCCACAAGCCCCTCGGCCTCGTCGGCGGGTCGACCGGCCTCATCGGCGACCCGCGGCCGACAGCCGAGCGCACCCTGAACACCCGCGAGACGGTGGAGGAATGGGTGGGCCGCCTGCGTGCGCAGGTCGAACGGTTCCTGAGCTTCGAGGGCGAGAACGCCGCGCGGATCGTCAACAACCTGGACTGGACCGCGCCGATGAGCGCGATCGACTTCCTGCGTGAGATCGGCAAGCACTACCGTGTCGGCACGATGCTCAAGAAGGACGCGGTCGCTGCGCGCCTGAACTCGGATGCCGGAATCAGCTACACCGAGTTCAGCTACCAGATCCTGCAGGGCATGGACTTCCTCGAGCTGTACCGCTCCTACGACTGCGTGCTGCAGACCGGCGGCAGCGACCAGTGGGGCAACCTGACCAGCGGCACCGATCTCATCCACCGCGTCGAGGGCACGTCCGCGCACGCGATCGGAACCCCGCTGATCACGAACAGCGACGGCACCAAATTCGGCAAGAGCGAGGGCAACGCGATCTGGCTCGACGCCGACATGTGCAGCCCCTACCGGATGTACCAGTTCTGGCTCGGGACTGCGGATGCCGACGTGATCGACCGCCTGAAAGTGTTCACGTTCCTCACTCGAGCAGAGATCGAGGAGTACGCGGCGCTGGTCGAGAGCGAGCCGTTCCGTCGAGCCGCGCAGAAGCGCCTCGCCCTCGAGGTGTGCGCCACGGTGCATGGTCCGGAGGCCACGGCCGCGGTCATCGCCGCATCCGAGGCGCTGTTCGGCCAGGGCGACCTGTCGACTCTGGATGCCGCAACGCTCCGCACGGCCCTGGACGAACTTCCCAACGCGACCCTCGAGGGCGGCGTGCTCGTGACGGACGCACTGGTGGCGACCGGCCTGGTGCCGAGCGTCTCAGAGGCGCGCCGCGCCATCTCGCAGGGCGGTGTGACGCTCGACGGGGTGCGCGTGACCGACGACACGGCGACCGTGCAGGGCACGCTGCCGGGTGGTGTGTCGGTGCTGCGTCGCGGTAAGAAGACGCTCGCGGGCGTCTTCCTCGCGGGCTGACCCGCGCCGACCGGCCGACGGGAGAGGCGATGCCGTTCACACCCAGCCATGCGGTCATCGCCCTGCCGTTCGTGCGCACTCCGCTGGTGCCGGCGGCGATCGCCATCGGGGCGATGACCCCCGACCTGCCGCTGTTCCTGCGCGGTCTGGTGCCGTACGGCTTCACCCACGACACGCGCAACGTCGTCTGGACGACGCTGATCGCCTTAGGGCTGCTGGTGCTGTGGAGAGTCGCGCTTCGGCCCGGCCTCGTGGAGCTCGCTCCCGACGCAGTCGCAGTGCGCCTGCCTGGTGAATGGCGTGTCACCGGCAGGCGTGCCGCGGTCGAGCTCGTCGCGCCGCGCGAGCGGTTCGGCTACCCGCTGCTGCTGGTGCTCTCACTCCTCCTCGGAGTGCTCTCGCACATCGGCTGGGATCTGTTCACCCACGAAGGTCGGTGGGGTGTCGAGGCGTTCCCGGTATTGCAGCAGATGTGGGGCCCGCTGGCAGGCTACAGATGGCTGCAGCACGGCTCCAGCGTCGCGGGCCTGCTGGTGATCGTCGTCTTCGCGCTGGTCTGGTTGGGCGGACGACCGGTGGTGCCGGCGCCTCGCATGCTTCCGACGTGGGTCCGCTGGACCTGGATGCTCGCGCTGCCGGCGATCCTGGTCGCAGCCTGGGTGCTCGGCCTCTCCCTGTACGGACCGCTCACTCCGGGTTTCACGGTTCAGCATCTCGCCTATCGCACCCTTCCCGCTGCATCGGGGCTGTGGGGTGCGATGACCGTGGTCCTGTGCGTGACGATCGCCGTGATCGGGTCGCTCCGACCCCGCACGGACGACCAGCGGAACTGAAGCGTCGGGCGAGCGGATGCCGGCGAGTAGTCCCCGGTCGAGCTGAAGCTCGCGCAGCAGGAGGGCGAACAAGGCGGAATCACGAGGGTCTGCTCGCCCGTCAGCCCCGTGGACCAGGACTCGACACAACGTGCCGCGGCGACACGACACGCCCGGCGGGAGGGGTGGATTTGCCGGGTCTGCGGGATCCGCGTAAGTTATTACGTGTTCGCCCCAAGCGGTTGAGCGAGAGGCCGGAAGGCCTGGCTCCCCTCCAAGCAGCGAACCACCCACCTCCTTCACTCCTCGTGAGTGAGTCGATCCTCGGGTCGAGGAAGTGGTCGTCCCGCCGGGAACGTCGATTTGACAAGCCGGCCGAGACGGGTACGATGGAGAAGTTGCCCCCGGAGAGGGGCGCCCTTCCGCTCGGATCCTCACGGCCAGTCGATTTGACAGCCTGAGCGAGGCGGATAAGATTGTGAAGTTGCCCTGCGCGTCCTGCTTTGGTTGGTGGGTGTGTGGGTGCGTCCGATCCTTGAGAACTCAACAGCGTGCACTTGTCAAATGCCAAATTATCCTCGTCCGGTCTTTGGA
>NZ_JAPSIY010000008.1 GCF_031178445.1 Microbacterium sp.
ACCGCATCGTCGTCGCCGACTCGCGCACCAAGCGCGATGGTCGCGTGATCGAGGAGATCGGCAAGTACCACCCCACCGAGGAGCCCTCGTTCATCGAGGTCGACTCCGAGCGTGCGCAGTACTGGCTGTCCGTGGGCGCTCAGCCCACCGAGCAGGTCACCGCTCTGCTGAAGATCACCGGCGACTGGGGCAAGTTCAAGGGCGACAAGGACGCGAAGTCCACTCTGAAGACCGCTGAGCCGAAGCAGGCGTTCGAGATCGACTCCGCGAAGAAGTCGGTCATCAAGCCGAAGGCAGAGAAGAAGGAGGAGGCTCCCGCTGCGGAGGCTCCTGCCGACGCTCCCGCCGAGGACGCAGCCGAGGCTGCGACCGACGCGGAGTAATCCGTCGTGCTCGCCGTCGCGCTCGAACACGTCGTCAAGGGGATCGTCGATCACCCTGAGGACGTCCGCATCACCGCATCCGCATCGCCCCGTGGCGATCTGCTAGAGGTGCACGTGCACCCGGATGACCGTGGTCGGGTGATCGGGCGCGGCGGCCGCACCGCCAAAGCGCTGCGGACGCTCATCTCCGCACTCGCCGACGGCCGCCGCGTCCGCGTCGACGTCGCGGACGACTGACGTGGCCGCCGAGAGGAATCAGCTCCGCGTCGGCCGCCTTCTCAAGGCGCATGGCCTCAAGGGCGCGTTGAAGCTCGAGCTGTACACCGACGCACCCGAGCGCCGCTTCGTTCCCGGCGCCGAATTCACCCTGCAGGTGCCCGAAGCCTCCAGCTGGCACGGCAAGACCCTCACCGTGCGTGAATACCGGGTGATGAACGGCAACTCCGTCGTCTTCTTCGAAGGGGTCGACGACCGCACCACGGCGGAGTCCCTCGTGCGAGCGATCCTGTGGGTCGACCAGGATGGCGAGTCCGAAGAGGACGCCTGGTACGACCACCAGCTCGTCGGCCTCGACGTCGTGCGCGACGACACCGTCATCGGCCGGCTGCTGCGCGTAGAGCACCTGCCGGCGCAGGATCTGCTGATCGTGAAGACCGAAGACCGCGAGGTCATGGTTCCGTTCGTGCAGGCGTTCGTGCCCACTGTCGATCCGGCCGCGGGACGCATCGTCATCACCCCGCCCGCCGGGCTCTTCGAAGAGCTGCCCGCCGACGACGCGCCGGATGCCGGGGGCGACGCGCCCGCTGCATCCGAATGACAGCTCGTTAGCATCGTCGCATGCGCATCGACGTCGTTTCGATCTTCCCGTCGTACTTCGACGGTCTGACGCTGTCACTGCTGGGCAAGGCGCAGAGCGCAGGCATCCTCGACCTTCGCGTGCGGGATCTGCGCGACTGGACGTTCGACCGTCACCGCACCGTGGACGACACCCCGTACGGCGGGGGAGCGGGCATGGTCATGAAGCCGGAGCCGTGGGGCCTCGCCCTCGACGAACTGGCCGAAACGGGCGATTCGGCCGGCGCGCGGCCCACCATCGTCTTCCCCTCGCCCGCAGGCGAGGTCTTCACCCAGGCGACGGCGCGGGAGCTCGCAACCCGTGAGCACCTCGTCTTCGGCTGCGGCCGCTACGAGGGCATCGACGAGCGCGTCTTCGAGTACGCCGCCACACTCGGCGAAGTGCGTCTGATCAGCCTGGGCGACTACGTGCTGAACGGGGGAGAGGTCGCCGTGATGGCGATGGTCGAGGCGATCGGAAGGCTGATCCCCGGCGTGGTGGGCAACCCGGAGAGCCTCATCGAGGAATCTCACGAGGACGGTCTGCTCGAGTACCCCTCGTACACCAAGCCTGCGCTCTGGCGTGAACGCGAGGTGCCTCCCGTGCTGCTCAGTGGCAATCACGGCGCGATCGCGTCCTGGCGCCGCGAACAGCAGCTGGAGCGCACCCGCACCCGACGACCCGACCTGCTGCCCGAGTAGTTGCGTCCCGGAGTTCCCAAGGGTCAGGTTCGCTCACGCTGCTGATCTCTGCTCGCGCTGCGGGTATGCACGGAGCGCGAGCAAAGAAGTGCAGCGCGACCGAAACCGCCCGCCGGGCGTGCCCCTGGCATCCGTTTCGCTCGCGCTCTCGCAGGAACGGCGAAGTACAGCGCGTACCGGACGGAAGGGCTCAGTCGACGCCGAGGAACGACCGGTCGGTGAGCACGATCGGCCCGTCGTCGGTGATGGCGACAGTGTGCTCCGAATGCGCTCCGCGGGAGCCGTCCGCGCTGCGCAGCGTCCAGCCGTCCGCGTCGGTGATCAGCTCGTCGGTGCTCTGGAGGAACCACGGTTCGAGTGCGAGCACGAGACCGGCGCGCAGCGGGAACCCGCGTCCCGCACGGCCCCAGTTGGGCACATGCGGGTCGCCGTGCATCGTGCGCCCGACACCGTGGCCGCCGAAGTCGGTGTTGATCGAGTAGCCGTCACCCTCTGCGACCTCCGCGATGGATGCCGAGATGTCGCCGATCCGGTTGCCGACCGTGGCCGCTCGGATCGCGGCATCCAGCGCCCGCTCGGTCGTGTCGATCAGCCGCAGATCTTCCTCGCGGGCGCTGCCGACGACGAAGGACACGGCGGAATCAGCCACCCAGCCGTCCACGGAGACGGCGAAGTCCAGTGAGACGAGATCGCCGTCACGAAGCGTGTAGTCGTGCGGCAGACCGTGCAGGACCGCATCGTTGATCGACGTGCAGATGACCTTGCCGAACGGGCCGTTGCCGAATGAGGGCGCGTAGTCGATGTAGCACGACTCGGCTCCGGCCTTGCGGATGAGATCGTGCGCGTGGCGGTCGATGGACAGCAGGTTCGTGCCGACCTTCGTGTCGTCGCGCAGGGTCGCCAGCGTCTCGGCCACGAAGCGGCCGGCGGCGCGCATCTCTTCGATCTCGGCGGGGGTGCGCAGTTCGATCATGTCGGGAGATCCTCTCGTCAGCATCCATTCTCCCCGATGCGCGATCTGCGGAAGCTCACAGCGAACTCAAGCGCCCGGCGCGAGCCTGCGGCGTACGATCGAAGCATGTGGTTGCGACAGGCGTTCTTCCGCTGGCTCCTGCCGGCCGCGTTCGTGCTGCCGCTGTGGATGCTCGTGGGCTGGGCGATCTTCGGCCAGAGCGGCTGGGCGCTTCTCTGGGTGCTGCTGATGGCTGTGCCCGCCGTCTTCTTCGGACAGCTGATCCTCACGCTGCTCACCCGCTCGAGGCCGTCGGTGCGTGCCGAGCGGGCCCTGTCGTGGTGGGACGTGGCCGGGTTCGGGCTGTGGCACGGGCTGACCATCGCGGTCGGTTTCTTCATCGATGGTGCTTTCGGTTGGTTGCTGACCGGAGCGATCATCGCCGGTGTCGCACTCATCTGGCTGCAGCTGTGGCAGCTCTGGAACGAGGCGCGCGGGAGCGGTGCACGCATCCGCGAGACGATCGTCTGGTCATCGAAACCCGCGGCCGACAGTGGCGACCGTCGCCGTGCTCCTGAGGTGGTCGTGATCGAGGAGTTCCGCTCCCGGGACTGACTCACCACCGCTTTTGGTGTGGTGCGCGGTTCGTGGCAGAATGGGCTCTTGTGCCGTGAACCGGCTCTGCCTCAGGGGAGCTCACGGACGCACTGCGCGCCGTTCGGCACACACCCGTTCTTGTTCCTTTGAATCATGCACCCGACCTGTGGCGAGTGCAGAGAGAGACGATCATGCAGATCCTCGACGCCGTCGACGCGGCTTCGCTCCGTTCCGACATTCCTGTCTTCAACCCCGGTGACACCGTCAAGGTGCACGTGAACATCACCGAGGGCAGCCGCTCGCGTATCCAGGTCTTCCAGGGTGTCGTCATCGCTCGTCAGGGCGACGGCGTCCGCGAGACCTTCACCGTGCGCAAGATCAGCTTCCAGGTCGGCGTCGAGCGCACGTTCCCCGTGCACTCGCCGGTGATCGACCACATCGAGGTCGTCACACGCGGCGACGTGCGCCGCGCCAAGCTCTACTACCTGCGCAACCTGCGCGGCAAGAAGGCGAAGATCAAGGAGAAGCGCGAGAACTGACTCGCAGCAGGCTTCACGAGAACCCCGGACACACCACGGTGTGCCGGGGTTCTCTGGTTCGTGCCGTCATGTGCGAACCTGGTATCTGCCGCCATGCGCGGCACGCTCGACCGACAGGATGCAGATGACGACAGAAGCCGCTGACCAAGCCTCTCCGCCGAAGCGGCACCGCAGTCTTCTCGTGTTCCTGCGCGATGTGCTCGTGATCATCCTGATCGCGGCGCTGGTGTCGTTCGTGGTCAAGTCGTTCGTGGTCCGCTCGTTCTACATCCCGTCCGGCTCCATGGAGCGCACGCTGCTGGTAAACGACCGTATCCTCGTGGACGAGCTGACTCCGCGGTGGGCGGGGTACGAGCGCGGCGACGTGGTCGTCTTCAAGGATCCGGGTGGCTGGTTGCCTCCGGCTCCGCAGACGCCGGCCCGGCCTCCGCTCGTCGAGGCCGTCGACTGGGTACTCACCTTCGTCGGGATCTCGGCGACAGACTCCCAGGACCACCTCGTCAAACGGGTGATCGGCGTACCCGGTGACCATGTGGTCTGCTGCAACGCGCTCGGCCAGGTCACGGTCAACGGCGCACCCATCGACGAGCTGTCGTATCTCAATCTCCCCGACGGCGACACGGCGGCCTCCAACGCAGACTTCGATGTCACCGTGCCCGACGACGCGATCTGGGTCATGGGGGACAACCGCGATCGCTCACAGGACTCCAGAGCGCACCAGGACCTGCCCGGTGGTGGCTTCGTTCCGCTGGAGAACGTCGTCGGCCGCGCTTTCCTGACGACCTGGCCACTGGACAGATTCGGACTGATCGACACCCGCGACGGGGTGTACAGGGACGTGCCGGAGGCCGAATGACGGTCGTCGCCCCCCGACTCACGCTGGAGAGGTCGCTGCTCAAGGAGTTCGACCTGATCATCGCGCTCGACGAGGTGGGACGCGGAGCACTGGCCGGCCCGGTTGCCGTGGGCGCGGCTGTGATCGATGCCGCCGGCGCTCGCAGACGAGTGCCCGAGGGCCTGCGGGATTCGAAGCTGATCACCGAGAAACGGCGGCCCGCCATGGCCGAGCGCGCCCGCGGATGGGTACTCCATTCCGGGGTGGGGTGGGCGACCGCCGCCGAGATCGACGACGTCGGCATCATGAAGGCGCTCGGACTCGCTGCGTCCCGTGCGGTGCAGACGGTGGTGGATGACGGGGTGAGCCTGGAGCGGACGCTGGTCATCCTCGATGGCAATCACGACTACGTGTCGCGTGTGCATCCGGCTCCGCTGCTGGTGCGCCCGGTGATCAAAGCCGACCGCGACTGCGCGTCGGTGTCAGCGGCCTCGGTCATCGCCAAGGTCGCGCGTGACACCTTGATGGCTTCACTGCACGATGAGCATCCCGCATATCAGTGGGAACGGAACAAGGGCTACGCGAGCCTGGAGCATCGGCAGGCGATCCTCGAGCTCGGACTGTCGCCGTTCCACCGTTCGTCGTGGGCCATCGCCGGCGCACCGACCCTGTTCTGACTCCTGCGTCGGTGCTCATAGGATGGAGTCATCATGGATGAGGACTTCGACGAATACGACCGCGAGCTCGAGCTCGCGCTGTTCCGCGAATACCGCGATGTGGTCTCGCAGTTCCAGTATGTCGTCGAGACGGAGCGCCGCTTCTACCTCGCCAACGAGGTGAACGTGGTGCGCCGCGACACCGAGCACGACTTCTACTTCGAGATATCGATGAACGACGTGTGGGTGTGGGACATCTATCGCGCCGATCGGTTCGTCAAGGCCGTGCGCGTTCTCACTTTCAAGGACGTCAACGTCGAGGAGCTGCAGCGCCGCGAGTTCGAGCTGCCGGAGGAGCTCTCGCTCGACGGCAAGTGAGCCACGAGCGCTCATTCGCTCTGCACATGCACCGCTCTCGGCGTTCTCTCCACATGGGCCGTGACCAGCGCCTCGCTGTGCCCGTCGCGTGCCGCAGGCTGTCGGCATGGCTGCGAAAGACGACTTCGGAAGAGCGGGGGAGCAGCGCGCCGTCGAGCACCTGACCTCCCGTGGTTACGCGATACTCGACCGCAACTGGCGGTGTGCGGCGGGCGAGATCGACATCGTCGCGCAGCTCGAGAGGTCGCTGTGCTTCGTCGAGGTGAAGACGCGCCGTAGCGAGCTCTACGGGCACCCGTTCGAAGCCATCGACGACCGCAAGCGTCGGCGTCTCTGGCGGCTCGCGTTCGCGTGGGCGCAGGCGCACCCTGACCAGGCGAGGAACCGGACGCTGCGCCTGGAAGCCGTCGGCCTGACCGGAACGGATGCCGCGACAGCGCGGCTCGAGCATCTCGTGGACCTGCTGTGAGCACGGCACGCACGTGGGCCGTCGCGCTGACCGGCGTCGACGGGCACATGGTCGAGATCGAGGCCGACTTCTCGAACCAGACGCCCGACTTCAAGATCATCGGGCTGCCGGACAAATCGTTGGGCGAGGCCGTGCAGCGCGTGCACAACGCCTGCGCCAACGCCGGCCTGGATGTTCCACGCCGAAGGCTGACGGTCAATCTCTCACCAGCGAGCTTGCCCAAACACGGATCCGGGTTCGATCTCGGTATCGCGGTCGCGACGCTGGCTGCCGGAGGCGCCCTGCCATCTCGTGCGATCCGCTCCACCGTGCACATCGGCGAGCTCGGACTCGACGGGAGACTGCGCCCCGTCGCCGGAGTCCTCCCGGCCGTCTACGCCGCGGCGCGGGCGGGGTTCGAGCGGGTCGTCGTGCCACACGCCAACGGGCCGGAGGCCCGGCTCGTACCCGGGATCGAGGTGCGCACGGCAGCCTCCCTCGCCGAGGTGGCAGCCGCCCATGGTGCGGAGGTGGAGGTCGACGATGTCGAGCCAGTGCAGGGTCCGCAGCGGACAACTGCAGCAGAGGATGCTCTCGATCTGGGCGACGTCGTCGGCCAGGACGAGGCGGTGGAGGCGCTCATCGTGGCCGCTGCCGGCGGGCACCACCTGATGCTCAGCGGTCCGCCCGGTGCGGGCAAGACGATGCTCGCGCGGCGGCTCCCGGGAATCCTGCCGACTCTCGACGAGCGACAGGCTCTGGAGGTCGCTGCGATCCGCTCGCTGTCCGGAGAACCCGTGACGAGCCTCGACCCGGTCCCTCCGTTCGAAGCTCCGCACCACAGCGCGTCGGCGGCGGCACTGGTCGGCGGCGGATCGCGCGTCGTGCGCCCCGGCGCCATCGTGCGTGCGCACCGCGGAGTGCTGTTCCTCGACGAGACCCCGGAGTTCCAGCGGGTCGCCCTCGATGCGCTCAGACAACCGCTCGAATCCGGGCGTATCGAAGTGCACCGTACGGGCTTCACCGCCAGCTTCCCCGCCCGGTTCCAGCTCGTCCTGGCCATGAACCCCTGTCCGTGCGGCAACTACGGCGTGCGCGGCGCGGAGTGCACCTGTCCGCCCATCGCGATCCGCCGTTACGCCGGACGTCTCTCCGGGCCCCTGAGAGATCGCATCGACATCGACCTTCAGGTCGCGCGCGTCGCCGCATCCCGAGCGACGTCGGGTGAGCGGTCCGCGGTGTCTTCGGACATCGCCAGGGCGCGGGTGAACGCGGCGCGCGAAGCGGCGGAGGAGCGCTGGCGTCATTCTCCGTGGCAGTTGAACGGCGAGGTGCCGGGGGCACGGCTTCGGCAAGGTGCGCTGCGTCTCCCTCCCGCCGTGCGCGGTCCGCTGGATCGGGCTCTGGAACGTGGCGTGCTCACGCTGCGCGCTTATGACCGCGTACTCCGACTGGCCTGGACGATGGCCGATCTCGCCGGTCTCACATCGCCCGGCGCAGGTGAGATCGGGCGTGCGCTCTTTCTGAAGAAGGGACTGCTGGCATGACTGCGACGAGAGCGCACCGCGCCGTGCTCGATGCTGAGGTACTGCGCGCCGCGGCGCTGCTGCGGCCGGATGAGGATGCCGTCCAGGTGGCGGCGCGGGCCGCCTGGACGGTGCTCGTGGAGCCCGGCGACGGTGTCGCGGGCACACTCATCGCCGCGTACGGCCCGGTCGAGGCGCTCGAGCTGGCAATGTCCGACAGCTCGTTGCTGCCGGACATCGGCGACGCGAAGGCGATGTCCGAGGCGAGGGCGCGGTGGAGGCCGAGGGCGGATCCGCGTGCGGTCGCCGATGCGCTGCACGGGTGCCGGGAGGTGGGAGGACGGATGCTCCTGCCGGGAGATCCGGATTGGCCGATCGCCCTGGACGATCTCGGACCGCACGCGCCCATCGCCCTTTGGGTGCGGGGCGGAGCGGAGGCTCTCACGGCCGACCGCTCGGTGTCGATCGTCGGCGCTCGCGCGGCGACGCCCTATGGTGAGACGGCCGCCGCGGAGCTGGCGGGGGATCTCGCCGCGGACGGCACGGTCGTGGTCTCGGGCGGTGCCTACGGCATCGACGGCGCGGCGCATCGGGCAGCGCTCGGCGCGGGCGGTCAGACGGTGGCCTTCCTGGCCGGCGGGGTGGACCGCGCGTATCCGATCGGACATCAGCAGCTGTTCGACAGAATCCGCGGCAACGGTGCGGTGCTGAGCGAGGTCCCCTGCGGCGCGGCGCCGACGAAATGGCGGTTTCTGCAGCGGAACAGACTCATCGCGGCAGCCGGGCTCGCCACGGTCGTCGTCGAAGCGGGCTGGCGCAGTGGTTCGCTGAACACCGCCGGTCACGCCTCCAGCCTCGGCCGGCCGCTCGGCGCCGTTCCCGGTCCGATCAGTTCGGCCGCCTCCGCCGGCTGCCACCGGCTGCTGCGCGAGTACGACGCCATCTGCGTCACCAACGCCGAGGAAGTACGGGAGCTCTGGGGCGGAGGCGGACGAGTACTCGATCCCACTCCGGCCGAGGACCCCGATCGCCGGCGTCTTCTCGACGCCCTCAGCGACCGGACGCCGCTCACCCCCGAGGAACTCGCGCGACGCACAGGCCTCCCGACCGAGCGCGTACGAGGACTGCTCGGTCTGCTCGGGGTCGAAGGCGCGGCCCGTAGTCACGACTCAGGGTGGATCGGTCAGACCCGGCGGTGAGGGACGCCGCTCAGACCAGACGGTAGCCGACGCCGCGCACGGTCTCGATGCGCTCGGCGCCGAGCTTCTGCCGCAGATACCCGATGTACACGTCCGCGACGTTCGAGCCCGGGTCGAAGTCGTACCCCCACACGCGGCTCAGCAGCTGTTCCCGGCTGAGCACCTGACCGGCGTGGCGCAACAGCTCCTCGGCGAGAGCGAACTCGCGCGCCGAGAGCTCGACAGCGTGGTCGCGGATCCGTGCGCGCCGGGTCCGGACGTCGAGATGCAGACCGCCGTGTGTCAGCTCGGGCGCTGACGTCGCGTCCTCGCGCCGCATGCGGATGCGGATCCGGGCCAGGAGCTCGTCGAAGCGGAAGGGCTTGCCGAGGTAGTCGTCGGCGCCGCCTTCCAATCCCGCGATCGTGTCGCGCAACTCGACACGCGCGGTCAGCATGATCACCGGGAGGCGAGAGCCCGATCCGCGCAGCTGCTCCAGTACCTGGAACCCGTCGAAGCCGGGCAGATTGACATCCAGCACCAGCAGATCGAACTCATCGGTCAGAGCAAGCTGCAGCGCCTGCGGACCCGTCGCCGCGACGCAGGTCGCGAAACCGGCGGCGCGAAGGCCCTTCTCGACGAAGCCGGAGATCCGAGGCTCGTCGTCCGCGATGAGAATCGATGCCATCAGCTCAAGTCCCTTCGGACGGTCGGCAGTGGTGGGCGTGGTGGAATCAGAACGCCGTTCGGGAGTCGCGCGGCGGGCGCCGACCCACGCGGCACACGCAGTGTGAAGACGGCACCGCCGTCGTCGGCGTCCGTCACCCGCACGGATCCGCCATGCGCGCGTGCGATGACCTGCACGATGTTCAGCCCCAGGCCGCTGCTGCCGCGCACGGGCGCGCCGGCCCCGCGGTGAAAACGGTCGAAGATGCTGTCCTTCTCGTCATCCGGTACGCCTGCGCCGAAATCACGCACCCACAGTTCGATGTGATCCGCATCGGAACTGCCGCCGATCTCCAGTCGTCCTCCGCCGTGCGTGATCGCGTTCTGCGCGAGCTGCAGCATCGCCTGGGTGATGCGGGGCGCATCCAGTGCCGCGACGCCATCGGGTGTCGATGCCAGGACGACATCGGCGCCCACGATGCCCTCGGCCTTCCGTCCGATCTGCTGAAGGAGATCCGAGACATCCACGGGCGCAAGCTGCACCGGCCGTGGTCCGTGCAGCGCCGCAGCGCCGGCGAGATCCTGCACGAGCTGCCCCATGCGGTCCAACTCGTCCACGGCGAGCGCCCGTGTGTCGCGGGCGTCCTCGGGGTCGGCGGGGTCCATGACCTCAAGGTGACCGCGAACGATCGTGATCGGCGTCTTGAGTTCGTGGCCCACATCGCTCAGCAGCTGACGTTGCGAATCCAGCGCGTCGTCCAGACGGTCCAGCATCGCGTTCATGGTCCGCGCGAGGTCGGCGACATCATCATTGCCCACGACTGGAATCCGCTCCTGCAGCGAGTGCCCCGAGACGCGGTTGGCCGTCTCACGCATGTGCCGCAGCGGACGCAGCAGCCGCGTCGCGACGATCGTGCTCGTCGCTGCGATGACCGCCAGGGCGATCATCGAAGCGAGCAGGAAGATCTGCGCCGTGGCGTCGAACTCCGCTAGTTCCGCGTCGAGGTCGTACACCATCAGGAAGACGACGTCCTTCGGCGCGGGCGATCCTTCGACCAGGATCGGCGCGGCGAGATAACGCCAGGTGACCCCGCGCTCCGCATACGTGCCGATGATCGGCTCGTCGCCGGAGAGCTCCTCATGCACGTATGACGCGAAGGCGGTCGCATCGCTCAGATCGACGTCGAGCCGCACACCCGGCACCATGCTGATCGCCCCGTCGATCATCCCGGCGGCGCCCGTGTTGTCATCGGGGCTCATGCGCTCGACGACAGCACGCAGTGCGGCGGAGGAGGACGGCCACGGCGACGGATCGGTCGTCTCGGCGCCCATGGCTTCTCCTTCCGCGACGATGAAGCGCGCGGACTCCAGATTGTCGAGCAGCCGTGCGTTCACCTGATCCAGGCTGGTCTGCCGCTCGACGATGTACACCGAGACGCCGACAGCCATCAGGCCGAGCGCGGCGACGGCCGTGATCGCGGCCACGAGCCGGGTGCGAACGGACACCGGGAGGCGATGACGGCGCGGTGCGCGCCCGGTGTCTGTCATGAGACCAGTATCTCCAGCCTCCCGCGGCCGAACCCGCTCCCTAAGAGAGGTCTCATCCTGTTCACGCCCGCCACATGGTGGAATCGAAGGATGCCGCAGGTCATGAACGCGCCGCAGCCGCAGTTGGACGCGACTGCCGAAGGGGCCCTGCTCGTCGATGCCCTCGGTGACCTTCCCGCGCATCTCATCAGCCGCGAGCCGCTCGGGTACGGATCCGTCGCGGGCTTCCGCGTGCAGGACACCCTGCCGGAGCAGACGTACTTCGTGGATACATCGCAGCTGGGCGTCGCCGCCGAAACCGGGCTGACCATGGGTGATGATCCGCGTCGTCCGCAGGCCCGCATCTGGCTTCACCCCGCTGACCCGCATCTGCCCGCACTCGCAGCCTCGGCGTTCGCGCACTCGTCGCAACTCCTGCTGAGCCGCCTCGGCATCGAGGCCACGGGCCCCACGGAGTTCGTCGCCTACCGACCGGGGCGGCGCGGTGTGCTGCGAGTGGCCGCCGTCGACGGTCCCGTCTGGATCAAGGTCGTGCGCCCCCGCCGCATCCGCCGGATCGTGGAGGCCCACCGCGCGTGCGCCGAGGCAGGGCTCCCCGTTCCTGAGATGCTCGGATGGTCGGCCGACGGGCTGCTCGTCCTGGCCGATGCCGCGGGCGCTCCCGCGACGAATGCGGAGTGGACACCACGACTGCTGGTCGAGCAGGTCGCTCGACTCAGTGAAGCGATCGACGCCGTGACCTGGGCTGCGCCGGCGCGGTCGATCGTCAACCGGCTCGAGTGGTATGAGACGCGCAGCGGTCCGGAGGGCCGGATGCTGGCAGAGCGCATCCGCGCTGCTCTCACCCGTGCCGGCGAGACGGAGCCCCGGGTCGTCCACGGCGACCTGCACTTCGGTCAGCTCTTCCTCTCCGATGGACGCATTTCCGGGCTGATCGACGTCGACACTCTCGGTGTGGGAGATCCTGCCGAGGATCCGGCTGCGTTCATCGGTCACGCGATCGCCAGCGCGCGCCTGAGTAGCGCTGGCGATCGTCAGCGCGTGCTGGCGCTCGCGGAAGCGGCGATGCGGCACTGGGGGATGACAGGACGAGTCGCCGAATACGGTGCGATCCATCTGCTGGGCTATTCGGTCACCGCACGCGATCTGGGCGACCGGACTGCGCAATCCCAGCTGCTGCGTGCCGCGGGTGTGGTTCTCGACGGACGAGGCGCAACCGAGGCTAAGAACGCCCTCATGAAGATTTTCGAGAGCGTTTAGACGGCGGCGACAGGATGAGATGCATCCCGGTGAACCGCCGGGTGCGGAGAGTATCGGAGGAATCAGCATGAGTGCGAAGAGATGGATCGCCTACGGTGTCACGGGCCTGGTCGGCGTCGGCGTGCTCGCCGGCGGAGCGGCTGCGACCGCCAGCACGATGGACCTGCAGACCACGAACGGGACTGTGCTCCCGGGCGGGGCGGTCACGAACCGCGGTGACGTGCTGGACGTCGCCACGGTGAAGCTGCAGCAGACGGACACGTCGGTGACCGTGGTGAGCGCCCCTTCGGCCGCCACTGTGGCCTCGGCCGCGTCTGCGGCGTCGCCGACGACGCCCGCCAGCCCCGCATCGGCTCAGAGCCCCGCGTCCACGCCCAGCCCGGCGTCCACGCCGAGCCCGGCGTCTGCCCCGAGCACGGCGTCGGTTCCGAGCCCGGCGACCGCGCCGTCCGCAGCCTCGGTCGTCTCGGCAGCCTCTGACTGAGGCCATCGGCGCCCTCTGACCGAGGGCTATGCACGAAGCCGCTCTGGAGCCACGCGCCCCAGAGCGGCTTCGTCTCCGGCGGGGCGCGGCGCTCTGGGCGTCACGCACGCCATGCTGGAGGGGTGCAGCTCGAAGCCGCCGCGGAGGCGTTCACGACGTATCTGACGCAGGTGCGTCGACTTTCGGCGGCCACCGTGCGCGCCTATCGCACCGATCTGCGCGACCTGCTGCGTAGCGCCGGCGATGTGGAGCTGGGCGAGATCGACCTCGAAGTCCTCCGTGAGTGGATGTGGACGGCGACGCAGCGTGGGGACGCCAGGAGTACGCTGGCGCGTCGTGCCGCCGCGGCGCGCTCGTTCTTCACGTGGGCGAAGGACGAGGCGCTGATCACCGCCGACCCGAGCGTGCGCCTGGTCACCCCTCGTCGAAGCCGCAGCCTGCCGACGGTCGCCTCAGCGGAGGGCATGCGCGCACTGCTGGACGCGCAGAGATCCGCCGCCGCCGACGGCGATCCCGTCGCACTGCGGGACCACGCCATCCTGGAGCTCCTCTACGGTTCGGGCATACGCGTATCGGAATTGTGCGGCATCGACATCGACGATCTCGATCTCGACCGCGCCACCGTGCGCGTCATCGGGAAGGGCTCGAAGGAGAGGGTCGTGCCCTTCGGCGTCCCCGCCCGCGTAGCCGTCTCGGGTTATGTGACCCGTGCGCGTCCGGTGTTCACCGCTCGCGGAGGCTCGGGACCGGCGGTGTTCCTCGGAACGCGGGGAGCACGGATCGGACCACGAACGGTCTACGCCCTGGTGGCCCGGGTTCTCGCACCGATCGTCGGAGCCGACACGGTCGGCCCCCACGCGCTCCGGCACTCTGCCGCGACCCACCTGCTCGATGGGGGCGCAGACCTGCGCGCCGTCCAGGAGATCCTGGGGCACGCCAGCCTCGGTACGACGCAGATCTACACGCACGTGTCATCGGAGCGCCTGGTCTCGACGTATCGTCTCGCCCACCCGCGCGCCTGACCCCGTCCGCCCGCCTCACGTGCATGGGTGGTCCGACGCGCCACATTGCCGGTGCGCTCACTCGCAGCATGGCAGCAGAACGGCCCGTGGCGGGGTGCCGAACAGCGGCCGCGGATTCAGATACTCGCCGTGCAGACGAACCCCGACGTGCAGGGTTCCAAGTGTCGTGTGCCCGCCCGCTGCGACGTCGCCGATCACGCCGCCGGCTTCGACCCTCTCACCGGGGGAGAGCTCTGTGCGCACCGGCTCCAGCGTCGTGACGAATCCCGCACCGTGGTCGATCGTGAGCAGTGGCCTGTCGACGACCTGCCCCGCGAACGCGATCACCCCGTCGGCCGGCGCCTGGACCTGCGCTCCCGGCGCGGCGACGACATCCATACCCCGATGCCCTGGTCCGTAGTCGTGGGCAGGCGCCTGGAAGGGCTCCGCCACCGTGCGCGGCCCGTCGACCGGCCAGCGCCAGGGAAACCCGGGCGCCTCCTCTGCGGTTGCGGCCGCAGCTGCAGCCGGCGCCGGCGGGGAGTGCGCGAGCAACGGCTCGGCGGGAGCGGCCGAGACGGCCGAGGCGGGCAGGACCGAGCACAGCAGCGCCGTCAAAGGCACGATGACGGCGGCCGTCGTCCGCCTGCGGCCACCGCGACCGCCATCAGGAAGGGTCCTGTGTTCCATCGCCATGCCACGAACCTCGCAGCATCGCACCGGGCGCGGTGACGATGATCCGCAGCCGGTGGAGAACTCCTCGCGAACCGCGCGCTGTGCACAGCGTCGACGGTGCGCTCTCAGTCCGCTTCCGACCACGTGCGTCCTGTACACTGGTCGATGCACCTCGACTTCGAGGTGACTACGCGTGCCCATTGCGACTCCGGTCGCGGCATCCACTCCCACAGGTCTCTCTCACGAGGGCGGGTGTGCGCCGGGCGCCAGGACTCCGATCACCCGATCGGCGTGAGAACCTCAACGGCGCGAATGCGTCAGAACCAGGAGAAGACCATGGCTGTGGTCACCATCCGCCAGCTGCTCGACAGCGGCGTGCACTTCGGACACCAGACGCGTCGCTGGAACCCGAAGGTGAAGCGCTTCATCCTCACCGAGCGCAGCGGCATCCACATCATCGACCTGCAGCAGTCGCTGTCGTACATCGACAAGGCCTACGACTTCGTCAAGGAGACCGTCGCCCGCGGCGGCACCATCCTCTTCGTCGGCACCAAGAAGCAGGCGCAGGAGATCCTCGCCGAGCAGGCCACGCGCGTCGGCCAGCCGTTCGTCAACCAGCGCTGGCTGGGCGGTCTGCTGACCAACTTCTCGACCATCGCGAAGCGTCTGGCTCGCATGAAGGAGCTCGAGGAGCTCGACTACGAGAACCCCGCCGCGTCCGGCTTCACCAAGAAGGAGCTGCTGCTCAAGAAGCGCGAGCTCGACAAGCTGCACAAGTCGCTGGGCGGCATCCGTAACCTCTCGAAGACGCCGTCGGCGCTGTGGGTCGTCGACGCCAAGCGCGAGCACCTTGCCATCGACGAGGCCAAGAAGCTCGGCATCCCGGTGATCGGCATCCTCGACACGAACGCCGACCCGGACGACTTCCAGTACCCGATCCCCGGCAACGACGACGCGATCCGCTCGGTCTCGCTGCTGACGCGCATCATCGCCGACGCCGCCGCCGAGGGCCTGCAGCAGAAGCACAACCCCGAGTCGGGCGACGCCGAGCCGCTGGCCGAGTGGGAGAAGGAGCTGCTCGAGCAGGGCTCCGACGCACCGGCCGAGGCAGCCACCGAGACTCCGGCCGAGGCTGAGGCTCCCGCTGAGGTTCCGGCCGCCGACGCAGAGGCACCCGCCGAGGCTGAGGCTCCGGCCGAGGCCGACGCCAAGTAAGCCAAACGCACCCACACGCACAGATACGAAGCAAGGAGCCACCACACATGGCCAACTTCACCATCGCCGACATCAAGGCGCTGCGTGAGCAGCTCGGCACCGGAATGGTCGACACCAAGAAGGCGCTGGAAGAGGCTGACGGCGACGTCGCGAAGGCGACCGAGATCCTCCGTCTCAAGGGAGCGAAGGGCAATGCGAAGCGTGCCGATCGCTCCACCAGCGAGGGCCTGGTCGTCGCCCGCGAGCAGGATGGCGCTGTCACGCTGATCGAGCTCGCCTGCGAGACCGACTTCGTCGCCAAGAACGAGCGATTCATCGCGCTGGCAGACAAGGTCGCCGACGCCGTCGCGACCGTCGGTGCCGACTCGGTGGAAGCCGCTCTCGCCGCTCCGGCGGGCGAGCAGACGGTCGAGCAGCTGATCTCGGACGAGGCTGCGATCATCGGCGAGAAGGTCGAGCTGCGTCGCGTTCGCACCGTCAAGGGCGAGGGTCTCGCGGTCTACCTGCACCGCACCAGCAAGGACCTGCCGCCGCAGATCGGCGTCGTCGTCGCCTACACCGGCGCTGACGCTGACACTGCGCGCAGCATCGCCCAGCACATCTCGTTCGCCAACCCGTCCTACCTCACGCGTGAGGACGTTCCGGCTGACGAGGTCGAGAAGGAGCGCGAGATCGTCACGGAGATTTCCCGCAACGAGGGCAAGCCCGAGGCGGCCCTGCCGAAGATCGTCGAGGGCCGTGTGTCCGCGTTCTTCAAGCAGGTCGCCCTCCTCGAGCAGGACTACGCCAAGGACAACAAGCTGTCCGTCGGCCAGGTCGCGAAGGACGCCGGCATCGCCGTGACCGACTTCGCGCGCTTCAAGGTCGGCGCGTAACGACGGCAAGGGGGTTCGGATCGCATGATCCGGACCCCCTTCTTCATGCCCTGAAGGCACTATCTTGAATCGGGACGAGAGGAAACCCATGACCGAACGAACCGGACGCCGTCGCGTCCTGCTCAAGCTCTCCGGCGAAGCATTCGGCGGCGGCCAGCTCGGCGTCAACCCCGACGTCGTGAGCCAGATCGCACGCGACATCGCGGCCGCCGTAGAACGGGTCGAGATCGCCATCGTCGTCGGCGGGGGCAACTTCTTCCGCGGAGCGGAACTCAGCCAGCGCGGCATGGACCGGGGTCGCGCCGATTACATGGGCATGCTCGGCACGGTGATGAACGCTCTCGCGCTGCAGGACTTCCTCGAGCAGGCAGGAGCCGCCACCCGCGTGCAGTCCGCCATCTCGATGACGCAGGTGGCCGAGCCCTACATCCCGCTGCGCGCCGAGCGCCACATGGAGAAGGGCCGCGTCGTGATCTTCGGCGCCGGCGCCGGCCTGCCGTACTTCTCGACCGACACCGTCGCGGCCCAGCGCGCCCTTGAGATCGGCGCCCAGGAGGTCCTCGTGGCCAAGAACGGTGTGGACGGGGTCTACACCGCCGACCCGAACAAGGACGCCACCGCGGAGCGCATCGAGCGAGTCACCTACCGCGAAGCGCTGCAGAAGGGTCTGCGCGTGGTCGACTCGACCGCCTTCAGCCTCTGCATGGACAACAACATGGACATGCGCGTCTTCGGTATGGAACCGGCCGGGAACGTCACCCGCGCTCTGCTCGGAGATCCGATAGGCACGCTCGTCACCGCCTGAGCGCGCCAGCGCTCGGCGCCGATGCGCCGACGGATAGAATTGCTGAAACCCCTGACGTAAGGAGCCCCCGTGATCGCGGATGTCCTCGCTGAAACCACTGCACGCATGACACGCGCGGTCGAAGCCGCCAAGGAGGATTTCGCAACGGTCCGCACCGGGCGTGCGAACCCTCAGCTGTTCCAGAAGCTGATGGTCGACTACTACGGCTCGCCGACCCCGCTGGCGCAGCTCGCTTCGATGGCCAACCCGGAGGCGCGCTCGCTGCTCATCACCCCTTACGACAAGTCGGCTCTCAAGGCGATCGAGCAGGCGATCCGCGACATGCCCAACCTCGGAGCCAACCCGACCAATGACGGCAACGTCGTTCGCGTGACGATGCCGGAGCTCACCCAGGAGCGCCGCAAGGAGTACGTGAAGCTCGTGCGCTCGAAGGGCGAGGACGCGAAGGTGCACGTCCGTGGCATCCGCCGCAAGGCGAAGGACGAGCTCGATGCGCTCAAGGCGGAGATCGGCGAGGACGAGATCGCCCGTGGCGAGAAGGAGCTCGATGCCCTGACCCGCCAGCACGTCGACCTCATCGACGACGCGCTGAAGCGCAAAGAGGCCGAGCTCCTCGAGGTCTGAACCGGATGTCTGGCGACAGCAGCGGCACCGGCGATCGCCCGCGAACCCGGCGCGAGGCCAGGGCGGGCGATCAGCCGACGCGTCGACGGGACGAGGACGCGCCGGAACCGGCCACCGCGCCCACGTCGGCGACAACGGCGGAGGGCGGGGCGGCGACGGATGCCGAGGACGTGGTGACCCCCGTGCGGGGGATCCGACTCGAAGGAATCGCTCCGGCTCCGGCTGCACCCCGCCCGCTTGACGACGCGGCCTTCCCCGCGTTCGACGCCGCGCAGGTGCCGCCGCGCCCGCCGCTGCCCGGCCACGAGGGCCGCCACGCCGTCCCGGATCCGTCAGCGCACCACGGCCGGCTCGGCACTGCGGATCACAGCGCGATCCGCGAGCAGTGGCGAGCCGCCAGAGGCGAGCTCGAGGGTCACGTCTCGCACGCCCGGGACCAGTTCGAACAGGCCAACGAGCGCATCAAACAGCGCACAGGGCGCGATCTCATCGTCGCCATCCTCATCGGCGTCGGCTTCGGGCTCGTGCTGCTTGCCTCGCTGCTGTTCATCAAGGAGCTCTTCATCCCGATCGCGGTGGCGGTCGCCATGCTCGGCACCTATGAGCTGAGCAGGGCGCTGCGCGCGGGAGGCCGACGGGTGGACGTCGTCGCGCAGCTGATCGCCGCGGCCGTCGTCGTGCTCACGGGCTACTTCGCCGAACTGTGGCTGAGCTGGGTCGTGCTGTTCGCCGCAACATCCTTCGTGGCGGTCTGGCGGATGATCGGGCAGATGATCGCGAAGGACGGCCGCACCTACGGCGATGTGCTCGCCGACGTCATGATCGGCGCGTTCGTACAGGTGTACGTGCCCTTCCTCACCTCGGTGGCGCTGATGCTGCTCAACCGCGATCGCGGTGAGCTGTGGGTGCTGTCGTTCATCATCATCGCCGTAGTCGCGGACACCGCGGCCTACGCCTCGGGCCTCGCGTTCGGCAAACATCCGATGGCGCCGCGCATCAGCCCCAAGAAGACCTGGGAGGGTTTCGGGGGAGCGGTGCTGGGCTCCGTTCTGGCGGGCGCCCTGCTGGCCGTCTTCCTGTTGCAGCTGCCGTGGTGGTGCGGACTGGTGCTCGGCATCTCGATCCTGATCTCCGCCACTCTCGGCGACCTCGGGGAGTCGATGCTCAAGCGCGATCTCGGGATCAAGGACATGAGCTCCTGGCTCCCCGGGCACGGCGGCCTGCTGGACCGGCTCGACAGCATCCTGCCCTCGACCATCCCCGCGCTGGCGCTCTCGCTCCTGCTCACCCCCTGGACGGTGTCATGATGACCGACGCAGATCTCGACGCCCTCGCCATGAAGGCGGAGCGTCCGCCCGCGTTCCCCCTGACCAGCGGCCGCCAGAAGGGCTACCATCGCGCGGCGGTCGACACGTTCCTGGAGTCGGCGCGCGCTGCATTCGAGAACGAGCGCGCCGATTTCAGCGCCGATGACGTGCGCGTCGCGTCCTTCCCGCTCGTGCGGAACGGGTACGTCGTGACGGACGTGGATGCGGCGCTGGGACGCGTGGAGGACGCATTCGCGGCGCGCGCACGCGAGCAGGCCGTGCGCACGCTCGGCGTGGAGGCATGGGTCGCCAGGGCCCGGGAGGAGGCTCAGGTCATCCTGGATCATCTCGGACGGCCCGCCGGGCACCGCTTCGACCGCACCGGAATCCTCACCTTCGGCTACCGGGTCGACGAGGTCGATCATGTCGCCGAGCGCATTTCCGCATTCCTGCGCGACGGCGAGGAGCTCACAGTGGAGCAGGTGCGATCAGCCGCATTCCGGATGCAGCGCGGCGGCTACCGCGAGGAGCAGGTCGACGCGCTCCTCGACGCAACCGTCGAGGTGATGCTGGCCGTCCGGTGAGTTCTCATGGATGTTTCAGCGACCTCTGCGTAGACTGATGGCCATCGTGAGTCCCGATAACGAACTGATCTCGGCCTCGCCGCGCCCTGCGGCGTCCGGCCGGAAGCACCCGAAGCCCGCACGCCGGCGCGTGAGCGCAGTGTTCGCCGCGCTGGCAGTCGTCGGATTCTCTGCGGCCATGATCGCTCCCATGGGCTCCTCGTCCACCGGCTCCGCGGCTGCCGACGCCCCGGTCACGGCGTTCTCGCTCGCAGCCGCAGACACGCAGAACATCACCGTCACCGTCGAGGGTGCCGACGTCGCGCCGATGACACGCGGGACGTTCGAGGTGTACGTCAAACCGAAGCCCAAGCCCAAGCCGAAGCCGGCTCCGGCGAGCTCCGACACAGAAGGTCAGGGAGGCGGCTCCTCTGCGCCCCCGCGCTACACCGGCGGCGGGAGCAAAGAGGACTGGATGACCGCGGCGGGGATCGCTTCCAGCGATTGGGCCTACGTGGACTACATCGTCTCCAAGGAGAGCGGCTGGAACCCCAACGCGACGAACCCCTCGTCGGGTGCGTGCGGGCTCGTTCAGGCCTTGCCGTGCAGCAAGGTCCCCGGCAACGGGTACAACCCGGTCGACAACCTGCGGTGGGGCAACGGCTACGCGGTGGGTCGCTACGGAAGCTGGTCGGCGGCGTACGCGTTCTGGACGCGCAACCACTGGTGGTAGACCGGCGACATGGTTCGATCACGCAGACGACGACCCGATCCTAGGGCCGCCGCCGAGGAGTCGTTCGATCGACTCCTCGCCGGCTGGAAGCGCTCCGAGACGCGCCGCGGTCACGAGTGGACGGTGCAGCCCGTCTCCGCCGTCCAGGCCGCGAAGGAGTACGTCTGTCCCGGATGCGGGCGGACCATCCCGCCCGGTACCGCTCATGTCGTCGCCTGGCGTGCGGATGGTGTGCTGGGAGAGACCGCCGATCTGGCCGCGCGCAGGCACTGGCACTCGCACTGCTGGCGAATCGCCTGATCGCACCGGTCCATCGCGGCGGAGAGAATCGACTCATCCGCCGGCGACTCATCCGCCGGCCCCGGTCGGGAGCGTCACCTCTCGTTCATACGGGGGATCAGCACCTGGCGATAGATGATCAAGATGCTCGCCGCAACCGGGATCGCGATCAGCGCACCCAGCAGCCCGAGCAGGGAGCCGCCAGCGAGCGCCGCGATGACGACGACGGCACCAGGTACCGCAACCGCCCGGCTCATGATCCGCGGCGCGATGAAGTACGCCTCCACCTGCATGTAGATCAGGTACCAGATCGCGGCCGCCAGCGCCGTGCCGGGGGAGCCGACCCCCGGAAGCAGGCATGCCAGCACGATCAGGGTCGACCCGGTGAGCGTGCCCACCAGCGGGATCAATGAGAAGAAAAAGGCGATCACGGCCAGGACGGCGGTGAACGGGGCGCCGATGATCGACAGGTAGATGGCACTGAGGATGCCGTTGATCACTCCCAGTGTGACCTGGCCCATCACGTAGTGGCCTACGGAGTCTGTTATCTGATCGGCGATGTCGATGAACCGCTCCCGCTTGGAAGCGGGCACCAGCTGGTATACGGCGCCCTTGAGCGAGGGGGTGGAGGCGGTGAAGTAGATGGTGAGCACCAGCACGATGAACGCGCCGAACAGGCCGGCGAGCACGGCGCCGCCGACCACGAGCACGCCCTGTCCGATGGAGCCGCTCCACTCCGTGACCGTCTTCGCCCAGTCCTCCTCCTGCATCCAGTTCTCGACGTAGGCGAACACCGCGTCGACCTGCAGGTTCGGGAACGTCTCGGTCAGCCAGTCCTTGAAGTTCTGCACGGTCTCGTCGCCGTCGATGATCAGCAGCGTGATCCGTTCCACCAGCTGCGAGACCTGTTGGACCACGACCGGCAGCACGATCAGCACGATCACCACGAAGATGCCGAGCACTCCCAAGATGGTGGCCAGCACGGCGGCCCACCTCGGCAGCCCTCTTCCCTCGAGGAAGGAGACCAGCGGATCCAGGCCGAGGCTCAGGAACAGCGCTGTTCCGATGTAGAGGATCACCGTCGACAGTGTCTGAGCGCTGGTGATCAGGATGACGCCGAGACCGACGCCGAGCGTCGCGACCAGCGCGGTGCGGAACGGATTGTGGATCTTCATGTCTCTCCTGCCCGGATGCGTGCAAGCCTAATTCCCCGGCGTCCACAGGGACGTCGCGACGTGCCGTACGTCGGCCGCAGAGCGTTCGTGGGCAACGCACAGGTGCTTTCGCTAGTCTGGAATGTCGAGCGGAGACCGTCGGCGGGTGCCGGGGTCACGTAAGGAGTTGATTCGTGCGTTTCGTCTGGGCCGTCGTGGCCTTCGTGCTGGCCACGGTTCTCATCGGAGCCGGAATCGCTCAGCGCACCGTCTTCATGGGGCCGACCGAGCAGCGCATGGAGCTGAGCGTCGGGGAGCCCGAGCCGTACGTGCTCGTGGACGCCGAGGTTCTGCGCGCCCATCCGGGTCTGCAGACGCTTCTGGTCCGCGGGGAGGGTGAGATCTTCGTCGCCTACGGCCGGACGTCCGACATGACGGCGTGGCTGTCAGACACCGCCTACAACTCGATCACCCTGAACGGCGAAGGCTCGCCCAAGGCCGAACACGTCGACGCCGCACTGTCCCCGGCCGACGGCGCCGAGAGCCCGGGGCGGGACCCGCGCGGATCCGACCTCTGGCTGGATTCGTTCAGCGAGGAGGACTCGCTCGTCGCTCCGCTCCAGCTCACCGAGGGCAACAGCGTCCTGATCTCCCGAGACGGCGTCGAGCCGGCCCCTGCCGACGTCCTCGTCTCCTGGCGGCTCGACACGCGGACGCCGCTCGCAGGTCCGCTCATCACGGCGGGCGCGGTGATGCTCGCCGCCGGCCTGGTTCTGTACGTGCTGGCGATCCGCTACCAGCGCCGTGGACGCGGTCCGCGGCGAAAGGGCCCGGGCCCGCTGCCGCCGACCGAGCCCATCGGCGTGACCGCCGCGCCGGAGCGTCAGGCCATCGATGCGGGCGCGGACGCCGGTGACGGCCCTGACGAGCCACCGCGGACCGAGGACAACAAGGCCGCAGAGGGCTCGCACGCGGGACGCGCGGATCGCAGGGCTCTCACCCGTCGCGTGGGGCTGGCCGTGCCGGCCCTGGCGGTGACCGCAATCCTCGCCACCGGCTGCACCGCGGAATCGTGGCCGCAACTCGGCGCAGAGTCACCGACGCCCACACCGACGCCGAGCGTCGTCGCACCGGAGAACCAGAAGCCCCCGGCGATCGGCGAGAAGCAGGCCGATCGCGTGATCGCCGACATCGTCGCGACGATCGAGAAGGCGGATGCCGAGCGCGACATCGAACTCGCCGAGACCAGAGTGACGGGCCCGGCTCTGGAGGCGCGTCGCACCGACTACGCGCTGCGCGGGAAGCTGGCCGACCGTGAACCGCAGGTCACGGCGCCCCGCGACGAGGTCAGCATCCTGCTTCCCGAGGCGACGGACAGCTGGCCGCGAACGGTGCTCGTGCTGACCGTCGCCGAGGGGGATGAAACGGTCCCGCCCGTGATGCTGTCGATGACGCAGGCGGATCCGTGGTCCAACTACCGGGTGTCCGACATCGCCGAGATGCCGGCGTCGGGACAGTTCCCCGACGTGGCCCCCGCATGGCTGGGAACCACTCGGGTCCCCGCGGAATCGCCGTTCCTGTCGCTGGCGCCGGAGGCTCTCGCGGACGCCTTCTCCGACTTCGTCGATGCCGGCGACAAGAGCGAGTTCGCCGGCAGTTTCGACGAGGTGGCGCAGAAGCTCGCCGCTGACGTCCGTGCGAGCCGCGAGACCGTCGTCAAGGGTCTCGCCGACAAGAATGCGTCGAAGACCTCCAAGGCCAGTTTCGACATGAAGCCGGCGTCGGGAGAGCCGATGTCGATGGCGACGCTCGACAGCGGCGCGATCGTGTCGGTGAGCGTCGTCGACACCGAGACGGTCACGCCGACGACGAAGGATGCGGTCATCCGCTTCGGCGACAACGCCGAGGCGAAGGCGCTCACCGGAGCGACCGAGGCGGCCAAGGGCGTTGTGACGACCTACGGCATGCAGCTGTACTTCTCCGTGCCTGCGCAGGGCTCCAACGAGCAGATCCGGCTGCTGGCATACAAGCAGAACCTCCTCAGTGTGAAGGTGATCAAGTGAGCGATATCTCCGTTGCCGCCCTCCGTGGCGCCGTCGACCTGTCGACCCTCCGCAACCGTCCGCAAGCAGCACAAGCGGCGCAGGGCGATGCGGCTCCGGCAGAGTCCGCCGGCGTGGTGGTCGACGTCACGGATGCGACCTTCGGTCAGGTGCTGGAGCTGTCGCGCACCGTGCCCGTCGTCGTGGATCTGTGGGCGGAATGGTGCGGGCCCTGCAAACAGCTGAGTCCCGTGATCGAGAAGGTCACCCGTGAGCTCGGCGGACGCGTGGTGCTCGCCAAGGTCGACGTCGACGCGAATCCGCAGATCGCCCAGGCGTTCCGCGCCGAATCGATCCCGATGGTCGTCGCGCTGCTGGGCGGACAGCCGGTGCCGATGTTCACCGGCGCCGTCCCCGAGCAGCAGGTGCGCGAGGTCTTCGCCCGGCTGCTCGAGGTGGCTGCGCAGAACGGCGTGACCGGCACCGTCCCCGTCGAGGGCGCGCCCGCGGCGCCCGCCGAGGAGCAGGAGGCGCCGCTTTCCCCTCTGCACGCCGAGGCCTACGAGGCGATCGAGGCCGGCGATTACGCCCGCGCCGTGTCAGCCTACGAGCGCGCCCTGGCGGAGAACCCGCGCGATGAGGACGCCAAAGCCGGTCTCGGGCAGGTGCGTCTTCTCCATCGCGTGCAGGGTCTCGATCTGCAGAGGGCGCGCGAGGAGGCCGCCGCCGCACCGCTCGACGTGCCGGCGCAGCTGCGAGTCGCCGACCTCGATGTCGCGGGCGGGCATGTCGAAGACGCCTTCGGGCGCCTGCTCGATCTGTTCGCGTCACTTCCGGGCGAGGATCGCGCGCCCGTGCGCGAGCGTCTGGTCGAGTTCTTCGACCTCGTCGGTGCCGCCGACCCTCGGGTCGCCGCCGCTCGCACCCGGCTCGCGTCGCTGCTGTTCTGATCTAGTACCTGCTCGGGGTCGGCACGTGCGGCTCGGGCTGATACCGGAACCAGAGCGTGGACAGCGCCGGCAGGGTGACCGTCGCCAACGACGGTCCCTCGTCGCCGTCGGGGTGCGCCGTGATCATCCCGTAGTTGCCCGTTCCGCTGCCGCCGTACTCGAGCGCATCCGTGTTCAGCACCTCCAGCCAAGTGCCCTCGGCCGGCATCGCCAGGCGGTGGCCGGTACGGCTGGAACCCGCGAAGTTCGTCACGACCACAAGGCGTCCGCCGTGCGCGTCGCGCCGCTCGAACGCCACGACACTCGGGTCCCAGCCGGGTGCTCCCAGCCGCGAGAGAGAGGATCCGTCGTTGTCTCGCTCCCAGAGGGGTGACTGGGTGCGGTAGACCGCGTTCATAGAGGCCACGAAGGCCTGCAGCTGTGCGTGGGAGGGCTGCTCGAGCAGCCACCAGTCGAGTTCTCGGTCCACAGACCATTCGCCGATCTGCCCGAACTCCTGGCCCATGAACAGCAGCTTCTTGCCCGGGTGGCCCCACATGTATCCCAGGTACGCGCGCACATTCGCGAGCTTGTGCGCGTGATCGCCCGGCATCCGCGAGATCAGGCTGCCCTTGCCGTGCACGACCTCGTCGTGGCTGATCGGCAGCATGTAGTTCTCGCCGAAGGCGTAGACGAACGAGAAGGTGATCTCGCCCTCGTGGTGCGAGCGGTGGATCGGGTCTCGCTTCATGTACACCAGCGAGTCGTTCATCCAGCCCATGTTCCACTTGAACCCGAATCCGAGGCCGGCGTGGTCGGTCGGCGCTGTCACGCCGGGGAAGGCGGTGGACTCCTCGGCGATCATGACGATGCCCTTGTGCAGCCGGTACGCCGTGGCGTTGACCTCCTGCAGGAACCGGATCGCCTCGAGGTTCTCCCTGCCACCGTGCACGTTCGGCTCCCACTCGCCGTCGCGACGGGAGTAGTCGAGATACAGCATGGATGCGACGGCATCGACGCGCAGCCCGTCGACGTGGAACTCACTGAGCCAGTACAGCGCGTTGGCGACCAGGAAGTTGCGCACCTCGTTCCTGCCGTAGTCGAAGATGAGCGTGCCCCAGTCCTGATGCTCCCCTCGCCGCGGATCGGCGTGCTCGTAGAGAGGCTCCCCATCGAAGCGGGCGAGTGCGAAGGCGTCCTTGGGGAAATGGCCTGGCACCCAGTCCATGATCACGCCGATGCCGGCTTGGTGAAGGCGGTCGATCAGGTGGCGAAGGTCGTCGGGAGTGCCGTAGCGGCTGGTCGCGGCGTAGTAGCCGGTCACCTGGTAGCCCCAGGAGCCTCCGAAAGGATGCTCGGCGAGCGGCATGAACTCGACGTGGGTGAAGCCGGTCTCGAGCACATGTGCGATCAGCGGCTCCGCCGCCTCTCGGTAGCCGAGCCCGCCCCGCCATGAGCCGAGATGCACCTCGTACACCGACATCGGCTGCGCCACGGCGTGGGTCGCCGCGCGCCTGGTCAGCCAGGCGCCGTCGTTCCATCGGTAGGCGCTCCGCGATACGACCGACGCGGTGGCGGGCGGCACCTCGGCCTGCTGCGCCATCGGGTCCGCCTTCAGTCGCCACGTGCCGTCGCGACCGAGAATCTGATACTTGTACCGTGCACCGACTTCGATGTCCGGCACGAACAGCTCCCAGACGCCGCTCGATCCCATCGACCTCATCGCATGGCCTTCACCGTTCCAGTCGTTGAAGTCGCCGACCACGCGCACCGCGGCGGCGTTCGGGGCCCAGAGCGCGAAGTCCACGCCCGTCTCGCCGTCAAGGGACTGCGGATGCGAGCCCAGCACCTGCCAGAGCCGCTCGTGCCGGCCTTCGCCGATCAGGTGAAGATCGAGCTCGCCGATCGCACTGTGATGGCGATACGGATCTCCTGCGATCGTCTCCTCACCCTCCTCGTACGCCGTCGCGACGCGGTACGCGACGGGAGGACCATCGTGCCGGCCCTCCCAGATGCCGTGTGCCGCATGCTCGAGCTCGAGCCTGGACCCGTCCGCGAACACCGCCTCGACGGTGCGGGCAAGTGGCCGGCGCACGCGGATGGCGGTCGTGGTGCGTCCGACTGCGTCCGTCTCCGGATGCGCGCCGAGCACCGAGTGCGGGTCGTGGTGCGCCGCCTGCGCGATGCCGATCCAGTCGTGTGAGACATCCTCGATGTAGCTCATGATCGCTCCTTCACCCTCAGGATGTGCACCGGCTCGGCGAAGGCGTCGAGTCGCACGTAATTGTGATCCCGCCAGGTCCACTCCGCCCCCGTGAGCAGATCCTCGACGTCGAACTCATCGCCGGGATGCACGCCCCAGATGCGGGTGTCGAGATGCACCGTCGTCTCGCGCACGGAATGCGGATCCACGTTCGCCACGACGATCAGGGTGTCAGGGCGGCCGGTTCCGGTGAAGGCCGCATCCAGGTGTTTGGAGTACACGAGAACCGCGTCGTCGTCGCTCCAATGGAAGGAGATGTTGCGCAGCTGCCTCAGCGCCGGGTGCGCACCGCGGATCTCGTTCAGCCTGCGCAGCAGGGGCGCCAGCGACTCACCGCGCTCCTCGGCGCCGTCCCAGTCACGGAGCTTGTACTCGTACTTCTCGTTGTCGATGTTCTCTTCGGAACCGGGGCGGGCGACGTTCTCGATCAGCTCGTAGCCCGCGTACACGCCATAGACGGGTGCCGCGGTCGCGGCGATGCAGGCGCGGATGCGGTAGGCGGCTCTGCCGCCGAACTGCAGGTACTCGGTGAGGATGTCGTGGGTGTTCACGAACAGATTCGGGCGCATGTAGTCACTGGTCTCGTGAGCGACTCCCGTGAGGAACTCCTCCAACTCCGCCTTGGTGTTGCGCCAGGTGAAGTACGAGTAGCTCTGCTGGAAGCCGACCGCCGCCAGTGCGCGCATGACCGCGGGACGGGTGAAGGCCTCGGCGAGGAAGATCACGTCGGGATCCTGTGCGTTCACCTCGCGGATCAGCCACTCCCAGAACTGAAGGGGCTTGGTGTGCGGGTTGTCGACGCGGAAGATCTTCACGCCGAGCGCGACCCAGTGCATCACCACGCGCAGCATCTCGGCGTAGATCCCGGAGGGGTCGTTGTCGAAGTTCAGCGGATAGATGTCCTGGTACTTCTTCGGAGGGTTCTCGGCGTACGCGATCGTGCCGTCCGGAAGGGTCGTGAACCACTCCGGATGCGACGCCACCCAGGGATGATCGGGCGATGCCTGCAGCGCGAGGTCGAGCGCGACTTCGAGGCCCTCCTTGCGTGCGGACCGGACGAAGGATCGGAAGTCCTTCTCGGTGCCCAGATCCGGGTGGATGGCGTCGTGGCCGCCGTCAGGCGACCCGATCGCGTACGGCGAACCCGGATCGCCCGGCTCGGCGCGCAGCGTGTTGTTACGGCCCTTGCGGTTCGTGGTGCCGATCGGATGGATGGGGACGAGATAGATGACGTCGAAGCCCATGCCTGCGACCCCGGGGAGCCGTTTCGCGGCGG
Organism: Microbacterium sp.; assembly: GCF_031178445.1. Classification (GTDB taxonomy): domain Bacteria; phylum Actinomycetota; class Actinomycetes; order Actinomycetales; family Microbacteriaceae; genus Microbacterium. The sequence goes on from NZ_JAPSIY010000008.1 coordinate 28,728, forward strand.
TGCGGAGTGTGCCGGTCTTCACGACGCCGTCCTTCTGCCTGACGGCTCCCTCCGATCTGGGGAAGAACTCATACCACGCGCCGACGCCCGCTTCTGTGCGTTCGACCTTGAGTGGCAACGGCGCCATGGTCGAGCCCACGCCCTGGATGGGGCGCGCGCGCAGGGCCTCCACCAGGGAGGGGTCCGTCGCGACCGACGCCAGCTCGGCCGCGTCCGCCTTTCTCAGACGACTGGCCGCGGCCTTCAGCAGGGTGCGCTCGGCTGCGGGCCTGTCCCTCTCACCGGCGGCGGAACCCAGGAGCTCGGCGCCGAGGGCGCTCATCACCGCGATGTCGACACCGGCCCCGGCCTTCACCGCGGAGGCGTGCGCCCATGTGGCGAACTCATCGGCGAACGCCTCGTACCCGTACGTCCAGGTTCCGGTCGTATCGAGCGCGACCTCGGCCTGCCACCGATCGGTGCCGTCGGCGAGCGGCGTCATCCTGTGCAGGGTCTGCGCGCCGGCCGGGTCGGTCAGTCGCAGGTGCACTCCGATCCGGTCGTGGCCCTCGCGGAACGCGACGACGCGGAAGGGGACGACCTCGCCCGCGAACGCTTTGGCGGGGTACCCCTGCGGCACGTGCGGGGTGGGATCGAACAGCGGGATCCGTCCCGCGCGGGAACCGCCGGGCGGCGGCGTCTCGGCGGCCGGCCGCAGAGGAATCCTGGCGGGGCTTCTCAGCCCTGCGGGTTCGAGAGCGGTTCGTGCTGCCACACCTTGAATGTACCGCTCGGGAACCGGGGCGTCACGCCCTCCCGGCCGCTGCGCGGCCAGCGTCGAGACATCCGGGCGGCAGACCGCTCACTCCACACGGAACAGGCGCATCGACGTGCCGGGAAGCGACAGCACCTCGCCAGGTGCGTATCGCCGGCTCTCCGTGCTCGGCGCCTCATCGGCGCTCGACCACAGTGACACGAAGCCGGTGGCGCCCTCGATCGAGTCGGGCAGGCGCACATCGATCGGCGCCTCCGTCCCGTGCACGATCAGCAGGATGCGGTTGCTCTCGCCGTCATGCGGGTCGCTGGCTGCGACGTACTGCAGGGTGCGGTTGCGCGGGTCGTTCCACTGATCGACCTCCATGGTCTCGCCGTTCTGGTCGTACCAGTCCATCTCCGAGGCCTCCGGCACGTGTTCGCCGAGTCGGGCGTACCGGCTCGGCCTGAGGGCACGGTTCTCGGCGCGCAGCCGGGTCAGCAGCGTCACGTGCGCCATGAGGTCGAGCTGCCACTGCTCGTGCTCCCAATTGAGCCAGCTGAGCGCCGAATCCTGGCAGTAGGCGTTGTTGTTGCCGCGTTGCGTGCGACCGAACTCGTCGCCGGCGGTGATCATCGGAATCCCTGCCGACAGCAGCAGCGTGCCCATGAGGTTGCGCATCGCCTTGCGCCGCACGGCGAGGATCGTCGGATCGTCGGTCGGCCCCTCGACGCCGTGGTTGAACGACCTGTTCATGTCGGCGCCGTCGCGGTTGCCCTCGCCGTTGGCCTCGTTGTGCTTGACGTCGTAGGCGACGAGATCGTGCAGGGTGAAGCCGTCGTGGGCTGTCACGTAGTTGATGCTCGCGAGAGGGCCGCGCTCCTCGCTGTAGGTGTTCGCCGATCCGGCGAGCCGGTTCGCGAATCCGCCCACGCCGACCGGGGCGGAGGCGCGCCTCGCATAGTCGATGTCGCTCAGCCAGAAGTTGCGCACTCGGTCGCGGTAGCGGTCGTTCCATTCGCTCCAGCCGACCGGGAAGTTGCCGGTCTGCCAGCCGCCCAGGCCCACGTCCCACGGCTCAGCGATGATCTTGGCATCGCGCAGCGCAGGGTCTTCGCGGATCGCCACCAGGAGAGGATGCTCACGATCGAACTCGTGGTTCGAGTCGCGCCCCAGCGCGGTGGCGAGGTCGAATCGGAACCCGTCGATCTGCATCTCGGTCGCCCAGTAGCGCAGCGAATCCAGCACGAGTCGGGCTGCGGCATCCGTCGCGGTGTTCAGCGTGTTGCCGACGCCGGTGGTGTCGATGTAGGTGCCGTCGACCTGCTGACGGTAGTAGGCGGCGTTGTCGATGCCGCGAAAACTCGACCGCGGTCCGCCGATGCCCTCTTCGCTGGTGTGGTTGTAGACGACGTCGAGGATGACCTCCAGGCCGGCCTCGTGCAGCAGCTTGACCATGCCCTTGAACTCGGCGAGGACGGCCTCGGGGCCGCCCTTGCGCGCCGTCTCACTCGCGTACGCCGTGTGCGGTGCGAAGAAGCTGAGGGTGTTGTAGCCCCAGTAGTTGGTGAGCCCACGTTCGAGCAGTCGGGGCTCAGGCATGAATGCGTGCACCGGCAGCAGCTCGATCGCCGTCACCCCGAGGGAGCGGAAGTACTCGATCATGGCGGGATGCGCCAGTCCGGCGTACGTGCCGTGCAGGGCGGGCGTCACATCAGGATGGCGCTTCGTGAGCCCCTTGATGTGGCCCTCGTAGATGACCGTACGGTCCAGAGGAGTCAGCGGCTTCCGAACATCCCCCCAGTCGAAGCCGTCCTCGATGACGACGGATCGCCACTCCTCGTAGCCCTCGCCCTGGGCCAGCCCCCGGGCGTACGGATCGAGCAGCAGGGTCTCCGGGTTGTAGACGTGCCCCGGTCCGTGCGGACCGTCTACACGCAGCGCGTAGCGGGTGCCGGGTTGCAGAAGCTCGGTAGTGACCTGCCAGACGCCGCCCGGGCGCCGCTCCAGGGGCACCTGCGCCGTCTCCCAGTCGAGATCGTCGGCGTCGAAGACGACCAGTTCGATCGAGGACGCATGCTGAGACCACACGCGGATCGTTCCGACGCCGTCGTGAAGACGGACGCCGAGATCGTCGAGTGCGGCGCCGCCGAGGGGCGGCGTGGTCGGGGCGGGCATGACGAACAGCCTAAGCGCGGCCGGGGCAGTGGGGTGAATCCACGTACCAGGATGATTGAGCCTCGGTCCCGCTCCCTTCAGCGTGACCGATGGGAGAATGGGCGGATGCGGTTCTACCTCGACCATGCAGCCTCCGCGCCGCTCAGGCGCGAGGCGAGGGACGCATGGCTTGCGGCGAGCGATCTCGTCGGCAACGCCTCGTCGACGCACGGCGCCGGACAGGAGGTTCGCCGCACACTGGAGGACTCGCGTGAGCGCGCGGCGGAGGTGCTCGGCTGCGACCCGATCGAGGTGGTGTTCACCTCCGGCGGCACGGAGTCGATCAACACCGCGTTGCGGGGGCTGTGGGCCTCGCGCGCGCGCGGGACCGAAGCGATCGTGATGCCGGACGCCGAGCACCACGCCACGATGGACACCGTCGCCGCGCTCCACGATGAGGGCTCTGAAGTGCGCAGCGTGCCGGTCGATCGCGAGGCACGGATCGACTCGGCGGCGTTCGCCGAAGCGCTGCCCGGTGCCGCTGTGGCGACAGCCCTGGTGGCGAACAACGAGGCAGGCACCGTCAACGACATCGCGACGCTGGCGGGCGCCGCCGCGGATGCTGCCGTCCCGCTGCATCTGGATGCCGTCGCCGCATGGGGTCATGTTCCGCTCTCGTTCCGAGGGCTGCGTGCGCAAGCCTCTGCCGGCGCCGGCCTGGTGGCCATGAGCGTGGCAGGCCACAAGATCGGTGCGCCGGTCGGCACAGGAGCGCTGGTGGTCGCCCGAACAGCCCGACTGGCACCGCTGATTCACGGGGGAGCACAGCAGCGTGGTCTCCGCGCCGGCACGCAGGACGTGCCGGGCGCTGCTTCGTTCGCCGCTGCGCTGGCAGCCGCCGAGGCGGAGCGGGAAGCTGAGTCGAAGCGACTGGGCGCCCTGCGTGACCGGCTGATCGATGGTGTTCGCAGGGCAGTGCCGCAGGCCGAGCTGCTCGGCGATCCGGTGCGGCGCCTGCCAGGCAACGCTCACATGCTGTTCCCCGGCGCCGTGGGGGAGAGTCTGCTGTTCCTGCTCGACATGGCGGGCATCGCGGCGTCGACGGGCTCAGCATGCCAGGCGGGCGTCTCGGAGCCCTCGCACGTGGTGATAGCGATGGGCCGCAGCGAGCAGGACGCGCGGAGCGTCCTGCGCTTCACGCTCGGACGCACGTCCACCGACGCCGATGTGGACGCCGTGCTCGCCGTGATCGCCGACGCATACGCGCGGGCGTCGCACTGATCCGGCATCCGGCCCGCGGTCAGCCTTGCGCTCGTAGACTGGACTCATGCGTGTTCTGGCGGCGATGAGCGGGGGAGTGGACTCCGCTGTGGCTGCCGCGCGCGCCGTCGAGGCCGGTCACGATGTCGTCGGGGTGCATCTCGCTCTGTCGCGCGCAGGCGGCACGCTGCGCACGGGCAGCCGGGGCTGCTGCACCATCGAGGACGCGCTGGACGCCCGTCGCGCGGCCGACCTGCTCGGCATCCCGTTCTACGTGTGGGACTTCAGCGAGCGGTTCCGCGACGATGTGATCGATGACTTCATCTCCGAGTACAAGGCCGGCCGTACGCCGAACCCGTGCCTGCGTTGCAACGAGAAGATCAAGTTCGCCGCGCTGCTGGAGAGGGCGATAGAGCTCGGCTTCGATGCCGTGTGCACCGGACATTACGCGACTCTCGTCGACGGTGAGGGCGGGCTCGAGCTGCACCGCGCGTCCGACGCGGCGAAGGACCAGTCCTATGTTCTGGGCGTGCTGAACGCTGAGCAGTTGGCTCACACGTACTTCCCGCTGGGCTCGACGCCCTCCAAGGCGCTCGTGCGCGCTGAAGCCGAACAGCGTGGTCTGAGCGTCGCGCAGAAGCCCGACAGCCACGACATCTGCTTCATCCCCGACGGGGACACCCGCGGCTGGCTGGCTGAGAAGGTGGGCTCCGAGCAGGGCGAGATCGTGGATCGCACGGGTGCCGTGGTGGGCTCGCACGACGGTGCCCACGCGTTCACGGTCGGCCAGCGTCGCGGCCTGCGCCTGGGCGTGCCAGCGCCGGACGGCAAGCCGCGGTTCGTGCTCGAGGTGCGACCGGTGACCAACACGGTCGTCGTGGGGCCGAAGGAAGCGCTCGCAATCGCGGAGATCTCCGGGGCGCGGTACTCGTGGGCTGGTGCCGCACCGACCGACGCCGAATTCGACTGCGAGGTGCAGATCCGCGCGCACGCCGAGCCGGTGCCTGCTCGCGCCTTCGTGTCCGACGGATTCGTGCGCGCCGTTCCGGATGCACCCCTCGACGGTGTCGCCCCGGGACAGAGCGCTGTCCTGTACATCGGCACGCGAGTGCTGGGTCAGTTCACCATCGACACCACGGTATCGGCCGTCCCCGTCGGGGCCTGAGACGCCCGAGTCCGCCTCGCGATGTCGGCTCCCGCTCATAGACTTGCGGGGTGCCGGAGAACATCTCGCTGGAAGACGCCCGCATCGAGGCCGATGAGCTGACCACGCGCATCCTCGAGGCGAAGGACGCGTATTACGGGCGCGACACGTCGCTCGTGGACGATGCCACCTACGACGGCTGGATGCGCCGGCTCGAGGAGCTGGAGCGGCTGCACCCCGAGCTGCAGGGTCAGGACTCGCCGACGCAGATGGTCGGCGCGGCGGACGCCACTGCACTCGCCACGATCGAACACGCAGAGCGGATGCTGAGCCTCGACAACGTCTTCTCCGTCGACGAGCTGCGCGATTGGGCGGCGAAGACCCGCGCCGCTGCCGGTCGCGACGTGGCGTGGCTCACCGAGCTGAAGATCGACGGATTGGCCATCAATCTGCGCTATGAGAACGGCATGCTCACATCGGCCGCGACCCGCGGCGACGGGCGCGTCGGCGAGATCGTCACCGAGAACGCACTGCGGCTCGCCGACATCCCGCAACGGCTGAGCGGGGAGGGCCATCCCCGCATCGTGGAGGTCCGCGGCGAGGTCTTCATCCCGGTCGCCGCGTTCGAGAGACTCAACGCAGCCCAGGCGGAGTTCCGCGATCGCGCCTACGCCGATGCGCTCGCTCGGTGGGAGGCGCGCACCGGAGCGAAGCGGCCCTTCGACGAGGAGAAGGCGAAAGCCGCGGCGGCGCGGCGCTTCCCCGCGTTCGCGAACCCGCGCAATGCCGCCAGCGGAGGGCTCCGCCAGCAGCTCGACAAGAAGGCGGGCCTCGAGCACGAGGCAGGCCTGCTTCGGGTGAACTCGCTCTCGCTGTATGTGCATGGGATCGGCGCCTGGAAGAACCCGCCGGTCGCTGCGCAGAGCGAGGTTTACGAGCTGCTGAGCGAGTGGGGGCTGCCGACCAGCCCGCACACGAGGGTCTGCCACGGCGTCGACGAGGTCGTCGCCTTCGTGGAGCACTACGGCGAGCACCGGCACGACATCGAACACGAGCTCGACGGCATCGTCGTCAAGGTCGACGAGCTGGCACTGCACGACGAGCTCGGCGCCACCAGCCGGGCCCCGCGGTGGGCGATCGCCTACAAGTACCCTCCGGAGGAAGTCCAGACGAAGCTTCTCGACATCGTCGTGTCGGTGGGGCGCACGGGTCGGGCCACACCCTACGCGGTCATGGCGCCTGCCCACGTCGCCGGCTCCGTCGTGCGCCAGGCGACTCTGCACAACAAGGACGTCGTCAAGGCGAAAGGCGTGCTGATCGGCGACACCGTGGTGCTGCGCAAGGCCGGTGACGTCATCCCCGAGGTGCTCGGTCCTGTCGTCGAGCGCCGGGACGGCACCGAACGCGAGTTCGTGATGCCGGAGCTGTGTCCTGAGTGCGACACCCCGCTGCGCCCCATGAAGGAGGGCGACATCGACCTGCGCTGCCCGAACTCGCGCTCCTGTCCTGCGCAGGTGCGTGGTCGTGTGGAGCACATCGGGTCGCGCGGTGCGCTCGACATCGAGGCGCTCGGCGAGGTCACCGCAGCCGCACTCACCCAGCCCAGCCACCCGGCCGTGCCGCCGCTCGAGACGGAGGCGGGACTGTTCACCCTGACTCTCGAGCAGATCGTACCCATCGAAGTCGTCGTTCGGGACGCGGAGACGGGGCTCCCCAAGGAGGATGACGACGGCGTGGTGAAGACCCGCGCCCCGTTCCGTCGCAATCCGACGGCGGCGGAGAGGAAGGCGGGCGACACCGGTCCTCAGCCGTCTTCGCAGGCGGTCAAGCTGCTCGCCGAGCTCGAGAAGGCGAAGACCAAGGAGCTGTGGCGGCTTCTCGTCTCGCTGAACATCCGTCACGTCGGTCCTGTCGCTGCGCGAGCGCTGGCACAGTGGTTCGGGTCTCTGGACGCGATCCGCGCCGCCGGCCGCGATGAGCTGGCAGCTGTGGAGGGCGTGGGAGGGATCATCGCCGACTCGCTTCTCGACTGGTTCCAGGCGGAGTGGCACCAGGACATCGTGCGTCAGTGGGCGGCCGCCGGAGTGCAGTGGGCGACACCAGGACATCCCGGCCCAGGCGCCGCGATCGCGGAAGGCGGTGTGCTCGAGGGGCTCACGGTCGTGGCGACCGGAAGCCTGGAGGGGTACACCAGAGAAGGCGCGCAGGAGGCGATCATCAAGGCCGGCGGCAAGGCCGCTTCGAGTGTCTCGAAGAAGACCGACTTCGTTGCGGCCGGACCTGGCGCAGGATCCAAACTGGCCAAAGCCGAAGACCTCGGCATCCGCATCCTCGATGCCGCGCAGTTCCACATCCTCGTCACCGAGGGGCCAGACGCGCTGGACTCCGGCAGCGAGTCGTGAGGCGGTACGGTCCGCTGATCGCACTCCCCGGCGCCCTTGCGGTCGGAGATCCCGGTCGCTGGCATCTGCGGCTCACGGCGGATGCGGTCGCCCATCGCGAAGGCGCAGAGCACCGGGATCGCTTCGCGTGGGAGCAGATCTCACTGCTCCACGTCGACGTTCCCACGACTCGATTCAGATACCCAGGGATGCTCGGCACCGTCGCGCTGAGCATCCTCACCGCAGTGACCGGGGAGAACCTCGGCATCGACCCGGACGACGGCGCCACCGATGTGGTCGTCGACGGCGAGCCGCGGCGCCTCCCGCTCAGCCGTCACCATGTGGGCGGCTATTGGTTGCGCACCGTGACGGGCGCGCAACGACTGCTCGACCACCTGCTCGTGAACCCGCAGCAGCGTTCGCTGCTCAGCCGACCCGAGTCGCTGGTCGAGCTCGCGGCGCGACTGGCACGCACCGGCCGGCTCTGAAGGCGGCCGGAGGGCGGGCTTGCCGGAGCGGACCGGGACGGAGCCGCGAGTCAGCCTTTGTGCCGGGGCTTGCGGAACGGCCTGTCCTCACCGCGATCAGCGCCGCGCGAGCCGCGGTCATCACGCGGGCCGTACGACGGGCGCTCTCTGCGCTCGTAGCCGCCGCCTTCACGCGGTGCGCGCCGGCCGGCAGGACCACGATCGGGTTTGATCTCGATCAGGCGCCCTGAGATGCGCGTGTCGCGCAGTCGGTCGAGCACGCCGGGATCCAGATTGACGGGCAGCTCCACGATCGAGAAGTCGGGCTTGATCGCGATCGCACCGAAGTCGTCGCGCCCGAGTCCGCCTTCGTTCGCGAGAGCACCGACGATCTGGCGGGGTTCCACACGATGACGGCGCCCCACCTCGATACGGTAGGAGGTGTAGTCGCCGCGCCCCCTGCGCTCACGCGGTGCGCGGTCAGGACGTTCCTGACGCTCACGCGGCGGACGGTTGTCCCTCTCCACTGCGCGCGAGAGCTCGTCGCGCTCGGGATCGAGGAGCAGCGGTGTCTCGCCCTGCGCCACCACGGCCAGCGCTGCAGCGACATCGGCCTCCGGTACGTCGTTGTTGCGCACGTAATGGGCGATGATGTCGCGGAACGCCTCGATGCGACCGGTCTCCTGCAACGCCGACGTGATCGCGTCATCGAAGCGCGCGAGGCGCGTGGTGTTCACGTCCTCCGTGGTCGGAAGCTGCATCTGAGCCGGCTGCTGGCGCGTCGCCTTCTCGATGTGCTTCAGCAGGTACCGCTCCCGCGGGGTGATGAAGCTGATCGCATCGCCCGTGCGGCCCGCGCGGCCGGTGCGGCCGATGCGGTGCACGTAGGACTCGGTGTCGGTCGGGATGTCGAAGTTCACGACATGGCTGATGCGTTCCACGTCCAGTCCGCGCGCGGCGACGTCGGTGGCGACGAGGATGTCGAGTTTGCCGTCCTTGAGCTGATTCACGCTGCGCTCGCGCTGCACCTGGGGCACATCGCCGTTGATCGCGGCCGCGGAGTAGCCGCGGGCGCGGAGCTTCTCGGCCAGCGCCTCGGTCTCGTTCTTCGTCCTGACGAACACGATCATCCCGTCGAAGTTCTCGACTTCGAGGATGCGGGTCAGCGCGTCGACCTTCTGCGCGTAGGAGACGACGAGATACCGCTGGGTGATGTTGGTGTTCGTCGCCGTCTTCGACTTGACGGTGATCTCCTCCGGATCCCGCAGGTACTGCTGTGCGAGCCGACGGATCGTCGCGGGCATCGTCGCCGAGAACAGCGCGACCTGCTTCTCCTCCGGCGTCTGCGCGAGAATCTGCTCGACGTCCTCGGCGAAGCCCATCTTCAGCATCTCGTCGGCCTCGTCGAGCACCAGGTAGGTGAGCTCGGAGAGGTCGAGCGTGCCCTTCGCGAGGTGATCCATGATGCGGCCTGGCGTGCCCACGACGATGTGCACACCACGACGCAGCGCGGACAGCTGCACTCCATAGCCCTGTCCGCCGTAGACCGGCAGCACGTGTACGCCCTTCATCCGCGAGGCGTAGGACTCGAACGCCTCGCACACCTGCAGGGCGAGCTCGCGGGTCGGGGCGAGCACCAGAGCCTGCGGCGTCTTCTGCGACACGTCAAGACGCTCGAGCACGGGCAGGGCGAAAGCGGCCGTCTTACCGGTGCCGGTCTGCGCCATGCCGACCACATCGCGCCCCTGAAGCAGAGTGGGGATGGTGGCCGACTGGATCGGCGAAGGCGACTCGTAGCCCAGATCGCGGATCGCCTTGAGCACCGGCCCGGTGATGCCGAGCTCCTCGAAGCCGGGCTTCGCGTTCTCCTCAGCGCTCTCAGTCGAGGGGGAGTGGTCGGGCTCGGCAGCGGCGATATCGTCAGCAGTCACCAGCCCACGATAGTGCCTGCGCCTGTACGGACGCCGGGCGCTCAGGAGCCCGACGTCAGTGCGAGGAGCTTCTCCTTCACCTGCCGGCGCAGCACCTTGCCGATCAGCGACTTGGGCAGCTCATCCACGACGAACACTCGACGCGGCACCTTGTACGGCGTCAGGATGCCGCGAGCGTACTCCCTGATCGCCTCCACATCGACCTCGCGATCGCCGTCCACGACGACCGCGGCGACGACCTCCTCGCCGGAATGCTCGCTGGGCAGACCGACGACCGCAGCGTCCGCGACGTCGGGATGCTGTCGCAGGGCACCCTCGACCTCCGTGGGCGCGACGTTGAAGCCGCCCGTGATGATGAGTTCCTTGATGCGGTCGACGATGCGGACGAATCCTGCCTCGTCGATCGTCACGATGTCTCCGGTTCGGAACCAGCCGTCGACGAAGACGGCATCCGTCTCCTCGGGCTTGCCGTAGTAGCCGGAGAAGACCTGCGGCCCGCGCACGATCAGCTCACCCGGTGATCCGGCGGGGACATCCGTCGTCGGATTCTCCGGGTCGACGACGCGGCATTCCGTGCCGGGAAGAGGAAGGCCGACCGTGCCTGCGACGCGGTGCTCGGCGACCGGGTTCGCCATTAGCACGGGGGAGCACTCGCTCAGCCCGTATCCCTCGACGAGGAATCCGCCGGAGGCGTCCTCGAAGGGCATGACGAGGTCGTGAGAGAGGGCCATGGCGCCTGAGATGGCCACCTTCGTGCCGCGGAGCGGTACACCCTTCGCCTTCGAAGCGGCCAGCAGCCGCTCGGCGATCGGCGGCACGAGGGGCAGGAACGTCGCCGGGTGCTTCTTCGTCACTTCGAGCACGAGATCGGGATCGAACTTCGGGAAGAGCACGAGACGCGCACCCATCGACATCGCGAAGGTGAGGCAGAGCGTGAGGCCGTAGGCGTGGAACATCGGCAGGACGGCATAGACGACGCAGCCGTCACCGCGGGTTATGGACGGGACCCACGCCCTGGCCTGGGCGGCGTTCGCGAGCAGGTTGCGGTGCGTGAGCGCGGCCCCCTTAGGCGTGCCCGTCGTGCCCGAGGTGTACTGGATGATCGCAAGATCGTCGGTCTCCGGTCGCGGGTGCGACGGGGAAAGCGGAGAGGAGCCGACGACCGCGCTCCAGGAGATCGCACCACGCACCCGGGCTGTGAGCGCCTCACGCGCGTCGCGCGCCTTCGCGATCGGCAGCTTCAGCGCCAGACGGGTGTGAAACGGCATGGCCTGCGTGACGTCCACGGAGATCAGGCTGGTCACGGTGAGGTCGGCGGGGAACTCCTGCACCGTCTCGACCACCTTGGTCCACACGATCGCATGCTTCGCGCCGTGGTCCTCGAACTGCTTGCGCAGCTCGCGAGGCGTGTACAGCGGATTGTGCTCGACCACGACGGCGCCCAGACGCAGGACGGCGTAGAAGGCGATGATGTGCTGCGGACAGTTCGGCAGCACGATCGCGACCGGATCGCCGGCCTTCACTCCGAGTTCCCTCAGTCCTGCCGCGGCACGGTCGATGGCGTCCTGCAGTTCGCGGTAGGACGTCTCGCGACCGAAGAACTGCAGCGCCACAGCATCCGGGTAGTCACGGGCCGAGGCCGCCACGATATCGACGAGCGAGCCCGAGACGGGGGAGAGATCCTCGGGGACGCCCTCCGCGTAGCTGGAGGTCCACGGGCGAGGAGGAACGAACTCTGTCACGGCTCACAGCCTACGCGCGATCGCTCTTACGCCCGGTGCGGGCCCCTGCTAGGTTCAGCCGGACGGGAGGTCGACATGGGCGTCATCATCGTGGAGCAGAACATCTCCGCCGACGGGTTCGCGGCCGACTCCGAAGGGGGGATCGGCTTCTTCTGGGACGTCGACTTCGGCGACGAGTCGGATGCCGATACCGAGCAGCTGAGACGCATCGAGGCGATGGACGCGATCCTGTTCGGACGTCGGACGTACGAGATGTTCCGCGACTACTGGCCCTCGCGCACGGTGGACCAGGAACCGGTGTCGGGGCCGATGAACCGCATCCCGAAGCACGTGCTGTCCTCGACGCTCGAACACGCTCCCTGGGGCGACGGCGAGGTGCAGATTCTCCGCGGGTCGGCTGAAGCGGCCGCCGCCGACCTCCGTGAGCGATACGGATCGATCATCGTGTGGGGCAGCCTCGATCTCACTGATGCGCTGTTCCGCGTCGGCCAGGTCGACATCCTGCGTCTGCGCGTGCTGCCGGTCGTTCTCGGGCGCGGGCGATCGTTCGCACCCGATGACATCCCTCACGTTCCGATGCAGCTGGTGCTCACCGACATCGGATCCACAGGGATCGTCACCCTCGAGTACCTCGTCGGCGGGCGGGCCGCGCGCGAGTGATCTCGCCCCTCTCATAGACTGTGGTGGTGTCTGAAATCACCCCTGATCTCGTGCGCCATCTCGGCGTGCTCGCGCGCATCAAGCTCACCGACGACGAGGTGACGCAGCTGACGGGTCAGCTCGACGTCATCGTCGACAACATCGCCAAGGTGTCGGAGGTGGCCACCCCCGAGGTGCCGGCCACCAGCCACCCCATCGCGCTGGCCAACGTCTTCCGCCCGGACGAGGTGGGGCAGACCCTCTCACCCGAGCAGACACTGCAGAATGCACCGGATGCCGCCGACGGCCGCTTCCGCGTCACCGCGATCCTGGGAGAAGAGCAGTGAGGGACATCATCCGGATGACCGCGGCGGAGCTGGGAGAGAGGCTGAGCGCGGGGGAACTCTCCAGCGTCGAGGCCACCCAGGCCCATCTCGACCGCATCGCCGCCGTCGACGCCGACGTGCACGCGTTCCTGCACGTCAGCGAGCACGCTCTCGCAGCCGCCGCCGACATCGACTCCCGCCGCGCCGCGGGCGAACAGCTCGGCGCGATCGCGGGTGTGCCCCTCGCCGTCAAGGACGTGCTCGTCACGACCGATCAGCCTTCGACGAGCGGTTCGAAGATCCTCGAAGGCTACATGTCGCCGTTCGATGCGACCGTCGTCGCCCGATCGCGCGCCGCCGGCCTGATCCCGCTCGGCAAGACCAACATGGACGAGTTCGCGATGGGCTCCTCAACCGAGCACTCGGCGTACGGGCCCACCCGCAACCCGTGGGACCTCGACCGCATCCCCGGCGGCTCCGGCGGCGGATCGGCGGCAGCCGTCGCGGCCTTCGAGGCTCCGCTCGCGCTCGGCTCCGACACCGGCGGGTCGATCCGCCAGCCCGCCCACGTCACCGGGACGGTCGGCATCAAGCCGACCTACGGCGGTGTGAGCCGGTACGGCGCGATCGCGCTTGCGTCCAGCCTCGACCAGGTCGGGCCAGTCACGCGCACCGTGCTCGACGCAGGGCTGCTGCACGACGTCATCGGCGGGCACGACCCCAAGGACTCCACGTCGCTCGAGGAGCAGTGGCCGTCCTTCGCCGAGGCAGCGCGCGAGGGATCCGCCGGTCAGGTGCTCAAGGGCCTCAAGGTCGGCGTCATCAGAGAACTCCCCGACTCGGGCTTCCAGAGCGGTGTCGCCGCTTCCTTCCATGACGCGCTCCGCCTCATGGAGGCGCAGGGCGCTGAGATCGTCGAGATCTCGGCACCGCACTTCGAGTACGGCGTGGCGGCCTACTACCTGATCCTGCCGGCCGAGGCATCGAGCAACCTGGCGAAGTTCGACTCGGTCCGCTTCGGCCTGCGCGTGACTCCTGGTGGGAATCCCACGGTCGAGGACGTGATGTCGGCGACCCGTGAGGCGGGTTTCGGCCCCGAAGTCAAGAGGCGCATCATCCTCGGCACCTACGCGCTGTCGGCCGGTTACTACGACGCGTACTACGGCAGCGCGCAGAAGGTTCGCACGCTGATCCAGCGCGACTTCGACGAGGCCTTCGCACAGGTCGACGTGATCGCAACCCCGTCGGCTCCGACGACGGCGTTCCGGATCGGCGAGAAGATCGACGATCCGCTGCAGATGTACCTGAACGACCTGACGACCATCCCCGCGAACCTCGCCGGAGTGCCTGGGATCTCGATCCCCTCCGGCCTGGCCGAAGAGGACGGTCTGCCCGTCGGCATCCAGTTCCTCGCTCCCGCCCGCCAGGACGCGCGTCTGTACAAGGTCGGCGCGGCCCTGGAAGCCGTGCTGCTGGATTCATGGGGTGCGCCCCTGCTCGACAAGGCACCGATCCTGGGAGGGACGCGCTGATGGCCGCCGCCAAGCTGATGGATTACGACAAGGCGCTCGAGCTGTTCGAGCCGGTGCTCGGCTTCGAGGTGCACGTCGAGCTCAACACGCGTACGAAGATGTTCTCCGACGCGCCGAACCCGGCCAACGACGAGTATCACGGCGCCGAGCCGAACACGCTCATCGCCCCGGTCGATCTGGGGCTTCCCGGTTCGCTGCCCGTGGTCAACGCCACGGCCGTTCGATCGTCGATCAGCCTGGGCCTGGCACTCGGCTGCTCGATCGCGGAGTCCAGCCGGTTCGCCCGCAAGAACTACTTCTACCCCGATCTCGGCAAGAACTACCAGATCTCGCAGTACGACGAACCGATCGCCTTCGAAGGCTCGGTCGAGGTCGAGCTCGAGGACGGCACGCTCGTGACGATCCCGATCGAGCGGGCCCACATGGAGGAGGACGCCGGCAAGCTCACGCACATGGGCGGCGCCACCGGCCGCATCCAGGGCGCGGAGTACTCACTGGTCGACTACAACCGCGCCGGTGTGCCTCTTGTCGAGATCGTCACCAAGCCGATCTTCGGCGCGGAGCACCGTGCTCCCGAGATCGCCAAGGCGTATATCGCAGCGATCCGCGACATCGTCCGCGGGCTGGGCATCTCGGAGGCGCGGATGGAGCGCGGCAACCTGCGCTGCGACGCCAACGTGTCGCTGCGTCCCCGCGGCCAGGAGAAGCTCGGCACCAGGACCGAGACGAAGAACGTCAACTCGATGCGCTCGGTGGAGCGTGCGGTCCGCTACGAGATCCAGCGTCAGGCGCAGATCCTCGCCGACGGCGGCACGATCATCCAGGAGACCCGTCACTGGCACGAGGACACCGGCACGACGTCACCAGGTCGCCCGAAGTCGGATGCCGACGACTACCGCTACTTCCCGGAGCCGGATCTGCTGCCAGTGCGCCCGCCGCGCGAGCTGGTCGAGGAGCTCCGTGCGGCGCTTCCCGAACAGCCCGTCGCCCGCCGCCGCCGGCTGAAGGCCGAGTGGGGCTTCACCGATCTCGAATACCAGGACGTGCGCAACAGCGGGCTGGTCGATGTGGTCGAGGCGACCATCGCCGCCGGCACCACCCCCGGTGCGGCGAGGAAGTGGTGGACCGGTGAGATCGCACGCATCGCGAACACTCAGGAGCGAGAGGTCACCGCACTCGTCGCCCCCGCCGATGTCGCCGCCGTGCAGAAGCTGGTGGACGAGGGCACGCTCAACGACAAGCTCGCACGCCAGGTGCTGGAGGGTGTCATCGCGGGTGAGGGCACACCGCAGCAGGTCGTGGATGCTCGGGGACTCGCGGTGGTCTCGGATGACGGAGCGCTGATCGCCGCGATCGACGAGGCGCTGACCTCTCAGCCCGACGTGCTCGCGAAGATCAAGGACGGCAAGGTGCAGGCCGCCGGGGCGATCATCGGCGCCGTCATGAAGGCGATGAAGGGCCAGGCGGATGCCGCGCGCGTCCGCGAGCTGGTTCTGGAGCGCGCCGCGCAGTCGTGACACGTTGTACTCCGTCGGCTCCGGCGTTCGCGGGGGAGCCGACGGAGCAGTGTCCGTGCCCGCAGGGAGAATGGGCGCATGGGACGCGGTGACGGATCGGGGCGGATGGTCTCGCCCGAAGGGGCCGATGACAGCGGCACCGGCATCCTGCATGTGGACATGGACGCGTTCTACGCGTCGGTCGAGGTGCTGCACGATCCCTCCCTACGCGGCCTGCCACTGATCATCGGCGCACCGGACGGGCGTTCCGTCGTCTCCAGCGCGTCGTACGAGGCGCGTCGCTTCGGGGTACGCAGCGCCATGCCCGTGTCGCAGGCCCTGCGCCTGTGCCCGACCGCCCGCGTCGTGCCGCCCGACTTCCGGCGGTACCAGGCGGTCTCGCAGCAGGTGATGACCATCTTCGAGAGCATCACGCCGCTCGTCGAGCCGCTCTCGATCGACGAGGCCTTCCTCGATGTGCGGGGAGTGCGCCGTCTGTGGGGTAGTCCGGGAGAGATCGCGGTCCTGCTCAGGCGCCGTGTTCGCGACGAGGTCGGGATCACGTGCAGCGTGGGCGTCGCAGCGACGAAGCACGTCGCGAAGATGGCCTCGACGATCTCCAAGCCGGATGGCATGCTCATCGTCCCCGCTGCTCGGACGAGGGAGTTCCTCGATCCCCGACCGGTGAGTGCGATGTGGGGAGTGGGGCCGAAAGCGGCCGAGGCTCTGCAGAGGCGCGGTATTCGGCTCGTCAAGGATCTGCGGGAATCACCCCCGGAAGCGCTGGAGCGGGCGGTGGGGGCGGCCTTGGCGTCCCGGCTGCAGCAGCTGGCTCGCGGGCAGGACGCCCGTGCGGTCGAGACGCACCGCGCGGAGAAGAGCATCGGACACGAGGAGACGTTCGATCGCGATATCGGCGACCTCGAGCTGCTGCGCTCGGAGCTGCTCAGGCTCGCTGATCGTGTCGGCGTGCGGTTGCGATCGTCCGGCTGGCAGGCGGGGGCGGTCTCGATCAAGATCAGGTTCGCCGATTTCACCACGCTGAGCCGCACGCTCTCACTCACAGAGCCCACGGATGTCGGGCAGCGCATCGGAGACACCGCGCTGACGCTGTTCGGTCAGCTCGATCGCCGCGATCCCGTGCGACTCGTCGGTGTGCGCGCCGAGAAGCTGCGGGAGGCGGGCAGCGGCGCTCTCGCCCTGTGGGACGATGACGCCGACCGGCGGCGGCTGGAGGGCACCCTCGATGACGCGCGTGCTCGCTTCGGGGTGGGGATGGTCACCCGCGCGCGTCACATCGGCCGTGGCGACGGTCGGGGTGCGCCGCAGCGACCGAACTCCGGCGCGGAGGGAAACCAGGGACCCGTCGTCGAGTAGCGTTGAACCATGCCGAATCTCGCAGTTGAACTCGGAAAGCAATCCGCCGCATTCGGAGTGAAGAGCGCCTATGGCGAACCGTTGGACGTCGACGGCATCGGGATCACGCCGGTCGCCATCACGTGGTCGGGTTTCGGCGCGGGCAGCGACGGTGAACGCGACGGCGGGGGCGGCGGCGGCGTCGCGATACCCGTCGGGGTGTATGTCCGCCGAGAGGAGGGCCTGAGGTTCGAACCGAACTTCGTGACCCTTCTGGCGGTCGCCGTGCCCTTCGTCTGGGTCACCGGGCGCGCCCTGGTGCGCATCATCCGTGCACTCAAGAAGTAGCGATCCGTTCGACGAGCGCCTCACCGCGGCCGTCGAACGTCTCATCGCCGCGATCGTCTCGATGTCGGCGGCGAATCCTGTCGTGTTGATCGACGGCCGGAGCGGTGCGGGAAAGAGCAGCCTCGCCTCCCGGTTACGCGATGCGTGGCCCCTGAGCGGACGCGTGCAGCTCGTGGCGCTCGATGCCATCTACCCGGGGTGGGACGGATTGGAGCGAGGCGCTGAGATCGCGCGCGAGAGCATCCTCGTCCCGCACGCCAGGGGCTCGATCGGAACGTGGCACCGGTGGGACTGGAAACGTCACGAGGCGGCGGAGGCGCACGCCGTGGACCCCGCTCTCGGCCTCATCGTCGAAGGATGCGGTGCCCTCACACCGTCGTCTGCACGCCTTGCCGATGTCACCGTATGGGTCGACGGTCCGGCCGCGACGCGCAGACGTCGCGCACTGGAACGCGACGGCGACGCCTTCCGCACGCACTGGGACATGTGGGCGAGCCAAGAGGAATCCCACATCAGGGCGCACCGGCCCGAGCGCCTCGCTGACGTGCGAGTGGATGTGCCCTAGCGGGGGAGATCGTGCTCGTCCGCAGCGCGCACGAGCAGTTCCAGACGGTAGCCGAGCCAGTCGTAGACGGCGAACCGCGGATCATCCGGATCGTGATCGTCGGATCCCACGATCCCCAGTCGCGGCGCCACGACGAGCCGCATGGCGGCCAGCGTCCTCATCCAGGCATCGCACTGTTGCGGGGTCAGCACCAGCCGCTGCTCACGCAGTGCAACCTCGACAGGGTGTGCGCTGTCAGCGAGCGGCTCGAGGGTGTCCCTGACGGTGATCGCGTCGGCACGTCGCCGTTCGAGCAGAGAGTCCCTGGTCGCCTGACGGAACTGCCTCGATGCCGCCTCGTCTGCGGGGTACGCATCGGGCGTGAGACGCGCCATGCCAGGGTCGGCCGCCGATCGCGGATCGTCGAAGACGGTGACGAGCTCGTCGACGAGAGAGAGCAGATTCGTCACCTCGATCGCTGCGAGCTGGATGCTGACGTGCGCGCTCACTCGCCCGCACTCCTGACCGTCGCCCACAGTCCGTAGTCGTGCATCGCCTGCGCGTGCGCCTCCATCGTCTCGCGGGGGCCCGTCGCGACCACCGCGTGACCCTCGTTGTGCACGGAGAGCATGAGTCTGGTGGCGTGTTCCTCGCTGTATCCGAAGTAGCGGCGGAACACCCGCACGACGTAGCTCATGAGATTGACCGGGTCATCCCAGACGACCAGCTGCCATGGCAGCAGCGGCGCAGCGGTCAGCTGCTCGTCCAGCGCGGGGACGGATGCGGGTGAGCTCATGCCCACCCCAGCTCATGCAGCTGATCGTCGTCGAGTCCGAAGAAGTGCGCGATCTCATGCACGAGGGTCGTGTGCACTTCGCCTCGCAGCTCCTCCTCGCTCTCGCTCGCTGCGAGATGCGCGTGGCGGTAGATGATGATGCGATCGGGCAGCTCGCCCATCCCGTACTGCCCGCGCTCGGTGAGTGCGAGGCCCTCGTAGAGTCCGAAGAGGTCCTCGCCGTTCTCCGGGCGGTCCTCGACCACGAAGACGACGTTCTCCAGTCCCGCGACCATCTCGTCCGGCAGGCGGTCCAGTTCGTCCACCACGAGGGCCTCGAATGCCTCCGCATCCATCTGCATCCCTCGGGGCAGCTCCCGCTCCATATGCACCCGCCTGCCGTGACGCGACAGGTCCAGTCGGATCTCAGCGGCCAGGAGCGATCGATGGAAATCGTCATCGGGATCGGGCTTCTCTCTGAACCCCGCTGAGGCGTAGAACGGTCCGTTCCACGGCACGTCGGCGTAGGTGCGCAGCGTCATCCTGGTCGCGCCTCGATCCGCCGCTTCATCGAGCGAGGCGGCGAGCAGCGCACGACCGTGTCCCTGCCCTGCATGCTCGGGCCGCACCGAGAGCTGCTCGAGATGCGCGGTGGCCTCGTGCTCGATGACGTGCGCGAATCCGACCGCCGGGCCCGCATCGGATTCGGCGACGACGAGGATGAACCCGGGATCGTTCAGCCTCTCCCGGCCGGAGGGCGCTGATCCCCAGTCGACTGTGCCGAACAGCGGGCCGAACACCGTGTCCGCAGCGGCCTCGATGCCGGCGAGGAGATCCAGGTCGGTGTCGTTGGCGGGACGGACGTGGGAGGGCATGTATCGATGCTATCGATGCGTGTGGCGGTCGGGGCGAGCTGCTGCCGTCAGGGGAACGGGCTGCGACGCCGAACGGCAGAGGAGCCCGGCGGTCACAGACCACCGGGCTCCTCTATCTGGGTGAGTAACGGGGCTTGAACCCGCGACCCCCGCGACCACAACGCGGTGCTCTACCAGCTGAGCTATACCCACCATGTTCCCGCCGGAACGGGCAACCCCACAAGTGTATTACATGTTCGCGGTGAACTCCGACACGACGCGGTCGGCGATGTCGCGTGCCTCATCTGAGGAGGGGCCGGGGTCGTTCACGAAGACGGCCTCGCGATAGTAGCGCAGCTCCCGGATCGACTCGAGGATGTCGGCGAGAGCCCTGTGCCCACCGTCCTTCGCGGGGGCCTGGAAGAAAACCCGGGGGTACCAGCGACGGGAGAGTTCCTTGATGCTCGAGACGTCGACGTTGCGGTAGTGCAGATACTGGTCGACCGACGGCATGTACTTCGCGAGGAACATGCGATCGGTCCCGATCGTGTTGCCAGCCAGGGGCGCCTTGCGCTCGAGCGGAACGAACCGCTTGATGTAGGCGAGAGTCTGCGCTTCGGCGTCTGCCAGGGACACTCCGTGCGGGATCTCCTCGATCAGCCCTGACGTGCGGTGCATCTGGGTGACGAACTCGTTCATGTTCGCCAGGGCTTCCGCACCGGGCTTGATGACGATCTGGAACCCGGGGTCGATCGGGCGCAGTTCGAAATCGGTGATGACGACGGCGATCTCGACGAGCTCATCGACGGCGAGGTCGAGGCCGGTCATCTCGCAGTCGATCCAGACGAGCCGGTCGTTCTCAGAGGCGGAAACCATGGGGTCGATCCTATCGGTGGGGCTGCTCGCGGTATTCTTGAAGGGTCGCCTCCTTAGCTCAGAGGAAGAGCATCGGCTTTCTAATCCGTTGGTCGCAGGTTCGAATCCTGCAGGGGGCACCACGGGGATCAGTGGCGCAGTGCGGCCACCGCGTCATCGGCGTCCCAGAACTCGCCTACCAGACGGAAGGCGCCGGAAGGCAGGTGCAGGCGTTCGGCCCGGTACCGGATGCCCAGCGGGTCGGCGATCACACGGAGATGGCCCCGGATGCTGCCGTGCGAGTCGATGACGCGCCAGAGGTGTTCACCGGCCCGATCGAGATGCTCGGCGCGTGACCGCAGCACCGGCGTGCACCACGGCATCGATGGGAGGGTCTCGGTCAGTGTGCGCATGGTGGCTCCTTCCTGCTTCGAAGATACGGACGACCACCGACATCGCCTGCCCGTCGGCCGACCGTAGACTCGGAGGCATGCCCGCACCGTCCCCGTACGCCGCCCGCCTCGGCGAGATCCCGGTCGTCCGTCGTGAAGTGCGGGTCGCCGGCGGTAGCACGGCGTATTGGATCTATGGGCCTGCGACCGATGACGCACCGACGATCGTCGCCGTGCACGGCTTCCGCGGTGAGCACCACGGTCTCGAGCCGGTCATCGCCTACCTTCCCGGCGTACGGGTGATCTCACCCGATCTGCCTGGCTTCGGCGAGACGCCGCCTGTGCCGGGTCGCGTGCATGACCTCGAGCTGTACGCCGCCTGGTTGACGGAGTTCGTGCGGGTGGTCGCGCCCGGCGCGGCCGTTCTCGGGCACTCGTTCGGGTCGATCGTGGCGTCAGCCGCGGTCGCGGCCGGTCTCGAGACACCCCGGCTCGTGCTCGTCAATCCGATCGGCGCACCGGCACTGCAGGGACCGAAGGGCGTGCTCACCCGCCTGGCCGTGCTCTACTACACGCTCGGAGCCCGCCTGCCCGAGCGGATCGGAACCGCACTGCTGCGGCATCCGCTCATCGTGCGGGTCATGAGCATCGCGATGGCCAAGACCCGGGACCCTGCGCTGCGGCGCTTCATCCACGACCAGCACGACACGTACTTCTCGCGGTTCGCCGATCGCGACGTGCTGCACGACGCCTTCGTCACGAGCGTGTCGCACGACGTGCGTGCGTTCGCGGGGGATATTCGCGTGCCGACGCTGCTGGTGGCGGCGCAGCGCGACGACATCACTCCCATCGAAGCGGAGCGCGCCCTCGCGAGGCTGTTCCCCGAGGCCGAGCTCGTCGAGATCGCCGACGTCGGGCACCTGATCCACTACGAGACGCCGGCCGAGGCTGCCGGCGCGATCCGCCGGTTCCTCAGGCTTCCCGTCGCGCCAGACCGATGAGCCCTGCGACCCGGAACGGGATCACCTCGCCCATCGCCAGCGACGTCTCGGTCCGCTCGACCCCGTCGATGGACAGGATGCGGGCATCCGTGTCGAAGAGATGACGAGCGTCGCGGCACGCCACGCGAGCGAGCAGGTCGATCGAGCCGCTCAGGCCGTGCGCCTGCACGACCTCGGGAACGCGCGCCAGCTCGGCGATGATGCGCGGCAGCTCGGTCTGTCGCAGGCCGATGCTGATGAACGCCTGCAGCGGGAAGCCGAGAACCTCGGTGGAGAACGCTCGCTCGTAGGACTGGAAGACACCGGTCTGCTCCAGGCGGGACATCCTCGCCTGGATCGTGTTGCGCGAGAGACGCAACCGCTCGGCCAGCGCGACCACCGTCGTGCGCGGATCCTCTGACAGGGCGGTGAGCAGTTCGAGATCGATTCGGTCCAGCGTGGGCATAGTGCCACACGTTAGCAGGGCTGCATGGAGTCCATCTGGGCAACATGCTCAGCGATCCCGATGATGCTTGAGCGAGGTGTCAGGCCGACGTACCCTTCAGATAAGCCGACGCAGCTGTCGGAAGCCGTGTACGCCCCACGAAGGCCATCACGTCAGGAGGACGCAGATGTCACCGAACACCACACCGATCGTCGACACCGAGAACGATCTGGAACCCGCCGAGCGCATCATCGCTCCAGACGGTTCCCGCCAGCCGAATCCGCAGCTGGACAGGTACATCGCAGACGTCGACCTGCAGCTGCTGCGTGATCTTCATCGCGACATGACGGTGCTGCGCCGCATCGACGCCGAGGGAGTGGCGCTGCAGCGCCAGGGTCAGCTCGGCCTCTGGGCGCCGTGCAACGGCCAGGAGGCCGCGCAGATCGGAACCGCGCGGGCTCTCTCGCCGCAGGACTTCGTCTTCCCCAGCTATCGCGAGACCGGCGTGATGCACGTGCGCGGGGCGCAGCCCGGCGACTACGTGCGCATGTGGCGCGGCGAGGACGGCGCCGCCTACGATCCTGCGGCCCTGCGCATGGCGCCTCTGCAGATCATCATCGGTGCCCAGTCGTTGCACGCTGTCGGCTACGCGATGGGCATCCAGCACGACGGCGCCGATGAGGTCGCGGTGACCTACTTCGGCGACGGCGCGACCAGCCAGGGTGACGTCAACGAGGCGATGGTGTTCGCCTCCTCCTACCGTGCGCCTGTCGTGTTCGTCTGCCAGAACAACCACTGGGCGATCTCCGAGCCCGTCGGCCTGCAGTCGCAGTACCCCCTGGCGGGACGTGCTCCCGGTTTCGGCATCCCCAGCATGCGCGTCGACGGCAACGACGTCGTCGCCTGCCTCGCGGCCATGCGGTGGGCGCTAGAGCACGCCCGCTCCGGCAAGGGTCCGGCATATCTGGAGCTCGTCACCTACCGCATGGGTCCCCACACGACGGCTGACGACCCGAAGCGCTATCGGGACGAAGCCGAGCTCGAGCAGTGGCGCCGCCGCGATCCGATCGCCCGGCTGGAGGCGCATCTGCGCGCGGGGGGTGCGCTGACAGACGAGCATCTCGCTTCCGTGCAGGCGGAGGCGGACACCGTCGCGCGAGAGATGCGCGCCGCCTGCCTCGGCATGACCACGCGCCCCGCACTCGCCGTCTTCGACGGCGTGTACGCCGAGCCGCACTCAGGACTCGAGCGGCAGCGCGACGAGTTCCGGGCGTACCTCTCGACGTTCGAGGAGGCGTGAGATGGCTGTGATGACCCTCGGCAAGGCGCTGAACGCCGGCCTTCGTCAGGCCATGCGTGACGACGACAAGGTCGTCCTGCTCGGTGAGGACATCGGCACCCTGGGCGGCGTGTTCCGCATCACCGACGGTCTGAAGGACGAGTTCGGTGCGCAGCGGGTGATCGACACACCGCTCGCGGAATCCGGCATCGTCGGCACCGCCGTCGGTCTTGCATTCCGCGGCTACCGGCCCGTGATCGAGATCCAGTTCGACGGCTTCATCTACCCCGCCTTCGACCAGATCGTGTCGCAGGTCGCGAAGCTGCACTATCGCACCCAGGGAAGGGTGAAGATGCCGATCACCATCCGCGTGCCCTGGGCGGGCGGCATCGGTGCGGCCGAGCACCATTCGGAGTCGCCCGAGGCCTACTTCGTTCACACCGCAGGCCTTCGCGTGGTCGCGGTGTCGAATCCTGAGGATGCGTACCGCTGTCTGCGCCAGGCGATCGCCAGCGATGACCCGGTGATCTTCTTCGAACCGAAGCGGCTCTACCATCACAAGGGCGAGGTCGACCTCGAGGCTCCGCTGGCGGACGCGGCGCCGATGGGTCTCGCCCGCGTGGTGCGCGAGGGGACCGACGCCACGCTGATCACCTACGGCGCGATGGTCACCACGGCGTTGGACGCGGCAGAGGCCGCGGCGGACGAAGGAGTATCGCTCGAGGTGATCGACCTTCGCGCCCTCTCACCGGTCGACTACGACACCGTGGCGGCGGCGGTACGTCGAACGGGCCGCGTCGTCGTCGCGCACGAGGGGTCCCGGGAGGCAGGGGTCGCCGCCGAGGTGATCGCCAGCATCACAGAGCGCTGCTTCGAGTACCTCGAGGCCCCGCCGGTGCGGGTTACCGGACACGACATCCCTTACCCGCCGGCGAAGCTCGAGCGGTACCACCTGCCCGATCTGGACCGCCTCCTCGACGCCGTCGATCGCGTGTTGGATCGTCCGAACAGTCTCAGCGAGGCCTCGCAGACGACGGGAGCGCACCGATGATCGCGGAGTTCCGGCTTCCTGACCTCGGAGAGGGCCTCACAGAGGCGGAGGTCGTGCAGTGGCTGGTCGAGCCGGGCGACAGCGTCACGCTGAACCAGACCCTCGCCGAAGTCGAGACCGCCAAGGCCGTCGTGGAGCTGCCGTCCCCATACGAGGGCACGGTCGCATCGCTGCACGCCGAGGCGGGACAGACGGTCGCCGTCGGCTCCCCGCTGATCGCGTTCGATGTCGCGGGCTCCGAACCCGCCGACGAATCCACAGCGCAGCCGACCGGTGAACAGGCCGAGGAGAAGGCGCAGCCCAACCTCGTCGGCTACGGCGCGGCGCCCGCGGCCGGAGGCCGCCCGGCGCGTCGTGCGAGACGAGGTGCCACGACATCGGCCGCACCCGCGCAAGTCGATGCCGCCGTGCTGGAGGCAGCGCCGCACGATGTTCTGCCGCCTGCTGCCGCGGAGCCGGCCGTCGGCGAGCGTCCGCGCTCGACACCCCCGGTGCGTGCGTACGCGAAGCGCCTCGGTGTGGATCTCGTCCTCGTCGCCGCGGAGGTCGGCGACCGGGTCATCACCCGTCAGGACGTCGACGCCTACGCGCAGCGCATCGGAGCCGCCTCCTCGGATGCCCCTGTCGCATCCGGCGAGGCCGGGATCGCTGACTCGGGCCCCACCGTCGCGGATGATCGCCGGCAGACCCGGATCCCGATCCGCGGGGTGCGCAAGCACACCGCTCAGGCGATGGTGCAGAGCGCCTTCACCGCACCGCACGTCACCACCTTCCACACGGTGGACGTGACCTCGACGATGGAGCTGATCGAGCAGCTTCGCGCCGATCGATCCCTCGCGGAGCACCGCATCGGCCCGCTCGTGCTGATCGCGAAGGCCGTGTGCCTGGCACTCGGGCGCAGCCCTTCGCTCAACTCCCACTGGGATGAGGCCGCGGGTGAGATCGTGCAGAATCACTACGTCGACCTCGGCATCGCCGCGGCGACCGATCGCGGGCTGATCGTTCCGAACATCCGCAACGCCGAGAAGATGTCGCTCACCGGTCTCGCCGGTGCCCTGCAGCAGCTGACGACGACGGCCAGGGCGGGGAAGACCAGCCCTGCCGAACTCGCCGGCGGCACGTTCGCGATCACCAACATCGGAGTGTTCGGCATCGATGCCGGTACGCCGATCCTGCCTCCGGGCCAGTCCGGCATCCTCGCCGTCGGGGCAGTCCGGCGTCAGCCATGGGAGCATCGCGGGGAGATCGCGCTGCGTCAGGTGATGACGCTGAGCCTGTCGTTCGACCATCGTCTCGTCGACGGAGCGGAGGGCGCGCGGTTCCTGAAGGACGTCGCCGACATTCTGGAACAGCCGGGCAGGGCCATGCTGTTCTGATCTCGGCTGCGGGGCGGCGCGTTCTGCGCTCGCCCCGCGGTGTCGTCACGCGTCTGCGAGGAGCGCGGACATCGCCATCGTGCTCAGCAGCTGAGCGGTCTGCGCTCGGGAGCGCAGGGCGGCTCGGGTGCTGTGCGGCGTGGAATTGATCAGACCGAAGCACGCCTGCACGCGCAGCCTCAGTTCGTCGCGCTCCGCCTCTCGGATGCCGCTGAGCGCATCGATCCACAGGTCGATGTAGGCGCGCTGCAGTCGACGAACCTCCATCTGCGCGCCGGGGGAGAGGTGTGCCAGATCGCGATCCTGCACGCGGATCACCTCGGCATTGCCCAGTGCGAAATCCACATGGAAGTCGACCAGCGCCTGCATCCGCTGCAGTGGAGTCGATGTCGCGGCGGCCTCCGCAGCGCCGCCGGAGACCAGCCGTTCGCTCACGCCGATGAGCAGGGCGTCGAGCAGCGCGTGCTTTCCGTCGAAGTGACGGTAGACGGCCGGCCCTGATACGCCGACTGCGGCGCCGATGTCCTCGAGGCTGACGCCCGAGTAACCGCGGGTCGCGAAGAGCCGAGCCGCCGAGGACAGGATGGCGTCGGTGCGCTCGGCCTTCGCTCGATCGCGGGCGGTGACGGGCGTTGTCATTTCGGTTAATCCTCGCTAACCTGAATCGTCGGGTTAATGAACCCTAACTGAGGTGGCGGTCGCGCCACCAGCCCTGTGTGAGTCGAGGAGGACGCACCATGTCCGCGGACCAGCAGACGCTCGCCGAAGAGCTGCGTGAGCGGCTTGCAGAGACCTCTCTCGGGGGACCTGAACGCTCGCGTGATCGGCACGTGTCCAGGGGGAAGCTGCTGCCGCGCGAGCGGGTCGATCGGCTGCTCGACGAGGGCAGTCCCTTCATCGAGATCGCTCCGCTCGCCGCCCACGGTCTGTACGGGGGAGAGGCCCCGGCCGCCGGGGTCATCGCCGGCATCGGCCTGGTGCACGGCAGACATGTGATGGTCGTCTGCAACGACCCGACGGTCAAGGGCGGGACGTACTTCCCGCTCACGGTCAAGAAACACCTCCGCGCCCAGGAAGTCGCCCTCGAGAACCGTCTGCCATGCCTCTACCTGGTCGACTCGGGCGGAGCGTTCCTGCCCATGCAGGACGAGGTCTTCCCGGATCGCGACCACTTCGGACGGATCTTCTTCAACCAGGCGCGCATGTCGGCAGAGGGGATCCCGCAGCTCGCAGCCGTGCTCGGATCGTGCACGGCCGGGGGCGCCTATGTGCCCGCCATGAGCGATCAGACCGTCATCGTGCGCAACCAGGGGACGATCTTCCTCGGGGGCCCGCCCCTGGTGAAGGCCGCGATCGGCGAGGTCGTCACCGCGGAGGAGCTCGGCGGCGGCGAGCTGCACGCCCGGCGCTCCGGCGTCGCCGACCACCTCGCCGAAGATGATGAGCACGCACTTGAGATCCTGCGTGACATCGTCGCGACGCTGCCCCGCCCCGCCGCTCCGGCATGGGACGTCGTACCGTCTCGTGGGCCGGCGGACGGCACCAGCCTGTACGACGTCGTACCCGTCGACGTGAACGCGGCCTACGACGTCCACGAGGTGATCGTGCGCCTGGTGGATGCAGACAGCTTCAAGGAGTTCAAGCCGGAGTACGGCACCACGTTGGTGACCGGCTTCGCGGTGCTGCACGGTCACCCGGTCGGCATCGTCGCGAACAATGGCGTCCTGTTCAGCGAATCCGCGCTCAAGGGAGCGCATTTCATCGAGCTCTGCGATCAGCGCGGCATCCCGCTGCTGTTCCTGCAGAACATCACCGGCTTCATGGTGGGCAGCGACGCCGAGGCGGGCGGCATCGCCAAGGACGGCGCAAAGATGGTGACCGCGGTCGCGACGACCCGTGTTCCCAAGCTCACGGTGATCATCGGCGGTTCGTTCGGAGCGGGAAACTACTCCATGTGCGGGCGGGCGTACTCGCCGCGGTTCCTGTGGAGCTGGCCCGCCAGCCGCATCTCGGTCATGGGGGGTCAGCAGGCGGCGTCCGTCCTCGCCACGGTCAAGGAGGACCAGCTCACGGCGTCGGGCGCATCCTGGTCGGCCGACGAGCGCGCGGACTTCGAATCCCCGATCCGCGCGCAGTACGAGGCGCAGGGCGAGCCGTACTACGCCACCGCCCGACTCTGGGACGACGGGATCATCGACCCGGACCAGACCCGCGATCTGCTCGGCCTCGCGCTCGACGTCGTCTCCCGCAGCCCATTGCCCGAGCCTCGCTTCGGCCTCTTCCGGATGTGATCATGCCACCGACGATCGACCACCACGCTTCCGGCGGTTTCGACACCGTCCTCATCGCGAACCGCGGTGAGATCGCCCGCCGCGTCATCCGCACGCTGCGCGAACTCGGCATCCGAAGTGTCGCCGTGTTCAGCGACGCCGATGCCGACGCGCCGCATGTGCGCGAGGCGGACGAGGCCGTACGGATCGGTGCGGCGCCGGCATCCGAGTCCTACCTGCGCGTGGACGCCATCATCGACGCGGCGCGGGCGACGGGCGCTCAGGCGATCCACCCCGGATACGGCTTCCTGTCCGAGAGCGTCGCACTCGCGCAGGCCTGTCGGGACTCCGGCATCGTCTTCGTCGGCCCCGACGCACGCGCTCTCGAGATCATGGGGGACAAGGCCAGGGCCAGAGAGCATGTGTCGCAGCACGGCGTGCCCGTGGTACCGGGCTTCAGCGCCGACGGCCTCGGCGACGAGGAGATCCGTCGCCGCGCCGACGAGGTCGGCTATCCGCTGCTCGTGAAGCCGAGCGCCGGCGGCGGCGGCAAGGGCATGGAGATCGTGCGCGACGGTGCCGGACTGGCGCCGGCGCTGGCAGCCGCCAGACGAGTCGCCATCGCCGCCTTCGGCGACGACTCGATGGTGCTCGAGCGGCTGATCCGCCGTCCCAGGCACATCGAGGTGCAGGTCTTCGGAGACCGCCACGGCTCTGTGCAGGCCCTTGGCGAGCGCGAGTGCACCCTCCAGCGCCGGCATCAGAAGGTGATCGAGGAGGCACCGGCAGCGCATCTGACCGACACGGTGCGTCAGCGCCTCATGGACGCGGCCGTGGCCGCCGCACGGAGCGTCGACTACGTCGGCGCCGGAACCGTCGAGTTCCTGATAGACGCGGATGCCGTTGACGAGGTGTTCTTCATCGAGATGAACACCCGGCTACAGGTGGAGCATCCGGTCACCGAGGAGGTCACGGGGCGCGACCTGGTCGCCATGCAGCTCGCCGTGGCAGCGGGCGAGGCACTGCCCCCGCCGGCCCCGGTGAGCGGTCACGCGATCGAGGCCAGGGTCTACGCGGAGTCGCCGGAGCGGGGCTTTCTTCCCTCCACCGGGCGCGTCCTGCTTTTCGACGCTCCACGCGGGGTTCGCGTAGACGCGGCAGTGGAGACCGGATCCGAGGTGAGCGGGTTCTACGACCCGATGATCGCGAAGGTCATCGCGTTCGGTGCCGATCGTGCGACCGCACTGCGCCGGCTCGACGCGGCTCTCGCTCGCACCGTGGTACTGGGCGTGGAGACGAACATCGCCTTCCTGCGCGCGCTCTCCCGTCATGAGCGCGTAGTCGCAGGGGACCTCGACACCGGCCTGATCGAGACCATGCTGCCGCTCGCACCGCAGAAGCCGAGCGAGCGGATGCTGGCGGCGGCTGCCACCATGACCACGGAACCGCGAGCAGGTGCCGGCGACATCTGGCACGCTCTGCCCGGGTGGCGGCTCGGCGTGCCGGCGCCCGCGGCGCCTACGGTGTTCCTCACCGACGAGGATGAGCCCGTGGAGGTCACTGTGCACGCTCAGGGGCACGCCGCCGCGGCAGCGGTCGACGCGGACGGGGCGATCTGGGTGGCCGATGGCGGCGACACGAGACGTCTGCGCCGGCTCACCCGACGCGCACGGCTCGAACGTCGTCTGGCGCAGAGCGCCCCAGCAGGAGTCACCCGCGAACCAGAGGGCCGCGCACCCATGCCCGGCGCGATCGTCGCCGTGCACGTCACCGACGGAGCGAGGGTGCAGGCGGGTGACCCGCTCGTCTCGATCGAGGCGATGAAGATGGAGCATCCGGTGCTCGCGCCGCAGTCCGGCACGGTGCACCTGCTGGTCGCACTCGGCGATCAGGTGCGGCGCGACCAGCCGGTCGCCCGTGTGAGCGAAGAGGAGACAGCATGACGTACGACCTCAATGACGAGGAGCGCGAGCTCGCCACGATGGTGCGCGACTTCGCGGATCAGGTGGTCGCCCCGCAGGCGTACGAGGCTGACCGCACCCACACCCTGAACCTCGACGTCGTGCGGCAGATGGGCGAGCTCGGCCTGTTCGGATTGCCGTTCCCCGAGGACCACGGCGGTCAGGGCGGCGACTACTTCGCGCTCGGACTCGCGATCGAGGGGATAGCGCGCGTCGACCAGTCGCTCGCCATCACCCTGGAGGCTGGGGTCAGCCTCGGCGCCATGCCGATCCACCGATTCGGCAGCGAGGAGCAGAAGCGCGAGTATCTGCCCGGTCTGCTGGCGGGCGAGCAGCTCGCCGGGTTCGGGCTCACCGAGCCAGAGGCGGGAAGCGACGCGGGTGCCACCAGGACGACGGCCCGCCTGGATGGCGAGGAGTGGGTGATCGACGGCAGCAAGCAGTTCATCACGAACTCCGGAACGGCGATCACCCGGTTCGTCACGGTCACGGCGGTGACCGGAGAGCGCGACGGACGCAAGGAGATCTCCACCATCATCGTGCCCAACGGCACACCCGGCTTCACTGTGGAAGCCGCCTACGACAAGGTCGGCTGGAACGCGTCGGACACGCATCCGCTCACCTTCCAGGGCGCGCGCGTTCCGGCGGCGAACCTGGTCGGCGAACGGGGGAGCGGGTTCAGGAACTTCCTCAGCATCCTCGATGAGGGGCGCATCGCGATCGCAGCGCTGGCGACGGGGGCGGCGGAGGGCTGCCTGGAGGCGGCGGTGGACTACGCCAACAAGCGCACCGTGTTCGGAGCCGCCCTCAGCACCCGCCAGAACGCGCAGTTCACTCTCGCCCGAATGCGAGCGAGGGTGCACTCGGCGCGACTCGCGTGGCATCACGCGGCGCGTCTTCACGATGCGGGCAAGCCGTTCGCCGAGGAGGCCGCGATCGCGAAGCTCGTCTCGGGAGAAGCGGCGATGGACAACGCCCGCGACGCGACGCAGATCTTCGGCGGAAACGGCTTCATGAACGAGTATCCGGTCGCCAGACATTACCGCGATTCCAAGATCCTCGAGATCGGGGAGGGGACGACAGAGGTGCAGCTGCTCGTCATCGCCCGCGCGCTGGGGCTGGCGGGTTAGGGGGCGGGGATGACCGACATCGTGCAGCGGGGCCTGTACTACGAGGAGTTCGAGCTCGGGGCCCGATACCTCCACCGGCCGGGCCGGACCGCCACCGAAGCCGACAACGTGCTGTTCACGACCCTCACGATGAACACGCAGGGTCTGCATCTCGACGCGGCGCACTCCGAGACGCAGCAGCCCTTCGGACAGCGACTGATGAACTCGATGTGGACTCTGTCGACCATGGTCGGTGCGTCGGTCGCCCAGCTCACGCAGGGCACGCTCGTGGCGCAGCTCGGGCTCGGCGACATCTCCTTCCCGCATCCGCTCTTCCACGGCGACACGCTCTACACCGAGAGCGTGATCACCGCTAAGCGTCTCTCCTCGTCCCGTCCCGGTCAGGGCGTGTGCACCATCGCGCACACCGGTCGCAACCAGGAGGGCATGGTGGTTGCGACCGCCAGCCGCACCGTGCTCGTGCGCTGCACCCCGAAGGGGGACTGATGGTGTTCGACCTCGGCCCCGCCCTGCTCTTCTGCCCCGCCGACCGCCCGGAGCGCTTCGCCGGGGCTCTCGCGAAGTCGGATGCGGTCATCCTCGACCTCGAGGATGCGGTGCTGCCGCAGGCCAAGGCTATGGCGCGTGAGAACATCGTCGCGGCTGACGGACTCGACCCCGACCGCGTGATCGTGCGGGTCAACGATCCGGCTTCCGCGGAGTTCACCGCGGATCTGGAGGCGCTCAGCGAGTCGCCGTTCCGCACCGTCATGGTCGCGAAGACCCAGAGCCCGTCATCGCTGGACGCGTTCGCCACCGACTACTCGGTGATCGCGCTGTGTGAGACCGCAGCCGGCGTGCTCAACGCAGGGCCCATCGCCGCGCACCCGCGTACCGTGGCGCTGATGTGGGGTGCGGAGGATCTCGTCGCCTCTCTCGGCGGCATGAGCAGCCGGTTCCCTGACGGCCGCTATCGCGATGTGGCCAGGCACGCGCGATCCACTGTGCTCGTCGCGGCGGCCGCTCATGGCAGGGCGGCTGTGGACGCTGTGCATCTCGACATCGAGGATGCCGAGGGTCTCGCCCTAGAGGCAGCCGATGCGGCTGCGTCGGGTTTCCGCGCGACGGCGTGCATCCACCCGAAGCAGGTCGCCGTGATCCGCGACGCCTACCGACCGGACCCGGCCACCGTCGACTGGGCGCGGGCTGTGCTGGCCGCAGCCCAATCCGAACGCGGGGTCTTCCGATTCGAGGGACGGATGGTCGACGAACCGGTGCTCCGCCACGCCCGTGCAGTGCTCGCGCGATCCTGATCGGGCCTTCTGTCGTCAGGCCGGTTCCCTCGTCGCCGCCACGACGTCGGCGGCAGCAGCCGTCACCACCTGGAGCGGCGTCTCGTCGAGCAGGCGCAGAGTCCCCCGTTCTGCGACGAAGCGGTGCACGGAACCGTTGCGCAGAACGTCGCCCTCACGGGGAAGGGTTCCTCCCGATACGTGCAGGAGCAGAGCGCGGATGACCCCGCCGTGACTGACCACCACCAGGGACTCGGCGCGGGGCGCGGACCGGCGCCTCGACGCGCGGACGATGCGGTCGAGCGAGTCCAGCGCGCGATCGCGCACCTGGGCCAGGGTCTCCGCGCCGGGAACCTCCGCGTGCCAGTCGCCGTAGCGCGCCAGATAGTCGGCGACGAGCATTCCTTCGCCTTCCCCGAACTCCCGCTCGCGCAGACCCCGCGTGATCGCGGGCGCCGCGAGGCCGAGCTGACCGGCGATGATCTGCGCCGTCTCCTGCGCGCGCACCAGCGGGCTCGCGTAGATCGCGTCGGGCTTCAGTGCGCTGAGAGCGGACGCGGCGGCGTGCGCGTCGGCGCGGCCCGTCTCGTTCAGCGGGATGTCGGTCGTCCCCTGGATGCGACGCTCCAGGTTCCAATCGGTCTGGCCATGGCGCACGAGGGTGAGGAGGGTCACCTCTCGACCCTAACCGTCAGGAACTGAGCAGTCGCTGCGCGATGCCTTCGAGCACGGGGCTCGTGCCGCCTGCGATGACGGCGTTCGCCCATGTGTCGGCGCGTGTGGGCTCGCGATTGACTATCACGATCGGGATCCCGCGACGGCGGGCGCGTTCGATCACGCGGATGCCGGAGTTCACCATGAGCGAGGTGCCTGCGACCAGCAGCGCGTCCGACGAGTGCAGCACCGATTCCGCCGCTCGGAAGCGCGCGGCCGGCACGAACTCGCCGAAGAAGACCACCTCGGGTTTCAGCATCCCGCCGCAGACCGTGCACGGAGGGATCACGAATCCCTCTGAACTCTCGGGCGTGACGTCCCCGTCGGGGTTGAGCTCGATGCGCTCGGGCCGCGTGACCCATGGGTTGAGACTCTCGAGGCGCTCGGCGACGGCACGCCGGTCGAACACCTGACCGCAGTCCAGGCACAGCACGCGGTGCATCGTGCCATGGATCTCGACGACGCGCGTGCTCCCGGCCCGCAGGTGCAGACCGTCGACGTTCTGGGTGACGACGCCGCTCACGAGGCCCGCGCGCTCCAGGCGGGCGAGAGCGATGTGACCCTGATTCGGGTCGGGCGAGGTGAAGGCACGCCAGCCCAGGTGTCCGCCGAGCCAGTATCGACGCCGAGCCGCCTCATCGGCGAGATATGTCTGAATGGTCATCGGGTTCGCGCGGGTGCGTGCGCCCGCTCCGCGGTAGGCAGGGATGCCGGAGTCGGTCGAGATACCGGCTCCGGTGAGCACGGCCGTGCGTCGGCCGCGCAGCAGATCCGTCGCGTGGGTGATGGCCGCGCTCAGCTGCTCGAGCTCGGTCTCGTCGTCTGCACGGTCGGTGGCCTGCACGGTGATCAGGATATGCCCGTGCCGGGCGGCGCGGGCCGTCGCACCTGCGAGAGTGGACGCATGAACCCTGTGCGCATCGCTGATCCCGCCGATCCCCGGCTCGACGATTACCGCTCCCTCACCGATGTCGCGCTCCGCCGTGCGCGTGAGCCGCAGGGCGGGCTGTACATGGCCGAGTCGGCGAAGGTGATCGGCAGGGCCGTCGCAGCGGGTCACCGCCCGCGGTCCGTGCTGACGCAGGAGAAGTGGCTGCGCGCGGTGTCCGAAGCGCTCGGCGAGACCGACCCTCCCGTGTACGTCGTCGACGAGGCACTGGCGGAGCGGGTGACCGGGATCGCGATCCATCGCGGTCCGATGGCGGCGATGCATCGTCCGGCCGAGCCGTCGCTGGCCGAAGTCGTGCGCGACGCGCGGCTGGTGCTCGTGCTCGAGGACATCGTCGATCACACCAACGTCGGGGCCGCCTTCCGGGCCGCCGCAGGGCTGGGCGCCGACGCGGTGCTCGTGACCCCCCGCTGCGGCGACCCGCTCTATCGCCGCAGCGTACGCGTCAGCATGGGCACAGTGTTCCAGGTGCCGTGGACGCGGATCGGCGAGTGGTCCGCCGCCGCCGCCGAGCTGCATGCGCACGGCTTCGAGCTCGCCGCCCTGGCGCTGGATGACGGCGCGGTGGCTCTGGACGCGTACGCGGCCGGTCGTCCACCCCGGGTCGCGCTGATGATGGGCACGGAAGGCGACGGCCTGTCCCGCGCCGCGCTAGACGCCGCCGACAGTGTCGTCACCATACCGATGGCGGGTGGAGTCGATTCCCTCAACGTGGCGTCCGCAGCCGCGGTCGCGCTCTGGGCGATGACCAGGGGCTGACGGGGCGAGGTCAAACCTCGATGTCGCGGATGCGCACCGGCCGGGGCTCAGGACGCTTCGCCTGCACGTTGTCGCCCGAGGACTGATGGCGGAGCCGGCGCAGCACCCATGGAACAAGATGCTCCCGCGCCCATCCGATGTCACCCGCCCTGGCTTCTCGCCAGTTGCGCACGGGAACGGGGTCGGGCTGCATCGCCTGCAGCTCGTTCGGCACGTTGAGGGCGCGCAGCACCATGCGTGCCACCTCGTGATGGCCGAGCGCGTTGTAGTGCAGGCGGTCGTCGTCGAAGAAGCGCGGATCCTGGACCACCTTCAGCGACCACTGATCGGCGACGATGCAATCGTGCCGCTCGGCGATGGCGCGCACGTTCTCGTTGTAGATCGCGACCTTGCCCCTGAAGGGACGGAACACCGGCGTGAATCCCGTGTCGATACCTGTGAAGAGCACCACGGCCGCGCCGGTCGATGACAGTCGCGCGACGGCGTCCTCCAGCAGCGTTGCGATGTCGTCGGGGTCGGTGCCGGGTCGGATCACGTCGTTGCCGCCCGCGCAGATGGAGATCAGGTCGGGGTTGAGGGCGACCGCCGGCTCGACCTGATCGCGTACGATCTGCGCGATCAGCTTGCCGCGCACGGCCAGATTGGCGTAGGCGAAGTCGTCGACGTCCTCCGCGAGCACCTCGGCCACGCGGTCGGCCCAGCCGCGGTGTCTGCCCGGCACGGCGGGGTCGGGATCGCCGATGCCCTCCGTGAACGAATCTCCGAGAGCGACGAAACGACGCCACGGATGCGGCCCCTCGTTCGGCACGTACGGCGTTCGGGACGTTTCCTGATCGACCATCGGGTTCTCCTTCGGCATCCGGCATCCGGCATCCGGCGCGCGAGGTGCTGCCTCGCGCGCCGGGTGAGAGCCTACCGGGATGGCTCCCCGGCGTGCAGGGCAGCGTCGGCGGGCTGGATTATCGTTGATGCGATGCTCTCTCCGTCCTTCCCTCAGCGCGCTCCGTGGGGTACCGCGAGCAAGCTCAGGGCATGGCAGCAGGAGGCGCTCTGCGTTGAGATGAAAACTATTCTCACGTGATCACCGCTAAGCGTCTCTCCTCGTCCCGTCCCGGTCAGGGCGTGTGCACCATCGCGCACACCGGTCGCAACCAGGAGGGCATGGTGGTTGCGACCGCCAGCCGCACCGTGCTCGTGCGCTGCACCCCGAAGGGGGACTGATGGTGTTCGACCTCGGCCCCGCCCTGCTCTTCTGCCCCGCCGACCGCCCGGAGCGCTTCGCCGGGGCTCTCGCGAAGTCGGATGCGGTCATCCTCGACCTCGAGGATGCGGTGCTGCCGCAGGCCAAGGCTATGGCGCGTGAGAACATCGTCGCGGCTGACGGACTCGACCCCGACCGCGTGATCGTGCGGGTCAACGATCCGGCTTCCGCGGAGTTCACCGCGGATCTGGAGGCGCTCAGCGAGTCGCCGTTCCGCACCGTCATGGTCGCGAAGACCCAGAGCCCGTCATCGCTGGACGCGTTCGCCACCGACTACTCGGTGATCGCGCTGTGTGAGACCGCAGCCGGCGTGCTCAACGCAGGGCCCATCGCCGCGCACCCGCGTACCGTGGCGCTGATGTGGGGTGCGGAGGATCTCGTCGCCTCTCTCGGCGGCATGAGCAGCCGGTTCCCTGACGGCCGCTATCGCGATGTGGCCAGGCACGCGCGATCCACTGTGCTCGTCGCGGCGGCCGCTCATGGCAGGGCGGCTGTGGACGCTGTGCATCTCGACATCGAGGATGCCGAGGGTCTCGCCCTAGAGGCAGCCGATGCGGCTGCGTCGGGTTTCCGCGCGACGGCGTGCATCCACCCGAAGCAGGTCGCCGTGATCCGCGACGCCTACCGACCGGACCCGGCCACCGTCGACTGGGCGCGGGCTGTGCTGGCCGCAGCCCAATCCGAACGCGGGGTCTTCCGATTCGAGGGACGGATGGTCGACGAACCGGTGCTCCGCCACGCCCGTGCAGTGCTCGCGCGATCCTGATCGGGCCTTCTGTCGTCAGGCCGGTTCCCTCGTCGCCGCCACGACGTCGGCGGCAGCAGCCGTCACCACCTGGAGCGGCGTCTCGTCGAGCAGGCGCAGAGTCCCCCGTTCTGCGACGAAGCGGTGCACGGAACCGTTGCGCAGAACGTCGCCCTCACGGGGAAGGGTTCCTCCCGATACGTGCAGGAGCAGAGCGCGGATGACCCCGCCGTGACTGACCACCACCAGGGACTCGGCGCGGGGCGCGGACCGGCGCCTCGACGCGCGGACGATGCGGTCGAGCGAGTCCAGCGCGCGATCGCGCACCTGGGCCAGGGTCTCCGCGCCGGGAACCTCCGCGTGCCAGTCGCCGTAGCGCGCCAGATAGTCGGCGACGAGCATTCCTTCGCCTTCCCCGAACTCCCGCTCGCGCAGACCCCGCGTGATCGCGGGCGCCGCGAGGCCGAGCTGACCGGCGATGATCTGCGCCGTCTCCTGCGCGCGCACCAGCGGGCTCGCGTAGATCGCGTCGGGCTTCAGTGCGCTGAGAGCGGACGCGGCGGCGTGCGCGTCGGCGCGGCCCGTCTCGTTCAGCGGGATGTCGGTCGTCCCCTGGATGCGACGCTCCAGGTTCCAATCGGTCTGGCCATGGCGCACGAGGGTGAGGAGGGTCACCTCTCGACCCTAACCGTCAGGAACTGAGCAGTCGCTGCGCGATGCCTTCGAGCACGGGGCTCGTGCCGCCTGCGATGACGGCGTTCGCCCATGTGTCGGCGCGTGTGGGCTCGCGATTGACTATCACGATCGGGATCCCGCGACGGCGGGCGCGTTCGATCACGCGGATGCCGGAGTTCACCATGAGCGAGGTGCCTGCGACCAGCAGCGCGTCCGACGAGTGCAGCACCGATTCCGCCGCTCGGAAGCGCGCGGCCGGCACGAACTCGCCGAAGAAGACCACCTCGGGTTTCAGCATCCCGCCGCAGACCGTGCACGGAGGGATCACGAATCCCTCTGAACTCTCGGGCGTGACGTCCCCGTCGGGGTTGAGCTCGATGCGCTCGGGCCGCGTGACCCATGGGTTGAGACTCTCGAGGCGCTCGGCGACGGCACGCCGGTCGAACACCTGACCGCAGTCCAGGCACAGCACGCGGTGCATCGTGCCATGGATCTCGACGACGCGCGTGCTCCCGGCCCGCAGGTGCAGACCGTCGACGTTCTGGGTGACGACGCCGCTCACGAGGCCCGCGCGCTCCAGGCGGGCGAGAGCGATGTGACCCTGATTCGGGTCGGGCGAGGTGAAGGCACGCCAGCCCAGGTGTCCGCCGAGCCAGTATCGACGCCGAGCCGCCTCATCGGCGAGATATGTCTGAATGGTCATCGGGTTCGCGCGGGTGCGTGCGCCCGCTCCGCGGTAGGCAGGGATGCCGGAGTCGGTCGAGATACCGGCTCCGGTGAGCACGGCCGTGCGTCGGCCGCGCAGCAGATCCGTCGCGTGGGTGATGGCCGCGCTCAGCTGCTCGAGCTCGGTCTCGTCGTCTGCACGGTCGGTGGCCTGCACGGTGATCAGGATATGCCCGTGCCGGGCGGCGCGGGCCGTCGCACCTGCGAGAGTGGACGCATGAACCCTGTGCGCATCGCTGATCCCGCCGATCCCCGGCTCGACGATTACCGCTCCCTCACCGATGTCGCGCTCCGCCGTGCGCGTGAGCCGCAGGGCGGGCTGTACATGGCCGAGTCGGCGAAGGTGATCGGCAGGGCCGTCGCAGCGGGTCACCGCCCGCGGTCCGTGCTGACGCAGGAGAAGTGGCTGCGCGCGGTGTCCGAAGCGCTCGGCGAGACCGACCCTCCCGTGTACGTCGTCGACGAGGCACTGGCGGAGCGGGTGACCGGGATCGCGATCCATCGCGGTCCGATGGCGGCGATGCATCGTCCGGCCGAGCCGTCGCTGGCCGAAGTCGTGCGCGACGCGCGGCTGGTGCTCGTGCTCGAGGACATCGTCGATCACACCAACGTCGGGGCCGCCTTCCGGGCCGCCGCAGGGCTGGGCGCCGACGCGGTGCTCGTGACCCCCCGCTGCGGCGACCCGCTCTATCGCCGCAGCGTACGCGTCAGCATGGGCACAGTGTTCCAGGTGCCGTGGACGCGGATCGGCGAGTGGTCCGCCGCCGCCGCCGAGCTGCATGCGCACGGCTTCGAGCTCGCCGCCCTGGCGCTGGATGACGGCGCGGTGGCTCTGGACGCGTACGCGGCCGGTCGTCCACCCCGGGTCGCGCTGATGATGGGCACGGAAGGCGACGGCCTGTCCCGCGCCGCGCTAGACGCCGCCGACAGTGTCGTCACCATACCGATGGCGGGTGGAGTCGATTCCCTCAACGTGGCGTCCGCAGCCGCGGTCGCGCTCTGGGCGATGACCAGGGGCTGACGGGGCGAGGTCAAACCTCGATGTCGCGGATGCGCACCGGCCGGGGCTCAGGACGCTTCGCCTGCACGTTGTCGCCCGAGGACTGATGGCGGAGCCGGCGCAGCACCCATGGAACAAGATGCTCCCGCGCCCATCCGATGTCACCCGCCCTGGCTTCTCGCCAGTTGCGCACGGGAACGGGGTCGGGCTGCATCGCCTGCAGCTCGTTCGGCACGTTGAGGGCGCGCAGCACCATGCGTGCCACCTCGTGATGGCCGAGCGCGTTGTAGTGCAGGCGGTCGTCGTCGAAGAAGCGCGGATCCTGGACCACCTTCAGCGACCACTGATCGGCGACGATGCAATCGTGCCGCTCGGCGATGGCGCGCACGTTCTCGTTGTAGATCGCGACCTTGCCCCTGAAGGGACGGAACACCGGCGTGAATCCCGTGTCGATACCTGTGAAGAGCACCACGGCCGCGCCGGTCGATGACAGTCGCGCGACGGCGTCCTCCAGCAGCGTTGCGATGTCGTCGGGGTCGGTGCCGGGTCGGATCACGTCGTTGCCGCCCGCGCAGATGGAGATCAGGTCGGGGTTGAGGGCGACCGCCGGCTCGACCTGATCGCGTACGATCTGCGCGATCAGCTTGCCGCGCACGGCCAGATTGGCGTAGGCGAAGTCGTCGACGTCCTCCGCGAGCACCTCGGCCACGCGGTCGGCCCAGCCGCGGTGTCTGCCCGGCACGGCGGGGTCGGGATCGCCGATGCCCTCCGTGAACGAATCTCCGAGAGCGACGAAACGACGCCACGGATGCGGCCCCTCGTTCGGCACGTACGGCGTTCGGGACGTTTCCTGATCGACCATCGGGTTCTCCTTCGGCATCCGGCATCCGGCATCCGGCGCGCGAGGTGCTGCCTCGCGCGCCGGGTGAGAGCCTACCGGGATGGCTCCCCGGCGTGCAGGGCAGCGTCGGCGGGCTGGATTATCGTTGATGCGATGCTCTCTCCGTCCTTCCCTCAGCGCGCTCCGTGGGGTACCGCGAGCAAGCTCAGGGCATGGCAGCAGGAGGCGCTCGACGAGTACTTCGCCGCCGACAAGAGGGACTTCCTCGTGGCCGCGACCCCCGGTGCGGGGAAGACGACGTTCGCGCTGACGCTCGCCGTCGAGCTGCTCAAGGCCGGCGAGGTGAACCGGGTCATCGTGGTGGCGCCGACCGAGCATCTCAAGACGCAGTGGGCGGATGCGGCCGCCCGGGTGCACATCC
The DNA here is from genome assembly GCF_031178445.1 of Microbacterium sp. Classification (GTDB taxonomy): domain Bacteria; phylum Actinomycetota; class Actinomycetes; order Actinomycetales; family Microbacteriaceae; genus Microbacterium. The sequence continues at coordinate 69,514 of NZ_JAPSIY010000008.1, forward strand.
GGCTGGATCCGCGCTTCCGCAACAGCCACTGGGCGCCTGCCCGGCACTATCACGGGGTGGTCGTCACCTACGCGCAGGTCGCCGCGAAGTCGAGCGTTCATCGTCATCTCACCGAGGACGCCAGAACCCTCGTGATCCTCGACGAGGTTCACCACGGCGGCGACGCACTGAGCTGGGGCGACGCGATCCGCGACGCCTACGCCCCGGCACAGCGGCGGCTGCTGCTGTCGGGAACGCCGTTCCGCAGTGACACGGCGCCGATCCCGTTCGTGGAGTACCTGCCCGACGAATCCGGTGGGCGCGTGTCGAGCACCGACTACCGCTACGGGTACGGCCGTGCACTCGCCGACGGGGTCGTGCGGCCCGTGCTGTTCCACATGTACGCGGGGAAGATGCGGTGGCGCACCAGCGCCGGCGACGAGCTCGAAGCGCATCTTGGACAGGACAACACCAAGGACGTCACCTCCCAGGCCTGGCGGACCGCGCTGGATCCCGAGGGGGAGTGGATGCCGGCAGTGCTGTCGGCGGCCGACCGGCGTCTGAGCGAGATCCGCCAGCACGTGCCTGATGCCGGGGGGCTGGTGCTCGCCACCGACCAGACCGTGGCTCGCGCGTACGCGAAGATCCTGCACAGCCTGACGGGTGAGCAGCCGACCGTCGTGCTGTCCGACGACGCGGCGGCCTCAGAGCGCATCGAGAAGTTCAGCGCGAACGATCGCCGCTGGATGGTCGCCGTGCGCATGGTGTCGGAGGGCGTCGATGTCCCGCGGCTCGCCGTAGGCGTCTACGCGACGTCGTCTTCCACCCCGCTGTTCTTCGCGCAGGCGATCGGCCGCTTCGTGCGAGCTCGCCGGCGCGGCGAGGCCGCCAGCGTGTTCCTGCCGAACGTTCCCGTGCTGATGGGCCTCGCCAACGAGATGGAGCGTCAGCGCGACCATGCGCTCGACCGTCAGTCGAAGGACGACGATGGTCTCGACGACTCACTGCTCGAGAGCGCGAACCGGGAGGACGACGCCTCGGATGCGCTCACGCAGGAGTTCAGCTACCAGGCGATCTCCTCGCTCGCGCATTTCGACCGAGTGGTGTTCGAGGGTAAGGAGTTCGGGCAGCTGGCCGAACCGGGCACCCCCGAGGAGGAGGAGTTCATCGGCCTCCCCGGTCTGCTGGAGCCCGAGCACGTGCACGAGCTGCTGATGCAGCGTCAGGCGCGCCAGTCGCGGCTCCGCGAGGCGAGAGAGGCATCGACACCGCCGGAGGTGACGACCACGCTGCCCGCGCCGCTGCACCGGACCCTGCGCGAACAGCGACAGCTGCTCAACAGTCTCGTCGGCCTGTACGCGCGTCAGAGCGGCGAGCCCCACGGCGCCGTGCATGCGGAGCTGCGTCGTGTCTGCGGTGGCCCCGCCGTCGCGCAGGCGACGGTCACGCAACTGCAGTCGCGTATCGACGTGCTTCGCAAGCGCGTGCGCTCCTGACGCACCTTCTCGCGCCGAACGGGCTGGTCCTGCGCACCGTTCGGAAACCCGAAAACCTGTCAATCCCGGGCTGGATGCGATCGCGGCCGAGCGCGCTCGATAGCGTGAGTTGTCCCTACACGAGCTCGGAGGCTCCATGACCGCGCCCGAACAGTCCACCGCCGCCGACCGGAAGCGGTGGGCGAGGTACCTTGCCGAAGAACGAGCCGAAGGCGCCGTGTACTCGCGTCTCGCGGCCAGGCGCGACGGCGAGGAGCGGGAGATCCTGTTGTCGCTCGCCGAGGCCGAGAATCGCCATGAGCAGCACTGGCTCGACCTGCTCGGTGGTGAGCCCGCGCGGACGCCGAGCGCGGGACTGCGCTCGCGCATGCTGGGCTGGATGGCTGGACGCTTCGGCTCGATCTTCGTGCTCGCACTCGCGCAGAGCGCCGAGGCGCGCTCACCCTATGACGCCGAGAAGTACGCCACTCCCGCGATGCGGGCCGACGAGAAGGTGCACCACGAGGTCGTCAGAGGTCTCGCCGCGCGTGGCCGGCGGCGACTCTCGGGCTCGTTCCGGGCCGCGGTGTTCGGCGCGAACGACGGGCTCGTCTCCAACCTCGCCCTCGTGCTCGGCATCGGCGCCACCGGAGTCGCGCCGTCGTTCGTGCTGTTCAGCGGCGTCGCCGGGCTTCTCGCCGGGGCACTGTCGATGGGGGCAGGCGAGTTCGTCTCGGTGAGGTCCCAGCGCGAGCTGCTCACTGCGACCGAGGCGAACAACGATGCCGATGCGACTGCGGCCGATCTCGACATCGATGCCAACGAGCTCGCCCTCGTCTACCGTGCACGTGGGGTGGGCGAGGCCGAGGCGCTTGCCAGAGCGGAGCGAGTGCTGACGGCGGCACACGCCGGAGTGCGGCGCACGGCGACGGGGCCGATCGGCACCCACGCCGGGCATTCAGATCATGACATCGTCGGGAGCGACTGGACCGCGGCGGTGTCGAGCTTCCTGCTGTTCGCGTCAGGCGCGATCGTGCCAGTGCTGCCGTGGATCTTCGGATTGAGCGGTGCGACCGCGGTGATCGTCGCGCTCGTACTCGTCGGCGTCGCGCTGCTCACCACGGGTGCGATGGTCGGCATCCTGTCGGGCGGCCCGCCGCTGAAGCGTGCGCTGCGGCAACTCGCGATCGGTTTCGGTGCCGCTGCGATCACCTATGTGCTCGGACTGGTGTTCGGCGTGGGAGCGGTGTGATCCTTCTTCACGCGCCGCGGCCCTGACATCTTCGTTACGGAGATCGCGCCGGCAGTCAACCCCCCTCCCGAGATCGGGCGTGATGCGCATGACTGGACTCTCCATCCCCGAACAGCGAGGAGTTCAGAATGACTCGGATCATCGAGACCGTCGATGTGGATGTGCCCGTCACGGTGGCCTACAACCAGTGGACCCAGTTCGAGAGCTTTCCCCACTTCCTGGAGGAGGTCGTATCGATCACGCAGACCGACGAAACCCACACGCGCTGGGTGGTGAAGGTGGCGGGTGCGGAACGAGAGTTCGACGCCGAGATCACGGAGCAGCATCCCGATGAGAGGGTGGCGTGGAGAAGCATCGGGGGCGAGACGGCGCACGCGGGCGCTGTGACCTTCCACCGTCTCTCCGAGAACGAGACGCGCGTGACCGTGCAGATCGACTGGGAACCCGAGGGCCTCGCCGAAAAGCTCGGCGCTGCGATGGGAGTCGCGTCGCACGCGGTGAAGAAGGATCTCGAAAACTTCAAGGAGTTCATCGAGGGCCGCGGCTCGGCGACGGGTGCTTGGCGGGGTGACGTCGAGGCCTGACGGCGTCCCGGCCCCGCGGCTGTCCGTCGTCATCCCGGTACGCGATGATGCGATCCTGCTCGAGAGATGCCTGGAGGCGCTCAGCCGTCAGGCTCTTCCGCCCCACGAGGTGATCGTCGTCGACAACGCCTCCTCCGACGAGTCGGCGGCGATCGCCAGGGCGGCGGGAGCCCGCGTGGTCGGCTGCGCGATGCCTGGGATCCCGGCAGCGAGTGCGGCGGGGTACGACGCCGCCACGGGAGACCTGATCCTGCGGCTGGATGCCGACTGCATCCCCGCGCCGTCCTGGACCCGCGACGTCGACAGCGCCTTCCGCCGCGATCCCGAACTCGCCGCGGTCACGGGTGCGGCCACGTTCGTGGACGGGCCTCGAGCGCTGCGATCGGGTGGCGCACGACTCTATCTTGGTGCGTACCGGCTTCTCACAGCGACGGCGCTCGGTCATAGGGCGTTGTTCGGGTCGAACATGGCGATGCGAGCGGACACGTGGAACCGTGCCAGGGATGGCGTGCACCGATGCGACCCCGAGATCCATGACGATCTCGACCTGTCGTTCCATGTCGGCGAACTAGGCCGTGTCGGTTGGCTGCGCTCGGAGCCGATGGGGATCTCGAGCCGTCCGATGTGGAGCGCAGCCGCGTTCGCACGACGGGTGCGCCGGGGGATGCGGACGGTCGTCCTGCACTGGCCGGAGGATTTTCCGCCCCGCCGATGGAGACGGCTGGCCCGACGGCGCAGACGTGATCGCGGGACGGCGCCCGCAACGCGGCCATCCGGCAATGGCCGAGGGCCCGGATCCATTCGGATCCGGGCCCTCGGCCTTGCTGTGCGCGAGGGGGGACTTGAACCCCCACGCCCTATTCGGGCACTAGCACCTCAAGCTAGCGCGTCTACCTATTCCGCCACCCGCGCAGGTGATGAACAGTCGTTGCCGACCGAAGAATGACTTTAGCACGGACGACAGGGCGGCACGAACCGGCACGACGCCCGGGCGTGGCAGGCAGCTTCGATAGCCTGGAGCAATGACCGATTCCCCCCTGCCCGAAGTCGTCGAGATCGCACGCGACCTGATCCGCATCGACACCTCCAACTGGGGAGGCGGCAAGGCCAACGGGGAACGCGAAGCCGCCGAGTACGTCGGTGCCTACCTCGAACGACTGGGGCTGGAGCCCGATTACCACGAGCCGGTCCCTCGACGCACGAACGTGATGGCCCGAGTGCGGGGCCGCAATCCCGAGCGTCCAGCGCTGGTCGTCCACGGTCACCTCGACGTCGTACCCGCGGTGGCGGAGGACTGGAGCGTCGACCCGTTCGCCGGGGTGGTCAAGGACGGGCTGCTGTGGGGTCGCGGCGCTGTGGACATGAAGAACATGGACGCCATGATCCTCACCGCCGTCAGCGACATGCTGCGCGCGGGGGAGCAGCCCGAGCGCGACCTCATCGTCGCGTTCTTCGCCGATGAGGAGAACGGCGGCGTTGAAGGCTCCGCTCTCGTCGTCAAGGACAAGCCCGAGTGGTTCGCCGGCGCGACGGAGGCGATCAGCGAGGTCGGCGGGTACTCCATCACCGTCGATGATCGCAGGGCATATCTGCTCCAGGTGGGTGAGAAGGCGCTGATGTGGCTGCGCCTCGTCGCCAAGGGCCGCGCCGGGCACGGCAGCCGTTACCACGAGGACAACGCCGTGACGAGGCTCGCCGAGGCCGTGGCTGCCATCGGGCGCACCCGCTGGCCGATCCACCTCACTCCCACCACGCGCGCCCTGCTCGCTGGCCTGAGCGCGCTCACCGGCAGGCCTGTCGACGATCCGGATTCGCTGGCGGCCGCGTCCGGCCCCGCCGAGGCGTTCCTGCGCTCGACGTTCCGAACCACCGCCAACCCGACCGCGCTCACCGCCGGCTACAAGCACAACGTGATTCCCGAGACCGCCGAGGCTCTCATCGACGTGCGTGTCATCCCCGGTACCGAAGACGACGTGATCGCCGAGCTGCAGCGCATCGTCGGAGACGGCGTCGAGATCCAGACCGTCGTGCGCGACATCGGCATGGAGACGCCGTTCGAGGGCGATCTCGTCGATCAGATGGTCGCGGCGCTGGGCAGGCACGATCCCGGAGTTCCCGTGATCCCGTACCTGCTGGGCGCGGGAACCGACAACAAGGCGCTCGCATCGATCGGCATAACCGGCTACGGCTTCGCGCCTCTGCGGCTGCCGGCCGACCTGGACTTCACAGGAATGTTCCACGGAGTCGACGAGCGCGTGCCCGTAGAATCGCTTGTCTTCGGCCAGCGCGTGCTGGCCGATCTGCTGCGGTTCTGCTGACCGGCATCCGCCTGTGCGCGTCCTCCCGCGCCGACGTACCTCCCGAGAAAGCGACGCATGAACCTGCTCGAAGCACTCATCCTCGGCATCGTGCAGGGACTCACCGAGTTCCTGCCGATCTCCTCCAGCGCGCACCTGCGGATACTCGGCGCGTTCCTGCCCTCCGGCGAGGACCCGGGGGCCGCTTTCACAGCGATCACGCAGATCGGCACCGAGGCGGCCGTGGTCGTGTTCTTCTGGCGCGACATCGTGCGGATCATCGGGCGGTGGTTCCGCTCGCTGGCCGGCTCAGTACCCCGCAACGACCCCGACGTGCGCATGGGATGGCTGATCATCCTCGGCAGCATCCCGATCGTGGTGCTCGGGCTGGTGTTCCAGGACAGGATCGAGACCGTGCTCCGCTCGCTATGGCTCGTCGCGATCATGCTGATCGGTTTCGGCCTGCTGCTCGGCATCGCCGACTACGTGGGCGCCAAGAAGCGCAAGCTGAACGACCTGACCTACCCGCACGGCGTCGCGTTCGGGTTCGCGCAGTCACTCGCACTGGTGCCAGGCGTCTCGCGGTCCGGCGGCACCATCACGATGGGTCTCTTCCTCGGCTACGAACGCGCCGCCGCCGCGCGGTACGCGTTCCTGCTGGCGATCCCGGCGGTGTTCGGCAGCGGCTTCTACCAGCTGTTCAAGCACTGGGACGACCCCGAGCAGCACTTCACCCTGTTCGAGACGTTCGCCGCGACAGGGATCGCGTTCGTGGTGGCGCTCGGTGTGATCGCCTTCTTCATGAACTGGATATCGAAGCGCAGCTTCCTGCCCTTCGTCATCTACCGTGTGCTGCTGGGTGCGACGATCATCGTCCTGCTGTCGACGGGGGTCATCCCGGCGACGTGACGTCCCGCTCAGCGCTTCTCCGGCCCGTCGCCGCGACGGCGGAGGTAGCGCTCGAATGCCTGGGCGATCGCATCGCCGGAGGCGTCGGGGGAGTCCCACGTGTCTCGGGTGCGCTCGAGCTGGCGGATGTACTCGGTCATATCCTCGTCCTCGGCCGCGGCGGCATCGATAGACGCCTCCCACGCCGCGGCCTCGGTCCGCAGGTGCTCGCGCTCGGGGCCCACCCCGGTGAGCTCCTCGAGCCGGTCCAGCAGCGCCAGCGTCGCCTTGGGCGACGGGGCGGCGGTGGCGACGTAGTGCGGCACGCTCGCCCACAGGCTCGCCGTCGGGATGTCGACCCGCTCGGCGAAGTGCTCGAAGACGCTCAGGATGCCGACAGGTCCTTCGTATGTGGACTTCTCCAGCCCTTGCGTCTCGCGCAGACGCTCGTTCTGGCTCGAGGCGAACACCGAGATCGGTCGTGTGTGCGGCACGTCGGACAGCATCGCCCCTAGGGTGATGAATCCGGTGATGTCATCGCGCAGCGCGACATCGATGAACTCGTTCGCGAAGGCCTGCCAGGCACGTGCCGGCTCCGAGCCGGTCAGCAGCCAGATCTCGGTTCCGTCATGCGAAGGCGAAGGTCGCCACAGGGTCGCCTCCGGCCAGTGCAGCTCTCGCCGCCCGCTCGCATCCATCCTGCTCGCCGGTCGCGTGTACTGGTAGTCGAAGTACAGTTCGGGATCGACGCTGTGCACCCGGGTGTACTCCGCCGACGCGCGCAACGCGGCGATGGCGCCGCTGGCTGCTTCACCTGCGTCGTTCCAGCCGTCGAACGCGGCGACGATGATGCGAGAACCGAGAACGTCCACCGCTCTCCTTCCGATCGGTGCGGAGGTATCCCTCAAGGCTAGTCCTCGCGGGCCGGCAGGGCACGGACGCCCAGCTAGCATGGGTACGGTGATCAGACCCAGCGCAGTCCTGTGGGACATGGACGGTACCCTCGTCGACACCGAACCGTACTGGATGGCGGCCGAGACCGAGCTCGTCGCCTCCTACGGCGGCAACTGGACCCACGACGACGCTCTGCAGCTGGTCGGCAAGGGTCTGATCGACAGCGCCGAGATCCTGCGCGGTCGTGGCGTCGACATGCAGCCCGAGTCGATCGTGCAGCATCTGACCGACCAGGTCACCGCGCGGCTGCGGACCGATGGCGTGCCGTTCCGTCCCGGCGCACGCGCCCTGCTCGCCGACCTCAGGGAGAAGGGTGTGCCGACGGCCCTCGTGACGATGTCGATGCGCCGCATGGCGCTCGACGTCGTCGAGCTCATCGACTTCACCGCGTTCGACCTCGTCGTCGCCGGAGACGATGTGTCCCGCCCGAAGCCGTACGCGGACCCCTATCTGCAGGCGGCCGAGCAGCTCGGAATCGAGATCGCCGACGCCGTCGTTATCGAGGACTCTGTCACCGGCGTCACCGCAGGCGTCGCCTCCGGCGCCGTGACGCTGGGCGTGCCGCACATCCTCTCGCTCGAGGACTCCGGCGCTCACGAGCTGTGGCCGACCCTCGAGGGGCGAACCGCCTCCGACCTCCGCGACCTGCACGCACGCTTCACGATGGAGACCACGCGATGAGCACCAGCCGACCCAGCGGCCCCTTCCGTGAGGGAGACCGCGTTCAGCTCACCGGCCCGAAGGGGCGCCTGCACACCGTCACGCTCCGCGCCGACGGGGAGCTCCACACGCATCACGGAGTGCTGCGCCACCGCGATCTGATAGGGCAGGCGGACGGATCGGTCGTGACCAACAGCTCCGGGCACGACTATCTCGCCCTGCGTCCGCTTCTGCGCGACTTCGCCATGTCGATGCCGCGCGGAGCGGCGATCGTCTACCCGAAGGATGCCGCCCAGATCGTCATGCAGGCCGACATCTTCCCGGGAGCGACCGTGGTGGAGGCCGGCGTCGGCTCCGGTGCGCTGTCGCTCGCCCTCCTTCGGGCCATCGGTGCGGACGGCCGATTGGCCTCCTTCGAGCGTCGCGAGGACTTCGCGGAGGTCGCCAGGGCGAACGTCGAGACGTTCTTCGGCGAATCGCCTGCGACGTGGGAGGTCGTCGTCGGCGACCTCGCCGAGCAGCTGCCGAACCAGTTCGAGCCCGGCACGGTCGATCGCGTCGTGCTCGACATGCTTGCTCCCTGGGACTGCATCGACGTCGTCGCAGATGCGCTGACACCGGGCGGCGTGGTGATCTGCTACATCGCCACCGCGACCCAGCTCTCCCGCGTGGCCGAGTACATCCGGGGCACCGGGCTGTTCACCGAGCCCGATGCGTCGGAGACCATGGTCCGAGGGTGGCACGTCGAGGGTCTCGCCGTACGACCCGACCACCGCATGGTCGCCCACACGGGATTCCTGCTCACGGCCCGGCGGCTCGCACCGGGCGCCGTGCCCCCCGAGGTGCGCCGACGCGCCTCCAAGTCGAGCTACGGCGACGAGGATGTCGAACTCTGGACCCCCGGCGCCGTCGGCGATCGCGAGATCACGGACAAGAACCTGCGCAAGCGGGTGCGCGAGGCGCAGAAGGCCGCTTCTGGTGCACGCGTCGCGGCCGAGTCGCGCGAGCGGGAGCAGGCATCGGAATAGACTGGGGCGCGTGCGTAAAACGACCGCTGCCTTCTCCGCCATCGCCCTTGCCGCCTTCGCCCTGACCGGCTGCGCTGCAGCCCCAGGGAACGACGGCGCGGACTGCGCGCCGCGCGAGAGCTCGACCACGCTCGCGTCATCGGCGAAGGTCAGCGGCGACCTCGGCTCGCCGAAGCTCGACCTCGATCGTCCGGTTCGCACCTCCAAGCTGTCGTATGTCGACGCCATCGAGGGCGAAGGGCGCGCGGTCGCTGAAGAGACGCAGAGCGCGATCGTCACCCTGGCCCTCCACAACGGCGCGAGCGGCGAGGTCCTGCAGCAGGGCGTCGGGCTGTGGAGCCCCGAGAGCCTTTCGCAGCAGCTTCCCGGCGTGGGCGAGGTTCTGGAGTGCGTCACGGCCGGGAGCCGCGTCATCGCCTCGATTCCGGCTGCGAGCCTTCCGGAGGGCATGGCAGCGCAGGTCGGTCTTCAGCCCGGCGACAGCCTGGTCGGCGTGTTCGATGTGCACGACGTGCTGCACACCAGCGCGGAGGGCCGGGACGTTTTCAACGATGCGAGCGGTCTGCCCACAGTCGTCCGTGCAGCTGACGGTCGTCCCGGGGTCATCATCCCCGATGGCGACGCTCCCAAGGACGCGGTCATGCAGACGCTGATCGAGGGCGAAGGCGACGAGGTCGGCGACGCGGTTCCGCTGTTCAACTTCACGGCCGTGAGCTGGTCGGACCGCAGCGTGACCGCGTCGAACTGGGGAGAGAGCGTGTCGTCGAGCACGAGCGGCCTGCCCGAGCAGGTCGTCGAGGCTATGAAGAAGGCCGCCATCGGATCGCAGCTGCTCGTGGTCGTGCCCGGCGAGGACAGCGATGCCACCGCGTACGTCGTCGACGTCCTCGGCGTGATCCCGGAAGAGCTGACTCAGGGATGACAGCGGTTCGCATCCCCGCGGAGGAGCGCCTGACGAATCTCGTTGTGGCGCTGATGGCCACGGAGATCGGCCTCACCAAACAGCAGATCCTCGACAACGTCTCGGGGTACCGTCAGCGCGCGGAGGCCGGCGCGAAGTCGGACGCGCTCGAGAAGATGTTCGAGCGCGACAAGGACGAGCTCCGTGCGCTCGGCATCCCCGTCGAGACGATCGGCGATCCGACCGATCCGCAGGATCTCCGCGAGGCCCGCTACCGCATCCCGCTCGCCGAGTACGACCTTCCCGCCGACATCGAGTTCACTGCGGCAGAGCTGGCCGTGCTGCGGCTCGCCGGAAGCGTCTGGAGCGCTGGATCGGTGTCGACGGATGCGCAGTCCGGCGTGCGCAAGATCCGCGCGCTCGGCATCGACGGCGATGAGCAGATCATCGGCTTCGCACCGCGCATCACCGCGAGGGACGCCGCGTTCCCCGCGCTGCAGGCCGGCATCGAGAGGTGCAGGGTCGTGGTGTTCGACTACCTCAAGCCGGGGGAGGCCGCGCCCACCCGTCGCCGCATCCGACCGCTCGCACTCGTCGAGTATGAAGCGCGCTGGCATGTCTATGGTTTCGACCTGGATGCCGACGCCGACCGCACCTTCCTGCTGAGCCGGGTCGTCAGCGACGTGAAGGTCACGGGACAGACCTTCGACGCGGCGCTGCGCGATGGCGCAGCGGAGAGGGCTCTCGCCGGGCTGAAGGCGGTGGCCGAGTCGCAGCAGGCTCTTCTCGAGGTCACGCCCGGCACGGAAGCGGCGTTGCGCCTGGGGCGCAAGGCGACCCCTGCGAGACAGGGCATCCATGTCCCATATGTCGATCGACACATCTTCGCCGATGAGCTCGCTTCGTACGGCCCTGAGGTGCGTGTGGTCGAGCCCGCCGACCTGAGGGATGCCGTCATCGAGCGGCTCCAAGCCATCGCCGCACGTCATTCCGATGAGGGGGGTCCCGCATGAGCCGGTCCAGTCAGCCGCTGCTCGCAGCGGACCGCGTCCGCCTTTATCTCACTCTCGTGCCCTACCTGATCGAGCGCGGTCAGGTGACGCTCGACGAGGCTGCCGCCGACTTCGACGTGTCCCCGGCCGAGATGCGGTCGATGGTCGAGAAGCTGACCGTGATCGGCCTGCCCGGCGACTCGGGGTACTGGCAGCTGCCGCAGGAGATGTTCGACATCGACTGGGATCTGCTCGACGAGCATGACGTCATCGAGATCACCAACGACGTCGCGCTTCGTCGCGTGCCCCGATTCACGGCCCGAGAAGCGGCGGCTCTGCTCGCAGGCCTCCAGATAGTCGCCTCTGTTCCCGCAGTGTCGGAGTCCGGCCTGGTCTCGGGGCTGATGGCCAAGCTCTCCAAGGGTTCCGCCGACGCCCCGCCCGATCTCGTGGTCGCCCCCGTCGCGGTGAGCGAGGTTCAGACCGTCGTCTCCCGCGCGCTGCACGAAGGCGTCGCCGTGTGCTTCACCTATCAGGCGCCGGACGCAGAGCCCACGACCCGCACCGTGGATCCGATGCAGATCCTCATCACGAACGGTCAGTGGTACCTGCAGGGCTGGTGCCATCTGCGTCAGGCGATGCGCACTTTCCACCTCGACAGGGTGAGCGATCCGAAGCTGACGGACATCGCCATCACCCATCGTGACGTGGCGGTGCCGGAGGCGTTCGGTCAGGATGCCGCCGCGGGTGAGGTCACCGTGCGACTGCCCGAGCGCCTGAGCGCTCTGCTGGACGGGTTCACGCGTGAAGAGGTCTCGCGCACGGACGGCTGCCTCACCGTGCGACTGCGCATGGCGGACCCTCGTGGGATCAAACGCATCGCCGCTCGATTCGGGGGAGCCCTCGAGGTGGTGGACCCGGGTATCGGGCGGGCCGCCACACGCGAATGGGCCGAAGCGGGGCTCGCGCTTTACCGTGCGTCCTCCGCCGCCGTTGTGTAGGTAGACTGAACGAAACCACCTACTTTTAGGAGTACGACATGTTCGGCAATCTCAACGGCTGGCACCTGGTCATCCTCCTCGTCGTCATCCTTCTGCTCTTCGGCGCGGCAAAGCTGCCTGCGCTGGCCAAGAGCATGGGCCAGTCGGCTCGCGTCTTCAAGGGCGAGATGAAGGCGATGCGCGAAGAGGACGCGTCTGCGGACGCCTCGAAGACCGATGACCAGGCGGCAACGCAGGCTTCGACGTCCGAGACGCCCTCGCCGTCCTCTGATCGTCCCTCCAGCTGACGGTCGTGGCAGCGGCAGGGTCCCGCGGCGCCACGGATAAGAAGCCAGAGCGCGCTGAGCGGCGCATGTCGCTCGGTGCGCATCTGCTCGAGTTCCGTCGCCGCCTCATGCTCGCGGCGGCGGGCCTTCTGGTCGGGATGATCGTCGCGTTCCTCGTGACGGATCCGATCATCGCGTTCATCGTCGAGCCGGTCAACAAGATCGCCGAGGAACGGGATGCCCTGGTGGGGCTGACCTTCAACTCGGTCACCGAACCGTTCGATCTCCGCATGCGCATGGCGTTCTCGATCGGCATCTTCCTCTCGGCACCCATCTGGATGTGGCAGATCTGGGCTTTCGTGATGCCCGGCCTGACGCGCAAAGAGATCAAGTACACGCTGGGATTCATGGCTGCCGCGATCCCGCTGTTCTTCGCCGGTTGCTACGTCGGCACGCTCGTCGTCCCGCATGTCATCGAGCTGATGGCGAACTTCACCCCCGAGGGGGCGAACAACCTCTACTCCGCGAAGATGTACTACGACTTCGTGTTCAAGATGATGATGGTGATCGGCGTGGCCTTCGTGCTGCCTGTCTTCCTCGTCGCGTTGAACTTCGCCGGCATCATGTCGGGGCGCGCGATCCTGAAGGGCTGGCGTGTGGCGGTGCTCATCGCGACGACCTTCGCGGCGCTGGCAACGCCGGCTGCGGATGTCGTCAGCATGCTGATGCTGGCGGGAATGCTCATCGTGCTGTACTTCGCGGCAGCGGGGCTCTCGGTTCTCCTCGACCGCCGTAAGCGCAAGCAGCGGATCGCCGCCGGACTCGATCCCGACATCGCCACGGCATGAGTTCGCCGGCTGAGCGCTACGCCGCCGCACGCTCCGCGTCGCAGCATCCTCAGACGCGGGCCTTCGCCGAAGCACAGCGCTTCGAGCTCGATCCCTTTCAGATCGACGCGTGCCAGGCTCTGGAGCGCGGCCACAGCGTGCTGGTCGCCGCGCCGACCGGCGCCGGCAAAACGATCGTCGGCGAGTTCGCGATCCACCTGGCCATGCAGACGCCGAACGACAAGGCGTTCTACACGACCCCGATGAAGGCGCTGTCGAACCAGAAGTTCCGCGAGTTGGTCGACGTCTACGGCGCCGCCGAGGTGGGTCTGCTCACCGGCGACACAAACATCAACGGCAACGCGCGCATCGTGGTGATGACCACGGAAGTGCTGCGCAACATGCTCTACGCCGGCTCTGACGCGCTGCGCGGTCTCCGCTTCGTGGTGATGGATGAGGTGCACTATCTCGCCGACCGGTTCCGCGGACCGGTGTGGGAAGAGGTGATCCTGCATCTCGCCCACGACGTGCGGCTGATATCCCTGAGTGCCACCGTCTCGAACGCGGAGGAGTTCGGCGACTGGCTCGACACTGTGCGCGGCGACACCGAAGTCATCGTCTCGGAGACCAGGCCGGTGCCGCTCGAGCAGCACGTTCTCGTGCGGGATGATCTCCTGCCGCTCTTCGACGATCGCGCCGGCGTCGCGACCGCGCAGGTGAATCAGGAGCTGTTCCGTATCCGGTCCTTCACCGGGTCGCGCTACGACAGCAACAGCCGGGCCCAGGCCTACAACAGCGCCCGTCACGCCGGCCGGCAGGCGCAGCGGCCGCCCCGCGGCGGCAAGCGCCCTGTCCGCGCGGCGAACATGCGCCGCATCGAGCGGATGGATCGCCCTGACGTGGTGCAGCTCCTGGAGCGATCGAACCTGCTGCCGGCGATCTTCTTCATCTTCAGCCGCGTGGGATGCGACGCCGCCGTGCAGCAGGTGCGGCGGGCGGGCATCCGTCTGACGACGCAGGAGGAGCGCGATCAGATCCGTGCGACCGTCACGGAGCGCACTGCCGCTCTGCAGGACGAGGATCTCGACGTGCTCGGATTCTGGGAGTGGCGCGACAACCTCGAGCGCGGCGTCGCTGCCCATCACGCGGGCATGCTGCCCGTGTTCAAAGAGGTCGTCGAGGAGCTCTTCCAGCGCAAGCTGGTCAAAGCGGTGTTCGCCACCGAGACGCTCGCTCTCGGCATCAACATGCCTGCCCGCACCGTCGTGCTGGAGAAGATGGAGAAGTTCAACGGCGAGGCCAGGGTGGCGATCACGTCGGGGGAGTACACGCAGCTCACCGGTCGTGCGGGTCGGCGCGGCATCGACGTCGAGGGTCACGCCGTGGTGCAGTGGACCGAGGGCATGGACCCGCAGTCCGTCGCGGCACTCGCGTCGCGGCGCACCTATCCGCTGAACTCCAGTTTCCGTCCCACCTACAACATGGCGGTCAACCTGATCGACCGCTTCGGTCGCACCAGGGCGAGAGAGATTCTGGAGTCCTCCTTCGCGCAGTTCCAGGCGGACCGCTCGGTCGTCGGGCTGGCAAGGAAGGTGCGAGACGCTGAGGAGTCGCTCGACGGCTATCTCAAGGCAATGCAGTGCGAGCGCGGCGACTTCCTCGACTATGCGGCGATACGGCGCGAACTGAGCGATCTCGAGAAGAAGAACCGTCGTGACGCCGGGCCTCGCGCCGCACGTGACAAGCGCCTCAAGAAGATCCAGCAGCTGCGCACCCGCATGCAGCGCCACGCATGCCACGGCTGCCCCGATCGCGAGGCGCACGCACGCTGGGCCGAACGCTACTTCACCCTGAAACGCGACACCGACCGGATCCGCAAGCAGATCGAGAAGCGCACCGGCAGTGTCGCCCGCATCTTCGACCGAGTGATCGATGTCCTGCAGATCGTCGACTACGTCTCCGGAACCGGTGACGAGCTGGAGCTGACGGATGCAGGACGCACCATGCGCCGCATCTACGGTGAACGCGACCTGCTGGTGGCCGAGGCGCTGCGCGCGCGGCTTTGGCGGAACCTGGACGCGCCTTCGCTCGCGGCGATGGCCTGCTGCCTGGTGTACGAGCCGCGCCGTGATGAGCAGAACGCGGGGGAGCGGGGCCTGCCACGCGGCGCGTTCCGCATCGCATACGACGCGACCACTCGCTTGTGGGCCGAGCTCGACGAGCTCGAGGAGGCGCACTCGCTGCCCCGCACGGAACCTCTTGCGCCAGGGCTCTCCGGCGCCATGCACTCCTGGGCGCGCGGCGGCGCTCTCGACAGGGTCCTGGTCGACGCCGACATGGCTGCCGGTGACTTCGTCCGCTGGGCCAAGCAGACCATCGACCTGCTCGACCAGCTGTCGATCGTCGCCGACGACGACGAGCTGGCGCGCACCGCGAGACGGGCCCTCGACGGCGTGCGGCGGGGCATCGTCGCCTACTCGGGGGTGTGACGGATGCTCTCCCGCCGGACCGGGGCTCGACCGCGCCCGCACGACGCGCCCGCCGCGCCTGAACGCCCGATGCTGCCGCTCTGGGCGGCGGTGCTCAGTGCGGCGCTGGCCGGGGTGTTGATGGATCTCGCATTCCCCTCAGTGGGTCTGTGGCCGTGCGCCTTCGTGGCGGTCGGGCTGTTGCTCCTCGCCCTGGACGGTCGCCGTATCGGAGGCGCGATCCTCGTCTCTGCGGTCTACGGCGCGGTGTTCTTTCCCCTGCTGGTGTTCTGGGCGACGCGATACCTGGGCGCCGTGCCATGGCTGGGGCTCGCCGGCGCCGAAACGGTTCTGACCTCGGTCGCCCTGGTGCCGATCGCGCTCGCCTACCGCTGGCTACCGCGCGCCTGGCCCGGGGCGAGGTCCGTTCTGCTGCCCGTCGTCGTCGGCGCCCTGTGGGCGATGTACGAGCTGTTCCTGGGCAACTGGCCATACGGGGGGTTCCCTTGGGCCAGATTGGGAATGACGCAATCGCAGGGCCCCATGGCCCCTGTCGTGTCGTGGATCGGCGTGACGGGACTCAGCTTCCTCATGGTCACGGCCGTGGCGCTGATCATCGAGTGCGTGCGCGCGTCGGGGTGGCGTCGCCCGATCGCGCTCGTCGCGCCGGCGGCGACAGTCGCCATTCTGCTGCTCACTCCGCTGTTCCCGACCTCTTCGACGGGGGCGATGCGCATCGGCGCGGTGCAGGGCAATGGCACCACCGGCTTCTTCGACGATCGAGAGCCGTACGGCGTGATCGAGGCGCAGACACGGGCCACTGAACCGCTCATCGGCGAAGAGGTGGATCTGCTGGTCTGGCCGGAGGGCGGCGTCGACTACGATCCGTTCCAGGACTCCGCCACCGCGCGGATGCTGACGCGTGTCTCCGCCCGCGTCGACGCCCCGCTGCTGGCGAACACCGCGACGGAGCGAGGCGACAATGCCTTCAACACCTCGTTCGTGTGGAATGAGGACGGCGCCACCGGTCAGACGCACGACAAGCGGCATCCCGTGCCGTTCGGCGAGTACGTGCCGAACCGAGAGTTCTTCAACGCGCTCGCGCCCGACCTGGTCGGCCTGCTCACCCGTGAGTACACGCCGGGAAGCAACTCACCGACCGTCGAGGTGGGCGGCATCGGGGTGGGTCTGGCGATCTGCTTCGACGTGATCTACGACGAGGTGATCCGCGAGAGCGTCGGAGCGGGAGCGGAGGTCCTGGTCTTCCAGACCAACAATGCCGATTTCCGCGGCACTGACGAGAATCTGCAGCAGCTGGCGTTCGCCCGCATGCGGGCAATGGAGACCGGCCGCAGTGTGGTGAACGTCTCGACCGTCGGCACGAGTCAGGTCATCCGCCCCGACGGGTCGACCGTCTCGAGCCTGGACGCGAATGAGGCCGGAGCGCTGCTCGAGGATGTCGAACTTCGCTCCGGCCTCACGGCTGGGGTGGTGCTGGGCCCGTGGGTGCAGCTTGTGCTGGCGCTCGCGGGGCCGGCCGCCCTGGTGGCCGCCTACGTCGGCTCACGCCGGCGACCGTGACTCAGGCGCCGATGCGCTCCCGTGTCGGGTCCTCGCCCGCGCCGCGACGTGCGCGCACGTAGGCGAGACGCTCCTCGAGCAGCTCCTCGAGCTCTGCGCGCGTACGGCGCTCGAGCAGCATGTCCCAGTGGGAGCGGGCGGACTTCTCCTCGGAATCGTCGAGCTTGACCGACTCGCCGTCGACCTGCAGCAGCGCCTCGGCGCCGCAGGTGCGGCATTCCCAGGTCTGCGGAGGCTCAGCATCGGCGGCGAACATCAGCGTGGTGTCGTGTCCGCACGTCGCGCACTTGTACGTGGTGGCGCGTCGCTCCATGAACACGACGCCCTCTTCACTCTGAAGGCTCTGGGCACCCAGTCGGATGCCTCGAAGGCTGCGATCTGCCATTGTGTGGTCCTCTCGTCGCTGTCAGGTATAACGGTCGCGGCTGTGCGGTTCATCCACACCGGCGAGAAGCGGCAGGGATTCACAGTGGAATCCCAGGGGCAGCGCTTTCCTGCCTCGGTCAGTCCCGATGCAGCAGCGAGACGGCGACGTCGGCGCGATCGCTGACGATGCCGTCCACCCCCATGGCGACGAGGCGGCGGATGTCGTCGGGCTCGTTCACCGTCCACACGTGCACTTCGACGTCGCGTGAATGAGCGGCGCGCAGCAGAGCGGGCGTGAGCACGCGGACGCCGTTGTACCGTTCCGGGATCTGCACCGCGTCGAGATCGGCGAGGATCCTGCCGGGGGAGAGGCGCATGCTCGACGCAGCGCGAAGCGCCATGATCGTACGGCGACCGCCGGAGGTGGCGGGTCGCAGGGCGGCACCGGCGCGCAGCGCGGCTTCGACCGCCGTGCGGCGACGCCGATCGGAGAAGCTGGTCAGCAGCACGCGTTCTGTGTGAGGTGCGACGAGCCGGCCCGCCGGTTCCGCGGCGGCATCCGTCTTCACATCGATGTTGAAGCGCGTGTCGGGAAACAGCTCCAGCGCCTCCGCAACCGTCAGCAGGCCGCCGTGATCCTCGAAGAGGGTCCGCAGTTCGGCGGTGCGGACGGTGGCTGTGGCTCTCGCGTCACCGGCGAGACGAATGAGCGTCTCGTCATGCACCAGCACCACGTCGCCGTCGACGGTGAGACGGCAGTCCGTCTCGATGTACTCCGCCCCGGAAGCGTGGGCGGCGGCGAAAGCGGCGGCGCTGTTCTCCCAAACCGGCGAGTCCTCGCGCGTCGTGGGTATCAGCCCGCGGTGGGCGAGGACTCTGGGGTGCCGGGTTCCGGCGAAGTACGGGTGCCTCACTCGGTGCGCTGCGAATCGAGCGGCGCTGCGCCCGGGCGGGGCGTGAACGCGCTGCCGATGCCCTTGAGCGCCTCGGTCAGCTCACTCGGGATGATCCACAGCTTGCTGGATTCGCTCTCGCTGATCTTCGGGAGCATCTGCAGGTACTGGTAGGCCAGCAGCTTGTCGTCGGGCTGACCCTGGTGGATGGCGGTGAACACGTTCTGGATGGCCTCGGCCTCGCCCTGTGCGCGCAGCACCGCTGCCTGCTTGTCGCCCTCTGCCTTGAGGATCGCAGCCTGACGCTGCCCCTCGGCCTCCAGGATCTGCGACTGCTTCGATCCCTCCGCGGTGAGGATGGTCGCGCGACGCTCACGCTCGGCGCGCATCTGCTTCTCCATCGAGTCCTGAATCGAAACGGGCGGGTCGATCGCCTTCAGCTCCACGCGCGAGACGCGGATACCCCACTTGCCCGTCGCCTCGTCGAGCACGACACGCAACTGGCCGTTGATGTTGTCGCGGCTGGTCAGGGCCTCTTCGAGGTTGAGCCCGCCGACCACGTTTCGCAGCGTCGTCGTGGTGAGCTGTTCGACCGCGCCGAGATAGTTCGCGATCTCGTACGTGGCGGCGCGAGCATCCGTCACCTGGAAGTAGACGACCGTGTCGATCGAGACGACCAGGTTGTCTTCGGTGATGACCGGCTGCGGTGGGAAGGACACCACCTGCTCGCGCATATCGATCAGCGGCCGCAGGCGGTCGATGAAGGGCACCAGCAGATTCAGACCCGGCGTGAGGGTCTTGTGGTAGCGGCCCAGCCGCTCCACAACCCCCGCAGTCGCCTGCGGAATGATCCGGATCGAGCGTGCGAGCGTCACCAACACGAAGATGATGACTGCGATCGCGAGGATCCAGGCGATGGCTGCGGGAAGGAACGAGTCGTCCATCGGATGCTCCTATTCGGCGACGGGTCGGACGATGGCGGTGGCACCGTGGATCTCGGACACCGCGACGCGGGCGCCCTGGGGGATGGGCACGCCGTCGAGAGCGCGCGCGGTCCAGGTGTCGCCGTTGCTGAGCTTGACCTGCCCGGAGATCTGGGTGATGTCCTGAAGCGCGGTGCCGCGCAACTCGATCAGCGCGTCGACATTGGACTTGGCCGGATCCTCTCCACGGCGAAGCCGATGCAGGAGAGGCGGGCGGAGGAAGAGGATGAATGCGGCAGCGCCGGCGGCGGCGATGATCACCTGCGCCCAGAGCGGCAGGCCCACGAGGTCGGTGACCAGTCCTGCCACGCCGCCGAGCGAGAGCATGAGGAAGGTGAAGTCGAGGGTGAGCATCTCGACCACAAGGAAGACCGCGATCAGCACCAGCCAGCCGATCCAGGCCCACTGCTCGATGCCTTCGACGAATGCCGTGAAACCGTCCATGCGCCCCTCCTGCGGTCAACCTACCACGGGCGTGCTCCGCGGGCCGCGGTGCGCCGGCGTTGTAGGCTGAAGTGTCGCCCTCCCGGGCGATTTCCGCGCATCAGGAGGAGTCAGAAATGACCCAGGTTCTCCCGGCCGGAGCCCTCGACGGCAAGGTGGCGCTCGTCACCGGCTCGTCGCGTGGCATCGGCGCCGACACCGTCCGCTACTTCGCCGAGGCCGGCGCGGACGTCGTCATCAACTTCCGCAACAAGGCGCCGCGAGCCGAGAAGCTGGCCTCCCAGATTCGGGAACTGGGCGTGCGCGCGCTCGTGGTCGGCGCCGACCTGACCGACCCTGAGTCGGTGCAGGCGATGTTCGATGCCGTTCGTCAGGAGTTCGGCCGCCTCGACATCCTCGTGTTGAACGCCTCCGGGGGCATGGAGTCCGGCATGGCCGAGGACTACGCGCTCAAGCTCAACCGAGACGCTCAGGTCGGCGCGCTGAAGGCGGCGGAGCCGCTGCTCGGCGACGGTTCGCGCGTGGTGTTCGTGACGAGCCATCAGGCGCATTTCATCCGCACGACTCCGACCATGCCCGAGTACGAGCCCGTCGCGAAGTCCAAGCGAGCCGGCGAGGACGCTCTGCGTGAGCTGGTGCCCGAGCTCGCCGAGAAGGGCATCGGCTTCACCGTGGTTTCCGGCGACATGATCGAGGGCACCATCACCGCGACACTGCTCGAGAGGGCGAATCCGGGAGCGATCGCGGGCCGCCGCGAGTCCGCCGGGAAGCTGTACAACGTGGCCGAGTTCGCAGCCGAGGTCGCCCGAGCGGCTGTCGATCCCGTGCCGGCCGACAACACGCGTCTGGTCGGAGACACCGCGGACTTCGTCACCGAGTGATTCATGTGAGGAGCCGGTCCCGCCGCACTCGACGGGACCGGCTCCTCACATCTCTGGATCAGACGATCTCGGCCGCGAGTGGATCGATCTGCTCGGCATCGCGCTTCATCGTCAGGGCGCGCATCAGCTGCAAAGCGCCCAGTACCACGAGCGACGCCCCCAGCATGATCCAGAGCACGGTGGCCGCGTACAGAGGCGAGAAGAGCACGACTACGCCGGCGATGATTCCCAGTACGGCGTAGAGCAGCGTCCACGCTTTGGAGGCGTCGGCACCGAGCAGACTGAGTGCGACGAAGCCGTCGACGATCCAGCTGACGCCGATGAAGACGGCAACGACCAGGGCGAAGGTGACGGTCGCTGCGGGCAGGTTGGCGAACGCGATGATCCCGGTCGCCATCTAGAGCAGGCCCAGCAGGATGTGACCTGCGCGCGCCCAGCCGCCTCCATTGCCGGAGAAGATGCCGAGCGCGATATACACCAACCCGCCGACGATCAGGTACGAGGCGAAGATGCCAGTGACGATGACCGCGGACTTCGTCGGCCAGATGAGCAGCACGAGCCCTGCTATCAATGCCAGCGCACCCGACACGGCCAGGAAGATCCGGACGGAGCGGACGAAGCCCTTCGTCTCAGCGAGCACATCGGTCATGATCAGCCCTTCTCTCGAACGAGTTCGCGCTCAGGATAGCGCTGTGCCATCGCGACTGCCACGATCGAAGGGCTGACGCATCGCTTCGGCGCGTGCGCTTCCCTGCAGCGCATGTGACGCTAGCCTCTCATCTGCACCCATCGTCTACGACCAGGAGTGACCCGCCTTGCCTGCACTGCATCCGGCCGACGGCCACGACGCCATCCGCGTCGAGGGCGCGCGCGAGAACAATCTGAAGAACGTGAGCGTGGAACTGCCGAAACGGCGTCTCACCGTCTTCACCGGGGTGTCGGGCTCCGGTAAGAGCTCCCTCGTCTTCGACACCATCGCTGCGGAGTCCCGCCGCATGATCGACGAGACGTACAGCGCCTTCGTGCAGGGGTTCATGCCCTCCGTACCACGACCCGACGTCGACGTGCTCGAGGGCCTCACCACCGCCATCATCGTCGACCAGGAACGCCTGGGCGCGAATCCCCGTTCGACCGTCGGCACCGTCACGGACGCGAATGCGATGCTGCGCATCCTCTTCTCCAAGCTCGGCAAGCCCTACATCGGCGGCCCGACCGCGTTCTCGTTCAACATCCCGACGCAGAAGGCCAGCGGCGTGATGACGGGCCCCGGTGGCGAGAAGAAGATCGTCAAGGACGCGATCTACCTGGGCGGGATGTGTCCGCGGTGCGAGGGCAGGGGAGCGGTGTCGGACATCGACCTCACGCAGGTCGTCGACGAGACGAAGTCGCTCGACGAGGGCGCGATCATGGTTCCCGGTTACACCGCCGACGGCTGGATGGTGAAGGGGTTCTCGCAGTCCGGCTTCTATCCGTCCGACAAGCCCATCGAGCAGTTCACCGAGAAGCAGCGGCACCTGTTCCTGTACGGCGAGGTGACGAAGGTCAAGATCTCGGGGATCAACATGACCTACGAAGGCCTGATCCCCAAGATCACGAAGGCGATGCTGTCGAAGGACCTCGACGCCTTGCAACCCCACATCCGGCGTTTCGTAGAGCGCGTTGCGACGTTCGCGACCTGCCCGGAATGTGACGGGACGCGGCTGACCGAGGGGGCGCGATCGTCGAAGATCGCGGGCATCAGCATCGCCGATGCATGCCGGATGCAGGTCACAGATCTGGCCGAGTGGGTGCGCGGGCTCGATCTCGCAGAAGCGGGACCACTGCTGAAGGCGCTCAGCGCCAACCTCGACGCGTTCGTCACCCTCGGCCTGGGGTACCTGAGCCTCGACAGGCCGTCAGGCACGTTGAGTGGGGGAGAAGCGCAGCGCATCAAGCTGCTGCGTCACCTCGGCTCATCGCTCACCGACGTCACCTACGTCTTCGACGAGCCGACCATCGGTCTGCATCCGCACGACATCCAGCGGATGAACGGACTGCTGCGCGAACTGCGAGACAAGGGCAACACGGTGCTCGTCGTCGAGCACAAACCTGAGGCGATCGCGATCGCCGACCACGTCGTCGACCTGGGCCCCGGCGCGGGGAGCAACGGCGGCGAGATCTGTTTCGAAGGCACCGTCGAAGGGCTGCGAGCGAGCGGGTCTCTCACCGGCCGGCACCTCGATGACCGGGCGGCGCTCAAACCCGCGGTGCGCAAGGCGACCGGCGTGATCGAGGTGCGCGGGGCAACCGCGAACAACCTGCAGGACGTGGACATCGACATCCCCACGGGCGTGCTCACCGTCGTGACCGGCGTGGCGGGATCCGGCAAGAGCTCGCTGATCCACGGATCGGTGTCGCCGCGAGAGGGCGTCATCGCGATCGACCAGTCCGCGATCCGGGGATCGCGACGCAGCAACCCCGCCACCTACACAGGGCTGCTCGAGCCGATCCGCAAGGCGTTCGCCAAGGCGAACGGCGTCAAGCCGGCGCTGTTCAGTGCCAACTCCGAGGGCGCGTGTCCCACATGCAAGGGGGCCGGTGTCATCATCACCGAGCTCGGGTTCATGGACACGATCGAGACGCCGTGCGAAGACTGCGGTGGCAAGCGGTTCCAGGCCGCAGTACTGGAGTACAAGCTGGGTGGGCTCGACATCACCGAGGTGCTGGACCTGCCGGTCGCGAAGGCGCGGGAGTTCTTCTCCTCGGGCGAAGCGAAGATCCCCGCAGCGGCTGCGATCCTCGGCCGGCTCGAAGATGTGGGGCTCGGCTACCTCTCGCTCGGTCAGCCCCTGTCGACTCTGTCGGGCGGTGAGCGGCAGCGCGTCAAGCTCGCCATCCAGATGGGGGAGAAGGGCGACGTCTACGTGCTCGACGAGCCGACCACCGGTCTGCACCTCGCAGACGTGCGTCAGATCCTCGGCCTGCTCGACCGGCTGGTCGACGACGGCAAGACCGTGATCGTCATCGAGCATCACCAGGCGGTGATGGCCCACGCGGACTGGATCATCGACATCGGCCCGGGTGCGGGCCATGACGGAGGCCGGGTCGTGTTCGAGGGCACACCCGCCGATCTCGTGGCTGCGGCATCGACCTTGACGGGTCAGCATCTGGCCGAGTACGTGGCCGGCTGAACGAGGAGAGCCGACGATGGCCACCGATCAGCGCGAGATCGACGAGCGGATCCAGACCTACTACGGTGAAGTCTTCGACGAGGAAGCCAGGCTGACCAGCCGCTCCGCCCAGGGGCCGCTGGAGTTCGCTCGCACGCAAGAGATCGTCCGGAGGCATGTGCCCGAGGGAAGCATCCTCGATATCGGCGGAGGAGCCGGCGTGCATGCCCGAGCGCTGGTGGACGGCGGATACGACGTCACCCTGATCGACCCCGTCTCACGGCATGTCGCGCAGGCGCGGGCCGCCGGCGTGCGAGCATCCGTTGCCGATGCACGTGACCTGCCGTTCGAGGATGCAGTCTTCGACGCCGCGCTCATGCTCGGGCCGCTCTACCATCTGGCGTCGAGCGCTGACCGGCAGGCAGCGCTCCGCGAGGCGCACCGCGTCGTGCATCCCGGCGGACACGTGTTCGCCGCAGGCCTTTCAAGATATATCGCGTTCGGCAAGGTCTCGCTCGCACGCGCGATGCCTGAGGAACTGCCGGGGGAGTGGGCCGCTCTCATCACCGGTGGAGCGCCCGTCTCGGGGATGCGGTTTCCGGCGGGGCATTACCACACAGCCGAAGAACTTCACGCTGAGCTGGAGGAAGCCGGGTTCTCCGAAGTCTCCGTCGTGGGCTTGGAGGGTCCCGCAGGCCTGTACCTGGAGACTGTCGCCGAGGCTGATGCGGAGTTGTCGGACGCGGCGCTCGAGCTCGCGCGGGCGGCCGAGGCCGTGCCCGGTATCCGCGACTTCAGCGCGCACCTGATCGGGATCGGCCGGGCCTGACCGCGTAGACGCCGTCCGTCTGCGAGCCCCGCCGGGGGTCTACTCTGTGAGTGTCTCTGACGGAAGGGGTCGGCCATGGGCGTCGAAAGCGGGCAGCTGGCTGAGCATCACGTGCCCGGCCCCGGCGAGAGCAGTGTCCCAGAGCTCGAAGAGGACGAGACCGTGGCGCCGCGGCCCGAGGAGGCCATCGCCGACGTGCTGCGGGCGAAACCCGACGTCGCCGACCACAGTCGCGGTACAGGTGGGAACCTGCGGTGAGAACGCTTGCGCGGAGTCTGCTGTCGGCAGGATTCGCGTTCGTTCTCGCATTCGCCATGCTCATCCTCGAGAACGGAATCATCGCTGACGTGTCCGGCGGCGTCGGTACGGTCACGTCCGTACAGGCGGGCGTGGGAATCGCGGGAGCCGGGCTGGTTGTTCGGGGTTCGGTCTGCTGGTCATCGCTGCGCGTCGCCTCACCGCGCGCACACCGGCGCCCAGGGCTGCGACCTAGGTGCGGGATCGCGAGCCTGCAGACCGCATCAATATAATCCGATAATGCACATTATGTCAGCTTGAGGACCTCCACGAACCAGTTGAGTCGCGGAGTCGGGTCGGTCCTCTCTCACGCGAGCGCAGGGACCACCCATGCGGCAGCAGCGAACCCTGCAACAGACACGAGCAGCAGAAGAACGATCCCTGCGCCGACGACCCACGACCGCCGCCTGGAGAGCACCACCGTGGCAAGGATCGCTGCTAGACACGCAACTGCTATGACGACAGTCCAAACGGTGGCCGCGACTTGCCGATCGTGGGCGAAGCAGTTTCGCGGGCCTGGCATCGTCAGAGCACACACCTCTGGCCCGACCGGGACGGCAACCCACCAGATCAAGCCGACCGCGATGAGCGCGAGCAGTGTCATGATCAGAATCCCGACCACCATGGCCGCAGTCGGCCGGACTGAGGAGCGTCTTCCCTCGAGGGCCGTCATTTCCTCATCATAAGAGGGCCGCCGTCTCCCCCGCGTTCGCCGGTCCACCGGGACAGCACTCGCGAGAATCCCCTCCTCGCGTGGGACAATCTTTTGTGCTTCCGACCACGCATGAACCAGCGGGCTACTCCTGCCCGTTCTGCAGGCTTCAGCAGGGACTGTTCGACGAGCGGAACGCGGCATCCGACATCATCGCTGTCACGGAACGTGCTTATGCGCGCATCGCCCCTAAGTGGTGGCCGGGCAATCACGGCGCGGTTCTCGTGATCCCGCGCGTGCACGTGGAGAACATCTATGGAATCTCGGCGGCGGACGGGTTCGCCGTGTGGGACCTCGTGCAGCGCGTCGCCACGAGCATGCGTTCCGCCTACGGATGCGACGGTACTTCGATCCGGCAGCACAACGAGCCGGGTGGCGATCAGGACGTCTGGCATCTCCATGTGCACGTCTTCCCCCGCCACGAGAACGATCGTCTCTACCTTCGGCACGATGAGTCCGGGTGGTTCTCTCCTGCCGATCGTGAGCCGTACGCACTGAAGCTGCGCCGTGCACTACAGCTGCCGTACACGTTCGACGACTGACCCGCGCGCGAGCGACCATCACCACTCCCCTGCGCCGGCGCTCGAACCGCGGTCACCGCCGCCCATGGTCTGCTTGATGAGACGTCGGTCATTCCTCGGACGTGACAACGCCGCTCCCCCGTCGCCTAGGCTCTCGAATGTGAAGGCCGCCATACAGATCACGATCGCGGAGAGCCTGGCAGCCGGCGACCTCGCCCGGATCGAGGCGCTCCTCGCGCAGTTGTCATTGACGGCCACCTTCGAGCCGTCTCGCGTGCAGATGATGCTCACGACACCGGGAGTGGACCTCTTCGTCGCCCGCGACGCGGAGCGCATCGTCGGGATGGCGACGCTCGTGACGTTTCCACTCGTCACCGGCTGGCGCGGGATCGTCGAGGATGTGGTCGTGGACCATCTGGCCCGTGGGCGAGGCGTAGCGCGATCGCTGCTCGAAGCGATCATCGACGAGTCCGACCGGCGCCGTCTTCGCACCCTCGACCTCACGTCTCGTCCGTCACGCGAGTCAGCGCTTCGTCTCTACGAATCGGTCGGGTTCCGGCCTCGCGACACGAATGTCCTGCGATACGCCCCGCCGTCGGACGGCTGAACAGCAGCCATACGGAAATGCCAACACGCAACCTTGTGCAGGGCCGGCGGGATCACGCCGGCCTGCTCGGCGATGCAAGGCCGTAGACGTCCAGCCCGCCCGGCACGACAGCGACGGTCGCCGACACCGTACGATCTTCGGACGCACTCGGCGTGACCTCGCCGTCGTGCGCAAAGCCGACAGGCTCCGACACACCAGCCTGCGCCTCGATGCGCAGCGACGTCGTGGTGAACGACTCGATCGTTGCCAAGCGCGCACGCCCCGGAACGCGGTCGAGCATGGCCGAGGCCCGTACACCGAAGGCAAGCGCGACCAGCCCGCGAAGCCGCGGCATGCGACCTCGAGCATGCAGCACCCGCACGTCCAGCACCCCATCGTCGAGGCGTCGACGCTGCAGTGGCACCATGGAGGTCGACGAATTCGCCCCTGTCGCGACCGCCACCGACCAGACTCTGGCGGGGCGCCCGTCGACGCGGACGTCGATCGTCACAGCGCGCGCCAGCACCTTCGCGGCTGCGACAAGAGCTGCGACCGGCTTGCCGAGACGGTTCTCCATCGACTCCCGCTCCGCCACGAAGTCGGGATAGATTCCGACGGACGCCGCGTTCAGCACCGTGAGCGGCTCGTCCCCTTCGATCGTCAGCTCGGCGATGTCCACGCGCCGTCCTGCACCAGAGCGCACCGCGTCGACGGCGTCGTCGATCGTCGGCGCGCCCGCGGTGCGGGCGAAATGATTGAACGTCCCGCCGGGGAAGATCAGCAGCGGAAGGCCGGCGCGTCGAGCGGCATCTGCGACGGCCGCGACCGAGCCGTCGCCACCCCACACGCCGAGCACTAGAGGCGGCCTCGCCGACGCGAGCGCGTCGCGAACCAGTTCGGCGATGTCATCGCCTTCCTCGAGGACGTGAGTCGCGGCACCGGGCAGCGCCTCGGAAAGGAAGTTCACAGGCTCAGGTCGCAGTGGATCGATACCTGATGCGGTGTTCACGAGGATGAGCGCTCCGGTACCGTCGGGCAGCGCAGGCAGCTCGACCGCGGGCGCCGAACGCGCAGGCTCCCGGATGCTGCGTGCAGGCACCAGCAATCTCCCGGTTACCGCGACGGCCGACCCGAGCGCCGCTCCGCCGACGACATCGGAGAGCCAGTGAGCACCCGTGTGCAGACGCGAGTAGGCCACGGCGGCACCGAGCGGTGCGAGGATCACGCCGCTGCGGCGCGATTCCAGGGCCACCCCGGTGACGAACGCCGCAGCCGAAGCGGAGTGCCCCGAAGGGAAGGAGGCCGACGTCGGCGTCTTCTTGAGCCGTCGTGGCACCGGCACGTCCTTGAGCACCGGACGGTCACCGCCGAAGATCTGCTTTCCCACGAGATTGGCCAGTGCGCTGCCGACGACAAGCGATGCGACACCGCGGACCGCTCCCCGCCGCGCCGCTCCCCCGAGCGCGTAGAGAACCACGGCGATGCCGATCCACAGTCGGCTGCGATCTGCCAGGTGCGAGAGCCGCGCAAGGGCTCGGTCCAGACTCGGCAGATGCCGGTGACCGTTGATGGCTCTGGAGGCGAGCGCGTCCGCCCGGCGCATCCACCGCGGCAGGATGCGCACGCGACGCAAGGCGATGAACGGATGTGCGGTCAGCCCCATCTTCTGAGCGTAGACCTCTGGACCGGCGGCGGGGAGGGGCAGACCCGGCTCCGGAGTGCGCGACGACCCCCGCCGCTGTCTGGCTGGTGCAGGATGGAGCCGTGCCCAGCTTTCCCGATGCGACGCTCACGACCTCCACGGGTCTGACGCTTTCATCCCTCATGGCCTCAGATGCATCTGCACTCATGAGCGCGTTCTCGGATGCCGAGCTGCGCCGCTGGCTGCCGTTGCCATCGCCGTACACGATGGATCTCGCGGAGTCCTGGTGCACGAGCACCTCCAGGGAACTGCTCGAGTCGGGCCGGGGTTTCGTTCTCGGGGTCCGCGATCGTGACGCGCTGGTCGCGAGCATCGACGCGAAGCGGGTCGACTGGCGCGCGCGCACGCTCGAGCTGAGCTACTGGACTGCCGCCTCCCATCGCGGGCACGGCGTCATGTCGACCGCGGTCCGGCGCGTGGCCGACTGGGTCATCGGCGAGCTGGGCTTCGAGCGCATAGAACTGCGCATCGCGACCGAGAACGTCGGCTCCCTGCGAACGGCCGCCCGCGCCGGTTTCGTGCGGGAGGGAGTCGCCCGCAACGCGGGATTCACGGATGCCGGGCGCGTGGATCTCGCCGTCTTCTCTCTGATCCGTTCAGATCGGCCGAGCAGCGGCTGACCCGCGGTCAGATCCGACCCCGCATCGGGGTGCGCTCGACGGGATCGCCCTCCTCCGGCATCGTCATCTCGGCACGCACGCCCAGCAGGCGCACCTCGCGCGTACGGTCGAGCATCTGCCCCAGCGCAAGCGCAGCATCCACGAACTCACCGCGATCCAGGGTCGGTTGCGGCAGCTTCCTTCCGATGGTCTTCGTCTCGAACGGTGCGTACCGCACCTTGAGATGCACGCGGGTCACCGGTCGTCCCTCGGCCGCGCAATCGGCGTACGCATGCTCGGCGAGTTCCCGAATCGCGACGTCGACTTCGCCCGGTGCGGCCAGGTTCTGCTGAAAGGTGATCTCTCGGCTGTGGCTGCGCGCGACCCACGGTGTGTCGTCGACGACCGCGGGGCCGTTCCCCGAACCGAGGCCGTGGTACCAGGCGCCCAACTTGGGCCCGAACTCCCGAAGCATGGCTTCATGGTCGGCGTCCGCCAGCTCGCGCACTGTGCGGATCCCGTGTGACGCGAGACGCTTCTCGATCTTCGCGCCGACGCCCCACAGCTCCCGCGTGGAGCGCTCGCCCATCACGTCGAACCAGTTCTGCTCCGTCAGACGGAAGACTCCCCCGGGCTTGCCGAACTCTGTGGCGATCTTCGCCCGCACCTTGTTGTCGCCGATGCCGACCGAGCACCTCAGGCCGGTCGCCTCGAGCACCGCCCGCTGCGCCTCACGGGCGACAGCCTCGGGGTCGGCGGTCCGGACGCCGAGAAAGCATTCGTCCCACCCGATGACCTCGAGCACGACATCGGGAAGCGCGCGAAGGGTCGCCATCACGTGATCCGACGCCGCCTCGTACGCCTCGTGATCCACCGGCAGGAAGACGGCGTCCTCGGGTGCCTTTCGCGCAGCGATCTTCAGCGGCATGCCCGACCCGATCCCATACTGTCGCGCCTCGTACGAGGCCGTCGAGACCACGGCGCGCTCGGTCGGATCCCCGCGCCCGCCGACGATGACCGGGCGTCCTGCCAGCTCGGGCCGACGCAGCACCTCGACCGCCGCGATGAACTGATCCATGTCGACGTGCAGCACCCACGAAGCGAACCCCATGCCTCGAGTGTGCCGTGCGCAGGCCCTGTTCGTCACTCCTGTCGACTCGCTTCGCACGATCGCGCCCGCACTCCTCGCGGGACTAGCGTGGGAACGTGACCTCCTCCCCGCCGCTTCGCTCGACACCGGCCTGGCGCGCGTGGCTGATCTGGTCGGTCGCCGTCGCCGCGTACATGCTGGCGATCGCGAACCGGGCGTCCCTCAGCGCCGTCGGCGTCGACGCCGCTGAGCGTTTCCAGGCAGACGCCTCCACTCTCTCACTCTTCGCGGTGGTGCAGCTCGCCGTGTACGGCGGGATGCAGCTGCCGATCGGCGTGCTGCTCGACCGCCACGGCTCACGCCCGATCATGGCGATCGGTATGGTCCTGATGGCGCTCGGTCAGCTGGTCATGGCCCTCTCCCCCAGCATCGGCATCGCCTTGATCGCGCGAGTGCTCCTGGGCGCCGGCGACGCGGCCGTCTTCCCCGCCGCGCTGCGTCTGGTCGCGACTTGGTTCCCCGCACAGCGCGGTCCACTGATGATGCAGCTGACAGGCCAGCTGGGTCAGCTCGGCCAGCTCGTGGCGCTGATCCCCGTCGCCGCCCTGCTGCATGCGACGACGTGGACCATCACCTTCGGCAGCATCGCCGGCCTGGGGGTTCTCTTCGCGATCCTCGTCTGGGCGCTGATCCGCAACCGCCCGCCCGAGCGCGCCGCCGATGTCACCGTGAACACCGAGACCGGAGTCGTCAAGGTGGTGACCTCGGCCATCGACACCGGCGTCGGCATCGGGGCCGCATGGGCGCATCCTGGCACACGGCTCGCATTCTGGTCGCACTTCACGACGCCGTTCGCCGGCACGGCGTTCGTGCTGCTGTGGGGCATGCCGTTCCTCACAGCGGGGGAAGGCCTGCCGACGGCCGCAGCTGCCGGCGTGCTGTCACTGTTCGTCGTCGCCGGCATGGTGTTCGGACCCCTGCTCGGCGAACTGTCCCGCCGCATTCCCACGCGACGATCCCTCGGCCTCGTGCTGCCCACGGTCGCCGTTCAGCTTCTCGCCTGGATCGTCGTCATCGTCTGGCCCGGGCCGGCGCCGACCTGGCTGCTTGTGCTGCTGGTGATCGCGCTCGCCGCCGGCGGCCCTGCCTCGATGATCGCGTTCGACCATGCGCGCACGCACAACCCCGCCCATCGGCTGAGCACGGCTACCGGCCTGACGAACGCTGGCGGCTTCCTCGCCGCACTCATCGCGATCTTCCTGATCGGCCTCACTCTCGATCTGCAGGGTGCCGGCACGCCGGAGACGTACTCACTCGACGCGTTCCGTCTCGCGTTTCTCACCCAGGTTCCGCTGTGGCTGCTGGGCGCCGTGTTCATCGTGATCGAGCGCAAGCGCACTCGGATCCGGATGGGGCTCGATCCGGAGAGGAAGCGATGATCAGCGCTCGTGTCACAGACCGAGAGCCTGGAAGGTCTCCACGACCAGTTCGACGCTGACGCGGGCGGGCACCTCGGCATCCCCGTCCTCGAACTCCGCGAACTCGACGCCGCGGACGCTGTCGGCGGGCACTGCGGCGAAGATCGCCGCGACCTGATGCGGCAGCAATCCGCCGCCGACGCGGTATGCAGCAGGGATGTATCCGGGCTCGAGCACATCCCAATCCACGTGGATCCACACGTCGCGCCCTGCGACGACTCGAGCCACGCTCTCGGGCGTGCTCTCGGATGGGCTGAGCACGGTCACGCCGTGTTCGGCGAGCAGACGCTCCTCGGCGGCGTCGATGTCGCGCGCCCCGACGATGACGACCTGCTGAGGGTTCAGCCCGGCGCCATGCCCGCTGTCCCACAGTCCGCAGGCGGCGGCGACCACCATGCCACCCAGATAGCCGGACTCGGTCGTGGCAGGCGTGTTGAAATCCCCGTGCGCGTCGATCCACAGCAGGACCGCGTCCGGGAAGTTCTCAGCGACGGTCGGAAGGGTGCCGAGGCTTGCCGCGCACGTGTTCGTGGCGAGCACGGGCCGGCGTCCGGCGTCGAGTGAATCCCGCAGCGCCGCACGGAGCGCGATGAGTGTGTCGGATGCCGCCGGCAGACAGACCGACCAGTCGTCCGTCGCCGGAGCCGAAGGCGAGCCGACGATGCGCGGCGGCACGTCGAGAAGTGCGGACAGCGCTTGGCCGGTCTTGAGCGCGCCGGGGATCGCCCCCGACGTCCGATCTGCGACCCGCCCCTGCGAGACGATGACGTCGACCTTCTGTGCCATGTGCATACTCTCCTCGTTCCTGCTCATCGTCGTGGCGTCCAGCCGAGCGGACGCGCTCCTCCCCTGGCACCGCGCTCCACATCCGCACGAGCCGACCAGCCTTGGGCGGCATCCCGTCCGTCGAAGCCTCCGCGCGCCATCCGCATGCCCACATCGTCATGGTGCATACGGGGCCCGCCACCGCGGCGCACCGACGCGCGCACGCTCCAGGCTCCGTCCGCGAACCCGCCGCCACGGAAGACCCGGTAGTCGTCGTAACGTTCCGGATCGAGCAGGTCCCAGCACCACTCCCAGACGTTGCCCAGCATGTCGAACAGCCCGTTCAGGTTCGGCAGCCGTCCGCCGACATCCTGCGGCGCGTCCACGCCGTCGAGTGCGGTCCACGCGGTCTCCCCCAGCGGGCCGTAATGCGGTCCGCTGGACCCTGCACGGCAGGCGTACTCCCACTCCGCCTCGGTGGGCAGCCGGAAGCCTTCGCTGTCGACATGCCACGTGACGTCCTCGCCGTCGAAGGAGTACGCCGGATCGAGTCCTTCCCACTCCGACGCCGCATTGCAGAAGCGGATCGCCCGCAGCCAGCTGAGGTCCCGAGCGGGGCGCCGCGGATGCTGCGCGGGGATGCCGATCACCTCGGCGAACTGCTCCTCTGTGACGGCGTACACACCGATCTCGAACGGCTCCAGCCGCACGGTGCGGTGCTCTCGGCGACGTGCATCGTGCAGGCTGACGACGCCGGCCGGGAGTGACCGCATCTCCCAGGTGTCCACGATTCAACCCGCCACGGTATCTGGACGCCGACGGCCTGCGGCGTGCTCGTCGCCACCGCTCAGGCGCACGGCGAAGATCCGCATGAAGAACTGGCACATCGGTCCGACGAGCAGGGCGAATGCGACGGTGCCGACGCCGACAGTACCGCCGAGCGCCCATCCGATGGCGACGACGGTCACCTCGAGCGCGGTGCGCACCACCCAGATCGGCAGGCCGAGTCGCGCGTGAAGCCCGGTCATCAGTCCGTCGCGCGGCCCCGGACCGAAGTGCGCGCCGATGTACATCCCCGTCGCGGCCGCGAGCACGGTCAGTCCGATCGCGAAGAACAGCACCTGCAAGGCCAGCGCGTCGGGGTACGGGATGACCATGAAGCCGACATCGGCCGAAGGCCCCACGAACAGGGCGTTCACGATCGTTCCGATCCCCGGCCTCTGTCTGATCGGTATCCACAGCAGCAGCACCAACACGCTCACCAGCACCGTGATGACGCCGAAGCTGAGCGGCACGTGGAAGGAGAGCCCCTGGATGAGCACATCCCACGGTGCTGCACCGATGGACCCCGCGGATGATGAAGGCGATCCCGATGCCGTACAGGAACACGCCGACGCAGAGCTGCAGGATGCGCCGCGGGAGCCTGACGCCGCTCACGCGGCTCATCGCGGTGTCCGCTCGACCCAGGTGGCGTGCTTGGGCGCCCGGCCGTCGCCGGAAGACGTGCGGGTCACTCGCCGCTGAATCCACGGGCCGACGAACTGACGGTAGTAGGCGAAGCCCTCCGGACCCGCCGGCGGATGCTGCGAGGGCGACCACCATTCCGCAGGCGGCTCGAGTCCCAGCGCATGCAGCACGCGGGCAGCGACCCTGTGGTGGCCATGCGCGTTCATGTGCAGGCGATCCTCTGACCAGTACTGCGGTGCGGAGAGCTCGGTGTCGGGCCAGTTCAGCGCTCGGATCACATCCGGTCTGTCCTCGATGCGCCGGAGCACTGCGGCCGAAAGCTCATCCCCACGGCGCTGCACCAGGCGCCCGACCGGCAGGCGTGCGCTGGGATTCGCACCGGACAGCACGATCAGCCGAACGCCCTCCTCGTCGCAACGGCGCAGCACACGGCTGAACGCATCGGCGATGTGCTCGATGTCGGCGTTCGGCCGCAGCATGTCGTTGCCACCGCCGTTGAACGAGAGGTGGGTCGGCCGCAACGACAGTGCCGGCTCGAGCTGCTCTTCGACGATGGGCCAGGCGAGACGGCCGCGGATCGCGAGATTGGCGTACTGGATCGGATGCCCCGTCGCATCGGCCCAGCCCTGAGCTGCGATGTCGGCCCAGCCGCGCACACGCCCGTCCGGCAGCTCGTCGCCGACGCCCTCCGTGAAGGAGTCCCCGATCGCCACGA
The DNA here is from genome assembly GCF_031178445.1 of Microbacterium sp. Taxonomy (GTDB): domain Bacteria; phylum Actinomycetota; class Actinomycetes; order Actinomycetales; family Microbacteriaceae; genus Microbacterium. The sequence goes on from NZ_JAPSIY010000008.1 coordinate 104,144, forward strand.
AACGCACTGCTGCCATGCCTTCCAGCCTAGAGCCGCAGTGCACCCGTGGTGCGTCGTCAGCGGTCGTCCAGGGACTTGCCGCGACGGTCTGCGAGGCCCCACGCGGCCACCGCGGCGACGACGAAGAACCCTGCGAACACGGTGAAGGCGAGCGGCGCCCCGCCCGTCTGCAGCAGCATCGGAACCATGAGTGGGGCGATGATCGACGCGATCCGGCCGACGCCCGCAGCCCAGCCCGCACCTGTCGCCCGCAGCGACGTGGGATAGATCTCAGGCGTGACGGCGTACAGGGCGCCCCAGGCTCCGAGATTGAAGAACGACAGAGCCATGCCCGCTGCGACGATCGCGAAGGGCTCGCCGGCGGTGCCGAAGAAGAGTGCCGCCACCACGGAGCCTGCCAGGAACACCGACAAGGTGAGTCGCCGTCCCCAGAGCTCGATCAGCCACGCGGCGACAGCATAACCGGGCAGCTGGGCGAGCGTGATCAGCAGCGTGAAGCCGAAGGAGCGCACCAGGTCGTATCCGGCGTTGAACAGGATCGTCGGGATCCAGATGAACGCTCCGTAGTACGCGAAGTTCACGCAGAACCAGACAAGCCAGACGCTCGCCGTCCGCAACCGCAGCTCGCGCGACCACAGCATCCGCACTCGCGCGGAGGAGGATTCGGCCAGCACGCGATGCCCCGGTTCCGCCCGCGAGGCAGGACGGCGGCGCAGGTCTGCGGAGGTCTCCAGCGTCAGGACGACCCGTTCTGCATCCGCGATCCGTCCGCGGGACGCGAGCCAGCGCGGAGATTCCGGCAGTCCCCAGCGGACGAACAGCGCGTACGCCGCGGGCACGGCGCCGAGGGCGAAGGCCCACCTCCAGCCCGCCTCGGATGCCGGGATGACGAAGTACCCGATCAGCGCGGACGCGGTCCACCCCACCGCCCAGAATGCCTCGAGGATGACGATCAGCCGACCGCGGATCGCGGCGGGTGCGAATTCGCTGACGTAGGTGGAGGCGACGGGAAGCTCGGCGCCGAGGCCGAGCCCGACGAAGAACCGCAGCACCATCAGCATCGCGACCCCGCCGACAAGCGCGCTGGCACCCGTGGCGAGCCCGTAGACGAGCAGCGTGATGGCGAAGACCTGCCGCCGCCCGATCCGGTCGGCGAGGAGACCACCGACGCCGGCGCCCACAGCCATACCCACGAATCCGATGGACGCGATCCAGCCGGTCTCGGCGGGTGTCAGCGCCCACTGCTGCGCAAGCGCGGCGATGATGAACGAGATGAGGCCGACGTCCATCGCGTCCAACGCCCATCCGATTCCCGAGCCGCTGAGCACGCGGAAGTGGGCTCTGGTGAACGGCAGGGCATCGAGGCGGGCGGCGAGCGACGATCGGCTCGGCAGCGCGGGGTCCGGCATCCTCTCATCGTAGAGGCGCGCGACCCCGCGCCGGAGCACGCGTGACCGGCTCAGACCGAGAAGACCGAACGCAGGGTGTCGAGGCCGACGCCGCCCAGGTCAAGGGCACGCTTGTGGAAGTCCTTGAACGAGAACGCATCACCCTGACGCGCACGCACGGTGTCGCGCACCTGCTCCCAGATGCGCTGTCCGACCTTGTACGAAGGCGCCTGACCCGGCCAGCCGAGATAGCGGTTGACCTCGAACTGGCGGAACTCGTCGGGCATGTTCACGTTGCGGCGCATCATCTCGAGTGCGTAGTCGTGGTCCCAGACCCCATCGGCGTCGAGGCGGGGCTTGCCCAGGTGCACTCCGATGTCGAGCACCACGCGCAGCGCCCGCATCCGCTGCCCATCGAGCATGCCGAGCCTGTCCGCCGGGTCGTCGAGGTAGCCGAGTTCCTCCATGAGCCGCTCGGCGTACAGCGCCCAGCCCTCGGCGTGTCCGGAGGTGCCGGCGAGCACCCTTCGCCAGGTGTTCAGCTCGGCCCTGTTGTACGTGGCCTGGCCGATCTGCAGGTGATGCCCTGGAACGCCCTCGTGATAGACCGTGGTCAGCTCGCGCCAGGTGTCGAACTCGGTGACGCCCTCCGGCACCGACCACCACATGCGTCCGGGGCGGGAGAAGTCGTCGGTCGGACCGGTGTAGTAGATGCCGCCCTCCTGGGTGGGGGCGATCATGCACTCCAGCGCGCGGATCTCGTCCGGGATCTCGAAGTGACTGGCACCCAGCTCGGCGATCGCCCTGTCGCTCGTCTCCTGCATCCAGTGCTGCAGGGCCTCCGTGCCATGGAGCTTGCGAGCGGGATCGGCCTCCAGGTGAGCGACAGCCTCTTCGACGGTAGCGCCGGGGAGGATCTCGTTCGCGATCGACTCCTGCTCGGCGATCATGCGGGCGAGCTCCTCGCGACCCCACTCGTAGGTCTCGTCGAGGTCGATCGTCGCCCCCAGGAAGCGGCGGGAGTTCAGGGCGTACAGGTCTCGTCCGACCGCGTCCTGTTCCGCCGCGGCCGGCGCGAGCTCGGAGGTGAGGAACGAGCGCAGTTCGTCGTACGCCACACGAGCGGCGCCCGCGTGATCGGCCAAATCTCGAGCGAGGGATGCCGGGAGCTGTCCGTCCTGCGGCGCGGCGGTCGCCACGAAGGAGGCGAAGAAGCCGTCGTCCGCGCTGTACCTCGCCACCTGGGTGGCGACCTCGATCACCTGCCGGCGTGCGGGGACGACCCCGTGGCGGATGCCCTCACGGAGCGTCTCGATGTACCCCTTCAGCGCCGCCGGCACCGCTGCGAGGCGCTCGGACACCACGACCCAATCGTCGCCGCTGTCGGTCGGCATGAGGTCGAACGCCTGCCGGAAATCCTGCGGGGCGGACGCGATGACGTTGAGGTCGCGCAGGTGCCACTGCGCGTCATGCAGCTCGATCTGCAGGCGCAGCTCGGCCGACAGATCGGCTTTCGTGACCTCGTCGATCGAGTCGACAGGATCGATCGAGTTCAGATCGGCGAGCGTCGAACGGGCCGCCGCCACGGCGCGCTCGTGTCCCTCCGGGCTGACGTCGTCGAGCCGGCCGTTCGCCTCGTTGCGACCGATGTACGTCGCCAGCGTCGGCGACAGCTCGGTGAGGGTGTCGACCCAGCGCTCGGCGACCTGATCGATCGCGGACGGGGTGCGGGGTTCAGCAGTCATGCAGATGAGCCTAGTGCGCTGCCTCGTTCCAATCGCGACCGCGACCGACCTGCACGTCGAGCGGCACCGAGAGGTCTGCGGCGCCTGCCATGCGTTCCTTCACGACACCCTCGACCGTGTCCCACTCCCCCGCTGCCACCTCCACGACGAGCTCGTCGTGGATCTGCAGCAGCACACGTGAGGCGAGACCCCGCGACACGAGGTCGTCGTGGATGCGGAAGAGCGCCACCTTCATGATGTCGGCCGCGCTTCCCTGGATGGGAGCGTTCAGCGCGGCGCGCTCCGCGTTCTCACGCAGGACGCGGTTGGGGCTGGACAGATCGGGGAACGGGCGGCGCCGGCCGAAGATGGTCTCGGTGTAGCCGTCCTCCTTCGCCTTCATCACCGACGCACGCAGGTAGTCGCGCACAGCGCCGAACCGCGCGAAGTACTCCAGCATCAGCTGCTTCGCCTCGGACTGCTCGATACGGAGCTGCTTGGAGAGACCGAACGCACTGAGCCCATAGACCAAGCCGTATGACATCGCCTTCACCTTGGTCCGCATCGCCGAGGTGACGTCCTCCGGCTCGACCCCGAAGACCCGCGCCCCCACGAAGCGGTGCAGGTCCTCACCGGAGTTGAACGCCTCGATGAGCCCCGCGTCGCCGGACAGGTGCGCCATGATGCGCATCTCGATCTGCGAGTAGTCCGCGGTGAGCAGCGTCTCGTATCCCTCACCCACTTCGAACGCACTTCGGATCCGGCGGGACTCCTCGGTGCGGACCGGAATGTTCTGCAGATTCGGATCGGTGCTCGAGAGCCGGCCCGTCTGACTGCCGGTCTGCACGTACGTGGTGTGGACGCGTCCGTCGGCGCGGATGGCGGTGTCGAGAGATTCGATGATCTGGCGCAGCTTCGTCGCCTCGCGGTGCTGAGAGAGCTGCTCGAGGAAGGGGTGCGGCGCCTTCTCCTGAATGTCGGCGAGGGACGCGGCATCCGTCGAGTAGCCGGTCTTCGTCTTACGTGTCTTGGGCAGCTGAAGCTCTTCGAACAGCACCTCCTGCAGCTGCTTGGGAGAGCCCAGGTTCACCTCGCGACCGATCGTCGCGTACGCGTCCTGCGCGATCGCATCGGCGCGGGTGGCGAGCTCGGCCGAGAACTCCGACAGCACGGCGTGCGACACGGCGACGCCCGCGAGTTCCATGTCCGCCAGCGTCATCAGCGAAGGCAGCTCGATATCGGTGAGGACGGCGGACACGCTGTCCGGCATGGCCTCCCGGATCGCGGCGGAGGCGCGCAAGGTGAACCACGCCTCCTGTGCCGGCGTCGCACCCTCGTGCTCGGGCACCAGCTGGGTGGGATCGGCTTCCGGGAGCTTCTCGCCCAGATAGCGCTCCACCAGGTTGCCGAGGGTCTTGTCGGGAAAGCTCGGGCGCATCAGCCAGCCGCCTAGAAGAGTGTCATCGCTGAGCCCGCCGAGGCGGATCCCGGCGGACAGCAGCGCCTTGACCTGCGGCTTGGCGTCGTGAAGCACCTTCGGCGCCTCCGCTTCGAGCCACTCGCGCAGGTCGGCCGCCGCATCCACCGACCAGTCGCATTCGTAGAGCTCGCTCTCGTCGGCGACCCCGATGCGCACGATCTCACCGTCGGCCGTCACGAACGTGACACCGAGCGGCCCGTCCTGCGACGACGCCCAGGAGGCCAGCGATGCAGCATCCGCCTGCACCGGCTCCGGCATCTCGACCGCGGTCTGGTCGTCGGCGCCGTCGTCCTCGGCACCCACGGCCTCGAACACGCGAGGCAGGAGCGTGCGGAACTCCAGCCGGGCGAAGATGTCGCGCACGGCCTGGGCGTCGATCGGCGTCACGGCGATCTCAGCGGGTCCGACGGGCAGCTCCACGTCGCGCAGCAGCCGGTTCAGCCGGCGGTTGCGACGCACATCCTCGATGTGCTCGCGCAGGTTGCCGCCGACGACGCCCTTGATCTCGCCGGCGCGCTCGAGCAGCTCATCGAGCGAGCCGAACTGGGTCAGCCACTTCACGGCCGTCTTCTCCCCCACCTTGGGCACGCCGGGGAGGTTGTCGCTGGTCTCACCGACCAGTGCCGCGATGTCGGGATACTGTTCCGGGCGCACACCGTATCGCTCGGCCACGGCGGCAGGATCGTATCGCTTGAGCTGCGATACGCCCTGCACCGAGGGGTAGAGCAGGGTGATGTCGTCGTTCACCAGCTGGATGGTGTCGCGATCACCGGAGACGACGAGCACGTCGTACCCCTGCTCCGCCCCCTGTGTGGCCAGCGTGGCGAGGATGTCGTCGGCCTCGACGCCCTCCTTGGTGAGCACGGGCACCGACATCGCGGCCAGGCAGTCCTGCAGAAGCGGGATCTGGCCACGGAACTCCTGTGGCGTCTCGGAACGGGTGGCCTTGTACTCCGAGTACACCTCGGTGCGGAAGGAGTGCCGCGACGTGTCGAAGGCGACCGCCAGGTGCGTCGGCTTCTCGGCCTTGATCAGATTGACGAACATCGACAGGAATCCGTAGATGGCGTTCGTGTGCTGGTTGTCCCTGGTGGTGAAGTTGTCGACCGGGAGGGCGAAGAACGCCCGGTACGCGAGGGAATGGCCGTCGACGACCATGAGGGTAGGCTTTGCGGAGTCCGTCACTCTGCAAGCCTAACGAGCACGACGGACACTCGCTGAGGAGGATGAGTGAACGAGCCGACCCTGACCCCCGGACTGGAGTGGGCCGCACAGCGCGGCATGGGCGCCCTGGCCGAGAAGATGGGCATCCGTTGGGTCGAGTTCGCTGTCGATCGATGCGTGGCGACCATGCCGGTGGAGGGCAACACTCAGCCGGCCGGACTGCTCCACGGCGGTGCGTACGTCGTCCTCGGCGAATCGCTCGGTTCCATGGCCGCGAACCTGCATGCAGGACCCGGGCGTCTTGCCGTCGGCATCGACATCAACGCGACGCACACGCGCTCCGCCACCAGCGGGATCGTCACCGGCGTGTGCACGCCCATCCACCTCGGACGCAGCCTCACGGTGCACGAGATCGCGGTCTCCGATGAGCAGGGCCGTCGCTGCTCGACGGTGCGCATCACCAACATGATCAAGGACCTGCCGGCCGGAGGCTGACAGGTCCTCGAGGAGGAACGGACCGGCGCGCGCCGGCCCCGCTCAGGACTTCTTCGGTGCGAGCTGCTCGATGATCGCCTTGGCGACGTCCTGCATGGTCAGACGGCGGTCCATCGACGCCTTCTGGATCCAGCGGAACGCCTCCGGCTCCGACAGGCCCATCTTCTCGTTCAGCAGGCCCTTGGCCCGGTCCACGAGCTTGCGGGTCTCGAAGCGCTCGACCATGTCGGCGACCTCGGCCTCGAGCGTGATGATCTGCTCGTGACGGGCCAACGCGATCTCGATGGCCGGGAGCAGATCGTTGGGGGTGAACGGCTTGACCACGTAAGCCAGTGCGCCGGCCTCGCTGGCGCGTTCGACGAGCTCCTTCTGGCTGAACGCGGTGAGCAGCACCACCGGGGCGATGTTGTTCTTGTGCAGCTTCTCGGCGGCGCTGATGCCATCGAGTTGCGGCATCTTCACGTCCATGATGACGAGGTCCGGACGCAGCTCGGTGGCGAGCTGGACAGCCGTCTCGCCGTCTCCAGCCTCTCCCACGACGTCGAAGCCGTTGTCGCGGAGGATCTCGACGATGTCGAGGCGGATCAGCGACTCGTCCTCGGCGACGACGACGCGTCGGGGTGCGGATGCCGTGGGCTGCTCAGGCTGTTCTTCGGTCACCCGTCCATCCTACGGGAGACTCGCCCCTGCCCGGAGGAAGCGTCGCCTCATGGGACGGAGGATGCGCGTGGCTGCGCTACAGTCGAAGACGCGACACACGAGCCGGCGTGGCGGAATGGCAGACGCGGAGCACTCAAAATGCTTTGTCCGAGAGGACGTGTGGGTTCGAGTCCCACCGCCGGCACTCGAATCGAACTGGCCCGAACGACCTGAGGTCCCAGATCCCGGCCTCGCCACGGGGGCTCAGCCCGCCAGCGCCGCCAGCTCTGCCATCACCCGCGGGTGCGTCAGCACGCGGAAGTGGCCGCCGGTGTCGAGCTCCACGTTCTTCGCCCCCGGGAGCCGGCTGCCCTCCGGGATGTGCGGGTCGAACCGTGCGTACACCGACACGATCCGGGCGTTGGCGGCGCGTTGCTGCGACAGGCTCACGATCGAGGGGTGGCCTGGCGACAACGTGCGCAGCGTGCGAGGGAGCATCAGCCGCGCGTACCTGGACCCGCCGAACGGGGTGGCTACGGCCAGCATCCCCCGCACGCGCTCCGCGTCCGGTCCGAGCATCGCCAGCTTGCCGGCCAGCCCGCCCTTGCTGTGCGCCAGAAGCACGACGTCACGCAGATCGCGCTCGGCCAGGAACGCGCCCACGCCTTCCGCCATCTCTTCGATCGGACGGAGGTTGCGGGCAAGACCGTCGACGACGTGTATCGGGTGATCCAGCTCATGTGCGCGTTGGATGACCGGCTGCATGAACTTCCAGGTCTCGTAGATGCCGGGAAGGACGATGATGGGCGTCCCCCGCCCGTGAGCAAAGCTCTCGGGCTCCTGCCGACTGCCGAAGGCACGCGCCTGCCACACCGCGGCGTAGGCGTAGTCCTCCACCCACCACAGGGCGCGCCGCAGAAGCTCGCTCATCGCCCGTTCCCCCGCGACGGCTCATGCCGATGAGCGTCACTCGTCGGCATTGACGCGCATGCATGCACGATCGCCGCGGCCACCGCGCGAGGCGCGGAGTGCTGCGCGTTGTGCGCCCGGCCGGGGATCTCGGCCAGCATGGCCTCACGGGCGGCGGCACGCAGCCGACGGCACCACCCCCGCGTGGCGATCGGGTCTCGGGACCCGCGCACGATGAGCAAGGGCGCCTGAAGGCGCGAGACCCGGTCTTCGATGCGATAGCGGAGCATGTGCCGCAACTGGGCGAGGTACCAGACCGGCCCGCAGCGCAGGTAGTCGGAGAACACGAGCGCATTCGCTCCAGGGGGCTCGCGCAGCGTGTCCAGTGCCAGCAGCGCGGCCTGCCACAGCAGGGTCCGGCGGCGCTCATCCGCGACCGGTCCGATCACGACGACACCGCGGGTCAGGTCACGACGGCGAGCAGCGAGCTCGACCGCCCACTGCGTGCCCATCGACTGTCCCACGACCACGACCGGTCCCGTTCGCAGCTTGTCGAGCAGGCCGGCGAGGGCATCGGCCATCTGCGTCACGTCGAGGTCGTGGGCAGGCTTGGGCAATCCACCGAAGCCCGGCAGGTCAACCGAGACGACAGTGCCGTGCGCGGAAAGCGCAGAGTGCAGTCGCGCCAGATAGCGATGCGACATCCCGATCCCGTGCACGAGCACGAAGGTCACCGCACCCGGGCCGGGCGATGTGAGACTGCGGAGGGTGAGACCGGCGACACGGTGCCTCGTCACTGTCCGCCGGGGCTGCCTCATCCCTGCACGGTACCCCTCATCGAAGACGACAGCACGCAGGGCGGGATCAGGATCCGGCCCTGCGTGCTGTCGATCGATCAGGCGCGGGACTTGTACACCGGCGCTGCTCCGCCGACGGCGTCGCCGACCTTGTGCACGCGGATGTCGTTGGTGGAGCCGATGATCCCGGGAGGCGAACCGGAGATCACCACGACCTTGTCGCCCTCCTTCGCCAGTCCTTCGCCGAGCAGGTTCTCGTCCACCTGGTGGTACATCGCATCGGTGTGTTCGACCATGTCGACCAGCTTCGACTGCAGTCCCCAGGTCAGCGCCATGCGGCGGCGGATGCCGGGCTCGGGCGTGAACGCCAGCATCGGGATGCGGGAGCGAAGCCGCGACAGGCGGCGCGCGGAGTCACCTGACTGGGTGAACACGCAGAGGAACTTCGCCTCGACGAACTCGGCGACCTCGAGGGCCGCGAGCGTGATGGCGCCGCCCTGCGTGCGGGGCTTGTTGGTCAGCGGCTGGATGCGCTCCAGACCGTGCTCCTCGGTGGACTCGATGATGCGAGCCATCGTCTCCACGACCACGACCGGGTAGTCGCCGACGCTCGTCTCACCGGACAGCATCACGGCGTCCGCGCCGTCGAGAACGGCGTTCGCGACATCCGACGTCTCGGCACGAGTCGGCACCGGGCTCGAGATCATCGATTCGAGCATCTGGGTGGCCACGATCACAGGCTTGGCGTTGCGGCGCGCGAGCTCCACCGCGCGCTTCTGCACGATCGGCACTGCCTCGAGCGGGAGTTCGACGCCCAGATCGCCTCGGGCCACCATGATGCCGTCGAACGCGTCGACGATCTCCTCGAGAGCATCCACCGCCTGCGGCTTCTCGACTTTGGCGATGACGGGGACGCGCACGCCCTCCTCGGCCATGATCTCGTGCACGCGCTCGACATCGCTCGCGTTGCGCACGAACGACAGGGCGATGATGTCCGCGCCGGTACGCAGGCCCCAGCGCAGATCGTCCTCGTCCTTCTCGCTGAGAGCCGGCACGTTCACGGCCACACCCGGGAGGTTGATCCCCTTGTTGTTCGACACCGCACCGGCGACGACGACGCGCGTGGTGACCACGGTGCCGTCGGTCGAGACCACCTCGACGCGCACCTTGCCGTCGTCGATCAGCAGGAAGTCGCCCGGCTTCACGTCCTGGGGCAGACCCTTGAAGGTGGTGCCGCAGATCTCGCGGTTGCCGACGATCTCCTCGGTGGTGATCTTGAAGATGTCGCCCACGGCGAGTTCGTAAGGGCCGTTCTCGAAGCGTCCGAGACGGATCTTCGGACCCTGCAGATCCACGAGAACGGCGACCGCTCGCCCCGCGTCCTCTGCGGCACGGCGCACGTTCGCGTAGTTCGCCTCGTGAACCGAGTAGTCGCCATGGCTCAGGTTCAGCCGTGCCACGTCGACACCTGCCTCGATCAGTGCACGGACCGTTTCATAGGTCGAGGTTGCAGGACCGAGCGTGGCCACGATTTTCGCGCGTCTCAACGGCATCTCCAGGGTGAGAGGTGTGGATAGGGGACTTGGCGACGCTGCCGCGCTCAGCCTACGCGGGCTGCACGCTCAGCGCGACATCCGTGGGCGCCACCGGCATGGGCAGCACGGTGGACCCCATCAGGTGCCGATCGATCGAGGCGGCCGCCGCGCGACCCTCGGCGATCGCCCAGACGATCAGGGACTGACCGCGGCCGGCATCGCCTGCCACGAACACGCCCTGCTCGGACGTGGCGTAGTCGGCGTCGCGCACGAACGCGCCCCGGTCTGAGGTCGCAGGCCTGGTGTCGCCGTCGAAGGTGGCAGTCTCCGGTCCTGTGAAGCCCATCGCGATCAGCACGAGGTCGGCCGGGATCTCACGCTCGGTGCCGCTCTTGGGCACACGCCGGCCGTCGACGAACTCGGTCTCGGCCACGCGCACCGCCCGCACTGCACCCGCGGAATCGGCGAGGAACTCGACGGTGGACGCCAGGTAGTGGCGTTCGCCGCCCTCCTCGTGCGCGGACTGCACCTCGAAGAGCGTCGGCATCGTCGGCCATGGCTGGTGCTCACCGCGCTCGGCTCCGGGCTGGCGACCGATCGCCAGGTTGGTCACGCTCAGCGCACCCTGACGGTGCGCCGTGCCGATGCAGTCGGCCCCGGTGTCGCCGCCGCCGATGACGACCACGTGCTTGCCCTCGGCCGTGATCTGGTTCGGGACGTCGTCGCCGGCGACCGCCTTGTTCGATTCGACGAGGTACTCCATCGCGAAGTGCACACCCGGCAGATCGCGACCAGGAATCGGCAGGTCGCGCGGCACCGTCGATCCGGTGGCCAGCAGCACCGCGTCGTAGCGCGCGCGCAGCTCGTCCCAGCCGATGTCGACGCCGATCTGCACACCGGCGCGGAAGCGGGTCCCTTCCGCCTGCATCTGGCGAAGGCGCGCCTCGAGGTGCCGCTTCTCCATCTTGAAGTCCGGGATGCCGTAGCGCAGCAGTCCGCCGATGCGGTCGTCGCGCTCGTAGACGACCACGGTGTGCCCTGCCCTGGTGAGCTGCTGCGCCGCCGCGAGCCCGGCCGGACCGGAGCCGACGACGGCCACCGTCTTACCGCTCAGCCGCTGCGGCGGCTGAGGCTCGACCCAACCGCGGGAGAAGGCCTCGTCGATGATCGAGACCTCGACCTGCTTGATGGTCACGGCGGGCTGGTTGATGCCGAGGACGCACGCGCTCTCGCAGGGGGCGGGGCAGAGCCGGCCGGTGAACTCGGGGAAGTTGTTCGTCGCGTGCAGGCGATCGATCGCAGCGCGGCCCTCGCCGCGCCACGTCAGATCGTTCCACTCCGGGATCAGATTGCCCAGCGGGCATCCCGAGTGGCAGAACGGCACACCGCAGTCCATGCAGCGGCCTGCCTGGCGCTTCAGCACCGCGCGGTCGCCGGGCTCGTAGACCTCTTTCCAGTCCATGATGCGCACCGGCACGGGGCGACGGGCGGGGAGCTCGCGCTCGGTCGTCTTCAGAAAGCCCTTGGGGTCAGCCACCGGTCACCTCCAGGATCCGGTTCCAGACGGCTTCACCGTCGGGGTCGATACCCGCGGCCTCCGCCTCCTGGCGCATGGTGCGCACGGCGGCGAAGTCGCGCGGCAGCACCTTCGTGAATTCGTTCTGAGCTGTGTCGAAGTCCTCGAGGATGGCGGATGCCAACGGCGAAGCGGTGCGCTCCACGTGCTCGACGAGCAGGCTGCGAAGCACTTCGACGTCGGCACGGTCGAGCGGCCCGAGCACGAGCTCGCCGCTCGACAGCGCCTCTGCGTTGACTCTGGCCGAGCTGAGGTCGCGGACGTAGGCGACGCCGCCCGACATCCCGGCACCCAGATTGCGGCCGGTCTCGCCGAGGATCACCGCTGTGCCACCGGTCATGTACTCCAGCGCGTGATCGCCCACCCCTTCGACGACGGCGGTCGCACCGGAGTTGCGCACGAGGAACCGCTCACCGACGACGCCCGAGATGAACATCGTCCCGCTGGTCGCACCGTAGCCGATGACGTTGCCGGCGATCACGTTGCGATGCGGTTCGAACCCGGCGTCGCGCGCGGGACGGATCGTGATGTCGCCTCCGGAGAGACCCTTGCCGACGTAGTCGTTCGCGTCGCCCTCCAGGCGAAGTGCGATACCGGACGGCAGGAACGCGCCGAGCGACTGCCCTGCCGTGCCGTGCAGAGTGACATCGATCGTCTCCCTCGCCAGTCCCTGCGCCCCGTAGCGCTTCGTGACGTGATAGCCGAGCATCGTGCCGACAGCACGCTCGGTGTTGCGGATCGGAAGCTCGATGACGACGGGCGCTCCGCTCTCCAGCGCTTCCGCGGACATCTCGATGAGCGTGGTGTCGAAGTGCCTGCCCAGCTCGTGGTCCTGCTCTCGCGCGCTGCGACGCGGCTCGCCGGCGGGGAACAGCGGGCCTTCGAGGATCGGTGCGAGGTCGAGGCCGTCGGCCTTCCAATGCCGGATGGCGGCATCAGTGCGCAGCAGCTCGGCGCGCCCGATGATCTCGTCGAGCGAGCGATAGCCGAGCTCTGCGAGGATCTCACGCACCTCCTCGGCGATGAACTCCATGAAGTTCACGACGAACTCCGGCTTGCCGGTGAAGCGCTCGCGCAGCAGAGGGTTCTGCGTCGCCACGCCCACCGGGCAGGTGTCGAGATGGCAGACGCGCATCATGATGCAGCCGCTGACAACCAGCGGTGCGGTGGCGAAGCCGAACTCCTCGGCGCCGAGCAGGGCGCCGATGATCACGTCGCGACCGGTCTTGAGCTGCCCGTCGACCTGTACGACCACCCGGTCGCGCATGCCGTTGAGCATGAGCGTCTGCTGCGTCTCCGCGAGACCCAGCTCCCACGGCGTACCGGCGTGCTTCAGCGAGTTCAGCGGGCTCGCCCCGGTGCCGCCGTCGTGGCCCGAAACCAGCACCACATCGCTGAGCGCCTTGGCGACGCCCGCGGCGACCGCCCCGATGCCCGATTGGCTGACCAGCTTGGTGTGGATCCGCGCATTGGGGTTGGCTCGCTTGAGGTCGAAGATCAGCTGCTTGAGATCCTCGATCGAGTAGATGTCGTGGTGCGGCGGTGGCGAGATCAGGCCGACGCCTGGGGTCGCGTGACGTGTGCGGGCGACCCAGGGGTACACCTTCTGCGGCGGAAGCTGCCCGCCCTCGCCGGGCTTGGCACCCTGGGCGAGCTTGATCTGCAGATCGTCGGCCTCGGTGAGGTACTGGCTGGTCACGCCGAAACGACCGGACGCCACCTGCTTGATGGCGCTGCGGCGTTCGGGGTCCACCAGGCGCTCCGGGTCCTCTCCCCCTTCGCCGGTGTTCGACTTCGCGCCGAGGCGGTTCATGGCGATCGCCAGCGTCTCGTGCGCCTCCTGCGAGATCGAGCCGTAGCTCATCGCGCCGCTGGAGAAGCGCTTGACGATGGCGCTCACCGGTTCGACCTCGTCCAGCGGCACGGGGGGTCGCTCCCCCGTGCGCAGCTCGAACAGTCCGCGCAGCGTCTTCAGCTCGCGCGCCTGGTCGTCGACCGACCTGGTGTACTCGCGGAAGATGTCGTACCGGCGGGTGCGAGTGGAGTGCTGCAGCCGGAAGACGGTCTCCGGGTTGAACAGGTGAGGCGAGCCATCACGTCGCCACTGGTACTCACCGCCGGTCCACAGCCGCTCGTGGGCCCGCGCGGCGGAGTCCTCCGGGTAGGCGAAGTCATGGCGCGCCTGGTTCTCGGCGAAGACGTCCTGGATGCCGATGCCGCCGAGCTTGGTCTCGGTGCCGGTGAAGTAGGCGTCGACGAATTCCTGGCTGAGGCCCACTGCTTCGAACACCTGGGCGCCCGCGTACGACGACACGGTCGAGATGCCCATCTTCGACATGATCTTCAGCACGCCCTTGCCGAGGGCGTAGATCAGGTTGCGCACCGCCTTCTCGGGGCTGACACCGGTGATGTACCCGGTGCGCACAAGGTGCTCGACGGTCTCCATCGCCAGGTAGGGGTTAACGGCGGATGCACCGTAGCCGATCAGCGTCGCGACGTGGTGCACTTCGCGCACGTCTCCGGCCTCGACGATCAGACCGACCTTCATCCGGTTCTCGTTGCGGATGAGGTGGTGGTGGACTGCTGCGACCATGAGCAGCGATGGAATGGGGACGAGGTCCTTGTTCGAGTCGCGGTCGGAGAGAATGATCAGTTCCGCTCCGCGCTCGATCGCGGCATCCACCTCGGCGCACATCTCTTCGAGGCGCTCCTGCATGGTGTGCGGGCCCGCATCGAAGTGGTACAGCCCGCGAATGGTCGCGCTGGAGCGTCCGGGCAGGGCACGGTCGATGTGCCGGATCTTGGCGAGCTCGTCGTTGTCGATCACCGGGAAGTCCAGTGTCACGGTTCGGGCGTGGTCCGGCCCCCAGTCCAGCAGGTTGCGCTCCGGGCCGAGGCCGAGCCGCAGGCTGGTGACGACCTCCTCGCGGATCGCGTCGAGCGGCGGGTTCGTCACCTGCGCGAACTGCTGCACGAAGTAGTCGAACAGCAGTCTCGGTCGCTCGCTGAGCACGGCGATCGGGGTGTCGCTGCCCATGGCGCCGAGCGGCTCGGCGCCGTTCTGCCCCATCGGGGTGAGCAGAATGCGCACCTCTTCCTCGGTGTACCCGAAGGTGCGCTGACGGCGCGTGATCGACGCGGCCGGATGCACGATGTGCTCGCGCTCGGGCAGGTCGGCCAGGCGCACCGAACCGGCATCCAGCCACTCCCGCCACGGGTGCATGGTGGCGAGCTCGCGCTTGATCTCGTCGTCCTCCACGATGCGCCCCTGAGCGGTGTCGACGAGGAACATCCGACCGGGCTGCAGGCGCCCGCGGCGCTTGATGCGTTCCGGCTCGAACTCCAGAACTCCGGTCTCACTGCCGATGACGACCAGACCGTCCGTGGTCTCGGTCCAGCGGCCGGGTCGCAGCCCGTTGCGATCGAGGGTCGCCCCCACCTGCGTGCCGTCGGTGAAGATCAGGGCAGCGGGTCCGTCCCACGGCTCCATCTGGTTCGAGTGGTACTCGTAGAAGGCGCGCAGGTCGGGGTCGATGTCGGCCTGCTTCTCCCAGGCCTCCGGCACCATCATCATCACCGCGTGCGGCAGGCTGCGCCCCGTGAGCGTCAGCAGTTCGAGCACCTCGTCGAACGACGCGGAATCGCTCGCTCCCGGGGTGCAGATGGGCAGCAGCGGACGGATGTCGCCGAGCAGCTCGGACGCGAGCTGCGATTGACGCGCGCGCATCCAGTTGCGGTTGCCGCCGACGGTGTTGATCTCGCCGTTGTGCGCGAGCATCCGCAACGGCTGCGCGAGCGGCCACGACGGGAACGTGTTCGTCGAGTACCGGGAGTGCACCACCGCGAGCTCGGAGGCGAATCGTTCGTCCTGCAGGTCGGGGTAGAACGGCTCCAACTGCAGGGTGGTCACCATGCCCTTGTAGCCGAGCGTGCGAGCCGAGAGCGAGACGAAGTACGCGCCGAGCTCGTGGCCCGCCCGCTTGCGCAGGCGGTACGCGATGCGGTCGAGGACCAGCGGCGACGAGGCGTCGCGCGCCCCGCTGCCCGGACGCGTGATGAAGAGCTGCTCGAAGGCCGGGCGCGCCTCGTCGGCGAGCTTGCCCAGGTTCTCGTTGGCGGTGGGGACGACCCGCCAGCCGAGGACGACGAGGCCCTCTTCGGCGGCGATGCGCTCGATGCCGGCCTTCTGCTCGCGGCGAGCGCTCGACTCCCGGGGGAGGAACGCGAGGCCTGCGGCGTACTCGCCGAGGGGCGGGAGGTCGAAGTCCGTCACCGCCCGGAGGAATGCGTCCGGCATCTGCGTGAGGATGCCTGCGCCGTCGCCGGTGCCGGCGTCAGAGCCGATCGCACCGCGGTGTTCCAGGTTGCGCAGCGCTTCGAGCGCCAGCGCGATGATGTCGTGGCCGGGTTCCCCGCGGAGCGTTGCGACCATGGCCAGGCCGCAGGCGTCCTTCTCGTGGGCGGGGTTGTACATCCCCTGCTTCGGGGGGTAGGCGCCGGAGGCGCCGTAGGGAGGCTGGAAGTACACCAGTCACCGTCCTCAGATCTCGATGAACCCGGGGGACGACGTTGGCCCGCTCGTTCAGTGTGATGGTTCTCTCGCGGCGAGAGCCGGCTATCGGGTGCCGCTCTCGCTCGAGGGAGCGGTGCTTGTGGCGGATGCTCCTGCGGCGACCTCGTCGGTCGGAGGCTCGCTCACGTCGACGTAATCGCTGGGATTGTCCTGCGATTGTACATCGTCGCCGGCCGGCAGCCGCCCCGGTACGTACGGCGACGGCTCGACGCCGGTGTGGCGACGCGTCTGCACGATGAGGATCACGATTCCGACGATCACGCCGATGATCGCGGCCCAGACGTTGCTGCGAAGGCCGAGGATGACCTCGCTGGGGTCGATGCGGATCGACTCCCAGAGGATGCGCCCCGCGCTGTACCAGATCAGGTAGACGGCGAACAGTCGGCCCCACTGGAAGTACAGCTTGCGGCTCAGCCAGAGGAGCACGAGCACGCCGAGACCGTTCCAGACGACCTCATACAGGAAGGTCGGGTGGAACAGCGTCCCCTCCTCGAGGCCGGCGGGGAAGGCGGGGTTGGTCGACTCGATCTCGAGACCCCACGGCAGATCGGTCGGGAGGCCGAAAAGCTCGTGGTTGAACCAGTTGCCGAAGCGGCCCATCGCCTGCGCGAGCAGCAGTCCCGGCGCGAGGGCGTCGGCGAACGTCCAGAAGCGGATGCCGGTCCAGCGGCATCCGAGCCAGGCGCCCACCGCACCTCCGAGGAGGGCACCGAAGATGGCGATGCCGCCCTCCCAGATCGCCCAGACCGAACCCGGCTCGAAGGGGTTCCAGGTGTTCTTGCCCGGACCGAAGTAGAAGTTCGGGTGGGTGAGCACGTGGAAGATGCGCGCACCGATGATCGCGATCGGAACGGCGAGGATGGCGATGTCGATCACGACCCACTTCTCGGCTCCGCGCTTGGTGAGCCGGTGGTTCGTGAGCAGCACCGCCGCGATGATGCCCGCGATGATGCACAGCGCGTAGAAGTGGATGCGGAGCGGACCGAGCTCGATGTAGCTGACCGGCGGGCTCGGGATGCTGGTGAGCACGCCCGAGAAGGTGCTGTGAAGCGCGAGGGACATGAGAGTGAGTCTAGTTTCCTGTGTCGAATCGCGCCGACGGCGTGCCGCCGGCGAGTGCTCGGGTGGTTTCGGCGAGGCGATCGAGGCCGCCGTCGCGGAGCGCCCGGACGAGCGCGGTGCCGACGATCGCGCCATCGGCGTAGTCGATGACCCCTGCGATCTGCTCGGCGGTCGAGATGCCGATGCCGACGCAGGCGCGAGCCGCTCCCCTGGCGCGAAGGCGGTCGACCAGTGTGCGCGCCGCCTGATCGAGCGCGGTTCGCTCGCCGGTGATGCCCATCGTCGAGACCGTGTAGACGAACCCGGTCGACGAGGAGATCACCAGGTCGAGGCGCTCATCGGTCGAGGTCGGTGCCGCCAGGAAGATGCGGTCGAGTCCGGTGCGCTCGCTGGCGGCGATCCACTCCCCCGCAGCTTCCGGCGTGATGTCGGGTGTGATGAGGCCTGCGCCGCCCGCGGCGAGCAGGTCGTCCGCGTAGCGGTCCACGCCGTACTGCAGTACGGGATTCCAGTAGGTCATCACCACGACGGGGACGTCGACCTGGTCGCTGATCGCCTTCACCGCGGTGAAGAGATCGCGCATCCGGAACCCGTTCGCGAGTGCCTGCTTGGTGGCCTCCTGGATGATGGCGCCGTCCATCACCGGGTCGGAGTACGGCGGGCCGAGCTCGATGATGTCCACGCCGTTGCGCGCGAGGGTGACGGCGGCCTGGATGCTGGTCTCGAGGTCGGGGAACCCGACGGGAAGATAGCCGATGAACGCGCCGCGACCTTCGGACTGCGCGCGAGCGATCGCGGCCTCGACGCGCGTCATCCGGCGTTCTCCTCGTCGTACAGGTGGAAGTAGCGGGCAGCGGTGTCCATGTCCTTGTCTCCACGGCCCGAGAGGCACACGGCGATGATGCCCTCAGGGCCGAGCTCGCGGCCGAGGCGCACGGCCCCTGCGAGGGCGTGCGCCGACTCGATCGCGGGAATGATGCCCTCGGTGCGGCTGAGCAGGCGCAGCGCCTGCATGGCCTCGTCGTCGGTGGCCGGGACGTACTCGGCGCGACCGATGTCGGCCAGCCAGGAGTGCTCAGGGCCGACCCCGGGATAGTCCAGGCCCGCGGAGATCGAGTGCGACTCGGTGGTCTGACCGTCTTCGTCCTGCAGCACGTAGGTCCGTGCTCCGTGCAGCACGCCGGGCCGACCGCGCTCGATCGACGCCGCGTGCCTCGGAGTGTCGACACCGTCGCCGGCGGCCTCGACGCCGTATAGCTTCACCGCGTCGTCGTCGAGGAAGGCGTCGAACATGCCGATGGCGTTGGACCCTCCGCCGACGCAGGCCACGACTGCATCCGGGAGGCGCCCGGCCTCGGCGAGCAGCTGCTCGCGGGCCTCCTCTCCGATGATCTTCTGGAAGTCGCGCACCATGGCGGGGAACGGATGCGGACCCGCCGCGGTGCCGAAGATGTAGTTGGTGGTCTCGACGGCCGCGACCCAGTCGCGGTAGGCGTCGTTGATGGCGTCCTTCAGGGTGCGCGACCCCGTCGTCACCGCGACGACCTCAGCACCCAGCAGTCGCATGCGCGCGACATTCAGCGCCTGCCGCTCGGTGTCCACCTCGCCCATGTAGATCGTGCAGTCGAGCCCGAACAGCGCGGCCGCGGTGGCGGTGGCGACGCCGTGCTGACCCGCTCCGGTCTCAGCGATCACGCGGGTCTTGCCGAGGCGTTTGGTGAGCAGTGCCTGCCCGAGCACGTTGTTGATCTTGTGCGACCCCGTGTGATTGAGGTCCTCACGCTTGAGGAAGACGCGCGCGCCACCGGCGTGCTCGGCGAAGCGAGGCACCTCGGTGATCGGAGACGGGCGCCCGGCGTAGGAGTGCAGCAGGCTCGCGAGCTCGGAGCGGAACGCCGGGTCAGCGATCGCGTCCTCGTATGCGGCCGTGAGCTCGTCGATCGCTGCGATCAGTGATTCCGGCATGTAACGGCCGCCGAAGTCGCCGAAGAACGGCCCGTGCTGGTCGCGAAGACTCACTTCGATTCCTTCCGTGCTCGCACCGGGGTCGAGCCTGCTTCGAGGAAGCCGTGCAGGGTGGTCACCGGGTCTCCCGTGACCAGCGCCTCGCCGATGAGGACCACGTCGGCTCCGGCTTCGCGGTAGCGACGCACGTCCTCGGGGGCGAGCACGGCCGACTCGGCGATGCGGATCGCGCTGTCGGGGATGCGGTCCGACAGCGTCGCGAACAGATCGCGGTCGAGTTCGAGTGTCTTCAGGTTCCGGGCGTTCACGCCGATCAGCGTGGCACCCAGGTCGACCGCCAGTTCCAGCTCCTCGGCGGAGTGGGTCTCGACCAGGGGCGTCATTCCCAGCTGCAGGATCAGGGCGTGCAGTTCCGCCAGCACGCGTGGCTCCAGGCCGGCGACGATCAGCAGGGCGAGATCCGCTCCCGCCGCCCGTGCCTCGAACACCTGGTACGGCGTGGCGATGAAGTCCTTGCGCAGCACCGGCACGTCGACTCGGGCGGTGACGGCCTCGAGATCGGCCAGACTGCCGCCGAAACGGCGCTCCTCTGTCAGCACGCTGATCGCGGACGCTCCGCCCTGCTCGTACAGCGAGGCCTGCAGCGCGGGATCGGGGATCTCGGCGAGGGCGCCTCGCGACGGACTCGCCCGCTTGACCTCGGCGATGATCTTAACCCGGTCTGCGGGTGCGAGCGCCGCGAGTGCGTCTCGCGCCGCGGGGCGGGAGAGCGCGTCGCGCTCCACGTCGGCCAGAGGGCGGGTCAGCGCCCGTCGTTCGGCGTCTTCGACAGCGCCGGCCGTCAGGTCGGCGAGGACCATCAGTGCGCCTTCGGCGAGTACTTCGGGCCCTTCACTCCGTAGCCGGCCTTCGCGAGCACCACGCCCACGATGGCGCCGACCACGACGACGGCAGCCGAGATCCACACGAGCACCGGCTGCTCGAGGCAGAAGAACACGGTGCCGGCCGTGAAGCCGATCAGCATGATCACAACGGCCGTCCAGGCAGCAGGCGAGTGTCCGTGTCCGGGGTCGGCGATCGGGTTGGCCATGTTCTCCTCCAGGAAGCTCAGCGTCGGGTTCAGTCTATCGGGGTCAGTTCGTCGGGTCGGCGCCGTGGGACAGCTCGTCCCAGGAGTCGACCGGATCCAGGGGGCCGCTGGTGTGGTCGTGTGTCGCGCTCGCGGCCCGGTAGCGGCGCGCGCCGGCCTTCCAGCGGCGCGCTGTGGTCAGCACGAAGACGGATGCCAAAAACAGCACCAGCCAGCAGATCACGGCGACCACGGGCCAGGTCGAGGGCTCGATCCGGTCGACGATGCCTTCGACGGTTCGCTCGCCGGCGAGCCCGGTCGCCTCCGTGACGGTCGAGGCGACCGCCGAGAGCGGCGGGTCGGCGAGCAGGGGGATCGTACCGATCGTCAGGACGAGTGCTGCCCCCGCGCCCAGCGCGGCGATGACGTACCGCAGCACGACACCCGCAATCGCGAGCGCGGCGCCGAGAGCCAGTGCGGCCAGCGACAGCGGAGCGAGCAGCGCGATGGCGTCGGCACCCGGCACGGCGAGCGGGTCGCCGGCGTCGGAGCGGTGCACGGTCAGCCAGGTCTGAGTCGAGGAGATGATCCCCACTCCGCCGGCGAGCAGAAAGCCCAGCACGGCGATGCTCCGCGCCCTCCGGAGCATCCTCATGACTCGCCGGCCTGCAGGGTCAGCTCCCGGCCGTCGAAACAGGTTCGGGTGCCGGTGTGACACGCTGCGCCGTGCTGGTCGACGGCGAGCAGGATCGTGTCGCCGTCGCAGTCGACGGAGACGCCGTGCACCTCCTGCGTGTTGCCCGAGGTGTCGCCCTTGCGCCAGTACTCCTGCCGTGAGCGCGACCAGTACACAGCCCGCCCTCCGCTGAGCGTACGACGCAGCGCCTCGGCATCCATCCACGCGAGCATGAGCACCTCGCGCGTGTCGAACTGCTGCACCACTACCGGCGCGAGGCCGTCGGCGTTCCAGGCGACCCGTGCGATGTCGTCGTCGAGGGTGCTCATCGCACCACCACCCCGGCGTCGCGCAGGGCATCCTTCACGTCGCCGACGGTGAGCTGTCCGCTGTGGAAGACGCTGGCGGCGAGCACGGCATCCGCGCCGGCGTCGATGGCCGGGGCGAAGTGCTCGACGGCGCCGGCACCTCCGGAGGCGATCACGGGGACCGACGACACCTCCCGCATGAGCTGCACGAGCTCGAGGTCGAATCCGTCCTTCGTGCCGTCCGCGTCGATCGAGTTGACCAGCAGCTCGCCCGCACCGCGGGCGATCGCCTCGCGCGCCCAGTCCAGCGCGTCCAGCGTCGTCTCAGTGCGCCCGCCGTGGGTGGTCACGACGAAACCCGAATCGGTGCCGCTCGCGCGCTTGACGTCGAGTGACAGCACGAGCACCTGAGCGCCGAACCGGTCGGCGATCTCGTCGATGAGCGATGGCCGTGCGATGGCGGCGGAGTTCACGCCGACCTTGTCGGCACCGACCGAAAGCAGCCGAGCGACGTCGTCGACGCCACGCACTCCGCCGCCGACGGTCAACGGCACGAACACCTGCTCGGCGGTGCGCTGCACGACATCGTAGGTTGTGGCTCTGGCGTCGACCGTCGCGGTGACATCGAGGAACGTGATCTCGTCGGCGCCCTGCGCCGCATAGTGCGAGGCCAGTTCGACGGGGTCGCCCATGTCGCGCAGGTCCTTGAAGTTCACGCCCTTCACCACGCGCCCGGCGGCGACGTCGAGACAGGGGATGACGCGGGCCGCGAGTGCCATCAGAGCCTCGCCGCGTGGATCTCGGTGACGAGGATGGCCCGCGCGCCGAGCGCGTACAGGTCGTCCATCACCCGGTTCATGCCGCGGCGCGGGATCATCACCCGCACCGCCACCCAGCCGGCGTCGCGCAGCGGTGAGATCGTCGCGGACTCGCGTCCTGGTGAGATCTTCACGGCCTCGTCGACGAGTTCGGCCGGGAGATCGTAGTCGAGCAGCACGTACTGACGCGCGACCATGACGCCGCGCAACCGGCGCAGCAGCGTGTCGGTGCCCTCGGGGTCGCCGGGGCGGCTGATCAGCACCGCCTCCGACTCGATGATCACCGGTCCGAAGATCTCCAGCCCCGCCTGGCGCAGCGTGGTGCCGGTCTCGACGACGTCGGCGATCACGTCGGCGACGCCGAGGCGCACGGCCGACTCCACGGCGCCATCGAGCGGGACCAGCTCGGCATGAACGCCGTGCTCGCGCAGGAAGTCGTCGACCAGGCCCGGGTAGGCCGAGGCGACGCGCACGCCGTGCAGCTCTTCGATCGAGCCGAACCGCCCGGGAGGACCCGCGAAGCGGAAGGTCGAGCGCGCGAAACCGAGCTGCTCGATCTCACGGGCGTCCTCCTGTCGCACATCGCGCAGCAGATCGCGTCCGGTGATGCCGACGTCGAGGGCGCCCGAGGCGACGTAGGTGGCGATGTCGCGCGGGCGGAGGTAGAAGAACTCGACGTCGTTGTCGGCGTCGACGACGTGCAGGGTCTTGGCATCGCGTCGACCGGAGTAGCCGGCCTCCGCGAGCATGTCGGCGGCGGTCTCTGAGAGCGAGCCCTTGTTCGGAACGGCGATGCGGAGCATGAGGGTCTTTCGGATCGAGCGGTCTGGGACGGGACGCGTCACAGATGTCGGTAGACGTCCTCCAGGCTCAGACCCTTGGCGAGCATCATCACCTGCAGGTGGTAGAGCAGCTGCGAAATCTCCTCGGCGGCATTCTCATTTGACTCGTACTCGGCGGCCATCCACACCTCGGCGGCCTCTTCGACGATCTTCTTGCCGATCGCGTGCACGCCGCGGTCCAGCTGCGCCACGGTCCCCGACCCCTCGGGGCGGGTGCGCGCGGTCTCCTCGAGTTCGGCGAACAGCTCGTCGAATGTCTTCACGATTCCAGGCTAGCCGCTCTCGCGCGCTCCCGGAGCCGGGTGACGGCCGCCGCCACGTCGTCCGCGCCGTAGACGGCGGACCCGGCGACGAACGTGTCGGCGCCGGCCTGGGCCGCCTGGGCGATGGTGGCGTCGGAGATTCCCCCGTCGACCTGCAGCCAGACGTCCGAACCGCGGCGACGGGCCTCGTCACGCAGTGCGCGCAGCTTCGGCATGGTCTCGGGCATGAAGCCCTGCCCCCCGAAACCGGGCTCCACCGTCATCACCAGGATCTGGTCGAACTCGTCGAGGATGCCGTACAGCGCCTCCCCCGCGGTCCCCGGCTTGATTGCGACTCCCGCGCGGGCCCCGATGCCCCGAAGCCGCCGTGCCAGCGCCACCGGATCGGCCGCCGCCTCGAGATGGAAGGTGACGCTGGCCGCGCCCAGCTCCGCATATCCCGGTGCCCACCGGTCGGGGTCGGTGATCATGAGGTGCACGTCGAGCGGGATGTGACTGGTCTCCTGGATCCGCTCGACCATCTGCGGGCCGAAGGTCAGGTTCGGCACGAAGTGGTTGTCCATCACGTCGATGTGGGCGAAGTCCGCCGTCACGATGCGTGCCAGCTCGGACTGCATGTTCACGAAGTCGGCGGCCAGGATGCTGGGATTGATGCGCGGCGCCTCGGGCAGCCCTGCGACGCGGTTCACGGAGCCGTTCATGGTGTCATCCTTCCGTCGTGCGGCGCTGCAGCAGCGCCAGGAACATGGCGTCGGTGCCATGACGGTGCGGCCAGAGCTGCACGCGTCCGCCGTCGCCTGCCAGGTCGATCGGCGAGACGGCCACCTCGTCGACGACAGCCTTGGCGTCGAGCTCCACGAGGTCGCCGCGGCGACGCAGCACCTCCTCCACCACCCCGTTCGTCTCGGCGAGGTGCGGCGAGCACGTGACGTAGGCGACGATGCCGCCCGGTGCGAGCGCGTCGACGGCGGAGTCCAGCAGCTGGGTCTGCAGCTCGACGAGCTCGGCGACGTCCGAGGGAGACTTACGCCAGCGGGCCTCGGGGCGGCGGCGCAGGGCACCGAGACCGGTGCACGGCGCGTCGACGAGGATGCGGTCGTATGCGCCGGGATGCTGCGCGGCGAACGCGCGACCGTCCTGCTCGTGCACGGGCACATCGATGGGCAGCGGACGCACGGCATTGCGGACCAGCCCCGCTCGTGCCTGCACGAGCTCGTTCGCCTCGAGCTGGGCGCCGCCCCCGTGAGCGAGGGCGCCGAGCAGTGCGGTCTTGCCGCCCGGCCCCGCGCACAGATCCAGCCACCGCTCCCCCTGCCGCACCGGCGCGGCGGAAGCGAGGGCGAGCGCCACCAGCTGCGAACCCTCGTCCTGGACGCGCACAGCGCCCCCGGCGCGAGCGAGCACCTGACGAGGATCACCGCCCGGCGACGCGAACGCGGTGGGTGCATAGGGACGCGCGGGGTCTCCACGCTCGGCGAGCCCGGGCAACGCGACCAGGGTGACCTCCGGCGAGACGTTGTCGGCCTCGAGGAGGGCGTCGAGCTCATCGGCGCGTCCCTCGGCGGCCAGGGAGCGTCGCAGGGCGCGGATGACCCACACCGGGTGCGCGGTGCGCAGCGCGAGCCTCTCATCGTCGGACCGGGCGGTCTGCTCGATCCGCTGCTGCCACACCTCGGGAGTGTCCCTGCCGATGCGGCGGAGCACGGCGTTCGCGAAGCCCGATGCCCCTCTTCCGACCTCGGATGCGACCAGGTTCACCGCCTCGTTCACGGCTGCGTGCGGGGCGACGCGGGTGGCCAGCAGCTGATGCGCGCCCAGGCGCAGAGCGTCGAGCACCGCGGGGTCGATCTGGTCGACGGGGCGGCCTGCCGCGACAGCGATCACCGCGTCGTAGCTGCCCCTACGGCGCAGGGTCCCGTAGGTCAGCTCGGTCGCGAGGGCGGCGTCCTGCGCCCCCAGCCCCGCCTCCCCGATCAGTGTCGGCAGCAGCAGGTTCGCGTAGGCGTCCGATGCGGAGACGGCCCTGAGCACGTCGTACGCCACCCAGCGCGCTGCCTGCACCTTACGCGAGCGCGACGCGGGCCGCGCATCGCCGTCCGCGCGCCGGCCGTCGCGCGGCGCCCCGTGCGAACTCATGCCTCGTCCTTCCCGGCTCCGAGCACGACGGTATCGCCGGCGCGCAGGCCGCGCCACCAGTCGGTCGCCGCCATCGCTCCCCTGCCTGCCGGCTGCACGCGGGTCACCGCGAGCGGAGATGTGGCCGTGCCGACCAGCAGGGCCTTCCTGTCGACGCGAACGTGACCGGGCTCGAGAGGGCTCGCCTCCGACGGGGCCGCGGCGAGCACTTTCAGCCGTTCACCGCCGACCGTGGTGTGGGCTCCGGGTTCGGGAGTGGCGCCGCGGAACCGGGCGAAGACCTCCGCGAGCGGCCGACTCCAGTCGAGAAGGCCGTCCTGCAGGGTGAGCTTGGGAGCGAGCGTCGGCTCGCCCTCCTGCGGGGCGGCGACCGCCGTACCTTCCGCGATGCCGGCGACGACGTCCCGCGTCACCGCCGCGCCTTCCACCGCGAGTCTCTCGAGCACGTCGTCCGCGGTGGCGTGCGACGGAACCTCTACCACCCTGGAGGCGAACAGATCACCGGCGTCCAGCGCTGGCACCAGCTGGAAGACGCTGACACCCGTCTCGGTGTCGCCGGCTATGAGCGCACGCTGCACTGGTGCGGCGCCGCGCCATCGCGGCAGCAGGGAGAAGTGCAGGTTGATCCAGCCGTGCGCCGGAGCAGAGAGAAGCGGTTCGCGCACCAGGCCTCCGTAGGCGACGATGACGCCCAGCTCGGCACGCAGCGCGGTGATGCGCGCTGCAGCGTCGTCGTCGAGGCGCGTGGCCTTGATGACGGGCAGTCCGAGCTCTTCCGCGGCGGCGGCCACCGGGGAGGGCGTGAGCACCCGCTTGCGTCCGAGCGGCGCGTCGGGTCGGGTGACGACCGCGGCGACCTCGTGCGCGGCGGTGAGGGCGCGCAAAGTGGGCACCGCGACGGCGGGGGTCCCGGCGAAGACGAGGCGCATGAAGGTACTCCGGAAGGTCGGGTGTCAGATGTCTGGTTCGAGGATATCCAGATGCACCGAGAGCGACACACGGGGACGTCCCCTGCCCCTCCGGCTCTGCGCGGCATCCGCCACGACCTCGGCGCGCAGCGCCGCAGCCACAGCGTTGCCCTGCGCATAGCCGAAGCGCACGAGGGCCCTGACGCGCCCATCATCGCCGTCAAGAGGAACAGGGCCGAGCACCGCGTCCCCCGCAATGCCGAGCGGCTTGAGGGCGTCCAGCGCGCGCCTCACGGATGCCGGAATCCCCTCGACCTGAGCGACGCGCGCGGTCGGCGGCATGTGCAGCGGAGCGCGTGCGTCCAGCTCGCCTCGCGCGTACGCGGAGTGGCTCCATGTCGCGAGCGCCTTCGCGACCGGACCGTTCACGCCGACGAGGTGCACGGGGGCGCCCGGCGCCGCGAGGGCCGCCGCGTTCGACCACCAGCGCAGGCAGGACTCGCCGATGCGCAGCTCCGGCGCCTGCAACATCCGCGCGCCGTCGAGCAGGATCACCGCCCTGTAGCCGCCCCCTGCCAGGGGCTCCGCGCCGCGTGTGGCGACGACGAGCGCCGGCTTGTCATCGACGTGCTGCAGAGGGTGCGCTCCGTCCGAGACGATCACCCTGACGCCGGGGAACGCCCGTCCCAGCTCGTCGGCTGTGCGTTCAGTGCCCGACGAGGCGAGACGCACCTGCGTCGACGAGCACTCCCCGCAGTGCCACGAGTTCGCCGACCGGCCGCACCAGCCGCACACCGGGACGGCGCCGCGGCGACGCGCGCCGAGAGGTCCGCCGCAGTGCGCGCAGCGTGCAGGATTCCTGCACTGCGCGCACACCAGCGTCGGCGCGAACCCCGGCCGTGCCACCTGCACCAGGACGGGGCCCTCCATCGCCGCCGCGCGGGCTGCTGCGAAAGCGCTCGACGGCACGCGCTGAGTTGTGTGCTCGAGCTCCTGCGGAGTGCTCAGCAACACCCTCGGCAGGGTGCGTCTGGCGGCGGTGACGTCGGTCAGCCACCCATGTTGCACGAGTCGCTCGGTCTCGCTGGTGCGAGTGTGACCGACCAGCAGCAGCGCGCTGCCCTCCTGCTCCTGCCGCACCAGGGCGGCGTCGCGGGCGTGCACGTACGGCGCCAGAGGCTCGGCGAGGAGAGGATCCCCGTCGTCCCAGAGCGCGATCAGGCCGGCGTTCACCGGCGAGTAGACGGCCGAGCGGTTGCCGATCACGACGCATGGCGCGGCGTCGAGAGTGCGCAGGAACGCCCGATACCGATCGGGATTGGGCTGGCGGGCATCGAGGCGCACGAGCGCGTCGGCGGGCAGCAGCCGCTGCAGAGCGGTCAGCAGCAGCTCCTGATCGCGGTAGTCCGGCACCGCGAGGATGCTGGAGCGCCCCTCGGCGAGCATCGTCGTGGCGGCGGAGGCCAGCAGGTGCGTCCAGTGCGGCAGCCCCGCGTCCAGACCCGGCACTGCTTCCACGGCGGCGCGGCCGCCCTCGTCCAGCTGCTCGAGCAGGCCGCCGTACTGCGCGAGCACCCCGCGAGCCGAACCGACCGACGCGGCATCGGGTCGCGGTGCCGCCTCGACGGCACGCCAGGCCTTCTCGACCCTTACCTGCCTTTTGGGGATCACCAGTCGCAGGATGTCCGACGCGGCGCCGGCCGCGCGGTCGGCGGTCCTGCGCGCGAGGCGGTACAGCCTGTCCGGCAGCACCTGCACGCTCGACACCACCGCCTCGATCTCGGAGAGCGTGCGCGCGGCGTCCTGCTCCTCGTCGATCTCGACGATGTAGCCGTCGATCACGCGTCCCGCCGTGCGCAGCGGTGCTTTGACACGCACACCGCTGGGCACCTCTCCGAACGCTTCAGGAAGCACGTAGTCGAACAGGCGGTCCAACTGCGGCAGTGGCGAGTCGATGAGCACACGCGCGATGCGCCGGCCCCCGGCGGTCATGTCCGCCTCAGAGCCCGGCTGCGCGGCGCAGGTCCTCGGCGCGGTCCGTGCGCTCCCACGTGAAGTCGGGCAGATCGCGACCGAAGTGGCCGTACGCGGCGGTCTGGGCGTAGATCGGGCGCAGCAGGTCGAGCTCCTCGATGATCGCCTGCGGTCGCAGGTCGAAGACCTCGGTGATCGCCTGGGTGATCGTCTCCTCCGACACGCGTCCGGTCCCGAACGTCTCGACGTAGAGGCCGACGGGCCTGGCGACCCCGATCGCATACGCGACCTGCACCTCAGCGCGGTCGGCGAGCCCGGCGGCGACGACGTTCTTGGCCACCCAGCGCATCGCGTAGGCGCCGGAGCGATCGACCTTCGACGGGTCCTTGCCGCTGAACGCACCGCCGCCGTGGCGCGCGGCCCCGCCGTACGTATCGATGATGATCTTGCGTCCCGTCAGCCCGGCATCACCCTTCGGACCGCCCGTGACGAAGGGGCCGGCGGGGTTGATGTAGTACTTCAGGTCATCCGCGAGGTCCAGACCGGTCTGTGCGAGCACCGGCCCGATGACCTTCTCGCGCACGAGCTCCTTGAGCTCGTCCTGCGAGACGTCGGGGTGATGCTGCGTCGACAGCACCACGGCATC
The DNA here is from genome assembly GCF_031178445.1 of Microbacterium sp. Classification (GTDB taxonomy): domain Bacteria; phylum Actinomycetota; class Actinomycetes; order Actinomycetales; family Microbacteriaceae; genus Microbacterium. Next base: position 133,091 of record NZ_JAPSIY010000008.1, read on the forward strand.
CACGGTCTTCGGAGTGAATCCGTCGTAGCCGAGCGTCACCTGCGTCTTGCCGTCAGGGCGCAGGAACGCGAGTTCGCCGGAGCGCCGCACCTCCGTGAGGCGCTCGGCGATCCGGTGGGCGGTCCACGCCGCCATCGGCATGAGCTGGGGGGTCTCGTTGGTCGCGAAGCCGAACATGATGCCCTGGTCGCCGGCGCCGAGCTCGTCGCGCGGGTCGGTCGAGCCGCCGTCGCGCTGCTCCTGCGCCAGATCCACGCCGTGCGCGATGTCTGAAGACTGCTCCCCCACCGACACGCTCACGCCGCAGGAGGAGCCGTCGAAGCCTGTGTCGCTGGACGTGTACCCGATGCCGTTGACGACGTCGCGCACGATGGTGGGGATGTCGACGTACCCTTCGGTGCGGATCTCTCCCGCGACGTGGACCAGACCGGTGGTCACGAGCGTTTCGACGGCGACCCGCGAACCTCGATCGACGGCGAGCAGACCGTCGAGGATGCTGTCCGAGATCTGGTCGCAGATCTTGTCGGGGTGGCCTTCGGTGACGGACTCGGACGTGAACAGGCGCAGCGCGCTCATCGATGCTCCAACGGTCGGGTTCAGGCGGAGCCGGTGGGCTCGACGCCAGTGTGCAGGAAGCCGCCGACATCCGTTGTCGGACGTCGGCGGCTCACGGTGCGGGTGTCACTCGGCGTGACGGATGCGAAGCTTGTCTTCGTTGATCTCGTGCAGCGCGATGGTGAGCGGCTTGTCCTCGACGGAGGAATCGACGAGCGGGCCGACGTTGTCGAACAGGTTGCCCTCGTGCAGATCGGAGTAATAGTCGTTGATCTGGCGGGCGCGCTTCGACGCGTAGATCACGAGCTCGTACTTCGACTCGACGCGGTCGAGCAGGTTGTCGATCGGCGGATCGATGATGCCCTGGTTGGTTCCGGCCATGGTGGACCTCCTGATCAGGCGACGGGATCGTCGCTAAGTCGGTGTGTTCGGGCGCGCGAAGCACTCAGCGCGCGGCGACAGAAGACAATTCTACGACCTCGCGGGCGGCGGTGGCGACGTCGGCGTTCACGACGCGGTAATCGAACTCGTTCTGTGCGGCGAGTTCGACCCTCGCCGTGCGCAGTCGGCGTGACCTCTCCTCAGCGTCCTCGGTTCCCCGGCCGACGAGTCGCTGCACCAGCTCGTCCCACGAAGGCGGGAGCAGGAAGACCAGCGTCGCCGACGGCTCGGCCGCACGCACCTGCCGCGCTCCCTGCAGGTCGATCTCGAGCAGGACGGTCCTGCCCTCGGCCAGCGCCGCGTCGACAGGTCCGCGCGGCGTGCCGTACCGGTGCCTGTTGTGCACGACCGCGTGCTCGAGCAGCTGGTCGTCGGCGATGAGCCTGTCGAACTCGGCGTCGTCGACGAAATAGTAGTGGACGCCGTCGACCTCCCCCGGACGCGGGGCACGGGTGGTCGCCGACACGGAGAGGTGGATCTCGGGGCGCTGCGAGCGGATGTGGGCCGCCACGGTGCCCTTGCCGACGGCCGTCGGGCCGGCGAGCACGAGCAGTCGGCTGCGGCCGGCGCGGGGCTTGGCCACGGGGAAACGGCGGTCGAGCCACGACGACAGCGCCTCCAGCTGCCGGACCCCGAGCCCCCCGAGCCGCTTGACCGGCGAGATGGCGAGCTCCTCGAGGATCCGGTCGCGCTTGCCCGCACCGATCGCCGGCAGCGCCATGAGGAAGTCGGTGACCCGCATCGTCGCAGCATCCGAGTCGTGGTCGGTGGTCGCGCGGCGCAGCACCTCCTGTGGCGTGACCACACGCGTCGTCAGGTCGCGCTTGAGGGACGCCCGCGCGCGACGTCTCTGCAGAGCGCGGTGAGCAGCCGCCACACGATCGACCTCGGGGACAACCCGTGTTTCAGCCACCCAGCACCTCCCGATAGCGTGCGGCCCGTTCGTCGATCGTAACCGCGATCCGGTCCGGTCCGGCGGTGAGGATGCTGCGGCTCTCGCTCGCCAGCACGTTGCGGGCGGCGGCGCCGAAGCGCACGAGCAGATCCTCCGGCGTCGCGCCCTGCGCGCCGAATCCCGGCGCGAGGATCGGCGTACCGGTGAGCACGTCGTCGTCCAGGCCCATCTCCAGCCGGTCGACGGTCGCGCCGATGACCAGCCCGACCGGGCCGAGACCGCCGTCGAAGGCCGCAGAGCCGTTCACCCAGGTCACATCGCGCGCGACGCGCTGAGCGACCGTCTGCCCCTCCGTCGCGGCGACGTCGACCGTCCGCGCGGTCTGAAGAGCGGCGGCCTCGGGGTTGCTGGTCGCGGCGAGCACGAACACGCCCTTCTGCGCCCGCACCGCGGAGGTGAGGGTGTCACGCAGCGAATCGGGCCCGAGGTACGGGCTGACGGTCACGGCATCCGCCTCCAACGGGGAGCCCGACCCGAGCCATGCGGAGGTGTAGCCGGCCATCGTGGAGCCGATGTCACCGCGCTTGGCGTCCGCGATCACGATCAGCCCCGCACCGCGTGCGGCCGCCAGCACGTCCTCGAGGGCGGCGAACCCCCGCGAGCCGAAGCGCTCGAAGAACGACACCTGCGGCTTGACGATCCCCGCGCGTCCTGCCGCGGCCTCGACGACAGCCAGGCCGAACGAGCGCACCCCTCCTGCATCCTGGCCGAGACCCCACTGCTCGAGCAGCGCCGCGTGGGGATCGATCCCCACGCACAGCGGACCGTGCTCGTCCATCGCGGCGCGCAGCCGCTGCCCGAAGGATGTCGTCACACCGCGGCCTTCCGGTCGAGTTCGTACTCCTGCAGACTGCGCACGGCGAATCCGGTGCCTGCGGCATCCATGCCCGTCACCGCCGCTCCGAGGGTCGCGATAGTGGTGAACAGCGCCTTGTCCGCGGCGACCGCGGCCGCACGGATCTCATAGCCGTCTGCCCGTGCCGCGCCGCCGCTCGGCGTGTTCACGATCATGTCGATCTCGCCGTCGTTGATCAGATCGACGATGTTGCGCTCCCCCGAGTCGCGCGTCTCGCTGAATTTCGACACCACGGCGGCGTCGATCCCGTTGCGGCGCAGGATCTCAGCGGTGCCCTCGGTGGCCACCAGCGTGAACCCGAGCTGCTGCAGCCGATGGGCCGGCAGGATGACCGCGCGCTTGTCGGCATCCGCCACCGAGATGAACACGGTGCCCGACGTGGGCATGCCGCCGTACGCCGCGGCCTGGCTCTTGGCGAACGCGGTCGGGAAGTCGCGGTCGATCCCCATGACCTCGCCGGTCGAGCGCATCTCGGGGCCGAGCACGGAGTCGACGGTCTTGCCGTCCGCGGTGCGGAACCGCTTGAACGGCAGCACCGCCTCCTTCACGGCGACGGGTGCGTCGAGAGGCACGCGCGAGCCGTCCTGCTCGGGCAGCATCCCCTCCGCGCGCAGTTCGGCGATCGTCGCGCCCGCCATGATGCGGCTGGCGGCCTTCGCCATCGGGATGCCGAGTGCCTTCGAGACGAACGGCACGGTGCGGCTTGCACGAGGGTTGGCCTCGATCACGTAGAGCACGCCGGCGCTGATCGCGAACTGCACGTTCAGCAGTCCACGCACGCCCACACCCTCGGCGATGGCGAGCGTCGCCTCGCGAACCCGGTCGACGTCGGTGCGTCCGAGCGAGACCGGCGGAAGGGTGCAGCTGGAGTCGCCGGAGTGGATGCCGGCCTCCTCGAGATGCTCCATGACACCGCCGATGAACAGGTCGGTGCCGTCGTACAGCGCGTCGACGTCGAGCTCGATGGCGTCGTCGAGGAACCGGTCGACCAGCAGCGGCTTGCCCTGTTCGATGATCACCTCGCCTGCGGTGCGCACGAAGTAGTCGCGCAGCGCAGGGGTGCTGTACACGATCTCCATGCCGCGCCCGCCGAGCACGAAACTGGGGCGGACGAGAACCGGGTAGCCGATCTCCTCCGCGATGCGCACAGCGCCCTCGACGTCGATCGCGGTGCCGTTGCGCGGCGCGACGAGACCGGCTTCATCCAGGAGGCGCGAGAACAGTTCGCGCTCCTCGGCCAGATCGATCGCCGCGGGGCTGGTTCCGAGCACCGTGTAGCCGGCGGCCTCGATGCCCTTCGCCAGGCCGAGCGGGGTCTGCCCGCCAAGCTGGCACACGACGCCGAGGATGGTGCCGCTCTGCGATTCGGCGTGCAGCACCTCCAGCACGTCCTCCAGAGTGAGCGGCTCGAAGTACAGCCGGTCCGACGTGTCGTAGTCGGTCGAGACGGTCTCCGGGTTGCAGTTGACCATGACGGTCTCATAGCCGGCATCCGACAGTGCGAATGATGCGTGCACGCACGAGTAATCGAACTCCACGCCCTGGCCGATGCGGTTGGGGCCTGAGCCGATGATGACGACCTTCGTTCGCTCGGAAGGCGCGACCTCGGTCTCGCTGTCATAGCTCGAGTAGTGGTACGGCGTCAGCGCGGGGAACTCCCCCGCGCAGGTGTCGACGGTCTTGTACACGGGGCGGATGTCGAGCTCGCGCCGGATGCCGCTCGCCTCGGGCTCGGAGATCCCGCGAAGCTGCGCGATCTGCGCATCCGAGAAGCCGTGCTCCTTCGCGTAGCGGATGACGTCGGCGTCGAGCTCGTCCGCGGTGCGCACGACCTCCGCGACCTCGTTGATCAGAACGATCTGGTCGAGGAACCAGGGGTCGATCGCTGTCGCGTCGAACGCCTGCTCGATCGTCGCGCCCTTGCGCAGGGCCTGCTGCAGCGTGACGATGCGGCCGTCGGTGGGCGTCTTCGCGATCTCGAGCAGCTCGTCGACGGTGCGGGTCTCCTCGCCCCAGTGGAAACTCGAACCGCGCTTCTCGAGCGAGCGCAGCGCCTTCTGCAGCGCCGTGGCGTAATTGCGGCCGATCGCCATCGCCTCACCCACCGATTTCATGGTGGTGGTGAGGGTCGCGTCCGCGGCCGGGAACTTCTCGAAGGCGAACCGCGGCACCTTCACGACGACGTAGTCGAGCGTGGGCTCGAAGCTCGCCGGGGTGACCCCGGTGATGTCGTTGGGGATCTCGTCGAGCCGGTAGCCGAGCGCGAGCTTGGCGGCGAGCTTCGCGATCGGGAAGCCGGTCGCCTTCGAGGCCAGTGCCGACGAACGCGAGACGCGCGGGTTCATCTCGATGACGATGATGCGCCCGTTCTCGGGGTTCACCGCGAACTGGATGTTGCAGCCGCCGGTGTCGACCCCGACGGCGCGGATGATGTCGATGCCGATGTCGCGCAGCTTCTGGTACTCGCGGTCGGTGAGCGTCAGCGCGGGCGCGACGGTGATGGAGTCACCGGTGTGCACGCCGACCGGATCGACGTTCTCGATCGAGCAGACCACGACGGTGTTGTCGGCGGTGTCGCGCATGAGCTCGAGCTCGTACTCCTTCCACCCGAGGATCGACTCCTCCAGGAGCACCTCGCTGGTGGGCGAATCGTGCAGGCCGGCACCGCCGATGCGGCGCAGATCCTGCTCGTCGTACGCGAACCCTGAGCCGAGTCCGCCCATGGTGAAGCTGGGACGCACCACGAGCGGGTAGCCGAGCTTCTCGGCACCGGCGAGGAGCTCGTCCATGCTGTGGCAGATCACGGATGCCGCGACATCCGCGCCCGCCTCGATCACGAGCTCCTTGAAGATCTGACGGTCCTCGCCCTTCTGGATCGCCTCGACCTTGGCGCCGATGAGCTCAACGCCGTACTTGTCGAGGATGCCCTGCGAGTGCAGCGCCATGGCGGCGTTGAGAGCGGTCTGGCCACCGAGCGTCGGCAGGATGGCATCCGGCTTCTCCTTGGCGATGATCGTCTCGATGACCTCGGGGGTGATCGGCTCGATGTAGGTGGCGTCGGCGAAGTCGGGGTCGGTCATGATGGTCGCCGGATTGGAGTTGACGAGGATGACCCTGACACCCTCCTCGCGCAGCACGCGACAGGCCTGGGTTCCGGAGTAGTCGAACTCGCAGGCCTGGCCGATGACGATCGGTCCGGAGCCGATGACGAGAACGGAGTTGATGTCGTCGCGCTTGGGCATTACTTGGTGTCCTTCTGTGCGAGGTGTGCGACGACGACGTCGCGGAAACGGTCGAAGAGGTAGTTGGCGTCGTGCGGTCCTGCGGCCGCCTCGGGGTGGTACTGCACCGAGAACGCCGGGATGTCGAGCGCGCGCAGACCTTCGACGACACGGTCGTTGAGCCCGATGTGGCTGACCTCGACCCGGCCGTAACCCGCCGGGCTGTCGAAGGTCTCGTCGAGCGGGGCGTCCACGGCGAAGCCATGGTTGTGCGCGGTGATCTCGACGCGCCCTGTCGCCTTGTCGAGCACCGGCTGGTTGATGCCCCTGTGCCCAAAGGGCAGCTTGTACGTGCCGAGGCCGAGCGCACGGCCGAAAAGCTGATTGCCGAAGCAGATGCCGAAGAACGGCAGCTTCTCGTCGAGCACCTCGCGCAGCAGCGCCACATGCCCGTCGGAGGCGGCGGGGTCTCCCGGTCCGTTGGAGTAGAACACGGCGACGGGATCGATCGCCTTGATCTCCTCGATGGTCGCCGTCTGCGGCAGGACGTGCACCTCGAAACCGCGGGCGGCGAGGTTGTCGATGGTCGCCTGCTTGACGCCGAGGTCGAGTACGGCGAGGTTTCCGATGCGGTCCCCCGCTGCGGGTGTGATGGCCGCGACCTCGACCGACACCTGCGCCGACAGGTTCTGGCCTGCCATCTGCGGCGCCTCGGTGACGATACGCAGCTGCTCCTCGGGCTCCAGTGCGGCATCGGGTCCTGAGAAGATGCCGCCGCGCATGGAGCCGGCCGAACGGATGTGACGGGTCACCGCGCGCGTGTCGATCCCGCTGATGCCGACGATGCCGTCGCGCGTGAGCGTGTCATCGAGTGAAGCGTTCGCCCTCCAGTTCGACACGACGCGCGACGGGTCGCGGACGATGTACCCGGCTACCCAGACGCGCCGCGATTCGGTGTCCTCGTCGTTCATGCCGGTGTTGCCGATGTGGGGTGCCGTCTGCAGCACGATCTGGCCCGCGTACGACGGATCAGTGAGGGTCTCCTGATAGCCCGACATCCCGGTGGCGAACACCACCTCGCCGAGGGTCGTGCCCAGCGCCCCGTACGCACGTCCGCGGTGCCTGGTGCCGTCCTCGAGGACGAGCACGGCCGGCTGGGGCAGGGTGTGAGCTTTCGTGGGCGTGTGGTTCATGCTGGTGTTCCGTTCTCAGGGGCGGAGCTGAGGCGCTCGAGCTCCGGCAGGATCTGGTGAGGCTCGCCCGAGGTGAGCCGCAGGAAGGAGTCGACGACGATGCCGGACGGTTCGCGCCAGACGAGGCGGATGAGTCCGTTCGGCTCGACGACGCGATTCATCGCGACCGTCGCGGCGTCGGCGGTGAGGAGCCTGGACGATGCCAGGAAGACCGTCGGCGAGCCATCCAGGCTGAGTGCCACACCGCGGTCGGTGAGGACGAGTTCGCCGCGCGCCCGATAGGCCAGGGGGCGGATGGCGAGCCGCTCCAGCGGCTGGTCGTGCTTGGTGGTGGCGACGTAGAGCACCGGGTGCCGCGAGGTGACCTCGGCATGCTCAGGCACGCCGAGCGGCGCGCTGAGCCCGGAGTCCCGGCGCAGTCGCGCTCGCCAGGCGAAGAGCATGGAGAGCAGCACGAGCAGCGCCACGGCGCCGATGATGAGGGCGGCGATCTCGCGGGTCATTTCGCGGTGCTCCCCGCAGTGCCTGGGAAGAGGTCGGCCAGTTCGCCGTTCTCCAGCGTGACGGTGCCGCCGTGGATCGTCCACTCGACCCGACCCGGCAGTTCGCGCCCCAGGTACGGCGAGTTGGCGCTCCGCCCGTGCAGGTCGGCCTCAGTGAAGACGCCCTGCGCGCTCGGGTCGTAGAGGGTGACGTGCGCGGGCGCTCCTGCTCCGATGTGTCCGAAGCCCTCGAGGCGACCGATGCGGGCGGGCGCAGCGCTCATCACCCGCGCCACGTCGTCCCAGCCCATCAGACCTGTCGCGACCATCGACTGATGCACGACCCGCAGGGCGCTCTCGAGACCGACCATGCCGTTCGCGGCGGCCTGCCACTCGCACGACTTGTTCTCGGCCGGGTGCGGAGCGTGGTCGGTGGCGACGATGTCGATCGTGCCGTCGGCGAGGCCCTCACGCACCGCGAGCACGTCCTCCTCGCGGCGCAGCGGCGGATTCACCTTGTAGCGGGCGTCGTAACCTCGCACCAGCTCGTCGGTCAGGAGGAGGTGGTGGGGGGTGACCTCCGCCGTCACGGCGATGCCTCGCTTCTTGGCCCATCGGATGATGTCGACCGACCCCGCGGTCGACAGATGGCACACGTGCAGGCGGGAGCCGACGTGCTCAGCGAGCAGCACGTCGCGGGCGATGATCGACTCCTCCGCGACGGCGGGCCAGCCGGTGAGCCCCAGCTCGGCCGAGACCGCGCCCTCGTTCATCTGCGCGCCTTCGGTGAGGCGGGGATCCTGCGCGTGCTGCGCGATGACGCCGTCGAAGGCCTTCACATACTCGAGCGCACGTCGCATGATCAGCGGATCCCAGACGCAGAAGCCGTCGTCGCTGAACACCCGCACGCGGGCACGCGAGGCGGCCATCGCGCCGAGCTCCGCGAGCCGCTCGCCCTTCTGACCGACGGTGACGGCTCCGATGGGCTGCACCGTGGCGTATCCCGCGGCGTCTCCCAGGGCGAGCTCCTGTTCCACGACGCCGGCGGTGTCGGCCACCGGCGAGGTGTTCGGCATGGCGAAGACCGCCGTGAAGCCGCCCGCCGCGGCAGCGCGGGTGCCTGTGAGCACCGTCTCGGAGGCTTCGAAGCCCGGCTCGCGCAGGTGCGTGTGCAGATCGACGAGTCCTGGCAGCGCGAGCAGCCCGTCGGCGTCGATGACGCGAGCCCCTGCGCGACTGAGTCCGGCTCCGACCTCGGCGATCACGCCGTGCTCGACGACCAGGTCGATGGTCTCGCCCGCGGCTGACCGCGCGCCCTTGATGACGAGGTTCTCGCTCACTGCACTTCCTCACGTACTTCTCGCTCCCCCGCAAGCAGCAGGTAGAGCACGGCCATGCGCACGGAGACGCCGTTCGCGACCTGCTCGAGCACTGTCGAGCGGGGCGAGTCGGCGGCTTCCGTCGAAATCTCCAGCCCCCGGTTCATGGGTCCGGGATGCATCACGATGGTCGGCTCCGGCAGGCGCGACACGCGCAGCGCGTCCAGCCCCCACAGCCGGGTGTACTCCCGTTCGTTGGGGAAGTACGCGGCGTGCATGCGCTCACCCTGGATGCGCAGCATCATCACCGCGTCCGGCTCGTCAGCCAGGGCGCGGTCGAGGTCGTACAGCACCCGCACCGGCCACTGCGTGACGTTCTGCGGGATGAGGGTCGGCGGGGTGACCAGCGTCACCTCGGCCCCCAGCGTGGTCAGCAGCCAGACGTTGGAGCGCGCGACCCTGGAGTGCAGCACGTCGCCGACCACCACGACACGCAGCCCGGTCAGGTCGCGTCCGCGGCTGTCGGCACCGTAGCGGCGCTTGCGGATGGTGAAGGCGTCGAGCAGGGCCTGCGTGGGGTGTTCGTGCGTGCCGTCTCCGGCGTTCACCACGCCAGCCGAGATCCACCCGCTGGTCGCGAGAGTCTGCGGCGCGCCTGATGCGGAGTGACGCACGACGACGGCATCCGCGCCCATCGCCTGCAGCGTCTGGGCGGTGTCCTTCAGGCTCTCCCCCTTGGAGACGCTCGAGCCCTTGGCTGCGAAGTTGATCACGTCGGCGGAGAGCCGCTTCGCGGCCGCCTCGAACGAGATGCGGGTGCGGGTGGAGTCCTCGAAGAAGAGGTTGACGACCGTCTTGCCCAGCAGGGTCGGCAGCTTCTTGACCTGACGGGACTGGGTGTCGGCCATGTCCTCGGCCACGTCGAGGATCTGCAGCGCGGTGCGGTGGTCGAGGGTGCGGGTGTCGAGCAGGTGCCTCATGCTTCGATCGTCACCTCGTCCACGCCGTCGAGTTCACGCAGGTGAACGTTGACGCGCTCGGTGCGCGCTGACGGGATGTTCTTGCCGACGAAGTCGGGACGGATGGGCAACTCGCGGTGACCTCGGTCGATGAGGATCGCGAGTCGCACCGCGGACGGGCGGCCGATCGATCCGATCGCGTCGAGCGCGGCGCGGATGCTGCGCCCGGAGAAGAGCACGTCGTCGACGAGTACGACGGTCTTGCCGTCGATTCCGCCGTCGGGGATCTCGGTGCGCTTGGGGGCGCGGGTAGGGTGCTTCGCCAGATCATCGCGGAACAGCGTGACGTCGAGTGACCCGACGGGTATCGGCTGCCCTGCGATGCCTTCGATGATCGGTCCGAGCCGATCGGCGAGCGTGACGCCTCGCGTCGGGATGCCGAGCAGCACGAGGCCTTCAGCACCACGGTTGGATTCGAGGATCTCATGGGCGACGCGCGTGAGAGCACGCGCGATGTCGGCTTCCTGGAGCACAGTACGCGCAGTCAAGTGGCCACGTCCCTTCTCCGCCTCTCCGGACGGTGTTAAAGGTGGTGATGGGTACCAGTCTAGCGAGTCCAGCGGACGCTCCGTGCATGCGGCAGGTGCGTCGAGCGCATGGGGCCGGCGGCGGGTCGGCCGCCGGCTGCCGCGGGGACCGGGCCGCTAGCCTGGCGGGATGCCGTCGCTCCCCCGTCGCATCACGCTGGTGCGCCACGCCATGCCGGTCGTCGATGTTGCCGTCGACCCCGCTGCGTGGTCGCTGAGCGCGGAGGGCGCCGCCGCGGCATCCGCTCTGCATCTGGCGACGGATGCCGTCGCCGTGTCAAGTCCGGAGCTGAAGGCCCTGCAGACGGTCGCGCTCGCACGGGGCGTCGCGACCGACGAAGTCGCGGTGGACGCGCGATTCCGCGAAGTCGACCGCGTGGAGGCCGTGCACGACGGCTTCCGGGAGGCGCGCCGGGCGTGGGTGACCGGCGTGCTCGATTCACGGCACGAGGGGTGGGAGCATCCGGATGCCGCCGCCCGCCGCTTTCACGAAGGGCTGCTCGCTCACCCTGCCGAGCATCTCGTCGTCGGAACCCACGGGATGGTGCTGACCGCGTGGATGGTGGCGCGGGGACTTGTCGCGCCTGGCGCGCCGGCTGCCGCGTTCTGGGAGGCGCTGGGGCTGCCGGCGGTCGTCGAACTCGGCGCGGAGCGTCCGCCGGCCGTCATGGACCGGGCAGCGGAGACGCTGGGCGGGGCCGCCCCAGGACAGGAGATTCGCTGAAAACAGGACGAATCACGAGAAACGGTCCTGTTCTTGCGTTTCGTCCTGCTCTCGGTGACGTATCGACGGCAGTTCCGCCTCAGACGGCGGGACGCAGCGCCTCGTCGGTGACCTCATCGACCTTCTTCGCCCGGATCGGGTGACCGCTCGTCGACAGGCAGCGGCCGGTCTTCAGATCCCACTTCCAGTCGTGCATGCTGCAGGTGAGCACGCCGTCCTCGTCGATCTTCCCGGTGCGGGTCAGATCCGCGCGCAGGTGGGGGCACCGGCGTTGTACGACCCAGTCGCCGATCTCGGCATCCTCGGTCTGGTCGGTCTGCTCCTGATACCAGTTCTCGACGTACTCGATCCGGTCGACGGACAGGCACTTGAAGAACGTGTAGATGAACTCGTTGAACTTGCCCTTGCGGCCGGCGGTGAACTGCATCGACAGGAAGATGGAGTTCGACCAGTCGATCTCATGATCGCGGATGTTCGTCGAGACCAGGTCGGCGGGGATCGTGTACCAGAACTCCACGTCCTCCCCGGCGAACTCCCGCACCTTGGCCTTCGGGAAGTCGACGACGAGATCGAGTTCGCCGATGGTCATGCGTACGGGGCCGCCCACACCGAGGCGGATGGTGCGCGACTTCTTCAGCAGCGGCTCCCACCAGGTCTTCAGCGCCTCGAGCATCTCGGCCGGCGGCAGCACCGCGGCGCGTGACGCCTCTTCATCGCGCAGCTCCTGCTGGCGGGTGGCGCGCTGCTCTTCCAGATAGTCCCACTTCTCGTCGAAGATGTGGTCGATCTCGGCCTGGGTGTACAGCGATTGGGTCACCGACAGTTCGCCGTTGCTCATCTCGACCACGGTTCCTGGAATGAACAGCTGCCCGTCGTACTGGGGCGCCTGCTCCTTCAGATGGGCGAGGAACTCCTTCTGATCGGTGAAGATCGAGTCGCCGTCGCGGCCTGTCCCATTGAAGTCGAACAGGTCGTCGCGCAGGAACATCGGGGGCCCCGCCATCGGGAACACGTGCGGTGCGTCCACCTTCTCGATGTAATACATCGCTCGCTTGTTCTGCGCCTCACGCTTGAGGCGCGCGAAGGTCTGCTTGGCGTCCTGAGGCAGGTCGTAGACCATCGGCCACCAGATCGCCCCTGACACCTGGGTGAAGTACGCCTCGGGCTTGCCGAACGCGAGCAGCTTCTCCAGATCCAGCGGATGCGAGTCGTTCTGGTTCAGGATCGACGCCGTGCCGTCGTCGACGCTCAGGGACGAGTCTCCGATGGGCCCGTCGCTCGGTGCGCGCAGCGGCGTGATCATGATCTTCAGCTCGTCACGCTCGATGACCTCGCCGGCGGGCGCGTAGGTGATGTTGTTGTAGCCCAGAGCTCGTATGTCCTGCTCGAGGTCATCGATCGGGTACTCGGGCAGCAGCACCTCGATGTCCTTCGAGATGTACTTCTGGAGCAGTCGCGGGTCGAAGTGGTCGCGGTGCCGGTGCGAGATGTACAGGAAGTCCGCTTCACGACCCAGGCGCTCCCAGTCGAGCCCGCGATTGTCGGGGAACGGGAACCACGAGCCGTAGAAGGACGGGCCGAGCACGGGATCGCAGATGATGTTGCCGCCGCGTGTCTCGATGAACATCCCCGCGTGGCCGAGTCCCGTGATCCGCATGTCTCTCCTCCTGCTGTGAGCAGCCTCGATTCTACCGAGGGGATGCTGTGCGCGACGGGTACGCCGCCACGGATGCGCGGATGCGCGGGCGACGCGCTCAGGTCTCCAGCAGTCCGCGGATGTCGTCGGCGGTGAGCGACTGCGAGAACAACGCATCGTCGTCCATGACCGCGGTGAACAGCCGCGCCTTGCGCTGCTGTAGGGCGAGTACCTTCTCCTCGATCGTGCCCGACGCGATGAGGCGGTAGACGAACACCCGGCTGGTCTGCCCGATCCGGTGGGCGCGGTCGATGGCCTGCGCTTCGGCGGCCGGGTTCCACCACGGGTCGAGGAGGAAGACGTAGTCCGCTTCCGTGAGGGTGAGTCCGAAGCCGCCGGCTTTGAGGCTGATCAGGAAGACCGGCTGATCGCCGCCGCGGAACCCGTCCACCACCTCGCCACGTCGGCGGGTGGAGCCGTCGAGGTGGGCGTATGCGATGCCGGCGGCGGTGAGGCGCTCGCCTGCGAGGTCGAGGAACGAGGTGAACTGGCTGAACACCAGGGCGCGGTGCCCCTCCGCTCGAAGCTCCTCGATGTGCTCGATCAGCACGTCGAGCTTGGTGGACGGTATCGAGCGATCCTCGGCATCGATGAGCTGCGGCGACAGCGCCAGCATCCGGAGCATCGTGAGTGAGCGGAAGACGATGAACCGATTGCGGTCGAGATCGGCGAGAAGACCCAGCAGCTTCTGCCGCTCGCGCTGCAGGACGGTGTCGTAGCGGGCGCGGTGCGCGGGCGCCAGCTCGACCAGCACCTCCTGAACCTGTTTCTCGGGCAGTTCGGCGGCGACCAGCTCCTTGGTGCGACGGAGCATGAGGGGCCGGATGCGGCGCCTCAGGCGCGCGAGGCGACGCCGGCGGTACTCTCCCCCCTCCTCGTTCTCCGGCACCTTGCCCTGTTCGATCGGCTGCACGTACTCCTCGCGGAACCGGCGGGCCGACGGGAACAGCCCGGGGGCGGTGAGCGCGAACAGGGCTCGCAGGTCGGTGAGGCTGTTCTCCAGCGGGGTTCCGGTCACGGCGATCGTCACGCGGGCTCGTAGTGCTGCGATCGCCTTGTGCACCTTCGTCGCCGGGTTCTTTGCGAACTGCGCCTCATCGAGCACGATCGCCGCCCATTCGAGGGCGGAGTACTCCTCCTCGTCGAGACGCAGCAGCGTGTAGGACGTGACGACGATGTCGGCCGTCCTGGCGAGCTCGGCGATGCGCTGGTCGCGGCGGGCGGAGGTGCCGTCGATCACCGCCACCCTCAGGCCGGGGGCGAATCTTCCGGCCTCGCTGCGCCAGGTGCCGAGCACGGACGTGGGCGCGATCACCAGGAACGGGCGGCGTTCACCCTGTTCGCGGGCGTGGACCATCAGCGAAAGCAGCTGCAGCGTCTTACCGAGTCCCATGTCATCGGCGAGGATGCCGCCCAGCCCGTGCTGCCAGAGGAAGGCGAGCCAGTCGAATCCGTGCTTCTGATAGGGCCGAAGGTCGGCCTTCAGGCCCGTAGGGACGGGCGTCGGCGGCACCGAGTCCACGTCGCGCAGCCCCTCTGCGATCGCCCGCCAGGCGACGGCCGGCTCGGCCTGGTCGGCGAGGTCCTCGAAATCGGCCCACAGTGCGGTCTGGTGCCTGCTGATGCGAGGGCCGGTCTCCCACTCGGCCAGCGCTGCCGCCTCGTCGATAAGTTCGCGTAGCGCCTGCAGGGCGGGGTGGGCGAGGGAGAGGTAGCTGCCGTCCGCCAGGAGCAGCTTCGTTCGACGCATGCTGAGCGCGGTGAAGAGGGGCGTGAACGGGATCGTCTTGCCCTCGATCTTCACGATGACCCCGAGGTCGAACCAGTCGGGATCCGATGACTCCATCGTCGACACGGTGATCTCGGGTGCGCCGCTGAGCTCGCGATACCTCTTGCGACGCCCGGTCACGATGACGCGCATGTCGCTGTCTTCGAACGCCGGCAGCACCTGCGCCGCCCACTCCGCCGCGCCGACGCCCTCGAGCACGGCGTGATCGCGGAACGGCTCGGCGGCAGCGGACGCCCAGGTCGCCTCCAGGATCCGCTGCTCGCGCAACTCGCCCTCGGGATCGCGGAACGGCTGCTCGGTCGAGCCGGAAGGCAAGGGTGCGAACGCGACGGCACCGTGGCCCTCGTAGTGCCATTCGAAGCGGTAATCGACGCGGTCGCCACGCTGGAAGTCCACCCGCAGCACCGGCACCGGTGCCACCGGCTGCGGCAGTCGAAGACCGGGTGCAGCAGTCACCGTCGTCTGGCGCGCGATCAGCGGGTACGCCTCGGCGAGGAACGACTCCCGATCCTCTGCGGGAACGGCGATGGGCTCGCCCGCCGTGATCGCCGCGTGCACGGCGGGCGGCAGCGGCACCGCGCCGAGGACGATCTCGATCCGCTCCCCCACGACGTCCCAGCGGTAGACGCCCGTGCGTCCGATCGGGCGCAGAGACCCGGCCGGCGCCGCCTGCTCATCGAGACGGACATCGGTGCTGACGACCAGTCCCCCGTCGTCGGAGGGCGCGACGCTCAACGCCGCGACGACGCTGCCGGCCAGGCGCACAGTGGTGTGCTTCTGCGTGGCGATCACCGGGATGCCGACACCCGCAAGCGTGTCAAGGTGCTGCCACAGCAGCGGCGACTCCACCCGGTCGAGCACGATCCAGTCGCCTGCGGTGCCGGACAGCAGCGAGTCTCGGGCGACAGCGAGGAAGTCGATGAACCATCGCGCCTGCTCGGGGGCGTACCGGTCGCCCGACCGGCGGACGGCATCCCACGTCGCGTCAGCCTGCACCCACCGCCCCGTCGACGCACTGCGCACCAGCGGTCGTACGGCGAGCATCACCTCGCCCTGTTCACGCACCAGCTCACGCGGGGTGGCGGTGTGTGCGGCAGCGGCGCCCCACCGGTCGACGGTGCGCAGGGGCTTCACCCGCAGCTCGACGCCGAGGGCCAGCGGCGACGGGGCCTGCCTGCGCGCGGGAGCCGCCGGGACCAGCTTGCGCCATGCCTGCGTGCGGACGCGGGAGCTGCCCACAGCCGCCGCTTGAGGGCCGACGAGGAGCGCCGCGACCACGTGCTTGCACGCGCGCTGCACAGGGCACGAGCAGATCGAATCGAGGATGGCCCCGCCACGGAAGCGCACGCGACATCGATACGGCGCGGGTGCGCCGCCGAACACCTCCGCGGTCAGCGTCTCCGATCCGTCGTCCCAGGAGCAGCGCAGCACCCTGTCCTGGCGCGCATAGTCGAGACCGCGCTGGTAGGCGTTCTCTCCTGCCAGTGTGCGCAGTTGCTGTGCGCTGGGGCGCGGAGCGGTCATATCGGCATCCTGCCGTCACCCACGGACACCGGTCCGTGACTGGTCAGTTCGCGCGGTCGATGCGTGCGAGCACGCCGTGCACGAAAGCGCCGGAGTCCTCGGTGGAGAGCTCTTTGGCCAGCTCGACGGCCTCGTCGATCGCGACGGCGGTGGGCACCTCCTCGTTGAAGAGGATCTCCCAGACTCCGATACGAAGCAGGGCTCGGTCGACGGCCGGCATCCGCTCGATCTTCCAGTCCCTGCTGTGGGTGGTGATCTGCTCATCGATCTCGTCACGGTGGTCGATGACCCCGTCCACGATGTCGCGGGCGTAGAGCCAGGATGCTTCGCGGGTCGGCTCGTTCGCTGCCCGCTTGGCGGCTGCGGCGAGCACGACCGCCACCTCCTCTCCGCGCACGTCGGCGGAGAAGAGGATGTCGAGGGCGCGCTTTCGCGCCTTTGTGCGAGCGCTCAAGGTCAGTCGTTGACTCGGCCGAGGTAGTCGCCCGTGCGGGTGTCGACCTTGACCTTGGTGCCCTGCTCGAGGAACAGGGGAACCTGGATCTCGTAGCCGGTCTCGAGGGTGGCGGGCTTGGTGCCGGCCGACGAGCGGTCGCCCTGCAGACCCGGCTCGGTGTAGGTGACCTCGAGCACCACGGACGCGGGCAGCTCGATGTAGAGCGGGTTGCCGTTGTTCAGCGCGATCTGCACCTGCTGGTTCTCGAGCATGAAGTTCGCTGCGTCACCGACCGTCGCGGACGGGACGTTGATCTGGTCGTAGTCCTCCTGGTCCATGAAGACGAAGCTGTCGCCGTCGGTGTACAGGTAGGTGAAGTCGCGGCGATCGACGTTCTCGATCTCGATCTTGGTGCCGGCGTTGTACGTCTTGTCGACGGTCTTGCCGGTGACGACGTTCTTCAGCTTGGTGCGAACGAAGGCTCCGCCCTTGCCCGGCTTGACGTGCTGGAACTCCACGACGCTCCAGAGCTGTCCGTCGATCTTGATGACGACGCCGTTCTTGATGTCTGCGGTGGATGCCATGCTCAGAGAGGTCCGTTCGTGTCGGGATGATGGAGCCGGTCGCACGCTCAGCGAGCTGGGCCGACAGTCGATTCTACGGGATGCCGCGGAGGCGGACGGTTCAGAGCTGCGCGACCAGCGCGCGAACCGCCTCGGCGTAGCCGTCGACTCCCCTGCCTATGACTCGCACGGCCGCGACGTCGTGCAGGTAGGAGAAGTGCCGGAACTCCTCGCGGGCGTACACGTCGGAGATGTGCACCTCGGCGAACGGCAGCGACACTCCTGTGAGGGCATCGCGCAGCACGACGGACGTGTGGGTGAGGCCGCCGGGATTGATGACGATCCCCGCGCAGTCCTCGCGCGCCGCGTGGATCGCGTCGATGAGCACACCCTCGTGGTTGCTCTGCTCCGCGCGGATCTCGTAGCCGAGCGTCTCGGCCGCCCCTGCCGTCACCTTCACGACGTCGGTGAGCGTGGCGGTGCCGTACACCTCGGGCTCCCTGGTGCCGAGCAGATTCAGGTTCGGACCGTTCACGAGCAGTAGGCGGCGGGAAGCGGTCACGCTCCGACCTCCTGGTACGCGGCGAACAGCAGCGACTCGTCCGGTGCCTGCAACACGGTGGGCTTGGCGATGTCGTCGAGAAGGATGAAGCGCAGCATCCCACCGCGTGCCTTCTTGTCGCGCTGCATCGTCGCCAGCAGCTGCTGCCACGCGCCTGCCCGATAGGTGATCGGCAGACCCAGCGATTCGAGCACGGAGCGGTGACGCTCGGCGCCTGCGTCCGAGAGCCTCCCGGCCAGGCGCGACAGCTCGGCGGCGTACATCATCCCGATCGAGATCGCCGCGCCGTGCCGCCACTGGTAGCGCTCCGCGTGCTCGATCGCGTGTCCCAGGGTGTGGCCGTAATTGAGGATCTCGCGCAGCCCAGCCTCGCGGAAGTCGTCCGAGACGACCTTCGCCTTCATGTCGATGGCGAGCTCGACAGTGCGTCGGAACTCCTCCGTCGTCGTGTCGATCGCACGCTGCGGGTCGGCCTCGACGATGTCGAGGATCTCGGGCGCCCAGATGAAACCCGCCTTGACGACCTCCGCGTAACCGGCGGTCGCCTCGTTCGCGCTCAGGCTGCCCAGTTCGTCGAGGTCGCCGATCACCGCCCGCGGCGCCCAGAAGGCGCCGACCATGTTCTTGCCCTCGGCGGTGTTCACACCGGTCTTGCCACCGACGGCCGCGTCGACCAGCCCGAGCACCGTGGTAGGCACCTGCACCACCTGCACGCCGCGCAGCCAGGTCGCAGCGACGAAGCCGGCGACGTCGGTCACCGACCCGCCGCCGTAGCCGATCACGGCGTCGGTGCGGGTGAAGTCCGCCTGACCCATGATCTGCCAGCAGAACGCCGCCACTTCGATGCGCTTGCCCGCCTCGGCATCAGGGATCTCGGCCAGCAGCACCTCGAGCCCGCCGTCCCCCATCAGCCGCTCCCGCAGTTCCGCCGCGCGCATCGCCAGAGTCGGCGGGTGCACCACAAGGACCTTCCGCACCGCGGGATCGAGCGCCTCTGCGATGCGGTCGAGGATCCCGCGGCCCACGATGATGTCGTAGGCGCTCTGTCCCGTGACGCTGATGGTCGTCGTGCTCATGCCCGTTCCTTCCTCCATGCGGCGATCTCCTCCGCCAGCTTGCGCATCGGCCGGCGCGATGTGTCGACCGTCAGGTCCGCGACCTGCTCGTACCAGGCGCGGCGCTGCTCGAAGATCGTGCGCCACCGCTCCACCGGGTCCTCCTCGCCTGCGAGCAGGGGCCGCCCGGCACCGCGGATGCGGTTCGCGACGGCTTCCGCGCTCACGGTGAGGTACGCCACCGGATGCTCCGCCAGCAGCGCTCTGGTGGACGGATCGGTCACCGCTCCCCCGCCCAGCGACACCACGCCGCCTTCCGCGACGGCCGCGGCGACGGCTGTGCGCTCCAGTTCACGGAAGTGCGCCTCTCCGTGGGCTGCGAAGATCTCGGGGATCGGGCCGTGCTCGGCGGCGATGCGCTTGTCTGTGTCGACGAAGGTCACGCCCAGCAGCCGCGCGACCTTGCGTCCCACACTGGTCTTGCCCGCCGCCATCGGCCCCACGAGCACGAGTGTCAGCGGCCGGTCCGTTGCAGCGGGATCAGGAGAGCTCATCATGGGCGAGCAGCGCCGCCTCCGAGGCGGGCGCCGTGCGCAGCGCCTCGGGGATCGCCTCGAGGTACGCGTCGAGATTGCGTCGCGTCTCGCGGATGCTGTCGCCGCCGAACTTCTCGAGAATCGAGTTCGCCAGTTCGATCGCGACCATGGCTTCGGCTACGACGCCGGCGGCCGGAACCGCGCACACGTCGGAGCGCTGGTGGTGGGCGGTGGCCGCCTCGCCGGAGGCGACGTCGATCGTGCGCAGAGCGTGCGGCACGGTTGCGATGGGCTTCATGCCGGCGCGCACGCGCAGCACGGTTCCGGTCGTCATGCCGCCTTCGGTGCCGCCGGCGCGATCGGATGCACGTGTGATGCCGTCTGCCGCCACGAAGAGCTCGTCGTGGGCGGCTGAGCCCCGGCGGCGGGTGGTGGCGAACCCGTCGCCGACCTCCACGCCCTTGATCGCCTGGATGCTCATGAGCGCCTGCGCGAGGCGCCCGTCGAGGCGTCGATCCCAGTGCACGTGCGAGCCGACGCCGGGCGGAAGCCCGTAGGCGAGCACTTCCACGATCCCGCCGAGGGTGTCGCCGTCCTTGCGGGCGGCATCCACCTCGGCCACCATCAGCGCTGAGGTCGCCGCGTCGAAGCAGCGCAGCGGGTCGGCGTCCAGCGCCTCGACGTCGTCGGGGCCGGGAAGAGGCGATCCGTCCGGGACCTGCACTGGACCGATCGAGAGGGTGTGGCTGACGAGGCGGATGCCGAGTTCGGAGAGGAACGCGCGCGCGACGGCGCCGAGCGCCACCCGCGCGGCGGTCTCACGCGCGCTGGCCCGCTCGAGAATCGGCCGTGCCTCGTCGAAGTCGTACTTCTGCATGCCCACGAGATCGGCGTGACCGGGCCGCGGTCGTGTGAGGGGGGCACCGCGGCCACGGGACTTCTCGGTCAGCTCGGTGGGCGCAGGGCTCATCACCTCGGTCCACTTCGGCCACTCCGTGTTGCCGACGCGCAGCGCGATGGGGCTGCCCAGGCTCTTGCCGTGGCGCACGCCCGCAGAGATGGTGAGCTCGTCCTGCTCGAACTTCATCCGCGAACCGCGACCGTAGCCCAGTTTGCGACGCTGCAGGTCGGCCTGGATGGCTTCGGCGGTGACGGTGACGCCGGAGGGCAGGCCCTCCATGACGGCGATGAGTTCGGGGCCGTGCGATTCGCCGGCCGTGAGCACGCGGAGCATTGCTCTAGTCTCCCACGGCGGCCGACCGCATGACGGACACGATGACGTCCTCATCGGGAAGCGGCTCGCTCTGCGTGCCGCGCAGGAAGATCCTGATCTGGCGGACGGCCTGGTGCAGCAGCATCTCGAAGCCGGAGATCACGTGCCCGGCGTCCCAGGCGGCCGCGAGGGCGGACGGCCACGGCGAGTAGGCCGCCTCGAAGAGCACTCCGCCCGATGTCGTCAGCGGTGCGGCGACCGGTGCGTCGAGCACCGTTCCGCTGGGCAGCGTCGCTACCGTGGCGTCGACGTCCCCGGCGGGATCGCCGAACGGCAGCACCCGGAACTCGACGCCGAGCTCCTCGGCGATCCTTCCCAGTCGCGCCGCCGCCTCGGGACGCCGCGCGCGTACCTCCACCCGTTTCGCGCCCAGATCGCGCACGGCGACGAGTGCCGACGCCGCCGTGGCGCCGGCGCCGAGGATGCGGACGCTCGTCAATCCGGACACCCCTGCGGATGCGAACGCGTCGCCGATTCCGCCGACGTCGGTGTTGAAGCCGCGTCGCGTCTCGCCGAGCAGGAGCGTGTTGACGGCGCCGGTGAGGCGAGCGTGCGGGTCGAGCGTTTCGGCGGCCGCGTGAGCGACCTCCTTGAGCGGCATGGTCAGCGACAGGCCCCGCCACGTGTCGTCCAGGGAGGCGAGTGCTGCGCCGAACCCGGCAGTGTCGACTCGCCTGCGGTCGTATCGCCAGTCGAGGCCGAGCTGTCGGTATGCCGCCGAGTGCAGGGCGGGCGACCGGCTGTGCCCGATCGGATCGCCCCACACCGCCAGCCGAGTGCCGGCGCTCATGTCAGCAGCCCTTGTAATCGGGGTTGGAGCGGCACCAGGCGCGCATCTTCTCGATGCCCTGCTGGTGCTGGGCGTAGGTCTCGGAGAACTGCGTCTCACCGGTGCTGAAGTCGATCGTCACGAAGTACAGCCACGGACCGTCGGCGGGATGCATCGCCGCATCGATCGCCGCATCGCTCGAGTTGGCGATCGGCGTCTTGGGAAGCCCGGTGATGTAGTACGTGTTCCACTCGTTGGGATCGTTCTGCGCTTCGCTGGAGGTGCTCGCCTTGCCCGCGTGTAGCTCGCCGTACCCGTACTGGGCCGTGGAGTCCATCTGCAGCTTCATGCCCTCATCGATCCGGTTCTGGATCACCCGGGACACCTTTGCGAAATCCGGGGTCCGCGCTTCGCGCTCGATGATCGACGCGATGGTCAGAACGCGCTGCGCGTCGGCATCCGGCACCCCCGCATCCTCAAGCGACTGCCGCGTGCGCTCGACCATCCGGGCGATGATGTCCTTCGCGCTGGACCCGGGGTCGAAGGTGTACACCGCGGGGAACAGCCACCCGTCCAGCCGCTCCGCCTGCACGCCGTACGCTGACGGGTCCTTCACCGCCGCCTGCAGCTCCTCGAGCGGCACTCCGACACCGTCGACGATGCGGGGCAGCGCGGATTCGACGGTACTCCCCTCCGGGATGCGCACGGTGTTCTCCATGCGGTTCGCCGGGTCCTCCAGCGCCTTCAGTGCCGCCGCGGCCGTCATCTTCTTCTGCAGCTTGTACACCCCGGGATAGAACGTGACCGAGGGGTTCTCCTCGATCAGGTAGTCGTAGAACACCCGATCCGTCTTGGTCACGCCGGCCTCGAAGAGCGCGGTGGAGACCGGGGAGCCCGTGTCGCCGGACTTGATGGTGACGAGCGCCTCACCTGAGGCCTGACCCGGCTCGTAGTCCTTGGGCTCACCCCAGCCCATGATCTCGTTGATCCTGTCGCCGTAGGTGTTCATGGCCCAGACGCCGCCGGCCGCGATCCCGCCGAGAATGGCCAGGATCACGATCAGGCCGATCAGGCACCCGCGGCCTCGTCTCTTCTTCGGCACGTGACGATGCTGCTCGGGCGCGAACAGAGCGTCGATGGAGTGCGGGTCGTCCTCGACCGCGAGTCGACCTTCAGCTCTCTCCGGCGCGCCGGCTTCCGTCATACGGCCCGACTGCTGCGAGGAGGCGGCGGCCCCGGACGCGACCGGAGTGACCGCCCAGATTTCCTGCGCCTGATGGCCCGAGGCGCTGGCGGGCTCGGGACGGGCGGCACTGCTCGCGCTGTCGGGACTCGCCGCATCGGAACTCGCCGTATCGGGGCTCGCCGCGGGTGTCGCAGCATCCGGCCCGCTGCCGACCGGCTCCGCGGATGCGGGCCCCCCGGCATTCTGCTGAGCCTCCCGCCTCGCCCGCCGTGACCCGGGGGCCGGCTGATGGCGGCCGTCGCGGGCAGGCAGCGGCGAGGAAGCCGTCGGCAGGTTGGAGAACAGGTCGCCCAACTCCTGCCGCTTCGGGGAGTCGTCCGGGTCAGACATCGGCAGTGGGCTCCTCATCGAGGTCGATCAACGCGCCGGCGGGTGTCCCGGTGCTCTTCTCGGTGTCGACAGCGTGCTGCAGCAGCACCACGGCGGCCACCTGGTCGACAATGCTACGAGACTTCTTCTGGGATCTGCCCGAGGAACGCAGCGCCGCATGCGCGCTCACCGTGCTCAGCCTCTCGTCGACGAGTCGCACGTCGATGCCGGTTCGGACGCCGAGTGCGACGGCGAAATCCCGGGCGTCCGCCGTCGAGGGCGTCTCATCGCCGCGCAGGTTCACGGGGAGGCCGACCACGAACTCGATCGGCTCCCACTCAGCCGCGAGCTCCGCGATCCGATCCACGGAGGCCTCAGAGCGGGGCACCGTCTCCACGGGCACGGCCAGCATCCCGTCCGGGTCGCAGCGCGCCACGCCGACACGCGCCTTGCCGACGTCGATGCCAAGGCGGATGCCGCGACGGAACCCGGTCACGCCGCCGAGAGCTCCGACACGACGGCGGCGAGTGCGGCATCCAGCGCCGACGCGTCGGTGCCGCCGCCCTGTGCGACGTCGTCCTTGCCCCCGCCGCCTCCTCCGAGCACCCCGGCTGCGACACGCACGAGCGCCCCGGCCTTGGCTCCAGCAGCTCGCGCCGCTTCGTTGGTGGCGACGACGACGACAGGGCGACCACCGGCGACACCGCCGAACGCCACCACGGCTGCATCCGATCCCAGGCGTTCGCGCACACTCAGGGCGAGGGTGCGCACGTCGTCGGCCGAGCCGATCTCGCCGAGCGAGGACGCCGCCACCCGGTATGAGCCCACGGTCTGTGCGGACTCGGCCAGCGCGGGCACGCGGCCCTCGCGCTCCTTGGCCTCGAACTGAGAGATCCTCTTCTCGGCCGCCTTCAGGCTGGCCTGCAGCTCCTCGATGCGGGCGGAGAGCTGATCGCGAGGCGTCTTGAGCGCGGCGGTCAGCTGAGAGACCACGGTACGCTCGGCGGCGAGCTCCCGGAAGGCGTCCTGGCCGACGAGAGCCTCGATGCGCCGGTTCGACGCACCGACCGACGACTCGCCGACGACACTGACCAGGCCGATCTCCGAGCTTGACGACACGTGGGTGCCGGCGCACAGCTCACGCGACCAGGGGCCGCCGATGTCGACCATGCGCACCACGTCGCCGTACTTCTCGCCGAACAGCGCCATGGCGCCGGCTTCCTTCGCCTCGTCGAGCGAGACGATGCGGGTGGTGACCTCCAGCGCGTCGTGCACTGCGCGGTTGGTGATGTCCTCGATCTCCGAGCGCGTGTCAGCCGAGAGCGGCTGTGACCAGGAGAAGTCGAAGCGCATGTAGCCGGCGCGGTTCAGCGACCCGGCCTGTGTGGCGCTCGGACCGAGAGTGTCGCGCAGCGCCGCGTGCACCAGGTGGGTGGCGGAATGCGCCTGACGTGCGGCACGGCGGTTCGCGGCATCCACCACAGTGGTGGCGCGATCGTCCAGCGCGACGCTGCCCGAGGATACGAGCACCGTGTGGCTGATCAGGCCGGGCACCGGCCGCTGCACGTCGAGCACATCCAGCTCGAAGCCGGTGCCGATGATGCTGCCCTTGTCGGCGACCTGACCGCCCGATTCCGCGTACAGGGTTGTCTCAGCGAGGACGACCTCGGCGACCTGGCCCTCGGAGGCGGTCTGAGCCGGAGCGCCGTCGACGATCAGGCCCAGCACGCGGGACTCGGTCTGCAGATCGGTGTAACCGGCGAAACCGGTCTCGCCGAGAGCTCGGAACTGCCGGTACACCGACACGTCCGCGAGCTGGCGCTTGCGGTTGCGGGCGTCGGCCTTCGCGCGATCGCGCTGCTCCTGCATGAGGGAGTCGAACGCTGCTCGGTCGACGTCGAGCCCTGCCTCCTCTGCGACCTCCAGGGTGAGGTCGATCGGGAACCCGTACGTGTCGTGCAGCAGGAAGGCCTCGGAGCCGCTCAGCGTGGAGCCGCCGCTCTTCTTCGTCTCGCCGAGTGCGAGATCGAGGATCGTCGAGCCCTGCACCAGCGTGCGGCGGAAGGTCTCCTCCTCGGCGAACGCGGCCGACGAAAGAGTCGCCCAATCGCTCTCGAGCTCGGGGTAGGCCGACTTCATCGCATCACGGGAGGTGGCGAAAAGCTCGGGGAACACGGGCTCGTCGACGCCCAGCAGGCGCATCGCGCGCACGGTGCGGCGCATGAGCCGGCGCAGGATGTAGCCGCGACCCTCGTTGGAGGGCCGCACGCCGTCGGAGAGAAGCATCAGCGAGGAGCGCACGTGGTCGGCGATCACGCGGAAGCGCACGTCGTCCTCGTGAACGGCGCCGTAGCGGCGACCGGACAGCTCCACCGCGCGGTCGAGCACGGGGCGAACCTGATCGGTCTCGTACATGTTCTCGACGCCCTGCTTGAGGAAGGCGACGCGTTCGAGGCCCATGCCGGTGTCGATGTTCTTCTGCGGCAGCTCGCCGACGATGTCGAACTCCGTCTTGCCCCGGATGTTCTCGATGAAGTCCTGCATGAACACGAGGTTCCAGATCTCCAGGAACCGACTGTCGTCGGCTGCCGGTCCGCCGTCCTTGCCGTAGGCGGGACCGCGGTCGAAGAAGATCTCGGAGTCTGGCCCACCCGGGCCGGGCTGACCGGTGTTCCAGTAGTTGTCGGCGCGCCCCAGACGCTGGATGCGCTCGGGCTTGAGGCCGATGATGTCACGCCAGATCGCCTCGGCCTCATCGTCGGTCTCGTACACCGTGACCCAGAGGTCCTTCTCGTCGAACCCGAGTCCGCCGTCGGCCTCGGACGAGGTGAGCAGCTCCCAGGCGTAGCGGATCGCGCCTTCCTTGAAGTAGTCGCCGAACGACCAGTTGCCGAGCATCTGGAAGAAGGTGCCGTGGCGGGCGGTGCGTCCGACCTCTTCGATGTCGTTGGTGCGGATGCACTTCTGCAGGTCGGCGATGCGGGGATGCGGCGCGGGGACCACCCCGGTCAGGTACGGGATCATCGGCACCATGCCGGCCACCGTGAACAGCAGCGACGGGTCGTCGCTGACGAGCGACGCCGAAGGGACGATGAGGTGGTCGTTCTTCTCGAAGTAGTCGAGATAGCGCTGCGCGATCTCCGCAGTTCTCATAGTGCTCGTAGGTGTCCTTGCGTAAGCGGCCGCCCGCGGATGCGCGGGCGGTGAGGTGAGGGCTTGGGTCAGTCGTCTGCGGACTCGGAGAGACGCGCTTCCTGCTGCCTGTACGCGTCGCCGAGGATGGAGGTGAACTCCGAGATGCGCGCATCGACGTCGGCGAGGAGCTCCTGACCGCGCGGGTCCTTGTTCATGAAGTGCGCGGCGACGAACCCGCCGATCACACCGATCAGGAACCACAGCATGTTCTTCATGTCGTCAACCTCGTCTTCCCGCGGGGCGCGGTCTCTCCATCGTATGCGGAATCGTGCCGAGACGACGAGAGGCGCCGGGTGTTCCCCGACGCCTCCCGCCTGGGCTCTTGCGAGCCCGGGATGCTGATATCAGCGAGCCGCGTAGTACTCGACGACCAGCTGCACCTCACAGGTCACGGGGACCTCGGCGCGCTTCGGGCGGCGCACCAGGCGTGCCTGCAGCTTGTCGAGCTCGACCTCGAGGTAGCCCGGAACCGGGGGCAGGACGTCGGCGTGACCGCCGGCGGCTGCGACCTGGAAAGGCTCGAGGCCCTCCGACTTGGGCTTGACGTGGATGAGCTGACCCGGCTTCACGCGGAAGGACGGGCGGTCGACGAGCTGACCGTCGACGAGGATGTGACGGTGCACGACCAGCTGGCGGGCCTGCGCGGTGGTGCGGGCGAAGCCGGCACGCACGACGAGGGCGTCGAGACGCATCTCGAGCAGCTCGACCAGGTTCTCACCGGTCAGGCCGTCCTTGCGGCGAGCCTCGTTGAACGCGATGCGCAGCTGCTTCTCGCGGATGCCGTACTGCTCGCGCAGACGCTGCTTCTCGCGCAGACGGACGGCGTAGTCGCTGTCGGCCTTGCGCTTGGTGCGGCCGTGCTCTCCGGGAGCGTAGGGACGCTTCTCGAGGTAGCGGGCGGCCTTCGGGGTGAGCGGGATTCCCAGCGCGCGGCTGAGGCGGACCTTGCGGCGGTCCTGAGACTTCGTGACCACGAAGCATTCCTTCCATGACGCGGCCGTGTCTTTCACGACTCGCGGGCGTATCGCCTCCGCCCCGCCCGTCCGCAGCGCACGCCGAGGCGCAGCAGAAGGTGATTCAGGAGTGGAGAGATGCCCGAAAACTCGGTTTCGAGCCGCTCCATCCTAACAGACGGCGGCGAGCGTCATCGGTCCCCCAGGATGCGACGGATCCGCTCGAGCCTCGCAGCGACGTCGCGCTCGGCGCCGAGCGTCTTCGGTTCGTAGTATCGCTTCCCCTCGAGCTCGTCCGGCAGGTACTGCTGCGGCAGGATGCCCGCATCGCTGTCGTGCGGGTAGCGGTAGCCCTTGCCATGGCCGAGGCGCTTCGCTCCGGCGTAGTGCGCATCGCGCAGATGCAGTGGTACGCGTCCGAACCCGCCGGCGCGCACATCCGCTATGGCCTGGTTGATGGCCGTGTAGGCGGCGTTGGACTTCGCCGTCGTCGCGAGGTAGACCGTCGCCTCAGCGAGCGGGATGCGCCCTTCCGGCATACCGATGAAGGCGACGGCATCGGCCGCCGCCGTCGCGATGACCAGGGCCTGCGGATCGGCGAGACCGATGTCCTCCGCGGCCGAGATCACCAGGCGCCGGGCGATGAAGCGCGGGTCCTCCCCCGCCTCGATCATCCGCGCGAGGTAGTGCACGGCGGCGTCGGGGTCCGAGCCGCGGATCGACTTGATGAACGCGCTGATGACGTCGTAATGCTCGTCGCCCTGACGGTCGTAGCGCAGGAGTGCGCGGTCGACCGCCTGCGCGACGTCGTCGGGGTTGACCTCCGCAGCGTCCTCGCGGGACAACGCGACCGCGGCCGCCGCCTCGAGGCCGGTGAGCGCGCGGCGCGCGTCACCGGATGCCAGGCGGATGAGTGCGCCACGCGCCTCGGCACTCAGCGTGACGGCACCGGCGAGACCGCGGGCGTCGACCACGGCGCGGTCGACGAGCACTCCGACGTCCTCGTCGGTGAGCGGCTGCAGGGTCAGCAGAAGCGAGCGTGACAGCAGCGGCGATATCACCGAAAACGACGGGTTCTCGGTCGTGGCCGCGATGAGGATGACCCAGCCGTTCTCGACCCCGGGCAGCAGCGCGTCCTGCTGCGCCTTGGTGAATCGGTGGATCTCGTCGAGGAAAAGGATGGTGGTCTGTCCGTAGAGATCGCGCTGAGTGATCGCCTCCTGCATCACCTCGCGGACGTCCTTCACTCCGGCGGTGATGGCGGACAGCTCGACGAAGCGCCGGCCGGAGGAGCGGGCGATGGCCTGAGCGAGCGTCGTCTTGCCCGTGCCGGGCGGACCCCACAGGATGATCGACACCGCTCCCGGTGCGGCGGCGTCGGGGTCTGCCAGCGCGACGATGGGCGACCCTGCGCGCAGCAGATGCCGCTGCCCGGCGACCTCGTCGAGCGACACCGGCCGCATGCGCACGGCGAGCGGGGTCTGTCCCGACATGAGCGAGGCGGCGGAGGTCATGTGACCAGGCTAATGCGGGGCGGCGACACTGCGACGGCGACGGTAGGCTCGCAGATGGCTCGCGGGAGGACCGGAGCCCGACTGTGGAGAGGACGGACGATGGCGGCACGCGGTTCCCGACAGCGCGCGAAAACCGAGGCGGAGCGCGCTCGGCTCTACGCGGCCCGTGCCAAGTGGCACGAAACACAGGTCCGTCGCCGTCACCGCGACACGATGATCGCCGTCATCGCGGGCGCCCTCGTCGTGATCGGCGCCGTCGTCAGCCAGACGCTGCATGCCCAGATCACGGCCCCAGCGCCCTCTCCGTCTCCGTCCGCCCCGGCGTCCGACACCCCCGCGCCGGAGACGCCGACGCCGACGCTGACCAACCCTCCGCTGGATTCTCCGACACCGGTGCCCACTCAGACGCCCGGCGAGTGAGCTCCGCTTCGATGCGGCCGCTCGCCCCACACACCGAGCCGCGGATTGACTAGGCTGGTCGTCGTCCTTTCCCCCTCCCGCGGACTGCCGCGCAAGGAGCACACCGTGTCTACTGATGACAACGCCCCCAAGCCCACCCCTCCCGTGCCGATGCCGCCGCGCATGCCGATGCCGCGCAAGGCCGCCGCTCCCGCTGCGCCCATCGTGCCGGCGGCACCTGCGGTCTCCGATGCCGCCGAATGGGGTCGTGTCACAGAAGACGGCACCGTCGAGGTGCGCGAAGGAGAGGGCTGGCGAGCCGTCGGGCAGTACCCGGACGGCACCCATGAGGAGGCGCTGGCGTACTACGCCCGCAAGTTCGACGACCTGGCCTTGAAGCTGGGCACCCTCGAGACTCGCGCACAGGGCGGCGGAGCATCGGCGTCCGATCTGACGAAGCAGGCGACGCACCTCCTCGCAGAGGTCACGGATGCGGCGGCCGTCGGAGACCTCGCGGGCCTCCGCGAGCGGGTGCAGGCTCTGATCGAGTCGCTCTCCGAGGCGACCGCCAAAGAGGCAGAAGCCGCGAAGGAGGCTCTCGACGCAGCCATCGCCGAGCGCACCGGCATCGTCGAGAAGGCCGAGGCGATCGCAGCCCGCGACCTGGCGAAGGTGCAGTGGAAGCAGGTCACCGCCGAGATGACCGAGCTGTTCGACGCCTGGCAGTCGCATCAGCAGAACGGCCCGCGCCTGCCGAAGGGTGTGGCCCAGCAGCTGTGGAAGCGCTTCCGCGACGCGCGCTCGACGGTCGACAAGGCTCGCCGGGCGTTCTTCTCCGAGCTCGACGACGTGCACCGCGCAGCGCGCGACGTGAAGTCGCGCCTGGTCGAGCGCGCCGAGGCCCTCGCATCGCGCGGCGTCGACGGCATCCCGGCGTACCGGGGTCTTCTGGACGAGTGGAAGGCTGCGGGACGCGCCGGCCGCAAGGCGGACGACGCCCTGTGGGCGAAGTTCAAGGCCGCCGGTGACGCGCTGTACGCCGCGCGGGCCGAGCAGTCAGCCGCGGAAGAGGCCGAGTCCGCTCCGAGGATCGAAGCGCGCGAGGCCCTCCTGGTCGAGGCGAAGGCCGTCGCCGACGAGCGCGACCTCAAGCGCGCCCGTGCTCTGCTGACCCGCATCCAGCGCCAGTGGGACGAAGTGGGCCGCATCTTCCCGCGCGAGAAGGAGCGCGCCCTCGACGACCGGCTGCGCACGATCGAGCAGGCGCTCAAGTCGCGTGAGGACGTCGACTGGAAGAAGAACAACCCCGAGACGAAGGCACGCGCGAATGACATGAGCTCGCAGCTCCTCGAGGCGATCGAGAAGCTCGAGGCCGAGCTCGCCGCCGCTGAGAAGGCCGGCGACGCGAAGGCAGTCAAGGAGGCGACCGAGGCGCTGTCCGCTCGTCGCGCCTGGTTGAACGCCCTTGGCGGCTGACCCGGGGGTTCTCCACAGTCTGAGCCGTGCTCGCCCCTCGACGGACGGCACGGCTCACACTGTTAAGCGTGCATCCCGCTCTGCTGTATCTGCCTGGCGACCGGCTCACGCTCGCAGAGCTCGGCTCGGCCCGCCTCGACGGGCACGTCTTCGAGGTCGGCGAGGGTTTCATGCCGGCCGATACCGTCGAGACGAGTGCCGCACGGGCTGCCAGTCTGGCTGCGATCGTGCCGGATCGCGCCGCCGCGTGCGGGCCGACAGCCGCATGGGTGCATGGGGCCGGAGACCTGCCCCCGACGGTGCACCACGTGCGTCGTCGCAGCATCCGCCGGTTCCGTCCTTCCCTGCCGCCGCACGTCGTGTACCACGACGGGCTGACGGGCGAGGGCGACGTGAGGATGATCGCGGGGGTCGGTGTCGTCGACGAGCTCCCCACCGCTCTGGAGCTGCTGTTCGCCGCGCCCGCCGACCCGACCGCCGAGCGCTGGCTGCGAGCCCTGCTGCCGGTGAGCGAGGGGTTGGTTGACGGCGCGCGAGCGCGCTTGGAGCAGCTGAGCCGCCGCCCCGGCCGACGATCGGCGATGCGGATGCTCGAACGGATCGCGGCTGATCAGGACGTGGTTACGCGGTAGACGTCGTAGACGGCGTCGATCCGCCGCACCGCGTTCAGCACCCGATCCAGGTGCACGGCATCGCCCATCTCGAAGACGAAGCGACTCAGCGCGAGCCTCTCGTTCGTGGTCGAGACGGTCGCGGAGAGGATGTTCACATGATGCTCGCTGAGCACCCGTGTGACATCAGAGAGCAACCCTGACCTGTCGAGCGCCTCGACCTGGATCTGGACGCGGAAGACGCTCTTCGTCGTCGGCGCCCACTCCACCTCGACGAAGCGGTCGGGGCTGTCGCCGAGGGCCTTCACGTTGACGCAGTCGGTACGGTGCACCGAGACGCCGCTTCCGCGGGTGACGAAGCCGACGATCGGGTCACCAGGCACAGGGGTGCAGCAGCGCGCGAGTTTGACGAGGATGTCGGCGGCACCGCGTACAAGGATGCCGGAGTCCCCCGTACGGGCCTCCCGCGCCGGTGCGCGGCCGGGCAGCTCGATCGCGCCCGTGCTGGTGTCCTCTTCGACGGAGACGAGCGCCGTCACCTTCTCGAGCACCGACTGCGTGGAGACGTGCCCCTCGCCGACGGCCGCGTACAGTGCTGAGACGTCCTCGTAGCGCAGCTGGTGGGCGACCTCGGCGAAGGACTCCTGGCTCATCAGGCGCTGCAGCGGCAGGTTCTGCTTGCGCATGGCCCTGGCGATCGACTCCTTGCCCTGCTCGATCGCCTCCTCGCGCCGCTCCTTCGTGAACCATCCGCGGATCTTGTTGCGTGCGCGGGTGCTTCTGACGAAGCTCAGCCAGTCCTGGCTGGGGCCTGCATCGGGGTTCTTCGAGGTGAAGACCTCCACCACATCGCCGCTCTTCAGCTCGGTCTCGAGCGGAACGAGACGACCGTTCACCTTCGCGCCCATGGTGCGGTGGCCGATCTCGGTGTGCACGGCGTACGCGAAGTCCACCGGGGTCGCGCCGGCCGGCAGGCCCACCACGCGACCCTTGGGCGTGAAGACGTAGACCTCTTTGGCGCCGATCTCGAAGCGCAGCGAATCGAGGAACTCGCTGGGATCGGCGGTCTCCGCCTGCCAGTCGGAGATGTGCGCGAGCCAGGCCATATCGGTGTCGGACGCGGAGCGGGCGTCGACCTTGCCGCCGTTCATCCGCTCCTTGTACATCCAGTGCGCCGCGACGCCGAACTCGGCCTGCTGATGCATCTCGTTCGTGCGGATCTGAATCTCGACCGTTCGGCCCCCCGGCCCGATCACGGTGGTGTGCAGCGACTGGTAGAGGTTGAACTTGGGTGTGGCGATGTAGTCCTTGAAACGTCCGGGCAGCGGCGTCCAGCGGGCATGGATGGCGCCGAGCACCGCGTAGCAGTCCCGCACCGAGCCGACCAGCACCCGGATGCCGATCAGGTCGTAGATGTCGTCGAACTCGCGACCGCGCACCACCATCTTCTGATACACCGAGTACAGCTGCTTGGGGCGTCCGACCACCTTGCCGCGGATGCGCAGCTCGCGGAGGTCGGCGTCGATGGCCTCGATGACCTGCTGCAGGTACTTCTCGCGCTGCGGGGTGCGCTGCGCGATGAGGCTGTTGATCTCGGCGTAGATCTTGGGATGCAGCACCGCGAACGACAAGTCCTCGAGCTCGGACTTGATCGTCTGGATGCCGAGTCGGTGAGCGAGCGGAGCGTATATCTCCAGCGTCTCTTTGGCCTTCTTCGTGGCCTTCGCGGGTGGCACGAAGCCCCAGGTGCGGGCGTTGTGCAGCCGGTCCGCGAGTTTGATCAGCAGAACGCGGATGTCCTTCGACATCGCCACGATCATCTTGCGCACGGTCTCGGCCTGCGCACTCTCGCCGTACTTCACCTTGTCGAGCTTCGTGACGCCGTCGACGAGCATGGCGACCTCGTCGCCGAACTCCGCCGTCAGTTCGGCCAGGGCGTACCCGGTGTCTTCGACGGTGTCGTGCAGCAGGGCGGCGGCGATCGCCCGCGGTCCGAGACCGAGCTCGGCGAGGATCTGCGCAACCGCGAGCGGGTGGGTGATGTACGGCTCGCCGCTCTGGCGGAACTGACCGGAGTGCTTCTCGCGGGCGACCGTGTAGGCGCGCTCGATGATGGGCAGGTCACCGCGCGGATGGTTCGCGCGCACCGTGCGGATCAGGTTGTCGAGATCGTTGACCCGCGGCGCGCGCGAGAAGATGCGCGGCACCAGCCGTCGCAGGCTCGAACCCTGCGAGGTGGTCTGCGAATCCGCCATCTGTGCTCCCGTCGCCGATCAGACAATCCTACGCGGGGCGCGGTCCTCCCGACCCCGCGTGGAGTCAGGCGTCGACCGTGGAACGCTGGCGCGCCTCGAGCACCTTGGCGTCGCGTTCGGCGATCGCCGGCTCCTTCTCACGGAACAGCGAGTAGAGCGGGGCCGCGACGAACAGCGTCGAGTAGGTGGCGACGATGATGCCGACGAAGATCGACAGCGAGATGTCGGTGAGCGTCTCCGCACCGAGCCAGAACGCGCCGATGAACAGAATCGCGCCGACGGGAAGCGCCGCGACGATCGACGTGTTGATCGAGCGCACCAGCGTCTGGTTCACAGCCAGGTTCACCGATTCGCCGAAGGTGCGCGTGGTCTGATCGCCGTCCTCCGTGGTGTTCTCGCGGATCTTGTCGAACACGACCGTGGTGTCGTACAGCGAGTACGCGAGGATGGTGAGGAAGCCGATCACCGCCGCCGGCGAGATCTCGAAGCCGGCCAGACCGTAGACCCCGACGGTGATCACGAGCACGTCGAGCAGACCCAGGATCGCTGCGGCGGACATCTTCCAGGTGCGGAAGTAGATCGCCAGGATCAGGAAGGTCAGAGCGAGGAAGATCACCAGGCCCCACAGCGACTGGCGCGTCACGTTCTCACCCCACGCGGGGCCGATGAACGAATTGGTGACCTCGTCTGCCTGAACGCCGTACGCCTCCGCAAGGGCGGCGGTGACGTCCTGCGTCTCGCCGGCCGTCATCTGGTCGGTCTGCACGCGGACGTCCTGACCGCCGACGACGACGACCTTCGTGGCGGCATCGTCCACGACCGATCGCACGGCTTCCGTCGCGAGAGCCTGATCGGTCGACTGCGGCGCCTGTACGGTGAACTGCGATCCGCCCGTGAACTCGATCGAGAACTGGATGGGCCGCAGCAGCGGCACCAGGGCGGAGGCGACCACGAGGGCGATGGCGATGATGAACCACAGCCGCCGCTTGGTGACGAACGGGAAGGAGAGTTTCCCGGTGTAGAGCTTGTTGCCGAACTCGTTGAAGGAGAACATCAGGCGTCGGAGTCCTTCCCGGCATCCTTGGATCCCTGATTGGCGAGTGCCGCGGCGCGCTTGCGTTCGGCGATGGTCTGACGCTTCTCGGCCTCACCGCGGGCGCCGCGGTTGCGCGCGACGCGACCGGACGAGCCGATCTGCGCCTCGCGGAACTGCGATCGACCGCGGTACACGGCGCCGAGCGCTTCGGGGTCGAGCCCCGACAGCCTGTGCCCGCCGCCGAAGAAGCGCGTGCGCACGAGCAGCTGCATCACGGGGTGGGTGAAGATCACGAAGATGAACACGTCGATCAGGGTGGTCAGACCCAGCGTGAAGGCGAAGCCCTTCACCGTCGCGTCGGCGAGGATGTAGAGCACCACCGCCGCCAGCACGTTGATCGACTTGGAGATGTAGATCGTGCGCTTCGCGCGGCCCCAGCCGTCTTCCACGGCCGCGGTGACGGCCTTGCCATCGCGCAGCTCATCCCGGATGCGCTCGAAGTACACGATGAACGAGTCGGCGGTGAAACCGATCGACACGATCAGACCGGCGACCCCGGCGAGCGACAGGCGGAAGCCCATGCGCCAGGCCAGGATGCACACGATGATGTACGTGAGCACACCCATCACCGCGATCGAGGCGATGATCACCCACCCCAGCGCGCGATAGCTCAGCAACGAGTAGACCGCGACGAGGCCGAGCCCGATCAGGCCGGCGATCAGGCCGATCTGCAGCTGCTGAGATCCGAGGGTGGCCGAGATGGTGTCGGAGCTCTCGACGTTGAAGCTCAGCGGCAGGGCTCCGTAGCGCAGCTGGTCGGCCAGCGCCTTGGAGCTGTCCTGGTCGAACGTGCCCGAGATGCTGGGCTTGCCGTTCAGGATCGCGGCCTGCATGACGGGGGCCGAGATGACCTTGCCGTCGAGCACGAAGGCGAACTGATCGCGCGGGCTGAGACCGGCGAGACGATTGGCGTTCAGGCGCTGGCTGATGTCACCGAACACCTCGGTGCCGTGAGCGTCGAGTTCGAGGTTGACCGTCCACGCGCCCGACTGCTGGTCCCGGCCGGCGGTGGCGTCGTCGATCACGGTGCCGTCGAGTTCCATCGGACCGAGCAGGTACTTGGCCGTGCCGTCCTGGTCGCAGGCGATCAGCGGCTCACCGGCCGGTGCGTTGGAGTCGTGCTCGGCCGAGCAGTCGTACGCGAGCAGCTCCGCCTGGAGCTTCTCGGTGACCCAGCTCGGGTCGGAGCCGTCGGTCGGCTCGGCCGTGGGGGTCGCGTTCAGCGTCTCAGCCGGAGTCGGATAGGGGGTGTTCTTCCCGTCCTCTCCGATCACTGAGTTCGAGGGGGCCGTTGCCAGCAGCACGGCGCGGAACTCCAGCTTCGCACTGGCGTTGATACGGTCGCGCGTCTCCTGGTCGACGGCACCCGGCATCTGCACGACGATGTTGCTGCCGCCCTCGGTGGTGATGTCCGCCTCGGCGACGCCTGAGGCATCGACGCGCTGGCGGATGATCGCGGCGGCCTGGTCGAGCTGCTCCTGCGTGGGGTCGGCGCCGTCCTCAGTCTGCGCGCTCAGGATGATCTGCGTCCCGCCCTGCAGGTCGAGGGCGAGCTCAGGGGCCCACGAGCTCTTCTGGAAGCCGTACACGCCGACGGCGTTGATGCCGAACAGCACGGCGGTCACGATGAGCAGCCCGAGGAGGACCCGCCGGGCACGGCCGGCCGGAGATGATGAAGCCACGAAGTTCCGCTTTCCGCGTGAGAAGAAGGACGAGCGTCAGTTGCTGTCGCCGTTGCGCTCCAGGCGCGCGCGAGTCTCTTCCGGGGTCTCGATGTGGTTCGGGTCGGGCATGTCGTCGACCTTGACCTCGTCGGCGGTCGCAGGCTCGGCGGGAGCCTCGGCATCCGTGTCGGCAGCGTCCTCGACGACCTCCGTCGGCTCCACGATGCGCAGGATCGCCTGGCTGTGCACCTCGATGACGACGCCGGGGGCGATCTCGACGCGGGCCGGGCGGTCGAGATCCTGCGAGTCGTACTCGACGATCGTGCCGTAGAGGCCGCCCTGCATGAGGACCTTGACGCCCGGGAGGGTCTTGGCTGCCTTCTCCTCCTGCTCGGCCTTCATCTGCTTCTGGCGCTTGCGGGTGTTCACGAACATGAAGACGAGCATCACGGCGAGCAGACCGAAGAGCATGAGGGACATGGGGTCCATGGGATGAGACCTTTCGCAGGTGCGCACGCCGATGAGCGCGCGAAGAGTTCAGGGGAGCTTTCAGCGATTATAGGTCATCGAACAATGCCGCCCCGTCCGGATGCGGCACGCCGAGGTGCGCGTACGCCTCTGGCATCGCGACGCGGCCACGCGGTGTGCGCCCGAGGAAGCCGATGCGAACGAGGAACGGTTCGACCACGCTCTCGACGGTCTCCGCTTCCTCGCCGACCGCGACAGCAAGAGTGCTGAGCCCTACCGGCCCGCCGCGGAACCTGCGCACAAGGGCGTCCAGCACGGCACGATCGAGTCGGTCGAGGCCGATCGCGTCGACGTCGTAGAGCTCGAGCGCGGCGCGCACGTCCTGGATGGAGGCCGCTTGCCCGCCGCCGTGCACGAGAGCGTAGTCGCGCACGCGGCGCAGCAGCCTGTTGGCGATGCGAGGGGTGCCACGGGAGCGGCGGGCGATCTCGGATAGCGAGTCGTTCGGCAGCTCGACGCCGAGGACCGTCGCCGAGCGCGCGATCACCCGTTCGAGATCCCCTTCGTCGTAGAACTCGAGGTGACCGGTGAATCCGAAACGGTCACGCAGCGGGTTCGGGAGCAGTCCGGAGCGTGTCGTCGCTCCGACGAGGGTGAACGGTGCGAGATCCAGTGGGATGCTGGTGGCGCCCGCTCCCTTGCCGACCATGATGTCGATGCGGAAGTCCTCCATGGCGAGGTACAGCATCTCCTCCGCGGAGCGGGCCATGCGGTGGATCTCGTCGATGAAGAGCACTTCACCCGGGGTGAGGCTCGACAGCAGTGCGGCCAGGTCGCCCGCATGCTGGATGGCCGGGCCGCTGGAGAGCCGGAGAGGCCGGCCGCTCTCGTGCGCCACGATCATCGCCAACGTGGTCTTGCCGAGGCCGGGCGGCCCGGCGAGGAGGATGTGGTCGGCGGGGCGATCCTGCATGCGGGCCGCGTCGAGCAGCAGCTGAAGCTGGCCTCGCACCTTCGGCTGGCCGACGAACTCGCCGAGGCTCGTGGGCCGGAGAGCGCCCTCGATGGCGAGCTCGGTCTCGTCGAGCGACTCGGCGGCGTCGCGGGGGTGATCAGCCACGCTTTCCTCCCGGGCCCATGGCTGCGAGAGTGCGCCGGAGCAGAGCCGGTACCGACTCGCGTTCGGCCTCGGTGGCATCCTCGGCAGTCTGTGCCGCCGCCTCCGCCGCGACCCTCTCGGACCAGCCAAGCCCGACGAGCGCCGCCGCGACCTGATCCGTG
>NZ_JAPSIY010000026.1 GCF_031178445.1 Microbacterium sp.
AGTTCAAGCCGATCTTCGACAGCCTGTCTGAGGCGGCGTTGCGGGGTGCGCGGCATGCGGATGCGAAGTTGCCGCAGTTGGCCCGCAATCACAGTGATCAGCTGGATGACTGGGTCAAGAAGATCCGGGGCGAGGACCGCTTCGACGGCAAACCGGACACCCCCACGAAGCCCGATCCGCACAAGCCGCAGGACGGGACGCTCATCCCGCGTCCGGAGTGTCTGGACGCCAATGGTGACATCGACTGGAGCAAGGCTCCGAACGACGGCTTCACGCACGACGCCGCCGGGAATCCGATCAAGACCGACCACGTGCCGGCGGCGGGTGACCGCTTCGACCGGTTCGGTGATCCGGGAGGCCGGTTCGTCTCGCCGATCCCGGAGGACGGACCCTTCTCGTACGGCAGTCGCTCGCTGCCTTATCACGAGAATCCGAACGCGTATCACCAGTACGAGTGGCGTCACTCGCCCGCCGATGTCGAGTCGGTCTACAACCAGCTCGACGACCAGACGCGGCAGGCCGTCGACGACGTGCTCGAGAAGTACGACCTCGAGCTCAGCGACCTGTCGCACGTCACACGCGGCGAGGCGGCAGCGATCCCGTCGTGGGGCACCCCCGGTGGAGCGACCCAGGATCTGCTTCCGGTGAGCGTCGACCTGCTCGATAAGATGGGCATGATCAGGGAGGTCCGGTGATGGACATCAACGAGCTGAGGCGCATCGTCGAAGAGGAGAAGCTCGACTCTCCCGTGATCTACGGCGAGGGCCGACTGCACGACGACGCGGTGGTGCTCGATCGTGACGGCGATCAGTGGGCCGTCTATCTCGTCAACGAGCGCGCGAGCATGATCGAGTCGACGCTGAAGAAGTTCGACAGCGAATCCGACGCGGTCGAGCACGTCCTGAAAAAGCTGCGCCAGGTGGCGAAGGCCCGTCGCTCTCTCGCGGCCATCTCCGCCCGAGGGTCCGACTCCTCGCAGGGCTGAGGGCGGGCTGGAAGGGCCGGTCGCCCTTCCCGAAGAGTGACGCCGACGCCGCCAACTCGTCGGCGACCGAAAGTGAACCCGAGACGCTGCTGACGCGCGTCACGGGCATCGTGTCCGAATGCATGGCGGTCGAGATCGACTGGTCGTCGAGCACCCTCGCGGAGGCGGGTCGTCACGCGCAGCGTGAGATGGCCGCGCGACACCCCGAACTGGGAGCTGATGCGCTCGAGGCGCTCTCCTGGGCCTTCACGTACAGCACGCGCTGATGCCAGACGAGGAGCTGACGCGATGAGGATGGGCAGCACCGCCCGGGGTGTGGTGCCCATCGCCGGCGCGGGACGGCACCCGTAGGGTCGTGCCACGGAGGGGAGCAGTCAGTGGGCACGTTCAAGCCGATCTTCGAGAGCCTGTCCGAGGCGGCGCTTCGCGGTGCGCGTCACGCGGACGTGAAGCTGCCGCAGCTGGCGCGCAACCACAGCGATCAGCTCGATGACTGGATCACGCGCATCCGTGACGAGGACCGCTTCGACGGCAGGCCCGACCTCGCGGACCGTCCGGATGCGCACGCTCCGGATGGGGCGGTGTCCCGGGGCTGGCTGAAGAACCGGCGGCTGCGCAGGGGGAGCCGGACGGATGGAGGGTGGCACTTCCTCCCCGAGAAGGATCGCGCCGCAGCGGGTGACGTGCCCGCGTATCCCGGTGAGTACGTCCTGGACCTGCACGGCGCACCGCACGCGGTACAGGGTGGCGACGGCTCGATGATGGATGCCGCCGAATTCGCCGAGCATCTGCAGAAGCACACCGACTGGGACGGGAAGTCGCCCATCCGTCTCTTCTCGTGCGACACCGGCTCCGCGCCGGACGGCTTCGCGCAGCAGCTCGCTGACCGCCTGGGTGTCGATGTCACCGCGCCCACGAAGCCGGTCTGGTCGACGGCTGGCGGCTCGCCGTTCGTCACAGACATCGATCCCATCACCGGTGCACCGGTCTGGCCGCCGAACGGCGCCTGGGTAAGATTCGAGCCGAACGGCTGACGCCGTTGCGGACTCGGCAGAGGAATGGTGAGAGCGAATGGTCAAGCAGGTTTCCGTCTTCCAGCCCGGTCCCATCAACACGGCCGCGGGCGAGCGGCCGCTGCTGAACGAGGAGCGGCTCTCCGAGGAGGAGAGGTCGCTGGTGGGCGCGTACCTGGAGGGCGGCGCCGTGGTGATGCACACCACAGCCCGCGGCATGGACATCCTCCGCGATGACGAGCGCGTCATCCCCCTGACGATCCGGACAGACGGCGAGTACGTCTGGACGGGTCCGGTGACCTACTACGTGCAGACCTACGGCGTCGCCCCCGACCCGGACTTCCTCGCGCACGTACGTGCGCGCGACTACGAGATCCGCGTGCCGGACGAGGCCGAGATCCAGGCGGCCGGCCAGGTCTTCGCGCCCGGACGCTGACTCCACCCGCTCGCGATCGCGGGCCCCATGGGCAGCCCTGCCCCGCGGCGGGGTGCCCATGGTCACTCCTGCGCGCCGACCGTACAGTCGGGCGTGGAGGTGGCGCCGTGGGGATGATGTTGCCGAATGAGCTTGTCTGGGTGATGGAGAAGCTTGGTTTCGAGTGGCCGGATATCGATGAGGACGAGGTGCGTAAGGGTGCGGTTCTGCTGCGCAATTACGGGTCGGAT
>NZ_JAPSIY010000002.1 GCF_031178445.1 Microbacterium sp.
CCCGCCCACCGCCGAGGACGACGAGCTCGGCGTGCGGCCGGGCGGCAGCACGCTGCTTCCGGTCCTCGACAACGACAACGACCCCGACGGCGACGTGCTGGCGGCGACCCTCGCGGGCAAGCAACCGTCGGTGGGTGACGTGCAACCGATCTTCAACGGCGCTGCGCTGCAGATCGACGTCCCCGAGGGCGCGAAGGGTTCGGCATCCTTCGAGTACGAGGTCGATGACGGACGCAAGGGCAAGGACACCGCCATCGTGAACGTCACCGTGCACGATTGGGAATCGAACTCGGCGCCGAGACCCAAGCGCACCACAAAGCTGTCAGTCGAGACCGGTGGGACCGTGTCGTACAACGTGCTCCCGGACTGGCTCGATCCGGAGGGCGACGACATCTACCTGAAGTCCGTCTCCGCCGCCCCTGGCGACGAAGTGGAGTTCACCACCGACGGGCAGATCACCTACAAGGCCGTCGCGAGCCTTCAGGGTCGCAAGAACGTCGAGGTCACGGTCGCCGATGCGCTCGGCGAGGTCTCCAACGGCACCATCCTGTTGGATGTGAAGCCGGCCGGCACGACGAACCCGCTCACCAACGCCGACCACGTCGTCACCCGCGTGGGTGAGACGGTCTCGGTCTCACCACTGTCCAACGACACCAGCTCGGGCCAGGAGCAGCTGCGCCTGGCGCGGGTCGAGGAGACCCCGGGCGCCACCATCGTCCCCGACTATCCGAACAAGCAGTTCACATTCAAGTCCGGCACCGCCGGCACCTATTACGTGCAGTACCTGGCCACCGCGGGACCGAAGCCCGCCAAGGGCCTGGTGAGGGTGGATGTGCTCGATAAGCAGGAGAGCGAGCTGCCGCCCGTGGCGGTGCGTGATGTGGCTCTGCTGCCGAAGGGCAGTGAGGCGCTGATCGGCGTGCTGGGCAATGACACCGACCCTTCGGGCGGTGTGCTGGTGGTGCAGTCGGTGACGGTGCCGCCGCAGAGCGGCATCGCCGTGTCGGTGCTGAATCACGAGACCCTGCGGATCAGTGACGAAGGCGCGCTGGATGAGCAGGTGCGCATCAGCTACCGCATCTCGAACGGATCGAAGTCTGCGGAGGGTGACGTGATCGTCATCCCCATCCCCGCACCGACCAAGCTGCTGCCCCCGGTGGCCAACGACGACGAGGTCGTCGTCCGCGCCGGAGATGTCGTCACGATCCCCGTGCTCGACAACGACGTGCACCCGAGCGGCGACACGCTCCATGTGATGCCTGAACTCGTCGAGCCCCCGGCCGACCCTGAGGCCGGCGAGGCATTCGTTTCGCAGGACGTGGTGCGCTTCCGTGCCGGGTCGGACCCGCAGACCGTCTACCTGACCTACGAAGCGGTCGACTCGATGGGGCAGAAGGACGGCGGTCTTGTGACCGTGCAGATCCTGCCCGTCGATGAGAAGCGAAACGCCGCCCCGAAGCCGCGTGATCTGACCGCACGGGCACTCGCGGGCTCGAGCGTGAACATCTCCGTGCCGCTGGACGGACTCGACGCCGACGGCGACTCGGTCGAGCTGCTCGGCATCGACCAGGCCCCCTCGAAGGGACGCATCGCAGACCTGGGTCCCAACTTCCTCACCTACGAGGCGTTCGCCGGATCGGCGGGGGTGGACACCTTCAGCTACCGCGTGCGCGACCGGCTCGGGCAGGAGGGCACCGCCACGATCCGCGTCGGCATCGCACCGCCCGAAGCGATGAACCAGGCGCCGTACGCCGTGCGCGATGCGGTGATCGTGCGACCGGGCCGCTCGGTGGCGGTCCCCGTGCTGGTCAACGACTCCGACCCCGAGGGCGACCGCATCGGGATCGTCACCGACGGCCTGACCCGGTCTGACGAGCAGGGTGTGACGGCCGAGGTGTCGGGCGACCGCGTGATCATCGACGTGCCCGACCGCGAGCTGGAGACCTCGCTGCAGTACACGATCCGTGATGCGAAGGGCGCCGAGGCGACCGCGGCGATCTCGGTCACCGTCGATGAGGATGTGCCGCTGATGACGCCGATCGCCCGCGATGACAGGGTGCAGGTGTCGGATGTGAAAGACGGTCTGACCGTCGACCTCGACATCCTCCGCAACGACGAAGACCCCGATGGCACGGTGGAGGGCCTTCAGGTCGAGGTCGAGGCCGGGGCCCGCCTGCTGGACGACGGCAAGGCGCGGGTGACGGTCGAGGAGAACCGCCAGCTGATCCGGTACACCGTGACCGACCAGGACGACAAGACCGCCTCGGCGTTCATCTTCGTCCCCGCGATGAGCGAACTGCGTCCCACCCTTTCCTCCGCGAAACCGCTCGAGGTGAAGAGCGGTGAGACCAAGGAGCTGCCCCTCTCGGAGTACGTCACGGTCGCAGGCGGTGGTGATGTGCGCCTCACGGAAGCGGCGAAGGTCAGTGCGGTGAACGCGAACGGCGACAACCTCATCAAGGATGAGACCACGCTGGTCTACACGTCCAAGGAGAACTACTTCGGCGACGACGCGCTCACGTTCGAGGTCACCGACGGCACCGGTCCTGACGACCCGGAGGGCCGAAAGGCCGTGCTGACGATCCCCATCGTGGTGCTGCCGCCCGACAACCAGCCGCCTACCTTCGTTAACGGGCAGATGCAGGTCGCCCCGGGCGAGAAGGCGACCGTGCTGGATCTGGCCGCTCTGACGACCGATCCTGATCCGGATGATGCCGACAAGCTGCGCTTCTCGATCACGGATGCTCCGGGCGAAGGCGTGTCCGCCCGCGTCGACGGGAATCAGTTGCTCGCAGAGGCGGCCTCGAACACGCCGAAGGGCACGGTCGTCACCGTCGGTGTCGAGATCACCGACGGCACCACGGAACCGGTGGAGGGGACGGTCGAGGTGCTCGTGACGGCGTCCACCCGCAGTCTTCCCGTGGCGAGTCCCGACACGATCGACGAGGCGGACCAGGGCGAGACGATACGTGTGCCGGTGCTGCAGAACGACATCAACCCGTTCGAGGCCGACGGTGAGCCGCTCGAACTGCTCACCGCCCAGGTCGAAAGCGGATCCGGCGCCGCGAAGGTCGTCGGCGACGAGGTGGAGATCACGCCTGGAGCGGACTTCGTCGGGGTGATGGTGGTGCGCTACCGCATCCAGGATGCGACCAAGGACCCGGATCGGGAGGTCGACGGTCGCGTGACCGTCACCGTGCAGGGTGTCCCGGAGGCCCCTGGCAAGCCGACCGTCTCGGCCGTGGAGGACCGCACGGTCGTACTGGCGTGGTCGTCGCCGTCGAACAACGGGGCGGAGATCACGGAGTACACGGTGAAGTCGGTGTCGGGCCAGCCGTACTCGAAGACGTGCGCGTCGACGACCTGCACCTTGGACAATCTCACGAACAACGTCGAGTACACGTTCGAGGTGACGGCGCACAACCGCGTCGGCGAGGGCCCTGCGTCGCCCCCGTCCGCGCCCGCGCGCCCTGACACGCGTCCTGATACGCCGATTCCGCCGACGCTGGTGTTCGGCGACAAGTCGTTGGATGTGTCGTGGACGACGCCGCCGTCGAGCGGGTCGCCGGTGGATTCGTACACGCTGGAGATCTCGCCGATCCCGCCGTCGGGCATCGGGCAGAAGGCCGGTGTCACGGGCAACTCGCTGGTGTGGGAGGGGTTGGAGAACGGCACGAGCTACACCGTTCGCGTCCGCGCCCACAACAAGGCACCAGACCCGTCCGAGTGGAGCGCGTACTCGCTGCCGGAGATCCCGGCCGGCCCGCCCGGCACCGTCGGTGCGCCCAGGGTGAGTAGCGCGCCCTCAGTCGGCAGCGAGGCGCAGATGACCGTGACGTGGGACGCGGCGCCGCAGAACGGCGACGCCATCGCGGCCTACGACCTCGTCGTCTACCGCGGCGGCGCGGAGTTCAAGCGC
This sequence comes from Microbacterium sp., assembly GCF_031178445.1. GTDB lineage: Bacteria > Actinomycetota > Actinomycetes > Actinomycetales > Microbacteriaceae > Microbacterium. The sequence goes on from NZ_JAPSIY010000002.1 coordinate 3,920, forward strand.
GTGCCGGTCGGGGGCGGCCAGACCTCGCAGACGGTGCCGGTTCCCACGAACTCCAGCGATTACACATACGCGGTGAGGGCGAAGAACAAGGCCGGCTGGGGGCAGCTCAGCCCGCAGTCAGCGCCGCAGCGTGCCTTCGGCCAGCCCGGGGCGCCGACGAACGTGCAGGCGACGCCTCTGGACAACGCCATCCGGGTGCAGTTCACGATGCCCGAGTCGGCCTGGAACGGTGCGAAGAAGGAGGAGCTCCGCTACCAGTACCTGATCACCGGCGGCGGGTGGACGAACTGGAACGGCTCGTCGGACATCCCCGCACGGAACGGCACCACCTACACCGTGCAGGTGCGCGCCTACTCCGTCGTCGGCGGACAGCAGTCGAACCCCGGGCCGGCGGGGACGTCGAACCAGGTCGTGCCGTTCGGTGCGCCGCACGCGCCGACGGGCAACGCGCAGAACCTCGGCACCTCTGTGCGTCTGAGCTGGAACGCCAGCAACTCCTATAACGGTCGCCCCATCACGGTGTACACGAGCATCAACGGCGGCGGCTGGGAGAGGCGATCCGCGCTCTCCGGCTCAGTCGACCGCGGCAACGGCTACAGCCAGACGCACACCATCAAGGTGCGTGTGGAAGCCGAGGGCGGCGCGGCCGAGTCGCCCACGTATCGGGCGACGACGGATGCTCCACCGCAGCCGAAGATCTGGGTCACACAGGGCGACGCGACAGCGAGTTGCGTGAACGGCTGTCGCAAGTTCGTCGTCAACTGGGAGAACGCCAACCTCGGCACGAGGTCGGTGCATTGCTACTCCGACACCTCGGACGGCAAGATCGGGACGGCCACGTACTCGATCAACTTCAACGGAAGCGGTTCGCAGCAGCTGTCCTGCTACCAGGGCAGAGACGGCGTCGACGTCTGGGTCGATGTCCTGAACTGGGGCGACGCTGTCGACACCGAGAAGCGATTCTGGGCGAGACCATAGGTGCGCCCGTGAGACATCAGACAACGAGAGAAACGAACTGACATGAGCATGACTCCCGAACAGGCCGCCTGGTTCCAGGGCACCTTCCACCGTCTCGTCGAGAACGTCGACAAGGCGCTGCAGGGCAAGCCGGACGTCGTCAGCCTCGTGATCGCGGCCATGTTGGCCGAAGGTCACGTGCTGCTCGAGGACGCACCGGGAACCGGGAAGACCAGCCTCGCCAAGGCGCTCGCGGCCACCGTGCAAGGCACCAGCTCCCGCATCCAGTTCACGCCCGACCTGCTCCCCTCCGACGTCACCGGTGTGACGATCTACGACCAGCAGGCGCATCGATTCGAGTTCCACAAGGGCCCGATCTTCGCGTCGATCGTGCTGGCCGACGAGATCAACCGCGCATCGCCGAAGACCCAGTCCGCACTGCTCGAGGTCATGGAGGAGTCGCGTGTGACCGTCGACGGCGTCACGCACGAGGCGGGCCGTCCCTTCCTCGTGATCGCGACCCAGAACCCGGTCGAGCAGGCCGGAACCTACAAGCTGCCCGAGGCGCAGCTCGACCGGTTCCTCATCAAGACGTCGATCGGATACCCCGACCTCGCCGTGACCGAGAGCATCCTCGCCGGTGCCGCGCAGCGCAACCCCTCGGCCGGGCTGAGCGCGGTGATCACCACGGGGGCCGTCGCCGACATGGCCGACCTCGGTGCGACCGTCCACGTCGAGTCCGCGGTGCTGCGGTACACGGCCGAACTGGCCGAAGCCACCCGCAAGGACTCCGCGATCAAGCTGGGCGTCTCGGTGCGCGGTGCGATCGCCATGATCCGCATCGCGAAGGTGTGGGCGGCCGCACACGGCCGGCACTATGTGCTGCCCGACGACATCAAGGCGCTCGCCCGCCCGGTGTGGCAGCACCGTCTGCTGCTCGACGCCGAGGCGGAGTTCGCAGGCACCTCCGCCGACAGCGTGATCGGTCGCGTGCTCGAGGGCGTCGCTGCGCCTCAGGCGCGAACGGCGGCCTGATGTCATCAGGGACGATCGCCGCTCCTCAGGCGGGGGAGCGCGAGGCCGGCTGGCGCGACATCGTCGCAGTGCTCGCCGTCCGCGCGCTCGACCGGCTGCGGAGCATCGCCGCCGTCGTCCGCCCGCTCGGCTGGACGTTGATGGCACTCGCCATCGCGTTCTGGATCAGCGGAGTGCTGATGGGATGGCAGGAGCTCATCGTCGCCGCCCTCGTGCTGGCCGTGGCGGTGGTACTGTGCTCCGCGTTCCTGATCGGCCGCACGGAGTACGACGTCTCGCTCGACCTGGCACGCACCCGCGTCGTCGTCGGTGAGAGGGCCGTCGGCGCCCTCACACTGACCAACAGCGGCACGCGAGCTATCCTGCCTTCACGCGTGGTGCTCCCCGTCGGCGCGGGGCGCGGTGAGTTCTCCATCCAGCGCCTCGCACCCGGTCAGCAGGCGGAGGAGCTCTTCACCATCCCGACCCAGCGCCGCGGCGTCGTCGAGGTCGGCCCCGTGAGCGTGGTGCGAGGCGACCCGCTCGGCCTGTTCGAACGCGCACACCGTCGTGACGATCCCGTCGACCTGTACGTGCATCCGAAGACCGTGCTGTTCGGCGGCCAGTCTCTCGGCTTCCTCCGCGACCTCGAGGGCATGCCGGCGACCGACCTCTCCCGCGACGACGTGTCCTTCCACGCGCTGCTCGAGTACCAGCCCGGCGACGACCTGCGTCACGTGCACTGGAGGTCGACGGCGCGCACCGGCACCATGATGGTGCGCCAGTTCGAGGAGACCCGCCGCTCGCACTTCGTCATCGGGCTGTCCCGCTCCAGCGGCGACTACCGCGTGGACGACGACTTCGAGCTGGGCATCTCCGTCGCAGGCTCCATCGGACTGCGCGCCCTGCGCGATTCGCAGCGCGTCGATGCCCGGGTGCAGGGGCGTGAGCTCGCCGCAGGCACCGGCAAGCAACTGCTCGACTCCCTCTCGACCGTCGAGCACTCCCGCCCGCGCGAGGGAGGGGTCCCCGAGCTTGCGGGCGTGCTCGCTGCCCACATGCCCCTCGCCAGCGTCGTCGTCCTCGTCTGCGGTTCGACAGTGTCCACCGAGGATCTGCGGGTCGCCTGCGCGCGCCTGCCCTTCGGCGCCCGTGTGCTGGCCGTCGTCGTGCAGACCGGCCTCGACCGGCCCGCGCTGCGCAAGATCGGCGATGCCGACGTGGTCACGATCGGCGCACTCGAACAGCTTCCCCTCGCCCTGCAGAAGGTGCTCGCATGACCGCCACCGCCTCCACCTCCGTGGCCCACCCCGTCCGCCGCTGGGTGCTCGACCTCACGGCTGTCGCCGTGCTTCTCGTCGTGGCGTCCGCGGGCTTCTGGCCCACCTTCGCGGGCCCGAGCTTCGCACCCGCGGCCGTCGGCGGCATCCTGCTCGGTCTCGCCGTCGCCGCGCTGTGCGCGTGGCGCGGCTGGGGCATCCTGATCATCACGGGCCTCACCGTGGCGGTGTACTTCGTGTTCGGCGGGGCCCTCGCTCTCCCGCACACGGCCATCGCCGGGGTCGTCCCGTCGATCGACACGCTCGTGGCACTCGCCATCGGCGTCGTGACCTCCTGGAAGCAGCTGCTCACCACCGTCGCCCCCGTCTCGGCGGCCGACGGGCATCTCCTCGTCCCCTTCATCGTGGCGCTCGTCTCCAGCGTCACAGCGGCATCGCTCGCGCTTCGGCTGCGCCGGGTCGGCTGGGCGTTGGTCCCGATCGTCGGTGCTCTGATCCTCGTCATCGCCCTCGGCGTCCCGCAGCCGGCCTTCCCGCTCGTGCAGGGCATCGTCCTGGCCGCGGCCAGCGTCTTCTGGCTGTCGCTGCGCAGCTGGTGGGTGCCGCAGCACAGCGCCGTCGACGTCGCCGAGGCGGATCCCGCGAGAGCCGCGCATATGCGCGTGCGGCGTCTCATCGGCGCAGTCGCCGTCGTCGCGGTCGCCGCCGGCGGCGGCGTGGCGGCGAGCGCCGCGACGGCACCGGTCCAGCCGCGCCACGTCTTCCGCGATGCGATCATCCCGCCGTTCAACGTGCGCGACTATCCGAGCCCGCTCCAGTCGTTCCGCAAGACGGTGCGCGACCAGAAGCAGAAGACCCTGTTCACCGTCTCCGGCCTGCCGGAGGGTGCACGCATCCGCCTTGCCGCGATGGATGACTGGGACGGCATCGTCTACAACGTCACCGATGGCGGGCCCGAGACCTCCAGCGCGTTCACGCCACTGCGCTCGGACATGGCACCGGAGGCCGAGGGGGTGCCGGTGTCGCTGCGGATCGAGGTCGTGGACTACTCCGGTGTGTGGGTGCCGGGCATCGCCGCCGCCGACGATGTACTGTTTGACGGTGCCAGGGCCGAAGACCTGCGTCGCAGCGCCTATCACAACACCGGTACCGGCACGACGGTCGTCACGGCCGGGCTCAAGAAGGGCGACGCGTACACGGTCGAGGCGGTCGTGCCCGCGGAGGTCACGGATGAGCAGCTGAAGGGCGTCGACTTCGGCAACATCAAGCTGCCCGAGCTGACGAACGTCCCCGAGGACCTCGGGAACATCGCCGCCGACGAGACGACCGACGCCGAGTCGCCGATCGAGAAGGTGAGGGCGCTCGAGTCGTACTTCGCCGAGGGCGGCTTCTTCAGCCACGGCCTCGAGGGGGAGGTGCTCTCACGGGCGGGTCACACCGCCGAGCGCATCGGCACGCTGCTCGGCGGCGATCAGATGATCGGCGACGACGAGCAGTACGCCGTCGTGATGGCCCTCGCCGCGAACGAGATCGGCATTCCCGCCCGCGTGGTCATGGGCTACTACCCGAAGAAGGAGAAGGCGGGTGATCCCGTCTTCACCGCGACGGGCGAGGACGTGCACGCCTGGGTCGAGGTCAACTTCGAGGGCTTCGGCTGGCTGCCGTTCAGCCCCACACCGCCCGAGGACAAGGTCCCGAACGACCAGAACACCAAACCGAAGGTCGATCCGAAGCCGCAGGTGCTGCAGCCGCCGCCCCCGCCGCAGGAGCCGGTGGACCTTCCCCCGACCGTGCCGGATGACCGCGAGCCGCAGGACGACTCGCTGAACATCCTGGGGATCATCGGGATCATCCTCGCCATCGGCGGGATCTCGCTGCTCGTGCTGCTCATCCTCAGTTCGCCCTTCATCGTGATCGGCGCCTGGAAGGCCGCGAGGCGGCGTGCCAGGCGCAGCGCCGACAGCGCGTCCGACCGGATCAGCGGCGGCTGGGACGAGCTCACCGACCGAGCGATCGATTACGGCGCCCGCCTCGCGCCGGGCGCCACCCGGATCGAGGAGGCGGCGACGGTCTCGGCCGCGCTCGAGGTTCCGACCGTGACCGCGCTCGCCGACCGCGCAGACGGTCAGGTCTTCGGACCGCACGAGCCGAGCGAGCAGGACGTCGAGGCGTTCTGGGCCGAAGTGGACGCGGTCGTCGGCGGCCTGGGCGAGAACGCCGGGTTCTGGAAGCGCATGAAGGCGCGGCTCAGCATCCGCTCCCTCACCGGGAACGGCCGGATGGCCGCCAGGATGCAGGACCTGAAGGATGCCGCGGCGGCACGCGTGCGCCGCGAACCTGGCAACATCGACAAGAACACCGCGCGACACGAGAGCGAGACCCCATGACGATGCTTCCCCTCGGCGACGTCGCTCCGATCAGACGGCGAGCGATCGCCTACATCATCGACGCGGCCATCGGCGGCGTCGTCAGCGTCATCATCCCCACCATCGCGATGATCGTGGTTGCCGCGACGAGCGGCAGCCTGCTCACCGCACTCGTGGTCGCCGCACCGCTGTTCAGCATCCTGGGCCTCGCGTGGCTCATCGTGTACACGATCATGCAGGCGGGCCGCGGCTCGATCGGGATGCGCACACAGGGCATCCGGCTGGCGAACGCGACGGACGGTGCGCCGCTCGGCTTCGGGCGCGCGCTGCTGCGCAACGTGATCTGGGGCCTCGCCGCATCGATCGTCGTCGGCTACTTCACCGTGCTGTTCGACGGCTCGGGTCGGTTCCAAGGCTGGCACGACAAGGTCGCAGGCGCCGTGATGCTCGACGACCGCTCGGCAACTGGCCCGGCGCCGTACGCGGACTCCGTCGCGCAGGTGGTCCCGGACGATGTCAACGCGCCCGCCGCCCCGCCGTCCGCCGGCTCGATGCCGGGATTCGCGATGCCTGCCGACTCGATGCCGGGATTCGCTCAGCCTGCGAACGGGTTCGCCCCGCCGGCCGCGGCGTTCGCTCGGCCGCCGGTGCCGGATGCCGTACCCGCCGCGGCGGAGCCTGCGGCGTCGGCCGAGGCCGCAGCGCTGCCGGGAGAGCCTGCAGACGATGAGTTCACCGAGCACACGGTGTTGTCGCCGCCGCGCATCAGCCGCGATCTGCCCGACGATCCGCTGATCTCGTTCGTGCCCGGCGTCACCCAGGAGCCGCTGCGCAGAACGGCGAGCCCCGAACCTGCCCCGCATATCGCGTCGGAGCCCGCGTTGCCGTCACCGCCCGTCGCGTCCCCGGCTGCCCCTGCCTCCGCGCCGGCTCCCCCCACCGTCGTGCCCGCACCCGCCGAGCCCTCGGCGCCCGCGGCTCCCGTCGTGCGCTCACACGCATCGGAGGACGACGACGCTGAGGACATCGAGTCCACCCGCATCAGCGTGCCGGGGCACCGTCTCGTGTTCACCTGGGACGACGGACAGCGTGCGACCGTGTCCGGACGCACGGTCTTCGGACGCAATCCCGAGGACGGCGACGGCGCGACGAACGTCTCGGTCCGTGACGAGACGCGTTCGCTGTCGAAGACGCATTTCGAAGCCGGGGCGACCGCGAGCGGCGGCTGGGTGATGGATCGCCAGTCGACGAACGGGACGACGATCGTTCGCGAGGGCGTGCGTATCGCGTGTCCTCCTGGCCAGCGCGTCCCGGTGCGCCTGGGGGATGCGCTCGAGATCGGTGATCGCATCGTGACGATCGGCGGGTACGTGTGAGTGCGCCGATCATCACGGCCAGTGCCGGGGCTACCGACGTCGGCGCGCGCCGCAGGCTCAATGAGGACGCGTTTCTCGCTGCGGCGCCGCTGTTCATCGTCGCCGACGGCATGGGCGGGCATGATGCGGGCGAGCTCGCCAGCGCCACCGTCATCGAGCACTTCTCGCGGCTGATCGGCGCAGAGACCCTCTCGATCGGAGAGGTGCGGGATGCGCTGGCTTCGGCGCGCTCAGCGGTCGGGACGCTGGGCCATCACGGCGCCGCCGGTGCCGGCACGACGCTCAGCGGGGTCGCGATCGCCACGGTCGACGGCCTCGGCTACTGGCTCGTGCTCAACATCGGCGATTCCCGCACCTACCAGTTCGCCGATGGACAGCTCGAGCAGATCACCGTCGATCACTCCTATGTGCAGGAGCTGATCGACGAGGGCGAGATCACTCCGGAACAGGCGAAGACCGACTCGCGCCGCAACATCATCACCAGGGCGATCGGGGCGGGGAGCGTAGGCGATGCGGACTACTGGCTGTTCCCCGCCGAGCGCGGAGACCGGATGCTGGTCTGCTCGGACGGACTGACGACCGAGCTGACGGATGCGCGCATCGCCGAGGTGCTCGCAAGCGAACCCGACCCGCAGCGCGCTGCGGATATCCTGACTGCAGAAGCAGTGCGCGCCGGGGGGCGCGACAACGTGACCGTCGTGATCGTCGACGCGTTGACCGTGGCGTCGGTGCGCGGAGTTCACGTGCAGGCCGACGAAGCGGATGACATCGACGACACGCGTCCGCGTGCCGCACTGGATGGAGGAATGCGATGAGTGGCGTGGTCTACCGAACGGGTGAATGGCAGGTCGTCGTCGAGGAGTCCGGCGTCGCCGCCCTTCCCGCAGACGCGAGCGCCGACAAGGTCGTCGCCCTCTCCGAGATGCTCGGTCGCAGGGTGCCGGAGCTGACCGAGGCCATCGACGTGCTCTTGGGTGGGGCCATCACCGGCCTCGGCTCGTTCGCCGTCGCCCTCATCGGGGCCAACGGCACCCGATTCGCAGTGCGCGGCGCCGTGACAGTGACCACCGGCCGCGACGAGAGCTTCTCGGGCGAGGACATCACGACCTGGAGCGAGCGCTTCATCGCAGGTCCCGCGCGATTCGAGATCGGTTTCGGAGAAGCGCCGGAGGCGGCGGAGTACCCGATCCGCTCGGGCGTCGTGCTGGCCTCCGGCATCCGGGTCGGCGAGCCTTTCGACTCGCCGGACGAGGAAGGCGCCGACGACGCAGACGAGGAAGGCGCCGGTGCTCTGCCCGGGCCAGTCGCGCCGGACTACGAGGCGCAGTCGGCCGAGTCGGAGCCGGTGGAGCCGGCCGCCGAGACCGAGGCCGGCTTCGAGTCCGAGCCCGAGCCGTACTCGGCAGAGCCTGACGCGCACGAAGACGCGGACGCCGAGCCGGAGGCGGCCGGCGCGTCGTCGCCGGACGAGCCCGAGCACGACGAAGCGCCGTCCGACACGATCATGCCCGACGAGCTCTTGCCCAGGACGACCCCTCTCGACGAGGTGCCGACCGAGACCATCCGTCCCGACGACATCGCGGACACCGAAGTCGCCGCGGCGAGCGACGACGACGGTGAGGGGGCGGAGCACGACCTCAGCGCGACGATCGCGCCGAGCTCCGGCGCCGAGTTCTCTCCATCGTCTCCGCCCGCGCCGGAGGCGATCGTGCCGGCGACTGTCGCACCTCCGACTCCCGATCCGTGGGCTGTGACCCCACCCCCCGCGCCGGGCCTCGACATCGGCGACCACGACGGCGCGACGATCTCGGTCGCCGAGGCGCGACGGCTGCGCGGAACGACTTCGGCGCCGGATGCACCGACCGAGGTGCTTCCCGTGCTGCCAGGGGACGCGTCCCACGACTTCGCGATGCGGATCCGCCTGTCGACAGGGCAGGCGGTCGACCTCGACCGGCCGGTCATCATCGGGCGTAAGCCCCGCTCCACGCGCGCGAGCGGAACGTCCCTGCCGCACCTCATCGCCGTCGAGAGTCCGTCGGCCGACATCTCCCGCAACCACCTCGAGGTGCGACCCGAGGGCGATTCGGTCGTCGTGATCGACCTGCACACCACCAACGGCTCCACCCTCCTGCGCCCCGGCGCGGACCCGGTGCGCCTGCACCCCGGCGAGCAGACGCTCGTGCTCGGGGGTGACGTGATCGACCTGGGCGATGGGGTGACGGTCACGCTCGAGGAAGTCGGATGACGCGCGCGCCGTCGCCGCCGCCCGAGCTGCCGGGCTTCAGCTACCTCCGGCCCCTCGGCACCGGCGGTTTCGCCGACGTCTTCCTCTATGAGCAGCAGCTCCCCAAACGGGAGGTCGCCGTCAAGGTGCTGCTGGCCGACCGGCTCACCGCGGGCGCCGCGGCGGAGTTCACCAACGAGGCCAACGTGATGGCGCTGCTGTCGACGCACCCCGCCATCGTCACCATCTACCAGGCGGGAGTGGCCGAAGACGGCCGCCCCTACCTCGTCATGGAGTACTGTCCCAAGCCGAACCTGCAGATCCGCACCCGCAAGGAGCCGTTCTCAGTGGCGGAGGCCCTCCGGGTCGGCGTCCAGGTGAGCGGGGCCGTCGAGACGGCGCATCGCGCCGGCGTGCTGCATCGGGACATCAAACCGGCGAACATCCTGGTGACCGCGTACAACCGGCCGGCGCTCACCGACTTCGGCATCGCCTCGACGACGGGCACCACCGGCGAGGCGGCGGGAATGTCGATCCCGTGGTCGCCGCCAGAGTCCTTCGCCGACAACCCGACCACAGGCGTGCGCACCGACGTCTATGCGCTCGGTGCGACTGTGTACACCCTGCTGTCGGGGCGCTCGCCGTTCGAGCGCAAGGGCGAGCGCAACACAAGCGCTGATCTGATCGAGCGCATCGAACGCATGGCGGTGCCTTCCCTCGGCCGCGCCGACGTGCCGGACAGCCTGCAGGTCACGCTGGCACGCGCCATGGCGAAGCGGCCTGAGGAGCGGTATCCGAGCGCCGTCGCATTCGCCCGCGCTCTGCAGAAGGTGCAGATCGAGCTGGCGCATTCGGTGACACCGATCGACATCGTCGACGAGCATCCGCACCACGATGGCGACGAGGACGACGACGACGGCCTGACCCGCGTGCGCGAGGTGCGCTCGATCAACCCGGACACGCAGTCGTCGACGCGTCCCTCCGCCACGACGGTGCGCAAGCAGCCCGAACGGTCGGCGGATGTGCCCCGCTTCGACGCGCCGCCTTCCGCGCAGGCGTACGAGGAGACGCAGCGCCGCGCGGCATCGCCCGAGCCCGAAGACGACGAGGCGACTCTGCTGCGGCGACCCACCGTCGTCGCCCCCGGCGGGCACCCGGCGCCGTCGGCTCCTGCCTCGCGGCCCACGCCCGAGCCCGCGCCTTCGCACGCTCCCACGGCATCCGCGGACAGCGTCGCGAAGCGCCCCGGGGTGCCGTGGTGGGGTTGGGTGCTCGCCGCGGCCGGCGCGGTCGCGCTGGTGCTCGGCGTCGTCTTCGCAGGCGCGATCACCGATGCGCTGGTGCCCGCGCCGAAGCCGATCGCATCGGACACCGCCGAGCCGCAGGATCCGATCGCGAGCATCGTGCCAGGGGTGACCGAGCTCACCGGCAGCAGCGACGGCGGTCTGGTCAGCTTCACCTGGAAGAACCCGCAGCCGGAGGAAGGCGACTCGTACCTCTGGTACGAGGTCACCCTCGACGGCCCGGGAGAAGCGAAGTTCACCGAGGAGAGCACCGTCACTCTCGAGGGCGCGCGGACGGACCGCACGTGCATCGAGGTCGTCCTCAAGCGGGCTGACGGACGGTCCTCTCCTCAACCGGCGAGGGGATGCGTGGGTTGATGGAGATCACAGTGGAGTACGCGGGGGAGTACTTCTCGCTCGACCCGGATGCGCCGTTCTACGTCGGCCGGCAGGGCGACCTGGAACTGGATGACAACCTGTTCCTGCACCGTCATTTCCTCGAGATCAGCAACGCCGACGGGCTCTGGTGGCTCTCGAACGTCGGGGCGCGGCTCACGGCCACCGTGACTGACTCCTCGGGCGGCGTGAACGCCTGGCTCGCGCCTGGTGCAAGGCTGCCGATCGTCTTCGAGCAGACCACGGTGGTCTTCACCGCAGGGCCCACCACCTACGAGCTCACGATCCACGCCAAGGGGCCCGCCTTCCGGATCGCCCCGCGCGACGGTGCGGATGCGGGGGAGTCGACGATCGGCAACGTGCCGCTGACGGCGAGTCAGAAGCTTCTGATCCTGGCGCTCGCCGAGCCGGTGCTGCGGCGCGAGGGGACCGGCACCAGCGAGATCCCGAGTTCTGCGAAGGCGGCCGAGCGCCTGGGGTGGACGAGCACACGGTTCAATCGCAAGCTCGACAACGTGTGCGACAAGTTCGATCGCATCGGCGTGCAGGGCATGCGGGGCGGTCAGGGCAAGCTCGCCACGAATCGGCGGGCACGGCTCGTCGAGCACGCCGTGTCGAGCCGTCTGGTGACCCGAGACGACCTGAGCCTGCTCGATGCGGCGCTCACCGGCGCGAGCGGCGACACCGGGGCGTAGCGCCGGGCGCTGACAGCCGAGGAAGCCGGCGCGCGATATTGTGAAACGCGCGTGTTCAAGGAAAGCGGGGATCCATGTCGCCTCAGACGACGACTGTCGCGCCGACGCGGCTCATGCGCATCTCGGTGCAGTGGGAATCCCAGCGCATCGACGTCGGGGTGCCGGGCGGTGTCCCGGTCTCCGAGATGCTCCCATCGCTCACACGGCGTCTTCGCGTGCTCGACAACGTGTCGGCCTCTTCGGGCTTCCGTCTGGTGCGCACCGACGGCACCGCGCTCGACGGTGACCGCACCCTGGCCGCTCAGTCCGTGCACGACGGGGACTTCCTCGTGCTCGAGCAGGGCGCGACCGCGGCGGCGCCGAAGCGCTACGACGACCTCGTCGAGGCCGTCGCCGATGTCGTCGAGGAGCATGCGCCTGCCTGGTCGGCGCAGAACTCGGTGACGACGGCGACCGTCGTCGCATCCGTCCTTCTGCTCCTCGGCCTCGCCCCCGCGATCTGGTCGTGGGTGGAGATCGGCACGATCATCACCCCCGCGGGTGCGAGCGCCGCTGCGGTCGTCCTGCTGGTCTGCGCACTGGTGATGGACCGCACGAGTGCGCCGCAGCAGTCGGCGATGGCGCTTGCGCTGGTCTCATCCGTCTACGCCGGAGTCGCGGCGTACACGATCGTGCACTCAGGCGACGCATGGGGTCTTCCACTCGTCGTCGGCAGCGCGGCGACGCTCGTCTTCGGTGTCGTCATCATGCTCGCCCTGAAGCGCCTGCGCGAGTACGGACTCATCCCGGTCGCCATCGGCGGGGCGTTCCTCGTGATCGGTGCGGTGATCACCTGGCTGGGCACCCCCGTGGCCGCCACGCTGGCGGCTGCGATGGCGATCGCAGGCATCGCGGGACTCGGCGCCCCCTGGATCGCTCTCGCGTCGGTGCCGCTGCGCGTCGTGTCGGCGCGCGACGACTCCGAGGTCTACGACGCACCCACGCGCATCTCCCCTGAGGACGTCGCGAAGCTCTACGTGCGCGCTCATCGCCATCAGGTCTCCCTGCGCATCGCGGTGTGCCTCATCGTCGTGGCGGCCACGGTGCCCGTGGTCGCCTCGGGCATCTGGGGCCTGCTGCTGTGCGCGGTGACGTACATCGGAATGTTCCTCGGCACGCGACAGGTCTATTCCCGGTTCGACATCGTCGCGGTGACGTCGGGAGTGCTCTCGGGCGTCGTGCTCGGCGTCGTCACGGCGATCATCGCGCATCCCGGATGGGTGGGGGGACTGGTCGTCGGTCTCGCCGCCGCCGCCGTCTGCATCATCGTGGTGGTCCTGCTCAGCCCGAAGGCGCGGCTCGGGCTCACCCGGTTCGCCGACTTCGCCGAGTGGGCGACGATCGCGCTGCTTCTGCCCCTGGCCATCATCGCCGGAGGCTGGTTCTGATCCATGGCGTCGAAATCAGAGCTGCTGCAGGCGCAGGCATTCAACCGGCGCCGCCTTCAGACCGCCTTCACCAGCGGTGCGCCGGGAGGAAGAGAGCTCCCGCCCGGTAAGCCCCTGCGAGGCGTGGTCGTCAGCGTCGCGCTCGCCATCCTGACGGTGATCGTGTCGCTGCTGATCGGAACCTTCACCGGCAGCCTCCCCAAGGGGTGGGGCGACGGTGCGATCATCGTCGTCAAGGGTGAGGGATCACGCTACGTCGCCCTCGGCGACACGCTCTACCCCGTGAAGAACCTCGCGAGCGCCCGCCTGCTCGTGGGTTCCTCGACGATCACCTCCGTCCCCGCCGACAAGCTCGACGGGATCGACCGCGATCCCACCCCGGTCGGAATCGACGGCGCACCCGACCACCTTCCCGCGCCCGACAGGCAGTACACCGGCCCCTGGCTCAGCTGCGTCGCCGCCGCCCAGCCGCTGGAGATCTCCACCCGCCTGCTGGACGACCCGACCGGGCCGCGCGACCAGGCCGCTCTCGTGAAGGACGACGACGGCGAGTATTGGTTCGTCCAGGGCGCGAAGAGATATGCCGTGGCGGAGGACAACGTGGCCGTCGTCGCCAGCGTCTTCCTCGGCATCGACGATGTGCAGTCGGTGCCGACCGTGTCGGCGCTGTGGCTCAACCTCGTGTCTCCGGGTACGCCGTTGGCGGTGAATCTCGGCAGTGAACTCGGAACGGATGCGGGCACGGCGGGACTCATGGTCGGGCAGGCCGTGCAGACCCAGGCCGACGGCGAGATCGTGGCCGAGTACATCGTCGACGGCCGCGGCGATCTCGTCCCCGCCACGCCCTTCGCACGCACCCTGCTGACCGCGTACGTCGGCGTCGATCCGGTCGTGATGACCGTCGCCGAGGCGACCAACCTTCGCAACGTGAACTCGAACGCCGTGCCGGGGGACTGGCCTGAGCGTGTGCCGGTCGAAACCGAGGACCCTGCGGCCGCGTGCCTGCAGATGAACCCCACCGAGGACGGGCCTGTCGTATCGGTCGCGGCATCCCCGGTCGAGCTCGAGCCTGGTACGCGCGTCAAGCCCGGCGCGGGTGCCGCCATCACGTCGCGCAGCAGCGGCGCGGGAGCCACGTACGGCTTCGTCTCCGAAGCGGGCGTGTACTTCCCGGTCGAGTCGGCAGCAGACCTCGAGCTGCTGGGCTACCGCGCCCAGGAGTCGGTGACCGTGCCGGCGACGTGGACGCAGTTGCTCGAGCAGGGCCCTGCGCTCGGGCGAGCCATCGCGCAGAGGACGGCGCCGGGGCAGGACAGTTGATGCGCGGTCGTGGCGTGCGCGGTGCGGCGGCGGCGTTCGGCATCCTGGCCCTCCTCGCCACGGGGAGCGCGGCGACGTCCCCCCACGCAGCAGAGGCGGTTGAGTCCACGGCTGCGCCGGTGGTGGACGCCACATCGCAGCAGTGCACGCCCAAGCAGCGCGTGCTGGTGCCTGGAACCAGCTATCTGGTGGAACGACTCGGGCTGCAGGACGCGTGGACGCTCAGCCGCGGGCGCGGCGTGACCGTCGCCGTCGTGGATTCCGGAGTCGAGGCCGGCAACGTCCACCTCGCCGGCGCCCTCGTCCCGGGCCACACCAGCTTCGGCGACGGTTCGGCCCCCGCAGACGACGACCTCTTCGGCCACGGCACAGCGATCGCGGGCATCATCGCAGCCAGGGCCGTGCAGGGATCCGGCGTCGTCGGCATCGCCCCCGAAGCGAAGATCATGCCCGTCCGGGCATTCCAGGCCGCCCCTGAAGACGGTCAGTCGTCTCGGGAGCTCGTGCCTCCCTCGGCGGCGACGGTGTCCGCCGGTATCCGATGGGCGGCACAGCACGGGGCGCAGATCATCAACGTCTCGCTCTCCGACGCCCAGTCGCTCGAGCAGTACCGCAGTGCCGTCGCCTACGCCCGCTCGCAGGGCTCGCTCGTCGTCGCCAGCGCGGGCAACCGCAACACGGCTGACGCGAACCGGCCGGATCCGGCTCACTTCTATCCCGGTGAGCTCGAAGGAGCGCTCGCAGTCGCCGGCGTGCTGCGCGACGGCACCTGGGACCCGGACTCCTCGTACGCCGGCGGCCACGTCGACATCGCCGCTCCCGGCCAGGCGGTGCCCTCGACCTACATCTCGGGAGGCGACTGCGTCTTCAACGCCGACTCGGCGTCCTCGAGCTATGCGACCGCCGTGGTGTCGGGAGCTGCCGCCCTCGTCGCGGCCCGCTTCCCGGATGAGACCCCCGACCAGTGGGCGTTCCGGCTCACCCAGTCCGCGATGCGCGTCGCGCCTGCGGAGCGCGGCGACACGGTCGGATGGGGCGAGGTGCGCCCCGCCGAGGCGCTCGCCCTCGAAGACGACGGGATGCTTCCAGGGCCTCCTTCCGCGGCGCATCCGTCTCCGACAGCGGAACCGGCCGAGTCCCGCACGATCTCGATCGAGCCGGTCGCCGACCCGCTGGATCCCGCGCGCGCGATCGTCGGCTGGACGCTGGGGGCGGGCGCGACCGTCTCGGTCATCGTGCTCCTGTTCGCGCGCGGGCGCTCCCGTCGCGCGCGCGGCTGACCTCGCGAGCGTTTCGCCGCGCTCGCTCGACGACTCGTTCGCAGCGTGTCGCATGGGGAGTCCTCCCCCTATGGCGCTCTTGCACCGCTCCGTAGGATGGCCTCATCGGTCCACGAGATAGGGAGCCCAGCGTGAATATGGACATGGCGGATGCCAACCGGCTGATGGCGGAGCTGCAGGAGACCGCAGCTGAGCTGCAGCGCGAGCTGCGGGCCCTGTCGGCCGCGTCGGGCGAGCTGACTCCCGTCACCGTGGAGGACGAGAAGAAGGCGGTGAAGCTCACTCTGTCCGAGAACGGCGCCGTGAAGGCGCTCGTGCTCGACGAGGACTGGCGCGACAAGATCGGTGAGGAATCGCTCGGTCTCGCCGTCAGCACGTGCTATCAGAGCGCGCTCGAGCAGCGCATCGGGCAGTGGATGAAGGGCTACACCGACCACGCGGAGGAGACGATCGCGACCGCCGAGGTCACGGTGCCGAAGCCGGCCCCCGTGCAGCTGGGCGATCCCAGCGCGGACTGGGCGGTCGAAGGTCGCGAGCAGCTTCGCGCCATGTACGACGCGGCGGATGCTGAGCAGCAGGACTTCGTAGCGCATCACGCACAGCGCGCGCGTCAGGAGCGCGACGGCGTCAATGCTTCCAAGACCGTCACCGTCACCCGCCAGGGCGACAGGATCACCGCCGTGACGCTGGACGAGCGGTGGGTGCGCAACACGAACGACGGCGTGATCGAACGCGAGATCGTGAAGGCGATGAACGGCGTGATGGCGATGGCCGCACGCGAGCGTGAGAACAAGTACGAGGGGTTCCCGGCGATCGAGCAGCTTGCGAAGATCGCCCACAACCCCCGCGAGCTGATGCGCCGTATGGGCGCCATCCGCTGAGAGAGGAAGCGTAGCTATGGGCTTTGGTGATGCATTCGGCGATCTCGTCGATGCGGTCAACCCGGTGGATGAGATCGTCGACTTCGGGCAGAACGTCGCAGAGGGTGACTTCCTCGGTGCGACGGGTAACATCCTCGACTCGCTGACACCGCTCGACGAGGTGGTGAGTGCGGGATCGAACGTAGCCGAGGGGCTCCTCGGTCATGGCGGCGTCGATGACGGTGGCGGCGTGGATCAGGCGGATCCTGCCGCGCTCCCCGACGCCGAGGGCGAGTCAGTGCTGCCGACGCCCCCGTCCCAGCCGCCGGCATCGTCGTTCGGAGCCGAGGGTGAAGTCGACGTACAGACGTCGTTCCTGCGCAAGGACGCGGAGCTCTGGGATGCGGCGGCCGGGTCTTACGGCAAGGTCGCGTCGGCCGCCGAAGGCCTGGACATCGAGACCTCGGCGTTCTCGTTCATCGGCGGCGAGGCCGCCAGCGCGTACAAGTCCTTCCAGGCGACGATGGTGCAGCTGCTGAGCACCGCGCCCGACGCGCACACCGGCTTCGCCGACTCGCTCCGGCTGACGGCCGACGCGTACGACGAGACCGACCAGCAGTCCAAGAGCAACCAGACCAAGGACGTCCCGGGCGGCGGAGGCGACGGCCCCGGCGGCGGTGGCACCGGCGGCGCCGGCACCGGCGGCGGAGGCACGGGCGGTGGCAGCGCCGGTGGCGGCAGCGTCGGCGGCGGAGGCGGCGGCCTCGATCAACCGCAGATCGACGGCGACACCGACGGCGAGACCGGCGACGATGCTGAACAGGCACGACTCGATGCGAAGGCCGACCAGCTCGACGCCAGGGCCGATGCCCTCGACCGGCAGGCGGACCAGGCAGACAAGCACGCCGAGAAGGCGCAGGAGCAGGTCGAAGCCATCGAGAAGCAGATCGACGCCCTCGAGGAGCGCGCCGCGGAACTCGACCGCAGTGCCACCGACACGGAGCGTCGCGCGACCGAACTCGACCTCAAGGCCGAGCAGCAGCAGGCCGCCGGGGATTCGCAGGCGGCTCTCCAGACGCGCACCGACTCGGCCGCGCTGCGCGCTGAAGCGGCCGCTCAGCGGGCCGAGGCGGCCGAGATCCGCCTGCAGATCGAGGAGCTCGAAGCGCAGCAGGACGAGGCCTTCGAGGAGATGACGGATGCCCGCGAGGACGCCGCCGAGCTCCGCGACAAGGCTGCCGACCTGCGTGACAAGGCTGCGGAGCTGCGCGACCAGGCCGCAGGCGGAGAGGCGAGCTTCGAGGTCGGAGCCGAGGTCGACGCCGAGCCCAACGTCGACGGCGAGGTGGACGGCGGCGCGGACGTCGCGCCCGCTCCCGGTGAGGGCGACGGGGATGTCGTTCCCGCTCCGGGCGAGGGCGACGGTGACGTGGCACCCGCTCCGGGCGAGGGCGAGGGCGACGGTGACGTGTCTCCTGCGCCCGGTGACGGTGATGCGGTCCCCGCGCCCGGCGACGACGGTGACGTGACTCCCATGCCTGGCGAGGGCGATGCCGCGCCGGCACCCGACGAGACCGATGCCGAAGCACGCCCCAACCCTGACCTGATCGAGGGAGACCCCGTGCCGCTGCCGGCTCAGCCGGCGCCCGCGACCCTCCCGAATGGCGGCGGTTTCTCCGCGCAGCCGGCACCGGCCTGGCAGAACCGCCTCAACAGCTGACCTCTCAACGGGAAGAAGACGTAGATCATGGCACGACCCAGAATCCCCGGCCCTGGCCCTGGAAGCAGCTCCGGCTCCCCGGACCTGCCGCCCAGCGCGTTCGACGGCCCGAGCCCGCACGGCTCGCCGAGCGGCTCGCAGAACCGTGGCGGAGCGTCAGGCGGCAGCGGCCGCGACAATGCCGCCGACGTCGACAAGTCCAAGTCCAAGTTCCAGGAGTTCGTCGACGCGGCCGACTCCGTCATCGGCATCATCAACGGCGTGCTCGAGCTCGCGGAGCACATCCCGCTCATCGGGGAGCTGATCGAGAAGATCAACAACCTGATCCGCAAGATGTTCGAGAAGGTCAACGAGGCCATCTCGAAGACCGCCGAGATCTTCGCCTACGTCGGCAGTCCGACCACGCTGCGCCAGGCCGGGCTGAGCTGGGTGCAGAGCGTGGGTGCGCCGGCCACGCAGGCCACGGCGACCATCGTGACCTCCTCGCTGCCCAGCACGGGCACCTGGGAGGGGGCCGCCCACAACGCGTACATCGCGCGGGTCGACCTGCAGCAGCCGGCCGCTGAGGACGTCTACAACAAGTGCGTCATGATCGACCAGGAGCTCAACACGTTCGCTGATGCGATCGTCGACTTCTGGGTCGCCTTCTCGATCGCGGCGATCACGACCGCCATCGGCGTGGCGCTCGGCATCGCCGAGATCGTGTCGGTCTTCGGCGCACCTGGCGGCGTCGCGACGATCATCGCCGAGGTCGGGTTCTTCATCGTCGACGTCATCGGTCTCGTCGACATCATCCTCACCGCCAACCAGGCCGCGTCGGCGTTCATGATGAACGTCACCCAGGAGCTGGCCTCGACCGGCGCGTTCCCCGGTGGGGCGTGGCCGCGGCACGCGGCCTGATCATGACCGTGTCCGAAGCATCCGCGGGCGGGACACCCGCGACGACGGCGAGCGACGGGCTCGTGCTCGACTTCGGCGACCGCACCGAGCACATCGCATCGGGGACGACGTTCGTCATCGGTCGAGGCACCGACCTCTCCATCGACGACAACCAGTACGTCCACAGGCGCTTCCTGGAGATCGGCGAGCGCGAAGGAATCTGGTGGCTGACGAACGTCGGCTCCGGGCTGACCGCATCTGTCGCCTCGGCCGACGGGTTGGCGCAGTCGTGGCTCGCTCCCGGCGCCTCGATGCCGCTGGTGTTCCGCGCCACGACGGTGATGTTCACCGCCGGTGAGACGACGTACGAGTTCTCGCTGACGGCCCAGAGCCCGTTCTACCAGGTGTCGACGGCGTGGAACGACGCCGGCGACGGCGTCGCAGGACTGCTCTCCCCGGTGCAGCGGATCCTCCTGACTTCGCTCGCCGAGCCGCTGTTGCGGCAGCGAGCGGATGGCGCGGTGCAGCTTCCCTCGCCCGAGGATGTCGCACGCCGACTCGGATGGACGACCGAGAAGTTCCACAGGAGGCTGGGCACTCTGTGCGACAAGTTCTCCCGACTGGGGATCCACGGCCTCGAGCGCGGCGCCGACGGCGGCATTCGTGCTTCTCAGCGCTCGCGTCTGGTGGAGCACGCGGTCGGCGCCCGCATCGTGACAGCCGACGATCTGGCGCTGCTCGACGCGTTCGTGGTGCAGGAGCCGCTCGCCGCGGCGGTCTGACCAGTCGTCCGTGCGCCGACTCGTATGTGAACGTGACGCGAGGACTTCGACGAGGGGACACGTGTGAGCACTCCGGCAGGTTGGTAGGACGACGGCTGTGGGGTTCGTGGGGCTCGCGTCCCCGTCGTCGCCTCCCAGGACGCTCGGGTGAACCTGATATACACGTAGCGGTGCTTCGCGCCACTAAGAGGGGGATGCACGTCGTTGATGTGCAGACGGTTTCGACGAGGAGGATGTGGATGAGCACTCCGGCAGGTTGGTACGACGACGGCTCCGGACGCCAGCGGTGGTGGGACGGCACGCGGTGGACCGACGATTTCGCGCCTGAAGACACCGCCGTCGGCGCGCACCCTCCGGTTGCATCCGATGCCCCCACTCCATCCGGCGCTGTGTCCTCGGCAAGCCCAGAACTCCGTCATGCGCCCCCGGTCGTGCCCGCAACCGCGCCGGAGGGGCCGCCCCCCACCCTGGGTTACGTGGGACTCGGGCTGGCTGTGCTGGGAACGATCCTCGCCTGCATCCCGACTGTGGTGACCTTCGTCATCGGGATCGTCGTCTTGCTGGCCGCGTTCGTCGTCTCGCTGATCGCGGTGTTCAGGAAGAACACGAAGAGGTGGCCGTCGATCGTCGGTATCGTGCTGTCGATCGTGGGTGGAATCATCGGCGGCATCGTCTTCTCGGTCGTGCTTTTCGTCTCGCTCGTCGACAACGCCGTGCAGCAGCTCCCCACGGATTTCCCCACTTCCGTCACCAGTGAGCAGCCGTCAGAGGAGCCGACCGATGACGGCGAGGGCCGCCCGACGCCTGAGGCGATCGCAGAAGGGTACGTCGCAGGCTTGGAGGGCGAGGCGGGACTCGAGGAGTACAAGACCCCCGAGGTCGCCGCCTGCATCGGTCAGTACTACTACGACTCCGATGTGTCGGACGCACTTCTCCAGGAGGTCGCTGCGGGTGAGGTGATCACCGAGGAGGTCGCCGGCACGGAAGCCGACCTTTTCCGGGAAGTGGTCGTGAGCGCCGCCACCGAGTGCGGTCCGCAGTAGAGCCGCATCGGCTGAACCGCGGCGTCCGTCGCCGCTCCCGGCTTCTCGATGGGGAATGCTCCCCATGGAGAAGGCGGCCCACCCGGGCTAGTATCGTCGCGGACAGGAACAAGCGAGGGGGTCGCTGATGGCGAAGATCATCCAGCTGGACGCGGAGATGGCTGACAGTCAGTTCAAGCTCCTTGTCGAGTGCACGGAGATGCTCGACAAGTGCCAGGAGACGGCGGAGTCGCTTCGCGAGGGTCAGAGCAGTCTGGTGTGGACTGCCGACGGCAAGTCTGTCGACCTCGCCGCCGCGCTGACATCGAAGTACAACTCCAGCGTGCTGTGGCTCACGGAGCTTCGCAAGGAACTCCGCGAAGCAAGTGAGAACCTGGATCGCGCTGTGAAGGACACGACCCTTCTGGATGACACCCAGAAGTCGCAGTACCAGAACCTGCTGTATCGAGCGGTAGGCCGCGGACCGAACAAGCCCATTGCGATCTGACCGGAGGATACTGTGGGACAGAACATGGAGCGGCTCGGCCGGCTGAAGGCGAACCGCGGGAACATCGTCGCGACGGGTACGCGCGTCGCCCAGGCCGCGCAGCGCACAGCCGTCGTCACCGTCGTGGGAACGGCCTCAGCCGGCGTCACCAAAGCCGCGCGTACCGAGGGTTTCGAAGGCGATCTCGGCGAGGTCATTCAGACCAGACTCAAGGCCATTCACGCAGAACTGGAACGATTCGGCAAGTTCCAGTCCGAGCTCGGCGCCGCCATCAACGCGGCCAACGAAGCACTGGAAGAGGCCTCGGGCGGCATCGGGGGGCTGCCGGGTACTGAGCTGACACCAGCGCAGAAGAACACGATCGACATGGCGGCGGCCACCGGCAGTCCGGTCCAGGTGACGCCGGGGACGGCGCTCACGCCGGAGCAGGCGGCCAAGTGGTACCAGGAGCAGGCCGAAGCGGAGCAGGAGGAGGCGGCGCGCAAGCTCACCGTCGCCCTCGACAAGCGACTGCAGGAAATCATCGATGGCATGCCCACGTCGGAGTACGACCCCGACGAGCCTGATAAGGATCCCTCCGACGACCAGGACGATTCGAACTCGCCGACGGTGGACGATCCGCGCACGGGCGGCGGCGGCCCGGGTGTGACGGGGCCTCGAACCGGCCCTGGCGGGAACGGCGGCTATGACGGACCGGGCGTCACCGATCCGGGACGCAATGACCCGCCGAGGGTGATCACTCCCGTCTATCCCGACCCGCGAGACCCGGAGGTCTATCCTCCGGTGCGTCCGAACCCGAACGACCCGGACGGCCCCAACATCGACGGCGGCCCTGACGGCTACGTTCCGGTGAGGCCGCCGGTCGGCGTCACACCTCCCGTCGGCGTCATGCCTCCAGGCGGGGTCATACCTCCCGGCGGCGGGCTGGTGGCGCCCGGCGGTGTCGGCCTCGTCGGCGGTGTCGGCGGTGTCGGCGGTGCGGCTCTGGCAGGAGGCGCGGCCAGGGTCGGTGGCGCCGGGCTCGCAGGCGGCGCCGGCCGCATCGGCGGCGTGGGCGGAATCAACGGAGCCGGCGGCACCGCCGGCGGAGCCGGGGGCGTGGCCGGTGTCGCGCAGACGGGCGCGGCAGGCGGCGGTCGTGGCGGCATGCTCGCAGGGGGAGCCGCCGGAGGCGCAGGCGGTGCCGGAGGCAAGAAGAACCGGCGGCGCGGTCAGGACCTCCTCGCGTACGAACTCGAGGCCGACGAAGATGACGTCACTCCCGACCTGGGCGAGGCCGGGGCCGCAGGCCGTTCGGCATCCGACGGACGCGAAGAACTCGGCTGGTAAGCCACTTCCTCTCCAAATGATCCGCCCACCCGCGTACTGCGGGTGGGCGGATTCTCGTCTGTGACGCGGTCAGACCGCGATGACGCGCACGACGCAGTCACCCAGTTGCAGCACCATCCCGGGTACGAGGGTGAACCGCTGGTGAGGCGTCATCGGACCGGAGCGGCCGTCGCCGGTGCGCAGCGAAGAGCCGTTCCCCGACCCGAGGTCCTCGAACCAGGTCTGACCTCCCACGATGCCGAAGCGGCCATGGGTGCGTGAAACGGAGCGATCGCCGTCGGGTACGGCGATGAGTGCTGCATCCGCCCTCTCACCGTCGGGAAGGCTGGGTGCGCGCCCGATGTATCCGGTCCCGCGGACGGGCACCGTGGTCCCGTCCTGGAACTGCAGTGCGATGACCGGGCCGGCCGGTGCCGCTGCGGGCAGCTCGACCGGGGCCTGTGGCGCGGGGGCTGCTGCCTCCATCGGGGCGGCCGGCGCGGCTGGCTGCGGCGCGGCAGCCGCCGCATCCGCACGCTCGACGACCCGGCGGAAGGCGAGCTCGGCATCTCCGCCGAGGATCAGGACGTCGCCCGGTACGAGGAAGCGCGGGCTGTGCGGCGTGAGCTCTGTGACGGTGCCGCCGAGGTGGCGCACCGACGCGCCGTTGGCCGAGCCGAGGTCCTGCACCCACAACTGCCCGTCCTCCACGCCGAAGGAGGCGTGGGTGCGGGAGAGTGAGCGGGCGCCATCCGGCACGCGCACCAGGATGGCGTCAGGGATCGACTCGGGTGCGCGTGGTGCGCGCCCGATGAAGCCCAGACCCGTGGCCCGGATCACCGTGCCGTCGCCGAGCTCGAACACGGGCACCGTGCCGGGGCCTGACGCGACAGCAGGAGCCGGCTCGGGAGTGGCGGCCGTGGCCGGCGCAGCCGGCGCGGCGCGCTCGGGCACGGGCATGGCCACCGTCCGCGGGCCGACGGGCGCTCGCGTGATGAGGCTCTGTCGCGACGGCAGCGGCTCCGGCGCAGCCGACGGGTCGTCCAGCCGCGTGACCCGTGCTTCGAGCTGCGCAGTACCCCCGATCTCGGCGGTCGTCGACCCGCGCACCTTGCCGACATCGATCACGCGTGCACGGGCGACTCCGTCCAGGGCGCCGGAGGCAGCGAGGCTGACGGGAAGCAGGATCGGAATCGCATGCGAGAGGCCCATGAGCAGGCTGCGCAGAAGGAGACCACCGGCGCCGACGCTGAGCAGACTGTCTCGTCGCACGGTGCGGATGCCGCAGATCAGGTTCCCCGGAGTCGCGCCCGTGTGCCCCTCCCACACCCAGCCGATCGCCCACAGCTCCACCACGGCGACGGCCGTGAGCAGCAGCGATCCTGTGAGCAGCCAGACGGTCACGCCGATGGCTGCGACGATCGCGAAGTCGATGAGGTAGGCGCCGGCTCGCTTGCCGGCGGAGGCGTTCACACGTGCTGTGCCGGGATGGCCGGAGCGGAGCATCGTCGCCGCGGGAGGCGCGGCCGGAGGGGAGAGGGTCACAGGAAGACCTCCAGAATCTGCCCGGCGATTCCCGAGCCGTACACGAGGGCCGCCGGTGCGAGGGCCAGCAGGATTCCCTCGATGATGTCGCCCGTTCGCGACCATGCCAGTGAGCGCCAGTCCCGGGCGAGCGGGACGGTCATGCACCCGACGAGGATCCCGCTCAACACCAGCGCGAGTGCGACCAGAAGCGGGTTGACGTGCAGAGCTGCGATGACCGCGATGCTCGCGAGAACCGAGATCACCGCGCCGGTGACCAGCGCCGCACCCCGCGCCAGGCCGTCTCGCAACTTGCGCGAGGTCAGCAGGAAGTAGCCGCCGATCCCGAACGATCCGCCCAGGAGGCACCACGTCTCGATCGTCCCCTGACCGATGTTCAGCAGTGTGTACAGCGTCGAGAGCAGCGCCAGCGCGCACGCTGTGACGGTGCCGGCTTCCGAGCGTCGCCTGGCGAGCAGGAACCGGTGGGCGGCACGATCGGCGTGAATCGGCGACGGCTCGGCCGGCGGGCGCGCACGGATCCCCTGCGCGTCGCGGATCACGAAGGGGGTGTCGATCAGGTCGTCGGGGTCGACATCGAGGGCGCTCCCACGCATGTAGTGGAAGATCGGCACCGCGCAGGCGGCCTGCACGGCGGTGATCGCCGCGGCCGGCACGTCGGCGATGAACGCGGCGGCGTTCAGGACGGCGAACACCGACCACAGCGAGGCGATGACGGCGGTGGCGCCTGCCGATTCGCGATCGCGTGCGCGGGCCAGCGCGTGCCGGATGCAGGCCGCGGTGGCGCCTGCCACCATTCCGGTCGCCATCATCGCGCCCGCGTCGCGGAAGCCCGCGATGGCGATCGCTCCGGCCCCCGCAGCGAGAAGGGGAGCGAAGAAGGCGACATAGGCGTTCTCATCGCCCACCGGCTGGGCGAGCAGACCGATCGCGCCCGCGAGCAGCACCGCAACCGAGGTCAGGATGCTGGCCGGGGTCGGAGCGAAGAGGGTGCAGACGACGAGGCCGAGGCCGACGGCCAGCAGCAGGCACAGCGCCGTCCAGCGTTCGCGACCGGACGCTGTTCGCGATGCGGTCTCCTTCGTACGCGGAGCCTTGCCGCCGGCGGACTCGGCGGTGCGGTCGAACAGCCAGATCACCCCGCCGTCACCGGGCGTGACCGACACTTCGCTGTCGAGCTCGATGGCCGCGCCGGACGTGGTCGTGCTGACGTACCTCTTCAGGTCGACCCCGCCGACGGTCAGCAGCTCCGCGACCGTCGAGTCGGCGGGGACGACGAGATCGTGACGGCTGTGAGCATCCGCGACGGTGAGACGAATTGTCTTCGCTGACATGCCCCAGCCCCTCGACGATCCTCGGCACGACACCGTTTCATGCCCGCATCCTGCCACAATAGTATGCGACTCGAGGAGGGCCCGTCGTGAGCAACACCACCAGCCGCCGTGCGCCGAAACCGCCGGCAGGCGGGCAGCTGACGCTGCAGCAGGCGCCGGAGCTCCCGAAGCCCGAGGGGGCCTCCAACACCCTGATGATGGCGCTGCCGATGGTGGGCAGTCTCGGTTCCGTCGCGGTGCTCTCCCTCACGCAGGGCGGCGACGCGACCCGCACGTACATCATGGGCGGGATGTTCCTGTTCATGGCGCTGTCCATGGTCGGCGGGCAGATGTGGCGGCAGAAGTCGCAGCACTCCACCAACGTCGAGAACACCCGCCGGGAGTACCTCGCGTACCTTGCGGAGACGAGGGATGCGGTTCGCGAGGTGGCGACGCGCCAGCGGCGGTACGAGGAATGGATGCTGCCGGCGCCCGAGACCCTCCCGTTCATCGTCGAGGAGGGCTCGCGGGTGTGGGAGCGCACCGCCGGCGAGAAGGAGCTGCTGGTGGCGAGGCTGGGAACGGCGACGCAGCCGCTCGCGATGACGCTCGACGAGGCGCCGATCCCCGCGCTTGCGCAGCTCGACCCCGTCAGCGCCTCGGCCGCGCATCGCTTCGTGCTCACACACGACCAGGTTCCCGACCTGCCGTTCGCCATCGACATCGCCACCTGTGCGCGCCTCGAGGCGACGGGCGACACGGTGCGCGCGCGAGGCCTGGTTCGTGCCCTCGTGATGCACCTGGCGACGTTCGCCGCGCCCGAGGACCTGCAGATCGCCGTGATCGCGTCGGGGGAGGACCTGCCGTACTGGGAGTGGATGAAGTGGCTCCCGCATGCGCAGTCCGACAGCGTCTCGGATGCGGTCGGCGGCGCCCGCCGCATCGGCTCGTCGTGGTCGGACGTCGAACCGCTCCTGACCGATCTCCGCTCCCGCGGGCCGGTCAGCGGGCAGGGCGCCGGCGCCCTGCCCCACGTGGTGGTCATCACCGACGGCGTGGAGCTGCCGAGGGGCAACCCGCTGACGGAGGAGGGCGGCATCGACGGCGTGACCGTCGTCGACATCCCGCGCTCGTGGGCCGAGCTCACCGACCCGTACACGATCCGGTTGGTCATCGAAGGCTCGGACGACGGCGCCCCGCAGCTGACCGTCGCGCGTCGCGGCGCAGGCGTCGTGCACGCGGCGCCGGACTTCCTCGGCATCGCATCGGCCGAGGCGGTCGCCCGCCGGCTCACCGGCCTGGTCGAGGCGGTGGAGGACGAGGAGGCCGCGGGAGGCGGAGCGCGCACGATCTCGGCCGAGCTCACCGATCTGCTCGGTCTGCCCGATGTGCGCGACTTCGACCCCGAGCTGGCCTGGAAGCCCCGCTCGGCGCGTGATCGGCTGCGGGTTCCCATCGGGCTCACGGCATCCGGTCAGCCGATGATCCTCGACATCAAGGAGTCGGCGCAGCAGGGCATGGGCCCGCACGGCATGCTGATCGGCGCGACCGGTTCGGGAAAGTCCGAGGTGCTGCGCACGCTCGTGCTGTCGCTGGCGATGACGCATTCGTCCGAGGCGCTGAACTTCGTGCTGATCGACTTCAAGGGCGGTGCGACCTTCGCGGGCATGGCGGACATGCCCCACGTTTCGGCGGTGATCACCAACCTCGGCGACGACCTGACGCTGGTCGACCGCATGCAGGACGCGATCCAGGGTGAGATGACGCGCCGGCAGGAGCTGCTGCGCGATGCGGGCAACTTCGCGAACGTCACCGACTACGAGGCGGCGCGCAAGGGCGGGCGCACCGATCTCAAGCCGCTCCCCGCTCTGCTCATCGTCGCGGACGAGTTCTCCGAGCTGCTCGCAGCCAAGCCCGACTTCACCGAGCTCTTCGTCGCCATCGGTCGACTGGGTCGATCGCTGCAGGTCCACCTGCTGCTGTCGACGCAGCGCCTGGAGGAGGGCAAGCTGCGCGGGCTCGACTCGCACCTGTCGTACCGGATCGGCCTGAAGACGTTCTCCGGCGCCGACTCGCGCGCAGTGATCGGAGTGCCGGACGCGTTCACGCTGCCGGGCGGCGGCGGGCACGGCATCCTGAAGTCGGATGCCGAGACCCTGACCCAGTTCCGGGCGGCGTACGTCTCCGCCCCGCCGAAGACGCGCCGGCGGCGGCCGGGCTCCGTACCGGAGACTGCCGAGACCGAACAGCCGGTCCGCGCGATCGAGGCGAGGGCCTTCACGGCCGCGCCGGTCGTCGTGCAGGAGACGCCGGCGGAGCAGTCTGCGGAACCGGCAGCGCCCAGCAACGAGCCTGCCGAGAAGCGGGTGACGTTCGACATCGCGGTGTCGCGGATGAAGGGCAAGAGCATCCCCGCGCATCAGGTGTGGCTGCCGCCGCTGGATGTGCCTGCCACGTTCGACGAGATGCTGGGCGACCTGGCCGAGCATCCCGAACTCGGATTGATCTCGCGACGCTGGCGGGAGGCCGGCCCGCTCACGCTCCCGCTCGGCATCGTCGACCGTCCGCTCGAGCAGCGTCGCGACAGCCTGGTCATGAGCCTGGTGGGCGCGGGCGGTCACCTCGCCATCGTCGGTGGCGCCCGCAGCGGCAAGAGCACGCTCGCACGCAGCGTGCTGACGGGCATCGCGCTGACCCACACTCCGCTCGAGGTGCAGTTCTACGTGATGGACTTCGGCGGCGGCACGTTCTCGCCGTTCGCGAAGATGGCGCATGTCGCGGGCGTCGCGGGCAGGAACCAGCCCGATGTGCTGAGGCGCATGTTCCAAGAGGTGCTCGGGATCGTGAACGCCCGTGAGCGGTACTTCACCGCCAACGGCATCGACTCCATCGAGACGTACCGCAGGCTGCGCGCGCAGGGCAGGGCGGATGACGGCTACGGCGACGTCTTCCTGCTGATCGACGGATGGCCGACGATCCGGTCGGAGTTCGACGAGATGGAGTTCGAGATCCAGGCACTCGCCGGGCGCGCGCTCACCTTCGGTGTGCACCTGGTGGTCACGACGACGCGCTGGATGGACTTCCGCACCGCGATCCGCGACACCTTCGGTTCGAAGCTCGAGCTCCGCCTCGGCGACACCAGCGACTCCGAGATCGACCGCAAGATCGCCGTCAACGTCCCTCAGGGGCGCCCCGGTCGCGGTCTCGCGCCGTCGAAGCACCACATGCTCACTGCCCTGCCGAGGATCGACGGCTCCGGCGACCCGCAGACGCTGAGCGAGGGGGTCGAGGACCTCATCGAGCGCGTGAACGCGGCCTGGAAGGGCCCTCGTGCCCCGAAACTGCGTCTGCTGCCCGAGATGCTGGAGCTGGCCGAACTGCGGCGCCGAGCCGATGGCACGCCACGCGAGAAGCAGGTGCTGCTGGGCGTCGACGAGGCCGAGCTCGCCCCGACCACGTTCGACGTGCGGCGCAACCCGCATCTCTACCTGTTCGGCGACAGCCAGTCGGGCAAGTCGAGTTTCCTGCGCGGGTTCGCCCAGGAGGTCATGCGCACGATGTCACCGAAGCAGGCGCAGTTCTTCGTCGTCGACTATCGACGTGCGCTTCTGGCGGAGATCCCCGAGGAGTATCTCGCCGGTTACTTCACCACGGCAGACCAGGCGGCGGAAGAGCTCGCCGGCCTCACCGACTATCTGCGCAGTCGCATGCCGGGGCCCGACATCACCCCGCAGCAGCTGCGTGAGCGCTCCTGGTGGTCGGGCGCCGAGGTGTTCATCCTCGTCGACGACTACGACCTGGTGGCTACGCAGTCGGGCAACCCGATCGCCGTGCTGCAGCCGCTGCTCGCGCAGGCCTCCGACGTCGGGCTGCATCTCACGATCGCCAGACGCGCGGGCGGTGCATCGCGCGCCACGTACGAGCCCGTGATGCAGACGCTGCGGGATCTCGCCTCACCCGGCATCCTGCTGTCGGGAAGCCCCGACGAGGGCCAGCTGATCGGGAACATCAAGGCCACGCCGGCCGTGCCAGGCCGGGCGAAGGTGATCACCCGCGAGCGCGGACTCGAGATCATGCAGCTCGCGTACGCTCCCTCATCGCAGCTGTGACGAGGGGTTCAGGCATGGGCAGGCCTGCGTGGGCAGAGCTACCCATAGGCATCCCCGGGCGTGAACCGTAAGGTGTTAGTTGTCGCCGGAGATCGGCGTCACGGCCCTCAGGGCTGAAAGAGATTCAGGGCGAACACGCCCTCAGACCAGGAGGTGACCGTGAACACACAAGTCTCCGCAGCGGATGGTGCTCTGCAGCGTGGTGCCAAGATCGTCAGCGACTCGAAGCAGCAGATCGTCACTGAGCTGAACGCGATCCAGAACAAGCTCTCCGGCATCGGTGCGGCATGGGCCGGATCGGGTTCGAACGCGTTCCAGGCGACGTTCGCCCAGTGGCAGGAGAAGTCGCGCAGGATCACGAACACGCTCGACCAGTTCGAGCAGAACCTGCTCGACTCGCAGACGACGTACACCGCCACCGACGACGCGTCGGCGCAGTCGCACACGAAGTTCCAGGGCCGTCTCGGCTGAGGCCGGAGAGGAAACATCATGAACAGCGGATACAAGATGCAGTTCGGCGCCGTCGAGACGGCGGGTGCCGACATCGGCGGCGCGGCCAACAACATCGAGACCAAGCTCAACGACATGGACAGCGCACTGAAGCCCCTTCAGAGCGACTGGACGGGTGAGGCCTCCGAGGCTTACATCCAGGCCAAGATCCAGTGGACCGCCGCCATCACCGAGATGAAGGCGCTGCTCGCCGAGATCGGCAAGCAGGTCATCCAGGACGCCGGCGACGGTCAGTCGAACGAGAACCGCAACAAGAACCGCTGGTGATGCCCGCGGTGCGCCGCCACTGACGGCGGATGCATGAACGGCCCCCACACCCGATCAGTTCGGGAGTGGGGGCCGATTCGTTTCTGCGGTCGAGGACTCAGCGCGCGGCGTCGGCGAGGTGCCGCGCCTGGTGGCCGAGCACCTTGACCATGATTCCGCGTCTGCGCAGCGCCGCGACCGTGCGCGTCTCCTCGTCCCGGTCGCGGCCGAGCGCGTGCACGTTCGCCACGACGAGCACATCGCCGGGCTGCAGCGTGTCGAGCAGGCGGGTGAGCCGGTCGCCCCAGGTCTCCAGGATCTCGGGCGCCGGATGCCGGAACCCTTCGATCGGCACTCCGAAGCGGGTCAGCTCCGTGCGCTGCTCGGTCACCGACGGCATCCCATCGCGCGCGACGACCAGGCCGACCAGGCGGGCTCCCTCGGGGCGCGCCGACCACCAGTCGTGATCGTCGTTCGCCAGGCACTTCGGGCAGGTCGCAGCGGCGTGCGGCAGGTTCAGAGGGCTGGTCAGTGCCACCTCTGCCGGGGCATCCACCCCATTCGCGTTCGTCGCGTCGCTCATGATCGCACCTCCGCATCCATTCTGCCCGAGTCCACCGACTCAGGAGGGTGCGGCCGCGTCAGATCAGACCGAGCGCCTGCACCGCGTCCCGCTCCTCGGCGAGCTCGGCGACTGACGCATCCACGCGCTCGCGTGCCCACGCATCGAGATCGAGTCCCTCGACGATCCGCCAGCGTCCCTCGACGGACTGCACGGGGAACGACGAGATCAACCCCTCCGGCACGCCATACTCGCCGTGCGAGACAACACCGGCGCTGGTCCAGTCCGCGGTGCCGAGTACCCAGTCGCGCACGTGATCGATGGTCGCGCTCGCGGCCGAGGCCACGGAACTCGATCCGCGCACCTCGATGATCTCGGCGCCGCGCTTGGCCACCCGGGGGATGAAGGTCTGCTCCTGCCACGCCCGCACGTCGCCCACCCGTCCGGCCAGCCGTTCCGCGACGGGTTCGCCGGCGACGGTGGCGTGCGAGATGTCGGGGAACTGGGTCGCGGAGTGGTTGCCCCAGATCGGTACGCGCCTGACGTTCGCCACCGGTGCGTCCAAGGCGAGCGCGAGCTGCGCGCGCGCCCGGTTCTCATCGAGCCTGGTGAGAGCCGTGAAACGCTCGGCAGGAACGCCGTCGGCGGCGGAGGCCGCGATGAGCGCGTTCGTGTTGGCGGGATTGCCCACGACCGTCACTCGGATGTCGGAGGCGGCGTTGGCTGCGATCGTCGCGCCCTGCGGGCCGAAGATCCCGCCGTTCGCGGCGAGCAGGTCGCCGCGCTCCATCCCGGGCCCGCGCGGTCTGGCGCCCACGAGCAGAGCGTGGTTCGCGCCCTCGAAACCGACTGCCGCGTCGTCGGTGACCTCCACGTGCTCGAGCAGAGGGAAGGCGCCGTCCTGAAGCTCGAGAGCGGCGCCCTCGGCGGCGCCGAGCCCCTGCGGGATCTCGAGCAGCCGCAGTCGCACCGGCTCGTCCTGGCCGAGCATGTCGCCAGCCGCGATGCGGAACAGCAGCGCGTAGCCGATCTGTCCGCCGGCCCCCGTGATCGTGATCGTCGTCGCCATGGAATGAGCCTACGTGCGCCGCGAGGCGAGGGGTACTCTCGTCCCATGACGTTCAACCCTGACGCCGACATCTCGGGCCACAGCACCCGGCGCCGCGGGCGCGGCGCTGTCATCGCGGGCGGCGGTGTGGGCGTGCTCGGGCTCGTGGCGCTCGTCGTCGCGATGCTCGGCGGGCCCGACCTGACCGGTCTCGTCGGCGGTGCCCCCGGCGGGGAGAACCCGCCGGCTTCGGGCGGTGAGACACTCAGCGAGTGCCGCACCGGTGAAGACGCGAACGCGAACGACGACTGCCGCATGGCGGGCGCCGAGGTCGTGCTCAACGACTTCTGGGAGCAGCATGTCGACGGCTACGTCGCGCCGACCATGACTGTGGTCGAGGGGCAGACTCCCACCCAGTGCGGCACTGCGTCCAACGCGGTGGGACCGTTCTACTGCCCGCCGGAGCAGGGCGTCTACATCGATCCCGACTTCTTCGCGATCATGCGTCAGCAGTTCGGAGCATCCGCAGGCGAGCTCGCTCAGCTGTACATCGTCGGTCACGAATGGGGTCACCACATCCAGAACATCACCGGCGTGATGGACGATCACCCGAACAACGGCACCGGCCCCGACAGCAACGGCGTGCGCACCGAGCTGCAGGCCGACTGCTACGCCGGCGCGTGGCTGGGCGATGTCACCGAGCTGGAGGACGACAACGGCGTGCCCTATCTCGAGACTCCGACCGACGCACAGCTGGCGGATGCGGTCAACGCCGCGTACACGGTCGGCGATGACCACATCCAGCAGGAGTCGGGCGGGTTCGTCAGCCCCGAGAACTTCACCCACGGCACCAGCGAGCAGCGCCAGTACTGGTTCGCGAACGGGTATAAGAACGGTCTCGGCGTCTGCGACACGTTCGCGGTGCCGGCGGGCGAGCTCTGAGCGCGGACGTACGCGTCCGATCGTCCAGAGCAGCGACCACTCCGTGGCGCTCCGCGCCGGTATACCGACTTCGGTTACGGTGAGAGGGCCCGACACACGGGCACCCTGGGGAGGGAC
Organism: Microbacterium sp.; assembly: GCF_031178445.1. Lineage (GTDB taxonomy): Bacteria > Actinomycetota > Actinomycetes > Actinomycetales > Microbacteriaceae > Microbacterium. The sequence goes on from NZ_JAPSIY010000002.1 coordinate 37,009, forward strand.
CGATGAATCTTGACGCGCTGTATCCACCGATCGAACCGTACGAGACGGGCGACCTGCTCGTCGGAGACGGCAACCGGATCTACTGGGAGCAGAGCGGCAATCCCGACGGCAAGCCGGTCGTCTTCCTGCACGGCGGCCCGGGCAGCGGCACGTCGCCGTGGCAGCGGCGGTTCTTCGACCCCGAGGTGTACCGCATCGTGCTCTTCGACCAGCGCGGATGCGGTCGCAGCACCCCGCACGCGAGCGACCCGGCCGCCGACCTGCGGTTCAACACCACCTGGCATCTCGTCGCCGACATCGAGCTGCTGCGGAAGAACCTGGGCATTCAGAGCTGGCAGGTGTTCGGCGGATCGTGGGGCAGCACGCTGGCGCTGGCGTACGCCCAGGCGCATCCGGATGCCGTCTCGGAGCTCGTGCTGCGCGGCATCTTCACCCTGCGCCGGCACGAGCTCGAATGGTTCTACGAGGGCGGCGCCGCCGCACTCTTCCCCGACCTCTGGCAGGAGTACCTCGAGCCGATCCCGCCCCTCGAGCGCAGCCGCATGATCGAGGCGTACCATCGCCGGCTGTTCGACGCCGACCCGGCCGTGCACGTGCCGGCCGCCGTCGCCTGGACCCGCTGGGAGGCGTCGACCGTCACGCTGCGACCGGACCCCGAGCATGTGGCCAAGGCCACCGAGGAGTCGCAGGCCACGGCGTTCGCCCGCATCGAGAACCACTTCTTCATGCACGGCGGCTGGCTGCGCGAAGGGCAGCTGATCGACGGCGTCGACATCATCAGGCGCATCCCGGCGGTGATCGTGCAGGGCCGCTACGACGTCTGCACGCCCATGATGACCGCGCATGATCTGCACACAGCCTGGCCCGAAGCCGACCTGGTGATCGTCGACGATGCCGGCCATGCCGCATCCGAACCGGGCATTCAGCGCGCCCTGCGCGCCGCGACCGACCGCTTCGCCGCACTCTGAGTCAGGCCCGCAGCGCCCGCAGCAGCGTGCGCACCAGGCCGGGGACGCCGCCACGCGCGCGGAACCGGGTCAGTCCCTCGCTGACGGCGGCGCCCGTTCGAGCCGACACGAACCAGGGTGGTTTCGGCAGGATCGTGAATCGGCCGCCGCCGTTCAGGATCGGCAGCGAGCGGGGGAACGGCCGGAACGGCCCGCGCACGATCGAGCGCTCCACCTGGTCGAGCAGCAGGGCGTTGTGCACGACGCCGATGCCGCTGCCGACCTCGTCGATGTCGTTGCCGGGGTACGCACCCCAGGTGAGCGTGGGCGTGATGAACCCGAAAGCGGTCCATGCGTTGATGGCGATCGAGCCGTACCGCAGGGCGGTGATCGCCCGTTCGAAGCCGGCGCCGAGGGCGCGCTCCGTGGCGGGGTGGACCAACAGGTTCGCGCCCAGGGCGCCCTGCAGTTCATCGTTCGCATGCGCGACCGCCGCATCGAGGAAGTCCTGTCCGGTTCCTGGCAGTTCGACGATGCCCAGTACGGGGCCGAAGTACTCCGTCGTCTGCAGTGCCGCGGCATCCCGGTCCGCGGACACGTCGATCAGCAGCCGGTCGGCGAGCACCAGCGCATCGGGGTAGTCCTCGGCTGCCTGCCGCAGACGCGAGGGCGACCCCGGGTACCAGATCGGCCGCTCCGGCGCGTTCGCATAGGCACGTCGCAGCGCCGCCCGGAACTGCGCGGCCTGCGGCCAGTCGGACGACATGATCACCACCTGCCCGGCGATGCAGTTGTGTCCGCAGTTCTGCAGGCGCATGGTCGCGACGTGCTCGGCCTGGTAGGTCAGGTCGGCGTCGGTCCAATCGCCCGGCACCACGATGATCGGCGAGACCCCGCCCAGCTCAGCGGTGATCGGCTTCTTCAGCTGCGGCCGGCCCTCGCGTCGCCTGCGCTTGGCCGCCGCCCCCGAGCCCCACACGATCGCGTCGAAGGTCGCTGCCGATCCGGTGATGTGCACGTGCGAGAGGTCGCGGTGCGCGGTGAGGTACCCGCCCACTGCGGGGCCGCCGCGGACGATACGCAGGAACCCGGGCTCGATCAGCGGCGCCAGCGCACGCTCGAAGACGGGCACCAGGGCGTCCTGCGTCGGATTCACCTTCAGTAGCGCCACCCGGTTGTGCGCCAACAGCTCGTACATGACGTCGAGCACCGGGATAGAGGTGATGTTCCCCGCTCCCAGCACGAGGCCCACTCCGCCCGATACCGCCGGCGTCAGCTGCGCCAGACCGGCTGATGCGCGTGCCGTCCTCGGGGTGACGCCGGGTTCGAGCCAGATCTCGCCGCTGAAACCCGAGAGCAGGACACGATCGATGCCGGTGAGCGGGAAGGCGTCGACGCGGGTGCGGCGGCCGGGAGCTCGTCCGATGCGGACGCCGTCCAGCGCGCCGCGGCCTTCGGCCAGTCGCGACAGGGTGGCCGCATAAGCATCGATGGCGCCCAGCACCGAGTAGGGGCCGCTCAGCCACTCCTCGCCGCGCAGGGGGTGATTGCTGCGCAGCCCCTTGGAGTCTGCGGCGGCGTTCGCCCAGTCGTCGATCGTGGCGGCGACACTCGTGCGCAGCGTGCGCAGCAGTGTGATCCGCTGGGGGAGGGAGAGCGCTGCCCAGCTGTGCGCGCCCTTGTGCAGGGCGGCGATGTCGGCATCCAGCGCGTCGCGTTCCGCATCGCCGAGCGCAGGGGCGGATGCCGCAGGTGCGGCCTTCTTCGCGGCAGCCTTCACGGGCGCATCCTGGGTCATCGTCGTCTCCTTCGGCGTCGTCTCAGCCTACGACGAGCCGCGGCGGCGCTTGCGATGGGCCGCGGAGAGGCCGACGTGCGCCCGCGGTGAGCCGCGGACTTCTCAGCGCGCGGGGTCGGCGCGCGGCCGCCTCAGATCAGCGCGAGCTCGCGCAGCTTCGACTCGACATCGGCGTTCGAGGGCTCGACGTGGTGCGAGGAATCCGGGTAGACGACGACCGGGATGTTGGTGCGACCCGAGATGTCCTTGGCGACGTCGGCCGCAGCGGGGTCAGTCATGAGGTCGACGTACGTGTACTCGATACCCAGTTCGTCGAGCTGCTTCTTGGTGCGGCGGCAGTCGATGCACCAGTCGGCGCCGAACATGGTGATGGAGTCGGATGCAGGAGTCGTCATACTTCCAGGGTACGGGCCGTGGGAGGGCACCGGCTCCGCGCGGCGCCCTCCCAAGGCCTGCGTCACAGCACCTTCGACAGGAAGTCCTGCGTGCGTGCTTCCTTCGGGTCGTCGAACAGCTCGGCGGGCGTGCCCGTCTCGACGACCTTGCCGTCGGCCATGAAGACGACGCGGTCGGCCACCTCGCGTGCGAAGCCCATCTCATGCGTCACGAGCACCATCGTCATGCCGGATGCCGCCAGGTCGCGGATCACCTGCAGCACCTCGCCGACCATCTCGGGGTCGAGCGCACTGGTCGCCTCGTCGAACAGCATGATCTCGGGGCTCATCGCCAGGGCCCGCGCGATCGCCACGCGCTGCTTCTGGCCGCCCGAGAGCGAGGCAGGGCGAGCGTCGGCCTTGTCGGCCAGGCCGACCCGGGTCAGCAGCTCCACCGCGCGCTTCTTCGCCTCAGCCTTGCTGAGCATCTTCAGCTCGATGGGGGCGAGTGCGACGTTCTCGAGCGCGGTCATGTGCGGGAAGAGGTTGAAGTGCTGGAACACCATCCCCACCCGCTGTCGCACGGCGTCGAGGTTCTTGCCCTTCGCCTTCGCGATGTTCTCGCCGACGATGAGCACCTCGCCGCTGGTGACGGCTTCCAGCCGGTTGAGGCAGCGGAGCAGCGTCGACTTGCCGGAGCCCGAAGGGCCGATGACCGCGACGACCTCGCCGTTCGAGACGGTCAGGTCGATGCCGGTGAGCACCTCGTTCTTGCCGAACGACTTGTGCAGGTCGCGCACCTCGATCGGGTTGCCCGGCGCTGTGGTCACAGGGCGGGTGTAGGTCTGATCGTTGTTCGTCATGCTCATCCCCTACTTGTTGAACTTGCGGTCGAACCAGTTCGACAGCACCGTGAGCAGCCAGATCACGATGAAGTACATCGCACCGACGATGATCCAGATCTCGAACGACCGGAACGTCGACGCGATCACGATGCGGCCCTGGTAGGTCAGCTCGGCGAAGCCGAGCACCGACAGCAGCGACGTGTCCTTGAGCGTGATGATGAACTGGTTGATGAGGTTGGGCGTCATGATCTTGAACGCCTGCGGCATCACGACACGCCGCATCGACGCGCCCCAGCCCAGGCCGAGTGACCGCGACGCCTCCATCTGTCCCGGGTCGACCGACTGCACGCCGCCGCGCACGATCTCGGTGATGTAGGCGCCGGCGTTCAGCGACAGCGTGATCACGCCGGCGGTCAGCGCGTCGAGCGGCTGACCGGTGACGGCGGGCACTCCGAAGTAGAAGAAGAACGCCTGCACCAGCACCGGGGTGCCTCGGAAGATGTTGACGTACGCGCCCGACAGCCCGCGCAGGAACGGGTTGGCCGACAGCTTCAGGATGCCGAAGAGGATGCCGAGCGCCATGGCGAAGACGATCGCCAGAGCGGTGGCGAGCAGTGTGAGCCCGAGCCCCTGCAAGAGAGGCGGGAAGGATGTCTGCAGCAGAGTCCAGAAGGAGTTGTCCGATGCCGAGGTGTCGTCGATGGCCAGGTAGCGGTCGACGATCATCTGGTAGACGCCGCTGTCCTTCGCGTTCTGCAGCCCCGCGTTGAACATCTCCAGCAGTTCCGGGTTCTGGCCCTTCAGCACCGCGAACCCGTAATCGGCGCCCGGCTCCGGGTCGGTCACGATCTTCAGCGGCACGTTGCCGGAGGCGATCCCGAACTGCAGCACGGGGGCGTCCTCGAACGTCGCGGCCGAGTTGCCCGTGGCGACGTCGTTGTACATGTCGGCGGAATCCTGGAAGGCGTTGACCTCGAAGCCGATCTCAGACCCGAGCTGCTCGGCGAAGTCGTATCCCACCGTGCCCGTCTTGACGGCCACGGTCTTGCCCTTGAGGTCTTCGTAGGTCGACACGTCGCTGTCCTGCGCGACGGCCATCTGCACGCCCGACTCGTAGTACGGGTCTGAGAAGTCGAACACGTTCTTGCGCTGGTCTGTGATGCTCATGCCGGCGATCACGCCGTCGGCCTGTCCTGCCTGCACCGCCTGCAGCGCAGCATCGAAACCGAGCGTCTTCACCTCGACGGTGAAACCCTGATTCGCTGCGATGGCCTTCAGCAGGTCCATGTCGATGCCGACGTCCTTGCCGCCGAGCTGGTAGATGAACGGCGCGAACGTCGTGTCGGTCGCGATGGTGAAGGTGCCGTTCGTCGCCGGGGTGTCGGTCGCGAAGTTCGGGTTCTTCGGCAGTTCACCCGGCTTGCCGACGTCGAGCTTCTCGTTGCCGAGCGCGGCCTTGCCCTCGCCGATCGTCTTCGCCTCGGGCGCGGCATCGCCGAGGTAATCGTCGAGGATGTCCTGGTAGGTGCCGTCTTCGATGAGGTTCTTGAGTCCCTCGTTGAACGCCCTGCGCAGCTCTTCGTTCTCGCCCTTCTTCACGGCCATGCCGTAGCTGGATGCCTTCTCCTGCTCGGTCACCGTCTTCAGGTCGACGTTCCCGGTGGCGATGCCGTAGGCGAGGATCGGGTAGTCGTCGAACGTGGCGGCGGAGTTGCCCGCCGTCACGTCGCTGTACGCGTCGGCTGCATCCTGGAAGCCCGTGACGGTGAAGCCGTACTCCTTGCCGAGCTCTTCCGCGAACGCGTACCCCTCGGTGCCGGTCTTCGCCGACACCGTCTTGCCGGCGAGGTCCTCATAGCCCTTGATCGAGTCGTCATCCGAGGCGATCGCCATCTGGATGCCGGAGTCGAAGTACGGGTTGGAGAAGTCGAAGCTCTTCTTGCGCTCGGTGGTGATCGACATCCCCGCCATGACAGCATCCGCCTGACCTGCGGTGACGGCCGCGAGCGCGCCGTCGAAGCCGAGCACGTCGATCTTCACCTCGAAGCCCTGGTCTTCGGCGACCGCGCGGATGAGATCGATGTCGATGCCGCGCAGCTCGCCGTCGCGCTGGAACTCGAAGGGAGCCCAGGTGGTGTCGGTGGCGATCGTGAAGGTCTTCCCCTCGACGCCCTCGGACTTCGTCGCGGCGTTCGCGACGCCGACGGCGCCGCCGACGCTGAGCAGCAGAGTGAGCAGTGCGGTGATGCCCGCGAGCAGGGGCAGGCGGTTCTCGCGCCACCAACTCGCAGGATGTCTGAGCAGGGTCATATGTCCTCGTCGTCTCGTAGACCGGTCTTGCCTGGGCCCGTGCAACCTTAGTCGCCCGGCGGGCGACGCCCGGTGTGACTCGGCGCTCAGCGAAAGATGACACGATGGATGCCGGCCGTCTGCGAACGGGGAGGAGAGCACGTGAACGCCGCCGCCGACCCTGCGATCACGGTCATCGTGCCGACGTTCAACGAACGTGCGAACGTCGCCGAGCTCATCGCCCGCACGGCCGTCGCGCTCGCCGGCCGCGAGGCCGAGATCCTGTTCGTCGACGACAGCTCCGACGGCACCATCGATGAGATCGTCAGGGTCGCGGCATCCGCCCCGCTTCCCGTGCGCGCCATCCACCGCGACCGCAACATCGGGGGCCTCGGCGGTGCCGTGGCGGAGGGGCTGATCCACGCGGCCAACGACGTGTGCATCGTGATGGACGGCGACCTGCAGCATCCGCCCGAGCTGCTCACGGCGATGATCGACCGGTTCGCGCAGGGCGGCGCGGATGTCGTGGCCGCATCGCGCTACATCGGCGGCGGCGACTCCGGCGGACTGGGGACGGCGCTGCGCTTCGGTGTGTCACGGGCGGCGACCTGGCTCACCAAAGCGATGTTCCCGCGCCGGCTGTGGCGCAGCACCGACCCGATGACCGGGTACTTCCTGGTCGACCGTTCCCGCATCGAGCTGAGCGGCCTGCGCCCTCAGGGTTTCAAGATCCTGCTCGAGATCCTCGTGCGAGGCGGAGCCGGCGGGGAACTGCGTGTCGCCGAGGTGCCGATGACGTTCGGAGAGCGCCGGCACGGCGACTCCAAGGCCACCCTGCGGCAGGGGGCGACGTTCGCGATGCACCTCGCCCGGCTGCGGTTCGGCAAGATGGGCCGCTTCGCGGTCATCGGCGCCATCGGAGCGGTCGCGAACGTCGGCATCATGTGGGCGCTCACGCATCTCGGCATGGACTACGTGCTCGCGGCGGTCATCGGGGCGGCCGCGACCATCATCGGCAACTTCATCCTGCAGGAGCGGTTCGTCTTCGACGACCTGCGCCCTGAGGCGTCGAGCCTGTGGGTGCGCTTCGCCGCATCCGTCTCGTTCAACGGCGTCGAGGCGGCGCTGCGCATCCCCGTGATGGCGCTCATGGTCGAGACCTGGCACATCTCCAGCGTCATCGCGACCGCCATATCCCTGGTGGTGGCGTTCTTCGCCCGCTTCCTGTTCCACGCTCTCGTCGTGTACGCGCCCAGGCGCCGGCGCGACGCGGATGCCGCGGGCGAGCCGCCCGTCGACACCGCCGCGCAGCGCATCATCAGAGCGATCGACGCCGAGGCGATGCGCCCGGGCGAGCTCTGACACCGCCGATGTGCGGCTAGTCTGGCGCGGTGGATCAGAACGCAGTGGCGACGCGATTCCGGCTCGGTCGAATGCGGCCGCGTGACCCGGGAGAACCACATCGTGCAGCCAGCCCGCTCGAGCTGTTCTTCGACCTCGTCTTCGTCATATCGGTGAGCATCGCGTCGAGCGAGTTGCATCACGCGCTCTCGGCGGGGCATGCCGCATCCGGCATCGTCTCTTACCTGATGGTGTTCTTCGCCATCTGGTGGGCCTGGATGAACTTCACCTGGTTCGCGACCGCGTTCGCGGTGGACGACTGGCTCTACCGCGTGATCACGATCGTGCAGATGGGCGGGGTGGTGGTGCTGGCGGCCGGCATCGGGCCGGTCTTCGACGAGCACGAGCCCGATTTCACCGTCGTGGTGATCGCCTACGTCGTCATGCGCGTGGCGATGATCTGGCAGTGGCTGCGCGCCGCGCGGGCGGACGCCGCGCTGCGTCGCACCGCGCGCACCTACGCGTCGGGAATCGCGATCGTGCAGGTGCTCTGGATCGCGTTCCTCTTCGTGCCGGACTCGATGCGGCTGATCGTTTTCGTCATGCTGATGCTGGCCGAGATCGCCGTGCCGATCGTCGCGGAGCGTGCCGGCACGACACCGTGGCATCCGCAGCACATCACCGAGCGCTATGGCCTGTTCACTCTCATCGTGCTCGGTGAGAGTCTGCTGGCCTCAGCGACGGCCATCATCGGCGCGCGTGAAGAGGTCGACACGCTCGGCCCGCTTATCTGGATCGCGGTCGTGACGCTCGTCTCAGCGGCTGCGATGTGGTGGATCTACTTCTGGCCGCCGCACCACACGGCGATCGCGACCGCACGCACGTCCTTCACCTACGGCTATGCGCACTACTTCGTATTCGCCGCCGCGGCCGCGTTCTCGGCGGGCGTCGAGGTGCAGATCGACGAGCTGACCGGGCACACGGAGTTGCCGTCCGCCGCGGCGTCGCTGACGGCCAGCGTGCCGATCGCGGTGTTCCTGCTGGCGATCTGGTTCGTGGCGATCCGCAGGGCGGCCGATCCGCTCGTCAACGCCGTCGTGCCGGCCGGGGCCGTGCTGGTGCTGCTCGACCCGGTGCTGCCGGTACCGGTCACGCTGACCGCGGTGATCCTCGTCGCGATCGTGGTCGTGCTGGTGCTGCGCCGGCCAGTGGATCAGCGCGGAATGGTCGGCTAGCCGGGTGTTTCCCGCCCTGATCGGCGAGGTCGTTGTCAACCCCATTGGCTCGGGATCGTGCCGCCGCCACTCTGGATCTCATCGAGAGCCGTCCGGCTCGTCGTAACGAACGGAGTGAATGATGACCATCGGCACCGGAATCGTCCTGTTCGTCATCGGCGCGATACTCGCATTCGCGATCAACGTCGAGGTCGAGTGGGCCAACCTCGACATGATCGGCTACATCCTGATGGTCGCGGGTGCAGTCGCGTTCCTCATCGGCCTCGTCATGCTGCTGGTGCGGCGCAACCGGAGGACCGTCGACGGTCGCGTCGTGGATGACGACGTGGTCTGACCCTGAGCCCGACGTCGACTGACGTCAACGGCGAACGCGTGCGCGCGACCTGGTGACACTCGTCAGGGTCGCGCGCACAGGGGTTCCCAGATACAGGCCCAGTGATGCCCCCGCCGCCAGCGCGATGCCGATTGCGGCGGCGGAGATGAGCGGACCGATCCCTACCAGTAGTGCGTCTGCGGTGCCGTCGGATTGCATCAACCCCAGCAGACCCCGGAACACCGAGAGCCCGGGAACCAGCGGCACGATCGCCGCGGTGGTGACGGCCACCGACGGCACGTGGAAGCGGTGCGCGACGAGGGTGCCGGCGAAGCTGGCCAGCAGCGCACCCACCGCGCTCGCCGCGGACTCGTGCACGCCGAGCCGGAGCATCCCGTCGTAGCCGACAATCGCGATCAGACCCAGCACCGCGCTCACGACGATGGTTCGAAGCCCGGCACCGTTGAACAGCGCGACGGCGATCGCGACGATGGCCGCGCCACCCAGCTGCACTGGGAGCGGGCCGAACGGGATGGCGTCGATCGGGGTCGTGATGCCGAACCCGAGCACGCGCGCGAACTCGAGGCCGATCAGGATGCCGAGCACGACGCCGATGGTCTGCAGCGTCAGATCGAGGATGCGCCCGCCGGCCGTCAGGGCGAACCCGTCGATCGCGTCCTGCGCGGCACCGACCACGGTGAGGCCCGCGAGCATCAGCACGATGCCGGAGGCGACGATGATCGAAGGTCGGATGTCAACGAACGGCTCGATCCCCGCAGTGCCCAGCGCGGCGACCACGAGCGCGACGATCGTGGTCACGAACGCACCGGCGATCTGGCTGAAGAACGAGGGCACGCGCAGACGCGCGAGGCCCGCCTGCGCCAGGGCCGCGCAGAGCGCAGCCACGAAGCTGAGCAGGACGATGATCGGTGAGGCGTCGAACATGAGCGCGACGCCCACCGCGAGCAGCGCCCGCGAGAGCACGACGACTGAGGGCCGGTACAGGAACGGTGTACGGCGGATCTCACGGAAGGCGGCGCGGGCGGCGTCGAGCTCGAGCCCCTCGACGATCTCGACCGTCAGCGCCTGAAGTCGCTGCAATTTGGCATGGTCAGGGGATGCCGCGCGCACGACGCGAAGCAGGGTTATGGGCCTGGCGTCATCGTCGCCGCGATGATGCGAGGCGGTGATCGAGTTGTAGGTGACGTCGACCTGCACACCGTGGAGGTGGTACGCGTCGGTGATGCGGGTGATGGCGAAGGTGACCTCGTGCGCTGACGCGCCGACCGCGAACATGGCATCACCGACGCGCATGGCCAGGTCGAGTATCTTCGCCGAGACGGTGTCGTCGATGACGGGCAGAGCCTGGGTCGGGGCGACCCGCGAGGGATCTGTGCGGATGACTCGGTGCACGGTGGCGAGCAGCCTCTTGCGGCGTTCGGCGGGCATGGCTCCAGCTGATCTGCGATGGTGAGTCCCGCGCATCGGGACCGTTCAGAACGGTATCAGTGCAGCACGAGAGCCGCTTCGCGATCGGCTGTCTCATTGCGCCCTGGTACCGCGGTCGCTCGCAGCGCGTCCAGCGCTTCCGTGCGATCGAGGAACCGGGTGGGCAGGCTCACATGGCGGAACCAGCGCACCTCGACGAAGCCGTCGTGCTCGCTCACGCAGGCGACGAGCCGAAGCGTGGCATCCGACAGCGACGTGTCGAAGATCACCCAGTCATCCGGAGAGACCTGGTTCAGCGTGAAGCGGTCTTGCACGTCGTTCGACATAACGGCCTCCTGAGCTTCCGACCTCCCCGAGGTTCAGTCTGCGCGCGGGTGTGCCGCGGATTCCAGGCGTTGACGGTGAGCGTGATGCTCTGCTACCGAGCCCGCTGCTCGCAGCGAGCGGCGGCGCCGGATCGGCGGTGGCTCACGGCACGATGACGAGCTTGCCGCGCGAATGGCCGGCGCTGCTCGCCCTGAAGGCATCCGAGACGCCATCGAGACCGAAGGTGCCGGCGATCTGCACACGCAGTGCGCCGTCGCCGGCCATGGCGGCCAGGCGTGCGGTCTCCTCGCCCTCGGGACGCACCCAGATGTGGCGGCCGCCGTGCGCGGTCACCGAGGAGTCGGCCACCGACACATGAGACCCGCCGGAGCGCAGCACCGCCAGAGTCGTCTGCAGCTGGCCGCCGGCGAAATCGGCGACGGCATCGACCGGCCCGCCGGACAGGGTGAGCGCGCGATCGGCGAGGCCGTCGTCGTACGCGATGGGTTCCGCGCCGAGCACACGCAGGTAATCGTGGTTGTGCTCCGAGGCCGTGCCGATCACGCGCGCTCCTCGTGCCGCAGCGATCTGCACGGCGAAGCCTCCGACGCCGCCGGCCGCGGCGTGGATGAGCACCGTGCGACCCTCGAGGTCGCCGAGAGCGTCGATCGCGCGCAGAGCTGTGCCACCGGCGAGGGGGAGCGCTGCCGCCTGCTCCCACGTGAGGGATGCCGGCTTGCGGGTCACCGCGCGCACCGGCACGGCGACCCGCTCGGCGAAAGTGCCGTCGCTCAGCACGTCCTTGCGGGCGTATGCCATCACCTCGTCGCCGACGCTGAACTCCGGGGTGTCCATGCCGACGCCGATCACGACGCCGGCGACGTCCCAGCCCGGGATCACCGGGAACCGGGTGGGGAAGAGGAAGTCGAGGTGACCGGCCATCAGCTTCCAGTCCACGGGGTTCACGCCGGCGGCGCGCACCTCGATCAGCACCGACGCGGGCGGCAGCCTCGGCTCGTCGACCTCGCGCACCTCCAGATCGTCGACATTCTTCGAGAAGCGGTCGTAGACGACGGCGCGCATGCTGTTCCTCCTGGGTGAGCGGCGACGGATGCGGAACAGCATCCACTCTTCCATGCCGTGGAGGCGGTGGCGCCGACGTCGGCGTCAGCTGTTCAGATCACGCAGGATGCGTGCGACCAGCGCGTCTGTCGTGACGCTCGCCGTGACCCGCGCCTCCGGCGTCTCGGGCAGTGGCTGCCAGCCGTCGTGCCACTCGCGCAGCTTCTCGGGACCGAAAGCGGCGCGCAGCGGACGCCGCTCGTGACGCCGGATCGTCTCATCGAGCCCGACATCGAACTGGTAGACGCGCGTCGTGCCGAGGTGATCGCGCGCGAGTGCATCGAGTGGTTCGGCGTAGTCGCGCAGATTGAAGATGCCGTCCAGGATCACGTCGTAGCCGAGATCGAGGGACTGGCGCGCGGCGCCGATGATGAGGATGCTGGCGTCGCGGGCACGCTGGAGCCGATCGGGATTCTCGAGCAGCTCGCGCCGGAAGTGATCCTGGTGGATCAGTGCCGTGCGCGGTCCGAGCAGAGGGCGAAGTGCGAGTGCCGTGGTCGTCTTGCCCGATGCGGAGTCGCCGCGGAGGATGACGAGACGTGTGGATGCCGAGCCGACCTGCATGCGTCCATCATCGCTGGTCGGCGGTGGCGGAGGGGCATGTCGCGCGTGCACCGCGATCCGCCCGGAGGATCACCGACTCTGTGGTCGGCGTGAAGCGATGGTCTTGGGCTTGTCGGCGCGGGACTTCTCCTCGCGCGCGGAGGTCTCGACGGTGGGTTCGGAACCTGGCCAGCGCTCGTACCGAGCCGCGTCCCGGTTCGAGGGCGGGGTGTGTTGCGATCCCTTGTTCTCACTCATCTTCGAACTGTACGCGCCGTACATGTGCGGCCATACAGACTGAGGTGAGGTGAGGTGAGCAGGCCACCAGGAACCGGCGTGCCCGCTTCAGGATCGGCTGCGCCCTCGCACGAGCCCGAACACGATGGTTCCCACGAAGAGGATCAGGCCGATCACTCCCAGCCAGAGCAGGCCTTCGAAGACGAAGCCGACCACGGAAAGCACGGCCCACGCCACGACGAGTATCACTATCACTGTCCACATGCTGCCGACGCTACGCTCAAGCGCGTTCCGTCGAAAGGGGATTCGCCCGTGCGTGGTTACGCGCAACCGTCGAGAATGCGGCGCGCCGGGGAGCGATGGCGAGGCCTAAACGAAAAGTCCCCCAAGAGTAGAAGCCTCTTGAGGGACAGTGGCTCCGACCGGCATCGATCCGGTGACCTTTCGATTTTCAGTCGAACGCTCTACCAACTGAGCTACAGAGCCGCGCGACGGCGATGCTGTCGCGTCCTACACAACGAGCCTCCTCGAAAGAAGGCTCGTCGCTTGGAGCGACCCTGACGGGACTTGAACCCGCGACCTCCGCCGTGACAGGGCGGCACGCTAACCAACTGCGCTACAGGGCCAAAACTTTTCAATTGTATCCGACCGAGTGACCCCAACGGGATTCGAACCCGTGCTACCGCCGTGAAAGGGCGGCGTCCTAGGCCGCTAAACGATGGGGCCGAAGGGATCCCCGGGGGTTTCCCTTGCCGACGCTCAAGCATAAGGGATGCCGCGACGGAAAACGAAATCGGAGGCGAGTCTGCTTCCATCCCGGGCGTTTCGGGCGCACCATGGGAGAACCACGTGTGTCAGCACGTGCGCCCTCACCTGTTGCAGATGTGACGAATGTTGTTACTGTTACTTCTGTGAATCCCGGCGGAAGGGGCCGTGTGAACGAGTTGAAGACGGATGCTGATGCAGCATCCGAGGCCTGCGGTTGCGCACCCACGCCCGCCGAGCGGCGCGCGCTCTGGCCTTCCTCGACGGTCAGCCGCCGCGTCGCCCTCACAGTCGGAGCCCTTGGCGCCCTTGGCGTCGGGGCGTTCAGTGTCTCCTCCGGCATCAGCGCCGCCTACGCGGCCGACTACCCCTCCTGGGAGGACGTGAAGCGCGCCAAGGCGAGCGAAGCCGCCAAGAGCGCTGAGATCACGCGCATCCAGGGGCTCATTCAGCGGCTCACCGCGGATGCGGCGGCCAAGGAAGCCGCGGCGAAGGCCGCCGGTGACGAGTTCTACGAGGCTCAGCAGGCTTACCACGAGCAGGCCGCGATGGCCGCCGAACTCGAGGAACAGGCCCAGGCTCAGGCGAAGGTGGCCGACGAGGCGGCAGTCAAGGCCGGCCAGGTGGCCACGCAGCTGTACCGCAACGGTGGCGACGAGACCGCCCTCGAACTGTTCTTCTCCGGCTCGGCCGAAGGCGCCGACAGCCTGCTCGCCCGCCTCGGCGGCATGGACAAGCTGCTCGAGTACAACCGCACCGTCTACGACAACGCGGTCGCGGCCCGAGACCAGGCTCAATCGCTGACCGACCAGGCCAAGGCTGCCCGTGACGAGCGGGATCGCCTGCAGAAGCTCGCCGAAGAGAAGATGGTCAAGGCCCAGGAGGCCGCTCAGGCCGCTCAGGCCGCCCTGGCCGCGAAGCAGGAGAACCTCTCGACCCTCGAGGCGCAGCTCAGCGCCCTCAAGGACTCCACCGCCAAGACGGTCGCCGCCTATCAGGAGGGCGAGCGCATCCGGAAGGCCGAAGAAGAGCGCCGCCGCAAGGCAGCGGAAGAGGCTGCGCGCAGGGCCGCCGAAGAAGCCGCCAAGAACAACCAGGGCGGCGGCGGTGGGGGCGGCGGCGGCGGTGGTGGCGGCGGTGGCGGCGGTGGCGGCGGAAGCGGCTGGGTCCGCCCGCACGGCGGCCGCATCTCGTCGGGCTACGGGCCGCGGGGTCAGCAGTGCACCAATGGCTACTGCTCGTCGAAGTGGCACCTCGGACTCGACTTCGCCAACGGCTGCGGCGCCCCGATCTTCGCGGCTGCGTCTGGCACGGTCGTGTACGCCGGCTACAACGGCGGGTTCGGCAACTACGTCAAGCTCCGCCACGGCGGCGGCGTCGGCACCGGATACGGACACATGTCGCGCATCGCCGTCGGCTACGGGCAGTCGGTGCGCGCCGGACAGGTCATCGGCTACGCGGGCAACACCGGCAACTCCTTCGGCTGTCACCTGCACTTCGAGGTATACCCCTCGGGCGGCGGCACGACGAACCCCTACAACTGGCTCGCCGCGCGCGGAGCGCTCTGACAGCGACTGCCATCTGAGACGACGAAACCCCCGGTGCGAACCGGGGGTTTCGTGTATCGGCTGAAGGTCAGTGCCCCTCGGCGCCGAAGCGTTCGATCGCCTCGTCGAGGATGCGCTGCGCCTCGGCGGCGTCGCCCCAGGCGTCGACCTTGACCCACTTGTTGGGCTCGAGGTCCTTGTAGTGCTCGAAGAAGTGCTCGATCTCCTTCTTGGTGTACTCGGGCAGGTCGCCGATGTCCTGAATGTGCTGCCAGCGGGGATCCTTCGACAGCACGGCGACGAGCTTGTCGTCGCCACCGGCCTCGTCGCTCATCTTCAGCACGGCCACCGGGCGCACGTTCACGACGACACCGGGGAAGATCGCGTGGTCGAGCAGCACGAGCACGTCCAGCGGGTCGCCGTCCTCACCGAGGGTGTTGTCGAAGTAGCCGTAGTCGGCCGGGTAGCCGAACGTCGTATAGAGCACGCGGTCGAGGTGCACACGACCGGTCTCGTGGTCGACCTCGTACTTCACGCGGCTGCCCCGCGGGATCTCGATGACGGCGTCGTGTGCGCCCATGCGTTGTTCTCCTTGGATCGGATCGAGTCGGATGCTCGGATACGGGAAGGTCGGCGGGATGCCCCGCACAAGACTACCCGCGTGCGCATTCCGGCCGTGCGGCGCCTACCGTAGAGGAATGCCGTCGCTCGATCCAGCCGTCGCCGAAGTCCGCCGCGCCGTGCGCTCCGTCATCGGCCCGCTGGGAGCATCCAGGATCGTGGTCGCGTTATCGGGCGGCGCCGACTCCCTCGCGCTGACGGCCGCCGCGGTGTTCGAAGCCGGCAAGTCCGGATCGAACGTGCTCGCGGCGATCGTCGACCACGGACTGCAGCCGGAATCGGATGCGGTCGCGCAGCGCGCCGCCGACCAGGCACGAGCCCTCGGCGCAGAAGCGACTGTGCTCAGAGTCGACGTGGATTCGCGGCATCCCGACGGCCCCGAGGCCGGCGCACGCGACGCCCGCTATGCAGCGCTGCGAAGGTGCGCCGCCGATGAGGCAGTGGCAGCGGTCCTGCTCGGTCACACCCTCGACGACCAGGCCGAGACGGTGCTGCTCGGGCTGGCGCGCGGCTCCGGCGCGGCCAGCCTTCAGGGCATGGCGCCGGTGCGCCAGGACGGCGACGGTGTGCGCTGGTTGCGCCCCTTGCTTGGCGTCCGCCGTGCGACGACGCGCGCGTTCTGCGCGGCATCCGGGCTCGAAGCGTGGGACGACCCGCACAACACCGACCCGCGCTACGCCAGGGTGCGCGCCAGGGAACGAGTGCTGCCGGTGCTCGAGGAGGAACTCGGCCCCGGCATCGCCGAGGCGCTGGCCCGCACCGCCGAGCAGCTGCGCGAGGATGCCGAGGCGTTCGACGACATGATCCACGAGACCATCGAGGACATCGTCGAGCACGCCGAAGCGGGCATCTCGGTCAGCGCGGCCGCGCTCGCCGCCAACCCCGCGGCGCTACGCAACCGCATTATCCGTCTCGTCGTCGACAGCGAGTTCGGAGTCGGGCTGACCCGCACGCAGACCCTCGAAGTCGCCCGCCTCGCGACCGAGTGGTCGGGCCAGGGCCCGACCGACCTGCCCGGATGCTCGGCTCAGCGCCGCGGTGGGCGGATCGTCTTCACCGCGCGCTGAACGATCGGCGCCGTCGACGACCATCCAGTTCGCGCGCGACCACCTTGTTGATGTGACTTCGACGGTCTTCCGTCAACAAGGTGGTCGCGGAATGACCACCGGCCGCGGCGGTTACTTCTTCCCGCCGAACAGGCCGCCGAGGATGTCACCGATGCCGCCGCCGGAGTTCGACGACGAGCCGCCGCCGAGCAGACCGCCCAGCCCACCGAGGATGTCGCCGAGCCCGCCCCCTGCATCCGACGAGCCCTGCTTGCCGCCGCCGAGCAGCCCGCCGAGGATGTCTCCGATGCCGCCGCCCTTGCCCTTGTTCGCGTTGGCGATGAGGCCCATGATGATGGGCGCCAGGATCGGCAGCAGCTTGCCGAAGTCGATCCCGCCCGCGGTCTTCTCCGACTTGGTGAGCTTCTCGACGACGTCGTCCTTCTCGTCGCCGAGCACGTGCTTCACGATCTTGTCGCCGTCCGCCTGGTCGACGTCGTCCACCTTCGAGGCTCCCGAGAAGCCCTCGTGGCGGTTCAGCGCCTTCTCGATGGCTGACGATCCCTCGTCGGTCCGGGCGTTCTTCGCCAGCCCGCCGACCAGCACCGCACCGCCCTCCTGCACAGCCTGCCGAGCCACGTCATGGCTCACGCCGAAGCGCTCGGCGATGTCGTCGATCGGCACCTGCTTCAGGATCTCGTCGAAGTCCATGTCTTCCTTCCCCGCGAGCCGGCGCCCGCTCTTCCGCTCACAGTAACGCCGCAGGGCGCGGCCGAGAAGGCGTGACCCGAACCGTCGCCTAAAATCGATCCATGCGCGCAGCGGACATCCCCGAAGACCTCGCCAAGATCCTCGTCACAGAGGAGGAGATCCGCGCCAAGCTCGACGAGCTGGCGGCGCGCGTGGCGACCGACTACGAAGGCAAGAACCTGCTTCTCGTCGGCGTACTCAAGGGCGCCGTGATGGTGATGGCGGACTTCGCCCGTGCCCTGCCCATGGACACGCCGATGGACTGGATGGCGGTGTCCAGCTACGGCGCCAGCACGAAATCCAGCGGCGTGGTGCAGATCCGCAAGGACCTCGACACCGACCTCAACGGCCGGCACGTGCTGATCGTCGAGGACATCATCGACTCCGGTCTCACCCTGAGCTGGCTGCTGGAGAACTTCGAGTCGCGCGGCGCCGAGTCGCTCGAGGTGCTCGCCCTGCTCCGGAAGCCCGAGGCGGCGAAGGTCGAGATCGACTGCAAGTACGTCGGTTTCGACATCCCGAACGAGTTCGTCGTCGGCTACGGACTCGACTACGCCGAAAGCTATCGCAACCTGCGCGACGTCGCCGTCCTCGCACCGCACGTCTACTCCTGACGGCGGCGTACGCCGTCGGTGAACGCACAGCAGGCGCCTCAGTTGCGAGCGGTACGCTGAACGGATCATGGATGTCAAGAAGATCTCCCGGAGTCCGCTGATCTACATCGCGTTGATCGGTGTACTGCTGTTCGGCGGCTTCCTGCTGATCTCGAACCTCAACGCCCCCAAGCAGATCACCACCCAGGAGGGGCTGAAGCTGCTCGAGGGCACGAGCGTGACCAAGGTGATCAACACCGACGGCGACCAGCGCGTCGACATGACCCTCTCGAAGCCGTACGAAGGCGCCGAGAGCGTGCAGTTCTACTATGTGCAGGCGCGCGCCGAGCAGGTCGTCCAGGCGATCGACTCCGCCGAGCCGAAGGACCAGTTCAACGACGTGGTGCCTCGGGCCACATGGTTCGACGGTTTCCTCTCGCTCCTGCTTCCCCTCGTGCTGCTGGGACTGCTGTTCTGGTGGCTCCTCTCGTCGATGCAGGGCGGCGGCAGCAAGGTCATGCAGTTCGGCAAGTCGAAGGCGAAGCTCGTCAACAAGGAGACCCCGACGGTCACCTTCGCCGACGTCGCCGGTGCCGACGAGGCCATCGAAGAGCTGCACGAGATCAAGGAGTTCCTTCAGGATCCGGCGAAGTTCCAGGCGATCGGCGCCCGCATCCCCAAGGGCGTCCTCCTCTACGGCCCTCCCGGAACGGGAAAGACGCTGCTCGCCCGTGCCGTCGCCGGCGAGGCGGGCGCTCCGTTCTACTCGATCTCCGGTTCCGACTTCGTCGAGATGTTCGTCGGCGTCGGCGCATCCCGCGTGCGCGATCTGTTCAACCAGGCCAAGGAGAACGCCCCGGCGATCATCTTCATCGATGAGATCGACGCCGTCGGCCGTCACCGCGGCGCAGGTATGGGCGGCGGCAATGACGAGCGCGAGCAGACGCTGAATCAGATGCTCGTCGAGATGGACGGCTTCGACCCCAACGCGAATGTCATCGTCATCGCGGCGACGAACCGCCCCGACATCCTCGACCCCGCGCTGCTGCGCCCCGGTCGTTTCGACCGGCAGATCGGCGTGGACGCACCCGACCTGAAGGGGCGCCAGCGCATCCTCGAGGTGCACGCCAAGGGCAAGCCGCTCTCGCAGTCGGTCGACCTCGAGGTGGTCGCACGCAAGACGCCCGGCTTCACCGGAGCCGACCTCGCGAACGTGCTCAACGAGGCCGCCCTGCTCACCGCACGCTCCAACGCTCAGCTCATCGACAACCGTGCTCTCGACGAGGCCATCGACCGCGTCATCGCAGGTCCTCAGCGCCGCACCCGCGTGATGAAGGACAAGGAGAAGCTCATCACCGCGTACCACGAGGGCGGGCATGCGCTCGCCGCCGCGGCGATGAACCACACCGACCCGGTCACCAAGATCACGATCCTGCCCCGCGGCAAGGCGCTCGGCTACACGATGGTGATGCCGCTGGACGACAAGTACTCGGTCACCCGCAACGAGCTGCAGGATCAGCTGACGTACGCCATGGGCGGTCGCGTCGCCGAGGAGATCGTGTTCCACGACCCGACCACCGGCGCCTCGAACGACATCGAGAAGGCCACCAGCATCGCCCGCAAGATGGTCATCGAGTACGGCATGACCACCGCGCTCGGCCCCGTCAAGCTCGGATCCGAGGGCGGGGAGCCGTTCGCGGGCCGGGACATGGGCCGCGGACGCGAGTACTCGGAGTCCATCGCGGAGACCGTCGACGTCGAGGTGCGCGCCCTCATCGAGCAGGCGCACAACGAGGCGTACCAGGTGCTCAGCGAGAACCGCGACATCCTCGACCGCCTCGCCCTGGCGCTGCTCGAGGAGGAGACGCTCGACCACAACCAGATCGCCGAGATCTTCACCGACGTGCGCAAGCTCCCTCAGCGCCCGCAGTGGCTCTCCAGCGATGAGCGCCCGGTATCGGCGCTGCCGCCCGTCGAGGTGCCTCGCCGTTCCGACCAGGGCGTCGCCGCGCAGACCTCGACGCAGACCGCTCGCCGCCCCGGAGCGCAGGCGACCGGCGGGCAGGCGCGACCGGCGACGGCCTGACGTGACTGTCGACAAGGCGCGCATCGAGCGGCTCACCCGTGAGCTGCTCGAAGCGATCGGCGAGGACCCGGAACGGCCCGGGCTCAAGCAGACCCCGAGCCGCATGGCCGAGCTGTACGCGGAGTTCTTCGCCGGGGTGAACGAGGACGCGACGGCGCCGCTCGCCCACACGATCAGCGTCTCGCGCGGCCCTGCACCCGAGACGCTTCCCTCGGGTGCGGTGCTCCTGCGCGACATCCGGTTCCGGTCCGTCTGCGAGCATCACCTGCTGCCGTTCGCAGGCCACGCGCACATCGCCTATCTGCCCGGCGAGCAGGTCGTGGGGCTCGGCGCCCTGGTGAAGGTCGTCGAGATCCTCGCGACGCGTCCGCAGGTGCAGGAGCGGCTCGGCGAGCAGATCGCCGACGCGATCGCCGGCAGTCTCGACACGCGCGGCGTGCTGGTGGTGCTCGACGCCGTTCACGGCTGCGTCACGATGCGCGGCGGCCGGCAGCCGGAGGCCTCAACGCTGACGATCGCCGCGCGCGGGGAGTTCACCGAGCCCGCGGCACGCGCCGAGCTCATCGCTCTGATCGGCGCCGGCGGAGCGGCAACCGGGACAGCCCGATGACCGCGATCTGGGGGATCCTCAACGTCACGCCCGACTCGTTCAGTGATGGCGGTCGCTTCATGGATCCCGACACCGCGATCGCGCGGGCCCGAATGCTGCGCGCCCAGGGGGCGGCGATCATCGACGTCGGCGGCGAATCGACCCGCCCGGGGGCGTCGAGGGTTCCTGTCGAGGAGGAGCAGCGCCGCGTTCTGCCGGTGGTCGAGGCTCTCTCTGCCGACGGCATCCCGGTGTCGATCGACACCCTCAACGCCGGCACCGCAGCGGCCGCAGCGCGTGCCGGAGCGCGGATCGTCAACGACGTGTCCGGGGGGCTCGCCGATGACGGGATGCTGGCAGCCGTCGCCGCATCCGATGCCGACTTCGTGATCGGGCACTGGCGCGGGCCGTCCGGCGACATGTACGCCAGGGCGCAGTACGGGCGCGCCGCGCGTGAGGTCGCGAATGAGCTGCGTGCGCGGGTCTCCGCCGCGGCATCGGCGGGCATCGCCCCGTCGCGGCTGATCCTCGATCCGGGCATCGGCTTCGCGAAAGCGGGGGAGCAGAACTGGGAGGTGCTGCGCGGTCTCGACGAGATCATCGCGCTCGGTCATCGCGTACTGGTCGGCACCTCGCGCAAGCGATTCCTCGCCGAGGCGCTCGGTGTCGACGGTTCCGATGCGGGCGGCGACGCCGAGCACCGCCGTGACCTCGCCACCGCCGTCACGAGCGTGCTCGCGGCCAGGGCCGGGGCCTGGGCGGTGCGGGTGCACGATGTCGCCGCGACCAGGGACGCCCTGGCCGTCGTCAGCGCATGGGATGGAGAGTGACATGGACCACCTCGATGAGATCCGTCTCACCGGGCTGACCGTGTTCGGTCGCCACGGGGTGTTCGATCATGAGCGCCGCGACGGCCAGGAGTTCACGATCGACCTCACGCTGAACCTGTCGCTGCGGGACGCCGCCGCATCCGACGACGTGGTCGACACGGTGCACTACGGCGAGCTCGCCGACCGTGTCGCCGCCATCGTCGCGGGGGAGCCGGTGAATCTCATCGAGACCCTCGCCGCGCGCATCGCGGACGCCGCCCTCGAGGACGACCGGGTGGTGCTGGCCACCGTCACCGTGCACAAGCCACACGCTCCGATCGAGCAGACCTTCGCCGACGTCTCGGTGACGATCCGCAGGAGTAGGGCGTGATGGACCGCGGGCTGACTCATCTGCCGGCGGGACCCGACCCGCGGCCGGGGCGCGAAGCCCAGGTGGCGGTGGTCGCGCTCGGATCGAACGAGGGCGACCGTGGTGAGATGCTGCGGGCGGCCGCTGAGCGGCTGCGGCGCCTGCCGCTGGTCGAGGACTTCGTCATGTCTGAGCCGATCGAGACGGTCGCTGTGCGCGTCGACGGGCCCGATCCGGATGCTCCTGCGTACCTCAATGCGGTCGCGCTGATGACGACCCGGCTGGCGCCCTCCGTGCTGTTGGGCATGCTGCATGCCGTCGAGGAGGAGCAGGGGAGGGTGCGCGCAACGCGCTGGGGCGATCGCACGCTCGACCTCGATCTGATCGCGTACGGCGAGCTCCGCAGCGAAGAACCGCATCTGATGGTGCCGCACCCGCGAGCAGCCGAGCGGCTGTTCGTGCTGGAACCCTGGCTGAGCGTCGACCCCGAGGCGGTGCTTCCGGGGCATGGCCGGGTCGATGACCTGGTGCGCAGCCTGAAGGGCTCGCCCGAGCACACCGTGGATGACCGATGAAGAGGACGTCCGCGGGAGTGCTCGTGGTGCTCGCGCTGCTGTCGGCCGCCGCCGGCTTCGGGTTCGACCACCTGCTCACGGTCACAGGGCGGGCGACGTTCATCCCGTCCGCCTTCCTTCCGGTGCTCGTCGGCCTGCTGGCGGCCGCGGTGCTCGCCGTGGCATGGCCGGTGCGGCGCAGCGTGCGCGGCGGGCGCCGCATCGATCCGTTCCGGGCGCTGCGCGCGGCGACGCTGGCCAGGGCGTCCAGTCTCCTGGGTGCGATCCTGGCCGGATTCGGCGCCGGACTGCTCGCGTTCCTGTCCACACGCCCCGTGCCCGCGCCGGTAGGGTCGACTGTGGCGCTGGTCGCCCTGGTCGTCGCCTCGGTGGTGCTGATCGGGGCGGCGCTGCTCGCCGAACAGTTCTGCACCCTGCCGAAGGATCCTGATGACCGAGAGCCAGACGACCCCACCGCGTGATCCGAACAGCTCCGGTGTGCCGGTACCGCCGGCCCCGCCCATCGCGCCGGTCGCGCCTCCCGCGCCGGTTCCTGCCCAGCAGCAGGCGGCGGATGCCGTAGTGACGCAGCCTCCCGCCCCTGCAGCGCGGGCCCCGGAGTCGGCCCCGGACCAGGCCGCATCCGCCCCGGTGGGAACCGGGCCGTCCGCGCCCGCTGCGCTCGACCAGGGCACCTACGACGCGCTCCGCACGCCGCGTAACCCGGCGGGTCTCGCGCTCGACGGCGCCTGGCACCAGATCTCGCCGCGGTACGTCGTGTCGCAGTTCGTGCAGAACGCGATCTTCATCGCGGTCGTCGTGATCGCCGCGCTCGTGTTGGCTCTCGTGCTCGACCAGAGCTGGGTGTGGATCCCGGCGGGCCTGATCATCGTGATCACCCTGCTCACGCTGATCATCCTGCCTCGCCAGGCCAAGGCGCTGGGCTACATGCTGCGTGAAGACGACGTCGTGTTCCGCAAGGGCATCCTGTGGCAGCGCATGGTGGCTGTGCCTTACGGTCGCATGCAGCTGGTCGACATCACGCAGGGGCCGCTCGATCGGGCGTTCGGCGTCTCGCAGCTGAAGATGGTCACCGCGGCGGCCACGACCGGCGTGCAGATCCCCGGGCTGACCCAGCAGGCGGCTGAGGCGCTGCGCGACACTCTCATCGAGGTCGCCGAGACCCGGCGGACCGGGCTGTGAGCGACCCCCGCAGCCCCGGCATCGCCGAGCCGGCGGCCCCCGGCGCTGACGAGGTCCTTCCCGAAGGCGGGTCCTCTTCGCTGGCGGACGGCGAATGGCATCGGATGCACCCGCTGACACCGCTGTTCAAGGGCGGTCTGGCGCTCATCGTGATCGCCGGCATCGTCATCGCGAATATGCGCGACCGCGTCGTCGGCTGGCTGGTGAATCTGTTCGCGCCCGGCGAGCTCGACGACGACGCGGTCGACTACGCCGGAGCCGACCCGCTCAATTGGGTGCTGGAGAACAACCTGATCCTGGTGGCGCTGCTCGGCGTGCTCGGGCTGGTGCTCGTGCTCATCGCGATCTTCTGGCTGGTGTGGCGCTTCCAGCAGTTCCGCATCACCGGCGACCACGTCGAGGTCCGCAAGGGCATGATCTTCCGTTCGCACCGCCGAGCCCCGCTCGACCGCGTGCAGGGCGTGAACCTCACGCGCCCCTTCCCAGCCCGCATCATCGGTCTCGCGAAGCTCGAGGTCGTGGGCGCCGGCAACGACGCGAACGTGCCCCTGGAGTACCTCGCCACCTCGCGTGCCGAGTCGGTGCGCGCCGACATCCTGCGTCTGGCCTCGGGCGCACGTGCCGCTCGCGAGCACGCCCGCACCGGAACCGCGCCGGCACGAACTCGTGCCGAATTCGTCGGATCGGTTAACGCGGGCGTCTCCGGCCTCATCGAGGGCGTCGACCTCGCCGACGTCGCGCCGGAAAGCGTCGTGAAGATACCGACCGGGCGTCTGGTCGGCTCGCAGCTGCTTCATGCGCTGCTGTGGGTGGTGTTCTTCGTCATCATCGCGGCCGTCGCCATGAGTGCGACCCTCATAGGCATGCGCGCCGATGGCGAGGACAACGGCGCCATCGCGATCGCGATGCTCGGCATCGGCCTCGGCATGGGAATCCCGATGGTCATCGCTGCGGTCGGCATCACCTGGGCGCAGATCTCCAAGTCGCTGCGTTACTCGATCGCTCCCACGCCCGACGGCGTGCGCATCACCTACGGGCTGCTCACGACCGTGACAGAGACGATCCCGCCGGGGCGCATCTTCGCCGTGGAGGTCACGCAGTCGCTGCTGTGGCGGCCGTTCGGCTGGTGGACGATCAGGATCAACCGCATGAGCGGGAAGAGCGCCGCGCAGCAGCAGTCCGGCAGCGCGCAGCAGTTCAACGTCGTGCTGCCCGTGGGCAAGAGGGCCGACGTGGAGCGGGTGCTCGCGCTGATCCTTCCGGATGCTCCCGCCGCGGACATCCCGCTGGTGTGGGAGCACGGCATCCTGGGACCGGTGGACGGCGACCCGTACAAGACCATCCCGGCGCGGGCGCGCTGGCGCCGGCCTCTGTCGTGGCGGCGCCACGGGTACGCGCTGACGGAGTTCGGCGTGCTGCTCCGGCGGGGAACGGTCTGGCGCAAGCTGGCCGTCTTCCCGCTGGCGAGGCTGCAGGGCGTCTCGATCTCGCAGGGTCCGATCGATCGGATGCAGCGGGTCTCGGCGGGTCAGGTGCATTCCGTGCTCGGGCCCATCTCGGGCGGCCTCTCCGGGCTGGAGCGCGAGGATGCGATCGCGCTCCTCGACGGTGTGAGCCGCGCCGCCGCGCTCGCCGCCTCGCGCGACCAGACGCACCGCTGGGGGCAGTACGCCGCAGAAGACCGGGCGCAGCAGGTCACGCCGGCGCCTCCTGCAGGGTGAACCGATGAGGCGGGACGGCCGGCTCGGAGTCGGCGTCATCGGTGCAGGAAGGGTGGGACCCGTGATCGGCGCCGCCCTCGCCGGCGCCGGCCATGCGATCACGGGCATCACCTCCGGTTCAGACGACGACAGGGCGGCCGCGGTACTCCCCGGCGCGCCCGTGCTCGACGCCCTCGAGGTCGTGCGCCGCAGCGAGCTGGTCGTGATCGCGGTGCCGCACGCGGAACTGCCAGGACTGGTCGCAGGCATCGCCGAGCTCGGCGGCTGGCAGATGGGTCAACTCGTGCTTCACACCGATCCGGAGCACGGCATCGAAGTGCTGCGCCCCGCCGCAGAGCGCGGCGCCATCCCGCTCGCCGTGCACCCCGCGATCGCCTTCACCGGCACCACAATCGACCTGCGGCAGCTGCAGGTGGCCTTCGCCGCGGTCACGGCGCCGGCGGCCGTTCTGCCCATCGCGCAGGCACTAGCCGTCGAGATGGGCTGCGAGCCTGTCGTCATCGCCGAGCAGGATCGTGCCGCGTACGCCGAGGCGATCGCGACGGCATCCGCGTTCTCCCGCTCCATCGTGGGACAGGCGACCGCTCTGCTGCGAGGGGTGGGCGTCGAGAACCCCGGGGGCTACCTCTCGGCGCTCGTGTCGTCGACGGTCGAGCAGGCGCTGCGAGAGGCATCCGCCCCGCTCGAGCCTCCGGCGGGCCTCTGAGCCGGGTGCAGGCTCTCCTCTGTGATTCGGGGAAGCTGCACCGCGTAGTGCTCGGAGACATCCGCGGATTCGCCCCGCGGCCGGGTGCCATCGCCGACCCGCACCGAGAACGACTGCACGATCGGCTCCCGCAGACCCATCAGATGGACGTCGCAGATCAGCGTGCCGCGCTCACACGGGATGCGCCAGCGCAATGACGCCGCGTCGCGCGCCGTGACGACGCGATCGGCAAGGGGTGCTGCGGTGCGCAGCGGCCTGCCCACCTCGTCGTGCGCCGCGCGCATCCGCGCCGCACGCACCTCCAGAGGAACGTCGCGAAGAACGTTGCGCGCGAGCAGACCGGACACATCCGACAGGGGACGGTCGTCGAGCACGAGCGCATCGAGGGCGGATGCCGCCGCGAGGGTCTGCGGCCAGGGCCGCACGACCGCGGCGGGCGCATCCACGGCGGTCAGGGCGTCGTTCAGCGCCCGAGAGGCGACAGCCCCGGCGCGGAAGGCGTCGGAGTTGCCGAAGACGATCACTCCCACGCCGCTGGCGACGTGCCATCGCATATGGGAGGAGAAGCCGGGCAGCCCGCCCGCGTGCTGCACGATGCGACCGAATCGTCGGTCGTGCTCAACGACGACGCCATAGCCGTACCCCACGCCGTCGACGTCCCTGCCCTCGAAACGGGCACCCGACGCCGGGATCATCGTTCTCACCGACTGCAGCTCTCTTCGCGATTCCGCGCTCAGCACATCAGGGGCGAGGGGGGAATCGGAGAAGGCCGATCCGAGGAAGTGCATCCACCGGGCGATGTCGCCCAGCGTCGAGAACAGGCTGCCGATGCACGCGAGTGCACCCGAACCCACATACGGCTCCGGAGAGAAGGTCCTGCCCTCGTCGAAGGTGCGGAAACCGGCGGCGAGGTCGCTGCCCTGCGGGTACTGCGACGCCTCCGGTCTGGTGTGGCTCAGCCCCAGCGGTTCGATGATGCGCTCGCGCATGACGCGTTCGACCGGCGCGTCCGCGACCGCCTCGATCGCACGACCGATCATCGAGATGCCGAGGTTGGAGTACTGGTACTCGGTGTCGGGGAACGTCGAGAGCGGCAGGCCGGACTCCACGAGTTCGGAGATGTGCGTCCGCGGCTCTCCGAGATGCTCGTCGCCCCACGCGTTGTCCTCGGTGAGGCCGGCGCGGTTCGAGAGCAGGGCGGCCAGGCTGAGAGACACCGGCCGACCGCCGAACGTCGCCGCGGCGAGACCGGGTACGTACTCCGCCGCAGGAGCGTGCAGATCGAGCACGCCGTCGTCGCGCAGTGCCAGAGCGGTGGCGGCGAGGAAGCTCTTCGTCATCGACGCGATGCGGAAGACCGTCCCCTCGGCCGTTCGAGCCGGATCCCGTCTCGGCGCGCCGTGCAGGTCGACAGCGACCAGTTCGCCTCGGCAGGCCACGGCGGCCGCCGTGGCCGGGGCGAGATGCCTCGAATCGTCGAGCGCGGACCGGAGCAGATCGGCGAACCCCGCGATCCCGGTGCTCGGCGCTGCGGGCACGATGTTGCTCACCGTCGACGCTCCGCGCTTTCGCGCACCTCCCGGGCGAAGCCGCTGACCAGCATGCGGCTCGCGGCCGTGTTCTCCGCGTCGTCACGATGGGCGTCGGCCACGATCTCGGCGAGGGGGCGGTCGCCAGGTGCGGGATCCGTCGGTTCCTGCCACCACTGCAGGTCGTCCGCCGAGACCTCCGGGTGGAACTGCACGCCCCGGACGTGCGCCCCGATCCGGAAGGCCTGAACGGTCACGGCATCGCTTGAGGCGAGCAGCACCGCACCGGGCGGCAGGGCCGTGATCTGATCCTGGTGGTTCTCGATCATGGGCGAGGCCGCGCCGAGGGCCGACATCACGGCATCCCGACCGCCTTCGTCCGTTGTGGCGATCGACGTCGAACCGCGCTCCTTCGCCCCGTACGACTCCCGCACCTCGCCACCGGCGATCTGAGCGAGCAGCTGGCCCCCGAGGCAGATGCCGAGGGTCGGCAGATCCCTCTCGATCGCCTCGGATGCGAGCTTCCGCTCGTGCGGCAGCCACGGCCCCTTCTCGTCGTCGTCGGGCATCATGCCCCCGCCGAGCATCACCAGGCCGTCATAGGCGTCGAGGTCGTCAGGCAGGCCGTGCGCCCCGTGCCGCACATCCGTGCGTACCCCCTCGGCATCCAGCCAGCGCAGCAGGCGCCGGGGTCCCGAGGAATCGGCGTTCACGATCACCAGCACGCGGGGGCGATCCTCCTGGCCCGAGAGGAAGGCGAGATGGTCGGCATCCGACGCCTCCAGCACCCTCAGGACGTTTCGCCACGCCAGGCCCTGCAGATCGTCATCGGACCATCCCCTGCGGCGCAGCTCGTCGAGGAGCCGGGGGTAGCCGGACACGTCGCCGAGGCCTGCGGGCATGGCGTCCGTTCCGTCGTAGTCGGCGCCGAGCCCGACCGCGTGCACCCCGGCGATCGCGCGGATGTGCTCGATGTGGTCTGCGACATCGGCGACGGTCACCGCCGGCGGTTCGCCCTCCTCGCCGGCGAGGGACCAGTCACGGCGAGCCTGGCTGAGGAACGTCGGCACGAAGGCGACCATGACGATCCCTCCCATCGCGCCGATGGCCGCCAGCACGTCGTCGGGGACGTTGCGCGGATGATCGCAGAGGGCGGCGGCGCCTGAATGGCTCACCATCACCGGTCGCGTGCTGGTCTCGATCGCATCGCGCATGGTGGCCGGTGAAACGTGCGCGAGGTCGACCAGCATGCCGATGCGGTTCATCTCGCGCACGACCGCTCGCCCGAAGGTGCTGAGCCCGTCGTGGCGCGGTGCATCGGTGGCGGCGTCGGCCCAGTCGGTGGTGTGGTTCCACGTGAGCGTCATGTACCGCGCGCCAAGCCGCGCATACTGACGAAGCACGCCGAGCGACCCGTCGATCTGCGCCCCGCCCTCGACGCCGATCAGAGAGGCGATGCGATCGTGGCGCATCGCGGTGCGCGCCTCATGAGCGGTGCGCGTGAACGTGAAGACATCGGGATGGTCGTGCACCAGACGATGGACGAAATCGATCTGCTCGAGCGTGGCGGTCACCTGCGCGGCACCCTCGTGCACGGGATCGACCCACACCGACCAGAACTGCCCGCCGACGCCGCCCGCGCGCAGCCTTATCGCGTCGGTGTGCAGATCTGGGACGATCCCTTCGAGCCCGGTCGTGGACAGGTCGTAGTGCTCCCGCCGCGCCCAGGCGAGGTCGTTGTGTCCGTCGATCACCGGGATCATGTATCAGGCCTTTCGAGCATTGAGGTGGGCGAAGATGCGCCGGGTGACATCATGGTCCACCGGCACCGGCCGGCCGTCCAGCGATCGCACCGGAGCGGCGCCCCTGGTGCTGGAGCACAGCCAGAGCGCGTCGGCGGTGAACAGATCGGCGGGGGTGAGAGCGCGCACGGCGACCCGCTCGTCTTCGGTGCGCAGCGCGTCGAACGCATCCGCCTGAGTCGTGCCGGGGAGGATGCCGAACTCGACGGGCGGTGTGATGTACTCGCCGTCGATGCGGGCGATCACGGTCGAGTTGGGACCCTCGAGGATGTACCCGTCGCTCGAGACGAAGATCACCTCTCCGGCGCCGCGGCGCCGGGCTTCGCGATTCGCCGCCATGTTCACCGCGTACGACAGGGTCTTCGCGCCCTGCAGCAGCCACGGGGATGTCTTCGCCACGTCGGAGCGATAGCCGCGGTCGAGCAGCACGGCGTCGGTCTCGGCAGGCGGTTCGGCGCGCTGGCGCAGCGGAGCGAATCCGAGTGCCCAGCCGGTGAGCGCGCCCGTCGCCTCGTCGCCGCGCGAGAGGACGTATTTCACCGCACCGCGTGGCACTCTCAGCTCGGCGGCGACCGCCTCGACGGCCCGTCGCCACACCGCCCGATCGGGCGCGGGCAGATCGAGCAGCCTCGCCGATCTTTCGAATCTGTCGAGGTGCGCCTCCACCGCCTGCGGGATGCCGTCGACCACGACGATCGTCTCGAAGACGCCGTCTCCGCGCGTGGCTGCGAGGTCTGTGGCCGTCAGCAGCGGTGCATCGGGCTCGACGCGCTGCAGGGCCGATGCCGGGTCGACGGCGCGCGGATCGACCCGGAAGAGGATGAGCGGCTTCATGATGATCCTCGGGACTCAGGCGACGAGCTCGGCGGTGCGCACTGTGTTCTTCAGCACCCAGTCGGTGTCGACGTCGTAGCCGATGCCCGGACCCTGGGGGACGGGAACCCGCCCGCGTTCGGCGATCACCGGCGGCACGATCACGTCACGCTCGTAGTACTTGTCGGAGCCGGACACATCCGACGGCAGGGTGAAGTTCGGCAGGGAGGAGATCGCCACGTTGGCGGCTCTTCCGACGCCGAACTCGTGCATCCCGCCGCACCAGACGGGGATGCCGGCCTCCATCGCGAGGTCGTGGGCACGCTTCGCGGCGGAGAGGCCGCCCATCCTGGAGACCTTGATGTTCAGCACCCTTCCGGCCTTCGTCTCGATCATCGTGCGCAGATCCGCCAGCGCCACGACTGATTCATCGAGGCAGATCGGCGTCTCCAGCCGGCGCTGCAGGCGGGCGTGCGCCGGAAAATCGCGCGGGGTGAAGGGCTGCTCGATCATCGTGAGCGCGTACTCGTCCAACTGCCGGAAGACCGCCGCGGCGTCTTCGGTGTCGGGGTAGGCGCCGTTCGCATCCACGTGCAGATCCAGGTCGGGGTGCTGCGAGCGCACCGCGCGGACCGGTTCGACATCCCACCCGGGAGCGATCTTCAGCTTGATGCGGGGGTAGCCGGCGCTCACCTGTCGTTCGACCTGGGCGAGCAGTTGGTCGATGCTCGGCTCGATCCCGAGCGAGACGCCCGCGACGACCTCGCTCCTGGTGCCGCCGAGGGCTGCGGCAAGGGAGCGCTCCTGCGACCGGGCATGCAGATCCCACGCGGCGGCTGAGAAGCCCGCCTTCGCGAACTCGTGTCCGCGGATCCTCGCCCATGCCGTCTCGAGCTCCGCGGGCTCATCCCAGTCGCTGCCGAGGACTGCGGGCCCGAGGTAGCGGTTCGCGATCAGCCAGGCCGTGCCCGTCGTCTCCGACGTGAAGTACGGGTCTGACGGCGAGGCGATCTCGCCCCAACCGGACCGTCCGTCCCCGTCGGTCGCCCGGACGAGGATGTGCTGCAGGCCGCTCTTGCGGTGCGAGCTGGTCTCGAAGCTGTGCACGAGCGGCAGCGACACCTCGAAGAGCGTCAGATGCTCGATCCTCATCGGCGGTTCTCTCCGTCGTGATCCGGATGGTGCAGTCCGAGGTCCGCGGCCAGCTCGTCGCGCGCGGCGAGCCGGCGTCTCGCGCCCTTCGCACTGGCAGTGGTGAGCGTGCTCAGCAGATGGCAGACGGCGGCGACCGCCGTGGGAGAGTCCGCGTACGAGGCGGAGTGCGTATGCACCTTGATCACGGCCGAGGCGACATCGGTGAGGGGCGCGTCGTCGCTGTCGGTGACCACGATGAGCTCACCGCCCGCCCTGCGGAAGCGCTCGCCGAACCGGATCGACTCCTCTCGGTAGCGCCGCATGGTGAAGAGCACGAGCACATCGGTCGCGCGGACGTCGGTCAGCACGGTGAGCGGCGACAGGGAACGGTCGTCGACGAGGAACACGTTCGACAGCGTCGCCGAGAGGTCGGCGGCGAGCAGATCCGCGTAGGCCACGGCTTTACCCCTGCCCGCGATGTATCGTCTGCGTGCCCCGAGGATCAGCGTCGCCGCCCGCGACACGGCGCCAGTGCGGGTGAGCTCGTCGAATGTGCGTGCCAGCGATCGCGTCTCTGTCTCGATGATCTTCGCCTGGAGCACCTCCGCCGACAGATTGGTGCGGAAGCGCTCGCCGAACCGCGCGCCGGGTGAGACCAGCGCGCGGTCTCCTTCGTCCTCTGTGCGTGTCATCACTGACCCTCCGCGGCGAGATAGACCGCCGTCTCATCGTCCAGTCTGGTGCAGTCGACCAGGACGAGCCCTGTGCTGAAGATGGCCTGCATCCCGTCGCGGATGCTCGCCTGCAGATCTCCGACGCGGAACGCTGAGGCGCCTGCGACAGGAAGGGGCAGACGTGCCGTCCGGATGCCGTTCTCGGTCGCTCTGAACACGCGCCCCCAGTCTGCGGAGCTGAACGACGGGGTGGGAAGCGTGCGGACACCTTCGAACGGGTCGGCGGTGCGATCGAGCGCCCAGTCGACGATGATCCGGTCGGTGCGCGGCCGGTCGTAGTAGTCGACGGCGTAACCGGTTCCCTCTGCTTGAAGTGCGGCGAAGTTGAAGTGCGCGTTGCGGCTCAGCAACGGGTCGAAGGTCCACCTCATACGGCGCTGCCCCCAGCCGAGCGCCACCTCTCGCTGGCACGCCTTGAGCAGGCGGCCGATCCCGCGCCCCTGATAGTCCGGGTCGACGACGGCCGCCTGCGAGTAGTGGTACTCGGCGCCGCTGCGATCCCTGCCTGCGAATCCGTACGCGAAGCCGACCAGCCTGCCTTCGTCGTGCACGCCCACCGCGGAGCCGCCGTTCTTGGCGAGGGCGCTGAGCAGATTGGGGTTGAGCGAGAACTCGGGCTCCTCATACTGGAAGACCCGGGTGTACAGTTCAGCGGCTTCCCGGAACGCCGCATCGCCGACGAGCGTTTCTCCGCGCAGGGGGATGGTGGTGGGTTCCGGCATGATACGTATCCTATGTGTGGATCAACCGAAGTTGAAGGGTTGATTTTGCTGATGTCTTCTGCGGTCGACTCGGTGGATATGACTCATATGATGGCGCAGGAGGACTGATGAACGTTACCGAGCAGGCACGGGAGCTGGTGGACCGGCTCGCGCAGCTGACCCGCATCGAGACGCCATCGCTCGACGCGGCTGCGAGCGGACGGATCGCCGACCTGCTCGCCGCGTGGTGGCGCGCCGCCGGCGCGCAGGTGAGGACCGTGTGTACCGACGCCGGGACGAGCGTCATCGCGGATGTCGCCGGAGACGGGGCTCCGCTGATGCTCGTGGGACACTCCGACACGGTCTGGCCCGCCGGGACTCTGCAGGCGCAGGTGCCTTGGGTCGACGACGGCGAAGTCGTACGCGGCCCTGGCGTCTACGACATGAAGAGCGGCCTGCTCATCATGCTGGCCGCGGCCGAGCGGGTGCGCGGACGCCGCCACCGCGCCTTCCGAGCGATCGTGGTCTGCGATGAAGAGGTGGGCTCGCCCACCACCACCGGGCTGCTGAGGGAATGCGCGGTCGATGTGCGCGCGGCGATCGGGTTCGAGTCGCCGCATCCGGACGGCGCGCTGAAGGTCGGCCGGCGGGGGAGCACTCGGGTGCGTCTCTCGGTCTCCGGCCGCGCGTCCCATGCCGCGCTCGACCCCGAGGGCGGGATCTCCGCGATCGACGAGCTCGTCGATCAGCTGCACGCCCTGCGAGTGATCGTCAGCGACCCCGGACTGCCCTCGGAGGTGCTGTGCAATGTCGGGACCATCCGAGGCGGGGGAAGGGCGAACGTCGTCCCCGCGGAGGCGGAGGCCGAGATCGGCCTCCGGTTCGTCGAGCCCGAATGCGAGAGCCGCGTGCTCGCGGCCATTCGGGCGCTGCGCCCCAGGCGAGACGGCGCCTCGCTTCGAATCGAGGTGCTGAGTCATCGACCGGCGTGGCGGGCGTCGACCGCCGATGAGGACCTGTTGAATGAGATCTCGCGCGCCGCGGACGGAGTCGGGCAGCGCATCACCGGTCGGCCGGCGGCCGGCGCGGGCGATACGAACCTGCTCGGATCGCTCGGACTGCCGACGGTCGACGGGTTCGGCGCTCGCGGTGGCGGTGCCCACGCGGTGGATGAGCACATCGTGATCGCCTCGCTCGTCGAGCGCGTCGCGCTGCTCGAGGCGCTGCTGATCGTCGACTAGCGCGAGGATACGAAACGTATCTCATGCGAGGTGGCCGAACGTGCCACACGACGGCTGTGTGGCGAAGATGCGCGCGCGTTCGGTGATGAGATCAGAGATGCCCGCTATTTCAGGGTCTTCATCTGCGGATCAGAGGCATACTGAGCGGATGTCTGAGCTGCATGGAGTGTTTCGCGCATGTTGCGATCGCAAGACAATCGCGATCATCCGACACGAATAGGTTGACCTTGGGGGCAGTCTTGCTGTTCTATTGCTCCCATCCCAGGGTTCACGATTCCCCGACGAAAGGAACCCCCGCACATGTCCGTATCCCATCGCAGACACCGGCACCGCATCGCGTCGCTGGCGATAGCAGCGCTGCTGATCGCCGTGCCCGCCGGAGCGGCGCACGCCACAGACCTGTCGGCCGCCGGTCAGCAGGCCCCGGCCGAATCCACGCCGTCTCCGACGACGTTCCGCATCGCCACGTCGGGCTTCGTGGACTCGTTCAATCCGTTCGTGTCGATCTACCTCACGCCGACGAACATCATCCGCTACGTCTACGAGTACCTCGTGCAGAACGACGCAGAGGACGGCTCGCCGACGAAGGGGCTCGCCGATTCGTGGGACACCGAGGACGGCGGCGCGACCTGGGTCTTCACCCTTCAGGACGACCTGAAGTGGTCCGACGGCGAGCCGATCACGGCCGATGACGTCGTCTACACCTACACCCAGATGATGGAGGTGCCCGAGCTGGCGGTCGCCAACGGGAACCTGGTGACGAACTTCGAGAGCGTCGAGGCTCGCGACGAGAAGACCGTCGCCATCACGCTGAAGGGACCGCAGGCCTCCAACCCCGGCCTCGAGATCCCCGTGGTGCCGAAGCACATCTGGGAGGCGGTGGAGAACCCGGCGGAGTTCGCGAACGACAAGGATGTCGTCGGTTCCGGCCCGTACCTGCTCGAGTCCTACGAGGCGAACCAGCGCATCACGCTCAAGGCGAACCCGAACTTCTGGCGCGGAAAGCCGGAGGTCGACCGCATCCAGTACGTGTACTACACCAACTCCGATGCGCAGGTCCAGGCGCTGCGCTCCGGTGAGGTCGACCTCGTCACCGGTCTCAGCCCGACCCAGTACGAGGCGCTCGAGGGAGCCAAGGGCATCACCGTGCACTCGGGTGAGGGCCGTCGCTACCACTCGTTCAGCATCAACGTCGGACTCATCACTCGCGACGGCGTGCCTTATGGCACCGGCCACGAGGCGCTCAAGGACAGGGAGGTGCGCCAGGCGCTCCGACTGGGCACCGACACCGAGAAGCTGCTCGAGAACGTGCTCGACGGCCTGGGTGTGCAGGCGACGAGCTTCATTCCCGCGTCGTTCAGCAAATGGACGCTGCCCGCCGACGACCCGGTGATCATGGGCTACGACCCCGAAGCGGCCAAGCAGAAGCTCGAGGACGCCGGTTGGACCGTAGGCGCAGACGGCGTGCGTGAGAAGGACGGGAAGAAGCTCGAACTGCGCCTCCTGGTGGACGCGGAAGACCTGCAGGAGCAGTCGATCGCCGAGTACTTCGTCCCGTGGATGGAGGAGATCGGCGTGAAGATCAATGTCGAGTCCACGGATTCCGACACGATCAGCACGAAGGCCGTGCAGGGCGACTACGACATCTACTTCAGCGGATGGAGCGTGAACCCCGACCCGGACTACCAGCTGGGCATCAACCTGTGCTCGACGCTCCCGACCGGCACCGACGGCTCGGGTGGTACCTCGCAGGACGGCTATTGCAACCCCGAGTTCGACGCGCTCTACGAGCAGCAGCGCGCTGAGCTCGATGAGACCAAGCGACAGCAGATCGTGCACGACATGCTGGCGCTGAACTACACCGATACCGCTCAGATCGCGACCTGGTACGCGAACTCGCTCGAGGCGTACCGCTCCGACCGCTTCACCGGCTTCACGCTGCAGCCGAAGGAGGGCGGCATCATCGCCAACCAGGCCGGGTACTGGGGCTACAGCACGCTCAAGCCGGTCGACGACGCATCCGCGGCCGACGCCGGAGGCGCCCCTGTCGGCCTGATCGTCGTCGGCATCGTGATCGTCGTGCTGATCATCGGCGTCGTGGTGTTCATGCTGCTCCGACGTCGACGGATCGCCGACGTAGAGTGAGCTGTTGGGGCCGCCCGCGGCGAATGCCGCGAGCGGCCCCACCCTGTGCAAGGAGGTACGGATGACCGAGATGATGCCGTCCACCGGGGCGGTGATCCTGGAAGAGGAAGGGCTCGATGAGCCGCCCCGGAGCGTGTCCGGCTGGCGCTACTTCCTCGGCAAGCTCGGCGGCGCCGCCGTGAGCATGGCCATGGTGATCCTGCTCGGCTTCTTCGCCTTCCGCATCCTTCCGGGTGACCCAGTGGCCTCGATCGCCCGTGAACGTCAGCTCAACGCCGAGCAGGCCGCCCAGCTGCGTCACCAGATGGGCCTGGACAAGCCGATGTGGCAGCAGTTCGGCGACTACCTCGCGAACGTCGCGACCCTCAACTTCGGTGAGAGCTACGTCTACAAGTCCTCGGTCGCCTCTCTCATCGGCGACTACTTCTGGAACACCATCCTGCTCACCGGCACCTCGGCGATCCTCGCGATCGCCCTCGGACTCTGGCTCGGTCAGCGGGCAGGCTGGAACCACGGATCGCTGTTCGACAAGGTGACCTCGGGCACCTCGCTCGTGCTGTGGTCGGTGCCCACCTTCTGGCTCGGCCTGATCCTGCTGATGATCTTCGGCGGCACGCTGCGCTGGTTCCCGACCGGAGGGATGCTTTCGCCCGATCCGCCGTCCGATCCCCTCGGATTGATCGGCGATGTCGCATCGCACATGGTGCTCCCCGTGATCACCATGGTGGCCGTGGTTTACGCACAGTACGTCATGGTCATGCGCGCCTCGGTTATGGAGGAGAAGAGCGCGGACTATCTCACGACCGCCCGCGCCAAGGGCTTGCGCGAAGACCTCGTGCGTCGGCGTCACGCCGTGCCGAACGCGCTGCTGCCCACCGTCACGCTCGTCTTCATGCACATCGGCGGTCTGATCGCAGGTGCGGTCACCGTCGAGACCGTCTTCAGCTGGCCGGGACTCGGCAAGCTCACCTATGAGGCGATCTCGGGGCCCGACCTGCCGCTGCTTCAGGGGACCTTCGTGGTGTTCTCCGCCATCATCATCGCGATGAACCTCATCGCGGATCTGATCTACCGGTTCCTCGACCCCCGAGTGAGGCAGGCATGAGCAGTCAACCAGCACTCCGCTCGCCCCAGGCGATGACGTGGGACCGCCGCCGCGCCGCCTTCGCGGAGTTCTGCCGCGAGTTCGCCCGGCATCGCGCCGGGATGATCGGCATCGGCTTCCTCGTCGTCATCATCGTGCTCGCGGCGCTGGCGCCCGTCCTGGCGCCCGCGTGGATGCTCGACGTCACCCGGCTCGACGGGGCGCCCCGGTTCGCGCCGCCTTCGTGGGAGCATCCGCTAGGCACCGATCACCAGGGTCGCGAGATCTGGGTCCGGATGCTGTGGGGCGCCCAGGTGTCGCTGGTCGTCGGCTTCGCGGCCACGGCGATGTCGATGGTCATCGGTACGATCGTCGGCATAGCCGCTGGTCACTTCACCGGATTCTGGGGCGGCCTGCTCATGCGCCTCATCGACTTCTTCCTCGTGCTGCCTTCGCTGATCCTCGCGATCGTGCTGTCCTCGGTGCTCTCACGCGGGGTGTGGACGATCGTGATCGCCATCGGCCTCACGTCGTGGGCCGGTACCGCACGTGTGGTCCGGTCGCAGACCCTGTCGGTCGAGAGCCGCGATTACGTCGAGCGCTCCCGCGTCCTCGGTGCCGGCCACTGGCACATCATCGTGAAGCACCTGCTGCCCGCGGTGCTGCCGCTGGTGCTGGCGAACACCACCCTGACGGTCGGATCGGCGATCATCGCCGAATCCACCTTGTCGTTCCTCGGGCTGGGCGACACGACGCTGCAGTCGTGGGGAGCGATCCTGAAGAACTCCATGGATGTCTCCGCGGCGACGAGCGGCTACTGGTGGTACGTGCTGGTGCCCGGTCTCGCGATCGTCCTGGTCGTGCTCGCGTTCACCCTGGTCGGCCGTGCCGTGGAGAACATCGTCAATCCGACCCTGAGGAACCGGTGATCCATGCCCGATCTGACATTCGAAGACGTCTCGATCACCTATCGCACCTCCGGCCGCAACGATCGAGGCGAGGTGCCGGCCGTCTCCGACGTCTCGCTGAGCCTGCCCTCCGGCGGCACCCTCGGGATCGCGGGCGAATCCGGGTCGGGAAAGTCGACCCTGGTGATGAGCGTGCTGCGACTGCTGCCGCGCTCCGCACGGATCGAGGGACGCATCCTCATCGGCGACACCGATGTGCAGTCGCTGAGCTTCGGACAGCTGCGAGCGCTGCGCTGGGCTGAGGCGTCCATCGTCTTCCAGGGCGCGATGCATTCGCTCAACCCCGTACAGACCGTCGGCAACCAGATCCTCGAGGCGCTGCAGCTGCACGTGACCGACAAGTGGAAGACCGACAAGGCCAGGGCGGCGCGGCTGCGAGAGCTCATGGCGGCCGTCGACCTTCCGGTCCGCAAGGCGGACTCCTACCCGCATGAGCTGTCGGGCGGGCAGAAGCAGCGGGTCATGATCGCGATGGCGCTCGCCTGCGAGCCCGACATCATCATCGCCGACGAGCCCACCACCGCTCTGGACGTGATCGTGCAGAAGCAGATCCTCGACATGATCAGCCGGCTGGTGGCAGAGCGCGGCATCTCGCTGCTCATGATCAGCCATGACCTTTCGGTGCTGGCGACGGCCTGCGAGCGCATCGCCGTGATGCGCGACGGACGGGTGGTCGAGCTCGGCGACGCGCAGCAGATCTGCACGCGCCCGGAGCATCCGTACACGAGGCAGCTCGCCGAGGCGTTCCCGACGATCGGTGATCCGCAGTCGCGTCTGAACCCCGTGACGAGGAGGGAGCGTTCGCAGGACCCGGATGCTGCCGCCAACGCCATGACCGAGGAGGTCCTGCTGCGCGCGCGGGGTGTCAGCGTCACCTATCGTTCCGGCGGCAGCACCATGCGGGCGGTCAAGTCGGTGGATCTCGACATCCATCGCGGTGAGATCCTCGCCCTCGTCGGGCAATCCGGTTCCGGCAAGAGCACCCTGGCGCGCACGCTGATCGGCCTGCAGAGCGCGGACGAAGGATCGGTGGTGCAGTTCCGGGGCGCCGACCTCCCCCGAGCGGGCAAGGCGCTGCGGGCCTTCCGCGGCGAGGTCCAGATGGTGCTGCAGGACCCGGCCGCAGCCCTGAACCCGAAGCTCAGCGTGTACGAGTCGGTAGCGGAGGGACTGCGTGTCCAGCGCTACCGCGGTGACGAGCGGGAACGCGTGGCCCAGAGCCTGACGGATGCCGAGCTCACGCCGCCGGAGAAGTACTTCGGGGCCATCCCGCAGGAGCTCTCCGGCGGTCAGCGCCAGCGGGCCGTGATCGCGGGGGCGCTCGCCGTGGGCCCGCAGGTGCTCCTCGCTGACGAGCCGGTGGCGTCCCTGGATGCGTCGGTGCGCGGCGAGATCCTGGCGCTGCTGCTGTCGCTGCGGGAGCGGCTCGGGCTGAGCGCCCTGGTCATCACCCATGATCTGGGCCTGGCGTGGAACATCGCCGACACCGTCGCCGTGATGGTGGACGGTGAGATCGTCGAGCACGGGCCGACCGAACAGGTGCTGCTCGACCCGCAGCATCCGTACACCAGGAAGCTGCTCGCTGCGGCTCCCACCATCGAAAGGGCGACGGCGTGACCGCTGCTGCGACGAAGGACGCATATCTCGGCACCGCCCCTCTCAGCCCCGGCGACACCGTGCGATTCGTGTCTCCGTCAGGGCTCGGCAAGCCCGACAGCCTCGCGCGGGCCGTGGCCTACTACGAGGCGTGGGGGCTCAACGTGATCGTCGGCGATCACGTGCTGCAGCCGCATCCGCGCGCCGAGTACCTCGCCGGACCGGACGACCGGCGTCGTCAGGATCTCGTCGAGGCGTGGTCGGATCCCGACACCGACGCGGTCGTGTGCATACGCGGCGGCTACGGCGCAATGCGCCTGCTCGACGGAATCGACTGGACGGCGATGCGCGAGGCGTCCACCAGGCGCGACGGGCGCCCCAAGCTGCTGACCGGCTCGTCGGACATCACGGCCCTTCACGAGGCGTTCCGGGTTCATCTCGACGTGCCGACGCTGTTCTGCCCCATGGCAGGCAACGACGTGTTCCGCGATTCGGAGAAGGCGCGGGAGGACACTCGTCGCTGGCTCTTCGAGCCGTGGGGCGGGCGCAGCATCATCGGTCCTGCGACCGGCGTGCTCGCCGAAGGGGACGCGGCGGGTCTGTTCACCGGAGGCAACCTGAGTCTGCTCGCCGGAAGTCAGGGTGCGCCGGAGGCGGAGCGATGCCAGGACGGCATCCTGTTCCTCGAGGACATCAACGAGGAGCTCTACCGGCTCGACGGCTTCCTGCTGCAGCTGCAGCGCGCCGGTCGGCTGACGGCCGCATCCGGGATCGTGCTCGGATCGTGGCACGGATGCGGCGACCTCGCCGCCGTGCAGGCGCTGATGCAGGAGTACCTCGCGGATCTCGGCGTGCCGGTGCTGTGGGAGCAGGGATTCGGGCACGATCCGAATGCGCTGAGCGTGCCGCTGAACGTCAGCGGCAGACTGCACGCCTCCTTCGGGGGCGGCGATCACGGTGTCGCGCTGGTCGTCGACGAGGAATCGTCATGACCATCGCCATGCCGCCGCTCGATCCGCGGGCGCGGTGGTCGGTGCGCGTGGTGGACGCCCTCACGGGGGACGCCCTGGCGGAGCATGAGCCGGATGCCGTCTGCGAGACGGCGAGCATCGGCAAGGTGTTCCTGCTGATCGAG
This sequence comes from Microbacterium sp., assembly GCF_031178445.1. Classification (GTDB taxonomy): domain Bacteria; phylum Actinomycetota; class Actinomycetes; order Actinomycetales; family Microbacteriaceae; genus Microbacterium. The sequence continues at coordinate 78,050 of NZ_JAPSIY010000002.1, forward strand.
GTCGCCAGGAGGCTCGCCGACGGACGGCTGAGCCAGGATCAGCGAGTGCGGATACCGGCTGAGCACGTCGTGGCCGACTCCGGTCTGCTCTACCGGATGCTCGATCAGGCCCTGACGGTTCACGATGCCGCCCTGCTGGTCGGCGCGGTCAGCGACAACCTCGCCACCAACGCGCTGATCTCGCTGTGCGGTGTCGATGACGTACGCGCGGTCGCCGCTGAGCTCGGCTACCGCGACACTTCGCTGCACGACTACATCCGCAACGAGCGCACCCCCGAGATGCCCTGGACCCCGTCGTACGGCACGGCACGCGAGCTCGCCGACCTGATGCGCCGGCTCGGTGCAGGCGATGTCGTCTCGCCCGCCGTGAGCGAGCAGGTGCTGGCCTGGCTGGCGACCGGCACGGACACGTCGATGCTCGCGGACGCGTTCATGCTCGATCCGCTCGCGCACCCCGACCCCGAGTATCAGGGGATGCTGCTGCGGCACAAGACCGGGAGCACGAGTTTCGCGCGCATCGACATCGGCTGGCTGCAAGGACCGACAGCGACAGTCGCGTACGCGGTCGCGGCCAACTGGAAGGGGCGATCCGAAGACCTTCGCGCACCCGTGATCGACGCGATGCGCGGGCTGGGGGAGGGCATTCGTCGGCATGTCACCGGTCGCGGCCGCGCCGAGGCGGACGCATGACGAAGATCACGCATTTGGAACCCGTCTCCGGGTTGTCGTGGAGCGTCTTCCGCGGTGAGCGCGCCGAGGTCATGCGATGTCTCGGCGAGGAGCACGCGGACGAGATCCATTCCTTCCGGCACCTTCCCGGCGGCTCATGGGAGGCGCAGGTGCGCCGCGCTGACGGCGTCGCGGCTGACCGGCTGGATGCCGTCATCGCCTCGACGCGCGCATTGCTGCCGCTGGAATCACAGGAGCTCGCCTGGATCGCCGAGGGCGCAGGCATTCCCGAGCGCGAGATCTGGGCCCGCAATCTGCGCGGCGACCTCGGACGCGACGGCACAGGGTGCAGCGACATGGCCTTCGTCACCGGGTCGGGGGCCGTGATGGGGCACAACGAAGACGGCGACGGCGAACTGCACGAGAAGATCCGCCTGGTCACGCTCGACATCGAGGGAGATCCCGCACTGACGGCGGTGTGGTACCCCGGGATGCTGCCGTCGAACGCGTTCGTGACGACCGAGGCCGGTCTGACGTTCGGGATGGACCACGTCCCGGTCGTCACCGCATGCACTGCGGGGGCAGGCCGTCATCTCGTCGCACGGCACGCGCAGCGTCAGGTCACCGGAGACGCGGCGCGCGCCACGCTCTCGGAGGTTCCCTGTGCGGGCGGTTTCGCATTCGACGTGGCGGATGCCGCGGGGCGCGTCGATCTGATCGAGAACGCGGCCGGTCGGGTCGAGGCCGCCTCGGGTCGCCATCGGCACACCAACCACCTGCGTCTTCTCGACGGCACCCGAGACGGTCTCGCGGTGCCGGAGGACGACCCGTGGCTGCGGGAGAGTCGCAGCCGCCTGCGCGCCCTCGAGGCGGCCTGCGCGACGCCCGCGGACGCGGAGGACGTGTTCGCGGCGCTGCGCGCCCCCGGGGTCCTCGGTCGCTCGGAGGATCTGTGGACGAGTGTGACAGCGGTCGTCGAGACCGCCGCAGACGAGGTGCTCGTGCAGGGCAGCGGGCCGCGCTGGCGCGGCAGGCTGAGCGCCTTCGCACGAGGAGAGCGGGTGCAGCTGTGACGATCGGTTTCGACGCGCTCGAGCGGGACTTCCCGGGGCTTGCGATCTCGGCGATCGCCGCCGATATCGACACCGGCGTGGAGCTCTTCCGTCACCAGTCGGAGCGGGTCCTCGACACGGCCAGCGTCGGCAAGATCTTCCTGTTGCACCGGCTGCTGACCGAGGTCGATCGTGGCGAGCGCAGCCTCGAGGAGCGGGTGACCCGCAGGCCGGTGGAGCAGATCGACAACTCCGGTATCTGGTACCTGCTGCAACAGGACTCGCTGACCCTCTATGACGTGGCCGCGCTCATCGGGGCGACGAGCGACAACGCGGCGACCAACACGCTGTGCCGCGTGATCGGCCTGGACCAGGTCGGCGCGCACACCCGCGCGCTGGGCTACGCCGGTTCGAGCCTTGACGATGTCGTTCGCTGGCCGTTGCCGCCGGGGGCGCCGCGGACCCTCTCCCATGCCAGCGCCGAGGAGTTGCTGCGATTCGTGCAGCGCACGGCCGATGCCGTCGACCTCAGCTCTGCGTCGAGCGACACGCTGCAACGCTGGCTCGGGGCGGGCATGGATCTGTCGATGGTCGCTTCGCCGTTCGGGCTCGATCCCCTCGCGCACTACTTCTTCGACCGGGACGTCTGGCTGTGGAACAAGACAGGCACGATCAGCACCGTTCGTGCCGACATGGGGCTCGTGATGTCACCAACGCGGCGGATCGCCTACGCCGTGCTGATCAACTGGGAGCGGGGCACCCCTGCGCGCGATCGAGCGCTGCAGGTGATGCGCAACGCCGGTGACGCGATCCGCGCCGAACTGGGCTCGCCGAGCAGCTGATCGCGGAAGGGCGCACGGTCCCGCGCGATGCAGAGATGGAGAACGCAGGTTCCTCGGCTCGGGAACCTGCGTTCTCCATCTCCGGTCGGCGCGGTGTCGCGTCGGTCAGGGCTTGCGCACCGTCAGACCTGCATCCGTGCAGCCTTCGCACGAGGTGAGGTTCGCGCGCGGCGCGGTGCCGCTGACCGACAGCACGACGCGATCGTTCCATGCAGAGTCGTCCTTCGGCGCCTTCACGGGGCCGGTGACGCGCGCGGTCACGGTGATGCGGACCTCGCCGTCCACGGGAAGATCGCCCTTCCAGGTGACGTCGGAGCCGCTGCGTGCCACGGTTCCGGCGGTCGTTGACACCTTCTCGGCGGCCGTGTTGTCGAGCACGTCCGCCAGGTCGATGTCGGCCTGTGCCCCCTTCACCTCGGCGTCGCCGGCTGAGAGGGTGATGGTCCACGTCGCCTTCGTGCCCGGCTTCACCGCTGAACCCGCCTTCGGGTCGACGTCGACCGACACGTCCCATTCGGGGGTGCGAGGCACCTCGAGCACCGGCTCCTCGCCGAAGAACGGCGAATGGCCGAGGAAGCGCAGGTAGGGGTCGAACTGCGCGAACGAGTCGACCTGCTGCGGCGAGTTCCAGACGGTCTGCGCGAAAAGGCGCAGGCGGGGGAGCAGGGTCTGGGTCAGCACGTGCTCCGGAGCCCAGCCGTGCGCGTCGTCCCAGATCGGGAAGAACTGACCGGCGACGTTGTCACGCAGTTCTGGAAGCGCGGGATACGGATCGCCCCAGCCGCCCGAGAACGTGTACGGGTCGGGATAGTGCTTCCAGGCGTACTCGGGCAGCGGGCGGTTGATCACCGATCCGTTGCGCGTGTCGCCCGAGGTGAGGTCGGCCGTGCCCATGGTGGGCCACAGGTCGTGGTACAGGTCGGACGACGAGCCGATCACCTGGCGCCCTTCGGCGAGCAGATCGTTGGCGTCGACCGAGCCGTAGATCTCGGCCCAGAAGATGACCGTGATGTCCTCGTCAAGCGGCACGACCTTGTTGCGCCCGTTCAGCTGGTCGTTCCAGACCATGGTCTTGCGCCCGGCATCCTCCAGCGCGGCGTTGACGTAGTTCAGGAACCAGGCGTACGAGTCTCGAGTGGTGGCGGAGTCGTCTCCGGTCTCCTCGCGGATCCAGTCGCGCAGCACGGTCTGCTCGTCGAGCGCCATGAACTCGTCGGCGCCGATGTGCACATAGGGGGCGTCGAACAGCCCGCCCATCTCGACCGCCACGTCGGCCAGTCGCTCGCGCACGTCGGGTCGGGAGTAGTTGTACGCCTCGCCGGCGAGCATGTATCCGGGCTCTGTGAACACCTTCGAGTCGAGCGTGGCATGGGCGGGCATATCGAACTCGGGGATGATCGTGACGTGGTACTGGCGGGCGAACTCCACGAGCTCGCGCACCTCGGCCTTGGACCACGAGCCGCCGTCGGGAAGGTGATCGACCAGCTCGGGGAAGACCTCGCTCTCTACGCGCAGGCCCTGACCGTCCTTGACGCGCAGGACCATGGTGTTCATGCTCGTCCAGGCGAGGTCCTTGATCTGATCCTTCAGCCAGTCGATCGAGTAGAAGCGGCGGCCGGAGTCGACCTGCAGCGCGCGGAAGCGCATGTCGGTCCAGTTGACGGCGGTGCCGACGGGCAGCGAGGCCGTGCCGGTCGCGGCCTCGGTGCTCTGCAGCGCCTGGCCGAGCGTGCTCAGTGCGTGCAGCACGCCGGGCTCGCCGCCCGCGGTGATCGTCACGCCCTCCTCGGTCGTCTCGATGGCGTACGCCTCCGCCGAGAGCTCTCGCGCGTTCTCCGGCGCGGTGTCGGGGATCGGCACGTCGCCGAGGCGGATGAATACGCTGTTCTCGCCGGCGGGCTCGTCGCCGATCGACAGGGTCGCGTCGTCGGTGACGCCCAGCTCGCGGATGCTGGCCGCACCGAGGTCGACCTCATCCGTGATGCGGTCCGCGGATGCGGCATCCACGATGAACTCCTGGAGCGGGGCATCCCATTCCCCGTCGCCGGCTGCGAAGCTCTGCACGGCGGGGATGGTCACGGGGAAGCCGTTCTCGCCGAGGGGCGGGGCGTCCCATGAGGCCGGAGCCTCCTGCGGCGTGGTGGCGGGGCCCACCTCGGCGATGCGGAAGTCGTCGCAGAACGCCGGAGAGGTGTTGCCGCCCACCAGGCAGAACGCGTTCAGCTCTGTCGTGCGCGGCCCGGTGGTGATCGTCGTGGTGTAGGTGCTCCACTGCGTGCCGTCACCGGGCGTGGTGATGCCGGCTGCGTACTCTCCGCCGCCGTCGCCGCGGGCCAGGCCCCGGTAGTAGGGCGCGTTCTCGGTGTCGAAGATGCCCCAGCGGATGCCCTTGCCCTTCAGTGTGACCGAGAACCGGTAGGTCGTGTTGGGCTGCACGCCGGTGACCGTCTTGTTCACCATGCCGCGGTCCACACCGGTGCCGCGCACCGGGAGGTTGCCGCCGATGGGGGTCTGGGTGGTGGCGTCGGCGTAGGCGAGACCGATCTGCGCGGCCGTGCCGGTGCCGTCGGCTCCGGGGGTCACGAGCGAGGCATGGTTGTGCTGGGTCTGGGCGCCCCATTCTCCCGACTCGAACCCGCCGTCGATCAGTGCGGGACCCTCTTCTGCTGCGGCCGGCGTGGTCGGCGCGCCCGGCGCGAGCAGGAGGGCGCCTGCCACGGCCAGGCATGACGCCAGCGCCATCGTTCTTCTGTTTCGCACGTCTTCGTACTCCTCTTGGTTGCCGGATGCTGGTCCGTTCGAGATTACACGGTTAAGCTGCGCTTCGTGAAGCGCTCGAGCGGGGATCATCGTGCGTCCCATGCCGCGCGATACGCTCGCAGGATGGCCACTGCGGACAGCCCGACCCCGCGACTGACGATCCGCGAACTCGCCGCCGAACTCGGAGTGTCGCACGCGGCCGTCTCCTATGCGCTGAACGGCAAGGCCGGGGTGAGCGAGGAGACCAGGGCTCGAGTCGTCGAGGCGGCGCGCGAGCGCGGCTGGCAGCCGAACACGGCGGCGCGGGCGCTGGCAGGGCAGGGCACGGATTCCATCGGGCTGGTGCTGGCGCGAGAGCCCGACGCCCTCGCGAGCGACACGTTCTACCTGCGATTCATCGCGGGAATCCAGGCGGCGCTGTCGCCGCGGGGCATGACGCTGACGTTCCAGATCGCCGACTCGCTGGCATCCGAGATCGAGGTGTACCGCCGGTGGGCGGCGCAGGGCCGCGTGGACGGCGTGATCGTCGTCGACCCTCGCATCGACGATCCGCGACCCGCGGTGCTCGTCCGGCTCGGCATGCCTGCTGTGCTCGTTGGTGGTCAAGGGCACGCCGAGCAGACTCTCGCCGCGGTCGGCGCCGACGACGCGTCGCCCATGGCCGAGCTTGTGCAGGTGCTGCGCGAGAGAGGGCACCGTCGCATCGCCTATGTCGCGGGGCCCTCCGACTTCGCGCACGCGGTCGACCGCGCCGAGAGCTACCGGGAGGCGATGACGCGAGCGGGCGTTGCGCCCCTCACCGTGATCCACACGCACTACGGGGCCGACGAGGCTGCTGCCGCGTGGCGAGCGCTGCGCCCATCCGAGCCCACCGCCATCATCGCCGACAACGATCAGCTCGCCGTGGCGGTGCTGCGCTGCGCCAGAGCCGACGCGGTGGCGGTGCCCGAGAAGCTGAGCATCGTGTCGTGGGAGGACTCGCCTCTGTGCGAAGCCACATCGCCGCCGCTGTCAGCGCTGTGGCGTGACCCCTTCGCACTCGGACGGCGCTCCGCCGCGGCGATACTCGCCGAGATCTCCGAGCACTCCGCCGAAGCGATCGCCATCGAAGCGGCCGTGCTGCGCGACCGGGGCTCGATCGCCGACGCGCCGCAGGCGCACTGACCGGGGTCAGCGCCCGCCCGAGAAGCCGCCTCCTCCGCCGCCGCCGGAGAATCCGCCGCCGGTCGAACCGCCGACTCCGGACGACGAGCCCGACGTCGGCGAGCTGTAGGTGGCGGCTGACTGCGTGGAGGAGGAGAACGACGACATCCACAGGGCGAAGCCGGTGCCGCGTGCGGCATCCGTCCACGCCGGCGTCGTTCCCGCGTCGGCATAGGTCTGCTCCAGGACCTTCGCCCAGGATTTCTCCTCGCCGAGCAGCATCGCGTACGGCAGCAGGTGCTCGTAGAGCAGGACTGTGTCGACGCCGCCGTCGGCGCGGCGCTCGGCCCCTTCGTACGACTGCAGCATCCGGATGCGGTCGGCCTCGGCGACCCGGATGAACTCGCGCACGCCCATCAGGTGCTCGTGCCACCGCGCGCCATCGGGCGTGAGCACCGTGTGCCGGGCGAACGCGATGAACAGGGTGAACAGGGTGCCGACGGCTGCCACGATGAACGCGATCACCGCCAGGGGAAGGGTGTCTCTGTCGAGCGAGATGCTCCAGATCAGGAAGGCCAGGGCGCATGCCAGAAGCCCGGCCGAGATCCAGCCGAACGCGGCCGCGAGCGGGCTGCGTTCCTTCGTGGTCCAGCCTCGCCGCGCGGCATCCTCGACACCGCGGTCGAGCAGCTTCGCCATGCGCCCGCTGAACTTCTCGCTCTTCGCAGGCAGGGTGCGAACCGTCTTCTCCCCGCCGAAGAGCGCGTCGAGGGTGCGGAGGTCGAGGTCGGATGCGGCGGCGCCGCGGTCGAGCAGGCGCAGTGATGGACGGGAGGCGCCGCCCTTGGCGGACGGCGCCTCCTCGATGCGCAGCGCGCCGCGTACGGCCAGGTGGACGAGCTGTGCGGGCACCGGGTGGTCCGCGCCGGGAATCAGCGGGGCGGCGGCGAGCGGCGGCATGTCGGCCGGGACGTCGTACTGCGCGATGATCACGCCGGTCGCGACGCGGCGACGGCGGGTGAACGCGGCGACGCTGCCGAGAACACCGGCCCCGGCCGCGAGGGAGCCCCCTGCGACGACGGCGGGGCCGATGTCGGCCAGCGGATTCGGTGTCCGTGATTCCGGCTGGGTGACCGTTCCCGGTTCGAAGCCGACCGCGATCGTGACCCCGTCGCCCGCGGCGCGCTCGCCGGAGCTCACCGAGAACATCGCCGCTCCGTCCACATCCGCCGGACCGTCGAGCGAGCAGGTGCGCGCCGACCCCTGCTCGCCCCGATAGCAGGCCGCGTCACCGGTGAGGGCGCCGGCGAGCTCGGGGTCGAAGACGACGTCGGCCCGGAACGACCCGATCGCCTGCGTGCTGTCGAGCGGCAGCAGGTCCCAGTAGAACTCATCTCGGCCGGTCTCGCCGCCGGCGATCATCACATCGCGCATCGTGTACTCGATCACGTAAGTGGTGCTGCCGTGGACGTAGGAGTCGTCCCCGGTCAGGACGTACAGCACGCCGTCGTCCGATTCGGTCTCGTACGGCACCGGACGTCCTGCGCCGTCAGTCACGGAGCGTATGCTGAGGCTCAGTCCTGCGCCCTGATAGCGCTCGGGGTAGCCGCGCACGATCCCCTTGTTCTGATCGGAGCCCGGGAACTCGGCGACCATCGTCTCGGTGACGTGCGCCACCGCACGGCCGTGGTCGTCGAGCGAGACCTCGTAGCGCGCGTTCCACGAGGAGTAGTCGAAGTCGTCGACATCGACCTCGGCGGATGCGGCGGATGCCGACAGCACCGACCCCGCGAGGAGGGCGAGCAGCACCGCGGCCGCTGCGATGAGCCGGCGGCGGAGATCGATCCGGCGGAGGTTCGGGAGGGCGCGCATGCTGAGAGGCTAACCCGGGCCGGCCTCTCACAGCGGTCGGCGACGGGCTCGCCGGTAGACTTGCAGGGACTTTCCGAGGAGCCATACCCATGACTGACGCGCCTGCGCCGACCGCCGTCCCCGCCGAGCTGGAAGACGACGTCTTCGAGCAGAAGGCGGTGCGCCTGGCCAAGCGAGACAAGCTGGTCGCCGACCGCGCCGACGCCGGTGGCGGCGCGTACCCCGTCGGCGTGCCCGTCACGCACAGCATCCCGGCCCTGCGCGAGACCTACGGGGATCTCGAGGCCGGTGCCGAGACGGGCGAGGTGGTCGGCGTCGCCGGCCGCGTGGTGTTCAGCCGCAACACCGGCAAGCTCTGCTTCGCCACGCTCCAGGCCGGCGACGGCTCGCGCATTCAGGCGATGGTCTCGCTCGCGAACGTCGGCGAGGAGTCGCTGGCGAGCTGGAAGGAGCTCGTCGACCTGGGCGATCACGTGTTCGTGCACGGCGAGGTCATCTCCAGCCGCCGCGGCGAGCTGTCGATCATGACCGACGACTGGGCCATCGCGGCGAAGGCGATCCTCCCGCTGCCGAACGTGTACGGCGAGCTGAGCGAGGAGACCCGCGTCCGCAGCCGGTTCCTCGATCTGATCGTGCGCGACCAGGCCCGCACGACGGTGCGCGCCCGGGCAGCCGTGAACGCCAGCCTGCGCTCGACGTTCGCCTCGCACGACTACCTCGAGGTCGAGACGCCGATGCTGCAGGTGCAGCACGGCGGAGCATCCGCCCGCCCGTTCATCACCCACTCGAACGCGTTCGACACTGAGCTCTTCCTTCGCATCGCACCGGAGCTGTACCTGAAGCGCGCTGTCGTCGGCGGCATCGAGCGGGTCTTCGAGATCAACCGCAACTTCCGCAACGAGGGCGCAGACTCCACGCACAGCCCCGAGTTCGCGATGCTCGAGGCATACCAGGCCTACGGCGACTACAACCAGATGGCGCAGCTCACGCAGGAGCTCGTGCAGAACGCCGCGATCGCCGTGGCCGGATCGACGACGGTCACCTGGGCCGACGGCACCGAGTACGACCTGGGCGGTGAGTGGGATCGGGTGTCGATGTACGACTCGCTGTCCGAGGCCTCGGGTCGCACCGTCACCCCGCAGGACTCCGTCGAGGATCTCATCGCCTTCGCCGAGTCGCACGGAGTCGACATCCCCCCGCACCCCACGCACGGCAAGCTCGTGGAGGAGCTGTGGGAGCACTTCGTGAAGGTCGACCTGGTGCGCCCCACCTTCGTGATGGACTTCCCGGTCGACACCTCGCCGCTGGTGCGCGAGCACCGCTCGATCGCCGGGGTCGTCGAGAAGTGGGATCTGTACGTGCGCGGCTTCGAACTTGCCACCGGCTACTCCGAGCTCGTCGACCCGGTCATCCAGCGGGAGCGCTTCGTCGAGCAGGCCAAGCTGGCCGCCCGAGGAGACGTCGAGGCCATGCCGATCGATGAGGAGTTCCTCCGCGCGCTCGAGCACGGCATGCCGCCGTCCGGCGGCATGGGCATGGGTATCGACCGTCTGCTGATGGCCGTCACCGGGCTCGGCATCCGCGAGACCATCCTCTTCCCGCTGGTGAAGTGAGCCCCGGGCGGATCTGATGCCGAACCTGGTCGATCTGCTGATCGCGGTGCTGCTGATCGCCGCACTCGCGACCGGTCTGAGCGTCGGCCTGTTCTCGGTGCTCGGCGCGCTGTGCGGCCTCGTCGCCGGAGCCCTCGCCGCGCCCTGGGTGCTGCCGTGGGTGGCCCGCGCGCTGCCGGAGAGCGAATGGCACGGCCTGATCGTGATCGGCAGCGCCGTCGTGCTGCTGCTGCTCGGCGTGAGCATCGGCTCCGCGATCGGCGCGCTCGTGCGCCGCGGCGCCGACAGGCTGCGCCTGCGCATCGTGGAGCGGATGCTGGGCGGGCTCACCGCACTCGTGGCCGGCACTCTGGCGATCGCCATGACCGGAGCGGCCGTCGCATCGGCGGGTGTCCCGGTGGTGTCGAGCGCGGTGGCATCCTCCGTGGTGCTGCGCACGATCGACCGTTACACGCCCGCACCCCTGGCCGAGGCCGCGGCGCGCCTGCACGCCCTCGTGCTGGGAGACTCGGTGCTTCCCACGATCGAAGGACTGCTCGACCCGCAGGATCTCGACGCCGCACCCGATGCCGGCGCCATCGACATCGCGACGCCCGAGGTCAGGGCGGCCGCCGCATCGGTTGCCCGCATCTCCGGCGTGGCACATCAGTGCAGCACCATCCCGACCGGTTCGGGGTTCGTCATCGCGGAGGACCGCATCCTCACCAATGCGCACGTCGTCGCGGGCGTCGATGCACCGGTGGTGGAGCTGCCGGGCGAGCCGGCGCGGGACGGGAGGGTGGTGTACTTCGACCCGGTCGACGACATCGCCGTCGTCGCCGCCGATGTCGACGCACGCCCGCTCGCACTCGCCGATGCTCTCGCAGCCGGCGATGGCGGTGCCGTGCTGGGATACCCGTACGGCGGCCCGTTCCGCACCGTTCCCGCAGGGGTGGTCTCGACGGTGACGGCGCCGGTCGACGACATCTACGGACAGACCGCTGCCGATCGCGGCGTGTATGTGCTGCGCTCCGACATCAACCCCGGCAATTCCGGCGGGCCGCTGCTCACGCAGGACGGCGGTGTCGTCGGAATGGTCTTCGCCAAGGACCAGGTGAAGGAAGACGTCGGGTACGCGATGACCAACGACGAGCTGCTGCCCGTGATCTCGGGCCTGGATGCCGCGCAGGAGCGGGTGGCTACGGGGGCCTGCATCGGCTGAGCGCATGCGGCCGCGGGTCAGCCGCGCCGGAGCGACCACTCGGGCAGCACGGCCGCCGACAGCATGGTGCCTATCAGCGATGCCATGCGGTGCTCCGGCTCGATCCGCAGTGCCTCGTCGACGTACGCGCCGGCGTGCGACGAGCGGCCCAGCGCCCACGACAGCCATGCCGCCGCGGTCAGCGCCCCCGGCCTGGCGTGCCGCGGCGCTCGCGCCGCAGCCAGCCGCACGATGTGCAGGGCACAGCCCAACCGGTCGGGGTCCGGACGCGCGCCGCGGCCAAGGAACACCTGCCCGATCGCGTCGGGTATCGTCTGCTGCGCACCGGCGAAGTCGAGCTGGGCTGCGAGTGCGCGGTTGCCGAAGCCGAGGTCGGTGGCCCATTGCACCAGCATCGCGTCGCGGATGGCGGGTCGTTCGAGGCACCACAGCAGCGTGGCGCAGGTGAACGGCTGCAGATCGTCGGGCTTGTCGAGCAGATTCTCTGCGAACGCGGGTACGTCGTCGAGCAGCATCGCCGCCGCCAGGGCCTGAGGGTTCTGGTGCCCGGTCAGAGGCGCACCGCGCAGTTCGCGGTCGAGCACCTCGCCGAGATCGCACAGCGCCCTGCCCACTCGTTCCCGTTCGGCGAGGTCCGAGGGAGGCAGCGCCGCACCCGCAAGCTGGTCGCCGGAGACGTCGCCGACGCCGGGCAGACCGGGTGCGGCCGGGATCGTGGACAGCGCGCGCAGCGCGCTCTCGTGTTCGAGGTAGTCGCTCCAGCCGTCAGGGGTGACGCACAGCGCCTCCACGATGTGCACGCCCGTCTCGTGCACGGTGCCGAGGAGCGCCTCGATCAGAGGCACCCATGGCAGCAGCAGGCCGTCAGGCACCTGCTGCGCGAGATCATCGGTGTACACCACCACTGCCACCGCCTCGACGTCGGGCACGCGCAGCAGCACGTGCAGCGCCGCATCCGCGAACTCTTCCGGATCGACGGCGGGATCGGGTAGATCCATGCGCATGGCGCCGTGCGTGCGGCCGCTGTGGAACGGAAGCAGCACGATGCTGTCGCGTGGCGTGAAGCCGGCCAGGGCCGGTACGAGGCCGAGGAACTCGGCCGAATCTGTTGCTCTCATCACAGTGCTCATGCCGGGAGTGTGGCGAAGACGGGGTGGCAGGTGGGGCGGAGAACGACGCGTTGTGGACGGATCGACCTGGATCCGCAGCTGTGCAGAACGATCGGGGGCATCCTGCCCCGGCACAGCCACGCCGCGTACCATGGCAGCGTGGACAACTTCTGGATCGCGGCACTGTGGTCGATTCTGCCGACCCTCACCGTCAGCATCGTCTTCGCGTTCGTGCTGCGCGGCATCCTGCGATTCGATCGCACCGAGCGGAAGGTGCACGCGCAGATCGAGGCCGAGGAGCGCGCCGCGCGGGGACTGCCGCCCAAGGCGTCCTGAGCGGCGGGTCCCGTCTCAGCTCGAAGTCCGCGCCTGCGGCTACTCTGAACCAGAGCGCCCTTCGGCGCCGCGAGGAGGGGAGCGGCGGTGATCAACTTCGAGAATCCGGCCTGGTGGGTCGTCACCGCCTACGCGATCGTCGACATCACCGTCCGTGTCATCGCCATCATCACCATCCCCCGCAACCGTCGGCCGACATCGGCGATGGCGTGGCTGCTGGCGATCTTCTTCATCCCCGTCGTCGGCGTGCTGCTCTTCCTGCTGATCGGAAACCCGAAGCTGCCCCGAGCGCGCCGCCGCAAGCAGCAGCGGATCAACGAGTACATCGGCGACACCGCCAGCCACCTGCATTTCGGCACCCTGCGTCCCAACGCACCCGAGTGGTTCCCGCCGCTGGTCACGATGAGCCAGAGCATGGGCGCACTGCCGCTGGCCGGCGACAACGGTGCGCACCTGATCAGCGACTACCAGCGCTCCATCGACGAGATGGCGGACGCCATTCGCGGCGCGCGCGAGTACGTGCACGTCGAGTTCTACATCCTGCAGTCCGACGCGTCGACGGACGGCTTCTTCCGCGCCATGGAGGAGGCGGCGGCGAGGGGCGTTCCGGTGCGCGTGCTGCTCGACTACTGGGCCAACCGCTGGAAGCCGAAGTACAGGGAGACCGTGCGGCGGCTCGACGCGATGGGAGCGGACTGGCACCTGATGCTGCCTGTCCAACCCCTGCGTGGGCGCATCCAGCGTCCCGACCTGCGCAACCACAGGAAGCTGCTCGTGGTCGACGGGCGAGTCGGATTCCTCGGATCGCAGAACATCACCGACTCCTCCTACAACCTTCCCAAGAACATCAAGCGCGGGCTGCACTGGGTCGACCTGATGGTGCGCGTGGACGGGCCGGTCGTCTCGAGCGTGAACGCGGTCTTCCTCAGTGATTACTATGCCGAGACCGACACCGTGCCCGAGGGTATCGACATCACGCACGTCGAGCCCGGCAGTGGCGATCTGGACTGCCAGATCGTACCGTCGGGGCCCGGGTTCGAGGTCGAGAACAACCTGCGCCTGTTCCTCGCGCTGCTGTACGCGGCCAAACGCCAGATCATGATCGTCAGCCCGTACTTCGTGCCCGATGAGGCGCTGCTGCTCGCGGTCACCGCCGCGGTCGACCGCGGCGTGCAGGTCGAGGTGTTCGTTTCCGAGGAGGGCGATCAGGCGATCGTCTTCCACGCGCAGCGCAGCTACTACGAGGCGCTGCTCAAGGCGGGGGTGCGCATCTGGATGTACCCGAAGCCGTACATCCTGCACACCAAGAGCCTGACCATCGACGATCAGGTCGCCGTGATCGGCTCCAGCAACATGGACATGCGCTCCTTCGGCCTGAACATGGAGGTGTCGATGCTCGTGCGCGGCGAGGAGTTCGTCGCCGAGGTGCGCAGCGTCGAAGACGAGTACCGTGCGCTCAGTCGCGAGCTGACCCTGGAGGAATGGATGCAGCAGCCGCTGCGCTCCACAGTGCTCGACAACCTCGCCCGGCTCACCTCTGCACTGCAGTGATCGGTTGAGACGATCCGTCGCCTGCTGACACTATCGGGGTATGCGCCGTCTTCGCCTCGCCTCGTCCGTCTTCGCGCTCGCCGCGGTGGCACTGCTCGCCTCCGGGTGCTCCGCAGGGCCCGCATCGCCGGCACCCACGAGCACCGGAGGAGCGGATTCGGCGCCGCCGCAGTCGGATGACACGATCGGCCCGATGCCCGATGACATCGAGGCGGCCTGGCTGGACGGCGGTCGGTCGTTCGGGATCGTGACGTGGGGTTCGTCGAGCGAGGCCTGCCAGCCCGCTCTGGCCGAGGCAACGGCCGAGGGACAGGTCGTGTCGGTCACCCTGAGCGACCCCGAGCAGAAGAATGCGGTGTGCCTGTCGGATCTGGGACCGCATGCAATCCTCGTGCCCGTGCCCGAGGGTGTCGACGTGACGAACGATGTCGAGCTGCGAGTGACGCACGGCGACGTCTCGGATGACGCCGACCTCGACGGGCTCGCCGACCCCGCAGCGATCGACACCGATTATCAGCCTTCCGCGGGATGGTTCGACGACGACGGCATCGTGCTACTGACATGGGGTTCGTCATCGTGCCGCCCCGAGGCCGAAGAGGTCACGCAGTCGGACGCAGGGGCCACCGTCACGTTCGCCGACAACGACGGCGTGTGCACGATGGACATGGCGCCGCGGCTCACGGTCATCAGCCTGACCGGTGACCGCGACGACGACGCGCCCTTTGCGCTCACGCTGAAGGGCGGTGGCCTCGACGGCACCGTCGATGTGCTCGGCCGCGGCTGATTCAGAACCGCGAGGTGTCGTGACCGGCGGGCAGCGCGATGGTCAGGCCGCCACGCTGGATGCGGCACAGCATCCGCACCGCCGTGCCGAGCTCGTCTCCGTCGAGCTCGATCGAGGTGGGCGCGACCATGGCGGCCTCGGCCACGCTGCCGCGAAGGAAGT
The DNA here is from genome assembly GCF_031178445.1 of Microbacterium sp. Lineage (GTDB taxonomy): Bacteria > Actinomycetota > Actinomycetes > Actinomycetales > Microbacteriaceae > Microbacterium. Next base: position 93,144 of record NZ_JAPSIY010000002.1, read on the forward strand.
GGATCGACCTGTCCTTGCCGCGGCGTTCGAGCACCCGCCGTCCTGCGCGGGTGCGGCGCAGCACCGAGTTGTCCCACCAGATCTTGCGCCAGATGCCCAGCCAGCCCAATGGGCCGGTCGGCTGGATGACGGCGACGTCCATCTCGCCGTCATCGAGTGACGCGTCGGGCAGCAGCGCGATTCCGGCTGGCAGTGCGCCGCAGTTGGCGAACAGCACGCTGTGCACCTTCGCGGAGTGCAGCCGTCCGTCGTCGAGCTGGTACACCACGCGGAACGGCTTCGCGCCGGGAAGCGAGCGGGCGGCGCCGTCGAGGTAGGCCACCCATCCCAGCGAGCGCTTGAGGTCGGGGCGGGTGTTGGCGATCATGTCGGCGTCCAGGCCCATGCCCGCGAGCACCACGAAGCCGTGTTCGGTCTCGGTGCCGTCCGGTCGCGTGAGCTTCGCCCATCCCATGTCGACAGGATGAGTGAAGCCGGTGAAGACCGCTTCGATCACGTGCTCGGGGTCGAGCAGCGGCAGCCCCAGGTTGCGGGCGAAGAGGTTGCCGGTGCCTCCCGGGATCACGGCGAACGGGATGCCGGTGCCAGCCATGGTCTCGGACACAGCACGGATGGTGCCGTCACCACCGGCGGCGAGCACGGCGGAGGCGCCAGCTTCGAGCGCCTGTCGGGCGATCACCCGCCCTGGGTCCTCGATGCTCGTCTCATAGAACCGGGGAGGGTCCCAGCCGTGCTCGTGCGACTGCGCGAGCAATGCCGATCGCAGCCGGCGTCCGTCGACCTTCGCCGGGTTGAACACGAGCGCGGCGTGCCCGCGCTCCCGTTCCGATTCCGCCATGCGGCAACTCTACGGCCAGCGCGGTCTCGGCCCTGGCTGCCGGCGCCGGTCGGGCGTTCCGGCGCGCTGGATAGACTTGCACAATGATCGATCTCACCCTCCTCCGCGACGAGCCGGAACTCGTCCGACGTTCACAGATCGCGCGCGGCAACGCGCCCGAAACCGTCGACGCGGCCATCGAGGCGGATCGATCGCGTCGCACCGCGCTGAGTGCTTTCGAGGAGCTGCGTGCCGAGCAGAACGCCTTCGGCAAGCAGGTCGCCAAAGCCCCGAAAGACGAGAAGGCCGCGCTCGTCGCGCAGGCGAAGGACCTCGCCGACCGTGTCAAGCAGGCGCAGCAGGTGGCGAACGAAGCGGCGGATGCTGCCGCATCCGCTCTCGCGCTCATCGAGAACGTCGTGATCGACGGAGTGCCCGCCGGGGGCGAGGCGGACTTCGTCGAGCTGCGCCGCGTCGGCGAGACGCCCGCGTTCGGGTTCGAGCCGCGCGACCACCTCGAGCTCGGCGAGCTGCTGGGCGCGATCGACATGGAGCGCGGCGCGAAGGTGTCGGGGGCGCGCTTCTACTTCCTGAAGGGCATCGGTGCGCGCCTCGAGATCGCGCTGATGAATCTGGCACTCGACAAGGCCCTCGCCAACGGCTTCACGCCGATGATCGTGCCGACGCTCGTGCGGCCGGAGATCATGCAGGGCACGGGATTCCTCGGCGAGCACGCCGACGAGGTGTACCACCTCGACAAGGAGGATCTGTATCTGGTCGGAACCAGCGAGGTGCCCCTCGCCGGCTTCCACAAGGACGAGATCGTCGACCTCTCCGGCGGAGCGCTGCGCTACGCCGGCTGGTCGACCTGCTACCGCAGCGAGGCCGGCTCCTACGGCAAGGACACCCGCGGCATCATCCGGGTGCACCAGTTCAACAAGCTCGAGATGTTCGTGTACACGACGGCGCAGGATGCCGAGGCCGAGCACCTGCGTCTCGTCGCGCTGCAGGAGGAGATGCTGACCTCGCTCGGCCTGTCGTACCGGGTCATCGACGTCGCCGCCGGAGACCTGGGTTCGAGCGCCGCGCGCAAGTACGACATCGAAGCCTGGGTGCCGACGCAGCAGGCGTTCCGCGAGCTCACCTCGACGTCGAACTGCACCACCTACCAGGCGCGCCGTCTCGATGTGCGCCACCGCCCCGAGGAGGGCGGTAAGACCGAGCATGTCGCGACGCTGAACGGCACTCTCGCCACCACCCGGTGGATCGTCGCGCTGCTCGAGACGCATCAGCAGGAGGACGGCTCCGTGCTCGTTCCAGAGGTGCTGCGGCCGTACCTTGGCGGGCTCGAGGTGCTCAGCCCGGTGCCGACCGCATGACCGCGCGCGGCCTGGTCGGGTTGGACATCGACGGCACCATCCTGCTGCAGGACGAAACGCTCAGCCCTGGGGTCGTCGAGGCCGTGGCGGAGGTGCGCGATGCCGGTTACGAGGTGATGCTGGCGACCGGCCGCAGCTGGTCGGCCACGGAGCGATATGTCGACCTGCTCGGGCTGACGTCGGAGTACGTGGTGTGCTCGAACGGCGCCGTCATCATGCGCCGTGACGGAGACGGCTGGGAACGCTGGCGCGTCGAGGTGTTCGACCCGAAACCCGTGCTCTCGTTGCTGCGCGACCGGCTGCCGGAGGCGCGCTACATGGTCGAGCTGGGATCGGGTCAGCGGCTGTACACCGCGCTGCTCGACGACTGGACACTCGACGGCGGGCGTGAGGTGACCTTCGGTGAGCTCGCTTCGCACCCGGTCTCGCGCGTGGTCGTGGTGTCGCCGCAGCACGACGAGGCGGACTTCCAGCGGCTGGTCGCCGAGGCGGGTCTGAACGAGGTCTCGTACGCGATCGGATGGACCGCCTGGCTGGACATCGCCCCGCAGGGAGTCGACAAGGGCACGGCGCTGGCCCGCGTGAGTGAGCGCCTCGGGACGGCATCCGATCGGACTCTCGTCGCCGGCGACGGCCGCAACGACGTCGGGATGTTCGCGTGGGCGCTGTCCGGCGGCGGCCGCGCCGTGGCCATGGGGCAGGCGCCGGACGAGGTGCGGGATGCGGCGGGCGAGATGACGGGGCATGTGGACGAAGGCGGCCTGGCGACGGCGCTGCGCACACTGCTCTGACATGCGGACCGCCCAGCGCTTCTCCAGGTGGGCACGCGAAAATGGGTGGTCGGCGCATCCGGCTCCGCAGGGAACCGGATAGACTCGACGCCTGTATCGTCCGGTGCGAACCGGGCGAGGGAGGGTTGTCCGAGCGGCCGATGGAGCTGGTCTTGAAAACCAGTGGGCAGAGATGTCTCGTGGGTTCGAATCCCACACCCTCCGCAGAATCTCCGAAAGGTACCGAGTGAGCGAGTCGAGAAGGCATCCCGTCGCGCGTCACGGTCAGCTGCATTCGCCGACCGCTGTCGGCCAGCTGATGAAGCTCATCGGGGTAGCGCTCGCCGTGGTCCTCGTGAGCGGACTGGGCGTGGTCAGCTACGTCCTGTCGAGCTGGACGACCACCGTCAGCGCGAACGCCGTCGAGCTCGAGGGCCAGAAGGAGCTCCCGCCCGACATCGCGGCGTACAAGGGCGGCTTCGACATCCTGCTGACCGGTGTGGACACCTGCGAGGAGAAGTACGCCCACCTCTTCGGTGAGCGGTGCACCGGGTCCGATGCCGGCGGCACGCTGAACGACGTCAACCTGCTCGTGCACGTGTCGTCCGAGCCGCGCCGCGTCACAGCGGTGAGCTTTCCCCGCGACCTGATGCTTCCCATCCCGGAGTGCACCGACCAGGACGGCAACACCAGCTCCGCGATGAGCAAGCAGCCACTGAACATCGCGTACGGCCACGGTGGTGAGGGCGGAGGCCTGAACTGCGTGGCGAAGACCATCTCCGAGCTGACCGGCGAGGACATCGAGTTCGCGGCGAAAGTGACCTTCGGCGGTGTCATCGAGATCACCGATGCGATCGGAGGTGTAGACGTGTGCCTGGCGAACCCCATCAAGGACCGCTACACCGGACTCGACATGGCCGCGGGCGACCACACGATCCAGGGGATGCAGGCGCTGCAGTTCCTGCGCACCCGCCACGGCGTAGGCGACGGCAGTGACCTCGGCCGGATCGGCAACCAGCAGCAGTACATGTCGAGCCTGTCGCGCAAGCTGATCAGTGGTGAGGTGCTCGGAAACGTGCCGACGATGCTGAAGCTCGCAGACACCGGTCTGAACAACCTCGAGGCGTCCACCTCGCTGGCCGATCCGATGAAGATCGTGCAGATCGCGCTCGCAGTGAAGGACGTCGCGTTCGACGACATCGTGTTCGTGCAGTACCCGACCGTCGAGGACCCGTACGACCGGAACAAGGTCGTGCCCGACGAGTCGGCGGCGGCCGCACTCTGGGATGCGATCGCCGCGAACAAGCAGCTGCAGATCACCCACGAGAACACCAACAACGACGGTGTCGTCGTGAAGGACCCGGCTCCGACGACCGGCGAGACGGCGACGCCGGAGCCCACTGAGAGCAGCACCCCGTCGCCCGATGTGGTCGAGCTGCCTTCGTCGATCAAGGGCACGTCAGCCGCCGTGCAGACCTGCTCGAACGGCAACGTGCGCCGCTGACCGGCCCGGTTCGCCTGACCCTGCCCGACCGGTTATGATTGCATGACGTGCTCGATTCCGGTCGGGCACATGGAGACGTCGCATAGTCAGGCCTAGTGCACCACCCTGCTAAGGTGGAGTCCTCGCAAGGGGACCGAGGGTTCAAATCCCTCCGTCTCCGCCAAAAGGTTCAGCCCCGGGACGAAGTCTCGGGGCTGAACCTTTTTCCGAGGCGGGTGGCACTTTGCCAGCCGGGGCCCCACGCGGCCGGAGGCTCCGCACGCCGCCCGTCGTCGTCGACGTGAGCCGGTCTCCTGACGTGGCGGCGTGTGGAGTGGCCGCGAGGGACTCAAATCCCTCCGTCTCCGCCAAAAATCCGGTGCCCGGGACGAAGTCTCGGGAGCCGGATTTCTCGCTGTGACGGGTGGCACTTTGCCAGCCGGGGCCCCACGCGGCCGGAGGCTCCGCACGCCGCCCGTCGTCGTCGACGTGAGCCGATCTCCTGACGTGGCGGCGTGTGGAGTGGCCGCGAGGGACTCAAATCCCTCCGTCTCCGCCCCGCCCAGACGTGGCGCCGCGCCGAACGACTCAGAGCACCTTCATGAGCCAGTCCTGCGCGCGCTGCCGGAAATCTCGGGAGATGGCGGCATCCGGTGCCCAGCCCTCGAAGCCGTGCGGTGCGTTCGGGGTCACGTCGAGCGTCGTGTCGACACCGGCCGCGACGAGGCGGCGGGCGTAGTCGACGTCCTCGTCGAGGAAGAGGTCCAGATCGCCGACTCCGATCCACGCGGGCGGGAGGCCGCTCAGGTCGGCGCGCCGAGCGGGCGCCGCATACTCGTGGACGTCATCCCCACCCGCTGCGGATCCGAGGTAGGCCGCCCAGCCGGCTCGATTGCTGCGGTTGTTCCAGACCCAGTGATCGACCTGGTCGAGTTCCCGCCGATCGGCGGTGCGGTCGTCGAGCATGGGGGCCACGAGCAGCTGCGCCGCGGGCTGGGCGCCTCCGCGGTCGTGCAGTCGCAGCGCCAGGGATGCCGCCAGGCCGCCGCCCGCGCTTCCGCCGCCGATCGCCACGCGGTCAGGGTCGAAGTCCAGCGTCTCCGCGTGCGAGCGCATCCATTCCCAGGTCGCGAGCAGATCGTCGTGTGCTGCCGGGTACGGATGCTCCGGGGCGAGCCGGTACTCGGCGGCGACGACGGTGATGCCGAGGCGCTTCGCGACCTCCCCGCAGAACCTGTCGTCCATGACCGCCGCACCGAGGACGAGCCCGCCACCGTGGATCCACAGCAGGGCGGCCCTCGAACGCGGGGTATCCGGGCGGTGCACGCGCGCTCGCACCGAACCGTCCCGCACGCGGTCGAGGGTGACGCCCGGTGTCGCGACGGGCGGGAGGAACCGGGCGCCGAAGCGGACGAGAGCGCGCGCCCAGCGCCTGTCGACGGGAAGGTCGAGGTGTCTGCGACGTGCCGCGCGTACTTCGGGGTCGACTCGTGCGGCATCCATCAGCCGGCCGCCCCGTCGCGCCGCGCTCGTCCGACGAATCCGTCCATGGTGCGATTGATGCCGAAGAAGTCCATCGTCCGGTCGAAGGCACGCACCGGCAGAAGCCGCAGCGCCGGTACGAAACGGGCCAGCGGCGGAGCGATGTACTGCTCACGTCCGGCTTCGATGCCGTCGATCACCGCGCGAGCGACGTCTGCTTCCTTCAGGATGGGCAGCAGGCGCGGGAAGCGCGTCTTGACCCCGTCGAACATGCCGGTGTCGATGTAGTACGGGCAGACCAGCATCGTGCTCACCGTACGATTCTGCGTCGCGCGAAGCTCCGCCCGCAGGGACTCGGTGAACCCGACGGCGGCGAACTTGCTCGCCGAGTAGTCGGTCTGCCTGGCCACTCCCACCAGGCCGGCGGCGCTGGCGATGTTCACGATCGTGCCGCGATCGCGTTCGATCATGCCGGGAAGCACCGCCCTCGTCGTCCAGTACAGGGCGAGGACGTTGACGTCGAAGGTGCGACGGATGCCCGCACTCGACGCATCGAGCAGCATCGACCCTGAGACGATGCCGGCGTTGTTGATCAGCACGTCGACGGCTCCTGCGCTGCGCGCGGCGGCATCGACGGCCGCCTCGTCCGACACGTCGACGGCCTGGGCGGACGCTGAGCCGCCGCGGCTCTCGATCTGCTCGCATGTTCGCGCGGCGGCGTCGGCATCGAGATCCCAGATGATCACGGCGGCGCCGCGGCGCGCCGCCTCGAGCGCCATGCGACGCCCGATGCCACTGCCGCCACCGGTGACGAGCACACGCCGTCCTGCGAGGAGGAGAGCGCGCCGGCGGCGCTGGATTCTCACCGCGTCTCCCCGGCACCGGCGGCACGCGCCTGGTTCGCGGCGGCGAGGAGGCCGTCGACCATCTCTGAGGTGATCGGCAGCCCGCCGTACCCCGGCAACCGTCCGACGGGGAAGGATGCCATGAGCCGCATCATGACGTCGTCGTCGAGGACGGCCGCCACCCCCGGCATCTGGGTGGACATCGAGAAGACGGTCTGCCGGATCAGTTCCGCGGCGAGCGGATCGGCGAGCACCTCCTCGAGCGACGAGGAGCGCGTGAGCGGCGCTGTCGAGGAGTCAGGCGCGACCTGCACCACTGCGGTGCCGCGGATGTCGCGGCTGGACGCGCCGATGCCGAACACGCGCGACCCGCCCTCCACGCGCCAGCAGTCGCTCTCCACATCCCAGTGCGCGAGGTCCTCGCGGCTGACGGTCAGCTCGACTTCGACCGTCTCGCCCGGCTCGATCATCACGGAGCGGAACGCCTTCAGCTCCCGCGGTGCTCGGGTCAGACGCGACTCCGGCGCCGATACGTACACCTGCACCACTTCGCGCCCGGCTCGCTGTCCGGTGTTGGTGACGGGCACGCGGATCAGCACGTCGTCGTCGCGCATGACTGCCTGCGTGTCGCCGTAGCTGAACGTGGTGTACGAGAGCCCGTGTCCGAAGGGGAACGCGACGTCGAGGTTCTTCGCGTCATACCAGCGGTAGCCCACCAGCACTCCTTCGCCGTACGTCACGTGGCCCTGCTCCCCGGGGAAGTTGCCGAACGACGCGGTGTCCTCCAGCCGCAATGGCACCGTTTCGGTCAGCCGGCCGGACGGGTTGACTTCGCCGAACAGCACGTCGGCGGTGCCGCCAGCGCCCGCCTGTCCGAGCAGCGACCCGTCGAGGATCGCCGGAACCCGATCGGCGAACGGCAGTGCGACCACTCCGCCGTGTGACAGCACGACGACCGTGCGCGGGTTCGCGGCGAGCACCGCTTCGAGCAGACCGAGCTGCTCGACGGGCAGTTCGATGTGTTCCCGGTCGAATCCCTCGGATTCGGCTTCGGCAGGCAGCCCCAGGAACACGATCGCGGTGTCGGCCGCGGACGCGGCCTGGACAGCCTCGTCACGCAGAGCGGTGGCGTCGGACGCCGGGTCGAGGCTGAAGCCGGCGGCGTAGGTCACGGGAGCCTCGGAGAGGGCGCGGATCTCGTCCAATGCGTTGTCGAGCCGGGTCGGGTTGATGAGAGAGGAGCCCGCACCCTGGTAGCGCGGCTGCGTCGCGAATGCGCCGATCACGGCGAGGCGCGCCGCAGATGTCAGCGGCAACGTCTCGTCGTCGTTCTTGAGCAGGACTACTGAGCGCGAGGCCGCTTCCCTGGCCAGGCGGTGATGCGCGTCGACATCGAGAGCGGTCGACGGCGCCGGTCGCTCGCCCGCTCGTCGCACGAGTTCGAGGGCCCGCTCGACGGTGGCGTCGAGGATGCGCACATCGAGGTCCCCGGACTCGACCGCGGCGGCGATCTGCTGGTCGGTGCGACCGTCACCACCCGGCATCTCCAGATCCAGACCTGCGTGCAGAGCGCTGACCCGGTCGTCGACTGCACCCCAGTCGGATACGACCAGCCCGTCGAAGCCCCACTCGCGTCGGAGGACGTCTGTCAGCAGCCACCGGTTCTGCGAGGAGTACACGCCGTTGATGCGGTTGTAAGAGCACATGACCGTCCACGGGCGCGCCTGCCGAACGACGTGTTCGAAGCCGCGCAGGTAGATCTCGCGCAGCGGACGAGGGGCGATGTCCGCCGAGATCCGCATGCGGTCGGTCTCCTGGTTGTTGGCGGCGAAGTGCTTGAGGGAAGCTCCGACGCCGGCCGACTGGATCCCCTTCACCATCGCCGCGCCGAGGGCACCGGAGAGCAGAGGGTCCTCCGAGAAGTACTCGAAGTTGCGGCCGCACAGGGGCGAGCGCTTGATGTTGATCCCCGGTCCGAGCACCACCGCGACGTCTTCGAGAGCCGCCTCGAGGCCGATCGCCGCCCCGACGCGCTCGACGAGGTCCACGTCGAAGCTGGCGCCGAGACCGACGGCGGGCGGGAAGCAGGTCGCCGGAACGCTCTCGCCGAGGCCGCTCTGCTCTGCGCCGGGCACCTGTTTGCGAAGACCGTGCGGCCCGTCGGTCATCATCACCGATCGCACGCCGAGTCGCGCGATCGGCTTCGTGCGCCACGCGTCGGCGCCGCTGGCGAGCGAGGCCTTCTCGGAGAGGGTGAGGTCGTCGGCTGAGATCGGCGATGCCATATGAGTCCTTCGGTCGGGCCCGGTTCGGATCGACCCGGGGCGGTGATGCTTGAAGCGGTCAGCGCACGGAGCGGATGGGGATGACGGCGAGAGCGCCGAAGACCGATAGCACGATTGCGATCGGAAAGAGCCAGGCGTATCCGGCTGTCAGCACGATCGCGCCGGCGAGTGCGGGTGCGAGGCTCTGCGGCAGGGTGATGGCGATGTTCACGATGCCCAGATCCTTGCCGAACGAGCTGGCGCTCGGAAGCACCTCGCTCATCAGCACGGCGTCGATCGACTGGAAGACGCCGTATCCGAGCCCGCCCAGCGCGAACGTGAGGATCATCCCCTCGACGGTGGGGGAGAACAGCGGGATGCTCACGGCGGCCGCGAAGACGAGTCCAGAGGTCACGATGAACACCTTGCGTCGTCGGAGTCGATCGGAGAGCGGGCCGCTGAAGGTGGTCGCGACGACGGCTCCTGGTGCACTGGCCAGCGCCAGCAGGGGGACGGTCGCGGTGGCCGCCGCCGTGCCCAGCCCGATGTGATCGGCGAGCACGTACAGCAGGTAGCCGCCGGCGACGACGTAGTACGCCAGGTTGAGCAGGAGGCGTCCCGTGAACGCCCAGAAGAAGTCGGGATGCCGCCGCGGGTCGACCCAGAAGGTGGAGACGAACACCGCGAACGAGAACGGCTCGCGCTTCATCTGGACGCTGGGGCGATCGCGGTTGAAGAGCGCAAGGAGAAGGAACATCGTGAATCCGAGCAGCGCCAGCACCAGGTAGGCGACCGGGATGCTGCCGCTCATCGAGGCGCCGAAGAACTGCCCGCCCAGCAGTCCGATCAGCGTGCCGAGACCGCTCACTGCCGAGAAGCTTCCGCGCGCCAGCCGAGGGATGCGGTCGGGCATGATCGCGCCGAGTGATGCCTGAGCGAAGTTGTACGCGACGGAGACCGCGATCCAGCCGATGGCAACCCCGGCGACCGTGCTCTGAAAACCCAGGACGACCAGCAGCGCGCCTCCGAGCGCGGAGCCGACGAGCATCCAGGGTGCCCTTCGCCCGAGTCGCGAGCGTGTGCGGTCGGACACCAGCCCTGCGATCGGCTGCGCGATCATGGAGAAGATCGCACCGAGCGTGGTGACCAGTGCGAGGTTGCCCACCTTGTTGACCGGATCTATGTGCTCGACCTGCAGCGCCAGGAGGATACCGGGGACTGCGCCCCACACGGCGAAGATCGCCATGTACGCAGGCGCGAGCCACAGCAGCAGCCGGCGAAGGGGGCCCCGCACCGATACGGGTCCGTCGTATTCCCCGTCCAGCAGGCGCTCGACCGGTGGTGATGTCGTCGTCGACACTCGATGTCCTCTTCTCGCAGCATCCGCCAGGAGCGCGAATGCAAAAACAGTCTGGCAGTCTGTTTTCATTTCCGCAATCCTCGGGTTTACTCGAAGCATGGGAAAGCGCGGTTCGTATGCGAAGAGCGAGGCGAGAAGGGACAGCATCCTTCGCACGGCACTCGAGGTGATCGACACCGAGGGCTACGCCGCGGCATCCGTCACCCGCATCGCCGAGGCGGCAGGCCTCAGCAAGACCGGCGTGCTGCACCATTTCGAGACCAAGGAGAAGCTGCTCACCGAGGTGCTGCGCCTGCGCGACGAGCTCGACGAGTCGGGGTTCGCCGACCCAACGGCGTCGCTGGGCGATCTCGAGGCGGCCTACCTGAAGGTCGTCGAACGCAACGCCCGCATCCCGGGGATGGTCGAGCTGTTCACCCGCCTGTCGGTCGAGGCGACCGACCCCGATCATCCCGCACACGACTTCTTCCTGCGCCGAGAGGCGGACATCGGGCGGCGGATCGCCGAGACCGTCGAGCGCCACCTCGATGAAAGACACCGCGGCGCCGTCGAGCCGGACGCCGTCGCCCTGCTGCTGCTCGCGGCGACCGACGGGCTGCAGATGCGCTGGCTGCTCGACCCCGAGATCGACATGACCGCGGCACTGGCGACCCTGTTCCGCATCTTCGACGCGGTGCTCGACGGGCCTCCCCAGGACTGATCAGGAGACGGTCGCGGGTCAGCCCGGCCGGCCGCGGAAGTAGCTGATGAACTCGAGCAGACTTCCGTCCGGATCCCGGAAGTACACACTGACGCCTTCGCCCCTTGCGCCCGGTCGAGCGATGGGGCCGGTCTCGATCGTCACCTCACAGGCGTTCAGATGAGCGATCGCCGACTCGATGGGACCGTCCCACTCGAAGCAGACGTCGCTGTTGCCTGGCCGCACCGGGAGCCTCGCGACGTTCGAGGACAGGTCGACGCCAGGACCGTGCACGTTCAACTGCGAGACGCCAATCCGTAGTGACACGCGCTCGCCCGCCAGCGGAATCACTTCGGCGTGCAGGACCCGACGGTAGAACTCCGTGGTCTCCGCCCAGTCGCTCGCCCCGATCACGACGTGATCCACGCCGCGGATCGCAGAACCGCTACGAGACGTTCTCATGAGGTCACTGGGGAATCCGGTGACTAGTCGCCATCGGCCGCTGCGTCGAAGTCGCCCGCCTCGGCAGCGGAGGGGTGCCGAACCTCGACGATCACGGCCGCAGCAGCGGGAGCATCTCCCGCACGCAGGTTCGCCGCCTCCAGTGCCCGCTCGATGGCAAGGTCGACACCGGACCCTGGTTCGATCACCTGGTCATCCGTCGACATGATTCCTCCTCGGAACCCACCGTAGCCCCGACAGACCCTTCGCTCGCAAGGGGTCACGGGCGAGGACCGTTCCGCGTGTGGGACGCTTGCCCGTGATCAGGCGGTGGCCGCCGCCATCCATTCGACCACGCGCTGAATGGTGCGTCCGAAGCCGGGCTCCTCTGGCCGGTTCAGGTGCCCGTGAGTGGTGCCGGGCTCGGTCGAAAGTGCGACCGGCACCCCGGCCGCCATCAGGGTCGAGGCGAACAGCTCACCTGACACGCGCAGCTCGTCCACGTCATCGTTGACCATGATCGTGGCCGGAAAGCCGGCGACGTCCGCAGGCGTCGCGAGCCCCGGAATCGCCGTCAGTGGGGCTTCCGGCCTCACCGGGCCACCGAGATACGTCTCGTACATCGAGCGCACCCTCGCCGGCGGGAAGTGATCGAAGGCCGGGTCAGCGTCGAGCGCTGCCCGCAGCGCGGCATCGGGCGCGGGCTGCTCGGCCAGCAGCGTGGGGTAGGCGAGGAACACCCCCGTCGGCAGCGCCGCCACGGATGCTGCCGGCGCGTGTCCCAGCATCCTGAGCACCGCACCCGCGACCAGGTTGCCGCCGGCGCTGGCCCCGCCGATGATCAGGCGAGCGGGATCGACCCCGAGGGAGGCCGCCCGGTCGTGAGCCCACGACCATGCTCTGACGATGTCGTCGGAGGCTGCGGGGAACCGGCCGCTGCCGTCGCCGACGAGGCGGTAGTCGATAGACACGACGGCCGCGCCGCGGGCGGCGAAGGCCCTGGCGACGGCATCCGCCTCGGGCATGTCGAGATCGCCCTGTACGAAGCCGCCACCGTGCGCCCAGACGAGGCCCGAGCCTTGCAGAGGCCCGTCTTCCGCGGGATAGACGCGGACCAGGCCGTCGAGCGCTGCGTGTGTCATGGGTTCGATTCTGGTGCACTCGTCATGCTGCGCTCCGCAGCCTGGTATGACGGCGACGTCAGTGTCGAGGCTCGTACCGCACGGGTGCGTGCGTCTGCGCGACGAGAGCCCGGAGATCTTCGAGCGACTCCGGTGCGGCGTCCAGAGCGCGCGCCTGCACCAGGACGTTGCCCAGAGCCGTCGCCTCGACAGGACCGGCGAGCACGGGAAGGCCCGCACGATCGGCCGTGGCCTGGCAGAGCGGTGCGTTGAGAGAACCGCCACCGACCACGTGAATGCTGTCGATCGGCCGGCTGGCGAGTTCACCGGCGACGCGCACCGCATCCGCGAACGCGGCGGCGATGGACTCGAGGATCGTGCGCACGAACGCCGGCCGGTCGGCAGGCGCCTCGGCTCCCGCCGCGCGCAGCACGGCGGCGATGCGAGCCGGCATGTCGCCCGGGTCGCTCAGAGTGGCGTCGTTCGCGTCGAACAGCGGCACATCCGTGGTGACGGCGGCGGCCTCGGCGAGCAGCGCCGGCAGATCGATCGACGCACCGTCCTGCGCCTCCCACGCGCGGATCGTCTCGCTGAGCAGCCACAGCCCGGTCACATTGTGCAGAAAGCGGATGCGACCGTCGACACCCAGTTCGTTCGTGAAGTTCGCCTCGCGGGCGGCATCCGAGAGCACCGGCGCGGCGAGCTCGAGCCCGACGAGCCCCCAGGTGCCGCAGGAGATGTAAGCCGCGTGCGGCGAGGCGAGGGGAGCGGCGACCACGGCGGATGCCGTGTCGTGCGAGCCCACGGCGATCACCGGCAGGTCCTTGCCGATGCGTTCGGCGAGTTCGGCACGCAGCCGGCCGATCCTCTCGCCTGCGCTCACCAGCTCAGGAAGCACGCCGGCGCGGATCCCGAGTCGCGTGATGAGGTCGAGGTCCCATTCCGACGTGTGCACATCGAGCAGGCCGGTCGTCGAGGCGTTGGTGCGCTCGGCCACCTGACGGCCGGTGAGCAGGTATGCGACGAGGTCGGGAATCAGCAGTGCGGCATCCGCCGTGTCCAGTCGGTCATCGACACCGTACTGGTACAGGGTGTTGAACGGCAGGAACTGCAATCCATTGCGCTGGTAGAGCTCGGCGAGCGGCACGCTGGCGTGCACCTTCTGCACGCCGCGCTCGGTGCGCCGATCGCGGTAATGGAAGGGCTCGGCCAGAAGGCTCCCGTCGTGCAGCAGCCCGTAATCGACCGCCCACGAGTCGATGCCGATGCTCTCGATCGCGGGCTCGCGCCGCACGGCCTCGGCGAGCCCCGAGACGATGCTCTCGTACAGCGCCGTGAAGTCCCAGTGCAGCCCGTCCGCCTGCTCCACCGGCCCGTTGGGGAATCGAGAGACGAGTTCGAGCTCGACCGTGTCCGCACCCACCCTGCCGATGACCACACGACCGCTGGTGGCACCCAGGTCGACGGCTGCGACGGCGCGGAGCACGGTCGCCCCCGTCATCGCAGGAATGCCGCGGCGACGCCGGAGTCGACCGGGATGTGCAGTCCCGTGGTGCGCGACAGCTCAGGGCCGGTGAGCACGTAGACGGCATCCGCCACGTTCTCGGGCACGACCTCGCGCTTGAGGATGGTGCGGTTCGCGTAGAACTGACCCAGGTCCTCCTCCGCGACCCCGTAGGTCGCCGCGCGGTTGGCGCCCCAGCCCGAGGCGAAGATACCCGAACCGCGCACGACGCCGTCGGGGTTGATGCCATTCACCCGGATGCCGTGCTCGCCGAGCTCGACCGCCAGCAGCCGCACCTGGTGCGCCTGGTCGGCCTTCGTCGCCGAGTAGGCGATGTTGTTGGGCCCGGCGAAGACGGAGTTCTTCGACGAGATGTAGATGATGTCACCGCCCAGCTTCTGGTCGATGAGGACCTTCGCCGCGGCCTTGGAGACCAGGAACGAGCCCTTGGCCATCACGTCGTGCTGCAGGTCCCAATCCTTCTCGGTGGTCTCGAGCAGCGGCTTCGACAGCGACAGGCCGGCGTTGTTGACGACGAGGTCCACTCCGCCGAAAGCGAGCACCGCCTCGTTCAATGCGGCTTGGACGGCATCCGCATCCGCCACGTTCGCGGCCACACCGATGGCGACGTCCGCGTTGCCCAGCTCTGCGGCCGCGGCCTGCGCCTTCTCGAGGTCGAGGTCGGCGACGACGACGCAGGCACCCTCGGCGGCGAGGCGGGTGGCGATGGCCTTGCCGATGCCGGACGCGGCGCCGGTGACGAACGCGATGCGACCCTGATGGGTCTTCGGCTTCGGCATGCGCTGCAGTTTGGCCTCTTCCAGCGCCCAGTACTCGATGCGGAACTTCTCGGCGTCCGAGATGGGGGCGTACGTCGACAGCGCCTCGGCCCCGCGCATGACGTTGATCGCGTTGACGTAGAACTCTCCGGCGACGCGGGCGGTCTGCTTGTTCGCGCCGTAGGAGAACATGCCGACGCCGGGGACCAGCACGATGAGCGGGTCGGCTCCGCGGATCGCGGGGGAGTCGGCCGTCGCGTGCGCGTCGTAGTACGCCTGGTAGTCGGCGCGGTACTCGGCGTGCAGCTCGTGCAGGCGGGCGATCTGCTCATCGACGGATGCCGTCGCCGGGACATCGAGGATCAGCGGCTTGACCTTGGTGCGCAGGAAGTGGTCGGGGCAGCTCGTACCGAGCGCTGCGAGAGCCGGGGCCTTCTCCGACGCCAGGAAGTCGAGCACGACGTCCGAGTCGGTGAAGTGGCCCACCATCGGCTTGTCGGTCGAGGCGATGCCGCGGATCGTGCCCGCCAGTGCGGCTGCTCGCTCACGGCGCTCGTTCTCGGGAAGCGCCTGGAACCCGGCGCGGACGCCGCCGAAGGGGTCGGCTTCGCCGTGCTCGGCGATGTGGGCAGCTGCCGCGTCGATGATCCAGAGCGAGTTGGCCTCAGCCTGCTCCGAGGTGTCACCCCACGCCGTGATGCCGTGTCCGCCGAGTATGCATCCGATCGCCTGAGGGTTCGCCTTCTTGATCTCGGCGATGTCCAGGCCGAGCTGGAAGCCGGGGCGACGCCACGGCACCCAGACGACCTTGTCGCCGAAGATCTTCTGCGTGAGCTCGGGGCCATCGGCAGCCGTGGCGATCGCGATGCCCGAGTCGGGATGCAGGTGATCGACGTGCGCGGCATCCACGAGCCCGTGCATGGCGGTGTCGATCGACGGAGCCGCGCCGCCCTTGCCGTGCAGGCAGTAGTCGAACGCCGCGACCATCTCATCCTCGCGGTCGACGCCGGGATAGACGTCGACGAGCGCGCGCATGCGGTCAAGGCGCAGCACGGCCAAGCCCTGCTCGGTGAGCGTGCCCAGATCGCCGCCCGAGCCCTTCACCCAGAGCAGCTCGACCGGCTGCCCGGTGACCGGGTCGGTCTCGGTGCCCTTGGCCGAGGTGTTGCCACCCGCGTAGTTGGTGTTCTTCGGATCGGCGCCCAGGCGATTGGAACGCGCGATGAGAGCGGCGGCGGTGGGGTTGGTCATGAGTCGGAGTCCTTCGCGAGGTGAGGAGATGGATGTCAGACGCGCGCGGCCTCGACCGGCGTGCCATAGCGCTCGTGCTCGATCTGCTCGAGAGTCTTGCCCTCGGTCTTCGGCGCCCAGATCGTGCCGATGAGCAGCGCGGCCACCAGCAGGCCGATGATCAGCAGGCCCAGCTGGCCGAGACCCCAAGTGGTGAGGAGCACGGGGAAGACCAGGCTCAGCAGGCCGACCATCACGCGGGCGAGCATGAACAGCACTCCCTGGGCGCTCGCACGGTACCGCGTCGCGAACAGCTCAGCGGTCCACAGGCCGTAGAACGCCTGCGCGCCGATACCGGCCGAGATGCCCCACGCGACGGCGAAGAACAGCAGGGAGAAGAGACCGGGAGGGGCGAAGACGAGCACGACCCAGGCGATGACGCCGAGCAGCGCACCGCCGAAGTACAGCCAGCGCCGGCTGACACGATCGCCGTAGCGCATGAAGCCGAAGTAGGTGGCAGCGGCGGTGAGGGTCCACACCAGAACCTGCAGCAGGTTCTGCTGGGTGGCGTCGTGCAGACCCGCCGCCTCGTACACGCGCGGCTGGAAGATGCCGGCCTGGCCGGCGACCGTGTTCCACAGGCCGTAGACGCCGAGCAGGAAGAGCAGGGCGCCGAGGTTCTTGCGGTCGGAGAGCAGGCCGCCGATTCCGGAGAAGATCGAGACCTTCTCGCCGCGCTCCTGGGACGACTCGCGCTGCTCCTTCCAGCGCTTCGACTCCGGCAGGCCACGACGGACCCACCAGGTGACGGCGGCGATGACGAACAGGTGGAAGAAGATGAGGCGCGAGCCGACGATGCCGAGCGGCCCGAGCACGACGGCGAGCAGGAAGCCGATCGCGGGGCCGATCGACCAGGCGAGCTGTGCGGTGCCGACGTGGGCGGCACGGTGCTCGCTGGGCGCTTCCTCTGCGATGTACGTCCAGGACGCAGGCACGCCGGCGCCGACGGCGATTCCCATGAGCACCACGCCGACGAGGAGCACGGCGAAATTCGGCGAGAACGTCACGAGCAGCGCACCGATCATGAACACGATGAGGTCGTACGTGTAGATGAACTTCCGGCCGAGCCTGTCGCACAGCGGACCGCCGATCGCAGCGCCGATCGCCGCGCCGAAGGCGTTGGCGCTCAGGGCGGCGACGAGGCCGACGGCTCCGTCATCGAATCCGAACTCGCCCTGCCACAGGGTGAGGCTGGTGGCCAGCGCGATGATCGCACCCGCCTCGATGTAGTTCGACATCGCCACCGCGATGGTGGCCTTCCACGCCGTGAGGGTGCGCTTCTGAGTGGTCACGGTCATGCTCCCCATCCCGCCTGCACGCCACCGACGCGGTCGGCGGCGATCTTCTCCTGGTACCCGGATGCCGCGAAGGCGGCCATCGGGTCCGCGGGCAGGCCGCGGCTCTCGCGCCACTCGGCGAGGGCGGGACGGACGTCGGTGTAGAACGCGTCCATGAAGACCGCGTTCGCGGCGAGCACGTCGCCGGACTTCTGTGCTCGGGCAAGCGCGTCGCGGTCGACGAGCAGGGCACGAGCGGTCATCTCCTGCACGTTGAGCACCGAGCGGATCTGACCGGGGATCTTCTCCTCGATGTTGTGGCACTGGTCGAGCATGAACGTCACATCGGGGTTGTTCAGCCCGCCGCCGCGCACGACCTCGAACAGGATGCGGAACAGCTGGAACGGGTCGGCGGCGCCGACGATCAGGTCGTCGTCGGCGTAGAAGCGCGAGTTGAAGTCGAACGAACCGAGCTTGCCGAGGCGCAGCAGCTGCATGACGATGAACTCGATGTTCGTGCCGGGCGCGTGGTGCCCGGTGTCGAGGCAGACCATCGCCTTGTCACCGAGAGCGCTCACCTGGGCGTAGGAGGTGCCCCAATCCGGCACGTCGGTGTGGTAGAACGCGGGCTCGAAGAACTTGTACTCCAGCACCAGGCGCTGTTCGTCGCCGAGGCGGGCGTAGATCCTCTCCAGCGATTCGTGCAGGCGGTCCTGCCTGCCGCGCATGTCGGCCTGGCCGGGGTAGTTGGAGCCCTCGGCCAGCCAGATCTTCAGGTCGCGCGACCCGGTCTGGTCCATCACGTCGATGCAGGCGAGGTGGTGGTCGATGGCCTTCTGGCGCACCGCGGCGTCCTCGTGGGTGAGCGCGCCGAACTTGTAGTCCTCGTCCTGGAAGGTGTTGGAGTTCACCGTGCCCAGCGAGACGCCGAGGTCCTCGGCGTGCTTGCGCAGGTCGGCGAAGTCGCACATGTCCCACGGGATGTGCAGCGCCACGGTGGGGGCGAGGGCGGTGTGCTTGTGCACCTGCGCGGCATCCGCGATCTTCTCGAACGGGTCGCGGGGTGTGCCCGGCGTGCCGAACACCCGGAATCGGGTGCCTGAGTTGCCGAACGCCCAGCTGGGCAGCTCGATCGACTGCTCTTCGAGAGCGTCGAGGTGTTTGGGGGAGAGGATGCTCATGCGGCGCTGCCTTCGTCGTCGTTGTCGGATGTCGTCGCGTCCTCGGCCGCGGCGAGCTGGTCTTCGAGGTGGAACACCTCGGGGAGAGCGGTGGCGGCCTGATCCGGACGGCCGTCGAGATCGACGAAGAACCGCCCCATCTCGGCTTCCCACCGCGCTGCGACCTCGGATGCCGCGAGGTACGCCTGTGCCGCCTCGTCGTCGTCGGTCTCGTAGTAGCCGACGAGGACGCCGTTCTCACCGAGGAAGAGCGAGTAATTGCGTCGGCCCGCCGCGGCGATCTCGGCCAGCATCTCCGGCCACACAGGGGTGTGCCGGGCCAGATACTCGTCGACGAGCTCGGGGCGCACCCGCAGCTGGAAGCAGTGGCGAGTCATGCGTCTCACATCTCTCCGTTGAATCGTTTCAGGCAATCCTACGACCCCCTTGCCGGAAATCGCAACAACCTGCTCGATGCGGTTCTCTGTTCAGGCGCAGCGCTCCTGCGGCCTGCGCCAGGCGATCTGGAAAGATCCGAGGAATTGCTTGAAAGCGTTTTCTCGGGTGTGTTACATTCCCGGCCATGACACCAGTACCCGCAATGACGCGTCGAACATTCGGTCAACTCGCCGGAATCACGGCAGCAACGCTGGTAAGCGGCGCTTTCGCCAGTCCCGCGTTCGCCAGCACCGCGCAGGATCCACCCGCGCTCGACGAGACGGCCACGGAGGTGATCGTCGACAATGGCCTCGTCCGTGTCGTCATAGACAAGTCCAATGGTCGGATGACTTCGCTCATCTACGACGGCGTCGAGATGGTAGGGCGCGGAAACTACGACATGAACGCGGGGCGTGAGGGCAGCGCTCTCCCGCTGCCTGGCGCCGACAACGGCATCTTCGTGCGTCGTGAGCAGGACTTCGTCGACATCGCCTTCCGTCACGCACCGTCCAGCGGCATGCCCTGCTACCTCGTGCGGCACCACATCATCCGTGCCGGTGAACCCGGCATCCATCTCGCATACAGCTACGACCACCCGGCCGAGTTCCACGGATTCCGCATCGACCAGCACCGCTACGTCTTCTACATGGCCGGCGACACGTTCACACATGTGTCGGTGCCCGACGACGAGAACGCGACCCCTTGGCGCGAGGCAGCGGCGAAGATGCCGACGCGCGCGGAGATGTCGGCCGGCCGCACCGTCATGGACGCCACGACCGACCTCGAAGGCACCGGAACCGCGTACCCGCGTCGCTACTACACCAAGTACGACTGGGCCGTGTACATGAAGAACCATCGACTGCACGGTCTGTACGGCAGCGGATACGGCATCTGGGCCGCGCTGCCGAACCTCGAGTCGTTCTCGGGCGGACCGGTACGACAGGACCTCGTGCTGCATCAGCGCGATGCCGGTCCCGTGCTCCTCGTCGAGCCGCACGCGACGCACTACGGCACCCGCCCGGTGCGGGTCACGGCGGGACAGGCATGGCAGAAGACCTACGGCCCGTACTACGTGTACCTCAACAAGGGCACCGACGCGAAAGCGCTGCGACGTGATGCCGACAAGCAGGCCCGCCCTGCGGCTCACGCCGACTTCTACGATCGGCTGGCGATTGAGGGGTGGACGCCGAAACGCCAGCGTTCGCGGGTGCGGGGAAAGGTGAACCTCCCCGGCGTATCGCCGAAGGATCTCGCCGGCGCTGTCGTCGTGCTGTCCGACAATCGCACGCCCATGCAGGACACGGTGCTCGGCTACAACTACTGGAGCGAGGTCGAGAACGGCGGACAGTTCTCGATCGACGGCGTGCGCGCCGGCACCTACCGTCTGACGATCTACGGTGACGGTATCTGGGGAGAGCACGTCATCGACGACGTCACGATCCAGCCAGGAAGCGACGTGCGGCTGGGGAAGATGATCTGGGAGCCGGAGCGCCATGGAGAGACGATCTTCCAGATCGGCTCTCCGACTCGCGATTCGCGCGAGTTCCGCAATGGGCGCGACTTCCGCCAGTACGGGCTGTTCCACACGTACCGGGAGCAGTTCCCGGACGGCGTCACCTACATCGTCGGCGAGAGCAGTGACGAAGACTGGAACTACCTGCATTACCAGCGCTCCTATGAGGTGTCGGCCCCCGAGGGCTCGGTCGTGCCGGAGGATGCGGAAGGCGTGCGACTCTTCGACTTCGGCAGCTCGTCGAGTCCGGTCGCCGACGGCTACGAGCGCGTCGCCCGCGACACGCTGTACAGCGCCGGTGGCGGATTCGGGCTCGATCGCGTCACCGATTTCCGCGATCGTGGAGAGGACGGGGATCTGCGGCGTGACTTCGTCGTGGGAGGAGGCACGTTCTCGGTCGACCTGGCGGACGGCGAGTACGACGTCACCGTGATCTCGGGAGACGCGATCGCCGGCAACAAGACGACCATCAGGATCGGCGACGCCGAGCCGGTCAATCTGCAGTCTGGCACGGGTGAGTATGCGACGCATACCGCTCGCGTCGTCGTCTCAGGCGGACGCCTCGACGTCGTCGCCTCTGGCGACGGCCGGATCAACGCGATTGAGATCGTGGCGACGGATGCCGCTGTGCCCGTGCTCGAATCGCTGAGCGTCGACGGAGCTGAGCTCGTACCCGGCTTCAGCTCGTTCCGATCGGACTTCGCGGTCGACTTCCCGCACGATCGCGAAACCGTGCGCGTGCTGGCGACGGCACGCGGTGGATCCCGGGTCGAGATCGACGGCGTGACGATCCCGGCCAGCGGACTCGACGTCGCGGTCTCGGGTCAGCACACCGTGCTGGAGATCCACGTGGTGTCGCCGGACGGCGATCAGTCGACGTACCGGCTGCATGTCACGCGGCAGGAGAAGCCGTGGCGGATCCTGTTCGACCTCGACGAGCCCGTCGCCGCCGGCGCGCAGGCGACGCTGTCGGTCTGGCTCGCCGCGTGGGCCATGGGGTCGGCGCTGCCGGTTCCGCCCGAGCAGAGCAACCTCACCATCCGCGTCAATGGCGAGCCGTTCGTGTGGACGTTCGAGCCCGACGACGCACGCGGGGCGACCTACCGCAGCGGCCGAGGCGGACGCAATTTCCACCGCGAGTTCACGTTCGACGCAGCGATCCTCAAGCCCGAGGGGAACGTGATCACGTTGCAGATCAACGACGGCGCCGAGCACCTCTGGAACGAGGCGGCCTACGACGCGATCCGCCTCGAGATCGCGTCCTGACCCACGACGAGAGCGAACCTTCGGAGGCCGAGCCAGAGGCCGGTCCGAAGGTTCGCTCTCGTCGCGTCCGCTGCGTTCAGCGCGGCAGTGTGTACACGTGCGCCCCGCTGTCCGCGATGCGATCGGGCAGCGACTCGCCTCGTTCGGCAATCACGACGAGCTCACCCTCACTGACCCACCCGCGGACCCAGCTGCCATCCGTCGTGGCGATGGCGGCGGCCTCCTCGGCCGACAGTGCGCGCCGCCGGAGTGTACGGGGTTTCAGCGCGGTGAGCCATGCCGCGATGCCTTCGAGGGTGCGCAGCTGAACATCGGGAATCACGCCTGACGCCTCCGGCCCGATGTTGAGCAGCAGGCGGCCTCCGCGCGAGACGACGTCTGCGTAGATCCTCGCGAGTTCGCGCGGCGAGAGCGTCAGCTCCTCGTTCTCGATGCGATTGTGCCCGAACGAGAAACCCAGGCCACGATTGTGCTCCCAGCCCGTCCCGTGCTCGTTGTGGACGTCATGCGAGTACTCGCTGGTGCGATAGTCCCAGATCTCCGCACCCCATCGATCGTTGACCACACCGTCGGGCACGACCTCGCGGTAGTGAGCGATGAGGGCATCCAGGCTGCCGTCGTGCTTTCCGGCATCCGGCCATTCGATGTCGTTCCAGATGACAGACGGCCGGTACCGGTCGATCAGGTCGCGTACGTGCGCGGCGGCGTAGGCGGCGTAGTCGCCATCGACGGGCCGCAGGGTCTCCACGTCTTCGGGCGACTGGATCGGCGGGAAATCGGTCCTGTGCCAGTCGAGTCCGCCGGAGTAGTACACACCGAACCGCATCCCCTCGGCGCGAACGGCGTCGGCGAGAGGGCCGAGGAGGTCGCGCCGAGGGCCGCGCTCGACGGTGTTGAAGCCCTCGGCGCCCGGGGCCTGCCACAGTGCGACTCCGTCGTGATGCTTGGTCACCGGCACGACGTAGTCCACGCCCATCGAGCGGAACAGCGCCGCCCAGGCGCGAGGATCGTAGCGTTCGGCCCTCCACTGGTCGAGGAAGGCGTCGTAGGGGGCGCCGCCGTGTACCTTCTCGTGGTGCGCGCCCGCCGGGGAGTCCTCGATCCTGATCGTGTTGGCGTACCACTCCGCGTACGCGTTGTGACGGAACCAGATCTCGGGTGGAATCGCACCCCAGGCTCCGGTCGGTTCCGCCCACGCGGGCACGGAGTAGGGGCCCCAGTGGATGAAGATGCCGAGCGTCGCATCGAGCGTCCAGTCGGGCAGGGGTTGCTGGCGAGCGTGAGTCATGGTCGTCGTCTCTCGATCGATCGGTCGCGGCCGATGGGTGAGGAGGGGATCGAAGCAGGGATGCTTCACATCTGTTGTGAAACGTCTCAATTCATAGTACCGTCTGGGAAGACGCTTTCCCAGAGGGCGCAATCACAAGACCCGACACAGGACATCCGCGCACCGGCAACAGCGAGGATCTCCGCAGAGAGGACAACGATGTTCAGAAAGAAGCGGATCACGGCGGCGGCCGCCGTCGCCGCGAGCGCAGCACTCCTGCTGGCCGGCTGCGCAGGCGGTGAAGAGCCCGGAGCGGGGGCCACCTACGACCCCGACGAGAAGGTCACCCTGGACTTCTCGTTCTGGGGCAACGACGTACGGGCCGACCTGTACAACCGCGCCATCGAGGCGTTCAACGAGGAATACCCGAACATCAAGGTCAACGTCTCGTTCCTCGACTTCCCCGCCTTCTGGGAGAAGCGTCAGACCGAGGCCGCGGGCGGCGGCCTGCCCGACGTGATGCAGTTCGACTACTCGTACCTGCGCCAGTACTCGGAGAACGGTCTGCTGCTCGACCTCAACCCGTACCTCGGCGGCGTCATCGACACGGATCCGCTGCCGGAGAGCGTGCTCAAGATCGGTGTCGTCGGTGATCAGACCACCGCCATCCCGACGTCCACCAACGCCTGGGGCCTGTTCCTCAACCCCGTGCTGCTCGAGAAGGCCAACGTCGAGGCGTATCCCGGCGCCGGCTCGTGGGAGGACTACGACGCATGGATGAGCGAGGTCACCTCCGCCGCGGCCGACAGCGGCATCGAGCTCTGGGGCGGAACCGACTACAACATGCGGATCCAGAACTTCGAGATCTACCAGCGGGCGAACGGTGAGGACCTGTTCACCGCCGAGGGTGAGCCGAACTTCACCGAGGACGACCTCCTCGAGTTCTGGAAGCTGGGAGCCGCCAACCGCGACGCCGAGGTGGTCATCACTCAGCGCAAGCTCGAGGAGATCTCCCCGCTGTCCGGCTTCGACGCCGGACTGACTGCGAGCGAGCTGACGTGGGACAACTTCGGCGCCGGCTACCTGGGCAACCTCGGCGAGGGGTACACGGAGCTGGATCTCATCGAGCCCCCGGTGACGAAGGAAGGCGCCCAGGACCTCTACCTCAAGCCGTCCATGCTGCACGCCGTGTCGGCGAACACCGACCACCCGGAGGCGGCAGTGACGCTGCTGAACTTCCTGGTGAACAGCGCGGAGGTCGGCGAGATCTTCGGCACCAACCGCGGTCTGCCCGCTTCGGAGACCCAGCTCGAAGGCGCGCAGCTGGACGCCATGGGCGAGCAGATCAAGGAGTACGAGGCCTCGATCGCGGATCGTCTCGGCGATGCGCCGCCCGTCCCGATCGTGGGCTACGGCACTCTCGAACAGAAGTTCCTCGAGCTCGGCCGTGAGATCGGCTACGGCACCACCACCCCGGAGGCTGCGGTCGAGCAGTTCTTCACGGAGATGGACGTGGTCGTCAACGGCTGAACGAACAAGAGGTGGAAGCCGCGTCCGCGGCTTCCACCTCTTCGCCTGTCTGCCAGAAATCGCCTTCCCCGCACTCACGCGGGGAAGGCGATTCGCGTGTCAGCCGGCCGTGTCCACCCGCTCCCACTCTCCGCGCTGCCGCAGCGAGACGCGGTCCAGGATCAGCAACCCCTCGACGGCGCCGCGACGTCGCACCTGGGCGTCCGCCGGCAGCCACACCGTCGAGTCGCCGGACAGCTCCAGCAGGTGCAGCGTCACGGTCGAGCCCGGGTGGATCCCGGCGTCGCGCAGCGAGATCGACCAGCGGGTGCCGTCCCAGAATCGGTCGTCCACCGTCTCGCCGTCGACGCGCAGCTGTCCCACGTCGCCGGCCCAGTCGATGTCGAGCACCGCGTCGCCGGTCCACGCAGGCATCCCGAGCGCATACACCGCCGCGAGCTCATCGAACGCGGCGCATGAGGGTGCGCGGTGCCGGGCGCCGCCGAAACCGTGATCCGCGGGCGCCTTGCGGCCGGCACGGATCAGGCGCGCCCCCACCGCGACCGGCGAGCGCGGGGAGGACACGGGCAGATCGACCCATGTGCGGGCGGACACGTCGAAGCGGCGCGCGAACGTGGCATCCCTCACCTCTACGCGCTCACCATCCCAGAGCAGCTCGCCGTCGCTCAGCCACAGATCATGTCCGAGCACCCACGCCTGGGCGGCGTCGCCGAGAACGAGAAGCGACAGTCCGGCGATCTCGTGCAGACCGGCCTCGATGACACGCGGTGCTTCGTCGCCGACGGCGACCTCGACCGGAACGCCGGAGTCGGCGCACAGCACCAGGAGCTCGTCTTCCAGCAGGGTGAGCGCCGACGCGGTCGCCCATCGCAGCCGTGTCCCACCCACCCGCAGGCCGATCGGCCAGCGCGCCATCGTCCCCGCCGGGACGTCGATGGGTGCGCTGGGCACGACCACGGTCTCGCCGTCGAGCCGCACCCGCAGCTGCACTCCGGTTGCGGTCGTCACGGGCACGTGCGGCTGGTGATGGGTGATGATGCAGAAGCCCTCGACACCGTCCGAGCGCAGCGCCCACCGTAGGGTGTGCGTGTCGTCGAGCCCGGTAACCTGCGCGTCCGGAAGGCTCGAGGTGCCCAGACGATGGCCGAACGCCGCCAGGAACGCGTGCTGCGCGCGCAGCAACGCTGCCGACTCGTGCAGGTCACCGGATTGACCGATCGGTGCGTGGAAGTCGTAGCTCCACTCGGTCATGTCGTTCGGGTACCCGGTCGCCTGCGTCTCCTGCATCCCGGGAGCGGGGTTCCGGCCGCCGACGTACATGTAATACCCCTGCCAGGCAGAGCCGTTGCCGATCTTCATCTGCGCGAGGGCGGCGACGTCGCGACCGGAGAGCACGGGGCGCCGGTGGTAGGCGGTCGCCATTCCTCCTCCGAGTTCGCACGTCGCAGGTGGGAAGCCGCCGAGGAGAGCGAGATCTGAGCCCTCTGGCGCCGGGTCGACGGCGCTGAACCCCTGCGATGCCCGCACGTCCGCACCCACACCCGGGTCATCCCACGTGTGGGACGGGAAGTAGTGCGCGCGGAAGGACGGATCCCAGCCATCCTCGGGATCGGCCCAGAAGCCGTCGCCGTAGCCGCCGAACAGCGGCATGACCTCGCCCGGCGGGAGCTGGGCGCCGCCCCAGGCGGTCGCCGTCCACAGCGGCGCCGCCATTCCGGCCTCCCTGGCCATCCGCTTCAACGTCAGCAGGTGGCCTGGTCGGTCGTAGAGCTCGTTCTCGAGCTGGATCGCGATGACGGGCCCGCCCGGCCGCGCCCGCCCGTCGAGGTTCGCGGCGAGCTGGGCGAACCACTCCTCGACGAGCTCCAGATAGCGTGGATCGTCGCTGCGATGCTCGACGTCGGCATCGGCCACCCAGTCGGGGAAGCCGCCGTTGCGCGCCTCACCGTGCGCCCACGGCCCGATCCGAAGGACGACCTCCAGTCCGACGGCGGAGCACTCGTCGATGAACGCGGCGACATCGCGCGCGCCGTCGAAGTGCGCGATTCCGCGCTCGGGGGAGTGGTGCAGCCAGAGAACGTAGGCGGAGGCGAGTGTCACGCCGTTCGCGCGCATCTGGCGCAGCCGCTCGCCCCAGCGCTCGCGCGGCAGGCGGCTGAAGTGGATCTCGCCCGAGACCGGTACGGTCGGCACGCCGTCGCGCAGCACGCTGCGGTCGGTCACGGTGATTCCCCGCGCTGCTTCGGAGGGATCGGGCAGCGGGCTGGGCGACGCCGGCGCGGGCCACCCGCGATGGCGGACGTCGAGGATCATCGCCCTGACACCACCGTGTTGTCCAGCTCGTCGGCGTCGACACCCTCGCGCACGGCGCGGTTCGTCAGCAGCACCCAGCACACGCCGGCGCTCGGATGCACCCAGAACTCCGTGCCCGCCCAGCCGCCGTGTCCGTAGACGTCGCGGTCGATGAGGCCGGGGGCGCGAGTGCGCAGATTGAAGGTGAAACCCCAATCCTGGCCGCGCTGCGCCGGGTACGGCTCGAGCCGGGAGATGTCGCCGGTGAGCGGGCGCAGCATCATGTGCAGCGTCGCCGGCGCGAGGATGCCGTCGGTCGCACCCGCGTGGATCCGCAGCAGCTCGCTGCCGACGCGCAGCAGATCCTCGGCCCGGCCGAGCAGGCCTGCGCCGGGGGCGCGGGTCGCCCGGAAGCGCGCCATATCCAACCCTGCCGCGGCCGCGTCGACGACCTCGATCGATCCGGTGTGGTCGAGGGTGAGTCCGTCGGCTCCGATCGCCGACGCCCATGCACGTGTGTCGGCGTCCCATGGCACGCTGGTCGCGTGCTCTGTGAGCGCGGCGATGCCCTCGAAGGCGAGGGACGAGTAACGGGATGCGGTTCCCGCGGCGAAGTCGCAGCCCCGGGTCAGCAGCTCGGTGCGCAGCGTCGCGGCCGTGTCGAGCGGTGGCTCGCTGATGCCTGAGGTGTGGCTCACGAGGTGACGCAGCCGCACGACGTCGTCGCGGCCGGCGCCGAAGGCCGGCACCGCCGTCGTCAGGGGCGTCTCCGGAGTGAGCAGCCCGCGCTCGACGGCGCGTGCGGCCGTGATGCCCATGAGCACCTTGGATATCGAGAACAGCGGGTAGGTGGCATCCGTGCCTGCGCCGAACCCGTCGAGTGCGACGGTCCCGTGGGCGGTCGCGATTCCGAGAACGGCTGTCGGCAGGCGCCCGTCATGCACATGACGACGGGCCCAGTCGAACGCCGCCGCGTACGAGGCCATCACTCCACCTCGTGGCCGAGGTCGGGCCGCGCCAGGAAGCGCGCGGTGGCATCCGTCGCCGCCTCGAGTTCGACGATGACGACCTGGTTGGCCCCCTCCCGGGTCGCAGGCGCCGGCACGTACAAGGTGCGCTGCGGGCCGCGGCGCCAGTAGCGGCCGAGGAAGAAGCCGTTGACCCAAGCGTATCCCTTGCCCCAGCCGGCCGTGTCGAGGAAGAGATCGGCGGGCTCATCGAGATCGAAGGAAGCGCGCAGGCCCACCGGGCCGACGGCCCGGCCGCTCGTGATCGCGGAAGCGACTGCGGCCTCCGACACCGCGGTGCCGAGTGCCGCGACGTCGAACGTGCGCACGCGCCAGGGGCCGTCGAGCGCCCGGCCATCGAGCAGTGGAGCGCCGATGAGCCCCTTCGCCTCGCCGATCTTCCGGTCGTAGTTGACCCGGCCCGTCTCCTCGACGAGCAGACGCAGACGCTTCCCCGCAGGCAGGGCGAGTGACAGGTCGCCGATCGTGCGCTGCAGACGACCGGCCGCGGCGCCGTCGCGTTCGATCCAGGCGTAATCGCGGACCTCGGCCTCCAGCACGCCCGATCCCGCCGCATCCGTCTGGTACTCCACCAGCACGACGTCGGAGCCGAGCTCGTCCATGGTCGGCGGAGTCGTGAACTCGCCGCGGTCGGTCGCGACCAGCTCCAGCGGATCGGCGACCGCCTCGAAGACGGCTCGCGGCGTCGGTGCCTGCACAGGTTCGATCACAGGCAGGTCGGGCACAGGGGCGTGCTTGGCGATCACCTCACGGAAGGCGTGGAACTTCTCGGTGAGGTCGCCGGACTCGCTGATGGGGGAGTCGTAGTCGTAGCTGGTGACCATCGGCAGGTACCGGCCGGAGTCGTTCGCGCCCGCCGTCAGCCCGAAGTTCGTGCCGCCGTGCACCATGTAGATGTTCACCGACGCACCGGCCGTCAGGAGCCTGTCCAGGTCGGCCGCGCTGTCGGCGAAGGTCGTCGTGTGATGCTTCTCGCCCCAGTG
This sequence comes from Microbacterium sp., assembly GCF_031178445.1. GTDB lineage: Bacteria > Actinomycetota > Actinomycetes > Actinomycetales > Microbacteriaceae > Microbacterium. The sequence goes on from NZ_JAPSIY010000002.1 coordinate 122,112, forward strand.
ATCGAACCACCCGCACCAGAATTCCATGCACATCAGCGGGCCGGTCGGCTGGAACGCGCGCAGGGTGGCCAGACGCTCGTCGATTCGTCCGCCGAAGGAGCCGGTCTTGTGCAGCTCAGGGTGCGAGCCGTTCTCCAGCATGTGCGGGATCGGCTGGTCGACCTGCGTGAGCGGGACGGTGATGCCGTTGTCGCGGGTGACGCGCACGAGCGCCTCGAGATAGTCCTTGTCGGCGCCGTACGCACCGTACTCGTTCTCGATCTGCACGAGGATGACGCTGCCGCCGCGATCGATCTGGCGCGGCGCGACGATGGCGTTGATCTTCTCGAGATAACCGGTCACCTCGGCGAGGTAGGCCGGGTCGCTGCTGCGCAACCGCATGCTCTTGTCCGTCGTCAGCCAGGTGGGCAGCCCGCCGTTGTGCCATTCAGCGCAGACGTACGGGCCAGGGCGCACGATGGCGTGCATTCCCTCCTCTGCGACGATGTCGAGGAACCGGCCGAGGTCGACATCCCCGTCCGCGCGCCACTGGCCTCTCACCGGCTCGTGGGCGTTCCACGCGACGTAGGTCTCGATGGCGTTCAGACCCATCAGACGCGCCTTGCGGATGCGGTCGCGCCACAGGTCGGGATGGATGCGGGGGTAGTGCATGGCGCCGGAGATGATGCGGTGCGGGTCGCCGTCGAGGAGGAAGTCGGTCTCGCCGATCGCGAAGCGGGAGGTCATCTCCCCAGCGTATCGGAAAGCGCTTTCTGGTGCGCCCGTGTCACGCGAAGCGGATGCCGAGCCCGAGGTGCGGCGCCTCGGCCAGTCGGCCGTCGCGGACGATCACGGGCGACGGGGCGGTCAGGGCGCCGAGCTCGGCGAACCCCGCGTCCTCGACGACCTCCGCCCACGGCTCTGCGATCTCGCCCGGCAGCGTCAGGGCGAGCTGCCCGGAGAGCTCCGGCAGCAGATGCGGATGCAGGGCGACGCCGTGCTGCCGGGCGAGCTCTGCGATGCGCAGGAGTGGTGTGACGCCGCCCACCCGGACGACGTTTGGCTGCACGATCTGCGCCGCGCCCGCTCGCAGGAACTCGCCAAAGCGGTGCAGCGTGTGCAGATTCTCGCCCAAGGCGATCGGCACACCGCTGGAAGTCCTCAGGCGGCGCGCCAGCTCTGTGTGGCCGGCCAGGTTGTCGGCGCGCAGCGGCTCCTCGATCCAGGCGAGGTCGCACGCGGCGAGAGTCTCGATCGACCGGGTCGCCCGATCGAGATCCCAGCGCTGATTGGCGTCGATCATCAGCTCCCGGTCGGGCCCGAGGGCCTCTCGCACGGCGGCGACCCGCTCGAGGTCCTCCTCGAGCGAGGGCTTCCCCACTTTGATCTTCACAGCCCGGAACCCGGCATCCACCCAGCGCTGCACCTGAGCGACCAGCTCGTCGAGCGAGTAATGCAGATTGACGCCCGACCCGTACGCGCGCATGGATTCTCGGCGTCGCCCGAGCAGTGAGGACAGCGAAGAAGATGCCGAGCGGGCCTCCGCATCCCACAGGGCCAGGTCGAGACCGGCCAGGGCGATCGTCGTGACGCCCCCGCCGCCGGCCTCGTGCAGATGTTCCCAGAGTGCTTGCCACTCCACGCCGGGAACGGCAGAGCGGCCCACAGCGGCCGCGGTGATGTCGTGCGCGAGCAGCGCATGCACGGCCTCGGCCCCGATCTGGGGCGTCCACGAGAAACCCCATCCTTCGGCGCCGTCGGAGCGTGCCACATGCGTCGCGATCACTCCGACCGAGGTGACGTCCGCTGCCCACGGGCGCGTCAAGGGCACGCGCAGCAGGCGGGCGTTTAGGCGGCGGATCGTGATCACAGCAGAGCGCGTCCTGCCTCGAGGATCTCGGCGAGGCGCGTCTCCTGAGAGGGGGTCGGGTCGACGAGCGGGGCGCGCACGGACCCGACCGGGAGTCCCCGCAGTCGCAGACCGGCCTTGATCAGCGAGACCCCGAACCCCGGGGTCTCGTCACGCAGCGCGACCAGCGGGCGGTAGAAGCCGTCGAGCAGCTCGATCCTTCGCACCTCGTCGCCGTCGACGTACGCGCGGTGGTAGGCGCTCGCCACTTCGGGGATCATCGCGAACGCGGCCGAGGAGTACAGCGGGATGCCGATGCCGCGGTACGCGGCCTGCGTGAGCTCGGCGGTGAGCAGCCCGTTGAAGAACGCGAAGTCGTCGCGGCCCTCCTCGGCGACCGCGCGCACGATCAGCTGCGCCGTGCCGATGTCGCCCGTGCCGTCCTTGAAGCCGATCACGCGGGGGTTCTGCGCGAGACGTCGCATGGTCTGCACCGTGTATTGCGCGCTGCCGCGGTGGTAGACGATGACGGGCAGCCCGCACGATGCGGCGATCTGCGCGACGTAGGAGATGAGACCGTCCTGCGTGCCGCCGACCAGGTAAGGGGGCAGCACGAGCAGGCCGTCGGCTCCGGCATCCGCGGCAGCCTTCGCGACCTCGACCGCGTGTGCGAGGGCGCCGCCGGTTCCGGCGATCACCGGCACCCGTCGGTCGACCGCGGCCGTGGCGGTGCTGACGACGGATGCCGCTTCCCGCGCCGACAGCGCGTGGAACTCCCCGGTGCCGCAGGCGGGGAAGACACCGCCTGCGCCCGACGCGACCCCGTCGGCGACGTGCTGAGCGAGCACGTCATGATCGATCGTGCCGTCGGCGGAATACGGCGTCACAGGGAAGAAGAGGATGCCGTCGAAGTTCATGTCGGTGCTCCCCGGGTCTGGATGTGCGGGTGGGATGAGAGCGCGGTGCGCCAGGAGTGCGCGGGGCGCCAGCCGAGCAGGCGGTGCGCCTTCGCATTCGAGAACGCCGGCGAGGAGCCCGTGAGCACCGCCGCGAGCTCCTCGCTTCCCGGCAGGAATCGAGGGATGAGCTCGGCCAGCGGCTCGCGAGCGAGTGCGTCGTCGGCACCGACGAAGAACGTCTCTCCGTCAGGGATCTCGGGCATCGCCTGCAGCAGCGCGTCGGCGAAGCCGGCGACGTCACGAGCGTCGACATAGTTGAACAGCGCCGGCGCCGAGAGCGCAGGGTTGTCCAGACGTTCCCGCACGGTGTGGCCCTGCTGAGTCGGGGCGCCGCTCCACTCCTCGGGAGCGATCACGTAGCACGGGCGGAAGACGGCGTAGCGGGTGTCGCCGCCCTGACGCCGCAGCATCGCGACGGTCTGCTCGATGAGGAGCTTCGACAGCGCGTACGCGTGGTGGGGTTTCGGGGCGGTCCGCTCGTCGAGCGGGAAGCGGTCGGGCAGCCAGCCCGGCGCGCCGTATCCGAGAACGGTGGGGCTGGAGGCGGCGACGACGCGGCCGATGCCCGCGCGTGCCGCGCCGCCGAGCACGCTCATGGCGAGCGCGGCGTTGGTGCGCAGTATGACGTCCTCGGCAGCGCTGAACGGCACCGCGATGCCGGCGAGATGGATGATCGCATCGGCCCTGGCCTCGCCGAGCGCGCGAGCCGTGGCATCCGCATCCGTCAGGTCGATCACCACCTGCTGCGCGTCGGCGAACTGTGGGGAGTCGGAGATCGCACGGTCGAAGGAGACGACGTCGTACCCGCGTCGGGCGAGACCGGCCACCAGGCTGCGTCCAAGGCGTCCGGCACCGCCCGTGACGACGACGCGGCTCATCGTGCGGCAGGACCCTGCAGCAAGCGGACGCCGAGGTCGGCGACCTGTACCGGCAGACCGGTCTCCAGCGAGCGGTTGCCGGCGATACCGACGGCGATCGAGCGGATGCCATCGCTCCAGTCCGCGGGGCGCGAGAGCGGGTCGTCGCTCGGGCCGATGAAGACGTCGTTCAGTAGCAGTGCGTCACCACCGCCATGACCGCCGGTACCGCTGACGATGGGCACCTCGTATGCCTCGCCCCAGTGCTTGTGCAGGATCAGGCGCTCGCCCTCGGGGCGCAGGTTCGCGACACGCTCGGTGTGGGAAAGGCTCGGATCGATGGCCGGGTGCAGGCCCTCGCCGGCGAGCACGGCGCCGCGCTCGACGACCTCCAGCTCGGCTCGGCCCAGGGTGCCGTTCACGGCGACGCGGTAGCCCTCCCACGGGGCGTGCGCGTTGAGCGAGTACGACAGGGTCGCTCCGGAGTCGTAGTCGACGATGAGGGCGAGGTTGTCCTCGATGGTGATGCCGTCGCTGAAGACGTCGCGATCGCGCAGGTAGCCGTCGTGCTTCTCGGCGTCGAGGTAGAGCTCGGCAAGGCGCGGATCCTTACGGAGATCCAGCTCGAACAGGTCGGCTCCGTCGTGCGTGCCGCGGGCCGGCCGCTCGCCCAGGCCCCTGGCCGCCGCGTTCGCGGCGCCGTAGAAGCGCAGCCCGCCGGATGCGAACACGCGGCGCGGCTGTGAGCGCAGCCACCAGTTCACGAGGTCGAAGTGATGGCTCGACTTGTGCACGAGCAGCCCGCCGGAGTTCTTCTTCTCGCGGTGCCAGCGGCGGAAATAGTCGGCGCCGTGGTTGGTGTCGAGCATCCATGAGAAGTCGACCGAGGTGATCTCGCCGATCTCGCCGTCCTGCAACACCTGCCGCAGCGTGCTGTTGCGCGGCGAGTAGCGGTAGTTGAAGGTGAGCACCACCTTCCGGCCGGTGCGGGCGACCGCCTCTTCGATGCGCGCGGCGCTGGGGGCGTCGATCGTGAGCGGCTTCTCTACGACGACGTCGGCGCCTGCGTCCAGCGAGCGCACGATCAGTTCAGCGTGCAGGTCGTCGCGCGCACAGATGATGACGCGGTCGACTCGTTCCTCGCGGATCAGCGTCTCGAGCTCGTCCGGTGCGCCTACGCGTGGCGCGGCATCTCCGGCCGAGACGACGGTTCGCGCGTGCAGCTGAGCGCGCACGGGATTGGGCTCGCAGATCGCCACGAGCTCGGCTCGTTCGCGATGCGGTCCGGCGATCGCTTCGACGTACATCTGCGCGCGGTGACCGGCGCCGGCGAGGGCATAGCGAAGGCGAGGCATCCGTGACTCCAGGTTTCGGGAAACGTTTTCTCACGATATCACGCAGCGAAGCTGCCGATCGGGTCTCAGCGGGGCGCGGGCCCGGTGCTCTCGCGCACGACCAACTCCGGGATGAAGGTCTCTGTCGCGACCGGGTCTGCACCCGAGAGCAGCGCGTGCATCGCCGCCCACGCGTTACGGCCGAGGTCGGCCGCCGGCACCGCCGCCGTCGTGAGGGGAGGGCTCGTATATGCGGCGAACGGGATGCCGTCGAACCCGACGATGGACAGCTGCTCCGGAACCCGGATACCGCGGGCGGATACGGCCGACAGCAGTCCCATCGCCACCAGGTCGTTGAAGGCGAGCACCGCCGTGGCAGCGCTGTCGATAACCGCCGAAGCGACGGCGGCTCCGCTGTCGAAGTCGACGCCGCCCGGTATCTCGATGACCTCCAGCCCAGGATCGGCATCGCACGCCGCCGCCAGGGCGCGCCTGCGCGCCTCGCCCGAGGCGCTGGACACGGCGCCGGAGACGAACGCCAGCCGCCGATGTCCCAGACCGCGCAGATGGTCGATGAGAGCCATGATGGCCGTGCCGTAGTCTGCCGCCACGGTGGGCGCGTTCTCCTGCGGCCCCCGGTTGATCACCACAGCGGGTGCGATCGTGGGCAACAAGGCGGCCAGTTCGTCCTGCGGCAGTCGAGGAGCGCAGAGGATCACGCCGTCCGTGCGCTGACGCGTCGTCGTGGCGACCTCGCTCTCGTGCTCCACCCGCTCCTCGGTGTCCGAGATCAGTACGTGGTAGCCGTCCTTGGCGGCGGCATGGCTGAGTCCCCGCAGGATCGCCTGGAACGTCGGGTTGGCGAGATCGGGGATCACCACCGAGATCGTCTGCGTCCGCCCGAGCACGAGGCTGCGCGCAAGAGGGTTGGCCGTATAGCCCAGCCGGGCGGCGACCTCGCGGACCCGTTCAGCCAACGCAGCATCGACCGACTGATTGCCGTTCATCACCCGCGACACGGTGGAGAGCGAGACCCCCGCCTCACGAGCGACCTCGGTGATCTTCGCCCGCGGCATCCGTCCTCCGTCTGTCGGGAACGAGCATAGCTCGCGCAGAACGGCGGGTCCTCGGGAGACCGGCGGTCATCCGTGCGAAGTGCGCCGAGGCGACCGCCTTGCCGCCCTTCCGCCAATGACCCTACGATGGGGTCATGTCCAAGAAAGCGCTTTCCCGCGCTGCGGCGCTGATCGACGGACAGCATCCGATCCGCTCCGTCCTCCGTCTCGTCGGGCGTCGACCGTGGCGCCTGACCGCAGCGGTGCTCGCGTTCGCCGTCAAGGAGACCCCGCTCTGGTTCCTGCCGGTGATCACGGCGGCGATCATCGACATCGTCGCAGCAGGAGGTGAGGTCAGCGGCGTGCTGTGGTGGTTCGCGCTCGCCGCGCTGCTGCTGCTTCAGAACTACCCGAACCACCTGATCTACACGCGCAACTTCATGACCGTCGTGCGCGACCTCGGCGCTGACCTGCGCAACGCACTGACCGCCCGGCTGCAGAGTCTGTCGATCGGGTATCACACCCGCGTCAGCGCGTCGATCGTGCAGACCAAGCTCGTGCGCGATGTCGAGAACGTCGAACTCATGCTGCAGCAGGTCACTCATCCGCTGCTCTCCTCCACGATGGTCATGATCGGTGCGCTCAGCATGACGGCGATCGCCGTGCCGCAGTTCCTGCCCGTGTACGCCCTGGCCGTTCCGATCGCCATCGGCATCCGCTACGCGATGCGCAAGCGCTCGCGGCGACGTAACGAGGAGTTCCGGCGTGAGATCGAGACGCTCTCAGCGCGCGTCGGCGAGATGGCCTCCCTCATCCCGGTCACCAGGGCGCACGGACTGGAGCAGACGGCGATAAACAGGGTCGCCGACGGTGCCGCCGGCGTGCGGCGCGCCGGCCTCGATCTCGACCTGCTGAACGGCCACGTCGCGTCGATCTCATGGGTGGCGATGCAGCTGCTCGGCGCCGCGTGCCTCATGCTCGCCGCCGTGTTCGCCCTGACCGGCGTCCTGCCCGTCTCTCCCGGCGAGGTCGTGATGCTCTCCACGTACTTCACCCTGCTCACCGGAGGCCTCACGCAGCTGCTCATGCTCATCCCCGTGGGAGCGCGCGGGCTGGAATCCGTGAGATCGATCGCCGAGGTGCTGCAGGAGCCGGACATCGAGCACAATTCCGGCAAGCGCGTGGTGAACGAAGTGCGCGGCGAGATCGTGCTCGAGGCCGCGACGCACCGCTACGCAGAAGCCGACGACGACGCCCTGCACCGGATCGATCTGCGCATCCGCGCTGGCGAGACCGTCGCCTTCGTCGGCTCGTCGGGCTCGGGGAAGTCCACCCTGCTGAACCTCGTGCTCGGCTTCGTGCGCCCGAGCAGCGGACGCATCCTCGTGGACGGTCAGGACCTGCAGGAGCTGGATGTGCGCACGGTGCGCCGTTCGATCTCGGTGGTGCCGCAGGATTCGGTGCTCTTCGAGGGATCCATCTTCGACAATGTCACCTACGGACTCCCTGATGCGACGCCGCAGCGCGTCGAGAAGGCGCTGCGGGACGCGAACGTCTGGGACTTCGTGCGCGCACAGCCGAATGGCTGGGACACCGTCGTCGGCGAGCGTGGCGCGCGCCTCTCCGGCGGCCAGCGGCAGCGGCTGGCCATCGCCCGTGCGCTCGTACGCGATCCGCGCATCCTCCTGCTCGACGAGGCCACCAGCGCACTCGATCCGGAGTCGGAGGCGCTGGTCAAGCAGGCCCTCGAGCGGCTGATGCGCGGCCGCACGACGCTCATCGTCGCGCACCGGCTGTCGACCGTGCGGCAGGCCGATCGCATCGTCGTGCTCGAGCGCGGCCGCATCGCGGAGCAGGGCTCGCACGAGCAGCTCATGGCCCTGGGCGGCCGGTACGTGCAGCTTCATCACGCGCAGAACGGACAGCCGCCCGTGATCACCGGCGCCATCCAGCTTCCGAACGCGGCTCGCGCTCGAGGAGAATCTTGACACCGCTCATGCACACCGGCAGCCGATCGGCCGCGCGGCGGGATCCGTTCAGCGGCGACCCAGAGGAGACCGCAGGATGACACTGAAGCTCGACAGCACCGACGCCGGGATCGTCGTCTCCGACGGCGACGTCGAACTCTTCCGGTACGTCATCGCACCAGAGTCCCCGCAACTGGAATCACCGAAGCCCTACCTGGATCCGATCCGCACCAGATCGGGGCGGGTCGTGAGCCTGTTCCGGCCCTGGGATCACGTATGGCACAAGGGCATTGCGTGGTCGCTCCCCGTGGTTGACGACGAGAACTTCTGGGGCGGGCCGACCTACGTGCGCGGCGAAGGCTATGTGCAGCTGCCCAACGACGGCACCCAGCGGCACCTGGACGTGACCGCCGCCGACATCGAAGACGGCGTGGCGCTGTTCGCGCACGAGTTGGAGTGGGTCACGCAGGACAGCCGCCGGATCTTCACCGAGCACCGCGCGCTCACGGCGCGCGTGCTGGACGACACGACATGGGCGCTCACGTTCGAGACGGCGATGACGAACGTGACCGACACCCCGGTCGCAATCGGCTCGCCCACCACGAGGGGCCGCGAGAACGCCGGTTATGGCGGCCTGTTCTGGCGGGGACCGCGCTCGTTCACAGACGGGCGCCTGGTCACGGCCGAAGGCACGGGCTCAGGGGCGGACGTGCGAGGGCAGCGGCACGAGTGGATGGGGTTCGAGGGCCGCCACGATGTGATCGACGCGACATCGCTGATCGTGATGGTGGATGCCGTGGACAACCCGCACCACCCGCCGCAATGGTTCGCCCGTTCCGAGGAGTACGCGGCGCTCAACCCCGCCCCGTTCTTCAGTGAAGAGCTCCAGGTGGGCGCGGGGGAGCGCGTCGTGTTCCGCTACGGGGTCGGCATCGCGGATGCGGGGGCGGGCGAGGCGGCGCGCATCGCGGCCGCGCTGCGGCGTCTGCTGTGACGTCGGCCAGGCGTTGAAACGTTATGATCGACGCAGTCCCGAGGAGGTTCGATGACGTCCCATTCTCCGTCCGTCCGCGCCCTGCGCTGTGTGCTGGTCGGCACCGGTGCCGTCGCGCATCTTCACGCGAAGGCCGTCGCGCAGCATCCCCGCGCCGAACTCGTCGCGGTCGCCGACCTCAGCGCCGAGCGGGCTGCCGAGTTCGCAGCGCAGTACGGGATTCCTGAATCGTCCGCGGACTACGAGGGGATGCTCGCGGCGCAGCATCCGGATGTGGTGCTCATCTGCACCCCTCCCGCACCGCACCGCGCTCAGGCGCTCGCCGCCTTCGCCGCCGGCGCGCATGTGATCGTGGAGAAGCCACCGGCGCCGTCGCTCGACGAGCTCGACGACATGCGGTCTGCCGCGCTCGCGGCCGACCGCCACCTCGCCGTGGTGTTCCAGCAGCGCACGGGAACCGCTGCGGCGCACGTGCGCGGCCTTCTGGCGAGCGGCGCACTGGGTCGGCCGCTCGTCGCGGTGTGTCAGACGCTCTGGTTCCGCGACGCCGCCTATTTCGCCGTGCCCTGGCGCGGCAGTTGGGAGACGGAGGGCGGCGGAACGACGCTCGGGCACGGCATCCACCAGCTCGATCTGCTCGCGCACCTGCTGGGGGACTGGTCCTCGGTGCAGGGGAGGCTGTTCCGGCTGGACCGCGAGACGCAGACGGAAGACGTCTCGACCGCGACCATCGTCTTCGAGGCGGGCGTGGTGGCCCAGATCGTCACCAGCGCCGTCTCACCCCGCGAGGCGAGCTCGATCCGCATCGACACGCAGAAGGCGACCATCACGGTCGATCACGTCTACGGTCACGGACACGAGAACTGGCGGATCACGCCGGCGCCCGGCTTCGAGTCCGAGGCCGAGGCGTGGGCGTTCCCGGATGCCGAGGAGCGCAGCGACCACACGCCGCTGCTGCGCGACGTGTTCGATGCGCTGCTCGACGGCACTCCGCTGCCGGCGACCGCCGACGCCCCGGCGCGATCCCTCGAGCTGGTCGCGGCGATCTACGCATCCGCGGCCGCGGACGGAGCGGTGATCACGCCAGCGATCCTGGCTGCACACCCGACTCATCGGGCCGGGTTCACGAGCCCGGTGCAGGACCTGCGCCGGTGACCCCGGTTCACCTTGCGAAACGTTTCAATTTGAGTTAGTTTGCAGGGAAGCGCTTTCCCAATCGGGTGGCGCACACATCCACACGGACAGCGACGTTCCGCGGCTCCCGCCGGACGAGGACGTCCAGAGAGGACGATGATGTTCGGTAACCTCGGCGACAGTCCGCCCGTGCCGTGCGCCCCGGCGTGCTCTTCGCTGTCACCCGCTCCGAACCCCGGAAGGATGGCCCCGTGAGCACCACAGCGACAAGGGTGATCGTCACCGAAGAGCGCTCGAGCGCGCGGCTGATGCGTAAAGGCCGCCGCGAGGTGGAGCCGGTTCGCCCCGGCCAGCGCACCCGCGCCCGCCGCGAGACCGCCGCAGGCTACGCGTTCCTCACTCCCTGGCTCATTGGCTTCCTCGGCCTCACGCTCGTGCCGATGGCGTACTCGCTGTATCTCTCCTTCACGAGGTACAACATCTTCCAGCCACCGCGGTTGATCGGGTTCGACAACTACATCAGGCTGTTCACGAAGGATCCGGTCTTTCTGCAGTCCGCCGAGATCACGCTCGTCTACGTGTTCGTCGGCACCCCGATCACGCTCGCCGCTGCTCTCGGTGTGGCGATGCTGCTGAACTACCGCGACAAGGGTGCGGGCTTCTTCCGCTCCGCGTTCTATGCGCCGTCGCTGATCGGCGCCTCGGTCTCGGTGGCGATCGTGTGGCGTGCGATGTTCTCCACCGACGGCCCTGTCGACAGCGGTCTGCAGATCTTCGGCATCAACCTCGGCGGCTGGATCGGCAACCCGCCGATGGTGCTGCCGATGATGATCCTGCTGCACGTGTGGACCTTCGGCTCGACGATGGTCATCTTCCTCGCCGGCCTCAAGCAGATCCCCAAGGAGCTCTACGAAGCGGCCGAGATGGACGGCGCCGGAGCCTGGCGCAGATTCCGGGCGGTGACGCTTCCGATGCTCTCCCCGGTGATGTTCTTCAACCTGCTGCTCGGCCTGATCGGTGCGTTCCAGGTCTTCGCATCCGCGTACATCATCTCCAACGGCACCGGCGGTCCGGCTGGTATGACGAACTTCATCACCGTCTACCTCTACAAGCGAGGCTTCTCCGACGGGCAGATGGGCTACGCCGCGGCCATGGCCTGGGTGCTGCTGATCGTCGTGGCGCTGCTGGCATTCATCCTCTTCCGCACGCAGAAGTCCTGGGTGCACTACGCAGGAGACGACAAATGACCTCCACTCCCGTAGACATCGAGCATCAGTCGCCCGTGTCCGCGTCCGCGCCCGCTCCCGCGCGTCGCAGGGTCAAGCGCCGCACCGTCCAGACGACGATCTGGTTCGTGGGGCTCATCATCCTCACCGCGATCGTGCTGTACCCGCTGCTGTGGCTGTTCCTCTCCACACTCAAGCCCAACAGCGAGTTCGGCTCGAACGCGGGGCTGATCCCCGTCAATCCCACGGTCGAGAACTACGGCAAGGTGATGGAGGGCATCGCAGGGGTGCCGATGTGGAAGTTCTTCCTGAACTCCTTCATCCTCGCCGCCTCGGCCGTCGTCGGCACCGTGACATCGTCGGCGCTCGCCGCCTACGCGTTCGCCCGCGTGCAGTTCAAGGGGCTGGGAATCCTCTTCGCGGCGATGATCGGCACGTTGCTGCTGCCGTTCCACGTCGTGATCATCCCGCAGTACATCATCTTCAACCAGCTCGGCTGGATCGACACCTTCATCCCGCTGATCCTGCCGAAGTTCCTCGCCACCGAGGCGTTCTTCGTCTTCCTCATCGTGCAGTTCATCCGCCAGATGCCGCGCGACATGGACGAGGCTGCTCGAATCGACGGCGCGGGCCACATGCGCATCTTCTGGTCGATCATCCTGCCGCTGATCCGGCCGGCACTGATCACCTGCGCGATCTTCGCGTTCATCTGGACCTGGAACGACTTCCTCAGCCCGCTGCTGTATCTGACCAGTCCCGAGAACTACCCGCTGCCGATCGCGCTGCGGTTGTACAACGACGCGTCTTCCGGAGGCGCAGACTACGGTGCGACCGTGACCGCCTCGTTCCTGGCGCTGGTGCCCATCCTGCTGTTCTTCATCGTCTTCCAGCGGTTCTTGGTCGACGGCGTCGCCACGCAGGGCCTGAAGGGCTGACGATGTCCGCGGCTGGTCGGAGGGAGGCGAGGGCGGCGGCGCGCGAGGCGCGCTCCGGCGCCGGGCCGGTCGGCGCCGGGTTCGACCCCGGCCCCCATCCCGGTGCGACGGCGAAATTCGGTCTGTTCGGCGAGGTGCTCGCGATCGGGCTGCTGATCACGATCGTCTCGCTCGGTGTCGTCACACTGCCGATCGCGGTCGCCGCCGGCATCCGTCATCTGCGACGCTTCGTCGCCGCCTCGGACTCCCGCGTCGGCCTCTTCTGGGCCGACTTGCGCGCCGGCATCCTGCCCTCACTCCTCGTCGGCGTGCCGGCCGCGCTGATCGCCGCGGTGCTCACCGTCGACGTGCTGCTCGCTCGTTCCGGGATGCTGCCGGGCGGCGAGATCGTCGGTGTCGTCGGCTGGGCGGGCCTGGTCGTCCTCTCGGTCGGCGTGCTCATGGCGGCGGGTGCATGGTCGCCTTCCACCGGGTGGCCGGCTGCCGTGCGCTCCGTCCCGGGACTCCTGCGCGCCGATGCCGTCGGCGCGCTCTACGTCGCCGCTGCCGCCGTCTTCGTCGGTGTGGTGACGTGGGCCCTGGCGCCGCTGTTCATACCGGCCGTCGGATGCGCTGCACTGGCCGTCGTCGGCGTGCCGGCGCGCCGTCGACGCGGCCAGACCCGCGCGGAATGAGAAAGTGGGACCACCGCAGATTCTGTGCGGGTGAACGGGGGAGGGAAGCTGCATGGCAGTGGGTGTGAAGGACGTCGCGGCGGCGGCAGGCGTATCCGTCGGCACCGTCTCCAACGTGCTCAATCGACCGGATCGCGTCTCGGCGCGCACGGCCCAGCGCGTGCAGAAGGTCATCGACGAGCTCGGATTCGTGCGCAACGACGCGGCGCGTCAGCTGCGTGCCGGTCGCAGCCGCAGCATCGGGCTCGTCGTTCCCGACATCGGCAACCCCTTCTTCGCCGAGGTCGCGAGGGGCGCAGAGGATCGGGCTGCGGATGCCGGGATGACCGTCCTGCTCGGCAACAGCGACGAGAGCGACGCGCGGCAGAACGCGCATCTGGAGCTGTTCCGGGAGCAGCGCGTCAACGGGGTGCTGCTGACGCCGGCTTCCGATGACCTGACATCCCTGCGGCGCTTCGCATCCGGTGGCATGCCGGTGGTGCTCGTCGACCGCGAGGTCGACGAGCAGTCCTTCCCTTCCGTCTCGGTGGACGACGTCGAAGGGGGAAGGCTCGCTGTGCAGCACCTGCTGGCGAGCGGCCGCCGCCGGATCGCGTTCGTGAGCGGTCCGCGCAGCGTGCACCAGGTCGCCGATCGTCTTCGGGGTGCCGAGCTGGCCGTCGCCGAGGCGGCCGGCGCGACGCTCGAGATCGTCGAGCGGTCGTCGCTGACCGTGCTGGAGGGCCGCGCCGCGGGCGAGCTGCTGGTCGCGCGAGAGGTGCAGGATCGACCCGACGCCGTCTTCGCCGCCAACGATCTGCTGGCGGTGGGTCTGCTCCAGGCGTTCAGCTTCGGCTCCGGCATCCGCGTGCCGGAGGATATCGCGATGGTGGGCTACGACGACATCGACTTCGCCTCGGCCGCTGTCGTGCCGCTGAGCTCGGTACGCCAGCCCGCCCGGTTGCTGGGATGGACGGGCGTCGACCTGCTGCTCAAGGAGCTGGAGGGGGCGGGGTATGACCGCCGCGTACGCTTCCAGCCCGAACTGGTCGCGCGGGATTCCAGCGGCGGCTGAGGCTGATTCCGACGCGGTTGGCCCGGACAGTATCCTGGTCGCCGTCGAACGGTGGCTGCCGCCGGCCCTGTGGTCCGCTTCCCGCCACCCATGGCGCACGCCGGCCGTGAATGGTTGAATCCGTTCATGGTGATCGAGCGGGTGATCGAGCTCGAGTCCGTTCGGGTGACGAACGCACTCCGCGAAGACATCATGCTGGGCAGACGGCTGCCGGGCTCCCGGCTCATCGAGCGCGACATCGCCGCCGAGCTGCGAGTGTCGCGTCTGCCCGTGCGCGAGGCGATCAAGGCGCTCGTGGGCGAGGGGCTCGTCGTGAAGCATCCCCGCACTTGGGCCGTGGTGCGGGAGTTCACGATCAAGGACATCCGCGATTTCGCGGAGTTCCGCGAGGCGATAGAGACGCTCGCGTGGGTGCTGGCGGCCCAGCGGCACGACGACCACGGGGCGGAGGTGATCCGCGCGACCTACGCCCGTGAGGCGCGCGCGGTCGCCGCAGGTGACATCGCCGCGGCGCAGGCGGCCTCCGCGAAGTTCCACACCACGGCGGTCGGGCTGTCGGGCAACGACGTCCTGCAGGAGCTCGCCGAGTCGTACGTCACCCGTCTGCGGTGGCTGTTCGGGCAGTTCGAGGACGTCGAGCAGATGGTCGAGGAGCACAGGGTGATCCTGGACGCCTTCCTCGCACGCGACGTCGACGCGTTGCGCGAGCTGATCCCTGCCCACCTGGCGGAGGGTCGCGAAGCCGCCGAGCGACGGCTTCTGGCGCGCGCCCGGGGCGACGGCTGATCGGGTCTCGTAGACGTCGGCTGCTGCCGGTACGCTCGATCGTGGAGGTAACGGTGGGACGAACAGCGGATGCCATCGCCGAGGGCGTCGCCATCGCCGCGGCGGCCGCTCGGCTGACCGTGAAGAACCACATCCTGGTCGGCACCATCGCGCAGGGCGGCGTCTTCGATATCGACCGGTACAAGGAGGATGCGCGGGGCGCGCTGCTGGCGATGGCCCAGGAGTCAGAGGATGCGGCCGAGCATCTGACCCAATTGCGCAAGAAGGCCAAGGGGCGCTATTCCGACCCGCACGGCACGCACGACTACCGCGATCGTGACGTGCGCAACCTCCGCCGGCGCGCCAAGCAGTCGCTCGGCGTCGCGCAGCACCTTCGCAAGATGACCGAGGACGACGAGCTCCTGCGCGAGCTCGTCGAGGATGCCCGCGCCGCGGCGTGGGGCGATGTGCGCGGCAATCTCGATCGGCGCCTGCGTGTCGAGGGGATGCGCCCCGACCAGGATCCCGACTACGACCGCATGCGGGAGGCGCGCATGCAGGCGCTGAAGTTGGTCGATCTGCAGGCGCTTTCGTCGGAGCAGCGAGCCCGCAGGAAGCGGGAGAAGGCGAGCGAGAAGGACGCCGCCAAGGGGGCAGCGAAGGCGGCGCGGTCGGCGCTTCAGAAGGCCAGACGCGCCGACTGAACGGACCGTCCGGCGGATTTCGCATCTCGGTGAAGCGTGTTGTAGGCTGTTCCATGGCCCGCTGAGCGGGCCGTGCGCCCCTAGCTCAATGGATAGAGCATCTGACTACGGATCAGAAGGTTGGGGGTTCGAGTCCCTCGGGGCGCGCACTGTGTTGAGACAGTATTGAAACCCCCGTCGCGGAAGCGGCGGGGGTTTCGTCTTGTCCGATCCGCGGATCAGCCGATGAGGCTCTGAACCGCGGGGTCGCGGTCGGCGAAACGTGCCGCAGTCGCCATGATCGTCCCGCGCATCGCCGCCACCGCAACGCCGGGCGTGACGTCGGAGCGGTGTGCGAGGCTGACGGTTCGCGTCATCGGTTCGGCGAGCCGCGCCGAACGCAGCCCGGGGCGGTCGGTCAGCACCATAGCCGGAACGACGGCGACGCCGAGGCCGCGCTCTGCGAAGCGCAGCACGGTGTCCATCTCCGCCCCCTCCAGCACGGGCGTCGGAGCGAACCCGGCCTCGCGGAAGGCGGCGTCGGTCGCGGCGCGCAGGTCGTAGCTCTGATCGAGTGCGATGAGCGGCATCTCGGCGAGGCGCTGGAGGTCGATGGCGTCCTGAGTGATGGGGGGCTGAGCCGAGGACGAGACGACGACGAGCTCTTCTGCCAGCAGGGGAACGCGGGTGAGGGTGACGCTCGGCAGCGGGCGTGCGTCGGTCGCGGTGATCAGCGCCACGTCGATGGCGCCGACCGCCAGCTGCTCGACGAGGGCGCGTGAGCCTGCCTCGGCGAGGTGCAGTTCTACCCCGGGGTGCGCGTCGTGGAACGCGCTGAGCGCCTCGGCGACGAGGCTGACGCACAGGGTGGGTGGTGCGCCCAGGCGCACGCGTCCGCGGCGGAGGCCCGCGAGCTCGCCCATCTCCTCGCGGATCGCCTCGGCCTCGGCCAGCATCCGCTGTGCTCGCGGCAACAGCGCCTCACCGGCGGGCGTGAGCGAGATGTGTCCCCGCGCGCGGTGCAGCAGCTCGCTGCCCAGCTCGCGCTCGAGCGTCGAGATCTGGCGGCTCAGCGACGGCTGCGCCAGGTGCAGACTCTCGGAGGCGCGAGTGAAGTGCCCGAGCCGGGCCACTTCGACGAATCCACGCAGCTGTTCCAGGTTCATGCTCCTAGCGTATCGAATCAACGCAGATAATGCATTGGAGTAATCGCCGCGGCCGGCCTAACGTCGATCACATGAGCACACGCGAACGCCAGATCTCCACCACGGTCCTCGTCATCGGCACCGGAGGGTCGGGGTTGCGCGCCGCGATCGAGGTCGCGGAGAGCGGAGTCGACGTGCTGGCCGTCGGCAAGCGCCCTCGTCACGATGCGCACACCTCGCTCGCCGCAGGTGGCATCAACGCGGCCCTGGGCACCATGGACGCCGACGACAGCTGGCAGCAGCACGCCGCAGACACCATCAAGGAGAGCTATCTGCTGGCCGACCCGCACACGGTCGAGGTCGTCACCAAGGGAGCGGAGCGCGGTATCCGCGATCTCGAGCGATGGGGAATGGACTTCGCCCGAGAGAACGACGGCCGCATCTCGCAACGGTTCTTCGGCGCGCACACCTTCCGTCGCACCGCGTTCGCGGGCGACTACACCGGTCTGGAGATCCAGCGCACCCTGGTGCGCCGAGCGGAACAACTCGACGTGCCGATCCTCGACGGCGTCTACATCACACGCATCCTCGTGCGCGACAACACCGTCTTCGGTGCCTACGGCTTCGATCAGGCCGACGGCACCCGCTACCTCATCCACGCGGATGCCGTGATCCTCGCGGCCGGAGGTCACACCCGCATCTGGCGCCGAACCTCTTCGAGACGTGACGAGAACACCGGAGACGCGTTCCGCCTCGCCGTCGACGCCGGCGCCAGGCTGCGCGACCCCGAACTGGTGCAGTTCCATCCGTCGGGAATCATCGAGCCCGAGAGTGCGGCCGGCACCCTCGTGTCCGAGGCCGCGCGGGGCGAGGGCGGCATCCTGCGCAACGGCCTGGGGGAGCGCTTCATGGCGAAGTACGACCCCGATCGCATGGAGCTGTCCACCCGTGATCGCGTGGCGCTCGCGGCATACACCGAGATCAAGGAGGGTCGCGGAACCGAGAACGGCGGCGTCTGGCTCGACGTGTCGCATCTGCCGCGTGAGACGATCATGACCCGGCTGCCGCGGGTCCACCAGACGCTCCTCGAGCTGCAGATGCTCGACATCACCGCAGAACCGATCGAGATCGCGCCGACAGCGCACTACTCGATGGGCGGCGTTTGGGTGCGCCCCGAGGATCACAGCACCGACGTGCGCGGCCTGTATGCCGTCGGCGAGGCGTCGAGCGGTCTGCACGGTGCGAATCGCCTCGGCGGGAACTCGCTCATCGAGCTGCTGGTCTACGGGCGCATCGTCGCGAGAGCGGCCATGGCCCACGCGGCGAGCCTCGACGCGCAGCGCCGATCGGCGGATGCCGTGGCCGGGGCACGCGCCGAGATCGACGACCTGCTCGCGGCCGACGGGCATGAGAATGTGCGAGCGCTGCAGCGCGCGATCCGCAACACGATGACAGAGCACGCCGGGGTCGTCCGCGACGAGCAGGGACTGCGTGCGGGGCTCGCCGAGCTCGACCGCATCGAGCAGCGGATGGCCGATGTCGGCATCCATCCCGACATCGCCGGATTCCACGATCTGGCCCACGCCTTCGACCTCAAGGCGTCGGCGATCGCCGCCCGCGCCACGCTGGAGGCTGCGCTCGAGCGTCGCGAGAGCCGCGGATGCCACAATCGCAGCGACTTCCCCGAGACCGACCCGTCCCTGCAGGTCAACCTCGTGTGGTCGCCTTCGTCCGGCGTCACTCGTGAGCGCATCGCGGCCGTCCCCGAGGAGATCGCCGATCTCATGCGCGACGTGGACACGGCGGGGAAGCTGGTCGA
Organism: Microbacterium sp.; assembly: GCF_031178445.1. Classification (GTDB taxonomy): domain Bacteria; phylum Actinomycetota; class Actinomycetes; order Actinomycetales; family Microbacteriaceae; genus Microbacterium. The sequence goes on from NZ_JAPSIY010000002.1 coordinate 140,541, forward strand.
GTAGGGCCGACTCCCCGGCGCGGACGTAGGCTGGAGACGTGACTGCGTACGTCTCGGCATTCCACCTGTTCTCCATCGGGGTGGGTCCATCGAGCTCCCATACGGTCGGGCCGATGCGCGCCGGGCTGGAATTCGCCGAGCGGCTGCGGGCCGAGAACCTCCTCGACGAGGTCGACCGGGTCACCTGCGACCTGTTCGGCTCGCTGGGTGCCACCGGTCTCGGCCACGGAACGCCCGATGCCGTCGTCGCCGGACTGCAGGGGCTGACACCGGAGGCGTGCGACCCGGACGAGGTGCGCCGGGCGTGGTCCGACTGGCCCGAGGGGCAGCGTCTCAACCTCGCCGGCGAGCGACCGGTCGCCTTCACGAAGGATGACATCTCGTTCATCCCGCGCACGCGCTTGCCCGGCCACCCGAACGCGATGACCCTGTACGCGTTCGCAGCCGACGGCTCCACGGTGCTCGAGCAGACCTACTACTCCGTGGGCGGCGGGTTCATCCGCCGTGAGGGAGAGCAGGCGCGGGTCACCGCTGCCGAGCAGCCCTTCCCGTATTCGGATGCCGCGTCGCTGCTGGCGCTGTGCGACGAGAACGGCCTGTCGATCGCCGAGGTCGCCAGGCTCAACGAGATGGCGGTGCGCAGCGAGGAAGAGGTCGCAGCCGGCCTCGATGCCATCTGGGATGCGATGAGTGCCTGCGTCGACGCCGGACTGCACGCGGAGGGAACCCTGCCCGGCATCCTCAAGGTCAAGCGCCGGGCGGCTGACATCCGCTCGCAGCTGGAGGCGTCGGAGGCTGAGGGGCACCGCGAGATTCCGGGGGAGTGGCTCGGCGCGTTCGCGCTCGCCGTCAACGAGGAGAACGCCGCCGGTGGAAGGGTCGTCACGGCGCCCACGAACGGTGCGGCCGGCATCCTTCCCGCGGTCGCCATGTACTGGTGGCGCTTCCTCGCCGATTCCGGTCTCGGCGCGGGCAACGCCGTCACGCCATACGGCGAGTTGGTCGGCAGCGCCCTCCTCGGATTCGGCGCCGACAAGGCGCTCGCGGCTGCCGAGGACGGCGCACTCGACGAGGGGCAGATGGCCGAGGCCAACCGTCGTCGCGGCATCCGCCGCTTCCTCCTCACCGCCACGGCACTCGGCTCACTGTTCAAGGCCAACGCGTCGATCTCGGGTGCGGAGGGCGGTTGCCAGGCCGAGGTCGGTTCGGCCTGCGCCATGGCGGCGGGCGGCCTCACGGCGGTGATGGGCGGAACGAACCGTCAGATCGAGAACGCCGCCGAGATCGCGATGGAGCACCATCTCGGTCTCACCTGCGACCCGATCGGCGGGCTCGTGCAGATCCCCTGCATCGAGCGCAACGCGATCGCGGCGTCGACCGCGGTCACCGCCGCGCGCCTCGCGCTTCGGGGTGACGGCGAGCACTACGTGTCGCTGGACGCCGTCGTCGAGACCATGCGTCAGACCGGCCTCGACATGTCGACGAAGTACAAGGAGACCAGCGAGGGCGGTCTCGCCGTGAACGTCATCGAGTGCTGAGTACGGACGTTCGAGACGTTCGCGGCGGGATGGGCGACGGCCGCTGAATCAGGTGCGGGTCGCGCGCTTCTTCGTGTGTCGGGTCGGCACCGCCCGCCAGGGATCCTCCGGCCACGGATGCTTCGGGTAGCGCCCGCGCATCTCAGCGCGCACCTGCGAGTACGGGCCCGACCAGAACGAGGCGAGGTCGTCGGTCACGGCAAGAGGGCGCCCGGCAGGGGAGAGCAGGTGGAACAGCACTGGCACCCGGCCGTGCACCAGGCGCGGCGTCTCTGCCCAGCCGAAGCACTCCTGAAGCTTCACGGCGACCACCGGTCGTGCCGTCGGCTCATCGATCGGCGGGTAGTCGATGCGGATGCGCGAGCCGCTCGGCACTTCGAGTCGTTCGGGCGCGAGAGTGTCGAGCTCTGCCGCCTCAGGCCAGGGCAGCACCCGGCGAAGGGCCGGCACGAGGTCGATCCGTGACGCCTGTGCGCCCTTGGCCAGGGCATCGAGCTCGGGGCCGAACCACGCGTCGAGACTCTCGAGCAGAGCCGCATCCGACACGTCCGGCCACGGCGAGCCCAACTCGCGATGCAGCAGCGTGAGTCGCCTGCGCAGGTCGTCGGCCGCATCCGACCAGATCAGCACATCGAGCCCGCGCAGCTGGATCGCACGCCGCACCGCATCGTGCCCTTCGCCCGTCGTGGCGCGGACGGGCACGGACGAGCGAACGATGGCACCCACGCGGTGCTCACGGCGGGCGGTCACCCGGCCGCCGGAGAACTCCGCCTCGATGCGGTCGGTGATCAGGTGGCGGGCCGCCAGTTCGACCTGTTGCTCGGTGAGCGTAGCGGCCGCCCGGATCACTGCCCCGGAGCCGGCGGCCACCCGACCCGGCGCGCGGGCGACATCTGCCACGGCAAGCCACTCGGCGCCCGCCAACGAGCCACGCACGCCTGCGCGCGTGCCCGAAGCCAGCAGAAACGTGGATCCATCGGACGAGCGATCAACGAGACGTGCGACCCGCTCCGGAAAGGCGAAGGCGACGACGAGCCCAGCGTCGTCGACGCCTCTGCCGGCACCGGCGTCGCCGTCACTCGCGGCGTACCGCTGGAGCCGCGTCGACTCGCGCGCCCATTGCCGCGCCTGCGGTCCCCGTCCGTTTCGCATGGCGACCAGGGCGCCCGCGATGTCGGCATCCGCGATCCTCACATCGCTCGCGAGCAGCGCGACCACCTCGGCCGCCAGCCGTGCTCCGACCACGGGTGCGCCGTCACGAAGGGCGCGCGCGAGACGAGGATCGGCGGGGATCCGCGCGAGTCCGCGTCCTTCCGTCGTCGCGCGTCCGTCGGAATCGATGGCGCCCAGGCCGCGCAGCACGGCCTGCGCGTCCGCGAGACTGTCGGCAGGCGGCCGGTCGATCATCCGCAGACCCTGGCCGCCCGGGGCACCCCAGCAGGCGAGCAGCAGCGCAGCATCGGTGAGGTCAGCCGTCGCGATCTCAGGTGCGGGGCGGGCGGGGGCGGCCGCGTAGGTGCGCTCATCGACGCACCGGATGACCGTGCCCGGGCCCTGGCGGGCGGCACGACCGGCGCGCTGCACCGACGACGATCGCGGCGCGCTCGTCGTCACCAGACCCGTCATCCCGCGCGCCGCATCGCGCTGCGGATGGCGGGAGAGGCAGCTGTCCACCACGAGACGCACGCCGGGAACCGTGAGCGAGGATTCCGCCAGGGAGGTGGTGACCACGATGCGGGGCGGCTCATGCACGCTGCGACCGCGGATGACCGCATCCTGCTCGGCCGCCGGCACCTGCCCGTGCAACTCGCGCACCTCGAACTCGCCACCGCTCTCGCGGAGGCGGCGAGCGACCTCCGACACCTCGCGGGCACCGGGGACGAACACGAGGACATCGGCTGAAGGGTCGTCGCGCACCAGCTCCCGCCCGGCGGATGCCGCCGTGCGGGCGACGTGCGCGAGGAAGTCGCGCGTCACGCCGCGCTCGTCGAGTCGAGGCGCCGCGCTCGGAGCCCACCGCTCGGTCAGCGGATGCGCCGGCACGTCGTGCGCGACGACGGGGGCGGACGTGTCATCGGCGCCGATCGCGGCCGCGATACGCTCTGCGTCGATCGTGGCTGACATCGCGACGAGGAGGAGGTCGTCGCGCAGCTGTCGGGTCTCGCTGAGCAGCCCGATGAGCAGGTCGGTCTCGAGTGCGCGCTCGTGCACTTCGTCGATCACGATGGCATCCACTCCGTCGAGCCCCGGGTCGTCGAGCATCCGGCGCAGCAGCACGCCTGCGGTGACGAACTCGACGCGCGTCGTCCGCGTCACGCTGCGCTCGCCGCGCACTGTGAACCCGACGCGGGAGCCGAGCGCCGAGCCGTCGAGGTGAGCGAGACGGCGAGCCGCCGCCCTCGCAGCGACCCGGCGCGGCTGGGTCACGACCACGCGGCCCGATGTGCGCGACGCGAGCATCGGCGGCACGAGCGTCGTCTTGCCCGTGCCTGGAGGTGCACTGACGACGGCCGAGGTGCTGCGCTCGAGAGCCGTATGCAGGTCGTCGAGTGCAGCGGCGAAGCTGAGGCCGTCGCCGATCCTTTCCAGATCGAACCTCCCGCTGCTCACCCGTCCAGCCTTCGTCGATGCCGACTGCAGGTCAACCGGGCAACGGCGCGTCGACGTCGGCGGCCCATTCGCGGATCGCCTTGCGCTCGGACTCGCCGCAGACGTACCCGTAGCCGATCTCGACGTCGCCTCGCGACAGGGACCACTCGTCGTGATAGGTGAGGGCGTAGCAGTCCGCCATCTTCTCCAGGTCGCCCTGGAACAGGCCCTGCTCCACCAGGCGGTCAGCATGCCCGTTCCGGTCCTCGAATCGGGTGCCATCCGCCCGCTGGTACACGTGGGCGAGCTCGTGCACGACCAGCATCCGCTTCTCCCAGTCGCTGGAGAACTCCTTCTCAGGCAGAAGACGGACCGTGAGCGAGTCCTCCTTGGTGACGCACGCCGACGTCCGCCAGCCCTCCTCATCCGAAGAGGGACAGGCGGATGCCGCATCCCAGCGGATGTCGATGAACCCTTCTCCGGCCTGGTCGACGATGTCTTCGGTGAGCGTGCCGCTGTTGTTGACGCGGCGCTTCTCGGCCTCGGCGATGCTCTGCTGCAGCTGCTCGCGCAGCTCGCGCGCCTGCTGGGCCAACGTCTCGGCCGAGAACGAGGTGAGCCCCTCGCTCGCCGCTCGCTCCTCGTAGCGGCGGAACACATCCTCATGGGTGACCAGCGGTGCCGCGGGGTTGCCGTCGAGTTGGGCGACCAGCTCGTAGTACGCCTCCCGCTCCGCTTCGAAGGCCCCCAGCGGATCGTCTCCCGCGCCGGGATCCGCGGGGACGGAGGTCTGGGTTCCGCCGCGTTGACGGTCGCCGTCGTCTGAGGAGAGCGCGGCTCCGAGTCCGCCGAGAAGCATGATGCCGATCACGACCAGGGCGACGAGCGCGAGGCAGCCGCAACCGGCGAACCACCAGCCGATGCCGCGGCGGCGGGCCGGCGCCGGTGCAGGCGAGGGCGTCGGCGATCCGATCCAGGGGGCCTGCGCGCCGTCCGGGTTCACCTGCGCGATCCAGTTCCGCAACTCGGGGTAGACACGAGGATGCGCCACGATGGCCGAGTGCAGATCCCACCGCCGGGCGGCGATGTCGGCGAGCACAGCGGGGGAGGTGCCGGGGTCGCGTACGGCCATCGAATCCGGGTCGCCCGCGCCCGGGTAGGGGTACGCGGCGTCAGACATTGAGCACCAGCACCGTGATCACGAGTGTCGCGATGACGAGGGCCAGCCCGCCGCCGCACCCGATGGCGACGATGGCGCCATAGCCCAGACGTGAGACACGGGCGCCAGAGGCGCGCATCGCGGTCAGGAACTCCTTGCCGCCACCGGCCGTGAATGAGTGCGCGGCGGCGGCCTGGTTCACGGTGCGTCCGACTCCGCTGGCGGCGCTCACGCCCCCGGCGTCGATCAGGTTGCCCGCGATTCCCATCCCGGTGAGGTTCAGTGCGCGGCCGACCGCGCCGGGGTCCGCGAGGATCGGGTAGCTCCGGCCGTGGACGTTCAGCGTGATGCGCTGCGCCGCCGATTTCGCGGTCACCTGGCTCGCGGGAGCGGTGAACTGCTGCATCCAGCCGTTCGGTGACGCGATCCACAGGGTGACCATGCCCTCGCTGACCACCGCTTGAGCCGCGCTCCAGCCCCTGGTCTCGGTGTCACCCCATGCTCCTGTGAAGACGGCATGCGGCAGAGGGGGCGGCGGCAACGTCATGATTCGAGTCTACGTACCGGATCGGTACGGACCCGCGCGGCAGATGCGAGAGGGCCGCCCCGCGGCTGCGGGGCGGCCCTTCTGCGACTCACTCTGCGGGGGCGGCCTGCACGGCAGGCGGAGGCGTGGTCGGCACCGGTTCGCGCTTCACGGGAGCTTCCTCGGTCGTGCTCGCGTCCGTGGTCTGCGAGAGGCCGGCGCCGAAGCCGCGGCCGATCGCCTGTCCCTGGATGATCGCGGCGAGGTCGAGACCGGTGGCGGCGCTGACGCTGTCGAACACCGAGCGCATGGCCCTGGCGCTGTCTCCTCCGACGACGCTGGAGGCGCCGTCCTCACCGGCGCTGCCGATGATCGAGACGTTGCCGATCGTCGAGTAGCCCTTGGCGAACTCGGCCATGATCGACGGCAGCACCTCGAGCACCCGCTGCGACAGGAACGCCTCCTGGTTCGAGGCGATCGCCTTGGCCTCCGCCTCGACGGCGGCGGCCCGCGCCTCACCTTCGGCGCGGATCGCCTCGGCCTCGGCGTTGGCGCGCAGCCGTCGGGCTTCGGCCTCGGCTTCCGCCTGTGCGCGGAGCGCGTTCGCCTCACCGGCGGCCTTGGCTTCTGCGGCGGCGGCCTCACCCGCCGCGCGGGCCTTGTCGGCCTCGGCCTGCTGCTCGGCGATGCGCGTGCGGGCCTCGGCCTGCTTGACCTGCTCGATTGCCGCGGCCTCGGCGGCCTTCTCGCGCGTGAAGAGCTCGGCCTGCGCGCGCGTCTCGGCCTCGTACCGCTGGGCGTCGGCGACGCGCTTGACGTCGGCATCGAGCTGGGCCTGCTTGTTCTCCGCCTGCTGCTGCAGCACGGCCTGCTCGGCCTGCGCGCGGGCCAGCTGCTCGGCCTGCTCGGCCTCGGCGCGGGCACGGCCGATACCGGCGTTCGCGTTGGCGGTGTTGGTGTCGAGCGCGGTCTGCTCGATCAGGTTCGCTTCCTGGTTGGCGATGTTCTTCTGGTTGATCGCACGGTCGGCGTTGGTCTGCGAGATCTCGGCCGCCTGGCGCTTGGCCTGGATCTCGGGTGCGCCGAGCGACTGGATGTACCCGACGGCGTCGGTGATGCCCTTGATCTGGAACGAATCGAGGATCAGACCCTGCTCGGCGAGCTCCTGCGACACGTCGGAGGCGATCTGGTCGGAGAACTTCTTGCGCTCGCGCATGAGCTCGACGACCGAGAGCGTCGCGACGATTCCGCGCAGCGCACCCTCGAGCTGCTCAGTGGTGAACTGCTCGATGGCCTTGTCCTGCGAGGCGAAGCGCTCGGCGGCGCGGCGCACGTACAGAGGATCGGAGCCGATCTTGACGATCGCGACGCCGTCGACGTTGAGGGTCACGCTGTCGAGCGACTGCGCCTCGGCGTTGAGCGAGACCTGACGCGAGCGCAGCGAGATGATCTCGTGCCGTTGCGTGATCGGGTTGACCAGCGACTTGCCGTTGACGATCACCGTGACGGGCGACTCGGCGAGCTCGGAGCTGGTGCTGCCGTCGGCGTTGATGATCGCTCGCTGCACCTTCTGCTTGCGTCCGGAGATGACGAGCGCTTCGTCGGCGCGAGCGACCTTGATCCAGCTGCGGGCGAACAGCATCAGGATGAGTGCGACGACGATGGCGGCGACGACGGCGATGCCGACGATGATCAGGATGCCGATGATTCCGGCGATCTCCATGGTGAGCCTTCCTTTCCCCTCGTAAGGCGTTCAGGTACACCCTGCCAGAAGACCGGCCGCTGCCGTCCGGCGATCCGGCGCCGCAGGATCACGGCGGTTCGAGGGGCGGTGCTGCCACTACCGCCGCAGCTTCTCCGTCAGACGGAGCAGGGCCGCCAGCTCGTCGTCGTCCAGCACCGACATGCGGCTGGCGATCGAGCGGCCATGGACGGCGGCCACGTTGCGAAACGCCCTCGCCCCGGCCTCTGTCGCCGTGACGACGGCGCCGCGACCGTCGTCGGGGTCGGCAGCCTTCGTCACCAGTCCGCGCAGCACCATGCGCTCCACCAGGCGAGAGACGCTGGGCTGGCTGGTGAGGGAGTTGGCGGTGATGTCGCGCAGACGCGCCGTCATGGCGGACCCGCGCACGACGGTGAGCAGCACGTCGTACTCGGCCTGCGTGATCTCAGCCCCGTCGAAGTCGGTGCTGATCTCTCCCAGCACCTGGTGCTGTGCACGGAACAGGCTCTCCCACGCGCGCAGGGCGAGCTGGCGATCGGTCATTCCCTCAGCGTACTGGCGGGTGCCGACACCCTGCACGAGCCGCAAGTAAGGGCCGGTCGGAGAGGCTTCCGGCCGGCCCTTGTCCCTTGCACCAAGAGTGTCCTGCAATCACATGCGGTGAGTGCCACAGCAAACATTCACCGTGCGATGACTCTATAACGGCCGGGTAACGAATGCAACGGTTTGGTCACGGAATTCTTCGGGGGTGACCGAACCGATCCGCGACGGGGCCATCGGCCCGCCGTAAAGATCGTCAGCGGCGTCTTACGCCGTACGGAACCGATTCACGGCCGCAATCGGTCGTCCGGACTCGCGGACAGCACTCGCTGTCGGCCGGCACGGGGCCTCTGCCGACTAGCGTGGCGGGATGAGTGTGCCTTTTCCCAGCCGCCTCGCGATCAACGAAGCGTTGGTGCAGGATCTCGTGCGAGAGCAGTTCCCACAGTGGGCGGCTCTGCCTGTGCGTGCAATCGCGGAAGCGGGGAACGATCACCGCATGTTCCGCCTCGGGGAGGCTCTGGTTGTTCGTCTCCCAGCGGCCGCTGCCTACGTTCCACAGGTGCGGAAGGAGCAGGAGTGGTTGCCGAGGCTCGCGCCGCAGCTGTCTCAGCCGATCCCGAGCGTCGTTGGTCGTGGACGTCCGAACGAGACTTTCCCGGCGCCGTGGTCGATCTACAGCTGGATCGAAGGTCGCCGGCCCGACCCTGCCCACCTGAGCGGCGACACCGCGCTGGCTGTCGATCTCGCGTTGTTCCTGACCTCGTTGCGCCGAGCGGATGCTACGGATGGTCCGGCGCCCGGCCAGCACAGCGCCTACCGCGGTGCGCCTGTGACGCACTGGGACGACGAGGTGCAAAGTCGATTCGCATTGCTCGACGTGCGGGAACGAGACCGCGCCGCCGCGCTCTGGCGCAGCGCAACGTCGACGCCGGAGGGCGAAGCGTCAGTGTGGGTTCACGGCGACGTCGCGATCAACAACTTGGTCGTTGACCGCCGAGGGGCGCTCTCAGCCATGATCGACTTCGGCTGCTCCGCCGTCGGCGACCCTGCATGCGACACCGTGATCTATTGGACCCAGTTCCGCGGACCAGCGCGACGCGCATTCCGATCCACGCTCGACCTCGACGATGCAACATGGGCGCGCGGGGCGGGATGGGCGCTCTGGAAAGGCCTCATCATGCTGACGAACACCGCGCCTGGCCAAGCGGCTTTCGCTCGTCGCGTGCTGGACGAAGTACTGGGGCTGGATCAGTGACGGCAGCGCGTCGAGCAGTTCTAACCGTTCGCGCAGACCTGACCCCGAGCCCCGCATCAGTGGATCCCGGTGTCGGCCGGGAGCGGTGCGGGCTGGCGATATCACGACCGCGGCAGTGAGGCCAGGGGATCGCGGTACGCGGCGGCGGCGACCACGCTTCGGATCATGTCCAACAGTGAGCGCGAACCAGATCCGATGACCGACGAGCAGAAGCGCCGAGACCAGTTGCTGCGTGCCGAGCATTCCACCGAGGCTGACGCCGCACCGCGTATCGAGGTGTCGGAGCACGACGGGAACGTGCGCATCGATATCGCCGACACAGCGGCGGTGCGCCCGGGGCCGGGCCCCGGTGTTGAAGGAGCGGACGGGTCGTAGGGACGCATGTCCGCGGATCGCTCGCCGCGTCGGCGATCACCATCGCGCAGACGGATCGAGAGCGTGACAGTGGCCGGCCCCAGCGTGCTCCCCTCTCAGCGTCAGCCCTCGATTACACCCGCACCGCGGCCGCGATGCGCTGTGCGGCCTCCGCGGGGGTGAGCCGAGTCGTGTCGACGACCTCGGCCGCATTCCGCAGCCAAGTCTCGTACGCCTCCGCATACGGCTCCAGGTACCTCATCCGAAACGTCGAGTGACCCAGCACGGTGTCGTTCTCGATGCGGCTGCGAAGCGCGTCCTGATCGGCGTGGAGCACGAAGTGGCGCACGGCGATGGAGTGCGCCGCGAGGCCGTCACTGATCTCCTGCCAGTACGGCTCGACGAGCACGGTCATCGGAACCACGAGCGTGCCACCGGTGTACTCGAGCACGCGGCGGGCCGTATCGACCACGAGCGGCCGCCAGGGTGGCCAGTGCTGGAAGTTGTCGGTCTCAGGCAGGCCGGGCGAGATGTCCATCAGCGTCTCGCCGACCTTCTCGGCGTCGAACACCCGCGAACCCGGGATCAATGCCTGCACGAGTGCGCTGGTCGTGGTTTTGCCCGCGCCGTGGGTGCCGTTGAGCCAGACGATCACGACGCGAGGATAGCCGCCGAACCGGCGATCTTCCTGATGCGTCGTCACAGGCCTGCGTCGCGGCAGCGTGTGGAACCGCGGCCGAACGCCGCGCGACCCTGCCGATACGCTGAGCGCGTGCCTGACCTCCTCGCCGACGATCGATCGATTCGACAGGCTGAGTGGAAGACGCGCACACACGATCGCGCGCCGGGCCTCGAAGAGGCTCTGCGCGCGGCAGGCTTCGCCCCTGACGAGCCGGAGTCGGTGATGTTGGGGGCCGCCTCGGCGCTCATAGGCACCGAGCCGCCGGCGGGCGTGACGGTGCGGCAGCTCACCCATCCCGAGGACATCCGCGCAGCGCTCGACATGCAGGATTCGGTGTTCGGCGGAACGCCGAGGGCCGAGCGGATGCTGTCGGCGATCCTCGAGCAGCGGGCCAGGGAAGAGCCGGTCGAGGTGTGGGCGGCTGAAGTCGACGGGCGCATCGTCAGCGCCGGCCGGATAGACCTGGTCCCCGGTACGGAGTTCGCAGGGATCTGGGGTGGCGCCACTCTCGCCGACTACCGGGGACGCGGTATCTACCGTGCACTGACTTCCGCGCGTGTCCGGTCGGCGATGTCGCGCGGGGTGCGGTGGATTCACTCGGATTCGACGGAAGACTCACGACCGATCCTGGAGCGTGCGGGGCTCGTCAAGGTCACCGAGACCGTGCCGTGGATGTGGCAACGGGCGTGACCGGCGCGGCACCGAGCCGGCGCCACGTTGTCCGCGTCACGGCGCAGGGCTGACACCGCCTGCGACAGAGGCTGAGCCGACGGCGCGCAGGGTCTTGTTCGCGGCCACGACGACGGTTGCGACGAGAGCGACGACGGCGCCGCACAAGAATGCCGGGCCGGTGGTGGTGAACCCGATCAGTATGCCGATGAGCGGCGTGACCACGAGCTGTGGCGCTCGCTGCGCCAGGATGAGGACGCTCTGGAAGCGGGAGAGCATCGATGCGGGGGCGAGGCGGACGTAGGTGGGGAAGACATGCGCGGTGAAGATCACGACACCGAACCCGATGATGCCGGTGCCGCCTGCCGCGGACGTCCAGGACGGAGAGACTGCGAGGGCGGCGAGCCCGCAGGCGACGAGGACGGGGCCGATCGCGATCCCACGCCACGCCCTTGCGCTTGTTCCGCGCCAAGAGAACCATGCGCCGGCGAGCAGACCTCCGGCGATCCAGCCCGCCTCGATGAGGCCCGCCTCGGCCGCCGTCCATCCGCGTTCGCGAGCCACGAGGGGGATGCCGACGACCATCGACGGGATCACTGCTCCTGCAACAAGCGCGACGCAGGCCAGTAGCGCCGGTGCGCCTCTGGTCTCGCCGGCCGTGGCGATTCCACGGAGGATGCCGCGGACGGACACCGCCTCCATCGCGGGGCTTGAGGCGATCGGAGGGCGGACGGCGAGCAGCACCATGACCATGCAGATGCACCCGACCACGTCGATCCAGGCGACACCGCTCAGAGCGATGACGCCGACCAGAATTCCTCCGAGCGGAGGTGCGATCGCGCCCGCGACCTGGCTCGCCATTCCGACGCGCGCCATCGCGGCTCCCAACTCTGCATCGACCACGAACATCCGCGGGAACACGCCCACGGCCGGCCGGTGGAACGCCGAGACGGTTCCGATCGCCGCCGCAGCCACCACCAGCGCCACCGGTGACATCGGTCGCACAGTGACGGTGAGCGCAAGCACGGCGCTGATCGACATGAATGCGCACGTGCAGACGATCATCACCCGCCGGGGGCCGAAGCGATCCGCGACGGCACCTCCGAGCAGGCCGAACAGCACGGACGGCGCCACGGTGAGAGTCAGCACGGCCGACACGAGGGCCGGCCCGTGCCCGGACGCGACCCAGGCCAGCGAGAACGCGAGAACACCGGAGCCGAGATCAGCGCCGACCGTCGCGACGACCCAGGCGTTGAAGCCCCTCGGCATCCGCTGGTTCATCTCGATTGCGGCATCGCCAGCGCGACGAAGTCCGGCTGGCTCGGCGCCCGCCAGACGACGGCCGCGCCGGGTTCGTCGACGTCGCAGCTGAGCGCGGGACCGACCGCCGCCTCGGCGATTCGGGTCAGTGTCGCCGCGGAGAGCTCCAGCGAGACGGCGCGACCGTCTGCGGAGCCCGCGGCGACACCCGCATCCGAGTGCAAGCGTGCCTCTCCTTCCGACGCGATGAGTGAGAGGCTCCCGGTCGAACGCGAGACTCGCAGGACTTCGGTGCGTGGAAAGACGATCCTCGTCGGCGCACCTGACCGGTCCTGCAGGAGCGCGTGGACGCTGGGGAGCAGATCCCGCTCGCGCTCGAGCTCACGGCGGTGCCCCGCGTCATCGCAGAAGTGAGCGTGCATGGTCTTGCGACCGTTCCGGCCGATCGGGGATTCGACGACGAGGTCGACCCGCCGCCTGCTTCGAAGCCAGGCGGCTACCGATCCCGGCGTGAAGCTCACCCTCGCCGGCGGACCTGACACGCGCCTGGAGACGGCCAGGCGTGCGAGGAGCAGATAGCGGTCCGTGGCGACGACCGCAGCCTCCCCATCGGTGATGTCCATGAGGACGCTGTGAAATCCGTCGATGCCGCTCGCGGCCGTCACCTGCTCGATGGCGTTCGCGAGGACGGCACCGTCGAAACCGGCGGTCGTGCGATGCACAGGGTTGTTCTCGACGCGCGCTCGCAGGCTGAGCTTGAGGTCCGCGACCAACGCCGTAGCGGCTGATTGCCGTTCCGCGGCATCCGTGAGCCAGGCGTCCAGCAGACGCTCGGCCTCGGCGGCGTCGCCGTCGAGGATGGCGCCGATCTTGCCGAGGCCGAGCCCGGCGTCCCGCAGCCGGCGGATCCAGATGGCGCGACGTTGCTGATCCGGGGCGTAGTAGCGATAGCCGGTGCGTCCATCGATCTCCGTGGGAATCAGGAGCCCGGATTCGCCGTACTGACGCAGTGCGCTCGCGCTCAGGCCGACAGCTTGCGCGAACGCGCCGATCGGCAGCAGGGTTCGCGGCGCCGCGACCGGCAGGGGCACCTCTTCGCGCTCGCGTGGCCGGGTCATGGGACCATCATCGACTTTCACCCGGGCTGAAGGTCAACAGGTCGCCCCGCCGACGCGCGCTCACCTGGCGATTCTCAGGTGAGTTCGTCGACCAGCTTCTCGATGCGGGAACGGATCTCGTCGCGGATCGGGCGCACGGCGTCGATGCCCTGACCGGCCGGATCGTCGAGCTTCCAGTCCTCGTAGCGCTTGCCGGGGAAGAACGGGCAGGCGTCACCGCAGCCCATGGTGATCACCACGTCCGACGCCTGCACGGCCTCGGTTGTCAGCACCTTGGGCTGTTCGGCCGTGATGTCGATGCCGATCTCGCGCATCGCCTCGACGGCGACGGGGTTGATCTGCTCTGCGGGCATGGATCCGGCCGACCGGACCTCGATGTGGTCTCCCGCGATGTCGCGCAGGAAACCGGCGGCCATCTGAGAGCGGCCGGCGTTGTGCACGCAGACGAAGAGGACGGACGGCTTCGATGAGACGGTGGTCATGCTGGCTCCTGGAGGACGGAGGGGGGTCAGGGGAGGAGTTCGTCGACGAGAGTGCGCACGCGCCCCGCGATGTCATCGCGGATGGCTTCGACACCCGCTGTGGACGCGAGCGCAGGATCACCGACCGCCCAGTCGTCGTATCGCACGCCGGGGATGATCGGGCACACGTCACCGCATCCCATCGTGATGACCACGTCGGCGGCGCGGACCGCGTCGTCGGTGAGCGGTTTCGGGAACCGCTCGGCTGCGGCCTCGCCCTCGATCTCTGCGAGAAGCGCGCGGACGTGCGGATCGATGACGTCACCCGGGTTCGAGCCCGCAGAGCGAGCGACGATCCGGCCGCCACCCAGCTGATTGACGAGTGCCGCAGCGAGCTGTGACCGCCCGGCGTTGGCGACGCACACGAACAGCACCTGAGGCGCCGACACGTCCCTGTCGCGGGTGAGGTCGGCCAGGCGCTGGCGGGCGAAGCGTTCGGTGAGCGGTACGAGCGCTCCGGTCACCTTGGCGGTGCGCGCGAGGGCCGTGTAGGACTCGCGGACGATGCTCAGCACGGTTTCCTGTTCGAGCTCGGGAGTCTCAGACGCGAGTTCCTGCCCGAGTCTGGTGATCCTGGCGTCGAAATCAGGGCGCGCAGGCGGCTCGCCAGCTCCGGCGCGCCACCCGAGACTCGCCGGCGCGAAAGAGTCGAGCAGCGCGATGACGGCGCCGCGGTGGCTCGGATTGATGCGGTACCAGACCCAGGTGCCTCGTCGTTCCGACGTCAGCACTTCGACATCCTTGAGCACCTTCAGGTGATGCGAGACGGTCGGCTGAGAGACGTCGGCGAGCTCGGCGAGGTCGCAGACGCACGACTCGCCGCGCGGATCGGAGGCGATGGCGGAGAGCATCCGCAGCCGCAGCGGGTCCGACAGCGCCTTCAGGGTCGCGGCCACCGACGAGGCCGCTTCCTGTCCGATGGCGTGCAGGGCGGCGGGGCTGCAGACGCTGCCCTCGGCTGTCAGCGTGAGGTTCACAGTTTCGCCCCCTCTGCGGCGAACGGGTCGGTGTGGAACCAGGCGCGAGCGGCCCACAGCGAGACGTAGACGAGACCGACGAGCACGGGGACCTCGATGAGCGGGCCAACGACGCCGGCGAGAGCCTGGCCGGATGCGGCACCGAATGTGCCGATCGCGACCGCGATCGCGAGTTCGAAGTTGTTCCCCGCCGCGGTGAACGCCAGCGTCGAGGATCGGGCGTAGTCCAGCCCGAGTGACTTCCCGGTGAGAAGGCCTGCAAACCACATGATCGCGAAGTAGGCCAGGAGCGGCAGTGCGATGCGCGCGACGTCCCAGGGGCGGGAGGTCACCTGCTCGCCCTGCAGTGCGAAGAGCAGCACGATGGTGAACAGCAGCCCGTACAGCGCCCACGGACCCACCCGCGGAAGGAACCGCTGCTCGTACCAGCCGCGCCCTCTGCGGCGTTCTCCGACGAAGCGGGAGGTGAAGCCGGCGACGAGAGGGATGCCGAGGAAGATCAGCACGTTCAACGCGATCTGCCCGACCGAGATCTCGAGACCCTGGGTGTCGAAGCCGAGCCAACCGGGAAGCACTGTGAGATAGAACCAACCCAGGAGTGAGAATGCGATCACCTGGAACACCGAGTTGATGGCGACCAGCACGGCGGCGGCTTCACGATCGCCGCAGGCCAGATCGTTCCAGATGACGACCATGGCGATGCATCGCGCCAACCCGACGATGATGAGTCCCGTGCGGTACTCCGGCAGGTCCGGGAGGAACGCCCAGGCGAGTGTGAACATCAGCGCCGGTCCGACCAGCCAGTTCAGCAGCAGCGACGAAACGAGCAGTCTTCTGTCTCCTGTGACCGCGGCGACCCTGTCGTAGCGCACCTTGGCGAGCACCGGATACATCATCACGAGCAGTCCGAGTGCGATCGGAATCGAGATACCGCCGATCTCGAGGCGCGCGAGTAGCTCGGAGAGGCCTGGAAGAAAGCGGCCGAGCGCGATGCCGCCGACCATGGCGAGACCGATCCATACCGGCAGCCAACGGTCGAGAGTCGACAGTCGACGCGTGTCGACGGCGCCCTTCCCGGCGGTCGACTTGGTCGCCTTGGTCACGGTAGGTGCGGTGCTCATGCGGGTTCCTCAAGTGGCGGTGGTTCTGGCGTTGATTAGATTCCCATCTATATTGACAGATCTCGAATCAGCGTCGGGCCCGCGGCGGCGGAATTCACCCGGCGTTAATGTCCCACGTGCGGGATATGGTCGCCGAATGAGCTCGTTCGCCACTGTCAGAACTCCGGTGGGCGTGATCGGAGTGGCCGGCGACGGCGAGGCGATCACACGCGTCACCTGGCCCAGTGGTCGCCTGTCCGTCGACGCCGAACCGGCAGACCCGCTGCTCGGCGAGGCGCTCGCGCAGCTGCGCGCCTACTTCGCAGGCCGCCTGACGGTCTTCGACATGCCGATCGATCTCGGCACGCAGGGCGAGGCGAGTCGCGCGGTGCTCAACGCCCTCCACGCGACGGTGGCGCACGGCGAGACCGTGACGTATGGCGAACTCGCCCGACGCAGCGGCACGACGGTGCCTGCGCGCGCCATCGGTTCGATCATGGGCGCGAATCCGATCCCCATCATCGTGCCCTGCCACCGCGTCGTCGCAAGCGACGGGCTCGGCGGCTACTCGGGTGGGCCGCCGGGAGAGGGTCTGCTCACCAAGCGCTGGCTGCTCGAGCACGAGGGCTTCCTCCCGGCCGCCATGTTCTGACGCCAGGTGGGTCAGCGGAAATCGACCAGCCCTGCGCGCGCCGCGACCACGAGTATCTGCACGCGATCGCGCACGCCCCATTTGGACATGACCCGGCCGAGGTGCGCCTTCACGGTTCCCTCCGACACGATCAGCGATCGCGCGATCTCGCCGTTCGACATGCCCTGGGCGAGGCGCTGGACGACCTGCTCCTCACGGTCTGTCAAAGGCTCGAGCTCACCGGCGTCGGCCGGCGGTTCGCCGTCGCGAACGTGCTTGATGAGCATGGACGCGATCCTCGGGGAGAGTGAACTCGCGCCATCGTGGACCGCGTGGATCCCCGCGATGATGGCGTCCGCGCTGGAGTCCTTCAGCAGGTAGCCGGACGCCCCGGCGCCCAGCATCGGAAGGACGGTCTCGCTGCCTTCGAGCGTCGTCACGGCGAGCACGCGAACCTCCGGCCAGCGGGTGGAGATCGCCCTGGTGGCCTGGATGCCGTCCATCCCGGGCATCTGCACATCCATCATCACGACGTCGGGACGGTCGTGTTCGGTCATGGCGAGTGCTTGGCCGCCATCCTCGGCCTGGCCGATGACTTCGATGACCGGATCGCGTGCGACGAAATGCGCGAGAGCGGTCCGCACCAGCGGGTCGTCATCGACGATGAGCACGCGGATCTCCGGCATGCAGCCAGCCTAGCTCCGGCCCTGGTGTGCGGTGCCGGTTCTGCGGTGTAGACCTTTGGCCAGCGAAGTCTGAACTCGTGTCAGATGCGTTGCGAGGCGTTTGCCGAGAAGCTCTAGAGCATCTGAACAAACGAACCGGCGAAGGGGGTGACTAACATGACCTTTTGGCAGCAGTTGTGCATCCTTCTCGGCATCTATCGCTAGCGTACTGGCGTATTGGAGATAGCGGAACATGTCGTCGATCCGGTCAGGTCGCGGTGAACGTGTTTCGCTTTGGCTCAGCAGAGGCGAGCGGCTGAGTCGCCCGGAGAGCGTCGTCATCCTCGTCATCGTGGCGGGCGTCGCCGCTGTGGACGTGTTCGGAGCGTTCTCCTCGCCCCGAGGCGACATCCTCGCCTCCCTCCTCAGCATCGGGGCGACCGCGGCGTTCGCCCTGTATCTCTGGACGCCCCTGGTCGCCACGGCCGTGCTCGGAGCGATGCTGGCAGTCTCGTTCCTCACCGGCTCGGAGAGCCAGGTCCTCCTGGCGTTCGCGGTCGCAGCCGCACTGGTGCTGCGGCTCGGGTGGACCTTACTCGTTTTCGCCTACCTGGCCGTGTTCCTCGTCGCCGCGAGCATCATCGCCTACGGGGGGCTGAGCGTCCCCGTCAACGTCGGCATCTACCTCATCGTCGCCACCGTGGCCGGGGCCATCGGCTTCGCTCTGCGTGCCGCCTTCGCCCGAGGTCGTCGTCTCGAACACGAACTGGCCGAGAAGGCGCAGCAGGAGCGGGAAGCGGTGCTCGCCGAAAGGCGATGGATCGCCGGTGAACTGCATGACAGCATCGCGCACCATCTCACAGTGGTGTCGATGCATGCGCAGCTGCTCGATGACGAGCAGGCGGCGCCTGCCTCGCAGGAGGCCATCCGCAGCGCTGCACGAAAGGCCATGGCGGACCTTCGGTTCGTGATCGAGCTCGCCGACGAGGGGCGCGCTTCCGAGGGCATGCATGTCGGCGATCTCGCGGAAGCCGTGAGTGAAGCGCGCGTTGAGCTCGAGGCGGCCGGTCATGAGGTCCAGTGCGAGGGGCCACTGCGCGACGAGCGGCTGGCTCGCGCCGCCGAGATCATCCTCGCCCGGGTCGTGCGCGAGTCCGTCACCAACGTGCTGAAGTACGCCGGCCCCGGCACCGTCGCCATCGACCTGCAGCTGGACGAGGCCGTCGCCCGGCTGATCATCGACAGCCCCCTGCCCGCAGCCCCCCGGCGTGACGTGCCCTCCAGTCGTACGGGGCTCGGCCGGATGGCGGAGCGCGTGGTCGGTGCGAGTGGCGAGTTCAGCGCAGGCGAGGTCGACGGCCGGTGGCGCGTCGCAGCTCGTCTGCCCATCGTGTGATCAGGGTCGGGATGGACGCACGGCGGCATCCCGTGCGAGGCAGGCGCCGAAGCGCAGAGGGGGACGAAAGTCCACCGAACTATGGACTTGCGACCCTATAGGGCCTGTACTGCACTCGGTATTTTGATGAGTGCGCGGAGCATCCCCAGTGCTCTGAGTGCGGAGCATCCCCAGTGCTCTGACCCGCGCGTCCCCAACGCGCGACGATCGCGAGCGTGAGTATCGGCGAGCATCCCGGCCACGCTCGCGATCGGGGTCTCGGCGCGCCGCTGGTCATTCGATCCGGCCCCCTCGCAGGTGAACCCCGCCGCCGTCCGCCGTCTCCATCGCCGGCATGACGAACGCCTCGAACGTACGCGCCCGAGCCGGCCCGGCTTCACGCGCGGCGACCGTCCATCTTCTAAAAGCGATAAGTATTGACTTTAGAGATCGAGGGGTCTCTACTGGAAGTGAGCACGAGGAGGACCGCATGACGCTCACTTCCATCGCGGATCGGACCCACGACCAGACGTTCGGGCTCGCGACGCCTGCGGCGGCGTCGCCGGATCGCGTGCGGATCGAGGCTGCCCCGCGGGCGGTCGATCTCGCAGCCGCCGAGCACGCCGGCCGGCTGTTCCTGGCGGCCCTCGGCATCGATCCGGATGCAGCCGACGCACCCGACCTCGCCCGAACCCCATACCGGTTCGCCGCGGCATACGCCGAGCTGCTCAACCCGCAGCCGTTCGACTTCACCACCTTCGCGAACCGCGAGGGGTACGACGAGATGGTGCTGGTGCGCGATATCCCTGTGCACTCTCTCTGCGAGCACCATCTGCTGCCGTTCAGCGGCGTCGCCCACGTGGTGTATCTCCCTGCGGATCGCGTGGTCGGGCTCTCGAAGATCCCGCGCATGGTCGATCACTACGCGCGTCGCCCTCAGACACAGGAGCGGCTGACCGTGCAGATCGCCGACGCTCTCGCAGCCCGGCTGCAGCCACGTGGTGTCGGCGTCATCGTCGAGGCTGCCCACAGCTGCATGACACTGCGCGGAGCACGCGCCGGCGATGCGATCACCAAGACCTCCGCCGTGCGGGGAACACTGCGCGACGACGCCCGGTCACGCGCCGAGTTCTTCGCGCTCGTCGCCGAACGCTGAGTGCGGCAGAATCGGCATCCACAGAGAGGACCGGAAGATGACCATCGCCATCGTCGGCGGCGGCCTCGCCGCCGCCACCGCAGTCACTGAGCTGCGCGAACGCGGCTACGACGGCGAACTGGTGCTGTTCGCCGCCGAGAACCACCTCCCGTATGAGCGGCCGCCGCTGTCGAAGGATGTGCTGCTCGGCAAGAAGAACGTCGAAGCGGCCGCCGTGCATGAGGCCGGCTGGTATCGCGACCATGACGTGCGTATCGAGCTGCGCACCCGCGTCACGAGCATCGACACCGACGCCCATGTGCTGACAGCGAGATCGGAGGCGGGACACGAGAGCGAACTGCACTACGACCGGCTGCTGATCGCGACGGGCGCAGTGCCCCGGCACCTCGAGGCCGCAGAGCGCGTCGCGCACCCGGTGTACCTGCGCACGATGGAGGACAGCGCCGGGCTCAAAGCGCGTCTGACACCGGACGCTCATGTCGTGATCATCGGCGCCGGGTGGATCGGCCTCGAGGTCGCATCGGCCGCACGCCAGGCAGGCGCGCGGGTGACCATGTTCGAAGTGGCGGAGCTGCCTCTGCTGCGCGTGCTGGGACCCGAGGTGGCACGCGTGTTCGCCGAACTGCACCGTCATCACGGCGTGGATCTGCGCCTCGGCACCCAGGTCGCCGAGAGCGACATGGTCGAGGCCGACGTGCTGGTCGTCGGCGTCGGTGCGGCACCCGCCACGGAACTCGCCGAGTCGGCGGGCCTCGCCGTCGAGAACGGGATCCTCGTCGATACGACGCTGCGCACCTCCGCCCCTGATGTCTATGCGATCGGCGACGTCGCCAATCACGACCATCCCGTGCTCGGACGCCGCATCAGGGTCGAGCACTGGGACACGGCGATCGAGCAGGGCAAGGTGGTCGCCCGCAACCTGCTTGGGGCAGAGGAGCCCTACGTGCATCTGCCGTACTTCTTCACCGACCAGTACGACCTCGGCATGGAGTACTTCGGCAGCGTCGGCCCGGAGGGGTATGACCGGGTCGACATCGAGGGCGACACGGACGTCGCTCGCGGCGGCGCGTTCCGCGCGTACTGGGTCTCCGACGGTATGGTCGTCGCCGCCATGCATGCCAACGACTGGGACTCCTCCGACGCCGTGCGTGACAGCGTGGGGAAACCGCGATGAGCACACCCACAGCAGCGAAGACCGTGCGCCGCATCGGCGCACGGGACTTCGACTTCGCTCGCCAGGTGGCGGTCATGGCCGTCGTCAACCGCACCCCTGACTCGTTCCATGATCGGGGCGCGACCTTCGCCCTGGACCGCGCGGTCGGCAGCGCGCTTCGCGCCGCCGAGCGTGGCGCCGACTGGGTCGACATCGGAGGCGTGCCGTTCGGACGCGGCCCCGCGGTGTCGGTGCAGGAGGAGATCGACCGAGTCGTCCCGGTCGTCGAGGCCATCACGGCGTCGGGCGCCGGGGTGGTCGTCTCGGTCGACACGAACGATGCCGACGTCGCCGCCGCCGCGATCGCCGCGGGCGCGGCGGTCATCAACGACACCAGCGGTCTGGGCGACACCCGGATGGCAGGCGTGATCGCGAACAGCGAGGCGCACGTCGTGATCACGCACAGCGTCGGTCCGCCGCGCGTCGAGAAGCCCGCAGCACGCTACGACGACGTCGTGGCGGAGGTGCGCTCGTTCCTGCTCGAGCGGATAGAGCGCGCCGAGGCGGGCGGCGTACTGCGTGAGCGCATCATCGTCGATCCAGGTCACGATCTCGACAAGAACACCCTGCACTCCCTCGAACTCACCCGCCGCCTCGACGAGCTCGTCGACATCGGCCTGCCGCTGCTCGTCGCCGTGTCGAACAAGGACTTCATCGGCGAGTCCATCGATCGTCCGCAAGGGGAGCGGCTGTCCGGGTCCCTCGCTGCGATGACGGCCTGCATCCTGAAGGGCGCGCGCATCGTGCGCATGCACGACATCGCGGAGGCCGTCGACGCGGCCCGCATGGCCGAGGCCATACTGGGGATGCGTCAGCCGGTGCGGCTGGAGCACAACACCCATCCGACCCGGAACGTGTGAGGAGCGGGATGCCCATCGATCGCCTCTGGCCCGACCCGGCGTCGGACCTCGATGATGAAGCCCTGCTGGCCGGGACGAGCATACCGGAGGGGCGGGCGTGGTTGCGCATGAACTTCATCGCCAGCATCGACGGCGCTGCGACCCGCGACGGTCTCTCCGGCGGGCTGGGCGACGAAGCGGACCGTCGCCTGTTCGATCTGCTGCGCTGGCCGGCCGACGCGGTGTTGCTGGGGGCCGGCACCGCACGCAGGGAAGGCTACGCGGCGATGCGGCTCTCCGACGCCGCGTCCGGGTGGCGGATGCGGCACGGCCTGCCACCGCACCCCGTGCTGGTGCTCGTCTCGCGCAGTCTCGACCTCGACCCCGCATCCGCGATGTTCACGGATGCTCCGGTACGACCGATCATCTGCACCGTCCCCGCAGGAAACGCCGAGGACAAGCATCGCGCGGAGCGCCGGGAGCATCTCGCGGAGGTGGCCGACCTCATCGAGACCGGCGCCGACGATGCCGATCCCCTGCGCATCCGGGCAGAGCTCGCCGGGCGCGGGCTGATGCACGTTCACGCGGAGGGCGGCCCGCACACGTTCGCATCGTTCCTCGGTGCCGGCGCGGTGGACGCCCTGCATCTCACGGTCGCGCCCACCCTGGAAGCCGGCGCCGCCGGCCGCATCGCTGTAGGCGAGGCGGTGCGCACCGAGATGAGGCTCATGTCGGTGCTGCGTGCCGACAGCGAGCTGCTGCTGCAGTACCGCCGCGGCTGATCCGCGCTGCGATGCACGGCAGCCGCGGGGCTCTGTGTCAGGTGTCGTCGGCCGGGCTCAGCAGGATCAGGATGCGGTGCAGGTGCATCGCGCTGAGCACGCCGGGACCGGTCACGGTTCCCACGTCCAGCGTGCGATCATGCACGGCCGCGAACAGTCGGTCCACTCGCTCTGCTGCGGTCCTGCGCGCTGTCTCGTCGCGCTCGGGATCGGTGTCGGGATCGAGCACTTCGGCCACCGCGTGGCAGGCATCGGAGAGGGGCCCG
This sequence comes from Microbacterium sp., assembly GCF_031178445.1. Classification (GTDB taxonomy): domain Bacteria; phylum Actinomycetota; class Actinomycetes; order Actinomycetales; family Microbacteriaceae; genus Microbacterium. The sequence continues at coordinate 163,482 of NZ_JAPSIY010000002.1, forward strand.
ACCAGTTCCGGGTCGAGCTCCAGCGCTGCCCGGCGCGACCAGATCGTGTCGCCGATGCAGCCCGAGATGTCGCGGATCTGATGGGCGATGTCGTCGAGCGTCTCCAGACGGGTGTGCTCCTGCGAGGTGTCGACGCGGCGAATCCACGCTCGCGGGTTCCCCCGGCGGCTCTCATCCGCCTCGGCGAGGGCGCCGCGCAGGGCGCGGCTCGTCTCGGCGAGGTCGCGTGCATCACGCGCCCAGCCCTCGTTCTCGGGCGGCCACGACTCCGCCACGGCGTCGCCGATGTCGTGCAGGTGCCCCGCCAGCGTGCGCTGAAACGCATCCAGACGGGCACGCGCCTGCCCGACGAGGGGCGCCGGCGGGATGACGAGGTTCACGAGCAGTCCGATGACGACGCCGACTCCGGTCTGCACCACGTAGCCGAGGGAGTAGCCCTCCGGATCGCCACCGCCGATGATGAGGACGAGCAGCGCCGCGACCGGGATGTACTCCTTCCCCGCACCGAACCATCCGGTGCCGGAGACGAGCACGCCCAGCGCGGCCGCCGCGGCGAGGGTCCATACGCTCGGACCGACGGTGAGCACGATGATCGCGGCGATCCCGACGCCGGCAGCCAGCCCCATCAGCGTCTGCAGGCTGGAGCGCAGCGAACTCATGAGCGTGGGGTACATGCTGATCAGTGCGCCGAGCGGTGCGTAGTACGGGTACTCGTCGGTCACTCCCGGCATCAGCGGCGCGATCAGCCACGCGGCTGCGACCGCCACCGCGGTCTTCGCCGCGAGCAGCAGCCGCGCCGGCCGGGCGGCATCCCGCAGCGCACCGCCGATGGTGCCCACTGCGCCGCCGCCGTACTCCACCGCACCTGTCGCTCGCATCGCGCTCAACCTAGACGCCGAGAGCATCGACGAGTACAGGGGTTGACAGCGCATCCGGGCCACGCCCGGAATGCAAGGCGCTTGCGAGCCGGACACGATCTATGGGGTGATGGAACGCGACGAGCCGAAGACGAAGCATCCGGGACCGGGTGCACAACCCGAGGAGGAACGTCGATGACCACATCAGAGCCACCGCACGGAGGACCCGAGCAGCCCTCGCGGCCAGGACCGAGGCCGCGCAAGGAGCCATCGGACAGGACGGGGCCGAAGCGGGTTCTGAAGGAGGTCACCCACCCCGCTCTCATCCCGGGCATCGGCGTCGAAGACACCCCGCGCACCTTCAGCACGAACTGGCCCGTGCTCGGCATCGCCGGTGTCCTGGTGCTCGCGGTCGTCATCTGGGGGTTCGCGAGCCCGCAGAGCATCAGCGAGGCAGGAGCCGCCTCACTGGGGTGGGTGACGACCAACTTCGGCTGGTTGTTCTCGCTGCTGGCCATCGTCACGATCGCTTTCATGCTGGTTGTCGGGTACGGACGCACCGGCGGCATCCGTCTCGGCGCCGACGACGAGAGCCCCGAGTTCTCGACGGTGTCGTGGATCGCGATGCTCTTCTCGGCAGGTATGGGCATCGGGCTGCTTTTCTGGGGTCCGGCGGAGCCGCTGGGATACTTCAACGACGTCCCGTACGGGTTCGCCTCTGAGCCAGGATCCGCTGACGCGATGCTCGACGCTCTGGCGCAGTCGATCCTGCACTGGGGTCCGATGGCCTGGGCGTTCTATGCGCTCGTCGGCGGGGCCATCGCGTACGCCGCCTATCGCCGCGGACGGCCTCCGCTGATCTCGGCCATCTTCCAGCCGATCTTCGGCGACCGCACCGACGGATGGGTCGGCGCCATCATCGATGTCTTCGCGATCATCGTGACCTTGTTCGGCACCGGCGTCACCCTGGGAATGGGGGCGCTGCAGATCGCCAGCGGCGTCGAGTACGTCAGCGGCATCGGTCCGATCGGCAACGTGGGACTGATCGTGATCATCACCGTTCTGACCGCCGCGTTCGTACTCTCGGCGGTGTCGGGCATCAAGCGCGGCATCCGGGCTCTGTCGAACATCAACATGGTCATCGCCGGCGTCATCGGGGTGTTCATCTTCATCGCCGGACCCACGCTGTTCCTGCTGAACATCATCCCTTCCAGCGTCCCGGCGTTCATCAATGAACTCTGGACGATGCTGATGCGCAACCCCGCGCAGGGCGAGGAGGCCGCCCAGTTCGTCTCCACCTGGACCAACTACTACTGGGCGTGGTGGATCTCGTGGACGCCCTTCGTCGGCATGTTCATCGCGAAGATCTCCCGCGGACGCACGCTTCGCGAGTTCGTCACGGTGGTGATCGTGGTGCCTTCGATCGTCTGCATCATCTGGTTCGGCATCATGGGCGGCACCACGATGTTCTTCGAGGCGCAGGGCCGCGCGATCAGCGAGGCGGGCGCGCCGGAGGCGATCCTGTTCGCGGTCTTCGAGAACCTGCCGTTCGGTGCGGTGCTCTCCGTGCTGGCCATGCTCTCGATCGTGCTCTTCTTCGTCACCTCTGCCGATTCGGCCGCGATCGTGATGGGCTCCATGAGTCAGCGCGGCCGGCCGGAGCCGTCTACGTGGGTGACGATCACCTGGGGACTGCTTCTCGGCGCCGCCGCGCTGGCGCTGCTGCTCGCCGGAGGCGAGACGGCGCTGTCGGGATTGCAGTCGATCATGGTGGTCTCCGCCTTGCCGTTCGCGGTCGTCGTGATCGGCATCATGTTCGCCTGGGCCAGGGAGCTGCACACCGACCCGTACATGCTGCGCCGCCGCTTCGCACGCGCCGCGATCGCACAGGGCGTCAGGCGCGGCATCAGCGAGCACGGTGACGATTTCGTCTTCGGGGCCACGGAGGTCGCGACCGAGGAGGGTGCCGGAGCCGGGATCGACACCGACGATCCGGCGCTCACCGAGTGGTACGAGACCGCGACCGCGCAGATCCCGATCGTGACCGCGGAGGACGTCACGCGCACCCTCGAGCCAGGCCGCATCCAGCCGCGGGGACCGGGAGATCCGCATCACACCGCATCCGGTGACGCATCGCTCACCGTCGGCGAGGAACGCCGGGACACGCGGCGGGCGCGGCGCGACACGACGCGGCCGCTCGAGCCGGAGGAGTGAGGAGGATGCTCCGGCGCGTGCCGGTCAGCCCAGCGCGCGCCGCAGCTTGTGCGGGTTGCACACCTGACGGATCCCGCAGATCAGCCCCGCATCGTCGAACTCCACCGCGAGCACGTCCGTGCGTCCCGAGTGGGATAGTGCGAAAGCCGTCTCGCCGTTGACGTCGAGCACCTCGATCGAGAACGGGTTCTCACGGTTGTGTGCCGCCGCCTTCTCGCGCACGCCGAGGAAGAAGCGGCGCACCCTCTCCGCGCCGAAGATCGGATTCAGGGTCGCAGAGACCACCCCGCCGCCGTCGGTCCACAGGATCGTGTCGTCGGCGAGCAGGGCGAGCAGTGCTGACACGTCGCCGGTCCGCACTGCGTCGACCAGGGCGTTCAGCGCCTGCGGGTTCGCAGGACGTGGGGGAGCGTCCACGTGGAGTTGCAGACGGCGCTCGCCGCGCGAGATCAACTGACGGACGGCGGCGGGCGACTTCTCGAGGATCTCGGCGATCTCGGTCGCCGGCATCGCGAACGCGCGATGCAGCACCACGGCGGCGCGGGCCTCCGGGGAGAGCTGCTCGGCGAGATGCAGCAGCGCGAGCGAGAGCATCTCGCGATCGGCCACGGCATCCTCCGGGAGCCGATCGGTGGCGACGGGCTCGGGGAGCCAGTGCCCCGTGTACTCCTCGCGCACCGCCGCGAGGCCCCGCAACCGGTCGATCGCCCGCCGTATGCACACGGTGGTCAGCCAGGCGGGCCAGGAGTGCACCTTCCGGATCCCGGCGCGCTCCTCGCGCAGTGCCTCGATCGCGACCTCCGACACGACGTCCTCGGCGTGGCCGAAGTCGCCCAGCATCCGGTACGCGATGCCGATCAGCCTGCCGCGCTCCGCCTCCCACGCTCGTGCTGCGGGCGTGGTGGACACGGCGACGGTCATGCCGCCACGCTACCGTCCACGCCCGCCGCCCGCGGCGAACTCAGACGATCGGATGCTTGTCATCGACCGGCGGCTCCATCTGCGTCGAGATCGCGATGCGGTTCCACACGTTGATCGTGCAGATCGCCATCACGATGCCGCCCAGTTCGCCCTCGTCGAAGTGCTGTGCGACCGAGTCCCAGATCTCGTCGGTCACCGTGTCGGGGCCGAGCTTCGTGATCGCATCGGTCAACGCGAGGGCGGCCAGTTCCTTCGGCTCGAACAGGTTCTTCGCATGCTGCCAGGCGCCCACCGCGTGCAGAGTGCGCTGCGGGATGCCGTGCTTCGCGCCGTCCGCGGCGTGCATGTCGACGCAGAAGCCGCAGCCGTTCAGGATCGACGCCCGCAGCTTGATCAGCTCGTACAGCCTGGTCTCCACCGCCTTGCGGGAGTACGCCTCCATTCCGAGAACGGCGGCGTAGCCGAGCTTGTTCGTGCGGGCCATGTCGATCCTGGTCATGATCATCCTTCCGTCGCGGCATCCGGTTCGATGCCCTCGTCTGAATGTCGGATGCCGGGTGCGAAGTGTGACATGCGGCTCGCCGGGTCGGATGACCCTGCGACAATGGAACCCCCAGGCGGTCGACCCGAGGAGCATCCGTGCTGTACATCTCCACCCGCGGCGGCATGCAGCCGCAGCCGTTCAGCGAGACGCTGCTCGAAGGCCTCGCCCCCGACGGCGGTCTCGCCGTGCCAGAGCGGATGCCGCAGGTCGACTCCGAGACGCTCGAGCGGTGGCGTGCGCTCACCTATCCGCAGCTCGCGGCCGAGGTGCTCGGACTTTTCGCCACCGACATCCCGCGTGAGGACCTCGCTCGCATGACGGCGGATGCCTACGCGGACTTCCCCGACGCGGTGGTGCCTCTGCGCTCGATCGGGGGCGGGATCACGCTGGTGGGACTCTCCGAAGGACCCACTCTGGCGTTCAAGGACATGGCGATGCAGTTCCTCGGCCAGGTGCTCGAGTACGTCCTCGAGAAGAACGACGGCGTGCTGAACATCCTCGGCGCGACCTCGGGCGACACCGGATCCGCGGCCGAGCACGCGCTGCGCGGCAAGGAGCGCGTGTCGATCTTCATGCTCTCGCCGCAGGGGAGGATGAGCTCCTTCCAGCGGGCGCAGATGTACTCGCTCGACGATGCGAACGTGCACAACATCGCAGTCGAGGGCGTGTTCGACGACTGCCAGAACCTGGTCAAGCGGCTGGCAGGCGACATCGACTTCAAACGCGCGCAGCGGCTCGGAGCGGTGAACTCCATCAACCTCGCTCGCATCACCGCCCAGGTCGTGTACTACTTCTGGGCGTGGCTGCGGGTCACGGATGCGGTCGAGCCCGAGTACCGTACAGGCTTCGAGGTCTCGTTCACCGTGCCCTCCGGGAACTTCGGCAACATCCTCTCCGGGTTCTTCGCCAAGGAGATGGGCGTGCCGATCCGTCGGCTGGTGCTCGCCGCCAACGAGAACAACGTGCTCGACGAGTTCTTCCGCACAGGCGTCTACCGCCCGCGCTCAGCCGCTGACACGCACGCGACGTCGAGCCCGTCGATGGACATCTCGAAGGCGTCGAACCTGGAGCGCTTCATCCACGTGCTGGTCGGCCGTGATCCCGCTCGGGTGTCGGCCGCGTGGGCCGAGCTCGACGAGACCGGTTTCTTCGACTTCTCGGCGGAACAGTCCCGGTTCGAGGGCGAGTTCGGCATCGTCAGCGGCTCGTCGACGCACGCTGACCGCATCGCCGCCATTCGATCGGTGTACGAGAACTCGGGCGAGGTCATCGACCCGCACACTGCCGACGGCGTGCACGTGGCGCGGTCGTTCGTCGAGACCGACGTGCCGATGCTCGTGCTCGAGACCGCGAAGCCGCAGAAGTTCGCCGAGACGATCACCGAGGCGATCGGCATCGACCTGGAGCACTCCGACGAGCTGCGGCGGATGTTGGATGCACCGCAGCACGTGGTCGAGATGCCCCACGACGAGTCGGCGCTTCGCGCCTACATCGAGACGCACGCACAGCACTGAGCCCGTTTCGCGTCCGCGGTCCGTTCAGCGGATGCCGTTGAGGTGAAGTTGCGCGTCCAGCGCCGAGAGCGCCTCGGATGCAGGCATCCCCGAACTGAGCACCTTGAGCCCGAGTCCTTCGGCGCTGGCGAGCAGGCCGGCCGCTCGGATCGCGGCACCGGGCTCGTCGACATCCGCGGCCTGAGCGATCAGTCCGGCCAGCCACTCCCGCAACTGCATGTCGCCTTCGGCCAGCGCCCCGGTGAGGTCGTCACGCCCGGCCGCGTAGGCCTGGAACTCCAGGCTGATGCGGCCGTCGTGAAGCTCCGCCTCGGAACGCGGAATGAAGTTGGCAAGCACAGCGCGAAGCGTCGCGCCCGGCGGGGGGTGGGCGCCCAGCTCGCCGACGGCGGCGCCGATGCGCGCCTCGTAGCGGGCGCTCGCCGCCTGCATGGCGAATGTCATCATCTGGTGCTTCGAGGAGAAGTAGTGCTGCACCATCCCGGCGGTGACGCCGGCTTCCGTCGCGACATGGCGCAGGCTGACGGCGCCCAGTCCGTCGCGGGCGATCACGCGGAAGAGCGCGTCGGCGATGAGGGCGCGCCGCTCTGCTGCATCGACGCGTTTCGGCATGCCATCATGCTTTCACATTGCACTCGTATTGACAACGACGGACGTTGGTCGTTACATTGCAAGTGCAACGCAACGACCAGGACGGGAGCCGCTCGATGTCACAGACCGTCGCCTCGACCGAGCCCCGACGCATCGGGCCCCAGCTCCAGGGTGCGGAGCGCATCCGGCACGGCATCCGTCGTGGATCGGCCATGGAGACCGCCGGATGGCGCAGCATCGGGAGGGCGGTCACCGGGCGACCGCGTGTTCCGCGCGGTGCCTCGGCGTTCAGCTATGACAAGCCGATCCGCACCATCCTCATCGTGTTCCTCGTGCTGTCCACTGTCGAGATCCCCCTGATCGATCTCTTCGTGCACTCGATCCCCTGGTTGCGCTGGCCTCTGCTGGCGCTCGGCGTGTGGGGCGTGCTCACGATGCTCGGGATGTTGCTCGGCTACCTCACCCGTCCGCACGCGGTCGGCCCCGACGGCATTCGGGTGCGTCACGGCGGCGAGATCGACATCGACCTTCCCTGGCAGTCGATAGCCTCGGTCCAGCGGCGACAGCATTCGCTCAGCGGCGCCCCGCAGCTCAGCCTGACCGGCCCGGAGGGCGACCAGGTCCTGAACCACGTCATCCAAGACCGCTCCGACATCGAGATCACGCTCGAGCGGCCGACCCGATTGCACCTGCCGCAGGGAGATGTGACCGTCTCGGCCGTGCGGATCTCCGTCGACGACCCCGCAGGATTCCTCGACGCCGTGCGCACACACATCCCGTGATCGGCGACGCGAGCTGATCAGACTCTATCCGTCGGCGGATTGTGCATGATCTCGAGCCTGATGCCGTTGTCGTCCTCCACGAAGCACGCGTAGTAGCGATCGCTGAACCGCGGGTACTCCTTGGGGGCCCGTACCTCACTCCACCCTGCTGCGACGGCGATGTCGTGGATCCGGTCCACCTCCTCGCGCGAGTCGACGGCGAACGCGAGATGCTGCCAGCCGACACGGCCGTGCACGTGGGGGCCCGTGCCCTCCTCGCGAGCCGAGTAGAGCAGGATCTCGGGCTCATCCGTGCGTCGCCAGTACGCGTGCTCAGCGCTGTCGTGGGCACGCGTGTAGCCGAGCGCCTCGAAGACGGGATTGAACTGCGCGGACGCGGCCGGCACGTCGTCGACGGTGATGCCGAGATGATCGAAGGTCGCCATGCACACAGTGTGCCCGATGCCGCGGACAACCACCGCCGCTGTCCGCTGACGCGTCAGTCGTCGATGGCGACCAGCCAGGAGATCCCGAAACGGTCGACGAGCATTCCGAACTCGCCGCCCCACGGTGCCGGAGCCAGTGGCATGGTCACGGTCGCCCCGTCGCCGAGACCGGTCCACACGCTGTGCAGGCGGTCACTCTCCGGCCCGCTCAGCGAGACGGAGATTCCCTGGGGGCGCCGGAACTCCACGCCGCTCGGTGTGTCGGACGCCATCAGCACCAGGCCGTCTTCGGTGGTGAGCTGTGCGTGCATGACGAGCTCGCTGTCGCCGGGGTCGTAGCCCATGTCGGGCATGGATCCGAACGTCGAGATGTCGAGTGTCCCGCCCAGCACGCTCTGGTAGAACTCCAGCGCTGTGCGGGCGTTGTCGCGGAACGTCAGATAGGGATTGAGAACGACCATGTGACTCGCCTTCCACGGGAGTGCCGGAAGCCCCGGCGACGATAAGTCTTCGCCGACGCCGGGGAATCCGCAACGCCTTGTCTTCAGCGATCGTGGAGCGAGGTCCACAGCGCCGCCCACTGCAGAGCATCGAGGTCCCTCGGCAGCGCCGAAGGACGGATGTCCGCCCGCCGCAGACCGGCCGTGACGAGCTCGGGTGTCGCTCCACGACGCGCCCGCAGGATCTGCGCGATGCCTCGTCCGCGCCCTGTGAACACGTCACGTACGAACGCTTCGTAGCGGCGACGCTCCGCCGACGACAGCAGAGGCGACCCCCTCCGGGTGATCGACAGGATGCCGCCGTCCACCGAGGGCATCGGGCGGAACGCGTGCGACGGCACGCGACCGCGCAGCTCGAACTCGAACCACGGCGAGGTCTGCGCGGTCATCATGGTGCCGCCGCCGATTCCGGCCCGCTTGCGGGCCACCTCCCATTGCGTGAGCAGGATCGCGCGTCGCCAGGAACCCGAGGTCAGGATGCGACGCAGCACTGGTGTCGTGAGGTGGAACGGGATGTTGCCGACGACGACGGGTGCGTCGAACCCGACGCGGAGGGCGTCGCCGTGACGCACGTCGACACCGGGCAGACGCTCGCGAAGCCGGCGGGCACGCCGCTCGTCGAGCTCGACGGCGCGGATGCTGCGGCCGAGCGTGGCGAGCTCGACGGTCAGTGCACCGTCGCCGGGGCCGATCTCGAGGATGGGTCCCTCGGTGTCGGCGACGAGCTCGCCGATGCGCCGGATCGTCGGTCGGTGGATGAGGAAGTTCTGGCCGAGCTCGTGTCGGCCGCCGTGCAGGGAACGATTTCGCATGGTGTGCTCCAGAAGAGGATGGAGCACCCGGAATGGCGCGATCGATCGATCGGTCGCGAGAGGATGCGGCAGCTCGCGCTTCCGGGTGCGGTGGCATCCGGAGACGGCGCGCGAAGGTCGTGCGTCAGCGCGCCGTCAGGCGCGGCGCAGACGAATCATGTAGGCAGGCGCGCCGTATTGCGCGCACGTGGATGAACCCATGCAGGACATGCTAATCGAAGGCGTCACGACGTGTGCAACCGGAGCAGACGGCTGATCTGCGTCCACGCGAGGCGACCGAGCTCGGCATCCGCGTCGGGGCTGCCTCCGCGTGCCATCCGCACCCCGGCAGTGCTGGGCGTCTCTCCCGGTAGAAGCATCCGGTGCCCTGCCGTGGGATGCGACACGACGACCGTGGCGAGCGAGTGCTTCTCGCGTGTCCGGACGATGTCTGCGGCGAACACGTCGCTCGGCCACACCTGGTCGTCGCCGCCGAAGACGAGCAGTACCTCGGCCGTGATCCGCTCCACCGGAATCCGCGCGGCTGCGGCGGCTTCCGCATCCGCATGGAGGCTCCGCTCGTAAAGGCTCCGGAACGCGGGCGGATCGGTCTCGGGACTCCAGCCCCTGAGGAACGGAACGAACGGGATCGCCTCGCTGCGGAGGGTCCAGTGCGACGACCAGGCGCCGTCGAGCGTGCCGGCCCAGACGACCGAGCTCGGCGCCACCGCGATCACGGCGTCTACCGGCGTCATCGCTGCCGTCGCAAGAGCCGCCTCGGCTCCGAAGGAGGTTCCGAAGACGACGATCCGATCGGCGTCCCCGCGCAGCTCATCGAGCTGGTGGGAGAAGAGCTCGAGTGGCACCTCGTGCGGTGCGGGGCGCTGCCCGCTCCCGCCGAACCACCGGATCGCGCGCACCCTCGCGCCGTGCGACGCCAGCAGCTCTGCCCGCTCGACCTCGATGCGCCCGCTCGAACCCGCCAGCAGCAGTGCCGCGGTTCCGTTCGGTGTCGAAGGGAAGGCGTCGTGCCGGTCCACGGCGTCGACGGAGGAGAAAGGCGTCATCCTCCGGCGCTCTCCCGCGGCGGGTTGTGCATGAACTCGATGCGGATGCCGCTGTCGTCCTCGACGAAGGACGCGTAATAGCGCTCGTTGAACCGCGGATACGCCTTCGGATCGCGCACCGGCGTCCACCCCGCCGACACCGCGATGGCGTGCAGGCGGTCGACTTCGTCTCTCGACCCGACCGCGAACGCCAGATGCTGCCAGCCCGGGTCACCGTGCCGGTGCGGCATGTCATCGGCGTCTGCGCGACGCTCGAAGATGATCAGCTCGGTCTCGTCGCCGTTGTCCCACGAGATGCCATGGGGAGCGTCGGTGCCCAGCGTGTAGCCGAGGGCCTCCAGCACGGGGTGGAACTGCTGCCTGCCGCGTTCGATGTCGATAACCGAGATGCCGAGGTGATCGAGAAGCGCCATGACCCCAGTCTTGCGGATGCGGCGGCACCCGCACCGCACGTCGCCCGATCGCCGAGACATCACTTCGAGCATGAGACACGCACGCTCACGCGGTGTCTCATGTCGGAAGTGACGTCTCGCGCAGGAGGTGATGTCTCGCGCGAACGCGGCGCGCGCTCAGTGCGGGGCGTGGTACTCGGCCTCGCCGCGCTTCCAGTAGCCCTTCACGACGGCCTTGGAGATGTCGACATTCCAGCGCGACAGGAGCGCGCGACCCGGCTTGACGACGGCCTGCTCGGCGGCGATGAAGCAGAACGGGTCGTCGCCGGGGGCATCCGCCGCGCCGAGACCGTCCAGGAATGCGATCAGCGCCGAACCCGCTGCCGCGTCGCTGCGGTGCAGCCATTCGACCTCGACCGGTGCCTCGATCGCGACCTCGTCGGCGGGCGAGGCGACCTCGACCACGATCCGCGCCTTGGCATCGGCGGACATCTGGGCGGCGAAGCGCCGGATCGCGGGAATCGCGGTCTCGTCTCCCGCGAGCAGCCATGCTCCGGGCGCGCCGGCCAGCACCGCGGACCCGCGCGGACCGCCGACGCCCACGAACGAGCCGAGTGGGGCGGATGCCGCCCAGGGCGCCGCGATCCCCTCATCTCCGTGAACGGCGAACTCCACGTCGAGCCAGTCGTCGCCCCAGGCGAGGGGCGTGTACTCGCGGCTGGGCGCCGCACGCAGCTCTTCGACGGACGACGTCGGGCCAGCAGGGAAGAACAACCGCATGTGGTCGTCTGCCCCGGGGGAGTCGAAGCCCTCGAGCTCCGCTCCGCTCAGGCGTACGCGCACATAGTTCGGGGCGAGCCACTCGCGAGCGGTGAGAGTCGCGGAGCGGAAACGCAGATCGAGGCCGCGGCGCTCGATCGTGAAGCCGGATTTCACTTCGTCCATAAAGTAAGGCTAACCTAATTCGCAGCGAGTCAGGGTGCCTCACCCGGCTCGCATCATGCGCCGCTCGCGCTTCCTTCACCGCAGAACAGGAGTCTCTCCATGTCCGTGCCCAGAACTCTCTCCGCCGTCGGCCTCGGCCTCGTCGGCATCCTCGCGCTCGCCGGCTGCGGCGGCCAGGCGGCCGCCGAACCCGAGACCGAAGCGCCCGCAGCGAAGACGGTCACCGTCGAGGACAACAACGGCACGCACGAGATCTCCACGTCGCCGGCATCCGTCGTCGCCACCGACAACCGCACGTTCCAGACGCTCAGCGACTGGGGGATCGAGCTCACCGCCGCGGCCGTCTCGCTCATGCCCGAGACCGTCGGCTACGTGAAGGACGAGGGCATCATCGACCTCGGCACCCACAACGAGCCAGACCTCGAGTCGGTCGTCGCCGCCGACCCCGACCTGATCATCAACGGCCAGCGTTTCGCGCAGCACCATGACGCCATGGCGCAGCTGGTGCCGGATGCGACCATCCTCGAACTGGACCCGCGTGAGGGAGAGCCCTTCGACGCCGAACTCAAGCGTCAGGTCACCGTGCTCGGCGAGGTCTTCGGCAAGCAGGACGAGGCCAAGAAACTGGTCGACGACTTCGATGCCGCCGTGGAGCGCGCCAAGGCGGCATACGACGACGCCGAGACCGTGATGGCCGTCACCACCTCGGGCGGCGAGATCGGCTACATCGCCCCGACGGTGGGCCGCACCCTCGGCCCGATCTTCGACATCCTCGGCCTGACCCCGGCACTCGAGGTGCCCGAAGCCACCGACGACCACCAGGGCGACGACATCTCGGTCGAGGCGATCGCCGACTCGAACCCGAGCTGGATCCTGGTCATGGACCGCGACGCCGTGTTCGCGGACGAGACGCCCGACTACGTCCAGGCGGCGGAGATCCTGGAGGGCTCCGAGGCGCTGGCCTCCGTCACCGCGGTGAAGGAAGCGCAGATCGTCTACATGCCCACCGACACCTACCTCAACGAGGGCATCCAGACGTACACGACGTTCCTCAACGAGTTCGCGGACGCTCTCGAGAAGTGACACCTCCGGTCGTCGAGCGGGGGTGGTCTCGCTCGCGCTCGCTCGACGACCGGTGAAGGCCGACATGTCCTCCACCATCGCCACCGCCCCGCCGCGCACCACCACCGGTCGGCTCTTCGACGTGAAGCTGCTGATCGGCATCCTCGTCGTCGCCGCGCTCCTCGTCGCGTCGCTCTTCACCGGCGTGTACGACGTGACCGGTGCCGCCGACGGCGCCGAGATGTTCCAGATCACGCGCATCCCCCGCACCGTCGCACTCGTTCTGGCGGGCGCTTCGATGGCGATGGCTGGCCTGGTCATGCAGCTGCTCACGCAGAACCGCTTCGTCGAGCCGACCACCACAGGCACCACGGAATGGGCGGGGCTCGGGCTGCTCACGGTGATGATCCTCGTGCCGCACCCCTCCATCCCGCTGCGGATGGCCGGAGCGGTCGTCGCCGCATTCATCGGCACGATGGTGTTCTTCCTCTTCCTGCGGCGGGTGTCGCTGCGTTCGTCGCTGATCGTGCCCATCGTCGGCATCATGCTGGGCGCCGTCGTGGGAGCGGTGTCGACCTATGTCGCCCTCGTCACGAACACGCTGCAGAGCCTCGGCGTGTGGTTCGCGGGCAGCTTCACCTCGGTGCTTCGCGGCCAGTACGAGATGCTCTGGATCGTCGCGGTCGTCGGCGTCATCGTCTTCGTCGTCGCCGACAGGCTGACGGTCGCGGGGCTCGGCGAGGAGATCGCCACCAACGTCGGCCTGAACTACAACCGGGTCATCCTGCTCGGCACCGTGCTGATCGCCGTCGTGACGGGGGTTGTGACGGTCGTGGTCGGCAACCTCCCGTTCCTCGGGCTGATCGTGCCGAACATCGTGTCGATGCTGCGGGGCGACGATCTGCGCAGCAACCTGCCCTGGATGTGCCTGCTGGGCATCGCCATCGTCACCGTCTGCGACCTGATCGGACGCACCATCATCATGCCGTTCGAGGTGCCGGTGTCACTCATCCTCGGCGTCGTCGGCGCCGTCGTGTTCATCGCCCTCCTGCTCAGGCAGCGTCGCCGTGCATAGGCGTGCTGCGGTGCCGTCCGAGCGGAGGGCCGTCACAGGTGGCCGGGTCTCCGGCGCTTTCGCCGATGCGCGCGCCCGCCGCCGCTATCTGATCGTGCTCGGCGTGCTGATCGTGCTCTCGGCCGCGTTCGCCGCCGGCCTGCTGGCGTGGGAGAACCCGATGCCGTTCGGATCGGCCGGGTTCTGGCGCATCGTCGACCTGCGGTTCACCGATGTCGCGGTCATGGCGCTCGTCGCGGTCTGCCAGGCCGTGGCGACCGTCAGCTTCCAGACGGTGACGACGAACCGCATTATCACACCCTCCATCATGGGGTTCGAGTCGCTGTACCGCGCCGTCCAGACCACGTCGGTGTACCTGTTCGGAGTGGCAGGGATCGTCGCGATGCAAGGGCTGTGGGCGTTCGCACTGCAGATCGCCGTCATGGTGGGGCTCGCGATGCTGCTCTACGGCTGGCTGCTGCGCGGACGGTACGCCAACCTGCAGATCATGCTGCTCATCGGCATCATCATCGGAGGCGGACTCGGCGCGATCGCCACGTTCATGCAGCGTCTGCTCACCCCCAGCGAGTTCGACGTACTCGCCGCCCGGCTGTTCGGCAACATCTCCAACGCCGACCCTTCGTACCTGCCCCTGGCGGTGCCGGTGTGCGTCGCGGCATCCGCTCTGCTGTGGATGCGGGCGCGCCGCCTCGACGTCATGGCGCTCGGTCCCGACACCGCCACTTCGCTCGGACTCAACCATCGTCGCGAGCTGATGATCGTGCTGTTCCTCGTCGCGGTGCTGATGGCGACGTCGACGGCACTGGTCGGGCCGATGACCTTCCTCGGCTTCCTCGTGGCGACGCTCGCGTATCAGTTCGCCGATTCGCACGATCACCGACTGGTCTTCCCTCTGGCCGTGCTCACCGCGTTCACGATCATCGCCGGCGCCTACTTCGTGATGCGCAACGTCTTCTACGCGCAGGGCGTCGTCTCGATCATCATCGAGCTCGTCGGCGGCGTCGTCTTCCTCATCGTCATCCTCAGAAAGGGGCGGCTGTGATCACCATCGAGAACGTGCGCCGGGAGTACAGCAGCGAGGTCGCGATCGGCCCGGTGGACCTCGTCATCCCCGCGGGCGGCATCACCGCGCTGATCGGCCCGAACGGGGCAGGCAAATCGACCCTGCTGACGATGGTCGGGCGCCTCATGGGCATGGACGCCGGGTCCATCGAGATCGCCGGGTACGACATCGTGAAGACGAAATCGGGCGACCTCGCCAAGATCGTGTCGATCCTGCGCCAGGAGAACCACTTCGTCACCAGGCTCACCGTGCGCCAGCTGGTCGGGTTCGGCCGATTCCCCTACACGAAGGGGCGGCTGAACAGGAACGACGAGGAGATCATCAGCCGTGCGATCGACTTCCTCGACCTCGAGGAGCTCGAGGGGCGCTACCTCGACGAGCTGTCGGGCGGCCAGCGCCAGCGCGCCTACGTCGCGATGGTGCTCGCGCAGGACACCGACGTCGTGCTGCTCGACGAGCCGCTGAACAACCTCGACATGAAGCATGCGGTGTCGATGATGGCACAGTTGCGGCGCGCCGCCGACGAGCTCGGCCGCACCATCGTCATCGTCCTGCACGACATCAACTTCGCCGGGCACTACGCCGACCGCATCTGCGCGATGAAGAACGGACAGGTGGTCGAATACGGCTCACCGGAGGAGATCATGACCGATGAGGTCCTCACCCGGGTCTTCGAGACACCGGTGCAGGTGGTCGCGGGTCCGCACGGGCCGCTCGCCGTGTACTACTGACCCGGCTCGACCTCCGCTGCGCTCCGCATCACGCCGTTTCGGGCTGCTCCTGCACGGCACGGACCTCGATGCGGCCCTGCAGCGCCTTCGACGCTTTGACGGCCCACTCGATCGCGGCGTCCTCGCCGTCGGCCTCGATCACCCAGAAGCCGCCGACGTAGGACTCGGCCTCGACGAAGGGCTCATCGAGCACCCGCGTCGTTCCGTCGCTGACATCCACCGTCTTCGCCGTGGAGGGAGGATTCAGGCCGGCGGCGAAGACCAGGGCGCCGGCTTGCTTCAATGCGGTGTTGAACTCGTCCACGGCTGCGATCACCGCGGCGAACTGCGCAGGGTCGAACGCCTGCATCGATTCCATGGTCGGCTCGGTCGCCGTGTCGTGAGGCACGGTCAGGAAGTACTGCGTCATGATGGATCCTTTCGTCGCGGGTCGCGCTCCGCGACCTTCTCACTCCTTCGTCGAACGGGGAAGGGTGAGATCGACATGGCGGCCGAGAAAGGTGCACCGTCGGTCAGCGGCTGCGATGATCCTCCGGCGCCAGCCGCGCCCCGCGGCGAGGTTCGAGCGATCCCGAGGCGAAGATCAGCCGGATGATGCGCTGACGATGCCCCGTCCACGGGGCGAGCAGTTCGAGCATCCCGTCGTCGTCCGTGCGGCTGCCGGTGAGCGCGTACCCGACCTCGTGCGCCAGGTGGAAGTCGCCGACGCTCACCGCATCCGGATCCCCGAGCGCCCGGATGCGGGTCTCAGCCGATGTCCACGGGCCGATTCCCGGCAGGCTCGTGAGCACGCGATCGCGCGCCTCGCCGTCGGATGCCGCAAGGACGGCTCGCTGGATGCTGACGCCGCGCCCGGCCGCGCGGACGAGCGTCCGCGACTGCGGCGGCTCGACGCCCGCACGATGCCAGACCCATGACGGAACGGAGCGCCACACCTCGGGCGGGGGAGCGGCGAACAGCGGCCGTGGCGTCGGCCCGGGAGCGCGGATGCCGAAGCGGCTCACGATGTAGCGCCAGGCGCCGAACGCCTGCATCGAGGTGACCTTCTGCTCCAGGATCGCGCACGCCAGCGCGTCGAAGACACGGTCGGTGCGCGTCAGCCGGATGCCTGGATTACGGCGGGCGACCTCGGCCAGCCGGGAGTGCGAGGACACGTCGAATCCGGACGGGTCGTCGTCGGCGCCGCACAGGCGCGGCACCCGGTCGAGCGCGGCGGCGGCGCCTGGCCCCCACGCCGAGGCGTGCACACCGTCGGTCGTGCCACGCATGCACAGCGTCGCTGCGCCATCAGGCGTCAGCATCGCCATCCAGATGCGCCCCCGTTCGATCACCATCGTCGGGTCGGTGCCGCCGCGGCGCAGCATCCCGACCGTGCGCATCAGATCCAGTGGATGCCGCGGCCGGTACACGGACTCGCACGCGCGCGCATCGGCGCGCTGCGCAGCATCCGTGGTCAACGTCATGCAAGAACCCTACGTGTCGTCGCCGACACCCGTCGTGGAGGTTCGCGCTGTCGTTCTCACCCCGTGTCGCTTCGCGCTGCTCTTCTCTGTTCGCGCGGCGATGATTCCCGCCGCGCGAGCGGGAATGCGCAGCGCGAACGGAAACGCGGCCCGGATACGCGCATCAGATGCTCGACGGGGATGCTCGACGCGGATGCCGGTGCGGATGCCGCCCGTCAGAAGCGGTCGGGCGACGGGGTGCCGTGGCCGTAGCGGATCACGACGTCCGCGTGACGATCGAACCGGTAGCCGACGCCTCGCACCGTGCGCACGATGTCCTCGTGGCGGCCGAGCTTGGCGCGCAGACGGCGCACGTGCACGTCGATGGTGCGCTCTCCGGGAACCTCGTCGTCGGTCGCCTGCCACAGGGCCGAGACCAGCTCGCTGCGCTCGATGGTGCGGCCCTCGCGCAGCACCAGGTACTGCAGCAGCTCGAACTCCTTGTAGGTGAACGCGGCGGACTCGCCGTCGAGCAGCACGCGCTTGCGGGAGATGTCGACGACGACACCGGACTCCTCGTCCTTCTCCTCCTCGACGGCGGCCTTCGCACGGGCGATGGCGCCGGGTTCGTGCAGCGCGAGTCGCACCACGTCGAGGTCGCGCCCGCCGGCAGACTGCGGTGCGAGCGCGACGGTGGCGTGGGTCTCGGCGCCAGGGGCGAGCTCGGCGAGGGTGCGCCGCAGCGCGTCGACGAGCAGCGGAAGGCTGACGCCGGCCTCTGCGGCCTTGATCTCGTCGATGCCGACGTAGAGGGCGAAGCCGCGCGGAGAGCGGATGGACGGCTGGTCTGCTGCGGCGTCTGCGCGGGAGACCACGCGGACGGGGGCGGTCACGGGACGCTCGAGAAGTGCAGTGTTCGACATGATGATGTCCTTGAGGGGATGCGAGCCTCGGGGCTCTGAATGCGTTGCACGGATGACCGGGATGAGCCGGTGGGGGATGAGCACGGAGGGTGGGTGCTCACAGACCCGTCCCCTGAAGATGAGGGGAGATGCGGGTCAGGAGGGGCGGTTGCGCCTTAGCAACACATTCGGCAACACATGCCAACGCGGCCGGCCATCATCATGCCGGCAGTCCCGTTCGCCTCCTGGGCGGACATGGGGCGTGCGTTGGTGGTCATGGGGGCGATTATTTCCCATCGTGACCCGCCATGTCAAAACGTGTCATTCCCTGATGCGTCACACGACGTAACGTTGAGATCGTGACATCGCCTGCCGAAGACCCCGAGTTCGTGTTGTCGGATGAGAAGGATGCCTCCAGATACACGCTCACACGCGACGGTGCGGTGGTCAGCGTGCTCGACTACAGGGATGACGGCCGCACGATCGTGCTGACCCGCGCGTTCACCATTCCCACGTTCCGCGGCAACGGGTACGCCGCACGGGTCGTGGCCGGAGCGGTGGCCGACATCGCCGCGCGCGGAGACCGCGAGGTGGACGCCGTCTGCTGGTACGTGGCCGACTGGTTCGACGCGCATCCCGAGCACGCCGGGCTGCTCAGAAGACGTTCATAACCTGTCGCATCCACGTCGGTGCGGCACGCCTCGGCTGCGATGTCGGCGGCCGTCCGTACGGTGTGAGTATGCGAATCCTGCACACCTCCGACTGGCACATCGGTCGCACGTTCCACGGGCATTCCACGCTCGCGGCACTGGCCGAGGTGCTCGAGGCGCTGGTGCGGCAGGTGCGCGAGAACAGTATCGACGTGGTGCTCGTCGCAGGCGACGTGTTCGACTCCGCCACCCCTGCCGCTGCGGCCTACACGCTGCTCGACGACGCACTGCTCGCACTGCACGAGACGGGCGCCACGGTCATCATGACCAGCGGCAACCACGACTCCGCCGCCAGGCTCGGCTTCCACTCCCGGCTGCTGCGCGACGGCATCCGCGTGCTCACCGACCCTCTCGCGATCTCCGCGCCGATCACCCTGCACGACGAGCACGGACCGGTCCACTTCTTCGGCATCCCCTACCTCGAGCCGGCGATCGTGCGTCGTCATTGGACGGATGCGGCGGGCGAGGGACCCGCGCTGCGCACTCAGGCGCAGACCATGCACCACGCCATGAGTCTGGTGCGCGAGGGAATCGCAGCCCATCAGGGGCGCTCCGTCGCGTTGGCGCACTGCTTCGCCGCCGGCGTCGATGCGACCTTGGGCCTGGAGCGCGAGGTGCGCCAGGGCGGGCTCGACGTTGTTCCGCTCGCTTCGTTCGATGGACCCGACTACGTCGCGCTCGGTCACATCCACGGTCGCCAGCAGCTCAGTGAGCGGGTGCACTACTCCGGCGCTCCGCTGCACTACAGCTTCGGCGAGCAGCACAAGGAGCGTGGCTCCTGGCTGGTCGAGCTCGACGCCGACGGCCTCGCCTCGACGGAGTGGCTGGCGCTGCCGGTGCCGAGGCGGCTGGTCACGCTGACGGGAACGCTCGACGAGATCCTCGGCGACGAGAACGTCGCCCTGCACGCCGACAGCTGGGTGTGCGCGGTGTACACCGACCCTCTGCCGCAGCATGAGCCGATGCGGCGGCTGCGGGCCAGGTTCCCGTTCTGCGCGCTGGTGCAGCATCAGCCCGAGCTCGCCGACGCTGCCGACGACCGCTCCTATTCTCAGAGACTGCGCACCGCAGTGACCGACGCCGAGCGCATCGAGGCGTTCCTCGTGCACGTGCGCGCCGGGCAGGGGGCGTCCGAGCGCGAGGCCGAGCTGATCCACGACGTGCTCGATGACCGCGTGCGTGCCGAGGCCCTCGTCTGATGCAGCTGCACCGGCTCGAGGTCGAGGGCTTCGGCCCCTTCCGCGAACGCCAGGTCGTGGATTTCGATGCCTTCGCCGATGACGGCATCTTCCTCATCGCCGGGCGCACCGGTGCGGGAAAGTCGAGCATCCTGGACGCCGTCTGCTTCGGGCTCTACGGGGGAGTGCCCCGGTACGACGGGGGCGAGAAGAGGTTGCGCAGCGATCACTGCCACCCCGACGAGCCGACCTCTGTGAGCGTCGAGTTCAGCACCGTCGCCGGCCGCTTCCGGGTGACCCGCTCACCCGCCTACGAGAGGCCGGCCAAACGGGGCGGCGGCATGACCACACAGGCACCTTCCGCCGCCCTCGACGAGCTGACCGACGCCGGCTGGGTGGGCAGGGCCGCGAGAGTGGTCGACGTCGCGCACGAACTCGATGAGATCCTGCAGCTCAGCCAGGAGCAGTTCCTGCAGGTCATCCTGCTGGCGCAGAACAGATTCGCCGACTTTCTCCTCGCCGACAGCAAGGAGCGCCAGGCGCTGCTGCGGCGATTGTTCGGCACCGAGCGATTCTCCGATTATCAGGTGCGCTTCGATGAACGGCGCCGCGCCGCCGAACAGGCGCTGAGCGGTCGCAGGGCCATGGTCGATGCGCGACTCGACGAGGCCGAGAGGCTGACGTCCGAGGCCGGGTTGTGGGGTGACGACGCCGAGGCGGGTCCCGACTCCGCCGATGCCCGTCTCGCGCGCCTGCGTCGTGCGATAGTGCGCGCCGATTACCAGGTCGAGCGATTCGGCACCGAACGCGCCGCCGCCGAGAAGCGCCTGGCCGAAGCAGATGCCGCGCTCGTCGACATCAAGGAGCGAAGGCAGGCGCAAGCCGAGCGGGATCGCGCGCGCGCGGCACTGGCCGCGCTCGAGGCGGAGGCTCCGGCGATCGCGGCCGACTCCTTGCGCCGCGATCGGGCGCGCGCCGCCGAGGGGCTGCGTGGGGTGATCGCCGCGGCCGAGCGGGCTGCGACCGCCCTCGAACGCGCCCGTCAGGCCGAATCCGACGCTGTCTCCGCCGCCGTTCAGGCGGGCGTCCCGCTTCTCGCGCGCCCGGAGGCGGATGCGGAGGGAGCGCCGCCGGAGTCGCAGTCGTCGCAGCTGCGCGATTGGGCATCCGAGCACACCCGCGAGAGCGGTGAATGGCAGCGCGCCCTCGAGCTGGAGAGCGAGATGTCACAGCGCGAGGCTCAGCTGGGCGCTGCGCGCGAGGCCGTGGAGACCGCTCTCGCCGTTCTCGCCGCGGTGGACGCCGAGCGCGACAGCCTGCCGAAGCAGCTCGGCGAGCTGACCGCTCGACGCGAGGCCGCACGTCGCGAAGCAGACCGCGTCGACGACGCCGCGCGTGCCGTCACCGGTGCGGAGGAGCGCCGCGCCGGGGCCGCCGACGTCGAGCGGCTGGCCGAAGAGTCCGCCGCCGCCGCACGTGCGGAGACCGAGGCCACGAGCGCCCACACCGATGCTCAGACCGCACTGACCGTGCTCCGCAGGCGACGGGATGCGGGGTGGGCTGGAGAGCTCGCGACAGCCCTCGTCGCAGGCGAACCCTGCGCAGTGTGCGGAGCGACGGATCACCCGGCGCCGGCCGAGCACGCCGACCCTGTCTCAGCTGCTGACATCGCCGCCGCCGAGGCGGCGAGGGATGCCGCAGCGAAGACGGAGCGGGCCGCGTCGCGGACGTTGAGCGCGGTGACCGCCGAGCATGCCGCAGCCCTCGCACGCGCAGGCGGACGCACCCTCGCCCAGGCCACCGAGGAACTCGAAGACGCGCGGCAGGCGCATGTCGCGGCCGTCGCTGCAGCCGAGCTCGCAGCGGAGCTGGAGGAAGAACTGCAGGAGGTCGTGCAGCGTGCAGGCGATCTCGACGACCGCCATGCCGCGGCATCCGAGACCCTGGGCGCGGCGCGCACCGCACTGAGCCTGTGCGAGCAGCGCTGCGCGGACGCCGAGGAGGCGATCCGCTCGGCTCGCGGTGAGCACACCACCGTGGCCGAGCGCCTGGCCGAGGCGAAGGACAGGATCGCCGCCGCCCACACCGCGGCCGATGCCATCGACGACGCATACGCCAAGGCGGTGGCCGCGAACGAGACCGCAGCCGAACGCGACGCCGCGCTCGCCTCCTCAGCCTTCGACGACTCCGCGGAGGTTCACACCGCGCTGCTGTCAGCGGCCGAGCTCACGGCGCTCGATGAGCGCATCCACGCCCACTCCGTACAGCGCGAGAAGGAGCGCTCCCTGCTGTTCGACCTCGAGCTGCGAACACTCCCCGAGGAGCCCATCGACATCGGTCCGACGGAGTCGGCGGCAGCCGACGCGCGGACCGCGTGGCTCGACGCGGTCGGCGCCGACACCCGTGCTCAGAACGTGCGAGCGAGCATCGTGGCGACCGTCGACGCAGCGGCCTCCGAACATGCGTCCTCAGCGGACGACGCTGCGGAGTTCGAGGTGATACGCGGCCTCGCCGACGCGCTCGCGGGGCGTGCAGGCAACACGCACAAGATGAACCTGGAGACGTTCGTACTCGCAGCCGAGCTTGAAGAGATCGTCGCATCGGCCAATGTGCGGCTTCGCGATATGTCCGCCGGCCGCTACGAGCTGCGCCACTCCGACGCGCTCGCCGCTCGGGGTGCGGCCTCGGGGCTGGGCATCGTCGTGTTCGACGCCTTCACGGGGCAGACCCGCCCTGCGAAGTCCCTCTCCGGCGGAGAGACGTTCCTCTCTTCGCTGGCGCTCGCGCTCGGGCTGGCCGAAGTGGTGACGGCGAGGGCCGGCGGAATCCGCCTCGACACCCTGTTCATCGATGAAGGCTTCGGTTCGCTCGACGCCGACACCCTGGACACCGCGATGCGCACGCTCGACGAGCTGCGCCAGGGCGGCCGTACGGTGGGAGTGATCAGTCACGTGGAGGCCATGCAGGAGCAGATCCCCGCTCAGCTCACCGTGCGCGCTCTTCCAGACGGACCCAGCGTGATCGATCAGCCGCGCGCGCCGCGCCGCTGATCAGAGCGAGTACTCGTCGCGCACCCGCTGCCACAGCTGTGCGCTGCAGGCCGCGACCACCTCGTCCCAGATCTGGGTGGCGCCGTCCTGCGCGCGGTCGGAAACGGCTCGCAGCACCCGGATCGGTACGCCGAACTGCTGCGATACCCAGATGTACGCGAAGGTCTCCATGTCGACCAGCACCCCTCCGAGACCGCGGATGCGGGCCACGGCATTCGCATCGTCGACGAAGATGTCACCGGTGGCGATGGTGTGTCCGTCGCGGCCGGTCTGCACGTGGGAGGGAAGTGAGACGTGCTGTCCGACGACGCCGTCGAGGTCCTGCACGTCGTGCTGGAGGGCGGCGCTGACCTCGTAGACGCCGGACTCCAGGTCGTCGTCCACCGCGCCGGCGGTTCCGACTACGAGCACCTCGTCGTAAGCGGCGGCATCAAGTGCACGGGTGAGTCCGTAGGCGGCCTTCAGCTTGCCCGGCCCCGTCACGAGGCGGTCGAATCCGGGGAGTTCGGCGGGAAAGGCCTGGAGCTCGGATTCAAGGGCGGCGACGAGAAGTTTCACGCATCCATCCTGACAGGTGGAGACTGGAAGCCCATCCTCAGGACGCGCCGACGAAGGAGACACCATGAGTATGCAGCAGCAGATCGCCGACGACCTGGGCGTTCGTGCCGACATCGATCCCGCGGCGGAGATCGAAGCGAGGATCGGCTTCCTCGTCGACTATCTGCGCGTCTCAGGTGCGAAGGGCTTCGTGCTCGGAGTCTCCGGCGGCCAGGACTCCACCCTCGCCGCCAGGCTCGCGCAGCTCGCCGTCGAACGGGTGCGCGCCGAAGGGGCGGAGGCGACCTTCGTCGGCGTGCGTCTGCCGTACCGTGTCCAGGCGGATGCCGCCGACGCGGAGGCGGCCCTCGACTTCATCGCCGGTGACCGGTCGATCGAGGTCAACATCCAGCATGGCGTCGACGGGATCGAGACCGACATCGAACAGGCAGGCGTGGGGGACATCAGTGACTTCAACCGCGGCAACATCAAGGCCCGTCTGCGCATGGTCACGCAGTACGCCCTGGGCGGGCACGAGGGGCTGCTCGTGATCGGCACCGATCATGCCGCCGAGGCGGTGACCGGCTTCTACACGAAGTTCGGCGACGGAGCGGCCGACATCCTGCCGCTCGCCGGACTCACCAAGCGGCAGGGACGCGCGATGCTGAAGCATCTGGGCGCGCCCGAGCGGCTCTATCTGAAGGTGCCGACCGCCGACCTGCTCGACGGTCAGCCCGGCCGTGCGGACGAGGATGAGCTGGGTCTGACCTACGAGCAGATCGACGACTACCTCGAGGGTGAAGAGGTCGCCGCCGACGTGGCCGCCCGCATCGAGTCGAGGTATCTGGCCACCAGGCACAAGAGGCACCTGCCGGTCACCCCGGCCGACAGCTGGTGGCGCTGAGCCCCTCGCGGCACGCCGCTCTTTCGCAGAGGTCTCCAGGCGTCGAGACCCTTCGCGGATTGACCGGGCGCCCGGTCGGGGATGTCCGTGCCCGCGGATAGTGTCGATGCAGGGCAAGAGAGAGGGGCGCCGTGCGGGTCATCGCAGCCGAGAATCGTGTGGTGTGGAGCGCCAGCGACCTGAAACTGGCGGCCGAATGCGAGTTCGCCTGGGCGCGAGCGCTCGACGCGAAACTCGGCAGGGTCCCCGCTGTCGAAGAGCCCGAAGACGCCACGCTGGCCCGCGCCGCCGAACTGGGCGACGTGCACGAACGCGCTGTGCTCGCCCAGTACATCGCCGACCTCGGCCGCGCGGTCGACGGAGGGCACGGTGTCGTCGAGCTGCCCAAGGTGTCTTCGGCGGACGCCGATGCGCTCGGCGAGGCCGTGGCCGAGACCGAGAGAGCGCTGCGCTCCGCAGCATCCGTCGTCTTCCAGGCCGCCTTCGCGACCGACGAGTTCGTCGGGTTCGCCGACTTTCTCCTGCGTGACGAACTGCTGCCAGGCGAGACCGACGGCCGCTGGCGGGTGCAGGACACGAAGCTCGCCCGCACCGCGCGCGTCACCGCCCTGATGCAGTTGGCGGCCTATGTCGACCAGCTGGATCGTCTCGGCATCCCGAGGGCCGACGAGGTGGACCTGATCCTCGGCGACGGGAGCGTCAGCACGCACCAAGTCTCCGACCTTCTGCCGCTCTTCCACGTGCGGCGCTCGCGCTTGCGTGCGCTCATCGCCGACCGTGACATCGACGCCGGAGCGTCCGGCGCCCCGCTCGCCTGGGGCGACGACCGCGGCGATCTGCAGATCAACGCGTGCGGCAGGTGCGCCACCTGCGACGAGCAGGTCACAGCGCACCGAGATCTGCTGCTCGTCGCTCGCATGCGACCCGTGCAGCGTCAGAGGTTGCGCGCCGACGGCGTGCTCACCATCGACGACCTCGCAGCCGCGCCCCAGGCGCCGGAGGGGATGAACCCCGACACCTTCTCCGCGCTGCGCGCCCAGGCGCGGCTTCAGCTGGGGGCGCCCGCCGATGCGCATGACGCTCCGCCGTTCGAGCTCGTCTCGCCCAATGCGATCGGACTGATGCCTCGCCCCAGCCGCGGCGACATCTTCTTCGACTTCGAGGGTGATCCGCTGTACACCGAACCCGTCGGAGGCTCGGGTGAAAGCCCGAGCTGGGGCATCGACTACCTGTTCGGCTGGATCGACAACGCCGAACAGTACACCGCCCTGTGGGCGCACAGCTTCGCCGACGAGAAGCAGGCGCTGCTGGACTTCCTTGCCTTCGTCAAGCTGCGCCGCCAGACGCATCCCGACATGCATATCTACCATTACGCGCCGTACGAGGTGACGCACCTCTCGGCTATGGCAGCACGGCATGGAGTGGGCGAGGCGGATGTCGACCGGCTGCTGCGCGAGGGCGTCTTCGTTGACCTGTACCCGATCGTCCTGCGCTCGGTGCGGGTCGGGTCGCGTTCCTACTCGATCAAGAAGCTCGAGCCGCTGTACATGGGCGACGAGGTGCGTACGAGCGACGTGCAGAAGGGCGACGACTCGATCGTCAAGTACGTGCAGGCGCGCACGCTCCTCGCAGCGGGGGCGGATGCCGAGGCGCGCAGCGTCCTCGACGATCTCGCCGACTACAACCGTTACGACTGCGTCTCGACGCGGAGGCTGCGCGACTGGCTCATCGGGCTGGCCCGCCAGGAGGGGGTGCTGCCGGCGCCGCCCGACGACCCGGAGACCCGCGCGTACGAGCCGTCACCGCTGAGCCTGGCTCTGCAGGCTGAGGCGCAGCACGCCGAGCGCGTGGGTCGCGACGGGGAGGTCTTCCGGGTCGCGGCCGCGGCGATCGACTACTTCCCGCGCGAGGCCAAGAGTTTCTGGCAGGGTCATTTCCAGCGACTGCGCGAACCCGCGTCCATCTGGGAATCGACGAGGGACGTGCTGCGCATCGATCCCGCAGTCAGCGGCGTCGATGAGGACTGGGGCATCGCTGAGGGGCAGCGGACGCAGACACGCATCCTGCGCCTGCGCGGAGAGGTGGCCCCTGGCAGCACGCTCGGAGTGGGCGGTCGACCGTTCGCGCTGTACGGCGTTCCCGCGCCCTTCGACGCGAATACGCCGTCGCGGGTGATCCACGTGCCGCACGAGGTCGAGATCGTCGGGGTCCTCGATGACGGCTACCTCGTGCGCGAACGCACGGTGCAGGGCCAGATCTGGGACGAGCTGCCCGTGGCCCTGGCGCCGGCCGCCCCGCCCAACGTCGCCTCGCAGCAGGGAGCCATCGAGGAGTGGGCGGCCACCGTGCATCAGGCTGCGCCCGGGTTCCCTGAAGACGCCGCATCCGACATCCTGCGTCGCTCCGTACCACGCACCCTTTCCGGCGCACCGCTGCCGCCGGCGGGCGACGACAAGATCGACGCGATCGTGCGCGGCGTCCTCGACCTCGATCGCAGCTACGTCGCGGTGCAGGGGCCTCCCGGCACGGGCAAGACCTACACCGGGTCGCAGGTGATCGCACGGCTCGTGCGCGAGCATGGCTTCACCGTCGGCGTCGTTGCACAGTCGCACGCCATCGTCGAGAACCTGCTCGATCGGGTCGTCGCCGACGGTGTGCCCGCGTCACAGGTCGCCAAGGCGCCGAAGAACGGCGACGACGCCGAGCGCTCCTACACTTCGCTGCGGAAGGACGGCATGGCCGCCTTCCTCTCCGAGCACGAAGGCGAGGGCGCCGTCGTCGGCGGCACGGCCTGGGATTTCAGCAACACGCGGCGCGTAGACCGTCAGGGCCTCGACCTGCTCGTCATCGACGAAGCCGGCCAGTTCTCGCTCGCCTCGACGATCGCCGTCGCGGCCGGCGCCAAGCGACTGCTGCTGCTCGGTGATCCGCAGCAGCTGCCGCAGGTGAGTCAGGGAACGCATCCCGAGCCGGTGGACACCTCCGCCCTCGGCTGGGTCATGGCGGGCGCAGCCGTGATCGACCCCGCACACGGCTACTTCCTCGACCGTTCATGGCGCATGCACCCCGCCGTCGCAGCACCGGTCTCGACCCTGTCCTACGCCGGACAGCTCTCCTCCGAGCCCTGCACCGAGGAGCGGATCGTCGAGGGCATCGAGCCCGGGCTGCACGTGCTGCCGGTGCGGCACCGCGGCAATGCCACGCAGTCTCCCGAAGAGGCTGCAGAGGTCGTCCGCATCGTCCGTGACCTGCTCGGCCGGACGTACCGCGACGGGGACGCCGTCCCTCGCCCCCTCGGCGAGGGAGACATCATCGTGGTCGCACCGTACAACGCGCAGAAGCAGCTCATCCACGACGAGCTCGAGGCCGCCGGTTTCGGGGGTGTGGCGGTCGGCACCGTCGACAACTTCCAGGGCAAGGAGGCGGTCGTGTCGATCACGTCGCTTGCGGCATCCAGCGGGCGCGACGCACCGCGCGGCCCCGAGTTCCTGCTGCTGCAGAACCGGCTGAACGTGGCCATCTCCCGTGCGAAGAGCGTGGCCTACCTCATCCACTCGCCGGCGCTGCTGGACGACCTGCCCTGGACTCCCGAGGGCGTCGCGCGGCTCAGCGCCTTCGCGCGACTGGTCGGTGCGGACAGGGTTTGACGACACGCCCCATCACGGTGCTACGTTGCTAGCATGCACTCGCTCGATGACGTCCTCCGCGCCTCGGCGGCCTGGGTCTGGTTCCCGCGTGGATGCGAACAGCACAGAGCGGAGCTGCAGCTGGTCCGCTACCCGGCGCGCTTCGGTGGAGGCGTCAAAGCCTCTCAGGTCGACTCGGCGCTGGATGCTGCGGCGGTTCTCGACCATGCGATCGAGCAGACCCGTTCTTGGGGCGAGTCGCGGCTGACCTTCTGGACCAACGCATCCGACCGGCCCGATCTTGAGGCCGAGCTCCGCCGCCGCGGTGCCGAGCACATCGACACGGTGGCGGTGCTCGCCCGCCCCGTCGCAGGAGATCCGATCGACGTCCCTGCGGGAGTGTCGGCCGAGATCGTACGCACCGTGGACCAGGTCCGCGAGGTCGACGCGATCAACGTCCCGGTGTGGGAGCAGGAGCCGCTCGACGAGGACGGCCTGCGCGACGAGCACGCCGAGGTGACGACCGGACTGATCGAGGGGCAGGGGGCGCGCGTAATCGCCCGGATCGACGGTGCCGCCGTCAGCACCGGCGGCTGCACGATGGCGGACGGCTTCGTGCGGCTCTGGGGCGCGGCCACGCTGCCGGAGGCGCGAGGGAAGGGCGCCTATCGCGCGGTGCTCGCCGAACGGCTGCGCATCGGCGCGGCGCTCGGCGCCAGGACCGCGCTCGTGAAGGGCCGGGTCACGACGTCCGCGCCGATCCTGCAGCGCGCCGGGTTCGAACACCTCGGAGACGAGCGCGGCTACACGTTGATCGTCTGAGCGCTCACCGGAGTCGCAGCGTCCGCAGCATCCATCGATGCCGCCCAGGCTCCGATCAGACGGTGCCGTAGAGCCGGTCGCCGGCGTCGCCGAGACCGGGGACGATATAGCCCTTCTCGTTCAGGCCCTCGTCGAGAGCGCCCAGCACGAGAGTGACGTCCTGGTCGCCGACGAGCTCCTCGATCGCTGCGACGCCCTCCGGCGTGCCCAGCAGGCAGATCGCTGTGACATCCTTGGCGCCGCGGTCGAAGAGGAACTGGATCGCAGCGCCGAGCGAACCGCCGGTTGCCAGCATCGGGTCGATCGCGAAGCACTGGCGGTCGCTGAGGTCATCTGGCAGTCGCTCGGCATAGGTGGTCGGCTCGAACGTCTCCTCATCGCGCACCATGCCGAGGAAGCCGACCTCGGCCGTGGGGATCAGCTTGACCAGGCCCTCCAGCATCCCGAGTCCCGCGCGCAGGATCGGCACGACGATCGGGCGAGGCTCGGCGATCTTCACCCCCATGGTCTTGGTGACGGGCGTCTGGATCTCGACGGGCGCCACCTTCACGCCGCGGGTCGCCTCATAGGCGAGAAGCGTCACGAGCTCCTCGGTGAGCTGACGGAACACGGGCGACGGTGTCTTCTCATCACGCAGCACCGTGAGCTTGTGGGTGATGAGAGGGTGGTCGGCCACATGAACGCGCATGGATACAGGCTACTTGGCTCGGGACGCATCTCGTACAGCGGGCTAGGCTCGACCGTCGGGAGGTTCCATGAACGCGGCAGACGGCAGGGCGATGGGTCGAGCACTGGAGCTCGCCGCCGAGGCCGGCGCGGAGGGCGACGTGCCGGTCGGCGCGGTCGTGCTCGATCCGACCGGGAGGATCGTCGGTGAGGGGCGGAACCTGCGCGAGCAGAGCCATGACCCGACGGGGCACGCCGAGATCGTGGCGTTGCGCGCCGCGGCGGCGTCGCTCGGCTCGTGGAACCTGGAAGGGCACACGCTCGTCGTCACCCTCGAACCGTGCGTCATGTGCGCGGGGGCCGTCCTGCAGTCGCGGATCGGCCGGGTGGTCTTCGGCGGCTGGGACGACAAGGCCGGGGCGGCCGGGTCCATGTACGACGTGCTGCGCGACAGGCGGCTTCCCTACCGCGCCGAGGTCGTCGGCGGGGTGCAGGCGGATGCAGCAGCAACCCTGCTGCGTGACTTCTTCGAATCCCGTCGCTGACGTTCCGACTTCCACCCGGCTTGCACCGGCCGCGGATCGGCTCAGTCGGCCGACTTCAGGACGAAGACGTCCGTGGGGGGAGCGGGGTCGATGCCGGGCCGGTAGACATCGGGCTCGATGTAGATCGAGGATGCCGCAGGCACCGCGGCGCGGATGCGCGTCTTGATCACGTCGATCTGGTCGGCTGCGGCGCGCACCGTGACGTCGTCGACGAGGGCGACCTTGGCGGCGATGAGCAGATCGTCGGAGTCGAGCTGAAGCGTGCGGAGCTGGATGATCTTCTGCACGCCGTCGCAGCCGATGATGGCGTCGACGATCAGCCCGTAGTCGTCTTCCGACGCCGAAGGTGTCTGATTGCTGTCACCCGATGCGCTCATGCCGCGAGTCTACGCGGCCACGGCCCGAGAGGAGCCGCGACCCCCTGACGCCGAGCGACTTCCTAGGATGCGGCGGAGCGAGTTCCTAGGATGGAGGGATGGCCGATTCACTCGCTCGTTCCTCGGTTCCGACCTCCACCACACTGCCGGCGTTGGCGTTCCTCGGTGCGGGGTCGATGGGAGGCGCGATCCTTCAGGGCGTGGTCGCGTCCGGCATCCGGCATGGCGGCATCGTCGCGACCAATCGCTCGGCCGAGAAGGCGCAGACGCTCGCGGGTGTCGACGGCGTGCGCAGCATCGCGCTCGCCGACGATCCGGCGGGGAACACGGATGCCGCCGCATCGGCGCGCATCGTGCTCGTGGGCGTGAAGCCGGCGATGGTTCCCGACCTGCTGCGCGAGATCGCCCCCGTCCTGCGCGATGATGCGATCGTCGTGAGCCTGGCCGCCGGTGTGACGCTCGCCACTTTCGCCGACGCGCTGGGGGAGCGGGCCAGCACGATCCGCTCGATGCCGAATACTCCAGCCACCGTCGGCAAAGCGGTCACCGGCATCGCGGCGGGACCCGCCGCGTCCGCAGAGGATGTCGCGCTCGTCCGCGCACTGTTCGAGACCGTGGGCGCCGTCATCGAGTTGCCCGAATCGCAGATCGACCCGCTGTCCACCGTCTCCGGATCGGGCCCCGCCTACGTGTTCCTGCTCATCGAGGAACTGACCAAGGCCGCCGTCGGCATGGGATTCTCGGAGGGCGATGCGCGCCTCATGGCAGAGCAGACGTTCATCGGGGCATCCGCTCTGCTCGCCGCATCCGGTGAGGATCCGGCAGAGCTGCGCCGTCGCGTGACGAGCCCCAAGGGCACCACCGAGCGTGCCGTGGCCGTGCTGCAGGAGGCGCGGCTCGACGACGTGTTCGCGCGCGCGACCGCAGCGGCGCTCGCCCGCGCCAGGGAGCTCGCCGCCGGCGGCTGAGCTCAGCGGTCGAGGCCGGCGAAGCGCTCGATGTCGCTGTTCGTGCCCGACACAATGATCAGATCGTGGTTGGTGACCACGGTGGTGGCCTCGGCATAGCGGAAGGGCTTGCCCGGACTCTTCACACCCACCACGGTCACGTTGTACTTGGTGCGCACACCGGACTCGTTCAACCCGATGCCGCGGATGAACTTCGGCGGGTACATCTTGGCCAGCACGAAGTCGTCGTCGAAGCGGATGAAGTCGAGCATCCGCCCGCTGACGAGGTGCGCGACGCGCTCGCCGGCCTCGCGCTCGGGATAGATGACGTGGTTGGCGCCGACGCGGGCGAGGATCTTGCCGTGCGACTGCGAGACGGCCTTCGCCCAGATCTGCGGCACCTTGAGGTCGACGAGGTTCGCGGTGATCAGCACGGACGCCTCGATCAGTGAACCGACGGCGACGACCGCGACCTGGAAGTCCTGGGCGCCGATCTGCCTCAGGGCGTCGATGTTGCGCGCATCGGCCTGCACGGTGTGGGTGACCCGCTCTGACCACTTCTGCACCAGGCCGAGGTCCTCGTCGATCGCGAGCACCTCGCGGTCGAGCCGGTCGAGCTCCCCGGCGCACGCCGCGCCGAAGCGTCCGAGTCCGATGACGAGCACCGGGGCGTCGCCCCGCACCATCTCAACCAACGATCGGCCTTTCGACGGGCAGCGAGTACAGCTGCGAACGGGAGGTCGCGGCGACCGCCGCGGCGAGAGTCACTGTACCAACGCGGCCCATGAAGATGGTCACGGCCATCACGTAGCTGGCGGAGTCGGGCAGCTCGGCGGTCAGGCCGGAGGTGAGCCCGACGGTGCCGAAGGCGGAGATCACGTCGAACAGCACGTCGATGATGTCGGCCTTCGTGATCTGGGCGATGATCACGGTCGACACGGCGACGATCGTTGCGCCCCACGCGACGACCGAGAGCGCGACGCGCTGCACATCGGAGGGGATGCGGCGGCCGAAGGCCTCGACCGACTGGCGCCCCTTCGCCTCCGACCAGACGGCGATGGCCAGCACCGCGAGCGTCGTCACCTTGATGCCGCCGGCGGTGGATGCGGAACCGCCGCCCACGAACATGAGCATGCAGGCGACCAGCATCGAGGAGCCGTTCAGGTCGGCCATGTCGATCACGTTGAAGCCGCCCGAACGGGTCATCGCCGAGAGGAAGAGCGCGTTCATCGTCGTCTCGCCGGCGTCCATCGAGCCGAACGTGACGGGATTGTCGAACTCCAGCAGGAGGAAGACCCCGGCGCCGGCCACGAACAGCAGAGCCGTCGTGATGAGCGTGAGTTTGGTGTGCAGCGACCAGCGCTTCACGTGCCAGGCGTGCTTGGCGAGCGTGTAGATGACGGGGAAGCCGATGCTGCCCAGGAAGACGCTGATCATCAGGATGGTCAGCACGAGGTAGTCATCGGCGAAGACGGTCACTCCGCCGGCGTTCGGCGTGAAGCCGGTGTTCGTGAACGACATCGCGGCGTAGTACGGCGCCTCCCACAGAGCGGCGAACGGGTCGATGCCGGTCCAGATGAGCGCGGGGTACAGCAGCACGGCGACCACGCCCTCGATCACCAGCGTCGACAGCGCGACGGTGGTCAGCAGCTGGCCGACCTCTCCCAATCGCACGGTCTGGCTCTCGTTGACCGGGCCGCCGTGGGCGCGCATCGGGTTGGTGTCACCGGCGGCGAGGAGCTTCGCGCGCAGACCCAGCCGCTTGGAGATGACCAGGCCCATCAGCGAGGCGAGGGTCAGCACGCCCATACCGCCGATGTTCACGCCGATGAAGATCAGCACGTTGCCGAACGGCGACCAGTGGCTGCTCATGTCGACCGTGGAGAGTCCGGTGACGCAGATGGTCGACATCGCGGTGAAGAGCGCGTCGCTCAGCGGCGTGACCGTGCCCGAAGCCGAGGAGATGGGCAGGGAGAGCAGTGCGGTGAACAGCAGGATCAGCGCGGCGAAGATGACGATCACGAAGCGCGAGGGCGACGATGTCACCACGTGCCGGACCGAGTGCCCCAGCCGCCCGAACCCGCCGCCGGGGGCGGACGCCGACATCATGCCCGACATCGTCCTCCCTCAGTCAACCGCCGACGACCTTTCACCGAACCTCCGTCATGGTACTCCGCCCGCGCGCCGACTACCCTGATGGCATGACCGACATCTTCGACGTGATCGCGGACGGCACGAGGCGGGACATCCTGCAGCTCCTGCTGGGCCGCTCGACGGAGAGCGATGCCGGCACGAGCGTGACCGAGATCGTCAGCGAACTCGGCATCAGCCAGCCGACGGTGTCGAAGCATCTGAAGGTGCTGCGCGATGCAGAGCTGGTGACGGTGCGCGAAGACGGCCAGCGTCGGTTCTACAGCCTGTCGGTGGCTCCGCTCGAGACGGTCGACGACTGGCTGGTGCCGTTCCTCGTGGATGCGTACGGCGATCAGGCGCCCGACATCGACATCCCGTTCGCACCGCTGCCCGACGGAGCCGCGCACGCGGCCGAGGTGGTCGGCCGCGCCGCGGCATCCGCAAAGCACGTGATGGCGAACGCGTTCAAGCGTCGCTGAACGTCACCGTCTTCCCGCCTTGCGGCGGAAGAGCCACGCGCCCCACGCCACGGCGATGGCGAGGATGAGCACGCACCAGATCACGGCCCAGACCGGCTCCGAGTCGACCGTCGACCCCATCAGAAGCGAACGGATGCTTTCGACGATGGGAGTGATCGGCTGATGCTCGGCGACCGGGCGCAGCCAGTCCGGCATGCTCTCGACGGGCACGAAGGCGCTCGAGAGGTAGGGCAGGAACAGCAGGACGAAGCCGTAGCCGTTCGCGCCCTCGGGCGAGCCCGCGGCGAGACCGATGGCGGCGAAGAGATACGTGATCGCCAGGATGTAGAGGGCGATCAGCGCGGCCGTCAGTACCCACTCGCCCGGAGTCGCGGTGGGCCGGAAGCCGACGAGCACGCCGACGCCGATCACGATCGCGGTCGCCACGAGGTTCCGGATGAGGCTCGCCACGACGTGGCCGGTGAGCACGGCACCTGCACGCAGCGGCATGGTGCGGAAGCGGTCGATGATGCCGGTGCGCATGTCGTTGGCGACATAGACGGCCGTGGAGGCCGCGCCGAATCCGGCGCAGGTGAGGATGATGCCGGGCACGACGTAGTCGACGTAGGCGCCGGAGGGGTCGATCGCCCCGCCGAAGACCCAGGTGAACATGAGCATGAGCATCACGGGCAGCATGATCGCCATGAGCAGCGATTCGCCGTCGCGGATCGAGTGGCGCAGGCTGCGGCCGACGAAGACGAGCTCGGCGGTGGCGCCGCGCAGCCGCGGGCGGGCTGCGGGGACGGAGGGCGCCGTCGGCGCGGTGGTGATGGCGGTCATGCGGACTCCTTGGCGGATGCGGCGCCGACGAGACGGTCGGCGCGGGAACGGTCGGATTCGGTCAGTGCGAGGAACACGTCGTCGAGGGTCGGGCGGTGCAGCGTCACGGTTCCCTTCGCGCCCTGTTCGTCGAGCTGATCGAGGGCTCGGCGCAGATCGGACAGCGTTCCGTCGGTCGGGATCCGTCGCAGCAACTCACCGGCTTCGTCATGGACCTCGACCGTGTCTCCGCCGACGCGGGCCTTCAGCTCGGTCGCGGTGCCGAGCGCGGCGATGCGCCCGTCGTGCAGCACGGCGATACGGTCTGCCAGCTGATCGGCCTCTTCGAGGTACTGCGTGGTGAGGAACACCGTGGTGCCGGCATCCGCCAGAGAGCGGATGATCTGCCACAGGTCGCGGCGGCTTCTTGTGTCGAGGCCTGTCGTGGGCTCGTCGAGGTACAGCACCTCGGGGGTCACGACGAAGCTGAGCGCAAGATCGAGTCTGCGCCGCATGCCTCCGGAGTAGGTGCGCACCAGGCGGGAGGCGGCTTCGGTGAGCCCGAATCGCTCGATGAGCTCTGCTGAGCGACGCTTCGCGGCTCGTGGAGTCAGGCCGGAGAGCCTTGCGAACATCACGACGTTCTCGGTGGCGGTCAGCGCGTCGTCCACGGCAGCCGATTGGCCGGTGAGGCTGATCCGCTGCTGGACGGCGACGGGATGGGTGCGCACGTCGAATCCGGCGACGTGCACCGAGCCCGAGTCCGCTCGCGTGAGCGTGGTGAGGATGTTGATGGTCGTCGTCTTGCCCGCCCCGTTGGGGCCGAGCAGAGCGAAGACCTCTCCGCGGGCGACCGTGAGGTCGATCCCGTCGATGACGGTGTGATCGCCGAAGCGCTTGCGGAGGTCCCTGACGTCGATCGCGACTGCGGTCATGGGTCTTGTCCTTTCTGTGGAGGTCATAAACTGTGTATGCCAGATACAATTGTGTATGACCATAGCACACGGTTTATCAAATAAACAGAAGTAGGATGTCGGCATGGCCGAGGAACTTCCCGAGCTCCCCAGGGGCATCGCACTGGCGTGGGGTGTCGCCGCGAACCCGCAGCGCGGGCCGAAGCGCGAGATGAGCGTGGAGCGGATCGTCGACGCCGCCGTCGAACTGGCCGATGCCGACGGACTCGGTGCCGTCTCGATGGCCGCAGTCGCCGCAAAGCTGGGCTTCACGCCGATGTCTCTGTACCGTTACGTCAGCGCGAAGGACGACCTTCTGCTGCTCATGCAGGAGCAGGCGACAGGTCTGCCGCCCGAGGAGCATCGTGAGCACGAGGGCTGGCGCGACAGGCTGCGCGCGCTGTTCGAGGCGCAGGTGCTCATCTACCTGCGCCATCCGTGGATCCTGTCGCTGCCCATCACCGGATCGCCGATCACCCCCAACAGCTCGGCTTGGATCGACGCTGGCCTCGAGGCGCTCGCCGCGACGCCGCTCTCGGAGACGGAGCGCCTGGCGACCGCCCTGGCCATGACCGGTCACGCGCGCTGGTACGGCATGGTGCTGGCGGGATACGCGGACCAGGCGCGCACGAAGGGGCTGAGTGCGGACGAGGTCTCGGCCGAAGAAGCGGCGCTCTTCGATCGGGTCATCGTCGCGGAGGAGTTCCCCCATCTCCGCAGAGCCATCGATGCGGGCGTGTTTACCGCGGCCGACGATCCGTTCCGCTTCGCCATGGAGCGTCTGCTCGACGGCGTCGGCATGTACATCGACGCCCTCGAACGGGGCGACGCGCACGCGGCGGCCCCGGGATGGGTCGACCTCGACCCCGCAGAGCTCACCGGCGACAAGAAGTACCGCGAGGCGCAGAAGGCGGTGCGGGACGCCGAGAAGGCTCTGCGTGATGCGCGCAAGATCGAGCGCCAGGCCCGCAAGGACGCGCTGGACCGCGCGGCGCGCGGCCGCCGCGATTCCTGAGGTGCCTGCCCGGCGCCGCCGCGCCCACGCCGGCGTGCGCCTCAGCACTCACACAGGTCACAGCGGTTTACACGCGTCCCAGCTACCCCATAGAGTGTGCATCAGCAGAAAGGGGTACGGGGGATGCCCGATGTCCAAGACGTTCGATTCCTGACGGTGGCGGAGGTCGCCGAGCTGATGCGCGTATCGAAGATGACCGTGTACCGGCTCGTGCATTCCGGCGAGCTGCCGGCCATTCGGTTCGGCCGCAGTTACCGCGTGCCCGAGTCGGCCGTCACCGAGGCCCTGCGACGCCCGATCGCAGACGTCGGCTGACGCGCCCTCGCGCAGCGGTGGTCCGGGTACGGTCCGCGGGTTTGCTAGAATCATCCGAGGCATTTTCCGTGCCCGTACCCGGGTGTCCGACCGCGTGGCATCCAGCCCCTGACTTAGTGAGGTTTCCGTGGGTTCTGTCATCAAGAAGCGCCGCAAGCGCATGGCGAAGAAGAAGCACCGCAAGCTGCTTCGCAAGACTCGCCACCAGCGCCGCAACAAGAAGTAAGCGGCACGACACCGAGCGCCTGTCTCCGGACGGGCGCTTTGTGTCTGCGCGCGCCGCGACGCCGAGGAGGAAACCATGAAGTCGATCACCGTCGAACAGCTCGCCGGACGCTCAGGCGTGCCGCTCATCGACGTACGTGAACGGGACGAGTTCGCTGCCGGGCACGTTCCGGGGGCCGTGAACCTGCCGCTGTCCGAACTCGGCGCACGGCTGGGCGAGCTGCCCGCCGAGGCCTTCGACGTGATCTGCCAGGTCGGCGGTCGCTCCGCGCGTGCCGTGCAGGCGCTCGAGGCCCGCGGCTTCGACGCGACGAACGTCGAGGGAGGCACCGGCGAATGGATCGCCCAGGGCCGCCCGGTGGCGCAGTGACCACTCTCACGCTGATCGGCAAGCCCGACTGCCACCTCTGCGACGTCGCGTCCGAGGTCGTCGACGCGGTCATCGCCGAGCTGCCCGACGCCGCGGCCGATGGCATCGAGGTCGTGGAGCGCTCGATCGCCGACGATCCCGCACTGTACGAGCTGTGGTGGGAGAAGATCCCGGTCGTGTTGATCGACGACCGTCTGCACGCGCACTGGCGCGTCTCACCCGAGCGACTGCGCTCCGCCCTCGAGGAGGCGACCCGATGAGCATCCGTCACGTGGTGATGTGGAAGATGAATGGAGCGGACGCCGCAGAGCGTGCCGCGCAGGCCGCAGAGGTCGCCCGCCGCCTGAACGCCCTCGACGGCGTGGTGCCGACGCTCCGGTCGATCTCGGTCGGTGCCGAGGCGGTCTATCCCGACGTGAACTGGGATGCGGTGCTGGTCGCGGAGTTCGATTCCGTCGTGGATCTCGAGGCGTACCAGGTGCACCCCGCTCATGAGGAGGTCGTGGCGTACGTGCGCTCGGTCGCGGCCGCTCGGGCGGCGGTCGACGTCGAGTTCTGACCTGCGACTTGCAACCCAACCGTGACCCGTGCGAAGGCCGGCGGTGCATCGCATCCTGCCGCGTCGTGTCAAGATGATTCCCAACCCGTACCCGGCTGAAAGCCCAGTCCCGCAGGAGTGACCATGAACAACCGTCGTCCTCTTCTCTTCGGCGCCGCGATCGCGGCGACCGCCGTTCTCGCGCTCACCGGCTGCGCCGGTGGGGGCAACGATGCCGGTGGTGACGGCGGCCAGGCTGGTGGCGGCGGCGATGCCGGTGCCGACTACGGGCTGGTGAACGAGGGCACGCTGACCGCCTGCTCCGACATCCCCTATCCTCCCTTCGAGTTCGAAGGCGGCGACAACGGCACCGGGTACACCGGGTTCGACATCGAACTGCTCGCTGCGATCGCCGAGAAGCTCGACCTCGAGATCGCCGTGCAGGACGTGAACTTCGATGCGCTGCAGTCTGGCACCGTGCTGCTCACGGGTGACTGCGACCTCGGTGCCTCTGCGATGACCATCACCGAGGAGCGCAAGGCGAACATCGACTTCTCCGACCCGTACTACGACTCGCTGCAGTCGCTGCTGGTGCGCGTCGACTCGGGGATCGAGAGCATCGACGACCTCGACGGCAAGAATGTGGGCGTGCAGCAGGGAACAACGGGCGAGGCCTATGCGCAGGAGAACGCGCCGGGTGCGAACCTGCTGCAGCTGCCTTCCGACGGCGAGCTGTGGCCGGCCATCCAGGCCGGCCAGATCGAGGCGATCCTGCAGGACCAGCCGGTGAACCTCGAGCACGAGAAGGCCGATGACGCGTACAAGATCGTCGAGACGTATGAGACCGACGAGCAGTACGGCTTCGCCTTCGCGAAGGGCGAGAAGGATGCTCTGCGTGAGGCCGTGAACGATGCCCTCGCCGAGCTGCGCGACTCCGGCGAGTACCAGGAGATCTACGACACCTACTTCACCGCCGAGTAAACGGCAGGGCAAGGAGGCGCCATGGCGCTGCGCAGACGCACCCGGAGCCGCATCTACCGGTTCAGTATGTACGCCCTCTTCATCGCGGCCGTCGTCGCGATGGCCCTGGCCGCTGATTGGCCGACGATCGGGCGGCAGTTCTTCAACGCCGAGGTCGCGGCGAAGATGTTCCCTGACATCATCCTCGTCGCCCTCCGCAACACGATCCTGTTCACCCTGATCGCGTTCGCCGGCGGTCTGCTGCTCGGCATCCTGTTCGCGCTCATGAAGCTGTCGATCATCGCGCCCTTCCGGTGGTTCGCGACCGCGTGGATCGAGTTGTTCCGCGGCCTTCCGGCGCTGCTCACCATCTTCGCGATGGCCTTCATCCTGCCGATCGCGCTGGGTGTCAAGGTTCCGGGCGGCCCGGTCGGCGCGGGGCTGCTCGGCCTGATCCTGGTCGCGTCCGCGTACATGGCGGAGGTGATCCGCGCCGGGATCCAGGCCGTGCCCAAGGGACAGACCGAGGCGTCGCGTTCGCTGGGCATGTCACCGATGAAGACCATGTTCTGGATCGTGCTGCCCCAGGGCTTCCGCATCGTGATCCCGCCGCTGACCAACGAGTTCGTGCTGCTGCTCAAGGACACGTCGCTGCTGTTCATCGCCGGGTCCTTCATCTGGTCGAAGGAGCTGACGACCTTCGCGCGCGACGGTTCGACGCAGAACGCGAACGCGACGCCGCTGATCATGGCGGCGCTGCTGTACCTGGTTGTGACGATCCCGCTCACGCGATTCACCGCGTGGCTGGAGCGACGGATGGCGAGGGAACGATGACCACCGAGATGATCGACGTGCACGCTCCTGCCATCGACGTGCAGGGACTGGTCAAGAGCTTCGGCGACAACGTGGTGCTCCAGGGCATCGACCTGACCGTCACCGCGGGGGAGGTGGTGTGCGTCATCGGGCCGTCGGGCTCGGGCAAGTCGACGCTGCTGCGATCGGTGAATCTCCTTGAGGAGCCCACCGGAGGCCGCATCCTCATCGAGGGCATCGACATCACCGACGAGGAGACCGACATCGACCGGGTGCGACAGCGCATCGGGATGGTGTTCCAGAGCTTCAACCTGTTCCCGCACATGACGGCGCTGGGCAACCTCACGATCGCCCAGCGGCGTGTGAAGAAGCGATCGAAGGATGAGGCCGAGCGCATCGCGCGCGAGATGCTCGACCGGGTGGGCCTCGCCGAGAAGGCCGATGCCTACCCGAGCCACCTCTCGGGCGGTCAGCAGCAGCGCGTCGCGATCGCGCGGGCGCTGTGCATGAACCCGGACATGATGCTGTTCGACGAGCCCACCTCCGCTCTCGACCCCGAACTCGTCGGCGAAGTGCTGCAGGTGATGCGCGAACTGGCCGACGAGGGCATGACCATGCTCGTGGTCACGCACGAGATGGGCTTCGCTCGCGAGGTCGGGTCTCGCCTGATCTTCATGGACGGCGGGCACATCCTCGAGCAGGGCGATCCGCGCGAGGTGCTGTCGAACCCGCAGCATCCGCGTACACAGGACTTCCTGTCGCGCGTGCTCTGACGTGCGGTCCGCAGCGGGTCAGCGCGGCGCGACGGTGAACTTGAAGCCCCGATGCGAACCGGTGAATCCGAGGCGCTCGTAGAACCGGTGCGCGTCGGTGCGCGCCGCATCCGATGTCAGCTGCACGATGGAGGCCCCCAGTCCGGGGGCCGCGACATCGGTCACCCAGCGCATCATCGCCGAACCCAGCCCCGCCGAACGCTGATCTGCGCGCACCCGCACCGCCTCGACCAGCAGACGGCGTGAGCCACGGCGGGACATACCGGGAATCAGAGTCAGCTGGAAGGTGCCGACGATGGCGCCCGCACTCTCGACGACGAGCAGATCGTTCGAGGGATCTCCGATGACCTCTCCGAGCGCCGCGGCATAGGCCGGGCGGTCATCGACGGAGACGCTGTCGCCGCGCGACGCGCTGATCAGGTCGTCTGCGAGCAGGGCGATGATCGCGTCGGCATCGTCTGCCGCAGCGCGCCGCAGACGCCCGTCGCCATCGCGCACGGGAAGCGGATGCGGCAGGGGCAGTGAGTCGAGCATGTTCTCAGTCTGGCATCCTGGAGGGAATGGACATCGGAGCTCTCGTCGGCCTCGAGCAGCTCACCTGGGGCACGCTCGTCCTCATCATCATCGCCGCGTTCGGCGCAGGCTGGATCGACGCCGTGGTGGGTGGCGGCGGGCTGCTGCAGCTGCCCGCCCTGCTGCTCATCCCCGGAATCGCACCCGTGCAGGCGCTCGCGACCAACAAGCTCGCCTCGGTGTTCGGCACGGCGACGAGCAGCGTGACCTACTATCGCCGCGCGAAGCCCGACCTGCGGACGGCGCTGCCGATGGCGTTGGTCGCTCTCGCCGGCTCGTTCGCCGGCGCCGCGGTGGCGACGCTGCTGCCCGCCGCCGTCTTCAAGCCGATCATCGTCGTGGCGCTTGTCGCGGTCGCGTTCTTCACGGTCTTCCGGCCGGCGATGGGAACCGTGACGAGACTGCGATTCGACGGACATCGGCATCACATCGCGGCCGGGTCCGCAGGCCTTGTGATCGGTTTCTACGACGGTCTCATCGGACCTGGCACCGGCACCTTCCTGGTGATCACTCTGGTGGCGTTGCTCGGCTACGACTTCCTGCAGTCCAGCGCCAAGGCGAAGATCGTGAACTTCGCCACGAACGCCGGTGCGCTTCTGCTGTTCATCCCGCACGGATCCGTGCTCTGGCTGCTGGGCGGCATCCTCGCAGTGGCGAACGTCGCCGGCAGCTATCTGGGCTCTCGTATGGCGATCTCCCGCGGCGCGTCGTTCATCCGCGTGGTGTTCCTCGTCGTCGTGACGGTGTTGATCGGCAAGCTCGGCATCGACGTCTGGAACGAGAACCTCGCACCACTGCTGGGCTGACCGGGCCCGCGCCCGCACCGCCCGCGGCCGGCACCCGCCTCACCGCCGACACCCCCTGCTGTGGGATGTCCACGGCAGGGGGTGTCGACGAGAACCGAGGGCGCGCGATGCGGGTTACGCCTCGACGTCCTCCGGGACGAAGTCCACGCCCGCTTCGGCGCGCTGTTCGGGCGAGATGGTGCCCGGCGCCTCGGTGAGCGGGTCGAAGCCGTTGCCGGACTTCGGGAACGCGATGACCTCGCGGATCGAGTCGGTCTTCGTCAGGTGCTGCATCACCCGGTCCATGCCCAGCGCGATGCCGCCGTGCGGGGGAGCGCCGAACTTGAACGCCTCGAGGAGGAAGCCGAACTTCTCGTCGGCCTGCTCGTCGGTGATCCCCATCACGTTGAAGACGCGCTTCTGAACGTCCTCGCGGTGGATGCGGATCGAGCCGCCCCCCAGCTCCGAGCCGTTGCAGACGATGTCGTACGCGTAGGCGAGGGCGGATGCCGGGTCGGTGTCGAAGGTGTCCTCGAACTCGGGCTTCGGCCCGGTGAAGGCGTGATGCACGGCGGTCCAGGCGCCGGCGCCGACGGCCACGTCGCCCGATGCCACGGCATCCGACGCCGGCTCGAACATCGGCGCGTCCACGACCCAGGTGAACGCGAAGACGTTCGGGTCGAGCAGCTCGAGGCGGCGGCCGATCTCGACGCGCGCGGCACCGAGAAGGGCCCGGCTGGCCTTCGTCTCACCGGCGGCGAAGAAGGCGCAGTCGCCCGGCTTCGCTCCCACGAGCTGGGCGAGGCCGGCCTGCTCTGCCTCCGACAGGTTCTTCGCGACGGGCCCGCCCAGCGTGCCGTCCTCGTTGAAGAGCACGTACGCGAGGCCGCGTGCGCCGCGCTGCTTGGCCCAGTCCTGCCAGGCATCCAGCGTCTTGCGGGGCTGTGACGCGCCGCCCGGCATCAGCACCGCGCCGACGTACTCCGACTGGAACACGCGGAACGGAGTCTCGGAGAAGTAGTCGGTCGCCTCGACGAGCTCCAGGCCGAAGCGCAGGTCCGGCTTGTCGGAGCCGTACCTCGCCATCGCGTCGGCGTACGTCATCCGCGGCAGCGGAGTCTGCACATCGACGTCGATCGTCTTCCACATCGCGACGATGAGCGACTCCATCATCTCGATGACGTCCTCCTGGTCGACGAAGCTCATCTCGATGTCGAGCTGCGTGAACTCCGGCTGACGGTCGGCACGGAAGTCCTCGTCGCGGTAGCAGCGCGCGATCTGGAAGTACTTCTCCACGCCGCCGACCATGAGCAGCTGCTTGAACAGCTGCGGTGACTGCGGCAGCGCATACCAGCTGCCGGGGTGCAGGCGGGCGGGCACCAGGAAGTCGCGGGCGCCCTCAGGCGTCGAGCGGGTCAGAGTCGGCGTCTCGACCTCGACGAAGTCGCGGTCGTGCAGCTCGTCGCGGATCGCCTTGTACACGTCGGAGCGCAAGCGCATCGCAGCGGCGGGCGCGGGCCGACGCAGGTCGAGGTAGCGGTGCTTCAGGCGCACCTCCTCGCCGATCGGGTCGCTCTCTGCCAGTCCGCTGGAGACCTGGAAGGGCAGCGGCGCCGACTCGTTGAGCACCACGACATCGGTCGCGATCAGCTCGACCTCGCCGGTCGGCAGGTTCGGGTTCTCGTTGCCGGCAGGCCGGCGCGAGACCTCGCCGCTCACCTGCAGCACGAACTCGCTGCGCAGCGGGTGGGCCACCTCTTCGTCGCGGATGACGACCTGGGCGATGCCCGAAGCATCGCGAAGATCGATGAACGCGACGCCTCCGTGATCGCGGCGACGATCGACCCAGCCCGAGAGGGTGACGGTCTGACCGATGTGCTCGGCTCGCAGCGAGCCTGCCGTGTGTGTGCGAAGCACGGAGGATTCCTTCTGATCGGGAACGGTGAACCCAGCCAGTCTACGGGCCGGGCCCGCGTCGCCACTCTGGCTAGACTCGCTCGCATGCCCGCGTCCCGCCTGCATCTCGTGCGCCACGGTGAAGTGCACAACCCGCATCAGGTGCTCTACGGTCGGCTGCCCGACTATCACCTCAGCGATGCCGGAAGGGGGATGGCGCAAGCCGCGGCGCGACACGTCCTCTCCCTCGGCCGGCCCGTGACCGAGCTGCGCTGTTCGCCTCTGGAGCGCACGCAGGAATCGGCCGAGCCATTCACCGAGCTGTTCGGCCTCACCGCCGTGCTCGATGAGCGCGTCATCGAGCCGACCAACGTCTTCGAGGGCACCCGGATGCGGCGCGCGCTGCGCGACCCGCGCAACTGGCGACACCTGCGCCGGCCGTCGCTGCCGAGCTGGGGCGAGCCGTACGTCGCGGTCGCGGAGCGCATCCGCTCCGCGATGGACGAGCGGTGGGAT
Organism: Microbacterium sp.; assembly: GCF_031178445.1. GTDB lineage: Bacteria > Actinomycetota > Actinomycetes > Actinomycetales > Microbacteriaceae > Microbacterium. The sequence continues at coordinate 207,804 of NZ_JAPSIY010000002.1, forward strand.
GCGGCGGCTGACGGCGACATCGTCTTCGTCTCGCATCAGGCGCCCATCTGGATCACCCATCTGTCGGTCGCAGGCCTGCCGCTTCGGCACGATCCACGCACCCGCCGCTGCTCGCTGTCGAGCGTGACGTCGTTCGAGCGCGTGGGCGATGTGTGGCGCGAGGTGGACTACGCCGAACCGGCCTCGGCCGGAATCGACCTCGGAGCGGTCTGAGCGCACTCAGCTCGACAGTTCCTGCACGATCATGGCGCCGGCCACCATGCCTGCTGAGGCCGCCACCGTGACCGATGCCATCACGCCGGGCATGCTCGCGCGGTGCGCCAGATCGCCCGCCGCCCAGACGCCGGGGAGCGACGTGCGGCCGAAATCGTCGATTTCGATCGCGCCGCTCGGCAGCATCCGCAGACCCAGCTGCTCGGCGAACGGCGCACGCTGACGTGCCGAGCCCGATGCGACGAACAGTCCGGCGACGTCCACCGGCGACCCCGCGTCGACCCGGACGCCGTCGTCGGCGGCCGATACCGACGCGACGGGCGTGGAGTGCACGTCCGCGCCGAGCGCCTCGAGCCTGGCACGTTCGTCGTCGTTCAGCCGTCCGTCATCGAACACGGTGACGCCGCTCACGATCGGCTTCAGCAACCGCACCACGTGTTCGGCGCGGGCGCTGTCGGCGATCAGCCCGATGCGGCGCCCGGCGAACTCGTGGCCGTCGCAGAAGGGGCAGCTGAACGCGCGGAGCCCCCAGAGATCGGCAAGTCCGGGAACAGCCGGCAGATCGTCGGCCATCCCTGTGGCCAGCAGCAATCGGCTGGATGCCACGACGGACCCGTCAGCGAGTCGGACCTCGAAGCCGTCGGCCGAGGGCGAGACGCGCACGACCGAACCCCGGCGGTACTCGACAGTGTCGTACTGTTCGAGCTGCCCGCGGGCGACTTCCCGGAAGGCCGAAGGAGCCGTGCCGTCGTTGGCGATCACGTTGTGCATGTGCTGCACCGGACCGTTGCGATACTCGCCGGAGTCGATGACGACTGCGCTGCGATGCATCCGGCCGATGGTCAGGGCGGCCTGCAGTCCTGCGGGGCCGGCACCGATGATGATGAGGTCGAGCATTCTGTCCTCCTGGAGGCGTAGGGCTTGCGTTTCGCATCAGTCTGTGACTTCATGTCAACATGAAGTCAAGTCCTTCGAGTCGTTGGTCCGTCGGAGATGTCGCTGGCCGCTTCGGGCTTCCCACCAACGTGCTGCGGCACTGGGAGTCCGTCGGGCTGCTGTTCCCGCAGCGCGATGCCGCCGGACGCCGACGCTACGGTGAAGACGACGTGGTACGGGTCGCCGTGATCCTGCGCAGCAAGGCGTCGGGGATGAGCCTCGACCAGATCGCGCACCTGCTCGAGCGCGACATGTCAGGCCGGCACGAGGTGCTGCAGGCGCACCTCGACGATCTCGATCGGCGCATGGCCGAGATGCAGCACTCGAAGGCGATGACCGAGCACGCCCTGCGATGCTCGGCGCACGACATCTCGACCTGCCCGCGCTTTCGCGCGGAGGTGATCGACGTGCTCGACGGCTTCCCCGCGCCCGACGTCGAGCACTCGCATGGGCGCGTCCCGGCGAACGCGCTGCGCATGAGCTGACATCCGCGTGGGCGTTCCGAGGGGAGCGGGGAGTGGCGCGACCCCTTCCGGCTCACCCATAGGAACCCGTGCATACACTGACATCGTGCCTCTCGCGTCGACGACTCGGTCTGTCCGCAGCGGGCGCCCTTCCCGCAGCATCCGTTCTTCGCGTGCCGCCGGAGCCGCGCTCGCCGCGGTGCTCGCCGTCGGCCTGAGTGCCTGCGCCCCCGACCCCGCCACCGAGGCCTTCCTGAACGGCGATGAGAAGGCGTACACGGCAGAGGACTTCCGGGTCGTCGAGATCCCGGCCGAGAAGCGCGGCGAGCCCGTCGTCTTCGGCGGAGTGACCGAGCACGGCGAGCAGTTCTCGAGCGACGATCTTCGTGGTCGGGTCGCGGTGGTCAACTTCTGGTACGCCGGCTGCGGGCCGTGCCGCGTGGAGGCGAAGGACCTCGAAGCGGTCTGGCAGAAGCATCAGCCCGACGACGTGCAGTTCATCGGTGTGAACATCTACGACCAGGCCGACACGGCGAAGGCGTTCGCCGACACCTACGGCATCACCTACCCGAGCCTGCTCGACGCCGACACGGGAGAGGCCAAGCTCGCCTTCGCGAAAGTCACGCCCATTCAGGCGCCGCCCACGACGCTCGTGCTCGACAGGCAGGGCCGTGTCGCCGCGCGCGTCATCGGCCCGATCGACGGCACGTCGATCCTCTCCACTCTCGTCCAGACCGCACTCGCGGAGAAGGCGTGAACCCCGAGGCGGTCATCGGCGCCGGCGCCCTGTGGGCCGCGATACCGCTCGCGATGCTGGCCGGCCTGGTGTCGTTCGTCTCGCCGTGCATCCTCCCGCTCGTCCCGGGGTACCTCGGATTCATCGGGGGAGCGGCGGGCGTGAGCACCGCCGCATCCACGACGTCGACGAGCGGCGGCGCGACGCTCACGCACGTCGCCGCGAAGCGTCGGATGCTGCTCGGCGTGCTGCTGTTCATCGCCGGATTCACGGTCGTCTTCGTCGGCATCACAGCGCTCAGCGGCACCGTCGGGGCCTTCGTGCTGGAGTGGTCCGAGCTGATCACACGCATCCTGGGCGTCGTGATCATCGCGATGGGCTTCGTCTTCCTTGGCTTCTTCGGCTTCGCGCAGCGCGAGATGCGCCTGAACGTGAACTCCACGACCGGACTGGTCGGCGCGCCCCTGCTCGGCGTCGCCCTGGGTCTTGGCTGGGCCCCCTGCATGGGCCCGACGCTCACGGCGATCGTGGCGCTCTCGTTCAACGCCGGCGCCCCGGGCAGGGCTGCGCTCCTGGGCGTCGCCTACTCGCTCGGCCTCGGCATCCCGTTCCTGCTGCTCGCGCTGGGCTTCGGCTGGGCGACACGGGCGGTCGGATTCCTGCGGCGGCACATCCGCGCCATCAACATCGCTGGCGGCGCGCTGCTGATCCTGCTCGGTGTGCTGATGCTGACCGGTGTCTGGACCCAGATCATGTCGAGACTGACGGCGGTGATGAGCAGTGTCATCCTCCCGATCTGAGCGGCCCGAGCCGCAGAACGAAGGCGCTTCGGCGGCATCCGATCCGCTGCGCCCGTCGGACCACATCGACTCCATCGACGACGAGATCAACCAGCCCAGGCTCGGTCTCGTCGGCTGGCTGCGCTGGGGCTGGCGTCAGCTGACCTCCATGCGCGTGGCGCTGGTGCTGCTGCTGATCCTCGCGATCGCCGCCATCCCGGGTTCGATCTTCCCGCAGCGCATGGCCGATCCCAACGGCGTGGTCCAGTACAGGACCGACAACCCCGACCTGTTCCCGATCCTCGACAGCCTGAGCATGTTCGACGTCTACCTGTCGCCATGGTTCTCGGCCATCTACCTGCTGCTGTTCGTGTCGCTGATCGGCTGCATCATCCCGCGCATCAAGCACCACCTCAAGGCGCTGCGCGCTCAGCCGCCGCGCACGCCCGCCCGCCTCGCCCGCCTGGACGACCACCGGACGGTCGAGCGCGAGGGATCCGAGCAGGATGCGGCCCAGGCGATCGACGTCGCCGAGAAGCAGCTCAAGGCGCTCGGCTACCGAGTCGCCCGCTACGACTCCGCCGAGAGCCGGGGCAGGGGTCGTGTCTGGTCGGTGTCGGCCGAGCGAGGCTACTGGCGTGAAACCGGCAACCTGCTGTTCCACATCGCCCTGGTCGGCGTGCTCGTGACCGTGGGCGTGGGCGGAGGCTTCGCCTACACCGGGCAGAAGGTCGTGATCGAGGGCAAGTCGTTCGTCAACACACTGCTCGATTACAACTCGATCAACCGCGGGCGCTTCGTGCCCGACGACGCGTTGCAGCCGTACGCGCTCACGCTCGACTCGTTCGACATCACTTACGAGGAGTTCGGCAAGCCCGGCGCGGGCCAGGCCGGCAACTTCAAGGCGAACCTCGACGTGCGCGAGACGGACGGCTCGACGCGCAAGGGCTCGGTCGAGGTGAACCACCCGCTCAGCGTCGGCGGCGACAAGGTCTACCTGCTCGGCAACGGCTACGCGCCCACCATCACCGTGCGCAACGCCGAGGGCACGGTGCTGCTCAGTCAGCCCGTCGAGTTCCTGCCACAGGACAGCAGCATGAGCTCGCTCGGCGTCGTGAAGATCCCCGACGGCATGCCCGAGCAGCTGGGCCTGATCGGCTTCTTCTACCCGACGGCGGTCAAGCTCGACACCGGTGCCTTCGCCTCCGCGCACGGCGCCGTCAACATCCCGCTGCTGACGCTCGACGTCTACCAGGGCGACCTGGGCATCGATGACGGCACGCCGCGCTCGGTGTACGTGCTCGACACCGAGGACATGACCAAGCTCGCGGGCCGTGGAACCGACGTCGAATCGATCCAGCTGCAGCCGGGCGAGACGGCAGACCTGCCGAACGGCCTGGGTACGGTGACGTTCGAAGACGAGTCGCCCGCGGGCGCCACCGATTTCACCGAGTCGGTCAAGCGCTACGTATCGCTGCAGATCCACCACGACGAGTCCGCGCCGTGGGTGCTCGCCTTCGCGCTTCTCGCGCTGGCGGGCCTCGGCCTCGCGCTGTTCGTGCCCCGTCGTCGCATGTGGGTCAAGGCGACGGCATCCGACGACGGCATCCGGCTTGAGTACGCCGGACTCGCCCGAGGCGAGGACCCGACCCTCGCCGCCGCTGTGGACGATCTCGTCCGCGGCCACGAAAGACTGCTCGACGACGCCGCGCCGCGTCGCGAGAACCCCGTGAAGGGAGCCTGACATGACCTCGCTCGATGACCTGTCGATCCTGCTGCTGTGGACCGCCATCGCGATCTACGCCGGCGCGTTCATCGCGTACGCCTTCGACCTCGCGCGCCGCTCTTCGGCAGTGGAGGAGGTGACCGCCGGGGCCAAGGTGCTCGTGGCTGCCGGCTCGGCGGGAGCGGATGCGGATGCGACACCGGTCCCGGCATCCGAGACGCCTGCGAAGCCGCGCTTCGTGCTCGCCCGCATCGGCACAGCGCTGACCGTGCTGGGCTGGCTCTTCCACCTGGGCGCCACGCTGACGCGCGGCTTCGCCGCCGGGCGAGTGCCGTGGGCGAACCTGTACGAGTTCGCCATGATCGGCACGCTGCTGATCGTGCTGGTCTACCTGGTGGTGCTGACCCGGATCGATCTGCGCTACCTCGGTACGTTCATCACCGGCCTCGTCGTCGTGCTGCTCGGCGCCGCCGCCGCCAACTTCTACGTGATCGTCACGCCGCTGGTCGACCCGCTGAAGTCGGTGTGGCTGATCATCCACGTGTTCGTCGCCTCGCTGTCGACGGCGCTGCTGGCCCTGGCCTTCGCGCTGTCGGTGATGCAGCTGCTGCAGACGCGGCGGGAGCGCCGGGTCGCCGAGGGGGCCGCCAAGCCGGGCCCGCGGTTCCTTGCGACACTGCCTGACGCCTCCCGACTGGAGAACCTCGCGTACCGCTTCGCCGTGGTCGGCTTCATCTTCTGGACCTTCACGCTGATCGCCGGTGCGATCTGGGCGCAGGATGCCTGGGGCCGCTACTGGGGCTTCGACGTGAAGGAGACCTGGACGTTCATCATCTGGGTGCTCTACGCCGGCTACATCCACGCCCGCGCGACCCGCGGCTGGCGGGGCACGCCGTCGGCGTGGCTGTCGATCACCGGTTTCGCGGCCGTGATCTTCAACTTCGCGATCGTGAACGTGTTCTTCAAGGGTCTGCACGCGTATTCCGGGCTGAGCTGAGCGCGGGTCTCGCTCGCCGGCGCGTGTGGCCCGCGCACGCCACGGCATGCATCGAGAACAGGAGATTCGCGTGAAACAGGTCCGCTGTGCGGCCGTTGTCCTGTTCTCGCCGAATCTCCTGTTCACGCGCGCCGCGGGCCGGACGCGCAACGGCGTTCAGCTGATCAGAGGGATGCCGCAGCGCCGAGCGGGAACACCTCGCGGTGCTCGGTGCCGTCGTGATATGTGACGAACTCCGCCTCGGCCACTGTCTCGGCGGGCGGGGCGGGGTACTCCCGGCTCACCTCGCGGGCGAGCTCCTCCCACTCTGCGGGCGCGAGCCGCTTGGCGTAGACCGTTGAGAGGTGGAAGGTCCAGTCGTCGAGCGGCAGCTCGCCGATGCGCCGCAGATCGGTGCGGTCGAGGGCCTCGGTCAGCGTGGCGTAGGCGCCTACGAGCGACGGCGTGCGCTTCAGTCGGGCGATGACGATCTGCCACGGTGCGGGGAACGAGTCGACAGCCTCGAACACGATGTCGATCGGATGCTGCGCCGCGGCCCACTCGCGCACCACCGCGCGCACCTCGTCGACGCGCTGCGGTTCGTAGAGGCCGCGCAGCGTCACGTGCGCGGCTCCCGGATAGCGCGCCGTGTCGCCGAGGCGCCGCCGTGCGGCATCCTGCACCCGATCGAACTCGTGCATCACCGCGCCCGTCGGACGCAGTACGAGGTACTGCTGCCCTTCGAGGTCTCGCAGCTGCCCTGGGTCGGTCATGAAGTCGCGCGGCATCCGACGACGGTACCGGATGCCGCGGCATCCCGTACCGTCCGTGACGGACACGCACCGCGAACGCCGGCGCAACGGGGTGACCAGCTCGCGCTGTGTCTCGCACCGGTCACGCTGGCCTTTCCTGCTCGCGCTGCGTGAATCCGCGCCGCGCGAGCAGATATAAGCAACGCGAACCGAGACGTCGTTGAGAAGGGCAGCGCGAGCCGACCCCGCGGACCGGATGCTACGCGGCGGCGAGCACCGCCCTCGCACTGGTCGTGCGGCGGGTGGCGACCGCGAGCGTCGCCGCGCTGAGCGACAGCACCGCCCATACGACGAGCCCTGTGACCGCTGTGCCGCTCGGCTCGATCAGGCCGCTGAGGGCGGGGGAGGTGGGCATCGCGGCGCCGAGGCCGGCGAGCCACCCCGGAATCGTCGAGATGAGGCCGGTCGCGACGGCGACGACGCCGATCAGCGCGCTGATCCAGCGCCCGATGCCGCCGAGTACGGCCACCAGCGCCTGGTTGACGGCGGCGAACGCGATCCCAGCGAGCACGGCGAGTCCGGCGAAGCCCCACCACGTCGACGCGTCATAGCCCGCGACGATCTGCACGATGAGCGAGACCAGAATGCCCTGCCCGGCGCCCATAGCGGCAGCCGGCCAGAACCCGCGCAGCACCATGCCGATCGACGAACGGCGCGAGGTCAGGGTGCTGCCCGGCACCGCCCGCAGCGCGATGAACGACGCCAGTGCGCCGAACCACAGCACGACCGCCGAGAGCAGCGGGATGGCGGTCGGCCCGAACATGCTCGATCCCGCTCCCGCGGCCTTCACCGGGTCGGCGATGACCGACGCCAATGAGGTCGACTGCTCGTCGTCGAATGACGGCAGCGATGTGGATGCGGTCTCGAGCCCGTCGGCGAGGTCGCCGGTGCCGCTGGCGAGGGTGTCCAGGCCGGTGGCGAGCTCGCCCGCGCCGTCAGCGAGAGCCGTCGCGCCGTCGCCGAGCTGGGTCGCCCCGGCGGCGAGTCCTCTGGCGCCGACGGCCGACTGGCCGACGCCGTCCGCGAGTCGGCCCAGCCCCGAGCCGAGCTGCGTCGCCGCAGAGCCGGCAGTGCGCATCTGGCCGGCGATGGCCTTCGGTGCTGCGGCGCTCAGCTGAGCGAGTCCGTCTGCCGTGCCGGAGGCCGCCTGCGCCGCCGGCGCCGCGTACTGAGCTGCCGCTGCGGCCGCCTGCGCCGCCTGGGTCGACGGCTCGACCAGTCCGCTCGCGGTCGCCGCCGCCTGATCGAGCTGCGTGCAGAAGCCGGGAGTGGCGGCGCGGTCGCAGTCAGCTTTGAGGGCGGCCAGCTGCTCTGCGAGCCCGCCGACTCCCTGCTGCACTCCTGCGGTGGCCAGCTTGGCTCCGTCAGCGGCCTGCTGGACTCCGGCCGTCGCCTGCTCGGCGCCGTTCGCCGCCTCGATCAGCTGACTCGGCACGATCCCGTCGCGCTCGAGGGCAGCGGCTCCCGCGGTGAGTCCCTGTCCGAGCTGCGATGCGCCGGTGCCGGCCTCGCGCGACTTCGCGGCGATGGTGTCGAGGCCGCCGGCGAGCTGCGAGGCGCCGTTGGAGAGTTCGCCCGCTCCGTCGGCGAGTCTGCTCGCCCCGTCGGGGATCGCGCCCGCACCGGCGGCGGCGTCCTTGGCGCCGTCCGCCAGTTGCGACGCGCCGTCGGCGGCGTCGCCGATCTGGTCGCCGATCGTGGCGAAGCCGACGAGTACGTTGCCCACGGTCGCCTCGCTGAGCATGGTGCCCATGGTCGATGCCGCCACTGACGCGATCTGCTGGGTGATGAGATCGTCCGCGACGCGTCCGTCGGGCGGCGTGGTGACGGTGATCTCGGCCTGCTCGGCGGAGGCATCGCCGTCCTGCAGCGCGGTGCCCGACGACGTGGCATCCGCGGAGAACGACTTCGGGATCGTGACGATCGCCTGGTAGGTGCCGTCGGCCAGCCCCTGGGCGGCGTCGTCCTCGTTCGAGATCACCCAGGTGAGGTTGGAGTCGAACTCGTCGGAGCCGTCGACGAGGCCCGCCGCGAGCTGGCGGCCGAGTGGCGTGTACTGATCGTCGATGGTCACCGGCTTGTCGAGGTTGACGACCGCCGCCGTCATCGAGTCCAATCGCTCGGTCGGGTTCTGCAGCGCCGCGACGAGGATGCCGCCGATCACCGCCGGCAGCAGCAGCACGCCGATGATCGTCAGCCACGTGATGGGCCGGCGCGAGCGGGCGCGTTCGATGGGAAGGGTCATGCGTTCACCTCGGAGCTGTCGGAGCTTTCGTTCGAGTGCTGAGAGCCCGCGCTGTCGTCGGCATCCCGTGCTGCGGGCGTCGCCGTCGCGGGGTCCGGACGGGAGGCGGGGGAGTCGGCGCGGTCGCGCAGGTCGATGACGGATGCCGCACGCCGGCCGGCATCGACCAGGAGCGCGCGAGCGGACGCGGCGTCGACGGCGGTGGCGAGCACGGCGGTCTGCTCGCCGGTGTCGCGCAGCCGAGCGGCGAGCTGATCGCGCTCGGCCTGCGTCAGCCGGTCCACGCCGTCCAGCACGACGAGGCTGGAGCGGCCACGCAGCGCCTCGGCGATCTGCTCACCGTCAGCGGTGTCCCCCAGCAGGGCGATGCCGACGTGGGCGCGCACCCACGCCGCGCGACCGGGAAGCAGATGACCTGCGACGCGCAGCATCCCGGCGTCCGGCTTCACCCGGCCGGCGATCATCAGCGCGAGAGTGCGAAGCGTGCGCTGGCGGGCACCGGTGACGATGAGCGTCCCGCCGGGTGCGAGCCTCAGGTGCGCGCCCGCGATGCCCGCCGCATCCAGGGAGAGATCGTCGGCGGCGACCACGCTGTCATCGCCCGGCCATCCGGCCAGGGCGCGTTCGCGCTCTACAGCCTCGCCCTCGATGTCCACGTGCGGCAGGACGCGCTCGAGCCAGCGCGGGATGCGCCAGGCGCGGTCGCCGAGGATGGCCATGACGGCCGGGATCAGCGTCATCCGCACGAGGAACGCGTCAATGGCGATGCCCGCTGCGAGGCCCAGCGCGATCGGCTTGAGCGAGGAGTCTCCCTCCGGCACGAACGCCACGAAGACCGCGAACATGATCAGCGCCGCGGCGGTCACGACCCTCGCCGTGCCGGAGAAGCCCGTGCGCACCGCGCGGATCGCAGCCTTTCGGCGCGTCGCCGGGTCGTGCCGGTCGGCGTCGTGCACGTAGTCCTCACGCATGCGCGACACGAGGAAGACCTGGTAGTCCATGGCGAGCCCGAACAGCACGCCCATCAGCACGATCGGCATGAAGCTGATGATCGGCCCGGTTCTGGCCACGTGCAGCGCGTCGGCGAACCAGCCCCACTCGAACACCGCCGCCACGACTCCGAAGGCGGCCACGATCGACAGCAGGTACCCGGCGGCGGCGGTGATCGGCACCCAGATCGAGCGGAAGACGACGGCCAGCAGGATCAGCGACAGGCCGATCACGAACACGCCGAAGGGCAGGAGCGCGGCACCCAACTGGTCGGAGATGTCGATCGCGACGGCGGTGAAACCGGTGACCTTGAGATCGATCCCGTACTCGTCGAGCCACTCGTCGTGGTGCTCTCTCAGTTCGCGCACGAGCTCCGAGGTGGCCGGGTCGTCAGGCGCGGTCTCCGGGATGATCTGCACGATGCCGGTGTCGGCGGTCTCATTGGGGGTGGCCAGCGCCACCTCCCGTACGCCTGGCAACTGCTCGACCTCCTCGCCGAGTTCCTGCATGAGGTTCAGTGGGTCGGTCGAGGTGACGATCGTGCCGGTGAGGATCAGCGGGCCGTTGAACCCGGGGCCGAACTCCTCGGCGGTGAGATCGTAGCTGTGCCGCGCCTCGGAGTGCTTCGGCAGCACCCCGGCGTTCGGCAGCGCGAGGTTCAGGCTGAGGGCGGGCACTGCGACGATCCCGAGCCCCAGCACGATCGCGATGGTCACGAGCGCGGGCCGGCGCGTCACACCGGAGACCCAGCGCGCCGCGAAGCCCGGCCGATGCGCGGCATCCGCCTTCTTCCGCGTCTTGCGCGGCCTGCCCGCCACACGCCCCTTCATGAAGCCGAGGAAGGCGGAGGTGAGGGTGATCGAGATGGCGACCGCGATGGCGACGGCGACCGACGCGGCGATGCCCATGGTCGTCAGGAACGGGATGCCGGCGAACCCCAGCCCGATAAGGGCGATGAGAACCGTGACACCGGCGAAGACCACCGCCGACCCGGCCGTGCCGACGGATCGTGCGGCGGACTCCTCGGGATCGACCCCGGCGCGTACCTGGTCCTGATGGCGGGCCATGATGAACAGCGCGTAGTCGATGCCGACCGCCAGGCCCAGCATCAGCGCCAGCAGAGGGGTCGTCGACGACACCGTGGCGAAAGCCGTGGCGGCGAAGATGCCGGCCATCGAGATGCCGACGCCGAGCACTGCTGTCAGAAGCGGCAGCCCCGCGACGACGAACGAGCGGAAGGTGACGATCAGCACGAGCAGGGCGATGAGCAGGCCGACCGCCTCGGTGAGCGTGACGGTCGGGATCGACATGGCGAAGAGATCGCCGCCGAGCGCTGTCTGCGAGCCGTCGGGCAACGCGCCTTCGAGCTCGTCGACGATGCCCTGCAGTCGGCTCTTGGTCTCATCCGACACGTCGGTGGACTGGCCGTCGAACTGCAGGCGCACGATCGCCGCCGCGTGCTCGTCGTTGATCATGCCGTCGATGTTCTCGTCGTACGGCGAGGTGGCCGCGAGCACGTCGTCGAGACCGCCGAGCTCGTCGACGACGTCCTCGATCTCGTCGCGGTAGGCGGCTTCGGCGATGTCATCGCCCTCCGCGGCCACCACGATGAACTGCGCGTTCGTGCCGCTCACCTGCGGGAAGGTGCGCTCGAGCTGCTCGAGACCGGCCTGCGACTCGGTGCCGGGGATCGAGAACGTGTTGTCGGTTCCAGAGCCGAGCACGAGTGCGCCGGCTCCGGCGATGCCGAGGACGATGAGCCAGCTGACGAGCACACGCCACGGGTGTCGGAACGACCAGCGCCCGAGCGACGACAGGAAAGTGGACACACGACCTCCGAGGCGACGGCTGAGAATGGATACAGAAGTGTATCCGATACATATGTGTATCCTACGGTGAGTCGGCGAAACGAACCTGTGCGCCGCGTGTGAAGGTGAGGGCATGACGATCCCCGTGACGAAGCGGCGCGAGAACACCCGTGCTCGTCTGCTGGAAGCCGCGTCCCAGCTGTTCGCCGAAGTGGGCCTCGAGGGCGCCAGCGTCGAGGCCATCTGCGAACGCGCGGGGTTCACCCGCGGGGCGTTCTACTCCAACTTCGAGAGCAAGGACGAACTGTTCCTGCAGCTCGCTTCGGCCGTCGCCGAGCAGCGCCTGGCGACGGTGCGCGGTCGCATCGACGAGTTCGTCGCCTCCGGGGTGCTCACTGGAGACGCCGATCCGATCGAACTCGTGCAGCGGATCATGGACTCCGGCATCGACGATCGCCTCGGCGTGCTGATGATGAGCGAGATCCGCATCCACGCGCTGCGCGACGAGAGCTTCGGCGCGGCCTACCGCGCCCAGGATCAGGCGATGATCGCCAGCATCGAGGAGATCATCCAGGGCATCGTCGACTCCGGGCTCTTCGCCCTGCGCATCGGCGTGCCTCAGGCTGCTCAGATGCTGATGGTCCAGTGGGAGGGCTGCATGGCGCGAGCCGCAGTCTCCGGCTATGACGGGGAGAGGCTGCATCGGGCCGGAGCCGAGGCGCTCGGCCAGCTGGTCCAGCTCATCATCGCACCGGCTGACAGCTGATCGACCAGCCGTATCGGCCTGGCGGCCGCGATCGTCGCTCAGGCCTCGGATGCCGCCATCGTCGCTCAGGCCTCGGATGCCGCGATCGTCGCTCAGACCTCGGATGCCGCCAGCAGCGCGTGACAGCGCTCGAGACGAGCCGTCCACCAGTCGCGGCGATCAGCGGGCGCCGACAGTCGATCCAGCGCTGTGGTGTCGGGGGTCACCCGCTCCGCGGAGAGATATCCGCCCGCGGGCCGCGCCTCCGCGACGTCGTCGGCGAAGAGTGACGCCGTGCCGAGACCGCAGTCGTACTCGAGCTCTGGAAGGGCGGCTGCGAGCGCCGCGCCCTGCGACAGCCCGATCGCGGTGTCGAGAGCGCTCGAGATCACGGCGGGCAGCCCGGCTTCCGCGACGATCGCCAGGGCCCTGCTGATACCGCCGAGCGGCTGCGCCTTGATCACGAGCAGGTCCGCCGCACCCGCGCGCGCGACGGCGAGGGGGTCGTCCGCCTTGCGCACGCTCTCGTCGGCGGCGATCGGAATGCCCTTGTGCTTGACCCGGTACCGCAGTTCGGCGAGCTCCGGGACGCTCGCGCACGGCTGCTCCGCGTACTCCAGGTCGAACTCGCCCATCGCGTGGATCGCGTGCTCGGCCTCATCGACGTTCCAGCCGCCGTTCGCGTCGATGCGGATGCGGCCTTCCGGGCCCATGGCCTCGCGCACAGCGCGCACGCGGGCGACGTCATCGGCCAGCACCTGACCGCGTTCGGCCACCTTGACCTTGGCGGTGCGGCATCCGTCGAACCGGGCCAGCACGTCGGGCACCCTGGCCGCGGCGACGGCGGGCACGGTCGCGTTCACGGGGATCCGATCGCGCAGGGGCGCGGGCTGCTCGTTCCAGGCGAAGTCGATCGCGGCCTGCAGCCAGGTCGCGGCCTCGGCATCCGCGTACTCCGTGAAGGGGGAGAACTCGGCCCACCCCTGCGGTCCCTGCAACAGCAGGGCCTCGCGCACGTCCACCCCTCGGAAGCGCGTGTGCATCGGCAGCGAGACGACGCGAGCGGTGGCGATCAGGTCTGCGAGCGCGGGGAGCATGCGTCCATCATGCCCCGGCGGTCGCTCGCCGCAGAGCAATGCAGGACGGATGCGTTTCTGAAGGATGGTCCGGGCCGGATCGTCCTTCAGACGTGCGATCGTCCTTCAGAGTCCGGCCGTCAGGCCAGTCGCTTCTGCAACTCGCCCAGCCGGCCGGTCACCTCGAAGCCCAGGCGGGCGTTGACGGCCAGCATGTGCTCGTTCGACTCGGCGTTGTACGTGTGGATCGCAGGCGCCTCAGGGGAGTGCCGTTGCAGCATCCGCAGGTTCTCGAGCTTCACTCGCAGTCCGAGCCGATGACCGCGATGCTCGCGGCGCACGAGCGTTCCCCACTGATACGCGTTGCCGTCCTCGCTCGAGACGACGACCTGGGTGTAGGCGGCGATGCGTCCGTCGGGAGCCAGGGCGATCGTGCCGAACGACGTGCGCCCCTGGCGACCCTGCAGCGCCTCATCGGCGCGGAAGTCGTCGACCTCGGCGGATGCGGTTTCGATGTCGAGCCGGCCGGTCGGCGCCTCGGTGTCGAGCAGCGCGTCCAGCGCAGCCCACTCCGCGACGAACTCCTCGGGCACCGGGCCGACCCAGCTGCGAAGGGTGTAGCCGGCTGCCGGCGCCTCGGCCAGCAACTCGTCGATGATCTCGCCGGCGACGGGAAGCCGGAGCCGGTTCTGCAGATCGCCCAGGGCGAGGTCGTAGCCGTGGCGGCGGGCGAACTCGCGGCCTGGTGCGCCGGCGCCGTCGGGGGTCGCGGACGCCGGCCAGGACGTCTCGGCCCGAAGTGTGCGCCGACCGGCATCCGCCGCCGCGGCCTCGACGTGCGCGAGCAGGGCCGACCCGACGCCCCCACGCCGATGCGCTCGGGGCACTGTGACTCCGATCGACGCGGAATGGCGATTGTCCTTCTGCGGAAGCGCCAGCGAAGCCGAGCCGACGACGACACCGTCTCTCCGCGCGAGGTAGGCGCGCCGCTCCATCGTCGCGGAGGCCTGCTGCAGCTCTGCTCGTGCCTCCTCGCGTGACCAGATCAGCGCGTTCTCGCCCATGTCGTCTCGTCGGGCGGCGGCGTAGGCGTCCCACCAAGCGTCGAACTCGCGGGAGTCGGCCGGGTCGATGCGCGCGATCTCAGGGGCGGTCATGCTCTCATCCTGCACTGGGCGAGAGGGCTCGCGCTGAACAACGATGTGCGCTTGACTATAGTGTGCGAGACACAATATAGTTTCGTGCATGAACGAGACCGATTTCGATGGCCACCTGCAGGAACTGCGGCGTGGCACCATCGTGCTCGCCAGCCTGCAGCTGCTGCGCGTTCCCGGCTACGGATACAGCCTGCTCGAGCAGCTGGCGTCCGCGGGCTTCCCGACCGACGCGAACACGCTGTACCCGCTGCTGCGCAGGCTCGAGAAGCAGGGCTACCTCGACAGCGAATGGAACACGGAAGAGGCGCGCCCGCGCAAGTTCTACCGCACCTCCGAGGCAGGGATCCGCCTCGCCGCCACCATGACCCAGGAGGTCGCGGCCATCGCCGCCGCGACCGCCGCACTCCGTGAAGAGGAGAACTGACATGACCGCCACCCTGACCGACCGCTACATCGCCGCGACCGTCAAGAGCCTTCCGCCTGAGCTGCAGCCGGAGGTGCGCGACGAGTTGCAGGCGTCGATCGCGGATGCCGTCGAGGCCCGCACACACCAGGGGGAGCCGCAGGAAGCAGCCGAACGGGCCGTGCTGACCGACCTCGGCGACCCCGGCATCCTCGCCGCGGGCTACGCCGATCGCCCGCTGCACCTGATCGGCCCGAAGTACTTCCTCACCTGGTGGCGACTGCTCAAGCTGCTGATCGCGATCGTGCCCGCCTGCGCGTTCGCAGGCGTCGCGATCGCGCAGGCGATAGGCGGGGCGGGCGTCGGACAGATCATCGGGCAGGGCATCGCCGTCGCCCTCTCCGTCGTCGTGCACATCGCCTTCTGGACGACGCTGGTGTTCTTCGTGCTGGAGCGGACCGGCGCCGACACCGGTGTGCGGTGGAGCGTCGACCAGCTGCCCGAGCAGCAGCAGCCCGGCACAGGGCGCGCGGACCTCATCGCGTCGCTGGTGATGCTCGCGATCTTCGCGGGAGCGCTGCTCTGGGACCGTTTCCGCGGATTCGTGCCGACGGAAGGCGAACCGATCTCGATGATCAACCCCGGCCTGTGGCCATGGGGGATCGGTGCGCTGTTCGTGCTGATGGCCGCCGAAGCGGCGGTCGCGATGGCGGTGCACGCCCGTGGCCGATGGACGAGCGCGCTCGCCTGGATCAACGCCGCCGTCGCGGTGTGCGTGTTGAGCCTCGGTCTCACTGCGCTGGGCCGCGGCGTGCTGTTCAACCCCGAGTTCGTCGACGTCGCCATAACCGGCAACGGAGTCAACAGTGATGCCGGCGCCGTGCTGGTCGCGCTCACCGGGATCGGAATCGCAGGAGTCTGCGCCTGGGATGCGATCGACGGCTTCCTGAAAGCCCGTCGCGCACGGCTGCGCGGCTGAACGAGCCACCAGAACGCACAGGGACGGCGGTACGTTGGTGCGATGAGCACCGCGGCCGCCGTCCTCGCCGATCTGCGTTCCGTCGCCGATCCCGGCGCACACCCGAATCGGCACTACGGCGGTGACGGGGGAGTGCTCGGGGTGCGGATGGGAACGGTCTTCGACATCGCGAAGACGCACAGCCGGATGCCGCTCGACGAGGTGGAGCGGCTGCTCGACGAGCACGACTACGAGCCGCGCCTGGCGGCGTTCTGCGTGCTGGACTTCCAGGTGCGCCCTCCGCGGGTGACGGATGCGGAGCGCGAGGAGCGGTACGAGCTGTACCTGCGACGACACGACAGCATCGACTCCTGGGACATGGTCGACCGCTCCGCTCCGCGAGTGGTGGGCATGTTCCTGCGCGACCGCTCCCGGCAGCCGCTCTTCGAACTCGCCGCCGCATACGACCCGCTGCGCCGCCGCACGGCGATGACGGCACCGCTGGCGTACACCCGTCCACCGCACGCCGATGGCATCGCCGATCTGCTGCGGCTGGCCGAGCTTCTCGCCGACGATCGCGACCCTCTCGTCGCGAAGCCGGTCGGCATTGCGCTCAAACACGCCGGAGCCGCGGCGCCTGACGCCGTGCGCGGCTTCTTGGACAGGATGGGTGATCGGCTGGCGCCATCCGTCCGGCGTGAGGCGAGGGCGAAGCTGCCGGAATAGGCTGGGTGCCGTGACCGACGACTTCATCTCCGACCTCTTCGACTCTGCGGAATGGACCCTCGCGTTAGGCGCCGAGTCCTACACCGACATCACCGCGCACGTCTCCCGCGACGGCGGCGTCGCACGCATCGCCTTCGACCGGCCCGAGGTTCGCAACGCGTTCCGGCCGCACACGGTCGACGAGCTGTACCGGGCGCTCGATGTCGCCCGTCAGGACCCGCGGATCGGAGCGGTGCTGCTCACCGGCAACGGACCCAGCCCGAAGGACGGCGGCTGGGCGTTCTGCTCCGGCGGCGACCAGCGCATCCGGGGCCGCGACGGCTACAAGTACTCCGACGACGCGACGTCCGTGCAGGATCCGGCGCGCGCGGGTCGCCTGCACATCCTCGAGGTGCAGCGCCTCATCAGATTCATGCCCAAGGTCGTCATCGCCGTCGTCCCGGGGTGGGCGGCCGGCGGCGGTCATTCGCTTCACGTCGTCTGCGACCTCACGATCGCCAGCGCCGAGCACGGACGCTTCAAGCAGACGGATGCTGATGTGGGCAGCTTCGACGCCGGCTACGGCTCGGCGTACATGGCGCGCCAGACCGGACAGAAGTTCGCTCGCGAGGTGTTCTTCCTCGCCGAGGAGTACTCGGCGCAACGGGCCTACGAGATGGGCGCCGTCAACCGGGTCGTGCTGCACGCCGAGCTCGAGCGTGAGGCCCTGCGCATGGCGCGCACGGTGCTGACGAAGTCGCCGACCGCGATCCGGATGCTGAAGTTCGCCTTCAACGCCGTCGACGACGGGATGGTGGGCCAGCAGGTCTTCGCCGGTGAGGCGACCCGCCTGGCGTACGGGACGGATGAGGCCGTGGAGGGCCGCGACTCCTTCCTCGAGAAGCGCGAACCCGACTGGTCGCCGTTCCCGTACCACTTCTGAACGGCTCAGCGGGAGGGAGCGCGATGCGACTGCATCCGGTCGACGGCGGCGACCCGCGCGCCGTTCGCGACGCCCTGCCGGCGGCGTTGGCGGGCACGCACCCGCTCGCGCTGGGCTTCGCCCCCGACACCGACGTCGAAGTGCCCGAGGGCACCGCCGTGGTCATCGCCACCTCCGGCTCGAGCGGCGTGCCGAAACGCGTCGTGCTGAGCGCGGCTGCGTTGAGCGCGAGCGCCGAGGCGACTGCGGCCCGTATCGGGTCGGGACGATGGATGCTGGCTCTGCCTGCCGGCTACGTGGCCGGCCTGCAGGTCCTCGTTCGCTCGCTCGTGGCAGGAACAGAGCCGATCCTGCTCGGGGGACGGTTCAGTGCCGACGCCTTCGTCGAGGCGACCAGGCGTGCCGGCGTCGACGACGTGTACATCTCGCTCGTTCCCGCACAGCTGGCGACGCTCATCGATGCGGCCGACGACGCGCAGGTGCTCGCGGCGCTGCGAGCGCACAGGGCGATCCTGGTGGGCGGGCAGGCGCTCTCCGACGGCATCCGGATGCGCGCCGCCGACCTGCGGATCCCGCTGGTGCACACGTACGGCTCCAGCGAGACGAGCGGCGGTTGCGTGTACGACGGCATCCCGCTGGACGGCGTGCGGGTCGGGCAGGTCGACGACGAGCTGCGGATCAGCGGACCCATGCTCGCCGACGGCTACCTCGACGATCCGGCGCTGACCGCGCGCGTCTTCGAGACCGACGCGCGCGGCACGCGGTGGTATCGCACGGGCGACCGCGGATTCATCCTCGACGGCGTCGTCGAGGTGCACGGGCGGCTCGACAACGTCATCGTGTCGGGAGGGATCAACATCTCGCTCGATCGCGTGGAGCGCATCGTGCGCGGTGTTCCCGGCCTCGAGCAGGCCGTCGTGCTGGGCATGCCGGACGAGCGCTGGGGTGAGGCGTCGATCATCTTCGTCGCACGGACGCGTGGGGAACCCGAGGACATGCTCGAAGAGGCGCGGTCCCGCGTCGCCGCCGAGATCGGCCGGCACGCTCGTCCGGTGCAGCTGGAGGTCGCTCCCGAGTTGCCGATGCTGGCATCCGGGAAGCCGGATCGCGAGCTGCTGCGACGGATGATCCACGACGTGCCTCCTCCCGCCTGATCCTGTCCGGCCGGTCGCGGCTGAGATACTGGCGCGATGGCCGTCTACACGCACGGGCACCACGACTCGGTGCTTCGCTCCCACAACGTCCGCACCGTGTCGAACTCGGCGGACTACCTCGCCGGACATCTCACCGCCGGCATGCACCTGCTCGACATCGGTGCCGGCCCCGGGACCATCACCGCCGACTTCGCGACCCGCGTGGCTCGCGTCACCGCGACCGAGATCGACGAAGCGGCACTGAGCCTCTCGCGCGCGCTCGCCGCCGAACGGGCCGCCGAGAACATCGACTTCTCCGTCGAGGACGTGCACGCGCTGAGCTTCACCGACGACAGTTTCGACGTCGTGCACGCACATCAGGTGCTGCAGCATGTCGGCGACCCGGTCCAGGCACTGCGCGAGATGCGCCGCGTCGCGAGACCCGGCGGCATCGTCGCTGCCCGCGACGCCGACTACGCGGGGTTCATCTGGTTCCCGCTGCTGCCCGAGCTCGACGAGTGGCTGGGGCTGTACCGGGCTGCGGCGCGCGCGAACGGCGGAGAGCCCGATGCCGGGCGGCGGCTGCTGTCATGGGCGAGAGCGGCGGGCTTCACCGAGATCACCGCCACCGCATCCTCCTGGTGCTACGCGGCGCCGGAGGAGCGGGAGTGGTGGGGCGGGATGTGGGCCGACCGCATCCTCGAATCGGCGCTCGCCGGTCAGCTCGTGCGAGACGGGTTCGCGACTCGTGAACAGCTGCAGCGCATCAGCGACGCGTGGCGTGCGTGGGCCGACGACGGCGACGGCTGGTATCTGATCCCGCACGGTGAGATCCTCTGCCGCGCCTGAAGAAGGCTCTGCCTGCGCGGATACATCTTCCGAGGGACGCGGGCGCCGCGTCGCGTCCCGTAGCGTGAAGGTGTGATCCGCACCGTCTCCCGAACCTGGCTGGCGTTCGACATCGTCGGCAGCGTCATCGGCCTGCTGATCACGCTGCCGCTGTCGTTCGCCTTCGTCGCCGGGCCGCTCAGTGTCTGGCTGCCGTCGGCGCCGACCACCTACGCGCTGCACGTGCTCATCGGCGCCGCGATGTGGGCAGCCGCCGCGATCAGCCGGCTGGCGCCAGGCCTCGCCCTCGTCGTCGCGTGGGTGGCAGCGATCCTGCAGATGGCGTGCGGGTTCCCACCCGTGCCGTTCGACATCGCGGTGTTCTCGGTGCTCTTCGGCACGGCCGCGTGGGGTTCGCGCCGCCTGCTCTGGCTGGGCGGCGCATCCGCAGTGCTCGGCGGCGTGATCGCGGGGCTGTACATCGCGCTGCTGCAGTTCGACGAATCCGTGACCACCCCCGCCCCGGCCGCTGACGGGATGCGGCTCGTGCTGCTCGCGGTGGCCATGGGCACGAGCATCGTGTTCGCCCTCGTCATCGCCTGGGGCGCCGGGCTGCTGTGGCGCGTGGTGCGGCACGGCAGGCAGACCCGTGAAGCGCAGCTGCGCGCAGAGGCGATCGCCGCCGAAGAGCAGGAGCGGGTGCGCATCGCCCGCGACATGCACGACATCGTCGCGCACTCGCTGGCGGTCGTGATCGCCCAGTCGGACGGCGCCCGCTACGCCGCCGCCGCGAAGCCCGAGCTCGCGCAGGAGGCGCTCGGCACGATCGCGCAGACTGCGCGCGCCGCGCTGTCGGATGTGCGGATGCTGCTCACCCAGCTGCGTCACAGGCAGGGCGACGGCCCCCAGCCGACCCTCGCCGACCTGGAGACCCTGTTCGCGCAGGTGCGCCAGGCCGGGATCGAGCTGCGCGTCACCGTCGACCCGATGCCGCCGGGCGAGCCGCCGGGGGCGATCCAGCTGGCCGTCTACCGCATCCTGCAGGAGGCGCTCACCAACGCCCTTCGACACGGCGAGGGCGGTGTGGACGTCAGGCTCTCCTGGTGGCCGGAGCGCGTCGACATCGGGGTGCGCAACCGCATCCGCCGCCCACAGGCCACCGGACCGGGCGGCGGACACGGGCTGGTCGGAATGCGCGAGAGAGCACAGCTCGCGGGCGGTACGCTCGAAGCCGTGCGCGGAACGGGACAGGACGACGGCTGGTTCGTCGTCAGTGCGACCCTCCCGATCGGCACACCGTCGCAATCCGGCTCCGCCGGCGCTCGCTCAGGAACCGGAGATGCAGGATGATCCGCGTCGTGCTCGTCGACGATCAGGCGCTGTTCCGCGCGGGCGTGCGGATGCTCGTGGCGTCGCAGCAGGACATGGATGTCGTGGGCGAGGCGGGCGACGGGCGCGAGGCGATCGACGTCGTCGCGCAGACCCGCCCTGATGTCGTGCTGATGGACATCCGCATGCCGGTGATGGACGGCCTCACCGCGACCGCTCAGATCCTGGCGCGACCGGACGCTCCCCGCATCGTGATGCTCACCACCTTCGACCTCGACGAGTCGGCGGCCAGGGCGATTCAGCAGGGCGCAAGCGGGTTCCTGCTCAAGGACGCCGACCCCGAGTTCCTGCTCGCCGCGATCCGCACGGTGCACGCGGGGTCGAGCGTGATCGCGGCTTCCGCCACGCGGGAGCTGTTCGCGCACTTCACGTCCGAGACGAAGCCCGTGCCCCCGCAGTACTCCGACCTCACCGACCGCGAGCGGGAGATTTTCGCCCTGGCCGCCCGTGGGCTGTCGAACTCCGAGATCGCGGCGCGTGAGTACCTCAGTGAGGCGACCGTGAAGACGCACATCAGCCGCATCCTCACCAAGCTCGCGCTGCGCGACCGGGTGCAGCTGGTGGTGTTCGCCTTCGAGCACGGACTCGCCTGAGCGGATCATCCTCTGGGTGTACGAGGATGCATCGCCCGGTCGATGTGCGGGCATGGGCGCCGGAAATAGCGTCGAAGGCATGGAGATCACGACTTCGGACCTCGGGCTCGCAGCCCGCGTCCAGCACCTCACCAGGAGCTACGGCGCCGGCGACGCGGGCGTTCGCGCCCTCGACGACGTCAGCGTCGGCATCCGCCGCGGCCAGTTCACCGCGATCATGGGCCCCTCCGGATCGGGCAAGTCGACGCTCATGCACATCATGGCAGGCCTTGACGCGCCCACCGAAGGGCGGGTGTGGATCGGAGACACCGAGATCACCGGTCTCGGCGACGTCGAGATGACTGTGCTGCGTCGCCGACGCGTCGGCTTCATCTTCCAGGCGTTCAACCTCGTACCCACACTCGATGTGGTCGGCAACATCCTGCTGCCCTTCGAACTCGACGGCCGTCGCCCCTCGGCGATCGAGCGGGCCCGCATCGACGGGCTCATCGAGACGCTCGGCCTCGGCGCACGCCTCCGCCACCGTCCGCATCAGCTGTCAGGCGGGCAGCAGCAGCGGGTGGCGATCGCCCGCGCACTGGCCACCGCGCCCGATCTCGTGTTCGCCGACGAGCCCACCGGCAACCTCGACTCGGCCACCGGCCGAGAGGTGCTGCAGCTGCTCGCGACGGCCAGTCGCGAGCACGGTCAGTCGATCGCGATGGTCACGCACGACGCGATCGCCGCGAGCCACGCCGACCGGGTGCTGTTCCTCGGCGATGGACGCATCACCGCCGACCACCCCCAGCAGACCGCCGAGCAGATCTCGTCGTACATGCTGGCCGCGGAGGTGGCGGCGTGAGCGCCGCGACGTCCGCGCCGGCCGCGGTCGCGACGGCAGCACTCGACGGACCGAGTACCCCGCGGCTCGGATGGCTGCGCGAGAGGGGCATGGGAGCCAGCATCCTGGTGTCGGCGCTCGCCGCAGCGTTCGGGGTCGTGCTCGTCGAGGTGACGGTCTACATCGGGGCGCTGCTCAAGGCCGACCCGTTCATCGGCGACAGCGAGACGCTGGCGATCGTCGTCGCGATCCTGTCGGTGCTGCTCACAGGCGTCGCCATGTACGTCGCTGCCATTGTCACCGCCAACACCTTCTCGACGATCATCGCCGGGCGCACCAGGCGCATCGCACTGTTGCGCCTGATCGGAGCATCGGCCCGCTCGCAGCGGGCGGAGGTCACGGGACAGGGCTTCGTCGTCGGCCTGATCGGCGCGCTCATCGGACTGCTGGTCGGCCTCGCCCTGTCAGCGGGCGGGATGCTCGCGGGTGAACGTCTGCTCGGCCCGACGCCGGGGACCTTCACGCTGGTGCAGCCCGCGGTCGTACTGCCGGTCGCCGGTGTGGCGCTGACCACATGGCTGGCGGCCTGGATCGGCTCGCGCAGAGTGCTCTCGGTGACGCCGCTGCAGGCGCTCGGCGGCTCTGTCGAGCGCAGTCGCGAGGAGGTCGCCGCACGGGGCGGCCGTCACATCGGGGCACTGGTGCTGCTCATCGCAGGACTCGCGCTGCTCGCCGGAGGCATCGTCGTCGGCCTCATCACGCCGCTCGGCGTCGTCGTCGCGTTCTTCGGCGGTGTGCTGTCGTTCACCGGCCTCACGACCGGAGCGGCGCTCGTCATGCCGCCGGTCCTTCGGCTGGTCGGACGCATGTTCGGACGCGGGGCGACCGCCCGGCTGGCGGCCGAGAACGCCCTGCGCTATCCGGAGCGCTCGAGTCGCATGGCGATCGGCGTGGTGATGGGCGTGACGCTGGTGACGATGTTCGCCGTCGCCCTCGAGTCCACCAAGGCGCTGATGGGGCGACAGGCCGATGAGGAGGTGCTGCAGGACTCCTTCGCCGTGCTCGATGCCTTCGCCTCGGTGATGATGGTGCTCGTCGCCGTGTCGGCGGTGATCGCCGCAGTCGGGCTGGTCAATCTGCTCACCATCGGCGTCGTGCAGCGTACCCGCGAGCTGGGGCTGCTGCGCGCGATCGGCCTCACCGGTCCGCAGGTGCGTCGCATGGTGCTGCTCGAGGCCGTGCACATCACGGTCGCCGCCACCCTGACGGGACTCGTGCTCGGCGTCGCCTACGGCTGGGCTGCGGCGCAGTCGCTGCTCGGATCGGTGCCGGTGCTGCCCGACTTCGAGCCGGCGGGCCTGGTGTACCCCGCAGTGCCGTGGGCCCCAGTCGCGATCATCGTGGTCGCGACGGCACTGCTGACCGTCATCGCCGCCGTCACCCCGACGCGCCTCGCCACCCGGGTGGCGCCGGTGGAGGCGCTCGCCGCGGACTGAGTCATCCCGCGTGCCACCATCGAACCCGCGCGCCACCATCCAAGCCGCGCAGGTTGCGTGGTGGCGCGCGGCTCGGGTGGTGGCACGCGCCGGCAATAGGCTGGATGGATGCCGTCTCCGTTCGATCAGTCGTCGTATCAGGTCCGCCACGAGTGGGGCGTTGAGGGGCTCGCCCGGCTCGCCCCGGCCGACATCGTGGTCGTCGTCGACACCCTGCGCTTCTCGTCCACGTTGGCGGATCTCGTCGCCGACGGTCGCACGGTCGCGCTCGACGAGGCCCGCGCCTGGTCGACGAACGGCGCCGTCGTGGCAGGCGCCGCCGCCGCCGACACCGCGGCAGTGGTGCTGCTGGGAGGCATCAGGAACGCAGCCGCCGTGGCCCGTGCGGTGATGACGATCCAGGAGCGGCGCGCGGCGCGCACGTCGGTGACCGTGCTGGCAGCGGGCGAGCTCGCGGTCGACGGCTCGCTCCGCTTCGCGGTCGAGGATCAGCTCGGTGCGGGCGCGGTGATCGCTGCGCTGACCGACCTCGGCATCGATCACTCGTCGCCCGAGGCTGCGGCGGCCGCCGAGTCGTATCGTGCGCTTCGCCGGGCGCTGCGGCACCTGCTCTCGGCGAGCGGCTCCGGGCGCGAGCTGGCGGACGGGGTGGCGTCGACCGCGCGGATGGAGGCGTCCGGCATCCGGCCCGCGTCGGTGGCCGAGGCCGCTGAGCCCGATGCGGTGGATGCCGTGCCGGTGCTGCACGACGGGACTTTCACGGCGTTCGCCTGATCCGCGCCGCGCGCCGCCGCGGTGCGGCAGGGCGAGCCCGTAGGGTCGGGCTATGAGGTACCTGCCCGCCTTTCTCGTCGACGCCGTCCTCGTGCTGATCTTCGCGGTCATCGGCCGCGCTTCGCATCAGGAGGATCCATCGGGCTTCCTGATCACGGCATGGCCGTTCCTGGTGGCCCTGGTCGCCGGTCATCTGCTCGCGGCGCTCGTTCCGATGCGGCCGCGCCGGCCGTGGTCGCTCGGCTGGGGCGTGGTGGCGTGGGTGGTCGCGGTGGCCGGGGGGATGCTGCTGCGTGTCGTGAGCGGCGGCACCGCCGAGACGCCGTTCATCATCGTCGCGGCCATCGTGCTGGCGGCGTTCCTGATCGGCTGGCGGCTGATCGCCCTCCTCGTGCGCCGCTACCGCTCGCCGCGCGCGACGTAGCGGTCACCGGAGGCGAGCCGATCGCTCAGCGCTCGGCGAGCGCGGCGATCCGGTCTGCGGCCGTGATCTCGCGACGCGTCCACTCGAAGAGGTAGCGCTGATCGAAGCGCGGCGAGCACTTCGCACACGACGTGGCCCTCGCCGGTTTGCGATGGCGGTAGGCGACGTGTCCGGCCGGGCACCGACCGATCCACGGCGCCAGTTCCGTGGCCGTCTCACCCGTGTGCGTCGTGCCTCCGACGTAGCCCAGTTCGCGTGCCGCGCGCTTCCACTCCGGGCCGTGCGCGGCGGCGTGGCCGACGATGGCGTGGGCCACCTCGTGCAGCAGCGTCTGGTGGATCTCGTCGTCTTCGAAGCGGGCGGCGAGGTACCGCGAGACGGTGATGCGCTTGCGCCGGTAGTCGCAGAGCCCGGCCCGGCGCTTGGCGTTGTCGAAGTCGAAACTCCACGACTCGTCGAGGTGCAGTCTGATAAGCGCCTCGCCCCAGACGCGCACCCGGTTCAGATCCGCCATGAGATCAGCGTAGATCCGACGGCCGACATCCGGTACGTGGGCGGTCAGATCAGCAGCGCGGGCTGCTGGGTGGTGCGCCGTTCGGCCGCTTCGATCGCCAGCAGAGACACTTCGAGGTCGTCATCGCCCGCACCGGCCTCGCGACGCAGGAACAGCGAGCGCTTGAAGCTCTCGCGCGCCTGCTCGTAGTCGCCGCCCTCGTAGGCGTTCTTGCCGTGATGCTGGTGTGCGAACGCGGCGATCCCTGCCCAGCCCTGGCCCTCCGCCTCGCTGGCGCACGTGGCCAGTTCCTGGGCGGCTGCAGCGCGGGCGCCGCGGCGCTGCAGCACCGTCGCGTGCAGTACTCGAGCGCGCAGCAGGTCCTTGCGGGTGCCAGCCATGCGCGCCTGCCGCACGGTCTCTTCGGCGAGTTCGAGCGCCTCGTCCAGACGATCGAGCACTTTCAGCAGCCACACCCGCTCGAGCAGCACCGGAAGGCTGCGCTGCTGTTCGATCTCGCTGAGGCGCTCAGCGCACTCACGCTGGTCCACCACTTCACGAAGGGTGTCGGGGTCGTATCCCTGGATCAAATTCACGACGTAGAACTCCTCTCCGTGACCGTTCCAGTCTGCCTGCCCGATCCGGGAAAGGACCGAGGCACGCCCTGCACGTCCGCATCCGGTTGTGGCCCCGCCGCGTCGCGCCCCCGCGACGGATGCTTTTCGTCGCTGGGGTGGTGTCTGGGCCTGCGTTCTCCATCTGCTGCCCGTGCGGGCGGATGCTTTTCGTTGGTGTGGTGGTGTCTGGACGGCGTTCGCCATCCGCTACCCGCTGACGGCGAGGCGGGCGCGCGCCGTCAGCGGAGGAAGATCGAGGCGTCGGGGCGGGGCGAGGCCACGGCATCCGCGTCGGTGACGACGGCGGCGCCGCGGGCGAAGGCGTCGACCTCGTCGCCCTGGGCGATCTTCGCCGGATGCGGTCCTGCGGCGAGCACACGCGGAAGCCAATCGGTGGGCAGGGCGGTGGCGGATGCGGCCAGCACGAGGTTGCCGAACCGGCGGCCCTTCAGCACCTGCGCGTCGGCCAGCACGGCGACCTCCGGGAACACCGCCTGCACCGTCGCGACCTGTCGGCGGGCGAACGCGAGCCCAGGTCCGTCGGCGACGTTGACGAGCAGCACCCCCGAGGGCGCGAGCAGCGCCGACAGCTCGCGGTAGAACTCGAGGCTCGTCAGATGCGCGGGGGTCTGCGCCCCTGAGAACACATCCGACACCACCGCATCGCATCGACCGACGAGCGCGGGCGGCAGCCGGCGCACGCCCTCACGCGCATCGCCGATCCGCACGCGGATCGCAGCTCCGCGCGGCAGCGGCAGGTGCTCGCGCACGAGCTGCACGAGCGGTGCCTCGAGCTCGATGACCTGCTGACGCGAGCCGGGCCTGGTGGCCTCGATGTACCTCGGGATCGTGAGGGCACCGGCGCCGAGGTGCACGACGCTGAGCGGGGCGCCCGGCTTCGCCAGCTGATCGATGATGGCGCCCATGCGCACGATGTACTCGAAGTGCAGGTGCGTCGGATCGTCGAGGTCTACGTGAGACTGCGGGGTGCCGTCCACGATCAGCTCGAAGCCGTTCGCGAACTCGGACGGCGCGATCTGCGCGGTTCCGCCGTGGTCGAGCCGCGCCTGCGGATTCTCGGCGTCGCGCCCACGTGCTCGTCCCATGGCATCGAGCGTACTGCCGCGCTCACCAGGCCCGTTCCCGGCCCCGCACAGGCCGTCCACCTTCCGACGTCTGTCGCGCGAAGCATCCCGCCCCACCGCATCCGCGCGCCGGTGCCGGTGCTTCAGCGGCGGCGACCGGTGCAGGTCTGCTGGTTCAGGTCGATCCCGCTGATCTCGGGGGAGAGGGTCTCGCGGTCGCTCGGCGACGGCTCCGGTGAGCTCGAGGGGGAACCCGAAGGTGACGAGGAGGCAGAGGGCGCGGGTGTCCCGCCCACCGCGCCGCCGTGGTTGCTGGCCTCGCCCGTGATCTCGAGCGACCGGCCGGCCTTCAGCGCCTCCCAAAGCGGCTCGGCCGCGCGGCGGTTCGGCACGACCCGGTCCGCGTCCGCCGGATCCTCCAGGGTCGGATACTGCACGAAGACGAATTCGTCGAAGGGCACGTCGTTCAGCGCCAGTGCGAGCTGGGCCATGCGCAGCGGGTCGGCGAGCTCTTTGCTGGGCTGCACGTTGCGCGCGATCGTGTCGGCGAGTCTCAGTACCGTCGGCACGTCGCTGAGCGTCTCGCTGCTGAGCACCTTGCGCGCCAGCCGCGACATGTACTGCTGCTGGTTCGAGATCCGTGCGAGATCGCTGCCGTCGCCCACCCCGTTGCGCGTGCGCAGGAACTGCAGCGCCCAATAGCCCTCGACCGTTCGCGGTCCCGGCTCCCAGTCGATGCCGGTCTTCGGGTCGCGCAGTCCGCCTTCCCCGATGCACACCTCCACGCCGCCGACGGCCTCGGTGATCTCCATCACGCCGTCGAAGCTCAGCTTGGCCGCGAAGCCGATGGGCACATCGCTCAGCTGCGTCACCGTCTTCGCGACGCAGGAGAGACCGGCGTGCTCGAACACTCCGTTGATCTGCGCCTTGCCCATCGCGGATGCCGTCGATCCGTCCTCTCTGACGCACTGAGGCACCTCGACCATGAGGTCGCGCGGGAACGAGACCGCGGTCACCTTTCGTGGCGCGGCTGAGACGTGAACGAGCAGATTGACGTCGTTGAGGGTGCCCTCCTCGCGGAGGCAGCGCTCACCGAGCAGCTCCTTCGAGACCTCGCCGCACTCGTCGGTGCCGATCAGCAGGACGGCGAACTCGCCGGGGTATTCGCCGAGCTGCGGCGGAGCGACCGAAGGTGCGCCCTCGAGCGTGACGGCGTCTTCGCCGACGCGCGACGCCAGGTCGGCGACGAGGAACCCGGTCACGCCGAGCGCGGCGACGGTGAGCACGGCGAGGGCGACACCGAGCATGCGCAGCAGGGAGCCCACTGCAGTGGGTGTGCGGTGCGGGGCGTGCTTCGCCACCGGCTGTCGCTTCATAGCCTGACCCTACCCGCCGGCATCACGCAGACCGATACCTGATCGCGACCGAGCCGATACCGGATCGCAATCCACGCGAGTTGGCATCGCGGCTCTCGATGAGTAGCGTCGGATCATCACGTGAGCGGATGCGCCGAAGCATCCGTACGCGCAATGAAGCGTCCACAGAGAGGCAGACCATGCTCAACAACCCCATGCGCAGACGGCCGATCGCCGCAGTCGCAGGCGCCGCAGTGGCGGCCATGCTCCTCGCCGGCTGCGTCGCCAGCCAGCGCGACGACGACACGCCCGACCAGGGCGCCGGTGAGGTCGACAGCACCTTCATCTTCGCCGCGTCGTCCGACCCCGCCAGCCTCGACCCGGCGATCGCCCAGGACGGCGAGACGTTCCGCATCTCGCGCCAGATCTTCGAGGGCCTGGTCGGCACTGAGCCAGGCACCGCCGACCCCGCTCCGCTGCTCGCCGAGGAGTGGGACTCCTCCGACGACGGCATGAGCCACACCTTCACCCTGAAGCAGGACGTCACGTTCCACGACGGCACGCCGTTCAACGCCGAGGCGGTCTGCTTCAACTTCGACCGCTGGTACAACTGGACGGGCTCGATGGCATCGGAGGCGCTCGGCTACTACTACAACAAGCTGTTCAAGGGCTACGCGTCGAACCCCGCCGACGCCGTGTACAAGTCGTGCACCCCCGACGGCGAGGACAAGGTCACGGTCGAGCTGAACAAGCCGTTCGCCGGCTTCATCGCCTCGCTCTCGCTGCCCGCATTCGGCATGCAGAGCCCATCGGCGCTCGAGGAGTTCAAGGCCGACGAGGTCGGCGGCACAGCCGAGGCCCCCGTGCTCTCGGAGTACGCGAAGGCGCACCCCGTCGGCACCGGTCCGTTCAAGTTCGAATCGTGGTCGCCGGGTGAGAACGTCACCCTGACCGCCTACGAGGACTACTGGGGTGAGCAGGGTCAGATCGAGGAGGTCATCTTCCAGATCATCGGCGACGCGACCGCCCGCCGCCAGGCGCTCGAGGCCGGAACGATCGACGGCTACGACCTGGTCGGCCCGGCCGACACCCAGGCGCTCGAGGACAAGGGCATGTTCATGACCTCGCGTCCGCCGTTCACCATCCTGTACCTCGCCTTCAACCAGGCCGTGCCTGAGCTGCAGGACATCAAGGTGCGTCAGGCGCTGTCGTACGCCATCGACAAGGATGCGCTGATCTCGCAGGTGCTTCCGGAAGGGACCGAGAAGGCCACCCAGTTCGTGCCCCCGGTCGTCAACGGCTACAACGACGAGGTCACGACGTACGACTACGACCCCGAGAAGGCGAAGTCGCTGCTCGAGGAGGCCGGCTACACCGCCGACAACCCGCTGGCACTGACGTTCAACTACCCGGTCAACGTGTCGCGTCCGTACATGCCCAACCCCGAGCAGATCTTCACGGTGCTGTCGAAGCAGCTCGAGGAGGCGGGTGTGCAGATCACCCCGAAGACCGACCCCTGGAACCCGGACTACCTCGAGCGCATCACGGCGGGAGCCGACCACGGCATCCACCTGCTCGGCTGGACCGGCGACTACAACGACACCGACAACTTCGTCGGCGTGTTCTTCGGCCAGAAGAGCGCGGAGTGGGGCTTCGACAACCCCGAGCTGTTCCAGAAGCTCACCGAGGCGCGCGGCGTCTCGAGCCTCGACGAGCAGACGCCGCTGTACGAGGAGATCAACGCGGATGTAGCGGAGTTCATCCCCGGTGTGCCGCTGGCTCACCCCGCGCCGACGCTCGCTTTCGACCCGCGCGTGAAGAGCTACCCGGCCAGCCCGGTCAACGACGAGGTGTTCACCGAGATCGAACTGACCGAGTAAGCCGCCCGCTCGCGACCGCGCATCCGGGTCCGATGACGGACCCGGATGCGCGGGCGCCGCGACCTCCGGAGATCTTCTGTGCTGCGCACCATCGGCAGGCGACTGCTTTTCCTCATCCCCACCCTGTTCGGTCTGAGCCTGCTGCTCTTCGCCTGGGTCCGCGCCCTTCCGGGCGGACCCGCCATCGCCCTCCTCGGTGAGAAGGCGACGCCGGAGGCGATCGAACGTGTCAACGGGCTCTACGGCTTCGACCGGCCGCTGTACGAGCAGTACTTCACCTGGATCGGCCGGCTCCTGCAGGGCGATTTCGGCTCGTCGATCGTCACCTCGCGCCCGGTCGTCGAGGAGTTCTTCCGCCGCTTCCCCGCAACGATCGAGCTCAGTGTGCTCGCCCTGATCTTCGCGGTCGGCGTCGGCATCCCGCTCGGCTACTGGGCAGCCCGTCGGCACGGCCGGCTGAGCGACCACTCCGCGGTGGTGTTCAGCCTGATCGGCATCACCATCCCGGTGTTCTTCCTCGCCTTCATCCTGAAGTACGTCTTCGCCGTGCAGCTCGGATGGCTGCCGTCCGCCGGCAGGCAGGACCCCCGCATCGACGCGACCCACGTGACGGGCTTCTATGTGTGGGACGGCATCATCACCGGTGAGTTCGACGCCGCGTGGGACGCCATCCTGCACCTCATCCTCCCTGCGCTGGCGCTGGGCACCATCCCGCTGGCGATCATCGTGCGCATCACCAGGGCCAGCGTGCTCGAGGTGCAGAACGCCGACTACGTGCGCACGGGCAAGGCCAAGGGCGTCACCCAGAGCACGCTGCGCAGCAGGTTCATCCTGCGCAACGCGATGCTGCCCGTCATAACGACCATCGGCCTGCAGACCGGCCTGCTGATCTCGGGGGCGGTGCTCACCGAGACGGTGTTCGCCTTCCCCGGCATCGGCTCGTTCCTCGCGCGATCGATCTTCGCGCGCGACTTCCCGGTTCTGCAGGGGTTCATCATCTTCATCGCGATCGCCTACGCGTTGATCAACCTGGCCGTCGACGTGTCGTACAGCCTGATCGATCCGAGAGTGAGGGTCCAGTGATGAGCGCGACGCTCCCACCCGCACAGGGGCCAGGCGAGGTGCTCGACACCGTCGCCGTGGCTCAGGCCGAGATGAAGGGCGGCGGCGGTGGCTTCTGGCACGACGTGTTCCGTCGCCTCCGCCGGAACCCCACCGCATGGATCGGTGCCGTCATCGTCGTGCTGTTCCTCCTCGTCGCCGCCCTCGCGCCGATCCTCGCGCCCTACGCCGAGACGGCGCTGCCCGGCTCTCGCAACATCACGCCGACGCACATCCCAGGGCCTGGCGAACTCGCCGAGTTCCCGCTCGGGCTCGACAGGTTCGGCGGCGATGTGCTGTCGAAGCTGATCTGGGGCGCCCAGGCGTCGCTCCTGGTCGGGGTCGTGTCGACGGCGCTCGGCCTCGTCGGAGGAATGCTGCTCGGCCTGCTCGCAGGCACGTTCGGCGGCTGGGTCGACACCGTGATCATGCGCATCGTCGACATCATCCTCTCGGTGCCGAACCTGCTGCTCGCCGTGTCGATCGCTGCGATCCTCGGTCAGACGCCCTCGGCCGTGATGATCGCCATCGGTGCATCGCAGGTGCCGATCTTCGCCCGCCTGCTGCGCGCGTCGATGCTGCAGCAGCGCTCCAGCGAATACGTGCTGTCCGCGCAGACTCTGGGCCTCGGTCGCGGGCGCATCACCATGTCTCATGTGCTGCCGAACGCCATCGGGCCCGTGATCGTGCAGGGAACGCTCACGCTGGCCACTGCGGTGATCGACGCCGCTGCGCTGTCGTTCCTGGGACTCGGCGGCGGCCGCCCCGAGACGGCGGAGTGGGGGCGGATGCTGACCTACGCCCAGAACGAACTGGCGATCGCGCCGTGGCTGGCCTTCTTGCCCGGCATCTGCATCGCCGTCACCGCACTCGGGTTCACGCTGTTCGGCGAGGCCCTGCGAGAGGCGATGGATCCGAGGACGAGGGCACGATGAGAGACGAAGCGATGAACGACGACAACGTCCGCGCCGATTCCGGCCGCGTCCGCGACAGCGCGGTGAGCCAGCCGCTGCTGCAGGTTTCTGGCCTGGCCGTCGACTTCACGACCATGGACGGCGTCGTGCACGCCGTCGAGGGCGTCGACCTCGAGATCGCACCCGGTGAGACGGTCGCGATCGTCGGCGAGTCCGGTTCGGGCAAGTCGACCACCGCGATGGCGGTGATCGGCCTGCTCGCCTCGGGCGGGCACGTCGCCCGCGGCAGCATCCGGCTCGACGGGCGGGAGCTGGTGGGGATCTCCGAGAGCGAGCTGCGCGACATCCGCGGCCGTGACATCGGCATGGTCCCGCAGGATCCGATGTCGAACCTCAATCCGGTCGCGAAGATCGGCACGCAGGTGGCGGAGACGCTGCTCGCGCACGGCATCGCAACCCGCAGGGACGTCGACGCCAAGGTCATCGCCGCACTCTCGGCCGCCGGTCTTCCCGACCCCGAGCGCCGGGCCAAGCAGTATCCGCACGAGCTCTCCGGAGGGTTGCGCCAGCGGGCGCTGATCGCGATCGGGCTGGCGTGCAGGCCGAGGCTGCTGATCGCCGACGAGCCGACCAGCGCACTGGACGTCACCGTGCAGAGAACGATCCTCGATCAGCTCGATGACATGACCCGCGAGCTCGGCACCGCGGTGCTGCTGATCACCCACGATCTCGGTCTGGCCGCCGAGCGCGCGCAGCGCGTCGTGGTGATGCATCGCGGACGAGTCGTCGAGCAAGGGGCGGCGCGGCAGATCCTCGAGGCCCCGCAGCATCCGTACACGCAGAGCCTGGTGAAGGCTGCGCCCTCGATCGCCGCCGCCCGGCTGCGGCCCGAGGTCTTCCATGCCGAGGAGCGCCGAGGCGCAGAGACGGATGCGGGGGACGCGGCATCCGACAACATCGTGGAGATCGAGGGCCTGCGCAAGGTGTACCCGGTGCGCGGCCGCGGTGAGGACTTCGTGGCCGTGGACGACGTCTCGCTGGTGATCCCGCGCGGTGAGACGGTCGCGATCGTGGGGGAGTCCGGTTCGGGTAAGACCACGACAGCGCGGATGCTGCTGAAGCTGATCGAGCCGACGGCGGGAACCATCCGCTTCGAGGGCCGTGACGTGTCGACTCTCGACCGGGCGCAGGCGCGGGAGTTCCGCCAGCGCGTGCAGCCGGTCTTCCAGGACCCGTACTCGAGCCTGAATCCGATGTTCACGATCGAGCGCCTGATCGCCGAGCCGCTGGAGTTCTACAAGCGCGGCAGCCGGGCCGAACGGCGCGCACGGGTGAGGAAGCTGCTCGACGACGTCGCCCTGCCGCACTCGATGCTGCAGCGCTACCCGTCGGAGCTGTCCGGCGGGCAGCGCCAGCGTGTCGCCATCGCCCGTGCTCTCGCGCTGTCGCCCGACCTGGTGGTGTGTGATGAGCCGGTGTCGGCGCTCGACGTGCTCGTGCAGGATCAGGTGCTGACTCTGCTCCGCGATCTGCAGCAGGAGTACGGCCTGAGTTACCTGTTCATCTCGCACGACCTCGCCGTGGTCCGCCTGATCAGCGACTACGTGTGCGTGATGAAGGACGGCGCGCTGGTCGAGGCCGCCAGCTCGGAGGAGATCTTCACGAACCCGCGCGACCCCTACACTCGACGTCTGCTGGCGTCGATCCCGGGCAACGAACTGGGCATCGCATCCTGATCGCCGCCCGGGAGAAGCTCACCGCACGCGTCGGTGCACGGTCAGCAGCACCCCGTCGCCGTACACGGTCGCCTCGCTGAGCTGCCACGCCGTCTTGTCCGGCGTGTCGGCCCAGAGTCGGCGGCCATGACCGAGCAGCACCGGCGAGGCCATCAGGTGGATCTCGTCGACGAGGTCTTGTGCCAGCAGGGCCTGGACGAGACGGATGCTGCCGGGGACGGAGATCTCACCGTCGACCGAGTCGCGCAGTCGGCGCACCTCGTCGGGCAGCTCGCCGCGCAACACCGTGGTGTTGGTCCAGGCGGCGTCGGTGAGCGTCTGCGAGACGACGTACTTCGGCATGCCGTTGTACTTGTCGGCCAGCTCTCCGGTGTACTGCGGCCATGCCGACGCGAAGCCTTCGTAGGTGCGGCGGCCGAGCAGAAGCGCATCGGCGCCGAGGGCCTCGGTCTCCTTGTACCGCTCGCCCTCGGACCCCCGGTCGACCTCGAAGCTCCAGTTCGGGTAGCGGAAGTCCTCGCCGCCCGGTGCCTCCACCACGCCGTCGAGGGAGATGAACTCAGTCACGACGATGCGTCCCATGTCAGTTCTCCTCGATGAAGGTGCGAAGCTCGGCTGCCAGCACGTCGGCAGTGGTGCCATGATTCTCGCCGGGCACCGGCTTGAGGGTCGCCGTCGGCAGAATGCCCGCGATCGCGCGTGCACCGGCGGCGAGGAACGGCCACGTGCCGGTTCCGTGCATCACCAGTACGGGGATGCGGATGCCGTCCCACCGCGCCGGATCGAGCGGTCGGCCGGACATGATGTCGCCGATCTGGCGGCCGTCGTGTGCGATGGTCGGCGCGATCCGCTCCAGGCCCGCCCACACCTCGTCGTTCTGCCGCATCCCGGTGACGAACTCCTCCGGCATTCCGACCGCGGTCGTCATGAACAGGGCGACGGCGTCGCCAGGACGCCCGTCGGCGATCGCCGCTTCGAGGCGCTCGACGTAGTCGGACGGGATCGGCGGACGTGCGTCGTCGACGAGGGCGTTGGGCTCGAACAGCGCCAGCCGTGCGACCGGCGCACCGGCCTGGACGGCGTTGAGTGCCATGTTCCCGCCCGACGACCACGCGAACACTGTGGACGGCGCGCCGCCTGCGGCCTGTTCGATCACGGCCGCGAGGTCCTCGAACTCCCGCTCGCGGGCGTACGGTGCGGTGTCGCCGCTCTCACCGCGGCCCCTGCGGTCGTAGTTGATGACGAGATGACGATCCGCGAGCAGCTCAGCCGTCGCCGCGTTCTCGGGCGTCGTCGCGCGGTGCGCGGTGGCGCCGTCGACGATGATGATCGGTTCTCCGCCGCCCCAGGCCGTGTAGGCGATCCGCGTGCCGTCGGCCGAGGTGACCGTGCCGTGTTCCATGAGCGTTCCCTTCGTGAAGCGGCCCTGTGCCGCGTTGCGTTCAGGTTAGGAACCGGCCGAGTGCTCGGTCTTGTACAGAAGCGACATCGCGTGCCCGCCCTGGCTCTGCAGCTGCGTGGCGCTGCGGCCGATGAACCGGCGCAGCGACCGGGCGAGGTGAGGCTGGTCGTAGTACCCGGCGAGGTGCGCGACCTGAGCCGCGGGCAGCCCGTCCATGAGCAGCAGCGCGGCCTCCCTGGCGCGTTCGACCTGGCGGATGGTGCCGTGGGTGAGGCCCGTCGCCGACAGCACGCGGCGCTGCACGGATCGCGCGCCCACCCTGGCGACGCCGCCGCAGACCACGTCCTCGACCAGGGGGTCCCGCTGCAGCAGCCCCGCTCGCACCAGGCGCTGCACGAGCAGCTCCGCATCGTCGATGGCGGGGATCTCCCAATCCTCGCCGCCGAGCCGGAACGTGCGCGCGGTGGTGCGCGGGCTCTCCCGGTGCGCATCGACCAGCTGAGACGGGGAGAGGAGCGGCATCACGGCTCCGTGGGCGAAGGTGATGCCGAACGTCTCGGAGTCCTCGGCGATCGCCACTTCGGTCGGGCCGGCCTCGGGCCCGCGCACTGCCGCGTGCACGCCGTCGCGGTCGTCCCAGAAGACCAGCTCCCAGGTCGACGTCGCGACCGAGGTCATCGCATCGGGTCCGGTCGCCAGTCCCCGCCAGACGCGCGAGACGTAGGGGGAGTCGGAGGAGCGGTGGATGCTTTCGATCGGCACGCGGGGCGCTCCCTCCGTCGGCCGCGCCGGACGCCGGCGTCGCGTGGATGCCGCCACTTTACGATCGCCGCCGCACAGGCGACAAGACCTCGTGTGAGGGCGCCCGGCGCGAGTTGGGCTTGTGCCGCGGTGGGTGGAGGTCTAGAACGGTGCTGTGCGGCGACGACGCCGCATCCGGTCGCCGGTGGGCGCTCGGGTTTCCTCTGGGGTTAGGAATGCAGATGAAGAAGACAGCGATCGGCGCCGCGCTCGGGCTCATGCTCGTGCTGGGCGGCGCAGGGGCGGCGACGGCGGGGGAGTACAACGGACAGGGGGGTGACATCCGCGGCGGCGACAAGGCGCACTCGGCGTGTCACTTCTCGGGCCGGGACCTTCCCGACGATGTCGAGGGGAACCCATTCCCGTTCCTCGACGATGACGAGTACACGGACGGTCA
The DNA here is from genome assembly GCF_031178445.1 of Microbacterium sp. Classification (GTDB taxonomy): domain Bacteria; phylum Actinomycetota; class Actinomycetes; order Actinomycetales; family Microbacteriaceae; genus Microbacterium. The sequence goes on from NZ_JAPSIY010000002.1 coordinate 244,714, forward strand.
CGTGCAGAACTACGGCCAGTACGTCCGAGCCGGGGTCAAGGGCCTCGAAGGCGGACCCGGTGTGGCCTGTCGCGGCAACGTGATGCACGAGGAATGAGCATGACCGCCCCCGGTCGGCGGGCGGTGCGCTCGGCGACCGGGGACGGTGGGTGCTCAATACCTCAGCTTCCGGAAATGGTCAAGGACTCCGCTTGCCATGTCGCGAAATCGTGCGTATAGTTGGTAGTTGCGCTCGCTTCTCCGTGCCCTCATATGGTGGTCGGCATCGTCGAGCTCTCGCGCGCGCACTCCACCGACGACAAGGAATCGACTAGCCCTGCCCGGGCTCACGGAGGTTATTCCCTTGGCTGCTGCTCGCAACGCATCCACTCCCACCACCACCAACAAGAACGGACGCGGAGCATCCCGCCTCTCGTTCGCCAAGATCTCCGACACGCTCACGGTCCCCGACCTGCTCGCGCTGCAGACCGAGTCCTTCGGCTGGCTCGTCGGCAACGACGCGTGGAAGGCGCGCGTCGCCGAGGCCAAGAAGGCCGGACGCACCGATGTCGCCGAGATCTCGGGTCTGGGTGAGATCTTCGAGGAGATCTCCCCGATCGAGGACCTCGGCGAGACCATGCAGCTCTCGTTCACGAACCCGTACCTCGAGCCCGAGAAGTACTCGATCGAGGAGTGCAAGGAGCGCGGCAAGACCTACGCCGCCCCGCTGTACGTCGAGGCCGAGTTCATGAACCACCAGACCGGTGAGATCAAGACCCAGACCGTCTTCATGGGCGACTTCCCGCTGCAGACCGACAAGGGCACGTTCATCATCAACGGCTCCGAGCGCGTCGTCGTCTCGCAGCTGGTCCGCTCGCCCGGTGTGTACTTCGACAAGACGCCCGACAAGACGAGTGACAAGGACATCGTCACCGCTCGCGTCATCCCCAGCCGCGGCGCCTGGCTCGAGTTCGAGGTCGACAAGCGCGACCAGGTCGGCGTGCGCATCGACCGCAAGCGCAAGCAGTCGGTCACCGTCTTCCTGAAGGCGCTGGGCATGACGAGCGAGGAGATCCTCGCCGAGTTCGCCGGGTTCCCCTCCATCGAGGAGACGCTGTCGAAGGACACCATCCTCACTCAGGAAGACGCGCTGCGCGACATCTATCGCAAGCTGCGTCCGGGCGAGCAGGTGGCCGCCGAGGCCGCGCGCTCGCTGCTCGACAACTTCTACTTCAACCCGAAGCGCTACGACCTGGCCAAGGTGGGTCGCTACAAGATCAACCACAAGCTCGGTCTCGCCGCCGCGCTGACCGACTCGGTGCTGACGCGCGACGACATCGTCGCGACCATCAAGTACCTCGTGCGCCTGCACCGCGGCGACGAGTCGTTCGAGGGCGTCCGCTCGGGTAAGAAGGCCGAGATCCGCATCGCGGCCGACGACATCGACAACTTCGGCAACCGCCGCATCCGCGCCGTCGGCGAGCTGATCCAGAACCAGGTCCGCACCGGTCTGTCCCGTATGGAGCGCGTCGTCCGCGAGCGCATGACGACGCAGGACATCGAGGCGATCACCCCGCAGACCCTGATCAACGTGCGTCCCGTCGTGGCCGCGATCAAGGAGTTCTTCGGCACCTCGCAGCTGTCGCAGTTCATGGATCAGAACAACCCGCTCGCGGGCCTGACCAACAAGCGCCGTCTGTCGGCGCTCGGCCCCGGTGGTCTCTCGCGTGACCGCGCGGGCGTCGAGGTGCGAGACGTGCACCCGTCGCACTACGGCCGCATGTGCCCGATCGAGACTCCTGAAGGCCCGAACATCGGCCTGATCGGTGCGCTCGCGACGTTCGCGCGCATCAACTCGTTCGGCTTCATCGAGACCCCGTACCGCAAGGTCGAGGGCGGCAAGGTCACCGACCAGATCGACTACCTCACGGCAGCCGAGGAGGTCGACTTCAACATCGCCCAGGCGAACGCACCGCTCGACAAGGACGGCCGCTTCACCGAGAGCCACGTGCTGGCACGCCCCCGCGGCGGCAGCGGTGAGGTCGACCTGTTCCTGCCCGAGGAGATCGGCTACATCGACGTCTCGCCGCGCCAGATGGTGTCGGTTGCGACCTCGCTCGTGCCGTTCCTCGAGCACGACGACGCGCAGCGCGCCCTCATGGGCGCCAACATGCAGCGTCAGGCCGTTCCGCTTCTGCGGTCGGACTCGCCGCTGGTGGGCACCGGTATGGAGGGCTACACCGCCATCGACGCGGGCGACGTGGTCACCGCCGAGAAGGCCGGTGTGGTCACCGAGGTCTCGGCCGACAAGGTCGTCGTCATGCTCGACGAGGGCGGCACGCAGGAGTACCACCTGCGCAAGTTCGACCGGTCGAACCAGGGAACGTCGTACAACCAGCGCGTGATCGTCGGCGCCGGTGAGCGCGTGGAGGTCGGCGAGGTCATCGCCGACGGTCCCGCCACCGACAACGGTGAGCTCGCCCTCGGAAAGAACCTGCTCGTCGCGTTCATGCCGTGGGAGGGTCACAACTTCGAGGACGCGATCATCCTCAGCCAGGAGCTGGTGAAGGACGACACCCTCTCGTCGATCCACATCGAGGAGTACGAGGTCGACGCCCGCGACACCAAGCTGGGCAAGGAGGAGATCACCCGTGACCTCCCCAACGTCAGCCCCGAGCTGCTGAAGGACCTCGACGAGCGCGGCATCATCCGCATCGGCGCCGAGGTGCGTCCGGGCGACATCCTCGTCGGCAAGGTGACGCCGAAGGGCGAGACCGAGCTGAGCGCCGAGGAGCGTCTGCTTCGTGCGATCTTCAACGAGAAGAGCCGCGAGGTCCGCGACACCTCGCTGAAGGTTCCGCACGGTGAGCAGGGCACGATCATCGCCGTCAAGGAGTTCAACGCCGAGGAGGGCGACGACGAGCTGGGCTCGGGCGTCAACCGCCGCGTCGTGGTCTACATCGCCCAGAAGCGCAAGATCACCGAGGGTGACAAGCTCGCCGGCCGTCACGGCAACAAGGGCGTCATCGCGAAGATCCTGCCGGTCGAGGACATGCCGTTCCTCGCGGACGGCACCCCGGTCGACGTGGTACTCAACCCGCTCGGCATCCCGGGTCGAATGAACTTCGGCCAGGTGCTCGAGACCCACCTCGGATGGATCGCCAAGCAGGGCTGGAAGATCGAGGGCAACCCGGAGTGGGCCATGAAGCTCCCCGAGGAGGCCCGCGACGTGGCACCGAACACCAAGGTCGCGACCCCGGTGTTCGACGGCGCCAGCGAGCAGGAGATCTCCGGTCTCCTCGACTCCACCCTTCCGACGCGTGACGGCGTGCGCCTGATCGACTCGTCGGGCAAGACGCAGCTGTTCGACGGCCGCTCGGGTGAGCCGTTCCCGGCTCCGATCTCGGTCGGCTACATGTACATCCTGAAGCTGCACCACCTCGTCGACGACAAGATCCACGCGCGTTCGACCGGTCCGTACTCGATGATCACCCAGCAGCCGCTCGGTGGTAAGGCGCAGTTCGGTGGTCAGCGCTTCGGTGAGATGGAGGTGTGGGCCCTTGAGGCCTACGGCGCCGCATACGCGCTCCAGGAGCTCCTCACCATCAAGTCCGACGACATCCTCGGACGCGTCAAGGTGTACGAGGCGATCGTCAAGGGCGAGAACATCCAGGAGCCCGGCATCCCCGAGTCGTTCAAGGTGCTCATGAAGGAGATGCAGTCGCTCTGCCTGAACGTCGAGGTCCTCTCGGCCGACGGTACCGCGGTCAACCTCCGCGACACCGATGACGAGGCCTTCCGCGCTGCGGAGGAGCTCGGCATCAACATCTCCAGCCGTTTCGAAGCCGCATCGATCGACGAGATCTGATCCGGCGCCATTCGACTAGCGACAGATTTTCTAAACAGGAGAACTAGTGCTCGACGCAACTACTTTCGATGAGCTTCGAATCGGCCTCGCGACCGCTGACGACATCCGCGGATGGTCCTACGGTGAGGTCAAGAAGCCTGAGACGATCAACTACCGCACGCTGAAGCCCGAGAAGGACGGGCTCTTCGGCGAGCAGATCTTCGGCCCCTCCCGCGACTGGGAGTGCGCCTGTGGCAAGTACAAGCGGGTCCGCTTCAAGGGCATCGTCTGCGAGCGCTGCGGCGTGGAGGTCACCAAGAGCTCCGTCCGCCGCGAGCGGATGGGTCACATCGAGCTCGCCGCGCCCGTGACGCACATCTGGTACTTCAAGGGCGTGCCCTCGCGCCTCGGGTACCTGCTCGACATGGCGCCGAAGGACCTCGAGAAGGTCATCTACTTCGCCGCCTACATGGTGATCTCGGTCGACGAGGAAGCTCGTCACCGTGACCTCGCCACGCAGGAGAATAACATCCGCCTCGAGCTGAAGACGCTCGGCGACCGCCGCGACGCCAAGATCGCGGAGCGCCTGGCCAAGCTGGAGGAGGAGCTCGCCGCTCTCGAGGCGGAGGGTGCCAAGGCCGACGCCAAGAAGAAGGTCAAGGACGCCGCCGAGAAGGAGATGTCCCAGATCCGCAAGGGCGCCGACGACGCGATCGCCAAGCTCGAGCGCGTCTGGGAGGACTTCCGCACGCTCGAGGTCGGCGCGCTGCGCCCGGAGGACGACGTCTTCCACGAGCTGCAGGACCGGTTCGGTCAGTACTTCGAGGCCCACATGGGTGCGGAGTCGATCAAGCGCCGCCTGGAGACCTTCGACCTGGCCGGCGAGGCCGAGAGCCTGCGTCTGCAGATCTCGGAGGGCAAGGGCCAGCGCAAGATCCGTGCGATCAAGCGCCTGAAGGTCGTCAGCTCGTTCCTGGAGACCGGCATGAGCCCGGCCGCCATGGTGCTCGACGTCGTGCCGGTGATCCCGCCGGAGCTGCGCCCGATGGTGCAGCTGGACGGTGGCCGCTTCGCGACCTCCGACCTGAACGACCTGTACCGTCGCGTGATCAACCGCAACAACCGTCTTCGTCGTCTGATCGACCTCGGCGCGCCCGAGATCATCGTCAACAACGAGAAGCGGATGCTGCAGGAGGCCGTCGACGCGCTGTTCGACAACGGTCGCCGCGGACGCCCCGTCACCGGTACCGGCAACCGCGCCCTGAAGTCCCTCAGCGACATGCTGAAGGGAAAGCAGGGTCGCTTCCGCCAGAACCTGCTCGGAAAGCGCGTGGACTACTCGGGCCGTTCGGTCATCGTCGTCGGTCCGCAGCTGAAGCTGCACCAGTGCGGTCTGCCCAAGCAGATGGCCCTGGAGCTCTTCAAGCCGTTCGTGATCAAGCGCCTGATCGACCTCGGTCACTCGCAGAACATCAAGGCGGCCAAGCGCGCCGTCGAGCGCACGCGCCCCGAGGTGTGGGATGTGCTCGAGGAGATCATCCGCGAGCGTCCTGTTCTGCTGAACCGTGCACCCACCCTGCACCGCCTCGGCATCCAGGCCTTCGAGCCGCAGCTCGTCGAGGGCAAGGCGATCCAGCTGCACCCGCTCGTCTGCGCCGCCTTCAACGCCGACTTCGACGGTGACCAGATGGCTGTGCACCTGCCGCTGTCGGTCGAGGCTCAGGCCGAGGCCCGTGTGCTGATGCTCGCGTCTAACAACATCCTCAAGCCGTCGGACGGACGGCCGGTCACCCTGCCCTCGCAGGACATGATCATCGGCCTGCACCACCTGACCACGGTCAAGGAGGGCGCTGCCGGTGAGGGTCGTGCGTTCGGCTCGGTCTCCGAGGCGATCCTGGCCAAGGACGAGGGCACCCTCGACCTGCAGGCGAAGGTCCGCATCCGCATCCCTGGGCTCACCTTCCTCGAGGGCGAGGCTCCCGAGGGCTACGAGAAGCACGGCCTCGTCGACGCTTCGCTGGGTCAGGCGATCTTCAACGACGCGCTGCCGAAGGGCTACCCGTTCGTTCGCGAGGTCGCAGACAAGGGCAAGCTGTCGCAGATCGTGAACAAGCTGGCCGAGGAGTACCCCAAGGTCGAGACGGCCGCCACGCTGGACCGCATCAAGGACGCCGGTTTCCACTGGGCGACCCGCTCCGGTGTGACGGTCGCGCTGAGCGACATCCTCACCCCGCCGAACAAGGCCGAGATCGTCGCGGGCTACGAGAAGCAGGCCGCCAAGGTCCAGTCGCAGTATGACAAGGGTCTGACCACCGACGCCGAGCGTCGTCAGGAGCTCATCAAGATCTGGACCGAGGCGACCGACGAGGTCCAGGCCGCGATGAAGGCCCACTTCCCGGCGGACAACACCATCAACCGCATGGTGTCTTCGGGTGCACGTGGTAACTGGCTGCAGATCCGCAACATCGCGGGTATGCGCGGTCTGGTGAACAACCCCAAGGGTGAGATCATCCCGCGTCCGATCATCTCCTCGTACCGCGAGGGGCTGTCGGTGGCGGAGTACTTCATCGCCACGCACGGTACCCGTAAGGGTCTGGCCGACACCGCCCTGCGTACCGCCGACTCGGGTTACCTGACCCGTCGTCTGGTGGACGTGTCGCAGGACGTCATCATCCGCGAGGAGGACTGCGGCACGACCAAGGGCCTCGAGCTGCCGATCGCGGCGCCGAACTCGCAGGGCGAGCTGGTGCGCGACGCGAACGTGGAGAACTCCGTGTTCGCCCGTACGCTGGCCGCCGACGTCGTGAACGAAGCCGGCGAGGTCCTGGCATCCGCCGGTGACGACGTGGGCGACGTGCTCATCGACAAGCTGGTGGCGCTGGGCGTCGAGAACATCAAGGTCCGCTCCGTGCTGACCTGTGACTCGGCCGTCGGTGTCTGCGCGCAGTGCTACGGCCGCTCGCTAGCGACCGGCAAGACCGTGGACATCGGCGAGGCCGTCGGCATCATCGCGGCCCAGTCGATCGGTGAGCCCGGTACCCAGCTGACGATGCGTACCTTCCACACCGGTGGTTCGGCATCCGCCGACGACATCACGCAGGGTCTGCCTCGTGTGCAGGAGCTCTTCGAGGCCCGTACCCCCAAGGGTGCGTCCCCGATCGCCGAGGCCGATGGCCGCATCACGATCGAGGAGACCGAGAAGGCGAAGAAGATCATCCTGACGCCCGACAGCGGCGACGAAGAGGTGGTCTACCCGGTGCTGAAGCGTGCGACGCTCCTCGTCGAGGACGGCCAGCACGTCACGGTCGGTCAGCCGCTGCAGGTGGGAACGCTCGACCCCAAGGAGGTCATGCGCGTCATGGGCGCCCGCGAGGTGCAGAGGTACCTCGTCGGCGGCGTGCAGGGCGTGTACCGCTCGCAGGGTGTGCCGATCCACGACAAGCACATCGAGGTCATCGTGCGCCAGATGCTGCGCAAGGTCACGGTCGTCGACCACGGCGACACGACGCTGCTGCCCGGTGAGATGGTGGACCTCAAGCGCTACCAGATGATCAACCGCGAGGCCGTGTCCGAGGGCAAGCGCCCCGCGTCGGGTCGTCCGGAGCTGATGGGTATCACGAAGGCGTCGCTCGCGACCGAGTCGTGGCTGTCGGCGGCATCCTTCCAGGAGACGACCCGCGTGCTCACGCAGGCCGCCATGGAGGGCAAGCGCGACCCGCTGGTCGGTCTCAAGGAGAACGTCATCATCGGTAAGCTCATCCCGGCCGGAACCGGTCTGTCCAAGTACCGCAACATCACGGTGGAGGCGACCGAGGAGGCCAAGAGCGAGCGCTACCCGAACCGGATCTTCGCGTCCGACGGGGCGTACGCCGACGGCGACTTCGGGTACGTCGACTTCGACGCGTTCTCGACCGACGACATCACCCCCGGCACGTACAACTGATTGAGGCGAGTGCCGGCGAGCTTGCTCGCCCGGCCGAGCCGATCGAAGTTGTGACGCGACGAAGTCGCGACCACAACTGACGCGCTGATGTGATTCAGGCCCCGGCCCTCCTCGGAGGGCCGGGGCCTTCGTCGTCGCTGCGGTTGCGACACCGCGCGGGGCGGCCGTGCTGCGCGGCGAGAATTGCTCTGCGACATGAGACGGCACGTGCCAGCACCTGTCTCACGCCGCAAAGAAATTCTCGCGGCCGGCAGGGCGATAGTCTCTCGAGATGAGCACTGAGAGCCCGCGCGCCGTCGTCATCGGAGACGCGCTGATCGATGAGATCCGCGACGAGAACGGCGTGCGCGAGCTCGTCGGGGGAGCGGCGCTGAACGTCGCCGTCGGGCTGCGCAGACTGGGCGTCCCGACCACCCTGATCGCCATGATCGGCGACGACATACCCGGTGAGCACATCCGCGAGTACCTCGACGATCACGGTGTCGCCCTGATCTCCAGCCCAGCGCCGCTCGGTTCCTCCCGGGCGGTGGTCACGCGGTCGCCGGGCGGAGAGCCCTCGTACGTGTTCAACGAGGCTGCGCAGCGGCGCAGCATCCGTTACGGCGACGATGCGCGGCAGGCGATCGCGGTGGCCGACGTCGTGGCCGTCAGCTGCTTTCCCTTCGACGTCCCCGCCGAGGTCGACGCGTTGGCAGAAGCGCTCGGCGACTCGCGGCTCGTGGTCGATCCGAACCCGCGCTCGGGCATGCTCGCCGACCGCGAGGAGTTCGTGCGCGGATTCGAGCGGCTCGCGCAGCGCTCGGCGCTGATCAAGGTGGGGGCCGACGACGCCGCCCTGCTGTACGACGGCGACCTCCGCGCCCTGCGCCGCAGGCTGCGCGCGCTGGGCGTGGCGTCGGTGCTTGCGACGGCGGGATCGGACGGGGCGGTGCTGGACTCGGATGCGGGTGTGTTCGAGGAGCCCATCACATCCCTGCCCGGCCCGGTCGTCGACACCGTCGGAGCGGGGGATGCCACGCTCGCGGCTGTCGTCGCGGGGCTCGCTGGCGGCGAACCGTCGTCGGAGGAGGGCTGGCGCAGGATGCTCCAGCGCGCCATGGCCGTGGCCGCCGCGACATGCCGCGCGGAGGGCGGTCTGCTGCGCACGCCGGAGTCGCTGGATGCGGCCGAGCGGGGTGTCCAGGGCAGCTGAGCGCCCGATTTCACCTGCTCGCTCCGGGCGGGTATGCTTGATCTTCGCGCCCCCGGTTGGCTGAGTAAGCCGGACGGGTGTGCACTGGCAAGTTGCCCGAGCGGCCAAAGGGAGCTGACTGTAAATCAGCCGCGTAAGCTTCGGGGGTTCGAATCCCTCACTTGCCACCAGACATCGAAAGGCCCTCGCGAAGCGGGGGCCTTTCGGCGTCTCTCGAGCGTTGCGGGATTCGAACCCGCGGGACCGCAGTCCCGCGGGGGTCCGGCCGTGCGGAGGAGAGCGCACGGGCCGCTCCTGTGACGGCCACCGTGCACGGAGACGAGAAAGGGCCCCACGCTCCGGAACGTGGGGCCCTGAACCCCGACCCTGCGTTGACATCACGCGCCCGCAGTGAGAAGTGGGGACAGATCAGCTGCGGATTACCCGAGTCGGGGCTTGGCCGAATGAGGGGATTCGTCTCGGCCTCTCGGAGGTTACGCTTGATCCTGCTGAAACTCAAATTTCAGATTTCAACCGGAGGCGATGCCGGCGGCGGCATGCTCGATAATCAGTGCACGGGGATTGGGGCCGCATGCCGATACCGAAGGCCGAGCCGCAGGATCGCACGCCGCGCCAGCTTGCGCGCGAGAGGGTTCTCGAGCAGATCCGCGACGCCATTCTCCGCGGAGTCCTGCTGCCGGGTGAGCGGCTCGACGAGGCGTCGCTTCGCGCGTGGCTCGGTGTGTCTGCGACGCCGATCAGGCAGGCGCTGCACGCCCTGGTCTTGGAGGGCCTGGTCGAGTCCGCTCCGCAGTCCCACACCATCGTGGCGGCGCCGCGGCCCGATCGCGTGATCGCCAACATGCAGACTGTCGGCGTGCTGATGATCGGCACCGCGACGCTCGCACTTCCCGAGCTCGCTCGTGACGTCCGTGCACCGCTCGCGGCGAAGGCGGCCGGCGTCGCGGACCTGCTCGCCGCGCGGGAGATCCCGCAGGCGTCGAGCCTCGCAGGCGAGCTCTTCCTCGAATTGATAGAGCGCTGCCCGAACGATGTGCTGGTCGGCATCGTGCGCAAAGTCGGCACCTCGCTCGGCTATCAGGTGTTCACCGCGCACAGTGCACTCGACGACGATCTCGACGCGGTGGCCGACGCCTATCGCGCGCTGCAGCCGGCTCTGGAGGCCGGCGACGCCACGCAGGTGCAGAACGCGCTTCGGCGGGCATTTCTCATCGACCGATCGGTCTGACGCCCATCGTTCATAGACTGAATCGATGCGACCACTCACCGAGGCACAGGTTCGCGAGGCGATTATGAACGCGGATGCCGACGAGATCGCCCAGATCGGGATGCCGCACGACTTCGTCATCACCGACTGGGACTACCTCGATTTCCTCGCCTGGCGCGACCCGGTGTCGAGCAGACGCGGGGTCGTGGTCATCGAGCACGGGGGGCGTGCGACCGGCATCCTGCTGCGATCCACCGACCCCGGCCGCACCCGCTCGGGCATGTGCAACATCTGCCGCACGCTGCAGCCCGGCAACCAGGTCTCGTTGTTCACGGCGCGTCGCGGCGGCGCGAAGGGTGCGCGCGGAGACAGCGCGGGGACGTACATCTGCGCAGACCTCTCATGTCACGAGAACGTCCGCCTCGCGCATCCCCTCGCGCCGAACGAGGTGCGCTCGCCAGGGCAGGCCGACATGCGCCTCGACGGCACCCGCCTGCGCATGGAGTCGTTCGTCACCCGGGTGCTCAGCGAGGAGGGAGGGGGCGCGGGATCGGATGCTCCGCGCGGTTAGTCTGAGAGGCGCCGCCGGAGACCTCTGCGGTCGCAAGCGCATCGAAGGAGACGCCATGAGTGACCCCGTCCTGTTCACCGTCGAAGCGGGTCTCGCACGCCTGACGTTGAATCGCCCCGCGAGCCTGAACGCGTTCGACGGCGACCTCGCTCATGCGTGGCGTGAGCGCACCGCTGAGGCTGTGGCGCGCGACGACGTGCGCGCGATCCTGATCGACGCGGCCGGCCGGTCGTTCTGCGCGGGCGGCGACGTGCTCGCGATGTCGAAGGGCATGAACGGCGGCGAGGACATCACAGCCTTCGCCCAGGTGATCAACGACGGCATCCTCTCGCTGACATCGTCGGCGGTGCCCGTCGTGGCGGCTGCGCATGGCACGACGGCCGGGGGAGGCCTCGGCATCCTGATGTGCAGCGACTACGCGGTCGTCGGCGGGCGGTCGAAGATCGGCAGCCTGTACGCCAACATCGGCCTCACACCCGACCTTTCGGTGTCGGCACAGCTGGCGCGAGCGATCGGTGAGCGACGCGCCCTTCAGCTGGTGCTGCAGGATCGTCTGCTGACGGCGCAGGAGGCCAGGGAGTGGGGCCTGGTCGCCGAGGTCGTCGACGGGGCGGATGCCGAGAGCGAGGCGGATGCGGTGCGTGAGCGCGCCGAGCAGATCGCCCGATTCTGGCTCGACGGCGCCGCCGGCGCCTACGGTCACGCCAAGCGCCTGGTGCGCTCGCAGCCGTCGCGCTCGTTCGCCGAGCAGCTGGGAGAGGAGGCGCGCTCCATCGGTGCCGCGTTCGACACTCCCGAGGCTCAGCAGCGGATCGCCGCCTTCGCCGCCGCCTCCTCCCGATCGTCGAGCTGACGTTCGGCGCGCCCGACGTTGTCCACAGAGCGCGAATGCCGCGCCGGAGGGCGTGGGAGGATGAAGTCATTGGCTGAGGGAGGAACCATGTCTGACGTGCCATCTCGCGCCGAAGAGCGTCCGGGGATGTCGAAGCTGCTGCGCGGTGCGATCTGGATCGCCATCGGAGCGCTCATCGCTGCGGCGCTCGTCTGCGTCGTCTGGGTGCTGGTCGGCGATCAGGCCGGACTGATCGGGCGGGCCTTCCTGACCATCCTGCTGCTGGCGGCATTCGCGGGCATCGCGATCGCCGAATCGCATCTCTCCTCCCGCCGGCCGGAGTGGCTGGCGCTGGCGAGCATGGTGACGTGGATCATCGCGCTGCTGGTGGGCGCGGTGAAGATCTGGCTCCCGCAGGACGACGAGTACTTCGGATGGCCCTCGGAGCGATTCTTCCAGCTGCTGCTGGTGATCGGCATCCTCCAGCTCGCGCTGGTGCACCCGCGCCTGTTCGTCCGAGCGGCGCAGAGGTACGTCACGACCTTCACGCGCGTCATCGTGATCGTCACGTTCGTGATGCTCGGGGCTCTCGTCGCGCTGCTTGTGTTCTATCTGACCTTCCCGGACCTGTTCCGGTACGACGACCTGTACTGGCGCATCACCATCGCGGTCGGCATCCTCGCGGCGGTCGGCACGATGCTCATTCCGCTGTTGAACGCCCTGTTCGCTCCCCGCGCCGGGGCGGCGGGTGCTGCGTCGCAGACGCACGGCACGGCGCCTGCTGGATACCAGGGGCTGCCGCAGGGATCTGCGCAGCAGGCCTGGCCGACCTATGCTGACGGCCGGACCCCGCTGCCGGTGCTGCCCGACGGGTCGCCGGATTGGAACGCGTACTACACCGGGTATCCGACTTACGCGCAGCCGCAGCAGGGGCAGCCCGCACTGCAGCAGCCGGAGCCTCCGCGCCAGCCGGAGCCGCCGCGGCCGCCCGTGCTCGAGCAGCCGCAGGCCCCGCGGCCTCCCGCCGCGCCGCAGCCGCCCGCATCGGCGCCGGGCGTTCCGCCGTCGCCGGTCACCGTCGACTTCCCGCAGCCGCCTCCGGCGGCACCGGAGGCGCCTCGATGAGCTCTGGCGACCAGACATCCGCCGCTTCCGCCACCGGGCTCGGCGAACTCGCCGCCGACATCGCCCGTGAGGCCGGCGATCTCGCTCGCCGACGCCGCGGGGAAGGAGTGTCGCTCGCCGCCACGAAATCGACGTTGGCCGACATCGTGACGGAGGCCGATCGCGAGGTCGAGCAGCTCATCCGCGACCGGCTGCACGATGAACGTCCGGACGACGGATTCTTCGGTGAGGAGTCGGGTGCATCGCGCGGTAGCAGCGGTCTGACCTGGGTCGTCGATCCGATCGACGGCACCGTCAACTACGCGTACGGCATCGCTGCGTACTCCGTGAGCATCGCAGTGGTCGAGGGGGAGCCCGACCCGCGCAGCTGGAACGGGGTCGCGGCGGCCGTCTGCGCACCCGGGCTGGGCGAGCTGTTCACCGGCGTGCGCGGAGAGGGCGCGTGGCTCGACGGCATCCGTCTCTCTGTCAGCGCCGGCAGCCCGGCCGGTGCACTCCTCGGCACTGGATTCGGCTACGACCCCGCCACCCACGACGGTGATCTCGCGCTGGTGCGAAGGGTGATGTCCATGGCGCGAGACCTGCGACGGATGGGTTCCGCGGCGATCGATCTGTCGTACGTGGCCGCCGGTCGCCTCGACGGGTTCTTCGAGCGCGGCCTCAACCCCTGGGATTTCGCGGCCGGCGCCCTGCTGGTCGAGGAGGCAGGAGGCGTCGTGTCCCGCCTCGACGTGGATGCTCCGCGCCCGCTGCTGATCGCCGGAGGGCCCGTCGTGCACGAGCGCCTGCGCGCCATCGTCGAGGGGGAGGAATCGCTCTGAGAAGATGGAACGGGTTCATGGCTTTCTCAGCCGCGAGCCTGTAGTGTTTACCCGATCGTTACTTTCGTTCCCCTGAGCTGCTTGCAGCTGCGAGAGTGACCAAGCGCCCCCGAGCTTGAAAACGAACCCGAGAGATCTGACTTTTGCCCGCTGAAAGCCCCCAGGTTGCCTCTGCGCCCACGCGTCGATCCAACCGACTTCGCACCGCTCACGCGGTCGACGGCAGCTCGGCAACCTCCGGTGTCATGGCACCGCCCACTGCCGCACAGGTCGAATCGGCTGCGACCAGCCGTCGCGCCCGTCGCCTGGCGAACGCCGGTGCCCCCGCCGCGCAGCCCGTCACCGAGCCCGCCCCGCAGGCCGTGGTCGAAGACGTCCTGAACGTCGCCGTCGCGCAGGCGTCCGCATCCACCCGCAGGACCGAGCAGCCGGCCGACGAGAACCAGGCGCCCAGCGTTCACGAGAACGTGTCGCCGGTCGTCGGGGAGTCGGAGGTCGACGCTTTCGTCGTCGCATCCCAGGCCTTCGGGTTCGCACCCGTCGCCGACGAGAGCGATGTCGACGAGGTGCTCACCGCGGTCGAGTCCGAGACCCAGCGCGAGGATGAGGCGATCACCGACGGCGCGACCGACCACGTCGTGCCGCACCGCCCGCGTCCGCTCCGCAAGGTCCTCGCCGCAGGAGCGAGCCTCGGCGTGATGGGAGTCGCGGGCATGATCGCCGTTTCGATGACCCTCCCCGCGAACGCGGTCGCTGCCGTCCAGGGCGGCGCAGGTGCCCCCGTCGCCTCCCTGGTGACGGCGAAGGAAAGCGTCTCCACACCCAAGGTCGAGAAGGACGACATTCAGGCGTTCGTCGCGTCGTCCGGTGTTCAGGACGAAGACCTCGCCCGCTCCGACTCGTTCTCCACCGTCTCGCTCGCCGACGTCGCCGCCGAAGAGGGCATCGACTACTCCAGCGAGGTCTTCACGAACGACCCCGGCGCCGCGATCCAGTGGCCGTTCATGGTCGGCGTCGGCATGAGCTACGGCTACGGCATGCGCAGCGGCCGACTGCACGAGGGCATCGACTTCGTGCCAGGCAACGGCGCACCGGTGCAGGCCATCGCCGATGGCACCGTCCGTATCGCGACCGAGCAGGGGGGCGCCTACGGCGTGACGGTCTACATCGATCACGTCATCGACGGACAGGTCATCACCAGCCACTACGCGCACATGCAGTACGGCTCGTTGCGCGTGCAGCCGGGCGAGAAGGTCACCGTCGGCACCGTCGTCGGAAAGACCGGAAACACCGGCCGGTCGTACGGCGCGCACTTGCACTTCGAGATCATCGTCAACGGTTCGACGATCGATCCGCTGCCGTGGTTGCGTAAGAACGCCGGCCGATACGACGGTGTCACGCTGCCGTGAACGATCGTCGTTGAGACGCTCCCGAACGGCTTCGCCGATTTCGTGAGTTGGCCGGAGAGGTGATAATCTCATCTGGTTGCCCGCTAGCGGGCAGCACGCCCCGATAGCTCAGTGGCAGAGCACTTCCATGGTAAGGAAGGGGTCGTCAGTTCAATCCTGACTCGGGGCTCGTAGCTTTCACTCGACAGAGCGGAAGCCGTGCGGCGGAGTAGCTCAGATGGTGAGAGCGCACGACTCATAATCGTGAGGTCGCGGGTTCGAGTCCCGCCTCCGCTACAGATACAGACCCCCGGATATCCGGGGGTTTTGTCGTATCTTTCGGGAGTTGAGCATCGAGCTGGATCGGCGATGTGCCGGTTTTGTGCCGGTCGCGGTGCAATCAGAGCTAGATGTCGGGGGTCGCCCGCAGACTCGTCATATGACCGACGGATACTACGGGAGCCGCGCGATTCCGATTGAGGATCCCAGTGAACTTGCCGCGGTGCAGCGCATCCGGGATAGGTTGGCGCTGGTGCCGCAGCTTGCTGAACGGTGGAATCGAATCGCACGCGGGAACGCAGGCCCGCGAAGCGAGTTGGCCCTCGACGACGCCGTGACACATTGGACACGCGTAAGTTCCCACGTCGTCCACAATCTGCACCATGCAGTTGACTGCCTGCGCGCGCTCGGCGTTCTGATCCCGCCCAAGGGAGAGCTCACTATTCCCTATGTCGCGCACTTCCCGGTGGCGCGCTCAGGACTCGAGGCCGCCTCGACCGCGCTATGGATCTTGCATCCAGATGATCCGCGACAGCGGATCGAACGCCATCTGCGAAACCTCTGGCGTGAGGTCAGCGATGAGGCTTCGTTAACGGCGGCTTCGGAGCGCCTGGCTCCCGACGAATTGCTGCATCTCGTGGATCAGCAGCGCAAGGGACAGAAGGCGTGGAAGCGGAAGTACGTGGACCAGATCCGGGCGGTGGCGTCGCGAGCAGGGGTGGCTGATCCCACTCTGGGAGGGTATGCCGTCGGCTTCGCCGAGATTACTCGGGAGGCCACGGTCGCAACCGGCCTGCCCGGCGGGTACGGGGAGATGGTCTGGCGGATGATTAGCGGCCTGAGTCATCCATCGATGCTCCGCACCGTTCGCTTCATGCCACGAACGGAACTCGCCGATCGTGAGGGCGGGATGGTCAACGTGGAGATCACGAACGACACGCAGACTCTTCAGTACACGGTGGATGCTCTCGTGCTCCAGTTCACGACGGCGCTGGACGTCCTAGCGCGGCGCAAGCTGAAGATCGGAATTCCGATCGTGTAATCACGAAGATCGGGCAGCCGATGAAGCGGGATCCGCCGTTCCGTGGGCGCAGCACGCGTACCGCATTTAGGGTACAAATGCTGTATGGCTGGTGCGACCATCTCACGCCTGGGCGCGGTCGCAGCCGAGCGTTGGGGCATGTTCACGACGGCGCAGGCGGCCGAGGTCGGTGTATCGCGGAAGGTGCTTTCGGGTCTCGTGGCATCCGGTGCCATCGAGCGGCTCACACAGGGCGTGTACCGCATGGCCGGTGCGCCTCCGGCCGCGCACGAAGTCGACTTAGCCCGCATTCACTGGCTCGCTCTGGATGGGATAGAGCGGCCGGTCGTCGCGGCGGGAAAGACGGCGGCGACGCTGCATCGGATCGGTGATTGGTTCCCGGCGGACAGCGAGTTCGTCACGCCTACCCGTCGAACGACGCGACTTTCGGACGTGAAACTACGCATGCGGCGGCTTGACGAGGACGACGTGGTCTACGTCGACGGGCTTCCCTCGATGACGGTCGAGCGCGCAATCGCCGACCTCGTCGAGTCTTGGGAAGATCTATCGCTCGTAGCCGACGCCCTTGAGCAGGCGATGCACCGCGGTGTGCTGCTATGGCCTCGACGACTTGCTGAGCTACTCGAGCCTCTCGCGCGGCGCAATCAGATGGAGTCCGGTGTGACATTTGCCGACAGGCTTCTGCTCGACGCCGGAGCGGACGCATCCTGGCGGGCTCGGCTCCGGGATTGAGGCCGGCTGCATGCGGTGGATCACTCCGCTTCGAGCGTGCGCAAGAGCGCGCCCGATGCTCGTAATGACCTGACTGAAGTACTCGGATTCGGGCGGCGGAAACAGCGATGTCCTCGTTCGCCTCACCAGCGACCGATACGTCTCGAGCCCCTCGACAACGACCGCGAGCATCTCGTCGTCAGCGAGTAGCTCTGCAAACGTCCTCGCGTCCATCGGCGAACGCCCTTCGGTCACTTCGAGTTCGAATCGCCGCCTAGGACGCGCCACGTCTGCTCACGGACGTCGTCGAGATCTACCGGCCGTCCCGCAAGCATCTCGAGCACATCGGCGACGGGCCAGATCACGAGGTGCCCGAAGCGGGCCGAGTAGATACCGACGCGATCGATGCCATAGGCATCCGAGCGGTCGAGCAGCAGGTATCCGATGAGCTGACGCAAGTGACTGGCCTTCAGATAATCTGCCCGTCCTCCGGGGCCTCTGACCTTCCCCCCAAGGGCTGTCTTCAGGTCAAGCAGCAGCCCGTCGGCAATAACGTCAGCATCTGCGGAGCACAGCGCCGAACCGTCGAACGTCGGACCGAGCTCAAGCGGATGGCGAAGATGGGGGAGCAGACGCTCCCGAGCGATCGCGTCCATCTTGGTCAACTGGTCGAGCGCATCGGGCGGAGCGGACTCGAGGAGATCCTGCGCGTGCATGCGCCCTGCGTCGATGAGCCCCCGCAGGGGTGACCCGGGAAGCAAGCCGACTCGGTACACCTCGGTCAACAATCCGAGCGCCCACGATGCGCGGAACACCGTGGTGCGATCACCGATGAGCTGGGCGATCTGCGCGGCCATAATTACGGCGTCGATGTTCGACAGCGCGTCGGGCTCGTCGAGAAATGGTGCGCGCGCGAGTGGTGCGTCGTACAGAATGTCCAACGCGAATCGTGTGGCGTAGTCGAAGGCAGCGCCCAGCGTGCCTGGGTTCGCAGTGCCGCCCTCCACAAGGAGGCGGGGCTGCCCCTGTCGGTAGGACGCTTGTACGTCGCGGGTGTTCGGAAAGAGCTTGTCGAATAGCTGCCGTAGGGGTGAATTGGGATCGGCCATCGCCCGCGTGAGATTCGTGTAGCGGTACGTCCTAGACATCGTGCTGTTTCCTTTCGTCAGTCCCGGTGGGCTGGGAAGTCGAGAAGCCGATCGAGCGCGCCGTTGGCTCGCAGCGCGGCATCCGAACGAGCTCGGCTGTAGCGCTCGGTCACCTGCATCGATGAGTGGCCGAGGATCGCTTGCACATCGTTCGCGGCCGCGCCGGCGTCGAAAAGCAGCGTCGCGAGCGTGTGACGCAGGTCATGAATACGGAAATCAGGGCGATCCAGCTGCGTCCGTAGGCCTTCCCAGTCGACGGCACGGCGCACGTTCGAGGTGTTGAGGCGCCCGCCGTTCGGCCCCGTAAATACGAGGTCATTCCGTCCCAGGCCCGCGATCCGACGGATGATTACGGACCGCAGAGACGACGGCAGCGGGACCGAGCGCTCCTTGTGGCTCTTCGGCGTTTGCTCTCGAACCTTCCCGCCGCCAGCAGGGGAGAAGCTGCGTCGAACGTGGATGACGCCGTGATCGAGGTCGACGTCACTGACACGAAGCGCGCTTGCCTCACCTGCTCGCATGCCCGTGTAAACGAGCGCCGCGAGGTAATCGCGGTGCGGCCCCTCGGGAACGAAATTGAGCATGACTTTCACTTCGGCCGCAGTGAGCGCGCGTGACCGAACTTCGCCAGCGCCCTCCTGCCGCGGGCGTCGAGCCAGCCGCACGGGATTCGCCGCAATGATCCCGGCGCGCGCAGCTCCCTCAAGCAGCCGACTGAGGACAGCGAGAGCATCGTTGCGGGTCGACGCGGAACCGCTCCAACCTGCGATCGCGTCGTCGACGTCAGCGACACCGATCGTCTCGAGCTTTCGATGCCCAAGCCACGGCTGAACCCGAAGGCGCCAGCCACGCTCGTACGCGGCCTCAGTCGCTGGCCGTACTCCGCCGATCAGGATCGACCAGTGTCGCGCGTGCCACGCATTGAGTGTCATCCCGCCCTCAGGACGGGCGGTGAGCCGCGCCTCGCTTCGGAGCTTCTTCGCCTCGCTGAGCGTGTCGACAAGGAAGCTACGTTCGCGATCTTGGCCGTTGAGTCCGGTCGCCCAGACCCGCACCTGATACTTGTTGCGATCCGCGCGGTAGCGGATGCCCTCGGGCAGCACCTTTCGTGTCTTGGGATCGATTCTTGCGCTACCGGAGGCCACGGGTGCCTCCCGAGTCGAGGAAGGCTTCGATCGTCGAGGCCTTCCAGAGCATGTGCTTGCCCATCTGTGCGTCGGGGAACGGCACCCGAGCCTGCCTGCGCAGCGAGTCGAACGTCGACAGCGGCACGCGGCACCTGGCCGCCACCTCCCGTCGGGTCAGATACTCGTCGACGTCCGTGGCGGCGAAATCAGCTCGTTCACCGACGAACTCCACACCATCACGCATCCTCTTCTCCTTCCGTTGCTTCGAAACGCACACGACGCGCGTCCCGCCATTCCCGGACGGCTCTTGCCGCCTCTGCCGCCAGCGCCCGGTCTCCATCGGTGCGCCAGCCCATGCCCGCGAAGCTCCACGACCCGATGACGAGCACCTCGTCAAGGTCGTGCCCCTCAGCCCGGGCGCGCTCGATAACCCGTTCGAGTCGCCAGCGTCGTCGGGCGCCGCGCAGCGAGCCGAGTGTCACGGAGTAGCGGCGCGATTTCGAGGAGAAGTGCCCGCGGAACCCGAGCATGTGCGCCCACTTCGTCAGCAGGGCATACGGTCCGTCCGCGCCCGCATCGCTTCCGATCAGCTCCGCCGTCGCCTTGATCCGGTGGATGTGGATCCGATGCCCGCCGGCGTCGTTGAGATCTTCGGTGGCTTTGGTCGCGTACTTCGCGATGTATGCGGCGACGGCGCGGTCGGACAGCGCACCGTCGAGACCTTCTCGCCGCACGATCGGCTGCACGTCGAGCTGGGCGCCCCAGCGAAGGATCCGCGTGGTCTGCTCGCGGTCGACGAGCGGTGCTTCGAACGAGACGCCTCGCGCGGCAGCGCGCACGGCGTTCGCGAGATGTGTCTCGGTCACTCCGGCGGGCGTCGGCGGAAACTGCTCGGATTCGATCACGCCGTCGAGGCGGATGATCGCGTGGAAGTGCACCGCACCGCGCCGCTGGAACTCCGCGACCTTCGCGAACTGCACACGCACAATCTGCGCCGCCTCCCGCTGCGTCACTCCGAGCTCTCGTGCGAGACTCCGGCGCAGCTGGATCGTGAAGCGTCGCCACAGCTCGGGCGCGTGGAACTGCCAGACGACCTGCCCGACGTAGTCGTAGCAGTCGCTGCAGACCGGGTCGCCGAGCTCGGCGTCGTCGGACTCGTGCGCGCAGGTGCACCCGCGCGGCCGTCCATGGGCGCATACCCCGCGCAGACGCGATCGAGACATCGAGTGCACCGAACCGAACGAGGGGGCTGTGAGCGTCACAAACACCATCGGGTGTTCACTGACCGTCTCCGGCACGCCCTTCATCCCGCCGGCTGCGCCGGCCATGATCATGTGCCAGGTGTCGCCCTTGTACTCGTGGCTGCACGACTGGCAGCGCCGAGACCGGCGGTTGCCGCAGCGCGTGTAGGTCAGGCCGTCCGGCTGACCCGAGCCGCTGAACTCTCGGATCACCTCGCCCGTGTCAGGGTTGAGCGCGGTCGACGAGCCAGACAGCCGCACGGGCTTGGAGCAGAACCCCGTCCGTGCCGCACCTGCCATCCACTGATCGAACTCCGGGCTCCGCAGCCGGGCTACGACGGACTCACCGAGGCTCATCGGTCGCCACCAGGGTCGGAACGGCGCAGCCGATCGAGCGGACGATGCCGGTAACCTCGGCGCGCAGAACCGGCCGGCACACCTCGGGGTCGAGGTTGTTCTCGCGGCGCTGATGTTGCCAAGCGAGGATCTCGTCGTCGGTGCACGAGAGGTTTGCGGTGCGGCCGTAGTCCCCAGTCTTCGAGACCCAGGTTGAGTCTTCGTACACCGCGAGGTACTCCTGCGAGCCGCGATCCCACGTGATCCGCAGGTTGCACGGGGCAGGCTCGGCGGCAGTGACCTCGGTGGCCCGCTGCTCGTGCAGGGCGACCGCGTGGCCGACGGCCGCGCCTCCGATGAGGAGTGCTGCTCCTCCTACGACCGCGATGGCGGTGGCCGCCAGCTTCGAGACGCTGATCATGATTCCTCCTGAGTGTCGTTTGTCTTGGCTCGGCGACCGCGCGGCCTCCGAGGCTTGGGCTCCTCGTCCGCCCCGACCGGCAGAACGACCCGGCGCGGACGGGGGGCGGAGTAGGCGAGCGCGGCCTCCCGGATCTGCTCGTCGGATGCGAAGGCAGCGCGCACGCGCTGGGGTGCCGAGCCGTCTTCTGGTAGGACGTAGGCCGTGCCCGGCATCGACGACGAGATCTCGTGACACGCGGCGCCAGCCGCGACCGCGCCGTCTCCGAGTACCATCGACGTCTCGATCCGGTCCCGCAGGCGCAGCCCGACCGTCTGTGTGAAAAGGCCTCGGGCGGGCAGCGTCTCCTTGCGGGGGTCCTGCAGGCACGCGAACACGATGAAGCCGACAGCCCGTCCTTGCGACGCGAGAGTGGCGATCGCCGCGTTCGCGCGCCGCAGAAGCTCGCGATTCGTCTCGTACGCGGTGAGCGCGGCCAGCTCGTCGATGAGTACAATCACGGTCGGACTATCGACACTTGCGCGGTGCTGCCGGGTGAGGCCAGCGAGGCTTTGCGCGCGCTCCTGCATCGCCGTGACAGCCTCCTCAAGCAGCTGCACGGAATGCGGCGCGTCGTTTGCGAACCGCGTGAGCAGATCGCGCCCCATCGCCAGCTCCATGCCACCCTTGCGATCGATACCCCATACCTCGACCAGACCCGAATGGATCGGCTGAGAGAGACCCAGCAGGAGCCCCCACACGAGGGATGCTTTGCCGCTGCCGGAGGAGCCTGCGACGAGGGTGTGCGGACCGAGTGGCAGTCGCCACTCCGCGCCGCCGTCGGCGATGCCCATCAGCACGGTCGCGCCGTCCCAGGGGATGCCGATAGGCAAGCTGAATGGCTGCGCCAGTGAATCGACGTACTCGACGCGGAGCGCGAGCGCGCCGAGTTGATGGCCGACGACGGTCACGCGCACGGCGTTGAACGCCTGAGCGATCCGAGGGGTCGCTGCGACGAGGTCCTCACGAGCCAGTCCGGGAGGGAGCGACACCGGCAGCACGCAGGTATGCCCCTCCCAGGACGGACGTCCGACGCCGGCGATGATCGGGTTGCCCGCGAGGTCCTTCACCTCGAGGCGAAGGTTGCGGGCAAGCGCGGGCCAGGAAGCCAGCGCCCAGGTGCCAACACGTCTCTGCCACCGCCGAAGCGGCAGCGTGTCGAACCGACGGGCCGCAGCTACTCGGCGCACGGCCAGCAGCACGAGCGCTCCGATGGTCAGCCAGTTGATCAGCTCGCCGACGTACGGCACGGCGCTGAAGCAGGCTAGGACGAAGAGCAGCACGAGCAGCCACCATCCTCGACGAAGCAGCCGCGGCCATTCGTCGGCCCAGTACTCGCGCTCGAGGCGCCACGACCAGGTCATCATTCGCCTCCGCGCGGCTTGCCCGCCGGCTTCATGTCGCGCGCGCGGAGTGAGAACGCGACGCGTGGACGGCCACCGGTCTCCTTGACGTACGGAGTGACAGTGAGGCCGTCGAAGAAGACCGGGCGGAACGGCAGCCCGTTAGCCTCCGGCGGTGCCGCCGGTTCCGAGATGCTCGCGATCTTGACGGTGACCTCGTTCTGGCCCTTCCGTGCCTCGGGATCCGCGTCGATGACGCGCACCTGCCACAACGGGTGGCCCGAGTTCTTGTCCAGATCCTGCCCCTGACGCTGGCCGTCGTCCGACCACTTCACGACCGCCTCGACCTCGCCGACCATGAACGCCCCGCGGGGGAAGTAGGCCTCGAAGCTGACCGGGATTCCTGACTGTAGTGCCATGACTAGTTCCTCTCAGTTAGTGAGGTTTTTTCTCACGCACTAAGACTGACGCGAGCCACCTTCAATGTCAACCTTTTTCTCAGCCGCTGATCCTTACTCTCAGTCGAGAAGTGATGCGCACGGCAACTAAGCTGATGGCATGGACGGCGAACCATGAGCGAACAGCCGATGCTCCCGGTATGGGGCGTCGTTCCTGAGCCTGTGCGCGGTGTCCTGCAGCGACTTCAAGAGCGCGCGGCTGAGGCGGTCGAGGCGATGGACACGGCCAAGATCGGGGGAGCGGCGCCTCAGAACCACGACGAGGCGTTCCTGCAGATGTCTGCGGCTTCCGAAGTAGCTGACCGGGCGACGCGCGACTACCGCAGCGTGTTCAATGCATACACTCACAAGTTCCACCAACCGAAGCCTCCGATCGGTGAACTGGCGGCGATGCAGGGAGCGATCACACAGTCATTCGCAAAGCGCTACACGCCGAAAACCATCGCTGCAATCGAGGCGCTCCTGGCACCGAAGCCTGACCTTACAGCGATCCAGGCGGGGATCCGCGCACTGGGATTCGACGATCTTCGCGGCATCTCGGACCCGCTCGATAGGGCGATCGCCGAAGCTGAGGCTGACCCGAAGTTTCATCGTTGGCTGCCCGCGGACGAGAAGTCCCGCGCAACGAGCCGAGCGATCCTTCGAGAGACCGACGAACTGTGAGAAGTTTCTTTACTCATTCAAGGCCGGCCTTCGGCCGTCGCCGCACAAAGGGGCGCGACGCCCGCTGCGGTGCGTCCGGTCCTCGCTTCGCTGCGGTCCGGGCGCTCCTCGCGATCGCCACACCCCTCCGTGCCCGAACTCAAGCGCACACTGAGCCAGTCACGACGCTGCGGTATGCCGTCCCGTACCCTTCGAAAGGAACCGCCTGCTATGGCAACGCAACTTGAGCATCTTCTCGCACGTGTTGCGTCGCTCGACAGCAGTCTGGCGGATGCCCTTGAGAAGGAGCTTGAGAAGCGCACCACGGCCGTTGAGTTCGGCATTCACTTTGCAACGCATAGTCCCGAAATTGTGCGACTACCTCGACGTCGCGTGGCTGTGCAAGATAAGGTCGTCTTGCAAACCGACGTGGAGCGATTTCCAGAGATTTATCGGGTGACCTCGATAGGCGCCCGAACCGTTCAGTTGATCGCGAAATCCGGGTCCCGGCTCACCGCGAAACTGAAAGACGTCGTTCCAATCGCTGAATTCGGGGATCCTATCTACCCCGGGATGCGCTCCCTGGGATCAGCCGGGTCACCGTCGATCGGGACCCCCAGCCACGTCGTGATTCAAGGTGAGAATTTCCACGCTCTTCAGACGCTTCGCTATACGCACGCAGCGTCTGTAGATCTCATCTACATCGATCCGCCCTATAACACCGGCAACAAGGCGGAGAACAAGTGGAAGTACAACGACAAGTATGTCGACGACACTTCCGGATATCGCCCTTCCCTCTGGTTGTCGTTCATGGAGAGGCGCCTCCGCCTCGCGCGCGAGTTGTTGAAACCCACCGGAGCGATAATGGTGTCCATCGGTGACGGCGAGCAACACCGTTTGCGAATGCTGATGGACAAGGTGTTCCAGACTGAGAACCATGTAGCACAACTCGCCGTTGAGATGTCGACGACCTCGGGACCGAAGACGACCAATGCGCAGCAGGGCACTATTGTTAAGAACGTTGAGTACGTCCTCATCTACCGTCGATCAGCTGCCTTTGACACTCACGTGCGACACACTCCGCTCTACGACGGGATCGATAAGTGGGACACTAACTACCCGCTCTGGATAAATGACGATGGCACTACTGAGAGCCTCTACTCGCATCTAGATTCGCAGCCAGAAATCCGAGAAGACATTGAACGTCTGCTGCTAACACACAGCGCCGGGCCCAAGAAGGGGCAGTTCGTGGGCGCCCGGGGGATGGATCTATTGATTGCGGGTTCTAAGCCGGCGAAGGAGTTCATCACTCGCAACTTGGCCCGGATTGGCAGGACCGATACGGCACCATCATCCGCGAAGACTGTGGACGTGGAGGTTGGTAGATGGGTGACCCACGCTACCCCTGAGCGGGAGTACATGATCACCAGGTCCTCCAGCGGTAAGCTGTGGCAGATTTACACGCTGGACCGCAATTATCGCGTGTCAGATGATTATGTTCCCCGATTCGGGCGCACAGTGATTAGGGGTGACCTCTGGCGAGGATTTCATTCCGACATGGGACATGTAACGTCGGAAGGCAATGTTGCGTTCAACAACGGAAAAAAGCCGTTGCGTCTGATCAGGCAACTAATTCAGTGGGCGAATAATTCACGGGACGCAGTAATTCTCGACTTCTTCGGTGGCTCCGGCACCACCACGCACGCCGTAATGCAACTCAATGCTGCAGATGGCGGGTCGCGACAAAGTATTCTGGTGACAAATAACGAGCTGAATGCTGTGAACGACGAAGCGATGCGCGAGCGGGGTAAGTATCCAGGTGACGAGGAGTACGAAGCTCTAGGAGTCTTTCGTGCAGTGACTCGTCCCCGTATCGAGTCGGTTGTTTCCGGGGTACGGCCGGATGGAAGGCCTAGTAAGCACCAGGGAATCGATCAGTCGGTCGAATTCTTCGAGTTGACCTATGAATCGGCCGATCAAGTTGCGTTTGGTGACGCTTATGCATCGGTTGACCCTCTGCTTTGGCTCAAAGCCGGTTCAACGGGCAGTCGGATCGGCCAACCCGGTGATGAGCCTTTCATGTTCGCGGACTCCTACGGCGTGCTCTTTTCCCCAGATGCGGTCGCCCGCTTTGTTGCAGAAGTGGCTAAAAGGCCGGAGATCCGACACGCGTTCGCCGTAACTGAAGACGATTCATTCTTCGCAAGCCTGCGGTCTCAACTGCCCGGCTCTGTCCCCTGTACTCGTCTGTATGAGAGCTACCTCACAACTTTTGCGATCAATACCAGCGGGGCCGTCTGATGCAGTTTGAACTAACCACGTACCAGTCTCGAGTCTCAGATGAGGCCACGAGCCTCATCCGGGAGGGCTTTGCTGATGCGCATAGGCCGAACGCGCGGCCCCTCGTGATCACCCTTAGCGCTCCGACCGGCTCGGGTAAGACGGTTATAGCTGCCTCGATCATCGAGCGCCTGCTACGGGGAGACAGCATCGCTGCGGCCGACCCTAACACCATCGTGATCTGGTTTTCGTCGTCCCCCACCCTTAATCGGCAGTCGAGGCGCAAGATCGAGGCTGCAGCGGATCTTATCGACCTCGCAAAACATGTCGACATCGACAACTCTTTCGACGAGCCACAACTGTCGGGTGGCTCGATCTACTACTTGAATCATCAAAAGTTCGCCTCGAACCTAATGCGGAGACGCGAGGGTGTGCGTGCACACACCTTGTGGGAGATGATCTCAAACACGCTGAGTGACCCGAACGCCAACGTGTTGTTCATCGTCGACGAAGCGCACGAAGGCATGGGCGAATCGCGGGACAGCGATTCGCCCGGTACGAGTACCTACCTTCAGCAGCTGCTTCAAGGAGATCCCTCGACGGGCCGACCTCCGATGCCGATCGTTCTTGGTATCACGGCTACGCCTGATCGTTTCGACAAGAAGGTCGGGGAGCTGCTTCCCCGGCTCTCGAAGGAAGCGCTCTCGGTGACCGCCTCCGAAGTGCGGGCGTCGGGGCTGCTCAAGGACCAGATCGTAGTCAAGCTCCCCAACGAGAAGAAGATCTCCACGACGCAGCTGTTGAGAGAAGCGGTTAGAACCGTGCGTCAGATGGAAGGCTGGTGGCGCGAGTTTGCCGATCGAAACCCTGACGAGAAAGTCGTAAAGCCGCTGCTTCTAGTGCAGATGGGCAACACCCCGTCAGCGGCCGAGTCGGCCGAGGCCGTTGGCACGATCCTTGAAGAATGGCCAGAGCTCACAGCTGGCGCGATGCGACATGTAATGGCGCTTGACGGATCCCGGAACTGGGTCGTGGGAGACAGGATCATCACCCACATCGACCCTCAGGATGTTCAAGACGACACGACGTGCCAGGTGTTGTTTGCGAAGACCGGAGTGACTACGGGTTGGGACTGCCCGCGCGCCGAGGTTCTATTCTCGTACCGCGGTAGCAGCGAGGAGACAGTAATCGCCCAGCTCATTGGGCGGATGGTTCGCACTCCTCTCGCGAGCCGGGTCGAGGATGATGACCAGCTCAACTCCGTGACCTGCTTCCTTCCGCGCTTCAACCAGAAGACTGTCGAGAAAGTTGTTGACTCTATCTCGGACCCCACTGGGGGTGGTATTGGAGGGGTCGATGTCAGCATCGAAACGACCGAGGTCGGCTGGAATCCTTCTCCGACCGTTCCAACCACCGAAGCGGTCGAGATTCTGCGCTCACTTCCGCGTCGCACCGTGTCGGAACGGGTAGGCAACCCGATGTCCCGCCTAGTGAAGACAGTGGCAGCACTGGCGAAGCACGAGATCACCGCTTCTCCAGTCACTGATGCCTGGAAGGCGCTGGCCAAACGGGTCATCGATCACTACATCGCGAACCGAGCATCGGTCGATGCTGTCGCAGACGATGTCGAGCGCGCAGATCTGGCGGTCTTTACCGTCAGGATGCTAGATCGCGCCGACGCGGGAGTGACAACTACCTCGTCTGTCGTAGCCGACAACAAGACTGTCGACGACGCGTACAGGGCCGCGATGGCATCATTCGGCGGCAGCGATGGACGCGACGCCGTTCTGTATGCGACCAAGGAACTCGCCTCGGTCGTCGCGGACGCTGGCATCGCCAACTTGAGAAGAGCTAAGGCTGTCATAGCCGCCATAGCTCAAGACGCCGAGTGGATGGCCGAGTACATCGAGTTCGCGGAGAAGTACACCAACTCGCTCTTCGAGACGTATGACGCTCAGATGCACGACGCGGCCTCTCCGCAGGCGATTGCCGAGTTTGAGCGCCTACGTGAGGGCGCTCGCGAGCCGGTCGTTGCACCCTTGGGCCAGTTCCCGACGCGGTTTAAGCCGGTTCCGACGGCGCGGGTCACGGTGACAATGGATCCCAGCGGGACCTCGACGGTGAAGCGCAAGAAGATTCCGTCTTGGCGCAAGCACATCATCTCGAACGCCGATTTTCTGTTCCCAGCGCCAGTGACTTCCTGGGAGGAAGACGTGCTCCGGACAGAACTCGCTCGCGACAACGTAGTTGCCTGGTACCGCAACCCTAAGCAGGGCCAGTTGGCTCTAACTGTCCCCTATCGCATCGGGGGCGGATGGAAGCCGATGCACCCTGACTTCATCTTCTTTGTGCGAAGCGGTGAAGCGCTTAGGGCCGCTATCGTCGATCCACATCTCACTTTCGGCGACACAGTGCCTAAACTCCGGGGCTTGGCTGACTACGCTGAAGCTAGCGGCGAGCACTACACACGAATCTGGTCGGTCATTAATGACCAGGGGCAGATGCGCCGACTCGACTTGCTTGATCCTAAGGTCCGAGAAGCGGTCCACCGACAGGATGCGGAAGCCGTCGACCTATTCCGCACCCTGGGCAAGACGTATGTGGTTGCACCAAGCGAACCGGCGTCACCGGAGGAATGATGGTAAGCGGTAAACAGATCCGCGTGTACCTGGTGGACGGAACGCCGGGAGGTCTCCTGACAGCTGAGATCATGAACTGGACGGGGCACGTCGTGGCGGCGCCCAGGTCCGACATCGCGGATCTGCTCGCCCGTGAAGAGGTTCGCAGGACCGGCGTTTACGTCCTTCTTGGCGACGATCCAGAATCACAATCGCCATCCGGCAAAGCAGTGTACGTTGGCGAGGGAGACGACATAGCAGTGCGTCTCCGTCAGCATTCACGAGCCGAAGAAGCAGGCGGGAAGGACTTTTGGGATCGGGTTGTGATTCTCACGTCGAAAGACGCGAACGTGACCAAGGCACACGCTCGCTATCTTGAGGCCCGACTCATAAACGCAGCGACGTCAGCGAAGCGGGCGACGCTTATGAACGGAACGGCGCCGGCTCCCATCCACCTCCCCGAGGCCGACGTCTCCGATATGGAGTACTACCTCAGCCAGGTTCAGATTGTGCTTCCCGTGCTCGGAATCACCGAGTTTCGGCCGACCCGGGGACAAATGGCTCCCGATAATCCTTCCGCAGCCGGGCACGCAATGGAACGCGCCTCGCCGACGTTTCGATTTGAAGTTCCGCGGTACGGCATCGCAGCTCTGGCTCAGGAAATCGACGCTGAGTTCACTGTGCTTGAGGGATCGGTCGCTCGCGCTGATTGGGTAGGAACGCATCGCCACCCCGGCTACCAGCAGCAACACGCTGCGCTTCTCAGCGACGACACGCTACGCCGAGAGGAAAACGGGCTCGCGCGCTTCACTCAGGACGTAGTGTTCTCATCGCCTTCTGCGGCAGCTGCGGTCGTTGCTGGGCGATCTGCGAATGGACGCATTTCGTGGATAGACGCGTCTACTGGAATGAACTTTGGCGAGTGGCAAAGCCGGGGGATTGCGGAGTAGCGCGAGTAAGCGTGCCGGTCTTGTGCCGGTGGTCCGGCTGAAACCACCCTCGACCAGCCATGACTAACGAGCACAATATCCCGGAACCGCGCGGCGAACGGCGACCAACGAGCGCTCGCTGACCCGTTACATCTAACTCATAATCGTGAGGTCGCGGGTTCGAGTCCCGCCTCCGCTACAGAATGAAAACCCTCGGTTCGCCGGGGGTTTCGTCGTTCCAGCGCGGACGGCGGCGGATGCCGACGGCATCCGCCCGCTCATCTCGGTGTGCGCGTGCTGATCAGTCTGCGACCGCCGCCCGGGTGTCGTTCCGCCTGCCAAGGATGATCCCCAACGCGAGCATGCCGACTCCGAGCACGAGGTGCAGCCAGTTGTCGGCGTGATTGACGGGCACGAAGTTGGCCATCGAGTCATGCGGAACGAGCAGGCCGTACAGCCACAGCGCGAGGTAGACGACACCACCCCAGATGAGATAGTTGCGCGCGCCGTTGAAGCTGCGCGCCAGAGTCACCCCGAGGACGCCGAAGAGCAGGTGCACGATGTTGTGCAGGATCGACACCTGGAAGACGCCCATCAGGAGCGCACCCGACCCGTGACTGGCGAACTGCAGCTGCTCGTAGTTCGTCGTGATCCCGGGTATGAACCCGAGAATGCCGACCAGCAGGAAGACGATGCCGACGACCAGTGCTGTCTTCTGCACGGCCGTCTCTGCGAAGCCTCCCGCTCGTGAATGAGTGGTCATGACCTTCCTCCTCTGTGCTGGACCCCCTGGTAGAGGTGCGCGCAACGCTAGACCTCGCCCGGTCAGGGCGCAAGGCGCTTGCACATCGGAAGAAGAGCGGCCTCGCGCACCGCTTCGGCACGCGTTCACCGCATCCCGCGCCGCTCATCGCGCAGAACGCGCCGCTCATCGCATGAACGGGCCGTGTGAGGTGGTGACCTGTGCGGCCGGGCCGCGGCGCTCTAGCGTGACCGGCAACGCACTGTCGCGTTGCAGTACGCACTGCCGCGTACGAACCGCAATCGAAGGAGATCCTCTTGTTTCACTTCGCTTCACGACCTCGAGCGACGATCCTCTCGGCCGCAGGCGCAGCCGTGATCACCGGCCTGGCGGCCGCGACTCTGATCGGAACGCCCGCCCCCGCGGCTGCCCCCGACTCCGGGCACTCCGGCAAGAAGGTGCTGGAGAGCCCGGACGCCCCGGCCGCGATCGGCCCCTATTCGCAGGGCATCGCCGCGGGCAGCACCGTGTACGTATCCGGGCAGCTGCCCATCGATGCGGAGGTCGGCAAGATCGACCACGGTCACACGATCGCGGAGCAGACCGCGTTGTCGGTCCAGAACGTCGAGGCGGTGCTGCGAGAGGCCAAGCTCGCCCTCGATGACGTCGTGAGCGCCACCGTGTATCTGGCCGACATGGACGACTTCGCGGAGTTCAACAAGGTGTACGCCGAGTACTTCGGCACCGATGCCGCGCCGGCGCGGGCGACCGTGGAGGTCGCGGAGCTGCCGCTGGGCGCCAAGGTCGAGATCAGCGCCATCGCGGTGCGATGAGGAGATGAGAGAGATGAACATGGACAACACGCAGGTCATAGGAGTCTCCCGCCGCTCCGCCCTCCAGCTCTTCGGCGCCGGGGCCGGCGCCCTGGGGTTGGGTGCGCTCGGCATCGCGTCCCCGGCCGCCGCATCCGCGACGCCCGCCGTCGTTCCCGCGGCGAACGATGCGGCGTACTGGTCGAAGGTCGAGCGGATGTTCACGCTCGACAAGCGGGTTCTCTTCATGAACGTCGGAACGGTCGGATCGCCCCCGCGTCAGGTGCTCGATGTCGTGGATGCCGTCCACCGCCAGGTGGCGCGCGATGCGGAAGCGGCGTACAGCGCGTTCGACGACGTGCGTGAGGTGATCGCGAAGGCGCATGGCGTCGACACCGACGAGATCGCGATCACGCACAACACCTCCGACGGCATGGCCAAGGTGCTGCTCGGTCTCAACCTCCGCGAAGGGGACGAGATCCTGACGACCAATCACGAGCATTCGGGCGGCGACACACCGCTGGCGCTGGTCCGAGATCGCTACGGCGTGATCATCAAGAGGGTCGAGTTGCCGGTCGGCGACGATCAGACGGCCGAGGACTATGTCGAGCTGTTCCGTGCGGGGATCACCGCCCGTACCAAGGTCATCATGTTCTCGGCGCCCACCTACCTCACGGGCACGATGCTTCCGATCAAGCTCATCGCGAAGCTCGCCCAGGACCACGGGATCACCACGGTCGTCGACGGGGCGCACATCCCAGGGATGATGGCCTACGACTTCCGAGATCTGGGGGTCGACTTCCTCGCCGGGTCGGCGGCGAAGTGGCAGTGCGCGCCAGGCGGCACCGGCATCCTGTACATCCGCAACCGTGTATCGGCCTCCAACGCCACTCCGCTTCCGGAGTTCTGGCCGATGGTGTCGTCCGGGTATCCGCGCGACGAGTCGGTCGATCTCAGGGCGCGCAACGAGTCGCAGGACATCGGGCGCTACACGCAGACCGTCGGCAACGGCGCCAAGGCGCTGAACGCGGGGGTGAAGAAGGCGGGTGAGATCTGGGACGAGATCGGTCGGCAGCGCATCCAGGACCACATCGTCGGGTTGGCCGACCTCTGCAAGGAGCTCGTCGCCGAACGCTGGGGTGTCGCGTCGCTGTACTCGGCGAAGTCGGATGACCGCCTGACGTGCGCACTGACGTCGTTCAACCCGTTCCAGTCGCCGGGAGACGTGAAGAACGCCGAGAAGTCGTCGGCCTTCGTGTCGCGGCTGCTCGACGAGTACGGCATCGAGGTCCGCAACACGTCGCTCCGGGTGATCGGCGATGCCGCCGCGCACAGCCCGATCCGGGTGTCGACCCACCTCTTCCACCAGCGCACGGACGTCGAGCGGTTCGTCGATGCGGCGTGGAAGCTCTCGAAGCTCATGGCCTGAACCGAAGCGACCGCCGGTGCGACGGCGCCGGCGGTCGTCCATGCCAGAGCCCCCGTTCGTCGCGCACCTCGCACCGCTCGTCGCACCGACCGGCCGTGCCGTGAGACAGCCCGAAGCCACGTGCCGAACGCTCATAGCCTTGCCCAGCGCCTATCCGCGCACGATGTCCCGAGCCCTGTGCGCCCGCAGCCCACCATCGCGCGGCCCCGCACGCACGCAACGCCGCGTAAAGGAGAAGACCATGACAGCAACCCCTGAAACCCGAAGGGGCGACGGCGCACTGATGCAGGATCCCTCCCTGCCGCCCGTCGCCGTTCCCGAAGCCGACCTCAAGCGCGAGTCCCGCTGGACCCTGCCCAAAATCGTCATCTGGGCGGCGATCGCGCTGCTCGGTGCCGTGGCCTGGACGATGCTCGCGATCGTACGGGGCGAGACCGTCAACGCGATCTGGTTCGTGTTCGCCGCGGTCTGCACCTACCTGATCGGCTACCGCTTCTACTCCAAGGTCATCGAGCGCTACATCACGCGGCCCGACGATCGTCGAGCGACGCCTGCCGAGCTCCGCGAGGACGGCAAGGACTACGTGCCCACCGACCGCCGGGTGCTGTACGGGCATCACTTCGCGGCGATCGCGGGCGCGGGCCCGCTCGTGGGCCCGGTGCTCGCGGCGCAGATGGGCTTCCTCCCCGGCACGATCTGGATCATCGTCGGCGTCGTTCTCGCCGGAGCTGTGCAGGACTACACCGTGCTGTTCTTCTCCATGCGTCGCGGCGGCCGCTCGATCGGCCAGATGGCACGCGACGTGCTGGGCAAGGTCGGAGGCACCGCGGCGATCATCGCCTCGCTGCTCATCATGATCATCATCATCGCGATCCTCGCGCTCGTCGTCGTCAACGCGCTCGGGGAGAGCCCCTGGGGTGTCTTCAGCGTCTCGATGACGCTGCCCATCGCGATCTTCATGGGCCTCTACCTTCGGTTCCTGCGTCCTGGCAAGATCACAGAGGTCTCGCTGATCGGCTTCGTGCTGCTCATCGCCGCGATCGTCGGCGGCGGGGCGGTCGCGAACACGGAGTGGGGCCAGGCCGTCTTCCACCTCGACCGATCGGTCATCGCGTGGGGCATCATCATCTACGGCTTCATCGCCGCGGTGCTCCCGGTCTGGCTGCTGCTCGCGCCGCGCGACTACCTGTCGACCTTCATGAAGATCGGCGTGATCGTGATGCTCGCCGGCGCGATCGTGCTGGTGCGCCCCGAGATCGAGGTGCCGGCGTTCACGGAGTTCGCCTTCACCGGCCTGGGACCGGTGTTCTCCGGGCCGCTGTTCCCGTTCTTGTTCGTGACCATCGCATGCGGCGCCCTGTCGGGCTTCCATGCGCTGATCTCCTCCGGCACCACGCCGAAGCTGGTTGAGAAGGAGCGCCAGACCCGCTTCATCGGATACGGCGGGATGCTGATGGAGTCGTTCGTCGCGATCATGGCGCTGGTCGCCGCGATCTCGATCGACCAGGGCATCTACTTCGCCATGAACGCTCCCGCCGCTCTCACCGGCGGAACGCCCGAGGCGGCGGTGGCGTTCGTCAACTCGCTGGGCCTCACCGGGGTGAACATCACTCCGGAGCTGCTCACCACGACTGCGCAGCAGGTGGGGGAGGAGAGCATCATCTCCCGCACGGGTGGTGCGCCGACCCTGGCGCTGGGCCTCGCGCATATCATGCAGCAGATCGGCGGCGGCGTCGCGATGATGGGCTTCTGGTACCACTTCGCGATCATGTTCGAGGCTCTGTTCATCCTCACGGCCGTCGACGCGGGCACCCGCGTCGCCCGCTTCATGCTGCAGGACTCCATCGGCGCGTGGGTGCCGAAGTTCCGTGACATCAGCTGGCGCCCCGGCGTGTGGATCTGCACCGCGATCATGGTCGCCGGCTGGGGCTACATCCTGATCCTCGGCGTGACGGACCCGCTCGGCGGCATCAACACGTTCTTCCCGCTGTTCGGCATCGCCAACCAGCTCCTGGCCGCCATCGCGCTGGCCGTCGTGTTCGCCATCGTGGCCAAGCGGGGCCCGAGCTACGTCAAGTGGCTGTGGATCATCGGAGTTCCGCTCGCCTTCGCCGCCGTCGTCACGATCACGGCCTCGATGTACAAGATCTTCTCGCCAGAACCGAGCATCGGGTACTGGGCCAATAACGCCAAGTACCGTGCGGCGCAGGCGGCGGCAGACGGCAGCCTCGGTGCACCAGAGGTGGTCGAGGCGGTGATCCGCAACACCGCCGTGCAGGGCACCCTGTCGATCGTCTTCGTCGTGCTGACGATCGTCGTCATCGTCATCGCCGTCGGCTCGGCGATCCGCTCGATCCGCGCAGGTGCCACCGACGACGGTGAAGATGCTCCCGTGCCGTCGCGCAGGTTCGCGCCGGCCGGGTTCATCGCGAGCCGCGCCGAGCGCGAGGTCGAGGCGCAGTGGGAGGCGCACGACGCAGAGCACGGCGTGCCCCGTAAGCAGTCGGGGCACTGATGACCGTCTCAGAGCTGAATGCTCGCTCCGCACCCGCTGCCGCATGGCGGCGGGTGCGGAGCGCCGCCGCGAAGATCCGCTGGTACGTCACGACGCTGATGGGCGACCGCGCGTACGACGTGTACGTCGCGCACGTGCGGTCGCAGCATCCGGACGCCCCCATCCCGACCGAGCGGCAGTTCTGGTGCGACCGCATGGCGGAGCAGGACCGCAACCCCGGTGCGCGGTGCTGCTGAGCCCGACGTGAGGCGACCCTAGGCTGGGCGGTATGACCGACCAGGCCCTTGTCGCAGGTGCTCTCGGGGTCGTCGCCGGTGTGCTGCTGACCCTGGTGCTGCTGGCTGCGCTGCGGCTTGGCCGGGGCTCTCGAGCACTCGGGGGCGAGGCCGAGCGCGCCACCAGCCGCACCCTTCACCTCGCCGGTCTCGCCGCGGCCGAGCTGCGCTCGGAACAGGGTCCTGACCTCGTGCGCGCTGCACGGCACCTGCGCAACCTGCTCGGGGTGCAGGCGGTCGCGTTCGTCACCGCAGATGGAGCCGTGGCCTCGGACGGCTCCATCGACGGGCTGGACACCTCGGCCGAGCGCATCGCCGCACGCGTGCGCGAGGCTGGGCGGCGCCAGGTGTTCCTACGCCGCCGTGCTCGCGACGACTCCTCCCACGAGGCGGTCGGGGCGCCCATGATCGTCGACGGAGTGATCCAGGGAGTGCTCATCGCCTTCGCCGATTCGGTACGCAGCCCACTCGTGCGCGCGACCGGCGAGGTCGCCGAGTGGTGCGCCGACCAGATCGCGCTGACCGAGCTGGAGGCGTCACGCGCGAGCCTGGCCGAGGCCGAGCTGCGTGCGCT
Organism: Microbacterium sp.; assembly: GCF_031178445.1. Classification (GTDB taxonomy): domain Bacteria; phylum Actinomycetota; class Actinomycetes; order Actinomycetales; family Microbacteriaceae; genus Microbacterium. The sequence continues at coordinate 280,580 of NZ_JAPSIY010000002.1, forward strand.
GCGTGCCCAGATCAGCCCGCACTTCATCTACAACTCGCTCGCGGCGATCGCCTCGTTCATCACGACCGACCCCGAGCGGGCACGCACGCTCGTGCTCGACTTCGCCGACTTCACGCGGTACTCCTTCCGGCAGAAGGGCGAGTTCACCACGCTCGCGCAGGAACTGGGCAGCATCCGCAACTATCTCGAGCTCGAACGCGCCCGCTTCGGAGACCGGCTCGACGTGCGGCTGCGCATCGCACCCGAGACGCTGTCGACGGTCATCCCGTTCCTCTCGGTGCAGCCCCTGGTCGAGAACGCCGTCCGACACGGCCTAGAGCCGATGGCCTCGGGCGGTCGCATCGTCATCGCGGCAGAGGACGAGGCCACCCACACCGAGATCTCGGTGGAGGACGACGGCGCCGGCATGGACCCCGAGCTGGTGCAGCAGGCTCTCATCGGCTCAGCCGACGCATCGCACGTGGGGCTGCGCAACGTCGACACACGCCTTCGACGCCTCTACGGGGCGGAGGGCGGTCTGGTCATCGAGACGAATATCGGCGCGGGTACCATGGTGCGAATGCGCATTCCCAAGTCGCAGCCGATGTACGAGACGGATGCCCCATGATCGTCGATGTGCTCGTCGCCGATGACGAGCCGCCAGCGCTGGCCGAACTGGTCGCGTTCCTGCAGTCGGACCCCAGGATCGGTGCGATCCACGCAGCGCCCAGCGGCGCGGACGCACTGCGGATGCTCTCGGTAGAGGCCGTCGACGCCGTGTTCCTCGATATCCACATGCCTGGCATCGGAGGATTCGACCTCGCACGCGCCCTCGACCGCTTCGCGATCCGGCCCGAGGTTGTCTTCGTCACGGCGGATGAGGCCGGCGCTGTCGAGGCGTTCGACGTGCATGCCCTCGACTACGTGCTCAAGCCCGTGCGTCCGGAGCGCCTGCGCAGGGCGATCGACCGCGTGGTGGTAGCCCGGCAGGCGAGCGAGCCGGGAGCCGCAGCCGATACGGAGACCGTACCCGTGCCGGTCGGGCAGTCGGTGAGGCTGGTGCGCCGTGACGATGTGCGGTGGGTGAAGGCTGAGGGCGACTATTCGCGGCTGTGGACGGGCTCGGGCGACAGCCACCTGATCCGCATCCCGATCTCAGAGCTTGAAGAGCGGTGGGCGGCGGCGGGATTCGTGCGCATCCACCGCTCGTACCTCGTGCACGCCGACGCGGTGACCGAGGTGCGCCTTTCCGCTTCGCCTCCGGTCGTAGGACTGCCCGAGATCGAGCTGCCGGTGAGCCGCCGGCTCATCCCCGCTGTGCGCAGCCGGCTCGTCAAGACGGACCGCCGGTGAGTCGTCCAGGCGACGAGAGGGCTCGCCGGGTGCGGGTGTCGTTCGAACCCTCCAGCCCGGCGGCGGACGCCGCGCGCACGCTGGGCATCGCGCTGCCCGGGGCGCCCGTGCGTGAGGCCGACACGGTCTTCCTCAACGACCTGATGCGCGCCCAGCTGCGGCTGGCAGGCGCCTGTCTGATCGGCTTCGTGCTGATGTCGCTGGTGCTCACCGCCGCGATCATGATCATCGCGAACACCACCGATCCCGCTGTCTTCGGTGTGCCACTGTCGTGGCTTCTGCAGGCGTACGCCTACTACCCGATCATCCTGGTGTTCTCGGTGGTGTTCGCCCGCAGCGCGGCCCGCAACGAGCGGCGGTTCCGTGCGCTCGCCGAGGACGAGAACGACAGGACGATGCGATGAACGTCGCGCTCGGCCTCGCGGCGGTGACGATCGTGCTCATCGCCACCGTCGTGCTGGGAGGCATGGGGGTCCGGCTGAGCCGCACCACCGGCGACTTCTTCGTCGCGTCTCGAAGCGTGCGGCCCGTGTGGAACGCCTCCGCCATCAGCGGCGAGTACCTCTCGGCCGGAACTTTTCTCGGCCTCGCGGGCTTGGTGCTGCTCGTCGGCGCCGACGGCTTCTGGTTCCCGATCGGGTACGCGGCCGGCTATCTGCTTCTGCTGCTGTTCGTCGCGGCGCCCCTGCGCCGCAGCGGGGCATACACGATCCCCGACTTCATCGAGGCGCGTCTCGAGTCGCGCGCCGTGCGCCGGGTCACGAGCCTGCTGGTCATCGTGATCGGCTGGCTGTACATCGTTCCGCAGCTGCACGGAGCCTCCCTCACACTGCAGGTCGTGGCGAATCTGCCGCCGTGGGTCGGCGCGGTGGTCGTCGCCGCCGTCGTCTCGGGCATCGTCGCCGCCGGAGGCATGCGCGCGATCACGGTCGTGCAGGCCATGCAGTACTGGCTGAAGCTCAGTGCCCTGACGATACCCGCCGTCCTGACGCTGATGGTGCTGTCCGATCGTGAGCCGACGCTGGCGCCGCTGGAGGCGTTCCCCTTCGAACTCGGTCCGGCCGCCACCGATCCCTACTCGACAGCCTCGCTGATGCTCGCCCTGCTGCTCGGCACGATCGGGTTGCCACATGTGCTCGTTCGCTTCTACACGAGTCCCGACGGCGGGTCGGCCCGCCGCACGACGGTGCTGGTCGTCGCGATGATCGGTCTCTTCTATGCGGTGGCAGGCACGCTGGGACTGATCGCACGCGTGGCGGCGCCCGATATGGCCAGGGCGGGACTCGCCGACACCGTCGTACTGGCGCTACCGATGCGGGTGCTGCCTGAACCCATCGGTGCGGTGGTCACCGCGATCGTCGTGGCGGGCGCGTTCGCGGCCTTCCTCGCCACCTCCTCGGGTCTGGTCGTCTCACTCGCCGGTGTGATCAGCCAGGACGTCTTCGACGGCTCCGTGCGCTCCTTCCGCCTCTCGGCGGTGCTGTGCGTCGTCGCGCCGCTGTGCGTTGCGCTGCTCACCGGTCCTGAAGCACTGGTCTCCAGCGTCGGGACGGTGTTCCTCGTCGCAGCGACCAGCCTCACACCCGTCATCCTGCTCGGCGTGTGGTGGCGCGGACTGACAGCACGGGGGTCGATGGCCGGGATGCTCGTAGGCGGGCTCACAGTCGGCGCGTCGATCAGTGCCTCGGCCATGCTCGGCGCCGACGCCGCGACCGTGGCGCCCCTTCTCGTGCAGCCCGCCGCCTGGGCGATCCCGCTGGTGATCGCCGTGGTCGTGGTCGTCTCGCGGCTCGACAAGCGCGGAGCCCCGATCCGCGCCGACCGCTACCTGACGCGGTTGCATCTCCCGGAGCGCCACGGCGACGCGAGCTGACCGCGGGCGCGGAGGCGACCCCTCATCCGTCGGCCTCGCCGGTGTCGACCTCTTCCGGCAGCCTGCTCACCGGGGCGACGACGATGTCCTGCACCTTCCAGTCCAGCGCCGTGATCGCCCGGGAGAGCTCGTTGAGCTCGGAGACAGCCACCTTCGCCCTGCGGGGGATGACGAACGCCTCGATGTGGAAAACCTGTCCCTGATCCCGCATCCGCACTCCGGCGTCCTGCACCCAGGGCCGGGAGCGCGTCAGCTCGAGCACTTCCTGGGCGAGGGGGTGCGGCGCCTTGTCGTCGTAGGTCTTCGCACGCTGATCCATGAGGTCGAGCACGGCGCCCTTCGTGTTGCGGAAGCCGTCCCAGATGATGCCGAGCGAGATGAACAGCGCCGCCACGCCGTCGAGCCACCACACCCCGAGACCGATGCCGAGCACGCCGACGATCGAGGCGGCGTTGGTCTGCCAGTCGGCCTTGGCCATGTCGGCGTCGGCGTAGAGCAGCTTGTTGTGCAGCACGGGAGCGATCTTCGATTTGGCAGGGCCGTAGATGAACACCGGACCGATCACGATCACGGCCATCACCGACACCATCAGCCAGCCCAGCCAGATGGTGTGCCCGAAGATCTGCACCGTGCCGATCGTCGGATGATCGCCCGCGATGAGGCCTGACACCGCCTCGACCGCCAGGTTCGCACCGACGGCGAGCAGCGCCACTCCTGCGACCAGGTGGCCGACTCCCATGGCGCGGTGCATGCCGTACGGGTGCCGCTTGGTCGGGGAACGGCGAACGAAGATGAGGGCGATGAGAAAGGCGAACTGCGGCAGCAGCGAGAGCATGTCCTCGATCCACGCTGTGCGCATGGCCTGCGAGTTGCCGACGACGAACGCGACGACCGTGATGGTCACGGCCGTGTAGCAGATGGTGAAGACCTCCCAGCGTGCGGCGCTGCGCAGGGCCCTGTGCTGGGTGCGGGGCAGGTCCGTGCGCCCGAACTGATGGACGACGCTCACGACCCGACCTCCTCGTCGAGGAACCGTTCGAGCTCCGAGAGGAAGGCGTTCTCGCCCGGCGGCACCAGCAGCACCAGGCTGCGGCCGTCAGCGCCGGGGATTCCGGAGTATCCGCGAGTGGTGCCGGCGTTCTCGATCCATGGCGTCTGATCGGTGATGCCGCCGATCACCAGGTCGAGCTCACCTGCTTCCAGCATGCCGACAAGCGCCTCCTCGCTGCCGACCGTCCACACCGCTTCGGCGTCGAGCATGTCGCCGAACTCTGTGGCGAGGTCGGGCAGCGGGCCACTCGGATCGGGGCCGGTCACATCGACGAGTCCGGGGTCGGGGCTCGCACCGATGCGCAGCTCACCGCCCGTGACGGTGTCGAGCGTGCCGTCGGGGTCGGAGGGCACGGTCAGTCCGCAGCCGGCCAGCGCACCCGCGAGCGACACGAGCGCGGCGGCGGAGATGAGGCGGCGGGAAGGGCGGACCGTGAAGGGGCTCGTCCTCGGGGTCTTCATGACAGCATCCTGCCGTGAACCGAGCGGCGACCGCACCGTCTTGACGAGCGGAGGTGCTCCCGGCTAGGCCGGCGTCACTCCCACAGCTTCCAGCTGAGCAGCGCTGCGCGGGTGGAGCGCTCCTTGCGGGCGTCGTCCATGCCTCGCTGCACCACGGCGGCGAAGATCTCGCCGCCGGCGGAGCCGGGGTGGATCCGGTCACCGGCGAGCAGATCGGGGTGCTTCGAGATCGCTCCCGACCAGTCGGCCACGACCACCCCGGCGCGGCCGCGAGCGAACGCGTCGAGATCGCGGTTGACCCCCGCGATCCATTCGCGGGGTGCATAGGCGTTCACCAGGATCAGGTCGCGGTCGTGGCCCACTGTGTCGGCGATGTGCTTGAGCACGCTCCTATCGACAGGGCCGTTGGTGCCGAGCGCCACGACGACGTGATCGCGCAGCTCGCCCGAGACCGCCAACCGGTCGACGATCTCGGCTCCCGCCCAGATGGAGCGCGAAACCTCGGCATCGACGACGATGCCAGGCAGCCGCTCATAGAGGGCGGGTGCCGACGCCAGCATCACCGAGTCGCCGACGGCCGTGACCTGCTCGCCTGTGATCTGCACGGGCGAAGGTGCAGGAGCGGGAGTCTGCTCGGCCCTCCTGGCCTCGGCCTCCCTGAGCGCCTGCTGACCATCGCGAATCGACTGCTCCGAGGCGGTCATGGCGGGGGCGCTCGCGACGGCGGCGGTGGTGCCGCCGATGGCGATCACGCAGCCGACCAGACCACTGAGCATCGCGAACCTGCCCGCGGGTGTGCTGCGCGGGCGAGCGCGCACGGCACGCAGCGAACGGCGGAACCCTAGTCGGCGCACGGGCTGTTCGATCCAACGATACGAGGCGGACGCCGAGACCAGGGTGACCAGCAGCGCGAGCGCTCCGACCGCCCAGCCCGGAACCTCCCAGGCGGCGACGGCGGCCGTTGCGAGCACGAGGACGGGCCAGTGCCAGAGGTAGACGCCGTACGAGCGGTCGCCGAGCCAGCGCAGCGGCGCGACGTCGAGCATCCGGCCGAACCGCGAGCCGGGCATGACACCCGCCGCGATCGTCATCAGCGACCCGGCCGACGCCAGCAGCAGCGTGCCGGGGAACGAGGCGGCGTCCTGCGTGTCGGGCAGCAGCGCGGCGAACACGATCGTCCCCAGTCCGATCATGCCGAGCAGTGCGACACCGCCCTGACCGAGACGGGTCCGCATCCATGCCGCATCCGGCATGCGTTCGGTCGCGAAGGCGAGTGCGATCCCCGCCAGCAGCCCGAAGGCGTGCGAGTCGGTGCCGAAGTACGCACGGGTCGCGTCCTCCGCTGCGAGCACCGACATCCACCACGCCGACCCTGCGGCGGCGCCCATCGCGACGGCGACGCGCGGCCAGCGACCCGGTAGCAGCAGCACGAGCGGCAGCAGCAGCGGCCAGAGCAGGTAGAACTGCTCTTCGACCGCCAGCGACCACACGTTGCGGAACAGCTCGGGAGCGGTCGTGGCGAAGTAGTCCGAGCCTGCGGCGATGGCCGCCCAGTTGTAGCTGAAGGTGAAGGCGCCCAGCAGCTGGCGCGCGATGCCCACGAGCACGTCGCCGCCGATCGCCCATGCGGCGGTCGAGCACACCGTCAGCACGACGATGAGCGCCGGCAGCAGCCGACGAGCGCGACGGCGCCAGAAGTCCACCAGCCGGCGGCGTACTCCGAGGCGCGTCGGGCGAAGCAGCAGGGAGGTGATCAGGAACCCGCTGACCACGAAGAAGACGTCGACGCCGACGAAGCCGGAGCGCAGCGGAGTGCCGGGGAACAAGTGGTAGATCAGCACCAGCGCCACCGCGATCGCCCGAAGTCCGTCGAGTCCCGCGTAGCGCGGGATGCGAGAGGAGGGGAAGGTCATCTGAGCGTGCGTGAGTATCGTGTCGGAGGCGATGTGACCCTCCAGTTTAGGCTGGCTTCGTGCGCATTCGCCTGGACATCGCCTATGACGGCACCCACTTCCGCGGGTGGGCCAGACAACCGGGGCTGCGTACCGTGCAGGGCACGCTCGAGGCGGCACTGGGTCGCATCGTCGGCTCCGAGATGCAGCTGGTCGTCGCCGGGCGCACGGATGCCGGGGTGCACGCCGCCGACCAGGTCGCGCATGTCGACCTCGACGAAGCGCAGTGGTCGCGAGTGCAGTCGCGCCACGGCAGGGCCGCCTCCGATCCCGCGGGTTCGCTGGCGCACCGCATACGGGGAGTGCTGGGCGCGTACCCCGACGTGACCGTCACGCGCACGAGCATCGCCCCTGACGGGTTCGACGCGAGATTCTCGGCGATATGGCGGCGCTACCGTTACCGCCTGGCCGACGCCGGCACGGGCTACGATCCGATGCGCCGCCACGACACCACGACGCTCAAGGTCGCGCTCGACGCGGATGCGATGGATGCCGCGGCACAGACCCTCATCGGGTTGCACGACTTCGCCGCGTACTGCAAGCCTCGCGAGGAGGCGACGACCATCCGGACGCTGCTCGACTACCGGTGGCGTCGCGACGCCGAGGGCGTGCTGATCGCCGAGGTGAAGGCCGATGCCTTCTGCCACAGCATGGTGCGCGCTCTGGTCGGGGCGTGCGCGGCGGTGGGGGAGGGCAGGCTCACGATCGGCGACGTGGCGCGCCTGCGTGACGAGCTGAGCCGCACCAGCGCGTTCAAAGTGCTGCCTGCCAGGGGGCTCACCCTCGCGGAGGTCGGCTACCCGGCCGACGAGTTGCTCGCGGCGCGCGCAGAGCAGACTCGCGCTCGCCGTGAACGGGAAGCCCCGGGGAACGCGGATGCCGGTGGCTGAGACCTCTGAGGGCTCTCCGCGGATCAGAGAGATCGATTCGCCCGCCCTGATGCTGGTGAGTGCGCTTCGCGACGTCGTCGTAGGTCTCACCGTCGGCAGCGTCGGCACGTTCCTGCTGCTGGTCGTGCTGGGGATCATCGAAGAGGAGACGTCGCTGTTCGACGGCATGGGCGTCTCGCTCGACCTGGACGCGCTGTTCCGTGCGTCCATGGGCTCCGTGCTGATCAGCTGGGGCGTGATGGCTCTGGCCTGGCCCGCTGTGCTGGTCGCAGGGAAGTTCGCCACGTTCGGGGCCGCCGAGGCGTTCGCCGCACGGCATCCGCACGACTCGCCCCCGCGCGGGGTGCGCGAGGGACTGCGGACCGCGCCCGGCGAGACGGTGCGCGGCACGGGTCTGGTCTTGTTGTGGATCGGGGCCGCCATCACGGCGCTCTTCCTGCTCGTCACGCTCGTGATGCAGGTGCAGGGCGAGAACGACGACGGCATCGGCTGGGTTCTGACCGGAGGGTGCGCCGTGATCGCCGCCGCCGGCTACGGGCTGATGGTGCTGGGCGCGCGCATCTCGGCGTCGCAGGGTCAGCGCGTCGACGCCGTGCTGTCGACGTGGAGGTCGCGCAGCGCGGCCGCTGAGAAGGCCGAGCGGCGGATGCGGCGGGAGCTGCCGCCTGCGGAGCTTCCACCCGCGCTGCGGCGGCGCCGGCGCGAAGGGATCCTGGCGACGGTCGGGCCTTGGCTGCTCGGCGCGGGCGGAGTGATGTTCATGCTGGCGATCGTGCTGCGCCAGCCGTGCCGCGGCTGTGAACAGAACGAGTGGGGGCCGACTGGGGAGGGCCTCATCGATTCGCTGTCGACAGCGGGTGGCGGCATCCTCACCGCGCTCGGTATCGCCTCGATCGGAGTGTGGCTGTTCTCGGTTGTGCGACTCTTCGTCACCGAGGAGGTGCTGCGGCGCTGGCTGCGCGCTCGATCCGGCGTGCGAGTCGCCGACGAGAAGCTGGGCGAGTTCCTTTCCACGCCATCGGCCGCCCGCCTCGGCGCGACCACGCTGGCCGCGTTCGGGACGAGCCTGCTGATGGTCGCCGGCGGTGTCGCCATCGCCGAGTGGGAAGGGCTAGACCCGTCGATCGGTCTCACCGTCGGCCAGGCGATGCTCTTCGCGGCGGTGCTCGCGGGCCTGGTGGCCTGGCGCCGGCAGGTCGCGCTGCGCACCCTGGTGCGCGACCGCACGCTGCCCGGTGATCCGCCCTTGCATGACTCGAATCGTCGCGCAAGGCAGGGCGGGCATCGGGAAACCGGGCGATAACGTGGGCGCATGAGAGTCATCTCGTACAACCTGCGCAAGCATCGGGCGGCGTCCGAGCTGGAGGGGCTGGTCGACGAGCACGACCCCGACATCCTGTGCCTGCAGGAATGCGACACCACCGATCTGCCGAGGATGGTCGGTGGGCTCGAACTGGTCGACTCCACCAAGGGCAACAGGCTGGGGCTCGCCGTGTACGCCCGACACAACACCTTCCGCATAGACGCGGTGCGCACGATCGGGCTCAAGAAGTCGCTGCACGACCGCATGCTCAAACCCGCGCACGAGCGCGTGCTCGGGGTGCGCATGCACGAGATCGACTCGGGGCGCGGCCTCATCGTCGCCTCGTTCCACGCCGCCCCGCTCACCGCTCTGAACGCTCTGCGCCGCAACCAGATCCGCGCCGCCCTCACCGAGCTGGAGTCGATGGGGCCCGGTCTGCCGGTGCTGATGGTCGGAGACTACAACTACCCCGTCTTCAAAGAGAACCTCGGTCAGAGCGTGCGCGAGCACGGCTATTCGCTGACCCTCAGCGACGACCACACCTATACGCGTTACCGGGTGCTCCGCGGGCATTACGACTTCGCGACATCCGTGGGCTTCTCGATCGACAGCATCCGCACACTCCCGCAGCGCACGAGCGACCACCGCCCGATCCTCGTCACGGCGGAGGCGGCGTGACGCTGAGGGGGATCCACACGACCACCGGCGACCCTCGGCACTGCGGCGGCTGACGGAGCTGCACGCTGCTGGCGTCGCTGTGAATCGCCATCATGCGCGTGCGTGCATGAGGCGGACCGCGAGCCCGCGGTTATCCTGAATCCATACGTCTCGGCGACCGACAAGGGGCAGGCCATCACCGCTTCGAACGCACCGCGCACGCGCCGTGAGGCGCGGAACCTGGGAACCCTCGCGGATCTCGACCCCACTCTCGAGCTCGACCTCGGCTCGGGGGAGGGGGACGACGGCCTGCCCGGCGACCCCGACGGCACCGGCGGGGGAAAGCGACGTCGGCACTGGCCATGGATCGTGCTGCTGTCGCTGCTGCTGATCATCATCGCGCTCGCCGCGATCGCAGGCGTCTTCTTCATGCAGGCGATGCAGGTGAAGGACGACCTGCAGGACGCGAAGGGCCGCATCTCGCAGGTCGTCCCTCTCGTCAAGAGCGGCGACCTCGACGGTGCGAAGCGTACGTCGGAGGAGGTGCTCGCCTACACGGCATCCGCGAACAAGACCGTCAGCAGCGACCTGTGGAGGCTCGCGAGCCGGGTGCCATGGGTGGGTGCCAACGTCACGGCGATCAGCGAGACGACCCAGGCGACGCACATTCTCGTGCGCGACGCGATGCCGCTCGCGGTCGAGCTGCTGCCCCTCGCCGACGTCGAGAACTTCAAGGTCGACGGCGGCGGCATCAACCTCGAGCCGTTCCGCGCCGCCCAGCCCAAGCTTCCCGCGCTGCGGGACGTGTTCGACGAGGCGAAGTCGCACGTCGACCGCATCGACCTGGACGCGGTGCACCCCTACGTGCGTGAGAACATCCAGCAGCTGGTCGACGTCGTCGACGATTCGACGCCCATGATCGCTTTCGCCGAGGAGAACCTGCCCCTCGTGCTTTCGGTGCTCGGCGGCGACGGTCCGCGCTCGTACGCGATGCTGTTCCAGAACCTCGCCGAGACGCGCGCCACAGGCGGCAACCCGGCGGCCGGCGCGGTGCTGGTCGTCGACAACGGCAAGGTGACCATGCGCGAGGACGCCGATGCTCTCCGCTTCATCGCCGAAGGCCCCAAGGCTCTGCACCCTCAGTCGCTGACCGACAGGAACGCCATGGCGCTGTTCGAGCCCGACACCTGGGAGCGCTCGCAGAATTACACGCGTCCCCCCGACTTCACCGACACCGCGCACATGATGAGCGGCCTGTGGGGCGCGACCGTCGGCGGCGCGCCGAACGGGGTGATCTCCATCGACCCTGTCGTGCTGTCCTACATGCTCAGCGTCACGGGTCCCGTCTTGGTCCCGGGTGAGACCGTGCCGGTGACGGCCGACAACGCGGTGAAACTCCTGCTCAGCGACACGTACGAGCGGTTCGGCAGCAGGGGAGACCTGGCCGACCTCTATTTCGCCAAGGTCTCATCGGCGGTGTTCGCGAAGGTGATGAGCGGCGGCTGGGATCCGCTGAAGATGGTCGAGCAGCTGCAGAAGGCGGCCGACGAGCAGCGGGTGTACGCATGGTTCGCCGATGAGAAGCAGCAGGCGATGGCGGTCGAGCTCGGCATCGACGGCATGGTGACCACCGACAACGAGACCGTCACGCAGACAGGGATCTATCTCAACGACTCGTCGCACTCGAAGCTGGAGTACTACCTGAAGACCGAGATGGCGGTCACCTGCTCGGCTGAGAAGCGCACCATGACCACGACGGTGACCATGCACAACGCCGTTCCGGGCTCCGACCTGAGCCACTACACGCTCGGCTTCCGCAACCGCAGCTGGGGGTACCCGCGCACCACGATGTTCCTCGACGTGATCGGGCTCTCGCTTCCTGGCGGCAAGCTGACGGGATCGTCTCCGGGCTCCGGCGATCGCGACGGTTGGGATCGCAGCGCCGCATACAAGGGGCGCCAGGCCGAGAGCCTGTTCATCACCCTCGCGAAGGACGAGACCAAGAAGGTGTCGTTCACGTCCACGATTCCCGAGGGAGCCACCGCCCCGCTGGAGGTGCGGTACACGCCGACTGTGACGAAGACGCCGGTCAGCGTCGACAAGTCCTGCCTCGACATGTTCCCGGCTGCGGAGTAACCGACGAGTTGGGTTCAGCAGGCCGGATGCGGTAGGCTAACCCTTTGGTGCCTGCCCTTCGGCCTGTCCGGATGGCGAGCACGACGAACGTGAGCCCTCCACTGGCGTGTTCCCGGACCGATCAGGCCGAGAACCACCCCGGAGTGGGATTCACGAACTTCTCCGTTCGAATCAAGAAAGCAGCACTATCGTGACGCGCACTTACACCCCGAAGGCCGGGCAGGTCCAGCGAGACTGGATCGTCATCGACGCCACCGACGTCGTTCTCGGCCGCCTGGCATCGCACGCCGCCGCAATCCTGCGCGGCAAGCACAAGCCGACCTTCGCTCCCCACGTCGACACCGGCGACTTCGTCGTCATCGTCAACGCCGACAAGGTCGCCCTCACGGGTCAGAAGCTCCAGAAGAAGATGGCCTACCGCCACTCGGGTTACCCGGGCGGCCTGAAGTCCGTCTCGTACGCCGAGCTTCTCGAGAAGAACCCGGTTCGCGCCGTGGAGAAGGCCGTCCGCGGCATGCTCCCGAAGAACACCCTGGGTCGCCAGCAGCTGTCGAAGCTGAAGGTCTACGCCGGTGCCGAGCACCCGCACGCCGCTCAGCAGCCCACGCCGTACACCCTCGACCAGGTCGCCCAGTAAGCGCCCCTCAGATTTCAAAGGACATACTCGTGGCTGAAATCCAGGACACCACCGAATTCCCGCAGAACTTCTCCACCTCGAGCCCTGAGACCGAGGTCGTGGAGTCGGCTCCGCGCCCCGTGCTCTCCGTTCCCGGCGCTGCCGTGGGCCGTCGCAAGCAGGCCATCGCCCGCGTGCGTCTGGTTCCCGGTTCGGGCACCATCACGGTCAACGGCCGCACGCTCGAGGACTACTTCCCGAACAAGCTGCACCAGCAGCTGATCAACGACCCGTTCACGGTTCTCAACCTGCAGGGTGCGTACGACGTCATCGCCCGTATCTCGGGTGGCGGCGACTCGGGCCAGGCCGGCGCGCTGCGTCTCGGCATCGCCCGTGCACTGAACAACATCGACGCCGAGAACAACCGTCCGGTGCTGAAGAAGGCCGGCTTCCTCTCGCGTGACGCCCGCGTCATCGAGCGCAAGAAGGCCGGTCTCAAGAAGGCCCGCAAGGCTCCTCAGTACTCGAAGCGCTGATCCGCGCAGTTCCCTCTATGGCACTGTTCGGTACGGACGGCGTGCGGGGGCTGGCCAACGGCCCCCTCACCGCCGAACTCGCGCTCTCCCTGGCCCAGGCGACTGCCGTCGTCCTGGGCCAGGGCCGTATTGCTGAGGCGCGTCGCGCCGCGGGCAAGCGGCTCACCGCGGTGGTCGCTCGCGACCCGCGCATCTCGGGTCAGTTCCTCAGCGCCGCCGTCGAGGCGGGTCTCGCCTCTTCGGGCGTCGACGTGCTGGATGCAGGCACACTGCCGACCCCTGCGACGGCCTTCCTGATCTCCGACATCGACGCCGACTTCGGCGTGATGATCTCGGCATCGCACAACCCGGCTCCCGACAACGGCATCAAGATCTTCGCCCGTGGCGGACGGAAGCTGCCCGACATCGTCGAGCAGCGCATCGAAGCGACCATGGACGCCGGCACCAAGCTGCAGCCGACCGGCGGCGACGTGGGTCGCGTGCAGCGCTTCTCGGACGCCGAGGACCGCTATGTGCTGCACCTGCTGGCGTCGCTTCCGCATCGTCTCGATGGCATCCACGTGGTGCTCGACTGCGCCCACGGCGCGGCCTCCGGGGCATCGCCCGAGGCGTTCAGCAACGCAGGTGCCAAGGTGACCGTCATCGGCGCCGCGCCCGACGGGTTGAACATCAACGACGGCGTCGGGTCGACGCACCTCGACAAGCTGGCCGCCGAGGTCGTGCGTGTCGGAGCCGATGTGGGCATTGCGCATGACGGCGACGCCGACCGCTGCCTGGCGGTGGATGCCGAGGGCAACGTGGTGGACGGCGACCAGATCATGGCGATCCTGGCCGTGGCGATGAAGAGCCGTGGCAAGCTCCACGGCGACACGCTGGTCGCCACCGTGATGAGCAATCTCGGCCTTCACGTCGCCATGCGCGAGCAGGGCATCACCGTCCGTCAGACGGCGGTGGGCGACCGGTACGTGCTCGAGGACATGAACGCGGGCGGTTATTCGCTCGGCGGCGAGCAGTCCGGCCATGTGATCATGAGCGATTTCGCCACCACCGGTGACGGGCTGCTCACGGGCCTGCATCTGGTGGCCGAGATGGCGCGCCAGAAGAAGTCGCTCGCTGAGCTGGCGTCGGTGATGACCGTCTACCCGCAGGTGCTCATCAATGTGAAGGACGTCGACAAGACGCGCACAGACGATGAGGGCGTCGTGGCAGCCGTGCGCGCCTGCGAGGAGCAGCTGGGCGGCACCGGTCGCGTACTGCTGCGCGCCTCGGGCACCGAGTCACTGGTTCGCGTGATGGTTGAGGCGGCCGACAAGGCGACGGCTCAGGAGTGCGCCGAGCAGCTCGCCGAGGTCGTCAGGCAGCGTCTGGCGCTGTAGAGTCGTGGCTCGTGCGGCGGTTCGTCGCACGAGCATGACCCGCGTCTCGATCCGGGGTAGGGGGAGGTGAACGGATGCCGTATGACGGTCCGGCCGCGCCGCCACCTCCGCCGCCGCCTGCTCACGTGGTGAACGTGGTGCAGATCGCCGGAAAGGTGAAGGCGACAGTGCCCATGTGGCGGCGGACGTCGACGTGGGTCGCGGTGTACAGCATCGTGCTCGCGCTCATCGCCTTCTGGCCTCAGCCGGTCGACGCCGGTGCGGGGCGGTTCCTGCGCTGGCTGTTCGACACCGTTCCGCTGCTGACCTACGAACGGCTGGAGTTCGGCTCGAACATCGTGCTGTTCGCGCCGTTCGGGATCGGCCTCGCGCTGCTGATGCGCGAGCTGCGTTACCTGATCATGCCTTTGGCGCTGCTTTCTTCGCTGACCATCGAGAGCGTGCAGGCCGTGCTCATCGCCGAGCGCACGCCCAGCGTGCTCGACATCGTCGCGAACGTATCGGGCGCATGCTTCGGGCTCGTCGTGGTCGTGAGCGCGGAGGCGCTCCGCGCTCGTACGCGCTGACGGGCCTTCGCCGGGATCGAGAGGTCACCGCGCCAGGTAGGTCGCCAGCGAAGAGGTGGCGTCGCGCGGTGAGAATCCCGTCGACTGGATCTTCGTGAGATCGAGCACGCTGTTCTTGGGCCGCGGGGCGACCGGCTCCTCCGCATCCGCGTGATAGTCAGCGGCGCGCACCGGCATCACGCGGCCGGGGGCGTGGCCCGTCAGGCGGAAAATCTCGCCGGCGATCTGCGCCCACGTGCGCACCTCGCCTGCGCCCGTGAGGTTGTATGTGCCGTAGGGGGCGTGCGTGTCGAGCAGGTGGCGGATGCCGGCGGCGATGTCTTCGGCGAAGGTGAGGCGGCCGGACTGGTCGTCGATCACGCGCGGATCGACGCCGCGGGCGGCCAGTGAGGCCATGGTGCGCACGAAGTTGGGGCCGTCGCCGATGACCCACGACGTGCGGACGATGTAGTGCCTGGTGGCGGTGGCGGCGGCGAGATCGCCGGCGGCCTTCGACTGCCCGTAGACGCCGAGCGGGGTGAGCGGGTCGGTCTCGAGATAGGGGCGTTCGGAGGCACCGTCGAAGACATAGTCGCTCGAGACGTGCACGAGAGTGATGCGGTGCCGTTCGGCGATCGCGGCAAGGCGGCTGACCGCGTTGGCGTTGACGGACCAGGCGGCAGCGCGGCCCTGTGCGGATTCGGCGGTGTCGACGGCGGTGTATGCGGCGGCGTTGATGATGACCTCGTAGTCCTGCCAGCGGCGGGCGGTGTCGAGGTCGGTGGCCGTGATGTCGAGGTCGGCGCGGGTGGCGTATTCGATGTGCGGCTGCTCGCCGTACTCCGTGCGCAGTGCTCGGCCGAGCTGTCCGTCTGCCCCGAGGATGAGGGTCTTCTTCGGTGGCACTGGGGTGACGTCGGCGAGTCGGGGGTGGGCCTTGTCCCTGTCGGAGAGCTCGGCGTCGTGGAGGGGGATGGGCCAGGGGATGGCGACAGTCTCGTCGGCGAGGTTGAGGAAGGTGTAGCTCGATTCGGGGGACCAGTGGTCGTTGACGAGGTAGACGTAGGCGGTGTCTGGTTCGAGGGTCTGGTAGGCGTTGCCGACGCCGCGGGGCACGAAGACTGCTCTGGAGGGGTCTATTTCGGTGGTGAAGACGGTGCCGAAGGTCGGACCCTGGCGCAGGTCGACCCAGGCGCCGAAGATGCGGCCGGTGGCGACGGAGACGTACTTGTCCCATGGCTCGGCGTGGATGCCGCGGGTGGCTCCCACAGTTCCGTTGAAGGCGATGTTGTTCTGCACGGGGCCGAGGTCGGGCAGGCCCGCTGCCGTCATCTTGGCCCGCTGCCAGTTCTCCTTGAACCAGCCGCGCTTGTCGCCGTGCAGGGCCAGATCGACGACCAGAAGGCCGGGGATCGACGTCTCGGCGATCACTGTCCCTTCCCCGCATAGAAGGCTTCGGTGGCGTCCTTCGATGGCGCCCACCAGTCCTCGTTGGCGCGGTACCAGTCGATGGTCGCGGCGAGACCTTGCTCGAAGTCGCCGTACTGGGGCGTCCAGCCGAGCTCGTCTCGCAGCTTGGTCGAGTCGATGGCGTAGCGCAGGTCGTGCCCGGCGCGGTCGGTGACGTGGTCGTAGGCGTCGGAGGGCTGGCCCATCAGGGTGAGGATGAGTTCGACGACGGTCTTGTTGTCCTTCTCGCCGTCGGCGCCGATCAGGTAGGTCTCGCCGACGCGGCCCTTCTGGAGGATGGTGAGCACGGCGGAGGAGTGGTCGTCGGCGTGGATCCAGTCGCGCACGTTCTGCCCGGCGCCGTACAGCTTGGGGCGGATGCCTCGGATCACGTTCGTGATCTGGCGGGGGATGAACTTCTCCACGTGCTGGTACGGGCCGTAGTTGTTCGAACAGTTCGAGATTGTCGCCCGCACCCCGAACGAGCGCACCCAGGCGCGTACCAGCAGGTCCGATCCGGCCTTGGTCGACGAGTACGGCGAAGACGGGTTGTACGGGGTGGACTCGGTGAACCGCGCCGGGTCATCCAGTTCGAGATCGCCGTACACCTCGTCGGTGGAGATGTGATGGAAGCGCACGTCGTGCCGGCGCGCCGCCTCAAGCAGCGTGTAGGTGCCGAGGATGTTGGTGTCCAGGAACGGACGAGGATCGTGCAGCGAGTTGTCGTTGTGGGATTCCGCCGCGTAGTGCACCACCGCATCCGCCTCCGCGAGCAGCGCATCCACCAGGCCGGCATCCGCGATGTCGCCCTGCACGAACCGCACCCGCTCGGCGGCAAGCCCCGCAAGGGACGCACGGTTGCCTGCGTAGGTGAGCTTGTCGATCACGGTCACGTGATGGTCGGTGTGTCCGACGACGTGGTGCACGAAGTTCGATCCGATGAAACCGGCGCCCCCGGTGACCAGCAGCCTCATCGGTCGCCCCTCTCCAGCAGCCCCAGCAGGTAAGTGCCGTAGCCCGACTTGACCAACGACTCCGCGCGCTCGCGCAACTCATCATCGGTCAGATACCCCTGTCGCCACGCGACCTCTTCCGGGGCGCCGATCTTCATGCCCGTGCGGCGCTCCATCGTGCGCACATAGTCGGCGGCATCCGTCATCTGGTCGAACGTCCCCGTGTCCAGCCATGCCGTGCCGCGCGGAAGCACTTCCACGTGCAGTGCGCCACGCTCCAGATACTCGCGGTTCACGTCCGTGATCTCGTACTCACCACGTGCTGAAGGTCGCAGACCACGGGCGATCTCTACGACGTCGTTGTCGTAGAAGTAGAGACCGGGAACCGCATAGCTGCTCTTCGGTACTTCCGGCTTCTCCTCCAGGGAGACCGCGCCACCGCCCGCATCGAACTCGATCACGCCGTAGGCTCGCGGCTCGGCGACCCAGTAGGCGAAGATCGCGCCACCTTGCACGGTTGTGAAGCGCTTGAGCTGACTGCCCAGCCCGGGGCCGTACAGCAGGTTGTCACCGAGCACCAGCGCCACCCGATCGTCCGCGATGAAGTCCGCGCCGATGGTGAAGGCCTGCGCGAGGCCATCGGGCGAGGGCTGTTTCGCGTAGGAGAGTGAGATACCGAAACGCGAGCCGTCGCCCAGCAGGCGTTCGAAGAACGGAGCGTCGAGGGGCGTGGTGATCACCAGGATGTCGCGGATGCCGGCGAGCATGAGCGTCGACAGCGGATAGTAGATCATCGGCTTGTCGAACACGGGTATCAGCTGTTTCGAGACGCCGAGCGTGATCGGGTGCAGCCGAGTCCCCGAGCCCCCAGCGAGGATGATCCCCTTCATGGTTACATGATGCCAGTACCGACTGCCGGTACGATCACTCCAATTGGGGAAGGGGTGAGCGTTGTCGCCGCACGTGCATTTCTGGACCCGCCACCGTGAGGCGCTCGATCCGTGGAACCCGGACGCCGACCCCGACTCTCATCCGACGGCGTACGGCCATGCATTCCTCGAGCTGTATCAGCGGATGCGTTCGGAGGGGCGAGCGGTCACCATCGGTCCACGGCCGCCGTCGCGAAGCACCGCTGTCGTCGCTTCTTTGGAAGAGCTCGTGGCCCATCAGCCGCAGATCCCGGCAAGGATGATGCTTCGTTTCGCGGCCTCCTTGCTAGGGCTGCACCGCCGGCCGAGCGTCATCGTGCTGCGTGTCGACACCTATCTCAGCGTGCGAGCGCCATCGTTCACGACGCTTGAAGCGATGCCCACGCGGGCCAGCATCCGGCTGCCGAGACAGCGGGTGCTGCCGCTTCTGCCGCAGCGCGGTCTATGCCCACGGGATGCCGCGCGCGGCACGCGCCTTGAGAACGTGGCGATCAAGGCGTACTCGTACAACATCCCCGCGTGGGTGGACGATGACTTCGAAGAGCGTCTCGGCGACCTCGGCCTCACTCTCCGAATCGACACGGAGGCGAACGGCCGCTGGACGGACTTCACAAACCTCGATGCAGTGCTCTGTACACACGCGCCTGGAGTCGACGACCGCAGCAAGCCACCCACGAAGCTCGTGGCCGCGTGGGCAGGAGGAGTGATTCCGGTCTGCGGGCCCTTCGTCGGTTACCTTGAGAACGGAACTGACGGTGAGACGATGGTCGTCGCCGACGACGACGGGAGCGAAGGCTACCTGCGCGCCCTTCGAGCGCTGCGCGAGAGAGCCGATCTCGCAGAGAAGATCCGTGCTGCGCTGCCGGCGGCCGCAGCGCAGTACTCACCGGCGGGCGTCGTGGAGGAGAATTGGCGGGCTCTCGTCGCGGCCCCGCCGATCGAGCGCTCCAAGGCGTTCGCGGCCCTGTTGGGAGCCGCGCCGGTCGCAGCGCTGAGCCGAGTCAGGCGGCTGCTGCGTCGGAGGCAGGGATGAAGGGAGAGCGCGTGGATGCTGTGACTGCAGATGCGACCAGACAGCGGCGACGTCTCACTGCTTATGTGCTGCTGGCCGATCCGAGCTATCTTGCTCAGAGCGTCGGAGCGTACTACGACCATGTCGACCGCATCGTGGTGTCATTCGACCGCACCCATACGTCGTGGACCGGAACACCGCTGCCGGTTGCACAATGCTTGCGGATCATCTCGGCGATGGATCGGAACCGAAAGCTGGTGCTGGCGCCGGGGGACTTCGCGCGGCACAGGCACAGCGGCTTCGACAACGAGACCTTTCAACGGCAGACCGCGCTGGATCAGGCTTCGGAAGGCGCGGACTGGGTGCTGCAACTCGATACAGACGAGGTGATAGCATCGCCGCCGGTCTTCTTCGACATGCTCGACAGGGCGGCGCTGTCGGGAGCCGGGGGACTCGATTTCCCATCCCGCTGGCTCTACACGAGGGCCGGTTCCGGGCGGTACCTTGAGGTGACAGGCCGATGGTGGACACGCGCGGCGTCATTCCCCGGCCCCTTGGCGGTTCGGGCGGGGACGCGGTTGCGACACGCGCGACAAGCAGAGGCAGAGCTGTTTCGCGTCGACTTCCGACGACGGAACACCGATCCCTGGCGACCGGCGGACGCAGAGGTCCACGCCGTCGTCGATCCGCGTGACGCCGTGCTGCACTTCTCCTGGGTGCGGGATCCGGCTGTGATCCGGCGCAAGTTCGGCTGGTCGGGACACAGTGACTCGTTGCGCCCGCCGAAGATCTACCGCAGGTGGGTGTGGCGTACACGGCATCCGTACGTCACCGCTTTGACGACCCCGCTGCGCCGTCGCGATGACGGGCGCTACCGCGTGTCTCGCGTGCCCGAACCGCCGGGTGGAGCTCCGCTTCAGATCGACGATGCCGAACGGCCTGAGGGCGGCGAGTCGTGAAGAGCCCCCTCGTGAGTCAGGCGAAGCGAGCTGCACATCGCACGATCGACTTCGGGAGCCACGCGCTCGGGAACGCACTCGACCGGCTGCGGCGCGGCGACCGCGTCGTACTGTGTACGCCGCCGACCGGGATGAGACTCGGCAACTTCCTCTATCTGTGGCTCAATGCGCACCTTCACCAGGCAGAGGGCGCGGATGTCATGGTGCGGGAGTCGTACGGGATGGCTCAATGGCTGCAACGCTTCCCCGCATTGCGCGAACTCACGCTCGCGCCACGAGAGGTGCGATTCTCCGACCGGCGCGAATGGGACCCCGAATGGCTGTACCAGCGCTTCGGAGTCGACTTCGGTCGTGATCAGCTGCACGCGTTCGTGCGAGAGGTGTTCGCCGGGCAGGTGACGCATGGGCCGCCCGCCAGGCTCGTCGTCAACGTGCGGCGCGGCGACTTCTATGCGACGCAGTTCGAAGCGAAGCACGGCTTCCAGATCGTGCCGTATGTGCAGGCGGCGCTGAAGCTGTTCCCCGAGCGGCGGGATGTGCTCGTCGTGTCGGACGACGCGGAGTGGTGCCGCACGCGTCTCGACCGGATGCTGCGCGACGGGGCAGAGCAGGTCGACTATGCGGCGCCGGACCCCCTGCGAAACCTTCTCGCCCTTGCCGGGTCCCATTCGCTGATCGGGGCGAACTCGACGTTCTCGTACTGGGGGGCGTACATCGCGGACGCACTGCACGACGACGCGCGGATCGTCATGCCCCGCTTTCACGCGCGCATGGCACACGGAAGTGACGCTTATCAGCTGGATCCGAGCTGGACAGCGCTCGACGGCTTCGCCTGAACCCGGTCGCGCAGCCACTGCCGACCCCAGCGTCGCACAGGCGACTCGACGAATCGGTACGACAGCGCCACGACGAGAATCGTGAGTGCGATGTCGATGGGGGCGGCGAACCTCAACTCGATCCCCACGATGAGCAGGGGCACGAGGTGCATGAGGGTCAGGCCGTACAAGTAGATTCCGTACGATCTCGCGCCGACCCAGCGTGGTACCGCGCTGCCCAGTGCTCTGCTCACCAGGTTGGCCCTGTCGCCGGTGATGTTGAGGATGAGTGCGGCCGTGGCGAAGGCGACGGTCACGAACATGACGTCGCCGAGCGGACGGTAGACGACCAGCGTGGCCACGGCGAAGACGGTGAGGGCGACTGCGCCGATCCAAGGCTGACGAGTGACCGCTGCGATCCATGAGGTGCGGCCATGGGCGTGCTGGTCGGCGGCCCAGCATCCGATCACCAGCGGAAGCAGATGGCCGGTCGGCAGGAAGTAGTTCTGAGGTGTGAACGCCACCGCAACCGCCACGATGACCGACACGTGCAGGAACCATCGCTGCACACGAAGGGAGCGGCGCAGGAGCACCAGTACGAGCAGGGGAGGCCAGACGAAGTAGAACTGCTCCTCGACGCTGAGCGACCAGGACTGATTGAACGCGGCAGCAACCCGGTCGGTCCACGCCTGCTGGAAATCGTTGAAGTAGAACAGCGCGCCGGCCGCACTCCACGCTACTTTCTCACCCTCTCCTGCCATCACGGCGGTGAATGAGGCGAGCACCAGCCAGAGGAGCAGTGCAGGCAGCAGCCGGAAGGCGCGGCGCAGGTAGAAATCGCCGAATCTCACGCGTCCGGTGCGTTCGAACTCGGCCATCAGCAAGCCGGTGATCAGGAACGCGGAGAGCACGAAGAAGAGGTCGACGCCGACGGCTCCGCCTGGAAAGTACGCACCGGCGAGGTGAAGCAGGTACACGGCGAGCACGGCGATGGCGCGGATGCCGTCGAGTGCGGGTACGTACCCGTCTCGATCGGATGCTCGAACAGCGGGCGCCACCATCGCCGAAGTCCCCTCGTCCCAGACGCGACTCACGGTAGCAGCGCGCGCGCCTCGGCGGAAGACGCGCTCAGTCGAGTCGGCCGAGTTCGACCAGCCGGGCGAACTCGGCGTCATGTGCGCGCACCTCGTCGAAAGTACCCGAGGCGGCGATGCGTCCTTCGCGAAGGTGCACGAGCCGATCGACCGAGCGCACCGTCGAGAGGCGGTGGGCGACGATGATGATGGTCATCTGGCCGCGCAGCGAGTGCAGCGTCTGGGCGACCTCATGCTCTGTCGCGTTGTCCAGCGCGCTGGTCGCCTCGTCGAGGACCAGCAGGCGCGGCCTGCGATACAGGGCGCGCGCGAGCCCGACGCGCTGACGCTGCCCGCCCGAGAGTCGCACTCCGCGGTCGCCGACCATCGTGTGGATGCCGTCGGGCATCTCGACCAGCAGGTCGGCGAGCTGCGCCTGCCGCGCCGCCAGCCACACACGATCGGCGTCGATGCCGGCCGGGTCTTCGCCGAACGCGATGTTCTGGGCGATGCTGCCGTTCAGCAGAAACACCTCTTGCGGCACGACACCGATGCCGGCATACCAGCCGGCCAGGTCGTCGTCGATCGGGCGGCCGCCGCTGGTCACGTTTCCCTCGGTCGGAGTGAGAAGCCCCAGCACGAGGTCGACCAGCGTTGTCTTGCCGGCGCCGCTGCCGCCGGTGAAGGCGGTGGTCGTGTTCTCGGCGATGGTGAGGGTGATCCGGTTGAGCACCGGCTGATCGGCATCGGGATAGGCGAAGGTCAGATCATTCAGCTCGATGTCGCCGCTGTAGGCGGTCTCGCTTGTGCGTTTCTCGAGGTGCCTGCCCCCCGCTTCGAGCTCGTCGAGGGTCTCGGTCATGATCCGCAACCCTGCCTGGCCGGCGCGCATGGTCGCCAGGCCGGCACTGACGCGGTTCATCGTGGGCAGCGCGCGCAGCGACGCGGCCGCGAAGAGCCCCAGCACGGGAACGATCTGGTCGGTGAGGCCGGCACTCGAGAGAATGATCGCAACGCCGACGATTGCCGCGATGAAGACGATCTCGAGCAGGTAGCGCGGCACATCCGCGATGAAGGCCATTTCGCGGTTGACGCGTGCTCCGCGCAGACGAGCGGCACGGAACCTTTTGACGAAGCTCGATGCGCTGGACGTGAGCCTCGTCTCGCGGAAGCCGTCGAGGGCGGGCATGAGCGACTGCCAGGCCTCGAGGCCGGCTTCGGCCGCCGCCTCGCCGAGACGCAGCTGCCGGGCGCGCAGAAGTCTCTGCACGCCGAAGACCGCCATGCCGAAGAGCGCGACCGCGAACAGGGTCACCCAGGGCTCAGCCACGGCGAGCACCGCCATGATCGCGACGAGCACGAAGACGTCCGTGCACAGGGTGACAATAGCGAGCAGCACGCTTGCCGCCTGGTTGGTCGCGTCGTTGATATTGCGATACACGGTGCTGAGCGCGCGCACTCGGTGGGCGGAGTACGGCGCCAGCACGTAGCGGTTCATCAGCTCTGCCGACGCGAGCGCCGTCACGCGTGTCGTACGACCCAGCAGCCACCAGCGAAAGGCGAGCGATCCGAGGCTCTTGACGACGAACGCCAGTGTGACCATTCCGGCGAGCAGAGGGATGAGCGTGGAGACGGCGGTCGTGCCTGCGGCTTCCGCCAGCCAGAGCAGCAGATCGCCCTCCGGCCTTCCGGCCGAGATCAACTGCATGAGCGGGATCGTCGCCGCGACCCCCAGCATGTCGAGGCCGGCGAGGATCACGGATGCCGCGACGGTCGTCGTCACCCATCGGCGAGGTTGCGCGCCGGTGACTCTCAACAGCGCCCCCAGCTGCCTGATCAGCGGGTTGCGCGACGCCTTTCGCGCCATCTGCGTCCTTTCCCCTGAGCGGGGCGTGCCCGATGGGTGTCCCGCGCTCGATTCACGGTAACACCGCGGCAGAGGTGCTTCGCGCGCGGCTCGACCCGCTCAACCAGCCCAGCAGCGCTTCGAGCGGTCCGCGACGGCGCAGTAGGGCGAGCACCAGGCCGATGAGCAGCACACCGGCGAGCTGAACCAGGAAGACGGCCGTTCCTCGCGCGTACCACGGTGTGCCTGTGCCGTCGGTGCCGGCCATGGCGAGGTTGTACAGCGTGGCGGTGGCGACCACATGGGCCGTGTACACCGTGAGCGGAGCCGCGCCGGCGGCGCGGACGGTCTGAAGAGCGATCCCCCGCGATCGTGAGCGGGCGTCGAAGATGCCGACCAATAGTCCCACCACGAAGCACGCTCCGGCGACGGTGCGCAGCATGTCGGCCGGGTTGCCGCTGTGCGGGGTGGGGATGAGCAGCATCCACAGGTCTGTGCCGATCGGGGCGCCGAAGCCGGAGCTCAGCATCATCTCGCCCAGATCGGGCAGTGAGAACCAGGCGGGCCGCATGCGCACGATCCGACCCGCGAGCGTGATCAGCAGGTAGACGGCGAGGCCGCCGATGGCCAGCCGAGAGCAGAGGGCGCGCAGGCCGCCGCCGGCTCGAGCGGCGAGGAGCATCCGCGCGATCAGAATGCCGGTGAGCATGTATGCCACCCACGTGATGGCGGGATAGTGGCCTGTGAGGAGCAGGTCGCGCACCGCGCCGCCGATCTCGGCGCCCGCGTCGGCACCCGGCGCCTGAAGGCTCGCGGCGAGGGCGGCGCGCACGTGCGCGTTGAACGCGCCGCCGAACAGCCAGAGCACTGTCACCACGATCGCGATGCCCCATGAGGGCAGCAGCAGCGCCGGCGCCGCGATGATCATGGCGGCGCCGTAGTAGGTGAGCACCACGCTGATCGGGCCGTCGAGAGGCAGCAGCAGGGTGCCGATCAACGCGATCAGGATGCCGCGGAGCAGGATGCTGAGCAGCATCCGTCCGGTCGACGCATCACGCATGCCGCGAGTGAGCAGCACCAGGCTGACGCCGCCGAGCACGGCGAAGGTGGTGGCGGATGTGCTGCTGACGGTGGCACCGATGACCTTCCCGAGCGCCTGGTCGACGGACGAAGCGCCGGAATCGGAGCCGAGGGGGGCGATCAGGTGCGCGGCCATCATGCCGACGATGGCGACGAGACGCGCGAGGTCGATGCCGACTATGCGTCCGACCGCAGACGGCGCGGTCTTCGGCGGCGCGCTCGGTGCAGTCATCGCACTATCTTGGCACGACGACGTGACGGGGGCGGCGTCAGATCGTGCCGATCTCAGCGCGCCTCAGAGCGCGCAGCAGATCTTGCGAGGGCCGCTGCGACCTCGGAAGCGCCGAAAAGGGTCGCACCGCTGCGACGCCCGCCACCGTGGGCCGGATCCACTTGCGTTCGCGACGCACGAGACCCGCGTGAATCAGCCACTCCAGCCGCCGCCTGAATCTCGGACCGCGAAGCATGCCGAAGATCGGGGTGGCGGCGAAAAGCGCCTCCTCGGTGGTCGGTTCCGGCTGCTGCAGTTCGCGCTCGACGAGGGTGCTGAGGACATCCCAGTAGCGTGGCCGCACGTTCGCTCTGGCCGCCTCTCCTCGACGCAGTTCGCGCTCAATGCTCGCATCGAGCGCCTCGCGACGGGCCGAATGCACCGGCGGCTGCTGCGTACGCCTCGCACGCTCATCGATGATGCTCATGCTTCAGAGAGTCTCGCCAGGGCGGATCATTACGCGAAGTCGCGCGATCTTCTCGCTCGCCGTCGGAGAGGGAGGCCGATCAGTGTGCGCCGGACGGCCTGACGATCGCGGCCGCAGTGCGGGCGACGACCACGATGTCGCTGGTGATCGACCAGTTCTCGACGTAGTAGAGGTCGAGTCGGATCGCGTCGTCCCACGACAGGTCGGATCGGCCGCTGACCTGCCAGAGGCCGGTGATCCCGGGTTTCATGAACAGGCGTCGGTGCGCGTCGTCGTCGTAGAGGGCGACCTCGGCTTCGCGCTGTGGTCTGGGCCCGACCAGGCTCATGGTGCCGATCAGAGCGTTGAAGAACTGCGGCAGCTCGTCGAGGGAGTAGCGACGGATGAAACGGCCGACCGGGGTGATGCGCGGGTCATCGTTGACCTTGAACAGCGGCTTGTCGGACGTGCCCTGCTGATCGAGCAGCGACTGCAGCTGGTCGTCCGCTCCCACGACCATGGAACGGAACTTGAACATCTTGAACGGCTTGCCGTGCAGGCCGATGCGCTCTTGCGCGTAGAACACCGGCCCTCTGCTCGTGACCTTCACCGCGATGGCCACGGCGAGCATGACGGGCGAGAACAGGACGATGAGGCCGAGCGAGCCGACGATGTCGAAGGCGCGCTTCGCGATGCGCTGTCGCCCCTCGAACCGCGGGTACTCCACGTGGATGAGCGGCAGGCCGGCGACCGGGCGGGTGTGGATGCGGGGGCCCGCGATGTCTGTGAGGGCGGGGGCCACGATCAAGCCGATGCGCTTCTGGTCCAGAGCCCAGCCGAACTTGCGTGTGCGCTTGGGGGTGATCGCGTCGGAGGTCGAGAGGATCACAGAGTCGATGTTGTGCGAGTCGATGATGTCGAGTACGTCGTCGAAGTCGCCGAGCACTGGCACGTCGTCGAGTATCGGCTCCTGGCTGCCGTGTGTGGTCACCGCGCCGATGATGCGGATGCCGGACTGCGGCTCGCGCTGGATGGTGTCTGCGATGTGCTCGGCCTTGTGGCGATCGCCGATGACGATCGCGCGCTGCAGGAAGCGACCTGCAGAACGCTGGCGACGCAGCCAGCGGCGCCACAACCACCTCGTGGCGACAAGGAGCAACAGGCCGGACGGCAGGGCGATCAGCAGATAGAAGCGACCGAACTGAATCTGGAAGAGCAGGGCGAGGATGGCGAGAACGCCGAAGACGCGGATCGTGGCGTCGAGGATGCGGCGGGACTCAGCGGATCCGTCTTCGAGTACCGACGCGTCGCGCGTGCCGAAGATCTGGAGCGCGAACAGCCAGCCGACGACGAACAACAGCGACGTGACGAAGTAGCCGATCTCGAGATCGAGTATGCGGTCACCGATCGTGAGCGGCTCGTTGCTGAAACCGAAGCGCAGCAGGTGTGCTCCGAAGACGGCGAGCACCACGACGAGCGTGTCGGTTATGGCCAGACGCCGCGCGTACCGACGTCGTTGCCTGTCGACTCTCGAAGTTGTAGATGCAAGCATCGGCCTTGCGCTGATGACGTCGGACACCATCCCGTTGTCGCCTCCCCATGACTCGCCAACGGTAACGCGACACGCACGCCACACTCTCGCCGCCCCTCGCGGCCCGACCGTTGACTGCTCGACAGAAGTATCGGGACCTCCATCGATTCGACCATTGTCGCACGCTCTGCACGCAGCTTCAGATCGGCCGCTATCTCTCGTGCGCCTTCGCCGGGCAGGTATGGCAGGGAGACCGTCATTCTTCATGAACTAGTCTGGACTCGCAGATCGACTCCCACCGCTAGAGGTGGAGATGACTCGTCAAAAGCGAGCGGGGCGGGGCAAGGCCCGATCGAATGCGCGTTGTCCGAGATGCGTACACATCCATGAGGGGGTTACACGGATGAACACCGGACCATCGCGCACCTCGGTCTGGGCGCGCGAGGGGACAACCCACCGGCCAGCTGGTCGCACTGCCGAGCGCAGGACCCGCCAGCTGAGTTTTCTGATCGCGGCCGCCCTTGCGTACACGTCCATGCCGGCGATGGTGAGTTTGGTGCAGAACGGACGGCAGTACGACCTCGCCAACTCGACGAGCTCGGTGGTGTTGACAGCGTTCGCGGAGGGTATGCGCACACCGTTGGCCGTGGTGCTTATCGGCGTCTGCATCGTCATCGTCCTACAGAACGCGGCTCAGAGCGCCCATCAACGGGCGGGACGTCTGCTCCTAGTCATCGGCGCACTCGCGGCCATGGTGATCATGGACGTTCTGATCAGCGGTTCGTTCAATGACGCGGCGTTACTCCTCATCCTCATCGCGATCACTGTGTGGACGATGGGGCTCGCGTCGCCGGACCTCAGGATTCTCGGGGTCGTGGCCGGGATTGTAAGCGTAGGAAGTCTTGTCCTTGCGCTGTTCTGGCCTGCGGCATGGCAGCAGAACGACGAGAAGGGCTTCCTCGGCGAGGATGTGCTCGCCGGGGCGTTCTCACAAATGAACGTCCTAGGGATCGCGTTGGCGGTTCTGCTTCCCTTCGCGTTGCTCTTGCGAACCCGCACGATGCGGTGGACCGTTATGGTCGCGTCGGTATTGACGCTGTTCTTGGCCGCCAGCCGAACGTCTCTGATCGCGGCCGGTATCTCGGTTCTCGTGATGCTCGTGCTCCGGGTCCAGAAGCAAGCGGTGGCGAGGACCGCGACGATCTGGATGGCCGCGGGCGCCGTAATCGTGATGGTAATACTCCTGCCTCTGATAACGGACGATCGGGGCGCGTTCACCAGCAGGGGAGCGATCTGGATCAACACTCGAGGTTTCGCCGCCGAATCCTGGGCAACCGGTCATGGCCTCGAGACCTTCAGATTCGGGGGCCCGCTGTATCAGGTGACGCATATGCCCGCGGCGCACGCTCACAATCTGTTCCTTCACTATGTCGCGATGATGGGGTTGCTCGGACTCGTGACGCTCGTCGTTCTGGTCCTCCCCGCGGTGCGGGCCGCGGCGAACGCCTCCTCTACCAGAATCGCGTTCGCCGGGTCGGTGACGGCAATGCTCGGGTTGGGAATCGCCGAGGTACCTCTTCGAGTGGAGACATTCGATGGGCCAGCGTGGGCCACGTGGCTCGTGTGGTTCTGTCTCCTGTTCGTGGCCCTTGATGACCGCGGAGTTCATGCCGACGCTTGGAGCGCGCGTTCGCAATCCTCCCAGCGTGCAGGGAAGGATGTCGGTGACTGACCTCCGTAGTCGAGTTCTGCGCAGTGGCGGTTGGGTGGCGGGTTCGACCGCAATCCTCGCCGTTGCCCAGCTCATCCAGCTGATCGTTCTGGCACGCGTCCTACCCCAGAGTGAGTTCGCCATCGTAGCCATCTTGGTTATGGTGCAGGGATTCGTTGAGATGCTCATGATCGCTGGCATCTCCAATGCGATTATCCAGCGCCAGGGCGCGACGGCGGGCGAGCTGAGCTCTCTTCACTGGCTCAATGCGGCAGTGGGCCTGATGCTCGGTCTGGGAGTCGTCCTCCTCGCGCCAGCCCTTGGTGACTTCTTCAACAACCCGGCAGCAGCGCTCCCTATCGCGATTCTCGGGCTCGCTGTGCCGGTCAATGCACAGTCCCACGTGTCTAGGGCTTGCCTTGAGCGAGATCTGAGCTTCCGATCGGTCGCACTCGTTGAGACCGCAGCGGGGCTTACCAGCGTTCTAGCCGTTGTCGGCGGATCAGCGCTCTGCGGCATCGTTGGGGTCTCATTCGGGATGCTCTTTGGCTTCCTGATACGGTCGGGTCTGTTCCTGTACGCGGGACGACAAGTGTTCCGACTTCGCGCTCGCTTCGCCTTCCGTGAAACCAGACGATTCCTCGATTTCGGTATATTTCAGTTTTTGAACTCGCTAGTCGGTTTCATCGACGGCAACACCGCGACGATCCTCATCGGGCGCAGCCTCAGCCCAACGGCGTTGGGGGGTTACAACCTCGCGTACAACACCTCGGTGAACGTTCCGGGGAAGATCAATCCAGTGATTACTCGGGTCATGTTTCCGGCGCTCTCGCGGCTCCAGGACGACACAGAGCGATTCTCAGCGGCGGTCCTGAGACTAATTTCGATGACCGGGACGCTCAACGCCCCGCTGATGCTCGCGCTCGCGATCACTGCTCCGGTCTTCGTGCCGACCGTGTTCGGCGCGAAGTGGGGGTGGGCCGTTTCGCTCGTGCAGATTCTCGCCCTCTCCGGCTTCCTGCGAGCGCTCGCGAACCCGATGGGCGTCGTCCTCATGGCAAAGAATCGACAGCGTCTAGGACTCACGGTCAACGCAGCGAAGACCGTTGTCTCCATTGCGTTGATGTTGACAGGAATCCACTTTGGAGGTGTAACTGGGGCGGCGGTTGCACTGGTCGCGTCCGGGATCATGACCTTGGCAGTGAATCAGGTGCTTCTCAGGCATCTATTGGGCGCCGGCTACCTCGCGATCGTGCGCACTCATTTGCTTCCGGCGCTCGCGGTAACGCCAGCGGCTGCCCTCGGCGCGATAATGATGTACCTGGTCGCGAACGTTTGGATGCCCATTTGGACTCTGCTGGGTGTGGGCACACTGATCCTTCTCGTCACAGCCGTCACCGCATCCGCCCTGAAATTGCCCGCGGCCCGACAGATTGCGGAGCTCGTCAAGCGCGGAAGGTGGACACGTGGGAGAGATTGATCCGGCAGGAGTGCGGCGGTTGTCACCTCTCATCGTGCTCGTGGCTAGGGAAGAGCGCCTCGACGGCACGGGTGGTGCAGTGGCGACTTGGGTACGCGAGGTGCAAGCTCACCACCCGGCAACAGCGAAGTTGCTTGCGCTCGTGAATGGCGAGGGCGCCGCATCGACGAAAGTGCTGCGAATTGTCAGCATTGCCATCTCCGCCATTGCCGAAGCGCTCTCTCGATTCACCTCCTGGCACAAAGGACGATGGGAACGTGCGCTCTGGCTACGCGGGTTCTGGTACGTGTTGCTTCTGATGCGTGAGATCCGCGGCGCGGAAGTTCTCTACATCCACAATCGCCCTCGCTACGCGGTGTTTGCGCGTCGACTCGGATATCGAGGCCGAATCATCCTCCACATGCACAACGACCCCGTGAGCTATTTTTCGGGGCTGCGGATTCCGCCCGCCGCGGTTGCCGACCGATATGTGTTCTGCAGCGAGTATGCGCGGAACCGGGCCGTGCAGCAATGTGGGGTGCCAGAGTCGCGGACTTCGGTGATCCTCAATGGGGTAGAGGGGGAAGTCCCACAGGAGCTGTCCCAAATGGGCCCGAAGTTATTGTTCGTAGGGCGTCTACAGCCTCTCAAAGGACCCGATATTGCGATCGAGGTAGTGTCGCTGCTTCGCGAACGCGGCGTACCAGCGACTCTCACGGTCGTGGGGGGAACCGAGCCAGGCTTGAGGTCAGAACGCACCTCGTTCTACGAATGCCTCGAGGCTCGAGTGAGCGAACTCAATTCACGTCACGGCTCGGGGACCGTGAGCCTCGTCGGACCGCTGCCCCTGAGTAAGGTATTTGATGAGATGCGGCGGCACCCGATATTGATTGCTCCGAGCCGCGTCGAGGAAGCATTTGGGATGGTGCTGGCAGAGGCGATGAGTTGCGGATCTGTGCCGGTCGCGCCTTCCCGGGGCGGTATCCCCGAGGTGTTGGCAATCGCCGGATACACGGCCGCCAACAGCGAGGCGGACAGTGCGAACCTTGCCGATGCGGTACTCCGTGTGGCGGTTACGTCAGACGATAGACGTCGCGAGGCAGCGTCCCGCGTCATCAACCGCCTCAGTTGGAAGAGGATACGCGCTGAATATCGTGCATTACTGGAGAGTCTGGAGGGCAGGGGAGGGTGATGTCTGAGCCTGTTGATTTCGTGGTCACCTGGGTGAACGACCAGGATCCCGAGTGGCGGCGCCGGAAGGCGGCGGCGAGCGGAGCAGGCACGGGCGCGTCGAGCTCCGACGAGTCCGATGCGCGGTATCGGGACTGGGGACTACTGAAGTACTGGTTCCGTAGGGTGGAAGCGTACTGCCCCTGGGTCCGGCGCATACATTTCGTCACTGACACGAGATTGCCGGACTGGTTGTCAACCGATCATCCGCGTCTGAACATCGTCGATGGCCGGGCGTTGAAGGGGCACGACGTCGACACTTACAGTTCACGGTCGATTGAGTCGCAGCTTCACCGGATCGAAGGCCTGAGCGAGCGATATGTTTATTTCAACGATGACTTCTTCATCGGTCGGCCTCTCGAGCCAGAGTTCTTCTTCCGGCACGGCCTCCCCTATGGTGTGAATGCGCCGACGATTCTTGCGGACGGTGACTACCGCGCCCATGCCATGCTCCATGCATCCGGACTGATCAACCGACAGTTCAGTCGCAAGGACTACCTGCGGACTGTGTTCCGTCGGTCGGTGCGTCTGTCGTCCGGCGCCATGCTCTTCAGGCTCCCGTTGTTTCTAGCTTGCGGAAACATCCCGCCAGTGACGGATACTCACGTCGGGATTCCGTTGATCAAGTCTGTCGTGGCCGAAGCGTACGCGGCTGAACCGACTGCGATCGAGCAGGCGCGGAGAGCAGTGTTCCGCTCGCGAAATGAGACGGCGCCGATTTACTACGCCACGATGTGGCATCTTGCGACAGGCAACTACTTCGCGCGATCTAAGAAGGCGGTCGGTCGGTACTATTCGCTGGCCACATCGTCGCTCGATGACGTCATCCACGCGATCGAATCAGAGCGGATCGCTCAATTCTGTCTCAACGATGGGGCGGTACGTGACCCTGAGGCGATCCAGACCGAGGTCGTGGCGGCGTTCCAGCGTCGGCACCCGAATCCGTCCTCGTTTGAGCGGGCGACCCCTCGATGACGAGAACCGGAGATGGCGTTGTTGGGCGGGTACTCGTCTGGCGCTGGGGCTGGCTGGCGCCATCGGAGACGTTCATCAGAAACCAGTTCGATTCGTACCGCCTCTGGGAAGGGGTTGCAGTCGGCGCGGAGCGAGTCGAATCAGTGAACTCCCGCCCCGAAGATCGGGTCTTATTCGGAGACGCTCTGGCTGATTCTGCCCGCCGCGAGCTACTCAAGATCTTCGACTGGAGCCCTCGCTTGGCGAAGCTGGTGCACACCGTAGATCCAGATGTGATGCATGCTCATTTCGGGGGGGATGCATCGCGTGTCCGCCGCGTTGCCAAAAGACTTGGAGTTCCGCTCGTCGTCACCGTCCACGGCGCGGACGTGACCGCTCAGCCTCGCCGCTCGGGACTCCGCGGGGTGCGTAATCGTCGGCGCCTACGCAAGGTATTCCGTGACGCTGCGCTGGTCATTGCGGTCTCTGGCTTCATACGTGAACAAGCGATCCTCTGGGGCGCTGATCCGGAACGGACTATCGTCCATCACATCGGAGTTCCAGTTGAAACGCTGACTGCGGTGGAGCAGAAGGTATGGGATGTCGTCTTCGTGGGCAGGTTGGTCGCGAAGAAGGGCGTCATGGATCTTCTAGCGGCGGTCGACACCTCGGCTGATGCGCTCGGACGAGAAGTGCGCGTGGCAATCGTCGGTGATGGTCCGTTGCGTGAGGAGCTAGAGGTGCGGTCACGATCGAATCGTGCGTCGATCGAGTTTTTGGGGCGGCGTAGCCCCGCGGACATCCGAGACATCCTGAGCCGCTCCCGAGTATTCATGGGCCCCTCCCGCCAAGCGGCCAACGGCGACTCAGAAGGATTCGGTATGGTCTTCCTCGAAGCAGCCGCGGCGGGTCTGCCCGTGATCGCTTACCGCCATGGCGGAGTTGCAGAAGCGGTCGAGGATGGCGTCACGGGCCTGCTGGCTGACGAGGGGCACATCGATGAGCTGACCCACCACCTCGTGACCGTATTGCAAGACCGATCCCTAGGAGAGAGGCTGGGTGCTGCCGGGCGTGCTCGCGTTGAGGCTCAGTTCGACGTGCGCGAGCAGACTAGAGTGCTTGAGTCGATTTACGCGCAGGTCCACTCAGGCCTCCGTGCGGCTCGGAAAGGCAGGGACTGAACTGTCACGCAAGTCGACGCCAATCCCGTCAGCATTGCCCTAAAGCCGTCGAACCGTCCCCTAACCGGTAGACAGCTCGTATCCCCTCGACATACGTGTCGAAACGAAACGCTCCCGGGTCGCGAAGTCGGTTGGGAACGGCAGTCGCGAGCGCGTCGCGCACAGCACGAGCAGCAGATGCCGGAACCGCCGGGTCATAGAAGTGGTGCTGCTCGGCGAGCTCAGCCATCTCCCTCGCTCCGCCCTGATGCGGCACAACCAGCGACAGACCTAAAGCGGCGGCTTCTACGACAGCGAGGGGAGCGTTCTCGATCCACGTCGATGGGTAGACAAGCGCGGTGTGGCGGCCCAGGACATCGGCAATGCCGTCATGCCGCACATGCCCGTGCAGGGCAAGATCCACATAGCTGCTCCGGCCTGCAAAATCAACTAGCTCGTTCCGCTGAGGACCGTCGCCGTACACATCGATACGGCAGCTGACACCTTCCCGTTCGAGCATCTCCGCAAATGTCAGCAGACCCTTTGCCGGCGTGAGACGACCAAGAAACGCGAGACCGCTCCGTGGACCTGTGGCCTTGTCCGGGCCCACCGAGATGGGGTTGCGGAGTACATGAACGGGAATGGTGACACCGGCATTGCGCAAGGCCGAGGCGATCAGTTCGCTCGGCGAGATGATGGCGTCGATCACGCGTTCCAGGTGGCGTACTCGGTATGCGTACACATGTTGTGCGAGCTTCAGCGTAGAGTGCGCCCACGATCGCCGATCGAACTTGTGAAACCAGCGGAATCTCGGCCTGCTCACGTCGTAGGAGACGGGGCGAGAGTGCACGAAATGCTGAAACCCGCTGTTGGGACAGATCAAATGGAAGTCGTGCGCTGTGAACACGACCCGTGTTGAGGGATGAGCTCGCTTGTACTCGCGAATCGCGGCGAGGACACTAGGCGAGAGGAAATGGTAGTAGTTCTGCAGATGGACGAGATCGGGTCTGCTTCGCTCGAGTATGGCGAGCACGCTGCGATAGTGCCGGCGGGAGTACACGTACGACAGCGGCGTTCGGATCGGATCGGCGGTCATCACGGTGACATCGTGACCCAAGTCCCGGGCAGCGCGCACAGTGGCGTCGAAGATGATCTCGGCACCGCCGCCGTTCAGAGACGAACCGTCGGTGTCGGCTAGATGCAGGCTCCGAAACTGGCGAGTCATGCCGCGACGACTGCCGCTCTGCGTTCAAGCAGCATGCGCACGACGTCGGCGTACCAGCGCCCCGCTCGGTGTTCGATCAGTCGAACACCCTCAAGGCATTCGAGTGAGAATCGATCTGCATCCATCTCCAGCGCTTCCCGGGCCGCCCGAACTGCACCTGCGGTGTCCTCACACGGAAATGTGCGCATTCCGAGATTGTCTGGCGTGAGGTAGGGCATCAGGCCGACGCGGCTCGCCACACCGAATGCGCCACGCGATAGCACCTCCTGTGCCAGGAGGCAGGCAGCCTCGCTCCTGGACGGAACAATGAAGATATCGCCCGGTTCGATCCAGGATGAGTCGCGACGACCATCGACGAGCCACGGTGCGAGATCCCGTCGCAGGCGTCTCGCGTATCGGTCGTCTTCACTGAACCCACTCCCGAGCGCGACCCGGCATTCATACCCGAGCTGCTCCAACGGCCCGAAGATCGCGGGGAGCAGATCGAGCCCCTTCTCGTGATCCGGACGCCCATAAGATTTCACTTTCCCAGTACGCGTGATCCCGCCGGCAGGATAGTCAGCGGCGCGCGTGAGCGGTTCCTCGAGGCTCAACCAGCTGGGAGTTCGAGCATCAGCGCGCAAGGAGGTTAGTCCAGGCTCCACGACTACGGCCTCATCGAACTCACCTAACAGTCGCTTCGTGGCGAACGCTCGAAGAGGGTCTGACGGATAGTTGTGCACTATCGCGATCGTGTGAACGCGCGCGCCGCGTGACCGCAGCCGGCGCGCAGCTCGCAACACTGCGGGCATTCCCGAGTTTGCGTTAGAGACCATGACGACGGCGTTACCCGGCGACAGCGCGTGGCTGAACGCGTCAAGGTCGGTATGGCGGGTCACGCCGTCGGGAATGCTGATCTTTCCCTGCCCGGTTGCTGGCATCACTAGGTGAACGGCGGGCTGCGTCTCAAGATGACGGAGAAGGTGTTCCAACACGACCTGGCCGCCGCCGCGCTCGAGCTTCGGGTCGAAGATCATAAGCACTGCGGCGGCGTCCGATCGGCTCATCGCTGCTCCTTGGGTGAGGCGAACATGAAGTCGCGCAATCGTCGTGCGAACTGCTCCTCGCTGAACCGTCGAGCGCTGGATCGGTCCGGAGCCGGAAGAGAGGCTGCGCGTTCGATGGCTCGAGCCAGATCGACGTCAGCCGTCGAGTCTGCGATGACTCCGCTGATACCGTTCTCGAACGTCTCTAGCTGACCGCCGATCGGCCCAGTGACCACGGGTGTTCCAGCGGCCTGAGCCTCGACGGGCGCGATTCCGAAATCCTCGACGGCGGGGAACACGAACACCGTCGCTTGCTGCATCAGGGCGTAGAGCAGCTGGTCGGACGGCGACAGCAGGATCGTCACCGGCACGCCGGCGTCGGCCGCGATCGCACGCAGGCGCTGTTCCTCCGGCCCCCGCCCGGCCAGCACCACAGGCAGTCCGACCCGCTCGCCCGCGGCGATGACGAGGTCGAGGCGCTTGTACGGGATGAACCGCGAGGCTCCGAGGATGAATTTCAACGGCAGCTCTTCGAGCAGCCGGCGCTCCGACTCCTCCTGCACCTCGGCTCGCCAGTCATCGTGCGAGAGGATCCGTTCCACGGCGACAGGCGGGTGGATGACGGTCGCCTCGCGCTCCCAGGCTTGCGCGATTCGGTCCCGCACGAAGGCGCTGTTCGCTGCGACCGCGGTTGCCTCTTGCGCGCGCTTTCGATCAATGCGACGGAACAACGGTGACACTGCCCGAACAGCGGCGCTGTTGCCGCGCTCATCGAGTTCAGGATTCCAGATGTATCGGGCTGGTGTGTGGGCGTACACGTACTTCGGAATATCTCGACCCGCGAGCGTTGCGTGATGAGCGAAGAGGTGCGAACTGACCAGCATCCAGTCGTAGTCCCGCGGTGAAGGAAGCTGTCGCCAAGCGCTGACCGTGAAAGGGAGCGCGAGCGCCTTGTGCCTGCGTAGCGGTGTGCGAGCAAGCCAGGTCTCGCGTACCGAACGGTCGGCGAAGCGGTCGGGAGCATCATCCCACAAGCACTGGATGTCGGCATCCGGGAACGTTCGCGCCATTGCTTCGAGGACGTTCTCGGCACCGCCTGACGACTCGATCCATTCGTGGACGAGCAGGCCGGGCATCAGGGGCGCCCCATCCCGTAGTACTGCCAACCAGCTGCACGCCACGCGGACGCCTCCAACCCGTTCCGACCGTCGACGACAACGCGGCCGTCGGTGAGCGTCGACGCGTGGTCGGGGGTGAGCTCGCGGCGGTACTCGTCCCACTCGGTGACGAGCACGACAGCATCGGCGTCGCGGATGGTCTCGTCGCGGTCCGCTTCGTAGGTCAGCTGCGGATGGAGGCGTCGCGCGTTTTCGATTGCTTGCGGGTCTGTGACGACCACGTTCGCGCCCAAGCCGTTGAGTCGCACGGCGACGTCAAGCGCGGGGGAGTCGCGAACGTCGTCGCTGTGCGGCTTGAAGGCGGCACCGAGCACCGCGACCTTCTTGCCGTAGACACTGCCGCCAAGGCCCTCGACCACCAGTTCGACAGCCCGGTCGCGACGTCGCAGGTTGATCGCATCGACTTCGCGGAGGAAGTTCACCGATTCACCACGGCCCAGCTCTTCGGCACGTGCAGCGAAAGCGCGGATGTCTTTGGGCAGGCAACCGCCGCCGAAACCGATGCCGGCGCCCAGGAAGCGCCGGCCGATCCGGACGTCGTGCCCGATCGCGTCGGCGAGCTGAGTGACATCCGCACCTGTGACCTCGGCGATCTCGGCCATCGCATTGATGAACGAGATCTTGGTGGCGAGGAAAGCATTCGCGGCAACCTTCACCAACTCGGCGGTGGCATAGTCCGTGACGATGAACGGCGTACCTTTGTCGACCGCGGGGCGGTACACGTCCTTCAGCAGCTCGGCGGCGCGCTCGCCGTCTCGGCCGGAGGGCACACCCGCGACGAGACGATCGGGATCGATCGTGTCCTGCACCGCCCAGCCCTCACGGAGGAACTCCGGGTTCCAGACGAGAGTGGCACCGGCCGCGGAGACGCGTGGCGCGAGTTCAGCAGCTGTACCAACAGGAACGGTGGACTTGCCCGCCACCACGTCGCCTTCCGACAGATGAGGAAGGAGCGAGTCGACCGCGGCGTTCACAAACGTCAGATCGGCTGCGTCGCCGCCTGGCTGCTGCGGAGTGCCAACGCCGATGAAATGGACGGCGGCGCCAGCGGCATTAGCGACGTCCGTGCTGAACCTCAGCCGGCCGTACTGGAGCCCCTCGGTGAGCAGGTCTTGTAAGCCCGGTTCGAAGAAGGGAGCCTCACCCCGTGTGAGTGACTCGATTCTGCGTGGGTCGACATCGATGCCGATGACGTCGTGACCGATCGACGCCATGGCTGCGGCGTGCACAGCACCCAAATAGCCGCAGCCGATGACTGACAGACGCATCGCTTCCCCTCCCCGAACGGCACTGCCTCTATCATTCCCTATGCAATCGGCATCGCGTCGTGCCGTTGCTCAAGTAGGCGCTCCCAAGCCATGCGCTCAGCCAGGTGAACGAGATGTGGATCCTCGTGAATAGGCAGCGGCGTACGGCATGGATGGCCCGATCGCCCGCTCGATTGCGCGCAAGTTCCAACTCGCAAAAAGGGCGCGCCCCCAAGAATGGAGACGCGCCCTTGCTGTATTGCGGATCAGAGAATCGAGATCCCGATCTCCGACGAGGTGTTGTTGTTGCTGGTGACGCCGTCTCCCGCCAGTGCGACCTCCAGAAGTTCGGGGTCCCCGCCCAGCAGGCTCTGAAGGAGCGACAGGTCAAGCAGGCTGTCGAGCGTCGTCCCGAGGTTGATCACGAGGGATTCGCCCGGTGCAATAGCGGGGAGCGTCAGGGTGTCCGAGCCGTCGCCGGGGAGGACATCAACTCCGACGCCGCTAATGTTGAGCGTCAGCAGCGCCGAGTTGTACGTGACGGTAGCCGTCGCACCAGCAGGAGACGCTACGGTTCCGTTGTTCGTGATCGTCAGCGTGTTCACGACGTTGATGGACGCGAGCGTTACTGGGCCGAGCGAGAGGTTAAGCGTGACGGGACCGCTCAGCACCGGCACCAGGTCAGAGGTAGCGGCCGACGCAGCAGCCAACGGGGTCGCAGCCGCGACGGCGATGACGGGCAGCGACCAGGCCGCGCCCTTGACGAGCGTGCGGCGCGAAACTTCAGTCTTCTCGATGGTCATGGTTCTCCTGGGGAGTTCGTGGCTTTCGCCTGGCGAAGAAGAGGGGCGCCACTCGGGGAGCGGCGGATGTCGGATGACATCTCCGAGAGTGTCGGAGAAGTCGCGAATCGCATGCTCGCTTGTCGCCAGATGATCGAAGAGCGGCGGAAAACGATCGAATCGGGCCTTCGAGAAGCGCCTCGCATCGGGGGATACTGGGGCGATGGGGATGGATGCTTCGCGCATCCGGGGGCGGCAGGGGAAGCGCTCGCGGGTCGGCGACCTCTGGGCGGATGTCTGGAGGTGGTGTCTTTTCGCGTGCGGCGTCGTCTTCGCGGTGTATCTGCTGCTCGACCGCGGCGTCCCGAACGGCGCCGTCACGGCATCCGTCATCGCTTGCCTGGCGATCGGAGTCGTGCTCACCACCGCCGAACCGCTGGCGATCGTCCTGATGGCGACACCTGCCCTACTGGTCACCGAGCGGCTCGGGGTCGGCAGCGTCGATCTCACCGTCTCGGATGCGGCGCTCGCAGCCGCGTTGGGGGCGGCGGTGCTGCTGGGGCGTCACGACTACAGCCCGCCGATGAGAACCCTGCTGTGGGCCAATCTGGGCTACCAGTTCTCGACGGTCTTCACGGTCATCGTGAATCCCTACTTGCAGAACACGATCGAATGGGTGCATGCCTGGCTGCTGGTCTCCGGCGCGCTGGTCGCCGGCTGGGTGGTAGGCCGAGCCGGGCGCGCCCGCCTGGTGTTCACCCTGTTCCTGGCGGCGACTGCTCTGATCGCGATCGGCACGTTCGGCACGGCGATTGCGCAGACTGTGGCGGGGGAGCCCTTCCAAGCCGTCTACCCGGCCTGGCCCTGGCCGATGCACAAGAACTTCGCGGGCGGCATGCTGGCGTTCGGGGCCCTCGTCGCCTACGTCAACCCGCCTTGGGCGCGCATCGACTCGCGATGGGCGAGGGCGGCGTTCGTGATCTTCCTGATCGGGCTCGTGCTCACCCAATCGCGGCAGGCAGCCATCGGCCTCGCGATCGCACTGCTCGTGCACACCCTCCGTCGCGGGGCGGCCGACCACATCGTGCTCGTGCTCGTACTGGCGATTCCCGGGGCGATCCTGGTGGTGCAGAGCGTGATCGAGCAGATCGACTCGCAGAACAAGTTCAACTCCTTTTACCAGCGGGTCGACTGGCTTCGCGAGGTGTACGCCCTCTGGAAGCACTCGCCGCTCTTCGGGCACGGGCTGCGCTACTGGTACGTGCACCCGACGGCCGATTTCCAGCCTCCACAGGCAGAGGTCGAGGTCGTGGCATCAGCCGGGATCTTCGGCCTGGTCGGGTTCGTCGCGATGTGGGCGGTCATGCTCGTCGTGCTGTGGCGTGTGAATCCCCAGTTCGGCATGCTCGCCTTCGGTCTGGTGCTCTCGCGCATCGTGCAGGCGCAGTTCGACCTGTTCTGGGTGGCGGCGCAGGTGTCGGTGCCATTCTTCCTGGCCGGGTTGTGCCTCGGCGCGCAGGCCCATGCCAGGGAGCAGCAGCCGGACACCGATCTGTGGGTGTCGCGGCGAAAGCGGAGTCGCCGCGCGATGGCGCGCGGCACGCTCGATCGGAGGCTGGCGAGAGCCGGGGTGCGGCCGGAGGAGCTGAGCGTATGATCAAGCACAACGAGGGGGCTTGGGGATGAGGCTTCGTGATTACGCCGGCGCGTTCCGACGGTATTGGCTCGCGATCATTCTGATGATGGCGGTGGGCGTTGGCATGGGCTACGGCTGGGCGAAGCTGCAGACCCCAGTGTATGAAGCCGACGCCAGCGGTTACATCACCATCAGCGACCAGACTGACGAGTCGCTGTTCTCACCGGGGCAGGCGGACAGCCTCGCCAAGAGCAAAGTGCCCACCTATCTCGACATGGCGACCTGGCGCTCCGTCGCACAGCACGCCGCCGATGAACTCGGACTATCGGCGTCGCCCGAAGCGCTGGTGCAGCGAATCGTGGTCGAGAACCCTGAGGGCACGGCGATTCTGAAGATCACGGCCAGTTCCGAATCGCCGACGTCTGCACGTGATCTCGCCTCAGCCTGGGTGACCGCGCTCGCGTCGGAGATCGATCGTGTTGAGGGCAGCGGCGAGCCCGGCAGCGCCGACATGACGATTCAGCTGGGGGAGTCGGCGTCGTTGCCCGGCGCGCCCATCTTCCCCGACACCGTGATGGCGATGATCGTCGGTCTGCTGCTCGGTCTGGGCGGTGGCGTCGCCTTCGCACTCGTCCGCGCAATCGCCGATCGTCGGCTACGAAGCGCCGACGACGTCGAGCAGCGGCTCAGCGTTCCGGTGGCGGGGACCCTGCCGGACGTCGGGACGCTGTCGGGCGGCAAGCGTCTGTATCGGCTGGACGAAGAGGTCACCGGCGTGAAGGCGCAGCGCGCCGATTTCGCGGTGCGGGAATCACTGCGGATGCTGCGCACCAACCTGCAGTTCATGAACGTCGACCATCCGCCGCGCACCATCATCGTTACGAGCGCGATGCCCGGTGAAGGCAAATCCACCGTGGCGGCGAACCTGGCTGGAACACTGGCCGCGAACGGGGCGCACGTGATCCTCGTCGACGGGGATCTGCGCCGCCCGACCGTGGCCGACACGACCGGGGTCAACGGCGACATCGGGTTGACGGACGTGCTCGCGGGACGGATCGACATCACGCAGGCGCTTCGACGCGTGAACGGCATCCCCAACCTCCTGGTGCTCCCAGCCGGGACGCTGCCGCCGAACCCGAGCGAACTGCTCGGCTCCGAGCGCATGCACTCCCTGCTCAAGGATCTCGCCAAGCACGCGATGGTGATCGTCGATGCCCCTCCTCTGCTCGCCGTGACCGACGGCGCCGTATTGACCAGGCACGCGGACGGGGCACTCGTCGTCGTGTCGGCAGGACGCACCGGGTACGACGTCGTGGACAAGGCGATCGACGTGCTCGAGAAGATCCACGGACACGTGCTCGGCGTCGTGCTCAACCGTGTCCCGGTCACCGGCGGCACCTATGGCGGCGTGTACGCCTACGAGGCCGCCGGGGCCGAAGCCGACGACCGCCATGAGCGGCCGCAGGCCGAGGCGCATCCGCGTAAGAAGAAGACCGCCTCGACGAGGGGAGTGCCGGTGACGGCGGACTCCGCGTCGACTGCGCGTGCCGGATCGCGCGGGCGACGCCAGGCGTCCGCACCGCGACCGGCAGACAGTGATCTTCTCGACGAACTGTTCGACGATTCCCCGCCGGACACGGCGGTGGTGGGCCGCATCCCTGATGGCGGGAAGTGATGCGGGGCGGCGCCACCGCATCGCGCTGATCTCGTCGTCGTACGCACCGCACGTCGGCGGGGTGGAGGAGCACGTCGCGCAGATCGCGGACGCCCTGCACGTCCGAGGTCACCAGGTCGAGGTGTGGACCGTCGACCGCGGGGCGCGTGCCGCGCCGACCGATACCGGAAAAGTGCCAGTGCGATATCTGCCCACGCCCCTACCCGCCCGCCGACTCGGTGCACTGCTGAAGTATGCGTACACCGCTCCGGCGGCTCGACGAAGATGGAAGGCCGCCGCTGGCGCGCTGCAACCAGACGTGCTGGTCGTGCAGTGCTTCGGCCCGAACGGCGTGTACGCGCTGCGGCTGCATCGTCGGACAGGCATTCCGCTCGTGGTCGTGTCGCACGGCGAGACCCTCGGAGACGACAACGCCGTTTTCGCTCGATCCAGGCTCTTGCGTTCCACGTTGCGGGATGCGCTCACGGCATCGGCCGCTCACGCCGCCCCCAGCCGCTACGTGCTGGACGATCTGACAGCAAGATTCGGCGCGCGTGTGGGCACGGTCATCCCGAACGGCGTCGCGGCGCTGCCGTCGATCGGGGATGTCGCCCGGCAGGATGATCTGCTCGTCGCCGTGGGCAGGCTCGGAAGAATGAAGGGATTCGACCTTCTCATCGATGCGGTCTCGCGCATCGACGACGTGAGACTCGAGATCGTCGGCGACGGCCCTGAGCGAGACGCCCTGCAGCAGCGGATCGAATCCGCCGGTCTCAACTCGCGCGTGCGCCTGCTCGGCGAGCGGGATGCTTCAGGCGTGGCCGAGCGCATCGCCGCGGCGACCGCGGTGGTGGTGCCCAGTCGTTCGGAGTCGTTCGGCATCGTCGCTCTGGAGGCGTGGCGCGGCGGCGCCCCGCTGCTGATGACCACTCGAGGGGGCGCGGCCGAGTTCGTGCGCGACGGCGAAGACGGCCTGCTGGTCGACCCGCTCGACATCGAAGCGCTCGCCACGACCATCCGGAGGCTGATCGCCGATGCCGGATTGCGCAGCAGGCTGGCCACCGCTGGAGCCGAGCGCGTACGTGCGTTCAGCTGGCCGCGCGTCGCCCTGCTGTACGAGATGA
The DNA here is from genome assembly GCF_031178445.1 of Microbacterium sp. GTDB lineage: Bacteria > Actinomycetota > Actinomycetes > Actinomycetales > Microbacteriaceae > Microbacterium. Next base: position 324,017 of record NZ_JAPSIY010000002.1, read on the forward strand.
TGCTCGACGCGATCCTCCGTCGCCCTCGGAACGGCGCGTGACGTGGCCGTTCTGAGGTACGAGGGCACGCTGCGCCGCCGCGCACGCCAGCTGCGACGCTTCGCCACTGCGTTCACGGAGACTCGGTCGCGCACGTCGGGCGCTGTCGTCCCCACGTTCTGGTGGGACGGTCACCCCAACTTCGGCGATGACCTGACACCCATGCTGCTGCCGCGCTACGGACTGGTGCCCCTGTACCGCGAGCCCCGGGCGGCGCGCCTGGTCGGCGTCGGCAGTCTGCTCGAGTTCTTGCCGCGCGACTACTCGGGCGCGGTCTGGGGGACGGGGCTGATGAACGACGCGCCGCATCCGCTGGCCGACGCTGCCGTGCTCGCCGTGCGCGGACCCCTCACCGCTGAACGCATCGGTGTCGAGGAGGAGCCCGCATATGGTGACCCCGGGCTGCTGGTCTCGCGCCACATCGCGCGACCAGCGGAGGACGGGCGGATCGTGGTCGTGCCACACGGCCACCATCGCGCCCACGAAGCGCTCGCGGCGCTCACCCGTCGGGCGGGAGATTTCGCGCGGACGGTCAACGTGCACCGGCGTGCGGCATCCGCCGTGCGTGAGATAGCCACCGGACGCGCGGTGGTCACCACCTCGCTGCACGGGCTCGTCACAGCCGACGCCTACGGCATCCCGGCGGTCTGGACGACCCTGGATCCGCCGCTGGGCGGCGGCGACTTCAAGTTCCGCGATTACGAGGCTGCGGTCACGCCCGGGCGCACCAGGTTCCGTCCCTTCGAGCAGGCCGCTTCGCTGGCAGAGCTCGTCGATGACGCGTGGGCGGCCGATACGGTCGTCGTCGACCGGCTCCGTGACGGTCTCGAAGCCGCGATCCGCGCGGCAGCCGATCTGGATCTCGGCCAGCATCCGTTTCCGCGAGGGGTGTGGAAGGGCCTGCGCGGGTGAACGGCGCGGACGACTTCAGAATTGGTCCGCGACCGCTCGCCACACAGCCGCGTGCCCCGCGGCGCTGCGTTCCCAGGTGAACTCCGCCGCGTGCATGCGACCTCCCCGCACCAGAGACGAGAGGGCGGGGTCGCCGGAGGTCGCGTCGGTGAGCCCCTGAGCGATCGAGGCGGCATCGGGTTCGACGAGGATCGCGTGACCGGCGGCGACCTCGGGCAGGCTGCTGGTGTTCGCGGCGACCACAGGCACGTTCGCCGCCATCGCCTCGAGCACGGGAAGGCCGAAGCCCTCGTACAGCGAGGGGACCACCACGGCTGCCGCCCCGGCGACGAGCTGAGGCATATCACCGTCGGGCAGGCGGCCCAGCAGTCGTACACCCGCCATGTTGTGGAAGAGTGCGGAGCGACGCGGATGCGGCGGGCCCGCGAGCAGCAGCGTCAGGTCGGGGCGGGCGCGCCGGACCGCGGGCCAGGCCTCTGCCAGGGCGGCGAGGTTCTTCCGTTCGGCCGCACCACCCGCGTGCAGCACGTACGGACCGTCTGCGCCCCACGCACGCCGCTGCACCGCAGTCGGAAGGGGCGCGTCGAAATAGCGCGGGTCGACGCCGTTGGGCACCACGTGCGGATCACTGATGCCGAGGAAGTGGACGGCTTCGGCGGCGGTGAACGCCGAAACGCAGACCACCGCGGCGGAGCGACGCAGCTCATCTATGGCAGAAGGCACCGGAGCGGACTCGTCCGCGAAACGCCAGGCCACGACGTCGTGCAACGTCACGACGTCGGCGTGCGGTGACGGGGGCAGCTCGAGCGCCATGCGGTGCGACACCGTGTCGCCGGCGTGCAGCATCCGGCCGACGGCACGTCGAACGGTCGGCGAGGCGCGCGCGATGCGGCCGAGCGGCAGGCGGCGGTTCCCCGGCAGTGCCGAGCGCATCGAGCGCACCTCCAGCGTGCGCACGCGCCACGGCACTGGTGAGTCGAGCAGTGCCTCCGGTGCGCGGGCGATCACCTGTGCCTGATAGGCCTGCGCCCCCATCGGCGTGCTCGTCACGATCGTGCTGATGGATAGCTGAGGCATACGCGTCTCTCGTTGCGGGACCGGTGCCCCGAATCTAGCGCCCCGACGAATCACTCGGCCACCGCGTCGCTATAGTCGAGTCAACGTCGGTTCCGTGGGGGGATCGCCTGGGGAGTGGAGCACGAGGTGCGTGACGCCGTGGTGGTCGTGGCAACGTTCCGCAGGCCGGAACACGTGCGCGCATGCCTGCAGCATCTGGCGGCGCAGACCGTGCCTGCGAAGCGCATCGTCGTGGTGGATGCTTCGCCCGACACGCTCACAGCCGACGTGGTGGCGGATTTCCCCGGCGTGGAATACCGGCGCAACGACCTCGGGGCGGGAACGCTCGCGGCCTCGCGCGCGATAGGAGCGGTGGACGCGACCGAGGAGGTCGTGGCGTTCATCGACGACGACGCGTATGCCGAACCCCAGTGGCTCGAGCGGCTGCTCGCCGCCTACGAGCCCTCCGACGTGGGCGCGGTGGGTGGACGTGCCCGCAACGGCAGGGAGGGCGAGGAGCACGACGGAGTGGATCGCATCGGGCGCTTCCTGCCCGATGGGAGGCTGACCGGCAACTTCGCGGCCGATCCCGGACGCACGGTCGATGTCGACCATATGCTCGGCGCCAACATGTCGGTGCGCACGCGGGCGCTGCACGAGATCGGCGGCATCCACGACTACTACCCCGGCACCTGCCTGCGCGAGGACAGCGACCTCGCATTGCGCGTGCGTAGAGCCGGATACCGCATCGTGTACGCGCCGGATGCCGTGGTGCTGCACGTGGCCGGGGACTACGCCAAGGGCCGACGGTTCGATCTGCGCTACCGCTTCTATGGGGCACGCAATCATGTCATGCTGCTGCGCACCACGCTGGGTTGGACCGACCCCCACCTCTCGCGCTACCTGCTCTCGAACGGCGCCCGTATCGCCGCCGAAGCGGTCTCCGGCGTCACCGGCTGGCGATCCAAGCAAGGCGTCCGTGCCCGCCTGCGCGGCGTCGCCGGCGGCCTCACACGCGCGGCGACCGACCTCGTCGGCACCGCGTCGGGCCTGCTCGCGGCCCTCCGCCCGAACGACCGGGCCCGTGCCGTCTACACGGGCGATCATCCGTGATCTGAGGGGATTGCCCTCGCTTCGAGTCGCGTACGCTCTGCCCGCGCAACGCGCGAGCCCAGAGGCGCGCACACGCGCACGCTGAACCGATATTCCCGATACCTGTTGCATACGCTGGCGATGCGCTACTCTGGCCCTGGAGTGCCTGCGGTGTTCTCGACTCTATGGGGGAGTCGTGCCGAGGCAGACAATTGGGGAATACGCTCATGGGCGAGAACTTGCAGAGCTCGAGCGACGGCATCAGCCGCCGCACCGTTACCAAGGCGATGGCGTGGGCTGTTCCCGCGATCGCGGTGGCAGCTCCGATACCGGCGTTCGCCAGTTCCGGAACTGTCACCATTCAGAGCGCTGGCGCGTGTAAGTCGCCCGGCCAGGGCAACAACTGTGCCGCTTGGAACAAGGGTTACGTCCTTGGCTTCGACGTCACCAACACCCACACGCACGCGATTCGTGTGACGTTCTCCGGCTTGGAGATCACCTCGGGCATCGGCAGCGAAGGCTGGTACCTGTTCAACAACGTGGTCATCGTCGATGCCTCCGGCACGGAAACCGTCGGCATCGGCCTCGACAACAACGGCACCAGCGAGCAGACGTCGGGCAGCGGCACGGTCGACGCCTACTGGGAGAACGTCGACGACCCGAGCGAGAACGGCACGATCTTCGACATCCCGTTCTCGTTCAACAGCACCGCTCCCTGCGTGCAGACGTTCGGCACCAACTGCCCGCCGAACGGCTGAGCCCCGCTCGACGCCGGAACCGGCGGTCGTCCGGCGGTTCTACCGGACGACCGCGTCCTCGGTGCGGGCGCGCGCCTCAGGGCCGCGGGAGGACCGCGCGGAACTCCTGCACGCGCGTCGACCAGTCCACGGCGTGGGCGTCCGCGCCCTCCGGGAACGAGGTCGTGCTGGGCACCTGGGATGCGACAGCATCCGCGAACGCCGCGCTCGGCGCGACCAGCACGCCCTGAGCGTCACGGAAGCCGGCCACCGGGGTCGACACGACGGGGCGCCCCACCGCCTGATACTCGTACAGCTTGAGCGGATCGAGGCTGTCGGTGAACGACGTCACGACGTGCGGCACCACGAGCACGTCTGCATGCTGCAGGTACCCGGGCACCTCGTCGCGCGCCCGCGGCCCCAGCACCACGGCGCCGGCCTGGCGCACGCGCGCGGAATCCCGCGCTGTCCAGGCCTCGGGTCCGACGAACACCAGCGTGCCCCGGCCGCGTAGCGCCTGCGCCGTCGCCACGCACAACTGGACATCGATGCGATCGCGATGCAGTGTGCCCAGGTACAGCGCATACGGCTCTGCGGGAGCATCCGCCGGTCGAGGGGCCGGCCGCAGATAGCGTGCAGTGTCGACCCCGTTGCGCACCAGCGTGATCCCGGGGCGCTGCTCCGTCTTGCGACGCACCAGCTCGGGAGAGCAGGCGACCACCGCGGCCGCCTCCCGCAGCAGCCACGCCTCGCCCTCGGCGATGCGTTGCCGCTCGCCTTCAGGACGGTCGGCGGACAGCCAGTCGTCGGTCATGTCGTAGAGCACCGGCCATCCCGAGCGCCGTGCGAGGTGAACGGATGCGGGGTCGTTGATCCACAGCACCGGGTGCCGCATGCCGAGTCGCAGCGCCGCCCGCTCGGTCACGCGAGCCAGGCGGTCGTCCGCGGTGCGATCCACCCTCCGCGGCAGCCACTTCACCGGGCGCAGCCCCCAGAGCCGCTCGTCGATGCGGCGCAGGCCGCTGCCCATCGCCGGTCGCCTGCCGTTGCGGACGTCGTGCAGCGGGTCGTCGGGCGGCTCCACGAACAGCACGCGGAGTTCGGGGTCGGCGGCCAGAAGCCCCGCCACCAGGTACTGATTGCGGCGCCACACGCCATCCCACGGCTCGAGTGAGAGCACAACCAGGTCGCTCATGCGCGCCACCCGCGTTCCGTGGCCAGCTCGATCGCCCGCTCGTAGACCTTCTCGGTGCGCGCGACCTGCCCGGCGAGCGAGAACTCGGCGCGCGCGCGCTCGCGTGCCTCTGCGGCGAGGCGGGAACGTCGTGCGCCATCGGTCGCCAGCGTCCGCAGCGCATCGGCCGCGTCCTCGATGTCGCCGGGACGGAAGCCGCTGCGTTCGTCGAGTCCTGCCAGCACATCGAGATGTCCCGCCGATGCCGCCGCGACCGGAGCGACGCCCGCCGCCATCGCCTCGAGCACCGCGAGTCCGAGTCCTTCGACATCGCACGGCGCCAGGAACAGCGATGCGCCGTCGAGCAGTGCCGGCAGATCTGCCCGGAACCCGAGCAGCCGTACGGAGGAGCCGACGCCGAGATCGTCCACCAGTCGCTGCAGCGCATCGCGCTGGGTCCCGTCGCCGGCGATGTCCAATCGCCAGCCGTCGTGCGCGAGGCCGGATGCCACGAAAGCACGGATGCCGACTTCGGTGCGTTTCTCGGGCTGCAGGCGCTGCGCCATCAGCACGATCTTCCCGGGATGTGCCGCGGCCTCGGCGTGCGGTACCCCGGAGTGCACGACCGTAGAGGGAAGGCCCGTTGCGGCGGCCACGGCCGAACTGATTGCGATCTCGGCGTCCACCGTGCGCCGCAGCAGCAGATCGACGGGGATGCCGATGACCCGGCCGCGACGCAGAGCGAAATGGCGCGTCGAGACCAGCGCCGCACCGCGGCGACCGCGCACGAGAGCGGCCGCCGCGTCGGCATCGGTCATGTGCGAGTTGATCACGTCGAGTCGGTGGCGACGGCGGCGCAGGGCGGCGACCCCGGCGCGCACGCCCTCGGCAGGCTCCCACGTCGCTCCGGCGGCGCGGAGCTGCTCCGGCATCCGTGTCGCCGCTCCGCCGGCGACGTGCACCACATGACCGCCGGCGGCCTGTGCGACGGCGAGACGCAGCACGAACTGCTCGACCCCTGCGAATCGGTCGGAGCAGACCAGGTGCATGATCTTCATGATCGCGCCCCACCGCGCTGCGTCGCGAGTTCCCCCAGCAGCTGCAGGTATCGCTCAGCCGTGGCGCGCCAGGTGAGGTGGATGACCGAATCCCGGCACGCCTGCCGCCACTGCGCCACCTCGGTGGCGGCGACCGACTCGAGGCGATCGGCTATCTGGCGCGGCTCAGGATCGACCAGGTAGCCGTTGTGGCCGTCGACGATCACCTCTGGCGCAACCCCCACCCGAGTCGCGATCACCGGTATGCCGGAGGCCAACGCCTCGGTGATGACGAGACCGTACGACTCATAGGCGCTGGGGAAGGCGAACATGTCGGCGGCTGCGAACCAGGGCGCCAGGTCGACCTGCGGACCCGCGAACAGCACCCGCTCTGCCACGCCGCGGTCGATTGCGCGCGCCGTCATGCGATTGACGGCGGAGCGATAGCCGCCGACGACCAGCAGCATCACGGTGGGGGCGTCGACGAGGGCGTCGATCAGCAGCGCCACTCCCTTGCGATCGAGCTCGTGACCGATGAACAACGCGACCCGATGCTCCTCGTCCAAGGCGAGCCTGGCGCGAGCGGCCTCCCGCTCCACCGGAGTGGGCGGACGGTGCTCCTCGAGGTCCACCCCGTGCCCGATCACGTGCACGGGCGGGCGCACCCGGCCGTAGGTACGGCGCAGTACTTCGACTTCGCTGTCACACAACGCGACCACAGCGCGGTGCGTGCGGCCGCGATAGCGGTACCGGTCACGAAGATACGTGAAGACGTGCAGCGGGTTGCGCAGCATCCGCCACAGCATGTGACCGCGCGCCCGCATGGTCTCTGAGACGACGCCATGGTTCACGTACACGTCGCCGGCTAGCGCGGCGTTGTGGCAGATCGACACGGCAGACGGATGCTGCGCGAGATGGCGGCGCGCGCGCATCCCGCCCCGCAGGCTGAAGGAGACCGCAGTGACCAGCCGTCTGAGACGCTGGGCCGTCAGCGAGCGCGGCACCGGATGGCGGCGCCCCAGATCGCCCTCGGTGAGCGTCTCGGCGGTGTGGCCCATCTCGACGAACTGTCGGTGCAGGTGCCAGGCCACCCCCGAGATACCGCCCCCGCGCCCCATCGTCGGCACGATCTGCACGATGTGCATCAGCCGGCCCCTCGGAAGCGCTTCTCCACTCGCACCGGGCCCAGCCGGTAGAGAGCAGCGCGGCGACGGGCCGCCGTGCCCCGTTCGCCGGGCAGCATCAGGGAGCGCGCCGTCGCGCCGAGCGCTGCCGCCAGCCGGGCGCTCTGCCAACCCACCGCACCGAAGTGCTTGCGCATGTAACGCTCCTGCGACGCGTGGAAATGCGCCTCGCGCCGGCGCGGATCGGTGCTCGTGCCGCCCGCCAGATGCACGGCGTGCACCTCGGGAACGGCCCGATGCCGCCAGCCCAGCAGGTGCGCGCGGTATGCCCAGTCGGTCTCCTCCGCGTACAGGAAGAAGCGCTCGTCGAATCCGCCCACCTGCTCAAGGGCCTCGGCACGCAGCAGCAGCACCGACCCGATCACGAACTGCGGACCGCCGGTCAGCCGTCCCAGACCGACCGCCTCCAGCCAGCTGCGGTGCGGCGCCGGGAACGGCCAGGAGACCCGCGCCGCATGGCCGGTGTCGTCGACCTGGGCGGGGCCGACGCTCGCGAGATCCGGTTCGGCCCGCAGCGCACTGTGCAGGTGATCGATGCCCGCAGGAGAGATCTCGGCGTCGGGGTTCAGCAGCAGCACGTCGCCGCCCGGTACCAGGCGGTCGCTGAGCGCCAGGTTCACCGCGGCGCCGAAACCGAGGTTCGCGCCGGCGTCGCGGTAGCGCACTCCGAGCTCCGCGCACAGGGCTGCGATCTCGGGCAGGGAGGAGTTGTCTATGACTGTGACGGGCAGGTCTGCAACCGGCGCCAGGGCGCGTCGCAGCATCCCGACCGCTCCGTACGCCACGACGATGACCTCGATCCCTGTGCGGGGCGATCCGGGCGCACGCGCGACCGAGGCGTAGAGCGAGCGGTAGGCGTCGGCGACCGCCTCCCAGGAACACTGCCGCGCCCGAGCCAGGCCGGCGGCCACCAGCTCCGCTCGGCGGGGTCCGGCGGCCTGCTGCACCGCATCCGCGAGCGCCTGAGCGTCGCCGGCGGGCACGACGATGCCCGCACCCCCGACCACGTCGGGGAGGGCCCCGGCATCGCTCGAGACCACAGGAATGCCGGCCGCCATGGCCTCGACCGCCACGCGGCCGAACTGCTCTGTCCATCGGTTCGTGGGGATCGAGGGCACGGCGAGCACATCGATCGTCCGGTAGTAGCCGGCGACGTCGTCGGGCGGGATCGCCCCGAGCAGGTCGACTCGCCCCGTGAGCCCGCGCGATCCGATCAGGGTCGGCAGCTCGGCGGCCAGTGGGCCAGCACCTGCGATCCGGGCACGCAGGTGCGGGCTCGCCCGCAGGGCGTCGAGCAGCGTGAGCACGCCCTTCTCCGGAACGAGCCGTCCGAGCAGCCCCACGACGGCGGCATCCGCGCGGGATCCGTCCTCTACGGGCGGCGAGGTCGCGGCGCCGGCATGGGAGATCGGATCGACGCCGAGCGGGATCACCCGCGCCTTCCCCGGGAAGCCCTTCTCGGTCGCGATGCGCGCGGCCTCGCTGTTGCACGCAGAGATCCCCGCCGCGCTGCGCAGCGCCCAGCGCTCCAGCCAGCGGAACGGCACGGGGTAGCGCTTGTCGAGGTTCTGCGCGGTGTACAGCACGACGGGTGCGGGGTTGCGCCGCAGCGCGCGCATCAGCAGCACCTGCGCAGTGCTCAGCGCGAACGGCTCCTCATGCACGTCGATGACGTCCCATCGCTCGCCGAGCGCCCTCCACAGTGGCCGAGGTGCGTAGACGAACAGGGCCGGATGCCGCCCGAAGGCGCGGGCCGGTCGAACCTGCTCCTCGGGAGCGGCGTCGAGCTCCGCCCAGGCACCGCCTGCGTGCCAGCGCGGCGCCGTGATCAGCGTGACGTCATCGCCCGCGGCGCGCAGCGCGCGTTCGCGGCCGCGCCACGCGGCGATCGCGGCGCTGTGCGAGATACGCAGCACGCGCACAAGGCCTCCCCAGGGTTATGCTGTCTGCAGCAACCATATCCGCCGCGGAAGTCACTGGGGAGTGCTCCGCGGGGAACGATTCTGGGGATCGATGGGGGATGGGAAGCGTATTCACTGGGGACCCACGGCCGCGCATCGTGCACCTCGACCACACGACGGTCAGGGGCGGCGCGGAACTGGCACTCGTGCGCCTGCTTTCAGCGCGCACCGACTGGCGTGCGGAGGTGCTGCTGCCCGCATCCGATCCGGACGACGTCTTCGCACTGCTGCCCGCAGACGTCCCCCGGCTCTTCGCCGGCGTGCGCCAGCTGGCCGGTGGGAGCGGAACGTCGCCCGTGCGGCTCCTCGGCCTCGGTGCGAGACTGACCGCGCAGGCCGCCGCCACCCGGTGGCACCGTGCTGTGCTCCGCAGCGACCTCGTCGTGGCGAACAGCACCCGTGCAGCCGCATACGGAGCCCTCGCCGTGCGGGCGTCGGCCCGCCCGTTCGTCGTGCACATCCGCGACATGGTCGACCTTCAGAGCCTCGGCGCCTTCGGGTACCGGCTGATGACCAGGCTCATCCTGCCCAGAGCCGATGGTGTCGTGGCCAACTCGCGCATCACGCTCGAGAGCGCCCGCCCGTTCGTTCGCGAGGATGCGGTCGCGGTCAGCATCCCCAGTGCCGCCGGCATCCGCACCGGCGTCGCAGCGAAGCGAGTCGACGGTCCGCTTCGCATCGGGATGCTCGCCCGCATCGACCCCTGGAAGGGTCAGCGCGAGCTCCTCGAAGCCTTCGCGCTCGCCTTCCCCGATGGTGACGCGCAGCTCGAGCTCGTCGGCGGTGCTCCGTTCGAGCATGAGGACTTCGCAGGCGCACTGCGACGCCGTGCGACGGAACTGGGCGTCGCCGCGCGCGTGCACCTGCCCGGCCACGTCGACGACACCGCCGCGCGCATCGCGACGTGGGACATCGCCGTGCAGTACTCCACGCGGCCGGAGCCGCTCGGGCAGAACGTGCTGCAGTATCTCGCGGGTGGCGCGGCGACGGTGGTCGCGGACGAGGGCGGGCCGACCGAATGGGTCGACGACGGACGGAACGGCCTGCGGGTGCCCCCACGCAGCATCCCGCAGCTCGCCGAGGCACTGCGGCGGCTGGACGCCGACCCTGACCTGCGCTCACGGCTGTCGGCTCTAGCCCTGCGTACGCCGGGACTGATGGACGACGACGCCGTCGCACGAGCGCACGGCGAGGCATACGGAGAGGTGCTCACCCGCCGGAGACAGAGCGCGAAAGCCCTAAGCTGACGCCGTGGGAGCCATCAAGGAGACGCCGATCCCGCTGGCGGTGCGGATCGAGCTGTGCCGCGCGGGCGTGCAGGTGATCGCCGACCGGCTCGGCATCCGGATGCTGCACATCAAGGGCACCACCGTCGACCGATCGATCCGCCCCAAGACACGCAACGGCAGCGACGTCGACATCATCGTGGATCCGGCAGCGGTGGGCATTCTGCACGAAGCACTGCTGGCGCACGACTGGCAGGTGTACAGCTCCTTCGAAGACGGCTCGCCGTTCGGCCACGCCCAGACGTACTGGAACAGCGACTGGGGCTACATCGACCTGCACCGCCGGTTCCCCGGCATCGGGCTCGCCGACGACAGCGCCTTCGAATTGCTGTGGGATCAGCACTCGACCGTGGTCGCGGCAGGGCGCGAGATCGCCGTGCCCTCCGTCACCGCACAAGCGGCGCTGTACGTGCTCAACGCGGCACGCGGCAGCACGAACGACCGGGCAGAGGCGCATCGTTTCCATCGCGCGCTGGCCGTCGATGAGCGCCTCAGACTGGACCTGCTGATCGACCGTCTGGACGCAGTGGTGGCCGCTGCCGTCGTCTCAGGGGAGTTGCAGCGGCACCGGCGGCGCGCTGAGTATCTGCTCTGGAAGACGGTCTCCGAGGGAGGGACCCGCACCCAGGAATGGTGGGGGAGGGTGCGCGCCGCGCGCTCGTGGCGTGAGGCGCTGCACATCATGATGCGGGCTCCGCGGGTGAACCGCAGCAGGCTCGCGCACCAGCTCGGACATGCTCCTACTCGCCTCGACGTGTTCCGCGCCGCGATGACGCGGGCGCGCGTCGCGGTCGGGGAACTGCTGCCGCGAAGGAGCAGGGGATGAGCCGCCTCGTGCGGGCGGCGGACGTCGGCGCCGTCGACGACGGGTCCCGCATATACGCCGCTGTCCTGCCGGACGGGCCGATCTTCGTGCTGGCCGACGATGCGGCCGAGGTCTGGCGGGCCGTCGAGCGGCGCGACGGCGACATCCCGGCAGCCGACGAGAACGTCGCGGCCCTCGTGCAGGCCGGGCTGCTCACACTCGAGGAGGACACCTGATGCCCATGGCACTGACCATCACCCCCGCACTGATCGTCGCGGCCGTCCTGCTCGTCAGCGGAGTGGCCAAGCTGCGCACACCCGACGACGAGGCGGGGTGGACCGAACTGGGAGTTCCGGCAGCGCTGAGGCGTGGCTGGCTGATGCGGCTGCATCCGTTCGCCGAGATCGCGCTCGCCCTGGCGCTTGCACTGCTCGGCGGCGTCCTCGGCGTCCTCGCCGCCGTCGCCGCAACCCTGCTCTTCGCGGTGTACCTCGTGATGATCTGGCGCGCCAGGAAGCAAACACCCGATGCCTCCTGCGCATGCTTCGGCGAGCGCAAGCCCATCACGGTGCGCACGCTGCTGCGCAACGGATGGCTGGTGCTGCTGTCGGGTCTGGCAGCGGCCACGATCGGCGTGAGCCCGCTCTTGGGCGGTGTTGTCGCTCTCGCCCTGCCGAATTGGAGCTGGCTGCTCGCGCTCGCCGCCGTCGCAGTGACGTTCGTGCTGGTGCATCAGCCCGCTCCGTCGGCATCCTCGCCGGACGACACGTCAGTGCCCGCACCGACGGCCGCGGATGATCTCGACGACTACATCCGCACTCGCACGCCGGCCGTGCCGGTTCAGCTCGGCGACGGCACCACCGTCAACCTGCGCACCCTCTCTGCGCGTGCGCCGATCCTGATCCTCGCGGTCTCGGAGACGTGCGGTTCGTGCACGCCCGTGATCGAGAGTGCCGAGCATTGGCGGACCCTGCTTCCGGAGGTCTCCGTGCGGCTCCTGCTGCGTGCGACGCCTGAGCAGAGCACACTGACGAGCAGCGTGGAGCCGCAGACCCTGCATGATCCGCAAGGGTACGTGCGTGACTCGATCGCCGAGTGGCCCACACCCACAGCCGTGCTGCTGGGTGCCGACGGGCTTCTTGCCGGGGGGCCCGTCAGCGGCCACCCTGACATCCAGGAGTTCGTCGCCGACATCTACGAGTCCTTGCACGGCGTCCGGCCGCCCGTCTGACCGCCACCGGATCGAGGGCGGGTCGCGACCGTCGTACCACCATCGAACCGGCGCGCCACCATCGAACCGACGTCGGTTGCTTGGTGGGGTGCGGGTTGCTTGGTGGCGCGCGTTCCCTTCCACAGGCTTAGGGATTCGCGGCGGGATCCATCCGAGACTGTGGACAACGCGTCATGGGCGCTCCGGTAGGGGCAACGTGGACGGATGGGGTCGAATCCACAGCCGCCGAAGCGCGCGATCACGCTGGCGGACGCCGAACGGATGCTGCGCTCGGCGGGCGATCTGCTTGCAGCAGGGGCGACGGAGCGCCGCATCCGTCAACGCGTGGCTGAAGGCGTTCTGGTGCGGATACGTCGCGGGCACTATGCGACGGCCGAGGACTGGCGGCGCCTCTGGCCGGAGGGACGCCACCTGATGCGGGTACTCGCGGTCTGCCGAGACGCGGCGACTGCGCCAGTGCTCTCTCACGTCTCCGCCGCCGTGGTGCATGGGTTTCCGCTGTATCGGCTGGCTCCGACTCGCGTTCATGTGACCGTCCCGTCACCGTCGCATGCGGCGAGCGTCCCGGATGTTCTGCGTCACGAACTTCCTCTCGACGACACCGATGTCGTGGAGATCGGCCCGTTTCGTCTGACCGGCTTGAACCGCACCGCGATCGACGTGGCGCGTACCCTGCGGCTGGAGGCTGCGCAATCGATCGCGGATGCGGCGCTTCGGCGGGTGGCGGTCACGGGGCACCGACAGGATGCCGACGCCGCCGGCGTGTGGCGTGAAGATCTGCACTATCGCCTTGAGCGTCTGCGTGGACGTCCGGGCGTACGCCGGGCGCGCGATGTCGTGGATTTCGCCGACGGCCGGGCGCAGCTGCCCGGCGAGAGCGTGAGCCGATTGCGGCTGAGGAGGCTGGGGTTCCGCGAAGTGCAGCTGCAAGTCCCGGTGACGGGCCCGGGCGGGAACGAGTTCTTCATCGACTTCGGACTCGACGAGATCGACGCCTACGGTGAGTTCGATGGAATGGGGAAGTATGTCGATCCCGTGCTCCGCGGCGACAAGCACATCGAGGAGACGGTGCTGAGCGAAAAGCGCCGGGCAGACTGGGTGCACGGCACGACCGGAAGACGGATGCTGCGCTGGGAGAGCGAGCACATCGCGACGGTCCATTCGTTCGCCGCGCGGCTCGCCGCGTTCGGCGTGCCTCTCACGTCGGACCTGCAGCTCGACCGTCGTCGGCTGCGCTGAGCGAAGAAAGCGCGCGTGCCACCATCGAACCGGCGCGCCACCATCGAAACCACGCCGGTTGCTTGGTGGGGCGCGGGTTGCTTGGTGGCGCGGGAACTGCAGTCGTCGTCGAGGACCGAGCGGCGGGACGTCAGTACGCGCCGCGGCCGCAGACCAGAGTGCGGAGGGTGCGCCAGAGGATGACCAGGTCACCGGTGAGCGACCAGTTCTCGACGTAGTAGAGGTCGAGTCGCACGCTGTCCTCCCAGGAGAGGTCGGAGCGGCCGCTGACCTGCCAGAGACCGGTTATTCCGGGCTTGACCAGCAGGCGACGCTGATCCCAGTCCTCGTAGTTCTCGACCTCGCTGAGCAACGGCGGGCGCGGGCCCACCAGCGACATATCGCCTCGCAGCACGTTCCACAGCTGAGGCAGTTCGTCCAGGCTGTGGCGGCGCAGGAAAGCGCCGATGCGTGTGACCCGCGGGTCACGACGCATCTTGAACAGCATCCCGTTGCCGTCGGAGAACTCGAGCAGGCCTTCGAGCATGTGCTCGGCGCCAGGCACCATCGACCGGAACTTCACCAGCCGGAACCGCCGTCCGTCCAATCCGATGCGTTCCTGGACGAAGAGCGCGGGACCGCCATCGGTACGCACGAGCACCGCGATCAGTGCCATCAGCGGCAGGAGAAGTAGGAGAGCGATCGCGGATGCTGAGATGTCGAAGGCGCGCTTGGTCGCGTACCGGATGCCGGTGAACTCGGTATAGTCCACATGGATGAGCGACAGACCCGCGACGGGCCGCGCGTGGATGCGCGGCCCGGCGATGTCGGTGAGCGCCGCGGCGACGATGAGGTCGATGCTTCGCGACTGCAGCTCCCAGCCGAACTGCCTCAGTCGAGGGGGAGAGATCAGATCGGAGCCGCTGTACACGACGGCGTCGGCACGGGCCGACTCGATGGCCGGAAGCAGGGCGTCGAGGTCCCCGAGCACGGGAACGCCGGGAAGCAGCGTGCCCGAACCACGCTCGGTCACCGCACCGACGATCTGGTAGCCGACGGTGAGATCGCGCTGCACCTCACGGGCGATGTGCTGAGATTTCCCGTGCTCGCCCACCAGCACGACGCGGGTGAGGAAGCGGCCCTGAGCGCGTTGCGCCCTGAGCCAGCCGCGCCACAGCCACCGGCCGGCGATGAGAAGGACCACCCCCGCGGGCAGCGCGAGCAGCAGGTATGCCCGTGCGACTTCGATGTGCAGGAGGAATGCGGCGATCGTGAGGACCCCGAATACGCGGATGCTGGCATCGGCGATCCGACGGTACTCCTGCGTACCCGTTCCCACCGTCTTGGCGTCGCGTGTGCCGTAGCCGTGCAGCGCCAGAAGCCACGCGATCGCGAAGATCACCGAGACGAAGGTGTATCCGAGCGTGAAGCTGTCGCCGCTGAATCCCGGGATGAACAGGCTCGCCCTGTCCTGCCCGAAGCGAAGCAGCTGCGCGCCGAATACGGCGGCGACGACGATCGCCACATCCGTGAAGAAGAGTCGTCGGCGGTAGGACGCGTGCCAGTCGTGCTCGATCGGAGCCGCGGTTGGCGCGGGCAACGCACGAAGTCGTCCATGACGGTTCAGTCGAGCGTTCCCCAGCGGCACGCCCAACGGTTCGGATACAACCACAACCCCTCCCCAGAGGATTGGTTCGAGACCTGTGTCGTGGTTGCGACCACGTTCACAGATCACTCGCCACTGCCCCAGCAGCGGCGACCTCCCCTCCCACAGGGGAGCCCCACCCGAATTGTAGGCCGATCAGCTCGAGATGGATAGTCCTCGATCAGGATGGGCCGCTTCGCGTTCGTATGGAGTCAGAGTCCGCTCCAGCGGCTGACAGGCCAGAGAATCACCGCGGCCTTGCCCACGATCTGGTCGCTCCGGGCCCAACGCCAGCATCCATCCGCATCCGCACCCTGAGAGCGGCAGGCCACGGCACCGTCCGCGGAAGCCGAGCGGTGGTCTCCCAGCACCAGGTAGGAGTCGTCCGGCACGGTGACCTCTGGCAGGCACCGTGACGATGCCGGGGTGGTCGTGCAGTCGAGTTCACCCTCGGTGAACGGCAGGTCCTCGAAGACGTACGGCTCATCGAGCGGTTCGCCGTCGACGATCAGCCGCCCGTCTGCCGTGCAGCACGACACCGTCTGGCCGGGACCCGCGATCACCCTTTTGATCAGAGTGTGCGGACCCGAGGGGCCGAAGCCGGTGACCTCTCCGGCCCAGCGCAGGACGGACTTCAGGGGTCCGTCGTCTGCCGAACCATCGGGTCCCCATGTCTCGTCGGCGTCGAACACGATGACGTCTCCGGTGCTGGGTGCGGAACCGACGAACGCCAGCCGATTCACGAGCACACGATCGCCCGGATGCAGGGTCTGCTCCATCGAGCCGGATGGCACGTAGTACGGCTTGGCGACGAAAGACAGGATCAGGCCGACCAGCACGAACGCGGCGACGAGGTGGAACAGGGTGCTCCCGGTGATGCGCCGCCACAGCGGACGGGGGGCGGCGGGGTCGGAGGTCACAGCCCAATCCTGCCCCATCGCCCGCCGGATCGCCTCAGCAAGGATGCCGCATGCGCGCCGACCGAAGTCGTAGAAGCCTTCGGCGAAGATATGATCGTCTTCGAAGCGCTGACGGTCGGGGCCGCGCGCTCACTGGGGATCTGGGGAGGTCCGTCTTGGGGAACGTGATCGATGTCAGCGCTGTGCTGCGCCTGATCGGCGGCGATGGGGGCAGGCCCACGGCTGCGCGACGTCACCGCAGCATCCTCGTGACCAGCCACACCTTCGACGGCCGAGCCGATTGGATGTGGAATGCGCAGCCGGAAGGGGGTGACGCGATCGCAGGGCTGGCCTTCGCGGATGCTCCGCTGAGAGTGCGCCGGGGCGCGGACGTCGTGGAGATCGCCGTCGGGGAAGCGTCATTCCTGCATCCGCACCGTGCCGCGACCATTGAGACCGTCGCGCCGGGGACGGGTATGTCCGTCTGGCTGCCGTGGGATTCCCTTCAGGAGGTCGAGAACGGCGTGCAGACGCCCGGCCATGTCATGTCACCGACGCCACTGACCGCAGGGCTGAAAGCCTTTCTCACCTCCCTGCTCACTCAGCAGGAGACACCCACGCTGTACACCGACTATCTCGTCGAGCGCGTCGTCGTCGAGATGGCGTTCGGCGTGCTGCTCGAATCCGTGCCGAAGAACGTCAGCGGCGCCCGCGACTCTCGCTCCATCGACCGCGCACGTTCGCTGATGCTGCTGAGGCGATCCGACCCGGACTTCGGCGTGGCCGAGCTGGCCGGTGAGCTGCACATCTCGACGCGGCATGTGCAGCGGCTCTTCGCCGCGGAGAACAGCTCGCCCGCCGATGAGCTGCGCGGCATGCGCATCGAGTTGGCGAACGAGCTGCTGGGTGATCCGGCCTACGATCCGCTGACTGTCGCAGAGCTTGCACTGCACGCCGGATTCAAGACGCCGGCAGCGCTGAGAAGAGCGTTCGCGAGCCGCGACCTGTCATTGCCCGATCGTGCGCGCCGGAACCGGGTGTCGACCAGCTGAAGGCTGTTTCGCGACAGGTTCGGTGAAAAACGCGACATCTGCGTTGAGCGGTTCGTGAGCGTCCCCGGAGTATCGGACCGGTGCGGCGGCGACGCTGCACAGCACATTGAGTGCGACACCACTGGGAACGCAGCCGAGGGGCATGAACATGAACGAGAACGAGAACGCGCGAGCACCGCGACACATCGACCGCCGCACCGTCGTCAAGGGAGCCGCATGGTCGGTGCCGGCGATCGCCGCCGCCGTGGCCATGCCCATGGCGACCGCGTCGCAGAGCACCGCTCAGATCCGCATCTACGCCGACTGCCTGCTGAGCGTGGCGGGCGTCAACATCGGCCGCGGCTTCTTCGTAGAAAATCAGGGCACCGTCGCCTATGACGGGAACATCACCGTCACCGAGACGATACGGCTTTCGGGCCTCGCGGCGGTGGCGGCCGTCGCGCTGTGGCCGATCCTCGCGGTGCAGGGCATCCTCGGCGGGTCGACCAGCGGCGTGACCAGGGGATCCTGGAGTGGCAACATCCTCTCCACGACCCGCTCGCGCACGGTGACCATCGCCGGACCCCTGGCCGCCGGCGGTCAGCGCAGCTGGGGAATCGCACTCGACGCGATCAGCGGCGTGCTCGGCGTCCTGGACCTGGTCGGCCTCGCGGGAATCACCCACACCGCGGTCATCACGAGCCCGACCGGTAACCCGCCGGTGGTCAAGGACTCCGACGCGATCAACTGGGAGCTCATCTCCACCAGCTGCTGAGTTCGGCGCGAGCCGAAGACAGGGCCCCTTCCTCGGAGGGGGCCCTGTCGCACGTTCAGCACCGGCATCGCGTCTGCGCGCGGCCGAGCAGCGTCCGACTGCTAGATTCAGAGGCACTGTTGCGTTGTCAAGACGAGGGGTACACACGCACATGGAGTTGAGGGATTACCTGCGCATCTTCCGTGCGCACTGGCTGGGCATGGCGCTCATCATCGTGGGCGCCGTGGTCGCAGCCTTCGGATGGACCCTCATCCAGCCCAAGGTGTACACCGCCGACGCCACCGCGATCGTCCGTGCGGCGGGCACCGAGGACCTCGGCATGGTCTCCCTCGGCAACAACATCGCGAACCAGCGGGTGAAGACTTACGTCGAACTCGGCTCGTCACGAGCCGTCGCCAACCGCGTGATCGAAGAACTGGCACTGAAGCAGTCTCCCGAGGCGCTCGTCGGGCAGGTGTCGGTCACCAACCCGCTCGACACCACCTCGCTTCAGGTCACCGCTGACGCATCGAGCCCCGAGCAGGCACGAGACATCGCGGAAGCATGGGTGCGCGCCATGTCGGCCGAGGTCAACGTCATCGAGACCGACGATGCTGCGACGCAGGGGGCCGTCTTCCTGCGCCCTGTCGACTCCGCGAGGCTGCCTAGCAGCCCGTCGTCCCCGAACACGCGGCTCGCGCTCGCGATCGGTGCTCTGGCCGGCCTCGCGCTCGCCGTCGGGTACGGTCTGCTGCGCTACACGCTCGATCGCCGCATCCGCTCGGTCGAATCGGTCGAGCGTGAAACCGGCGTCGCCGTGGTCGGTACCGTCCCCGAAGAGAAGACCTTCACACCGGACAACCGGCTCATCCCGTTCGACGGCGGCAACTCATCCGGCAGCGCCAACGCGCATCTCTTCCCGATCGCGGAGGCGATGCGGGAGCTGCGCACGAACATACAGTTCATGGACGTCGACAACCCGCCGCGTGTGATGGTGGTCACCAGCCCGCTCCCCGGCGACGGCAAGTCGACGACCGCGTCCAACCTGGCGATCACGCTCGCGTCCAGCGGCCAGAAGGTGGCGCTGATCGACGGCGACCTGCGTCGCCCGATGGTCGACACGATCTTCGGTCTGCCGAAGGGCGCCGGACTCTCCGACGTGCTCGCCGGCCGCGCCGAGCTCGCGGATGTGGCTCACCGCGTGGGCGGCAACGGCAGGCTGCTGGTGATCGGTGCGGGGAAGATTCCGCCGAACCCCAGTGAGGTGCTCGGATCTGCCCGCATGAAGGAGCTGCTTGAGGCGATCTCTCGCGAGGCGATCGTCATCATCGACGCGCCGCCGCTGGTGCCGGTGACAGATGCCGCCGTGCTCACGAACAGCGCCGACGGAGCGATCATCGTCGCGACCGTGGGTAAGACCACCTATGAGGTGCTGGGCAAGGCTCTCGGCAATCTCGAGCGCGCCGGCGCCCGCGCCCTCGGGATCGTGCTGAACAGGGTACCGCGCCGGGGCAGCGGAGCCGCGTATTACGGCTACCAGTACCACGGTGACTACTACCGGGCTGAGGAGCCCGAGACGCAGACTCCGCTCGCCGGCGCGGCCGACTTCGTCGCACGACTCGGCAACAGCGACCCGTCAGACGTCGAGGCCGTCGACGCGAACGGGCCGCGCCGCCGTAGCACGCACCGGTCGTCGTGAACGACTTCGTCGACATCGACGTGCTCGGTGTTCGGATTCGAGTCGAGTACGCAGACGATCTTGACTCGTCGCAGCGCCGCACGGCATCGGACGCATGGTCCGGAGCCAGGAGCGAAGGCGTCGGCGAGGCGGATCTCAGCAGGACGTTCTCTGCAGGCGCGGACTTCGAACGGGCGATGGAACGGCTCACCGTCGACGTGACCCTGTCGGCGTTGGACGCGCTCCGCGGCCGAGCGCTGATGTTCCACGCTGCCGGCGTCGCCGACGAATCGGGGCGGGTGGCCGCCTTCGTCGGACCCTCCGGGCGCGGCAAGACCACACTCAGTCGCGAGCTGGGGCGCCACTGCGGATACGTCTCGGACGAGACCATCGCCGTCGACGCCGAGCTGAACGTCTTCCCCTATCGCAAGCCGCTGTCCGTGGTGCGCGCCGCGAAGCCGAAGCAGCAGGTCTCACCGGACGAGGCGGGGCTGCGAGGGCTGCCCCAGGCGCCGTTGCGGCTCGCGTCTCTGGTGCTGATCGAGCGGGACGCCGCGCTGTCGGCACCCGAGATCGCGCCGCTGCCGCTCGTCGACGCGCTGCCCGAACTCGTGCCGCAGATGAGCTACCTGCGTGACCAGGAGCGTCCCCTGCGCGCGATCGCGGTGCTCTGCGACGCCATAGGCGGCGTGCGCAGGCTGCGATACCCGGAAGCTGCCACGGTGCCCCCTCTGCTGCCGGAGCTGTTCGCGACGCCTCCGACGGTCCATGAGTGGCAACCGGCACCCACCCCCGCCGAGTCAGGACCCTACGACGCCTCCGGAGTCGACGACGCCATCCTCACCGACGGGCACGTGATCGTGATGGCGCACTCGATGTTGCACGTGCTCGACGGCATCGCACCTGTCGTATGGACCGAAGCGGCGGCGGGGCGGGATCTCGACGGCATCGTCGACGTCGTCGTCGAGCAGCACGGAGCTCCGCCGCAGGGCAGCGCTCACGAACTGGTCGCCGCGGCCGTCGACGAGCTCATCGACGCCGGAGTGCTGAGCCGCCGCTGACGCCCGACGCGCCAACGGTCACCCAGCAGCCCCGGACTCCGCCCTCCTCAGCTCGGTCGGCGAGGGGGAGCCCTCCGCCTGAAGCGCCCGTCGAAGCTGGAGCGCCGAGGTGAACCCCGCGTACCGGGAGACCTCATCGACGGTCAACCCGGAGTACAGCGGATTGCGGAGCATGGATTCGGCCAGCTCCACCCGCATCCGCCTCAGCAGATCACCGGGGGTGACACCGGCGCGGGCGAACGCGCGCTGCAGCTGGCGAGGCGAGATGTGCAGCTCGGCGGCGAGCTGCGGGGTCGAGAACGCAGGATCCTCTCTGCGCATCAGCATCACCGATCGCGCTCGCTCGATCAGCGAGCTGGGACGCTGTGCGGTCTCGACGGACTGCTGTTCCACAAGCGAGCCGAACGTCATCTCCGCGAGCAGCCGTTCGATGGCGTACCTCGACATCGATGAGCCGTCGTCAGCGTGCCGCACGACCGCCTGCGCGAACGTGCGGAAGCCGATGGTCAGGGGAGAGGCGTAGAGCACGGTGGCATCCGGCATCCCACCCTCCGTGAACTCCTGAAGCAGCGGTGCGGGCACCCATATCGCAAGCACCTCGGAACCGTCCTCCCAGTCGAGGACCTGCTCGGCATGCGGTGGGAGGAACAGGCCGAGCGGTGCGGGATGTCCCGGCCGCGCGGTGGCGGTGGGGACCGGCCGACCTTCCGCGGAGAAGAGCACGCCCGCGTGCGGCGCCGCCGAGGCCGAGGTCGAAGAGTACGGGCCCTGCGGGCGCCAGCCCCACGCGGCGTCACGGACGCGGTGATAGGTGACGGTGATCGACCTGAAGGTGCGCGCGGCGACGAGCCCTGCGGCATGGGTGGGAACACCCAGGTGCGCAGAGAGCAGGGAGGCGACGCTCGTACGTGACATAGTGGGGGACGACGTTGGGGGACAGCGGCGATCGCCGCTGGCAAGCCGCGAATACTCGCTAGGCTACCAATCGTGACTGGGTGGGGGAACACGGCGGTGCGCGTATCGGATGCTGTCGCGTGGACATCGGGCGAATCCCGCGTCGTCGCGATGGACATGACGACGCCGGGGGCGGCGCCGCTCATCCTCGAGGCCAGTGCCGCTGTGATCTGGGAGGAGATCGCGGCAGCGGGGCCGATCCCCACGGACGAGCTGCTCGATCGGCTGGCTGCGCTGTTCGACGTCGCCGAAGACGACATCCGCGGTGATGTCGAGAAGCTGATCGCCGACCTGGTCGCACGCAATCTGCTCGCGGCGTGAATCGACCGTGAGACGGGCGGCGTGCGCCGCAGCTGCACCGGCAGCAGTATGTTCGACACGACGGGAGGGGATGCTGTGGAGACACGATCGATGAGCTTCTCGCTCAGCGAGGCCAATGAGCTCGCGCACGCCCTGCTCGCGCAGATCGGCCGCGAGACCGGCATCCGCACGCTCTCCATCAAAGGGCTGGTCGCCGATCGCTACGAGCTGCGAAAGCCCAGAGTCGCCGCAGACGCCGACGTCATCGTCGACCCCGAGCGCTTCGACGAGTTCTGTGCGGCGCTGGACGACCACGGCTGGCACCTGCGCGTCGAGCGCGAGGTGCCCTCTCTCCTCGGGCCGCACTCTGTGACCTTCATCAGAGACGACTGGCCGAACGACATCGACGCGCACGTTCGCTTTCCCGGCTTCTTCGCCGATGACCAGACTGTTTTCGAGCGACTCTGGCGTACGCGCGGCGACATGGAGGTCGCACACGCGCGCGTGACGGTTCCCTCGCGCGGAGCCAGCGCGGTGATCGCCGCGCTGCACGCCGTGCGCTACTCGAAGTCGCTGCGCCATGCCGGCGAGCTCGAGCAGGTCGCGCACCTGCTCACCGACGACTTCTCAGTCTCTGAGCGCGAGGAGTTCATCGACGTTGCACGCGTCGGACACGCGCAGTGGGTGCTGCGTGAGCTGTTCGACCTCATCGGCGAGCCCTGGGATGTCGACGTCGATCCGCGCAGTCAGCAGCTGTGGAACATCAACCGCGCCACCGTCGAGGACGGTGCGGCCGTGTCCTGGCTGAGCTCTCTTCGCAACGCTCCGTGGCATCGCAAGCCAGGGGTGCTCGTTCGCGCGCTCTGGATCTCGCGCCGAGACATCCCGCGCAACGACCCCGGCCGCATGCCGACAACGCGAGAGGCGTGGGCGCACCGGTTGCTGCGCTGGCGGCGCGGAACCGCAGCGCTGATGCATTACGCCCGTTCCCGGCGCTGAGGGCTCTCAGCTCTGGCTGCGACGCACGCGACCCGGGACGGGATCAGTGCTGCATCGCCAGTCTGACCACACGCTCCACCTGTGCGAGTGCCGGGATCAGCTGCGCCTCAGACTGCGCATACACCTCGGCGGCTTGTCGGTAAGGGTCGATGACATCCTCGTCACCCTCGGCGCGGGCGGCGACACCGCGCTGATCCGACACCGCCTGTACCAGGGAGTTGAAGCGCGAACGGACGTTGCCGGATGCACGGGCCACACTGCGCAGGACGCCGTCGTCGAGAGTCGCTGCGAGTCGTGCGAACTCTCGAACGGTGAACGTACGGTGCAGGCGCCGTGGCGCCAGCTGCACGGCAGCCGTGGTGTGCTGCGCCGTCATGGTCAGCACGAGGTCAGCGTCATACATGAGGGACTCCGTCAGCAACCGCGCCCTGTGCGCGGCCGCGCGCACGGGGGTGACGCCGTTTCGCTCCGCCAGTGCACGCGCCTCGGACGGCATGCCGTGCCCCACGAGCGCCTGAGTCCCGGCACTGTGTACGCGCAGGTCGAGGTCCGCCAGCCGGGCGGCGAGGACCGCCTCGGCGAGCGGCGAACGGCAGATGTTGCCCGTGCACACCGTGAGGATGTTCGGCTGCAGATCGGGTAGGTCCTCGTGGGTGCCGGCGAACAGCGCGGCGATCGAGAACTCCGAGTCGGCGGCCATCGTTGTCTCCAGGTGGGTCGGCGGCCGGCCGTCGGATACGAGTGCGGGCTGCGGTGGTTCGGGGTCGGCACTCAGCAGTCGACGCTCACGGCGCGTGCGCGCCATGGGTGCGTCGATCTCGCTGCCTGGCCTCCCCAGAAGGCCGCGATCCTCGGATCGATGCATGGTGACAGCCTAGACCCGCCCGGCATCCGCAGCGCGAGGTGGGTGCTGCGGGGCATCCGAGCTCGATTGTCAGGCGCCTGCGAACCCGTTCGGGTTCTGCGACTGCCAGGTCCACGAGTCGCGGCAGGCTTCGGCGAGCGAGCGTGTGGTGCGCCAGTCGAGTCGCTCGTTCGCCTTCGCGGGATCGGCGATGAGCGTCGCCAGATCGCCTGCGCGCGCAGCGACGATCTCGTACGGGATCTCCCTGCCGCTGGCTTCGGAGTACGCCCTCACCACGTCGAGGACGCTGTGGCCCTCGCCGGATCCGAGGTTGAAGGCTTCGACGCCGGGCTCCAGGTGACGAAGCGCCGCTACATGACCCTCGGCGAGGTCCATCACGTGGATGTAGTCGCGCACTCCGGTGCCGTCGGGAGTGTCGTACTGGTCGCCGAACACGGCCACCTTCTCGCGGCGGCCGACGGCGACCTGAGAGACGAACGGCATGAGGTTGTTGGGGACGCCGGAGGGGTCCTCGCCGATCTGGCCGGACGGATGCGCGCCCACCGGGTTAAAGTAGCGCAGCAGCACCGCCTCGAGCTCGGGCCACGACCGCTGCACATCGGTGACGATCTGCTCGATCATCGCCTTCGTCCAGCCGTAAGGGTTGGTGACGCCCCTGCCGATGGGCTGCGACTCGTCGAGCCGCGCCACGCCCGGCGCCGGAGTGCCGTAGACGGTGGCTGAAGAGCTGAACACGAACTTACGCACATCCTTCTCGCGCATGATGTCGAGCAGGTTCAACGTCGACATGAGGTTGTTGCGGTAGTACCGAGACGGCTGAGCGACCGACTCGCCCACGGCCTTGAGACCGGCGAAGTGGATCACCGAGTCGAACTCGAGGTCGGTGAGCGCGGCGTCCGCGGCGGCCCGATCGGCGAGGTCGACCTCTACGACCTGCACGGTCTTGCCGGTGAGCTGCTCGACCCGGCGCAGCGCCTCGGCGCTGCTGTTCGAGAAGTCGTCGACCACGATGACGTCGTCGCCGCGCTCCAGCAGCACGAGAGCGACATGGGACCCTATGTACCCGGCACCGCCGGTGAGAAGTACGCGCACGGTACCGAGGTTAGCGGGGGATGTCTGAGAACTCCCGGTCATCCCCTTGCGCGCCGGACTGCTCGATGTAGCGCAGCAGCACACCCTCTCGCAGCGCCCACGGGCACACCTCCAGCTCGGGCACGTCGAGCATCCGCATGGCGGTGTGCAGGCACACCGCGGCGGCGACGATCTGGAACGTTCGGTCGGCGGTGATGCCGGGCAGCTCCTGCCGGGCGGATGCCGGAATGCGCGCGAGACGAGGGATCCACGAGCCGAGGGCCTCACGGGGCAGCAGCATCCGCTCGGTGCCCGACCATCCCGGTGCCGGGTACCCGACCAGCCGGGCGAGAGAACGGATCGCCTTCGACGTGCCCACCACATGATCGGGTGAGGGGAGGGTTCCGAAGCGCTCGGCGATCGGAGCGAGCGCGGCCTCGGCGTGAGCTCGCAGCAGCGCGACACGCTCGTCACCGGGCGGGTCGTGCCGCAGGAAATCGACCGTCATGCGGCCTGCGCCCAGAGGAGCGGATGCCGCGACCTCGGGCAGCTCATCGGCGCCCGCGGCGAACTCGAAGGACCCGCCGCCGATATCCAGCAGCAGCAGGCGACCGGCCGACCAGCCGAACCAGCGGCGCACGGCGAGGAACGTCAGCTCCGCCTCCATCTCGCCGGTGAGCACCTGCAGCGGCTGCCCGAGTCGCTCCTCTATCCGCGTGATCGCCTCGTCGCCGTTCGCCGCCTCCCGCACGGCACTGGTGGCGGTGGCGAGCAGGGTGTGCAGGTTCTCGGCATCCGCCACCCGCTTCGCGCGATCGACGGCGTCGGCGAGTGCCTGCAGCCCCTCGGAGCTGATCGCCCCCTCCGGCGTGAGGTAGCGCATCAGCCGCAGCACCGTACGGTCGCTGGTCGTCGCCAGGGGCCGGCCACCGGGACGGAGGTCGGCCGCGAGCATGTGCACGGTGTTGGATCCGATGTCGAGGACTCCGAGGCGCACGGGATGAGACTACCCGCGCGCCGGGCGTTCGCGACACGGCCGATACCATGTAGACCGTGAGCGCCGCCCCGAACCTGCCGCTGTCTCCCTACCGCGCGATCGACCGTGCGGACTGGGCGCGACTCGCGGCCGGACTCGACCAGCCGCTCAGCGAGACCGAGATCGTGGAGGTGCGCGGCATCGGCGACAGGCTGGACATCGCCGAGGTCCGCGAGGTGTACCTGCCCCTGAGCCGGCTGCTCAGCCTGTACGCGTCGTCGGCCAAGCGCCTCGGCGCGGCGACCAGCGAGTTCCTTCAGGAGGACGACACCACGACGCCGTTCGTCGTCGGCGTCGCCGGATCCGTCGCCGTGGGCAAGTCGACCATCGCCCGGCTGCTTCGCGAGCTGATGAGCCGATGGCCCGGCACGCCCAGAGTCGAGCTCGTCACCACGGACGGATTCCTCTACCCCAACGCCGAACTCGAGCGGCGCGGACTGATGGATCGCAAGGGGTTCCCCGAGTCGTACGATCGCCGTGCCCTGCTCGAGTTCCTCACCGAGGTCAAGAGCGGCGCGGCCGAGGTGCGCGCACCGTTCTACTCGCACATGCGCTACGACATCGTGCCCGACGCCACGGTCGTGGTGCGCAGGCCCGATGTCGTCATCGTCGAGGGCCTGAACGTGCTGCAGCCCCCGCCCGTGCCGAACGACGTCGCGGTGAGCGACCTCTTCGACTTCTCCATCTACGTCGACGCCGATGTCGAGCACATCACCCGCTGGTACATCGACCGCTTCCTCGCACTGCGCAAGGGCGCGTTCAGCAACCCTTCTTCGTACTTCAACGTCTTCGCGCACCTCACCGACGAAGAGGCCGAGACAACGGCGCTCGGGTATTGGAACGACATCAACATGCCGAACCTGCTCGAGAACGTGCTGCCGACGAAGCACCGCGCGACGCTCGTTCTGCGCAAGGGAGCCGAGCACGCGGTCGAGAGCGTGCTGCTGCGCAAGGTGTGAGGGGCACTGCGGCATCCAGCATCCTGCTCATAATTCGTGCGGCGTCCTCGCAAAATGCGCCGCTTATCCTTGAACGCATGTGTGGAATCGTCGGATACGTGGGCCCGCGGCCCAGCCAGGACATCCTTCTCGCGGGCCTCGCCCGCCTCGAGTACCGCGGCTACGACTCGGCAGGCATCGCCGTCATCGATGAGAACGGCTCACTCGGCATGCGCAAGAAGGCGGGCAAGCTCGCCATGCTGCGCGACTCGCTGACGGATGCCGCTCTTGCAGACGGCACCACCGGCATCGGGCACACCCGCTGGGCGACCCACGGTGGTCCGACCGACGTAAACGCGCACCCGCACCTCGCCGATGACGACAAGCTCGCCGTGATCCACAACGGCATCATCGAGAACTTCGCCGCGCTGCGCGACGAGCTCGCCGCTGAGGGCGTGAGCTTCCGCAGCGAGACCGACACCGAGGTCGCCGCCGCCCTGCTCGGCCGCGAGTACGCCAAGTCGGGCGACCTGCAGCAGGCGTTCCGCAACGTCGTGAACCGCCTGGAAGGCGCGTTCACCCTGCTGGCCATGCACCAGGACCAGCCGGGACTGGTCGTCGGCGCCCGCCGCAACTCGCCGCTGGTCATCGGCCTCGGCGACGGCGAGAACTTCCTCGGCTCCGACGTCGCCGCCTTCGTCGAGCACACCCGCAAGGCGCTCGCGATCGGACAGGACCAGATCGTCGCGATCACTCCGTCAGAGGTGACGGTGACCGACTTCGACGGCGTCGTCGTCGAAGCGCAGCCTTTCGACGTCTCGTGGGACGCCGCCGCCGCCGAGAAGGGCGGCTGGTCGTCGTTCATGGCCAAGGAGGTCGCCGAGCAGCCCGAGGCCGTCGCGAACACGATCCGCGGCCGCATCCAGGACGGCCAGGTCGTGATCCCCGAGCTCGACGGTCTCGACGATCTCCTCATCGGCATCAACCGCGTCATCATCACCGCCTGCGGCACCGCGTCGTACGCAGCGCTGGTCGGCAAGTACGCCGTCGAGCAGTGGGCCCGCGTTCCGGTCGACGTGGAACTCGCGCACGAGTTCCGCTACCGCGACCCGGTGATCGGCGATGACACCCTGGTCGTCTCGATCAGCCAGTCGGGTGAGACCATGGACACCCTCATGGCGGTCAAGTACGCCCGTGAGCGTGGTGCGCGCACCCTGTCGATCTGCAACACGCAGGGCGCGACCATTCCGCGCGAGTCGGATGCCGTGGTCTACACGCACGCCGGACCCGAGGTCGCCGTGGCTTCGACCAAGGCCTTCTCGGCGCAGATCACCGCGCTTCTGCTGCTCGGTCTGCACATGGGGCGTGTGCGCGGCACCGCATCCGACGCGGCCGCCGACGTCGCCGAGCTGCAGGCGCTGCCAGAGAAGGTCGCTCAGGTGCTCGCCGAGGAGAACGACCACGTGGCCCAGCTGGCCGGCTGGATGGCCGATACCCGCTCGGTGCTGTTCCTGGGCCGCCACGTCGGCTATCCGATCGCGCTCGAGGGCGCGCTCAAGCTCAAGGAGATCTCGTACATCCACGCCGAGGGCTTCGCCGCCGGCGAGCTCAAGCACGGCCCGATCGCGCTGATCGAGCCGGGGCAGCCGGTGTTCGTGCTGGTGCCGTCCCCCCGGCACTCGGCCCTGATCCACTCCAAGGTGGTGTCGAACATCCAGGAGATCCGCGCTCGCGGCGCCCGGGTCATCGTCGTGGCTGAAGAGGGCGACGCCGCGGTGCTGCCGTACGCCGACGAGGTCATCCGCATCCCGCTCGCCGGTGCTCTGTTCGAGCCCGTGCTGGCCGTCGTGCCGCTGCAGATCTTCGCCATGGCGCTCGCCACCGCGAAGGGACTGGACGTCGATCAGCCGCGCAACCTCGCGAAGTCCGTCACCGTCGAGTGAACTGACTTCGAGCCACCCGAACGACCCTGGGACGACACGACCTCTGGCGTGTCGGCCCCCATTTCGGTCCGGGCGCAGTGCATCGAAGTCGCGGGCGCCCCGAGTCGCCGGGCGCCCCGGGGTCGCGGCCCCGGGGAGAGCACCGGATGCTGCGCGAGTAGTCTTGTCGGGTGATCATCGGAACCGGCATCGACCTCGTGGACGTCGCGCGGTTCGAGCGGTCGGTGACCCGCACGCCTCGGCTGCTCGAACGGCTGTTCACGCCCGCCGAGCAGAACCTGCGGCTGCGATCCCTCGCCGCGCGCTACGCGGCCAAGGAGGCGCTCATCAAGGCGCTCGGCGGCAGCGACGGGGTCTACTGGACCGAGATCGAGATCGCCTCAGAGGCCTCGGGGCGGCCGCACTTCGTGCTGAGCGGGTCGACTGCGCAGGTCGTCGCCGATCGCGGCATCACGGGCCTGCACCTGTCTCTGACGCACGACGCCGGTCTGGCCGCCGCGTACGTCATCGCCGAACGGGAGGACTACCGCTCGTGACCGCCTCCTTCTGCGCCGACACCCCCACTTCCCGGCGGCTGGCGGGGGAGGATGCGGCATGAACCCGTTCCGCGAGGCGACGATCGATCTCGGCGCGATCTCCGACAACGTGCAGCACCTGCGCCGGCTCACCGGCACAGACGTGATCGCGGTGGTGAAGGCCAACGGCTACGGGCACGGCGCGGCCGAGGTCGCCATCGCGGCGCTGGCGGGCGGCGCGAGCCGGCTCGGCACCGCGACACTGGAGGAATCCTTCGCGCTGCGCCGCGCCGGCATCACCGCCCCGCTCATGGCCTGGCTGCACGAACCCGGTCGCCGCTTCGACGACGCCGTCGAGGCCGGCATCGAGATCGGCGTGTCATCGATGCAGCAGCTCGTCGCGGCATCCGAGGCGTCGCCGGCACCGGCATCCGTGCACCTCAAGGTCGACACCGGCCTCTCCCGCAACGGCATCGCCGCCGAGGACCTCGACCGCTTGCTCGCCGAGGCGGCGCGGCTCGAGCGCATCGGCCGCATCCGCATCGCCGGGATCTTCAGCCACCTCTCCGGCGCGAGCGCCGAAGACGACAGGGCGCAGCTGAGGCGCTACGAGCAGATCCTGGAGCAGGCGGAGGCGCACGCCGTCCATCCCGACCTGCGTCACCTCGCCGCCACGGCCGGTGCCATCTCACTTCCCGAGGCGCGACTGGATGCGGTGCGCATCGGCATCGGCCTGTACGGCCTCTCGCCGTTCGCCGACCGCACCTCGGCCGACCTCGGTCTGCGCCCCGCCATGACGCTTCGCGCCGCCGTCGCGGCCGTCCGCCGCGTTCCTGCGGGAACGGGCGTCTCGTACGACTACGTGCACCGCACCGATCGCGAGACCACGCTCGCACTGGTGCCGCTCGGCTATGCCGACGGCATCCCGCGGCAGGCCTCGGGCCGCGGACCGGTGCTGATCAACGGTCGTCCGCACCGGGTGTGCGGCCGCATCGCGATGGACCAGTTCGTCGTCGAGGTGGGGGATGAGCCGGTCGCGGTCGGCGACGAGGTGATCGTGTTCGGCGACCCGACGCTGGGCCAGCCGTCCGCGACGGACTGGGCGGATGCCGCAGGCACCATCAACTACGAGATCGTCACCCGCATCGGGGCGCGCGTACCGCGACGGACGGTGTCATGAACCTGCTCGACGATCTGGCGGGGCGGCACGAGATCGCCACGGCGGACGCTATGGAGCAGCTCGGCCATCGCATCGGCGAGCGGCTCGGAGCGGGCGATCTGCTCGTGCTCACCGGTCCGCTCGGGGCCGGCAAGACGACGTTCACGCGCGGACTCGCCGAGGGTCTCGGCGTGCGGGGACCGGTGCAGAGCCCGACGTTCGTGATCGCGCGTACCCACCCGTCGCTCGTGGGCGGCGCGCCGCTGGTGCACGTCGACGCGTACCGGCTCGGCTCGGCGGCCGAGCTCGACGACCTCGACATCGACTTCGCCCGCTCGGTCGTCGTGATCGAGTGGGGCAGGCCGATGGCGGATGCCGTGGCCGACAGCTGGTGGGACATCGAGCTGGAACGCCCGGTGGGCGGGGCAGACGTGGCCGACGAGGATCTCGATGCCGACGCCCCGCGGTTCGTGACCATCGCGCGCGCCGGCGGCTGAGTCCGACGCGCACGCTCGGAGACTAATCTGGAAGCGTGATTCTCGCCGTCGACACCTCACTGGGAACGGCCGTCGCCGTCATCGACGCCGACGGACGGACAATCGGCGAGGCGTCGACTCCCGACCCGCTCGGCCATGCCGAGGTGATCGGCGATCTGCTCTCCCGCGTCGCCACGCCGGGCATCAGCCATGTCGTCGCGGGTATTGGACCAGGGCCGTTCACCGGGCTCCGGATCGGAATCGCCGCCGCGCGGGCGTTCGCCCTGGGGCGCGGCATCCCCGTGGTGCCGGTGCCGAGCCACTTCGCCGTCGCCCTCGATCATGCTGACGCGGGGCGGGTCGCAGTGGTCACCGACGCACGTCGACGCGAGATCGCGGTGAGCGTCTTCGACGGGCTGGACGCCGGCGGCATCCCGAACCTGGTCGCACCCACGCGCCTCGAGAGGCAGGGTACCGACCTCGCCGATCCGGTGATCGAGGCGACGGAGCTGTCGGCCGTGACCCTCGCCCGGGTGGGGGCGCGCGCGATCGCCGCGGGCCGTGTGCTGGCCGACGCCGAGCCCCTCTACCTGCGCTCGCCGGACGTCGTGCAGCCGGGCGCGCCGAAGCGGGTGAGCGCATGACCCTGCGCACCGCCACTGTCGACGACCTGCCCGCGATCATGGATCTCGAGCGTCGGAGCTTTCCGACCGATGCCTGGAGCGACGAGACCATGGGCACCGAGGTCACCAGCGCCCACAATCTGTACCTCGTCGACGAGGTGGATGGCCGGATCGTCGGCTACGGCGGGCTGCGTGCGCTGCAGGGCGGTGCGGATGCCGACATCCAGACCATCGCGCTGGACGAGGCGTTCCGTGGCCGGGGCAGAGGACGGATGCTGCTTCGAGCCCTCATCTCCGAAGCCGTCGCCCGCGGCGCGAAGGAGCTGTTCCTGGAGGTGCGGGCCGACAATCCCGTGGCCGAGGGGCTGTACGTCTCGGAGGGCTTCGCTGAGTTGGGCCGCCGCCCGCGCTACTACCAGCCCGACGACGTCGATGCCGTCGTGATGCGTCTCGACCTGCGGGCGTGGAGTGCCGAGACCTCGCACGACTCGCCGGAGAACGCGCGGAATGCAGGAGAGGATCCGCAGATCGATCCGGCAGAACGTGCGATCTCCGTCGAATCGAGCGACCGGGAGGCGAGCGCATGACCGGACCCCTGGTGCTCGGCATCGAGACGAGCTGCGACGAGACCGGCATCGGCATCGTGCGCGGCCGCACACTGCTGTCGAACACGATCGCCTCGAGCATGGACGAGCACGCGCGCTACGGCGGGGTCGTTCCCGAAGTCGCGGCGCGCGCACACCTCGAGGCGCTGCAGCCGTCGATCGAGCGGGCGCTCGCAGAGGCGCAGGTGACACTCGACGAGCTCGATGCCGTCGCGGTGACCAGCGGTCCAGGGCTCGCCGGCGCGCTCATGGTGGGGATCGGTGCAGCGAAAGGCCTGGCGGTCTCGCTGGGCAAGCCGTTGTACGCGGTGAACCACCTGGTGGGGCATATCGCGGCAGACATCCTCGACGCGGATGCGGAACCGCTCGAGCTGCCGACGATCGCGCTGCTGGTCAGCGGCGGGCATACCTCGCTGCTGCATGTGCGCGATCTCACCACCGACGTGGAGCTGCTCGGCGAGACGGTCGATGACGCGGCGGGTGAGGCGTTCGACAAGGTCGCCCGCATCCTCGGCCTGCCGTATCCGGGCGGACCGCAGATCGACAGGGCCGCGGTGGACGGAGATCCGAAGGCGATCCGGTTCCCGCGCGGACTGTCGAGGGCGTCCGACATGGAGAAGCACCGTTACGATTTCTCATTCTCGGGTCTGAAGACGGCGGTCGCCCGCTGGCTCGAGAGAGCCGAGGCGAACGGCGAGGAGATCCCGGTGGCCGATGTGGCCGCGAGCTTCCGTGAGGCCGTCGTCGACGTGCTGGTCACCAAGGCGCTCGCGGCGTGCGCCGACCGCGGTGTGCCCCGCCTGCTGCTCGGCGGAGGTGTGATCGCCAACCGCCGGCTGCGCGAGGTGACGATCGAGCGCGCGGCCGCCGCAGGGGTGACGGTGCGCATCCCTCCGTTGGCGCTGTGCACCGACAACGGGGCGATGATCGCGGGCCTCGCTGCGGAGCTCATCGCGAGCGGCCGCGAGCCGTCGACGCTGGCGTTCGGCGCTGATTCGACGCTGCCCGTTACCGAGATACAGGTGAGCCCGGCATGACCGATCCGCGCATCGAGGGCCCCACCCCCGAGGTCGAGCGACCTCAGGGGCCGCCTCCGATGCCCGGCGCGCCGAAGGGGTACGGCAGGTTCCCGACCGGGCCTGTGAGCGTGGAGCCGGTGACGATCGGACCGGATGCCGACGCCGAGGCGTTCGCCGACAGCGTGTGGGAGCCCGCCTCGACCGCTGAGCCCGTCGACGACGCCAGGCTCGCTCCATGGGCGCTGTTCGCCGCGATCGTCGCGCTGGCGACCTCGATGTTCGTCGGCTGGGGCATCCCGGTCGCCATCGTGGCGGTGATCGCGGCGATCATGTCGTTGCGACGTCCAGTCGAGAGCCGAGCCATGGCCATCTGGGCGCTGGTACTGGGGCTCGCCGCCACCCTGTTCAGCGCGGGCTGGCTGATCTGGGCCGCGATGCAGTTCGAGATCATGGGGTGAACATGCTTGACGCCGCGGATGCCGCACGACGACGTGAGCTGCAACGGCGTGCCTTCGCGCCGGGCGGCGCTCTCACCCCGGCCGAGGCGCAGGAGCTGCGCGAGCTGGATGCCCGTGGCACGTCGACACCGCCGGAGCTCGTGGCCGCCGCGCCGTCCCCTGAGCCGGCGGATCGGCCCGTCATCTCACCGGTGCCAGGGCACGCGCCGGATGGCGACGCAGCCGATCAGCAGCGCAGCGTCGACGTCAACGACGCCGACGCGGCGCACGGCGCGGGGGATCCGACGCCGACCGCCGATGCAGACGGTGTGGCAGCGGCTCCTTCGCAGCCCTCGTCGAGCGAGGTCAGCGGGCGAGGCGCACGTCGCCGCTGGCTGCTGCCGGTCGTGGCGGGCCTGGCGGTGCTGCTCGGCTTCGGTGGCGGGTGGCTGGCGTTCGCGCGCGGCGATGGCGCTCCGGCGATGAGCGAAAAGCAGCAGGAGGTGTGGACCCGGATCGAGGCGTCGGGCACCTACGATCCCGGCTCGGTGCAGCTGGTCGGCGACAAGTACGGCGTGAGCGTGTGGGAGGCGACCAAGAACGGCTCGACCACGGACTGCCTCATCCTCACGCGTGGCGACGACGAGAAGACCGGGTGCGTGCTGCCCGAACAGGCCGACAGTGCCTACTACTACGGACCGCAGACCGGCCTGGAGTACCGAGACGGCGACGACGCCTACATGCTCTGGGCGACCTTCGTCGAAGACGTCAGCGGCGAACGAAGGGTGGTCGTGCAACGGCAGAGCACCTCGGAGACGTGGGACTGGCGATCGCAGTACGACGAAGCGGAGCTCACGACCGCCGAGATGCTCGTGGCCGCCGGCTTCGACGGAGAGTTCCTGCAGATCATCGGCTACGACGGAGAGGTGCCGGTCTGGCTGTACGAGAGCGAGCGCACCTGCCTGCTCGTCGAGCGGGCGGAGGGAGGGATCGCTGAGCAGTGCGGCACGCTGATGTACGACTCCGAGCCGACGCTCGAACTCGAGGTGCCTGGCGCCACCTACAGTGTGCACGCCTCCTCGACCCGCGGATACGATCTGACGATCGTGCGTCACGCCGAGGGCGGCACGACAGCCTTGCAGTGACGGGCGCGACGGAGTGCGGTTCACGAGGGAGTGACGGATGCTGGATGAAGCGGATGCCGCACGGCGGCGCGAGCTGCAGCGCCGCGCCTTCTCCCGCGGTGATGCGCTGAATGCGGCGGAGACGGCCGAACTGCGCGATCTCGACCTCCGCAGTCGGGGCGATCTCCCCCCGGGGGACGACCACGGGGTCCGAAGTGCGCCGCCGGCTCGCGCCGAGCGGCAGGCCGAGCCGCGCCCTTCGGGCCCCGATGCGGAACCTCCTTCGATCGGGCAGGTGTCGGCGCCCGAGGAGGCAGCCGGCACTCGAGTCGCCGGCAGCCGGGCAGCCGAAGACCACGCGGACACCGGCGTCGAGACCGTCGCACCCCGCCGCCGGATGCTGCTGATGCTCGCGCTGCTCGCCGCCGTCGTCCTGGGTTTCGCCGGCGGCATGCTGCTGCCGGGCCGCACCGCCGGCTCCGCGGTGGCGATGACAGCCGAGCAGCGCGAGCAGTTCACGCAGATCGAGACCTCCGGCGACTACGATCCCGGTTCAGTGCGGTTCGCCGGCGCGAAGCACGGCGCGGCCGTCTGGTCGGCGACTCGTGAGGAAGGCGCCAGCCAGTGCATCGTGCTGAGCTACGGCGACAAGTCGTCCGGCGACTGCTTCACGCAGGGGCAGCTCGAGAGCTGGGGCGGCGGCGTCTCCGCTCAGCTGCAGGTGTCGGTCGACGGCGAGCCGATGTTCATCGTCGCGTCGATCCAGGAGGGGGTCACCGGTGAGTCGTTCACTGTGATCCGCCGTCACGCCGCTCAAGGCAGCTGGCGCGACCGGTTCACCCCGGAGGAGGTCGAGCTGGCCGAGGTGCTCGTCGACGCCGGCCTCGACGTCGATCAGCTCCAGATCGTCGGGTACGACGACGAGACCCCGGTCTGGCTGACCGCCGACGGCGACGTCTGCCTGCTCGTCGTCGACCCGGTCACGGATGACATCGCGCGAGGCTGCGGTCAGGCGGGCCTGGACGACCCTGTGACGCTGAGTCTGCCCGAGGCCACATACAGCCTGAAGTGGCACCCGCGGCGCGGCCCGCTGCTCACCGTCATCCGCGAGTCGCCGTCGATCACCTGTGACATCGACTCGGGCTACTGCGGGTCGATCGACGACACGACCGGAGAGATCCGCTGATCACACGCGGTCGGCGAGGATCGCCACCCGGCCTGCCGCGGAGCGGGTGAGGACGAGTGTCGCGGCCTGCGATCCGCGCAGGTTGAGCTTCTTGCGGAAGGCGGCCGGGTCGATGTCCATGCCCCGCTTCTTGATCTCCAGACGGCCGATGTCGTTCGCGCGCAGCGCGGCGTTGATCGTCTTCACGTGCGCCGGCATGGTCTCACGCACCCGGAACGACTGCACGAACGGGCTGGTTACCGCGGCGTCACCCGTGAGGTAGGCGATCTGCTCGTCGAGCATCCCCGCGTCGAGCATCCGCGCCGCCTCGCCGATGAGCCTGGCGCGGATGACCGCGCCGTCCGGCTCGTGCAGGAAGGCGCCGAGCTCGCGCACCGGAGCATCCTCGGCATCCGCCGGTGCGGTGATCTCGTGGCGGACGTCGTCGCGCATCACGAGCGCGGCACGGCGCACCCCCTCGCGCGCCAACGCGCCGCTCCACAGCACGAGCTCGACGACGTCGCCGTCTGCGCTGACCCATTGCGCCTCGACGTCGCCGGGGATCAGGTCGCGATCGAGCCCGGGGCCGAGCTTGATCCCTGTGGGCCGCTGCCCGGCGACCTCAAAGCACCAGTCCAGGGGCGGCGACCAGTCGGATGCCGCGGTGCGGCGCGTCTCGCTGTGCCCCGCCGTTCGTCGCGCGGGATCGAGCCACACCGCGTGCGAAGCGCGGGGCGGCTCCGGGAGGCAATCCTCGGCCAGACCCTGCCGCACGGATGCGACCTCGCCGAACGGCGCCAGGTTGTAGGCGGCGACGGCGGCGGTCACCTCGTCGGCGTCGACCGCGTCGACCTCGATTCCCGCTCCGGCGAAGGCGAGGCTGTCCCCACCGATGCCGCAGCCCAGATCCGAGACGGCGGCCATGCCTGCGCGACGCAGACGCACGGCATGCTGAGCAGCGACCTTCAGCCGGGTGGCCTGCTCGAGACCGGCGCGGGTGAACAGCATCCGCTGTGCGAACTCGCCGAACTTCACCGCAGCCCGCGCTCGCAGGCTCGCCTGCCCGACGACGGCCGACACCAGTTCAGATGAATGCCCGTCCGCGCGCAGCCGGGACACAGCGCGGGCGACGTCGTCCCTCGATTCGAGAGCGCCCGTGTCCTCCAGCAGAGCCAGCCCCTCACGGGTGAGCAGTGCGGCGAGCTCGGACATCTCCATCGCCCCAGCCTATGCGGCGCAGCATCCCGCCCCGCACCGCCGGCGGCGCCGTGCGACTACCCTGGGGAGCTGCAGTCGTTGGCACTCGCATTGCGTGAGTGCCAACGCTCGTCATAGACTGGAGTTAGCACCCTCACCATGAGAGTGCTAACCAGTCTTCTGATCTCAGTCAAGAAAGAAGAGGTACACCGTGTCGGTTTCCATCAAGCCGCTCGAGGACCGCATCGTCATCCAGCAGGTCGAGGCCGAGCAGACCACCGCCAGCGGTCTGGTCATCCCGGACACCGCTAAGGAGAAGCCCCAGGAGGGCGAGGTCGTGGCCGTGGGCCCTGGCCGCATCGACGACAACGGCAACCGCGTTCCGCTCGACGTCGCCGTCGGCGACCGCGTGCTCTACAGCAAGTACGGCGGCACCGAGGTGAAGTTCGGCGCCGACGAGTACCTCGTGCTGTCGGCTCGCGACGTCCTCGCGGTCGTCGTCCGCTGACGCACTGACGCCAGGTTCTCGAAGGGCCCGGATGCTTCGGCATCCGGGCCCTTCGTCGTTCCCCCTATCGTCTCCCGCATCACCGGGCCGGAATCCCCGTCCGCGCCCGTGAGGGATCGGGATCACCCCCGATGCCGCTGCAGCCGATGAGTTCCACACTCGTATCAAGCGCCGCACGGCACTCACACGAACAGGGGATCGATCATGGCTTTGGAAGACAACACCAACGTTCTGGGCGCCCAGTGGAATCTGGGCCTGGCCAACGTCGGAAACACGCACGACGAGAGCACGAACACCAACGTCGAGGACAACAACGTCGGCAACACCAACGTCGAGGACAACGAGGTCGAGGTCGGCAACACCGACATCGAAGACAGCTTCGTCGCCAACGACTCGTTCAACGACAACTCCGAGAACACCGACAACTCGGACAACATGTCGCACAACGACACCGACGTCGACGACTCGTTCAACGAGGACGACTCCATCAACGACTCGTTCCAGGACAACTCGGTGCACGACTCGGGCAATCAGACGCTGTACGACCACTCGGTCAACACCGGCATCCGCCAGTACGACGCCGGCATCAACGAGCTCAACATCGGTCTCGACGGCGGCGACATGGCCGGCATGGCCAAGATGTACGGCATGGGCGGCGGGGCCGACCTCGACATCGATGTCGACGCCCGTTCGACGGTCAACGACCAGTCGGTGAACCAGAACATCTCCACATCGTCGGGCAGCGGCGGAGCCGCGATCGCGGTCGGCGGCGACGCCGACGGCGGCTGGGGAGGCCCTGCGTTCTCCGGCGCAGCCGGAGGCGATACCGGTGCCGGTGGCGCTGGCGGCAGCGGCGGGTCCGGAACCGGCGGCGCCGGCGGGCTGGGCGGCCTCGGTGCCGGTGGCGCCGGCGGGGCGGGTACCGCCGGTGCGGGCGGGGCAGGCGGCGCATCGGGCGCGGCCGGCGACGGCGCCTCGGCCGCACAGGGCGGAGATGCTGCCGCGGGCACCGGCGGAGACGCGGGCGCCGTGGGCGGTTCGGCGACCGGCGGTAACGTCAGCCAGTACTTCGGTCAGAGCAGCAACATCGCATCCGGAGACCACTCGGTGGCGGCCGGCGATGACGTGGACATCCGCAACATCGACACCGACATCACCGTCGGCGACGTCTCCATCGGCAACACCTGGAACACCGACTCGTTCAACGACGACTTCTCCGACAACTGGTCGGTGAAGGACTCGTTCCAGGACAACTCGATGACGGACAACTCCGACAACTGGTCGGTGAACGACTCCTTCCAGGACAACTCGTCCAACCCGGATGTCGACGTCGACGTGGACAACTCCAACGTCGGCAGCCCCTTCGGGGACGCGAACGAGTTCGACTTCTGACAAGGCGCAGACGAACTCGAAAGGATCGCCCGGTCGTCCACCCCTGGTGGGCGGCCGGGCGCACCACTACACTCCTGAGACATCAGACGCGGAGCGTGTGACATGCCCGATGACACAGAGGACCGGCCGGAGCCGCTCGACCGGAGCGGCCTTTCGGCGTGGGAGGACGAAGCCGTCAGCGACCCGTTCTCAGGCAGTGTCTTCAGTCAGGAGATCGCCGGCATCGACGAGTCCGACTGGGACATCGACAGTGCGCTGATCTGGGGGGACGAGTCGTCCGACACGGACGACTCCGGGATGCCGCCGGGCGGCGACTTCATCGTCTGACCGCCCGGTTCGTCCGTTATACGCACGAGAGGGGATCACGTGCCACAGCAGGATCGCACCGACGACCGACCCGGAATCGTCGACGTCATCCACGACGTCGGCGATCTCGCCATGTCAGCCGGACGCACGGATCTCGCATCCCGTCTCGCGCAGACGAAGAGCCGCATGGAGGACCCATCCATCCGCGTGATCGTGGTGGGGGAGTTCAAGCAGGGCAAGAGCAAGCTCATCAACGCGCTGGTGAACGCACCGGCCTGTCCGGTCGACGACGACGTCGCCACGAGCGTTCCGACCTCGGTCGGCTACGCCGAAGAGCCTTCGGCCTGGGTGTTCGAGCTGCAGGAGGGCGAGGGTGAACCGCAGCGCCGTGAGGTGCCGCTCGCTGACCTGGCCGACTATGTGTCGGAGCGCGGCAATCCCGGCAACGAGCGCGGCATCCTCTCGGCCGAGGTGCTGCTGCCCCGGGAGATCCTCAAGGGCGGCCTGAGGCTCGTCGACTCGCCGGGCGTGGGCGGCCTGGAGTCGTCGAACTCACTGGCGACGCTGGCCGCGCTGTCGTCAGCGCACGCGGTGCTGCTGGTCTCGGACGCGTCGCAGGAGTACACGGAGCCCGAGGTGCAGTTCCTGCGGCATGCCATGCGCATCTCGCCGAACGTCGCGGCCGTGCTGGCCAAGATCGACCTGTATCCGCAGTGGCGGCGCATCGAGGAGATCGACAGAGAGCACCTCGAGGGCACCGCCGACGTGCCGATCTTCTCGGTGTCCAGCGACCTGCGCCTGCTGGCCGCCGAGCTGCAGGATCGCGCGCTGAACGACGAGTCGGGCTTTCCTGCGCTGGTCGCACACCTGCGCAGAGAGGTGCTGGGGCGCGCCGAAGTCATCCATGAGCGCAGCGCGGTGCACGACCTGACGTCGGTGGTCGACCAGCTCGGCATGTCGCTCCGGGCGGAGCTGAGCGCGCTGCTGAACCCGCACGACACCCCGCGCATGATCGCGGAGCTCGAGGAGGCCAAGGCGAAGGCCGATGAGTTCCGTGGTCGTTCCGCGCGATGGCAGGTGACCCTCACCGACGGCATCGCCGACCTGGTCGCCGATATGGAGCACGACGTGCGCGACCGGCTGCGCAAGGTGCAGCGGGAGGCAGAGAGGGCGATCGACGAGGGCGATCCAGGCCCGATCTGGGATCAGATCAGGGAATGGCTCGATCAGCGGGTGACCGCCGCCGTCACCGAGACATTCGTGTGGACCGATGAGCGCTCGCGGTGGCTCTCCGAGGAGGTCGCGGAGCTGTTCAGCCGAGGCGAGGCCGAGATCCCCACCGTCGACGTGTCAGACATCCGCGGGGTGCTCGACCCGGTCGAGGAGATCGCAGGGCTCGACGCCGGTCAGCTCAGCGCGGGGGAGAAGATCTACATCGGAGTACGCGGCTCGTATGGCGGCGTCCTGATGGTCGGCCTCGCCACCGGTCTCATCGGCATGGCGCTCATCAACCCGCTCTCGCTGATCGCCGGCGTCCTGGTCGGCCGACGCGCTTACCGCGAGGACATGAGCAACCGGCTGTCACGGCGTCAGCAGGAGGCGAAGGTGATCGTGCGACGCTACATCGACGAGGTCACCTTCCAGGTGGGCAAGCAGCTGAAGGACCGGCTGCGGCTGGTGCAGCGCACAGCGCGCGACCATTTCGGGTCGATGGCCGATGAGCTGCACCGTTCGCTGTCGGAGGCGCTGCTGACCGCGAAGAAGGCGGCGACGGACTTCACCGCATCGAGAGACCAGCGCGTCGTGGATCTGCAGGACCGGCTGCAGGCGCTCGAACGGCTGCGCAGGGCCATCCCCGCGCTGCCGCAGGATGAGACCCCACCCGCCCGTGCGCTGGGAGCTGCACCGGCGGGTCGGTCATGACGGTCACCGTCACCTCCGCCACCGAGGAGCTGCTTCGCACGGCGCGCAGTGTCTACGCGGATGACCGCGAGGCGCAGGAGCTGATCGGCCGGCTCGAGGTTCGACTGCACGAACCGCTGCGGCTGGCGCTGGCCGGAATGGTGAAGGCGGGCAAGTCG
Source organism: Microbacterium sp. (assembly GCF_031178445.1). Taxonomy (GTDB): domain Bacteria; phylum Actinomycetota; class Actinomycetes; order Actinomycetales; family Microbacteriaceae; genus Microbacterium. Next base: position 365,530 of record NZ_JAPSIY010000002.1, read on the forward strand.
ACGCTGCTGAACGGCATGCTCGGCGAGCGACTGGCGGCCACCGACACCGCGGAGTGCACGCGGGTGGTGACGTGGTACCGCTACTCGGCCACCCCGGTCGTCACGATGCATCTGCGGGACGGACGATCGGAGCGCATGCCCATCCGGCGCACCTCCGGGTTGCTCGTCTTCGACCTCGGCGGGCGGACGGCCGAGGAGATCGAATGGATAGACGTCGGCTGGCCGCTTGCCGCGCTGAAGAAGCAGATCCTCATCGACACCCCCGGCATCGCTTCGCTGTCCACCGATACGTCGGCCAGGACCACACGGTTCCTCACGCCGGAGCAGTCGCCGTCGGCGGCGGATGCCGTGGTCTACCTGATGCGCCACCTGCACGGGTCGGACGTCAAGTTCCTGGAGGCGTTCCGTGACACCTCGGCAGGCGTCGCGGAGAGCGTCTGCGCGGTCGCCGTGCTCTCCCGCTCCGATGAGGTCGGCTCGGGGCGCATCGATTCGCTGGTGTCCGCACGCAGGGTGGCGCGCCGCTACGAGCGCGACGGCGACCTCGCCTCGCTGGCTCTGGAGGTGATCCCGGTGGCGGGGCTCCTCGCCGAGGGCGCCCGCACGTTGCGCGAGAGCGAGTACATCGCCTTCCGTGAGCTCGCGGGCCTGGAGCGCGCGGAACGCGAGCGGCTGCTGATCTCGGCGGATCGATTCACGCGAGAGAGCGCGGCGACCGGACTCAGCGTCGCGGTGCGCGAGGCGCTGCTGTCGCGGTTCGGCATCTTCGGAGTGCGCCTCGCTGCGGCCCTCATCCGCGGGGGAGCGACGAACTCCAGCGAGCTCTCCGAGGCCATGGTCCAGCAGAGCGGACTCGTGGAGCTGCAGGAGTTCATCGAGACGCATTTCCACCCGCGAGCCGCGACGCTGAAGGCGCGCGGGGTTGTGCTGCAGCTCGACACCCTCATCCGGCAGCGCCCCCGCTCGGGAATCGACGCGATCCGGGCCGGCATCGAGCGATTCGAAGCTTCCGCGCACACACTGCGCGAGCTGTCGCTGCTCGCCCGCGCCCGCGCGGACGGGCTCCCGCTGCCCGCTGAGGACGCCGCGGAGGCGCAGCGGATCGTCGGCGCGCACGGGGTCACGCCGCAGCGCAGGCTCGGCCTGACCGATGACGCCGAACCCTCGCAGATCGCAGAGCGGACGATGGAGGGCATCGACCGCTGGCGGGCGCTCGCCGAATCGCCGCTGCTCACGCGGGATGCCGTCGCAGTCTGCGCCGTGGTGGTGCGCAGCCTGTCTGCGGTGGTGTCAGAGATCGGAGCCGGACGCGACCTGAGGCCCGCGACGGATGTCGTGCCGGCGGGCCGACCAGGCGATGGCACGGGGCAGGATGCTGCACAGCAGGGCGAGCAGCACGAGGCCGGCCTGCGCGGCGAGGAGCGGCTGAAGTGGCGCTCCCTGCTTGCCCAGCGCGACCCACTCCGGTGAGAGGACCACCAGCATCACCTGGATTCCGAGGGTCAGCAGCTGCCACCAGCGGATCTGCGGCCTCCGGCTCATGAACGACACGAGCAGCGTGATCTGCACGAGCAGCGTCGCCACGACGATCGCGAACACCACCCAGAACACGATGTCCGCCGTCGAGTCGTACGTCTCCTCCGCTCTGCCGGGTGTGACCGCGCGCGCCACGTCGGAGATCAGCGGCAGCAGATCCTTGCGGATCACGAAGTAGTACACGGTCGTGAATCCACCGACCGCGAAGCTGAGGATCCACAGGAACTGGCACATCCGCACCGAAAACGGAGGGGTGAGCTTCACCAGCACGGGCGGGCCGTTGGGGTTCGTCAGCGGTGGCCGCGCCGGCGCCTCATGCGGCTGCTCGACACCGGCGGGCAGAGCGATCCCGGCACCCCGGTCCCTGAGGGGAAGAGACTGGGGCGCCGGGTTCGCCGACCCAGTGGTGTCAGTCATCCTCGAGCGGTGCGTCGACCGGGGCATCGTCGTTCACCGCGGCGCTGGCGGCATCCGCGTCGTACGAATCGCCTCCGCCCGCGGTCATGTCCCCCTCGAGCAGATCGGCCGGCTCGGGAACGGATGCGGGCGCGGCGGCCGGCTCCGGTGCGGGAGTGGGCACCGGCGCAGGTTCTGCGACGACGGCTTCTGTGACATCGGCTGCCGTATCCACGGCGTTCGCGGTCGCCTCACCGGCGACCGCGGCGGCTGCGCTCACGTCGTCGTCCGACGCGATCGGAGCGTCAGCGGCGTCGTCGTCGACATCCACATCGTCGGGGCCAGAGCCCGTGTCGTTGAAGCTGTGGTCGTTCGTCGTGTTGCCGGCCGAGATGTCGCCGACGGACACGTCGACATCGGAGTCCACGACCGTGGCGTCATCGCCTGCGGCGACCGCATGGTCGCCCGACGCCACCACGGCGTCCTGGTCGAACAGCTGCGTGACGTCTCCGCCCTCGGTCCAGATGTTCTGGTTCACCGACTGGTCGAGGATCGTCGAGCGGGCATCCACCGTCGTGTACTGCTGGATCATCCGCACGATCTCGTGCACGGGGTCGTTGTGACCCGGCGGCGGGGACGGGGGCGGGTTCTCGTGGTGGATCACCGTCGGGTGATCGACGATGACGGGCCTGACCTGTGCGACGTCGGCCATGCACACGCCGCTGAGCCCGTTGTCCGCCAGCGTGGCCTGCGGCTGCGCGATGAACTCCTCCGCCGCGTCCGGATCGTGCAGAAGACTCATGATGAACGCGATGAGCGCGTCCGCGATGGTCTCGACTGGTGATGTCATCACTGCCCCCTTCAGTGCGGATGATCGCCGGGCTCCCAGTGCCAGGCGGGTCACCGCGCAGGATCATGAACTGGATCGTATTCGCGTCGCTCCCAACTCGGCATCGGGGATTCCCCCGATACCGGGCGGACCTCCTACGGGGGTCCGTCCGCCGGCCCCGACCCCGCGCCGTGATCGCCGAGCAGCAGCCGCAGCCGCGCCAGCATCTCGGAGCGCGAGGACGCCCCCAGACGGCGCCGGATGTGGGCGATGTGGTGCTCGACCGTGCGCGGAGAGATGAAGATCGTGTCACCGATCTCGGCGTAGGTGCGTCCCCTCAGCACCAGCTGGGCGACCTCGATCTCGCGATCGCTCAGCACCTCCTCCGGGGCGGTCTCGACCGCAGCGGAGGCGTCGTCGTCGGATTCCGCGCCCGTCGGTCGTGGGGCGCCCTCACTCGGGTGCAGTTCGCGCGCGCATGCGAGCAGCTGGGCAGCGACCCTGCGATCGGTGGTGCGCGCCGCGCCGTGCCCCGCCAGCCGCGCGGCGTCCCACAGCAGACCGATCCGCGCCAGCGACTCCGCGGCACCAACGACCGCCTCCTGGTCCACCGTCCCGGCGAGCACGGCGGTCCACACCCGGCCGGCTCTCGCCATGCAGGCGGCCACCTGGCTGTGCACTGACGCCGCGACCAGCGCCTTGGCGTGCGGTGCGAGTCGTTCCGGACTGCTCAGCAGGATCCCCTGCTGCAGCGCCGACCACCTGACGTGAGACGTCCATAGCGGCGGGCTGCCCAACCGCTCGACGATGTCGAGCGCGCGGGTGAGATGGGGCTGCACCGACTCAGCGTCGCCGACCCTGGTCGCCGCGCTGAAGAACTCCGCGAACGGATGCAGCAGGAAGAGATCGACCTCGGCCCGCAGCAGGACGCCGCGGGCGTCGGACCAGCTCGCCTCGAGACCCACCGCGTCGTCGTAGCGTCGGGCCAGCGCCACGCGCACCGCGTGCGCGAGCAGATCGTCTCGGGCGCAGAGCGGGAGGGCGGCCGACGCGAGTCGAAGCGATTCGCGTGCATCGTGCGCGCGCGCCTGCTGCACCGAGATCCACGCTCGCCACAGCTGCAATCGCGGACGCGCCCACGGGCCGCCGTGGTCGCCGTTGATCGCGTCGTCGATCACACTGCGCGCGGTTGGAAGCGCTCCGAGGTTCAGCGCTGTGACAGCCGCGATCACGGCCGGCAGTTCACAGATGGGGTCGACGGCATGCGCGGCCGTGTACGTCTCCGCCGCACGCACGAGGTCGGCGAGTGCGGATGCCCCGCCGTCCGGCGCGATCGACGCGCGCAGACCGGCGCGAAGCATCTCCATCGAGACGCTGTGCGCGGAAGGCAGCGTGGCGCCGGGGGCGGCGGCGTCGGGCGGGTCGACGGAGCCGACACCGAATGAGGCGATGGTCGCGTCTGCGATGCGCGCTGCATCCGTCGGGAGGACCAGGCGATGCACGTCGTGTGCTCTCTGCATCATCGCCCTGGACGCCCACACCGCGGCGGTGATGTCCGACAGCCCGTCGCGGCGTGCGTCCGCGATGCTGTCGTCGAGCGGATGCTCCCTCAGCGCGTCCTCGGCGAGCGCGGCGGCCGTCTGGAAGTCGCCGGAGGACCACGCCGCTCTGGCCCGCCGTGGCATGAGCTCGGCGGCGGGGGCGCCGCAGTCGATCGCGCGCCGGTACAGGTCCGCGGCGCGCAGCGGGTCGCTGCGCAGCAGATCGTCGGCGAACGTCGTGAGTGCGACGGAGATGCGCTCGTCCTGCAGCCCGGTGAGCAGAGCCGATTCCTCTGCGGCCTGCGCCTGCAGCCCGCCGGCGGAGCGGAGGCTCGCCTCGAGCAGCCGGCGGGCGGGGATGCTCGCTCGTACGGCGCGCCGTACCAGCGGCACGGGCAGGCCGTTGCGCTGCAGTAGGCCCTCGGCATGGCCCCGCTTCAGCCATTCGTCCGGCGAGTCGGCTGGCAGGGCGGCACCGACCGGTGCGACACAGATCTCCTCGATCCGCTCGCGGAGTTCGCGGTCGACCGTGTCGAGCCGGTGGGCGATGGCCTCGGCGAGCGATCGATCGAGTTCGTCATGGCCGCGGCCGCCGGCGCAGTCGCGCTCGTCGTGCCGGCGCAGAGTCTCGTCGACCAACCAGGCCACGCCGCCGGTCATCTCGAGCACGTGCTCGACGCATCCGTCTGACATCGCACGCTCGTCACCGAGGTGATCGAGCAGGTCCGAGCGCAGCACATGCCCCAGCACGACGACGGGGCTGTGACCTTCCAGCATCCGCACGATGTCGCGCGACGCGGCCGTCGCCGGCCATGGACGCCTGGCGACGATGAGAGCGGCGTCGGGATCCTCCGCCCGCTCACGGAGCGGCGCGAGCAGAGCGTCATCCCACAGGTGCAGGTCGTCGACCATCAGCACGTGCGACCGCGAGATGCGGCTCACATCCGCTTCCGGTCCGCGCAGCAGGGTCGTCTCCCGCCCTCGGCGCGCGAGCGCATCGCGCAGATGCCGCAGTCCGGTGGATTTGCCCGATCCCGCATTGCCGATCAGCACGGCCCGCGGAACCGGTGCGGCGATGGTTTCGAGCACCGGCTGCAGCTGCCGCTCCCAGGCGATCGGGCCGCCTGCTGACGTCGAGAGAACTGTCGTCGTGGTCGTCATGACGTCGATCGGCGCTCAGGCGACCGGCTCCGCGGTCGGTGGGCCCGACGGCTCCGGGGTGGGCTCGGGTTCCGGGGCGGGTTCGGGCGCCGGTTCCGGCGTCGGATCCGGGGTCGGCTGCGGATCGGCAGGCGTCGACGTATCGTCGGCGGGGGTGACCGGATCGGGTTCAGGCGTCGGCGTCGGCGTCGGGTCGGTGACGGGGGCGGGATCGGTCGTAGGGTCGGGAGTCGGCGTCGGGTCGGTCGTCGCGGCCGGCTCCGGTGCAGGATCAGTCGCGGGGGTGGGCTCCGCCTCGCCGGGCGCGGGGGAGGGGCGACCGCCGGATGCGGGAGGCGAGGTCGTCCCGCCCGAGGGCCGGGAGGGCGCCGTGCCAGCATCGTCGGTGGAGTCAGGTGGAGTGATACGCGGCCCACCACCTGCCTCGGCGCCGTCTGATGCATCCGACTGCTCCGGCGGCGCAGTGCTTTCGCCCGCCTCGGGAGAGGATGACGGTGCGGCGGCGGTCGTGAAGCCTGACGAGGCCGAGCGGTCCAGCGCCAGCGGGCCATGGGAGCCTGCGAGCACGTGGCCTGCTGCCTCCGCGGCGTCGCCGCCCGCGCCGAGACGCGTCGTCGTGCCGAGCACCAGTCCGCCCGCCACCAGTACGGACGCGGCCACGAGCGCGGCGGCCGCGGCGTACGGCACCGAGAGCCGCGCGACTGCCTGGCGCTTGCCGGCGCCGCGGCGCAGCGACCGGTGAACGGGCGCACGGTCGGTCATCGACACGGGGGTGAGATCGGGTGCGGATGCCGCGGATGCCGCGGCTGCCAGTTCGCGACGCCGCTCGCCCTCCTGCCAGGACAGGCGGGCGCAGCCCATGGCGACAGCGCTGCGCGGGTCATCCGGCACGGTCAGGGGGCGGTCGAACCGCTCGGACAGACGCTGCGCGACCAGCGGCGTGCGCGATGCGCCTCCCACCAGGAGGATCTCGTCGACGTCGCCCTCGTCGACCCCGGTGATCTCCAGCACCCGCTCCAGCGCGTCGAGGGTGATGCGCAGTGGCTCTGCGGCGAGATCCTCCAGTTCAGCGCGTGTCAGCCGCACCATGCCGGCGTCGGCCCCGCCGGGCGCGGGCATCACGGCATCCGATTCGAAGGACAGCGTCTCCTTGGCGTGCACGGCGCTGCGGCGCAGCATCTGCGTGTCGTGGTGCAGGGAGCTCTTCTCCCCGCCTTCGGGCCCGGGCGAGGTGGCCAGCACGTGCCGCAGCAGGGATTCGTCGATGTCGGCACCGCCGACCTCCTGCCGGAACGTGCCGAGCAGCACGCCGTCGCGCAGTACGCTCGCCTCGAACCCCGACCCGCCCAGGTCGTAGACGGCGACGATGCCGGCGGCCTCCGGCCCTTCCGGTTCGAGCGCGTGCACGGCGGCGACGGCGGCAGCGGTGAGCGCGACCTCTCCGACCCCGCACTGGCGAATCGCCTCGCGGAGCGCGTCTGCACGGTGCCCACCCCACCCCGTGGGGTGGGTGACCGCGACCATCAGCGGCCGGGAGCCCTCACGCTCGGAGACCGCCGCCACGATCGAACGCACCAGACGGGCGACGAGGTGTTCGGCGCGCACCGCGAAGCCCCCGACCACCAGCGGCACGTCATCGCCGACGTGGTGCAGGAATCCGCGGATCAATCGCTCCGGACGTTCCAGGCCGCTCTTCAGACCCGCCGACCCGAAGAGCACGTCGCCATCGTCGGCGATGAACGCGACAGCCTCGATGACGGAACGTTCGCCGTCGGCCGCGAACGGCGCGACATCGACTCCTCCGCTCGGCGCGATGCGAGCGGTGGCCGCCGTGAAAGAGGTCACCCCAGCATCGATCGCGAGCGAGTACCCGGATGGGCACATCGGCTTTTCCCCAGTCTTATCCAGCTCCCCCAAGCTTTGGACAGTGTCACTATAGGGCGTAAACCGACGCGGCACCAGAGGCCGCATCCTGGTATACCGCGCGGCGCCTAAGCTTGACCGGTGAGCACCGCCCTCGACACCACGCGCAGCAGCGGAATCGCCTACACGGTCGGCGCCTATCTCATCTGGGGTGTGCTGCCGCTCTACTTCCTCGCGCTCGCCCCTACGGGGCCGTGGGAGGTGGTCGCCTGGCGGGTGCTGCTGTCGCTCGCATTCTGCATCCTGCTGCTCACCGTGATGCGCGGATGGCCCGCCCTCGTCGCCATCGTGCGGCAACCGCGCCTGCTGGGATGGACGGCACTCGCGGGGCTGCTCATCTACATCAACTGGCAGGTGTTCCTGCTCGGCACCCTCGACGGCAAGGTCATCGAGACCAGCCTCGGCTACTTCATCAACCCGATCTTCACCGTGCTGCTCGGCGTCTTCGTGCTGCGCGAGCGCATCACCCGACTGCAGTGGGCGGCGATCGCCATCGCCGCGATCGCCGTCGTCGTCATCGTGGTCGCCTATGGCGCCTTCCCCTGGATCGCCCTGTCGCTCACGGCGTCCTTCGGCGTGTACGGACTGGTCAAGAAGAGGATCGGCTCATCGGTGGACGCCGTCAGCGGGCTGACCCTCGAATCGTTCTGGCTCATCCCGATCGCCGTCGTCACGCTGGTGGTCGTCGGGCAGAGCGACGGGATCACCTTCGGACATGTGAGCGCCTGGCACACCGCGCTGGTCGCATTCGCCGGCGTCGCCACCGCTGTGCCGCTGCTGCTGTTCGCGGCGGGGACACGTCGGGTCGACCTCAGCCTGGTCGGGATGATCCAGTTCATCACCCCCGTAATGCAGTTCCTGGTCGGGTGGGCGCTGCTGGGTGAGCCGATGCCGCCAGAGCGCTGGGCCGGATTCGTCATCGTCTGGGTCGCGATCGCGGTGTTCATCGTCGATCTCACGATCGCCGCTCGTCGCGGCCGTCGCGAGAAGCCGGCACCGCTCGTCTGAGCCCTGTGCGTGCAGTCGGCCGGCTGCACGCACAGGCACTCGGATCGTTAGGGGACCGAGACAGAAGGCCCGCACCCGATCACATAGGGTGAAGACACCCGACCGTGGTGAAACACGTTCAGTTAAGCAAGGGAGCAACATGAACGCATTGAAGGGCTCGCGCACTGCGAGGGTCTTCGCGGCGGCTGCGATGATCAGCGCCTCCGCACTCGTGATCGCCGGGTGCAGCAGCACGCCGGCGGAATCGCCCAATGAGGGCTCCGAGCAGCCTCGCGAGGCCGTAGATCTCACGCTCAAGCTCGGCTCGCTGCTGCCGGCGACCGGTACGCTCGCGTTCCTCGGCGCTCCGATGGAGGCCGGCGTGCAGCTGGCCGTCTCGGAGGTCAACGAGGCAGCCGCCGGCGTCACCATCGATCTGACCACCGCCGACGAGGGCGACCTCGACAACAAGGCGTACGAGACCTCGATCGCGAAGCTGCAGAGCGAGGACATCACCGCCATGATCGGTGCGGCCTCGTCGAGCGTCACCAAGCTGATCCTCGACGGGAACGTCGGAGCCGGCATCGTGACCGTCTCGCCGTCCAACACGTCGGCCGAGTTCACCGGTCTGGACCCGCTGTACTTCCGCACCGCCCCCAGCGACAACCTGCAGGGTGAGGTGCTCGGCAACCAGATCGCCGAGGACGGCAACACGACGCTGGGCATCATCTACCAGAACGACCCCTACGGCAAGGGCCTCTTCCAGTCCATCAAGGACACGTTCGAGGGCGCCGGCGGCGAGGTCGTCGCAGAGGCCTCGTACAACCAGGGCGACGGCCAGTTCAACGCGCAGGTACAGACCATCTCCGCCGCGAAGCCGGATGCGGTCGCGATCGTGTCGTACGACCAGTTCGCGACCATCGCGCCGCTGCTCGGCAACGCAGGCATCGACACCGGCAAGCTGTACCTCGTCGACGGCAACCTGAAGGACTGGCCCGACCTGTCGGCCGACCTGACCGGTTCCAAGGGCACCCGTGCCGGGGCCGAGCTGCCCGATGACTTCATCGACCAGCTCAACGAGGTCTGGACCGCCGATGGCAACGAGCCCATCGACGCCGTGACCTACTCGGCCGAGGCCTACGACGCGGTCATCCTGATCGCGCTGGCCGCACTGAAGGCCCAGTCGATCGAGGGCGCCGACATCGCAGGCGAGATGCGCTCGGTCTCCGGCGGTGAGGGCGAGGGCGAGAAGTGCTCGACCTACGCCGAATGCGCCGAGATCATCAACGGCGGCGGCGAAGCCGACTACGACGGACTCTCCGGCGAGGTCACCTTCAACGAGGACAACGACCCCGAGGGCGCTGCCATCGGTGTCTACGAGTACGGCGAGGGCAACACCCACACCCGCATCAAGTAAGACGGGGACGGGAGGCCCTGGATGCTGCAGCATCCAGGGCCTTCTTCGTGCCTGGAGTCCGCCGACACCCCTGCCCAGGCACGAGACCCCGATCTGCAGACATCTGCGGCTCGGGGTCTCGGCAGTGCCCGGGCTCGTCGGCGCCTTCGGCGTGACGGCCTGCGCAGGCGGTCCGAGGCGGCGCCCGTTCAGGCGGCGTCGGTGCCCAGGGTCCCCAGGTACAGTCCGATCACCTTCGGATCGTTGAGCAGATCGCGGCCGGTGCCCTCGTACGCGTCTTTGCCCTGGTCGAGAACGTACCCGCGGTCGCAGATCTGCAGGCAGCGTCGTGCGTTCTGCTCGACCATGATGGTCGTGACGCCGGCCTTGTTGATGTCGGAGACACGGATGAAGGCGTCATCCTGCCGAACCGGGCTGAGACCGGCCGAGGGCTCGTCGAGCAGCAGGACCTGCGGGTCCATCATCAGCGCGCGCGACATCGCGACCATCTGGCGCTCGCCGCCCGAGAGCGAACCCGCACGCTGCTTGAGCCGCGTGCCCAGCTCCTCGAAGATCCCCGTGACGAACTCGAGCCGCTCGGCGTAGATCTTCGGGTTCTGGTACAGCCCCATCTGCAGATTCTCGGCGATGGTCAGCGAGGGGAACACATTGTTCGTCTGCGGCACGAACGCCACACCGCGCGCGACCAGCTTGTCGGCGTTCAGCCCGAGGATGCTCGAGCCGTTCACGGTGACATCGCCCTCGCGCACCTGCACCATGCCGAAGATGGCCTTCAGGAGCGTCGACTTGCCGGCCCCGTTCGGGCCGATGATTCCGACCAGCTCGCCCTTGCGTGCGATGAGGTTCGCGCCGTTGAGGATGTTCACGCCTGGCAGGTACCCGGCGTGCACGTTGGTCAGCTCGACGACGACGTCGCCTTCAGCATCCGTCATGGCCGCTCCTCCTCTTCCTGACCCAGCTCCGCCTCGGCCTCGGCCTCGATCTTCTGCCGGATGCGGGCTGCCTCAGTGTCCGATACGGTGGCGATCCGCCCGGTGACCTCGCCGAGGTCGACGTCCTGGTGGGCGCCGAGGTAGGCGTCCACCACGGCCGGGTCCGCCATCACCGCGTCAGGCGGCCCCTCCGCGACGACCCTGCCCTCGGCCATCACGACGACCCAATCGGCGATGTGGCGCACCATGTGCATGTCGTGCTCGACGAACAGCACGGTCATGCCGCGGCCCTTCAGATCGAGGATGTGCTCGAGCAGCGACTGGGTGAGCGCCGGGTTCACACCGGCCATGGGCTCGTCGAGCATCACCAGGTTCGGGTCGCTCATCAGCGCCCGCGCCATCTCGAGCAGCTTGCGCTGTCCGCCCGACAGGGCCGCGGCGAAGTCCTGCTCCTTGGCGTCGAGCCTGAAGCGCACGAGCAGGTCGCGCGCCTTCTCCTCGATCTCCGCCTCCTTCTTCCGCCAGATCGCGGGGACGAGGCTCGCCCAGAACCGCTCGCCCGGCTGATCGGGCGAGCCGAGCTTCATGTTCTCGAGCACGGTGAGCAGCGACAGGGCCTTGGTGAGCTGGAAGGTGCGCACCTGACCCATCCGCGCCACCTTGAACGACGGGATGCCGGCGAGGTTCCTGCCGTTGTAGACCCACGATCCGCTGTTGGGCTTGTCGAACCCGCAGAGCAGGTTGAACAGCGTGGTCTTACCCGCGCCGTTCGGACCGATCAGGGCGGTGATCGCGCCGCGAGGGATCTCGAGGTGGTCGACGTCCACGGCGGTCAGCCCGCCGAAATGCCGTTCGACGCCGTCGATGACGAGGATCGGGTCGACCTTCGCCACCCCGGGCACGCCGGGTCCCTTCGCGAGGCCGGTCGATTTCGGCCGGGGCGCCCCGGCGGGCGCTGCATGCTCGTCGGCCGCGGGCCTCACTGCGGGCTCGCGGAACGAGTGGGTGTCGTCACTTGACAAAGGTCATCTCCCTCTTGTCTCCGAGGATGCCCTGCGGGCGGAAGACCACGATGAGCATCAGCACCACACCGGCGAGGATCCACCGCACGATCTCGGCCTGTGCGCTCGACATGGGCAGGATGCCGGCGCTCGCCATCTGCGGCAGCAGGTTGCCGAGGAACGCGAACAGCACCCAGAACAGCAGGGCTCCGAGCGTGGGCCCGAAGACCGTGGCCGCACCACCCAGCAGCAGCACCGTCCACAGGAAGAAGGTCAGCGAGGTGGAGTAACTGCCGGGCACGACGGCAGAGGGAAGCACGAACACGATGCCGCCAGCAGCTCCGATGACACCGCCCACGACGAGCGACTGCATCTTGTAGGCGAACACGTTCTTGCCCAGCGAGCGCACCGCGTCCTCGTCTTCGCGGATGCCCTTCAGCACGCGCCCCCAGGGGCTGCGCACGAGAGCCCACACCAGCAGCACCGCGATGATGAGCAGCATCAGTCCGAACACCCGGTCCCACAGCTGCGTCGCGCTGTACGTCCACGGGCCGAAGCCGTACGTGCCCGGCGGGAACGGATTGATGTCGCGGAAGCCACCGTGGTAGCCGGTCAGGCCGCCGGACGAGTTGGTGTACTCGGCGAACAGCTCGGTCAGGAACAGCAGGCGCACCACCTCGGCTGTCGCGATCGTCGCGATCGCGAGGTAGTCGGCGCGCAGCCGCAGGGTCGGGATGCCGAGCACCAGCGCGAACAGCGCACCCGAGAGCAGGCCGATCAGCATGCCCAACCACCACGGCAGGCCGAAGCTGAGCACGGGGATGGCGTAGCCGTAGGCGCCGACCGCCATGAACGCCGCCATTCCGAAGTTCAGCAGGCCGGCGTAGCCGAAGTGCACGGCCAGTCCCGTCGCCGCCAGCGCGTACGCGATGGTGACCGGGCTGAAGAGATAGGCGAGCGAGTTGCCGAAGATCGATCCGAAGTCCATGCGTCAGCCCAGCCTTTCCTTGCGTCCGAGCAGACCCTGCGGTCGGAAGAGCAGGATCAGGATCAGCGCGAGCAGGGCGCTGGCGTACTTGAGGTCGGACGGGATCCACAGCGTCGACACCTCGACGGCGAGGCCGACGATGATCGAGCCGATCAGGGCGCCGACGGCGGAGCCCAGCCCGCCGAGGGTGATCGCGGCGAACATCAGCAGCAGCATCTGCATGCCCATGTCCCACTTCACGCCGGGGCGGAAGTACGCCCACAGGATGCCGGAGATGGCGGCGAGCACGCCTGCCAGGATCCACACGATCCGGATGACCCTGTCGACGTCGATGCCGGATGCGGCGGCGAGCTGCGGGTTGTCGGAGATCGCCCTGGTCGCCTTGCCGATCCGCGTTCGGGTGAGGAAGTACGCCATGCCGATGATCACCACAAGGCTCGTGCCCATCGCGATCAGGTCGATGTAGGAGAGGGAGACGGGGCCGAACTGCATCGGCGTGGGGCTGGCACCCGGCAGCTGCAGGGTGCCACCGCCGATCATGTACTGCAGCACGTACCGCATGGCGAGCGAAAGGCCGATGCTGACGATCATCAGCTGCACGATCCCGAGGCCGCGCCTGCGCAGGGGGCGCCACAGCCCGGCATCCATCGCCCACCCGAGCAGACCGCCGGCGAGCACGGCGGCGACGATGCCCAGCCACAGCGGCAGCTGCCAGAAGGAGGCGACCAGCACCACCACGACACCGCCCCAGGTGACCATCTCGCCGTGTGCGAAGTTCGACAGGCGGGTCGTGCCGTAGATCAGGGCGGCGCCCATGGATGCCAGGCCCAGCAGCAGTCCGAAGTTGATTCCTCCGACCGCGCGCGAGACGATCTGGTCGAGCATCGACACCGAGACCCGCTCGCCTTCGCCGAGGAAGAGGTTGACGATCTTCGTGCCCGTGAGGCCGAATTCCGCCTCGAACGACCCGCTCGTGCCGTCGACAGGACTCACGCCCTCGGGCAGCTGCCCGACGTCGACGATGACGCCCTCAGGCAGCGTGTCCTCGTCGACCGAGATGGTGTACTTCTCCTTCTCGGGCACGTAGAGCCGCCACTTGCCCTCGGCATCCGTCTCTGTCTCGGCTTCGAAGCCGCCGCCCTCCACCTTCAGCCCCACGCCCTCGATCGGCTCGCCTTCGAAGGTGATGTTGCCTGCGAAGTAGAAGTCCGTGATCTCCTGGCCGTCATCCGTGGTGTCGGCGTGAGCGCTCACCGGAGCGCCGAGCACCAGCAGGGTCGCCGCCAGGGACACGAGCACGGCGAAGAGCCAGCCTCGGGGTCGCCGAAGGGCCGTTGATCTGAGTCCCACGCATCCTCCACATCGAGTGCATACCGGACCGGCCAGGGTTTGCCGATCGGGTGATGGACGTCGCACTGAGCGTAACGTGCGACACCGCGGGATCGCACCTTCCGTGTCCGGATCGGAATACCGGGCGCGTCACGGCGTTTAGAATCATTACACGACGGACGCTCACCGTCCCCCGGCCGCCGTCGCCCCGTCGCTCAAACCCACATCGACCGCGCCGCAGGCGCAGAGGAGCCCCCCACAATGGAGCAGCACGACCCGTTCGGTTTCATCGGACTCACCTACGATGACGTGCTGCTTCTGCCCGGGCACACCGACGTGATCCCCAGCGAGGCCGACACGTCGTCGCGGGTGACCCGCCGCATCTCCGTCGCGACCCCGCTGCTCTCTAGCGCGATGGACACGGTCACCGAGGCCCGCATGGCGATCGCCATGGCACGCGAGGGTGGTCTGGGCATCCTGCACCGCAACCTGTCCATCGCCGATCAGGCCGCGCAGGTCGACCGAGTCAAGCGCAGCGAGTCAGGCATGATCACCGACCCGATCACGACCACGCCCGACGCGACCGTCGAGGAGGTCGACGCGCTGTGCGCGCAGTACCGCATCTCGGGTCTTCCCGTGGTCGACGGCGACGGGCGCCTGGTCGGCATCATCACCAACCGCGACATGCGCTTCGTGTCGGGCTTCGAGCGCCAGTCGACGCTCGTCAAGGACGTCATGACCAGCGAGGGCCTGATCACCGCGCCGGTGGGAGTCGCGGCGGGCGAGGTCATCGCGCTGTTCGCCAAGCACCGCGTCGAGAAGCTGCCCCTCATCGACGCCGACGGCAAGCTGGCCGGCCTCATCACCATCAAGGACTTCGACAAGAGCGAGAAGTACCCGCTCGCCACCAAGGACGAGCAGGGTCGTCTGCGCGTCGGCGCGGCTATCGGCTTCTTCGGCGACGCGTGGGAGCGCGCCGAGGCGCTGCGCGACGCGGGCGTCGACGTGCTCGTCGTCGACACGGCGAACGGTCAGTCGCAGGGCGTGATCGACCTCGTCAAGCGGCTGAAGGCCGACCCTTCGTTCGACGCCATCGACATCATCGGCGGCAACGTCGCGACCCGCGAAGGCGCGCAGGCGCTGGTCGACGCCGGCGTCGATGCGGTCAAGGTGGGCGTTGGCCCCGGCTCTATCTGCACCACCCGTGTGGTCGCCGGTGTCGGCGTGCCCCAGGTGACCGCCGTCTACGAGGCGTCGCTCGCGGCCAAGCCGGCCGGAGTGCCCGTCATCGCCGACGGCGGACTGCAGTACTCGGGCGACATCGCCAAGGCGCTCGTCGCCGGCGCCGACGCCGTCATGCTGGGCTCGCTGCTCGCAGGAACCGACGAGTCGCCGGGCGAGATCGTGTTCCAGTCGGGCAAGCAGTTCAAGCAGTACCGCGGCATGGGATCGCTCGGGGCCATGCAGACGCGCGGCAAGCAGACCTCGTACTCGAAGGACCGCTACTTCCAGGCCGACGTGCCCAGCGACGACAAGCTCATCCCCGAGGGCATCGAAGGCCAGGTGCCCTACCGCGGTCCGCTCTCGGCCGTCGCATACCAGCTCGTCGGCGGCCTTCGGCAGTCGATGTTCTACGTCGGCGCGCGCACGATCGAGGAGCTGAAGACCCGCGGCCGGTTCGTGCGCATCACCTCGGCGGGGCTGAAGGAGTCGCACCCCCACGACGTGCAGATCGTCGTCGAGGCGCCCAATTACAAGAAGTGATCGCGTGAGGCGAGTGGATGCTGCGGCATCCGCTTCGCGCTGCTGTTCCCTGCGGCATCCGCTTCGCGCTGCTGTTCGCCGCTCCGGCGGCGTGAATTCCCGCCGCGCAAGCGATATCTAGCAGCGCCACGGGCGGACCGGCGAGGTCGAGCCGCCGCGGAGGGGTTCCGGATGCGGAATGCTCGGCGTAGCGTGCCGGTATGTGCCGAAGCATCCACACCCTTCATAACTTCGAACCGGCCGCGACCTCTGACGAGGTGCACGCCGCCGCCCTCCAGTACGTGCGCAAGATCGCCGGTACCACCAAGCCGTCCAAGGCCAACCAGGAGGCCTTCGACCGTGCCGTCGCCGAGATCGCACACACCACGCAGCACCTGCTGAACGACCTGGTCGCCACCCGGCCGCCGAAGAACCGCGAGGAGGAAGCCGAGAAGGCCCGCGCCCGCGCGATCGCCTCGGGCCGCTACGCCGCCTGACCCCCGACGCGCTTCGGCACGACCGGTCGACGGTCATCGGCAGGTCCGCCGGTGGACACGCCGACGATCCGCCGGCCGAACCGTACGACCTGCAGCGTCCGCGCGCAACGGGCCGGCCCGGCTGTAACGGCGCCCGACGCTAGAGTGAGGCCATGGATTCAGGGCTGAATTCGCTCACCCGGCTCACCCGCGGCCAGGTCTCCCGCTACGCGATGGGATCACTCGGCACCGGCGGCTTCGCCACTCTGCCGGGTCTGGTGCTGGTGTACTACCTGACGGACTCGCTCGGCGTGACGGCGCTGGCGGCCGGCGCGATCGTCACCGCGGCCAAGATCTGGGACGTGCTGATCGACCCTGTCATCGGCGGACTCAGCGACCGTTCGCTCGCGCACTCGGGCACCCGCGCCCGCACCATGCTGATCGGCGCGGTCGGTCTGCCGCTCGCGTTCGTGCTGACGTTCGCCGTGCCGGCCGGTCTCGGACCTGTACCGTCCGCGATCTGGGTGCTGGTCGCCTTCATGGCGGCCGCGACGTTCTTCAGCCTCTTCCAAGTGCCTTACATCGCCTTGCCCGCGGAGCTGACCGATGACTATCGCGAGCGCACCCGGCTGCTCAGCTGGCGGGTGGTGGTGCTCACCGTGGCGATCCTGCTGTTCGGCGCCGGAGGCCCCGAGGTGCGCGCCCTGTTCCCCGACGACCCGCTGCTCGGCTACCTCGTGATGGCCGCCGTCGCGGCCGTCGTGCTCGGCGCGGCGATGCTGATCTCGGCCGGTGTCGCGCCGCGCCGGCCGCTGCTGCCGGTGCGGCCCGGCGCGTCGATCGCCGAGCACTATCGCGGCGGCATCGCCGTACTGCGCCAGAGTCAGCCGTTCCGTGCGCTGCTCGCCACCTTCATGCTGCAGGGGCTGGCCACCGGCCTGATGCTCGCGGCCGCGCAGTACGTGGCGCGCTGGGTGCTCGAGGACGAGACGGCGGTGACGCAGCTGTTCGTCGCGCTGATCGCTCCCGCGCTGCTGATGGCGCCGGTGTGGAAAGCGATCGCCGACCGCCTCGGCAAGGAACGCTCGTTCCGCCTCGCCAGTTCGATCTTCCTGCTGGCCACGCTCATCCTCGCCGCGATGGTGTGGGTGCCGGGCTGGTGGATCCTGGTGCCGGTGGGGCTGGCCGGCGCCGCGTACGCCGGGATGCAGACGCTCCCGATGGCGATGCTGCCAGACGTGATCGCCTACGACCGCAGCACGACGGGCGGGGACAACCGCTCCGGCGTTTTCGGTGGCGTGTGGACGGCGGGGGAGACCACCGGCATGGCGCTGGGCGGCACGGTGCTCGCGCTGGTGCTGGCTGCGACCGGCTATCTCGAGACCACCGCGGGGCGGGAGGTCGTGCAGCCGGATGCGGCCGTGGCGGGCATCGCCGTGTCGTTCAGCATCCTGCCCGCAGTGCTCATGGCGATCAGCCTGATCACGCTGGCGCGCTACCGCCTGCGGGAGCACGACATCGTGGGGACGGCGGCATGACAGATGCCGTCGCGGTGCTCGAGCGCCTGCGGGCGCTGCGGGCCGCCGACGCTCCGACCCACGGCGGCCGCGTGCTCTCGTACGTGTACGACTCCGGCCGCGACGAGCTCGACGACCTCGCCGATGCCGCCGCACGACTCGCCCGCCCGCTGAACGGCCTGGACCCGACGGTGTTCCCGTCGATCTCGGCGATGGAGCGCGACCTGATCGGGTTCGCGAGACGGATGCTGCGCGGCGGCCGGTCGGTGGTCGGATCGATCACCAGCGGAGGCACCGAGAGCTGCCTGCTGGCGGTCAAGACCGCGCGGGATCTGTGGCGGGCGCAGCATCCGGATGCCACCGGCCGCCCGCGACTGGTGACGCCGACGACCGCGCACGCGGCGTTCCAGAAGGCGGCGGCCCTGTTCGACCTGGACTGGGACCCCGTGCCGTGCGCGCCGGACGGCACGGTGCGCGCCGCTGACCTCGTCGATCGTCTCGACGACGACGTCGCCCTCGTCGTCGTCTCGGCACCCGCATATCCGACCGGGGCGCTCGACCCCGTCGCCGAGGTCGCCTCCGCGGCCGCCGATCGGGGTGTGTCCTGCCATGTCGACGCCTGCTTCGGAGGGTTCGTGCTGCCCTGGTGGCCCGGTCTTCCCGCCTGGGACTTCCGGGTGAGGGGTGTGACGAGCATCTCGGCCGACCTGCACAAGTTCGGCTACGCACCCAAAGGCGTGTCCGTGCTGCTGCACGGAGGTGGAGGGGGCCGGCGTCGCCACCGGGCGCAGTTTTTCGCCACGACGCGCTGGCCCGGCTATCCCGTCGTGAACCCGACGCTGCTCGGCTCGCGCTCGGCGTCGCCTCTTGCCGCCGCCTGGGCGATCGCGCAGCATCTCGGCGAACGCGGCTACGCCGAGTTGACCGCCTCGACGGCGCGTGCGGCGGCCGAGTTCAGGCGGATCGTCGACGGCATCCAGGGACTGGCGGTGATGGGCGCTCCGGCAGGACCAGCCATCGCCCTCGTCGCCGACAAGAACGTGTCGGCGCGGGAGCGCGTCGATCCGCACCGACTCGCCGACGCGATGCTGGCTCACGGCTGGAAGGTGCAGCACCAACCGGGCCTCACGCAGGCAGATGGCACCCGGATTCCGCACAGCGCGCACTTCACCCTCACCCCTGTGCACGAGAAGGAGATGGCGGAGCTCGGTGCGGCGCTGCGCGCGGCATCCGATTCGGTGAGGGGAGTGCGGGCCGCCGATGCTCGGATGCTGGTGGCGGCGCTGCGCATCCTGGGCTACCGCGAGGGCGGGCGCGTACCGGGCCCGAGCGCGGCCTGGCGACTGCTGCGCCTCGCCGGTGCGGGCCGCGTCTCGGCGGATCAGCCGATGGCGATGCTCATGGCGCTCATCGAGCGGCTTCCCGCGCCCGTCGCAGAGGCGCTGCTCACCGAGCTTCTGGCCAGGCTGTCAGAGCCGTGATCGCGAGCCGGTCCGCGCGTGTACCGCGCTCCGCGCGTGTCCTGCATCCGTCCCGCCTCCGTCCCGCGCGCGTGTCTTCGTGCCGTCCCGCGCCCGTGCCTCGTGGCCGTCCCGCACGCGAGTACAGGCGATTCACCCAGAACAGGACGTTTCCGCGGCATCCGTCCTGCTTCCGGTGTCCATCCTGTTCTCGGTGACGGTCATTCAGCGTCGGGGGCCCAGGTGCAGGCCCTGCGCGACCGCGTTGAGGATCGTGTGCTGGACGTAGCGGTGGTCGAACATGACCTGCTGGTAGTCGAAGCGCAGCACCGTGTAGCCGAGCAGTGCGAGCCGCGCGTCCTGGCGGAGGTCCTTGCGGCGATCCGCGGGCCTGCTGTGGAACTCGAATCCGTCCAGTTGCACGACCAGCCGTTCCCCGATCAGCCCGTCGACGGGGTGCTCGTCGATCAGCACCTGCTGGCGCACCTCCACGCCGCAGCTGCGCATGATGGCGACGAAGCGTGTCTCGAGGACGGAGTCCGAGAAGCCGCCGACGCGCTCCAGCACGCCGTTCGCCGCGGAGCTGCGCCAGGCCGTGCGGCGAAGCTGGGGAAGCGTCACGAGGTTCCGGCGGAGCGCGGCCTCCCAGACGTCGGCCGCCTGTGCGGGCAGCAGGCACCGCGCGACGTGATACAGCACGTTGAGCAGCGGATCGTCGACGGCGAATCGGGCGACTGGGACGGGGCCGCTGGCCCAATGCAGCACGCGTCCGTGCCCCGAGACCCGCGATGACGTCGACGGCACCGCCAGGTGCGTCTGCGGAGCATCCTCGGACCACAGCTGCAGTCGCCGGGCAGCCGTGACGCAGGTGACACGCCCGCTGACCTCGGCGGCCGCCCGTCGTTCCGGTGTGCACTCAGGGGTGAGCAGCCATGACCGTCGAACCCGCTGCAGCTGTCCGCGGCGCACCGCCTGCCGGACCTCGTGCGGCGTGAACCCCTCCGCGCGCAGGTCGCGGCTGTGCGCAATGCCGTCGTGCTGCCGCATCCAGGTCTCCAGGCGAGTTCTCATGCAACCAGAGCGTGCACGCGTCGCGAAGTCCGTGCGCGCCGCATCCCGCAAGATGTGCACAAGTCGCGGCCGCGGCCGGGTGTGCAGGACGTCGCGGCGCCCGAGAACGGAGCATCGGCGAGAACAGGATGCTTTCGCCGCATCCGTCCTGTTGCGGGCGTTCGTCCTGTTCTGGGAGTTGGAGACGGCGGAAGCGAGCGCGGCGGCGAGCGCGGCGGAGAGCGTGGCTGAGACGGCGGAAGCGAGCGCGGCGGAGAGCGCGGCGGGAGAGCGCGGCGGGAGACAAGGCAGGGGCGGCGGGCGGCCCGAGGTGCCACGTCGGCGACGGATGCTGATAGCCTGGTCGGCTCGCTGCACGACGGACGCACGGCGGGCGGAAGGACTTCGCCGTGGGCTACATCGACGTCAGCGCGGTCTCACTGGCCCTCCCGGACGGGCGGCCGCTTCTGGATGAGGCGACGTTCCGGGTCGGGAACGGGTCGACGAGTGCCCTGATCGGGCCGAACGGGGCCGGCAAATCGACTCTGCTGCGAATCATCCGCGGCGACGTCGCCCCGGACGGGGGTGTGGTCACGATCGACGGCTCGCTCGGCGTCATGGATCAGTTCGTCGGGCACGGTGAGAGCGGGACGACTGTGCACGATCTGCTGATCCGGGTCGCGCCGGCGCGCATCAGGGCTGCGGCAGAAGCGCTGGATTCTGCCGAGAACGCGCTCATCGAGGACGACACAGAGCGCACCCAGATGCGGTACGCCACGGCGCTCGCCGACTATGCGGACGCAGGCGGCTACGAGCACGAGACCGTCTGGGACCAGTGCACCATCGCCGCCCTGGGAGTGCCTTTCGAACGCGCCCGGTTCCGCGACCTCGCCACGCTATCGGGCGGAGAGCAGAAACGTCTGGCACTGGAAGCCCTGCTGCGAGGGCCCGACGACGTGCTGCTGCTCGACGAGCCGGACAACTACCTCGACGTACCCGGGAAGCGCTGGCTAGAGGGGCGCCTTCGCGAGACACCCAAGACCGTGCTGCTGGTCTCGCACGATCGTGAGCTGCTCGCGCGGGCCGCCGATCGCATCGTCACCCTCGAACCTGGCGGGGCGGGGGCGACCGCGTGGGTGCACGGCGGTGGCTTCGCCACTTACCACCAGGCGCGCGAGGACCGCATGGACCGGCTCGACGAGCTTCGCCGTCGGTGGGACGAGCAGCACGACAAGCTGAAGACGCTCGTCGCGACGCTGAAGGTCAAAGCAGCCGCCAACGACGGTTTCGCGTCGCGGTATCGCGCCGCGCAGACCCGGCTGCGCTGGTTCGAGGAGGCGGGGCCGCCCGAGGAGCGCCCGCCCGCGCAGGACTTCGACATGAGA
This sequence comes from Microbacterium sp., assembly GCF_031178445.1. Lineage (GTDB taxonomy): Bacteria > Actinomycetota > Actinomycetes > Actinomycetales > Microbacteriaceae > Microbacterium. The sequence goes on from NZ_JAPSIY010000002.1 coordinate 387,201, forward strand.
CTGCGCGGGGCCCGCACCGGCAAGCGTGCGATCGTGTGCACTCGCCTGGAGCTCACCGGGCTCATGCGGCCTTTCGACGCCGAGATCTGGTTCGGCGATCGCGTCGCGGTGCTGGGCTCCAACGGCTCTGGCAAGTCGCACTTCCTGCGGCTGCTCGCCCGCGGAGGAAGCGACCCCGACCCGACGCTGGGGCACCTCGTCGACGCCTCCGAGACGCTCGATCCGGTCGCGCACACGGGATCGGCCGTGCTCGGCGCGCGGGTGGTGCCCGGTCTGTTCGCGCAGACCCACGCCCACCCGGAGTTCGCGGGGCGCACGCTGCTGGAGATCCTGCACCGCGGCGACGACCGCCGCGCCGGCATGCCGAGGGATGCGGCCAGCTCGGCACTCGACCGTTACGGGCTGGTGCGGCAGACGCAGCAGGCCTTCGACCAGCTGTCGGGCGGGCAGCAGGCGAGGTTCCAGGTGCTTCTGCTGGAGCTCAGCGGCGCCACCCTGCTGCTGCTGGACGAGCCGACCGACAACCTCGACCTGGAGTCCGCCGAGGCGCTCGAGCAGGCCATCGCCCGCTTCGAGGGCACCGTCGTGGCAGTCACGCACGACCGCTGGTTCGCGCGCTCGTTCGACAGGTTCCTCGTGTTCGGGCACGACGGCGAGGTCTACGAGTCCGACGCGCCGGTCTGGGACGAACGCCGGGTCGTGCGGGCGCGATGACGGATGCCGAGCGCGCGGGCCGCGCACGTGCACCGGTGCCGCGGCATCCGTCACCGGTGCCGCGGCATCCGTCATCGAGGACAGGAGATTCGCCGAGAACAGGATGCTTCCGCAGCATCCGTCCTGTCCTCGGTGAACGTCCTGATCTCGGGGCCGGCGCGTCCCGACAGCGACGGATGCCGAGCGCGGGCCGCGTCGGCGCCGCCGGGTAGGCTGGAAGAGTGAGCATGGACATCGAGATCGGCCGAGGCAAGCGCGCGCGCCGCGCGTACACGTTCGACGACATCGCGGTCGTGCCGTCGCGGCGCACCCGCAACCCCGAGGACGTGTCCACCGCGTGGACGATCGACGCGTTCCCGTTCGACATCCCGGTGCTCGGCGCGCCCATGGACTCCGTGGTCAGCCCGAAGACGGCCATCATGCTGGGGCAGCTGGGCGGCCTCGGCGTGCTCGACCTCGAGGGCCTGTGGACCCGCTACGAGAACCCCGAGCCCCTGCTCGACGAGATCGCCACGCTCCCGGCCGAGCGCGCGACGGTGCGGATGCAGCAGCTGTACTCCGAGCCGATCAAGCCGGAGCTGATCACGCAGCGCCTCGCCGAGATCCGCGAGGGGGGAGTCACCGTCGCAGGATCGCTCACCCCGCAGCGCACGCAGGAGCTGTACGACACGGTCGCCGCCGCCGGCGTCGACCTGTTCGTGATCCGCGGCACCACCGTCTCGGCCGAGCACGTCTCGAGCGTGGCCGAGCCGCTGAACCTCAAGAAGTTCATCTACGACCTCGACGTGCCGGTGATCGTCGGCGGAGCAGGCACCTACACCGCTGCGCTGCACCTCATGCGCACCGGTGCCGCCGGCGTGCTCGTCGGCTTCGGCGGGGGAGCGGCATCCACCACGCGCGCCACCCTCGGCATCCACGCGCCGATGGCGACCGCCGTCTCCGACGTGGCGGCCGCGCGCCGCGACTACCTCGACGAGTCCGGCGGACGCTATGTGCACGTCATCGCAGATGGAGGCGTCGGCACCTCGGGCGACATCGTGAAGGCGCTCGCGATGGGCGCTGACGCCGTGATGCTCGGCGTGGCGCTGGCGCGGGCGACGGATGCTCCAGGGCGGGGCTTCCACTGGGGTGCTGAGGCGCACCACCCGCAGCTTCCGCGCGGGCGTCGTGTGCCCGTCGACGGCATCGCCACGCTCGAGGAGATCCTGTACGGTCCCGCGCCCGTGGCCGACGGCACGGCGAACCTGATCGGGGCGCTTCGCAAGTCGATGGCCACGACCGGCTACTCCGACCTCAAGGAGTTCCAGCGGGTCGAGGTCGTGCTCGCGCCGTACGAGCAGGGATGACCTCCTCCGGGCCTGAGGTGCCGCCGGCGTTCCCCCCGACGCTGCGCGAGGTGATGCTGCGCCCGCGATGGATCGGCACACTGCTGCTCTGCCTGGTCGTCGCCGGGGTCTTCGCCTGGCTCGGCCAGTGGCAGCTCGCCCGCGCCATCGACACCGACCCGCCCGAGCCCGGAGCGACCGAGCAGGTGCGTGCGCTGCACGACGTCGTCGAGCCGGGCCAGTACCTGCCCGAACCGCTCGGCGGCCAGCGGGTCGAGGCGAACGGCACCTGGGTGCCGGAGGACTTCATCGTCGTGTCGGCACGCTTCAACGACGGAGCCGCGGGCTACTGGGTCACAGGACAGCTGCGCGTCGCCGAGCGCACCTCGATCGCCGTGGCGCTCGGTTGGGCTGAGACCCGCGAGCAGGCGAACGCCGCGGCAGGCGAACTCGCCGCCGCCGGCGCCGCGGAGGCCCGCATCACCGGAAGGGTCATCGACGACGAGGGCGTCGAGCTTCCGCCGCGCAGCGATCCGTACGAGCTCAGACGCATGTCGACGGCCGCGCTGCTCAGCCGGTGGCACGACACCGAGCAGCTCGCCGTCTACCGACCGTATCTGGCGTCGGCCGAGGCGCCTGCGGGACTGGTCGACATCGCCTCTCCGCCACCGGAGCAGAAGTCACCGGTGAACTGGCTGAACGTCTTCTACGCCGCCGAATGGGCGGTGTTCGCCGGCTTCGCGTTCTACCTCTGGTACCGGCTCGCGCGCGACGCCTGGGAGCGCGAGGTCGAGGAGTTCGAGGAGTCCGCGGGTTAGACGACCGTTCGGTGACCGTCGCGTGACGGCTTCACGAACATGCTTGCCGGATGTCGGTGAACCGCTCTAGGGTCGCTTCCGTGCGCGTGCACCACTCGGTGCGCGTGCGGCGGCGGGTTCACGAGACCCGTCGTCCGACCCGACCGAGGAGACAGCATTGATGATGTCCGCCCCCGATGACGCCAGCCGCACGGTTCTCGTCTCGCACAGGAGCAGGGGGCGCATCTGCGCCCTCGCCATGGCCACGGCCGCCGGGCTGGGCTTCGGCTCACTCGTCGCAGTGCCCGCATTCGCCAACCCCGCCGGCACCGGCGTGGTGATCAACGAGGCGTACCTGTCCGGCGGCAGCGCCGGCGCCGCGTTCACCAGCAAGTTCGTCGAGCTGTACAACCCCACGTCCGCCGACATCACGCTCGACGGCATGTCGCTGCAGTACCGGTCGGCGAGCGGCACGGGCGCATCGACCGCCGTCGTGCCGCTCTCCGGCGTCATCCCGGCAGGTGGGTACTTCCTGGTGCAGGGCGGCAGCAACGGCACCGCCGGTGCGGCACTGCCGGCTCCCGACGCGGTCGGCACCGGCCTGAACGTCAGCGGCTCGGCCGGCACCATCGCCCTGGTCGAGGGCGAAGCGGCGGTCACGCTTCCGACCGGCTCCGTCGCCGGATCCGACGCGGTGATCGACGTGCTCGGCTACGGCACCTCGAACACCTTCGAGGGCGCCGCCGCAGCAGCACCCTCGAGCAACCGCGACGTGAAGTCGCTGAACCGCACCGACGGTGCAGACACCGACGACAACAGCGCGGACTTCTCACTCTCGGCTGACGTCACGCCGCAGAACTCCGGGAACGACGACCCCGGTACCGACCCGGGCACCGAGCCGACCGCGGCGACCATCGCCGAGGTGCAGGGCACCGGCGGCACGTCGCCGCTGAACGGCGAGACCGTGACGGTGGAGGGGGTCATCACTGCCGACCACCGCTCCGGCGGATACGGCGGAGTGGTGATCCAGAGCCGGGATTCCGGCGGGGAGCATGACGCCACACCGGGAGCATCCGACGGCGTCTTCGTCTACCTGAACGGCAAGTCCGTCCCCGGCGAGATCGGCGACCTCGTGTCGGTCACCGGCGTGGTGAGCGAGTACTTCGGGCAGACGCAGATCACTCCGGCGTCCGCCGCGGGCGTCTCGGTCGTCACCGCGGATGCGGGCGTACCCGCCGCGACGCCGCTGCCTGCGACGGTGGTCGGCGACGACCGCGAGGCGTACGAGAGCATGCTCGTGACGCCGACCGGCGACTACGCGGTGGCCTCGAGCCACCAGCTCTACAACTACGGCACCCTGTGGCTCAACCCGGGCGAGCTGAACGTGAAGAGCACCGAGCTGAAGCGCCCCGGCGCCGAAGCCGACGCGATCGCCGAGGCGAACCGCGCCGATCGCATCCTTCTCGACGATGGTTACAGCGTTCAGGTCGGCAACGCCGCGCACCCGGGTGACCAGCCCTATTTCCGCAAGGACACCGTGGTGCGCAACGGCGACCTCGTCGACTTCGGCGGGAAGGGCTTCGTGCTCCAGTACGGCTTCGACGACTGGCGACTGCAGCCGGTGACGCCACTGTCGAGCGAGTCCCCTGACGAGGCGAAGATCTCGTTCACGACGGCCAACCCGCGGGAGGAAGCGCCCTCCGTGGGCGGAGACGTCCAGGTCGCCTCGTTCAACGTGTACAACTACTTCACGACGCTGAAGTCGGAGAACTCGAACGCGCGCGGCGCAGCGGATGCCGCGCAGTTCGCCATCCAGAAGTCGAAGATCGTCTCCGCCATCAACGGCACGGGCGCCGAGATCGTCTCGCTCATGGAGATCGAGAACTCGATCCGATTCGGCAAGCCCGTCGACTCCGCGCTCGCAGACCTCGTCGACGGCCTCAACGCCGCCGCGGGCAGCGAGGAGTGGGCGTTCGTGCCCACGCCCGAACCGCTCACGGATGCTGCGACCACCGACTTCATCACCAACGCGATCATCTACAAGAAGGACGCGGTGACGCCCGAGGGCGCCAGTGCGACCATCACCGATGAGACCGTCTGGGGCAACGCTCGCGAGCCGATCGCGCAGGCTTTCGACATCGACGGCCGCACGGTGACGGTCGTCGCCAACCACTTCAAGTCGAAGTCGGGAGACGGCGCCGAACCAGCCGACGGGCAGGGTCACTTCAACGCCGACAGGGTCCGGCAGGCCCAGTCGCTGCTCGAGTTCACCGACCGGCTGGCCGAGGACACCGGCAGTACTGACATGCTGCTGATCGGCGACTTCAACGCCTACAGCGAAGAGGATCCGATCGACGTGTTCAGCGCGGCCGGGTGGAGCGCTCTGGTCGCCGACAGGACAGACGGCCAGTACACCTACACGTTCGACGGCGAGCTGGGCTCGCTCGACCACGTCATCGCCTCGCCGTCTCTCGCGGCGTCGATCACCGGTGCGGGCGTGTGGAGCATCAACTCACCGGAGTGGAGCGACCGCGGCTACGCGTTCGGCGCCACCGAGTCGGGAACCCCGTTCCGCTCCAGCGACCACGACCCGATCGTGGTGGGCGTCTCGGCCGATGAGCCGCCGGTCAGCATCGACATCGCCACGATCAACGACTTTCACGGACGCATCGAAGCCGACAACGCCAGTGCGGGAGCCGCGGTGCTGGCCGGAGCGGTGCAGCAGCTCCGCGAGGAGAACCCCAACACGATCTTCGCCGCCGCAGGCGACCTGATCGGAGCATCGACGTTCACGTCGTTCATCCAGGACGACAATCCGACCATCGATGCGCTCAACGCGGCGGGACTCGACGTCAGTGCCGCAGGCAACCACGAGTTCGACCAGGGCTGGGCCGACCTGCGCGATCGGGTGCAGGAGCGTGCCGACTGGGAGTACATCTCGTCGAACGTCTTCCTCACCGAGACCGGCGAGACCGCTCTCGCACCGGCCTGGGTGAAGGAGCTCGACGGGGTGCGTGTCGGATTCGTCGGCGCCGTCACCGAGGACCTGCCCTCGCTGGTATCGCCCGAGGGCATCAAGGATCTCGAGGTCCGCAGCATCGTCGACTCGGTCAACGCCGTGGCGGACGACCTGCGTGACGGCGACGCCGCCAACGGCGAGGCCGATGTCGTGATCCTGCTCGTCCACGAGGGAGCGACGACGGTCGAGCCCGACAGCATCACGCCCGAGACCCCGTTGGGCGAGGTCGTGTACGGCGTCGATGACGATGTGGACGCGATCGTCTCGGCGCACACGCACCTCGCGTACAACCACGTCATCGACGGCCGCCCGGTCGTCTCGGCGGGGCAATACGGCGAGAACCTCGGAGTGATGAGCCTGGAGGTCGACCGCGAGAGCAAGGAGCTTCTCTCGATCGTCAACGAGATCCGGCCGCTGACCAAGAAGGTCGACGACACCTGGGTCGCCCAGTATCCGGCGGTCCCCGAGGTGCAGGCGATCGTCGACGCGGCCAAGAAGGAGGCCGACGTGCTCGGCGCCGTCAAGGTCGGCGACATCACCGCGGACTTCAACCGCGCTCGTCAGAGCGACGGCAAGACCGAGAACCGCGGTGGCGAGTCGACGATCGGCAACTTCGTCGCCGACGTGCAGAAGTGGGCGACCGGCGCCGACCTCGCGCTGATGAACCCGGGTGGCATCCGCGCCAACCTCACCTTCGCGTCGAGCGGCACGAGCGACCCCGACGGCAACGTCACCTACCGCGAGGCGGCCACGGTGCAGCCGTTCGCCAACACGCTGGTCACCCTGACCCTCACGGGCGCGCAGGTGAAGGCGGTGCTCGAGGAGCAATGGCAGCCCGCGGACGCCAGCCGGCCGTTCCTGAAGCTCGGTGTCTCGAAGGGGCTGGAGTACATCTACGACCCGAACGCGGCGCAGGGCGAGCGCATCACCTCGATCACCCTGAACGGGGCGCAGATCGACCCGGCGGCGTCGTACACCGTAGCGGCGAACTCGTTCCTCGCCGGCGGCGGAGACAACTTCTTCACCTTCGCCGAGGGGACGGACAAGAAGGACACCGGCAAGGTCGACCTGCAATCGATGGTCGACTGGTTCGCGGCGAACAACACGTCGGCGCCCGACTACGCGCAGCGTGCGGTGGGCGCGGTGCTCAGCACCGCATCCGGTGACGGCTACCGACCGGGCGACGAGGTGACGCTCTCACTGTCGTCGCTGGCGTTCAGCGCGGGCGAGCCCGCTCCCGGAGACGTGACGGTCTCCCTTGGCGACACGCAACTGGCGTCTGGGGCGATCGACACCACGGTCGTCGACACCACCGACGAAGTCGGACGCGCGAGCCTGACGTTCACCGTTCCGGAGGGCGTCACCGGCGACCAGCCGCTCACCGTGTCGGTCGCCTCTACGGGCACGAGCGCGCAGGTGCCGTTCACGATCGCGGGTGGCGAGGAGGCAGTCGAGTTCGCTGGCACGATCGAGCTCAGGTCTGCGAAGGTCGCTGCGGGCAAGACTCTCGCCATCACCGGCTCCGACTATCAGCCCGGTGAGACCGTCAGCATCGAGCTGCGACCCAAGAAGGGTCAGGCCGTCGACCTCGGCACGGTGCAGATCGGCGAGGACGGCTCGTTCGCCACCGAGGTGCGGGTGCCGGCGAACGCGCAGCCCGGCAAGTACACCGTCGCGGTCTCGCAGGCCGACGGCGACGAGGCCACCGCGACGGTGCACGTCAACCGCAAGGGCGGGATCGGCGGCGCGGTGAAGGACGTCCTCGACTGGCTGTGGGACCTCCTCACCGGATGGTTCTGAGGCTCTGAGCCAGCAGGAGACGGAGGCCGTCGGGAGTGATCCCGGCGGCCTCCGTCGCGGTCCAGGATGCTGGCCGGCGCGGACGAGTCGGCGGCCGGCATCCCGGGGAAGGTCAGCGGACGAGCCGACTCAGACTTCGGCGAGCGCATCGGCCGGCGCCCACAGGAACCCGTCGGGATCCACCTGGTGCCCGATGCTCCCATTCACCACGAGCCGGTGCGAGCCCGTACCGGCTGCGGGGACTCCCGCATCCTTGGCGAGCGACGCGTGGCGGTACAGGCCGAGACCGATCGGGCTCGAGCCCGTGTCGAACTGCACGTAGCTGCGGCCGAAGCTCTTCGCGACGGGAATGCCGTGCCCGGCGTAGAACGCCCGTGAGGCGACGACGTCCTCGGCGCCGATGAGCAGGATGATCTCATCGATCGAACGGCTCGGGGCAGCGGTGTCCTTCTTCGCGGACGTCGCGACCTTCCAGATCGCGCCGTCCGGAGCCTGGACGGTGCCGCCCACGCCCCACAGCGATCTCGTGACGGGCTTGATGACTGCCGCACCGGCCGCGACGGCGGCGTCGATGAGGGCGCGTACGTTCGCGGGCTGCGAGACCACGAGCGACAGCGTGTAGCCGCGGAAGCCGGAGGTCTCGGCGTCCGAGGTGCGGAATCGCAGGCGGTCGCCGAGGGCGAACGCCCGGTCGTAGAAGGCCTGCGCCGAGGGGATGTCGGCGACGTCGAGGGTGATGGAGTCGATTGTGTTCGTCATGGCTCCGACGCTACGGATGGCGCCACCCGGGCCGCTTCTCGATTCCTGACCGATCCCGGTTCCGGCCCGGAATCCGAGCCGAAGGCCGCCGACTAGAATGGACGCATGCCCGAACCGAAAGCCGCCAGCTTCCCGGCGATCCGTGGTGCGCTGAAGTTCTACCAGATCGCATCGATCATCACGGGAGTCATGCTGCTCCTCCTGGTCGCCGAGATGGTGCTGAAGTACACGCCGATCCACCTCGAGCTGTTCGCGGGGGGTTCCGGCGGGCTGCTCTGGTTCGCCGAGGTCGTCGAAGGCCCTGAGGGCCTGGAGTCGACCGGAGACGGCGTGAACCTCTCGCTCGGCATCCTCATCGCGCACGGCTGGTTCTACGTCGTGTACCTCTTCGCGTGCTTCCGCATGTGGAGCCTGATGCGCTGGCCGTTCCTGCGGTTCATCATGCTCGCCCTCGGCGGCGTGATCCCGCTTCTCTCCTTCTTCATGGAGACGCGCGTCGCGCGCGACGTGAAGGCCTACCTCGACTCGCGTGAGGCCGCTGTCGCGTCCACGAACGCAGCCCCGCATGCCACTACCTCTGCCACGGAAGGTGCCCGTTGACCGAACAGACCGAGACCCTGCAGCGCCCCGCGCTCGTCGTCGATTTCGGGGCGCAGTACGCCCAGCTGATCGCACGACGCGTCCGTGAGGCCGGCGTGTACAGCGAGATCGTGCCGCACACCGCCACCGCCGAGGAGATCGCGGCGAAGAACCCCGTGGCACTGATCCTGTCCGGCGGCCCGTCGTCCGTCTACGAGGACGGTGCTCCGCAGCTCGATCCGTCCGTGTTCGACCTCGGCGTGCCGACACTCGGCATCTGCTACGGCTTCCAGTACATGGCGCAGACGCTCGGCGGCGAGGTCGCACATACCGGTCTTCGCGAGTACGGCGCCACCGATGCGCACATCCCCGACAACCAGAGCTCTCTGCTTGCTGGCCAGCCCGCCGAGCAGAACGTGTGGATGAGCCACGGCGACCAGGTGGCCCGCGCACCGGAGGGCTTCGAGGTGCTCGCCACCACCGACGCCACCAAGGTGGCCGCATTCGCGAACGAGGAGCGCAAGCTGTACGGCGTGCAGTGGCACCCCGAGGTGAAGCACTCCGATCACGGCCAGGCCATCATCGAGAACTTCCTGCACAAGGGTGCGGGTCTGCCCGCCGACTGGAACAGCGACAACGTGATCGCCGAGCAGATCGAACGCATCAGGGAGCAGGTCGGTGACGCCCGCGTCATCTCCGCGCTCTCCGGAGGCGTCGACTCGGCCGTCTCCACCGCTCTCGTGCACAAGGCCATCGGCGACCAGCTCACCGCGGTCTTCGTCGACCATGGTCTGCTGCGCAAGGGCGAGCGGGAGCAGGTCGAGAAGGACTACGTCGAGTCCACCGGTGTGCGCCTGATCACCGTCGACGCCGCCGACACCTTCCTCGGACACCTGGCCGGTGTCAGCGACCCCGAGACCAAGCGCAAGATCATCGGCAGGGAGTTCATCCGGGCGTTCGAGCAGGTGCAGCGCGATCTCGTCGAAGAGGCCAAGGCCTCGGGCGGGGCTCCCGTGAAGTTCCTGGTGCAGGGAACCCTTTACCCCGACGTCGTCGAGTCCGGCGGGGGAGCGGGGACCGCGAACATCAAATCGCACCACAACGTGGGCGGGCTGCCCGACGACTTCGACTTCGAGCTGGTCGAGCCGCTTCGCGCCCTGTTCAAGGACGAGGTGCGTGCGATCGGCCGCGAACTCGGCATCCCCGAGGCCATCGTCGGTCGTCAGCCGTTCCCCGGCCCCGGGCTCGGCATCCGCATCATCGGCGAAGTCACCCGCGAGCGGCTGGAGGTGCTGCGCGAGGCCGATGCGATCGCGCGTGAGGAGCTCACGAAGGCCGGTCTCGACGAGGCCATCTGGCAGTGCCCGGTGGTGCTGCTCGCCGACGTGCGCTCGGTGGGCGTGCAGGGCGACGGCCGCACCTACGGCCACCCGATCGTGCTGCGCCCGGTCTCGAGCGAGGACGCCATGACCGCCGACTGGACCCGACTTCCGTACGATGTGCTCGCCCGCATCTCGAACCGCATCACCAACGAGGTGCGCGAGGTGAACCGGGTCGTGCTCGACGTGACCTCCAAGCCGCCGGCGACCATCGAGTGGGAGTAGACCGCATGGGTGACGCCGCGCCGGGGGAGGACTTCTTCCCCGACGCGGCGTTTCTCGTGCTGTCCACCCGGCTGATCCCCGGTCTCGACGGTGGCTACACCATCGCGACGGCGGCACGGGCCAGGCAGATGGCCGAGCGCGGTGCCGACGTGCAGGTGCTGACCTTCGACCCCGGGGACGCGAGCGCACACGCGTCGCATCGCAGCGAGTTCCGCCGTCTCGGGATGCTGCCCGACAGCATCCAGCTGCGCAATCTCTTCGACGAAGCCGCCGCCCCCGATGGCGGTGCTGCCGGCTGGTTGCGAGTCGCCGCCGCGACGACGAAGGCACCGGATGAGGACGCGAACAGACCGCTCGCCCGAAAGGATGCCGCGCACTCGACCGGCGCGGGACTCGACGTCGCGGACGCGTACCGAGAGCTGACGGATGCCGCGGGCCGGCCCTTCGCGGCCCTGCCCGTGATTCACGGGAATCCGGACTGGCATCTGAGCGCGGCTCCGGTGCGGGTGTACGACGAGCGCAGCGTGGAGGTCGGCACCCTACCCGGTTTCGGCGGCCTGTATCGCGCCTGGCTGGATCACGTCGCCGACGAGGCAGGCAGGCAGGTCGTGGTGATCTGCGAGTCGCGTCAGCTCGGCGAGCTGCTGGCGAACTGGTCGCACCCCCGGGTGCGCATCGTGCACGCGATCCACACCATGCACCTCGAGCCGCCTTACACGCCGGAAGCCGCCCTGAACCCGCTGTGGGCGCGCTGGTTCGCCATCAGCGACCGCTTCGACGCCGTGACCTGGCCGACGCGGGCGCAGCGCGACGACGTCGTGGCCCGGTTCGGCGACGACGCCGAGCACCTCGTGGTGCCGAACGGGATCCGGCTCGGTGCGGCGGACGATTCGGCCCGCGAGCCGGGTCTCGTCGTGAGCATGTCGCGTCTCGCGCCGGGCAAGCGCATCGACCACCTCGTCCGCGCGTTCCTCATGGCAGACGTTCCCGGCGCACGGCTGGAGATCTGGGGAGACGGCCCCTCGACCGGGGAGCTCGGCGAGCTGATGGATCGCCTGGCGGCCGGCGATCGGGTGCGGCTCATGGGCCGTACCGAGGACCCGGCGGCGGTCCTCCGCCGCGCTTCGCTGATGGTGACCTCGACAGCGTTCGAGGGGCAGGGCCTGTCCATCGTCGAGGCGCTCGCCGCCGGTTGCCCCGTCATCTCCTACGACGTGCGCTACGGCCCCGGTGACGTCCTCCGCCGCGGTGGGGGACTGCTCATCCCGTCGGGCGACGAGCAGGCGCTCGCCGAAGGCGTCCGCGAGGTGCTCACCGATGCCGAGCTGCGCGAACGGCTGGCCGGGGAGGCGCCTGCGGCGGCATCCGCGTGGAGTGAGGATGCCGCCATGACCGCCCTCGCAGGCGCCGTGCGCGCCGCCCTCGACGGCCCGCAGCGCCGCTGAGCGCGACGGACGGGACGGGCGCGGGCGCGGGTCCGGCCGTCAGCCCAGGTGCTTCAGGGCCTCGCGTCGCGACAGCGGGGAGAGCGGACGCCGTGCGGCGAACGTCCGCACCCAGTCGGGGTCGGACTTTCCCAATTCGCGCAGCGCCCATCCGATGGCCTTGCGGATGAAGAACTCGGAATCGTCGATGTTCGCCTCGATCGCATACTCCAGCAGCTCGCGGTCGGTCGCATCCCGCCGACCGATCTGGCAGATGATCGCCGCGCGACGGATCCAGAGGTCTTCGTCGTCCGCCCAGATCCGCATCGTCACGGCCAGCTGGGCGGGATTCGCATCGAGTAGCTCGCGCAGCCGGTGCGCCGCCTCGTCGACGAGATCCCACCAGGCACCGGTGCGGATCATCTCCTCATGCACAGGCAGAGTCGCCGGGTCTCCACGCAGCGGTCGCAGCGCCATGATCGCGAGAGCGGCGTGGCGCTCCTCTCGGAACTCGGCAGATCGCCACAGTTCGAGCGCGACCTGCTGCAGTACGTCGGCGTCGAGGACGTCCGCTGTGCACTGTCTCACCAGCGAGCGCACCTCTGGCACGCGCACCCCGAGGCACGGCATCGAGGACTTCAGATATGCCTGCAGCACGGGCGCCCGCGCAGGGTCCGCTGCCGCGCGCAGCTGCGTTCTGATGTGGGCGATGACCCGTGCGGATGCTGCCATCGCACCAGCGTAGGACGCGACGGCGCAGGGACGCGGAGAAGATCTTTCGCAAGATCTTCTCGGAGATGTCGATCTGCGGTCTTCTCGTTCGACGTCTTCAGTGAGAGGGTCGAGAGACGGCCCCTGAAGAGGAGAAGAACCATGAAGTTCATGCTGATCATGCGCGCGACCGACGAGGCTGTGAAGGCCTACGAGGAGATGCCCTTCGAGCAGGTCATCGAGGCGATGGGCAAGTACAACGAGTCGATGATGAAGGCGGGCGTGCTGCTGGCGGGCGAGGGCCTGACCGATGCGGCGGAAGGGTTCGTCGTCGACTTCAGCGCCGAGAAGCCGCTGGTCACCGACGGACCGTACGGCGAGACGAAGGAGCTGTTCAACGGCTTCTGGATCATCGAGGTCGCCACCCGCGAAGAGGCCGCCGAGTGGGCGAGCCGCGCTCCGCTCGGACCCGGTGCGTTCCTCGAGGTGCGTCGGGTGACCGAGATGGAGGACTTCCCGGCCGACAACGAGTGGATCGAGAAGGAAGCAGGCTGGCGCGAGGAGCAGGCCCAGCGCGCTCAGGGCTGACCATGCGCGACGACGATTCGACGGTGCGCCCCGCAGTGCAGGATGCCGCGGGGCGCGCCGTCGCCGCCGTCTGGCGCATCGAGTCGGCGAAGATCGTCGCCACGCTCACCAGGATGGTGGGCGACTTCGCGCTCGCCGAGGACCTCGCGCAGGACGCCCTGGCCGAAGCGCTCGAGCACTGGCCGGATGCCGGGGTTCCTCGCAATCCGGCGGCTTGGCTCACGGCGGTGGCGAAGCGGAGAGCGATCGACGCATGGCGCCGCAGGGAGCGCTACGACGAGCGGCTCGCCGTGATCGCGCATGATGTCGAGGGAGACCAGGACGAGGCGACCGCCGCTCTGCCGTGGGACCCGGATGTGATCGACGACGATGTGCTGCGGTTGATCTTCATCGCCTGTCATCCTGTGCTCTCGCGCGAGGCGCAGGTCGCCCTCACACTGAGAGTGGTCGGCGGACTCGCCAGCGAAGAGATCGCCCGCGCGTTCCTGGTTCCGGTGGCGACCGTGCAGCAGAGGATCGTGCGGGCCAAGAAGACGCTCGGCGCCGCGAAGGCGCCGTTCGAGCTTCCGCCGCGCGAGGAGTTCCGGGAGCGTCTCGGCGCCGTGCTCGGCGTGCTCTATCTCATCTTCAATGAAGCGCATACCGCGAGCGGGGGCGGCGATTGGATGCGGCCGGATCTGGGACGCGAAGCGACGAGACTGGCGCGCATCCTGGTCGGACTGGTTCCGCGGGAACCGGATGCGCTCGGATTGCTCGCGCTGATGGAACTCACTGCCGCACGCTTCCCGGCGCGTGTCGACGCCGACGGCGAACCCGTGCTGCTCGCCGATCAGGACCGCACGCGCTGGGATCGCGCTGCCATCACGCGCGGGCGGGCCGCCCTGGCGAAGGCGGATGCACTCGGGCGGGGTCGCGGCGCCTATGCCCTGCAGGCCGCCATCGCCGAGCGCCATGCCGTCGCGACATCTGTCGACGACACCGAGTGGGACCGCATCGTGGTCCTCTATGAGGCTCTCGGACGGCTGACGCCGTCACCGATCATCGAACTGAACCGGGCCGCGGCGGTGGCGATGGCGACGGGCCCGGCATCCGCGCTGCGCATCGTCGACGATCTGATCGCCCGAGGGAAGCTGAAGGGATACCACCTGCTTCCCGCCACCCGGGGCGAGCTGCTGCTGCGTCTCGGCCGCACCGAGGAGGCGCGAACGGAGTTCGCAGTGGCCGCCGGGCTCGCCGGGAACGACAGGGAACGCGCGCTGCTCGAACGGAAGGCGCGCAACTGACGGGGGAACGCGGAAAGGCAGGCCCCCGTTTGCGGGGACCTGCCTTTCTCGGTTCGGGGCGGAGATCAGGCCCTGCTGCGGTCTCCTCGGCCCACGATGAGGCCGTAAATGAGGAGGACGATGATGGATCCGCCGATCGCGAGCAGCCAGGTGCCGAGGTCGAAGAACTCCTCAAGTCCGCGGCCGAAGATCATTCCGCCGATCCAACCGCCGAGCAGTGCGCCGACGACGCCGAGCAGCAGCGTGACGATCCAGCCGCCGCCCTGCTTGCCGGGCAGGATCAGCTTGGCGATCGCGCCGGCGATGAGACCGAGAAGAAGGAATCCGAGGAAGCCCATGTGAGTCTCCGTTCTTTGTGTGTCACGGCGGGTTGCCGTGTGTGCACACAAGAATGCCCGATCCGACGTGCAGAAGTGAACCCCTTGTGGCCGCATCCCGAAATGGGCTATGAGTCTCCCCTGACGCGAAAAGGGGCCGCTCTCCGATCGAGAGCGGCCCCCTTCAGAAGAAGATCTGTCAGTCGTTGCCCCGCAGGATCGCGAGGATGCGCAGGATCTCGACGTACAGCCACACGACCGTGACCATGATGCCGAACGCACCCAGCCAGCCGTACTTGCGGGGTGCACCGTTGCGCACGCCCTGCTGGATCTGGTCGAAGTCCATCACGAGCGAGTACGCAGCCATGAAGACGACCAGGACGCCGATGATCACGCCGAGCGGGATGCCGAAGACCTCCATGCTGCGCAGACCGAACATCTGGTCCTGCGGGAGCACGTTGGTCCACATCAGGATCAGGTTCAGCACCGAGAACACCAGGTAGCCGACCATCGCGATCATGACGATCTTCGTCATCTTCGCGCTGGCCCGGACCTTGCCGCTGGCGAACAGCGCGAGGGTGACGCCGACGACGGCGAGCGTCGCGAGGGTGGCCTGCATGACGACGCCGGGCCAGATGATCTCGAAGAAGGCCGAGATGCCACCGACGAACAAGCCCTCGAACGCCGCGTAAGCCCAGATGAGCGCCGGGCGGATCTTCTTGCGCGAGGTGAAGGTGATCACCATGGCGAGCACGAATCCGCCGAGTGCGCCGACGATCCACGGCACGAAGTCGGCCTGGCCGGTGTTGTAGAAGCCGGTGGCGGTCCAGACCCAGCCGACGACGGCCGTCACCAGCAGGATGCCGAACAGACCGGCCGTCTTCCACACGGTGTCCTCGACCGACATGCGGTCGGTCTCGAGTGCACCGGCGGGCGGGGCCGCGTACATGCCCTCGAGCTGGGCGTTCGCAGCGGCATCCATGCCCGCGTGCTGGAACGAGGCGGTCTGCGCTGCGCCCGGAGCGGGCGGCGGCGCGTACTGAGGCTGGGCGGCCTGCTTGCCACCCGGGTAGGTCGCGACGTTGCGCGGGTCCTGCTGGAACGCCGGATTGTTGAATGCGAAATTGCTCATGGTGGCCTCTGCTCCCGAGGGATCGGTCAACGCTTTCTTAAACGATACCGGCGGGAGGCTATGAGCGGGGTGCTTTACGCTGTGAGCGTGCCCAGGAAATCGCCGCTCGTCATCGGGCATCGCGGTGCTCCCGGCTACCGCCCCGAGCACAGCAGGTCGTCCTACGAACTCGCGCTCGCGATGGGTGTGGACGCCGTCGAACCCGACGTCGTCGCGACCAGGGACGGCGTGCTCGTGCTGCGGCATGAGAACGAGATCTCGGGCACCACGGATGTCGCGGAGCATCCGGAGTTCGCCTCTCGCCGCACCTCGAAGAAGATCGACGGCGTCTCGCTCACCGGCTGGTTCACTGAGGACTTCACCTGGGCCGAGCTCTCCACCCTGCGCACGCGTGAGCGGCTGCCGCGGTTGCGGCGCTCCAGCGCCACTTTCGACGACGTCCAGCCGATCCTGCGGCTCAGCGACCTGCTCGAGCTGATCCGGTCGGGGTCGGACGAGTACGGCCGCGAGATCGGCATCGTGCTCGAGATCAAGCACGCGACCTATTTCGAGAGCATCGGGCTCGACCTCGTGCCGCTCATCGTGCGCGATCTGCGGCAGGGCGGCTGGGCCGGAGGCGAACTGCCCTTGGTGATCGAGGCGTTCGAGCGGACAGTGCTCGAACGCCTGAAGCGCGAGGGCATCGCGGCGTCGTACGTCTACCTGATCGAGGCATCGGGCAGGCCCTTCGACCTCGTCTACGCGATGGGCAGGGCCGCTCCCACCTACCGCTCGCAGGTCACGCCGGCGGGCTTGGATCGGCTTGCCGGTGTCGTGGACGGCGTCAGCGTCAGCAAGAGCATGCTTCTGGACGCGTCCGCGACGATCGTGACGGACGCGCACGCCCGCGGCCTGAAGGTCTTCACCTGGACGTGCCGGCCCGAGAACGCCTTCCTCGCAGCGCAGTTCCGCGCGGGCAAGGGCAAGGCGACGTTCGGCGACTACGAGGCCGAGTGGCGAACGATCGCCGACACGGGGATCGACGGCGTCTTCGTCGATCATCCCGATCTCGGCGTGGCGTTCTTCCGCGACTGACAGGGGCCCGGTCACCCCGAGTTCATCGGGCGGACACCGCCCGGCTCCCCGGCGGTAAGCCGCACCCGGTGATCTGGGTCGGACCCGTCCGATTCCACCCTGGAGCCTCATGTCCCGCATTCATCGCGGGCTCGCGACGATGGCGGTGGGCGCATTGAGCGCCACCGCCCTGCTCGCTGCGCCCACAGCCGTCCACGCCGCCGACCCTGGCGCAGCCGCCGTACTCGGCATCCGGATCAGCGAAGTCATCTCGAGCGGCGGGAGCCCCGGGGACTGGATCGAGTTCCACAACCCCACCGATCGCGAGGTCGACCTCAGCGGCTACATCGTGCAGGACGAGAGTCCGAAGAACCCGTATGCGTTTCCCGCCGGCACGATCGTCCCTCCAGGCGCGTATCTGGTGATCGACACGGCCGACGATGCCGGGCAGGGCGATTTCGAGTTCGGCCTGGGCAAGGGCGACAGCGTCCGCGTCTTCGCCCCCGGCGGTGCCGACGGCGCGAACCCGCTGCTGCAGACGACCTGGCCGGCCGACACGCACGCCCTGCCGAGCTGGGGGGTGCGCGATGTCGATGGTGTGCCGGTCTGGTCGATGACCGCCGAGTCGACGAAGGGCGGCCCGAACGTGTTCGGTGCGGAGCCGCCGCCCGCCGCCGGAGCCATCCTGATCAATGAGGTCGATTCGCAGCCGGCCGACTGGGTGGAGTTCCACAACCCGGGCGAGGTCGCTCTCGACGTCTCGGGATATGAGGTCCGCGACAACTCCGACGACCACAGCTGGCGGTTCCCGCCCGGGGCAGCGATCGAGCCTGGTGGATTCCTGGTCGTCGACGAGGCGACGCTCGGGCTCGTGGGCGGATCCGAGGCGGCGTTCCGTGAGGCGATCGGAATCGGCAGCGCGGATCGCATCAGGCTCTTCGATCCAGCCGGGACACTGATCGATGGCACCCGCCCCTGGGCCGGTCATGCCGCGATCGACGGCGATTTCGCCGCCGCCACGCTCGCCCGCTGCCCCGACGGGATCGGGGCCCTCGTGCTCGCGCACCCGACCCCGGGTGGCTCGAACTCGTGCGTGCTGCCGGATGTCTCGATCAACGAGATCGAGTCCAACGGCGACGACACCGACTGGGTCGAGGTGATCAACACCGGCACGGCCGCGGTCGACATGTCGGGCTGGTCGGTGATGGACGGTGACCCGGTCGGCCACGCCGGTGAGACGATCCCGCTCGCGCCAGGCACGATTCTCGAGCCGGGCGCGCTCTTCGTGTTCGACCAGCCCGGTGACTTCGTCTTCGGCCTGGGCGGCGGCGACACGGTCACGCTCCGCGACGCGGACGGAGCGACCGTCGACGAGTACGTCTACGCGTCTCATGCCGGCGGCGTATGGGCGCGCTGCCCTGATGGTACGGGCGAGTTCGTCGATCTCGCGGAGTCCACCAAGGGCGCGCGCAACGCCTGCGGCAACCCCGTTCGCATCAACGAGGTGGAGTCGGACGGCGGCTCGCCGGACGACTGGATCGAACTGGTGAACCCGACCTCGGAGCCGCTCGACGTCTCGGGCGTCGTGGTGAAGGACGACGACGAGGCGCATGAGTACCGCATCCCTGACGGCACCAGGATCGCATCTGGCGGTCGACTCGTCCTGGAGCGCGACCAGCTCGGCTTCGGGCTCGGCAGCGCAGACGCCGTGCGGCTGTTCGACGGGGAACGGCTCATCGACGAGACGTCCTGGGGACCCGGCCACGCGGCGAGCACTTGGGGGCGCTGCCCCGACACGACCGGTGCATTCGCGGTGACAGCTGAGTCCACGAAGGGGACGACGAACGCCTGCGCGGGGGAGACCGCCGTGTCGCCGTGGCCGGGATCGCAGCAGGTGCGCGCGCTGGACACGAGCCCGACCTTTCTCGAAGACAGCTCGGGGCTGGATGTGCAGCAGACCGCCGACGGTGCTTTCCTGTGGGGCATCGACAACGGCGAGGGCCGGCTCTGGAAGCTGAAGGCGTCGTCAGACGGCTCGGTCGAGCAGCTCGCCGGTTGGGAGCAGGGCAAGCGCATCCGCTTCCAGAAGGATGCAGGTGACCCGGGCGCCGCGGGGCCGGATACCGAGGGTGTGACGGTGGACGACGACGGCGCCGTCTACGTCGCCGCCGAGCGTGACAACAGTGCGAAGGGCGTCAATCGCAATGTCGTGCTGAAGGTGGATCCGGATGCCGCGGCGGGCGACCTGATTGCCGAGCGGGAGTGGGATCTCACCGCGCTGCTGCCCGCGGTCGGCGCGAACCTCGGCATCGAAGCCGTGGAGTGGGTGCCGGACGACGTTCTCGCCGGTGCTCTGTTCGACCAGACCAGGAACGCGGCCTATCGCCCGGCTGACCATCCCGGACACGGGGACGGGCTGTTCTTCGTCGCAGTGGAGGACGGCGGACGCGTGTACGCGTTCGCCCTCGGCTCGGACGGATCGGCGACTCTCATCGCCGAAATCGCTCCCGGACTGGCCGGCGTAATGGGTCTGGACTACGACTCGGTGCTCGATGTGCTGTGGGCGGTGTGCGACGACGGATGCCAGGGCCGGTCGGCGCAGATCACGCTGAACGGCACTGCAGCGCCTGCGATCGCGCACTTCGCACGCCCCGCCGGGATGCCGGACATCAACAACGAGGGATTCGCCACGGCGCCTGCCTCGCTGTCGCAGGACGGCACCCGACCGGTGTGGTGGTTCGCCGACGGGCTGGCTGCGGAGGCGCTGCGAGTGGGAACCCTGCCGGGTGCGAACGGTGGCGAACTGCCCGGGGGCGAGCAGCCCGGTGGTGAGGAACCGGGCGCGGATCCCGACGCCGAGGGCCCGGAGCGGCCGGCCGACGTCGAGCCCGGCGCACAGGACGGTGCGCTCGCGACGACCGGTTCCGCATCGCCGTATGCCGCGGCCTTCGCAGGCCTGCTTCTGCTGGCGCTCGGCGCGCTGGCTGTCGCCAGGCGACGCCGGGCGTGACGCCCCGCGCCTTCACCCCGTGGTCCTCCACGGGGTGAAGGCGCATGTTCATCCGGTCTGCGGTCGTCGCACCCTCCGGCCGGAGACGCGATCGGGGACGTACCGCAGCCAGAGTGTTCGTTCTCCGCCGGCCCACGGATGCACGCGCTCGGCGGCCGGCAGCGCCTCCACCTGCTCGCGGGACATGGCCTCGACGTGCCCGCTGAGCAGCACGTTCCAGGCCGCGCCGGCCAGGTCGTCGTGATGGTCGACCTCAAAGGCGACATCGGGTTCCTCAGGGAGACCGGCGAGAACACCGTCGGACCTGGTGCGCAGCAGCAGCTCCCGCCCGTGCAGTCGGTAGTTCACGGGAATGATCTCGATGCGCCCGCGATTCACGAAGCCCACCCGTCCGACCGTCGTGGTTCGCAGAAGGGCGAAGCACTCGTCCTCATCGATGATGCCGATCATGGCGTTCACCTCCACGACGACCGGGGGAGGGCCGCCGTGGGACGATCGTACCCTCGACGGCTCAGCGGGCGAAGGGGCCTGTGCGGGTGGAGACGATCTCCTTGCCGAGGGGCATGAGCGAGATGGGCACCATCTTGAAGTCGGCGATTCCCATCGGGATGCCGACGATGGTGATGCACAGCGCGATGCCGGACAGGATGTGCCCGATGGCGAGCCACCATCCGGCGAGCACGACCCAGAGCACGTTTCCGAGGAACGAACCGACGCCCGACTTGGATCTGTCGACGATCTGCCGCCCGAACGGCCAGATCGCGTAGCGCGCGATGCGGAACGAGGCGATCGCCCACGGAATGGTGACGATCGGGACGCACAGCAGGATGCCGGCGAACACGTACCCCAGGAAGAGTGCCCAGCCGGCGAAGATGACCCAGATGATGTTGAGGATCGTGCGCATGCACATGATTGTCGCACCCGTCGCCTAGGGTGAGGCCATGAGCGGAATCGTCGCGCAGGGAGTGAGGCGTTCATTCGGCGCAGTGCACGCTGTGAGGGACGCGACTTTCGAGGCGAGACCGGGGCGGGTCACAGGCCTGGTCGGGCCGAACGGCGCAGGCAAGACCACACTGCTGCTGATGCTCGCCTCACTGCTCGAACCCGATGACGGCACGATCCGCATCGGCGACGTCGACCCGGTAGCGGATCCCTCATCGGTCAGGCGGATTCTGGGATGGATGCCCGACTCGCTCGGCGCGTGGCCGTCGCTCACCGCACGCGAGAGCGTCATCACCACCGCGCGGCTGCACGACCTGAGCGCGGAGCACGCCGCCCGTCGCGCCGACGACCTGCTGCAGCTCGTCGGCCTTTCCGAACACGCGGCGTCACCAGCGCGGGTCCTCTCGCGGGGACAGAAGCAGAAGCTGGGCCTGGCGCGCGCCCTCGTGCACGGGCCCGCCGTACTGCTGCTCGACGAGCCGGCGTCCGGCCTCGACCCCGAAGCGAGAGTGCAACTGCGCCTGCTGCTGCGTCACCTCGCGGCACAGGGTACGACCGTGCTGATCTCGAGCCACGTGCTCTCGGAGCTCGAGGAGGTCATCGATGACGCCGTCTTCCTTGTCGCCGGGTCGGTGGTCGACCCTGGTGCGGGCCCTGCCGACCGCACCTATCGCGTGCGGCTGAGCTCGGCCGTCGCCGCCGTGGCGGCGGTCGCCGAAGCGCTCGGCGTGCCCCCGGAGTCCGTCGCCGACGACAGGGGCGACGCGCTGCTCCCCTTCGCCGACGAGAGCGAGGCGGTCGAGGGGCTGCGCCGACTGGTCTCGGCCGGGTTGCCCGTGCTGGAGTTCTCTCCGGCGCAGAGCGCGCTGGAGAGCGTGTTCCTCTCGCTGCAGCACCCCGCGACATCGCCGCCTCCCGCGACAGCTCCGCCGCCCGCGACAGCTCCGCCTCCGCCCCCTGTGCTCCCTGCAGAAGGAGCAGGCGCATGAGTCTCGCGCGGATCGTCACCATAGCCCGGCTCGAGCTCACCCAGCGCCTGCGCAGCGTCGGTTGGTACGTGCTGCTCGGCGTCTTCGCAGTGCTGCTGCTGGGCATCACCGGCCTCTCGTTCGCGGTGTTCTCCTTCCAGCAGGCTCCGAGCGCGGGGGTCTATTCGATCGTCGTGAACTTCGTCCTGCTGCTGGTCGTGCTCGTCTCTCCGACGCTCAGCGGCAACGCCATCAACGGCGACCGCGACGCTGCGACGCTCGCGCCGATACAGGTGACGCTCGCCACCACCGGCGACATCATGTTCGGCAAGCTCCTGGCCGCGGTCACGACCGGAACGGCCTTCCTGCTCGTCGCGCTGCCGTTCCTGGCCGTGTCGCTGCTGGGCGGCGGGGTCAGTCCTGGCATGTTCCTCGTCTCGATCCTGGTGCTGCTGGCCGAGATCGTGGTGGTCGCCACCATCGGCGTGGGGCTGAGCGGGCTGATCGCCCGCCCTCTGTTCTCCATCGCCACGACCTACCTCGCCGTCGCGGCACTCGTCATCGGCACGCTCATCGTGTTCGCCCTCGCGGGAACGGCGATCCGCACAGAGACGGTGCGCTATGAGCGTCCGTGGAACGAGCAGACCGGCGAGCCAGTGTGCGATCGGTGGGACGAGTTCGAGCAGCAGACGCCCCGGTTCGATCTTGTGTGGGGAGTGCTGGCGGCGAACCCGTTCGTCGTGCTGGCCGATGCGACCCCCGTCGAGTTCCGTGATGGCTATCCGCAGGATCTCTTCGGACAGATCAAGACCGGGGTGCGCGCTGCGCAGCATCCGCCCGTGCCCGAGCGCTGGGATCCCTGCGATCGAGGGTTCGAGTACGGCCCGGCCGAAGGGCGCACACCGGAGGACCTTGTCGAGAGCAGCGCGCCGAGCTGGTTCGTCGGGCTGGGGGTGCAGGTGCTGATCGCAGGCGGTCTGTTCGCCGCGGCCTGGGCGCGAACGCGCACTCCTGCAAGACGGCTGCCGCCGGGCACGCGCATCGCCTGACGGATCCTCGCTGGATACCGGTGTCGGTCACCGCGCCTAGACTCGTAAGGCCATGACCGACGCCCCTCTCATCGTGCCCTCGACCACCGTTCCCCACCCTTCGGACGGAGGGCGTGACGCTCTGCTCGCGGGGCTGAACCCGCAGCAGAGGGAAGCCGTCACGTTCCGCGGTCAGGCGCTGCTCATCGTGGCCGGTGCCGGTTCGGGCAAGACGAGCGTGCTCACCCGCCGCATCGCGCTGCTCCTGCGTGAACGAGAGGCCTGGCCGAGCCAGATCCTCGCCATCACCTTCACGAACAAGGCGGCCGGTGAGATGCGCGAGCGCGTCGAGGCGCTCGTCGGCGAAACGGCACGCGGCATGTGGATCTCCACGTTCCACTCCGCGTGTGTGCGCATCCTGCGCCGTGAAGCAGAGCAGTTCGGCTTCACGCGGTCATTCACGATCTATGACTCGGGCGATTCGCGAGCGCTGCTCAAGCGGCTCGTGAAGGAGCACGAGGCCGACGCCTACGGGCTCACCCCCGGAGCCGCTCAATCACGCATCTCGAAGCTGAAGAACGAGCTGACGGATGCCGAGGGCTTCGCCCGGCAGGCGAACCTGTCGGACCCTGCCGAGCGGAAGTTCGCCGACATCTTCACCGACTATCAGCGGGCGTTGCAGAAGGCGAACGCCTTCGACTTCGACGACCTGATCGTGCAGACGGTGTTCCTGTTCCGCGCGTTCCCCAAAGTCGCCGACACCTACCGTCGACGCTTCCGCCACATTCTGGTCGACGAGTATCAGGACACCAACCACGCCCAGTACGCGCTGATCCACGAGCTCACGCGACCGGTCTCGGGGTCGGCGCCGGAGCCGTATGCCTCGAACGGCATGATGATCTTCGAACCCGAGCCGCAGCCGAGCGCAGATGAGCAGTCCGCGGGTGCCTCGCTCACCGTGGTCGGCGACTCCGACCAGTCGATCTACGCCTTCCGCGGCGCCGACATCCGTAACATCAGCGAGTTCGAGCGCGACTTCCCCGGGGCCAAGGTCGTGCTGCTCGAGCAGAACTACCGGTCGACGCAGAACATCCTCTCGGCCGCGAACGCCGTGATCGGCCACAACTTCGACCGCAAGGCGAAGAACCTCTGGAGCGACAAGGGCCCCGGCGAGAAGATCGTCGGATTCACCGGCTACTCGCAGCACGACGAGGCGCAGTTCGTCGCAGATGAGGTCGACGCGCTGCGACGCGCCGGCATCCCCTACTCGGAGATGGCGGTGTTCTACCGCACCAACTCGCAATCGCGTGCGCTCGAGGAGATCTTCATCCGCTCGGCCGTGCCCTACAAGATCATGGGCGGCACCAAGTTCTACGAACGCGCCGAGATCAAGGATGCGCTCGCCTACCTCGTCGCCGTCGCCAATCCCGCCGATGAGATGGCCGTGCGCCGCATCCTCAACAAGCCTCGCCGCGGCATCGGCGACGTCACCGAGACGTCGATCGCCCGTTTCGCCGAGGAGCACGGCATCAGCTTCCGCGACGCCCTGCGCCACCCCGGTGAGCTCGGCGTAGGTCCCAAGCTGCAGACGGCGATCGCCCAGCTCGACGCGCTTCTCGATGATGCCGCAGCGATCATGCTGCCCGCCTCCGGCGAGCTGCCCTCGGCGACGTCCGTCGCCGAGGGCCTCACCCTGCTTCTCAACAAGAGCGGCTACTTCGACGCGCTGCGCGCCAGCCGCGATCCTCAGGACGAAGCACGCCTCGAGAACCTCGACGAGTTCATCGCCGTCACGCGGGATTTCGCACGCAACAACCCCGACGGCACCATCGTCGACTTCCTCACCGAGGTGGCACTGGTGTCGGACGCCGATGACCTCGACGACGAGTCCGGCACCGTCTCCTTGATGACCATGCACACCGCCAAGGGGCTCGAGTACGACGCGGTGTTCGTCACCGGTGTCGAAGAGGACCTCATCCCGCACCGCATTTCGGCCGGTGAGCCGGGCGGCCCGCAGGAGGAGCGGAGGCTGTTCTACGTCGGCATCACCCGTGCGCGTAAGCGCCTGCACCTGTCCCTCGCGATGACGCGGGCGCAGTTCGGTGAGGTGTCGGTGGCGATGCCAAGCCGCTTCCTGCAGGAGATCCCCGCCGACCTGATCGACTGGCGCCAGTCGCCGGGCGACGTGAACTCGCGCGGCGGCATGCAGTCGCGCGCATTGAACGCGCGCCCCGGCGGACGCGATCGATTCGGCGGAGGCGACCGCTTCGGAGTCAGCCCGCTGCCCAAGCGTGACCAGCTCAAGCCGTTGTCCACGGCGATGGATCGTTTCCCGAACAAGGTCACAGGGAAGGTTCGCGACAACGGCGACCTCGAGCTGGCCGCCGGCGACCGCATCCGCCACGACGACTTCGGTGAAGGTCGTATTGAGGCCGTCACGGGCGAGGGCGCGAAGCGCATCGCGCATGTGCGCTTCGACAGCGCTGGGCAGAAGAAGCTGCTGATCAAGATCGCGCCCATCACGAAACTCTGAGCAGACGTCCCGTCCGGCACCGGACGGATCGCGCGCCGAGGCGGGGTTAGGCTGGCAGATATGGCCCTCTTCTCACGCCGCAAGAAGTCCGTCGACACCCAGGACGCAGGTCTGCCGGTCGATCAGGAGCACGCGGAGGATGCGGCCGACCAGTCCGTCGCGGAGCCGGAGGCGTCCATCGAGCCGGCACCGAGCGTCGGCATCTCGGTGCAGGCCTTTCGCGGCGTGGGCGCGGAGGCCGGCCCCGAGATGAGCCTGCCTGCGGAGCCCTCCCAGGTCGAGCCGCCGCGCGCTGCGAAGAGGACGTCGAGTGCGTCAGCGGGGCCCGCGGCCGTGCCGGCGACCCCGGCGGCAGCCCCCCGGCTTCCGCTCGCACCGGCGCTGCCGCCCGAGCAGACCCACTCGGTCGACGGGCTCGACGACAACGTGCTGCTGCGTGAGGCGCTGGCGCAGCTGGAGGACGGCGCGACCAACGAGCAGCTGCTCGGCGTGATGCGGCAGTCGCTGCAAGGGCATCTGTACCTGCGGGTGCACGGCGACGCACGCGAGCAGCTCACCGCCGGCAAGCCGCTGTCCGTCGGCGTCATTCGTGACGGCGATCGCTCGTTCATGCTCGCCTACACCTCGGGG
Organism: Microbacterium sp.; assembly: GCF_031178445.1. Lineage (GTDB taxonomy): Bacteria > Actinomycetota > Actinomycetes > Actinomycetales > Microbacteriaceae > Microbacterium. The sequence continues at coordinate 413,417 of NZ_JAPSIY010000002.1, forward strand.
GCGGCGTTGCGTGCCTCGGTGCAGGGTGAGGAAGACGCTGCGGCGACCTCGGCCATCGCGCAACCGGTCGCCTCGGTGTACCGCCAGGTGGTCTCGGGCGGCTTCACCGGCATCATCATCGACAACAGCTCCGCTCCGCACCGCGCGGTGTTCCCCACCGAGCTGCTGCAGCGGGCACTGGAGCAGGGCGACGACGATACGCAGCTCAAGTCGCTCCTCGCGGCGCCGCGCGATGAGACGACGCCCGCCCGCGTTGCCGAGGTGCTCGCGAAGAAGCGCACGTGGGTCGCGGTGAACGACGGCGGAAGCGGCCAGCCGATCGGCATCGCCGAGGCGCGCAGCGCCGACGGACGCCGGTTCCTGCAGGTGTTCTCGCACCCGCTCGAGGTCGTCGTCCTCGGCCGCAAGGACAAGCCGATGCCCTTCCCGCCCGAGCAGCTCGGCAAGGTTCTCAGTCAGCATCCCGACATCGCGGGGGTGCTGATCGACGTGGCCGGCCCCTCGCTCGCGGTCGAGCGCGACGCTCTCGCGCCGGTCATGGTGCTGGCCGTCGATCTCGACGCGGAGTAGTTCTCCGGCCCGGTGAGCATCAGGCCGCCGCACCACTACCGGGACGAAGGCGCGACCGCCTAAGGTCGGATCATGGCCTCTGAGCGCGTGACCGTGACCGTCGCCGACCCCGAAGGAGATCGCGAAGTCGATCTGTCGAGCCCGAACCGGGCCGTCTGGCCCGATGCCGAAGGCGGGCCCATCACCAAAGCGGAACTGGCGGAGTACGTGCAGCTCGTGGCCGGCCCCTTTCTGAACGCGAACGGCAACCGCCCCGTCTCACTCCAGCGCTTCCGCGACGGCATCGGCGGGGAGGAGTTCTTCTCGAAGAACCCCCCAAAGGGCACGCCCGACTATGTCGACGCCGTCACCGTGACGTACAACAGCGGCAGACGTCACCCGCAGATCGTGCTCAACCGGCCGAGCGCTATCGTCTGGGCCGTGCAGATGAACACTGTCGTGTTCCATCCGTGGTCGTCGCTCGCCACCGACACCGACAACCCCGTCGAGCTGCGCATCGACCTCGACCCTCAGCCTGGCACCGACTTCGCCGACGCGGTCGTCGCCGCCCACGGGCTGCGCGAGGTGCTGCGCGAGGCGGGGCTCGAGCCGTTCATCAAGACCAGCGGTAACCGCGGGCTGCACGTGTTCTGCCCCATTGAGCCCGAACACGAGTTCCTCGACGTCCGTCACGCCGTGATCGCCGCCGGGCGAGAACTGGAACGGCGCATGCCGGATCAGGTGACGACGAACTGGTGGAAGGAGGAGCGCGGGAAGAGGATCTTCGTCGACTTCAATCAGGCGAACCGCGACCGCACGATGGCGGGCGCGTACAGCCCGCGCGCACTACCGAACGCCACCGTGGCGACACCGCTGCTGTGGGACGAGCTCGACGACGTGGATCCGGCGGCCTTCACGGTGCGCAGCATCCCGCAGCGTCTCGCCGACATCGGCGACCCGTGGGCCGAGATCCAGTCGGCACCGGGCCGGATCGACACCCTGCTGGAGTGGTGGGAGCGAGACCTTGGAAACGGGCTCGGAGAGATGCCGTTTCCGCCGGAGTTCCCCAAGATGCCGGGCGAGCCTCCGCGCGTGCAGCCCAGCAAGAAGGTCGCGGCCAACTGGGACGAAGAGGGCAACCGCGTCGAGGAATGACCCCGCTCAGGTCAGCACGTCGGCGAGATCGTAGCCGTCGACGGTGTCGAGCTGAGCGTAAGTGCATGACGCCGCATCCCGATCGGGGCGCCAGCGCTCGAACTGCACCGTGTGCCGGAAACGGGCGCCTTCGAGCTGGTCGTAGCGCACCTCGAGTACGAGCTCCGGCCGCAGTCGCACGAACGAGACGTCCTTCGCGCCGCTGAACCGTGAGCGCTCGCCCTCGCCCGTGACCGCCCCGCCCGTCTCGTCGCGTTCGACCAGCGGATCGAGCTCTTCGACCAGCTTCTGCCGCATCGCATCGCTCCACGCGGCAACGCCTCCGACCTGGCGCAGCGTACCGCTTTCGTCGAACAGCCCGACGAGCAACGAGCCGACCCCGGAGCCGCTCTTGTGCACCCTGTACCCGAGCGCCACCACATCCGCGGTGCGGGCGTGCTTCACCTTGATCAGCGTGCGCTTGCCTGGTGCGTACGGATCGTCGAGCGGTTTCGCGACGACGCCGTCGAGGCCCGCGCCCTCGAACTCCGCCAGCCAGCGGCGTGCGAGCTCCGCATCCTCGGTGGTCCGGGTGAGGTGAAGCGGATGCCGAGCGTCCGCCAGCAGCCTCTCGAGCCGCGCCCGGCGCTCGCGGAACGGATGCTGCTGCAGATCCTCGTCTCCTTCGGCGAGCAGGTCGAAGGCGACGAACATTGCGGGCGTTTCGACCGCGAGCCTGGCCACCCGTGAGGCCGCAGGATGGATGCGCTGGCTGAGAGCCTCCCAGTCGAGGCGTTGCGCTCCGGCCGCACCGGTCGCGACGACGATCTCTCCATCGAGCAGACACGGGCCGGGGAGTATCTCGGCGAGCTGCTCCACCAGCTCGGGAAAGTAGCGGGTCAGCGGCTTGGCCCCGCGGGATCCGATCTCGAGCGTGTCCCCGTCCCAGGCGACCAGGCCGCGGAATCCGTCCCATTTCGGTTCATACAGCATCGGCTTCTTCGCGGGGTCCGGCACCGCCGCAGCGGCCTTCGCGAGCATCGGCGCAGGGATCTCGTACATGACACCATCCTGCCTGCGCGGCGTGCTCGACGCGAGAGACGGGAGCGTCGCTCGCGGATCCCCGTCCCGCGGTGTGGCGTCGGGAAGTGGTAACCCGGGCCGCGCTCGACGTGGGATCCTTGAACTGATGAACGAAGTCCAGGGGCCCACGCCCGCAGGAACCTCCCGCCCGTACCGATCACTCGCCGAAGCGCTGCGCGCGCACCGTATCCCCGAAGAGAATCACGCCTTCATCGGCGCCGTCGTCGACGCCGTCGGCGTCACCGCGTTCATCGACCGCGGCCGTTACATCGAAGCCCTGCGCCGCGGAGAGGGCGCGCCGTTGCACATCGGACGCACGTACACCAACGGGTTCACCGAAGACGAGCAGGTCGTGCTGCCCTCCGGTGCACTGAAGCTGCAGCCGAGCGAGGGCCGCGCACCGTACTTCTACGTGACGCACCCGAGTGAACTGCCAGGCATGGCCCCGGCCAAGCGTCCCTCCGGCAGTCGCACCTCGCCGAAGCCGAAGGCGGAGCCCCGCGCTCCTCGGGCGACCAAGCCGGTCGAACGCGACTACGGGGTGTGCGACGTGTGCTTCATGGTGCGCGGCCCTTCCGGCGCCTGCGGCTGCGATTGAACGCACGCTCCAGCACTACCTCACTCGGTTCGACGAGCGCTTCGAGGCGGCTCGCTTGTCACTCGCCGGACTGCTCGACCGGGATCCACTGCACGAGCTGGTAGACGACGCCGTTGGGGTCGCTCATCTGGAAATAGCGCTCTCCCCACGACTCGGTCTCGATCGGCGTGACGATCTGCACTCCCTGTTGCCGCAGGCGGGCGTACTCGGCGTCGATGTCGGTGACCGTGAACACCACCAGCAGGCCTGCGGCGCGACCTGCCATCGCCTCCGGCTTGAACGTCGTCAGCCCGACCCGCAGATAGATGAGGTTGAAGCCCGCGTCGGGATGCGAGAGCGAGCAGAAGCCGTCGGCTTCCATCGCTACGCGGAAGCCGAGGTGAGACTGCACCCACTCGGCGGATGCCTGGACATCGGGGACGTTGAGTGAGATCGCGGATTCGGTGACATGCATGCGTGGACTCCTCTATTCATCGTACGCTGTACGGCGTACGTTGTACAACGTAACGCGTACGGTGAGATAATGCAAGAATGTCGTCCATGAATCCCCATCGCACAGGGGCGGGGGAGCCCAGCGTCACGCTCAGACTGCTCTGGGGAACGCCGGCCCAGACCGCGCCTCGGAAGGGCCCGGCACGGTCGGTCACGGTGTCGCAGATCGTCGATGCCGCGCTCGAGCTCGCCGACGCGAACGGGCTCGCCGCCCTCACCATGCGCGCCGTGGCCGAAAGCGTCGGCATCGCGGCGATGTCGGTGTACACCTACGTGCCCGGAAAACCCGAGCTCCTCGATCTGATGGTCGACGCGCTGTACGCACGAATGCCGCGACGTGAGTGGCGCGCGGAGTCGTGGCGGGAACGACTGACGGCGGTTGCGGAGGCGAATCGGATGCTGCTTTCGCAGCATCCGTGGATGACAGAGGTCGCCGCGCTCAGCCGTCCGCCGCTCGGCCCGGGCCTGATGGCGAAGTACGAATACGAACTCGCATCGCTCGACGGCACCGGACTCTCGGACGCCGATGTCGACGCGGCCCTGACCTTCCTGCTCGGCTTCGTGCAGTCGCACTGCCGGGCCGCGCACGACGCTCAGCGTGCGACGACGGACTCGGCGATGAGCGATGCGGACTGGTGGGCCGCCAACCAGCCGGTGCTCGCGCGGGCGCTCGACCCCTCGGCCTACCCGCGAGCGGTGCGCATCGGCGCGGCCGCGGGCGAGCTGCAGGGCTCGGCATGGGATGACGAGCGCTCCTGGGCGTTCGGGCTCGCGTGCGCCCTGGATGGACTGGAGAGGCTGATCGAGCGGCGCTGTCCGACGCTGATCGACCCGGTCAGCCCGCCGTCGCCGCCCCCGGCGGCTGACTAGGCGAAGGCGCTCATGCCCGTGATGTCGCGGCCGAGAAGGAGCGCCTGCACGCTCTCCGTGCCCTCGTAAGTGTGGATGGCCTCGATATCGGCCATGTGCTGCATGACCCCGTTCTCGAGCAGGATCCCGTTGCCGCCCAGCAGGTCGCGCGCGGTGGCCGCGATGCGGCGGGCCGCACGGGTGTTGTGGAACTTCGCGAGCGACGCCTGGGTCGGCCGCAGCAGCCCGGACTGCTCGAGGTCGGCCAACCTGCGGCAGTACAGCTGCATCGCCGTCAGATCTTCCAGCATGTGCGTGAGACGCTCCTGCACCATCTGGAACTTGGCCAGCGGCTTGCCGAACTGCACGCGCTGAAGCGAGTACGACAGGGCCGCCTCGTAGCACGCGGTGGCGTGTCCGAGCGCCGACCAGGCGACGCCCGATCGCGTCGAGTACAGCACCACCGACGCATCCTTGAAGCTCTTCGCTCCCGGCAGGACGGCGTCGGCGGGCAGGCGGACGTCGTCCAGACGGATGTGCGCCTGGTGGATGCCGCGCAGAGACGCTTTGCCCTCGATCACTGTGCCCCGATACCCCGGCGCCTCCTGATCCACGAGGAAGCACCGCACGTCGCCGTGGTCGTCGGCGCCCTCATCGTCGACGCGCGCCCAGACCAGTGTGATGCCACCGGATGCCCCGTTTCCGATCCACTTCTTCGCGCCCCGCAGCACCCATTCGCCGCCCTCGCGACGGGCGGTGGTCTCGAGCGAGACGGAATCCGATCCGTGATCGGGCTCGGTGAGGGCGAAGGAGGCCAGCACCGACGCCTCGGCGACCGGCTTCAGCCAGCGCTGCTGCTGCTCGGAACTGCCGAATAGGGCCAGCGTGCGCAGTGCGAGTCCGCCCTGCACGGCCAGGATCGTGCCGAGCGAGCCGTCGCCTCGTGAGATCTCCATGTTCACCAGCCCAGCGGCGAGAGGCGAGATGCGGGTGAGATCCGGGTGGTCGATGCCGTCGACGACGAGGTCGTACTGACCCAGCTTCCTCGCAGCCTCCAGCGGGTACTCGGCGCGGTCCCACGCGGAGACCATCAATGGGGCCACCTCGTCCACGTACGCCCTGGCGCGGTCCCAGACGCTGCGATCGCGCTCGGAGATGTCGTCGAAGACCGCGTAGTAGTCCGTTTCGAGCCGCGAGGTGACGTCGTAACGCTCGACGCTCTCGCCCGGGAAGGATGCGCTGCTCATGGCGGCACTCTACCCGAACTGAGTGTCAGATATCTCGGGACTGAGTGTCAGCTATGGCTGAGCTCCGCCTGCACGCGCCGCGACATCTCGGCGATCGGCATCGACCGGGGGAAGACGGCGACGACCACATCATCGGTCGCGGCCTGCGAGGACTCGGGCAGCACACCGTAGCGCCTGCGCACGTCATCGAGTGCGGTGCGCAGGGTCGACAGGGGAACGCGCTTGCCGCGCAGCAGCTGACGCAGAACGTGGTTGTGCACGGCGGTGACGAGGGCCGAGTACCCGACGGCGTCGATCGGGTCGATGCCGGGGAGCGCATCGCGCAGGTACTCGTCGAAGAGGCGCTCGTATCGGAAGACCGTGACGATCTCGCGCTCGCGCAGCACAGGAACGTCGCGCACGATCTGATACCGGTGCCTGGCCAGTTCCGGGTCCCGCGCGAAGTGCCCGAAGACGCGCTCCGAGGCCTCGCAGACCGCAGCCCAGGGATCATCGTGCGGCTCGTCGAGGAAGGTGCGCAGCTCGTCGAGCAGCGAGTCGTGGTCGGTGAACACCACGTCCTCCTTACCGCCGAACTGGCGGAAGAAGGTCGATCGGGAGACGCCGGCCGCCTTGGCGATCTGTTCGACGGAGGTCTGCTCGAAGCCGTGGCGGGAGAACAGCTCGAGGGCTGCGGCGACGACCGCAGTGCGTGCGCGTGACACATCGGCGTGCTCGGTCATAGCAGAGAAGCCTAGCCCTCTGCGGCCGCCGGCGGAGCGCTGTGACGCATGCCGGGGAGCCCGTCAACTCGCGGTGTCCAGCGGTAGTAGGCTGGTCAATCGGGTCGAATCTTATCGACACCCGACAGAACTGTCGCGTCCCAACCGCCGCAACCAGCGAAGGACAGCACGTGGATCTCTACGAGTACCAGGCACGAGACCTTTTCGAAAGCTACGGAGTGCCGGTTCTCGCCGGCATCGTCGCCGACACCCCCGAGGAGGTGAAGGCAGCGGCCGAGAAGCTCGGCGGCGTCGTCGTCGTCAAGGCGCAGGTGAAGACCGGTGGGCGCGGCAAGGCCGGCGGTGTCAAGGTCGCGAAGACCCCTGACGAGGCGTACGAGGCCGCGAAGGCGATCCTCGGACTCGACATCAAGGGGCACGTCGTCAAGCGCGTGATGGTCGCCGCGGGCGCCCGCATCGCCGAGGAGTTCTACTTCTCGGTGCTACTCGACCGTGCCAACCGCTCCTACCTGAGCCTGTGCTCGGTCGAGGGCGGCATGGATATCGAGCAGCTGGCAGTCGAGAAGCCCGAAGCGCTCGCGCGCGTCGAGGTCGACCCGCTGACGGGCATCGACAAGGCCAAGGCCGTCGAGATCGCCCGCGAGGCGAACTTCCCCGAAGACCTCATCGAGAAGGTGTCGGACGTGTTCGTCAAGCTCTACGAGGTGTACAAGGGCGAGGACGCCACGCTCGTCGAGGTGAACCCGCTGGTTCGCACCGAGGACGGCGAGATCATCGCACTCGACGGCAAGGTGTCGCTCGACGACAACGGCAGCGAGGTGCGCCACCCCGAGCACGAGGAGCTCGAGGACAAGGCTGCTGCCGACCCGCTCGAGGCTAAGGCCAAGGCCTCCGGACTGAACTACGTCAAGCTCGACGGTCAGGTCGGCATCATCGGCAACGGTGCGGGTCTGGTCATGTCCACGCTCGACGTCGTCGCCTACGCCGGCGAGAACCACGGCGGAGTGAAGCCGGCGAACTTCCTCGACATCGGCGGCGGCGCGAACGCGCAGGTCATGGCCTCGGGCCTCGATGTCATCCTCGGTGACGAGCAGGTCAAGAGCGTCTTCGTGAACGTCTTCGGCGGCATCACGTCGTGCGTCGCGGTCGCGGAAGGCATCGTGAAGGCACTTGAGATCCTCGGCGACTCGGCGACCAAGCCGCTCGTCGTGCGACTGGACGGCAACCAGGTCGAAGAGGGCCGCGCGATCCTGGCCGAGGCGAACCACCCGCTGGTCACCCTCGCCGCAGGCATGGACGAGGGCGCCGACAAGGCCGCCGAGCTGGCGAACGCCTGACGGTACGAGACTGAAGGAACGAGAGAAATGTCGATCTACCTCAACAAGGACTCCAAGGTCATCGTCCAGGGCATCACCGGCGGCGAGGGCACCAAGCACACCGCACTCATGCTGAAGGCGGGGACGAACATCGTCGGCGGCGTCAACGCACGCAAGGCCGGCACCACCGTCACGCACGAGAAGCCCCACGAGGGCGAGGTCGAGCTGCCCGTGTTCGCCTCGGTCGCGGAGGCGATGGAGAAGACCGGCGCCGACGTGTCGGTCGCATTCGTGCCGCCGAAGTTCGCCAAGGACGCGATGATCGAGGCCATCGACGCCGAGATCCCGCTGCTCGTCGTGATCACCGAGGGCATCCCGGTCGGCGACAGTGCCGAGGCCTGGGCCTACGCCAAGTCGAAGGGCAACAAGACGCGCATCATCGGCCCGAACTGCCCCGGCATCATCACTCCCGGTGAGGCGCTGGCAGGCATCACGCCCGCGAACATCACCGGCAAGGGGCCGATCGGCCTCGTGTCGAAGTCGGGCACCCTGACCTACCAGATGATGTTCGAGCTGCGCGATCTGGGCTTCTCGACCGCCATCGGCATCGGCGGCGACCCAGTGATCGGCACCACGCACATCGACGCGCTCGCCGCATTCGAGGCCGACCCCGACACGAAGGCGATCGTCATGATCGGCGAGATCGGTGGCGACGCGGAGGAGCGCGCGGCCGATTACATCAAGGAGAACGTGTCGAAGCCGGTCGTCGGCTACGTGGCGGGCTTCACCGCGCCCGAGGGCAAGACCATGGGCCACGCCGGCGCCATCGTCTCCGGCTCTGCGGGCACGGCACAGGCCAAGAAGGAGGCCCTCGAGGCCGCCGGAGTCAAGGTCGGGAAGACCCCGAGCGAGACCGCCGCGCTGATGCGCGAGATCATCGCCGGACTCTGATCCGCTAGGCTGAACACGAAGGCCCCGGGCTCCACCCCGGGGCCTTCGTCATTCCCGGAGCGACCACCGGCACCGACGCGGGGGAGAGGGCGGATACTCGCTCAGTCGACGACGGCGTCCAGCAGCCGGTCCAGACCCCGATGGGCCGCGGTCCGCGCCGCCGCGTCGCCCGCGCGCTCCGAGAGCCACAGTGCGGCCTCGTTCATCGCCCCGGACAGCAGGGCGGTGGTGGCGCCGAGCATGTCGGCGGCGACGCCGGCACCGGTGAGCGCCTCACGGAGGTGCACCGCCGAGGTCTGTGCGTCGGTCTCCCGCCACGTCTCCCAGGTGAGCACCGCCGGAGCGTCGCGCAACAGCACGCGTGCCCGTCCGTCCGCGGTGATCGCATCGAGGAAGGCGTGGCTCCCGCGTCGCAGTCCGTCGTCCCCGGCGCCATCGCCCGCGGCCTGCACGACGGCATCCGCGACTTCCTGCTGCAACCGCGCCACCACGGCGGCGAACAGTCCAGGCTTCGAGTCGTAGTGGTGGTACACGGCGCCGCGGGTCACCCCGGCATCCGTGGCGACGTCATCGACGGACGTCGCGGCGTACCCGTCGACGGCGAACCGCTGCGCGGCGACAGTGCGGATGCGAGCGGCGGTCGCCGCGGCATCCGCTGCGCTGGCTCTTGGCATGAGGGCCTTCCTTTACGTACGCGACGTATGTATCGTAGTCGCAGAGATACATACTTGGTGTACGTAAAGGAGATCTGCATGACTGTGACCAGCTTCTATCCGGTGCTGATGGTCGACGACGTGGCGGCGTCAGCCGCCTTCTATCGCGACATCCTGGGGTTCCACACCACGTTCGAGAGCGAGTGGTACGTGAGCCTCACCTCGGACGCTGGCGAGCTCGCCGTGCTCGACCGTGGCCACGAGACCATCCCCGAGGGCTTCCGGCGACCCGTGCAGGGCATGCTGCTGAACTTCGAAGTCGCCGATGCGGCCGCCGAGCACGCCCGGCTCGTGGGGCGACACGGCCTGGTGGAGCGGCTCACCCTCCGGGATGAGGCTTTCGGGCAGCGGCACTTCATCGTCGAGGCGCCGGGCGGGGTGCTCATCGACGTCATCGAGCCCATCGAGCCGTCCGCCGAGTTCGCAGCCGCTTACATCGGCCAGATCAGCGAATGAACGCGAAGGGGGTGCGGATGCCGGCAGCATCCGCACCCCCTCGTCATCGTCGATCAGAGACCGGCGCCGAAGAGCATCTCGATCGGCCCGCGGGCGAAGAAGATCAGGAAGCCGGCGCCCACCACCCAGAGCAGCGGGCTGACCTTACGGGCGTTGCCGGAGAGCGCGTGAATGACCACCCAGCTCACGAAACCCGCCCCGATCCCGTTCGCGATCGAGTAGGTCAGCGGCATGACCGTCACCGTGAGGAACACCGGCAGCAGCACCCGGAAGTCTCCGAAGTCGATGTGGCGGATCTGGGCCATCATCATCGCTCCGACGATGATCAGCGCGGCCGCCGCGATCTCGGTCGGCACGATCGAGGTAAGAGGGGTGAGGAACATCGCGAGAAGGAACACGACACCCGTGACGACGTTCGCCAGTCCCGTACGCGCGCCCTCGCCGATGCCGGCGCCCGACTCGATGAAGACGGTGCTCGACGACGACGAGGTCGCACCACCGGCGATCGCGCCGACGCCCTCCACGACCAGCGCCGATTTGATCCGCGGGAAGTCGCCCTTCTCATCGGCGAGGTCCGCCTCCTTGGCGAGGCCGGTCATGGTGCCCATCGCGTCGAAGAAGTTCGTGAAGAGCAGCGTGAAGACGATCATCACCAGGGCCACGGCGCTGACCTTGCCGAAGTCGAACGCGAAGTCGACCTGGCCGACGAGGCTGAGATCGGGCAGGCTCACGGGCGAACCGGTGAGCGCGGGCACGGTGAGTCCCCATCCGCCGGGGTTGACCACGTTGCCCTCGGCGTCGAAGCTGCGAGCGCCGACATGCCAGATCGCCTCGACGATGACGGCGAGCACGGTGCCGGTGACAAGACCGATCAGCATGCCGCCCTTGACACGCAGCGCCACCAGGACGCCGGTCAGCACGAGCGTGACCACGAACAGCAGGGTCGGGATGGTCGCGACCGAACCGTTCACGCCGAGGCCGACGGGCGGCGAGGATGCGCCGGTCGCCGTGACGAAGCCGGAGTTGATGAAGCCGATGAAAGCGATGAACAGGCCGATGCCGACGGTGATGGCGATCTTGAGCTGGAACGGGACGGCGTCGAAGATCGCCTTCCGCAGCCCCGTCGCCGCCAGCAGCACGATGATCGCGCCGTTGATCATCACCAGCGCCATCGCCTCGGGCCAGGTGACCTGCCCGACGACGCTGAACGCGACGAACGCGTTGATGCCCAGGCCGGCTGCGAACGCGAAAGGCAGGCGCGTGACAAGCCCGAACAGGATCGTCATCACGCCGGCGGTGAGCGCGGTCGCCGCCCCGACTTGACCGAACTCCAAGGCGTTCCCCGCGACGTCGGGCGTGCCGGACAGGATGATCGGGTTCAGGATCACGATGTAGGCCATGGTGACGAACGTCACGAGTCCACCGCGGATCTCGGCGCCGAAGGTGGAACCGCGCTTCGTGATCTCGAAGAATCGGTCGACCGCGTTGCGCGGCTCGTTGTCGCGTCGCGCTTCTCGCGCAGGGGCAGCAGGGCCAGTTGTCATCGGGTGAACCTCCGCAGAAAACCTATCGTGTCCGCGCGGCGCCTGCGCGTGGGCGCCCGGATGCATGCAGGTCGCCGTCGTAGGCTCGAGAGGACATGCAACGCCTCCTCGTCGCGCTTCTCGCCGCACTCGACGCCGTCATCGCGGCGGCGGTCGGTCTGGCGACCCTGCTTGCGCCGCTGACCGTGCTCTGGGTGCTGGCCTTCGGGCTCGCCGCAGACTGGGGCGCCCTCTGGCCGGTCAGCGGAACGCTATGGCGGTTCTCGCACGGTGTGCCGCTCGATGTCGTGCTGCCGGCGCAGTTGCTGTCGAACCTCGCGATCCCGGCTGAGGCTGCTCGCTTCGCACTCTCCGTGCCGCCGCTCGCGATCCTGCTGTTCACCCTGCTGTTCGCCGCCCGTTCGGGCAGACGAGCCGCCTCCTCGGGGGCATGGGCGGTCGGCGTCGCCTCCGGTGCGGGGGTCTTCGCCGCGATCGCCGCCGTGGTCACCTTCAGCGCGCGATCCGAGGTGCTGCGAGACGCGCACTGGGCAGGAGTCGTCATCCCCACCGCCGTGTACGCGGCAGGGCTCCTCGTCGGGGCGATCCGCTACGCCTGGGCGGAAGGCGACGGCGGGGTCGTCGACCGCGTGCACGACATCGTCGACGGGTGGAACGAGTGGTCGCCCGTACCTGCGGAGTCGGTGCGCGGCGCCGCGGTGGTCGTCACGGTGCTCGCCGGAGCAGGCGCGCTCGGCGTCGCAGCGATGACCCTGCTGCGCGGGGGAGAGGTCATCTCGCTCTTCGAAGCGGCACGCGTGGATGTGCTCGGCGCGGTCATGCTGACCCTGGGACACCTCGCCTATCTGCCTACGCTCGTCGTCTGGTCGGCGAGCTGGTTCGCCGGCCCCGGGTTCGCGCTCGGCACCGGAACCGCCGTGTCGCCGGCAGGTACACAGCTGGGCGTCCTGCCCGGCATTCCCGTGCTGGGACTCGTGCCCGAGAACTCCTCGATCTGGATGCTCGTGTCGGTGCTCGTGCCGATAGCCGCCGGAGCGCTCGCCGGCTGGATGATCCGCTCGCGGCTCGTGTGGGAGGGTCAGGGAGAGGAACTCTGGCCCCGTACCGCCATCACCGCCGGTGTCGCCGCGCTGTCGGCGGGCATGGCGGCGCTGGCCGCCGTGCTCGCATCAGGATCGATCGGGCCGGGGCGGCTCGCGGAGGCGGGTCCGGCGCCGGGGCCGTTCGCGCTCGCGGTCGGTGTGGAGGTGCTGATCGGCTGCGGCATCCTGATGCTCACACCGCGACATCGCGATGAACTGGCAGAGGAGCGGACCGACCGCTGGCGAGCCGAGATGGCCGCGCTCGACGACTGACTCCTCGTCCGGTCGCGAGTGCGGGCCCCGGTAGACTGGCTCGGTGCTGACGCTCGCCGTTCTCATCTCAGGTACCGGCTCGAACCTGCGAGCCCTGCTCGAGGCCGCCAGCCACCCTGACTTCCCGGCACGCGTGGTTGTCGTCGGCGCCGACCGCGACGCCCCCGGACTGGCCCACGCCGAAGAGTTCGGCATCCCGTCGTTCACCGTCCCCTTCCACCTGCACGAGAGCCGGGAGCACTGGGGCGAGGAGCTCGCCCGTCAACTCGATGTGTGGACCCCGGATCTGATCGTGCTCAGCGGACTGATGCGACTGCTGCCGGCATCCGTCGTCGCCCGCTATGCGCCCCGCATCGTGAACACGCATCCCGCGTTCCTGCCGGAGTTCCCGGGCGCGCACGGCGTGCGGGATGCGCTCGCCGCCGGCGTCACCGAGACCGGCGCCAGCGTGATCGTCGTCGACGACGGCATCGACAGCGGCCCCATCCTCGCCCAGGAGCGCATCCCCGTGCTGCCCGGCGACACCGAGCACACCTTGCACGAGCGCATCAAGCCCGTCGAGCGGCGGCTGCTGATCGACGTGGTGCGCCGCATCGCCACCGGCGAGCTGACACTCGCCCCCTGACCCCTCCCCAGAACGCCCGAACGAAGGAGCATTCCCATGGCCGGCCCCCGCCTGGACCCCTCGCTGTACCGCGACCGCGATCTCGTTCCGATCCGCCGCGCACTCGTGTCGGTGAGCGACAAGTCCGGCCTGCTCGAGCTCGCGGGCGCTCTCGCCGAAGCGGACGTCGAGATCGTGTCGACCGGCTCGACCGCCGCGACCATCCGCGACGCCGGGTACGAGGTGACCGACGTCGCCGCCGTCACCGGAGTGGCCGAGATGCTCGACGGCCGCGTCAAGACGCTCCACCCGAAGGTGCACGGCGGCCTCCTTGCCGACCTGCGCCTCGAGGACCACGCGCGCCAGCTGGGCGACCTCGGCATCGAGCCCTTCGAACTCGTGGTCGTCAACCTGTACCCGTTCGTCGAGACCGTGGCATCCGGCGCTGAGCCCGACGCGGTCGTCGAGCAGATCGACATCGGCGGCCCCGCGATGGTCCGCGCCGCCGCGAAGAACCACGCGAACGTCGCGATCGTCGTCTCGCCGGAGTCGTACCCCGCGATCATCGAGGCGATCGCCGAGGGCGGCACCACACTCAGCCAGCGCCGCGAGCTGGCGGCGCGAGCGTTCTCGCACACGGCCACCTACGACTCCGCCGTCGCCCAGTGGTTCGCGGAGGGCACTCTCGCCGACAACGGCGATCTCCCCGCGCACCTGACCATCAAGGCGGAGCGGCTCGCCACACTGCGCTACGGCGAGAACTCCCACCAGCGCGGTGCGATCTACACGCGCGCCGGCGGGCATGGCATCGCGCAGGCGACACAGCTGCAGGGCAAGGAGATGTCGTACAACAACTACGTCGACGCGGATGCCGCGCTGCGTGCGGCGTACGACATGGTGCTGCCGGCCGTGGCGATCATCAAGCACGCCAACCCGTGCGGAATCGCGACCACTGCCCCCAACGCGCTCGACCCGATCGCGAGCGCGCATCTGCGAGCGCACGAGTGTGACCCGGTGTCGGCGTACGGCGGCGTGATCGCCACCAATGGAACGGTCACGCTGAAGATGGCCGAGAACCTGAAGGACATCTTCACCGAGGTCATCGTGGCGCCGGACTTCGAGCCTGCGGCCCTCGCCGTGTTCAAGGCCAAGAAGAACCTGCGACTGCTGAAGCTGCCCGACGACTGGCAGCAGGAGCGCATGGACGTGCGCCTGGTGTCGGGTGGACTGTTGCTTCAGGACGCCGACCGCTTCCCGGACGACATCGTCTCGGTCGCCAAGAACTGGGAGCTGGTTTCCGGTGAGCGCCCGGACGACGCCGAGATGGAGAACCTCATCTTCGCGTGGAAGGCATGCCGCGCGGTGAAGTCGAACGCGATCGTGCTCGCCAAGGGCAACGCGACCGTCGGCGTGGGCATGGGCCAGGTGAACCGGGTCGACTCGTGCCGCCTCGCCGTCGAGCGGGCGGGAGACCGCGCGGCGGGCTCGGTCGCCGCATCTGACGCGTTCTTCCCGTTCGCGGACGGTCCCCAGGTGCTCATCGACGCGGGCATCAAGGCGATCGTGCAGCCCGGCGGGTCGGTGCGCGACGAGGAGGTCGTGGATGCGGCGCGCAAGGCCGGCGTGACGATGTTCTTCACCGGCGAGCGTCACTTCTTCCACTGATCCCCACGCGCCCCTCGGCACAGCGCTTCGCGCTGCGCCGAGCCTCCGGGGCGCGCGGGGCCCCTCTGAGGTGCGGGGGCCCTGGCCTTCGGCGTTGAGCTCCTTACAGCGCTTCGCGCTGCGCCGAGCCTCCGGGTCGCGCGGGGCGCCTCTGGGGTGGAGGGTCGCTGACCTTCGGTGTTGAGCTCCTTCCAGTGCTTCGCGCTGCGCCGAGGCGCGTCTCGCCGTCGATTCCCGCCAACTGTCACGTCCGATTTCCGCCAGCCGGCGGGAATCGGACGTGACAGGGTAGAGGCATGAACGCACCGACGATGACCTTCGACGAGCGGTACCGCGCGATCAGCTCGCGTGACACCCGGTTCGACGGGCAGTTCGTCACCGCGGTCAGGTCGACCGGCATCTACTGTCGGCCGAGCTGCCCTGCGCGCACGCCCCTGGCAGCGAACGTGACCTTCTACCCGACCAGCGCCGCCGCGCACGAAGCGGGGTACCGCGCGTGCAAACGCTGTCTGCCTGAGGCGGCGCCGGGCTCGCCCGATTGGGACGTGCGCGGTGACCTCGCCGCTCGTGCCATGCGGCTCATCGCGGACGGGGTCGTGGAGCGCGAAGGCGTCACGGGACTCGCCACGCGACTCGGATACTCATCCCGCCACCTGACCCGACTGCTCGTCGCAGAGCTCGGTGCGGGGCCGCTGGCCTTGTCACGAGCGCAGCGAGCGCACACCGCACGCATGCTCCTGGTCGGCACTGACCTGCCCATCGCCGACGTCGCGTTCTCAGCCGGCTTCGCCAGCATCCGCCAGTTCAACGACACGATCCGCGAGGTGTTCGACCTGGCACCGGGCGCGCTCCGTGCCCGGCGCCACCTCGGTTCCGGGGCGCAGGAGCAACTTCCCGGATCGATCGATCTGCTGCTGCCGCACCGCGACCCGATCGACACCGATGGACTCTTCGCGTGGATGGCCGCGCGTGCGATCCCCGGCGCCGAGGAGGCCGGAACATCCAGCTTCGCCCGCCACCTGCGACTGGCCGGCGGCCCGGCGTGGTTCGAGCTCCGTCGCGGCGATGACGGCCGCATGCGTCTGCGCGCCAGGCTGACCAGGCTCGGCGATCTCTCACCTCTGGTCGCTCGCGCCAGGCGGCTCTTCGATCTCGACGCCGATCCGCTCGCCGTCGACGAGGCGCTCGCAGTGCATCCCGAGCTCGGGCCCCTCGTCGCCCGGGTACCAGGTATCCGGGTTCCAGGGGCCGTCGACCCGCACGAGATGCTGATCCGAGCCATGATCGGCCAGCAGATCACGGTCGCCGCCGCCCGCACCGCGCTCACCGCCCTCACCGAGGCCCTCGGCGAACGCGTCGGCGACGGCGAGGCCTCCGGCACGCTCTTCCCGACCATGACCGCGATCGCGGAGCGCGGGGCCGAGGTGCTGCGAGGTCCCGCGGCACGCATCCGAGCCGTCACCGGCGCCGCCGCAGCGCTCGCCGACGGCTCTCTGACGCTTGGCGTCGGCGACGACGCGGCGACACAGCGGGCTGCACTGCTAGCCATGCCTGGAATCGGCCCGTGGACGGCCGACTACGTGCGGATGCGGGTCATCGGCGATCCGGACGTGCTGCTCCCGGGTGATGTGGCCATGCGTGCCGGTGCCGCGGCGGCCGGCATCCCGAACGACCCGGCGGGCGTCGTGGAATGGGCTGCCCGGACCGCACCATGGCGCAGCTACCTCACCGCGCACCTGTGGCGTGCGGCACCCGTGCGTCCCACCCGGCGTGCGGCGAGAAGGACCGAATCCGAGAAGGAGTCATCATGAACGCTGTCATTCAGACCGTCGACACCGCCGACGGCGCCCTCACGATCCTCGCCGACGACGAGCAGAGGGTGCTGGCCTCGGGCTGGAGCGCCGACCATGACGCGATCATCGCGCGCGTGCACCCGTCGCTGCGTCCAGCAGCCGTTCGCGACGGCCAGACGGATGCCGCGGCTGCGGCGCTCGCCTACTACAGCGGCGACCTGGCGGCCATCGACAGGGTGACCGTGCATCAGCGCGGCACTGCGCTCATGCACGCAGGCTGGGAGGCGTTGCGTCGCATCGAGCCCGGCCGCCCGCTGACGTACACCGAGTTCGCCACCGCGCTCGGCAGCCCGCAAGCCGTGCGTGCCGCCGCCTCGATCTGCGCCCGCAACGCGCCCGCGCTGTTCGTGCCGTGCCACCGCGTGCTGCGCTCCGACGGCTCTCTCGGCGGCTTCGCCTGGGGGCTCGATGTGAAGCAGAGCCTGCTGGACAGGGAAGCTGCAGCCCGTTGAGCGGAACGGACGACTGAGCGGGGCGGGAGTGGTCGGCGCCGATACCACGGCGTCGACCACTCGGTGCCGGAAAGCGCTGACCGGAAACAGGAATTCCTCTTGCCCCCAGCGGGTTCATAGGAATAGGCTCGAAGGCTGTCGCGCCGACCGGCCGACGAAGCCGATCCCGAGGAGGACACCATGATCTCGACAGTCCCGCAGTTCATCGCCCTCGGCTCGCGCGCGCCTCTGCTGCGCCGTTAGAAACCGCGAGCGACGCGCTTCCGTTCGCGTCCTCCGCCTGATTCAGGATGCCGCGGCATCCCATCCACCGTCTTCGTCGTCCGCTCATAACGCCTGAGAGTCATGTCTGCCACGCAATCCTCGTCATCCCTGTCCACCTTCGCCGCACTCTGGCGCCTGAAACCGTTCGTCCGCCCGATCGTCGGACGTCTCATCGGTGGCGCGCTGAGCGCACTCGGGGCCGCCGTCATCGCCCTGATGATCCCCATCGTGCTCGAGCAGCTCGTGGCCGGCCCGCTGAAATCAGGCGTGGTCGGCCTGATCCTCGCGGGGGCGTTCGCCGTGTTCGCTCTCGCGCTCGGTGAGGCGGTCATGGTCTGGCTGCGCCGCTGGTTCGTGCTGACCCCCGCCACCGAGGTCGAGTTCCAGATGCGCTCCGAGCTCTACTCGCGGCTGCAGTCGCTGCCGGTCTCCTTCCACGACCGCTGGCAGTCGGGCCAGCTCCTCAGCCGCATGATGCAGGACATCGGTCTCATCCGACGCTGGCTGGCGTTCGGCCTGATCCTGCTGGTCGTCAACATCCTCACGATCATCATCGGCGCGGTGCTGCTGTTCCAATGGCACTGGCTGCTCGGTGTGATCTTCCTCGTCACCGGCATCCCGATGTGGATCCAGGGCTACCTGTTCGAGAAGCGCTACGGCACGCTGGCGCGGCGCAGCCAGGACCAGGCCGGCGACCTCGCCACCAGCGTCGAGGAGAGCGTGCACGGCATCCGCGTGCTCAAGGCGTTCGGCCGTGGCAAGCACGCCCTGAGCCGGTTCAGCCGCCAGGCCGAGACGCTGCGCGAGACCGAGCTCAGCAAGGCGCGCGCCATCGCCGAGATCTGGTTCTGGCTCGACCTGATGCCGCAGATCGCCTTCGGCCTCAGCCTGATCTCGGGCATCTGGCTCATCTGGCAGGGAGCGATCGAACTGCCGCAGCTGTTCGCGTTCTTCGCGATGGCGACGGTGCTGCGCTGGCCGATCGAGTCGATCGGCTTCCTGTTCTCGTTCATGCTGGATGCCCGCACGGCCACCGACCGGGTGTTCGAGATCTTCCAGGCCACGAACACGATCACCGATCCTGAGAAGCCGGTGCGGATCGACGAGCCGCGCGGAGAGCTCGCCTTCGAGGGTGCGCATTTCCGCTATCAGGATGCCGGTGCGTCCGAGCGCGACCTGCTCGACGGCATCGACCTCGTGCTTCGCCCTGGCGAGACCATGGCGTTGGTCGGACTCACGGGTTCGGGCAAGACGACGCTCACCACGCTGCCTGCCCGCCTGTACGACGTGACGGCGGGTCGGGTCACCCTCGACGGTGTCGACGTGCGCGACCTGGAGCTGTCGGACCTGCGTAGGCACGTCGCGATGGCCTTCGAGGACGCCACGCTCTTCTCGGCCTCCGTGCGCGAGAACGTGCTGCTCGGCCGGGCGGACCTCGACCTGCACAGCGAAGAGGCTGAGCGTGTGCTGCGCGAAGCCCTGGATGTCGCACAGGCCGGCTTCGTCGACTCGCTCCCCGAGGGCGTGGAGACGATCATCGGCGAAGAGGGGCTCAGCCTCTCGGGCGGGCAGCGACAGCGACTCGCGCTCGCGCGCGCCGTCGCGGCGAAGCCCAAGGTGCTGGTGCTCGACGACCCGCTGTCGGCGCTCGACGTCGACACCGAGGCGCTCGTGGAGGAAGCGCTGCGGCACGTGCTTGCCGATACCACGGCGCTGATCGTGGCGCATCGCCCTTCGACAGTCGCACTGGCCGACAGGGTGGCCCTTCTCGAGCGTGGCCGGATCACCGCCGTCGGCACGCACAGCGAGCTGCTGCGCACGAGCGCGCACTATCGCCACGTCATCTCGAGCCTCGAGGCCGAGGAGGCCGCTCGCACCGGCGCCATCCCGATCATCACGGATGCGGTCGCCGAGGCGCACGCCGCCGAGGTGCACGCCGCTGAGGAAGCGGAGGCCGCCGTCACCGAAGCAGAAGTCGACGAGGAAGAGGAGGTGCAGGCATGACCATCACCGGTACCCAGGACGAGGACCGCTCCAACTACACCAAGGAGGAGAGCCGCGCCATCAGGCAGCGATCGCTGCGCCTGCTCGGGTCGCTGATCCACCCGCTGCGCCTGCGCATCGTGATCGCAGCGATCGTGCTCGTCGTGTCGACCGCGCTGCAGGTCGCCGGGCCCATTCTGATCGGCATCGGACTCGATCGGGCGCTGCCCGTGCTGCTCGAGGAAAGCGACTGGATGCCCGCGTTCATGATCACGGCGATCTTCCTGATCGCCGGCATCAGCGCATCCGCGCTGATCGGGATCTACGTCGTGCTCGCAGCCCGCATCACCCAGGCGGTGCTGCTCGACCTGCGCAAACGCATCTTCCTGCACACCCAGCGCCTCAGCCTCGAGTTCCACGAGTCGTACACCTCGGGGCGGATCATCTCGAGGCAGACCAGTGACCTTGACTCCATCCGCGAGCTGCTCGACGGCGGTCTGAACAACCTCGTCTCCGGCGTGCTGTTCGGCCTGTTCACCTTCATCGCGCTCGTCATCGCCGACTGGCAGGCCGGCGCGATCCTCGCGCTCGCCGGCGTCCCGCTGGTGCTGCTGATGCGCTGGTTCTACCGTCGCTCGCAGTTGGTGTACCGCGAATCGCGCGTGATCAGCGCGAAAGTGATCGTGCAGTTCGTCGAGACGATGACCGGCATCCGCGCAGTGAAGTCCTTCCGCAAGGAGCCGCGCAACGACGAGACCTTCCGCAAGATCGCCGGCGACTATCGCGATGTGAACCGGCGATCGATGGTGCTGTTCGGCACTTTCGAGCCCGGACTGATGGCCGTCGCGGCGCTCACTCTGGCGCTGGTGGTGCTGTGGGGCGGCATCCGGGTGTCCGAGGGCGTGCTCGGTGTCGGCGTGCTGCTGTCGACCGTGCTGTACGTGCGCAACTTCTTCGCGCCCATGCAGGAGATCGCGATGTTCTTGAACTCCTACCAGTCCGCCACGGCGGCGCTGGAGAAGGTCTCCGGCGTTCTCGAGGAGCAGCCGACGGTGCCGGACCCGGAGCGGCCGGTCGACCTGTGGGAGTCGCGTGGCGCGATCCGCTTCGACGAGGTCACCTTCGGATACAACGGCGAGAAGACGATCCTGCCGAACTTCACGCTCGACATCCCCGCCGGCCAGACGATCGCGCTGGTGGGCACCACCGGAGCGGGAAAGTCGACGCTCGCGAAGCTCGTGTCGCGGTTCTACGACCCGACCAAGGGCAGGGTCACGCTCGACGGCGTCGACCTGCGGATGCTGCATCCGAAGGATCTGCGCAGGGCGATCGTGATGGTCACCCAGGAGGCATACCTGTTCAGCGGAACGGTGGCCGACAACATCGCGCTGGGCAAGCCGGACGCGACGCTCGATGAGATCCGCGCGGCTGCGCGCGCGGTCGGCGCCGACGAGTTCATCTCGTCGCTGCCCGACGGCTACAACACCGACGTGAACAAGCGCGGCGGCCGCGTTTCGGCGGGGCAGCGTCAGCTGATCTCCTTCGCCCGCGCGTTCCTCGCCGATCCGGCAGTGCTGATCCTCGATGAGGCGACCGCATCACTCGACATCCCGTCCGAGCGGCTCATCCAGGACGCGCTTCAGACTCTGTTGGCCGACCGCACGGCGATCATCATCGCGCACCGCCTTTCGACGGTCGCGATCGCCGATCGCGTGCTGGTGATGGAGCACGGACGCATCATCGAGGACGACTCGCCCGATGCGCTCATCGGCGGTACGGGCAAGTTCGCCCAGCTGCACGCGGCGTGGCAGCAGACGCTGGTCTGAGCCCTGCCGAGACGAACAGGGATAGCGTGTGCCCGCCGGTGACCGATCGCGATGGTCGGCGCAGGCGGGCACGTCCATCTGTTCTCCGGCCGGTGGTGCGTGGTTAGGTTGAAGGTGTGGATCAGATCCTGGCGGCGGCCGCCGAGCTGTGGTGGATCGCTCCCGCTGCCGCAGGCACCGGAGCGATCGGCTTCGCCGCGTTCCGGAGGCGTGAGTTGGTGAGCGGCAAGCGGCTCGGCTACGAGGCTGCGCGCCTCGAGTTGCGACGCGCCCAGCACGAGGCCAGGGCCGCCGCCGACGCGGTGCGAGTGGCTCGTGCCGAGGTGGCGCGCGTCGTCGCCGAGCGGGCGGCGTCGAGGGCGGACGCGGGGGCCGTCGCCGCGGCGCGACGCGCCCTGCACGACCTGCAACTGCAGTCGAAGGCCGCGGCCGCCAGGGTGAAGGCCGGCCGGGCACGTCTTACCGCAGAGCGCACCGCCCTGACAGCGGGCGGCGAGCTTCCGCTCGATCGCCTTCGCGCCCGCCACGACGCGGTGCTCGCCCGCTGGATGGAGTACGAGACCGACCCGGCGAAGCTCCTGGCGTTCCCCGCGATGAGCGATGGACGCCACCCCACCACATCGGCGTTCCTGGCGGCGCTGCAGGAGGCACGTGAACTGCGCCCGAGGGCGGATGCGGCCCGATTCACGGCATCCGAATACGGGGCCTACCGCGACGCGGTGGAGCGCCTGGAGCGCAGCTTCGACATCGCCGAACGCTCGGTGCGCGGCGAACCCCGCCAGGGCGAGGTGCCCGAGGCCCTCCGCGACGCCGCGCGCACCTTCATGGTGCGCACCACCGAGGTACTGAACCGCACCACGGAGGTGCTGAGCGCCTGGAACGAGCGCGGACGCTCCGACGACCGGCCCGGCCGCCGGGGTCCCCGGGACGACGAACGCTGAACCCGGGCCGTCGCCAGCCCCGGCAGCGATTCCGAAGGACGGAGGCAGGTCTGAAGGATGCGGGATGCCGCAGCAGCCTTCACAGGTGGAGTCCGCCTGAAACCCTGCGCGCGTGAAGCGGCGACGGGACCCCGGTGGGGGAGGGAATCCGGGATCCCGCCGCCGGTCTAGTCCGTGACTCGGATCGTGGCGATGACCTCGGCGTACTCGGTCTCGCCGACCGGCTCGAACCCGACGCGGCGGAAGAACGCCTCGGGTCCGTCGGCTCCGGCCTCATAGATCACGTTCACGTGGTCGACGCCGCGCGCGCGGGCCTCGTCGATGAGAGCGTTGACGGCGAACCGTCCGATGCCCCGGCCCTGATCGTCTGCGTCGACGTTGATCCGCCAGAGCACGTTCTGGAAATGCTCGTCAGGTGTGTCGGCACCGAGGCTCGCACTGACGAAGCCCACGACCTCGTCACCGTCGAGTACGACCCGCTGCCAGGACGTCTGCGGGTTCACCACCGTCGAGGCGATCCCGTAGGACACCGGAGCGAGGAACTGCTCCTGCCCGGGCTTGAGCGACAGATTGTTGACGGCGACGATCGTCGCCGCGGAGAGTTCTTCCACGCGCAGTTCCGTCATGCTCCCAGGCTAGCCCCTCCGTGGGGATCCGTGTCGGAAAGGAGACTCGGGTATCTTGGTATCGAGATAAACAGCCCTCGCGAACGGAGTTCCGGTGACCGACGACGCCATCATCTACACCTATACAGACGAGGCGCCGGCACTGGCGACCGCCTCCTTCCTGCCGATCATCAAGGCATACACGGGTCAGGCGGGGATCGAGGTCGAGACCCGCGACATCTCGCTTGCCGGGCGGATCCTCGCGGCCTTCCCGCAGAAGCTCACCCCCGAGCAGCAGGTCGGCGACGCTCTGGCAGAGCTCGGCGGGCTGGCAACGCTCCCCGAAGCGAACATCATCAAGCTGCCGAACATCTCGGCGTCCATCCCGCAGCTGAAGGCGGCGATCGCCGAACTGCAGCAGAAGGGCTACGACATCCCGGACTACCCGGACGAGCCGCAGTCCCTCGATGAGAAGGATGTGCGGGCGCGCTACGACCGGATCAAGGGCTCGGCGGTCAACCCCGTGCTGCGCGAGGGCAACAGCGATCGCCGTGCGCCACTCGCAGTGAAGAACTACGCGAAGAAGCACCCGCACCGCAACAAGCCCTTCGCAGAGGGCTCCAAGACGCGTGTGGCGACCATGGGGCACGACGACTTCAAGCACAACGAGCGCTCTTGGGTCGCCGCTCACGATGATGTACTGACGTTCCGGCACACCGCCGCCGACGGCACCGTGACCGTGCTGAAGGAGGGACTGAAGGTGCTGCCGCGGGAGATCGTGGACGCCACCTTCATGTCGGCGAAGAACCTCGACGCCTTCCTCACCGAGACTCTCGAAGCCGCGAAGGCCGATGACGTGCTCTACTCGGTGCACCTCAAGGCGACCATGATGAAGGTCAGCGACCCGATCATCTTCGGGCACGTGGTGAAGGCGTTCTTCAAGGATGTCTTCGCGCAGTACGGCGACAAGCTCGCCGAGGCCGGACTGAGTGCGAACGACGGTCTCGGTTCGATCCTCTCGGGGCTCGCCGAGGTCGCCGGGGGCGACGAGATCGCTGCTGCATTCGACAAGGCCATGGCGGAGGGTCCGCGACTGTCGTACGTGAACTCCGACAAGGGCATCACCAACCTGCACGTGCCCAGCGACGTGATCGTCGACGCCTCGATGCCCGCTCTCGTCCGCAACGGCGGCAAGCTGTGGGGGGCCGACGGCGGAGAGGCCGACACGATCGCGGTCATCCCCGACTCGTCGTACGCCAGTGTCTACCAGGCCGTCATCGACGACGTCATCGCGAACGGCCCGCTCGACCCCGCCACCATCGGCACGGTGCCGAACGTGGGTCTGATGGCGCAGGCGGCGCAGGAGTACGGCAGCCACGACAAGACCTTCGAGATCGCCGCCGCGGGCACCGTGCAGGTGGTCGACGGTGAGGGCAACGTCCTCATCGAGCACCAGGTCGAGGCCGGCGACATCTGGCGTGCGACTCAGACCAAGCACATCCCCGTCATGGACTGGGTCAAACTGGCCGTCACCCGCGCCCGCGCCACCGGCGCACCGGCCGTCTTCTGGCTCGACGCGAACCGCTCGCACGATGCGCAGATCATCGCCAAGGTGCACCAGGGGCTGGCGACGCTCGACACCAAGGGCCTGACGATCACGATCCTCGCGCCCGAGGAGGCCACCCGCTACACGCTGGCGCGTATGCGTCACGGGCTCGACACGATCTCGGTGACCGGCAACGTGCTGCGCGACTATCTGACCGACCTGTTCCCGATCCTCGAGGTCGGAACCAGCGCCAAGATGCTCTCGATCGTGCCGCTGCTCGCCGGCGGTGGCCTGTTCGAGACCGGTGCGGGCGGCTCGGCGCCGAAGCATGTGCAGCAGCTCGTCGGTGAGAACTACCTGCGGTGGGATTCGCTCGGAGAGTTCTTCGCGCTCGCCGCGTCGCTCGAGCACTTCGCCGACCGCGCAGGCAACGAGAAGGCGCGGGTGCTCGCTGAGACCCTGGATGCGGCGACCGGCACGTTCCTCGAGGAGGACCGCTCGCCCGGGCGTGCGCTGGGCACGATCGACAACCGCGGCAGCCACTTCTACCTGGCCCTCTACTGGGCCCAGGAGCTGGCGAAGCAGACCAAGGACGCCGACCTGGCCGCCGCCTTCGCGCCGATCGCCGAATCGCTGACCGCGAAGGAGCAGCAGATCGTCGAAGAGTTGAACGCCGTGCAGGGCACCCCCGTCGACATCGGCGGCTACTACCGCCCCGACACCGAGAAGGTGACCGAGGCGATGCGTCCTTCGGCCACGCTCAACGCCGTCATCGACGCCATCTGACGCCGAAGAGAAGGAGGGCGGATGCTGCGCAGCATCCGCCCTCCTCGCGTATGCGCTCACGGATGCAAGGGTCGGAGCGCACCGAAGTCGTCGCGTCGCAGGAGCGATGCCGGGGCGGTCCGGGCCGACGACCCTGATCAGGATCAGCTGTGGACCCAGACCTCGAGCCCTACGGGGGCCCAGTCGTAGATCTGCTTGGCGAGCGACGGCGGCAGGTTCACGCAGCCGTGGCTCATGCGCTGTCCGAAGTTGTTGTGCCAGTAGGCGCCGTGGAAGGCGATGTTCGGAGCGAACCAGGTGTTCCAGGGCACGTTCTCGGTGCAGTAGGCGGCGCCTTCGAAGCAGCCCATGTCCTGGAGGGCGGTGTGCGCGAACACCTTGAACCGCCCGGTGGGAGTGGGCGTCTCCGCCAATCCCGACGAGATCGCCCACGAGTTGACGAGCTTCTCGTTCTCGTAGAGGTAGACCCGCTGGCTGCCGAGATCCGTCTCGATGCGCCGGTACAGAGCGGTCGTCTCGAACGGTGTGGTGGTCACCGGCAGGTCGAACGTCGCGTCGCCGCTCTCGAGCGCCTCGGCGAAGTCCGTCGCCGCGTCGGAGGTGTCTCCGAGCACTCGGCCTTCCTTACCAGGGGTGACTTCGCGCAGCACGTTGCCCTTGGAATCGACGATGTTCGTGGCGTTGACCACATCGCGGTCGACGAGCTTCGGCAGCGTGTCGACGACGGTCTGGATCGCGGCGGAGTCGGCGCTCACCGTCAGCTCGCCGTCGAGAGCCTGCACTGAGAGCCACGTCGACGCGACGTCGGGTGAGACGGGAACGGTGCGCTCGTCGCCGACGTAGAAGCCGAGCTGGCCGAGCATGCCGTTGAGCTGGTCGGCCGTCGCCGTCGCCTCGTCGGTCGTGATGTCGGCAGGTGCTTCGGTCGGGTCGCCGGAGAATGTGAAGTCGAGGTCGCCGTCGAGCGCGGCAGCGGTGAACGCCTTCTCGAGCTCGGGCACCGAGATGCCCGTGCCCGGTTCGTCGGCGGTCATGACGTACTTCTTCGCCTCCGCGTCGTAGGTGACGGTCGCATCGACGGCATCGACGAAGCTGTCGGGGACGGCTGCGTGCAGAGCACGCTCGGCGGCCGATGCGTCGAGGGTCACATCGGCGACGATGGGCTCGCCCATCCAGGAGCCGATGTTCCACATCGGTCGATCGGCGAAGGCCTGCTCAGTCAATGCGATCGCATCGACACTCGCGCCGAGGTCGGCGCCGCTCACCGTGGCGCCTGCGCCCGCGCCGGTGAGCTCGATCGTCGCCGAAGCCAGGCGCCCGCTGACGGCCTCTGCCGCCATGCCGGGAGTCATGCCCCCCACCGACACTCCGGCGACGGTCGTGCCCGGCGCGATGAGGATGGTGGACGCGCCGCCGGCGGCCAGGACGAGCGCGCCGACGCCGAGGCCGACCCAGAGACCGGTGCGGCGCTTCCTGGGTGCGGGTTCGTTCGGCGCCCATTCCATCGGACGGTCGCCGTCGATGGGAGGCTTCGCCTCGGTGGGCGCGTCGGACGAGAGCGCGTCGAGTGCGCCCGTGTCGGGTCCGGAGATCACATCAGTCACGGACTCACCCCCCAATGATCAGCGTGACGTTCTTGGTTCATGGTACGGGACCATCGATAACGGCAGGGCAACGTCCGGCGGTGTGAGCGGGGGATGGGGTAACGTTTCGGTAACCTCACGGTGCAACGGCGTCTCGCTGTTGCGGGCCCGATGTTCGTAAGGTCTACTAACAAATATGACCTCACCAGATCCGAGCGGTGGTCGACGGGCCGTGCTCACCGGCGGTCGCCCGCATTCTTTCGGCGCCGGCAGCAGGCTCCGCTCTCGCACCAAGGTGCTGCCGGAGCAGGCCCGTGCGCACAACCGCGCCTTGGTGCTGCAGACGCTGTACCACCGCGGTGCGCTCAGCCGTGCCGATCTCTCGCGGGAGACAGGGCTCACCCGTGTCACCATCTCGGATCTGGTGGCCGAGTTCATCGCGGACGGGATCGTCACCGAGATCGGCGTACGCGAGGTGACAGGGCCGGGGAAGCCGGCCATCCTCATCGACATCGACCGCACCGGGCACCACATCATAGGAATCGACCTCTCCGGCGCCGCGGAGTTCGAGGGCGCCGTGCTGGATCTCGACGGCAGCGTCCTCGAGCGCCGCTCGGTGCCTTTGCCTGACGCGGCGGAGCCTGAGCTCGCCTACGCTGCCGTTCGGAGGCTCGCCGGATTGCTGCTCGATGCCGCCACGCGGCCCGTGCTCGGCATCGGCATAGGAACCCCCGGCGTCGTGCGGCCCGACGGCGTGGTGCTCAGCGCGCCCAACCTCGGATGGTCGGACTTCTCGCTCGAGAGCCGACTGCAAGGCGAATTGAGTCTGCCGGTTCTGGCCCGCAACGACGCCAACGCCGCCGTGCTGGCCGAGTACACCTTCGGCGACGCCCCTGCGGACCTGATGCTCATCCGCATCGGCCGCGGCGTCGGCGCAGGGCTCATCACCGGGGGAGAGCCGCTGGTGGGCGGCCGCTTCGCCGCGGGAGAGATCGGGCACGTCGTGGTCGGCACCGATCCCGGCCCCGAGTGCGCCTGCGGCAGACACGGCTGCCTGGAGGCATGGGTCAACGTGCCCAGGCTCGAGAACGCGGTCGCGGCCGCGCCGGACGAACGCGACGCGATACTGCGGCAGGCGGGCGAACGGCTCGGCATCGGCATCGCTCAGATCGTCGCCGCGCTCGATCTGTCGGAGGTGGTGCTCTCCGGCGATCGCACCGCGCTGTCGGACCCCTTCGTCGACGCCGCGACGAGAACGCTCCATGAGCGCACCCTCGACGGGGTGTTCGAAGACGTGATCATCCGCTTCAGCGATCAGCGCGACATCGTGCTGCGCGGTGCTGCGGTGATGGTGCTCTCCGCCCAGTTGGGAGTGTCGTGAGCGTGCCCGTGGAGGGTGTGCGCATCGGGTTGGATGTGGGCGGTACGAAGATCGCCGGCGTCGCCCTGGCGCCGGACGGGGAGATCATCGCGCGCACCCGCCGCGCCACCGGCTGGGGCGCAGTCGCCGTGATCCGGGGGATCGCCGAGGCGGCGCAGGATCTCGCGGCGCAGGCGGGCGCGGCGGCCGGCCAGATTCGTTCGATCGGCGTCGGCATTCCCGGACTCGTCGATGCGGACGCGGGCCGCGTTCTGCACGCCGTGAACCTCGGCGTGGAATCCCTCGATGTGGGGCCGCAGGTGCGGGCGTTGCTGAACGCGCCGTGTCATGTCGAGAACGACGTCAAGGCGGCCGCCCTGGGAGCGGCAGCCCTGCACGGCGACCGGGAGCCGATGGCGTACCTGAACATCGGCACCGGCGTCGCGGCCGGCATCGTGATCGACGGCCGCATCTGGCGCGGCGCGCGAGGAACGGCAGGCGAGGTGGGGCATCTCGTCGTCGATCCCGGCGGCCGGCTCTGCGGCTGCGGGCAGAGAGGATGCATCGAGACGCTGTGCGGCGGCGGGGCGATCGCGAGAGCCTGGGCTCGTGGAGGGGCCTTCCCGGTCAGAGACGTGCTGGATGCGGCGGATGCCGGGGAGGAAGCGGCGATCGCTCTGCGCGACGACCTCGCACGCGGGGTGTCCGCGGCTGTGCGCGCGCTGGTGCTCAGCGTGGATGTCGAGCGGGTCGTGATCGGCGGGGGCCTGACCGCGCTCGCGGATCGCATCGAACCTCGCATCCGCCAGGCACTGCGCGACGACGCCGCGGAGTCGCCGTTTCTGCTCTCACTCGGGCTCGATGAGAGAATCGAACTGCTCCCCGCCTCCTCGCCTGTCTCGGCGATCGGGGCGGCGCTTCTGGGCGCGGATGTCGCGCAGCACACACCCCTCGAGAAGGAGATCATCGCTCATGGCTGAAGTCGTCATCGTGGAGAGCAAGGCTGCCGCAGGCGCGCTCGTGGCCGACGAGATCGTGGCGCTGATCGACTCCAAGCCCGACACCGTTCTGGGCTTGGCCACCGGCTCGACCCCGCTTCCGGTGTACGAGGCCCTGCGCGAGCGTCTTGCGGGCCACGACGTCTCGCGGGTGCGCGGCTTCGCGCTCGACGAGTACGTCGGCCTCGACCCTGAACATCCCGAGAGCTACCGCTCGGTGATCACCCGCGAGGTCATCGAGCCGCTGGGACTCGACCCCGCCCGCATCCGCGTGCCCAACGGTGCAGTGGAGACCATCGAGCACGCCGGCGATGACTACGAGCTGGCGATCGATGCCGCGGGCGGAGTCGACCTGCAGATCCTCGGCATCGGCACCGACGGGCACATCGGATTCAATGAGCCGGGATCGTCGTTCGCGTCCAGCACGCGGGTGAAGACGCTCACCGAGCAGACCCGCGAGGACAACGCGCGCTTCTTCGACTCGATCGACGAGGTGCCTCGGCACTGCATCACGCAGGGGCTGGGCACGATCCTGCGTGCCCGCCATCTGGTGCTGCTAGCGTTCGGCGAGGGCAAGGCCGCGGCAGTCGCGGCGGCCGTCGAGGGCCCGGTGAGCGCCATGCTGCCCGGGTCCGCGATCCAGCTGCACCCGCACGTGACCGTCGTGGTCGACGAAGCTGCGGCGTCCGAGCTGAAGCTCGCCGACTACTACCGGTACACCTTCGCGAACAAGCCCGCCTGGCAGGGCATCTGATCCGCACGCTCACTCGCCGTTCGCGCTGAGGCGAGCTGTGACGCGTGCCCCGATGCACCGGCTCGTCGCGCCCATGACAGGGGCGGCGCGAGTCGGTCACGACCAGGCGATGGGAAGCAGATGCTCCTCGCTGAGCGGAGCCAGCGGCACCGCGTCGAGTTCGCCGCGCTCCAGCCAGCGCAGCTCCGCCAGCTCGGCCTGAACCACGACGTCGGACGGTTCCGCGTGCACGGCGAAGGCCGTCGCGACCACGCGATGGCCGGGTTCGTTCGCCGCGGCGGAGACGAAGGTGCCGAGCGGTCGCAGCTGCGATTCGTCGATGCGCAGCGCCAGCTCCTCCTCCAGCTCGCGCACCAGCGTCTGCGCAGGCGTCTCACCGATCTCAGGCTTGCCTCCGGGCTGCATGAACCGGGTGGTGCCGCGCTTGCGCACCACGAGTGCACGCCCGGCGGCATCGACCACGACGGCGGCGCTGACGTGGATGTCAGGCATCGGCGAACACCTTCCCCGGGTTGAGGATCCCTTGCGGGTCGAAGACCTGAACGATCCTTCTCTGCAGCTCCCACTGGTCGTCGCCGAGTTCCTCGGCGAGCCAGCGGCTCTTGAGCGTGCCGATGCCGTGCTCGCCCGTGAGTGTGCCTCCCAGGCGCACCGCCGCGCGGAACAGTTCGTCGGCTGCAGCCCAGATGTGCGCAGGCACCTCGTCGCCGTCGAAGACGAAGTTCGGATGCAGGTTCCCGTCACCTGCGTGCGCGACAGTCGGGATGCGGACCCCGTACGCGTGCTCGATGCGTTCGATCTCGTCGAACATCGCCGCCATCGCACTGCGCGGCACGGCGACATCCTCGATGAGGGTGGTGCCCATGGACGCGAGAGCGGGGTGGGTCGAGCGCCGGATGCGCAGCATCCGCTCGCCCTCGTCGGGATCGTCGGTGAGCGCCACGGCCCCGCCGGCGGAGGTGAGCACCTGAGCGATGAGCTCGGCCTCTTCGCGCGCCGCCGGTCCGTCGGTCTGGATGGTCAGCTGTGAGGCGCCGGGGGCGGGTGCGGGCAGGCCGAGCAGCGCGTGCACGCCCGCCAGGACTGTGGCGTCCATGAGCTCCATGATCGCCGGCTGCGCACCCGAAGCCGTCACCGCGGAAGAGGCCGCGGCGGCCGCGCGGACGGACGGGAACGAGGCGGTGAGGGTGCACACCACGCCCTCGATCAGGCGGCGCAGCTTCAGAGTGGCGCCGACGATCACGCCGAGCCTGCCCTCTGAGCCGATCACCAGCGAAGTGAGGTCCAGGCCGGTGACGCCCTTGACGGTGCGGTGGCCCAGCCGCAGCAGCCGGCCGTCGGCGAGCACGATGTCCACCCCGAGCACGGCATCGCGCACGACCCCGTACTTGGCGCACAGCAGGCCGCCGGCACCGGTGGCGATGTTCCCTCCCACGGTCGAGATCTCGCGACTGGCGGGATCAGGGGCCCACCACACCCCGTGCTCGGCGAGCTGGGCGTTCAGCGCCGCGTTGATGATGCCTGGCTCCACCACGGCGATGAGGTCGTCGGGGCGTACCTCGAGGATGCGGTTCATGTCGGCTGTCGACAGCACGATCTCGCCGGGTCCGGCGTTGGCGGCGCCCGCCAGCCCGGTGCCGGCCCCGCGGACGACCACGGGCACCGCGGTCTGCGAGGCGATGCGCATGGTGCGCTGCACATCGTCGACGGTGCGAGCGCGTACGACGGCGAGGGGGCGGCCGGGGGATCGATGCCCGCTGGCATCCGCACGCGCTGCTTCGAGCGATTCGGCAGTCGTGTCGACGATCTCGCCCAGTTCGTCGCGGAGACGATCGACGATGTTCACGCCAGGGCCCGACGACCCGCCACGACTCCGGCCGACACGGCCACGACGGCGAATGCGATTCCGGCCCACGCGGCATCCATCGACCACCACGCGAGAGTCACGCCGGCGTAGATGATCAGCTCGACGGCGGCACGCAGGAACGGGTGCAGCTGCAGCACAGGGCGGGGGGAGAGGAACAGCGCCCACACGAGCAGCACGATCAGGGGCGCGCCGATGCCGACGACGATGTTCCACGGCAGAGGCCAGGTCGCGAAGCCCCACAGAGCGAGTGTCGCGAGAGAGGCCACGAGGACCAGCGTCCGGACGATGTCGAGCGGTGTGAGCGCCGGGCGGTTCACACCCGGTTCGGTGACGGAGTCCTGGGCCATGACTCCAGTCTATTCGGCCGAGGAGGGCTCCTCGGCGGCCGCGGTGACGGCGGTCGTGAGGGCTGCGACCGCGTCTGCAGGCTCCGCAGCAGCGGTGCTCACCGCGTCCGAGGCCGAGGCAGACTCCTGTGTGTCTGCGGGATCGGGGGAGGCGACGGTCGACGGCTCCGCTTGCGCTGTGTCGGACGTCTGCTCGGTCGAAGGCTGCTCGGTCGAAGGCTGCTCGGTCGAAGGCTGCGCAGTCGAAGACTCCGCGGGCTCCTCAGCCGGCGGCTGCACGTTCGTGTCACCCGGCAGTGTGCCGTCGCCCAGCTGTTCCCCAGCGGAGGGCTCGTCGGGTTCCGGAACCTGCTGCGCCGGGTCCTCAGGGTCTTCGGGGTCGGGCAGCGAACCGGGCTGGTGGAGGCTCCACAGCGTCGTGCTCTGCCAGTCCCCGGGAACACCGTCGATGATCACGCGGAACCACACCGTCGCGTCGCCGATGATCTCGATGGGATTCGGACGCAGACTGACCACACCGGTCCCGGCTTCGTCGAGCAGGATCTCGCTTCCTCGCGCGGCCGACGCTTGGACCATCCGTGCTTGAACGGTCGAGCCCGGTGCGGCGTGCACCGGCACGAGATAGTGAATGCGTCCCTGGTCGTCCCTGATGATCGTCGCGGCTTCCCAGGTCAAGGTGCCGGGATCGGTCTCGCCAGGATCGGTTCCGGGATCCGTGCCAGGGTCCGTTCCGGGACCGGTACCCGGATCCGTGCCGGGGTTCGTCCCGGGATCCGTACCGGGGTCCGTGCCCGGATCGGTGCCCGGCTCGGTGGTCTCCGGTGGGACGACCGGAACGGGCGGGGGAGCGGCCGGTGCAGCGACGGTCTCCTCGGCGGCCGGCGGCTCCGGCGCCTCCTCCGGCTCGGGGGCCGGGGATGCTTCGTCGGCGACCTCGATGACCACGGGGTCCTCGATCGTCATGGACGCGTCGGGTGACACCTCGGACGGAATGGACGTCGAATTCGTCTCCGATGCGCTCGGCTGGGAGGTCGCGGGGGCAGAAGGCAGCATGCCCGGCACGACAGCTGCGGCGGCGACCACGCCGGCGACCACGAGGGCCGCCGATCCGGCGCCGACCAGCGCCCCGACTCCGCTCAGCCCGCCGGCCGCGGAGGAGGACGAGGCTCCGGCGGACGCACTGCCCGCAACGCTGCCGCCGGTGCCGAGGGACGCTGCTCCGCCGGCTGTGACGACGACCGCCCCCTCGACCACGTTCGAAGGCATCGCCGCGAGCGCCACGATGGGGGTGCCGCCGCCCTGCAGGGTGGCGAGGTAGCCGCTCGCGCCGGTGGCTCCCAGCACGAGGGGCAGCAGCACGAGGGCCAGACGGTTGGACACGTCCTTGGCCTCGGCTGCGACGATCATGCAGCGAGTGCACTCATCGAGGTGCTTCTCGAGCCGCTTGTGGTCGCGCGTGCCCAGGTTGCCACGTGAGTACGCGCCGAGGTGCTCGATGGTCCACTGACAGTCGGAACCGGCGGCCGCACTGCGCAGGTGCGCCTGGATCCACGCCTCGCGCAGACCCTCCCTGGCGCGGAACGCCAGCTGCGAGACGGCGCCCGCCTTCATCCCGAGCAGCGGTGCGATCTCGGCCGGTTTCATCCGCTCGATCTCGGAGTACCACAGCACCTCCTGCCAACGCGAGGGAAGGCTGCGGAACGCCTGTGCTGTGAGGCCCCGATCGAGCGCTTCGTCGGCGGCCTGATCGGTGCTGTCCGGGTCGGGAACCGCCTCCATCTCATCGATCGCGGTCTCACGTCGGGCGCGACCCCAGGCGGCTGCGGTGTTGCGGATGCTGGTGAACAGGTACGCGCGGAACGACCCGTTCGGACCGCCGCCCTTCAGGATCGCCTGGTAGATGCGCGTGTACGACTCCTGCACCAGGTCGTCCGGATCGATGGAAGAGGTGATCGAGCGTGCGACCGCGGTCCCCGACGAGTAGTGGCGTCGCCACAGTTCGCCGAACGCCTCGGTATCGCCCGAGCGGGTACGCAGGACGAGATCGGCGTCCGCTGCGGCCGATCGATCCATGTCCTGGTCGTGCACGTTGTTCATCCCATCAGTGAGCGCGGGAACGCTCTCACAAGAAGAGACGCGTGAACCATCGATTCATCACGCGCCTCATCCATTCTCACCCGAAAAACAGGTCGCGGCCACCCCTGTGCATAACTCGCAGACGAGGCATCCGCCGATCTCGGATTCTTTTTCGGGACCCGCGTAATGAACCGGGTTCCTCGTCGTCTCATTCTGTAGAGCGGTTCTGAAGCCCCACCGGGGGGCGGCGGCTGAAGGGCCCGATGCCAGGTATGACGCATCGATCGGTCAGGTTCCGGAAGCCTCGGGGGAGGAGTTTCCGGACCTGGCCAGCTCGCTGGGGACCGAGAGGCCGCCGTGCTGGGGAGCACGGCGGCCGCTCGCTTTCCGCGTGGAACTCTCAGCCCGAGTGACGCAGCCGCGCGGGCGCAGCACCGCTCCAGACGCCGCGCACCGACAGGGTGGCGTCCATCAGCACCGCGTCGGCGATGTAGCCCTCCTGCAGACGGCCGAGGCAGGAGCCGAATCCGATCGCAGCGGCCGGCGTCTCCGTGAGGGCGCGCACGGCTGCCGTCGGGTCGACCCCGGCCTCCACCGTGCGGCGCAGCGCGACGTCCTGGGTGAGCGTGGAGCCGGCGATGGAACCGGTGTCATCCGCACGGGCGATGCCGTCTTTCACGGTGACCTTCACCGCGCCGAGGTCGTAATGCCCGTCGGCGCTGCCCGCCGCGGCCATCGCATCCGTGATCAGCGCGACCCGGCCCGGGGCGGCGTCGAAGAGCAGTTTGATGACATGCGGGTGCAGGTGAATGTTGTCGGCGATCCCCTCGAGCACGACACGGTGATCCGCGGCGGCGGCCAGCACCGGTCCCGGTGCGCGGTGGTGGATGCCGTTCATGGCGTTGAACGCGTGCGTGAGGATCGATGCGCCCGCTTCGAAGGCGGCACGCGCGATCGCGGCATCCGCGTCCGTGTGACCGACAGCCGCGGCAGCACCGGAATCCACGATCATGCGGATCGCCTCCATGCCGCCGGGCAGCTCGGGGGCGATGGTCACCTGCCGCACCGTGCCCCTCCCGGCATCCAGCAGCCGGGCGACGTCGTCCGCCTGCGGGTGGCGCAGCAGGCTCGGTTCGTGCGCCCCGTGGTGGCCGGGGTCGAGGAAGGGGCCTTCGAGATGGCTGCCCAGGATGTCGGCATCCGTGAGCATCAGGTCGGCGATCTCTTCCACCCGACGGGCGAGATCATCGATCGTTCCCGTGACCAGGGAGACCACGGCCCGGGTCGTCCCGTGCGAACGGTGCATGCGGCGGCCGGTGCGGATCGCCTCGAGGCCGTCATCGAAGGCCGCGCCCGCGCCGCCGTGGCCATGGATATCGATGAATCCCGGAGTGAGAACCGCGTCCGCGCCCGCTGCGGCGGTGGCGTCGATGACCTCATCGGCATCCGTCCAGCCGGCGCCGGTGCCGCGCGCCGTGACCAGGCCCTCTTCGAAGCGCACCCAGGCGTCCTCGGTGATGGCGCCGCCGTCGATGATGCGGGCGGAGTGGATGACCCGTGAGCGATGCGTGTCTGTGGTTTCGGTCAACGGGTGCTCCAGGGGATCTCGGCGATGGGGTGGTAACGGATGCCATCAGACTGCCACAGCAGTGCCTGCCGGCCGATGCGGTGGCGCAGCGAATCGATGCGCCGCTCCGGGTTGTCCGCTGACGTCCAAGCGAGCTCGGCGACGGCCGCGATGCGCGGGTGCGTGAGCTGGTCTGCGTCGTGAAGGCTGCGCACGGTCTCGGTCCACAGCGGTGCCTCCACGCCGAGGATCGCCTCGTCGTCGACCGGGAGTACCGCGGCCGGTTCCCAGTCGTATGCATCGCGTACGTCCGTCACGCCCGCCCATGACAGGCCGAGGGGGAAGTCGTCTGAGTACTTCATGTCGAGATAGCTCGCGTCGGCCGGCGATAGGATGAGACGCCCGCCCCTGTGCACGAAGTGCGCCGCCTCGGCGGCATGGGTGCCTTCGGGGGAAGTACGGCCCCAGTACTGCCCGACGGTGCCCTCCGCGATCCGGTCGACGGCGCCCGCCTCGTGCCAGGCGACAGGCGTCTTGCCGATTTCGACCACGAGAGCGGTGGCGCGCTCCATGAAGTATGCGAAGTCCGACTTGCTCGTGCCGAGCGACTCGTCGCCGCCGATGTGCAGGTAGGGGCCCGGCGTCAGCTCGGCAAGCTCGGTGAGCGCGTCGCGCACGAACCGCCAGGTGCGCTCCTGCCTGATGCGCACGCTGGAATGTCCGACGCCCCAGCCCGTGTAGGGCTCGCCTGCGACGGGAAGCGCCTGGCCCAGACGCGCGGCGTCGGCCAGCAGGTGATCGTTCATCACCGGATCCTCGACGAGCTCGGGATACGCCAGCCCGATCGCATGGGTGTGCCCTGGCAGGTCGATCTCGGGGACGATCGTGACGTGCCGTGATGCCGCGTGCGCCACGATCTCCCGGTAGTCGTCCTTGCTGTAGCAGCCGCCCTGATCGCCATTCGCACTCGAGACCGAGGACATCTGCGAGAGCAGCGGCCACGAGTCGATGTGCAGGCGCCAGCCCTGATCGTCACTGAGGTGCAGGTGCACGTGGTTGAGCTTGAGCGCCGCCGCGCGGTCGATGACGGCCTTGACCTCCGCCACGGGGAAGAAGTGGCGGGCGACGTCCAGCATCATGCCGCGGTACGCGAAGCGCGGAGCATCCTCGATCCGCACGCGCTGCCAGCCCCAGCCCTCGTCGTCCTCGCGAAGCAGCTGCAGCAGCGTCTGGATGCCGTAGAAGAGACCCGCCGCGTCCGCCCCGGTGATCTCAATGACGTCGCCGACGCGCAGACGGTAGGCCTCGGCAGGCCCCGAGGTGGCGTCGAGGCGCAGCACGACGTCGCCCGGTCGAGGCTCACCCGCGACGAGCGGGATGCGGATGCCGCAGCGGGCCGCGACGCGTTCGATGAGCGCGGCCGCGGCGGACGCGTCGCCGATCACGCGCGTGCTGTCGCTCAGGCGCGTGCGGCCCGCATCCGAGATCGCCGACAGGGGCGCGGGAACGAGGGGGAGCGGATCAGGTAAGACCATGAACAAAACCTACCGCGCGACGCCTTCGCGCTCTGGATGAATCCGCTAAGCTTTCACCGTCGCGACTGGCGTCTGGGTGGGTCACCACCGGGGAGCGGCCTCATAGGAATCGACCGCGCGCCTGGGCCGATGAGGAACACCCCCTTCACCGTGTGAACAGGAGAACGTCATGACCGACCGCTACTTCAACGCCCCGCTCGCCGAGGTCGACCCTGAGATCGCAGAGGTGCTCGAGCGTGAGCTGAACCGCCAGCGCGGCTACCTCGAGATGATCGCCTCCGAGAACTTCGTGCCCGTTTCGGTGCTGCAGTCGCAGGGCTCCGTGCTCACGAACAAGTACGCCGAGGGCTACCCCGGCCGCCGCTACTACGGCGGCTGCGAGGAGGTCGATGTCGCCGAGGAGCTCGCGATCGCCCGCGCGAAGGAGCTGTTCGGAGCGGAGTTCGCCAATGTGCAGCCGCACTCCGGTGCCACCGCGAACGCCGCTGTGCTGCATGCCATCGCCCGCCCCGGTGACACGCTGCTCGGTCTCTCGCTCGACCAGGGCGGCCACCTCACTCACGGAATGAAGATCAACTTCTCCGGCCGGCTGTACGACATCGTCGCCTACGGCGTGAACCCCGAGACGTCGATGATCGACATGGACGAGGTGCGCGCGCTCGCCATCGAGCACAAGCCGAAGGTGATCATCGCCGGGTGGTCGGCCTACCCGCGCCAGCTCGACTTCGCGAAGTTCCGCGAGATCGCCGACGAGGTCGGCGCCATCCTGTGGGTGGACATGGCGCACTTCGCCGGTCTCGTCGCGGCGGGCCTGCACCCAAACCCGGTGCCGCACGCGCACGTCGTCTCGTCGACCGTGCACAAGACGATCGGCGGGCCCCGCTCCGGCTTCATCCTCACCAACGACGCCGACATCGCCAAGAAGATCAACTCGGCGGTGTTCCCTGGCCAGCAGGGCGGCCCGCTCATGCACGTGATCGCAGCCAAGGCCACCGCGTTCAAGCTCGCGGCGACGCCGGAGTTCAAGGAGCGACAGGAGCGCGTGCTGCGCGGTGCCGCCATCATCGCCGACCGTCTCTCGCAGCAGGACGTCAAGGATGCCGGCATCGCCGTGCGCTCGGGCGGCACCGACGTGCACCTGGTGCTGGTCGACCTGCGCGACGCTGAGATCGACGGCAAGCAGGCCGAGGATCTGCTGCACGAGATCCACATCACCGTGAACCGCAACGCAGTGCCGAACGACCCGCGCCCCCCGATGGTCACGAGCGGCCTACGCATCGGCACGCCGGCGCTCGCCACCCGCGGCTTCGGCGACGCCGAGTTCACGGAGGTCGCCGACATCATCGCCCTCGCCCTGCTGCCGGACGCCGACGTCGAGGCGCTGCGCGCCCGCGTCGCCACCCTCGCCGAGGCCTTCCCGCTCTACCCCGACCTGGCTCAGTAAGCGCGCCCGGATCGGCTTGTTCGCGTGAGAAGCCCATTCGCGCATGAGACGCCACGTGTGGCGCGGTGTCTCATGCGGAATGTGGTTTCGCACCGGTGTGAAAGGAGCGGTGCATGACCGCGAAGATCCTGGACGGCAAGGCGGCGTCGGCCGCCATCAAGACCGAGCTCGCCGAGCGGGTCGCGGCGCTGCGCGAACGCGGGGTCGTGCCCGGTATCGCCACGGTGCTCGTCGGCGCCGATCCCGCATCCCAGCTGTACGTCGGGATGAAGCACCGGCAGTCCGAGGCGATCGGGATGAACTCGATCCAGCGCGAACTGCCGGCCGACGCTACCCAGGCCGAGGTCGAGGCCCTGATCGACGAGCTGAACGCCGATCCCGAGTGCCACGGGTACATCGTGCAGCTGCCGCTGCCGAAGCACCTCGACACCGACGCGATCCTTGAGCGGATCGACCCCGCCAAGGACGCCGACGGCCTGCATCCGACCAACCTCGGCCGCCTGGTGCTGAACGTCAACGCGCCGATCCACACGCCCCTGCCGTGCACGCCCCGCGGCGTGATCGAGCTGCTGCGGCGCAACGGCTACGACCTGCAGGGCAAGCACGTCGTGGTCGTGGGCCGCGGCGTGACGATCGGCCGCCCGATGGGACTGCTGCTCACCCGTCGCGACATCAACGCCACGGTCACGCAGGTGCACACCGGCA
Source organism: Microbacterium sp. (assembly GCF_031178445.1). GTDB lineage: Bacteria > Actinomycetota > Actinomycetes > Actinomycetales > Microbacteriaceae > Microbacterium. The sequence goes on from NZ_JAPSIY010000002.1 coordinate 453,187, forward strand.
CCCCAGACATGTCGCCTCACCTTCGACAGGCGGATGTGATCGTCGCGGGGGCGGGCGTGAAGCACCTCATCCGCGCCGAGGACGTCAAGCCGGGCGCCGCCGTACTCGACGTCGGCGTGACGAGGGAGGACGACCCCGAGACGGGCAAGTCGAAGGTCTACGGGGACGTGCACCCGGACGTGGCGGAGGTCGCCGGCTGGATCTCGCCGAACCCGGGCGGAGTCGGCCCGATGACGGTCGCACTGCTCATGACCAACGTCGTGGAGGCTGCGGAGCGGCTCACTGAGCGAGCGTGAGGCTCAGCCCAGCTCGTCGAGCATGCGGCGCTGTTCCGGGGTGAGCCCGTCGTCCGGCTCGCTTCGATGTCCGGTCGACGGCCCGGTGGCGGGAGAACCGGAGGGCGCCGCCGTGCGGGTGGGCGCCGGTGCGCCCCGCAGCTTCGCCTCGGCCGCGTCGTAGACGCGTCCCACCTGAGTGTGCAGGCGGTCGTCGATCCGGTCGTAGACCACCCAGCCGAGCAGCAGGATCAGTGGCGGCAGCAGGATGCCCCAGAACCCGGACGCGCGCACGGGCGTCAGCCACACCGTCAGCAGCCACAGGGCGAGTTCCACCGCGTACACCAGTGCATACTGCACGGCCTTCTGACCACCGCGGCCGCGGCGATCGGCGGCGTTGCGGAACAGTGAGCGCAGGACCGGTTTGACGAAGAGCGCCGCGAGGGTGAGCACGACGCCCGCCCACAGCGCGTGCAGGCCGACCCGCACGCTCCCCAGCGTCAGGCCGATCACCAGGAGCACCGCCACGGTGAAGACGTAGAGCGCGCCGAAGCGGATGATGCTGTTCCTCATGGCATCCAGCGTGGCACAGTTCTGCGGAACCTCGATCCGATCCCTTGAGAAGTGCGCCAGCGGGCGGCCCGGAGATTCAGGCGCCGCCGATTCGTCCTTCGACACCGCTGATGCGAGCCTGCTCATCGAACCGGAAGGTCGCGGTTCCCGTGCTGTCGCTCACGAGGGCACCGCTGAACGCGTCGTCGGTCCACTCCATGGTCCACCCGGCGAGGCGGGCGAGGTCCCAGACCGATGCGCGAGGGTCGCGCATCGCCGTTCCGGACAGGATGCGGGGCAGGGCGGCGACGGCGGCGGCAACGGTGAGCGGTTCGATCGGGGCGTCGAGCAGCAGCACGGCCCGCGCGCCGCCCGCGGGCGCGGAGTAGTAGGGCGAGAGGCCGGTGATCTCCACGGCGGCACCGGCGACGGTGTGGGCGAGTCGTGAGATCCAGTCGTCCACGTCGTCGCCGATGTCGTCGGGAAAGGCGACCTCGCCCGTGGTGAGCTCTGTGATCCCGTGCTGCTCGCCGTACGCGCGCAGATCGTCCGTGACGCCGGTGCGGTCACCCTGTGGGAGAGCCCACGACCACATCAGCGATCGGGGGCCAGGTGCGATCGAGGCGACGAGGTGCGGGGTGGCCACGAGCGTGCGCGACGGATCCGTCTCGGCAGTGAAGGTGAAGGTGCCTGCGGCGAGGTCCGCGTCCCAGCGATGCTCGCCGAGAGCGTCCGTCGCGGCGGCCAGCTGATCCTGGCGGAGGGCGGTGAACAGGGCTGCCCGATCGGCGAGAGCGGTGAGAATCTCGAAGGTCATGGGCTCAGTCTGGTCGCGCTGGCTATGGATCGGCAGGATCTGCGGGGTCCAGGGCGGATGGATATGGTCGAAGGACACGTCCGGAACGAAGGAGTTTCAGTCATGCCGACGACGCAGACCAGACCTGAGCGGCGCAGTGTGATGCGCCCTGTGAACCGCTTCCTCGAGAGATGGGTGCCATCCGCGCTCACCTTCGCGATCGTCCTCACACTGGTCGTCGCCGTGCTCGCGATGACCCTGACCCGGACCAGCCCGGTCGATGTCGTCAAGGGATGGGGCGACGGGCTCGCGGGGCTTCTCGCGTTCATGACCCAGATGTGCCTGATCCTGCTTCTCGGGTACATGCTCGCCAACACCAGGCCGGTGCGACGCCTGCTCGCCTGGTTGGCGCGCGTGCCCCGCACGGCGGCGACCGCGTACGTGTTCGTCTTCGTGATCGCTGCGATCGCGAGCCTCATCACGTGGGGACTGGGCCTGATCGTCGGCACGCTGCTCGCCCGCGAGATCGCCGTGCAGGCGCGTGAGCGCGGCATGAAGGTGCACTTCCCGCTGCTGGTCGCCGCGGGATACTCCGGCTTCGTGGTGTGGCACATGGGCTACTCCGGTTCGGGGCCGCTCACCGCAGCCACCCCCGACTCGTTCCTCGCCCCCAGCCTGGGAGGAGAGGTGGTGCCGGTCTCGCAGACCGTCTTCTCGGGCTGGAACATGCTGGCGGCGCTCGGCGTGATCGTTGTGTGCGCGCTGCTCTTCTTCATGATCCGGCCGTGCAAGGGCGAGCCGGTCTACGAACTGCCTGCGCACGTCGGCTCGGAGGGGATGGACGAGGCCGGCGACGAAGTCGTCACCCCGGCCGACCGGATCGACGCGTCCCGCATCCTGACTCTCATCCTCGGCCTCGGACTGGTCGCCTACCTCGTGGTGCACTTCGTGCAGGGGGGCACACTCACGCTCGACATCGTGAACTGGTCGTTCCTGGCCCTGATCCTGCTGCTCGTGCGCAGCCCGTTCGAGTTGATCTTCCTCACCAAGAAGGCCGCGTCCAACGTGGGCGAGATCCTGCTGCAGTTCCCTCTGTACGCGGGCATCCTCGGCATCATGGTGAGCTCGGGGCTGATCGAGCTGTTCTCGAACGCTTTCGTGTCCATCGCGACACCGGTGACCTTCGGGGTGCTCGCTCTGCTCTCAGCCGGCATCGTGAACTTCTTCGTACCCTCGGGCGGCGGCCAGTTCGCCGTGCAGGGACCCATCATGCTCGACGCGGCGAATCAGCTGGGCGTCGATCCGGCGATCGCCATCATGGCCGTGGCCTATGGAGACCAGTGGACCAACATGATCCAGCCGTTCTGGGCTCTGCCGGTGCTCGCGATCGCCGGGCTGAAGATGCGAGACATCCTCGGCTACACGTTCGTCACGCTGCTCGGGTCGGGCGTGGTGATGGCGGCCGCCCTGTTCCTCATCAGTCTCTGACCGTGCGGGCGGCGGCCGTCACTTCGCGACGGCCGCCGCCTCCACCCGCCCCATCCGCCAGACACTCGGCACGATCAGCGTGACGAGGGCGATCGCCGCGTAGAGGATCGCCGATGTGGTGAGCACGGTGGCGGGGTCGGCCCGCGTGATCAGCCAGCCGTACACCAGGGTGCCGATCGGCATCACGACGAAGCTGCCGAGCATGTCGTAGCTGGCGACGCGGGACAGCTTGTCGCCGGGGATGTTCTCCATCATCGCGACGTTCCAGCCTGTGCTGAACACCTCGGCTCCCGCTCCGGCGAGGAAGGCGGCGATCGCGACCAGCACGACTGCGGGGTGCACGCCCAGCATTGTCAGCGGGATCGCGAAAGCGGCCATCCCGAGCATCCCGTACCGCAGCGGCCGCCGAAGCGGGAACCACATCAGCACGAGCGTCATGAGGAGCACGCCGACGCCCTCGGCGCTGACGACCCAGCCCCATCCGGCGATGCCGAGGCGCTCGTCGTTCTTCGCGATGTACGGACCGACAACGCCCCACGCACCCACGTGGATGGCGTTCATCAGCATGAAGGCGAGCACGATCGTCCACAGCCAGGAGCGGCTCCAGAACTCGCTCCACCCCGTGCGCAGATCGGAGAACAGCGAGAACCGCCCGGCTCCGGCCGGCCGAGGCAGCTTGACCAGGGCGAGGACGGGGATCGCGACCAGCCAGCCGACGACCTGCACGATCATCGCCCAGGCGGGCCCGACCGTGGTCACCAGGATGCCCGCGATGACAGGACCGCCGATCACGACGGTCGAGCGCACGAACGACAGCATCGCATTGGCCTGCTGCAGGTGCTCCGGTGTCGTCAGCTGCGGGATGATGCCCTGCATCGCGGGCAGGACGAACGCCGTCGAGGCGCCGTTGAGGGCGGCGAGCCCGACGATGACCGGGATGGTCGCGGTGCCGGTGAACAGCAGCACCGCGATCGCGCCGATCGAGAGGATATCGATCACGTAGCAGGTCTGGATGACCAGCGCGCGGGGGAGTCTGTCGGCCACCACCCCGCCGAACAGGACGAACACGACGTTGCTGAGCGTGAACGCCGCGAGTACGAACGACAGGCTCTCGGGGTGGTTGTCGATCTCGAGCACGGCGAACGCCAGCGCGATCGCCGACATCGAGCCGGTGACCATCGTGATCGCCCTGGCGAGGAAGAACCAGCGGAAATTGCGGTCGCCCATCGCGGCGAACGCGCGGTTCACCGTCGTGACCTCATATGCAGCATCCGATCATCCTGGCATGCCGCAGGTGCGGCGCTCAGCGCGTCAGGTCGAGCAGCCGGGTCAGGATCGCCGGTCCGTCCTGTCTGATCCCATCGTGCTGGTAGCGGTTGGTGACGTCGAGCCCGATGCCCTGGATCACCGCCGCCGTCTCGAGCGACAGATCCGCAGGCACGAACATGTCGTCGAGGTACACGGCTGCCGCGACGGGGACGGTATTCGCCTCGAGCGCAGCCGTGTCGACGAGGGGCGCCCAGCCCTCATACCCGGCGATGATCTCTGCCGTCTCGGCGAAGGGGACCAGGGCGGGATCCTGCTCGAACTGCCACGGGAAGATCATCTCACCGGTGAAGCGGAACCGCCCGTCGGCATCCGCCTGCTGGATCTCGGCGCCCACGCGATGGGCCGACCACCGGGTCGGCTCGCCTGCGGAGTAGATTGACTCGTGCATCACCGCGTACAGCGGATTGCGCCCGAACGACAGCACGCCCCCGGCCTCGACGAGGAATGCGTCGCTGAGTCGGCGGCCGGACGGCGTCCGCACGAACGCCGCTTCCAGTTGGTAGGCGATGGCGGCGAAGCCGCTCTGCGAGCCCAGCTGGATGCCGAGCGTGCGAAAACGCTCCGGTGTCAATCGCTCACCGGTCGGAAGGCGCTCGTCGTGCTCCTCGAGGTGCAGCACGACGTCGCGGCAGATCTGCTCGAGAGCCGGGTGGGTCCGGAACAGCTCGTCGGTGCGGCGCGCGGTCTGCGCATAAGTGCGTCGGTACACCTCGTCGGGGTCGCCGCCGAGCGTCGGCAGCCCGGCGGTGATCAGCACGCGGTCGAGGGACTGCGGATGGCTGGACAGGTAGGTGGTGGCGATGAACCCGCCGAAGCTCTGCCCCAGGATGCTCCAGGTGCGGGCGCCGAGCGCGGTGCGCAGTGCCTCGGCGTCGGCGACGATCGCGTCGGCGCGGAAGTGCGTCAGCCGCTCTGCGACCTGCTGCGCAGACAGTCCGGCGATGGTCGCGCGCGATATCGGCGAGGAGAGTCCTGTGCCGCGCTGGTCGATCAGCACGACCCTGAACTCCTCCAGCGCCCGGCCCAGCCAGCCGGAGGCGTTCAGGGGGCGATCCGCCCGGTTGCCGGGGCCGCCCTGGAACCACGCCAGCAGCGGAAGATCCCGGCGCGCGCCGGTGACCGACGCCACCTCGCGCGCGAAGATCTCGATCGAGTCGCCGTCGGCCCGGCCGTGGTCGAGCGGCACTCGCAGGCGATGCTCGACGACGACCAGGTCTCCCACCCGTCGGGCGGGGGAGGAGGCGAGCGGCGGTGCGGTCATGCCGCGTACCCCTCGACGCCCATGCGCGCGCAGATCGCCACGATCTCGGGGTGCACGTAGCGACCGTCGACCTCGAGCGCCTCGCCGTCGAGGAAGATGGACGGAAGGTTCATGCTCGCGTCGGTGTGCGCGGCGGCCTCCCACGGATCTCCGCCGATCCAGGCGCCCTTGGTGCCCATGCCGAACTCCACGGTGCCGAAGACGCGTTCGTCCTCGACGATGCGGCCGGTGAGCTGGGGCACTCCGGGGTTGAAGCCGAGGCTCCAGTGCGCCAGGCGGTACATGTTGGGGTCGTCGTGCGAGGCCATCCAATTGGCGAACACAGCGGCATCCGTGCCGGGGCCGGTGAGATCGGTGATGACGCCGTTCTCGACCGTGCAGTGGATCGGGCTGTTCAGCAGACCGAGCTCGTTGGGGGGCCAGGCACCGCCGTCGAAGACCACGGTGCCGTTCTGAGTCTCCTCCAGCGGGTTGAACGAGATCTGGCCCGACAGCATGACCGACTGGCCGGGCTGCGTGGCGGGCAGGCCGCGCAGGTTGATCGGCCGTCCGCCGATCTTCGCGGTGACGTCGGTGCCGGCGGGGCTGGTGATCCGGATCTCGTCGGCCCTCTCGATCAGGCGCACCAGCGCCCAGCCCAGCTCCGTCACCTCGGCGTAGTCCACGCGGGCGACGGTGTCGACGAGCATCTGCACGTCCATGCCGGTGAGGTTGATGTAGCGGGCGCCGTTGGCGAGCGCCGCGCGGAAGGCGTTCGAGTGCATGATGTAGCCGAGCTGGTACTCGATCCACACGTCCGCGGCCGCGATCGCTGCGGCGATCGGGGCCGGCGGCTCGGCGGCGCTGGTGGAGCTGGTCGCGTAGCGGATCACGACGGGGTTCGCGCCGGCCGCGAACGCGGCGGCGGCGGTCACGTCGACGACGCGCTGGTCGGATGCCGTGTCAGCCGTGATGACGACGTTCTCGCCCGGCTTCACCAGCATGATCTCCTCGATCAGCGTCCGAGCGCCCCGCTGGGCCTCGAAGTTCAGGTACTCGGGTCGGCTCTCGATTCGGCTGACGACTTCCACTTTCTCTCCTTCATGCGGTGCCGGCGATGCGGCAGGGTGTGCGTTGGGCCGGTGCGGCCGGGTTCTACTTGAAGACCTGGGCTGTGCCCCAGACGGCGTCGCCGGCGATGATGCCTGCGCCGAAGAGCACGACCTCGTTGTGCCCCTTCTCGCCGCGCCACTTCTCCCAGACGACGCGGGCGATCAGCCCGAGGACGACGAGCACGCCGGCCCAGGGGGTGGCGATGAGCAGCCCGGTGGCGAGCATGACGCCCATCTGGCGCTTGGCGCCGCCGATGAGCTGGATGAGGGCGCCCGGGATCGCCCACAGAGCGAGCGTGAGCCAGATGCCGGGATCGGCGAGGCCCTGCGTGATGGTGTCTGCGAAGACCTTCGAGACCGGGGGGATCTGCGCATTGGCGAAGAACGGCTGCCAGAGGATCGCCACCATCGCGATCGCGACCAGAAATCCGATGACCGATGAGATGAACTGCTGCTTGCGGCCGTCGAGCTCGAAGCGGGTGTAGGGGCGCTCGCCGCGGCGCAGTATCCAGCCCGCCTTCAGGTCGTACCCCATGTCGGCGAATGCGGGGCCGGTCGCCGCGCAGTATCCGGTGAGCATCGCGAGCGGCACCACCGGGATGCCGATCAGCAGACCGATCACCATGAAGATGAGGGTCACGGCGAAGGCGGGGAACCATCCGGAGTGCATCGCGGCCAGTCCGACGATGAGCTCGTGCACGATCGCGGCGACGGCTGCGAAGAGGACCCACCCGATGAGCGCGTACCAGGTCAGCTCGGTCCACAGGCCGCCCACGACGGCGATCAGGACCGCGCCGCCGAGGTAGAGCGCGAAGCCGTTGCGGAGCACGGCCCGCAGCGTGCGGCGCGACACGGTCGATGCCAGCGACGGGTCTGCGGTGCCCTCGACGTCCTCGGCCAGCTTCTCGGTGCGCTTGGACAGCAGGATGCGTGCGGCCTGGAACAGGGCGATCAGGCCCGCGCCGATCATGACCCCGTGCGGGATGAACGCAGCCGAGAGTGAGATGCCCGTCGTCGCCGGGACGATCTGGTTCGTGATCAGACCGACGGCGAACATCGACAGCGCCCAGACGTTGCCGAGGAAGGCGACGCCGAAGGCCGACATTGGCAGCCCGAAGAATGAGGCGCCGACGCCGACGGCGGCGCCGCCGGCGAGCACGAGCGCGCGGCGTCCGCCGCGGTCGCCCGCCTTGATCGTCTCGGCTGCGGCGACCCCCGGAGGCCAGGCGGCGGTGGCGGGCAGGAACTCCGAGCCGAACGCCCGGTAAAGGATGAAGCCGTCGACCAGAAGCGCGAAGGATGCTCCGATCAGCATCGGCCAGACGAGGTCGGGCCGGCCGATGGCGAACGGGATGGCGATCGGTGTGAGCAGCGAGTTGGCGGCCGCGAACGTCGCGCCCGAGATGCTGCTCTGCGCCAGGTTCTGACGATGGATGCTGCGGAAGCGACTCAGGCCCAGGAACGACAGGCGTCCCATCACCATCGCGACCAGGGCGCCGATCACCGAGGTGTTGGCGGAGATGCCGAGCGTGGTGACGAGGTGGAGGCCGATGACGGCGCCTCCGACGCTCAGCAGGATGGTGATGATCAGTGTGGCGGGCTCGAGCGCGCGGGGATGGCGCGGGGGCGTGCTCTCGGTGACGGAGGCGCCGGTGGTGGTGTGGGAGCTCATTCGGGTGGTCCTAACGTGTCGGCGGTGACGTTTGCAAGTGTGGGAGCGGCGAGGCCAGACGCCAAACGAATCCCACTATTTGGGATGGCATCCCGCTATCGGAGCGCTGCTCTTAGAGTGATCCGTGTGGCAACGACATCGCTGCAGACCGTCGAGCGGGCGCTCGCGATCCTTCTCTCGTACTCCGAGACCCGCTCGGAGTGGGGAGTGACAGAGCTGGCGGCCGAGTTCGGCTTGAGTCGCTCTACGGCACAGCGGCTGCTCGCGGCGTTGGCTGAGCAGGGTTTCCTGCGCGTGGTGCCGTACAGCCATCGGTACCGCCTCGGCCCCGCGCTCTGGCGGATGGCACTGCTGTGGGAGCGCACCGGCGGACTCGCGGCCCTCGCCGGACCGGTGCTCGAGCACCTCGCGGCGAGGACCGGCCGCACGGCCGTGTTCGCCATCCCCGACGGCGCGCATGTCCGCGTCGTCGCCGCCGTCGACGGGGTCAGCGGTCCGCCGCGTTCCCACCTGTTCCGCGGGGCGCTGTACCCCGCGCATGCCGGTGCCGCCTCTCGCGCCTATTTCGCCTTCCTCGACCGGCTCGAGCGGCGTGCGCTGCTGGATGACCGGCCGTTCGGCCGCTTCTCCGACCACACGCCCACAGACCTCACGGCGCTGGAAGCGGAGTTCGACAACACCGCCCGACTCGGGTATGCGCTCTCAGAGGGGGAGTACGACGCGCGGACCCGCGCGCTGGGCATGCCCGTGCGCATGGGTACTCGACCTGTCGCCTCCGTCGCCGTCATCGAGGACGTGGCCTCGCACCCCGAGGACGACCTGCTCGACCATCTGCCCGAACTCGAGCAGGCCGCCACGAAGCTCGGCGACGCACTCGTCACACGTGCGCGTCAGGCGACGCCGGCGCGTCAGGAATGAGCGTGATCAGCGCGTCGGCTGCACTAGGGAGGTGATGTCTCCCGAGATCTCCTGCGGCTCCTGCCCTCGGGCGAACAGCAGCGCGGGCCCGAGGCCGGGGGAGACGGCTTCGCCGCCGATCTCGATGCTGTGCTCCCGCACGCGGATCCAGGTTCCCTCCCGTAGCGCCACGACGGGTGTCTCGTTCTCCTCCAGATATTCCGCCAGGCGCAGCGCGCGCGTCTCACCCGCATGCGTCGAGGAGGGATCGGCGTCGAGGTAGTGGCAGTTGATCTGGAACGGCACGAGGCCCAGCGCCTCGAATCGTCCGGGGAACACGATCGGCATGTCGTTGGTGGTGCGGATGCTGGGAGCGGCGAGGTTGGTGCCGGCACTCGCGCTGAGGTACGGGCGTCCCGCATCCGCGTGCGTGCGCAGTGCGACGTCGAGTCCGAGGGCCACCACGTTCTCGAGCAGGCGGAAGGTGTTGCCGCCGCCGACGAACACCGCGGATGCCCCTGACACCGCCTCGGCGGGCGAAGCGGACTCGTGCGCGCCGCGGACGGCGATTCCGTGCGCGGCAAAGGCTTCGCGCACCTTCGCCGTGTACGCGTCGTGGTCGGCGAGTGCGTAGGGCACGAACACGATCTCGTCGATGCCGTCGAGAGCGGGGAGCACGACGTGCCAGGCGTGGTCGAGGTAGGGAAGTCCGACGTTCGTGGAGTTGGACAGCAGGAGCAGATTCATTCGTGGAGCTTTCGCTGAGGGGCGTGCGAGGAGAGGAGGTTGCCGATCTGCTGGGCGGTGCGCAGCAGCACGTCGAGGTGATCGTGGATGTCGCCGAGGCGCTCCCGCTTGTGCTCGCCGATGCTCACCGATCCCACGGGACGCCCGGTGACGAACACGGGAGCGGCGAGGGCGCGCGTGTTCTGGTCGTACTCACCGGCCGAGTAGGCCCAGCCGACGTCGGCTACCTTCTGCATGTCGGCTTCGACCTCCGCCGCATCCAGAGCGGTGAGGTCGCTGAACTTCGCGAGCGGCCGGTGATACATGAGCTGCTGGCGCTGGCCGGCGGAGAGGAAGGCGAAGTAGGCGCGCGACGTCGCCCCGGCGTGCGCGGGGTACAGCTCGCCGACGAGCGGATGATCGCGCATCGGACTCGTGCCCCCGTCGACCGCCGCGACGCATCGCACGTACGCGCCGTCTGCGAGCGCGAACACGGCGGTACGCGATGAGGCGTCGGCGAGATCGGCGAGCAGGGGTTCGACGAGCACGGCCATGCCGCCGCGCCGTTCCCAGGTCGAGGCGATCCGCCAGAGGGCGGGGCCGAGGCGGTACCGGCGCGTCGTCCGGTCGGCATGCAGGAACCCGCGCGCGGCCAGCGTGCTCAGCAGCCGCTGCGCCGCCGACTTGTCGAGATCGAACTCTTTCGCCAGGTCGGTCACGCCCCAGTCCGTGCGCCGTTCGGTGAACGACAGCAGGATGCTGAGCGCACGATCGACCGTCTGCAGCGGCGCGCGCGCGTTGGTGTCGGACATGGGTGACCCCCTCTGCCGTCAGCCTAGGGTGCGCTCGACGGCGCACGCATCATCATCTCATATAGTGAGAAAGAGTTGCGCGCGGCTTGACCCCGCCCGGATAGTGGGTCGCACCCGCCCGAAGTCGTCATCGACAAGGAGAGCAGTGCGCACCATAACTCGCCGAGTGCTGGCGATGATCCCCACCCTGCTGGGAGTCGTCGTGTGCATCTTCGTGATCACCCGCGTGCTCCCCGGCGACCCGGCCCGGACGCTCGCCGGAGAGAACGCCGCCGAATCCGTGGTCGCCAAGCTGCGTGAGCAGATGGGCTTCGATCAGCCCATCTGGGTGCAGTTCTGGGACTATCTGACGGGGCTCTTCCGCGGCGATCTCGGATACGCGTGGCACACCGGACGCCCCGTGGCCGAGGACTTCGCCACCCGTTTCCCCGCCACCGTCGAGCTCGGTGTCACCGCGCTGCTGATCGGCATCCTGATCGGAGTTCCGCTCGGGATCCTCGGCGCGACCCAGCGCGGCCGCCTGGCGGACCATGCGACGCGCGTGATCTCCTTGCTCGGGGCGTCGATGCCGCTGTTCTGGCTGGGACTTCTCGTCATCTCGCTGTTCTACGGCACCCTCGGCTGGGCCCCCGCACCGGTCGGCCGCATCGATGACACGTTGAACCCGCCGACGCACATCACGGGCCTGTACGTGATCGACAGCATCCTGACGGGTGACACGGCCGCACTGCAGAGCTCTTTGGCACACCTCATCTGGCCCGCGATGGTGCTGTCGGTCGGAGCGGTCGCGATCATCTCGCGCATGACCCGCTCATCCATGCTCGAGGTGCTGGGCCAGGACTACATCCGCACGGCAGCGGCGAAGGGCATGGGACCCGCCAGGGTCGTCGGCGGCCACGCCCTCAAGAACGCCGCTCCCTCCATCGTCACGATCGTCGGCCTCGAGCTCGGACAGCTCCTCGGGGGCGCCGTGATCACCGAGACGATCTTCAGCTGGCCGGGCATCGGCGGCTACGTGGTCGAATCCATCAACGCGACCGACTACGCGCCCGTCCAGGCCATGACCCTGGTCGCCGCGATCATCTACCTGGTGGTGAACCTGCTCGTCGATCTGTCGCAGGGGATCTTCGACCCGAAGGTGCGCAATGTCTGAGACCACCACGCTCACGATCGCCCAGCAGCAGGCGCGGCCCGTCCGCGGCAGGACCACCGCTCTGACACTGCTGCTTCGCAACCCCTCGGCCATGGTCGGAGCGGGGATCATCCTGTTCTGGACGCTGGGCGGGCTGATCACCGCCGTGTGGTCGCCGTATCCGCCCAACATGACGGACGCCGGGCCGCTGTTGGCTCCTCCGTCGGCGGAGCACCTCTTCGGCACCGACAACTACGGACGCGACCTGTTCTCCCGCGTGCTCGCCGGAGCCCGCGTCTCACTGTGGACAGGCGTCATCGCGATCGCGGTGTCGCTGGTGATCGGCGTGCCGCTGGGTGCTGTCGCCGGCTACTTCCGTGGTGCGATAGGCATGACGATCATGCGTGTCATGGACATGCTGCTCGCCTTCCCCTCCCTGCTCCTCGCCATGGCGCTCGCCGTCGCTCTCGGCCCAGGGCTCGCCAGCGCCATGATCGCGGTCGGCATCGTCGGGATCCCCGAGTTCGCCCGCATCATGTACGGCCAGACCGTGTCGCTGCGCGAGCGGGAGTTCGTCGAGTCGTCGCGGGCGATCGGGCTCAAGGACGCGGTGATCCTGTTCCGCCACATCCTGCCCAACGGCCTCGTCCCGATCATCGTGCGCTGCGCACTCGGCATGGGCTACGCGATCCTGACCGCGGCCGCGCTGAGCTTCATCGGGCTCGGCGCCCAGCCGCCGCTCGCCGAATGGGGCGTCATGATCTCCGACGCCCGCGGCTACATCATCTCGGGGGAGTGGTGGATGACCCTGTTCCCCGGCATCGCGATCGCCTCGTCGATCCTCGGATTCAACCTGCTCGGTGACGGCCTCCGCGACGTGCTCGATCCACGTCTGAGGACCTCAGCTCGCTGACGCCAGGGGCCACGAGACCCCGCACGTCACGAGACACCGAAACCCGTCCCAACGAAAGGCACCACTCCATGCGCACGCAGAGAATGATCTCCGCCGCCGCAGTCGCCCTCGCCGTCGTGCTGTCGACCGCCGGCTGTGTGGCGAACGCGAACTCCAATGCGAACACCGACGCCCAAGGCGCGGACCAGACGCTGACCATCGCATACTCCGAGGGCGGAAAGACCCTCGATCCGGCGGAGGCGAACGACGGCACGAGCGACACGCTCGTCGTGGCGGCATACGACCAGCTCGTCACCTACGGCACCAAGGAGGTCGACGGCAAGCGCGTGTCGGACACCGCCACGATCGCTCCCATGCTCGCGACCGAATGGGAGGTGGACGACACCGACACCGTCTACACCTTCACGCTTCGCGACGACGTCTCGTTCCAGTCGGGCAAGAAGCTCACCGCCGATGACGTCGTGCGCTCGTTCGAGCACATCGAAGCCTCGGCATCCGCCAGCTTCCTGTACGGCATGGCCGGGATCTCCACCGTCGAGGCGACGGATGAGCACACGGTCGTCGTCACCCTCACCGCGCCGAACCACCTCTTCCTGCAGATCCTGCCGATGTACTCGTTCTCCATCCTCGACATGGATCTCGTCGAGAAGAACGGCGGCGCCGAATGGCTGGCGACCAACACCGCGGGCACCGGCCCGTATGTCATCGACAGCTGGGACCCCGCCAGCGCGGCGAAGCTCAGCCGCAACGAGGACTACTGGGGCGAAGCCCCCGCCCTCGGCACGGTGAACCTGAAGTTCATCACGGACCCCTCCAACCGCCTGCAGCTGCTCAAGAAGGGCTCCGTCGACGCCGCGCTCGAGGTCGCGCCGAAGGATCTCGAGGGCCTCGAAGGCGATGGCGTCGTCGTCGACTCCCGACCCAGCAACAAGATCCTGTACTTCGCGATGAACAACGCCATCGCTCCCTTCGACGACCCGAAGGTGCGCGAGGCGATCACGTACGCGATCCCCTACGACAAGCTCATCGACGACGTGATGAAGGGACAGGCCAGCCCGATGCGCTCGTCGGTCGCCAGCTCGACGCCCGGATTCACCGAGCAGGGCAACGAGGCCGAGTACGACCTCGACAAGGCCAGGACACTGCTCGCCGAGGCCGGGTACCCCGACGGGTTCACATTCGACTTCACGCTCGGCTCCGGCTTCTCGGACTGGAACGACGACGCGGTGCTGATCCAGTCGGAGCTCGCCAAGATCGGCGTGACCATGAACATCACCAACATGGCCCGCGCGCAGTTCCTCGAGGCGCTCGCCGGCAAGCAGGTGCAGGCCTACATCAGCCGCTGGACCTCGTTCGTCAACGACCCCGGCTACCACCTGGGCCTGCTGATGACCTCGGACGGCACCAGCAACTACATGAACTACTCGAACGCACGCGTCGACCAGCTGTGGAAGGAGGCCGCCTCCGAGCCCGACGCCGAGGTGCGCAACGAGAAGTACGGCGAGATGCAGGAGCTGATCAGCGAGGAAGCGCCCTGGGCGTACCTGTACGAGTACAACATCGCTGTCGCGCACGATGAGGGCCTCGAGGGCTACACCTCGTACCCCGACGGGCTGATCCGCTTCTTCCAGCTGAGCAAGTCCGAGTGACCACGCACGCGCCCCCGACCGGACGAGAGAGACGAGAGAGCATGATGCAGGCAGACTGGGAGACCCGGATCCTCGAGGCGGTGGAAGAGACGGCGGACGAGCTTCTGGAGCTCGCCGGCCTCCTCATCCGCACCCCGAGCGAGAACCCTCCCGGAGACTGCACGGAGATCGCTGACGTCATCGCCGCCCATCTGCGCGGTGCCGGCATCGACGCGGAGCTCCTCGATGCCGGTCAGGGGCGCGTGAGCGTCGTCGCGCATCGCGGTGAGAAGGGCGAGGGGCAGCGACACCTCGTCTTCGCAGGACACCATGACGTCGTCCCCGTGGGGGACGTCAGCCGCTGGTCGTTCCCTCCGTTCGCCGGCGACGTGGTCGACGGCTGGCTGCGCGGCCGCGGAGCCAGCGACATGAAGGCCGGGCTGGCGGGTCTCATCCACGTGTTCATCCTGCTCGCGCGGCTCGGCGTGCCGATCGCCGGCCGGCTGTCGCTGGCCTCAGTGCCCGACGAGGAGACCGGCGGGCGGCTCGGCGCCGACTGGGTGCTCGACCAGGGTGCGCTCGATGGCGCCGACGGAGGCATCATCGCCGAGCCGGCCGAGCGCGACCACCCCACCATCGGGCAGAAGGGCAGCAACTGGTTCCGCCTGACCATCAAGGGCAGGCCGGGGCACGGCAGCCTCCAGCCGGTGCATGGCACCAGCGCCAACCTGCTCGGCGCCAGGGCGATCATCGCCCTGCAGCGGCTGTGGGACATGACGCCGGACGCGCCCGAGGAGGTTCGCCAGCTGATCGCGGACTCGAAGCGGTTCGCGGTGCAGCGCGAGGGCTACGCCCCTGAGGTGGCCGACGTGTTCGAACACGTCACGATCAACGTCGGCACCATCGCCGGCGGCACGTCGACCAACGTCGTCGCCGACACCTGCGTGATCGAGTTCGACACCAGGGTGCCGATCGGACTCTCCCGAGCCGAGGTGCTCGCCCGCGTGCGCGAGATCCTCGCCGAGGAGGGCATCGAAGCCGAACTCGAGCCGCTCGGCTTCATGAGCGAGCCGAACTGGACCGTGCCGACCGACCCCATCGTCGAGACGCTGGTCGGCGCTCTGCGAGAGCTCTCCGACCCCGAGGCGCAGGGCGTGCTGCAATGGGCGTCCTCCGACGCCCGCACGTTCCGCAGCCACGGCATCCCCGTGCTGCAGTACGGCCCGGCCGATCTGCAGACCATCCACAGCTTCGACGAACGCGCGCTTGCCGCGGACGTCGTCCTCGCCGCCAAGGTCTACGCCTTGAGCGCCATCCGCTACCTCGGGCTCACCTCCTGAGGCCCCGGCAGACACGAAGAAGAGAGAGAAAAGCATGCTGAATCAGGTACTCGACGTCGTCGACCTGTTGGACTCCCCGCAGACGTCGGGCGATGCCCTGGCCGCCTACCTGCGTGCCCAGGGCGCGGAGGGCGTCGAGATCCACGTCGAGACGATCACCGGAGACTCGGGGAAGTCCACCGACTTCATGCGCGTCGTCATCCCCGGATCCGACGGTAAGCGCGGCGGTGGGTCGGCCCCCACGCTGGGCGTCATCGGCCGTCTGGGCGGAGCGGGCGCGCGGCCGGAGCGGATCGGATTCGTGTCGGATGGCGACGGCGCCGCCGCCGCTCTCTCGGCTGCCGCGAAGCTGCTGCAGATGAAGGCCCGCGGCGACGTGCTGCCCGGCGACGTCATCGTCACCACCCACGTCACCGGCTGGGCGCCGACGGAGCCGCACGATCCGGTGCCGTTCATGGGATCGCCTGTCGACATGGGCACCATGAACCGGCACGAAGTCGACGAGGAGATGGACGCCATCGTCTCGATCGACACCACCAAGGGCAATCGCACGATCAACCACCGCGGAATCGCCATCTCGCCCACGGTCAAGGAGGGCTACATCCTCCGGCCGAGCGAGGATCTCGTCGGCATCGCGGAGTCGGTGACAGGCGTCCCCGCAGTGGTGTTCCCCCTCGCCACGCAGGACATCACGCCCTACGGCAACGACCTGCACCATCTCAACTCGATCCTGCAGCCCGCGGTGGCGACCACCGCGCCCGTGGTCGGCGTGGCTATCACCACCGCCGTGCCGGTCGCCGGGTGCGCCACCGGAGCGAGCCACGAGGTCGACATCGAACTCGCCGCGCGGTTCGCCGTCGAGACCGCCAAGTACTTCGGTGCCGGACAGGTAGCGTTCCACGACCCGGAGCAGTTCGCCCACCTCGTCGACCTGTACGGCAACGCACACCACCTGCAGACCCTCGGGCGCAAGGCGGGCTGACGAACATGACGGCTCTTCTCCGTGTCGAGGACCTCACCGTCCAGGTCCGCGCCCAGCACGGCATCAGCACGCCGGTCGGCGGGATCAGCTTCGACATCGAGCGCGGCGAGACCCTCGGGATCGTGGGCGAATCCGGCTCGGGGAAGAGCCTCACCGCCATGTCGATCATCCAGCTGCTGCCCACCAGGGCGGTGCGGATGACCGGCGGGCGGATCCTGTTCGACGGCGAGGATATGGCCGGCTTCAGCGCCGCTCACATGCGACGGATCCGGGGGCGCCGGATCGGCACCATCTTCCAGGAGCCGATGACAGCGCTGAACCCCGCCTTCACCATCGGCTTCCAGATCGCCGAACCGCTGCGCCGCCACCTGAAGCTGAACCGGCGACAGGCCGCAGCGCGCGTGGTCGAACTGCTGGAGATGGTGGGCATCCACCGCGCCGCGCAGATCGCCGATTCGTACCCGCACCAGCTGTCGGGCGGTATGCGCCAGCGCGCGATGATCGCGATGGCGATGTCCTGCGAGCCCGACCTCCTCATCGCGGACGAACCGACTACGGCACTCGACGTCACCACCCAGTCGCAGATCCTCGATCTCATGCTCGACCTGCAGGAGAGCCACGGCACCGCCATCCTGCTGGTCACGCATGATCTCGGGGTCGTCGCCCAGACATGCCGCCGCGTGGTGGTGATGCGGCGCGGGCAGATCGTGGAGAAGTCCGACGTCGACACCCTGTTCCGTGAGCCGGAGCATCCGTATACCCGCGGCCTGCTGGAGTCGATGCCGTCGCGCAACGCCGGCAAGAGCAGGCTTCCCACTGTCAGCGAGAGAGCAGGGCATGCATGAGCACGCTGCTGAGCATCAGGGGACTCGTCAAGGAGTACCCCCGGCGCGGAGCCCGCAGGGGCGAACCGCCCTTCCGTGCGGTCGATGAGGTCGACCTCGACCTCGAAGAGGGCACGACCCTCGCGATCGTCGGGGAGTCGGGGTCGGGTAAGTCGACCACCGGCCGCTGCGCCCTGCGCCTCATCGAGCCGACCGCCGGCAGCGTGGTCTACGACGGCGTCGATCTCGTCGGGCTCGCACCCGATGAGATGCGCCGCCGAAGGTCGCAGATGCAGATCGTCTTCCAGGACACCTACGCCTCACTCGACCCGCGCTGGACCGTCGGGCGGCTGCTGGCCGAGCCCCTCGAGCTGCACCAGCGACCCGGCCGCCGCGAACTGCGCAGCCGCATCGGCGAGATGCTCGAGATCGTGGGGCTCGAGGCCGCACACGCCGACAGATACCCGCACGAGTTCTCCGGCGGGCAGCGCCAGCGCATCGGCATCGCGAGGGCTCTCATGCTCAAGCCCCGCCTGGTGGTGTGCGACGAGCCCGTCTCCGCGCTCGACGTCTCGGTGCAGGCGCAGGTGCTGAACCTCATGAAGGACCTGCAGGACGAGTTCGGCCTGAGCTATCTGTTCATCTCGCACGACATAGCCGTGGTCGAGTTCATGGCGGACGACGTGATCGTGATGAACCAGGGGAAGGTGGTCGAATCCGGGCGCTGCGCCGACGTGCTCGCCGATCCGCGGGATCCGTACACTCGGGCGCTGCTCGCCGCCGTTCCCGAGCCCGATCCCGCCGCCGCCCGTGACCGCGCCTCGCGCCGCGCCGTCGTCGAGGCAGGCCTGCGCGCGGCGGCCGAGGAGGAGGCCGGATGATCCTCGGATGCGTCACCATCGGCCAGGCGCCGCGCGTGGACGTGGTCCCCGACATCGAGCCGTTGCTGCCCGGCATCCGAATCGTCGAACGCGGTGCGCTCGACGGACTCGACGCCGCTGGGATCGCCGCTTTGGCTCCGGAGCCGGGCAGGGCCGCGCTCGTCTCCCGACTGCGCGACGGCGGCTCGGCCGTGCTCGATGAGGAGCGGATGCTGCCGCTGGTGCAGCGTGCGGTCGACGCGGTCGCCGAGGACGGCGCCGGAGCCGTCCTCGTGCTGTGCACCGGGCACCTGCCCTCGTTGCGCTCGCCTGTGCCCGTCTACACGGCCGAGCGACTGGCGAGGGGAGCGGCGACGACACTGGTCGGCGACGACCGCCTCGGCGTGCTCGCACCGACTCCCCGCCAGGTCGACGACATCGCGGCGCGGTGGCGGCGCGATCTCGGTCGCGAGGTCACGGTCGTCGCCGTGGATCCGTACACCGCAGACGACGCCGCGCTGGCAGCCGCGGGCAGCGCGCTCGGGGCGAGCGGCAGCGACTGGATCTTCATGGACTGCATCGGCTACTCGGAGCGAATGGCGGCGATCGTGCAGGACGCTTCGGGCGCACGGACCCTGACCGCCCGCGGCCTCGCGGCCCGGATGGCGGCGGCCGCCGTCGCCGCGAGATGATCAGCGCTCAATAGGTCTCGGCGGCCGCGTCGCCGGATGCCGGGATGAAGCGCGCCGCGAGGGCCTCCGAACCGCGGGCCAGGATCGTGACGTCGGCGCTCGCCGACAGGAAGTCAGCGCCATCGGCGAGGTATGCATCCGACGTGGCGGGATCGAAGGAGTTCACGCCGACCTTCTTGCCGGCAGCGGTCACGGCCGCGAGAACGCGGCGCACGGCGGCCAGCACCTCGGGGTGCGTCTGCTGGCCCGGGAATCCCATCGACGCGGCCAGGTCGGCGGGCCCGACAAGCACGCCGTCCACGCCATCCACGGCGGCGATCTCAGCGGCCGCATCCACCGCATCGCCGGACTCCACCTGCACGATCAGTGACACGTGCTGCGATGCCTCCTGCACGTACCGGTCCACGCGACCCCATCGCCCGCTGCGGGCCAGAGCCGACCCGACCCCTCGGATGCCGTCGGGCGGGTAGCGTACGGCGGCCACGGCCGCGCGTGCCTCGTCGGCGGACGCGATCATGGGCACGAGCAGGTTCTGTGCGCCCGCATCCAGCACCTGCTTGATGACCACGGGATCGTTGAACGGCACCCGTACGAGAGCCGGCACCCGGTACGCGGCGATCACCTGCAGCTGCTGCTGCACGGAGGTCAGGGTGTTGGGTCCGTGCTCCATGTCGATCAGCAGCCAGTCGAGACCCGCTCCCGCACCGATCTCGGCCAGCAGCGGAGACCCGGTGCTCAGCCACATGCCGATCAGCGGGCGGTCCGCCGCCGCGAGCGCATCGCGGAAGGTGGGCTCTAGACGAAGCGGCATTCGATGATTCCCATCTCGCGGTAGTCGCACCGCACGGCATCGCCGCGCGAGACCCACATGGGCCTGGTGAACGATCCTGCCAGGATGACCTCGCCCGCCTCCAGACGCGCCCCGTGCTGGTGGAACTTGTTCGCCAGCCAGGCGACACCGGTGGCGGGGTGCCCGAGTACGCCGGCGGCGACGCCGGTCTCCTCGATCTCGCCGTTGCGCGAGAGCACGCCTGGCACCCAGCGCAGGTCGATCTCTTCGGGGCGCCTGCGCACCGTGCCGAGCACCATCGCCCCGTAGGCGGCGTTGTCGCTGATCGTGTCGACGATCGTGCGCCCCTCGAGCTCGATGTGAGAGTTCAGCACCTCGAGCGCGGGAACTGCGTAGTCGATGGCGGCGAGGGCCTTCTCGAGGGTGCAGTCGGGTCCTTCCAGCGACTCCTTCAGCACGAACGCCA
The DNA here is from genome assembly GCF_031178445.1 of Microbacterium sp. Classification (GTDB taxonomy): domain Bacteria; phylum Actinomycetota; class Actinomycetes; order Actinomycetales; family Microbacteriaceae; genus Microbacterium. Next base: position 473,713 of record NZ_JAPSIY010000002.1, read on the forward strand.
GCTCGACCTCGATGCGCACGTTGGAGAAGTGGTCCACCGGGATCTCGGCGCCGGACTCGTACACCGTGTCGTCGAACATGACCCCGTAGTCGGGCTCGGTGATGCCGGTGGCCTGCTGCATGGCCTTCGAGGTCAGCCCGATCTTGCGGCCCACCAGCCGACGCCCCGCGGCGATCTGCGCGTCACGCCAGACACCCTGGATCGCGTAGGAGTCCTCGACCGTGGCCTCCGGGTACCGTGCGGTGATCCGCGGGATCACGCCGTGCGTACGGTCGGCCTCGGCCAGCTCCGCCGCGAGCTTCGCGATGGTCTCGGCGGGCAGCGTCACAGCTGGTGCCCCAGCTTGTACTCGCCCTGCTTCCACTCCGGCATCGACTCCTCGCCCTGCTCGCGACGGGTGTACGAGAAGCCGTCGGCGCCGATCGTCACCGCCATCTCGCTGGAGTCGGTCCGCGCACGCACGGGCTGCGGGTTCCCGTCGAGGTCGAGCACGAGCGATGCCTCGGTGTACCAGGAGGGGACCACAGGGTTTCCCCACCAGTCGCGGCGCTGATTGTCGTGCACGTCCCAGGTGATGACGGGGTTGTCCGGATCGCCGGTGTAGTAGTCCTGCGTGTAGACCTCCACCCGGTGGCCGTCCGGGTCGCGCAGGTAGAGGTAGAACGCGTTGCTCACCCCGTGGCGGCCCGGACCGCGCTCGATCGCGTCGGAGCGGCGCAGTGCGCCGAGCTTGTCGCAGATCGCGAGGATGTTGTGCTTCTCGTGCGTGGCAAAGCACACGTGGTGCATGCGAGGGCCGTCACCGCCGGTCATCGCGGTGTCGTGGACGGTCGGCTTGCGACGCATCCAGGCGGCGTAGACGGTGCCCTCCTCGTCCTGGATGTCCTCGGTCACGCGGAACCCGAGATCCTGCATGAACTTCACCGCGCGCGGCACGTCGGGAGTGACCTGGTTGAAATGGTCGAGACGCACCAGCTCCCCTGGGATGTGCAGGTCGTAGCGCCACGACATCCGCTCGACGTGTTCTGTCTGGTGGAAGAACTCGTAGGGGAATCCGAGCGGGTCGACCACGCGCACCGAGTCGCCGATGCCCTTCGTGAAACCCTCCTCACTGCGGCGCACATCGCAGCCGAGCTCGGTGTAGAACTCGACGGCCCTATCGAGATCGGCCTCCGACCGCACTCGGTACGAGAACACGGCGACCGCCGCGACCTCGCCCTTGCGCAGTACGAGGTTGTGGTGGATGAACTCCTCGGTCGAGCGGAGGTAGATCGCGTTCTCGTCCTCCTCTGTGACGTACAGCCCGAGGATGTCGACGTAGAACTCCCGGGACGCGGCGAGGTCGGTGACGACCAGCTCCATGTAGGCGCACCGAAGGATGTCGGGCGGGGAGGCCTTCGGGGTCGCGACGGGGTTCTCGGTCTGGATGGGGGCCTCTTGGCTCACATAGAAGCCCGAGGAGGTGAGGGTCATGTCTGCGCGGTTGGTCATGTCAGCGTCCTTGCGTGAGTCAGCGGGGATCCGGGTCGTCGAGGTCCTGCTTGCCGAACGCGGGGTTGTGCGGCTCGCCGAGCGTGATGTGCACGCTCTGCTGGTCGGTGTAGAAGTCGATGGAGCGGTAACCGCCCTCGTGACCGAGCCCTGATGCCTTCACCCCGCCGAACGGCGTGCGCAGGTCGCGCACGTTGTTGGAGTTGAGCCACACCATGCCGGCCTCGACGGCTTGCGCGAAGTTGTGCGCGCGCTTGAGATCATTCGTCCAGATATACGCCGCGAGGCCGTACCTGGTGTTGTTGGCCAGGGCGAGCGCCTCGTCCTCGGTGTCGAAGGGGGTGATCGCTACCACAGGGCCGAAGATCTCCTCCTGGAAGATGCGTGCGTCCGGTGCCACATCGGCGAAGGCGGTCGGCGCGACGTAGTTGCCCGTCGGGAAGCCGTCAGGGCGTCCACCGCCGGCGACCAGGCGGCCCTCGGTCTTGCCCAGCTCGACGTAGCTCATCACCTTGTCGTAATGCTCGGGATGCACCAGCGCGCCGACCTCGGTGGTCGGGTCGTGCGGGTGGCCGACTTTGACGCGCTTCGTCTGAGCCGCGAAGCGCTCGACGAACTCGTCGTAGACCTCGCGCTGCACGAGAATGCGCGACCCGGCCGTGCAGCGCTCGCCGTTCAGCGAGAAGACGCCGAAGATGCAGGCGTCGATGGCGGTGTCGAGGTCGGCGTCCGCGAAGACCACGGCGGGGCTCTTGCCGCCCAGCTCCATCGACAGGCCCTTCAGGTGCGGGGCGGCGTTGCCGAAGATGATCTGCCCGGTGCGGCTCTCGCCGGTGAACGAGATGAGCGGCACGTCAGGGTGCTTGACGAGCGCGTCCCCTGCGTCCTCACCCAGACCGTTGACGAGGTTGAACACGCCCTTCGGCAGGCCCGCCTCCTCGAAGATGCCGGCCCACAGCGACGCCGACAGGGGGGTGAACTCCGCTGGCTTGAGCACGACGGTGTTGCCGGTGGCGAGGGCGGGGCCCAGCTTCCACGACTCCAGCATGAAGGGGGTGTTCCAGGGCGTGATCAGACCCGCGACGCCGATCGGCTTGCGGTTGACGTAGTTCATCTGCTTGCCCGGCACCTTGAACGCGTCGTCGGCCTGCGCAACGATCAGGTCGGCGAAGAACCGGAAGTTCTCGGCGGCGCGGCGAGCCTGGCCGAGGGCCTGCGTGATCGGCAGGCCCGAGTCGAACGACTCCAGCTCGGCGAGGCGGGCATCGCGCGACTCGACGATGTCGGCGATGCGATGCAGCACGCGGCTCCGCTCGCGCGGCAGCATCCTCGGCCATGGCCCCTCGGTGAACGCGCGGCGTGCTGCGGCGACGGCGCGCTCGATGTCGGCCTTCTTGCCTGCGGCGGCCTGCACGTACGCGTCGTTGGTGACCGGGTTGAGCACGTCGAAGGTGTCACCGTCGATCGAGTCGACGAACTCGCCGTCGATGTAGTGCTGGATCTTGGCCGGCAGATCGGCCGGTGTGTACACGTCGGTCATGATCGTCCTTCTTCAGGGGTGGTCGTCTTCGGATGGCGGGCCTGGAGGAATGCGTCCAGGGTTCGCCAGCGGTGGTTGCGAGCGGCGAGTTCGATATCGAGCGGCGATGCGCCCTCGCGCAGCATCGTGATCAGCTGGGCATGCTCCTCCACCGAATGCTCCGCGCGCCCTGGCACATACGCGAAGGTGGTGTCGCGGATGCCGGAGAGCCGCGCCCATCCGCGGTGAACCATCTCGAGCACCTGAGGGTTGGGGCACGGCTCGTACAGCACGGAATGGAACTGGCGGTTGAGCTCGGTGAACACGTGGGCGTCGAAGTGATCGAGCAGCCGCCGCATCCGATCGTTGATGTCCGCCGCTCGATCGAGTGCCGCGGCATCGAGCAGCGGGGCCGACAGGGCGGTGGCCGACCCCTCGACGATTCCCAGGGTCTGCATCGTGTGGGCGTACTCGCTCTCATCGACGAGGGTGACACGCGCACCGACATTGCGTTCGAAGCTGACCAGCCCCTCCGCTTCGAGGCGGCGGATGGCCTCACGGACGGGCACGACGCTCATCTTCAGCTGGTCGGCGATGTCGCCGAGCACGAGGCGGTACCCGGGTCCGAAGGCGTGGGCGGCGATGCGCTCGCGGACCCAGGTATAGGCCTGCTCCGACTTGCTCGCGGGACGGACGGCGGTCATGCGCCCTCCCTGGCCTCGTACTTCGCGCGCCACTCGGCGTTCATCGGGAACAGTCCGTCGACGGGGTGACCGGCGGCGACCTGCTCGGCGATCCACACGTCTTCGGTCTCCTGCGCGATGGCCGCGTCGGCCACCTCTTCGGCGAGGGCGGCGGGGATGACGATCACGCCGTCGCCGTCGCCGACGATGATGTCTCCGGGCTGCACCGCCGCGCCGCCGCAGGCGATCGTCACGTCGACCTCCCACGGCACGTGCTTGCGGCCGAGCACCGAGGGGTGGGCGCCCTTCGAGAACACGGGCAGGCCGATCTCGGCGACGGCATCGAAGTCGCGCACCCCGCCGTCGGTCACGACTCCGGCCGCGCCGCGGGTCTTGGCGCGCAGGGCGAGGATGTCTCCGAGCGTGCCGGTGCTCGCGTCCCCACGGGCCTCGATGACGATGACCTCGCCCTCGGCGACGGCGTCGAACGCGCGCTTCTGCGCGTTGTACCCGCCGCCGTGGCTTGCGAAGAGGTCCTCGCGGGCAGGGACGAAGCGCAGGGTCTTGGCGACGCCGACGATCTTCGTACCGGGGAGGTTCGCGGTGACCCCGTCGATGAAGCAGGAGTGCAGGCCGCGCTTGCGCAGCTGGCTCGACAGGCCTGCGGTCGGCGCCTCGAGCAGCTTGGCGCGCAGCTCGGCTGACAGCGCCGGTCGTGCGGGGGCTGCGGTGGGCAGGCCGGCCGCCTCACGCGACCCCCACGCCTCCTCGCGCTGCAGATCGTCCACCGCCGGCATCGAACCCAGCGCGGGGTCGAACGGGATCTCGCCCTCCACGACGGTCGTGCGCAGGCGCCCCGAGGTGGGCGCGCCCGCGGCATTCGGAGCATCCACCTCGACCTCGACGACGTCGCCGGGCACGATCACGGACGAGCCCGCCGGCGTTCCGGTGAGGATGACGTCGCCCGGCTCGAGGGTGAAGTGCTGCGACAGGTCGGCGACGAGCTGCGGAAGAGTGAAGAGCAGCCGCTCGGTCGTGTCGTCCTGCCGGAGTTCGCCGTTGACCCAGGCGCGCACGCGGAGTGCGGAGGGATCGACGGATGCTGCGTCGATGAGCTCTGGCCCCAGCGGGGTGTACCCGTCGCCGCCCTTGGAGCGCACGTTGGACCCCTTGTCGTTGGCGCGCAGGTCGTACAGGCCGAGATCGTTGGCCGCGGTGACGGCGGCCACGTGCGACCAGGCCTCGTCGATCGGCACACGTCGCGCGGCCGTGCCCATGATCAGTGCGATCTCGCCCTCGAAAGCGAGCAGCTCGGTACCGGCCGGGCGCTCGACCGTGCCGCCGGAGCAGGCGACCGAGCTGGCCGGCTTGAAGAAGTAGGAGGGGGCGGCGGGGCGACGACCGCGCTGCTGCGCACGGGAGGCGTAGCTCAGGTGGATCGCGATGATCTTGCCTGGTCGGGTGATCTGCGTCACGTGGCGCCTCCTCGCGCTTTCGTCCGCACCGGTTCGGCGGTGCCTTGTGCGTTGTATCTCAAATCGTATATGATCAACGGGCCAGGTGGCAAGCATCCCGTCGCCGCCGGACAATGACGTCAAGGAGTTCTCATGAGCGATCAGCCCGGTTCCCCCGGATTCACGCCGACAGGAACCATCGCAAGCCCGACGGATCGCCGTCGGGTGGTGTTCGCCACCGTGGTCGGCACCACCGTGGAGTGGTACGACTTCTTCATCTATGCGACCGCCGTCGGCCTGGTCTTCGGCCAGCTCTTCTTCGCCCCGCTCGGCGCGAACAGCGTCCTGATCGGATTCGCCACGGTCGGCGTGAGCTTCCTCTTCCGGCCGCTCGGCGCCTTCCTCGCCGGGCACTTCGGAGACAAGGTCGGCCGCAAGGCGGTGCTGATGTGGACGCTCATCCTGATGGGAGCCGCCACAGCACTCATCGGCGTTCTGCCGACGTACGACGCGATCGGCATCGCCGCGCCCATCATGCTCGTGGTCCTGCGAATCCTGCAGGGACTGTCCGCCGGCGGCGAGTGGGGCGGTGCGGTGCTGATGGCCGTCGAGCACGCGCCGAAGGCCAAGCGCGGCATCTTCGGCGCCTCGCCGCAGATCGGCGTCCCCCTCGGTCTGCTGCTCGCCTCGGGTGTGATGGCCATCATGACGGCCATCGCCCCCGGAGAGCAGTTTGTCGCCTGGGGATGGCGCATCCCGTTCCTGCTGAGCGTCGTGCTGATCCTCGTCGGCTACTACGTGCGCCGTCGCGTGGAGGAGAGCCCCGTCTTCACCGAACTCGCCGAGCGCAAGGAGGAGGCGCAGATGCCGATCGTGCAGCTGTTCCGCAAGCACCTTCTGCTGGTGGTCATCGCCGCGCTGGTGTTCGCAGGCAACAACGCCGTCGGCTACATGACCACGGGCGGCTACATCCAGAACTACTCCACCGACCCCGACGGCCCGCTCGGGCTCGAGCGCGGACCGGTGCTCTGGGCTGTGACCGGATCCGCCGTGACCTGGCTGCTGTCGACCCTGGTCGCCGGCTGGATCTCCGATCGGCTCGGCCGCCGCACGACATACATCATCGGCTGGGTGCTGCAGCTCGGCGGAGTCTTCGCGCTGTTCCCGCTGGTGAACACCGGCAGCGTCGGCCTGCTGTTCGCCGGTCTCGCGATCCTGACCATCGGGCTCGGCTTCACCTACGGGCCGCAGGCGGCGCTGTACACCGAGCTGTTCCCGGCGAGCATCCGCTTCTCGGGCGTCTCGATCTCGTACGCGATCGGCGCGATCGCGGGTGGCGCGTTCGCGCCGACCATCGCCACGGCGCTCGTGCAGGCGACGGGCACGACGATGGCGGTCACCTGGTATCTCGCCGGGATGACGGTTCTCGGGCTCGTCGCGACCCTGCTGCTGCGGGACCGCAGCGGCATCCCGCTCGGCCCCGACCATGAGGCTGAGCAGTCGATCAGCCCGATCCACGGCCTCGCCAGGGCCTGAGCAAATCGTCGGGGCGGATGCTGCGGCATCCGCCCCGCACCCGAGGAGAAGCGATGCAGTTCCACCACCACGGCTACGTCTCCGGAGACCCACGCGTGCTGCCGGCCGAAGGACTCGGGGTCGACCGGCCCGCCGACCTTCCCGACGAGATGGACGTGCTCATCGTCGGCTCCGGGCCCGCCGGGATGCTGCTGGCGGCACAGATGTCGCAGTTCCCCGGCGTCTCGACGCGGATCATCGAGAAGCGCGAAGGCCGCCTGGTCCTCGGTCAGGCCGACGGCATCCAGCCCCGCAGCGTCGAGACGTTCCAGGCGTTCGGTTTCGCCGAGCGCATCGTCGCAGAGGCCTACAACATCGGCTGGATGAACTTCTGGGGGCCTGACCCCGAGAACAGGGCGAACATCATCCGCACTTCGCGCACCGAGGACTACGGTCTCAAGATCAGCGAGTTCCCGCACCTCATCGTCAACCAGGCGCGCGTGCTCGACTACTTCGCCGAGGCGGCAGCGCACGGTCCCGGCCGGATCGTGCCCGACTACGGGATGGAGTTCCTGGGGCTGACCGTGCACGAGACGGGGGAGCACCCCGTCGAAGTGCGCGTCAGGCACGCGACCGGCGAGGAGCGCACGATCCGCGCCAAGTACGTGGTCGGCTGCGACGGCGCGCGCAGCGGTGTGCGTGAGGCCATCGGGCGCAAGCACGTGGGCGTCATGGCGTCGCACGCCTGGGGTGTGATGGACGTGCTGGTGAACACCGACTTCCCCGACTGGCGCACGAAATGCGCGATCAACGCCGAGGCGGGCAACATCCTGCACATCCCTCGGGAGGGCGGGTACCTCAGCAGGGTCTACGTCGATCTCGGCGAGGTGGCGGAGGGTGACAACCGCCAGGTGCGGCGCACGCCGCTGGAGGCGATCATCGCCAAGGCGAACGAGATCCTGCATCCGTACACCCTGGATGTGAAGGAAGTCGCCTGGCACAGCGTGTACGAGGTCGGTCACCGCGTCACCGACGGTTTCGACGACGTCATCGACGGCTCGGGACGCACGCCGCGCGTCTTCCTCACCGGCGATGCGTGCCACACGCACAGCGCCAAGGCGGGGCAGGGCATGAACGTGTCGATGCAGGACGGTTTCAACATCGGCTGGAAGCTGGGCCACGTGCTGACCGGCCGCGCACCCGAAGAGCTGCTCGGCACCTATGCCGCAGAGCGCCGCCCTGTCGCGCAGCAGCTGATCGACTTCGACCGGGAGTGGTCGAGCCTGATGGCGCGGAAGCCCGAGGAGATCTCCGACCCGCAGGATCTCGCGACGTACTACCTCGCGACGGCGGAGTTCCCGTCGGGGTTCATGACCCAGTACGCGGCCTCCATGATCGTGTCGGACGGCGGTCACCAGGACCTCGCGGTCGGATTCCCGCTGGGCAAGCGCTTCAAGTCGGTCGAGGTGACGCGCGTCGCCGACGGCAACGCCGTGCACCTCGGTCACCACGCGAAGGCAGACGGACGCTGGCGTGTGTACGCCTTCGCGGATGCGGATGCGTCGCGACTGGCCGCCTGGGCGAAGGCCGCCGAGCCGGTGTTCGCGCGCTTCACCCCGGCGGACGGCGACGTCGACGCCGTCTTCGATGTGAAGGCTGTCTACCAGCAGCGATACGACGAGCTGGAGATCACCGATGCGCACGCGCTGTTCCTGCCCAAGACGGGACCGTACGGCCTGACCGACTGGGAGAAGGTGTTCGCCGCGGGCACCACCGTCTGGTGCACGCGCGATATCTTCGCCGAGCGCGAGCTGTCACGGGATGGTGTCGTGGTCGTCGTGCGCCCCGATCAGTACGTCGCAGCCATCCTGCCGCTCGATGCGGTCGACGAGCTCGAGCGGTTCATCGAGGGCGCCCTGCTGCCGGCGTCCTGAAGCTGCGCCACGGGCGCGCTCGCGGCGTGACACGTGTCATGAAAAGGAGATGACACGGCCCTCCGGACTCAGGCGCGTCCGTTGACCAGGCTGGAGGCATGACCACAGCAGCCGACATCATCACAGCACCGGACGAGCTCGCGCCGACTCGATCCGCACCCGACACGGCGGTCGCCGTCGAGGGCCTGCGCAGGCACTTCGGCTCGGGCGAGCGCACGGTGAAAGCCGTCGACGGACTCGACCTCCGCATCCGTCGCGGCGAGGTCGTCGCGCTGCTCGGGCCGAACGGGGCGGGCAAGACGACGACGCTCGACATGCTGCTCGGTCTCACGGATCCCACCGCTGGCACCGTCTCGGTCTACGGGCAGATGCCGGCGAAGGCGGCCAGGGACGGGGTCGTCGCAGCGGTGCTGCAGACCGGAGGTCTGCTGTCGGATCTGACTGTCCGCGAGACGGTCGAGGTCATCGCGTCGCTTCACGGGCGCGAGGCGCTGGCGCGCGTGCCAGACGTGATCGACCGTACCGGGCTCGGCGCGCTCGTGCGTCGCCGCATCGCGAAGTGCTCGGGCGGCGAGCAGCAGCGGGTCAAGTTCGCGCTCGCGCTCGTCGCCGACCCCGACATCCTCGTACTCGATGAGCCGACCGCCGGCATGGACGTCACCGCGCGCCGGAACTTCTGGGACGTCATGCGCGCTGACGCGGACGGCGGGCGCACCATCGTGTTCGCTACCCATTACCTCGAGGAGGCCGAGCAGTTCGCCCGCAGGACAGTGGTGATGCACAGAGGCCGCATCGTCGCCGACGCCCCGACCGCGCAGCTGCGCGCGAGCCTCGGCGGGCGGACGCTCGCGGCGAACCTCCCCGCGGGTGGAGGCGACGCGCTCGTACGCCACCTGCGGGACACCCGCGGCATCAGCGACGTCCGGGTGGATGCCATGCGGGTGAGCCTGCGCGCGCTCGACTCGGACGCCGCGGCATCCGCGCTTCTGAACGCCGGAGCGCACGACCTCGAGATCGCCGCACCCACCCTCGAAACCGCCTTCACCGCCCTCACGGAGGACTGACGATGACCATGACGATCTCATCCACGATGCTTCGCATCGAGGCGACGCGACAGCTGCGAAACCCGTACACACTCGCGTTCACGCTCGCGATGCCCGTCGCGATGTACCTGCTGTTCGGAGCGACCGCCGACTACGCCTCGGCATCCGCAGGCAACGGCAACGTCGCCTTCTACGTCATGGTGTCGATGGCGGCGTACGGAACGGCCGTCGCGATGAGCTCGCTCACCTCGCTGGCCGCAACGGAGGCGAAACAGGGCTGGGGGCGCCAGCTCGCCATGACGCCTCTCGGCACAGCCGGATACGCGACGACGAAGCTGCTGACCGCGATCGCATTCGCGGCGCTCGCGGCCCTTGCGGTCTTCGCCGCGGGCCTCCTCACCGGAGCCGAGGCGACCCAGGCCTGGCGGTGGTGGGCGACCGCGGGCATCATCATCGGCATCGGGCTCATGTTCGGCCTGTACGGGTTGGGTGTCGGGCTGTTCTTCAACTCCGACACGGCTGCCGCCCTGGCATCGATCTCGATGACGTTCTTCGCCTTCTTCGGCAACGTGTTCCTGCCACTCGACGGCGTGATGCTCGACATCGCCCGGTTCACCCCGCTCTACGGCTTCGTCTCGCTCAGCCGCTGGCCGCTGACCGAGGGCGCACTCACCACCGGGCAGACCGATCCGCTGTGGATGGTCTTCGTCAACATCGCCGCCTGGGTGATCGTGTTCGCCATCCTCGTGACCGTCGGTGTCAAGCGGTCACGAGCCCGCCGATAGTGTCGACAGCATGACGCATCACCGTCCCCTGCCGATCCCGTCCCGCCAGCGCGGTGCGGGATCGCCATGGGAGCGGTTCGGCTGGCTGATGGCCGTTGTCTGGCTGGTCTTCCTCTTCTACCCGGTGCTGGCACTGCTGCGATCCACGGCCGAACAGGCATGGGTCGTGACGGGCTGGGTCGCGCTGGCCGCCTTCGTCGTGATCTACGTCGCCGGGTTCGTCAACGGGATGAGCTTCGGCGGTGGTGGGCTCACCACCCCGCCGAAGCCCGTCCAATGGGCGGCTTTCGGCGGGCTCATGGTGTGCGCGGCGCTGGCGGTGCCCGCCGCGGGCGGGTCGGCGCTGAGCTTCCTGCCGTTCATCATGTCTTTCGCCTCGTACGGTCTGACGCGCCTGGCGCACTGGGTCACCGTCTCGGTCTGCGTCGCGATCACCGCGATGATCGTGTTCGCCGTCCCCGGCGGGATGTCGTACCTCTCGGTGCTGGCGATCATCGTGATGCTGGGGGTGGTCAACACCGTCTCGACGACCCTGATCATCCGCTCGGACGAGGCGGAACGGCTCGGGCTCGAACTCGCGACCAGCGAGGGGCGCGAGGCGGTGGCGCGTGACGTGCACGATCTCGTAGGGCATTCCCTAACCGTGGTGAGCCTCAAGGCGCAGCTGGTCAGACGCCTCATCGACAGCGATCCCGAGCGGGCCAAGTCCGAGCTCGCCGACATCGAAGCGCTCACCGCCGAGGCGATCGCCGGGGTACGCGCCACGGTCGCCGACGTGCGCACGGCCGCGCTCGCCGACGAGCTGGCCTCCTGCCGCCGTGCGCTGCATGCGGCCGACATCACGATGCGGGTGCAGGGGGAGGAAGCGGCGCTCTCGCCCGCGCAGTCGCTGACCGCGAGCTGGATCCTTCGGGAGGCGACGACGAACGTCCTCCGCCATGCCGAGGCGTCAACGGTGACGGTGCGCATCGCGCCAGGCGGATTCGCCGTGATCGATGACGGACGCGGGCTGATCGGCTCCGAGGGCAACGGCGTGCGCGGTATGCGTGAGAGGGCGAACGCGGGCGGGGCGGAGCTCGCCGTCGTCGCCGCGGAGGGCGGAGGTACGCGCGTGGAGGTGACGTGGTGAACGACGCTGCGGCGATCCGGCTGGTGATCGCCGACGACCAGGCGATGCTGCGCGGCGCCCTCGCCGCGCTGCTGGAGATGGAGGACGACCTGACGGTGGTCGGCGTCGCCGCAGACGGTCAGGAGGCGGTGCAGGTGGTGGCCGGGACTGCTCCGGACGTCTGCCTCATGGACATTCAGATGCCGGGCATGGACGGGATCGCTGCGACGCAGGCGATCCGGCGCGCCAGCGGGGGCACACGGGTGCTCATCGTGACGACCTTCGCGCGGCCCGGCTACCTGCGGGCGGCACTGGAGGCCGGCGCGAGTGGCTTCGTGGTGAAGGACGCGCCCGCGGAGCAGCTCGCCGACGCCGTGCGCCGGGTGCATGCCGGGCTTCGCGTGGTGAATCCCGCGCTCGCCGAAGCGAGCCTGTTCGAAGGCGCGAACCCGCTGTCTGAGCGCGAACGCCAGGTTCTGAGGCTCGCGGCCGACGGACGCAGCGCGGCGGCGATCGCTGCCGAGGTGTTCCTCTCGGCGGGGACGGTGCGCAACAACCTCTCGGCGGCGATCGGCAAGGTCGGTGCCTCGAACCGCGCCCAGGCGGTGCGCATCGCGCAGGACAAGGGCTGGATCTGAGCCGCAGCTGCCGACTCTAGGAGTTCACGCGGATGATCTCCTGCTGGTACGGAGCGATGACGTCGCCGGAGATACGCAGGTCGAGCACCAGGAACCGCCGCTTCGCAGGATCCTCTGCCGTCCACGTGCGCAGCCGGTCGAGATCGTCGAGGGTCCGCACCACGACGCCCTCGGCGCCGACGGCGGCACCGAAGGCGGCGAAGTCGACCTCGGGGATGCGCATCGGTCCCTCGGCCAGGCCCTTGAGCCCGTAGAGGTTCACCTCCGCGCCGTACGCGGCGTCGTTCCAGATCACCGCCATGCCGCGGCCGGCCGCGGCCCGCACCGCCGACTCCAGATCGGCGATCGCCATCAACCCGCCGCCGTCGCCGGAGGTGAGGATCACGGTCGCCTCGGGCCTGGCGCGAGTCGCACCGACGACGCTCGGCCATCCCTGGCCGATGGACTGGAAGGCCGTGCCGACCATCATCATGCGGTCGGGCGCTGCAACCGGCCAGTACATGTTCGCCCAGCCGATGAAGTGCCCGCCGTCCGACACGACGATGCGCTCCTCGGGCAGCAGCTCGGCGATACGACGTGCTGCCGAGCGCGGGTCGAGTCGGCCGTCGGCGGCCAACGGGCTGCCGTGGGCGTACGCGCGGGCGGCAGTGACATCGACGCTCTCGCGCCAGGTGGGCGTGTGCGCTTCGCGCGGGGAAGTGCGCTTCGCGCCGACGTTCTCGGCCGATTCGTCCGCGGCAGGCGCATTCTCCCGTGCGAGACGCTCGGCCGGGCGCCGCTGGTGCGACACCTGCAGCCGCTGAACCATCGCCTCGGCCGCGACCCGGGCATCCGCGCGCACGAATCCGCCGACGTGCGCATGTGTCGCCGCCGGGGCCACATCGACCTGGAACACCCGCGTGCCCGGCGCGAACAGCTCGCCGAAGCGCATCGTGAACTGGTTGAGCGAGGCTCCGAAGACGACCGCCACATCCGCTTCCCGCACCAGCGCCATCGCGCCGTCCGCTCCGAAACCGCCGGTCACTCCGAGGTCGTACCGTTCATCGGGGAAGACGCCTCGGCCGAGGGCTGTGGATGCGGTGAGGGCTCCCGTGGCGTCGGCCAGTGCCCCGAGCGCGTCGCTGGCCCCGGCCAGCCAGGCGCCGCGACCGGCCAGCAGGAAGGGCCGCCGAGCGGATCGCAGCGCATCGGCGATCTCGTCGATCATCCCCTCGGCGAACTCGCCGCGCGGGGCGACCGACGCGGGGATGCGCGGCGACGGAGCCTCCGGCACGGGGCCGGCCTCGAGCGCAGCGACGTCATACGGGATGGCGAGCACGACGGGCACCCGGTAGGTGAGGGCGTGCTCGATCGCGATGACCGTGGTCGCCGCGGCATCCGCGCGCCCGGTGGTGTACGTCCTGGCGCCGACCGCCGAGGCCAGTGCGATCTGGTCGACATCCCAGGGGCGCGGACCGGAGGTCGGTTCGTCGCCGACGACGAGCACCAGGGGCACGTGAGCCTGCACCGCCTCGGCGAGGGCCGTGATCGTGTTCGTGAAACCGGCGCCGTACGTGGACGTGGCCGCTGCGATGCGGCCAGAGGCACGGAAGTGCGCATCGGCGGCGACGACTGCGCCCTGTTCGTGGCGCACGGCCGTGAACACGGCATCCGTGTGGGACTCGAGCGCGTCGAGGAAGTACGCGTTGCCGTTGCCCATCACCCCGAAGACGTGGTCGATGTGCTGGGCGAGAGTGAGGGCGACGTGGGCGGAGACCGTGGGCATGGCGAAGCCTTTCAAGACGAGAACGGAGAGGTCCGTATGTGTCTCGCCGCTCACGCGTCGTCGCTCGAGTGCTTCGTGCCCCTTTTTCGGGCACCGGCCGCGAGGGCCGGACCCCTCGATATTAGCGCCGGGTGGCTCAGTGCTGCATGACTGCGCTGCCCTCGAGCTCGATCGAGGTGCTGCTGCCGTCGTCGAGGCGGATCGCCGTCACGGCTTCCGCCGGAAGGGGGCGCCAATCGTCGGCGGCGACGCCGGTCGACCCGATGAGGAGCACGCCGTCGCGCGTGCGCGTCCACCGCAGCGCGAAGTAGTCCTCGTTGTGCTCGTCGGGAAGGTGAGGATGCCGGGAGATCTCGCTCAGGTCGCGCTCGGAGAGGATGCTGCGTGCGCTGGCGTGCACGACGACCAGCTGCTCGGCGTCGAGCAGGATGGCGTTCAGGCTGGCGAAGGGGAACTCCACGCGTAGCCGGCCGGCCACCCTGGCCGCGGCGTCATGCAGATCGAACCCCAGCGCCAGCTGCTCGCGGATCAGCGCGAAGTAGATCTCGCTGTCGGTGTCACCGCGCAGCTGAGCACGGAACTCGGGGGAGAGCATGGCCCGCAGGTCGTCGAGCGGCTTCAGCGATCCGTTGTGCTCGAACGCCAGGTCGCCCGCCTGGAAGGGGTGAGCGTTGCACTCCGCGACAGGGATGCCGGGCGTGGCCCAGCGCAGGTGCACCATTGCCGAGCGCACGGGAGTGTCCATCGCCGCGGCGAAGCCGGGATCGGATGCGGCGGAATCGGCCGATCGCTCGACGCGTGGGGCATCGCCCGGTTGCGCG
>NZ_JAPSIY010000015.1 GCF_031178445.1 Microbacterium sp.
CCGGAGCAGAGCCGGTACCGACTCGCGTTCGGCCTCGGTGGCATCCTCGGCAGTCTGTGCCGCCGCCTCCGCCGCGACCCTCTCGGACCAGCCAAGCCCGACGAGCGCCGCCGCGACCTGATCCGTGACACCGGAGACCGGCGCGCCGGGCGGCGCGGAGGCGATCCGCGGCTGGACCTTGCCCGCCAGCTGCACCACGATCAGCTTCGCCGTCTTCGGGCCGATCCCCGACACGCGCCGGAAAGGAGCGTCATCCTCGGCGGTGACCGCCTCGGCGATCTGGTCGACCGTCAGGTGCGACAGCACGCCGAGGGCTGACTTCGGGCCGACCCCGGTGACGCTGAGCAGCTGCCCGAAGATCTCGAGCTCATCGCGATCGCCGAACCCGTAGAGGGTCAGGGCGTCCTCGCGGACGATGAGGCTGGTGTGCAACTGCAGCGACTCCCCCACCAGAGCGGTGTGCGCGACGTCGGCGGGGACGAAGACCGAGAACCCCACGCCGCCGGTCTCGATGACGACGTGGTCGGATGCCGCGTGCAGCACCGTGCCGCGCAGGGAGGAGATCATGCTGGAAGCCTACCGGGCGGGTCGTACATACGTTCGAGCGACACGCTCGGCGTCGGCCCAGGCGCGCTGAGCCGGGGTCAGTGTCGTGCTCCCGGCCGAGCCCGTACCGCCGCGGCGCCACGCGTGGCAGAGCGCGATGGCGAGGGCATCGGCGGCGTCCGCCGGCTGCGGCGGAGCATCAAGGCGCAGGATGCGGGCGATCATCGACTGCACCTGCCGCTTGTCGGCCGAACCGTACCCGGTGACAGCCGCCTTGACCTCGCTCGGGGTGTGCGTGGCCGCGGGTAGACCCGCCTCGGCTGCGATCAACAGCGCCACGCCGGAGGCCTGAGCCGTGCCCATGACGGTCTGGACATTGTGCTGCGCGAACACCCGCTCGACGGCGACGGCATCAGGGCTGTGCTCCTCGATGACCGCGCGGATACCGGCGGCCACGCCCGCGAGACGCTCCGACAGATCAGCGTCGGCGGCGGTGCGCACCACGCCGACGTGCACCAGGCTCGCGCGGCGCGATCGGTCGACGTCCACGATGCCGACGCCGCATCGGGTCAGGCCCGGGTCGATGCCCAGGACGCGCAGAGAGGATCCCACTCCCCCAGGCTACGAGGCGACGAGAGCCCCGGACGCAGGCGCGCCCGGGGCTCTGAAGACCTGGGGTGACCGTCATCCGGTCAGGAGCGGGAAGGCACCCCGCGAGGACTACTCCTCGTCGTTCTCGAGCTCAGCCTGAACCTCGGCCGTGAGGTCGAAGTTGCTGAAGACGTTCTGCACGTCGTCACTGTCCTCGAGGGCGTCGATGATGCGGAAGATCTTGCGTGCCGTGTCGGCGTCGATCTCCACCTTGAGATTGGGGACGAACTCGACGTCGGCCGAGTTGTAATCGATCCCCGCCTCCTGCAGAGCGGTCCGGACGGCGACCAGATCGCTCGCCTCGGTGATGACCTCGAAGCCATCAGCGTGCGGCTCGATCTCCTCGGCTCCGGCCTCGAGGGCCGCCATCATCACATCGTCCTCGGTCGTGCCCTCCGAGCCGACCACGATGACGCCCTTGCGTTCGAAGTTGTAGGCCACTGAGCCCGGGTCGGCCAGCGTTCCGCCGTTGCGGCTGAGCGCGGTGCGCACCTCGGCTGCGGCCCGGTTCTTGTTGTCGGTGAGGCATTCGATCATCAGTGCCACGCCGTTCGGACCGTACCCCTCGTACATGATGGAGGTGTACTCGACGGCCTCGCCGCCGATTCCGGCACCCCGCTTGATGGCGCGGTCGATGTTGTCCTTGGGGACGGAGGTCTTCTTCGCCTTGAGCACCGCGTCGAAGAGAGTCGGGTTGCCCTGCAGGTCGGCCCCTCCGAGCTTCGCGGCGACCTCGATGTTCTTGATGAGCTTGGCCCACGACTTCGCTCGGCGCGCATCGATGACGGCCTTCTTGTGCTTGGTCGTCGCCCACTTGGAGTGCCCGGACATATGTCTCCGCTCGTGTGTTCCGCCCCCTCGGCGAAGAGGGCGTCGTCCATTCTAACGAATCGCGAAAGTCCCGCGTCGTGGCCGCCCGTGCGCGGCTGATAGGTTCGACGCACCCACACCCTGAGGAGCGAGCGGATGAAGGCAGGCGCTGACAGGCTCCGACCGGAGTGGCGATCACTGCCGTCACGATTGCGCGAGCGGGTCCGTTCGGCGATCGGCGGCGACATCGTCGCCGACTCCCCCTCGCACGGTGGATTCAGCGCCTGCTACGCGGGCACGGTGCGGACGACCTCCGGACGCGCGTTCGTCAAGGCGATCGCCCCCGACGGACACGTCGATTCGCGTACCTTCCTGCGGCGCGAGATCGGGGTACTGAGAACCGTGCCCGCCACACTCGCTCCTGCGGTGCTGGCCGGCTTCGACGACGACGGCGTCGCTCTCGTGCTCGAAGTGGTCGACGGAGAGCATCCGGGCGCGCCGTGGAGCGAAGCGCAGCTCCACGCCATCGCATCCGAGATGAGCGGTCTCGCCCACACGACAGCCGCCGAGAGCGTACCGGCCGCCGAGCAGTCGATGCTCCCCGACTTCGCGCGCTGGTCGGCGATCGACCGCGATCACGACCTGCGATCCGGCCTTCCCACCGGCCTGCTTGAGCGCATGCCCGCGCTGCAGGATCTCGACACGCAACTCCCTCACACCCTCGCCGGGACAGCCCTCGTGCACGGAGACCTGCGTGCGGACAACATCCTGATCCACGATGGTCGTGCCAGGCTTCTCGACTGGCCGCATGCTCTGCGTGGGGCCGCCTGGCTGGACCTGCCGCTGCTGCTGCCTTCGGTCGAAGCGTCCGGCGGTCCGCGATGCGAGGACGCCTGGGAACTCTTCCGCGTGCACGGCGCGCCGCCGATGGCGTCTCTCCTGCCCGCGATCTCGGCGTTCGCCTCCTTTCTCTGGTGGGGTCAGGCCCAGCCCGAGATCCCCGAGCTGCCGGGGCTGCGAGCGTTCCAGCGCGCACAGAGCGTCGCTGCGCTGCGCTGGCTCGATGCCGTGCTCTGAACATTCCCCTCGCCGGTCGCTGAATGTCTTGTCCGGCGTGCCGACCGGTGGAAGACTTCGCTCATGGATGATCGAGAGCGTGCTCTCGACGCCGCTCACCGCCGCGCCTGGGAGTTCCTGCAGACCCTCGACGACCGTCCGGTGTGGCCGCGCGCGAGCCTGGACGACATGCTGGAAGTGTTCGGAGGGCCACTCCCCGAGGGCTCGGACGACGCTGCGGGTGTGATCGATGAGATGGCGAGGGCCGCCGACCCCGGTCTCGTGGCGATCCCGGGCGGACGGTTCTTCGGATTCGTGATCGGCGGCACGCAGCCGGCCGCGCTGGCGGCGGATTGGCTGGTGTCGGCCTGGGACCAGAACTCTGGCTCGTCCCTGTTGACCCCCGCGACCGTGGCGCTCGAGCGCGTCGCAGGGCAGTGGATGCTGGAGTTGCTCGGCCTGCCCGAATCCGCCAGCGTCGGGTTCGTGACCGGCGGTCAGGTCGCCAACTTCACCTGCCTCGCCGCTGCTCGCAACGCGGTGCACGCGAAGGCGGGATGGGATCTCGCCACCCGGGGGCTGCGCGGTGCTCCACCCCTGCGCTTCGTCGTCGGCTCCGACCGGCACGGTTCGATCGATCGCGCCGCGCGCTTCCTCGGGATCGGCAGCGACGAGATCACGATCGTGGATGCGGACGATCAGGGCAGGATGCGCCCTGATGCGCTGGAAGCCGCAGCGGCGGACGACGAGGGACCGCTGATCGTCTGCTTGCAGGCCGGGGAAGTGCACACCGGCGCCTTCGACGACTTCGAATCGCTGATACCGATCATCCGTCGCCGAGGCGGGTGGGTTCACGTGGACGGCGCGTTCGGTCTCTGGGCGGCGGCATCGCCCGGGCTGCGCGCACTGACCGCGGGGATGGACCAGGCCGACTCCTGGGCCACCGACGCCCACAAGACCCTGAACGTGCCGTACGACTGCGGCATGGCCATCGTGCGCGACCCGGCCGATTCGATCTCCGTGTTCCGGACAGGCGGTGACTATCTCATCTACTCGGGACTGGATCCGTGGGACGTCACACCGGAGCTCTCCCGTCGGGCCCGTGGCGTGCCCGCCTGGGCTGCGCTTCGCACCATGGGCCGTGACGGCGTCGCCGGGCTCATCGACCGGCTGCACGAGAACGCGCGGGCGATGGCTGAAGGACTGTCATCGATCGACGGGGTGGAAGTGCTGAACGATGTCGTGTACACCCAGGTGATGCTGCGGCTCGCGTCGGACGCGGCCACGCGGGCCCTCGGTGAGGCGATCCTCGAGGACGGCACGGCAGCGCTCACCGGAGCCGAGTGGCGCGGACGGACGGCGCTGCGCTGCTCGATGTCGTCCTGGGCGACCACGCCGGCCGACATCGACCGCACAGTCGAGGCGATCCGCACGCTGGTGACGACCCCTTAGACCCCCGCCGTCTGCTCCACCGCCGCGAGCAGGCGCCGGTGGAACCTCGCTTCGCCGCTGATCTCAGGATGAAAGCTCAGGCCGATCAGGTTGCCCTGCTCGACTGCGACGACCCGTCCGTCGTCGAGTGCGGCGAGAGTCGTGGCTGCCGCACCGACCGATTCGACCACCGGGCCCCGGATGAAGGCGGCGCGCACCGGCTCCTCGCCGAGGGCGGCGACGTGCAGCGCGGCTTCGAATGACTCGGTCTGCCGTCCGAACGCGTTGCGGCGCACGACCACGTCCAGACCTCCGAAAGTCTGCTGCCCGTCGATCGCGTCGAGCACCGAATCTGCGAGCATGATCAGTCCGGCACACGTGCCGAGCACCGGCATCCCCTCACTGATCGCGTCGCGGATCGGCTGCGCGAGTCCGAAGGCGCGCGAGAGCTTGTCGATCACGGTGGATTCGCCGCCGGGGATGACCAGCCCTGAGACGCTCGCGAGCTCGTCGGGGCGGCGCACCGCGACGACGTCGGCACCCAGTGTCTCGAGCAGGGCGGCATGCTCGCGCACGTCGCCCTGCAGCGCGAGAACGCCGACCTTCGGCTTACCAGCCACGCTCGGCGAGGCGATGAGGGGCGGGGAGGTCGGAGACGTTGATGCCGACCATCGCCTCGCCGAGCCCGCGGGAGACCTCGGCGATCACCTTGGGGTCGTCGTAGAACGTCGTGGCCTTGACGATGGCCTTCGCGCGGGCCGCCGGGTCGCCGGACTTGAAGATGCCCGAGCCGACGAAGACACCGTCGGCGCCCAGCTGCATCATCATCGCCGCGTCCGCCGGGGTGGCGACACCGCCGGCGACGAACAGCACGACCGGCAGCTCGCCGGTCTCCGCGATCTCGGCGACCAGCTCGTACGGGGCCTGCAGTTCCTTTGCGGCGACGTAGAGCTCGTCCTTCGACAGCGCGCCGAGCGCGGCGATCTCGCCGCGGATCTTGCGGATGTGCTTCATGGCCTCGGACACGTCGCCGGTGCCGGCCTCTCCCTTGGAGCGGATCATCGCCGCACCCTCGGTGATGCGGCGCAGCGCCTCCCCGAGGTGCGTGGCCCCGCAGACGAACGGCACGGTGAACGGCCACTTGTCGATGTGGTTCACGTAGTCGGCCGGCGAAAGCACCTCGGACTCGTCGATGTAGTCGACGCCGAGCTCCTGCAGCACCTGCGCTTCCACGAAGTGGCCGATGCGCGCCTTCGCCATGACCGGGATCGACACCGCGGAGATGATGCTGTCGATCATGTCGGGGTCGCTCATCCGCGAGACGCCGCCCTGCGCACGGATGTCGGCCGGCACGCGCTCGAGCGCCATCACGGCGACGGCGCCTGCGTCCTCGGCGATCTTGGCCTGTTCCGCCGTGACGACGTCCATGATGACGCCGCCCTTCAGCATCTCGGCCAGGCCGCGCTTGACACGCTGCGATCCGGTGGTGGGGTTCTCGGTGGATGCCATGGGTCACTCCTCTTGTGACAAAGAACTGTTTGGCCTATGTCAAAAGATAGCACCATAGAATCGACACGATGGACGTCGATATCTCGGGAACCTCGGCAGCGGAGATCGCCGACAGCGTTCGATCGCTGCGTGAGCGAGGGATGCTGCGCGCCGGAGACGCACTGCCGCCCGTGCGGGAGCTCGCAGGCATCCTCGGCGTGAACCGCAACACCGCCGTCGCCGCATACCGCCAGCTCGCGCAGGCCGGTCTGGTGGTCTCGCGCGGTCGCGGCGGGACGCTCATCGCCGGCGCCGGGAGCGTCGCGCAGGAGGGTGTGACCGCCGACACCGTGTTGCACGACATCGGCTCCGGCAACCCGGATCCAGAGCTCATCCCCGATCCCACGGCGGCCCTCGGCCGGATCGTCGGTCGCCCTGTGCTGTACGGAGAGCCCGTGATCGACCGCGGCCTCGAGGAGTGGGCACGGGACTGGATGCTCGCCGACCTCCCCAGGGACGACCTGCGGATCTCGGTCACCAGCGGCGCAGTCGACGCCGTGGAGCGCCTGCTGGCACAGGCGCTGACACGCGACGACGCCGTAGCCCTCGAGGACCCCTGCTTCCTGGCCAGCATCCACACGGTCCGGCTTGGAGGCTACCGGGCCGTGCCCGTGCCTGTCGACGATGAAGGCATGACGGTCGAGGGACTGCAGGCGGCTCTCGATGCGGGCGTGCGCGCGATCATCAGCACGCCCCGTGCACAGAACCCGACAGGGGTGAGCCTCTCCCCTGCTCGCGCCGCCGCGCTGCGTGAGGTGCTGGCGCCGCATCCGTACGTGCTGATCATCGAGGACGACCACTTCTCGCTGCTGTCGACACACCCCTACGCCTCTCTCATCGGCGCGGAGCATCGCCGTTACGCGCTGGTGCGTTCGGTGTCGAAGTTCCTCGGGCCCGATATGTGCCTCGCTCTCGCCGCGACGGATGCCACCACCGCCGAGCGCCTCGCGATGCGGCTGAGCCCTGGAACCACCTGGGTGAGTCATCTGCTGCAGCGCCTCGCGCACGCTCAGCTCACCGATGCCGACGTACGACGTCAGATCGAGGGCGCGGCCGCGCACTACGCCCGGCGCAACGCCTCCTTCGCGTCCGAGCTCACCGCCCGCGGTATCGGCACCGCCTCATCCGACGGACTCAGCCTGTGGGTGCGTCTCGACGTGCCGGCGAAGATCGCGGCCGAACGTCTAATGCGCCGGGGCTGGCTGGCCCGCACCGGCGACGAGTTCCGCCTCGACGACGCCTCCTCCGCTTCGTTCCATCTCCGGCTCACCGTGCACGACCTCTCGCGCGAGGATGCCGCGCGGCTGCTGGACGATCTGGCGGCATCCGCGCGATAGCGACCGGCGCGAGTGAGAGGATGTCAGGATGAAGATCCTCTCGATCCAGTCGGCCGTCGCCTACGGCCACGTGGGAAACTCGGCTGCCGTCTTCCCGCTGCAGCGCATCGGTGTCGAGGTGCTGCCTGTTTACACCGTGAACTTCTCGAATCACACCGGCTACGGCGCCTGGCGCGGGCCGATGATCGACCCTCGCGAAGTCGGCGAGGTCATCACGGGCATCGAGGAACGCGAGGTCTTCCCGCAGATCGACGCGGTGCTGAGCGGCTATCAGGGTGGCGAGGGCATCGGCGACGTGATCATCGACGCCGTCAAGCGCGTCAAGGCGGCGAACCCGCGTGCGGTGTACGCCTGCGACCCGGTGATGGGCAACGCGAAGTCGGGCTGCTTCGTGGCTCCCGCGATCCCCGACCTGCTGCGGGACCGTGTCGTGCCTGTGGCCGACATCATCACACCCAACCAGTTCGAGCTCGGCTACCTGACGAACACCTCCCCCGACACACTCGAGTCGACGCTGGCGTCGGTCGATGCGGCGCGGGCGATGGGTCCTTCCACGGTGCTGGTGACCTCTGTCGAGCGGCCCGACCGCGAAGAGGGCACGATCGAGATGATGGCCGTCGACGACAGAGGTGCCTGGCTGGTCGCCACCCCTCACCTGCCGATGAAGGCCAACGGCTCTGGCGACGTGACGGCTGCCCTGTTCACCGCGCACTACGTGTCGACCGGCGATGCGAAGCTCGCCCTGGAGCGCACTGTGTCGAGCGTGTTCGACCTGCTGCAGCGCACGTTGGAGTCGGGTGAGCGCGAACTGCAGCTGATCGAGTCGCAGGAGTTCTACGCGAGCCCGCGTCTGCAGTTCACCGCGCACAAGGTGCGTTGAAGGGGAGACTTTCGGCGCCCCGGCGCCGGACACTCCGCTGTGCAGCGGGGCCACGCGCCCGGAGGCTCCGCGCAGCGCGAAGCGCTGTGTGGAGTGGGCGTGGGGATCAGCGCGGCCAGGCGTGCGCGATCGCCTCGCGCACCTCGCCGAGCAGCTGCGGCAGCGCCTTGGTCTTCGCGATGATCGGGAAGAAGTTCGCGTCCGATGACCAGCGCGGCACGATGTGCTGGTGCAAGTGCGCGTCGACACCCGCCCCGGCGACGGCGCCCTGGTTCATCCCGAGGTTGAAGCCGTCACAGCGCGAGACCTCCCGCAGCACACGCATGCCGATCTGCGTCAGCTCCCCGATCTCTGCGACCTCCTCGGCGTTCGCCTGATCGTACGTCGCGATGTGCCGGTACGGGCACACCAGCAGATGCCCGGAGTTGTACGGGAAGAGGTTCAGAAGCACGAAGGCGGTCTCGCCTCGCGCGACGACGAGCCGTTCAGGGTCGGGATGCTTCGGTGCCTCGCAGAACGGGCACTGCTCGCGCATCGGCTCACGACCGGCGTTGATGTACGCCATGCGGTGCGGCGTCCACAGCCGCTGGAACTCGTCCGGCACACCGGCCAGGTGGTCGCCGCTCTCGGCATCCACCTGGCCGTCGTGCGGGAAGGTCACGCCAGATCCTCCGCGGTGAGCACACGCGCGTGAGAGGCGACCGCGGAGCGGATGCGCTCGATCGCGGCCGCGATCGGCACGCCGTTCTCCTGGGAGCCGTCGCGGAAGCGGAACGACACCGTGCCGGCGGCACGATCCTGCTCACCCGCGATGAGCAGCAGCGGGACCTTGGCGGTGGTGTGGCTGCGGATCTTCTTCTGCATCCGGTCGTCGGAGTGGTCCACCTCCGCGCGGATGCCCGCCGAGCGCAGCTGCGCGACCACGTCGTCGAGGTACGGTGCGTACTCCTCGGCGACGGGGATGCCGACCACCTGCGCCGGCGCGAGCCAGAGCGGGAAATCGCCGGCGTAGTGTTCGAGCAGGATCGCGAAGAACCGCTCCACGGAGCCGAGCAGCGCGCGGTGGATCATCACGGGACGGTGCTTGCCGCCGTCAGAACCGGTGTACTCCAGCTCGAACCGCTCGGGCTGGTTGAAGTCCAGCTGGATCGTCGACATCTGCCAGGTGCGCCCGATCGCGTCGCGGGCCTGTACCGAGATCTTCGGGCCGTAGAACGCCGCACCGCCTGGGTCGGCGACGAGCTCTAGACCGGATTCGAGAGCCACCTCGCGCAGGGTCTCGATCGCAGTCGACCACTGCTCGGGCTCGCCGAGGAACTTCGGGTTTCCCTCCTCGTTCGTCGACAGCTCCAGGTAGAAGTCGTTGAGTCCGTAGTCCCGCAGCAGCTCAAGCACGAGATTGAGGTTGGTGGCGAGTTCCTCGCGCACCTGGTCCTGGGCGACGTAGATGTGCGCGTCGTCCTGGGTCAGACCGCGGACGCGGGTGAGGCCCGACAGGGTGCCGCTCTTCTCATAGCGGTACACGGTGCCGAACTCGGCCAGTCGCAGCGGAAGTTCGCGGTAACTGCGTCCGCGAGAGCGGAAGATCAGGTTGTGGAACGGGCAGTTCATGGGCTTCAGGTAGTAGTCCTGGCCCTGGCGGGTGACGTTCCCGTCCGCGTCGACCACCTCGTCGAGGTGCATCGGGGGGAACATGCCGTCGGCATAGGTCTGCAGGTGGCCCGAGGTCTGGAACAGGTCCTTCTTGGTGATGTGAGGGCTGTTCACCACGTCGTAGCCGTTGCGCAGCAGGTGCCGGCGCAGGTTCTCCTCGATCTCGTAGCGGATGATGCCGCCCTTGGGGTGGAACACCGCCAGTCCGGAGCCGATCTCATCCGGGAATGAGAAGAGGTCCATCTCCACGCCGAGCTTGCGGTGGTCGCGTCGCTCGGCCTCCGCGAGGCGCTCCTGGTAGGCGCGCAGCTCGTCCTTGGTGGGCCAGGCGGTGCCGTAGATGCGCTGCAGCTGAGGGTTCTTCTCGCTGCCGCGCCAATAGGCGGCGGCGACGCGGGTCAGATCCCACCCGTTTCCGAGCATGCGCGTGTTCGGCACATGGGGACCACGGCAGAGGTCCTTCCATGCGACGTCGCCGTCCTTGGTCACGTTGTCGTAGATGGTGAGCTCCCCCTCGCCCACCTCGACGGATGCTCCTTCGGCAGCCTCGGTCGAGCCGCCCTTGAGCCCGATGAGCTCGAGCTTGAACGGCTCGTGCGCGAGCTCTGCGCGCGCCTCCTCATCGCTGACCACGCGACGCACGAAGCGCTGGCCCTCGCGGATGATGCGCTGCATCTCCTTCGAAATCGCTTTGAGATCCTCCGGGGTAAACGGCTCGTCGACACCGAAGTCGTAGTAGAAGCCGTCGGTGATGGGTGGGCCGATGCCCAGGTTCGACTGGGGGCGGATGCGCTGCACGGCCTGGGCGAGCACGTGCGCGGTCGAGTGGCGCAGGATGTCGAGTCCGAGAGGGCTGTCGACAGTGACCGGCTCGACGACGTCCTGCTCGGTGACGGTCGCGGCGAGGTCCTTGAGCACGCCGTTCACCTGCATGGCGACGACGGAACGATCGGTGAACAATGCGAAGCCGTCGCGCTTCTCGGCGATCGGCTGGGCGAGGTCTGACACGGGATTCTCCAGATAGGCGATGGAATGGGTCGGCTCAGCTTCGGGCGCGGTGCGCCCTGCCCGCTCAGGCGCCCGGCGTTCGCGTGACGGCGCCGGTGACGAAGGTCACGAGGGGGGTCGACACGGATTCCATGCCACGAGTCTACTCGCCGCGGTGCATCTCCCATTCGAAGGTCGCCACCGGCGCGACAGAGGCCTCGACGGGCTCACACGGGCCCGCCGAGGCCTGTCGCCGGAGTCGATCGGCCGACGGCTGCGACGACGGCGTCACACGCTGGTGTTGCGTCCGCTGACCGCGCGGATGATCCACCCGATGACCGCGATGGCGAGAATGATCAGTCCGACCCACAACAGGAAGTTCAGCGACTGCACGAGCCCGCCTGTGATGGCCAGGATGATCGCGATGACTGCGACGATGATGAGGACGATGTTCATGACCGTTCCTTTCGTTCGCGGACCGTGCGGCCCGTAGAAGCCGAACGTACGGCCTGCCGGAATCCACGCGGGAGGGGGTTGACGCGGACGGCATGGGCGGGAGCGACGGCGCACTTGACGAGAAAAACCCCCGGTCGTCGTTCGGTCTAGGTGGAACAGTGGATTGCTCTGGCAGACTGCGAGGAATCATCCACGGGAGGAGGCATACGGTGACTGAGCACAAGAGTTCTTCACGCGGCCGAGGCCTCCCCCGCGACAAGGTCATCCGACTCACCCCGGGATTCGTCACCTGCATGGCGATGATCTTCGTATCGATCCTTGGATCCATCGCCGTGGGCAGCGCGGTCATACCTGCGACTGCGAGCGATCCCATCATCTGGGCATCGGTGTTCTACCCGATCACGACACTGGCCGGCCTCATCGCCCTCCTGGCGGGATTCGGCATCCTCGGCTGGGTGCTCGCTCGCAGGAACGACGAGGCGCGCGGGTGGGCACGCGCAGCGGTCGTGCTGCTGATCGCCCTGCCGATCGTGTTCGTGATCGGGGGCTTGTCGGGCGGCCGGGGCTGGCCCTCGGCTTCGCCGCGAACAGCCTGGGCGCGGCGATCGGACTGCTGTGGGCAGCACCGAAGGGTCCGGGACGGTCGTGGCCGCACGTCGCCCTGCTGTGCGGCTCGATCGGTTTCGGCGCCCTCGGCGCGATCTGGCTCTTGCTAGAGGTGCAGGCACTTCCTAGCTGAGCAGCTGCTCGCGGGCGAATGCCGGAATCAAGGGACATGGCGAACCCAGCAAAGCCTCAGCGCTCCAGAACTGCGACGATCGGACGGTGATCGCTGCCGGAGCCCTGCGCATCGATGACGACAACGTCAAGCACCGTCCAGTCTGCTCCGACGAGGATGTGATCGATCGGAGAAGCAAGTGCCTGCGGCGTCGTCGAGGGCCAGGTCCCGGAGGCGGCCAGAGACGAGGCTGCCGCGGCATCGCTGCAACCAGGGAGTGAGCCGAGATGATCCACCGTCGCGTTGAGATCGCCCACCACGATCACACCGCTCCCTCCCGTCCGGCACTGCTCCGCGACCCAGTCCAGGCCGTCACGCCAGGTGTTCATGCTCGCCGGGAGCGGCGGCATCGGATGCGCGACGACGACCGGTGAAGACGCTTCGGTCTCCGGAAGCCAGACCCCGCTGGGCAGACCAGGTGTGGAGCCGCGCGAAGCGTCAAGACGATAGTCCCCGAGCTCCGTCGAGATCAGCACGGACGTCGGGATCCAATCCCCCACCGTCGACGACGACATGTTCAGGCCGTGCTCCGCGAGGATCGCGCGCACTTCGCCCGCGGCGACCGCATCCGTCTCCGGAAGAGCGATCAAATCGGGGCGGACGGTCAGGGCGAGCTCGGCGATCTCGCGAGCGGATGTCGCGCCGCCCTGGGCGTTCCACGACAGGACGGTGATGTCGCCTTCGGCAAGTGTGGAGTCACGGTCAGACGATGCGAAGGCGTTTCCCCAGCCTCGCGATGCCAGCACGGTGGCCTGTGCGAGGGCTGCGACAAGGAACATGCCGGCGACGATGAACGCGACGATTCGGCGAGAGCGCCGCTTCATGAGGAGGGCGATCCCTCCCGCGATCAACGCGGCGGCCGCGAAGCCGATGACCAGAGCTGGCCGGAACGCGATGAGCTGTGCGATGCCGAACGTCCGGTGAAGTCCGAACGCTTGCGGCCACGTGATCATGACGAGTATGACGGCGGTCACGGTGATGGCTGTGATCGCGACAAGGCGTCGAAGCGGCCGACGCTGCGTCGACGACGATGCGCCGAGTCGGTCAGAGGCTGGCTGCTCGGTCATCACGGTCATGCTTCCAATCTCCCCTGCAGAGCTGACAGGTCGTCGGGTTCGCGGCGCGGCGTGAGCGCGGTTCGTATATTGCGAGGATGAGGACGTGACGACAGGATCCGACGAGACCACCGTGCGATCCTCACACGCAGCCAGCCAATCCCACGGTGCACTGCTCGCTGGCGTCTTCGGCGCGATCTCGGCCGGCATCGGCATGCTGTGTTTCGGGATGGCCGGACTCGTCTGGAGGGCCCCGCGCTGATGTTGGTCGCGATACTCCGGCGCACGTGTCAGGCGGGTCCCGAGAGGCTGCGCGCAGCGCGTCCTCGCTGATGCGGACGGGGCGGCGCTTGCCTTGACGTCGCGGATAGAACACCCGGGTTCTGCCAGCGTCGACCATGCGGCCAACGCTGGCATGCTGATGCCGAGGCGCTCGTCGACCTCGGCGCGACTGTACGCGCGAAGGGTGTCCACGGCGGGTCGGCTCGCTGCAACGGGGTTTGCTGGCTTAGCCATGTCAGGCTCCTGAGGGATCTAGGAGCCTGATTCCTCTCGTTCTGCGGGAGCTCTATCGAAGCCCCAGCTTCTTGAAACTTCTGCGGAGGCGATTCTCGATCGTGAGTACTGCGTGGGTACCGCGCGGACGCGTTGCCGAGGTACAGAAACGAAGAAACCCCCGGAAACCACGCGGGAGAGGGTCGACGTGGACGGCATGGGCGGGAGCGGCGGCGCACTTAACGAGAAAAACCCCCGGTGTACCCGGGGGTTTCGGTCTGTGCGCGATACTGGGATCGAACCAGTGACCTCTTCCGTGTCAGGGAAGCGCGCTACCGCTGCGCCAATCGCGCCTAGAAGGCTATTCAGTTGTGCAGAGAGGTGGCGACGGGATTCGAACCCGTGTAAACGGCTTTGCAGGCCGGTGCCTAGCCTCTCGGCCACGCCACCGCGAGGTGGATTCGTACCCACATGCCGAAACCCCCTGGAGGGGGCTCCTGCACTCGAGCGGATGACGAGACTCGAACTCGCGACCCTCACCTTGGCAAGGTGATGCGCTACCAACTGCGCTACATCCGCATTCTTTTGTTGTTTCCCGGCGTCCCGGGCACTTGAATTACATTAGCCCAGGTTCGGCGCATCGCCAAACCGCATGACGCATCCGGGCGTGTCACCCGCGACCTGCGCTGCACGCCACGCCCGGCCAGCTTGTGCGTGTCGGCGCAGGCGCCTCGATCGGGTATGCTCTTGATCTGTGCCCCCGCGCACAACACAACTCCACATGGGCGATTGGCGCAGTTGGTAGCGCGCTTCCTTCACACGGAAGAGGTCGTCGGTTCGAGTCCGGCATCGCCCACCAGCTTCAGCCCCGTCAGGAACAGATCCCGGCGGGGCTTCTTCGTTCGATCCGCGCGACGTGGGCGAAGGGAGCAAGACTCATGCACCCCTGCGCCACGTCAGGACGAGGCCCAGTCGATCGTTGACAGTACTTCTCGCGCTGCATCCGCCACTGCCCGATCGTGGGTGGAGACGATGGTGTCCCGGATCTCCGCGAGGTACGTACGCGCAGCATGATGATCGACCCATGCACGCAGCGCCCGTCGCCATTCGTCCATCGGCTCGCGCTCGGAAAGTCTCGCCTTGAGCACATCGACGGGCGCGGTCAGTTCGCGGACGACGAGCGATTCCGCCGGCATCGCCGCGCAGCCTGCCGAGATGCCTCTCGTCCGCGACGAGACCTGGCACGGCGGGAGCGCCTTAGTCGATGCACAGCGCTCGTCGGATAGGCTGGACGAGGCGCGTCGGGAAGTCTGGTCGACATTTCACCAGTCGACGACCCCACGGGAAGCTCCTTCATGTCTCACGCTTCGACGCCCACGTCCAACCACCGATTCCCCAGCTGGCCTGGTTCCGCCGAGGCCGGACGGATCACGGCGCTGCTGCGCAAGGAGGCGGTCGGAGGCATCCTCCTCGTCGTCGCGGCGGCGGTGGCGATCGTGTGGGCGAACTCGCCGGCATCCGATTCCTACTTCGCTCTGCGCGATTTCCGTATCGGGTACGAGCCATGGCACCTCGAGCTGTCGCTGGGTGCGTGGGCGGCCGACGGCCTGCTGGCGATCTTCTTCTTCCTCGTCGGCCTCGAGCTCAAGCGCGAGGTCGTCGCCGGTGATCTGCGGCGATTCGACACGGCGATCGTGCCCATCACGGCCGCGGTCGGCGGTGTGATCGTCCCCGCCCTCATCTACACCGCGATCGTGTGGCAGGCGCCGTCCTTGCGCGAGGGGTGGGCGATCCCGACGGCGACCGACATCGCGTTCGCCGTCGCCGTCCTCGCGCTGGTCGGATCGCATCTGCCGAGCCCGCTGCGGGTCTTCCTGCTCACCCTCGCTGTGGTCGACGATCTCATCGCGATCGTCATCATCGCGGTGTTCTATACGGCCGACATCGATCTCATCCCCCTGCTGCTCGCGATCGTCTTCATCGCGGTGTACGGCGTTCTCGCGCAGCGATATCGTGAGCTGTTCCACAACAGGGCCTTCGCCGCGTGGATCATCCTGCTGCCGATCGGTTTCGTCGCATGGGCATTCCTGCACGCGTCCGGGATCCACGCCACGATCGCCGGCGTCGCCCTGGCTTTCACGGTCCCGGTGCGTCCGCGGAAGCAGGACCGGAGCACACATCCGGCGGAGGGTCTCGCCGAGGAGTTCGAGCACCGCTTCCGCCCGCTCTCGGCGGGATTCGCCGTGCCGGTCTTCGCCTTCTTCGCAGCAGGGGTCTCCGTCGGGGGCGTGGACGGGATCATGCGCGCTGTGACCGATCCCGTCACCATCGGCATCGTCGCCGGCCTTGTTCTCGGAAAGCCTGTCGGCATCGCGCTCTCCGTGCGGATCCTCACTCTCATCACCAGAGTCCGTCTCGATCCTGCACTCAAGTGGGTCGACCTCATCGGCGTCGGCCTGCTGGCGGGAATCGGCTTCACCGTCTCGCTGCTCATCGCGGAGCTGAGCTTCGGTTCGGACGGCGAGCACGGCGATGACGCCAAGATCGCGATCATGCTGGCGTCGCTCCTCGCATCACTCCTGGCCTCCGCGATCCTGGTGGCGAGAAACCGACGCTATCGCGCGATCGCCGCAGCGGAGGCGATCGACGAAGACGCCGACGGCACGCCCGACATCTACCAGGATCAGCCGTCCGCCGACGACCGCCCGAAGAGGTGAGCCGCGGGCTCCGCATCGCATTCTGCAACCTCTTCGGACGGCGAGCACCGGGGCGCTCTTCACGCCTGCTTAGCACAGACGACGCCGTGACGCTCCCCCGTTTTCGGAGGCGGGGGCGGTGCGTGACGCTGGGGTCATGTTCGACCGGTTCCGAGACGACTCCCCCCTTCTGCTGATCCGCGGATACGACTTCACATCCCACATCTGGTCCCGGGTACGCGACGGCGCCCGCGCGGCGCCGCTGCGACTCCTGGGCAGAGACGCCGTTCTGGTGCGGGGCGAACAGGCAGTGGGCCTGTTCTACGACGAACGGGTGATCGCCAGGCACGGCGCCATGCCCGCTTTCGTGCAGGAAGTGCTGTTCGGCCACGGGTCGGTGCACAGCCTGGACGGCGAGGAGCACCACCATCGGAAGGCCACCTTCGTGGACGTCGCGTATGACGACGGGCGGGCCGCGCTGTTGCATCCGGAACTCGAGCGCGAATGGAGCGCCGAGTTGGACGCATGGGTCGCAGGCGGGCGTAGCAGCGCCTACGACGCGGCCGTCGGGGCTTTCGGCCGCGCCGTCATGCGATGGGCGGGCCTTCCCGGTACGCCAGCGGCCAAGACGCGATGGTCAGCGCGCCTCGCACAGGTCGTCGACGGCTTCGGCGCGCCGTACTTCCCCGCCTTCCTGCTCGCGCTGCTCAACCGGGCGTGGTCGGATCGCCATGCCGCGCGGCTCATCCGTGCCGTGCGCGATGCGAAGCTCGACCCCGCGAAAGGAACGGCCCTGTACGAGTGGGCCTGGCACCGCGATCAGCGCGGAACGCTGCTCGACGAGAGACTTGCCGGCATCGAACTGCAGAACGTGATCCGGCCGATGATCGCTGTCGCGCGGTTCGTCGCCTTCGCAGCGAAGGAACTGCACGATCGTCCCGGGTGGCGCGAGCGCATCGCAGCCGAGACCGCCCGCCGCGGTGAACTGACCGGCGGTGGCCTGGCCACCGCGTTCGCGCAGGAGGTGCGGCGCACCGCCCCGTTCGTGCCGATGCTGCCCGGCTGGGCGTTGACTGACGTGGACTTCGGCGGTCAGCGGGTGCCCACCGGCGGAAGGGTCGTCATCGACATCCAGGGAACTGATCTCGACGCCGGCTGCTGGGAGCGGCCGCACGAGTTCCGACCGGAGCGCTTCGTCGACAACCCGGACTATGAGAAGCTCACCGCATTCATCCCACACGGCGGCGGTGACGTCGCCAGCGGGCACCGCTGCCCCGGCGAGAAGCTCGCGATCGCCGGGCTGTCCGCTGCCGTCGCTGCGCTCAGCGACCCGCGGGTCACGATCCTCGACGACGGCCTCGATGTGAATCGGCGCAGACTTCCGACGAAGCCCTCGTCGGGCGCGAACGTGCGTGCGAGCAGACCCGCACGCGGATGCCCCGTCCACGACGACACGAAGGGAGACGCATCATGAAGGCGCTCACATGGCAGGGAAAGCGCGACGTGCGTATCGAGGACGTGCCCGATCCGCGCATCGAGGAGGCCACGGACGCCATCATCCGGGTGACCTCCACGGCGATCTGCGGCTCCGACCTGCACCTCTACGAGCTGCTCGGACCGTTCCTCGACAAAGGCGACATCCTCGGCCACGAGCCCATGGGCGAGGTGGTGGAGGTGGGCTCAGCGGTTGGCACCCTGCGGGTCGGCGATCGAGTGGTCATCCCCTTCAACATCTCCTGCGGGGAATGCTGGTTCTGCCGCAGAGGGCTTCAGACGCAATGCGAGACCACGCAGGTGCGCGAGTACGGCAGTGGGGCGGCCCTGTTCGGCTACACCAAGCTGTACGGCCAGGTGCCGGGCGGGCAGGCCGAGTACCTGCGGGTGCCGCTCGCCGACCAGAATCACATCCCGGTCGGTTCCGACCTGCCCGATGAGCGCTACCTCTTCCTTAGCGACGTCCTCGCCACCGCCTGGCAGGGCGTCGAGTACGCGCACCTTCCGCGGGAGGGGGTCGTCGCCGTCCTCGGTCTCGGACCGGTCGGGCAGTTCGCGGCCCGTGTAGCCCGCTACCACGGTCATCGTGTGCTCGCCGTCGACCCGGTGCCCGAGCGTCGTGCGATGGCGAGGCGTCACGGCATCGAGGTGTTCGACGACGACGACACCACCGTCGCCGAGCTGCGCGAGCTCACCGAAGGGCGCGGGCCCGATTCGGTCATCGACGCCGTGGGGCTGGAGGCGCACGGCAGCCCCGCGATCTCGGTGATGCAGCAGGCGGTCGGGCTGCTGCCCGACCCGCTGTCGCGCCCGCTGATGGAGCACGCGGGCGTGGACCGCCTCGCCGCACTGCATACAGCGATCGACCTCGTGCGCCGCGGAGGCACGATCTCACTCTCCGGTGTGTACGCAGGCGATGCCGACATCATGCCCATGAAGACGATGTTCGACAAGCAGATCTCGCTGCGCATGGGGCAATGCAACGTGAAGAGGTGGACCGACGATCTGCTCCCGCTCGTTGAGGCCTCCGACGACCCGCTCGGCGTGATGGATCTCGTGACGCACCACGTTCCTCTTGAGCGCGCCCCGGAGTCGTACCGGACGTTCCAGCGAAAGGAGGACGGTTGCATCAAGGTGGTGCTGCATCCCGACCGGCTGGGCGCATCCGGATCGGACTGAGTGGCCCGATCCGGATGCGGTGGGTCAGCGACGGACGTCGCTGCGCGCCGGCCCAGGCGTCGGCTTCGACAGGAGCACGACGATCACCACGGTGATGCCCACGATGAGGTGGGGCAGCCACACGTTCGGCGCCTCGTCTGAGAACCCGAACAGCCACGGAGAGACTGCCAGGAACACGCTCGCGACGACATCGAAGACGAGATGAACCGGCATCGGGATGACGCCGAACGGCCCCCACTCGTAGCGGGTGAAGAGGCTGTACACGATGAGCCCGACACCCAGGACGATCGGGATGATCACCGCGGGACCGCCGAGCTGGGCGAAGCCGAACAGCCAGGGCGCCGCGATGAGCGCGATGCCGACCAGGTAGTCGAGAACGCCGTGGACCTTGGTGGGGATGAAGCGCATGGTTCCTCCTTCGAGTGCCGCCGCGTTATGCGGCTCGAAGGTGGTTCGCAGCGCCCGTCCGATCGGATTGGCCCACCGTCGATCGGCGAGCGTCTCAATGGCTGCCCGCTCGGCGCGCGGCGTCGATCGCCTCGCCGACACCCCGCGTCCAGGGATCTCCGTGCCCTGGTAGTAGGATCGCGGAGTCGGCGCTGCGAAGGGCGTCGAGCGACTCCAGCGCCCTCGCGCTGTCGGCGGTCGCGGCACCCGCCACGATCTGAGGTCCAGCGGCGCCGGTGTACGGGTCGAACGTCACGATCGCGTCGCCGCTCATGACGACGCCGAGATGCTCGAAGACGAACGCGCAGTGGCCGTAGGTGTGTCCAGGAGTCCATACCACCCGTGGTCGCCCGGGGACGTCGAGCGTCAGTCCATCGGCCAGACGGGGCGCCGCATCGACGCCCTTCACCATCAGCGCACCGTGTCGGCCCATGGACAGCAGTCCCGGTACGGTGCGCGGATACCGCAGCGGATACCTCCACGCCGCGCGCTCACGGGCATAGCGGTACGGATGCCGCGCCAGTGCCGCGTCTTCGGGATGCACGAGCAGGCCGGTCCCCTCGTCACCGAGACCGCGCGCCATCCCGACATGATCGAAGTGCCCGTGGGTCAGCAGCACGGCGTCGATATCGCCCCTTCGAGCGCCGAGGCGCTTGAGAAGCGAGTCGAGGAGCGGACGGGTGCCTGGCAGGCCGGCGTCCACCAGGGTCATGCCGCCCTCGGCCACGACCAGGTAGCAGTTGACGTGCGCGACATCGAGGCGGTTCACACCAGTGGCGACCTCGGTCCACCCTGTCGACCTTCTGCTCATCCTTCAACGGTGCGCGGCCGGAGGGGGTTCGGCAGGTGCCTTGCAGGCCCTGCGCACTCGTGCTAGCGGTGCTGCTTCAGGCCTGCGCCCAGCCGTACCGGTGGATCAGCGCATCCGCGACCAGACCATAGCGATCACGCTCGAGCACCGCCGCCTCGCGTCGCATCCCCTCGTGGTGCACGCTGTAGAGCTGCTCGATGTCGACCCACGACTCGCGCCCGCGCGAATCCCAGTCGCCCGATCCGATCGCCAGATAGTCCCTGTCGCCGTCGTGCGGCCTGCTCGTCATCCGCACGGCATAGACGCGGTCGGCGGATTGACGTCCGATCACGAGCACCGGCCGGTCCTTGCCGCGCCCGTCGTTCTCCTCGTACGGCACCCAGGTCCACACCACTTCACCGGAGTCGGGCAGGCTGTTGCGCGAAGGCGAGTATCCGACGCGGACATCCCGTACCCTCTCGGGGTCGACACGACGCGTCTCCGCCCCCGGGATCCGTCCCGCCGCCGAGTCGTCCTCGCGCGCCGCTGCGCGCCCTTCGGGCCGCAGCACCGCATCGGGATGCCGCGGTCGGGAGGGCCGCTTCGGATCCTCCTTGGCCAGCATCCGGCCGAGGATGCCGGTGAGGGTGGACAGGATGCTCTTCGTCGAACTCACCTGCCCACCCTACCCCTGCGGCTGGTGCATTCACTCGACCAGTGCGTACCCGGCCTCTCCGTGCACCACCTGGTCGACTCCGGCGATCTCATCGTCGCTGTTGACCCGGAAGCCGATCGTCTTCTCGATCAGCAGACCGATCAGCAGCGACACCACGAAGGCGTACACCATCACCCCGGCCGAGGCGATCACCTGCACCGCCAGCAGGCGCAGGTCGCCGCCGACCAGCACGCCCTGTCCGGTCGCGAAGAACCCGAGGTAGACCGTGCCGATCAGCCCGCCGACCAGGTGCAGGCCTACGACGTCGAGAGAGTCGTCGAACCCGAGCCGGAACTTCAGCTCGACCGCGAGAGCGCAGGCCACACCGGAGAGCGCGCCGAGCAGCACCGACCATCCGGGCGTCAGGTTCGCG
This sequence comes from Microbacterium sp., assembly GCF_031178445.1. Classification (GTDB taxonomy): domain Bacteria; phylum Actinomycetota; class Actinomycetes; order Actinomycetales; family Microbacteriaceae; genus Microbacterium. The sequence continues at coordinate 21,378 of NZ_JAPSIY010000015.1, forward strand.
CAGGCGGGGGTGATGGCGACGAGACCGGCGACCAGGCCCGACACGGCGCCGATCGAGGTGGGCTTGCCGTTCTTGAGCTTCTCCACCAGGATCCACCCCAGGATGCCGGCGGCCGCCGCTCCCAGCGTGTTGATGGCGATCAGTCCGGCGCCCGCCATGTCCTCGGTGACCCACACCGCCCCCACGTTGAAGCCGAACCAGCCGAACCAGAGCAGTGCCGCCCCGAGCAGGGTCAGTGGCACGTTGTGCGGCTTCTGGATGCCCTTCTGGAACCCGATGCGCTTGCCCAGCACGAGGGCGAGTGCCAGCGCGGCGGCTCCTGCGTTGATGTGCACGGCCGTGCCACCGGCGAAGTCGATCACGGCGATGCCGCTCTCCTCCCCGAACAGCCAGGCGCCGAGGTTCATGATCCAGCCACCGCCCCAGACCCACGCCGCGATCGGGAAGTAGCCGAGTGTGCCGAAGATGCCCACGTAGATCAGCCAGGGACCGAACCTGGCACGGTCTGCGATGGCGCCGGAGATCAGCGCGACCGTGATGATCGCGAAGGTGGCGCCGTACGCGACAGACAGCAGTGCCACATTGGCGCCGGGCTCTGTGGCCGACTCGGCCAGACCGAAGTCCGCGAACGGGTTGCCCGCGAACTGGGTGGGTGAGTCGACGGCGCTCATGGCGAAGCCGTAGAGGATCCAGAGGACGGCGATCAGGCCGATCGCACCGAAGCTCATCATCATCATGCTGATGACGCTCTTCGCCTTCACCAGCCCACCGTAGAAGAAGGCCACGCCCGGCGTCATCAGCAGCACGAGCGCGGTGGCGGTGATCACCCAGGAGATGTTTCCTGCAGCATCCATGTTTCGAACCTCACTTTCGGGAGATCCCAGTGTGAGGTTCGCGCGTTTCGGACGATGGCGCTGTGTGTTGCGGGCCTGTTACGTGACCGGCCGTGGTGTGAACAACGTGTTACGCGGTCGGCAGCGAGTGCGTCAGCGCGTTCAGGCGGGAGACCGCGCGCAGGTACTTCTTGCGGTATCCGCCCGCGAGCATCTCGTCCGCGAAGACGGCGTCCAGTCCGATTCCCGTCGCGGCGATGGGGATCTGAGCGTCGTACGCGCGGTCGACGAACGCCACGAAGCGCAGCGCCTCGGACTGGTCGGTGAGCACGCGCACGTCGCGAAGCCCGATCAGATCCAGCCCGTCGATCAGGCGGAGGTACCGTGAGGGATGCACCTGTGCCAGGTGCCGGATGACGGCCGAGAACTCATCGTCGGATGCGGTGCCCGTCGTGGACGCTGCGTCGACCGCGTGCGTGTAGGACGCGTCATCGAGCACGACGGCATGCCCGTCGATCGCGCGCTGTCGATAGTCGACGCCGTCGATGCGCAGGGTCTGGAAGCTGTCGGACATGGCGTGGATCTCGCGCAGGAAGTCCTGCGCTGCGAAGCGCCCCTCTCCGAGCGCGTTGGGCGGCGTGTTGGACGTCGCGGCGAGTTTCGTCCCCGACGTCACGAGCTCCCCCAGCAGCCGTGTCATGACCATGGTGTCACCCGGATCGTCCAGCTCGAACTCGTCGATGCAGAGCAGATCCGCACCCCGCAGCAGATCGACGGTGTTCTTGTATCCGAGCGCACCCACCAGCGCGGTGTACTCGATGAACGACCCGAAGTACTTCCGCCTCGCGGGCAGCGCATGATAGACGGACGCCAGAAGATGGGTCTTCCCGACGCCGAATCCGCCGTCGAGGTACACGCCGGGCTTCGCAGGCGTCTCCTTGCGTGCGCGACGGAAGAATCCGCCGCGCTTGGGCGGCTCGCCCTGGCCGGCGAAACGCTGGAGCTTGGCCTTGGCCTCCTCCTGAGAAGGGTAGGAGGGATCGGCGCGGTAGCTCTCGAAGGTCGCGTCTTCGAACTGCGGCGGCGGCACCAGACTCGCCAGCATCTCCGTTCCGGTCACTGCGGGCGTGCGGTCGATGAGGTGCACGATTCCGGTGCTGGTCTGCTGGGTCATCCGATTCCTGTGTCGAAGTCTTACCATTCGGGTGCAGGGGCATCCGCGGCGTCATATGGTCGTAGTGACGGATCAACATTACGCCGTCGTGCCCTCACACTCTGCGTCCGCAGAGCGCGACCTGAACCACAAGGAGCATCGTGACCGTCGATCTCGACACCTCATCAGCCAAGTTCGCCGAGTACGCCGAACCCGGTCGTCTGGTCACGACGCAGTGGCTCGCCGCGCATCTGGACACACCCGGCGTCGTGGTGGTCGAGTCCGATGAAGACGTGCTGCTGTACGAGACGGGTCACATCCCGGGCGCGGTGAAGGTCGACTGGCACACCGAACTGAACGATCCGGTGGTGCGCGACTACGTCGACGGTGAGGGCTTCGCCGCGCTGCTCAGCCGCAAGGGCATCTCTCGCGACGACACCGTGGTCATCTACGGAGACAAGAACAACTGGTGGGCCGCGTACGCACTGTGGGTGTTCTCACTGTTCGGCCACGAGGACGTGCGGCTGCTCGACGGCGGGCGGGATCGCTGGATCGCAGAGGGGCGCGAACTCACCACCGAGCCGGCCGCGAGGCCTGCGACCGAGTACCCGGTCGTCGAGCGTGACGACAGCGTGCTGCGCGCCTACAAGGACGACGTGCTGGCGTTCATCGGCAAGGGTCCGCTGATCGACGTCCGCTCGCCCGAGGAGTACAGCGGTGAGCGCACCTCGGCGCCCGCCTATCCCGAGGAGGGCGCTCTGCGTGCCGGTCACATTCCGACCGCGCAGAGTGTGCCGTGGGGCAGAGCCGTGGCGGAGGACGGAGGATTCAAGACCCGCGCGGAGCTCGAGGAGATCTACCGCGCGGGTGCCGGCATCGCCGACGGCGACTCGGTGATCGCCTACTGCCGCATCGGGGAGCGCTCGAGTCACACCTGGTTCGTGCTCAAGCACCTGCTCGGTTTCGCGGACGTGCGCAACTACGACGGCTCCTGGACGGAGTGGGGCAGCGCGGTTCGCGTGCCCATCGTGAGCGGAACGGAGCCGGGGTCGCTCTGATCGTGTGACAATTGCACGGATGACTCAGACGCACGTCCCCGACGCTCTCGCGCAGATCCGCGACGAGTTTCTCGAGCTTCCCGAAGCCGAGCGACTGCAGCTGCTCCTGGAGTTCTCCAATGAGCTTCCCCCTGTGTCAGACGAAGTCGCGAGCCACCCTGAGATGTCCGAGCGGGTGGCCGAGTGCCAGTCGCCGGTCTACATCCACGTCGAGGTCACCGACGGCGTCGTGGCGATGCATGCGACTGCACCGCCGGAGGCGCCCACCACGCGCGGTTTCGCCAGCATCCTGGTACAGGGGATCACGGGCCTCACCGCGGACGAGGTCCTTGCCATCCCCGACGACTTCCCGCAGAGCATCGGTCTCACGCGCGCCGTCTCACCGTTGCGCATCGCCGGCATGACCGGGATGCTGATGCGAGCGAAGCGTCAGGTCACGCAGAAGCGCTGAGTCCGCGCTCGCTCATCCAGTCGGTGATCGCGGCCGTCCAGCCGGCCTGATCGTAGTTCCACAGCTTGGTGTGACGCGCACCGCTGAAGTGCGGCATCGTCACGATGTCCGGTCGTGCCTGTGCCAGTGCGTGCGAGGCGTCGGTCGGCACGAAGCCGTCGTCGTCGCTGTGCAGGATGAGGATGGGCGCCTCGAGCTCAGTCGCACGGGCGACCATGTCGAGGCTGTCGAAGGAGATCGCCTCTTCGGCACCGCTGAGCCGGGCGGTGAACGGCGACGACAGGGCGCTCATCGCAAGCGCGGGGATGGGTTCGCGCAGGCCCGCCTCCCGCGCCTGGAACCGCAGCACAGTGCGCCAGTCCACGACGGGCGACTCCAGCACAATGGCGGCTATGCGGTCGCGGTGGCCCGAGGAGACCGCGGTCTGCAGCGCGACTGCGCCGCCCATCGACCACCCCATCAGCACGACGCGCTCGGCGCCATGGCGCAGTGCATGGGCGATCGCGGCGTCGACGTCCCGCCACTCGGATGCGCCCAGCGCGTACCGGCCGCCACGGGATCGAGGCGCCTCGCCGTCGTTGCGGTACGACACGACCAGCGTCGGCAGTCCGAGCGAGTGGAACACCGGGACGGCTCGCAGGCACTCCGATCGTGTCGCTCCCCTGCCGTGCACCTGGATCACCCAGGTCGACGACTCGGCCGGGAAGTACCACGCCGGGCAGGGGCCGGCGGGCGAGCCGATGAGGATGCTCTCCCAGGGCAGGTGCAGCTCGCTTGGCGTGATGTGGTACCAGCCGCTGAAGGCGGCATCCCCGTCCACCTGGGCACCCGGCTCGATCTGGGTCAGCAGCTTTCGCCGCACGCTCTTCGCGTCGGCGCTGAGGACCGCGCCGAGCTTGACGTACCCGTACGTGCCCGTCGTGAACAGTCCGTAACGGCCCGGCAGCTCGGTGTCGAGCGTCCGCGACAGCTCGATGGTCTGCGCACCGGTGTCGACCTTGAGGATGCGGGTGTCGTTGCGGCGCACAGCGGGAGTGACCACCCGGCGGGCGGCCGAGAGCACCGCGTAGGTGGCTGCGGCACCTGCGGCGCCGACGGCGATCAGTGCGGGGACGGCGAAGGCTACGGCGTGCCTGAGACTCTTCATCGCCTCCTGACTCTAGCCTGTCCACGTGACCGCACACCCGGACGCCGCCGCCCTCTTCGAGAAGGTCGCCGCAGAGCTGCGAGAGACTCCTTTCCGAAGCGACATCGTGGTGCGCGAGATCCCCTCGCCGTCCGGTCTCGCGGCGTTCTCGATCGCGCTCGCCGCCGATGTCCGGCCTGACGACCACGGCGATTCCGTGTACGGGACAGGGCGGTTCGTGCTGCTGCACGACCCCGAGGAGCCGAGCGCGTGGGACGGAGCCTGGCGCATCGTCGCCTTCGCTCAGGCGCCCCTGGAGCCGGAGATCGGCACCGATCCCCTGCTCGCCGACGTGGCATGGTCATGGCTGGTCGATGCGCTCGAGTCCCGCGACGCCGTCTACCACTCGGCATCCGGCACCTCGACCAAGATGCTCTCGAAGGGGTTCGGCGGTCTCGCGGCGGAGGGCGACGGAGCGCAGATCGAGCTGCGGGCGTCGTGGACGCCGGAAGGACCGATCCGGCCGCATGTGGAAGCATGGGCTGAGTTGGTCGGGATGCTGGCTGGTCTGCCTCCCGGATCGGAAGACGTCGCCGTGTTCGGCGCGAGAAGGGGCGGACGTGGCTGAATACTCCGTGATCGATGACCGCACGGAGTTCGAGGACGCCTGCAGCGCCCTCGCCGCAGGGCAAGGACCGGTCGCCGTCGACGTCGAGCGCGCTTCGGGGTTCCGCTACTCCCAGCGCGCCTACCTGGTCCAGGTCTTCCGGCGTGACGCGGGGGTCTTCCTCTTCGACCCGCCTGCGATCCAGGACTTCTCCGAGCTGCAGCACGCGATCGGCGGCGAGGAGTGGGTCTTCCACGCGGCAAGCCAGGATCTCCCGTCGCTGCGCGACCTGGGTCTCGAGCCGGAGAGGATCTTCGACACCGAGCTCGCGTCCCGCCTACTGGGTCACGAGCGCGTCGGTCTCGCCGCGGTGGTGGAGCGCACGCTGGGCATCGCGCTCGCGAAGGAGCACTCGGCGGCCGACTGGTCGACGCGTCCGCTGCCCGGCGCATGGCTGGAGTACGCCGCCCTGGATGTGCTTCACCTCGTCGAGGTGCGCGACGTGATCGCCGGTGAGCTCGTCGAGGCAGGCAAGACGGAGATCGCCGCCGAGGAGTTCGCGACGACCCTCTCCCGGCCTCCCAAGCCTCCCCGTGAAGAGCCCTGGCGCCGCCTCAGCGGGCTGCATCGCGTACGCGGCGCCCGCAATCTCGCCGTCGCACGGGAACTGTGGACCGCTCGCGAGCAGTACGCACAGGAGATCGACGTCTCACCCGGTCGTCTCGTTCCTGATCGTGCGCTGGTGGCCGCGCTCATCGCGGCACCGCAGAGCAAGCAGGCCCTCGCCGGTCTCAAGGAGTTCACCGGTCGCGCCAGCCGCACCCAGCTCGATCGCTGGTGGGAGGCGATCGTGCGCGGGCGCGAGACGGAGCAGCTGCCGCGGGAGCGGGTGCCCAGCGATGCGCTCCCGCCGCCGCGTGCATGGGCCGATCGCAATCCCGAGGCGGATCTGCGCCTGAAGGCCGCTCGTCCCGTGGTCGAAGCCATCGCCGAGGAACTGCACATGCCGACCGAGAACCTGCTGACGCCGGAGTACCTTCGCCGGCTGGCGTGGGAGCCACCCGCGCTCACCGTCGACGCGATCTCCGCCGCGCTGAAGTCACTCGGCGCACGACGCTGGCAGATTGAGCGGACTGCACAGAAGATCACGGATGCCTTTGTAGAGGCACCGCAAATGGCCTCGGACACCCAGGAGCCCGCTTCGTAGGTTCGACCCAACCGATTCCAGCCCGCAATGTCGCCCTTCTAGGCTGAGAGCATCCCAACCTATGGAGGCAGAGTGGCCGAGATCTCGGACGTCTTCTTCGTCGATGGAGTGCGCACCCCGTTCGGGCGCGCCGGCGAGAAGGGCATGTACTGGAACACCCGCGCGGACGACCTCGCGGTCAAGGCGACGATCGGACTGATGGAGCGCAACGCGACCGTCCCTGCCGACCGGATCGACGATGTCGCCATCGCGGCGACCTCGCAGACCGGCGACCAGGGTCTCACCCTCGGACGATCGGTCGCGATCCTCGCCGGGCTTCCCCAGACGGTTCCCGGTCTCGCGATCGACCGCATGTGCGCGGGAGCGATGACGGCGGTGACCACCATGGCCGCATCCATCGGCGTCGGGATGTACGACTTCGCGATCGCCGGCGGGGTGGAGCACATGGGCCACCACCCCATCGGCGGCAACGCCGACCCGAACCCGCGCTTCGTCGCCGAGAAGATGGTCGACCCGGGTGCGCTGAACATGGGAGTCACCGCGGAGCGCATCTTCGACCGCTTCCCTCATCTCACCAAGGAGCGCTCCGACCGTTTCGGAATGCTCAGCCAGCAGAAGGTGCAGGCTGCCTACGACGCGGGCAAGATCCAGCCGGACCTCGTGTCGGTGGCGATCAAGGACGCCGACGGCGCGTGGGGTCTCGCCACCGAGGATGAGGGCCGCCGCCCGCAGACGACGATGGAGGACCTCGCCGGGCTGAGGACGCCTTTCCGCCCGCACGGCCGGGTCACCGCTGGCACCTCCTCGCCGCTCACTGACGGCGCCACGATGTCTCTGCTCGCCGGCGGCGGCGCGGTCAAGGAGTTCGGCCTGACGCCGAAGATGCGGATGGTCTCGTTCGCCTTCGCCGGCGTTCAGCCCGAGATCATGGGCATCGGCCCGATCCCGTCCACCGAGAAGGCGCTGAAGAAGGCCGGACTGACGATCGATGACATCGGGCTGTTCGAGCTCAACGAGGCCTTCGCGATCCAGGTCATCTCGCTGCTCGACCACTTCGGCATCGCCGACGACGATCCCCGGGTCAACCAGTGGGGCGGGGCGATCGCGCTCGGACATCCGCTCGCCGCATCCGGCGTGCGCCTGATGATCCAGCTCGCGGCGCAGTTCGCCGAGCGCCCCGACGTCCGCTACGGCCTGACCGCCATGTGCGTCGGCCTCGGCCAGGGCGGATCGGTCATCTGGGAGAACCCCTTCTACGACGGCAAGAAGCGCAAGTGAGGGACGCAGGAATGGCGAACACGATTTCCGAGCAGTACGCGAAGGTCGACTTCTCTCCCATCCAGGCGCTCACCGAAGGCGAGGTCGTCACGCACTCCCCCGTGCGCGACATCCGACTCGCCTCCGGCAGGGTGCTGGCACTGATCACGCTCGACAACGGTCGCGATCACACCCGCCCCAACACCCTCGGACCCGCTACGCTCACCGAGCTCGGCGAGACCCTGGCGAGGCTGAAGGCGCGCGCCGCGGCGGGTGAGATCCAGGCGGTCGGAATCACGGGCAAGCAGTACATCCTCGCCGCGGGTGCCGATCTGTCCGACATCAGCAAGGTCGGCTCCAAGGACAACGCCCGCCTCATCGCGCAGCTGGGCCACAAGGTGCTCGGCTCGCTGTCGGAACTGGGCGTGCCCACCTTCGCGTTCGTGAACGGCCTCGCGCTCGGCGGCGGTCTGGAGATCGCACTGAACTCCACCTACCGCACCGTCGACGCATCGGCTGCCGCGGTGGCACTTCCTGAGGTGTTCCTCGGCATCATTCCCGGCTGGGGCGGCGCCTACCTGCTGCCGAACCTGATCGGCATCGAGAACGCGCTCGAAGTGGTCATCTCGAACCCCCTCAAGCAGAACCGGATGCTGAAGCCGCAGCAGGCCTTCGAGCTCGGCGTCATGGACGCCATCTTCCCGGCGGCGAACTTCCTCGAGAACTCGCTGACCTGGGCTGACGCGGTGCTCGGGGGGAAGAAGGTCGAGCGCAGGAACGAGCCCGGCAAGATCGAGCGACTGACCAAGTGGCCCATCGCCATCAAAATGGCCAGGGGCATGCTGGAATCCAAGATCGGCACGGTGCCGAAGTCGCCGTACGCCGCGCTGGAGCTTCTCGACAAGGCGAAGAGCGGAACGAAGGCGGAAGGGTTCGCCCGCGAGGATGAGGCGCTCGCCGAGCTCGTCACGGGTGATCAGTTCGCCGCCTCGATGTACGCCTTCGACCTGGTTCAGAAGCGCGCCAAGCGCCCGGTCGGGGCACCCGACAAGGCGCTGGCCAAGAAGGTCACCAAGGTCGGGATCATCGGCGCCGGCCTCATGGCGAGCCAGTTCGCGCTGCTGTTCGTGCGCAAGCTGCAGGTGCCGGTGCTGATCACCGACCTCGACCAGGCCCGCGTCGACAAGGGTGTGTCGTACATCCACGACGAGATCGGCAAGCTCGAGGCCAAGGGCCGCCTCGACGGCGACACCGCGAACAAGCTGCGCTCGCTCGTCACCGGCACCACCGACAAGAGCCTGTACGCCGACTGCGACTTCGTGATCGAGGCTGTGTTCGAGGAGGTCGGCGTCAAGCAGCAGGTGTTCGCCGAGATCGAGAAGATCGTCGCAGACGACGCCATCCTCGCCACCAACACCTCGTCGCTGTCGGTCGAGGAGATCGGGTCCCCGCTCTCTCATCCGGGGCGCCTGGTCGGCTTCCACTTCTTCAACCCGGTCGCGGTGATGCCGCTGATCGAGGTCGTGAAGACCCCCCACACGACGGATGCTGCGCTGTCGACCGCGTTCGTGGTGGCCAAGGGTCTCGGCAAGAACGCGGTGCTCACCGCAGACGCGCCCGGGTTCGTGGTGAACCGCCTGCTCGCCAAGGTCATGGGCGAGGCCGCACGCGCCGTCTACGAAGGCACACCGGTGGCGGAGGTCGAGAAGGCCTTCGCACCCCTGGGGCTGCCGATGGGCCCATTCCAGCTCATCGACCTGGTCGGCTGGAAGGTCGCCGCGCACGTGCAGGACACCATGGTGCGAGCGTTCCCGGACCGGTTCTACGCGAACGAGAACTTCCACGAGCTGGCCGAGCTGGATGCCGTCGTGGAGAAGGACAAGGGCGGCCGGGTGACCGGGTGGACGAAGGCGGCGGAGAAGACACTGAAGGGTGCGGTGGCCTCATCGCCTGCGTCCGCCGACACCATCCTCCGCCGGGTACAGGACGGCCTCGCACAGGAGATCCGCCTCATGCTCGACGAGGGCGTCGTACCCGCCGTCGAAGACATCGACCTCTGCCTGATCCTCGGCGCAGGCTGGCCTTTCATCGACGGCGGCGCATCCCCGTACCTCGACCGTGAGGGGGCTTCGGAGCGGATGTTCGGGGGGACCTTCCACAACCCGCCGATCCGCGGCATCGCGCACAGCTGACGCGCTGCGGCACGGGCGGGAGGGCTGCGGCTCCTCCCGCCCGTTTCCGCGCCAGGACGCGGCGCCCAACGCGGAGCGAACAGCGTGTGAACTCCCGGCGCGGTCGACCCGATTCGACATCCACCGGCCGCGCGAACGGGCACAGTGGTGACATGGACATGCTCCTGACGATGATGAGCACCAAGGGGATGTCGAGCCTGTTGAAGACCGGCACCGCCATCCTCACGATCCTGCTCGTGGTGCCTGCGTTGCTGAAGCTGTTCGTCGTCACGGTCGACGAAGGCTGGGCCGCGATCCGCACCCGCAACGGCAAGCCGATCATCCGCAACCGCCCGCCGCGCCGCAGAACCGCGGCTGCCGGCGCGGTCGGCGAGGTCGTCGTGCTCCATCCCGGATCGCACGGCGCGTTCCCGCTCTTCTACTGGTACCGGCTGATCGACGTCAGGTGCCGCGCCACCGACCTGCCTGCGCGCGAGATGACGGGGCGCAGCGGGCATCAGCACCGCGTGCACGCGTCATTCGAATGGCGACCGATCCCGACGGGCCGGGATCTGCGCGTCTTCGAGCTCGATGTGGTGAACGTGAAGGAGCGCGCCTCGAACATCGTCGGAGCGGCATTGCGCGACAGCATCCGGATGCTGGACGGCGAGGAGCTGCCGCACAACGATCAGATCAACGCTCGGGTTCTCGCGGCGTGCGCCGACGAGGTACGGGCCACCTGCGGCGTGGAGCTCGTGCGGGTCATGATCACCGGCGACGCCCTCACCGACGGATTCCTGCTGGCGGGAGCCCTGCGCGATTCGGATCGGGACAGGGAGGCGGTCGCCGCCCTGCACGCCCTGAACTGAATGACCTGGCGTCAGCGACGCTCCTGCACAGGCAGCTCGATCGCGCCGGTCTCCCCGCTCTGCCGCGCGACCGGCACTCGCCTGCCGAGCACCTGGGCGACGATGTCGTGGGCGATCTTGGCGGCCGTCAGGCCGGCGTCCTCGAGGATCTCCTCACGCGACGCGTGATCGATGAACTCGTCCGGCAGGCCGAGCTCGTCGACGGCGGTGTCGATGCCCGCCTCGCGCAGCACCTGACGAACCCGCGTGCCGATGCCTCCGACGCGGATGCCGTCCTCGAGAGTGATCACGAGACGATGTCTGGCCGACAGCTGCACGACAGATGGCTGCACCGGTATCGCCCAGCGCGGATCGATCACGGTCGCCCCGATGCCCTGGGCGCGCAGGCGCGCCGCCACGTCGAGCGCCAGCGCCGCGAAGGGGCCGATACCCACAAGCAGAACGTCCTCGGTGTCGTCGCGCGCGAGCACGTCGACACCGTCTGTCAGTCTCTCGATCGCCGTGATGTCGTCGGCGACCGAGCCTCTCGGGAAGCGGATGACGGTGGGCGCGTCGTCGACCCGCACGGCCTCATCGAGCGTCTCCTCGAGCCGGGCGGCGTCACGCGGAGCGGCGATGCGGATGCCGGGGACGAGCTGCAGCATCGCCAGGTCCCAGATGCCGTGGTGACTGGGGCCGTCGGGGCCGGTGACTCCTGCGCGATCGAGCACGAACGTGACGCCGGCCTTGTGCAGCGCCACGTCCATCAGCACCTGATCGAACGCGCGGTTCATGAAGGTCGCGTAGATGGCGACGACGGGATGCAGTCCGCCGAACGCCAGCCCCGCGGCCGATGCCACGGCGTGCTGCTCGGCGATGCCGACGTCATACACGCGGTCGGGAAAGCGCTCCGCGAACGGTGCGAGCCCGGTGGGACGCAGCATGGCTGCGGTCATCGCGATGACATCGTCGTGACGGGCGCCGACATCGACCAGCGCCTCGGCGAACACGTCGGTCCAGCCCCGCGACGAGGACGTCGACAGCGCGCCTCCCGTCTTCGGATCTATGCGTCCGACCGTATGGAACTGGTCGGCCTCGTCGTCGCGGGCCGGCTGGTAGCCCCGCCCCTTCTCGGTGATGGCATGCACGATGACCGGGGCGCCGAAGTCCTTCGCGAGCTGCAGCGTCTCCAGCAGCGCCGGGATGTCGTGACCGTCGACCGGCCCGAGGTACTTGATGTCGAGGTTGGAATACAACGCGGCGTTGTTCGTGAACCGCGAGAGGAACCCGTGGGTGCCACCGCGCACACCGCGGAAGAGCGCCCGCCCGAAGGGACCGAACGCACGGAAGAGCCGGTCGGACTTGCGGTGCATCTCGCGGTAGGCGCCTGCGGTGCGCACGCGGTTGAGGTACCGGGACATGCCGCCGATCGTCGGTGCGTAGGAGCGGCCGTTGTCGTTGACGATGATCACGAGGTTGCGGTCGTTGTCGTCGGTGATGTTGTTCAACGCCTCCCAGGTCATTCCGCCGGTCAGTGCACCGTCGCCGACGACCGCCACGACGTGGCGATCAGCGCGACCGGTGGCAGTGAGGGCGCGGGAGACACCGTCGGCCCAGCTCAACGAGCTCGAGGCGTGCGAGGACTCGACCACGTCATGGGCGCTCTCGCTGCGCTGCGGGTAGCCGGCGATGCCGCCGCGCGAGCGCAGCTGCGAGAAGTCCTGCCGGCCGGTGAGCAGCTTGTGCACGTACGACTGGTGGCCGGTGTCGAAGATGAACGGATCATCGGGCGACGAGAAGACCCGATGCAGAGCGATCGTCAGTTCGACGACGCCGAGATTCGGTCCCAGGTGCCCGCCCGTGCGAGCGACGTTCTCGACGAGGAACGCCCGGATCTCGGCCGCCAGCTCGTTGAGCTGCGCGGGCGTGAGCCGGTCGAGATCTCGGGGACCGGTGATGCTCGGCAGGATCGGCATGGACGCTCCTCCGCGACTCGATGACGTGCGCGGCATACGCCGCGCGGACGCCCTCAAGTCTACCGTCGACGGATGAACGTTCCTTGTGTGATGCACGCCGTCGCATCGACGGAGAGCCTGCCACGCGCCCACTGACCGCGACGGGCGTGCGAAGGGCCCGGATGCTCGCAGCATCCGGGCCCTTCGGGAACCGCGCTCAGACGAGCGAACGCAGCACGTACTGCAGGATTCCGCCGTTGCGGTAGTAGTCGGCCTCACCGGGGGTGTCGATGCGGACGACCGCATCGAACTCGATGATCTGCTTGCCCTCGGCCGAGAACTCGCTCGGGGTCGCAGTGACCTTGACGGTCTTGGGCG
>NZ_JAPSIY010000009.1 GCF_031178445.1 Microbacterium sp.
TCGGGCACCGCGCAACAAGCAGAGAGGGGATCGAATCTATGGCACTGGAAGCAGACGTCAAGAAGGCGATCATCGAAGAGTACGCGACGCACCCCGGTGACACCGGATCCCCCGAGGTGCAGGTCGCGATGCTGACGCAGCGCATCAAGGACCTCACCGAGCACCTCAAGGAGCACAAGCACGACCACCACTCGCGTCGTGGCCTGTTCCTGCTCGTCGGTCAGCGCCGCCGTCTGCTCGGCTACCTCCAGGACATCGACATCGAGCGCTACCGTTCGCTGATCGAGCGTCTCGGACTCCGCCGGTAACGCGTCCCGCGTTCAATCGCGCAGAACATTCTTGGAAGGCCTCCCCACGGTGTGGGGAGGCCTTCGCTTTGCCGGCCTGGTGCGACTTGACGCGGGCACTTGGTTTCCCGTAGGAAAGTGAATAGGGTTTCCGATTGGAAAGCGGGGCGTTCATGGATCAGAGACCGGAGCCGGGGGCGATGCCGCTCGACCGGCCGACTCCCGCCACGGCGCAGGCATATCTAGACGAATCGCGGCAGGTCGCGATGCGACGAGAGGAGCGCCTGGATCGGCGCGGCGCCGCACGACTGTTCGCCATCGAAGGCGTCGCTCTGGCCGTTTACAGCACGGTGCTGATGTTCGTCATGCCGGGGGACGGCGTCGGCGTGATGGCTCTGCTGCCCTCGATGCTCATCTGGGCCATGCTCGCGGGTTCACTCCACGAGGCGTACGGCTACCGGCGTCGCGGTCGGGAACAGCGCGTGCGTGGAACGGTCGCGATATTCCTGATGGCGTGCGTCGTCGGCGCGCTGGGGCTTCTGCTCGCAGGAGTCGAGCTGCCGACGTGGGCGCGTCTGGTGCCGGGCGCTTTCGCACTGGCGGCATTCGGGTATGTGGCGGTCGGCGAGTGGCGCAGGAGTGCGGCCCGCGTCGGCGTCAGCGCGGACCGCGCGCCCTTCGACCGTGCCACCCGGGTCGTCACTGGGGGCATCGGCGTCGCACTCGGTATCGCGGTGGCGGGTGTCGGCTCGCCGGATGCCGCCGTGGTCTGGCTGGGATACCTGGTCGTCATGCTCGCGCTCGTGGTCTGGAGCGTCATGGCGACCGCGGGCGCCGCGCCCGAAGTGGCCGTGGCCTGGGGGCCGCGGACGTGGGGAGCGTTCGCATGCGCGAGCGCGGTGACCGTTCTGCTCATCCTGCTCGATTCGCGCACTTCGCTTCCGCTTGCGGCCGCGTCTGCGGCCAGCGGTCTCGTGATCGGGGTGGTGTTCGTGCTCATCGCCTCGCTGGGGCGTCGTCATGGCTGAGGATGCCCAGCGCTCGCACCCGCGACTGCGGCTGGATGACAGCTTCGCCAGCGCCATCCGCTTCTCGCTCATGGCTGCGCTCGAAGAGGATCTCGAACTCGACTTCGCGACGCTCGCCGGCATCCTTCAGGTCTCGGACTCGGCGCTGAGCAAAGCGATCTCCGCTCTCGAGCACGTGAAGTACGTGAAGGTGCGGAAGGGGCATGCGGGCAGGCGGTCCCGCACCTGGGTGACGGCGACGACGGGTGGCCGGCTTGCGTTCAATGCGCATCTCGATGCGCTTCATGCCATCGTCGACTACGGCTCCGGTGCCGCGGCGCAGTCACAGTGATCCGCGTGCGTCGCCAACGGACGAGGCCTGTCCGCGAGCTCACCCGGAGGCGCCGAGCAGGTCCGCGTGGTGAAGCGCGGCCACGTCGGGGTGTGCCCGCAGCCGCGATTTGAGGGCGTTCTCGCCGTAGAGGGCGTGGATCGGGTTGGCCGGGTCGTCCGTGACGCCGCGCGCCTTGACCGCGAGCTCGGCGGGCAGCTCGATCACGGGGAGGCGCTGATCGAGCGCCGGATTGAAGAAGAACGGGATCGAGATCCTGTCCTCCGGTTTCCGCGGTGACACGACTCGGTGGTTCGTCGCGCGCAGATACCCACGTGTCGCGTATTCCAGCAACTCGCCGATGTTGACCACGAACGTCCCCGGCAGCGGAGGGGCATCCACCCACACGCCGTCACGCTCGACCTGCAGACCGTGCTTGCCCGGCTCCACCCACAGCAGCGTCAGCACCCCGGAGTCCTTATGCGCCCCCACGCCCTGTTGGGGCTCCGGCGCATCCGTGCCCGGATAGCGCACGATCTTGATGAGGGTCGACGGTTCCCCGAAGTGCTCGTCGAAATAGTCCGCCTTCGCGCCGAGCGCCAGCGCCCACGCTCGCAGCAGCTTGCGGGCGATCCCTGAAAGTGCGGCGTGCCATTCGGCGACCACCTCCCGCAGCTCCGGCTGCGCGGCGGGCCAGAGGTTGGGCCCTATCAGTCGATTGAACGCGGGGCCGCCCGCGACAGGAGCGCGCTCGGGCCCGATGTCGATCTGCTCGCGCCAATCCACCTTGCCCTGGGTGCGTTCACCGCCCACACGGGTGTAACCGCGGAAGTGCGGGCTGTTCACGTTCTCGATCGCGAGCTTGTCGGCTTCGGGGAGCTCGAAGAAGCGCCGGGCCTCGGTATGCAGGCGCCCTTCGAGCTCGGGCGCGATCCCGGCGCCGGTCAGATAGAAGAAGCCGACGTCGCGGGTCGCCCGACGCAGGGCCTCGCGAAACTCCGCAGCCGCAGCAGGTCCTGCGTCGAGCTGGGAGAGATCGAGGATCGGCAGGTTCAGGTCCGTCATCCTTCGACGCTAGATGCCCTGCGGTGCGCGACGGCGGTTTGTTGCGGCGTCTTACCCCGGTCTCGGGCGCCGCCGGGGCGCGCGGCGTCCGGTCTTCTCAGCTGCGCCGAGACCCGGTCGGGTCATTGCGGTGATCGGCCGGCGAGGTCAACGAGGCGTCGGCGAACATCCACCGCGGACGCGGCTCGATGAGCGGGCGGAAGACACGCCGCACGGGTTTGGAGGCCAGTGCGAACGCCGTGGCCACCGAAAGTGCCGTGACCACAGGCAGCCAGATCCAGGTCGGGTCGAGACCCCGCAGTACGCCGGATTCGCGGAAGGGATACAGCACGAAGGAGTGCAGCAGGTAGACGTACATCGTGTACTGCCCGAGGGTGGTCCACCACTGCGCGCGACGCGGCAGCAGCGCGAAGAACGCGGCGCTCAGGAGCAGGGCCAGAGCCATCACCGCCAGCCGCACCGCGCCGGCCCACCATTCGTGCGCGCCGGTCAGGTCTGCGTATGAATCCTCATAGAAGAACCAGTGCCTCAGGTCGAACGCGTCCCAGGCGGCCAGGCCTGCCCAGCACGCGAACGCCCAGCCTGCGAGCACCAGCACGGCCGTGACCCGCAGCCACCAGGGGCGATAGTCGATGAGGTTCAGCCGTCGCACGAAGTCGTGCTCCCGCATCCACCAGCCGAGAGTGAAGAAGAACAGCAGGCCCAGCGTGCGCGACAGCGAGAAGGTGCTGTCGACGTTGGAGAGGTATCCGACGCCGATCGAGATCGCCAGCGTCCACAGCAGAGGCCAGCGCAGCAGCGCGAGGTAGGGGAGGATGAGCCGGAAGATGCCCAGAGCGAGCAGGAACCACAGCGTCCAAGAAGGCTGGGTGAGGTTCGGGTCGGCGCGGCCTTCGACGAGCCACTTCGTCAGAGCCCACAGTGCTTCGAAGATGAAGTAGGGCACCAGGATGTCGGTGATGACCCGCGACATCTGCCGCCTGTTCGGGCTGGCCGACTTCGAGAAGTAGCCGGAGATCATGGCGAAGGCGGGCATGTGGAACGCGTAGATCCACAGGTAGAACGCGTACGAGATGTCGGAATCGTAGGTGAGCCGCTGGATGCCGTGGCCCAGCACCACCAGCACGATGCACGCGAAGCGGGCGTTGTCCCAGAACGGCACCCGGCGTCGCGGTCTGGCGATCGATCCGGTGGCCGTCTGCGGCGGCTGTTCCGAGGCACTGCTCATCGTTCGAGGCTACTGCGGGAATATTGTTGTCACGCGCATGTTGTACTCGATACATTCATTTGAATAAAAGGGCGACCGATAGGGCGCCTCGAGTGGAGAGAACAGTGAACGAGCAGAGCGCCATCCAATTCGGCATCATGTCGGTCAGCGACATCACGCAGGACCCGACGACCGGAATCACGCCGAGCGAGGCCGAGCGCATCCAGGCGACCGCCACGATCGCACGGCACGCCGAAGAGGTCGGGCTCGACGTCTTCGCGATCGGCGAGCACCACAACCCGCCGTTCTGGTCATCCAGCCCGACGACCTTCCTCGCGCACGTCGCCGCGCAGACCGAGCGGCTGATCGTCTCGACCTCGACGACGCTGATCACCACCAACGATCCGGTGCGCATCGCCGAGGAGTACGCGATGCTCCAGCACGTCACCGGCGGACGCATGGACCTGATGCTCGGGCGGGGCAACACGGGGCCGGTCTATCCGTGGTTCGGCCAGGACATCCGTCAGGGTCTTCCGCTCGCGATCGAGAACTACGCGCTGCTGCACAAGCTGTGGAGAGAGGACGTGGTGGATTTCGAGGGCAAGTTCCGCACCCCGCTGCAGGGATTCACAGCGACCCCGCGCCCGCTGGACGGAGTGGCGCCGTTCGTTTGGCACGGCTCGATCCGCACCCCTGAGATCGCCGAGCAGGCCGCGTATTACGGCGACGGATTCTTCGCGAACAACATCTTCTGGCCCAAAGAGCACTACCAGCGCCTCATCGAGCTGTACCGGCAGCGGTTCGCCCACTACGGTCACGGCACTGCGGAGGAGGCCATCGTCGGCATCGGCGGTCAGGTGTTCATGGCGGCCAATTCGCAGGACGCGAAGCGGCAGTTCCGGCCCTACTTCGACAACGCGCCCGTCTACGGCCACGGCCCGAGCATGGAGGACTTCACCGAGATGACTCCGCTGACCGTCGGCTCGCCGCAGGAGGTCATCGACCGGTATGCCGGCATGCGCGAGACCTTCGGTGACTTCCAGCGGCAGCTGTTCCTGATCGATCACGCGGGACTGCCTCTGAAGACGGTGCTCGAACAACTCGACATCCTCGGTGGCGAGGTCGTGCCCGTGCTGCGCAGGGAGCTTGCGAAGAACCGCCCCGACAACGTCCCCGACGGACCGACGCACTCGGCCAGGGTCAAGGCGGTCTACGGCGACGGTCCGTCGCGCGAGGCGCGCCCGAGCGCCAACCGCGGTGACAACCTCACTGCCGGCTCGCCGTATCAGGACGCTCCGGCCCCGGCCGGCGCCGCCTTCGGCCTGAGCCGGAAGGACGCCTGAGATGGGCGAGCGGCGCGTCGCGGTGATCTCCGCGGGTCTGTCGAATCCTTCGTCGACCCGGATGCTCGCCGACCGGCTGACTGCAGAGACCGCGAAGGCGCTCCGCGAGCGCGGCATCGACGTGCAGGTCGATGTGATCGAGCTGCGCGACCTCGCACACGACATCACCAACAACCTGCTGACCGGCTTCGCGCCCGCACCCCTGGAAGAGGCGATCAACCGAGTCGTCTCGGCGGATGCGGTCATCGCCGTCACTCCGATCTTCTCGACGAGCTACTCGGGGCTGTTCAAATCGTTCATCGATGTGCTCGACCCCGACGCGCTCACCGGCAAGCCGGTGCTGATCGGGGCGAACGCAGGCACGGCACGACACTCCCTGGCCATCGACTACGCGATCAGGCCGCTGTTCACGTATCTGCATGCCGAACCGGTCTCGACCGGCGTCTTCGCAGCGTCGAGCGACTGGGGTGCCAACGCCGATGAGGTCGCGCCCCTCAGCGCGAGGGTGGAGCGCGGCGCGCGCGAACTCGCCGAAGCAGTGGCCCGCCGCGAGGCGGTCTCGGATGACGACCCGTTCGATCCCGACACCTATCTCGGCAAGGGGAAGTCCTTCGGGCATCTCCTGGGGGGCCTCGCCGGCGAGTGACAGCGCGCTCGCCCGGAGGGGAGCGCCACCGGCGCAGCTGCGTCTGAGAGGCACCGCGGGAGCCGGGTCGACCCGGCTCCCGCAGTCTTCTTCTCAGCCGCTCTTGCGGCGGAACTCGCGCTTGAGCTGCGGAGCGGGCGCGGCGTGGACGGGGGAGTCGCCGTCGAGGTGCGCCTCCCCGCCGTGCTGCCGTGCGTTCTTCCTGTCGAGCGCTTCCTTGAACTTCCGCTTGATCTCCTCGGATGAGACCGCTTTGTCTTCGCTCATGGCCGACAGCCTAGCCCGAATCGGGTGCCAGTCGACGGAAGCCGTCTCGCCGACTCAGCGGAAGGGACGCCCCGTGGTGTCGCGGCGCTGGGTGCGCGTGACGACGCGATCGATGATCACGCCGATCGCGATCGCGACGACCACGGAGACGACCACGGCGACCAGCGGCCCACCGGGCAGGATCGCGGCGATCGCCGCGCCGACAGCGGCCTGATAGGCGGCCCATCCCGCCGCCGCGCAGGCGGCGAGCGACAGAAAGCGCACCGGATGCAACCGGGACGCGCCGGCGGTGAGGTTCACCGCCAGGCGCGCGAACGGCACGAAGCGTGCGGTGAACAGTACGGTCGCGGCGTTGCGGTCCAGGCGGCGCCGAGCAGCAGTCAGGGCGGCCTGCACCTTCGCCGTGCGCATCCACCGCCACCGCTGCAGTCCGACGCGGCGACCGATCAGGAAGCACGTCGCATCGCCCGACCAGGCGGCGATCGCGGCGACCGATATGACCGCCCACAGTGGAGGGGCGCCCTCCGAGACCGCGAGCGCTCCGAGTGCGGTGACCGCGATCTCACCCGGGACGACGACGAGGAACGCGTCGCAGAGGACCAGCAGCCCCATGGCGATGAGTCCCCACGGTCCCGTCAGGGCGATCAGCAGCGGATCGGGGAGCATGGCCGCAGTCTGCACAGCGCGGGTGAACGGGAACCGTCCGGAAGCTGACCGGTGACCGGCATCCGTGCATCGGGTGAACACTTCGCCCGCCGCGCGCCGTCGCCGCCATCCGGCCGGTCGCTCGCGACATTCTGGCATCGTGAGAGTCGCGATCGTGGCCGAATCCTTCCTTCCGCACATGAACGGCGTGACCGGTTCCGTTCTGCAGATCCTGCGCCATCTCGAACGGACCGGGCATGAAGCGCACGTCGTGGCGCCCGCCGCGCCGGAGATGCCGCGCCGATCGGGCGCAGCCCGCATCGACCCCGTCGCGTCCGTGCCGCTACCCGGCTACCGCCACGTGCGCGTGGGGACATCCTCGACCGCGCGTGTGGCGGAATCGCTGCGCCGGTTCCAGCCGGACGTCGTGCACCTCGCTTCTCCGTTCGCGTTGGGATGGCGGGGCGCGGTCGCCGCGGACCGGCTCGGCGTCCCCGCCATCGCGGCATATCAGACGGATGTCGCGTCCTATGCCGCCCGATACGGCATTCCCGTGACGACGGCGCTCGCCGAGGCGCACATCACCCGGCTGCACCGACGAGCGACGCTCACCCTCTCGCCGTCACGTGAATCGGATGCGCAGCTGGAGCGGCTCGGCGTAGACCGCATCCGCCGGTGGGCCAGGGGAGTGGACGCGGAGCGGTTCCATCCGTCCCGACGGGTCGCGCACCCGGCCTTCGGTGAGGCCGAGACCGTCGTGGGATACGTGGGCCGGCTGGCCCCCGAGAAGCAGGTCGAGGATCTTCGTGCGCTCGCGGGCCTGCCCGGCGTCCTGCTTGTGATCGTCGGCGACGGCCCTGCGCGGCATCGCCTCGAGGTGATGTTGCCGGAGGCGCTCTTCCTCGGGCATCTCGCCGGACTCGAGCTCGCGGCAGTGATGGCGTCGTTCGACATCTTCGTGCATCCCGGTGAGAGCGAGACCTTCGGGCAGACCCTGCAGGAGGCGCACGCCAGCGGCGTGCCCGTCATCGCCACCGGCAGGGGAGGTCCTCTCGATCTCGTGCGAATGGGGATCGACGGCTGGCTCTACCGTCCCGGTGATCTCGATGACCTGCGCATGCGTGTCGCCGACCTCGTCGGCGATCAGCGCAAGCGGCGCGCGTTCGGCAGGGCGGGAAGGGAAGCCGTCGAGAGCAGATCCTGGTCGGCCGTGTGCGAGCAGCTCCTCGGCCATCTCGACGAAGCACGTGCGCTGCATCCGGTCGACCGGATGCAGCGTGCGACTCGCCTCAGGCGCCCGGATCCGGCGCCGTCCGTGCAGGCGCGTCGCTGGCGGCGCTATGTCGCACTGGGGGACTCCATCACCGAGGGGCTGAGCGACCCCGGACCTGACGGCTCGCTGCGTGGCTGGGCCGACAGGCTCGCGATGCTGCTGGCGGCGAGCGGCGGTCTGCAGTACGCGAACCTGGCGGTGCGTTCCAAGCGCGTCGAGGACGTCTGCGGGGCGCAGCTCTCACGAGCCCGCGATCTGCGGCCGGACCTGGTGTCAGTCCTGGTGGGCGCCAACGATCTCGTCCGCGCGCGCACGGACGTCGCCGCACTCGCCGCGGACGTGGAGCGCGCGGTGTCCGCATTGAGATCGGACGGAGCTGACGTCGTGCTCGTGACGCCCTTCCTGCCGAGGCGTCTCGCATCGAGATTGTACGTGCGCCGGTTCGCCGCCTATGCGAGTGCGCTCGCCGTGATCGCAGAGCGCAGCGGCGCGATCCTGATCGATGCGGACCTGCATCCCGACTTGGGGGAGCGCCCCAACTGGGGGGAGGACCTCGTGCATCTCTCCAGTCGGGGACATCGCCTGCTCGCATACCGCATCGGCGAGGTGCTCCGCGTACCGCACGCGGAGGCGCTCGGCGTCCTCGACGAATCACTGCACGCCGGTGAGCGCCTCCCGCGCCGGCTGTGGTGGCGGCGCCACGCGCTGCCCTGGCTGTGGCGGCGTCTGCGCGGACGCACTGCTGGCGACGGCCGTACCGCGAAGCACCACGATTACGTCTACATCGGCCGCAGCCAGGTGCGGCTGCCTGAGGATGCGCGATGACGGCCGACTGCTAGGCTGGATGAGGATCCCTGTGGCATCCTCACAAACTGCATACAGGCTTCACACGGAGCGGTCGGCTGAGAAGCTGGTCCCCTGTGGTGGGTTCCTCGTCGCGCACGGCGCCGGGTGATCTTCTACTGGTGGCCAGCGCAGGCGAGATTCGCGGGAGTGCCCGCGCGCTTATATCTGCCCGCATCCGCTCCTTCGCGAGAACTCGCGCACCACACGGGTGAGCGAGCCTAAACAAAGAAGGAGAGACCTCTTGGAAGGTCCTGAAATCACCGCCACTGAGGCCGTTCTCGACAACGGCCGTTTCGGCACCCGCACCGTCCGCTTCGAGACCGGACGCCTCGCTCAGCAGGCTCAGGGCTCGGTCGCGGCCTACCTCGACGGCGAGACGATGCTCCTGTCGGCCACCAGCGCCTCGAAGCACCCCCGTGAGGGCTTCGACTTCTTCCCGCTGACGGTCGATGTCGAAGAGCGCTCATACGCCGCAGGCAAGATCCCCGGCTCGTTCTTCCGCCGCGAGGGACGCCCCTCCACCGAGGCGATCCTGGTCTGCCGACTGATCGACCGTCCGCTGCGTCCGTCGTTCGTCGACGGCCTGCGCAATGAGGTCCAGATCGTCATCACCGTGCTGTCGATCGCCCCGGGCGAGTACTACGACGCGCTGGCGATCAACGCCGCGTCCGCCTCGACCCAGATCTCGGGTCTGCCCTTCTCCGGTCCGATCGCGGGCGTTCGCCTGGCGTTCATCCCCGGCCACGGCGAGCACGCCGACCAGTGGGTCGCGTTCCCCGACGCCTCGCAGGTCGAGCAGGCAGTGTTCGACCTCGTCGTCGCGGGCCGCGTCGTCACGAAGGCTGACGGCACCGAGGACGTCGCGATCATGATGGTCGAGGCGGAAGCGACAGAGGGCAGCTGGAACCTCATCAAGGCCGGCGCCACCAAGCCGAACGAGCAGGTCGTGGCCGAGGGCCTGGAGGCCGCGAAGCCGTTCATCTCGCAGCTCGTGAAGGCTCAGGCGGAGCTCGCCGCGACGACGTCGAAGGAGCCGGGCGTGTACCCGGTGTTCCTGCCGTACAGCGAAGAGGTCTACGACTTCGTCGCGAAGCGTGCGTACGACGAGCTCGTCGGCGTCTACCAGATCGCCGACAAGCAGGAGCGCCAGAGCGCCGATGACGCGATCAAGGACCGCGTCAAGGCAGAGCTGATCGAGGCGACTGAGGCGGGCGATCTGCCGGCCGCGGCCCCGCTCGAGTTCGCCGCAGCGTACAAGTCGGTCACGAAGAAGATCGTGCGCGGTCGCATCCTCACGGAGAACGTCCGCATCGACGGTCGAGGACTCGCCGACATCCGTCCGCTTGACGCAGAGGTGCAGGTCATCCCGCGCGTGCACGGCTCGGCGATCTTCCAGCGCGGTGAGACCCAGATCATGGGCGTCACCACGCTGAACATGCTCAAGATGGAGCAGCAGATCGACTCGCTGTCGCCGACGACGTCCAAGCGCTACATGCACCACTACAACTTCCCGCCCTACTCGACCGGTGAGACCGGTCGAGTCGGGTCGCCGAAGCGTCGCGAGATCGGGCACGGCTTCCTCGCCGAGCGCGCGCTCGTGCCGGTGCTGCCGACGCGCGAGGAGTTCCCGTACGCGATCCGTCAGGTCTCAGAGGCCCTGGGCTCGAACGGCTCGACCTCGATGGGATCCGTCTGCGCGTCGACCCTGTCGCTGCTGAACGCCGGTGTGCCGCTGCGCGCGCCCGTCGCCGGCATCGCCATGGGCCTGGTCTCGGACGAGGTCGACGGTGAGACCCGCTATGCGGCCCTCACCGACATCCTCGGCGCCGAGGACGCGCTGGGCGACATGGACTTCAAGGTCGCCGGCACCAGCGAGTTCGTCACGGCCATCCAGCTCGACACCAAGCTCGACGGCATCCCGTCGTCGGTGCTCGCCGGAGCGCTCACCCAGGCCCGCGACGCGCGTCTGACCATCCTGAACGTGCTGAACGCCGCGATCGACGCACCCGACGAGATGGCGCCGACCGCGCCGCGCGTCATCAGCGTGCAGATCCCGGTCGACAAGATCGGCGAGCTGATCGGCCCCAAGGGCAAGACGATCAACGCGATCCAGGACGAGACCGGCGCGCAGATCTCGATCGAGGAGGACGGCACCGTGTACATCGGTGCGACCGACGGCCCCTCGGCCGAGGCAGCACGCGCCCAGGTGAACGCGATCGCCAACCCGACGAACCCCGAGGTCGGCGAGCAGTTCCTCGGCACCGTGGTGAAGATCGCCAGCTTCGGCGCCTTCATCTCGCTGCTGCCTGGCAAGGACGGTCTGCTGCACGTCACCGAGGTGCGCAAGCTCGCCGGAGGCAAGCGGGTCGAGAACGTCGACGACGTCCTCTCGGTCGGCCAGAAGATCCTCGTCAAGATCACCAAGATCGACGACCGCGGCAAGCTGTCGCTCGAGCCCGTGCTCGACGACGCTCCCGCCGAGGCTGAGGCCGAGACGGTGGAGGCCGACGCCGCCGAGGCGTGATCCGCCTCTGACGCTCGGCATCCGAGTACGGGCCCGGAACCGCGTGCGCAGGCACGCGGTTCCGGGCCCGGTCGTATCTGATGTGATGGAAACGTTATTCGTTCTTCCGGTCATGTTCCCCTGTCGTGGTCGGATCTCAGTGCTACCTCGCTTACCCTCGAAGTACGCACCGGGGGGTGCGTGGATGAAACGGATCGGCTGATCCGCGGGGGTGAGAAGATGCGTCTTTTCGGCGTAGGCACGGCAGCAGACTCGTCGCGCGTTCCCGAATCGCTTCACGATCACCCTTCCGCACCCATCCCCGTGGTCGGCCCGGGAGTGGGTGAGACCATCAGGGTCGCGCTCGGAGAGACGGGGCATTCGATCTTCCCGCTGATGCTGGGCGCCGCGGAGTTCGGCTGGAACGTCGACCTCGAGGCGGCGCACGGCATCCTGGACCGCTACGTGGAGTACGGCGGCAACGCCGTCCACACCGCAGACGGCTTCTCCGGCGGGCGCAGCGAGTACATCGTGGGTCAGTGGCTGAGCACGCGAGGCATACGCGATCGCGTGGTACTCAGCGCCAGGGTCGGATCGCATGCCGACAATCCGGGGCTGGACTCGGTCAACCTCGTGCGGGCGGTGGAGGGCTCCCTCACACGGCTCGGCGTCGAGCACATCGATGTGCTGTACCTCGATGCGTCGCTCGACACCGGCAGCAACCTCGAGGACACTCTGGCGACCGTCGAATGGCTGCGAGACGCGGGCAAGGTCTCTTCGGTGGGAGCGTTCGGCTTCACGGCGGAGAAGCTCGTCGAGGCGCGCATACTCGCCGCCGCGGGCTATCCGCGCATCGAGGCGCTCGACGAGCCGTACAACCTGCTTCGCCGCGACGGGTTCGAAGGCGATCTGCGGCTCGTCGCGGGTGCGCAGAGCCTGGCGACCACCCCGTCACACGCGCTCGAGCACGGCTTCCTGTCCGGTCGTCACCGCAGCAAGTCCCAGGTGACCGGAGTGCGCGGACAGCAGCTTCGCAGCCACATCAATCGGCGCGGCATCCGAGTGCTGCGCGCGCTCGATTCGATCGCCGGGGAGCTGGGCGTCCCGGTCGCTGCCGTGTCCATCGGCTGGCTGCTCGCCCAGCGCACCGTCGTCGCGCCGATCGTCAACGTGTTCGCGGCGCACCATGTCGAAGAGCTCATGCAGGGCGCAGGAGTCTCCCTCTCCCGGGCTCACATCGCCGAGCTCACCCGAGCCGGCGACTGATCGCCTCACCACGCCGTCACCAGGCGACACCCGGGGGCCTTCGTGTCTGACCCGTGACCTAAGCTGGAGGAGGCGCCCACGCGGCGGCGATGAAGCGAGCAGGGTTGTGACGCACTACATTTATCTGGTCAGACACGGTGAACATCAGGACGCCGAACACGGCGTCGATGACGGACCCCTTTCGCCGCGGGGACAGCGGCAGGCGGAGCTGATCGCCGACAGGCTGTCCGGCCTTCCCCTCGACGCGGTGTGGCATTCCCCGCTTCTGCGCGCCGCAGAGACCGCGCGGGCCGTGGCAGCGCGGCTTCCGTCGGTCGACCCGGTGCCCTCGGCGCTGCTGTTCGACTGCGTGCCGACGGGGATGACCGATGACACGCCGCCGGCGTTCGAGCCGTTCTTCGGCTCGGTGACCGAGGCCGAGATCGAAGCAGGACGCGCGCAGATGTCCGATGCCGTGGGAGAGTTCCTCCGCCGCAGGAACGGTGACGTGCATGAGGTGCTGATCACCCACAACTTCGTGATCAGCTGGTTCGTGCGAGAGGTGCTCGCCGCACCGGAGTGGCGGTGGATGACGCTCAACCAGGCGCACTGCGGCCTCACGGTGATCGCTCAGAAGCAGGGCCGCCCGTGGTCGCTGCTCGCGCACAATGACCTCGGTCATCTGCCGATGGAGCTGCGCACCGGGCTGCCCGACTACCTGTCTGTCTGATCTGCGAGGATCGCTACCCGCCTCGTCTCGCGCGTCGCGGTCAGCCCGGCACCGGCACGCGAACCTAGACTGGACCCATGTCCACACAGGTAGCCCTCGTCGGCGGCACCGGAAAGCTCGGTCGCGTCATCCGCGCGGCGATCGACGAGCTCGACGGGTTCGAGGTTCGCAGCATCCTCGGCTCGTCCAGCGCCCTGTCCGAGCTCGACGGGGCCGATCTCATCGTCGATGCCTCGACGCCTGCCGTGAGCGTCGACGTGGTGCGGACGGCGACCGAGAGCGGAGTGAACGTGCTGGTCGGCACCTCGGGGTGGTCACAGGAGCGCATTGCCCTGGTGCGTCCCCTGGTCGAGAACGCGGGTACCGGGGCGCTCTTCATTCCCAACTTCTCGCTGGGATCGGCGCTGGGCACGGTGCTGGCCGCCGTCGCAGCTCCGTTCTTCCCCAGCGCCGAGGTCATCGAGGCGCACCGCGACACGAAGATCGACTCGCCCAGCGGTACGGCGGTGCGAACGGCCGAGCTGATGTCCGACGCCCGGATGGAACAGGGGCCGTTCAGTGCGCCGCACGTCGATCAACGCGCCCGCGGTCAGCAGGTCGCCGGCATCCCCGTGCACTCACTGCGGCGTCCCGGGGTCGTCGCGAAGCAGGAGGTGATCCTCTCGGGCGCCGGGGAGTCGCTGTCGTTCGTGCATGACACGATCGACCCGGCTGCCGCATACGCCCCCGGGATCCGCCTGGCACTCCCGTACGCGCGCGACGTGCGCGGAGTGGTCGTCGGACTGGAGAACGTGATCGATCTCGGCATCCGGCCGCGCTCGTGATCTCGCGAATCGGCGTCGCGGTGATGGGCGCGGCACTGCTGCTCTACATCGCGACGGTCGTGTGGCTCGCGGTGCTGTTCCTCGCGGTGGGCACGCCTGCTGCCGTCGGTATGGGAATCGCGCTCATCGTGATCGCGCCGATCGGGGCATGGGCGCTCGTGCGTGAGATGCAGTTCGGGTTCGCCGCCGACCGCCTCGGCCGCGTGCTCCACGCTGAGGGCGGAATGCCCGAGGCGCCAGGCGAGCTCACGCCGAGCGGCCGGCTGCTCAGCCGCGACGTCGACGCGCTGATCAACGTCTACACGTCGCAGGTCACGGCGTCACCCGACGACTGGAGGGCCCGTTTCCGGCTCGGCGTCGTGCAGGATGCCGCCGGAAGACGAAAGGACGCCAGGTCCAGCATCCGCGAAGCCATTCGGCTGTCGCGGACGAGGTCCTGACGTCCTTGCGAAAGCTGCGTCCGCTCAGGCCAGCGTCGCCTCGAGCGTGATCTCGATGCCGGCGAGCGCCTGAGAGACAGGGCAGCCGATCTTGGCACCCTGCGCGATCTCCTGGAACTTCTCAGGCGAGAGCCCGGGCACGGAGGCGTTCACGTTCAGGTGGCTGCCCGTGATGCCGGTGCCGGGCTTGAAGGTCACCGAGGCGGTGGTGTTCACCCGCTCGGGCGGAGTGCCGTTCTCGGCGAGCGCGTGCGAGAACGCCATGCTGAAGCACGACGCGTGGGCGGCGGCGATCAGCTCCTCGGGTGTCGTCGTGGTGTCGGAGCCCTCGGTGCGGGCCTTCCAGTCGATCGGGAAGGTGCCGAGGTTCGACGACGACAGCGCGACGGTGCCGGAACCCTCGAGCAGTGAGCCGGTCCAGGTGGTGGTCGCTTCGCTGGTGACGGGCATGTTTCCTCCAGTGGTCGCGGGGAACGCGGATGCTGACGCAGGCTCGCGTCGCGTGGCCAGCCTACCCATGCGGGCACGCGTTCGGAACCGACCCCGCGGCGGTCTCAGCTTTCGAGGTTCAGCCGCGCCCTGAGACTCCGCGTCCGATCGTTCGAGTGCGCTGCAGAAGCAGGTAGAGCTGGCAGCCGAGGCAGAACCCGAACGCGGCGTTCAGAAAGGCCGCGATGAAGGCCGCAGCTGACGCGACGGGTAGCGCCAGCGGAACCCCGGCCAGGTGGAGCACGAGCCCGAGGCCGACGACGAGCAGCCCGACACCCTGCGCGAAACGCGGCGGGCGGGGATCCTCCAGCTCGGCGGGAGGGGACAGCCGCGGCCTCACGAGGGTGCGGAACAGCACCGACCATGGCTGGCTGGACGGCGACAGGAGGCCCCACAGGAACAGCGCGGCGATAGCGACGGTGAGCACGAAGGCCGGGTCGAGGGTGCGTTGCGCCAGCGAGGCCGACGTGATCGACCAGTCGGATGACCGGCGAGTCGCCGAGAGCCCGATGAGACCGAGGAGCGTCGCGACCAGCAGGAGGGCGGACGTGATCCAGGCGGCGAAGCGGGGCGCCCTGGGGTCGATTCCGGTTGTTGTCGTCATCGGATCTCCTGTGGTGAGCGCAGGGAGGCGAGGGCGGCTTCGATGTCCATCCGACGCGGGACTCCGCCGAAGCGTGCGGCGACGGCCCCGTCCGGGCTGATCACAAAGGTCGTGGGCGTGGCGAGGATGCGATGCTTCGCGGCGAGATCGGGGCGACGCGTGAGGTCGACCTCGGCGAACTCGACACCCGTGAGCGCGTCGGATACGGCCCGCAGCATCCGGCGAACCTGCGGGCACCGGGCGCAGGTCTCCGTTGTGAACTGCAGCAGGACGGTCCGCCCTGCATGTGAACCGAGTTCCTCTGGCGACACGCTCGCGTCATGGGTGCGTCGTCGCCGGCCGTCGAGCGCACGCCAGATCAGGCCGGCGATCACAGCGACGGCGACCAGGCCGGCGAGGCCGGCGAGAGCGAGCGACAGGGGCATTCGTCGAGAGTACGTCGGGCACGTGGTGAGAGAGGGGGATGTGACGGCGGATGACAACCGCCTCGCCGACGCCCTGGCCGGGTATCGTGGCTGACATGAGCGCCGTCGTCCCCACGCCCTACGAAGATCTGCTCCGCGATGTGCTCGAGAACGGCACGCACAAGGACGATCGCACCGGCACGGGCACGACCAGTGTGTTCGGACGGCAGATCCGCTTCGACCTCTCGCAGGGTTTCCCGCTGATCACCACGAAGCGGGTGCACTTCAAGTCCATCGCCTATGAGCTGCTGTGGTTCCTGCGCGGCGACTCGAACGTTCGATGGCTGCAGGAGAACGGAGTGACGATCTGGGACGAATGGGCCGACGAGGACGGCGATCTCGGCCCGGTCTACGGCGTGCAGTGGCGTTCCTGGCCGACGCCGGACGGCGGCAGTATCGACCAGTTGTCCCAGGTGATCGACCAGATCAAGGCGACGCCCGACTCGCGGCGTCTCATCGTGTCGGCGTGGAACCCCGCCGATATCCCCGACATGGCGCTCGCCCCGTGCCACGCCCTGTTCCAGTTCTACGTCGCCGACGGCAGGCTCTCGTGTCAGCTGTACCAGCGCAGCGCCGACCTCTTCCTCGGGGTGCCCTTCAACATCGCCTCCTACGCGCTGCTGACGCTCATGGTCGCGCAGCAGACCGGGCTTGAGCCCGGCGACTTCGTGTGGACCGGCGGCGACTGCCACATCTACGACAATCACGTCGAACAGGTGCGTGAGCAGCTGACGCGGGAGCCGTACGCGTACCCGACCATGAGGTTCGCACGCAATCCGGAGTCGATCCTCGACTACCGCTACGACGACTTCGTGATCGAGCAATACCAGCACCACCCGGCCATCCGCGCGGCGGTCGCCGTATGACATGGATCGGACTCGTCTGGGCGCAGGCTCATGGCGGCGTGATCGGTGCCGGCGGAGGCATGCCGTGGCACGTGCCGGAGGATCTCGCGCATTTCAAGGAGGTCACCTTCGGGGCTCCTGTCGTGATGGGGCGGAAGACCTGGGACTCGCTGCCGGAGCGCTTCAGGCCCCTTCCCGGTCGGGACAACATCGTGATCACTCGGCAGCAGCATTGGACGGCACCGGGGACACGCCGGGCATCGAGCGTGCGCGAGGCACTGCGCGGCCTCGAGAAGGCCTGGGTGATCGGGGGCGCGGAGATCTTCCGTGAGGTGATCGGCGACGCGGACCGGCTGGAGGTCACCGAGCTCGATGTGGATGTCGAAGGCGATGCCTACGCCCCGTCGACAGCCGGGTGGCGGTTGGTCGACGAAGGGGAGTGGCAGACCTCATCCTCTGGCATCCGTTACCGCTTCCTGGCGTACCAGCGCTGATGCCGGTCGCACTGATCACGGGCGCGAGCGCCGGGCTCGGCGCGGAGTTCGCCCGTCAACTCGCCGCTCGCGGGGCCGACCTGGTGCTGGTCGCACGCAACGTGGATGCGCTCGATGAGCTTGCCGCCGGGTTGAGAGACGGTTTCGGCGTCGACGTCCAGGTGATGCCGGCCGATCTGACCGATGAGCGCGATGTCGACCGGGTCGCGGCACGCCTCGCGGATGCCGCCGAGCCCGTGGACCTGTTGATCAACAATGCCGGATTCGGTCTGCCGCTGCGCTTCGCGGACAACGATGTCGAAGACGAGGTGCGGCATCTGCGGGTGCACGTCGAGGCGCCGATGCGGCTGATGCACGCCGCCCTGCGCACCATGCGCGGGCGCGGAGGGCGCATCGTGAACGTGGCGTCCGTCGCCGGCTTCATCTCGCGCTCGACGTACTCGGCATGCAAAGCGTGGGTGATCGGATTCAGCCGATGGGCGAACGCCGAGTACGCGTCCGACGGCGTGACGGTCACCGCCCTCTGCCCGGGGTTCACCCACACCAGCTTCCACGAGCGGATGGGATTGGAGCCGGGAAAGGAGGGCGTGCCGGCGATCGGGTGGCTGGATGCCGGGGACGTGGTGCGCGAGGGGCTGCGCGATGCGGCCCGCGGCAAGGCGGTGTCGGTGCCCTCCACACGATACAAGATCGTCGTCGCCGTGACCTGCGTCCTTCCTCGTTCCCTGATAGCGAGAGCTGCTCGTCGCGGACGCATGTGATCGGTCGTCGCCGCGATAACCTTGTACTCATGACGCACACCGGCAATCCCTTCGGCCAGGTCCTCGTCGCGCTGGTCACCCCGATGACCGCCGACGGTGAAGTGGACTGGCCTGCCGTCGAGAAGCACATGGACCGCGTCATCGCCGACGGCGCCGACGGCATCGTGGTCACCGGCACCACCGGAGAGACGTCGACCCTCACCGACGCCGAGAAGCTGCGCCTGGTCGAGGTCGGCAAGGACGTGTCGGCAGGGCGCGCGAAGATCATCACCGGCGGCGGGTCGAACGAGACCGCCCACGCGATCGAGCTCTACAAGGCGAGCGAGAAGGCAGGGGCGGACGGCATCATGATCGTCACCCCGTACTACAACAAGCCCACGCAGGCCGGCATCCTGACCCACTTCCGCCTGGTCGCCGACGCCACGGACCTGCCGGTGATCCTCTACGACATCCCCGGCCGCACCGGCGTTCCGATCAAGTACGAGACGATTCTGCGGCTGGCGAAGCATCCGAACATCCTCGCCGTCAAAGACGCCAAGGGGGACTTCAGCGAGGTCAGCCGCGTGCTCAACCAGACCGACCTGATGTACTTCTCCGGTGACGACGCGAACGTGCTGCCGCACCTGTCGATCGGTGCGACCGGGCTGATCGGCGTCACCGCCAACATCACCTCCGCGCCGTATCGCACCATCGTCGACGCGGTGAACCGTGGCGATCTCAGGACCGCCACGGCCGAGCACATGCGCCTCGAGCCGCTCGTGCGCGCGGCGATGACGCATGTGCCCGGCACTGTGGCTGCCAAGTACATCCTGCACGGACTGGGCCGGATCGGCAGCCCGCGAGTGCGTCTGCCCCTCGTCGGTCCGGAGGAATGGGAGGCGGCTCTCATCGAGGACGAGCTCGACCTCGTCAAGGATGTCCCGGGTGCCGACTTCTCGAACTTCCGCCCCGACCGCAACGCGGCCGCGGGTGGCGCCCTGCCGAAGGTGCACGGCACCACAAGATGATCGTGCGCAGCACGACACGATGAGCGCGCCCGCGCGCTGAATCGCATACGAACGGACACTCGATGTCCGACTGAGGAGACGTCAATGTCCATCCCCATCGCCGCCCCTGAACCGCTCGTCCACGGCACGCTTCGCGTGACGCCGCTGGGCGGGCTCGGCGAGGTCGGCCGCAACATGACGATCTTCGAGTTCGGCGGCAAGATCCTCATCGTCGACTGCGGCGTGCTCTTCCCTGAGGAGCACCAGCCCGGGGTCGATCTGATCCTGCCCGACTTCGAGCCCATCAAGGATCGCCTCGACGACATCGTCGGCGTGGTGCTCACCCACGGACACGAGGACCACATCGGGGCCGTGCCGTACCTGCTGCGTTTGAAGAGCGACATCCCGCTGATCGGGTCGGGGCTCACCCTCGCGCTGGTTGAGGCGAAACTCAAGGAGCACCGCATCAGGCCCTTCACCCTCACGGTGACCGAGGGGCAGGAGGAGCAGGTCGGTCCTTTCGATCTCGAGTTCGTCGCGGTGAACCACTCCATCCCGGACGCATTGGCGGTCGCGATCCGCACGCCGGCGGGGCTGGTGCTGGCCACCGGCGATTTCAAGATGGACCAGTTGCCCCTGGACGGCCGCATCACCGACCTGAGGGCGTTCGCCCGGCTCGGCGAGGAGGGAGTCGACCTCTTCCTGGTCGATTCCACCAACGCCGACGTGCCCGGCTTCACACCCACCGAGCGCTCCATCGGGCCCGTACTCGACCAGGTGATCGGCCGTGCCCCGCGCCGCGTCATCGTCGCCAGCTTCTCGAGCCATGTGCACCGGGTGCAGCAGGTCATCGACGCCGCGCACGAGCACGGCCGCCGCGTGGCGTTCCTGGGGCGCAGCATGGTGCGCAACATGACCATCGCCGAGCAGCTCGGGTACCTGCAGGTGCCCGAGAACGTACTCATCGACTACAAGAAGGCTCGTGACCTGCCCGACGACAAGGTCGTCTACATGTCCACGGGTTCGCAGGGCGAGCCCATGGCGGTGCTCAGCCGTATGGCCAACCTCGACCACGCCATAGAGCCCGGCCCCGGCGACACCGTCATCCTCGCGTCCAGCCTCATTCCCGGGAACGAGAACGCCGTCTACCGGGTCATCGACGGCCTCACGAAGCTCGGCGCGAACGTGGTGCACAAAGGCAACGCCCGTGTGCACGTGTCGGGCCATGCCGCCGCCGGTGAGCTGCTGTACTGCTACAACATCCTCGAGCCGAAGAACGTGCTGCCCGTGCACGGCGAGTACCGCCACCTCATGGCGAACGCCCGGCTCGCGCAGGACACCGGCATCGACGAGGAGCGCACGATCATCGCCGGGAACGGCACGGTGATCGATCTGAAGGACGGCGAGGCGCGCGTGGTGGGCCAGCTCGATCTCGGATTCGTGTACGTCGACGGCTCCACCGTCGGCGAGATCACGGATGCGGACCTGAAGGATCGCCGCATCCTCGGCGAGGAGGGGTTCGTCTCGGTGATCGTGGTGGTCGACTCCGCGACCGGCCGGATCATCTCCGGGCCCGAGATCCACGCCAGGGGCGTGGCAGAGGACGACTCGGTGTTCGACGACGTGGCGCCCAAGATCGTCGCAGCGCTCAAGGAAGCGGCGGGCAACGGCGTGCAGGACAGTCATGCGCTTTCGCAGGTGGTACGGCGCACGATCGGCCGGTGGGTGAATCAGAAGCTGCGTCGGCGGCCGATGATCGTCCCGCTGGTGATCGAGGCGTAGTCCAGCGCGCTGCGCTTCCCCCGGCAGCGGCGTCGTCGATCGACGTCGACGTCGGCGGGAGCGGTGCAGAGCGATCCGAGCCTGCGATCCCCCGGAAAGCCGCGTCACTGCGGGGCAGAGTCGGTGCCCGGGAATAACCTGGTGGCATGGCCAGGAGCACCACGAGATCCGAGCGCGCGTCCGAGGGCGCGACCCCCCGCTCGAAGCGGCAGACCGCGAACCGGTCGCCGGCGAAGGCCGCGCCGGCGCCGAAGAAGTACATCGACGACGCCGACAGGCCCTCGGTGGGCGTCCGCATCTGGCTCGGGCTCGCACACGGTGTCGGCGGGCTGTTCCGCGCCTTCGGCCCGGAGAGTCTCGAGAAGGACGACCGGCGCGACGGCTTCCCCTTCCTGCTGGTGCTGCTGGCGTGCGCCGGGGCCGTCGTGGAGTGGTTCTTCATCGGCGACGAGGTCGCACAGGCGATCAGCGCGTTCAGCTGGGGCGGTCTGATCGGCCGAGCGGCGTTCGTGCTCCCGGTACTGCTCCTGCTGCTCGCCGGCTGGCTGTTCCGGCACCCTTCGTCCGTGCACGACAACGGACGCATCGGCATCGGCTTCGGCTTCTTCGTGCTCGCACTGGCGGGCTTCTGCCACGTCGCCTCGGGTGCGCTCGACTCGGCTGGTGACCTGGTGCGCCCGCAGCCGAAGGAGGGGATGCCCGCGCTCAGTGCCGCGGGCGGCCTGTTCGGGTGGATGCTGGGAGAGCCGCTGGCCTTCCTCACGCCGATCGTCGCGTACATCGTGTTGAGCGTGCTCGCCGCGCTCAGCATCCTGATCCTCACGAAGACCCCGCCGAACCGGATCGGCGAGCGTCTCGGCGACCTGTATGCCTGGATGTTCGGTGCGGAGCGTCCCGAGAAGGCCGCCAAGCCGGCGTCCGAGATCGACGAGGCCGACAAGGTCGACGACGCGGATGTGCTGCCCTGGTGGCGGCGCAACAAGACCGGGCGCGAAGAGGACCCGGACGATGTCGACTCACAGGCGATCACCGCGCTGTTCGACGCGGGCGGCGATGAGAAGCCGGGCAAGAAGGCGGCGTACGACCAGGCGGTCATCGTCGATCACGCGCCCCACGATGCCGCGACCGAGGTGCTCACCGACCTCAGCGCACTCACGGACTCCCTCGACGAGCAGAACACCACGGCGCTTCTCGACGACGACGGCTCCACGGGCGAACTCCCGGGACTGGACGGCTTCGGTACCGCCGGACCCGGCACAGACGGCCCGATGCCGCCGGCCGCGCCCTATGTGCTTCCGTCTCCCTCCACGCTGAGCGAAGGCCCTCCCGCCGTCGCCCGATCGGAGGCGAACGACCGTGTCGTGCAGCAGATCACGAACGTGCTCACCCAGTTCAACGTCGATGCCAAGGTCACCGGGTTCTCCCGCGGGCCGACCGTCACCCAGTACGAGGTCGAAGTGGGGCACGGCGTCAAGGTCGAGAAGATCCTGCAGCTCAGCAACAACTTCGCCTATGCGGTCGCCTCGAACGATGTGCGCATCCTCTCGCCCATCCCCGGTAAGAGCGCGATCGGCATCGAGATCCCCAACGCCGACCGCGAGACGGTGTCGCTGGGAGATGTGCTGCGCTCCGCTGCCGCGCAGAAGAGCACGCATCCGCTGACGATCGGTGTCGGCAAGGACGTCGGCGGCAACTTCGTCGTCGCCAACCTCGCCAAGATGCCGCACCTGCTCGTGGCTGGTTCCACGGGCTCCGGAAAGTCGAGCTTCGTGAACTCGATGATCACGAGCCTGCTGATGCGGGCGCGCCCGGCAGACGTGCGGATGGTGCTCATCGACCCGAAGCGCGTCGAACTGACCAGCTACGCGGGTGTGCCGCACCTGATCACTCCGATCATCACCAACCCGAAGAAGGCCGCCGAGGCCCTGCAGTGGGTCGTGAAGGAGATGGACATGCGGTACGACGACCTCGCGTCGTTCGGATTCCGCCACATCGACGACTTCAACCGTGCGGTGCGCGCAGGCGAGGTCGAGGTTCCCGTCGGCAGTGAGCGCGTGCTCAAGCCCTACCCGTACCTCCTCGTCGTCGTCGACGAGCTCGCCGACCTCATGATGGTCGCACCCCGCGACGTGGAGGACTCCATCGTCCGCATCACCCAGCTCGCCCGGGCGTCCGGCATCCACCTGGTGCTGGCCACGCAGCGACCGAGCGTCGACGTCGTCACCGGCCTCATCAAGGCCAACGTCCCGTCGCGCCTCGCCTTCGCGGTGACGAGCGTCACCGACAGCCGGGTCATCCTCGACAGCCCGGGCGCGGACAAGCTGATCGGACAGGGCGACGCCCTGTTCTCGCCGATGGGATCCTCCAAGCCCTTCCGCCTGCAGGGCGCCTGGGTGAAGGAGGAGGAGATCGATGCCGTGGTCAAGCACGTCACCGGCCAGGCCCGCCCCGAATACCGGCCCGACGTGCAGGAGGCGGTCGAGGGCAAGAAGAAGGAGGTCGACGAGGACATCGGCGACGACCTCGAGCTGCTGCTCGCCGCCGCGGAGCTGATCGTGTCGTCGCAGTTCGGCTCGACCTCGATGCTGCAGCGCAAGCTGCGAGTCGGCTTCGCCAAGGCCGGCCGTCTGATGGACCTGCTCGAATCGCGCGAGATCGTCGGGCCGTCCGAGGGCTCCAAGGCGCGGGATGTGCTGGTCACGCCTGAGCAGCTCGCCGGGGTGCTGGCGCGGTTGCGAGGTGACGACGCTCCCGCGACGCCTGCCACCCCCGTTGCGGCCTCCGCGGCCCCGACGGCCACGGCAGCTCCTGCGACCGCGCCCGTCGCCGCCGACGACGATCGGTACCGACGCGATCCGATCGAAGCGCAGTACGACGGGCTGCCGGTCGTGGAGAGCGAGGACGACGGCGACGAGGACGCCTGGGGCCTGACGGGTCGCGACTGATGGCCATCCCGCGGCAGCTTCCCAACGCGATCACGGTCGCCCGCATCCCGCTGGCGATCGTCTTCCTCGTGCTCCTGCTTCTCGGGGGCACGCACGGCGAGACCGACCCCGTGATGCGATGGATCGCCGGCGGTCTCTTCGTGCTCGCCATCTCGACGGACTGGGTCGACGGCTATCTCGCGCGCCGGTACGACCTCGTCAGTGACTTCGGCAAGCTCTGGGATCCGATCGCCGACAAGCTGCTCACCGGCGCCGGTTTCCTCGGGCTCGCGATCCTCGGCGAGGTCGGCTGGTGGCTGGTGATCATCATCCTGGTCAGGGAGTGGGGCATCACGGCCCACCGCTTCGTGATCGTGCACCAGCAGGTCGTCGCGGCCGCATGGATGGGCAAGGTCAAGACCGTCGTGCAGGCGGTCGCGCTGAGCTGGGCACTGCTCCCGTTGAACTTCATCATCGGCCTGCAGCCCTGGGTGTTCGTGACGCAGGCGCTCATGATCGCCGCGCTCGTGCTCACTGTCGCGAGCGGTGTGGACTACCTCCTCGCCCAGCTGCGAGGCAGGCGCACGAGTACGTCATGAGCGGCGCGGCCGTTCTGCTGGCGAGGCTCCGCGAGCGCGGCTGGACGCTGGGTGTCGCCGAGTCTCTCACCGGGGGCGCCCTGGCCGCCGATCTGGTCTCGGTGCCCGGCGCCTCCGCCACGTTCCTCGGAGCCGTCGTCGCCTATGCCACACCGGTCAAGCACTCGCTGCTCGGAGTCGACGCGGCCCTGCTGGAGGAGCGCGGACCCGTGGACGCCGAGGTCGCTGCGCAGATGGCCGACGGCGTGCGCCTGGCGGTCGCCGTGGACGGGCGCGTCGCCGACGTCGGCATCGGCACGACCGGCATCGCCGGCCCGGACTCGCCTGACGGCCAGCCGGTCGGCACCGTGCACATCGGCGTCGTGACCCCCGCAGCGCGGCGCTCGATCTCGTTCGTCTTCACGGGGAACCGCGAAGCGATCCGCAGGCAGGCGGTCGACGCAGCCATCGAAGCGGCGCTGGAGTGCGCTGGGGAATAGCGGAGTCACACGCGCGGTTGATGATGATGTGCTCCATACGAGAACCGCAGGAGACGGCGACGCCGCCTCCTTCCCCGCGGAACCGCACATGTTCCAGGCAGAAGCACAGAGAGAAACAGTAGATTCAGTGGCGTCTGATCAGGTTAGACTGGCGATCCACTCGGGCCGAGGTCCGGGGGAGACGGAGAGGAGGTTCCGATGATCCTGGTACGACAGGAGATCGGCGATGTCCTGCGGGACTTCCGTCAGCAGAAGGGTCGCACTCTTCGACAGGTGGCGAGCAAGGCCTCCGTCGCACTCGGCTACCTCAGCGAGGTCGAGCGCGGTCAGAAGGAGGCTTCGAGCGAGATCCTCGCCTCGGTGGCCGAAGCGCTGGATGTACCGATCTCGACGATCATGCGCGAGGTCGGCGACCGAATCTCAGTGCTCGAAGGCCTCCACGGGTTCCCGGACGTCGTGCCCGACGAGCTCGTCGCTTCGGTCGAGCCCGAGCTCTCCCTACGCTGACACGGATGCGACGCAGCGAGTTCCTGCGCGCCGTCGAAGACGAATTCGGCGGGCGTGCGACCGCGCTCACGCACGATCTCGTGCTGGGTGCGTTGGGCATGTCTGCGCTCGACGCCCTCGATGCAGGCGTGCCGCCGCGCGAGATCTGGCTCGCGCTGTGCGCTGAGACCGATGTCCCCGCAGAGCGGCGCTACGGTGTCGGACGGCTCGAGCCGCGGCGGCGCTGACCCTTCATCGGAATCGGCGTGTCGTCGAACGTCTGTTCGATGAGCGCGTATCGTTCTGCACAGATGGTCTCGATGCGATATCCCTCCACAGAAGGCTCGCCGTCCGGCTCGATGTCGGTGGCCCGCCCTAACGTGAGGGACATGGCAACGAGCCATGCGCCTTGTCGGAGAGCTGCCCCAGCCGGAGCGGTCGCGACAGCCTACAGGCGGCAGCATTCGACACAGTGAGGAGCACGTCATGCCATCAACAGACGATCGCGAGAAGGCCCTGGATTCTGCGCTCGCGCACATCGAGCGGCAGTTCGGTAAGGGATCGATCATGCGGCTGGGCAGCGACGAACGCGCCCCCGTCGAGGTCATCCCCACCGGATCGATCGCCCTGGACGTCGCCCTCGGCATCGGCGGCCTGCCGCGCGGCCGGATCATCGAGATCTACGGACCTGAGTCGTCCGGTAAGACCACTCTGACGCTGCATGCGATCGCCAACGCCCAGCGGGCGGGTGGTATCGCCGCCTTCATCGACGCCGAGCACGCTCTCGACCCCGAGTACGCCAAGAAGCTCGGCGTCGACATCGATCAGCTGCTCGTATCGCAGCCCGATACCGGCGAGCAGGCGCTCGAGATCGCCGACATGCTGATCCGTTCTGGAGCGATCGACCTCGTCGTCATCGACTCCGTCGCGGCGCTCGTGCCCGAGGCCGAGATCAAGGGCGAGATGGGCGACTCGCACGTGGGCCTTCAGGCGCGACTGATGTCGCAGGCGCTGCGCAAGCTGACCGGTGGGCTGAACCAGACCAAGACCACCGCGATCTTCATCAACCAGCTGCGTGAGAAGATCGGTGTCTTCTTCGGCTCGCCCGAGACCACCGCCGGAGGTAAGGCGCTGAAGTTCTACGCCTCGGTTCGTCTCGACATCCGCCGGATCGAGACACTGAAGGACGGCACGGAGGCGGTGGGAAACCGTACCCGCGTGAAGGTGGTCAAGAACAAGATGGCCCCGCCGTTCAAGCAGGCCGAGTTTGACATCCTGTACGGCGTCGGCATCTCCCGCGAGGGCAGCCTGATCGACTTCGGCGTCGAGCACGGCATCGTCAAGAAGTCGGGCTCGTGGTACACCTACGACGGCGACCAGCTCGGGCAGGGCAAGGAGAACGCTCGCAACTTCCTGATCGCGAATGACGATGTCGCGGTCGCGATCGAGACCCAGATCAAGCAGAAGATGGGCGTCGGCGCGAAGGCTGCCGAGGAGACGCCGACCGACGAGCTCGCGCAGCGTCGCCCGGCCTGATGTCCTGTCCTCTCCCGATGGTCGGAGTGAGCGATGGCTGACGGGGGCGAGGATCACCTCGCCCCCGTGATCCCTCTCTTCGGCGCCAGATCGCCCGAAGAAGGTCGCTCCGAGCCCGATCGGCACGGCACGCAGGAGTCGTCGGACACCGGCGAGCCGGAGGCTGATCGCTTCGAGGCGGTTCGTCGCGTGGGCGCAGGCGAGCACAGACCGTCGGCCGACGACGATCGGCCGATCGACGACGCGCGATCACGCGCCTCACGCCACCCGTCACTGGCTTCCTCGGAACGGCGCTCCGCCGCCCGACCGCGGCTGAGGGCGGTGAGACCGGTCGATGCGGATGAACAAGAGGAACGGCGTGACGACCTCGAAGGACGGCGGGACCGGGCGCAGGAGGCACTGGTGCGCAAACTGCGCGCACGACAGCTTTCCGTGTCAGAGGCGCGGGCCGTGCTCAGGGAGAACGAACTCGATAGTGAGTCGGCGGATGACATCATCGACGATTTCGTCAGCAGGGGCTACCTCGACGATCGCACGCTCGCATCGCTGCTGGTGACATCCGGTGTCGAACGCAAGGGCCAGGGACGGGTCGCGCTGTCACGTGCGCTCTCGCAACGCGGCATCCCCCGCGAGATCGTCGACGAGGCCCTCGCGGCCCTGCCCGACGACGACGCCGAGCGTGCGCTCGAGTTCGCTCGATCCAAGGCTCGGGGAATGAGCCGGCTGGAACCCGACACCGCGCTGCGCCGGCTGCTCGGACAGCTCGGGCGCCGCGGCTACGGCGGCTCGGTCGCGATGAGCGCCGCCCGGACCGCCCTCCGGGAAGCGAGCGGCCCCGCTACAGGGGGAGTGCGCTTCACGGAATCGGACTGAGGGCTGCGGCGGCGCGGCCTGCTTCCGCCCGGCGCTCGTAGAATAGCTGTCATCATGACTACTCCGCGCAGCGAACCGACGATTATCGCGCCCTCGGCGGCAGCGATCGAGGCCGACGGGCGCCACCGTTCCTATGAGGTGCGCACCTTCGGCTGTCAGATGAACGTGCACGACTCCGAACGGCTTTCGGGCTCGCTGGAGAGCGCAGGCTATGTGCGTGCCGCCGACGGCGAGGACGCC
The DNA here is from genome assembly GCF_031178445.1 of Microbacterium sp. Lineage (GTDB taxonomy): Bacteria > Actinomycetota > Actinomycetes > Actinomycetales > Microbacteriaceae > Microbacterium. The sequence continues at coordinate 28,222 of NZ_JAPSIY010000009.1, forward strand.
GACGTGGTGATCATCAACACCTGCGCGGTGCGCGACAACGCAGCAGGCAAGCTGTACGGCACGCTCGGGCATCTGAAGTCCCGTAAAGACAAGCACGAAGGCATGCAGATCGCCGTCGGCGGATGCCTGGCGCAGATGGACAAGCAGGCCGTGCTCGACAAGGCGCCGTGGGTCGACGTCGTGTTCGGCACCCACAACATGGGTTCTCTGCCGGGACTGCTCGAGCGCGCACGCCACAACGGCGACGCCGAGCTCGAGATCATCGAGTCGCTCGAGGTCTTCCCCTCGACTCTGCCCACGAAGCGCGACTCCGCCCACAGCGGCTGGGTGTCGATCTCGGTCGGCTGCAACAACACCTGCACCTTCTGCATCGTGCCCAGCCTGCGCGGTAAGGAGAGGGACCGCCGCCCCGGTGACATCCTCAACGAGATCCGGCTGCTCGTCGACGACGGCGCGATCGAGGTGACGCTCCTCGGGCAGAACGTGAACTCGTACGGCGTCGAGTTCGGCGACCGGCAGGCGTTCAGCAAGCTGCTTCGCGCCGCAGGTGAGATCGAGGGACTCGAACGCATCCGCTTCACCAGCCCGCACCCTGCGGCGTTCACCGACGACGTCATCGACGCCATGGCAGAGACCCCGGCGGTGATGCCGCAGCTGCACATGCCGCTGCAGTCCGGCAGCGACAGCATCCTGCGCGCGATGCGCCGTTCCTATCGCAGCGAGCGGTTCCTCAGCATCCTCGACAGGGTCCGCGAGCGCATCCCGCACGCAGCCATCACGACCGACATCATCGTCGGCTTCCCAGGGGAGACGGACGCGGACTTCGAGGACACGTTGCGCGTGGTCGAGCAGTCGCGCTTCTCAGGAGCGTTCACCTTCCAGTACTCGATCCGCGAAGGCACTCCGGCGGCCACCATGGAGCACCAGGTGCCGAAGGAGGTCGTGCAGGAGCGGTACGAGCGACTGATCGCCCTGCAGGAGCGCATCTCGCTCGAGGAGAACCAGAAGCAGGTCGGGCGCGAGGTCGAAGTGCTCGTGTCGGTAGGAGAGGGCAAGAAGGACGCCGAGACGCACCGCCTCACCGGCCGCGCCGAGGACAACCGCCTTGTGCACTTCGAGGTCACGCCCGGCTCAGAGCTTCCGCGTCCCGGTGACGTCGTGACGGTGCGGATCACCCATGGTGCTCCCTTCCACCTCCTGGCCGACGACCCGACCGGTGCGCCTTTGCGCATCCGCCGCACACGCGGCGGCGACGCGTGGGATCGTGCGCAGTCCGAGTCGTGCGCCGTGCCGGCTCCGACAGGCGAAGCCGGTGCTCCCCGCCCCGTCTCGCTGGGGCTGCCGACCCTTCGCGTCGGTGTCTGAGCGCGCGCCGGCAGACGATTCCCACCGAGGCCGGCCTCGACTCTGGGCCGTCGTCGGTGCCACCGGCACGGGCAAAAGCGAACTCGCTCTCGACCTGGCCGAGCATCTCCGTGCACGTGGGAACCCCGCCGAGATCGTCAACTCTGACGCCATGCAGCTGTACAGCGGTATGGACATCGGCACCGCCAAACTCGCGGACGACGAGTGGCGCGGCATCCCGCACCACCTCTTCGACGTGCGCCATGTGACACAGGAAGCAGCGGTCGCCTGGTATCAGCCGATCGCGCGCGACGCCGTTCGCGCCATCAACGATCGCGGCGGCGACGCCATTCTCGTCGGCGGTTCAGGACTCTACGTGTCCAGCGTGATCTTCGACTTCCGCTTCCCCCCGCGCGACGCCGAACTGCGCGCGGCCCTCGAGGCCGAGCTGTCGCAGACGGGGGTCGGAGCCCTGTATGCGCGGCTGCGTGAGCTGGATCCGTCCACCGCAGCCCGGATCGATCCGCACAACGGCCGTCGCGTCGTGCGGGCGCTCGAGGTGCTCTCGCAGGGCGCAGCCACGCACGGCGCCGCGCTGCCCGAGGCTCCCGTGCTGTGGCATCCGCATACGCGCATCATCGGTCTGCATGTCGAACGCGCAGCGCTCGTCGAACGACTGGATCGCCGCGTCGAACGGATGTGGGCTGCCGGGCTTCCCGACGAAGTACGGGCACTGCAGAAACAGGGCCTCGAGGACGGCGTCACGGCGCGCCGTGCCATCGGCTATGCGCAGGCACTGGCGGAGCTCGCCGGGGACATGACGAAGGCTGAGGCGATCGCGCAGACGCAGGCGCTGACACGCCGCTACGCGCGCCGCCAGGTGTCGTGGTTCAAACGGTACCCGGGGATCGAATGGCTCGAGCACCCGGTCGACGTCTCGGCACTGCCGGACTGACCGCCGACAGCCCGGATGTCGGTGGCTCCGTGCACCATGGACGCATGGCCACGCACTTCTACACCGCCTCCTCGCTCGACGGCTTCATCGCCACGGCCGACCACTCGCTGGACTGGCTGCTGAAGCAGGAGTTCGACAAGGACGGGCCCATGGCATACCCGGGCTTCATCGCGAACATCGGCGCCTTGGCGATGGGGGCCTCGACCTTCGAGTGGGTGATGCGTCACGAGAACGGTGACTGGGGCTACACGCAGCCGACGTGGATCTTCAGCCATCGAGACCTGCAGCTTCCTCGGCACGGCGACGTGCGACTCACGCAGGCCGACATACGCGAGGTGCACGCCGACATGACCGCTGCAGCACACGGTGCGGACCTGTGGGTGGTCGGCGGGGGAGACCTCGCTGGTCAGTTCGCTGACGCGGGCCTGCTCGACGAGGTCTGGGTGCAGTTCGCGCCCGTCACGCTGGGGTCGGGCGCCCCGCTCCTACCGCGCGAGCTGGATCTCGAACTCGTCGATCTCGCTCGGAACCGCGCATTCGCCTGCGCGCGATATCGCGTGCTGACCGGCACGCAGAACGGAGTCGCCTCATGAGCGTGCTGATCAGGTCCTTCGAGCCCGCGGATGCTGACGCGGTCGTCGCACTCTGGCACGAGGCGGGGCTCACGCGGCCGTGGAACGACCCGCGCGCCGATATCGATCGGATGCGCGCGGTGTGGCCCGACCTGCTCCTCGTCGCCGAGGACGCCGGGCGCATCGTCGGAGCGGTCATGGCCGGTTACGACGGGCACCGCGGCTGGCTGTACTACCTGGCCAGTGCAGCCGACCGAAGAGGAGAGGGAATCGGCCGGACGCTGGTCGAAGAGGCCGAGCGCCGTCTGATCGCGTTGGGCTGCCCGAAGGTGCAGCTGATGGTGCGCCCAGGCAACGAGATCGTCTTCGCGTTCTATGACGGCGTCGGTTACGAGCGATTCGAGATCGCCATGACCGGAAAGCGGCTGATCGTCGACGTGCCGGCCGAGGCGAGCGTCTGAGCGCTGAACCGTTCTGTGCTCTCTAGACTGGACGGCATGGTCGCATTCACCAAGGGGCACGGCACCGGCAACGACTTCGTCATCATCGAGGATCCCGACGGTGCTCTCGACCTGCGCACAGATCAGGTGCAGGCGCTCTGCGACCGCAACTTCGGCGTAGGCGCCGACGGGGTGCTCCGCGTGGTGCGCTCGAGTGCCATCCCGGACGGGGCCGCTGCACTCGCCGAGGAGCCCGCGGCCGAATGGTTCATGGACTATCGGAACGCCGACGGCTCGGCAGCGGAGATGTGCGGCAACGGCATCCGCGTGTTCGCGCACTACCTGCTGCGCTCGGGCCTGGCGACGCTCGAGCCCGGCTCCACGCTGCCGATCGGCACCAGGGCCGGCGTTCGCGATGTGATGCAGTCGGACAACGGCTACCAGGTGGACCTCGGCCGTTGGAAGCTGGCCGGGGGTGAGCCTCTCGCGCGCGCGGCCGGGCTCTCCGTCGCGAGGCCGGGGCTCGGGATCGACGTCGGCAACCCTCACGTTGTCGTCGCGCTCGCATCGGACGACGAGCTGGCCGAGCTCGACCTGAATCCGACTCCCGTACTCGATCCCGCTCCCGCCGCCGGGGCGAACGTCGAGTTCGTGGTTCCTGCTGAGCCTCTGGTGCGCGACGGGGTCGGCCACGTGCGCATGCGCGTACACGAGCGAGGCGTCGGCGAGACGCTCAGCTGCGGCACGGGTGTAGCGGCGACCGCGTTGGCGGTGCGGTACTGGGCCGGTGAGCGCGCGCCTCACAACTGGCGGGTCGAGGTGCCCGGAGGCACTCTCGGTGTGCGGATGTTTCCCGCAGAGGACGGCGAGCATGTGGCCCTGTCAGGTCCGGCACAGCTCGTCTACCGCGGAGAGATCGACCTCGTCTGACCTCGCCTGGCTGCTCGCTCAGGCGACGGCGATGGGCGCGGTCGGCGGAGTGCCGTGCCTGCGCACCTTGAGCACCCGATAGCCCTTGCCGGTCGCCGCGCGATACACGCTGTAGCCGGGCGTGAAAGTGGCCGACATCCAGCGCTGCAGTGAGTCCGAACCGAGGTTGCGCTGCACCACGAGCCACGCGTCGCTTCGCTCGTCCAGGCGCGGAATCCAGCGCTCCAGCATGCTGTGCAGCTCGTTCTTGCCGACCCGGATCGGAGGGTTCGAGCGGATCGTGCGGAACGTGACGTCGTCGGGAACATCATCGGGCTTCACAGCGTTGACATTGGTGAGACCGAGGGACTCAGCATTGCGGCGCGTCAGGTCGAGGGCGCGCTCGTTGACATCCACGGCCCACACCGTCGCATGCGGTGCGGAGAGCGCCATGGTGAGACTGATCGGCCCCCAGCCGCATCCGAGGTCGAGGAAGTCGCCGCCTGGCGGCAGCGGAGGCGTATTGGCGAACAGCACGGCAGTCCCGGCATCCAGGCGATCGGGGCTGAACACCCCGCCCGCGGTGGTGAGATCGAGTTCCCGCCCCGCCAGGGTGACATGGATGCTGCGCAGGTTCTCTGCACTTGCCGGCGCCGCGCTGAAGTAGTGGTCGGACGGCATGCAGTGAGCGTACCGGACTGCGGCGCTAAGGTTAAGGCGCCGTGGGCACAGAAGACGGATCAAGGACCGGATGACGAATAAGAACGAAGAGAACACGCAGGACGCGCTGGACCGGGTGCTCGCGCACGCCGAATCGCGCACGGAGGCGCGCGTGTTCGGAGCAGCGCAGGCGCTGCAGGATGCGGCCACCGCCGCGCACGGCGACACCGACGGCGAGCAGTGGGATCTCGACGACCGGCACGCGCTGCGGCGAGTGGTCGGGCTGTCCACCGAGCTCGAGGACGTCACAGAGGTCGAGTACCGTCAGCTGCGCCTCGAGAACGTCGTGCTCGTCGGCGTGTACCCGCAGGGAGCGCAGGACGACGCCGAGAACTCGCTGCGCGAGCTCGCCGCCCTCGCTGAGACGGCCGGCGCGGTGGTGCTGGACGGTCTGCTGCAGCGCCGGCCGCATCCCGACCCCGCCACGTATCTCGGTCGTGGCAAGGCGCAGGAGCTGAAGGATGTCGTGGCCGCCCTCGGCGCCGACACCGTCATCGCCGACACCGAGCTGGCCTCCAGCCAGCGACGCGCGCTCGAGGACGTCGTGAAGGTCAAGGTGATCGATCGCACCACGGTTATTCTCGACATCTTCAGCCAGCACGCCAAGAGCCGCGAGGGCAAGGCACAGGTCGAGCTCGCTCAGCTCGAGTATCTGCTTCCCCGGCTGCGCGGCTGGGGTGAGTCCATGAGCCGCCAGGCCGGTGGCCAGGTGGGCGCCGGGGGAGCCGGCATGGGTTCCCGCGGACCCGGTGAGACGAAGATCGAGCTCGACCGTCGCCGCATCCGAACGCGTATGGCGCAGCTGCGCCGGCAGATACGCGATTTCGCACCGGCCCGTGAGGCGAAGCGTGCGGAGCGGAAGCGGAACACGATCCCTTCGGTCGCGATCGCCGGGTACACCAACGCAGGCAAATCCAGCCTGCTCAACGCGCTGACCAGCGCCGGCGTGCTGGTCGAGAACGCCCTGTTCGCGACGCTGGATGCCACGGTGCGGCGCTCCGAGACGGCGGACGGGCGCGTGTACACGCTCACCGACACGGTCGGTTTCGTGCGCAACCTGCCGCACCAGCTTGTGGAGGCCTTCCGTTCCACGCTGGAGGAGGTGGCCCAGGCGGACCTCATCGTGCACGTCGTCGACGGTTCGCACCCCGATCCGTCCGCTCAGCTGCAGACGGTGCGAGATGTGATGGGCGACCTCGGCGCCAGGGACGTGCCCGAGATCGTGGTCTTCAACAAGGCCGACCTCGTCGACGAGGACGAGAGACTGGTGCTGCGCGGGCTCGCTTCGGACGCGCACTTCGTCTCGTCGCGCACTGGCGAGGGCATCGAGGAGCTCAGGGCGGCGGTCGAGCGGATGCTGCCGGTTCCCGCTGTCGAGGTGCATGCGCTGGTGCCATACGACCGCGGTGATCTGGTCTCGGCCGTGCACGAGACGGGGGTGCTGCTTTCTGCCGAGCATCGGGAGCACGGCACCGCCGTGCACGCGCACGTCTCGGAGCGCCTGGCTGCTGAACTCGCGCCCTACGCTCTCGGCGCCGACTGAGATCCGAACGGGTCGCGACGGGCGGGCTGCCGTTCAGCGTGCGCTGAACCGCGCCTCGACTGTCGCTGACACGACGATGTCCTCGCCTTCGAACTCCATCGGCGCGGACCCCGCCATGTCGAACGCCGCAGTGCGCAGCGCCTTCTCCTGAACGGGGGAGGCGGTGGCCGAGATCAACCCTCGGTCGGCGATCTCCAGCGGCGTCACCTCGTGCAGTCCCAGCGCTTCGGCGTACGCACCTGCGCGCGTCACCGCGACGCCGACGGCCTGCGTGGCCACTTCACGCTCCACCGCGCGCTCGGTCTGCGGCGTCAGGTGCCAGTCGACCCCGCCGATCTGCACCCCTTCCCACGCCGAGATCTCGGTCACCCACAGCGACATGTCCGAGACGTCGGAGAAGGTGGCGGTGAACCTCACGGCGGCGCGATAAACCGGATCCAGCTGCTTGCCCTCGCTGTTCCATGGCCGGTCGGCCCGCACGTCGATACTGCGACTGCTCCACTCGGCCACGGTGCCGGAGTCGTGGCGCTGCACGATGCTCTCGCGCACGGGTGCTGCGAGGCTGAGGGCGCCGGACACGACGGAGTCGCGATCGGGACCGTCGGTCTCGACTGAGAGTGAGATGGTCGCCCGTTCCGGGGCCACCCGCAACTCGTGCTCGCCGCGAACGGTGATGATGACGTCGCTCATGGCTGCGACTCTACGTCAACCGGCTCGGGCTGATGGCGCGGAATGGCGCGCGCCCCGATTACGTTGTAACCTGTGATGCTCGGATGCTTCGGCATCCGTCTGGTAATTCCACAGAGTGACAGCGGCTCCTTCGCGAGAAGGTCCACGGGGCTGATCGGTTTCGACGGCGCCTGTGTATCGACGAGAAGCGGGCCGAGGATGCAGGGTCATCTCGTGAACGATCCCTGCAAAACAATAGTTGCCAATGCAAAGCGCAACGACTTCGCCCTCGCTGCATAAGCGAGCCCGATAGTCCGTCAGACCGTATGTGATCCCGATACGGACCCTGGCGTCATCTAGGGATCTTGCTGCGTGACGGCGTCTGGACGTCTCGTGGGACTCTTCCCAGGCTGGGCTTGTCGACTTAGGTGTCTGTGACAAAGGTCGGAGCCGAGCAGAACGCTTTCACAGACTGCGCCCGGAGAAGACGTGGATTAGCAGCGTCGGACGGGGGTTCGATTCCCCCCAGCTCCACCAACCGCTGTCACTGTGGACGACCCCCGCGTTCCCTCACGAGAGTGAGGAGACGCGGGGGTTCTTCATTGCCGTGGCTCGAGCCACTCAGGCCAGGTCGATGTCCTCGGTGCAGGGAATCGCCCCACCGGTGTCGCGCCCGAGCGGTCATGGTCGGCCGAGTTCACGCAGCTTCGACGTGGCGGCCGTCACCGCGTTCTCCGCACCGCGGACGTTCTCGTCGAGGTTCGCGATGCGCCCGTCGAGCTCGTCGACCTCTCGACGGGCTGCTTCCGCCCGCTTGCGGACGCGCGACAGCTCGTCCTCCAGCTCCCTGATCCGGTCAGTGAGGGCGTCTGCACGTTCCGCGCTCTCCCTGCGTTCCCGCGCCGCCGACGTCTGCTCGCGCTGCGCCCGGGCCAACGCCTGCTCGGCGTCGTGCAGCTCGCGCTCGGCGCTGCGACGCTCCCGCCGCGCGCGGAGCTCGTCGGCCGGGGGCTGCGGCAGCTCCCTGCCCTCGGGTGCGCCGCCGGCGACCGCGGTCCGCAGGTCGAGCGTCGCCTCTCCAGACGCCTCGAGCTCGCGCACGAGCCGACCGGAGGCGACGGCCTCGGCCGCGTGCGGGTCGAAGAACGCGGCGGTGATCGTCTGCTGCACGGCCTCGCGCGTGGCCGCCGTGACCCGCCCGCCGCGCGCGATCGCGAGCGTGGCGGCCTCCTCCGCGAGTCGACTCGTCAGCGCGCGCCGCTGGCGTCCGAGCTGTGCGAGGGTCTGTGCGTCCAGCTCGGCCTGTGCCTGACGCAACTCGTCGGCCAGGCGAAGGGCGTCGGCGAGGCGGTCAGAGCGTTCCCGTGCGAAGAGGTTCACGACCCACGCAGCCGTCGACGGCTTGCGCAGCGCTCGTATCTGCGCGCCGAGGGTCGCATCGTCCGCCGACTCGGCGAGCCTGTTCCTGCTCGCGATGAACGACTCCGGCGACGTCGCGTACAGTTCCGCGGCGATGTCGATGAGCGAGCGATCGGCCATGCCCAGAAGATTACGCCGGAGCTCAGCGCGGACGCAGTCCGTCGAAGGCGACGGCGAGCACCTCGTCGGCCAGGAGAGCGGGGTCGACAGGCCCGTCTGGGCGGTACCACTCGACGACGGAGTTGATCATGCCGAAGACGAGGCGCGTCGCCACTCCGGCGTCGAGGTCGTCCCGCAGGAGCCCCTCCGACTGCGCGTCGCGCACGAGCTGGGTGACACGGTGGTCGAAACGCCTCCGCCTGTCGAGGGCGGCGAGCTCGATCGGGCTGTTGCCCCGCAGTCGCAGCAGGAGCGTGACCTGGGGCTGCCGTTCGGTGAGCACGCGCACAGCGCCGCGGATGATCGCGCTCAGCCGCTCCGCGGCCGTGACGCCGTCCAGCGCCGCATCCAGAGCATGCTCGAGACCGCCCAGCGCGTCTTCCAGAGCGACCTCCAGAATCTGCTCCTTCGAGTCGACGTGGTGATACAGCGCCGACTTCGTCACGCCGAGGCGGCGAGTGAGATCCGAGACGGAGGTCGCTTCATACCCCTGTTCGTTGAACAGGGCGACGCTCGCCCGGATGACCGAGTCGCGGTCATGCCCCGGGCGCCCGCGACGTGCCGTTGACATCGGCCGGTCCGTGGCCGTCTCGCCCTTCACCATGGATCCAACCTAGTGCGACCCGCGCCGGATACCGGCGAGCCGTGCATCCTCGCCGACACCGCTAAGCTGGAGAGGCACCCCCAGCCTGGAAGGATTCGACGTGGTCGACTTCATCGTGTTCATCATCCTCTTCGTCGGAGGCATCTTCCTGCTCGGCATCGCCCACGGACTGCCTGCTGCGCAGGGCGTGGTCTTCACCGCCGGCATCCTCGCCGTCAGCCTGGCTCTCGCCTGGGTCATGCGGCAGGCCGGTTCGGCGACGCGGCGCACCGATTCCTGGAATCGCCGCCAGGGCTGACCCCGGGGCCATGCGCGGCCTGAAACGGTCGCCGCGGTTCAAGGCCAATCGATGAGCACCAGGCCCTGCTTGGTGTCGGCGAGCTTGACCCAGCCGTCGCCGAACTCGTAGGTCATCCCGAAGCCGTTCTCGTCGGTCGCGATCGCGAACTCGGGGTCCTCGGTGAAATAGACGCTGTCGCCTTCGACGGACCTCAGCCATCCCTCCGCCTGGAGGCTGCGCTGCGCAGGATCCGCAGTCTGCGCATCGAGAGGAGCCCAGGCGTACATCTGACCGTGATCGGATGCCGTGCTGTAGTCCGACCACAAGCACAGCAGCCCGCCCTCCAGAGCCGTGTCGCCGATGCGGAACTCCTCCTGCTTGGCGGTCCAACCCTCGGACGACAGTGCCTCGACCGTGCCCTCGGTGATGATCGTGTCGCATGCCGGTATCGCAGAAGGGGCCGGAGTCATCTCGTCGACGGGCTCGGTGGTCACCACCGGGGCGGGCGATTCGGATGCAGGCGGCTTCGGCGCCGGGGTGCGTGAGTCATCGGACTGGGCAGGGGCGCTGCAGGCGCTGAGGGCGACCACGGCCAGCAGCGCGCCGAAGGCGAGGGGGAGGGGAGTTCTCATCGATCGTGGATTCTGTGCAGGCGGTCAGCGTCGCGCTTCACGCAGCAGGGACAGGAAGGAATCGTGCAGCACGCCGTTCGTGGCGAGCGCCGAGCGGTCGGAGATCGACTCAGCTCCGTCGAAGGCGGTCATCGTGCCTCCGGCCTCGCGCACGATGGCGACGGCTGCGGCGATGTCGTACTCCTTGACGTCGAACTCGGCGACCATGTCGATTCGCCCCTCGGCGAGGAGCATGTAGCTGTAGACGTCGCCGTACGCGCGGTCGCGCCACACCCGGTCGGCCAGTGCGAGAAGCTCGGGGAGCCTGCCGGCGTCAGCCCACTGCGTGATGCTCTGGAAGCTGACACTCGCCTGTTCCAGCGCGTCCACCTTCGACACGCTGATGCGCCGCGGTGATCCGGCTGCGGCCGTCCACGAGCCGAGTCCGGTGGCTCCCCACCAGCGGCGCCCGAGTGCGGGCATGCTGACGACCCCGAGCCGAGGGACTCCGTCGATCGCGAGGGCGATCATGGTGCCCCAGAGCGGCACGCCCCGCAGGAAGTTCGCGGTGCCGTCGATCGGATCGATGATCCACTGACGGCGGGTGTCGCCTTCCGCGCCGTACTCCTCGCCGAAGACGCCGTCGGTCGGACGCTCGACGGCGAGCAGCGATCGCACCGCCTTCTCGGCGGCCAGGTCCGCATCGGTCACATGCGAGCGGTCGGCCTTCGTGGAGACCTCCAGGTCGGATGCGTCGAACCGCGGCAGCGTCTGCGCGTCGGCCGCGTCGGCGAGCCGGAGGGCCAGCGCGAGATCGGCCTGAAGATCAGTGCGGAGGCGGGCGGGAGTGGGGGCGGAGGTCACCCCATCAGGATAGTCGGCGGGAGCGACGCGCTCCGCGTCCGCAACGCGCCCGGCGGACGGAGCGGATTTGGCTCGCCCTCTCCGTCCTGGTAACGTAATTCCTCGGTCGGGGAACATTCCGGACCACGCACCTCTAGCTCAATCGGCAGAGCAACTGACTCTTAATCAGTGGGTTCAGGGTTCAAGTCCCTGGGGGTGCACGGATCAGCCTCGGAAACTCTCGCCGGTTTCCGGGGCTTTTTCGCATCCGCTTGTGAGACGGGATTCAGCAGCGGTGGCGACATCAGACGGCCGCGACGATGGCCGCAGCCTCCTGCACCGAGTCGACCAGGTGCACGTGCTGCTCCATCGGTCGCCCTCTTGACAGTGCGCGCAGCAGCGGCCAGGCCGGATAGTCCTCGGTCCAGTAGCTCCGGCCGATGAGCACCATGGGCGCGACCGAGGACTCATCCGCGTAGAAGTTCTCACACGCGTCCTGGAAGATCTCCTGCACCGTGCCGCCGGCTCCGGGGAGGAACACGACGCCGCCCTGACAGATCTCCAGCAGGATCGCCTCCCGTTGGGCGTTGTGGAAGTACTTCGCAAGCACGCTCGCGAAGACGTTCGGGGGTTCGTGACCGTAGTGCCACGTCGGGATGCCGAGCGAATCGGCGCCGTCCGGGAACAGGTCCCGTACCCGGAACGCCGCGTCCGCCCATGCGCCGGTGTCGGGCGTGAAGCTCGGCACGCTCGCCAGTTCCCGCACGGCCTCCGTGAGCGCCGCGCTCCCGTAGCGGGCGAGATACCCGCCGAGATTGGCCGCCTCCATCGCGCCGGGACCGCCACCGGTCGCCACGGTGTGCGTCTGAGACAGCAGCCAGCCCAGTTCGGCTCCTTGCGCGTACGCCGTCTGCCCGCGCACCGCCTTGTGTCCGCCCATCACACCCACCAGACGGTGACTGGCGATCCACCTCGACAGCGCGATTCCGACACTGTGGTCGTGCAACGCCTGCGCCAGCGCGGCATCGCGAGTGCTCTCCCGCTGCGACCATGCGTAGATGCGTGCGTCCGGGCTGCCCGTGTATCCCGCCGCCCCGTATAGCTCATGGGGCGTGTAGAGCGTGGTCCTGTACGCGTCGACGGGCGCCTCCGGAACGGACGGGAAGACGGCCGCGCCGCGGGCGCGGATCGACTGCTCATCCTCGGGGAGGAGGTCGCACCCCAGGAACAGCGCGCCGGCGACGTCAACGGAGCGGAGAGCGGTGCGGCGGTCCCTGAGGTCGAGGGAGTGCATCCGCCAGCCGCGAAGAGATCGCACCCCGAACGAGACGCGCCGATCGAAGTCCGAGAGGGAGTCGACGTCGACGACAGCTCCGCGCGTTCTTCTCATGCCATCGACCCTAGGCGAGCGACGCGCCGCTGCCCGGGCGGTCGTCAGTAATCGGGCAGTCCGATCCCGGGAGGGTCGACGTCGGGGAACGACGGATCATGTCCGATCATCCCCACCACGGTGACCGCGCTGCGCGGAGAGATGAGCACGCTCATCGTCGAGCTCTCGGCTTCGAAGTCCACGAATCGACCGCCCGCCTGGACGGCTTCCTCGATCCGGCGCTTGAGTTCGCCCACGTCTTCATCGGCACCGAGCAGGAATCTCTCGCCATCGATCGCGATCAGTGTCCGCATCATCGTCTGTGCCCCCATGGCCAGCACATTATCGATGCCTCCCCCGGTGCGCGATGGGGGTTGCGGACGACGGGAAGTGGTGGCAATGGTGTCGTCCGCGTTCGCGAGGTTTACTGTGTCCTTTATGGGCAGAATGAAGTACGACGGTTCGGGCGACGAGATCGTCATCGACGACGCGACCCTCGTGCACCTGAAGATCGTCATCTCCACCAAGCTCCGGCGTCAGGAGAGCTTCATGATGACGTGGCGGCCGATCGACGATGCGGTGAATCAGAGACGCTCCGCCTGGATCCATCCGGCCATCCCCCTGCAGTTCGGCTTCGACACCGATCAGGACCATCCGGTCGACCCACGGCGCATCCACCTCCTGATGGAGCATCTGAATGCGACGGGCGAGCTGCTTCTCGACGGCATCGCCAGCCAGGTCTCCCAAGAGCCGGCGACCATGTGATGGATGCATCGACGCCTACCGGGCTCTTCCGTCATGCGCCGAGCGGTGAGATCATGGCGAACGAGGAGGTTCTCATGATCGAACTCGACGACATCGACACGGATGAAGACGGTGCGCTCACCGCGACGGTCGAGCTTCCCGGCGGCCGGCGTGTGACCGTCGAGTACGAGTTCGACGAGGACTTCGAAAGAGACGACGACCTCGACGATGACGATGTCGATCTCGACCCCGAGGACCTGCCTGACATGGACGCCATGCAGGAGACGGTCCGGCATTCCCTGGCCAGGCTCACCCAGGAGGTGCTCGATGCCAGGGAGAGCGAGGTGGCCGAGGAGCTCACGGATGCGGCATTCGAAGGTGACGATGACGTCGACCTCGACGCGGAGCAGAAGACGCTGCGCGAAGACCTCGCACTCGACGGTGTCGTCGTGTTCGGCGACGGCGGGATGACGCTGCTCTACGTCGCACCCGAGGAGTACCCGGATCTCACCATCTACTGTCTGCTCGACGAGGATCTCGAGATCGACGACCTGATGGTCGAGTGATTCTCACGCCACGCGGATCGCGGAGCCACCGGTGAGCTTCTCCAGCTGAGTGAAGGTCAGCGGCATCACTGTGTGCGGTGTTCCACCCGCGGTCCAGATCTGTTCGTACGCCCGCAGATCCTCATCGAGGTAGGTGCGCAGGCGCTGGGGATGTCCGACGGGCGCCACGCCGCCGATCGCCTGCCCCGTCGCCTCCCGAACGAGAGTGGCGGGCGCCATGGCGACCGAGGCGGCCCCGATGCTGAGAGCCAGCACCGAGAAGTCCACGCGGTGCGCGCCGCTGGTCATCACGAGGATCGGCACGTCATCGGCCACGAGCACCAGGCTGTTCGCGATGGCGCCGACAGGGCACCCCACTGCCGTCGCCGCCTCAGCCGCGGTGCGCGCCGAGGCGGGCAGCACGACGACGGTCGTGTCGACGCCGGCCGCGGTGAGATGCTCCTGCACGATCCTGCTCCGGGCCGGAAGGGCTTCGGCGGTGCTCATGCGGTGCGTCTCCTCCATCGATCGGACGCCCTCAGGTGGCGTCACCCACGAGGATAGCGGCAGCGTCCTCGGCAACGCCCTCGCCCTCGTCGTCGATGTGCGCCAGTGTGCCGCGTCCGACCAGGATGACAGCCGCGGCGACGAGCACGGCGCCGGCGGCGAACAGGTACGGGACGGTGTCGCCGAAGGCGTGCGCGAGTGCCGCTGCCGCGGGCGGCGCGATCGCTCCGCCCAGGAAGCGGACGGCTGAGTACGCCGACGAGGCGACGGAGCGGGGCAGATCCGTGGCCTCCATGACGGCTTCGGTGAGAACGGTGTTCATGATGCCAAGGAGCAGGCCGCCTGCGATTATGCACACCACGAGAGCCGCTGGGCTCTCGACGACCAGGCCGGCCGCCACAAGATCGACCGCGAGCAGCGGCAGCGTCGTCAAGATGATCGCGGTGCGCGACGTGCGCCGCATGAGCGCAGGGGCGACCCAGACGCTGGTGACGGCGAGGGCGACGCCCCAGCCGAAGAACGTGAGGCCGATGCCCATCGCGCCGAAGCCGAGCGGGAACGGCGAGAAGGCCAGCAGCACGAAGAACCCGATGTTGTAGAACAGCGCCGCGATCGCCAGCACCGCCAGCGCAGGACGACGCAGCGCGCGGAAGGGCGCGGAGAACGGCATCGGCATCCGCTTCTCGTCGCCACTGCGAACGAGGACGAGCACGGCGACGAACCCGATCGCCATGAGCGCCACGACGCCGAAGAACGGGCCGCGCCAGCTGACCTCGCCGAGCAGTCCGCCCAGCAGCGGGCCGACAGCGATGCCGAGGCCCAATGCCGCCTCGTACAGCACGATGGCGGCCGCGCTGCCGCCGGAGGCGGCGCCGACGATGGTCGCGAGCGCGGTGGAGATGAACAGCGCGTTGCCGAGTCCCCAGCCCGCGCGGAAGCCGATGACCGCGTCGACGCTGCCGCTGAGTGCACACAGCAGCGAGAAGCCGACGATCAGGGCGAGCCCTGTGAGCAGAGTGGCCTTCGCGCCGATACGGCTGGAGATCCAGCTGGTGACCAGCATCGCCAGGCCGGTGACCACGAGGTAGCTGGTGAACAGCAGCTCGGTCTCGAACGGCGATGCCTGCAGCGATTCGGCGATGGCGGGCAGGATCGGATCGACCAACCCGATGCCCATGAAGGCGACCACGCACGCGAATGCGACCGCCCAGACCTGTCCTGGCTGCCTCCAGATCGATCCCGCGGGTGTTGCGCTCATTCGTCCTCTCCTGTTTCCTTCTCCGTCGCGTGCGTCGCGAGCAGCCTGGCCGCGGTCTCGAGCGCTTCCCAGTCGCGATCTGTGAGATCGGAGAAGCGGGGTGCGAGAGTGTCGCGGAACTCCGCTCGCCACGCCGTCAGCGACTCGAGGCCATGCTCGGTCAGCGAGACGAGTGTCGCGCGGGAGTCGGCGGCATCCGTGCCTCGGCGCACGAGACCAGCGCGTTCGAGGTCGCCGATCAGGCGGGTCATGCCCGGTTGCGTGGTCCTCGCGGCCCGGGCCAGCTCACCGATGCGCATACCCGTTCGGTGTTCGAGAAGGCTCAGCACTCGCCATTGCGCCGCTGGAGCCTCGCTTCCGGCGTCCTGTGCTGCGATCCGCGCCAGCGCATGCGCCGACAGCACGATCGAGGGGATGACCTCCGCTCTTTGCATACCAATCAGTATATATCAGTACGTATGTAATTGGCCGACGGCGTCCGGATGCGGAGGCGTCAGCCGCGGCGCGCACCGGCGATGCGCGAAGAGAGCTGATGCGCGTGCGAGAGCAGCGTGCGGCCGAGTTGAGGCAGCCGATCGGGACCGAACCGGAACTCGACCCCCGTCAGGCTGAGCGCCCACTCCGGGCGACCGTCGCGGTCGAAGACCGCCGCACCCATACCCCAGGAGCCGCTGACGATGAGTCCGGGATTGACCGCATATCCGCGTTCCCTGGTCTCACGCAGCCGGGCGCGGAGGGGCGCTCCTGCATGCGCCCCGCCCCAGCGCTCGGGCAGCTCGGGGTGGCGTTCCAGATACGCATCCACATCGTGGTCAGTCTGGAATGCGAGGATCGCCAGCCCCGCGCTGGCCACCCCCAGTGGGAACCGCACCCCTTCGCTGAGCACGAAGGAGCGGATCGGGAACGATCCCTCCTCCCGCAGCAGACACACCGTCTCATCGGCGCGCCGTACGGAGAAGAACGCGCTCTCCTCCGTCTTCACGGCCAGCGAGCGCACGATGTCCCTTGCCAGTTCTGTCACGTCGTACCGCGCCGCAGCGACGGTTCCCATCAGGTAGAGCTCAGGACCCGGCATCCACAGCGAACTGGCGTCATCCTGATCGACGAGCCCCTCCACCCGCAACGCCGAGAGCAGCCGGTGCGCGGTGGAGCGGCTGAGGCCGGCCTCCTGTGCCAGCTGCTGCAGCGAGACGCCGTCCCCGCGGGCAGTCACCAGCCGCAGCAGCGAGGCGGCGCGTGCCACGGCCTGTGCGCCCGGCACGGCGCGTGAACGGCTTGGCACGGATCCCACGATGTGGACGCTACTGGCTGGAGAGCCCACATCGCAAGCATCCGCTTGCCGTCGCGTCGCCGCGGGCGGATGCTGGAGACACCCGACACGAAGGAGTGGTGCGTGATCGACAAGCAGTGGCCGTCCGCCGCAGAAGCGGTCTCGGACATCCCCGACGGTGCGTCCATCGCCGTCGGCGGGTTCGGCCTGTCCGGTAACCCGATGGCGCTGATCGAAGCCCTGCACGCCCAAGGCACCGGTGACCTCAGCGTGGTGAGCAACAACTGCGGGGTGGACGACTGGGGCCTCGGGATACTGCTCGCCTCGACGCGGATCCGCAAGATGACCTCGTCGTACGTGGGGGAGAACAAGGAGTTCGAGCGACAGTTCCTCGAGGGCGACCTCGAGCTCGAGCTCACACCGCAGGGCACGCTTGCCGAGAAGCTGCGCGCCGGAGGCGCCGGGATCGCGGCGTTCTTCACGCAGACCGGCGTCGGCACTCAGGTGGCCGAAGGCGGACTTCCGCGCAGGTACGACCCCGACGGCAGCATCGCGATCGCATCGCCGGTGAAGGAGGTGCGCACGTTCGAACACCGAGGAGAGCAGCGGGAGTTCGTACTGGAGGAGTCGATCACGACCGACTACGCCCTCGTGCACGCCGTGGCGGGCGACCGGCACGGCAACCTCGTCTTCAACAAAGCCGCCAGGAACTTCAACCCGCTCGCCGCGATGGCGGGCCGGGTGTGCATCGTGCAGGTCGAGAAGCTCGTCGAACCCGGGGAGATCGATCCCGATCGGGTTCACCTGCCGGGAGTGTACGTGCATCGCATCGTCGAGGTCGGCAGCGCCATCGAGAAGCGCATCGAACGGCGCACCGTGCGCAGCAGCGAAGGAGACTGACATGGCGCTCACCCGCGATCAGATGGCAGCCCGCGCGGCCCGCGAGCTCAGCGACGGCTCGTACGTGAATCTCGGCATCGGACTGCCGACGCTGGTCCCCAACCACGTGCCTGACGGGGTCACGGTCGTACTGCAGTCGGAGAACGGCATCCTCGGCGTCGGTCCGTACCCGACCGAGGAGCACGTCGATCCAGACCTGATCAACGCAGGCAAGGAGACGGTCACCGTTCTTCCCGGCGCCGCCTACTTCGACTCCGCGACGAGCTTCGGGATGATCCGCGGCGGCAAGATCGACGCGGCCATTCTCGGCGCCATGCAGGTGTCGGCATTCGGCGACCTGGCGAACTGGATGATCCCCGGCAAGATGGTGAAGGGCCCGGGCGGCGCCATGGACCTCGTACACGGTGCGGGCCGGGTCATCGTGCTGATGGAGCACGTGGCCAAGGACGGCTCCGCGAAGATCGTGAACGAATGCTCACTTCCCCTCACCGGCAGGGGAGTGGTCGACAGGATCATCACCGACCTCGCTGTGATCGATGTGACTTCCGATGGTCTGACGCTCGTCGAGACCGCGCCGGGCGTGTCGGTGCAGGACGTCGTCGACGCGACCGAGCCGGCGCTCATCGTGCCGGCGGCATTGAAGGAGGACTCATGAGCGACATCGTCATCGTGGCAGCGGCACGAACGCCGCAGGGGCGGCTCAAGGGACAGCTGGCTCCGTTCACCGCCCCGCAGCTCGGCGCTTTCGCGATCCGCGGTGCCCTCGAGCAGGCCGCTGTCGACCCCACTGAGGTCGACGCCGTCATCATGGGGCAGGTGCTGGCGGCCGGGTCCGGGCAGAACGCCGCTCGTCAGGCCGCGGTCGGAGCCGGCATCGGCTGGGACGTTCCGGCGAGCTCGGTCAACAAGGTCTGCCTCTCGGGGCTGACCGCGGTCATCGACGCTGCGCGGATGATCCGCACCGGCGACGCCATCACAGTCGTGGCGGGGGGCATGGAATCCATGACCAGGGCGCCGCACCTGCTGGTGGGTTCGCGCGACGGCTGGACCTACGGCAGTGTCGAGGTGCTCGATCACATGGCCTACGACGGCCTCACCGACGCGTACGACCGCGAGAGCATGGGCGCGTCGACCGAGCGGCACAACCCGCGTTACGAGATGACGCGTGAGCTGCAGGACGAGGTCGCGGCCCGCTCGCACCAGCGCGCTGCGGCAGGGCAGCGGGATGGCGTCTTCGACGCGGAGATCGTCCCCGTGACGGTGCCGCAGCGAAAGGGCGATCCGATCGTGCTGACGGCAGACGAGGGCGTGCGCCCTGAGACGACTGTGCAGACTCTGGCGGGACTGCGACCCGCATTCTCCGAGGGAGGGAGCATCACGGCCGGGAACTCCTCGCAGATCTCCGACGGCGCCTCGGCGGTGGTGGTCACCACCCGCGAGAACGCCGAGACGAAGGGTTGGCCGGTGCTGGCTGTCATCGGTGCCAGTGGACAGACGGCAGGGCCCGACAACTCTCTGCAGGCGCAACCCGCTCGCGCCATCGAGCGCGCGCTCCAGAAGCAGGGCATCGACGTCACCAGGCTCGATCTGGTCGAGATCAACGAGGCGTTCGGCGCCGTCGTCGCACGTTCCCAGCGGGAGCTCTCGCTCGGCGCCGACATCGTCAACATCCACGGGGGCGGTATCGCGATCGGTCATCCGATCGGTGCGAGCGGGGCACGACTCGTCGTGCACCTCGCGCATGAGCTGGCACGACGCGGCACCGGCACAGCGGTCGCCGCGTTGTGCGGCGGCGGCGGGCAGGGTGAAGCGCTCGTCCTCACTCGCTGAGGGGAGAAAGCGCGCGCCAGCTGGGGGGCTCAGCGCTCGTTTGAGATGCGGCGCACCTCATCACGCCGCTTCTCGCGCATCTCGCGCTTGTCGGGCTTCGGCGCGAACGGGGAGTCCATGGCGACCGGAAGCCCGCGCTCCTGCCGGCGCAGATCCTTGACCGCGCCGATTGCGAGGGCGAAGGTGATGGCCCAGCTGATCCAGCCCAACGCCGCACGCCACGTGATCGGCTTGCCGCGTGTGCCGCGCAGCAGAGCGTAGCCAGTGCTGATGGCGCTGAAGAGTCCGGTGCGAAGGATGTAGCGCATGCCCCCACGCTACCTGAGGGCACCCAGCTGCCTCGGGTAGGGTTGACAGACGTACAACTGTGTATCTACCGGCCGTCGGCTCCCCGACGGACAGCGGCGGCACCCTACCCCGCGCCTCCACGTCGCGCGCGAGAGCCATGACACAGACACTTTCCACTTCTCCGAGCCTGCTGCGCCTGGCAGGGCTACCGTATTTCGTGATCGCGTTCGTCGCGCGGTTGCCGTTCGCCATGATGGTCGTCGGCGTGCTGACAGTCGTCGTCTCGGCTCGTGGCTCGCTGTCGCTCGGAGGCCTCACGTCGGCGGCCGTCGGTCTCGGCACGGCGCTGATCGGACCCTTCCTCGGAGCAGCCGCCGATCGCTTCGGGCAGAGGCGCGTGCTGACGGCCGCCGCTGTACTCAACGCGACCATGCTGGCGGTCTTCGCCGCAGTGGTCTACAGTCCGGCCGCGGATCCGCTGGTGCTGCTCTCCGCCTTCGCGATCGGCGCGACCGCGCCGCAGGTCTCACCGATGTCGCGATCCCGACTGGTGACGATCATCGACGAGCGGATGCCCTCCGCGCAGCACGAGCGAACCACCTCGGCGACCATGTCCTACGAGTCCGCCGCCGACGAGACCGTCTTCGTCTTCGGTCCCTTCCTGGTCGGTGCTCTCGCATCGCTGATCGCCCCGTGGGCGCCGATCGTCGCGGCCGCACTCCTCACTCTGTTCTTCGTCGGCGCGTTCGCGCTGCATCCGACCGGCCGCCATGTGTCCGTCACCCGCGACGGTTCGGGCGCCGCGCCGTCATCGGCCTCCGAGCTGTTCCGGCCGGCGCTGCTGGTCGTGGTGGTCGGAATCACAGGCGTCGGGCTGTTCTTCGGCGCAGCGCTGACCTCGCTGACGGCCTTCATGGCCGACCTCGGCTCTGCAGAGCAGGCAGGGCTCTTGTACGGCGTGATGGGCATCGGGTCGGCGATACTCGCGCTCGGGGTCGCCTGGCTCCCGCCGCGGTTCAGCCTCAGGGCACGCTGGCTCGTCTTCGGCGGGATCCTGCTGGCAGGCTCCCTGCTGTTCGCCACGGCATCGACCGTCGCCGGGATGCTCCTGGCGCTCGCGCTGCTGGGCATCGGCGTCGGGCCGACGCTGGTGTCGCTGTACAGCCTGGCGGCCGCGCGCAGTCCACTCGGTCGTTCGGCGACGGTGATGACGATGCTCGGATCCGGTGTCGTCGTCGGTCAATCGATCGCTGCGGCGGTCACCGGAGACCTGGCCGAGAGCACCAGCACCGGCGCCGCGCTGCTGATGCCGCTCGTCGCCTCGGCGGTCGTCGTGGCGGCAGGAGTCGGCAACTGGATGCTGACACCGCGCCCGCAGCGGTGAGGGCCGGACCGCACGCCTCATACCGCCCTTGCCACCCTCCATGCCTTCAGCGCAAGCCCGGGGCCCTGGCGGTGCGCGATCGGTAGCCTGGGAGCTCAGAGCCAAGAGGAGTTCCATGACCGCCGCTGAGTTCGTCGTCGTCGCCAACCGCCTGCCCGTCGACCGGGTCGTGACCGTAGACGGGGAGGAGACATGGCGCACGTCTCCAGGAGGGCTGGTCGCCGCACTCGAACCGATGATGCGTACGGCGAAAGGCGCCTGGGTGGGCTGGGCAGGGCAGGCCGACCTGTCGCTGGAGCCCTTCGAGGCGGGCGGCATCCGGCTCGTGCCAGTGCCGCTGAGCGAGCAGGAGGTGGCCGAGTACTACGAAGGCTTCTCGAACGACACGATCTGGCCGCTGTACCACGACGTGATCGCGCCGCCGGCCTACCACCGCGAATGGTGGGAGGCCTACATGAGCGTGAACCGACGCTTCGCGGAAGCGGCTGCGGATGCCGTCGCGCCGGGAGGCACGGTGTGGGTGCACGACTACCAGCTGCAGCTTGTCCCCGAGATGGTGCGCGCCCTGCGTCCCGATGTCGTCATCGGGTACTTCCACCACATCCCCTTTCCCGCTCACAGCCTCTACGCCCAGCTGCCGTGGCGCGATCAGGTGTTGCGAGGCCTGCTCGGCGCGGACGTGATCGGGTTCCAGCGGGCTCAGGACACCGCGAACTTCCTCGCCGCGGTCAAGCGTCGCCTGGGGTACGAGGTCAAATCCTCCTCTGTGTCGCTGCCAGAGGGCCGTCGCACCGTCGCGAGAGCCTTCCCGATCTCCATCGACACCGCCCCCTACCGGGAACTCGCACAGCGACCGGACATCCGGGCGCGCGCGGCCGAGATACGCGAGGGCCTCGGCAACCCGAAGAAGGTCCTGCTCGGTGTCGACCGGCTCGATTACACGAAGGGCATCGGGCACCGCATCAAGGCCTTCGGAGAGCTGCTCGATCAGGGGCGCGTGTCGGTCGAGGACGTCACCTTCGTGCAGGTCGCCAGCCCCAGCCGCGAGCGCGTCGACGCCTACGTCCATCTGCGTGACGAGATCGAACTCGCGATCGGCCGGATCGACGGCGACCACGACACGCTCGGGCATACGGCGATCCGCTACCTGCACCACGGCTTCCCCCGAGAGGAGATGGTCGCGATGTATCTGGCGGCGGACGTGATGCTCGTGACGGCGCTGCGTGACGGAATGAACCTCGTGGCGAAGGAGTACGTCGCCACGCGGGCCGACAATCGCGGCGTCCTGGTGCTCAGCGAGTTCACGGGGGCGGCCGACGAGCTGCGGCAGGCCGTGCGCGTCAATCCACACGACATCGAGGGGCTCAAGGACGCGATCATGACCGCGATCGAGATGCCGGCGGCCGAGCAGGGCAAGCGCATGCGCTCGCTGCGCAAGCGGGTGCTCGAGAACGACGTGGACGCGTGGTCCAGCTCATTCCTCCGTGCGCTCGAAACCGCCCGCCACGACCGTGCGGCCCGTGCCTGAGACAAGCCGTACGCGGAAGGAACGAGGAGCAGACGTGACCAGAGAGTGGAACCCGGAGACATCTGACGATGCCGTCCTCGCGATCGCACGCACGCCCCGCCTCGTGATCGCTCTCGACTTCGACGGCACGGTCTCAGAGCTGGTCCCCGATCCCATGGCGGCGCGCGCGGTCCCGGAGGTCGCCGATGCGCTGGCCGCGCTCTCGGTGCTGCCGGACACCACCGTCGCCTTCGTCTCGGGGCGCAGCCTGGTGCATCTGCGCGAGATCGCCGAACACGACGACGACTCGCCGATCGCGCTCGCCGGCTCGCACGGGGCGCAGTACTGGTTTCCGGGCGAGGGGGAGGCGGACAGCGCCGACCTCGCCGATGCGGAAGGCGACGGTCTGCGCGGGGCGCTCTCCGATGAGATCGAGAAGCTGCTCGGCGACTTCCCCGGGATGCGCCTGGAGCGCAAGACGCTCGGGATCGGCATCCACGGCCGCCGCGCGGATTCCGTGGTGGAGCAGCGGGCGTTCGCGGCAGTGGACGAGGTGATGGCACAGCGAGCCGGACACTGGCGGCGTCGTGTCGGCGACCGGATCCTGGAGTACTCGTACCGCCATGAGGGCAAGGACTCGGCCATCGCGCGCCTGCGCGAGAGGTTCGGCGCCGACGGCATTCTCTTCGCCGGCGACGACGTCACCGATGAGGACGCCCTGCGAGCGCTCGGCCCCGGGGATCTCGGCGTCAGGGTGGGGCCGGGAGAGACTGCGGCGACGCTGCGTGTGGACTCCCCACAGAAGATGGCCGCGCTCCTGGGTGTCATCGCGACGGAACGGGCGTCGCAGCGGGAATAGACTTCCGTCATGTCCTCTCACGAAGCCTCCACCGGCGCGCCCGGCGCCTCCGCTGACATAGACATCAAGCCCCGCAGCCGCGTCGTCACCGACGGCATCGAGGCGACCACCTCCCGCGGGATGCTTCGCGCCGTCGGGATGGGCGACGCCGACTGGGACAAGCCGCAGATCGGCATCGCCTCGAGCTGGAACGAGATCACCCCCTGCAACCTGAGCCTCGATCGGCTCGCGCAGGGCGCGAAGGAGGGCGTGCACTCCGGCGGCGGCTATCCGCTGCAGTTCGGCACCATCTCGGTCTCGGACGGCATCTCCATGGGGCACGAGGGCATGCACTTCTCGCTCGTCTCGCGCGAGGTCATCGCGGACTCCGTCGAGACCGTGATCATGGCCGAGCGCCTAGACGGCACCGTCCTGCTGGCCGGCTGCGACAAGTCGATCCCCGGCATGCTCATGGCGAGCGCGCGTCTGGGCCTGTCGAGCGTGTTCCTCTACGCCGGGTCGATCGCACCCGGCTGGGTGAAGCTCTCTGACGGCACCGAGAAGGACATCACCATCATCGACTCCTTCGAGGGCGTCGGCGCCTGTCGGGCCGGTCGGATGTCCGAGGAGGACCTGAAGCGCATCGAATGCGCATTCGCTCCCGGTGAGGGCGCCTGCGGCGGCATGTACACGGCGAACACGATGGCGTCAGTGGCCGAGGCGCTCGGCCTCAGCCTGCCGGGCTCGGCAGCTCCGCCGTCTGCCGACCGCCGTCGCGACTACTACGCCCACCGCTCGGGCGAGGCCGTGGTGAACTTGCTGCGTCAGGGCATCACCACGAAGGACATCCTCACCAAGGAGTCGTTCGAGAACGCGATCGCGCTGGCGATGGCGCTCGGGGGTTCCACCAACGTCGTGCTTCACCTGCTCGCCATCGCGCGAGAGGCCGAGATCGAGCTGAGCCTGCACGACTTCAACCGCATCGGCGACAAGACGCCGCACATCGCCGACATGAAGCCGTTCGGCAAGTACGTGATGAACGACGTCGACCGGCACGGCGGGATCCCGGTGATCATGAAGGCCATGCTGGATGAGGGGCTCATCCACGGCGATGCCCTCACCGTGACCGGCAAGACCGTCGCCGAGAACCTGCGCGAGCTGAACCCCGACCCGATCGACGGCGAGGTCATCCACACCTTCGACAACCCGATCCACGCCTCCGGGGGTATCACGATCCTGCACGGTTCGCTGGCGCCCGAGGGAGCCGTCGTGAAGTCGGCCGGCTTCGACGCCGACGTCTTCGAGGGCCCTGCCCGCGTCTTCGAGCGCGAGCGCGCCGCCATGGACGCGCTGGCCGCGGGCGAGATCAACGCGGGCGACGTGGTGGTGATCCGCTACGAGGGGCCCAAGGGAGGCCCCGGCATGCGCGAGATGCTCGCGATCACCGGCGCCATCAAGGGCGCGGGGCTCGGAAAAGATGTACTACTCTTGACAGACGGACGATTCTCAGGCGGCACAACCGGCCTGTGCATCGGCCACATAGCACCCGAAGCGGTGGACGCTGGTCCCATCGCCTTCGTGCGCGATGGTGATCTGATACGGGTCGATATCGCGGCTCGCTCCCTCGAGCTACTCGTCGAGGAGGCAGAGCTGGACTCCCGCCGCTCCGGCTGGGAGCCCCTTCCTCCGCGCTATACCCGTGGCGTCCTTGCCAAGTACTCCCGTCTCGTGCGCTCTGCAGCAGAGGGCGCGACGACCGGTTGAGTACCGCATCCGCCTTCTCCGGCGGAATGCTCCGACTCCGATCGATCACCTAGGAAAGAGACATGACTCCTCCTGACACCGCTCCGGCCGTGCCGCGGCCTCCCGCAAGACCCGCCGCCGCTCCCGAGATCTCGGGCGCGGAGGCGGTCGTCCGGTCGCTCGAGAACCTCGGTGTGACCGACGTGTTCGGTCTTCCCGGCGGCGCCATCATGCCGGTCTACGACCCGCTCATGGACGCCTCCGGACTGCGGCACATCCTCGTGCGTCACGAGCAGGGAGCCGGCCACGCCGCCGAGGGCTACGCATCGGCGTCAGGCAGAGTCGGCGTGTGCATCGCGACTTCGGGTCCGGGCGCGACCAACCTCGTCACCGCGATCGCCGACGCGTACATGGACTCCGTGCCGCTGGTCGCGATCACCGGACAGGTGTTCTCGACGCTGATGGGCACGGATGCGTTCCAGGAGGCCGACATCGTCGGCATCACGATGCCGATCACCAAGCACTCTTTCCTGGTGAAGGATGCCGCTGACATCCCCGGTGCCATCGCCGCGGCGTTCGAGATCGCGTCGACCGGCCGCCCCGGCCCCGTGCTCGTCGACATCACCAAGGACGCGCAGCAGAACGTCGTGCCGTTCGTCTGGCCGCCGAAGATCGACCTGCCCGGCTATCGTCCGGTGACGAAGGCGCACGGCAAGCAGATCCAGGCGGCGGCGAACCTGCTCGCGGAGTCGAGCAAGCCGGTGCTGTACGTCGGAGGAGGTGTGATCCGCGGCGGCGCGTCGGCGGAACTGCGCACGCTCGCGGAGTCGACGGGGGCGCCGGTGGTCACCACGCTCATGGCTCGAGGCGCGTTCCCCGACTCGCACCCGCAGCACCTCGGCATGCCGGGCATGCACGGAACCGTGCCCGCGGTGCTGGCCCTGCAGGAGGCTGATCTGATCGTGTCGCTCGGCGCGCGCTTCGACGACAGGGTCACAGGCAAGGCCTCGCTGTTCGCGCCCAACGCGAAGGTCGTGCACGTCGACATCGACCCGGCCGAGATCTCGAAGATCCGCACTGCGGACGTGCCGATCGTGGGCGACGTGCGCGATGTGCTCGTCGACCTCGACACCGCCTATCGTGGCGTCGCGGCGGGGAGCAGGACGGACATCGAGGAGTGGTGGTCGTACCTCGACGGGCTGCGCGCCGAGTTCCCGCTCGGCTACGCGCCGACCGACGACGGCCTGCTGGCACCGCAGTACGTGATCCAGCGCATCGGCGAGCTCACAGGCCCTGACGCCGTGTACGCCGCCGGCGTCGGACAGCATCAGATGTGGGCAGCCCAGTTCATCAAGTACGAGAGACCCAACTCCTGGCTGAACTCCGGGGGAGCGGGCACCATGGGCTACTCGGTGCCGGCGGCGATGGGTGCGAAGGTGGCCGAACCTGAGCGCGTCGTATGGGCCATCGACGGCGACGGATGCTTCCAGATGACCAACCAGGAGCTCGCCACCTGCGTCATCAACAACATCCCGATCAAGGTCGCGATCATCAACAACTCGTCGCTGGGCATGGTGCGACAGTGGCAGACCCTCTTCTACGACGGGCGCCACTCCAACACCGACCTCAACACCGGCCACGGCACGGTGCGCATCCCCGACTTCGTCAAGCTCGCCGAGGCCTACGGATGCCTGGCGCTGCGCGTGGAGACCGAGGATCAGGTCGACGCGGCCATCCAGACCGCGCTGGAGACCAACGACCGGCCCGTGGTGATCGACTTCGTCGTGAGCGCGGAGGCCATGGTGTGGCCGATGGTCCCCCAGGGTGTGAGCAACAGCTATGTCCAGTACGCGCGGGACCACGCGCCGGCCTTCGATCAGGAGGATTGAGCCATGTCCACGCACGTGCTGAGCCTGCTGGTCGAGAACACGCCCGGCCTCCTGACCCGTGTCGCGGGGCTCTTCGCCCGGCGCGGCTTCAACATCGACTCCCTCGCCGTCGGCGTGACCGAGGTGCCGGGCATCTCGCGCATCACCGTGGTCGTCGACGTCGAGGAGCTGCCGCTCGAGCAGGTCACCAAGCAGCTGAACAAGCTGGTGAACGTCATCAAGATCGTCGAGCTCGAGCAGTCGACGTCGGTTCAGCGTGAGCACATGCTCATCAAGGTGCGCACCGACAACAGCACCCGCTCGAACGTGCTCGAGGTCGTGAACCTGTTCCGCGCATCGGTCGTCGACTACGCCCCTGATGCGCTGGTGATCGAGGTCACCGGCGACAAGGGCAAGGTCGACGCGCTCCTGCGCGCACTCGAGCCCTTCGGCATCAAGGAGCTCGCCCAGTCGGGCCTGCTCGCGATCGGCCGCGGCGGCAAGAGCATCACCGAACGCGTACTGCGCGGCTGACCGGTCGACAGCGACATCCGAAACTTCAGAACCACTATCAAGGAGAAACACACAGTGAGCACCGAGATCTTCTACGACGACGACGCTGACCTCTCGATCATCCAGGGCAAGAAGGTCGCGATCGTCGGCTACGGCTCGCAGGGGCACGCGCACGCGATGAACCTGCGCGACTCCGGAGTCGAGGTCGCCATCGCCCTCAAGGAGGGCTCGAAGTCCATCGCGAAGGCCGAGGAGGCCGGTTTCCCGGTCAAGACGGTCTCGGATGCAGCCGAGTGGGCCGATGTGATCATGATCCTCGCCCCCGACCAGCACCAGCGCACGATCTACAACGAGTCGATCAAGGACAAGCTGACGGCGGGCAAGGCATTGGCCTTCGCACACGGCTTCAACATCCGCTTCGGCTACATCGATGCGCCTGAGGGCGTCGACGTCATCCTCATCGCACCGAAGGCGCCGGGGCACACCGTGCGCCGCGAGTTCGTCGCAGGCCGCGGCATCCCCGACATCATCGCCGTCGAGCGCGACGCCTCCGGCGGCGCCTGGGATCTCGCCCTCTCGTACGCGAAGGCCATCGGCGGCACCCGCGCCGGCGTCATCAAGACGACCTTCACCGAAGAGACCGAGACCGACCTCTTCGGCGAGCAGGCCGTGCTCTGCGGTGGCATGAGCCACCTGGTTCAGGCCGGCTTCGAGACGCTCGTCGAGGCGGGCTACCAGCCCCAGATCGCCTACTTCGAGGTGCTGCACGAGCTCAAGCTGATCGTCGACCTCATGTGGGAGGGCGGCATCGCCAAGCAGCGCTGGTCGATCTCCGACACCGCGGAGTTCGGCGACTACGTCTCGGGTCCGCGCGTGATCGACGCCGGCGTGAAGGAGCGGATGCAGGCCGTGCTCGGCGACATCCAGTCGGGTGCTTTCGCCAAGCGCTTCATCGACGATCAGGACAACGGCGGGCAGGAGTTCCTCGCCCTCCGCGAGAAGGAGCAGGGTCACCCGATCGAGACCACCGGCAAGGAGCTCCGCGCTCTGTTCGCCTGGAAGTCGCAGGACGAGGACTACGTCGAGGGCAGCGCCGCGCGCTGATCCCACGCAGCGAACGGGCGTCCCCTCTCGGGGGCGCCCGTTCGTCGTTCCCAGGGCGCAGGCAGTTCTCGGTGCGCGGCGATCTCGCTCGCGATCGCGTTCATAGGTCGGATGTCTGTGCCAGGATTGTCTCATGCGACAGGCGTGGTTCGATGAGGCCCGATTCGGGATGTTCGTGCATTTCGGCATCTACAGCGTGGCGGCGCGTCACGAGTGGGTGCAGAGCTATGAACGACTGACGGAGGACGACTACCGGCAGTACTACACGCACTTCGACCCCGACCGCTTCGACGCCGCCGCGCTGGCGCGGAAGGCGAAGGAGACCGGCATGGGCTACGTGGTGCTCACCACCAAGCACCATGACGGCTTCTGCCTGTGGGACAGCGAGCTCACCGACTTCACGTCGATGACGGCCTGCGGCCGCGACCTGGTGCGCGAGTACGTCGACGCCCTGCGCGCCGAAGGGCTGAAAGTGGGGCTCTACCACTCGCTGATCGACTGGCACCACCCGGACTTCACGGTCGACTGGAACCACCCGCGCCGCGATGACGAAAACGCTGCCGCCCTCAACGAAGGTCGCGACATGGCTCGGTACCGCGAGTACCTGCACGGCCAGGTGCGGGAGCTGCTGACCCGTTACGGCCAGATCGACTATCTGTTCTTCGACTTCACTTACCCGGAGCCCCGCGACGGCTGGGAGGGCAAGGGTCCGGACGCGTGGGATGCGGACCGGCTCCTGGCGCTCTGCCGCGAACTGCAGCCGGAGATGCTCGTCAATGATCGTCTCGGCATCCCGGGTGACTTCGTCACGCCCGAGCAGTATCAGCCGACTTCCCCGCTCATGAAGGACGGTGAGCCGCAGATCTGGGAGGCCTGTCAGACGCTGAACGGATCGTGGGGCTATCACCGCGACAACACCGAGCAGAAGTCCTCGACCCTTCTCGTGCAGATGCTGGCCGACTCCGTCTCGATGGACGGGAACATGCTGCTCAACATCGGTCCCGACGGGCGTGGCGCCGTCGCGCCACGTGACGCGCGCACCCTGGCGGAGATCGGGGAGTGGATGCGGCTGCATCGCGACGCCATCGTCGGGGCGGGTCATGCGGAGTTCAGTCCGCCCCGCGAGGGCGTCTACACCCGCCGCGGTGATCGGCTGTACCTGCATCTGTTCTCCTGGCCGCTCGGCTTCGTGCACCTGCCGGAGCTGGCGGGGAAGGTCGGTTTCGCGCGGCTGCTGAACGATGGGTCGTGGCTGCGCACCAGCGTGACCGATCCGGAGCAGCAGGCGTCGCACATGACACCGGCGGGGGAGAAGGAGGGTACGCTCACGGTGCACCTGCCCGTGATGCGTCCCGATGTCCTCGTCCCGGTCGTCGAACTGACGCTCACCGGCGAGTAGGTCGCGCCCCGGCGGGACGCACGCCTCGAGCGGCCGGGATCTCAGGCCGGCAGCCCAGGCCGGCAGCTCAGGCCGGCAGCTCCAGGCCGTCCAGCGCCAGACGCGCCGCGCCGAGCACGATGGCGTCCGCGCCGGTGTGCGCCGCCTCGATCCTGAGGCGCTGGGTCACCAGCGGATGGCATGCCTCGTAGACGCGGCTGCGCACCGCGGCGAGGAACGGCTCCGACGCGCTCATGCTGCCGGTGAGGTAGACGGCGTGCGGGTTGAAGAAGTTCACCACCCCGGAGAGTGCCTGACCCAGATGCGTGCCCGCGGTGCGCACGAGCGTGGTCGCGACGGGATCCGCGTCCCGCGCGAGCCCGAGCACGTGCTCGGTGGTCGTGACCTCGCCGCGGCCGCGCTCGCGCATCTGGCGCACCAGGCTCGCGCCGCTCGCGACGGTCTCGAGGCAGCCGGTGTTGCCGCAGGAGCACGGTATGTCGCCGCTCCCGTCGATGCGCGTGTGGGTGATGTCACCCGCGGCCCCCGTCGCGCCGCGATGGACGTGGCCGTCGACGATGATCCCGCTGCCGATGGCGGTGCCGGCCTTCACGGTGATGCTGTGCTCGGAGAGGCCGAACTGCAGCCGGTGCTCACCGAGGGCGGCGAGGTTCGCGTCGTTGTCGACGGCGACGTGCACGCCGTAGCGCTCTCGAAGATGCTCGCCGACCCGGAACCCGGGCCACCCGGGCATGCGTGACGGCTGATCCACTGAGCCCGTCGCGATGTCGACGGGGCCGGGCAGCCCGACACCGATCGCGCGCACTGCCGCCCCGCCGGCGAGGTCGTCGAAGACCTCGCACACCGCGGAGAGGGTCGGCTCAGGGCCGGCGGTCAGATCGACGGGGATGGTCGCGACGCGCTCCAGCGCGCCGGAGAGTGAGTGCCGGCCGATGCGGGCGTGCCCGCCGCCCAGATCTGCGGTGAGGACGCAGCCGCCGTCTTCGGCGATGCGGAGCATCCGAGGACGCCGACCGCCTCGAGACGTGCCGTCGCCGGCTTCCTGCAGCAGGCCGGCGTCGAGGAGCGCCTGGACTCGGAGTCCGATGGTCGACGCGGCGACGCCGAGCTGAGCGGCGAGTTCGGAACGCGAGCGCGCGCGGCCGGTCGCGACGAGGTCGAAGATCCTCCTGGTCTCGTCGACGGGGCTGGCCTGAGCCATGGGTACTCCTCGCTGCGATGGGTGACGATTCCGCAACGCCCGGGCCAGACATCGGATGTCCGCCTTGCATCGGGCGCTGAATTATGAAAGCGTAACTTTCTGCAACAACATAACAGGTTATTTCGACACGCGAAGTAACTGCTTGAGAACTTTTCCGCAAGGAGGCATTCAATGAAGAAGATGCGGGTGGGCGCAGTCGTCGCCGTCGCCGGTGTCGCGGTCGCCATGACCGGCTGCGCGAGCAGCTCCGGTGGCGGGTCCGCAGATGGCGACACGATCGTCGTCGACATGTGGGCCGGCAGTGAGGACGACACGAAGGCGCTGGAAGCGCAGATCGAGGTCGTCAAGGAGCAGAACCCCGACCTCAAGGTCGAGCTTCGCACGGCACCGTGGGGCGACTTCTTCACGAAGCTCACCACCAACATGGCCTCTGGCAACATGGCGTGCGTCACCGGCATGAACTCCGGCATGCTCGCCAGCTACACCGACGGTTTCGCGACGCTGACCGAAGACGACCTGAAGACCGCGGGCCTGGCGGAGAGCGACTTCGCAGCAGGTGCGACCGAGATCCTGAAGAACAAGGGCGAGCTCTACGGCCTCCCGTTCGATGTGTCGACCATGCTCACGTACTACAACGAGGACATGCTCACCGCCGCGGGCGCCGACCTGCCCAAGGTGGGCTGGTCCTTCGACGACTTCGAGTCCATCGCTGAGAAGGCGACCACCGGCGGAAAGTACGGCTTCGGCATCGGCATGGGCGACTTCCAGTGGCAGGCGCTTCCGATCGCCAAGTCGGGCACGCAGCCCGTCTCGGAGGACGGCACGCTTCAGCTCACGGACAAGGGCTTCGCCTCGGCCGCCGAGTGGTACAGCGGACTCGTCACCGACAGCAAGGTCGCCGCTCCGGTCGCATCCGCGTCTGACACCGGCTGGGGAGAGAACCAGTACACCGGTCAGAACGCCGCCATGGCCGTCGACGGAACCTGGAATGCGGTCGGCTACCTGAACAACGACGCCGGCTTCAAGGCAGGTATGGCGCCGCTCCCGACCGGCGAGAACGGCAACCTCAGCCTGATCCTCGGCTCTGGCTACGGCATCGCCAAGAGCTGCGAGAACAAGGAAGCCGCCCTGAAGGTGCTGGGCTCGCTGCTCAGCAAGGACTCGCAGGACTACATCGCGTCGTCCGGCCGCAGCTACCCGGCGCGCGCTGAGAGCCAGCCGCTGTACTTCGAGTCGCTCGACGAGTCGTACCGTGACCAGGTCGAGGAGGTCTTCGAGGCCGCCTTCGAGAACGTGCAGGGCCAGTACGTCTCCGACAACTGGGCAAAGGTCGGCACGTTCGTGCAGCCGCAGCTGGTGAGCGTGTACAACGGGCAGGCCTCCATGGACGAGGTCCTGGAGTCCGCCCAGCAGCAGTTCGGCAACTGACACATCTATCCGGGGCAGAGGCCCCGACTAAGGAACAACAGAGATGACCACCACGATCGCTCCCCAGCGTCGTCGAGGGTCGTTCGCCAAGGTCGAGGCGCGCCAGGCGCTGGGTTTTGCAAGCCCAGCCCTGGTGGGCCTCGCCCTGTTCACGATCGTGCCCGTCGTCTTGTCCATCGTGATGAGCTTCTTCGACTGGCCGACGTTCGGTGAGCGCACCTTCAATGGCGGGGCGAACTACGCCCGCCTCTTCGAAGACCCGAACTTCCTGCCGTCGCTGCGGAACACGATCGTGTTCACCGTCCTCTACGTGCCGGTCAGCATCGCGCTGTCGCTGGCGCTCGCGCTCGGGCTCGGCCCCCGCATCCGTGGGCGCGGAGCACTCCGCGTGCTGTTCTTCATCCCGGTCGTGACGCCCATGGTCGCGAACGTGCTGGTCTGGAAGATGCTGCTGCAGCCGCAGGGGCTCTTCAACGGGCTCGCGCAGACCTGGTTCGGCATCGAACTGCCGAACTTCCTCGCCGACCGCCAGTGGGCGATGATCATGGTCGTCGTGATGAGCGTGTGGCAGGGCCTCGGCTACAACATGCTCATCTTCTCGGCCGCACTCGAGCAGCTGCCGGAGAGCGTCGTCGAGGCGGCGCGCATCGACGGAGCCAAGGGCTTCAGAATGATCTGGAGCGTGATGATCCCGATGATCTCCCCGGCGATCTTCTTCGCCACGATCATGACGATGATCACCTCGCTGCAGGTGTTCGTGCAGCCGCAAATGCTCACCGGCGGCGGTCCGGGCAACGCGACGATGCCGCTGGTGATGTGGATCTACAACCAGGGCTTCAAGTTCCAGGACCTCGGTCTCGCCGCGGCGGGCGCCTGGATCCTGTTCGCATTGATCATCATCATCACGGCGCTGCAGTTCGGCGCGCAGAAGAAGTGGGTGCACTATGAGCACTGACACCACCGTGGTCCCGGCGCTGACCACCACCGCCGTCGAAGACGGTCACATCGAGCCCGAACGCCGTTCGGGGCGTGAGCCCATGACGGCAGGCGGGCGCGTGCGCCTCTTCGTCGGCCACGTGTTCGTCTACGTCGCCGCGGCGCTGTTCATGCTGCCCCTTGTCTACGCCTTCTTCTCGGCCCTCAAGCCGAACGGCGACATGTTCGCGATGCCGCCGAGCCTGTTCGGCTCGGAGATCCGATGGTCCAACTTCGCGGAGGTGTTCGCGTTCGGCCCGTTCTGGACCTACATCGGCAACTCGATCTTCACCTCTGTCGCCGGAACCATCGTGGTGCTCATCGTCTCGACGACCGCGGGGTACGCCTTCGGCCGGCTGCGTTGGAAGGGCAGAGACGCGGTGTTCGTGCTCTTCCTGGCCACGCTCATGGTGCCCGCTGAGGTTCTCGTGATCCCGATGTTCCAGGTGATGCAGTGGTTCGGATGGGTCGACACCTACCAGGCGCTGATCTTCCCGTTCGCGTTCACCGCCTTCGGAACCTTCCTCATGCGGCAGTTCTTCCGCGGCATCCCCTACGAGCTCGAGGAAGCAGCCCGCGTCGACGGGGCGGGTCCCGTGCGCAGCTTCCTGCAGATCATTCTGCCGCTGTCGACCTCGGCGGTCGCAGTGTTGGCCGTGTTCACCTTCCTGTCGTTCTGGAACAGCTACCTGTGGCCGCTGATCGTGACGGTCGATTACAACGCTCATGGCACGCTGCCGGTGGGTCTGGCGAGTTTCTCGGGCCTCACCGGGACCCGCTGGGACCTTCAGATGGCGGCATCCATCATCTCGATGATCCCGACCACCATCCTCGTGATCGCGCTGCAGAAGCATCTCGTCAAGGGCATCGCAATGGCCGGACTCGGTGGGCGCTGAATCCGTGGATGAGCGACACGAGGCACAGCCGATGTCGATCCCGGCCTTCGCCGGGATCGACATCGGAGGGACGAAGATCTCGGCCCTCATCGTCGATGACGCCGGCGGCGTCCTCGCCAGGGGCGGCGTCCCGGCGCCGGTGCGCGAGGGCGGGGATGCAGTCGCCGACGCGGCGTCGGCCCTCGTGCACGAGCTCGCGTCGGCGGCCGGGGCCGGCATCCGCGCCGCCGGCGTCGGAGCGGCGGGTGTGATCGACCACGAGACCGGGGCGATCCGCGCGGCGTCGGCCACCTTCGTCGGATGGGCGGGATTCCCGCTCGCGAGGGCGCTCTCAGAGCGCCTCGGCGCGCCCGTCGGCATCGAGAACGACGTCAACGCCTTCCTTCTCGGTGAAGCCGCAGGCGCCGGGGCCCGTGGCGATGTGCTCGGGGTCATGCTCGGCACGGGCGTAGGGGGAGCCGTGATCATCGACGGCGAACTGCGGCGAGGACCGCACGGCGCGGCCGGCGAGATCGGCCATACGCCCGGCTACAGCGACATCGTCTGCACGTGCGGTCAGACCGGCCATCTCGAGACGCTCGCCTCCGGGACATCCATCGGGCTGCGCTATGCCGAGCGCAGCGGCGGGCACATCGGCGGAGCCCGGCAGGTCGCCGAGCGCGCCCGACAGGGCGATGCCGACGCCATCGCCGTGTTCCGCCACGCGGGTCATGCGCTCGGGCTGGCCTGCGCGAGCGCGGCGACCCTGCTCGACCTGCCGCTCGCGATCGTGGGCGGAGGAGTGGCCGAGGCCTGGGACCTGCTCACACCCGGCATCGACGCGGCCCTGCGCACGGATGCTCCGGTGTCGGGAATCCCGCTCGAGATCCTCCCCGCTCGGCTCGGCGGCGACGCCGTCGCCCTCGGTGCCATCGAGACCGCACGAAGCGCGGCTCTGGCTTTTTCATTCTGACCATCCTCGAAAGGAGCGATTGTGACCGCACGCCCCGAAGCCAGCGAGATCTGGATGGGCGCCCTGCCGCCCGTCGCCGAAGGCGGCCTCAGCCGGCCGCGAATCGGCATCGCCGGTATCTCGATCGAATCCAGCACGTTCTCCCCGCATGTGTCCGGCGATGAGGCGTTCACGATCCGAACCGGAGCCGACCTGATCGGCTACTATCCCTTCCTCGACGCCGGCCGCGAGCTGCGTGAAGCGGCGGAGTGGGTGCCGCTCTATCACGGTCGTTCGCTGCCCGGCGGCGCTGTCGCGCCCGAGACTTACGACCGCATGAAGCGGGCGATCCTCGAGTCGATCCGCGAGCAGGGCCCCTTCGACGGATTCTTCTTCGACATCCACGGCGCGATGAGCGTGATCGGAATGCAGGACGCGGAGGGCGATCTCGCCTCTGCGGTACGCGCAGCGCTCGGACCCGACACGCTCGTGTCGACCTCGATGGACCTGCACGGCAACGTCTCGGAGGTGCTGCGCGATGAGGTCGACCTGCTCACCTGCTACCGGATGGCGCCCCACGAGGACTGGCTCAACACGAAGGAGCGGGCTGTCTGGAACCTCCTCGCCCGGCTGCGTGGCGAGCACGGCGCCGACCCGCTGCGTCGTCGTCCCCTCAAGGCCTGGGTCCCGGTTCCGGTGCTGCTGCCGGGGGAGAAGACCTCGACACGGCTGGAACCCGCGCAGGGCATCTACGCGGAACTGCCGGGGATCGAGGCGATGCACGGCGTCGTCGACGCGTCGGTGTGGATCGGATACGCCTGGGCGGACGAGCCGCGCTGCCAGGCCTACGTGGTGGTCATGGGCGACGACGAGGAGCTCATCGCTCGCGAAGCCGAACGCGTGGCCAGAATGTTCTGGGCGGCCCGCGAGGACTTCGCCTTCGTCGCGCCGACAGCCGATCTCGACGGCGCGCTGCAGAATGCGATGGCGCCGGGGGCGGCGCGTCCGTATATGATCTCGGACTCCGGCGACAACCCGACGGCAGGGGGCGCCGGCGATGTCACCTGGACGCTGGCGCAGCTGCTCGCCACTCCCGAGCTCGTCGATGGCAGCCGTACCACGATCGTCGCGTCGATCTTCGACGCGAGCGCCGTCGCCACCGCGCGAACGGCAGGCGTTGGCACCCGCGTCACGCTCACCGCCGGTGCACGCGTCGACGACGGTCCGCACGGACCCGTCGAGATCACCGGTGAGGTCTTCTCGATCACCGACGGGGATCCGGATGCGGGAACCCAGGCCGTGATCGCAGTCGGGGGACTGCACGCGATCATCACAGAGCGCCGCAAGCCCTTCCACCACCTCGACGACTTCAGGATGCTGGGTCTCGACCCGGAAGCCGCCGACATCGTCGTCGTGAAGATCGGCTACCTCGAGCCGGAATTGTACGAGCTCGCGGCGGACTGGACGCTGGCGCTGACACCCGGTGGAGTGGATCAGGACCTGCTCCGACTCGGCCACCACCGGCTCGCTCCAGGGGTCTTCCCGTTCGACACCGGCGGGACACCCGCTCTCACCGCGCACGTGAGCCGACGGGAGGAGGTCTCCGCATGATGAACTTCGAGAAGCGCACAGGGCCCGATTTCGGCTCCGCCGCACCGGTCTATCCCACGCAGGGGGTGCCCGACTGGTATCGGGACGCCAAGCTCGGCTTCTTCGTGCACTGGGGTCTGTACTCCGTGCCGGCGTGGGCGGTGCAGCACGGTGAGGGCGTGAACATCCCGACCGAGGACGCCTACGCCTGGCACCAGTACGCTGAGTGGTACGGCAACACGGTGCGGATCGCGGGCAGCCCGACGTGGCAGCGTCACCAGGAGCTGTACGGCCCCGGCACCTCGTATGAGGATCTCGCGGATCTGTGGGACGCGTCGTCGTTCGACGCCGAGTCCTTCGTCGGCGAGCTCGTCGGCGCAGGGGCGAAGTACATCGTGCCGACCACGAAGCACCACGAGGGCTTCTGCCTGTGGGGCACGCGGACCACCGGCTTCAACTCGGTGATGCGTGGGCCACGGCGCGATCTGATCGGCGAGTTCCACGCCGCCACCCGCCGCGCTGGGGCGCGCTTCGGCGTGTACTACTCGGGGGCGCTGGACTGGCACGTCGGCGACTTCCCTCCGATCGAATCCGACACGGACCTGTTCCGATTCCGACGCAACGACGCCCAGTTCGCCCGCTACTCGGCCGCCCAGCTCGAAGAGCTGGTGGAGCGGTTCGCTCCCGACCTGCTGTGGAACGACATCGAGTGGCCCGACGGCGGCAAGGGAAGCCACGAGTACGGCGTCGCCGCCCTGCTGAAGAGGTACTTCGATTCCGTGCCCGACGGCGTCGTGAACGACCGCTGGGGTGTGCCGTATCACGGCTTCCTCACCCGTGAGTACACGGACATCCCCGACATCCTCGAGGAACCGTGGGAGTCGACGCGCGGCCTCGGCTACTCGTTCGGCTACAACCAGGCGGAGGATGAACGTCACTCCCTGTCGGGCGCCGCGCTGATCCGGATGCTGGTGGACGTCGTCTCCAAGAACGGCAACCTGCTGATCAACGTCGGACCGGCGGCCGACGGATCGATCCCGGAACTGCAGCGCGCAGCCATGCGCGAGCTCGGCGAGTGGTTGCGAGCCAACGGCTCGGCGATCTACGGGACGCGTCCGTGGGTGCGTTTCGGCGAGGAGAGCGGTGCGCCGCGGCGCTACACGCGATCGGCTGCGGGGGTGCACCTGCATCTGCTGGATCCTGCCGTCGGGGAGGCGGCTCTACCGGCGGAGTTCGGCGATGCCGAGCTGCGATGGATGGACGGTTCGAGCGCGACAATCGCGGAGGCGTCCGGCATCCGCACTGTTACCGTGCCGGAAGCGCTGCGCTCCGAACCTGTCGCGGTGCTCACAGCGACGGGTGTGTGAAACAGCGCTGCAGGACGCAGAGAGGCCCGGCGCCGTGTGCGCCGGGCCTCTCCGCGTCCGCGATTCTCACTCCGCGGGCGCGTCCTCGATCGCGGGCGGCGCGTCTGCGGAGTCAGCCCACTCCGGTGCGGGAAGCGGTGTGTCGACCTGCCCGGCCTGGATCGCACGCAGCGCCTCGGTGATCTCCTCGTCGTTCTCCGGTACGGCGAGCCCGCACGCGCGCATCTCCGAGGCGAACTTCAGCGTCAGGCGGATCTTGCCGGCCTCGACCGCCTCGGCCGTCGTGCCGACCCGCTTCTCGCTGCCGGTCTGGATGTCGGAGACCTCATCGCACACGTGGTAGACCGAACCGCCGTCGACCCACACCACCTCGTCCTTGCCGAGCAACTGGATGACGGCCGACTGGTCGGCGGTGTACTGCTCGACGGACGGCGGATCGAAGTCGATGCCGAGCACGAGGGCGAGTGCGGCGAGCACGATTCCGACGACGCCGGCCGTCGCCTTCTGCCCCTTGTCCATGTCCTTGTTCAGGAAGATGAGGACGATCAGAGGCACGAAGGCGATGATGGCGATGATCGCGCCGAGCTGGTTCTGCACGAAGAAGCGCACCTTGTCCGATCTGCGGGCTGGATCGAGGCGGTTCGCCTTCTTCCAGAGGATCGAACCCGTTATCGACAGCGCGGCGATCACGACGAGCAGGACCAGCAGTGTGATGAACGCCCACTGCGGGAAGGTCGAGGAGGCCACCTGTTCCTCCAGGAGACCGGTCTCGGGGTCGCGTCGCAGTCCGCCCTCCGTGGTGACGACCCGCTGCCGGAGCAGCCAGAAGATGGCGACCGCCTCCGCCGCGATCGCGACGGCCCACAGGACGGCGGCGATCCAGCGGAATGTGGTCGCCTTCCTCTTCGACTCCCCGGTCGGCGCCCATTCCCGCCTACCGGCCGCGTTCTCGGCCGGTCCGTCAACCTGCCTGCTGTTCTCTGCCACGTCCGTGTCCCTCCCGTGTGGTTCCGCCCTGAGCATAGTGGAACGGGGGTGCGGCGCCGCGGTGCGATTCAGACTCCTGTCCGCTCCTCACGCTCGACGTCGAGGGGCCCGGTGAGCGCGGGCGGCGCGGCGCGGAAGAGTCGCGTCCGCCACAGCAGGTAGACGAACCCGACGGCGGTCCAGATCGCGCCGATGAGCATGGCGCTCGGTTCCAGGCTGAACCACAGCACGACGTTGACGATCGCGCCGATCGCCGGCACGACGACCCACCCGATGATGCTCTTCGCCGCACTGTCGCGCCGGAACCGCAGCCACGTCGCGATCACCGAAAGGTTCACGAAAGTGAAGGCGACGAAGGCGCCGAAGTTGATCAGTGAGGCGGCCTGGAAGAGGTCGAGGAACACGGCGGTGGCGGCGAGCACCCCGATGAGGATCAGGTTCGCGGAAGGGACTCCCTTGGCGTTCAGCCTGGCGAACACCTTCCGCGGCAGCACCTCGTCGCGGCCCATGGCATACAGCAGCCGGGCCGCTGACATCTGCTGGGTGATGCCGCATCCGAGAACGGCGACCATGTAGCCACCGATGAACAGCGCCTGGAACAGCGCGCCGCCGATGTATCTGGCCATCTCGGGCGAGGCGCCGACGATGTCGCCCACCAGGCTGACATCCGGGAACAGCACCTGCATGACGTAGGTGACCGAGACGAAGAACACGCCGGCCGCCGCCACGATGAGGAAGATCGCGCGGGGGATGTCGCGCCGGGGGTTGCGCGCCTCCTCCGACAAGGTCGTCACGGCGTCGAAACCGAGGAAGGACAGCGCCAGGATGGCCGCACCGGAGGCGACACCGCTGAACTGCTCGGGGGCGGCGAGGAACGGTGTGAAGGAGAAGGCGGCGCCGTTCGCCCCATCGGCGATGTTCTTCACGGTGAGCACGACGAAGGCGACGGCTGTGACGATCTGGATGACGACCAGGGCCGTGTTCACTTGAGCGGCCAGTCGGACACCGGCCAGGTTGATGCCCGTGCAGATGACGATGGTGCCGATGATCCACACCCATGCCGGGATCTCGGGGAATGCGACCGTCATGTAGATGGACGACAGCAGCGCGTTGATCATCGGCAGCAGCAGGTAGTCGAGCGTGGCGGCCCAGCCGACCACGAACCCCACATGCGGATTGATCGACTCGCGGGTGTAGGTGTAGGCGGAGCCGGCTCGCGGGTAGACGCGCACCATTCTGCTGTAGGCCCACGCAGTGATCGCCACCGCGACGAAGATCAGCAGATACGAGAGCGGGACATGTCCCTCCGACACCTGGGCGACGATTCCGAACGTGTCGAAGACCGCCATCGGCGCCATGTACGCCAGGCCCAGGAAGACGATCTGGGGCAGCGACAGCGAGCGCCGCAGGGCGTGGGTCGCTTCCGGCGCGGCCCCGGTGCGGGAGATCGGGGTGGTGGACATCAGTGGATCCTTTCTCCGACGACGTCGGCGGAGCAGTGCGGCGAGGTCTCGCCTGGGTGGGACAGAGCGGGGTGGGGTAGGGGGGCGGCAGGCGCGCGATCGGCGTCGTGCACGACCTCACCCGCGACGACCGTCAGGACGGCGTGCTGATCGAGCAGACCGGCGGGGTCGG
This sequence comes from Microbacterium sp., assembly GCF_031178445.1. GTDB lineage: Bacteria > Actinomycetota > Actinomycetes > Actinomycetales > Microbacteriaceae > Microbacterium. The sequence goes on from NZ_JAPSIY010000009.1 coordinate 69,367, forward strand.
CCTCGTGGTCGTAGAGGTTGTCGCTCCACGCGACGACATCCGCGGCGGCACCGACACGGAGCATCCCCAGTTCGTCCTCGGCGTGCCAGGCCCAGGCGCCTTCGCGGGTGTACCCGCGAAGCGCATCATCGAGGCCGATGCGTTCAGCAGGGGTCCAGGCTCCCGTGCCGTCGAGTCCGGCGCGCGTGAGAGCCGAGTACACCCCGACCAGCGGATCCATCTCGCCGACCTGCCAGTCGCTGGACAGGGCGACGTGCGCGCCCGATGCCATCAGAGAACGGATGCGCCAGGCGCGATCCCAGCGATGCTCGCCGATGTTCTGCATCCAGGTGCCTGCGACGAGATCCGGGGAGCAATGTCGCGGCTGCATCGCGGCGGTCACGCCGAGCGCGGCGAAACGCGGCAGATCGGCGGGATCCAGACATTCCACGTGCACGATGCCGTGGCGCCTGTCGCGCGTTCGGTTGGTGCGTGCCGCGTGCTCGATGGCGTCGAGGGCGAGGCGGATGCCGCCGTCGCCGGTCGCGTGCGTGTGGGTCTGGAAACCCATCGCGTCGAGCTCGGTGACGATGCGCGTGAGCTCGCCGATGGCCGCGCTGGGGTGTCCGCGGTGACCCGGCCTGTTCGCGTAGTCGTCGAGCATCCAGGCCGTGTGGGGCTCGATGACGTCATCGGCGTACAGCTTCAGTGGTCCGAACCGCAGCAGCGGGTCGTCGGGGGCGGAGTCGACCGCCTCGCGGAGACGCGTGCGGAACGCGGCATCCGCGTCGACCGGGTGGAACAGCGCTGCGATCACACGAGAGCTGAGCCGCCCTTCGCGGCGGGCACGCAGCATGAGGTCCGTCTCCGCGAGCGGCACCTGCGGCTCGACCGCCGTCGTGATCCCCCCCGCGGTCGCCATGCGCAGGCTGGACAGCATCCGCCGGTACCGCCGCTCGGGGGAGTACAGCGGGATGTCACGGCGGATGGCGGCGAGCCCTGCGGTCGTCATCGCCCTGGTGTAGAAGTCGGTCACCCAGCCGGTGGCTCGACCGTCGCGATCGCGTTCAGGGTTGCCCCACGGGATCGTGCCGCCGTCGGCGATGCCGAGCACCCGGAGCGCGGCGTCGTTGAGCCATACCGAGTGCTGGTCGTACGTCGTCACGAACACGGGGCGGTCGGTGATCCCGGCGAGGTCGCCGGCGTCCGGCCGCCGGTCGTGGACGACCGAGTAGGCGGCGTTCTCGCCGCAGACCCACTCGAGGTCGGGGCGTGCGCCCGCCAGTGCGGAGAGGCGACGGCGCACCTCGGCGAGCGTCTCCGCCCCCTCCAGGCTCACCGCGTCCTCGTCGAAGCCGAGCAGCAGATGGTTATGGCTGTCGATGATGCCAGGGGTGATGAGGCGGCCGTCCAGCCCGCGGGTCTCCTTCGCGGTCGGCGCCTCCGCGGCGGATCCGACGTAGCTGATGCGGCCAGCCGTGATGCCGATGGCCTCCGCCCAGGGCTGGTTGGGATCGAAGGTGCGCACCACGGCATCGGTCAGCAGCAGGTCTGTCATGTGTTCTTCCTCGAATGTTTTTTGACGCCAACGTCAAAGAATGGATCGAGTGTGGCATTCATTCGCGGTAGTGTCAAGGAATGGCAAGACCCAAGAGACAGGACGCAAGGCGCGCCGATCTCGTCGAGGCGGCGCTGACGGCCGTCTCCGAACGCGGGCTGCGCTCGATCTCCCTGACGGATGTGGCACACCGTGCGGGACTGACCCGCGGCGCGATCCTGTACTACTACTCCGACCTCGACGAACTGCTGGTCGAGGCGCATCGCGCGGGCGTGGAGCGGTTCTGCGACGCCCGCGACGATCGGATCGCCGGTCTCGACGACCCGCGTGACCAGCTTGCCGTGGCCATTCGCGCAGGACTTCCGGACGGCCCGGACGACGCGCTCATGCGGCTGCTGTACGAGTTCGACATCCTCGCCGGCAGCTCCGCCCTGCACGACGAGCTGGTCGAGACGATGTACCGCCGCCAGCTCGCCACCTACACCGGCGTCCTGCAGCGCGGACTCGACCGCGGTCTCTTCTCGCCCCAGCTCGATCTGCCCACTTTCGCCATGACTCTCGTCGCCCTCGAGGACTCCTACGGGCTGCACATCGTCGGCGGAAACTCCCTGATCACCGTGGCGGATGCGGAATCCGCGATGCGCAGGGTCAGTGAGCGACTGGGGGCGCCGGCGACGGAAGACCACGGGACCGAACATCGAGGAGCGTGAGTACGCTGAGGGTGTGAACGCAGATCCGGATGACGACGCCCTGAGCTGGGACGGCGACGAGGGTGCTCGGCGTGCTTCCCCTCCTGAGGGCTGGAAAGCCGTCGGCAGGGGCAGCGAGCACGTCGGCGACATCGACCGTGATTCCCCAGGCGCCGCGTCGGAGGGCGCCGCGGACGCAGGCGCGGCGTCGCCCCCGACGCACTCGGAGGAGCGCGCACGGCCTGCGGACGAGACCGCGTCGTCGCCGGATGAACGGTCCGGGCTCAGCAGCGCCGCCCTCCTCGCCCTGGGAGTCCTGGGCGGGGTGTATCTGCTCTACACCGTCGGCTGGATCGTCGGCGGACTGCGCCTGAAGGCACTCGCGCCGCTCATCGTCAGCGAGGCGATGTACGTCCCGTGGTTCGTGCTGGCCGTCGGAGCGCCGGCGCTGTGGTTCCTCACCACCTGGGTATGCACACGGCGGAGCGCCACCTGGGTGCGGATGGCCCTTCTCGCCGCCGGAGCGGTGCTGCTCGTGCCGTGGCCCTTCGTGACGATGGGAGCGCTGGGCGCATGACCGAGACGACTGACACTCCCCGCTGGCTGTCGGCCACCGTGCTCGGCGCCGCAGGGCTGTTCTACGCGTATGCGGTGTGGAACGCCGTGGCGCAGCTGATCACACTGGCACAGGAGGGACTGAGCGGAACCGGCTGGGCCACGATGCTCTTCGCCGTGCTGTTCCCCGTGCTGGTGTTCGTGCTCGCCTTCGCGTTCGGCCGCAGGCGCGGGGGAGGAGAGCAGGCGCTCATCCTGCTCGCGGGTCTTGGCGTGGTGGCGGCGTTCAGCCTGAGCCTCGTCGGCTACACCGTGCTCAACTGGGACCTTCTCGTCGTCGGCTGAGCCATCGAGTTCCCGAGGCGCGTTGCGTCGCGTCACACGGTCGGGGCTGCGGTCGCCGCTGAGGTAAAGTGTGTCCCGATCGCGCCCCGACGGCGTGCGGCGCATCGGCTATCCCATCCGCGTGCTGCCCCGAAGGATTCCTGTGCCGAACCAGCCTGCCAAGCCCGTCGTTCTCCTCGCCGAGGTGCTCTCACCCGCCACGATCGAGGCTCTGGGCCCCGACTTCGACGTCCGTGAGGTCGACGGCACCGACCGTGCGGCCCTCTTCGCAGCCCTCGCTGATGCCGATGCCGTGCTCGTGCGCTCCGCCACCCGCATCGACGCTGAGGCCCTCTCGCATGCGCCGCGTCTGAAGGTGGTGGCACGCGCGGGCGTCGGTCTCGACAACGTCGACATCAAAGCCGCGACTGCTGCAGGAGTCATGGTGGTGAACGCCCCCACCTCGAACATCGTCTCGGCCGCGGAGCTCACCGTCGGCCACATCCTCAGCCTCGCCCGCCGCATCCCGGCAGCGCACGCGTCGCTGTCGGCCGGAGCATGGAAGCGCAGTTCGTTCACCGGCGCCGAGTTGTTCGAGAAGACCGTCGGCATCGTGGGCCTGGGACGCATCGGCGCGCTCGTCGCCGCGCGTCTGAATGCCTTCGACATGCGCGTCGTCGCATACGACCCCTATGTCACCAGCGCACGAGCTCAGCAGCTGGGCGTGCAGCTGCTCTCGCTGGAGGAGCTGGTCGCCGAGGCGGACTTCCTCACGATCCACATGCCGAAGACCCCCGAGACCACCGGCATGATCGGCGCCGAGCAGTTCAAGGCCATGAAGCCGACGGCGTACGTGGTCAACGTCGCTCGCGGAGGGCTGATCGACGAGGAGGCGCTGCACGAAGCACTCGTCGGCGGCGAGATCGCCGGTGCCGGGCTCGACGTGTTCACGTCCGAGCCGCCCGCCGAGGGCGGAACCGCCCGCGCCCTGCTCGACCTCCCGAACGTCGTCGTGACCCCGCACCTGGGAGCGAGCACCGAGGAGGCGCAGGAGAAGGCGGGTGTCTCGGTCGCGCGCTCCGTACGCCTGGCGCTCGGCGGCGATCTGGTTCCGGATGCCGTCAACGTCGCCGGCGGCGCCATCGACCCCTACGTGCGCCCGGGGATCCCGCTGGTCGAGAAACTCGGCCAGATCTTCTCCGCGCTCGCGCAGGCGCCGCTCACCAGCCTCGATGTCGAGGTGCATGGCGAGCTGAACGAGTACGACGTGAGCGTGCTGCGCCTGGCGGCTCTCAAGGGCGTGTTCACCAACATCGTCAGTGAGACGGTCTCGTACGTGAACGCGCCCCTGCTCGCAGAGCAGCGCGGGATCGCCGTGCGGCTGCTGCAGGACGAGGTGAGCGAGGAGTACCGCAACGTCATCACCCTGCGCGGTGCTCTCTCGGACGGCTCTCAGCTCTCCGTGTCCGGGACTCTCACCGGTCCGAAGCAGATCGAGAAACTCGTCGGCATCAACGAGCATGCCGTCGAGCTGCCTCTCGAGAAGCACCACGTCGTGATGCTGTACACCGACCGTCCCGGGATCGTGGCGGTGTACGGCCAGAAGTTCGGCGAGGCCGGCATCAACATCGCCGGTATGCAGATCGCGCGGCAGGCGGCTGGGGCTCAGGCGCTCAGCGTGCTGACGCTCGACTCGCCGGTGTCGGAGGAGCTGCTCGCCGACGTCAGCGAGGCCATCGACGCCGACCTGTTCCGCCAGATCGAGATCACCGAGGTCTGAGCGGCCGTCAAGCTTCCGACGACGCGGGCTCCGAACCCTTCGGAGCCCGCGTCATCTGCGTCACGAGACGGATGAGACGCTCCAAGCCCTCGCCGGTCGGCACGAACCCGTCGGCGCCGTGAGGGTCCGCGGGATCGAACGCGAGCGAGTTGTTGAAGTACAGGCCGTCGCTCAGCAGCATGACGAGGTCGAGGGCCGCTTCGTCGCGCACGTGCGGCCGGATCGCATCGGCCCACCGTCGACGCACCTCGCGCAGCCCCGCCGCAGCGATGACGGAGCCACCCTGGGCGAGCCGAGTGGTCGCGATCAGAGCGCGGTCGAGTGCGTCGTCCTCCATGACCGAGGTGCGCACGTAGTAGGCGACGGGTCCTTCCGAGTCGGCCTTCATGCGAAGCAGGTCGTCGTCCGTCAGCGCCTCGAGCCTGGCCACGAGCCCTGCGGCGAGCTCGTCCTTCGACGCGAAGTGGTACAGGAGTCCGCCTTTCGATACACCGGCGGTCCTGGCCACGGCGTCGAGCGTCGCCGCTCGACCGCCCTCGTCTATCAGGATCGACTCATATGCATCCATCACACGCTCGCGTGCCAGGGGAGGGCGGGGCATCGGCAGCTCCTCGGGTCGAAGGGCGGATGCGTATGAATGCACAGCATCCGATCAGGCATTCCTCTGTTACTGTACCAGCTGGACGGTTTAGTAACGGAGGAAAGCATGCCTGCCACGGCATCCATCGACATCACGCGCACTGACGGCCCCCGCGCCGGAGGGCGGGGCTGGGCCGCGCTCGTCGTGCTGATGCTGCCTGTGCTGTTGGTCTCGGTCGACAACACCGTGCTCAGCTTCGCGCTGCCCGAGATCTCCCTCGCACTGGCACCCAGCGGCGCCGAGCAGCTGTGGATCATCGACGTCTATCCGCTCGTGCTCGCCGGGTTGCTGGTCACCATGGGAGCACTCGGGGATCGGTTCGGGCGGCGCCGGATGCTGCTCATCGGCGCCACCGGGTTCGCAGCGGTGTCGGCACTGGCCGCGTTCGCGCCCACCGCCGGTCTCCTGATCGCCGCTCGCGCCCTGCTCGGCTTCTTCGGAGCCATGCTCATGCCGTCGACGCTGTCGCTGCTGCGCTCGATCTTCCAGAACCGGGACCAGCGGCGATTCGCGATCGCCGTCTGGGCCGCCGCGTTCTCCGCCGGTTCGGCCCTTGGCCCCATCGTCGGGGGTTTCCTGCTCGAGCACTTCGCCTGGGGCTCGGTGTTCCTGCTCGCCGTCCCGGTGCTGATCCCGCTGCTCGTGGGGGCGCCGCTGCTGGTCCCCGAGAGCCGCGATCCGAACCCCGGACGGATCGATCCTGTGAGCATCCTGCTGTCGATGGCGGCGATGGTCCCCGTGGTCTTCGCGATCAAGGGCTTCGCCGTCGACGGCCCGACGGTAACGGCCGTGCTCAGTGCGCTGTTCGGTACCGGAATGGGCGTGCTGTTCGTGCGACGTCAGCTGCGCGCGCGGATCCCGATGCTCGACATGGCCCTCTTCCGCCGGGGCGCCTTCTCGGGGGCGATCCTGGTGAACCTGCTCAGCGTCGTCGCCCTGGTCGGGTTCCTCTACTTCGTCTCGCAGCACCTGCAGCTCGTGATCGGTCTCTCGCCGATGCTCGCGGGGTTCGCCCTGGTGCCCGGGATGCTCATGATGATCGTCTCCGGGCTCGCCGTCGTGCCGATCGCCCGCCGCGTCGCCCCGCACATCCTGGTGCCGTGTGCGCTGGTGTTCTCACTGATCGGCTACCTCCTGGTGGCGTTCGCCTCACAGGACCACGGCTTGCTGCCGCTGGTCGTCGCGTTCGTCGTACTCGGCATCGGCATCGGCGCCGCCGAGACCGTCTCCAACGAGCTGATCCTCTCCAGCGCACCGCCGGAGAAGGCCGGCGCCGCGAGCGCCGTATCCGAGACGGCCTACGAACTCGGAGCGGTGCTCGGCACCGCCATCCTCGGCGGTCTGATCACCGCCTTCTACCGCGGCGCGCTGGTGCTGCCCGACGGCGTCCCTGATGCCGCAGGCGCCGTCGCCCGCGAGACTCTCGCGGGGGCGTACGCGGCGGCACACGATCTGCCGGCGACGCTGGGCGCGAGTCTCTGGGAGGCGGCGGTGGTCGCCTTCGAATCGGGCGTCACCGTCACCTCGCTGATCGGCGCTCTGCTGGTGGTCGGTGCAGGCGTGATCGCCGCGCTCACGCTGCGACCGCGCGGTGCTCGTCGCTGACGGGAGCGTGCGGGCCGTCGACACACGGAAGGGAGCCTCCTCGCGGCGCCGCTACGCTGGTGGAGAAGCGCCTGCGGCATCGTCGGCCCGGGCGAGAGGAGTGTCATGTCGCGTGTCGTGAAGCTGGCCGTCATCCCGGGTGACGGGATCGGCCCCGAGGTCATCGCCCAGGCGGAGCGCGTGCTCGACACCGTCACCGCGGGCAGCGGCGTGAGCTTCGAGAAGACACCGTTCTCGCTCGGCGCGGGCCGCTTCCTCGAGACCGGCGACACCCTCACGGATGCCGACCTCGATGCGATCCGCGGACATGATGCCATCCTGCTCGGTGCGGTCGGTGGCACGCCGGGCGACCCCCGGCTCAGGGACGCGAACATCGAGCGGGGGCTGCTTCTCAAGCTGCGCTTCGAGCTCGATCACTATGTGAACCTGCGCCCGTCGAAGCTGTTCCCCGGCGCCTCCGGGCCCCTGGCCGACCCCGGAGAGATCGACTTCGTCGTCGTCCGCGAGGGCACCGAGGGACCTTACGTCGGCAACGGCGGCAGCATCCGCAAGGGCACCCCGCACGAGATCGCCAACGAGACGAGCGTCAACACCGCATTCGGCGTGGAGCGGGTCGTGCGCTACGCGTTCGCCCTCGCCGAACGCCGTCGTCGCAAGCTCACCCTCGTCCACAAGACCAACGTGCTGGTGCACGCGGGCGGCATCTGGAAGCGGCTCGTCGACGAGGTGGCATCCGAGCATCCCGGCGTGGCCGTAGACTATCTGCACGTCGATGCGGCCACGATCTTCCTCGTGACAGACCCCTCTCGCTTCGATGTGATCGTCACCGACAACCTCTTCGGGGACATCCTCACGGATCTGGCCGGCGCCGTCACCGGTGGCATCGGCCTCGCCGCCTCGGGCAACATCAACCCCGACGGCGCCTTCCCCTCGATGTTCGAGCCGGTGCACGGCTCGGCGCCCGACATCGCAGGGCTGCAGAAGGCGGATCCGACGGCGGCGATCCTCTCCGTCGCCCTGCTGCTCGACCACCTCGGTCTGCATGACGAGGCGACGCGGGTCCAGCAGGCGGTCGAGCAGGACATCGCCTCCCGTGAGGGAGCCCGCAGCACGAGCCAGACCGGCGACGCCGTCATCGCCCTGCTGCAGGCGTAATCTGAAAGCACGCGCGCATCGCCGCCGCACCCGATCGAGGACACCACATGACCGACACCGCCACCACCAGTCCTGCCGCTGCGGAGCTCACCTTCGCCGTCACGAAGAACCTCGCCGCGAAGAGCGCGGCTCAGCGCGAGGAGATCCTGCAGAATCCCGGCTTCGGCACCAGCTTCACCGATCACATGGTCGACGTCTGCTGGTCGGAGAAGGGCGGATGGCACCGCCCTCGCGTGCAGCCTTACGGGCCGATCCCGCTCGATCCCGCGGCCGCGGTGCTGCACTACGGGCAGGAGATCTTCGAGGGCATCAAGGCCTACCGGCACGCCGACGGGTCGATCCATACGTTCCGTCCCGACCGCAACGCGGCGCGCCTGCAGAAGAGCGCACGGCGCCTCGCGCTCCCGGAGCTGCCCACCGCGTACTTCCTGCAGTCGCTGCGTGCGCTGATCGCCGTGGACGGCGACTGGGTGCCGTCCGGCGCCGACCAGAGCCTCTACCTGCGGCCGTTCATGTTCGCCAAAGAGGCGTTCCTCGGTGTCCGCCCGGCGAAGAAGGTCGCCTTCTACGTCATCGCCAGCCCGGCGGGCGCGTACTTCACCGGCGGCATCAAGCCTGTGCGCATCTGGCTGAGCGAGAGCTACGCCAGGGCGGGCAAGGGTGGCACCGGTGCGGCCAAGACCGGCGGCAACTACGCCTCCAGCCTTCTGCCGCAGTCCGAAGCCTATGAGAAGGGCTGCGATCAGGTCGTCTTCCTCGATGCCGATCGCAACGTCGAGGAGCTCGGCGGCATGAACGTCGTGTTCGTCTTCAAGGACGGCCGCGTCGTCACCCCGGAGTCCGATTCGATCCTCGAGGGCATCACCCGCGACTCGCTGCTGCAGCTGGCCGAGGATCGCGGACTGACCGTCGAGCGTCGAGCCGTCTCCCTCGAGGAGTGGCGCCAGGGCGTCGCCTCGGGCGACATCGTGGAGGTCTTCGCGTGCGGCACGGCCGCCGTGGTGACGCCGATCGGCGCGCTGGTCTCGGAGGACTTCGAGGACGAGCAGCCCCTCGGCGACCTGGCCCTGTCGCTGCGCGAGGAGCTGACCGACATCCAGTACGGACGCCGCGAGGACAAGCACGGCTGGCTCGTGCGCCTGGACTCCTGACCCCTTCTCTTCGCGCCGGCACCCCTGGTCCTCGTCCACACCGCCGCGCGTGGGCGTCGGCACCCGGGGTGTCGGCGGCAGATGCGCTGTCGGCACGAGTGGCTAGGCTGGTGGGGTGAAGATCGCGCGATTCAGCCACAAGGACGGCATCCGGTACGGAATCCTCGACGAGGACGAGCTGGTCGTGCTCGACGGCGACCCCCTGTTCGCCGGGTACCAGCCGACGGGCGAGCGCGTCCCCGTGGCGGACGCCGCCCTTCTCGCTCCGGTCATCCCCCGATCCAAGGTGGTCTGCGTCGGACGCAACTACCACGACCACGCCGCGGAGTTCGGCAACGTCGCCCCCGAAGAGCCGCTGCTCTTCCTCAAGCCGAACACCGCCGTGATCGGCACCGGCGACGCGATCGTGCGGCCGACGATCTCGGAGCGCACCGAGTTCGAGGGCGAGCTCGTCGCCGTCATCGGCCGGATCGCCAAGAACGTACGCGCGGGCGACGCCCTCGACCACGTGTTCGGCTACACGGTCGGCAACGACGTCACGGCCCGTGACCTGCAGCGCAAGGACGGACAGTGGACCCGCGGTAAGGGATTCGACACGTTCTGCCCACTGGGCCCCGTGATCGAGACGGAGTTCGACCCCGGCGCTGCGCGCATCGAGACCCGCGTGAACGGCGAAGTGCGCCAGCAGGCGCCGCTCACCGACATGATCCATTCCGTCGCCGACATCATCGCCTACGCCTCGGCCGTCTTCACGCTGCTGCCCGGTGACGTCGTCATGACGGGAACGCCGGCCGGAGTGGGCGCGGTCGTCGCCGGGGACGAGATCGAGGTCGAGGTCACCGGCATCGGCACCCTGCGCAACCCGGTGCGCGACGCCGCGCCCGCCTCGTGACCACTCTCACCGCCGACGCCGTCGGCGCCCTGCAGCGCCGCACGGTGCTGGTGCTGTCGCTCGGTCAGGTCCTCGGCGGCATAGCCTTCGGCGCGACAGTGTCGCTCGGGGCCCTGCTGGCTGCCGATCTCTCCGGCGACGACGCGCTGTCGGGCCTCGCGACGGCATCCGTCACGCTCGGCGCGGCTGCGTTCGCCATCCCGCTCGCCAGGTTCGCCGCGCGCCGCGGGCGGCGACTCTCGCTGACCGCTGGCAACCTGTTCGCCCTCATCGGCGTGGCGACCGTGATCGCCGCCGCGGCGCTGCGGGCGTTCCCGCTTCTGCTGGTGGGCATCGTCATGATCGGCATGGGCAACGCCGGGAACCTGCAGTCGCGATTCGCGGCCACCGACCTGGCGGCACCCGAGCATCGCGGTCGCGATCTGTCGATCGTGGTGTGGTCGACGACCATCGGCGGCGTCACGGGCCCGCTGCTGCTCACCCCCGGCGAAGCCCTCGGGCACGCTATCGGGATGCCGCCGCTGACCGGGTCGTACCTGTTCTCGCTCGTCGCTCAGATGGCGGCGCTGGTGCTCTACCTCGTCGCGCTGAGACCGGATCCACTGCTCACCGCGATCCGCCTCGCTGCGACCCCGTCGGTCCACTCACCTCTCGGGGCGAGCCATGACCGCCCGAGGTCGGCACGCTACGCGATCTTCGCCGTCTCCGGTTCTCATGCCGTGATGGCGTCGGTCATGGCCATGACGCCGGTTCACCTCTCGCACATGGCGCACGGCGCCCACGGCACCGCCGCCACGAGCACCGATGTGACGCTGCTGGTCGGCGTGACGATCGCGCTGCACGTCGCCGGTATGTACGGCCTGTCGCCCGTGTTCGGGATCCTCACCGATCGGTGGGGACGGATCCGAGTCGTTCTGCTCGGGCAGGCGATGCTGGCCGCTTCGCTGCTGTTCGCGATCTTCGCCGGCGAGCACGCCGCAGGCGTCATGGTCGCCCTGATCCTGCTCGGTCTCGGCTGGAGCGCGGCGACCGTCGCCGGGGCCGCGCTGCTGACCGAGTCGTCGACCGTGGCGATGCGCCCGCGCCGGCAGGGCATCAGCGACTCGCTCATGAGCCTCACCGCAGCGGCCGGCGCGGCGGGCGCCGGTCTGGTGCTCAGCGCGTTCGGTTACGGCGGGCTGGGTGCGGTGGCGCTGGTCATCGTCCTCGCGATCACGCTGCTCTCGCCGTTCGGGCGCATCAGGGAAGGTGCATGAGCTGGCAGGGTGTCGGCGAGGCGTACGCCGACTCGTACGCGGCGCTGTGCGCAGGCACCGGGGAATCGCTGCGCGCGCTGGCCGGTGAGGCCGGCGGAAGGTCGCTGCTCGATGTCGGATCCGGCGACGGCACGCTGGCAGCGGAATGGGCTTCCGTGGGCTGGCAGGTCACGGCTTGCGAGCCTGAGCCGAGCATGCGAGCGGTGTCGGCCAAGCGGCATCCGGGCGTACCGGTCGGAGACGGGGCTCTGCCCCACCTCCCGTTCGATGATGACGCGTTCGATGCGGTCGCCGCGAACTTCGTGCTCAATCACCTCGCCGACCCGCGGGCCGGGGCGGCCGAGCTGCAGCGAGTCAGCCGTGGCATCGTGGTCGCATCCATCTGGACGCAGTCCTCCACCCGTATCTGGGCCGACGTCACGCAGCGGGCGGGGCTCGCGCCGGCTTCGGGTGGCCTGCTTCCGAAGGAAAAGGACTTCGACCGGACAGTGACAGGCTTCGAGCGGATGCTGCGCGACGCGAGCTGGCGTCCGGAGGTGATCGAACTGACCTGGACGTGGCGGCCGGAGCCGCGGACGCTCTGGCGCAGTGTCGACGGGGGAGTGGCGGGCGTCGGAAGCTTCTTCCGCGGTCTTCCGGATGCCGACCGGCGGCGCTTCCGCGTCGCGTTCGACGAGGTCGTGGCGGAGCGCGCGGAAGACGGTCGCGTGCCGCTGACGCAGACCGCTGCCATCGCCGTCGACCGCACGCACTGAGGTCGGCGGCTCAGCATCCGGCCCCGATAGGATCGAGGGGATATGGCTACTCCGCACCCCCTCACCACCACCGCGACGGGATCCGACGTCCGCGTGCGCTTCTGCCCTTCTCCGACCGGCCTGCCGCACGTCGGCATGGTGCGCACGGCCCTGTACAACTGGGCGTATGCACGCCACAACGGCGGGAAGCTGGTGTTCCGCATCGAGGACACCGATGCGGCCCGCGACAGCGAGGAGAGCTTCCGCCAGCTGGTCGATGCGCTCACGTGGTTGAAGATCGATTGGGACGAGGGTGTCGAAGTGGGCGGCCCGCACGCGCCGTACCGGCAGTCTCTGCGTCACGACATCTATCGTGAGGCGATCGACAAGCTGCTCGCGACCGGTGCCCTCTACGAGAGCTACTCCACGGCCGCGGAGATCGACGCGCGGAACGAGACGAACGGGCGCGCCAAGCAGCTCGGCTACGACAACTTCGACCGTGACCTCACCGAGGAGCAGAAAGCGGCGTTCCGCGCCGAGGGCCGTCAGCCTGCGCTGCGACTGCGCGTGCCCGACGAAGACCTCACCTACGTCGATCTCATCCGCGGCGAGGTCACCTTCCCCGCCGGGTCCTTCCCGGACTTCGTGGTCGTGCGTCCGAACGGCGTTCCGCTGTACACGTTCGTGAACCCCGTTGACGATGCGCTGATGGGCATCACCCACGTGCTGCGCGGTGAGGACCTGATGCCGTCAACGGCGCGCCAGCTCGCGCTGTACGACGCGCTGATCCAGGCCGGAGTGACGACGTTCGTGCCGCGTTTCGCGCACATGCCCCTGGTGCTGGGAGAGACCGGCAACAAGAAGCTGTCCAAGCGCGACCCGCAGGCCGACCTGTTCCTGCACCGCGAGCGTGGATTCATCCACGAGGGGCTGCTGAACTACCTGGCCCTCCTCGGCTGGTCGATCGGTCCCGACCGGGATGTCTTCTCGCTCGAGGAGTTCATCGCCGCGTTCGACATCGTGAACGTCAACCCGAACCCGGCTCGATTCGACCAGAAGAAGGCCGAGTCGATCAACGGCGACCACATCCGGATGCTCGATGGCAAGGACTTCGCAGAGCGGCTTGTGCCGTACCTGGCCGCCGCGGGAGTGTACGGCGCAGGCGAGCCGACGCATGATCAGATCGTGCTCACCTTCCGTGCGGCACCGCTGGTGCAGGAGCGCATGCAGCTGCTCGGCGAGGCACCGGGCATGCTCGGGTTCCTCTTCACGGATCAGGTCGTCGTCGAGGACGATGCGCTGAAGGGGCTGCCGGCGAACGCGCCGGAGGTGCTGGACGCCTGCATCGCAGCACTGGAGCCGATCGAGGAGTTCACGACCGAGGCGGTCCAGTCGGCGCTGAGCGCCAAGCTGGTGGAGGAGCTGGGTCTCAAGCCCCGCGTCGCCTACGGTCCGCCCCGTGTCGCGCTGACCGGACGTCGCGTCTCGCCGCCGCTTTTCGAGTCGATGGAGCTTCTCGGCAAGGATGCGACGCTCCGTCGGCTGAGAGCGCTGGGCGGCCACCTGGCTCGCTGAGCCGGCTGGGCAAGGCGGAGCGCCCGAGATGGACTCGAGGACGGATGCCGCCATGCCGGCGGCCGACGCGGACGTCATACTCGGCGAACTCGGAGTTCTGCTGCTGGAGTGCGGCACATCGGTCACCGACGTGCGCGGCTCGCTCGAGCAGGTGAGCAGGCGGGCTCTGCCCGACCTGCCCGTCGAGTTCGCGATCCTGCCCGAGATGGTCATGGTGAGCAGGCCGGGGTCGGCGTCGGCGACGACGACGGTGATCGGCAAGGGCGAGGCGCTCACCTTCCGCCAGTCGGCGCGGGCGAGCAGGCTCGTACGCGATCTCGAGGCCGGAGAGGTGCTGCTGGACGCCGCGTCCGCGCGCATCGCCGCAATTCGCGCGACCCCGCGGCGGCTGCCGGGTCTGCAGAACGTGATCGGGTGCGCTCTGCTCTCTCTGTCGCTGGCGGCCCTGTTCCGCTGCCCCTGGTGGGCGATCCTCCTCGCCCTTGTCGTCGGCGCGCTGGTGGGAGCCCTCACTCTCGTGATGATGCGCGTTCGTGCCGCCGCCGCCATCGCACCGTTCGTCTCGGCGCTGGTGTCGACTCTGCTCGTCGGCGCTGTGGCGGGGCTGCTCGATCTGGGCGCGGTGCCGCTGTTCGCGGTGTGCGCTCCGATCGCCATCCTCGTGCCCGGTGCACTGATCACCAACGCCCTGCTCGAGCTGACATCCACCGACATCGTCACGGGAGCGTCCCGGCTGATGTACGGGCTGATCATGCTGGCGTTCATGGCCGCCGGCGTCTACTCCGGGGCCGCTCTCACCGGCCTGAGGATCGACTCCGCATCGGCCGCGCTGGTCGGCGAGGCCGTGCGACTGGCCGACGATCGGGGCGGCTGGGAGGCACTCCCGCCGGTCTGGGCCGCGTGGCTCGCCGTGCTCGTGCTGGCGATCGGCATCGGGCTCGCCTTCGGTTCCGGCTTCCGCCTGACCGTCGTGTGCGTGGTGGTGATGACGGGGACGTATGCGGTTCTCGCCCTGTTCAGTCAGGTGGTGGGCAGCATCGTCGCGACCGGGGTGGCGGCGGCGGTGCTGTTCGTCGCCGCGCGTGTGCTCGAGCGGGTCATGCTGGCGGTGCCGGCCACGGTGTCGTTCCAGCCGGCGTTCCTGCTTCTGGTACCGGGGACGATCGGGCTGGTCGCACTGGCGAGCTTCGATGCGCAGGCGCTCGTGTCGGCGCCGATGATGTTCCTCAGCCTGTGCATCGGCACGAAGGTGGGAGCACTGCTGGCCGATCTCGGCCGCATCACCCGCTCGACGCTCACGCTGCGCTGGGTGAGACCGGCGCGCATGGGTGAGATGTGAGGGCGTAGCCGAGCGGGGATGCTCATGCAACCCTCTTCGGGCCGGACTGGCCGGCGTCTAGCGTGGCCGGATGGCGAAGGAGGAGGACATGACGGAAGAGACGGTACGGTCGGTTCCGGCCTTCGAGCTGGGCCGCTACCTCGGACTCTGGTTCGAGATCGGCAGGCTCCCGCTCAGGTTCGAGGACGACGCGGCGCGCGATGTGACCGCCGAGTACTCGATCGACGATGACGGGAGTGTCCGCGTCGACAACCGCTGCATCGACGAGGACGGGAAGCCGACTCAGGCGATCGGCAGAGCGGTGCCGGACGGGGAGCACCCGGGTCGGCTGCGGGTGAGCTTCCTTCCCGAGGCGCTGCGGTGGCTCCCCTTCACACAGGCCGATTACTGGGTGCTGCGCGTCGACGACGGATATGAGCACGCTTTGGTGGGCACTCCCGACCACAAGCACCTCTGGCTCCTCGCGCGCTCGCCCGAGATCTCCGATGCCGTCGAGCAGTCGTTCCTCGCGACGGCGCGCGAGCAGGGTTTCGAACTGGAGAAATGGATACGCCCGAGTCAGTCCGGAACGGTCGCGTCGGTCGCATGACGCCACGCCCGGGCGCCGCGCACCGATTCGCCATCTGCGGGCCTGTCGGGTAAGCTTGAACCTCGGTGCGAGGCTCCGGTTTCGCCCTTGGGGTATGGTGTAATTGGCAACACGGCTGATTCTGGTTCAGTTGTTCTTGGTTCGAGTCCAGGTACCCCAGCACTTCTCAGAAGCCCGGAAGTCCGCCTCAGGCGGGTGACCGGGCTTCTTGCTTCTGCGCGCCGGGCACCCTGACTCGGGACCGCGGACTCGCCCCGAAGTCCGCGAATCAACGCGCGCGGTTCACGGTGCACAACTCGATCCCGACCGCATCTTCGTCGATCGTCGCGAGCATCATCGTGCACTGCGGTTGCCGGCGGCGATCCGTCGGCGATCCGGGATTGACCAGGCGCATGCCGAGGGGCGAGCGTGTGTCCCAGGGGATGTGGGAGTGTCCGAAGACCAGCAGGTCGATTCCGGGGAAGGCAGCATCCCCGCGCAGCTCACGGCCCTTCGCAGGACCTGTCTCGTGAACGACCGCCACCTCGACATCCTCCACCCGGAATCGCTCGACCTCCGGTAACCGTGCTCGCACTGCAGCGCCGTCATTGTTCCCGTGCACCCCGTGAAGCACAGCGGAATGCTGCTCGAGCAGGTCGAGCGTTGCCTCGTCGACCCAGTCGCCCGCGTGCACGACGATATCGGCCGCGCCCGCTGCGATGAGCACGTCGTCGGGTAGGTGACGTGCACGACGGGGAACATGCGTGTCGGCGAGCAGGAGCAGCCTCGTCGTCACCGTCGCATCCTCGGGGCGTCGTCCGCACGCGAAGGCGACCCGGCGTCGCGCGCGGTGCCCCCCGCCGAACGCGGCAGTCTGCCCAGGCCCGTCGGGGCGGGGGCGGGCTCGGCGCCGTCCTGGAAGCCGATGGTCGCGACGACGCCGATGAGCAGCAGAAGTTCGAACGCGTTGGTGACGGCGCCACTCTGCACGGGAAGCGGGATCGAGATCCCTGCGACCATCACGACCGCGGCGACGGTCAGCCACGGCCACTTCTGGCGGATCCAGACCAGGATGCCCGCCAGCAGCAGCACCGCCACGACGATGAGCGCCATGACGGGTGGCCCTGCCGGCGCGGCGGCATCCGAATAACTCACCGCGCCGTACTCGGTCTCGGCGACGAGCTCCATCCGCAGGGTGCTCGTGGCGAGCTCCCACGCGATCAGCACGGCGCTCAGAGCCACAGCGGCAGCGGCCGCCCAGCCGCGCGCGGCCCATCGGATGCCCGCCCGTGACATGGCGTGCCAACCCACGATGACAAGCAGGGGCGTGGCGAAGGCGTGCATCCAGAAGCGAAGGCCGTTGGCGACGCGCAGCCCTTCGCCCTCCCCGACGAGTGCGCCGACGGCGAGCACGGCGTTGTCATAGACCAGCGCCGCCACGACCAGCGCCGCAAGGTCGGAGGCGATGATGCGCCTGCGTGAGAGGGTGAGGGCGATCATCCAGAAGAACAGCACCGCATAGGCGAGTGCGAAGACCAGATACAGGATGCTGTCCATGCCGCTCAGCTCCGCACCGAGGTCCAGACGATCATGACGCAGACGATCATCGCGATGAGTGCCACGACGGCCATGCTCAGCATGCAGGCGGCGAGCCAACGAAGCTGACGTGTGCCGGGCGTCATCGTGAAGCGCACGATGAACATCGTCGTCAGCAGGCAGGCCAGCAGCACCGTCGCGATCAGGGCGACGGATGCCGCGGCGCCGCCGGTCACGATGATCGCGACCAGGGGCACGAGGCAGACCGCCGTGAAGATCGTCGCAGTGATCAGCCAGACCGCGCCTGAAGATGTCCGCAGCGCGGGCTGATTCATCACGCGAGTGGGATCGGTTCGCGAGCCGGGTACCGGCGACTCAGGCGCATTCCTTCTCATGTCACGCCTCCCTAGAGCGTCCACGATCCGTCTCGGCGCCGACTTTCTCAACGGGCTGGATTCGCGCGCTCCGACGCGCTATGTGAGTGCGGCCGGGGGAGCGATAGCACGGCGTGGCGACTCGGGCCATCCCCTTCTGAGAGCAGGATCGGCGGGCCATCATCACGAGTGGCCCGCCCGGGGTCCCCGCGGGGGTCGGAGAGGAGAAGCAGGTGACTGTGCGACTGAACAAGGAGGCCTTGGCGCACGCGCGTCGGCTGCTGCGCGACGGCGACGTGGTGCGCGACGAGCGCGACGACTGGAGCGAGCATGCACCGGGGACGGACGAAGAGAACGCGTTCATAGAGAAGCACGGCATGAAGGCTTTCGCTCTCTGGCATCTCGGCGAGGACACCGACGAAACCGAGGGCACGAAGGGCCGCTGCAGATTCCCGTACGGCGACTTCCGCAGGCTGCATCGCTGCGCCGTGATCGCCGGTGAGAGCCGTGCAGGGCAGTACGACCACGACTCCATCGCAAAGACGCTGAAGGACCTGCTCGAGGACATCGACGCGCGGGACTGACGCGAGGCGCGTGCTCCGCCCCAGGCGGCTCGGAGGATCGATACGCTGACAGGAGCACCCCAGGGGCGTAGAGGAGCGTTCGCATGACAAATCTCGAGAAGAACCCACCTGTCAGCGTCCTTGAGCCGGGCCGACCGTGCACCGAGGTCGAGGTGCTCACACCCCGAGATGTCCCTCTGGGCGGGGTGCGGGCGATGACCGTCTACCGCACGCTGCCGCAGAAGCGCCGCTCACTGGTGGGCGCGTGGTGCTTTCTCGACCACTACGGACCCGACGACGTCGCGCTCACGGGCGGGATGGAGGTGCCACGGCATCCGCACACAGGCCTGGCCACCGTGTCCTGGCTGTTCACCGGACGCATCGACCACCTCGATTCGAACGGTGTCGCGGCAGCCGTGCTGCCCGGGGAGCTGAACCTCATGATCGCAGGCAGCGGCATCACACATCAGGAGATCAGTACCGCGGACACCACCACGCTGCACGGGGTCCAGCTCTGGTACGCGCTGCCCGAGTCGACGCGCTTCAGTGACAAGCATTTCGAGCACTACGCCCCGCAGCCCGTGCATCTGCAGGGGGTCACCGCTCGGGTGTTCATCGGTGAGCTCGCGGGTTCGGTCTCCCCGGTGGACACCCGTACCCCTGACCTGCTCGGCGCCGAACTCACCCTTCGACCCGGCGCGGAAACGATGCTCCGCGTCCGTCCGGACTTCGAGCACGCCGCGTTGGCCGAGACCGGCGCCGTCGTGGTGAACGGCACCACGGTGGAGCACCGTTCCCTGGGGTACGTCCCGACGGGCTCCGACACCCTGCACATCGCTGCCGGCCCGGAGGGGGCCAGAGTGATCCTGTTGGGCGGGGTGCCCCTCGGGGAGCAGATCGTGATGTGGTGGAACTTCATCGGCCGCAGCCATGACGAGATCGAGGAGTATCGGCGCCGCTATCAGGCAGAGCTCGGGTTCGAGCCGGCCCACCCGGCAGACGAGGGCAAGGCACCACTGTTCGGCCCCTTCGCGGCGGGGCAGCGGGCCCCGCTGCCTGCTCCTCCCATGCCAACCGTGCGCCTTCGGCCGAGGGAGTGACGGGATGCGTCGGCGTTCAGCCCACCCGGGCGCGAACGGCTGCTCCGTGCTCAGCCCGCCGTTCGGCGACGTGCTCGGCGTATTCCGGATGCTTGGGCAACCACGCCGCTACGTACGGGCACACCGGCACGATCCGCAGTCCTGACGCGATCGTGTCCTCGACGACCTCTCGAACCAGCAGCGACGCAAGGCCCTGACCCGCATACTCGTCCGAGACGACCGTGTGGTACAAGACGCGCTCACCCTCGACGTCGACGTACGACTCCTCGCCGATCTCCTCCGGCTGGGAAGCGCCTGCCTCCCGGTCGACGAGCACATACCGCGACTGATCCGGTTCGTGCTCGACGGTGTACCGGCCGGTCACAGCCTCACCCCGTCCGCGTCGCGAGGTCGCACGGGGTGCTCGCTGAGGATCGAGACCCGGTTGAACGCGTTGATCGTCACAGCCACCCATTCGGCGGCGGCGAAGGCGTCATCGCCCAGCACAGCGCGAGATCCTTCGAGATCGGCGCGGGACTCCTCGGTGAGAGGCATCCGGGTCGTCGCCTCCGCGATGGCCAGCACCGCCTTCTCCCGCTCCGTGTACAACGTGCTCTCCCTCCAGGCAGGCAGCACATCGAGCTTCTGCGGCGTGATGCCGGAGGAACGTGCTTCTCGCGAATGAAGGTCGAGGCAGAAGGCGCAGCCGTTCAGCTGCGAGGCCCGCACCTTGATGAACTCCGACTCCTGCTGGCTCAGTCCTCGACGCTCCGCCTCCTGCGCCACGACGGCCGAGTACGCCGTGATGGCCTTCCAGACGCCGGGGGCGGTTTTGTCCAGGTACGGACGCATGGGTCCTCCTCACGCTCGGGTGAGTGCGAATGCACTTCTGTCACCACCAACCTATGGTCTGATCCGCGCATTCCGCGCGGCGGCACTATCGGCGGCGCGTGTGTGGTGTCAAGGCTGGTGCCTGGCTCTCGTCACGTGCCATACAGTCTCGCCATGCTCTCCGACCACGCCGCGTCCACGCCGGACGCCTCTGTCCCCACGACCCGGCTGCGCCGCGCGATCTCCGGGCCGCTCCTGTTCGCATTCATCCTCGGTGACGTACTCGGCGCGGGCATCTATGCGCTGATGGGTGTGCTCTCGGTCGAAGCCGGCGGCATGCTCTGGGCGCCGCTGCTCGTCGCGCTTCTGCTCGCGCTGCTGACCGCGGGTTCGTATGCGGAGCTCGTCACGAAGTATCCGCGCGCCGGGGGAGCGGCGGTGTTCGCGGAGCGGGCTTTCCGAAGCCCCCTGATCTCGTTCCTCGTCGGATTCAGCATGCTGGCGGCCGGGGTCGTCAGCGCCGCGGGGCTGGCGATCGCGTTCGCGGGAGACTATCTCGGCACATTCCTGGACGTACCCGTCGTGCCCGCGGCGATGGTCTTCCTGCTGCTGGTCGCCGCATTGAACGCAAGAGGCATCCGCGAGTCGATGCGGACGAACCTCGTGATGACGGCTATCGAGCTGTCGGGGCTGGTGATCGTGGTCGTCGTCGTGGCGGTCTTCGTCGGAGGCGGCGGAGGCGACCTGTCGCGCACCGCGCAGCTGCCGGACGGGGTCGGTCTCGCACCGGCGGTGCTCGGCGGTGCGATCATCGCCTACTACTCGTTCGTGGGGTTCGAGACGTCTGCGAACGTCATCGAGGAAGTCGGGAATCCACGGCGCGACTACCCGCGAGCTCTGTTCGGGGCCTTGATCGCCGCGGGGGTCATGTACGTGCTGGTCGGGCTCGCCAGCGCGGCCGCGCTTCCGCCCGCCGAGCTACAGCAGTCCAGCGGTCCGCTTCTCGCCGTTGTGGAGGCGACGGGGCTGCAGGTGCCCTCGTGGCTGTTCAGCCTGATCGCGCTCATCGCCGTGGCGAACGGCGCCCTGCTGACGATGATCATGGCGAGCAGGCTCGCCTACGGAATGGCCGAGCAAGGGCTGCTCCCGAGTGTGCTGTCGCGCGTCCTGCCGGGAAGGCGCACGCCGTGGGTCGCCATCGTGACGACGACTGCTGTGGCCACGCTGCTCACGCTGATCGGAGATCTGGCCACTCTCGCCGAGACCGTCGTACTGCTTCTGCTGATCGTCTTCATCAGCGCCAACGTCTCGGTGCTCGTGCTGAGGCGGGACCGGGTGGAGCACGATCATTTCCGGGTATGGACGATCGTCCCGGTGCTCGGCGTCGCGTCATGCCTCGTGCTGCTCACCCAGCAGCGCCCGATCGTCTGGCTGTTCGCGGGAATCCTGCTCGCGGTCGGCGCTGGCCTGCACGTGATCAGCGTCGTGGCACGACGCCGGCGCCCTCGCGCAGCTCGAACACCAGCTGAGTCTCCGTCGCCCTCACGACCTGGTGGACCGTGATGTGCTCGAGCACGATATCGCGCAGCGCGACCGCATCGGCCACGGCGACATGCACGAGAAAGTCGTCGCCTCCGGCGATGTGGAACACCTGCAGCACTCCGTCCGTGGCCACCAGCGCGTCGAAGAGAGCATCAACCCCTTCCTTGCTGTGATTGGCCAATCGCACTCGGATCATCGCCTGCACCGGTGCGCCGACGGCCGCCGGGTCGATCACGAGTCGCACTCCGGAGATGACGCCGCGCGCCCGCAGCGACCGCAGGCGGAAGGCACACGTCGACGCCGGTATGCCCAGAGCCGCGGCGACCTGCTTCACCGGTGCGTCCGGCTGACCGGCGAGTTCGGCCAGGATGCCCAGGTCGAGTTCGTCGACGACACCGTGCGTGTTCCGCTCTGACGGCAACGTGGCCTCCGATGATCCGTAGGAAGTTGTTCAGTGAACAAGATAGGACACCGTTCAGGCGGTTCGCGACAATCGGGCTGGATTTGAATCGTCGCACGGGCGCATTCTGAGGTCATGCTCGATTCTCCACTGCACCCGGACACGGTCGCTGTTCACGCCGGCCGATCGGACTTCGCGGCGCTCGGAGTGCATGCCGCTCCCATCGACCTGTCCTCGACGAATCCGCTGCCCGACATCGTTCACGGCGGCGACTCCTATGAGTCGATGGCCACCGGCGGGCAGCCTCTGCCCGACGGCGGCAGCGTATATGCGCGACTGTGGAACCCGACGGTGGCACGCTTCGAGGAGGCACTGGCCGAGCTCGAGCACGCCGAGACCGCGGTGGCGTTCGGGTCGGGGATGGCCGCGATGACCGCGGCGATCCTCTCGCACACGACCGCGATCGGCCGTCACCATATCGTGGCGGTGCGTCCGCTGTACGGCGGCACCGATCACCTGCTCGACTCCGGCCTGCTCGGAGCCGAGGTCACCTTCTGCAATGAGGACGCGGTCGGTGATAGCATCCGCCCCGACACCGGCCTGATCGTGCTCGAGACGCCGGCCAATCCGACGCTCGATCTGGTCGACATCGCATCGGTCGTCGAGCAGGCCGGGACAGTGCCTGTGCTGGTCGACAACACCTTCGCCACCCCGCTGCTGCAGAACCCGCTCGACCTCGGCGCAGCGATGTCGTTGCACAGCGCGACCAAGTACATCGGCGGCCACGGCGACGTGATCGCCGGCGTGATCGCATGCTCCGAGCCCCGCGCGCAGGCCCTGCGGCGAGTGCGTGCGATCACCGGCGCACTCCTGCATCCGCTCGGGGCCTATCTGCTGCATCGCGGGCTCGCCACTCTGCCGGTGCGCATGCGCACCCAGCAGGCCGGTGCCCGGGCGCTCGTCGCGCGTCTGCAGGATCACTCTGCCGTGACCGAGGTGTTCTATCCCGAGCTCGCGGACGAGCGCCGGCTCATCGGACGGCAGATGCGCGGCGGAGGCGCCATGATCGCCATCCGCCTGGCGGGCGGGTATGCCGCTGCCGAGGCGCTCACGGGCTCCGTGCGCCTGTTCACGCACGCTGTGTCGCTGGGCGGGGTGGATTCGCTCATCCAGCATCCGGCGGCGCTCACGCACCGGCCTGTCGCACCGCAGGCCCGCCCCGGCGCCGACGTCGTGCGGCTGTCGGTCGGCCTCGAGAACGCCGACGACCTCATCGCCGACCTCGAGCAGGCACTGGCCAAGGCGGTGGTCGCGACAGAGGCGGTGCACTGAGGCGACGGATGCTCAGCGCCCGCCGCTGTCATGCCACGATGGAGGAATGACCTCTGCGAACGCCTCCGCGAACCTGACCAGAGAAGAGACGGCCGAGCGAGCGGCGCACATCACGGTGAGCAGCGTGCGAGTCGAACTCGATCTCACCGGCGCACCGGAGCAGGCCCGCACCGGGTTCCCCAGCGTCACCACCCTCACGTTCGACGCCGACACCGACGCCACCTGGCTCGACTTCATCGGCGAGAGCGTCACCAGGGTGGTGGTCAACGATGAGGAGCGCGATGTGCGCTACGACGGTGCGCGGATCCTGCTGGACGGGCTCGGATCGCACAACGTGGTGCGCGTGGAGGCCGTCGCCGCCTACAGCCGCTCCGGCGAGGGGATGCATCGGTTCCACGATCCGGTCGACGGAGAGACCTACCTGTACACGCAGTACGAGCCGGCCGACGCCCGTCGCGTCATGGCGTGCTTCGAGCAGCCCGACATGAAGGCCAAGTACACCTTCGACGTCACTGCCCCCGCCGGATGGCACGTGCTGTCGAATCAGTCACCTGAGCGCGTGCACGAGGGTATCGGCGTGCAGCGCGTGGAGTTCGCCGAGACGCAGCCGATCTCGAGCTACATCACGGCGGTCGCGGCGGGCCCCTACGCCCGCATCGACGGCGAGTGGAGCAGGGGGGACCAGCGCATCGACCTGGGCGTGCTGTGCCGTGCATCGCTGGCCGAGCATCTCGAGGCGGACGAGATCATCGAGGTCACCCGGCAGGGCCTGGACTTCTTCACCGACGCGTTCGCGTACCCGTACCCGTGGGGCAAGTACGACCAGATCTTCCTGCCCGAGTACAACCTCGGCGCGATGGAGAACCCGGGGCTGGTGACCTTCACCGAGTCGTACATCCATCGCGGAGCCGCCACCGACGCGCAGCGAGGCGGACGAGCGAACACCATCCTGCACGAGATGGCGCACATGTGGTTCGGCGACCTGGTGACCATGCAGTGGTGGGACGATCTGTGGCTCAAGGAGTCGTTCGCCGACTACATGGGAACGCACGCCTCCGCCGCAGCCACCCGGTTCACGGACGCGTGGGCGCGGTTCGCGAACAGCCGCAAGACCTGGGCGTACCGCCAGGACCAGCTGCCGACCACGCATCCGATCGTCGCCGACATCCCGGATCTCGAAGCGGCGAAGCTCAACTTCGACGGCATCACGTACGCCAAGGGAGCGGCCGTGCTCAAGCAGCTCGTCGCCTACGTCGGTGAGGAAGCGTTCTTCGAGGGCGCCCGTCGCTACTTCCGGGGGCACGCCTTCGGCAACACGACGCTGGACGACCTGCTCGACAAGCTCGAAGAGGTGTCGGGGGAGGATCTGCGTGCCTGGTCGCGGGCATGGCTCGAGACCAGCGGCGTGGCCGCGCTGTGGCTCGAGACGGATGCCGAGGGCCGGCGTGTGCTCGTCCAGGACGGCGGCGAGGCGGGGCCGCGTCCGCATCGCCTTCGCATCGGGCTGTACGACCTCGAAGGCGAGCGGCTGACGCTGCGGGAGCGCATCGGGATCCGCGTCGATCAGGACCGCACCGAGGTGGAGATCCCGGATGCGGCACTCGTGCTGCTGAACGATGACGACCTCACCTACGCGAAGGCACGGCTCGACGAGAGCTCACTGGACGCGGTCGCGCGTTCGCTGAGCACGCTCGAGGATGACCTCGTCCGCGGCCTGGTGTGGTCGTCGCTGTGGAACGCGACGCGCGACGGTGAGCTGGCGGTCGCCCGCTACCTGGAGATCGTGGGTCGCCACGCGCCCGCCGAGCCCAACGTCGCCCTGCTCACCGCTGTGCTGCAGAACGCCGCGTTCGCGGTGCAGCACTACGCCGGAGAGGACTCACGCGCCGAACAGCGACGGCAGTGGCTCGAGACCACCTGGACCTCGTTGCAGGATGCAGACGCCGGCAGCGACACCCAGCTCGCATGGGCGCGCGCCTTCGCCGCGGCGGCGAGCTACGATCGCTCCCGTGCACAGCAGGTGCGCGTCATTCTCGACGGCGACGCGCCGAAGGGCCTGCCGATCGACGCGGACGTGCGCTGGCTGATGATGACCGCCCTCGCCACCACGGGCGACGCCGACGCCGAGATGATCGCGGAGGAGCTGGCGAAGGACGCCACGGCCGCGGGGCGCACGGCTGAGATCCGCGCACTGGCTTCCCGACCCGACGCGGATGTGCGTGCCGCGGCATGGGATGCGGCGTGGAACGACCTCAGTCTCAGCAACGATCATCTCGATGCCACCATCGGCGGGTTCCGCGCGGGTGGACGACGCGACCTGACCGACGCGTTCGACGACGAGTACTTCGCGCGGATCCGCGATGCGTGGTCGGAGCGCAGCATCGAGCTCGCCCAGCGCCTCGTCGTCGGCCTCTTCCCGGCATCGGACAGCACCGATTCCGTCGACGCCTGGCTCGACGCGAACAGCGATGCGCCCGGTGCCCTGCTGCGCCTGGTGATCGAGCAGCGCGACGACCTCCGCCGCGAGTTGACTGTGCGTGCCGCGCAGCCGTCATCCGTCCGCTAGCTGAGCGGCGGTCTCCAGTCCCAGGCGACGAAGAGCCGGTCGGTCGTCGCTGGCGCCGATGAGGATGACGGCGAGTGCGGCGGCCCACGCCCGCGCCCGCGTCCAGTCGCCGTCGTCGTACCGGTCGCCGGCCGCGCGGCGGAACCGCTCTCGACCCTCCGGCTCGAACAGCATCCATCCGGTGGCCAGGTCGTAGGCGGGATCGCCGGCAGTGACATCGCCGAAGTCGATGATCGCCGTGAGGTCGGTGCCGTCGACGAGCATGTTGCCGGGATGCAGGTCGCCGTGGATCCAGACGGGTTCGGCGTTCAGCGGCGCTCGAAGGCCTGCTTCCCAGGCCTCGGTGAGAACGGGATGCTCGGGGTGCCGCCGAAGACGCTCGCGGATTCCTTCGTCGCGCCGGCCGAGCGCGACTCCGCGAACGGGGTTCGAGGGCGCGTCCGATGGTGCAGGCCGATGGAGGGCATGAAGAGCCCTGGCGAGCTTCTCCGCCCATCCGGCGTTCTCCGCTCGAGTTCGGGCGAGCGCCGGAGTGCCGGGAAGCCACGGGACGATGGACCACGGCCAGGGGAACGTCGCACCGGCGCGACCGTGGACCAGCGGCACCGGCGTGCGGATCCCGGCGTCGGCGAGCGCCGGCGCGAGCAGCGGCAGCGCGAACTGCTCGTGGTGGATCAGGTGCGCTGCGGCTGCCCTGCGCGGCATCCGGACCGCGAGATCGTCTCCGAGGCGCCAGGTGACGTTGTCCCATTCCTCCGCGATCGGCGTGAGGCTGAGGTCGGCCAGGTGCGGCGCCTGGGCGCGCAGCAGCGCTCTGACCTCGTGCTCGTGCAGGCGGAGCTCGGCTGGTGGGGAGTCGGCCACGTCAGAGATCGAGCGAGTCGCCCGGGTCGAGGGCGAAGAAGCGCCCGCCGTGTTGCTCCGTGGCCCACTGCAGTCTCGCTCTGTGCATGCTGCGGCCGACGTCGGAGAGCGTCATGTCATGAGTGCCGAACGAGCGACGAGGCGACACGGCCAGCACGAAGTCCATCGCCTCGCCGATCTTGAGCCAGGGTGCGCCCAGGGGCGCGGCGAGGGTGTCGACGTCGACGCCCTCCGGAACCGCGTAGGAATCGCCTGGATAGTAGAGCAGGTCGTTCACGAGCACGCCGACGTTGCGGATGCGGGGGAGCGAGGAGTGGATCACGGCGTGGTCACCCCCGAAGAAGCGCAGCGTGAACGGACCCGCGGTGACGGTGTCGCCGGGTTCGACGACGGTCACCGGGACGTCTTCGGCGGCCTGTGCGACTCCGGCCGTCGAGTACACCGGTGCGTCAGGCGCGGCCGCCAGGGCGGCGGCGAGATGCTCGGTCGTCCAGTGATCGGGATGCTCGTGGGTGATCACGACGGCGGCGAGGTCGCTGAGGTCCGTGAGCGGAGTGGTGAACGAGCCTGGGTCGATGAGGAGCGTCTGCTGGTCGTGTTCGATGCGGAGAGCGGCGTGCTCGTGCTTGGTGACGCGCATGCCTCGAGTCAACTCCACCCTCGGCCCCTCGGCAAGCGGCTGATGCGACACGCCCGTGATGCCGGTGCTGGGTCGTGGGATTTGGTGACAGCGGATGCGTCGTGGCAGACTTCTACGGTTGCCTGAACGGCCGGAAGGCCGGACGGCCCCATCGTATAGCGGCCTAGTACGCCGCCCTCTCACGGCGGTAACGCGGGTTCGAATCCCGCTGGGGTCACAGCGACTCGAAGGCCCTCCGAGGGATCGGAGGGCCTTCGCCTTTGCCTGGTGAGCTCTATTCAGGGGAATCAATCACTCGAGCGGCGTGTTGTGCACGCTGTGACTGACATCGAATTCGGACTCGACACGTTCGGCGGAGTGACCAACGACGCGCAGGGGCGGCCGCTCCCACATCCCGAAGTGATCCGCGACATCGTCGACGACGCCGTCCTCGCAGACGGCCTCGGGCTGGACTTCTTCGGCGTCGGGGAGCACCACCGCTCCGACTTCGCGGTCTCGAGCCCCGAGATGGTACTCGCTGCGATCGCCTCGCGTACCGAGCGCATCCGCCTCGGCTCAGCGGTCACCGTGCTGAGCTCGGACGACCCCGTGCGGGTGTTCGAACGGTTCTCCACGCTCGACGCCGTCTCCAACGGCCGGGCCGAGATCGTCGCAGGGCGAGGGTCGTTCATCGAGTCGTTCCCGCTGTTCGGCTTCGACCTGCGCCAGTATGAGGAGCTGTTCGAGGAGCGCCTCGACCTGCTGTCGCAGCTGCTCAAGGAGCAACCGGTGACATGGCAGGGGAACACGCGCTCCGCGCTGACCGAGCAACGCGTGTTCCCGACCACAGCCGGCGGTCTGCCCACTTGGGTCGGTGTCGGCGGTAGCCCCGATTCGGTGGTGCGGACGGCGCGCTACGGCTTCGGCCTCTTCCTCGCCATCATCGGCGGGCCGGCAGCGCGCTTCTCGCCCTACCTCGACCTCTTCGGGCGCGCCCAGGATCAGTTCGGAGTCGAGCACCAGCCCGTCGCCGTGCATTCATCGGGGCTGGTCGCCGAGACCGACGAGAAGGCGCGCGAGCTGACTCACGACGGATGGCTCGCCATGCGGACCAGGATGGGGCAGGAGCGCGGCTGGGCTCCGCCGTCGGTCGGCGACTTCGAGCGCGAGATCGAGGGCGGCGCGCTGTACATCGGATCGCCGGAGACCGTCGCACGGAAGATCGCCGCGACGCTCCGGACTCTGCCGGTGAACCGCTTCGACCTCAAGTACGACCAGAGCATGGTGCGCCATGACGTTCTCTCGCGGTCGATCGAGCTGTATGGCTCGCAGGTGGTGCCGATGGTCAAGGACATGCTCGCCTGAGCCTCACGGCTCGATTTGGTCGCCCTGTCGGCGCCATGGCATACTTGAACGGTTGCAATGACGGCCCCATCGTATAGCGGCCTAGTACGCCGCCCTCTCACGGCGGTAACGCGGGTTCGAATCCCGCTGGGGTCACAGTGACAAGAAGGCCCTCCGAGCGATCGGAGGGCCTTCTTCACGTACCGGGGGACTCAGTCGGCGCGTCGCCACTCGTCGTCGGGGATGTGCGTCCCGGCGAGGGGGCCCATCTGCAGCATCCCGCCGTCGACCGTCCAATCGGCGCCGGTCACGTAGCTCGATGCAGGCGAGGCGAGGAAGGCGATCACCGCGGCAACCTCCTCCGCCTTGCCGGGACGACCGAGGGGGATGCCGGGACGATGTGTTCGGTCGGCGTCCTCCGAGGTGCGTCCGCTGGCCGCCGTCGCGATCTCACCCGGCGCCACCGCGTTGGCGGTGATGCCGTGCTCCGCCAGCTCGATCGCCAAGGTCTTGACCAGCCCCGACAGGGCGTGCTTGGCGGCGATGTACGGGCCGAGGCCGACGCGCGGCTGATGGGCATGAACGCTGGTGACCGCGATGAGCCGCCCGCCGCGTCCGGCTTCGACCATCTGGCGGGCCGCCGCCTGCATGCCGAGGAACGCGCCGTCGACGTTCAGGGCCAGGGTCTCCCGCCACTGCTCCGCACTCGTCGCCATCAGCAGACGTCGCTCACTCGCTCCGGCGTTGTTCACGAACACGTCCACACCGCCCAGGGCGTCCGCGAGATCGTCGATCACCTGAGGCACCTCGTCGAACGCCGTCGCGTCGAAGTGCGCGACCATCGCCTTCCGGCCACGGGCGCGCACGGCGACGGCGGTGCGCTGCGCGCCTTCCTCATCGCTGTGCCAGGTGACGCCGACATCCATGCCGGCTTCGGCGAGGGCGATGGCCGTGGCAGCGCCGATGCCGGAATCGGATGCGGTCACGATCGCGCGAGTGGGGGAGTAGTCGCTCTCTGTCATGCCGGAACGCTATCGACATCTCAGGAGTGCGAGCCAGGGGTTGACCCCGGCGATGATCCGGCTAAGCTCCGACGTCCTCCAGCGCCTGGGTGGGCGCTTCACGCCGAAGTGCGATCTCGCGCAGCCGCGGGTTGCGCAGAGGGACGATCATCAGCATCGCCAGCGCGCCGCCGTAGAGCGCGAACGGAGCCCACGACGGGAGCACCGCGGCCAGGGCGCCGAAAAGGGCCATCGCCAGCGGCATGAGGCAGTCATCGCCCAGCCGGGTGATCGAGGACATCCTGCCCAGGTAGTCGGGCGCCACAGTAGCGGCGAAGGTGGCGCCGAGGAGCACCGAGGCGAAACCCGCGGTGAGGCCGATGACCACGCACCCGGCGCCGACCAGCACGGGGTGTGCACCACCCAGGGCGACGATGCCGACGCCTTGCACAAGCAGCGCCCAGAACGCGCCGGTCGCCTCATGGCGGGGCCGCCATCGCACGACGGTCAGTGCGCCGACCATCGCGCCACCGCCCACCAGTGCCTCGAATAGACCGACAGCGCCGGCGCCCCAGCCGTGTTCGCTGGCCTGCAGGGCGAGGCCGATCGCAAGGGCAGGCCCGACAGCGAGGTTCAAGCCCGAGACGGCGATCACAAGCGTGCGGGTGGCGGAGTTCTGACCGAGGTGGCGGAAGCCCGAGGCGACGCCGCGCAGGACTGATTCACCGGACGCCGCGCGCGGCAGAGCGAATCGCGGGCGCAGCCAGATCGCGATGAAGGCGATCACGACGACGAATGTGATGGCGTCGGCGGTCGCGCTGCCGGACATCCCCGTCCATGCGACGAGGAACCCGCCTATCGCCGCACCCGCCATCGTTCCGAGCCTGCTGAGGGTCTGGCTCAGCGCGGAGTAGGCGGGCAGGTCCGCCGGCGCCACCAGCTGCCGCGGGATCGTGCCCGCTGCGGGCTCGTAGAACGCATCGCAGATTCCGAACGCGACGGTCGCCGCCAGCAGGATCGCGACCGTCGGCTCGTTCGTGAGGATCCACACCGCCGTCGCCGCCAGCACGATGACCCGGATACCGTTGAACAGCAGCATCATGCGGCGCGCGTCCACACGGTCAGCGATGGCGCCCCCCAGCAGCAGGATGACGGCACGCGGAACAGTCCCCGCCGCGACCACGAGTCCGGCGACCGCGGGCGAGGCTATCTGAACGGCGGTCCACGCGACGGCGATCGTCCACACCGCATCGCCGGCATCCGACAGCGCCTTCATCATCAGCCACGCATGCACCATCGCATCGCGTCGGAAGGGCGGTGGTGTGCGCAGCATCCGCGCCTCTGCGGTCACCTCACACCTCCGTCGGAAAGCCGTGCGCGAAGAAGTAGACGGGAGTGCGCTGCCGGCCGTCCTCCACGTCGATCCCTGCACGCCAGTCGTCGAGCAGTGCCGTGAGGCGGTTCATCAGCTCGGTCAGCTCGTCCTGCGTCGCCCAGGCCAGCGTGTCGGTGGCGAACCCCTGCCGATCGCTGGCGGGAGAGATCCTGTGCCACCGTTGCAGCCGTTCCAGCTGATGACGCAGATTCGCGCGCTCCGCCTCCCGCGCGAGGAGCGCGTCGGAGGGGGAGTCGAAGTCGGATGCCGACCAGCTGAAAGACCGGCGCGCAAGTCGCCACCAGCTCGCCCGCCTGTCGTCGTCAGGTGCATCGACCTGCTCGACGACGCCCGCCCTCTGGAGCATCCGGAGGTGATGGCTGATGCTGCCGACCTGGGCGTCGAGTGCGCGCGCGAGCACGCCCACCTGCGATGCACCGTGGAGCAGCAGCCGGTCGACGATGCGCCGCCGCAGCGGATGCGAGATGGCGGTGATGACGGAGATCTTTTCCACGCCGGAAACGCTAAAGGAGTAGGAAGATTCCCACAAGACTTCTTGTATACCCCGGAAAATCAGGGTTTCAGTGCGATTCCGCGCCCTTCGGAGCACGGGAGGCGCGTCGGCGGCGCCGGACGAGCCAGACGATGAGAACGACGACGCTCGCGATCGCCAGCCAGGGAAGGAGGAATCCGACCGCGATGACCAGGCCGTTCAGCGCGGAGACCAGCCCGTTCCATCCCGCCAGCAGGCCGTCGGCGAACCCGGCGGGATCGGCCTCGGCCGCCTCGGTACGTTCGGTGAGCTGTACCGTCACGGTCGACAGCGAAACCTGCTCGTCGAGTCTCTTCAGCTCCTGCTCGTACGACTCCAGCTGCGCCTGCCGCTCGCTCAGCGCCGTCTCCGCGGCGATGAGATCCGCGACAGACCCCGACTTCGCCATCAGCTCTGTGAGTCGTGCCACGGATGCGCGCGACGCGTCGACCCGGGCGCGCAGGTCGACGGCTGTCGAGGTGACGTCCTGACGCGAGATCGAAGAGCGGATGACCTCGCCGTCGTCGCCGAGCGCGGCGATCACCTCGTCGAGGTCGTCCGCGGCGATGCGGATGCTGATCCAAGCGGTGCCGGGCTGCCGAGGAGGCGCCGGCACGGACGCGTCCTCCGCGCCGCGAGACGCGCCGATGTCCGCCGATTCCACGAAGCCGCCGTGCTCCGCCGCCAGAGCGGCGATCCCGTCGGCGGCGCGCTGCACGTCGGTGACGCGCAGCTCCACCTGCGCCGTCGTGATGATCTCACGCGTTCCCGGCTCAGCGACCGAGCCCTCGCTCGAGTCGGTGGCGACGTCCGCATCCGCGCCCATCAAACCGTCAGCGCCACTCACGCCGCCGCCCGCCATGTCGCCCGTCTCCGGGGCGACCTCGCTCGTCGCCGCCGTGCCGGAAGCACCCCGCACGCCCTGCACGGCGTCGAGCACGGAAGGCGTGATCAGGGCACCAGCGGCGAACGCCGCGGCCACGCCGAGAGCGGTCGCCCACACGCGTCCTCGTCGGCGCGGCGGCGCCGATCGTCGCGGTTCCTCGGCGATCGCCGCCAGGACGTCCCGCTCGATCGCGGTGAGCCGCTCGTCGCTCAGCGGCGGCAGCTCGATCCCCTTCGTGTCGCTCATGCGTCCTTCACCTCCGTCACGGCGCCGCGCAAGCGCGTGCGCACCCTGGAGAGACGGTTGCGAACCACGGCGTGGCTGACTCCCAGCCGCTCAGCGGCGGACTGATACGCATAGCCGTCGACTGCGCAGAGCCGGAAGATCTGCTGGTCCAGTTCGTCGAGCAGCTGCACCTCGACCGCGATACGCTCGGCCAGAGCCGCGGAGATCACCTGATCCTCGACGCTCACGATCGCCGGCAGCGTCTCCTCCGCGGCCTCCGTCGTGTTGGCGCGGTCCCGACGCAGCACGCGAAGCCGATTCGCCGCCTGGAGACGGCAGATCGTCGCCAGCCACGGCAGCAGCGAAGGGCTCGCGAGGCGCAGGCCCGGCAGCTTTCGCCAGGCGACCACGAATGTCTCCTGCATGATGTCCTCCGCATCGGTCGAGGACGACAGGATGCCGTGGGCGATCCAGTACACCGGGCGCGCGTAAGCGCGATAGATCGACCGGAAGGCGTCTTGGTCTCCGGCTGCGGCCCGTGCGGCCAGTTCCTGGTCGTCGCTCTGCGTCGGCATCCTGTTCCGTTCGCGTCTCTCACACAGGGAGTGTCGGAGGATGCCTCATCGTCTCAGATGTGGACAGGAGCCGACAGTCGCATCCGGTAGCATTACTGACGCGAGAGGGAGTATCCCGATTCCGCGCGCATCGTCATCACGAGCACCGCCATCGCTGCTCCGGGCGCGCGACGCACTCAGTGCGGGGGAGAGACTTTCGGTTCCCGCCGACCCTTTCGAAAGGCGACCCGCTGTTGGTCATTCCCATCTGGTTCGAGATCACGTCCATGATCGTGCTGACGATCATCCTCATCGCAGACCTGCTGCTCATCAAGCTGCGTCCGCACATCCCATCCACGAAGGAATCCACCCTGTGGGTGGTCTTCTACGTGGCGCTCGCCATGCTCTTCGCCGTGCTGCTCGGCCTTGTCGGCGGCTGGCAGAACACCGGTGACTTCGTGACCGGCTGGGCGCTGGAGTACAGCCTCTCCATCGACAACCTGTTCGTGTTCGTGCTGATCATGGCGCAGTTCTCGGTGCCGAGGCGCCTGCAGCAGCAGGTGCTGATGGTGGGCATCATCATCGCCCTCATCCTGCGCGGTCTGTTCATCCTCATCGGCGTCGCCGTCATCGAGCACTTCTCGCCGATCTTCTACATCTTCGGCGCCTTCCTGATCTACACGGCCATCAAGCAGGCGATGCCCGAGGGCGAGCACGAGGACGAGGCCAAGCGCGAGGCGTTCATCGTGCGCGTGCTGCGTCGCCGCATCGACATCAGCGACGGCTACGACGGCGCCCGCCTGCGCACGACCGTCGACGGGAAGCGGATGTGGACGCCGATGATCATCGTGTTCATCACGATCGGCATCACCGACCTCATGTTCGCGATCGACTCGATCCCCGCGATCTTCGAGATCACCACGAACGGCTTCCTCGTCTTCACCGCGAACATCTTCGCGCTGATGGGGCTTCGACAGCTCTACTTCCTGCTCGGCGACCTGCTCGACCGCCTGCGGTATCTGCACTACGGCATCGCCGTGATCCTCGGCTTCATCGGGGTCAAGCTGATCCTGCACGCGCTGCACGTGAACGAACTGCCGTTCATCAACGGCGGCGAGCACGTGGAGTGGGTGCCCGACATCAACAACCTGGTCTCGCTCGGCGTGATCATCGCCTCCATGGCCGTCGCGACGGTCGCGAGCCTGATCGCCTCCGCTCGCGACAGGAGGAACGCGGCGGTGCTGGAGCGCTGACGCGGTCACATGGAGAGGACCACCTGCCGCAGCGGTGTAAGCTGGCCGCGTGCAGCAGGTGGTCCTTCTCCTTAGCAGCCGCGGCGAGACCTCGATCTAGGCCTCTTCTCGTCGCGGAGTCCGCTGTGGGCCGACGTCTCGAGCCAGAAGGAACCACATGACAGATCAGACGCGACCGCGCACCATCGCCGAGAAGGCCACCACGCGCACCCTGGCGGAGAAGGTCTGGGACGACCACCTCGTCGTCAAGGGGGAGAACGGCGAGCCCGATCTCATCTACATCGACCTGCACCTGGTGCACGAGGTGACCAGCCCGCAGGCGTTCGACGGGCTGCGCGCCGAAGGCCGCCCGCTGCGCCGACTCGATCTGACGATCGCCACCGAGGACCACAACACTCCCACGCTGGAGATCGACAAGCCCATCGCCGATCTGACCAGCCGCACGCAGATCGACACCCTGCGCCGCAATGCCGAGGAGTTCGGTGTGCGGCTGCACTCGCTGGGCGACGCCGAGCAGGGCATCGTGCACGTGGTCGGACCTCAGCTCGGGCTGACGATGCCCGGCATCACGGTCGTCTGCGGGGACTCGCACACCTCCACGCACGGCGCTTTCGGCGCGATGGCGTTCGGCATCGGCACCAGCGAGGTCGAGCACGTCATGGCGACCCAGACGCTGCCGCTGAAGCCGTTCAAGACCATGGCGATCAACGTCGAGGGCGAGCTGCGCCCCGGCGTCACCGCGAAGGACATCATCCTCGCCGTGATCGCCAAGATCGGCACCGGCGGCGGCCAGGGATACGTGCTCGAGTACCGCGGCAGCGCCATCCGCGCCCTCTCGATGGAGGGCCGAATGACGATCTGCAACATGTCGATCGAGGCCGGCGCGCGCGCCGGGATGGTCGCTCCCGACGAGACGACGTTCGCTTACGTGAAGGGCAAGCCGCACGCGCCGCAGGGTCAGGACTGGGAGGATGCGGTCGCCTACTGGCGCACTCTGCCCACGGACGAGGGCGCCGTGTTCGACGCCGAGGTGTTCATCGACGCGAACGAGCTCGAGCCCTTCGTCACCTGGGGCACGAACCCCGGGCAGGGCAGCTCGCTGTCGGCATCAGTTCCGGATCCCGCGTCGTTCGGCGACCCGAGCGAGCGGGTGGCCGCCGAGCGCGCCCTGCAGTACATGGACCTGACCCCAGGCACGCCGCTGAAGGACGTGAGGGTGGATGCGGTCTTCATGGGGTCGTGCACCAACAGCCGCATCGAGGATCTGCGCGCGTTCGCCTCGATCATCAAGGGCAGGAAGAAGGCCGACGGCGTGCGCGTCATGGTCGTTCCAGGATCGGCGCGTGTGCGCCTGGAGGCCGAGGCCGAGGGCATCGACAGGATCGTGGAGGACTTCGGCGCCGAGTGGCGCTTCGCCGGATGCTCCATGTGCCTCGGTATGAACCCCGACCAGCTCGCGCCGGGCGAGCGCTGCGCGTCGACCTCGAATCGCAACTTCGAGGGGCGCCAGGGCAAGGGCGGGCGCACGCACCTGGTGTCGCCGCTCGTCGCGGCCGCAACGGCGATCCGGGGAACACTGTCAAGCCCGAGCGACCTGGACGCGTATGAGATTTCAGAGGGCCCCGGCGGGGCCTCGCGGACCGTCGTGACTGCGGAAGGCGGCAACTGATGGAGAAGTTCACCACCCACACCGGAGTCGCCGCACCGCTGAAGCGGTCCAATGTCGACACCGACCAGATCATCCCCGCCGTCTTCCTGAAGCGGGTGACGAAGACCGGCTTCGACGATGCGCTCTTCCACGGCTGGCGCCAGGATCCGGAGTTCGTGCTCAATCAGGACGCGTTCCGGCAGGCATCCGTGCTCGTCGCGGGGCCTGACTTCGGTACCGGATCCAGCCGCGAGCACGCGGTCTGGGCGCTGCGCGACTACGGCTTCAAGGTGGTGCTGAGTCCGCGGTTCGCCGACATCTTCCGAGGCAACTCCGGCAAGCAGGGGCTGCTCGCCGCGACGGTGGACGAAGCCGACATCGAGAAGATCTGGGCGCTGATCGACGAGGAGCCGGGACGCGAGATCACCGTCGACCTCACGGCGCGCACCGCGACGATCGGCGACTTCCAGACCACCATCGGGATCGACGATTACACTAGGTGGCGGCTCCTCGAAGGGCTCGACGACATCGGGCTCACACTGCGCAACGAAGACAAGATCGCGCAGTTCGAGGCCCGCCGCGAGTCGTGGCGGCCACGTACGCTCCCGGTCCGCTAGGACCGAGATCGGGTGGGCCGGGGCCACAAGCCCCTGCGGCGCCTGCCGCGACTGAAGAGTGACTCGCGGCGACCGCCGCGGCTGTCCCCAAGAAGAAGAGGCCCGAATGACGACACCGCTCCGCGACGCTGCTGAACAGGCTCCGGTTCCCGCCGGCTCCGTCCTCGCGATCCGCGGAGGCAGGCCATTGCGCGGTCGTGTCGACGTGAAGGGCGCGAAGAACCTCGCCACCAAGGCGATGGTCGCCTCGCTCCTCGGCGAGACGACCAGCGTCCTTCGCGACGTACCCGAGATCAGCGATGTCGCGGTGGTCCGCTCGCTTCTCCAGGTGCACGGTGTGTCCGTCACCGAGGGCGACGAGCCGGGGTCGCTGGTGCTCGACCCGAGCGAGGTCGAGTCCGCGCACTACGAGGAGATCGATGCTCACGCAGGAGCATCGCGCATCCCGATCCTCTTCTGCGGACCGTTGCTGCACCGGCTCGGTCAGGCGTTCATCCCCGACCTCGGCGGATGCCGCATCGGCGACCGACCCATCGACTTCCACCTCGACGCCCTGCGCAAGTTCGGCGCCGTCGTCGAGAAGCAGCCCAGCGGCATCCGGCTTTCGGCGCCGAACGGGCTGAAGGGCGCGAACATCCACCTGCCGTACCCGAGTGTCGGCGCGACGGAGCAGGTGCTGCTCACCGCCGTTCGGGCGGAGGGCACGACTGAGCTGCGAAACGCCGCCATCGAGCCCGAGATCATGGACCTCATCGCGGTGCTGCAGAAGATGGGCGCGATCATCTCGTACGAGCCCAACCGCGTCATTCTCATCGAGGGTGTTCCGCAGCTGCGCGGCTACGACCACCGCTGCATCTTCGATCGCAACGAGGCCGCCTCCTGGGCGTGCGCGGCCCTCGCCACGGACGGCGAGATCTTCGTCGGCGGCGCGAAGCAGCAGGAGATGCTCACCTTCCTGAACGTGTTCCGCAAGGCCGGCGGCTGGTTCGACGTGCAGGAGGACGGGATCCTGTTCCGCCGTGAGGGCGCACTGAAGCCTGTCATCGTGGAGACGGACGTGCACCCCGGCTTCATGACGGACTGGCAGCAGCCGCTCATCGTCGCCCTCACGCAGGCGAACGGCCGCTCGATCGTGCACGAGACCGTCTATGAGAACCGCTTCGGCTTCACTCAGGCGCTCGTGAAGATGGGCGCGGACATCGTCGTGCACCCGCACGGACTGCAGAACGGACCCCGTCGCGTTCCGCGGCGCGAGCTCGAGCAGGCGGCCGTCATCACCGGTCCGACCCCGCTGCGCGCCGCGGACATCGTCGTACCGGATCTGCGCGGCGGATACAGCCATGTGATCGCCGCGCTCACCGCGACCGGCGAGTCTCAGGTGTCGGGCGTCGACATCCTCAGCCGCGGCTACGAGAAGTTCCTCGACAAGCTGCAGGCTCTGGGCGCCGACTTCGACGTCGTCCGGTGACCTGATGGCTGCTTCCGAGCGGAGCCGTCCCAGCCTCTTCTGGCCCCTGGCGGCGATCGTCATCCCGTTCGTCTCGCTGCTGGCGAAGATCCGCACCACGGGTGCGGACAAGCTGCCCCGCGAGGGGGCGTTCGTGCTCGCTCCGAACCACTACTCGGAGTTCGATCCGCTGATCGTCGCCATCGCCGTGTACCGCGCGGGGCGCCTGCCCCGGTTCATGGCGAAGGAGACCCTGTTCCGGGTGCCGGTGCTCGGCTGGGTGCTGAAGCGCACCGGCATGGTGCCGGTGGCACGTGCGTCGTCGGCATCCTCTGCGAAGCAGACCATGCAGCAGTCGCGCGAGCTCGTGCAGCGCGGACGCGGCGTCATCGTGTATCCCGAGGGCACGCTCACTCGCGACCCCGACATGTGGCCGATGCGCGGCAAGTCAGGTGCGGTGCGCCTGGCGCTGGCCGGCGACATCCCGCTGATCCCGATGGCGCAGTGGGGCACCCAGCACATCATGGGCCGCTACCAGAAGGGCATCAGCCTCTGGCCGCTGCGCAAAAAGGTGCAGGTGATGATCGGCGACC
Source organism: Microbacterium sp. (assembly GCF_031178445.1). Taxonomy (GTDB): domain Bacteria; phylum Actinomycetota; class Actinomycetes; order Actinomycetales; family Microbacteriaceae; genus Microbacterium. Next base: position 108,348 of record NZ_JAPSIY010000009.1, read on the forward strand.
CGGTCGACCTCTCCGACCTGAGGGGCCGCGGGGGTGAGCCCGCCGTGCTCAACGAGGCCACGCGGCGGCTGATGGACGCGATCACCGCGCTGCTCGAGCAGATCCGCGACGAGAAGGCGCCTGCGGTGCGCTGGAACCCCGCGGATCACGGTCAGAAGGAGACAGGACGCCTTGACCCCTAAGCGGATGCCGACACCCACCGGCCCTCGGGTCGCCGTGATCGGCGCGGGAAGCTGGGGCACCACGTTCGGCAAGATCCTGGCCGACGGCGGCGCCCAGGTGACGATGTGGGCGCGCCGCCCCGAACTCGCGCACGAGATCGCCGAGGCCAAGCGGAATTCAAAGTACCTTCCCGGCGTCAACCTGCCCCGCAGCATCGAGGCCACCCACGAGCTGTCTCGTGCGCTGGAGGGCGCCGCGCAGATATATCTGTCGGTTCCCAGCCAGACCCTGCGTGAGAACCTCAAGGCACTGCGCCCGCTGCTCGAAGACGCGGACGCGCCGATCGTCAGTCTGATGAAGGGCGTCGAGCGTGCCAGCGGCCTGCGCATGAGCCAGGTCATCGAGCAGGAGCTGCAGTGCGACCCCGCACGCATCGCCGTGGCGTCAGGGCCCAACCTGGCGCTGGAGATCGCGCGCGAGCAGCCCACCGCCGCGGTGATCGCCTCCGGCAGTCAGGAGACCGCGGACACGGTGGCGCGCACCGCCCGCAACCGCTACTTCCGCTCGTTCGTGAACACCGACGTGATCGGCACCGAGTTCGGCGGTGTGCTGAAGAACCTCATCGCAGTGGCGATCGGAATCGTCGACGGCGTCGGCTACGGCGAGAACACGAAGGCGTCGATCATCACGCGCGGACTCGTCGAGATGACCGACTTCGCCGTGGCCAACGGTGCCAGGCCCGAGACACTGCAGGGCCTTGCCGGCCTCGGCGACCTGATCGCCACCTGCCAGTCACCGCTCAGCCGCAACAACACCGCGGGACGCCTGCTCGGCCAGGGGTACAGCTTCCAGGACGTGGTGAAGCAGATGAACCAGACCGCTGAGGGCCTCGCCTCGGTCGCGCCGATCCTGCAGCTCGCGCGCGAGGCCGAGGTCGACATGCCCATCGTGGAGCAGGTGAAGATGGTGCTGGACGGGAGCATGGATCCCCGCGACATCGCCCCGCACCTCACCACCGACGACGACACACCCCAGGAGGAGCGAACGAATCATGGACAGGCAGACGGTGGTGGTCCTCTTCGGCGGGCGTTCCAGCGAGCATTCGATCAGCTCCGCAACGGCGGGCGGAGTGCTGGCGGCGATTGACCGCGAACGCTACTCGGTGATCCCTGTGGGCATCACCCGTGACGGCGCCTTCGTGCTCGAGGAGGACGATCCCGCGAAGTTCGCCCTCGACGCCGAGCGACTCCCCGAGGTCGTCGACAACGGCACCAGGGTGCGCTGGCCGGAGCCCGCCGGCGATCGGATGCTGCGTGTCGCGGCTCCTGACGGCTCCACGGTCGATCTCGGCGAGGTCGACGCCGTGCTGCCGCTGCTGCACGGACTGCACGGAGAGGACGGCGCGATCCAGGGCTTCTTCGATGTGATCGAGCTGCCGTATGCGGGCGGCGGGATCCTCGACTCCGCCGTTTGCCTCGACAAGCACTTCACGAAGCTGGCGCTGCGCGCCGCCGGCATCGCCGTCTCGCCCGGAATCACGGTGCGCCGGTCGGAGTGGGAGACGGAGCCGGAGAAGGTTCGCCGTTCGATCGGCGAGCTCGGCTCCGTGGTGTTCGTGAAGCCGGCCAGCGCCGGCTCCAGCGTCGGCGTCTCCAGGGTCGACGACGGTGCGGGGCTCGACGAGGCGCTCGGCGTGGCATTCGCGGAGGACGACAAGGTGCTCGTCGAGTCCAGGGTCGCCGGTCGCGAGATCGAGGTCGGCGTGCTCGCGGGGCGTCACGGCGAGCGCGCCAGGGCCTCCCTACCCGGAGAGGTCGTGCTCACGTCGCGGAGCTTCTACGACTTCGAGGGAAAGTACCTCGGCGGCGACGGCGTCGACATCGTCTGCCCCGCCGAGATCGACGAGGAGCTCACCGCGCGCCTGGGGGAGACGGCGGTGCGTGCCTTCGAGGCGGTCGACGGCAGGGGACTCGCGCGCGTGGACTTCTTCGTCACTCCCGAGGGCGAGCTGATCGTAAACGAATTGAACACGATGCCGGGGTTCACCCCGATCTCGATGTTCCCCAAGTGCTGGATCGCGTCAGGCATGACTTACAGCGAGCTGATCACCGAACTCATCGAGGCGGGTTTGGAGAGCGGCCGGAACTGAGCGGCGCCAGCGGGGTTCAGTCCTGCAGGTCGTCCGACAGCTCATCCGGTGCCGTGCACGCGTGCTCGGCGGGTATCTGTCGCAGGGCCGAGACCAGCGCGGGGTTCGACAGTGCCTGGTTCGCGCTGACACGCTCCGTGTCGACGAAAACCTGGACGGCGGGGTCGCGCCCGTAGGTGGTCATCCTCATGCCAGGGGCCTGCGAGCCGTCGACGAGCCAGTCGATGCCCTCGAGCGTGATGCACTGCAGCTCGCTCGTGGGACCTGGCACGGCGACGCCGCACGCCACGATCACGGATGTCGGCTCGCCGTAGGCTCCGGTCGCCTGGGCATCCGTCCACCGTCGGTCCTGATCGGCGATCGCCTCCGGCAGGCGCACGCTGACCTCGGCGCACAGCGGGTCGTTCGCGGCGGGGGCTGGTTCGAGATGGACGGTGCCGGCGCACCCGGTGAGGGCCAGCAGCGTCAGCGCGCCGAGCATGGCGACGAGACGGCGGAGCATGATTCCAGGCTACCGTTGACGGATGGCCTCCCTTCCCGCAGACGATCCCCTCATAGGTGACATCTCGGAGGGCCGGGTGCTGCGCGCGATCCTCGCCCGTACGGAGCCGGCATCGCGAGCGATCCTCGGTCCAGGTGACGATGCGGCGGTCGTGGCGGCACCATCCGCCTCGGTCGTCGCGACGACCGACACGCTGGTGCACGGTCCCGACTTCCGGCTCGCCTGGTCGAGCGGTTACGACCTCGGCTGGAAGTCGGCCGCAGTGAACCTGGCCGATGTCGCGGCGATGGGGGCTGCGCCCACCGCGCTGCTGGTGGCTCTCGCCGTGCCGCGCGACACCAGGCTGTCGTTCGTGACCTCGATGGCCGACGGGTTCCGCGACGCATGCGCAGCGCTGGCGCCGGGATGCTCCGTCGTCGGCGGTGACCTCACCGTCTCCGAGGTGCTGATGGTGGCGGTGACCGCCCTCGGCGATCTGGGCGGTCGCGCGGCCGTCACGCGTTCGGGTGCACGACCTGGCGACGTCATCGCGCTCGCGGGGGAGCTCGGGGCTGCAGCGGCGGGGCTCGGTCTGCTGTTCGGGCGGTTCCGCGACGGCGAACGCCCTGTGCCCGTCGACAGGGCTCTGCTGGAAGGCCCGCAGCTGCGCGCGCTCGACGCACAGCTGCGTCCGGCGCCGCCCGTCGGGCTCGGCGTGATGGCGGCCGTGGCAGGGGCCACCGCGATGATGGACGTCTCGGACGGGCTCGCCCTGGACGCCGCTCGGCTGGCGGAGTCGTCGGGCGTGAGCATCCGGTTCGACGGCGCTGCGATCGATCGCGTGGCATTCGGCGGCGACCGGCGACGCGCACTGTCGGGCGGCGAGGACCACGGTCTGCTTGCGGCCTTTCCCGCTGACGTGCTGCCGCCGGGGTTCCATGCGTTGGGTGCCGTGGTCGCCAGAGAGGGCGACGGCGTCCTCGTCGACGGAGCGCCTGTCTCACACGAGGGCTGGGACCCGTATCGGGATTGGGACGGCGTCGTCGCCGGCTGAGCGCGTCAAGCTGCCGGCTCCGCCCACCACACCGCGGTGTCGCCGTAGGCCTTGTGTCGCACCGGAGCGAGACCCGCAGCGGCGAGGTCAGGCGGCGACGAACGACGGGCGCGTTCGATGACGACGACCGCCTCCGCGGTGAGCAGCGGCGCGAGAGCGACGAGGTCTCCCGTCATGGCGTCGTCGCCGATGTCGTACGGAGGGTCGGTGAACACCAGATCGTAGGGACCGGTGGCACGCCCGAGGAAGGCGCGCACCGCGCTCTGATGCACCCTGGCCGCCGAGGCGCCGCCGAGCGCCTTCGCCACCGCGGCGGCGTTGCGGCCGATGATCGCCGCTGCGGGGCGCGATCGCTCCACCAGATCCAAGGAGGCCGCTCCGCGGCTCCACGACTCGAGGCCGAGCGCGCCGCTGCCCGCATACAGGTCGAGCACGCGCGCCCCGTCGATCGCGCCCATGGACTCCAGCGCCCCGAAGACGGATTCCCGCACGCGGTCGCTCGTCGGGCGGGTGCCGGCGCCAGGCACGTCCAGGCGGATGCCCCGGGCGGCCCCGGCGATGATCCTCGTCACCCGTTCACGATACGACACCGCGCGCCTCAGGCGAGGCGGCGTCGGCGCCGATCCCTAGACTCGTTTCATGCCCTTCGAGCTCGACACACCGCTGAGCGCGGCGCTCGGCGCGGCCCCGGCCCGCACCCTGGAGCGCGCCTTCGGCATGACGATCGTGGCCGACCTTCTCGGCCATTACCCACGACGCTACGCCGACCCGGGCGAGCTGACGCCCATCCGGGACCTGCCGATCGGCGAGACCGTCACGATCGTCGCAGAAGTGCTGTCGTCGAACGTGAGGCGGATGCGCAACCGCCCGGGCGCCATGCTCGAGGTCGTCATCGGCGACGGGGTGGGCCGGATGAGCCTGACGTTCTTCGCGAAGGGTCCTGGGCAGGCCGAGTGGCGCCAGAAGGAGCTCGCCGTAGGTCGGAGAGGCGTGTTCTCGGGCAAGGTGGGCATGTTCAAGGAGACCGTGCAGTTCGCCCACCCTCAGTACGAGCTGTTCGACGACGCGGACGCCGCGCAGCGCAGGGCCGACGCACGCAAAGACGTTCCCATCCCGATCTACCCCGCGACCTCCGCGATTCAGAGCTGGCAGATTGCGAAGATGGTGACTCGCCTGCTCGACGATCTGGGGGAGGTGCCGGATCCTCTGCCGGATCCTCTTCGTATCGAGGAAGGGCTGCTCACCGCGAGGGCGGCGCTGGACGGCATCCACCGGCCCAAGTCCAAGACTGACATCGACCCAGCGGTGCGCACGCTCCGTGCGCATGAGGCGCTCACTCTGCAGGCGGCTCTGCTGCAGCAGCGCGAACAGGTGCGTGCGCTCACCGCCACGGCGCGCACGGCGGCACCGGGCGGACTGCTGGAGCGGTTCGACGCCACGCTGCCGTTCGCCCTCACGCCGGATCAGCAGGCCGTCGGCGAGGAGATCGCGGCCGACCTGGCAGCAGAGCGGCCGATGAACCGGCTGGTGCAGGGAGAGGTCGGCTCGGGGAAGACGCTCGTGGCGCTGCGTGCGATGCTTCAGGTCGCCGAGTCCGGTGGCCAGGCGGCGCTGATCGCACCCACGGAGGTGCTCGCCGGCCAGCACCTGCGCTCGATCGCCAAGATGCTCGGCCCTCAGCTCGCTCCGGAGCTGATGCCGACGCTGCTGACCGGCCAGATGTCCGCTCCCGAACGTCGCAAGGCGGCATTGCGGGTGGCATCCGGCCAGGCACTCATCGTCATCGGCACGCACGCCCTGCTGGCCGACAAGACGACCTTCGCCGACCTCGCCCTCGTCGTCGTCGACGAGCAGCACCGTTTCGGTGTGGATCAGCGCGAGGCGCTGCGCGCGAAGGGCACTGCGCCGCACGCCCTCGTGCTGACGGCCACGCCGATCCCGCGCACGGTCGCGATGACGGTCTTCGGCGACCTCGACACCTCGGTCATCCGCTCCATGCCGGTGGGGCGCGCCGGAATCCAGTCTCACGTCGCCCCGCTCGCAGAGCATCCCGGCTGGTTCCAGCGGGTATGGGAGCGCGCCGCTGAGGAGATCTCCGACGGCAGGCAGGTGTTCGCCGTGTGTGCGGCGATCGACACGACGAAGGACTCGGTCGAAGCCGGGGACGCCCCTCCGCCGGACGCCGAGGGGCGCGGCCCGCGATGGGGAGTCGTGCAACTCGACGAGGCGCTGGCAACCCACCCCCGGCTCTCGCAGGTGCGCAGGGCGGTGCTGCACGGCAAGATGCCGGCGGACCAGAAGGACGCGGTGATGCAGGCCTTCGCCCGCGGCGAGATCGACCTGCTGATCGCGACGACGGTGATCGAGGTCGGCGTGGACGTGCCGAACGCGTCGACAATGATCATCATGGATGCCGACCGCTTCGGCGTCTCGCAGCTGCATCAGCTGCGAGGGCGCGTCGGGCGAGGGCAGCACGCCGGTCTCTGCCTGCTGGTGACCGAGGCCGAACCGGGGTCGCTGGCGCGTGATCGCGTGGAGGCGGTCGCCGCGACGCTGGACGGGTTCGAGCTGGCTGAGGTCGACCTCGAGCTGCGCGGCGAGGGAGACGTGCTCGGCGCGTCCCAGTCGGGGGCGAAGTCGTCACTGCGACTGCTGAGGGTGGTGAAGGACGCCGGGCTCATCGCCCGTGCGAGGGAGCTCGCCGCTCAGATACTCGCGGACGACCCCGGACTGGAGCGGCATGCCGGTCTTCGAGCGACCATCGAACGGCGCGTGAGCGATGCGGACAGGGCCGCGCTCGGCAAGAACTGAGGGTGCTCCGCCGCGAGGTGGGAACGGTCTGCGTTCAGGCGGCACTGAGGATGCGGTGCCCTAGGCTGTGAGCATGAACAGCCGGATCGCCGTCGTCCCTGGCTCCTTCGACCCGCCGACGCTCGGGCATCTCGATGTCATCCGGCGCGCCGCGCTCCTGTACGACGAACTGCACGTCCTCGTGGTTCACAACCCCGGCAAGCAGGCCATGCTGCCCATCGCGCAGCGGATGAGCCTGCTGGAGCAGTCGATCTCCGAGGCGGGCGTCGAGGGGCACGTCATCGTCGGGTCCTGGAGCATGGGACTCCTGGTTGACTACGCCAGAGACGTCGACGCCGGTGTGCTCGTCAAGGGCATCCGTTCACAGGTCGACGTCGCCTACGAGTCCCCGATGGCGATCGTGAACCGCCATCTCGCAGACATCGAGACGGTGTTCCTGCTGCCCGACCCCGCGCACGCCATGGTGTCCAGTTCGCTGGTGCGGCAGGTCGCGGCGCTCGGCGGCGACGTCTCGCCGTTCGTGCCACCCGTGGTCGCGTCATTCCTCGACACCGGCGCGCGCGGCCTCTGACGACGCGACCGGCCCCGCCGACGCCGTGGGCCGGTAGCATGGGCGGGGTGAAATCCCGAGTGAACGGCCCCTTCGTCCTCCCCGTCCGCGACATCGTGCGCAAACCGGGCGAGATGCGCGAGCATCAGCTCGATGTCGAACTCGCTGAAAGATGGGGCGAGGGAATCGTCACCATCGAGGCGGGTGAGACCGTCGAGCTGGACGTCCGCCTGGAGTCGGTGCACGAGGGCATCCTCGCATCGGGATCAGCCTTCGCGGACTACACCGGAGTGTGTGGTCGATGCCTCACAGACATCACCGCGCCTGTCGAAGTCGAGTTCCAGGAGCTTTTCGCGTATCCTGGTGAGGAAGAAACTGACTTCGAAGTTCAAGACGACCACGTGGATCTTGAAAATCTGGTCAGGGATGCGATCGTGCTGTCGCTTCCATTTCAGCCGGTGTGTCAGCCGGACTGCCCGGGTCTCGACCCGAGTACGGGCGAGAAGCTGACCGGAAGCGCCGGAGCAGAGAGCAGTGCTCCCATCGATCCTCGATGGAGCGCGCTCCGACAGATCACAGACCAGGACGGCGCGGCAGGTAGCCGCTCCGCCGAGAAAGAAGAGAGCTAGTCATGGCTGGTAACCCCCCGAAGCGCAAGGTCTCCCGTTCGAACACCCGCTCGCGCCGCGCGCAGTGGAAGGCCGAGGCACCCGCCCTGGTGAAGACCGTCGAGAACGGCAAGGTCGTCTACAGCCGCCCGCACCAGGCGAAGGTCGTCACCGACTCGCAGGGCACCGAGCTGTTCCTCGAGTACAAGGGCCGCAAGGTCGCCGACGTCTGATCTGACGATCGTGACGGAGGTCCCCGCGGGGGAGAGGCCTCTCATTCAGAAGCTCGGCGTCGACATCGACGCCGAGCTTCTTGAACGGGCTCTGACGCACCGCTCATATGCGTACGAGCACGGCGGCATCCCGCACAATGAACGACTGGAGTTCCTCGGGGATTCCGTGCTCGGCCTGGCCGTGACCGTGATGCTGTTCACCACGCATCCCGATCTCGACGAGGGCGCGCTGGCCAAACGACGCGCCAGCGTGGTCTCGACAGTCGCGCTTGCCGAGGTCGCCCGCGGCATCGGCCTCGGCGCTCACCTGCGTCTCGGACGCGGTGAGGAGCAGACCGGTGGCCGCGACAAGGACTCGATCCTCGCCGACACCATGGAGGCCGTGTTCGGCGCGACCTACCTGTCGGCCGGTCCCGACGCAGCCACCGCGCTCGTGCTGCGCCTCACCGAGCCGCTGCTGGCCGATCCGGAGCGTTATGGCGCGGCGATGGACCCGAAGACGAGTCTGCAGGAGCTGGCCGCGCGACTGGGATCGCCGCCCCCGAGCTACTCGGTGCTGTCGGCCGGCCCCGACCACGACCGCGTCTTCACCGCAACGGTGACGGTGGGGGAGCTGGCATGCACCGGCTCGGGCACCAGCAAGAAGACCGCCGAGATGGCGGCCGCGCTGACCGCGTGGCGCAGGCTCAGCGAGCGCGCCGAGTCGGCAGGTGCCTGAACTCCCCGAAGTCGAGGTCGTCCGCTCAGGCCTCGCCCCCGCTGTCATAGGCGCACGCCTCTCCCGTGTCGACGTTCTCGACGAGCGGGCGCTCACAAGGCACCCGCTCGGCGCCGACGACTTCGTCGCCCGGCTGGAGGGCCGGCTCGTGACGGCGGCAGCCAGGCGCGGCAAGTTCCTCTGGCTTCCCCTCGAGGGCGAGGAGCAGGCGCTCACCGCGCACCTCGGCATGAGCGGACAGATGCTTCTCAGGGCGCCGGATGCTGCGGCGGAGCGACACGAGCGCATCCGCCTGCACGTCGAGCATCCGCGGCACGGACGACTCGCCGTCGTCTTCGCCGACCAGCGCACCTTCGGCTCCCTCGCCGTCGACACGCTGGTCGACACGCCTGACGCCGCCCCCGGTGGGTACGGCAGCGTCCTGGCCCGCGTGCCATCCCAGGTCGCCCACATCGCACGCGATCCGCTCGACGGTGCTTTCGACGACGCGGGCTTCGTTGCTGCCGTGCGCCGCAGGACGAGCGCGATCAAACGGATCCTGCTCGATCAGACCCTCGTCAGCGGTGTAGGCAACATCTACGCCGACGAATCGCTGTGGGCAGCGCGCATCCACCCCGAGACCCACGGACGTGCGCTGTCGGCGCAGGCGATTCGGAGGCTCCTCGACGAGGCAAGGCTGGTGCTCGAGAAGGCGCTGGCCGAGGGCGGTACGAGTTTCGACTCGCAGTACGTGAACGTCAACGGCCAGGCTGGCTACTTTGCTCACTCCCTAAACGCCTACGGGCGCACCGGCCAGCCCTGCCCGAGGTGCGGCGGTCCGATCCGGCGCGAATCGTTCATGAACCGATCCAGCCACTACTGCCCGCGCTGTCAGCGACGGCGCTGACTCTCGGAGCGACCCGCGATGTCCGACCCCTCGTGGCCGCGCCGACGGTGGAGGTCGACGTCCCTCAGACCGTGAAGGCCTTCGCCAGCAGCGGCCTCGTCGCCAGAGTGCTGAGCCACACCAGGGCGATGCCTGCGGCGAGCACGAGCCCGATGGTGAGCAGTGAGAGCGGATCGACGATCAGAGCGATCCCGATGAGCGGGAAGACGACGATCGCAGCCACGAGGGCCGACCCGAGTGCAGTGAGCAGCAGCGGAGACATGATCGCACGGCGGCGTGCGGCATCCACCGTGCGCACCGGCATGCCCAGTTGATGAAGACTGCGATGAAGCGGTCGCTGATCGAGTGCGTCCGCGGCCTGCGTCACGCCCACCGAGGCGGCCACCATGAGGAACGAGCCGATGAGGGTGATGATCAGACCGGTGCGCATGTCGACGATCAGTTCGAGATCCTGCGGCGAGGACCCCGCGCTCATCACGTTCATCGTCGAGACGCCCGTGCCTGCGAAGACGGCCATGAAGCTGGCCATCGCGATGCCGCCGACCTGACGCCAAGCGGCTTTGGGGTCGTCGAGCACCGTCCGCGAGGCCAGCAGCCGTTCCGGGGTCGATGCGCGCTTGAGCTGCACGCGCGAGCCGACCTTGAGCGCCCACGGTCCGATGAGGTTGAGCAGCGCGAGTGTGCCGCCGAAGAGCACCGCGAGCAGAACCGCCACCGACAGGGATGCCGCGAGTGAAGGCACCGCCTGTGCCAGCAGGAACGCGCCGAACAGCAGGACCGCCGCGACGACGCCTCGAATCCAGTGCACCCCGGCCGCCTGCGATCGCAGTCGCACACCCAGAGGAGAGATGATCACCCGGCGCAGGCCCAGGGTCGCGCTCACGGCGGCCAGCACCACGGTCGCCGCACACACCGCGGCGATCGCGACGGGGGAGAGCAGCACAGCCGCGGCACCGAGCGGTGCACCTCGGAACGGGATCAGTCCCACCAGCGGAACCAGCACCAGGTGCCCGACGATGCCGGCGAGCACCCCGGCGGACGCGACCAGAGTCGACTCCGCGACGGTGATGACGCCGACGCCGGCCGGTGTCACACCGAGCAGCCGAAGGGTCGACAGACGCTCGTCCCTGCGCCGTGCGGACAGCCGGGCCGCTGCGCCGGCCACCGAGGCGAGCGGCACCACGAGCAGCACGAGGGCGACGGCCGCGAGCGCCTGATAGATCATCGCTTCCGGATCGCTCCAGCGCCAGAACGACTGCGCGCCGCCCACGACGGTGAGCACGAGAGCGGTGACGATGGCGAACGCGGTCGCGGGGATGACGATGGTCGCCGTGCTTCCCGGCGCGGGCCGCAGCAGCATCCGCATCACGCCGAGGTTCACGCGCGCACCTCGTCGCTGTCTGCCGTCGTCGGGGCGAGGGCGCCGTCGCGCATCCGGAGTGTGCGAGAGCACCGCGCCGCGACCTGAGGGTCATGCGTGACGACGACGAGAGTGCGACCCTGGCCGGTGGTCGACCAGAGCAGGGCGTCCATGACCTCGGTCGAGGTCTGCGAGTCGAGGGCCCCCGTGGGCTCGTCGGCGAAGATCAGCTCTGCACCGGTCACCTGCGCCCTGGCGATCGCCACGCGCTGCGCCTGCCCACCGGACAGCTCTCCGATGCGACGGTCCTCCATCCCCGCGAGCCCGAGGGCGTGCAGCCACGAGGCCGCGTGGCTGGTCGCGCCCTGGCGCTTCATGCCGTTGATCATGAGTGAAAGGGCGACGTTCTCGATCGCGGTCAACTCCGGGATGAGCAGTCCCTGCTGGAACACGAAGCCGAATCGCTCACGACGCAGCTTCGACCTCTCCGCCTCGGACTGGCCGGTCACATCGATGCGCTCACCGGTGGCCGGAGTGAACGCGACACTGCCGGAATCCGGGTTCACGATGCCGGCGAGCACGTGCAGAAGCGTCGTTTTGCCCGAGCCGGAGGCTCCCATGATGGCCAGCGATTCGCCGCGTCGCACGCGGACGTCCACCCCGGCGAGGGCGCGGGTGGGGCCGAATGACTTGAATAGCGAATGCGCGTGCACGACGGAATCGATCATGTGACCAGCCTGGCGGCCGGGATCGGTCGGGATCATCGCACCAGCGGATGATCCCGACCGTACGCCGTCATCCTCACGGATGATCCGAACGACGACCTCAGCCGAGCCGCTTCTGCCACGCGCCCGCGTACGACACCGGAACGAAGCCGAGTGCCTCGTTGATGTCGAGCATCGGGCGGTTCTCCTCCGCGTTGAAGGTGCTGATGCGCGGCGACAGGGGCGCGATCCGACGCCAGCGCAGGATGTTCGCGCACTTCACGATGATGCCGAGCCGGTGTCCTCGATGCTCCTTGAGCACGAGCGTGCAGTACTGACGCGTCACCCCACGGGGATCAGCGCCGATCGCGAGCTCGTTGAACGCCGCCAGGGAGCCTGTCGGCACGTGCTCGACCGCGGCGACCGAGACCGTCTGACCGCCATCGATGAAGCGGGCATCGCGTCGCGCGATCCGTTCGGCGTCCCATGTCTCCTCGTCGACTTCGAGGCCTCCGCTGGGAGCATCCGTCGACATGCGCGACAACGCCCACGCGTAGCCTTCGCGGAACTCGGGAGGTGTCGGAAGCGTCCACTCCACCAGGCGGTACTCGTCCCCGGCGGCTGAGAGGGCCGCGTCGAGCGCGTGCTCGATCGGCGCGGGGTCGGCGTGCAGGTCGAACGCGCTGGTGCGTTCGACCTGTTCCAACGCGTATCCGCTGCTCAGCAGAAGCGTCGCGAGCGGGCTCTGCGGGATCTGTCCCCACCCCGTCGCCGGGGTCAGCATGGTGCCGGTGCGGTCCGCCCGATGCAGGGTCCACGACTGGATGACGGTGCGTCCGAGCCGGCGGACCTCCTCTTCGACGCGCGCCAGAAGGGCCTGCTCGATGCCGCGGCCCCAGTTCTCAGGCAGGACCATCAGATCGATCTCGGCGCTGGTCGGCTCGGCGACCGCGTGATAGAGCGTGACCGCGCCGACGATGACATCGCCTTCGCGGGCGAGCAGCGTGCGGCGCACGGTGTCTGTGCGATCCTGCCAATAGGGCAGCAGTTCCTCCGCGGTGCTCTCGAGGTCGGCCAGGCCGGTGTCGTTGAGGCAGATCGCGTTGTTCAGGGCGACCGACGCATGGAAGTCGGCGGCGTCCTCGGCATCCAGGCGATCGGGCACAGTCATCTCGGAGATCTGCAGTGTGGCGGCGGGGTGTGTCGTGGTCATGTCAGGACCTTCTTCCAGGCGCCTTCGTAGGCGATCGGTGTGAAGCCGATGGCTTCGTTTATCGAGAGCATCGGCCGGTTCTCCTCGGCGTTGTAGGTGACGACCCGCGGCGACAGCGGGAAACGCTCCCGCCACGAGAGCAGTCCTGCAGTCTTCACGAGGGTGCCGAGCCTGTGCCCACGGTGCTCCGACAGCACGAGCGTGTCCTCCTGATCGGTGCTGCCGGAATGATCGGCGCGGATCGCGAGCTCGTTGAAGGCGCACAGCTCGCCGGTACGGGCGTGTTGCGCTGCCGTGACGAGGACGGATGCCCCACGCGCCGCATAGCGCGCGTCATGCCGCCGCACGCGATCGGCGTCCCAGGTCTCCACCGGCATATCGAGCTCGGCATCCGGCACGTCGGTCGACATGCGTGACTTCATCCAGGCGTAGCCGTCGATGTGCTCGTCGGGGGTCGGCAGCATCCACTGCACGACGCGATAGTCGGGGGAATGCGACGCGGCATCCTTCCTCAACTCGTCGAGACGACCGGCGGTGGAAGCCTCCCAGGTCAGCGCGCTGACCCGTACGACCTGCTCGAGGGTGAAGCCGTGACGCATGAGGAATCGCGCGGAACGGTCGCGCGGTACGGCGCCCATGCCCGTCGGCGAGGGCAGCGCGTCCTCGGCTCCATCATCCGCACGATGCTCGGCGAAGGTCAGCAGGTTCCGTACGCCCTCGCTGCGGGCGTGATCCTCGAGAATCCGCAGCACCGCGCTCCCGACTCCCTCGGACTGGTGGGCTCGCAGCACCGCGATCGTGCCGATCGCGGTCGTCGCCCCGCCGTCCTGGAGGATGTTCAGCGCAGCACAGCCGATCATCGCGCCGTCGCGCTCCATGTACCACTGCCGGCGCTGGAGGTCATCATCGCCGTACAGCATCGGCAGCAGATCATCGGCGGACCGCGCATCGTCGTCGCGCCCGGTCTGCTCCAGGACGCACGCGTCGCGGACCGCGGCGTACTCGCGGATGAGAGGGCTGGGCCCCGCGTCCGCCCGAGCGGGGAGCTCGAGCGGACGCAGGGTCGCGCCGGCGGTGATGTCGATCATCGTGTCGGTCTCGGCTCTCACAGCATCCTGCGCTGCAGATCGTAGGTCAGCAGTGCGATCGACTGCCGGTGGGCGAGCTCCAGGCGCTGACGCTCCTGGTGACGCTCGTGCCTCGCCGCCGCGTCCGCGCGGTCTGCGATTGCGGAGGAGGGCAGGCTGCGTTCGAGCAGCCAGAGTCCCAGACGGAGGCTGAGACGATCGGTCAGCGCGAGCTGACGGCGGCCGTCCTGGTCGGGGATGGTGAGGATCTGACGATCCTCGGTATCCGGTGGGTGTATGGACGTGTTCTGACGCCGATCGGCGGTCAGCAGTGTGGTGCTCACAGTGCGTGCTTTCTTTCGATGGGTGGGTTGCGGAGTTCGCAGAGGATGCGGCCGGCACAGGCGGCGCCGGCGTATCCGGGGTGGGGCGCAACGGACGGACGGCTGCGCAGAGAGCCCCTAAGGGCGGAGAGCCTGCTGCTCAAGAGGCAGCGGCGTCGATCATCGGCCGAACGCTGGACGTCGGGCGAGTCGAGAGATGGGGCGGGGCGGTTCTAGCCTGCGGCGCCGGCGAAGGTCACCGAGTGCGCGGCGTTGCCTGCGCAGGCTGGATCTGCGGCGTGGAGCCTGCGGCTCAGCTTCGTAATCATCATCGGTGACCTCCTCTCGTGTGATCGGTGTGTCACGCTAGCGACAATTCCCAGCTGCCGTCAAGCCATCCGTCGATTCTTCGGCGTGTCGCGGCTCGATCGGCCCCTTCCAAGGGTCGGCGATCCGCTCCCGCTCCGCGCGTGATCCCGGTTGCGGGCCGCCGTTCCGGTAGCGTGATTCCGTGCCTCACGCGACCGCTCACGCCCTTCCGACGCCTGGAGTCTCGGCATGCATCTGAAGAGCCTGACGCTCAAGGGCTTCAAGTCGTTCGCCCAGCCCACGACCTTCGTCTTCGAACCCGGTGTGACCTGCATCGTCGGGCCGAACGGCTCGGGCAAGTCCAACGTCGTCGACGCGCTCGCTTGGGTTATGGGGGAGCAGGGCGCCAAGACTCTCCGCGGCGGCAAGATGGAGGACGTCATCTTCGCCGGCACCTCGACCCGCGGTCCCCTCGGCCGGGCAGAGGTTCAGTTGACCATCGACAACGCCGATGGCGCGCTGCCCATCGAGTACGCCGAGGTGACGATCAGCCGCACGCTGTTCCGCAACGGCTCGAGCGAGTACGCGATCAACGGCTCGAGCTGCCGGCTGCTCGACGTGCAGGAGCTGCTCAGCGACTCCGGCCTCGGGCGTGAGATGCACGTGATCGTGGGTCAGGGCCGGCTCGACACGGTTCTGCAGGCCTCCCCGGAGGATCGCCGCGGGTTCATCGAGGAGGCGGCGGGAATCCTCAAGCATCGGCGCCGCAAAGAGAAGACCCTGCGCAAGCTCGACGCCATGGAGACCAACCTCACCCGCCTCAGCGACCTCGCCGGCGAGATCCGTCGACAGCTCAAGCCGCTCGGACGCCAGGCGGAGATCGCTCGCGAAGCACAGACGATCGCCGCAGTGGTGCGCGACGCCAAGGCGCGCCTCTTCGCCGATGACGTGGTGGCCCTGCGCACGGCGCTGGCCGACCACACCCGCACGGAGCACGAGCGGCATACCGAACGACTGGTGCTGTCGGAGCAACTCGATGCGGTGCGAGCGGACATCGTAAGGCTGGAGGCGGAACAGAACTCGACGGCGGTCGATGAGGCGCGGCGGGTCGCGTTCGGCCTGGAGCAGGCACAGGACCGCATGCGGGCGCTGTACACCCTCGCCAACCAGCGTCTGGCGCTTCTCGGCAGCGAAGACGATGACACCGTCACCGCGATCACCGTCACGCAGGACACCATCGACGAGGCCAAGGACGAGATCACGCGAATCTCCGAAGGCCTCGGTGATGCTCAGGATGCGGCGGCGACCGCGAGCCGCGAGGTGATGAACGCACGTGCTGAGCTGGACACGCTCGATGTGGACATCGCCGAGCAGAGCGCCCTGGTGTCGGCCTACGACATGCGTCTGACTACTCTGCGAGGCAACGCAGATGCGGCGGCATCTG
This sequence comes from Microbacterium sp., assembly GCF_031178445.1. Classification (GTDB taxonomy): domain Bacteria; phylum Actinomycetota; class Actinomycetes; order Actinomycetales; family Microbacteriaceae; genus Microbacterium. The sequence goes on from NZ_JAPSIY010000009.1 coordinate 124,420, forward strand.
CCCTCGCTGCCGTGCGCGGTGCCGTCCTGCGCCAGGAGAACGCTCTCGAGGCGGCTCACACGCGTCGGCGCGAGGCCGCCGATGCGCTGGAAGCGATCGAGGATGCGGAGGCGCCCGAGGGTTCTGCCGCCGAGTACGCCGCGGCGTACGAGGATGCGCAGAAGGAGGTCACCGCAGCCGAGGCGGAACGGGACTCGCTGCGTGAGCGGCTTCACGATGCCGAGCGCGAGGCGGATGCGCTCACAGCGAAGGCGGCGGCCTTGGGCAGCGCCCTCGCGCTCTCCGGCGGCGCGGCGGAGATCGTGGCATCCGGTGCGGCGGGCGTCCGCGGCCTGGTGGGCGATTCGGTGCAGGTCCGTGCAGGCTACGAAGCGGCGATCGCTGCCGTGCTCGGACCGCTCGCGGAAGGCGTGCTCGTCGACAGCGCCGAGCACGCGTTCTCGCTGATAGAGGGCGGTGGCGCGAGGGGCACCGTCGACATCGTCATCGCCGAGGGACGGAAGGCGGCCGCCACGCTCACCGCGAAGCTCCCCGGCGCGGTGCCGGCCGCGGGCGTCGTGGACGCGCCGGGCGGAGTGCTGGCGATCCTCGCCTCCGTGGTCATCGCCGACGACCTGCCGGCCGCGCGTACCGCGCGGGCGGCGCTCGATGCCGTGTCCGATTCGCGGACGACGATCGTCACCAAGAACGGCGAGGTCGTCACGTCGCACACCATGCGTGCGGGGTCGGGCGAGGCATCCCGTCTCGAGCTCACGGCAGAGCGCGATGCCGCACGTGAGCGGCTGGAGGAGGTCCGCGTCATCGTGGACAGCCTGCGCGAGGCGAGGATCGAGGCGACCGAGCGCGTCGAGGACGCGCGGCGACGCTCCAAGGAGGCGCTTCAGGCTCTGCGGGAGCACGACGCCGCGCTCGCATCGCATGCCGAGCAGGTGAACCGCGTCACCGTACAGCACGAAGCGGCTGTCGCGGAGTGCGACCGCCTGGAGGCGGGGCTCTCTCAGGCGCAGTCCGCGGTGGCCGAAGCCGAGCAGGCGGCTGCCCGCGCCAAGGCCGAGCTCGAAGAGTCGGAATCCGAGCCGCGCCCGGTGCTCGACGCCTCCGCGCGCGACGGACTGCTCGAGGCACTGGAGTCCGCGCGCGAGGGCGAAGTGCGGGCCCGGTTGGACATCGAAACGCTGCGCGAACGGGTCCGCGCGGCACAGGCACGCGTCGTCGCGCTGGAACGTCAGCGCGAACAGGAACGCGAGGCGGCCGCCGAAACGGCCAGACGCGCGGTGATACGCCGCGCGCAGCGCGAGGCCGCATCCGCTGTCGCCGACGAGCTGCCGCGCGTACTCGATTCGCTTGACCGCTCCGTCACCGAGGCTCGCATCGCACTGACGAAGGCGGAGGAAGAGCGCTCGGCGCACAACGAGGAGCTGACCGTGCTTCGCAGGCAGGAGGGTTCTCTGCGGGAACGCCTGGCAGGACTGACGGAGAGCGTCCACGGACTGGAACTTCAGATCCACGAGAAGAAGCTGCATCTGTCCGGTCTCCTCGATCGGGTGGCATCGGAGCTCGCGCTCGACGAAGAAATTCTCGTTGCGGAATATGGACCTGACCAGCCGGTCCCGCGCGACCCGGGAGCCGAGGACGCTGACGAGGATGAGGCGATCCCATTCGATCGACGCATCCAGGAACGACGCCTGAAGGATGCGGAGCGGAAGCTCGCGCAGCTCGGGAGGGTCAACCCGCTCGCCCTCGAGGAGTTCGCGGCGCTCGAGCAGCGGCACGCGTTCCTGACCGAGCAGCTGGCTGATCTGACGAAGACACGGCAGGATCTGCTCACGATCATCGCCGACCTCGATGAGCGGATGCAGGTGATCTTCGCGTCCGCGTTCGAAGACACCAAGCAGGCGTTCGGCGAGGTGTTCCCTCTGCTGTTCCCCGGCGGTGCGGGCAGTATCTCGCTGACGAATCCCGACGACATGCTCACCACCGGGATCGAGGTGGCGGTGCGACCGGTCGGCAAGAAGATCGAGCGACTGTCACTGCTCTCGGGCGGGGAGCGATCGCTGGCCGCGGTGGCGCTGCTGGTCGCCATCTTCAAAGCACGGCCCAGCCCGTTCTACATTCTGGACGAGGTCGAAGCCGCGCTCGACGACGCCAACCTGGGGCGGCTGCTGACGGTCTTCGAGCAGCTGCGTGAGAGCTCACAGCTGCTGGTGATCACGCACCAGAAGCGGACGATGGAGATAGCCGATGCGCTCTACGGCGTCTCCATGCGGCAGGACGGCGTCTCCGCGGTGGTCGGTCAGCGGGTGGGCGACCGCGTCGCGAGCTGACCGGCTGCCTTGCGCGGCCAGGATGTCGGCCCGTCGGCGTGTCAGGTGAGCGTGGACTCGAACTCGTGCACCGCAGGAGCGAAGCCCTCAGCATCCTGAGCGCGATGGCCTGCGCCGTCGGCGATCACGTGCTCCGCGCCGCCGGAGACGAGCGCCTTCGCTATCGTCTCGTACTCCTCGTTCCAGCCTCCGGTGACGACGAGAGTGCGGATGCCGGCGAGCATCTCAGGTCGTACGCCGTGACCCCAGGGAAGGTTGGTGCGCGCCCAACGTTCGGCCACTCGTTGTTCCTTCTCCCACGCCGCCGCGTCGTACGGACCGCCGAACATGAGCGGGCGGAGGATGGCCCAGAATCCACGCAGATCGCCGGATTCCGACAATGTGCGGGCCTCGGTGACGATGGCGATGTGCCGCTCGATCGCCTCGTGACCGCGCGCGATGTCGTACAACGCCGGCTCGACCAGCACGAGCCCGGCCACTCGCAGCCGGCGGGCGGCGAGAACGGCGGGTACCGCGCCGATCGAATGGGCGAAGACCAGGGCCGGGTCGCCGCTGAAGTGACGCACCAGCGACTCCGCCTGCCCGGCGACCGACGATCCCTCGGCGAAAGTCACGAAATCGCCGCCGGCCGGATCGGCGTGAGGCCACGCATCCGCACCCCTGCGTCCGGCGCCATGCAGGAACACGCGACGGAAGGCCATGTCCGCCATCGTAGGCTGGAGTCATGGCGGAGAAGTCCTGGTCCCTCGGTCGCGCTCTGCGTGGCATGTTCGTCAAGCCCACGATCGACGAGACGACGTGGGAGGACCTTGAGACCGCGCTGATCACCGCGGACTTCGGCCCCGACATCACGGAACAGCTGCTCGACGAGCTTCACGAGAAGGTCGACAGATATCGCACGACGGATCCGAAGGACCTGCAGCGGATGCTGCGCGAGACGCTCGAGGAGCGCTTCGCGAAGTTCGACACCACGCTGAAGCTCACCGAGCGCCCGGCTGTCGTGCTCGTCGTCGGCGTGAACGGCGTGGGCAAGACCACCACGATCGGGAAGTTCACCAAGTTCCTGCGCGGCTTCGAGCGCAGTGTGGTCGTCGGCGGCGCAGACACCTTCCGCGCTGCCGCTGTGGATCAGCTCGCCACCTGGGCTCAGCGTGGGGGAGCGGCCATGGTGCGTCCTCAGCACGAAGGGCAGGATCCGGCCTCCGTCGCCTACCAGACCGTGGAGTACGCAAAGCAGCAGGGCATCGAGATCGCGATCATCGACACGGCCGGCCGGCTGCACACCAAGGGCGGCCTGATGGACGAGCTGTCCAAGGTGCGCCGTGTGATCGAGAAGCAGGCTCCGATCAGCGAAGTGCTGCTCGTGCTCGATGCCACGACCGGTCAGAACGGCGTCATGCAGGCAGAGGCCTTTCTGCAGCACGCCGGAGTCACAGGGCTGGTCATCACCAAGCTGGACGGCTCCGCGAAGGGCGGATTCCTGCTGGCCGTGCAGGAGCGGACGGGGATCCCCGTGAAGCTGCTCGGCCAAGGCGAGGGGATCGATGACCTCACCGGTTTCACGCCCCACGTCTTCGTCTCGTCGCTCGTCGGCGCGTAGGGCTACCGCCGCAACCGAGAGGCTGGTTTCATAGCGATATGGCGATCGAACACGACTACTTCGGGGTCCTTTCCTCCGGGCCCGACGGTGCCATCTTCTGGACGGAGCGAGTCGAGTTCGGCGACCAGTCGGTGACGGTGGATCTCACCGCGCCCGACCAGGACGACGTGTCGCAGGACGCCCTCGACATGGCTGCCGCACTGATCGCCGGCATCGAGAACCTGGATGCGACAGTGCGCAGGGCGATGCTCGGCGAGGTCGACGATCGCACCAGCGAGGTGACCGAGTACATCCTGCAGCAGCAGGAGGTATTCGGCGACGAGCTGGAGGACGTCCTGGTGGATGTCAGCGGCGATGCCGCCGTGGACATCATCCGCTCGCTGCGGCTGATGAGCATGACGATCCTCGCGGACGAACACGGTGGCACCGAGCCCTTCGCGGTGATGGAGTACGCGCTCGACGCGGACGCCACCGATGACGTTTTGCTCGTCAACCTCGGCTCGGACGGTGCCGTCCTGTCGGTGATGAGCGCGGACTGACACAGACCGCTGGCCGTCGTCGACGGTGGCTCGATCGGAGCGGAGATCAGACCGCCTGGGCGAAGCCCAGTTCGACGCCATCGGCGATGTGCGCGAGGTGCGAGGGAATGGGACGCCCCTTCGACAGCATCGACTGAGCCCACAGCCGCCCGGCGCGGTACGACGAGCGCACCAGTGGTCCCGCGAGCACGCCGAGGAACCCGATCCGTTCCGCCTCCGCCTTGAACTCGATGAACTCATCCGGCTTCACCCAGCGCCCCACCGGCAGATGGCGCGGGGACGGACGCAGATACTGCGTGATGGTGATGATGTCGCACCCGGCGTCGTGCAGGTCGCGCAACGCCTGAACCACTTCCTCCGGCTCCTCGCCCATGCCGAGGATGAGATTCGACTTGGTGATCAGACCGGCCTGATGGCCCTGCGTGATCACGTTCAGTGATCGCTCATACCGGAATGCGGGACGGATGCGTTTGAAGATCCGAGGAACGGTCTCGACGTTGTGCGCGAACACCTCGGGCCTGGCGTCGAAGATCTGCCCGAGGAACGCCGGATCGGCGTTGTGCTCGTTCGCGAGCAGCTCAACGCCGGTGTTCGGGTTGAGCGCGTGGATCTGCCGCACCGTCTCCGCGTTCAGCCAGGCACCCGTGTCGGGAAGGTCGTCGCGTGCGACGCTCGTGACTGTGGCGTAGCGCAGGGCCATGCGCTGCACGCTCTCGGCCACGCGACGGGGCTCGTCGGTGTCGTAATCCGCGGGCTTGCCCGTGTCGATCTGGCAGAAGTCACAGCGACGGGTGCACTGCGATCCACCGATGAGGAACGTCGCCTCGCGATCCTCCCAGCACTCGTAGATGTTCGGGCAACCGGCCTCCTGGCAGACGGTGTGCAGCTCCTCGCTCTTCACCAGGGAGTGCAGCGCCTGATACTCCGGGCCCATCTTGGCCTTGGTGCGGATCCACTCCGGTTTGCGCTCGATGGGCGTCGAGGAGTTGCGGATCTCCAGGCGAAGCAGCTTTCGTCCCTCGGGTGCCATACCACTCACGCGGCCACCTCCGCGTTCTGCACGGTTGCGTACTCCGTGGCGAACGCGTCCGACACGGCCCGCACGATGTCCGCGGGGGAGACGTCGGCGCCGACCACCTCACTGATCGTGGTGACCCCGGCATCCGTGATCCCGCACGGGATGATGCCGCGGAATGCGGCGAGCGAGTTGTCGCAGTTGACCGCGAACCCGTGCATCGTCACGCCCTGCTGCACCCGCATGCCGATGGCGGCCACCTTGTCCTCGCTGAGTGGACGGCGGACCCATACACCGCTGCGCCCCTCGACCTGGTATCCGTCGACGCCGATCGGGCGCAGCACGTCGATCAGCAGGCGCTCCAGCCGGCGAACATGGGCGACCACGTCCATCGGCTCGCGGAGGCGCACAATGGGGTAGCCGACCAGCTGTCCGGGGCCGTGCCAGGTGATCTTGCCCCCGCGGTCGACATCGACCACAGGTGTGCCGTCCTGCGGTCGCTCGTGCGGCTCAGTGCGCTTGCCGGCGGTGTAGACGGCCTCATGCTCCAGCAGCAGGAGCGTGTCGTCACGGTCGCCCGCGACGACTTCTCGGTGGACGCTGCGCTGCAGCTCCCACCCGTCGCGGTATGGGACGTAGTCCGGTGCGAGACCGGCGATCCGGATGTCGAGCATTGACAACCCCTTGCCTTCGCGGCCACCTGGCCAACGTTGTTGGATGCAGTGCAACAATACCTGGTTCAGTCGTCGGGGCAGGGTTCTGTTCACGGTGTGGCATCCGGGCAGGGCTACGCTGGCGACTATGACATCCGAGACCCGAGCCGGCAGGCCGAGGGCATCGTCGCGTGAGACCCTCGCGGAGGCCGCCTGCGAACTGTTCCTCGAGCAGGGGTACGACGAGACGTCGATAGCCGACATCACCCGCCGAGCGGGCGTGAGCCGCTCCAGCTTCTTCAACTACTTCTCGTCGAAGAGCGATGTGCTGTGGTCGGGTCTTGATGCGCGCATCGAGGAGGCGTCGGTCTCCCTCGCGGCGCTCGGCACGGAGGCCGACGGGGATGCCATCCGCGCGGCCGTGCTGCCGATCGTGCATGGTTTCGCGCCCGATCCTCTCGTGTTGGCCCTGCGCAACGCGCAGGCGATGGGGTTGGAGACGGAGCTGATGCGCGACACCGGACTCCGCCATGCGCGCATCTCGTCGGCCGTCGCCGGTGCAGCGCGCAGCGCAGGCATCGACGAGGTCCGCGCGGACATCCTCGGCGCCGCTGTGGCGGCGGCCGTGCTGTCGTCGCTTCGCGTGTGGGCGGAGCAGGGTGCAGGGCAGGCGTCCCTCGAGGCGCAGTTCGACGCGGCCCTCCGTAGCATCCACGATCTTCCCTGGGGCTGAGCGGACGTTTCTCGGGGAGCCGGACACGGCCGCGCGGCGTCGCGTCCGACGAAACCCTTCCGGGTCGCGCTGAGCGTGGGGGCGCCGCTCGCGTAGAATCGGTGACACCATGGCTACCTTTGGCACGCTCTCCGATCGGCTCACCGAGACCTTCCGCAACCTCCGCACGAAGGGAAAGCTGAGCCCCGCCGACGTCGACGGCACCGTCCGCGAGATCCGCCGAGCCCTGCTCGATGCCGACGTGGCGCTCGTGGTCGTGAAGGACTTCACCGCGAAGGTGCGCGAGCGCGCCCTCGGCGACGAGGTCAGCAAGGCGCTGAACCCGGCGCAGCAGGTCGTGCAGATCGTGAACGAAGAGCTGGTCGCGATTCTCGGCGGTGAGCAGCGCCGCCTGGAGTTCGCCAAGAATCCGCCGACTGTGATCATGCTCGCCGGCCTGCAGGGATCGGGTAAGACGACCTTCGCGGGCAAGCTCGCCAAGCAGCTCGAGGGCGAGGGCCACACTCCGCTGCTCGTCGCGGCCGATCTTCAGCGCCCCAACGCCGTGAACCAGCTGCAGGTCGTCGCCGAGCGCGCCGGCGCGGCGATCTACGCACCCGAGCCGGGGAACGGCGTCGGCGACCCGGTGAAGGTGTCGAAGGACGGCGTCGAGCACGCTCGCCGTCAGCAGCATGATGTCGTCATCATCGACACCGCGGGACGGCTCGGAGTCGACGCCGAGCTGATGAAGCAGGCCGCCGACATCCGCAGGGCGACCGACCCCGACGAGGTCCTGTTCGTCATCGACGCCATGATCGGTCAGGATGCGGTGAACACCGCAAAGGCCTTCCAGGAGGGTGTCGATTTCACCGGTGTCGTGCTGTCGAAGCTCGACGGCGATGCCCGTGGCGGCGCGGCGCTCTCAGTGGCCTCGGTGACCGGCCGCCCGATCATCTTCGCCTCCACCGGTGAGAACCTCGAGGACCTCGAGCAGTTCCACCCCGACCGTATGGCGAGCCGCATCCTCGACCTCGGCGACATCCTCACCCTCATCGAGCAGGCCCAGCAGGCATTCGACGAGGAGGAGGCGAAGAAGGTCGCCGAGAAGCTGGCGAACGAGGCCTTCACCCTCGAGGACTTTCTCGAGCAGCTTCAGCAGATGAAGAAGATGGGCTCGATGAAGAAGATGCTCGGGATGCTCCCGGGCATGGGCCAGATGAAGCAGCAGCTCGAGGACTTCGACGAGCGCGAGATCGATCGCACCGAGGCGATCATCCGGTCCATGACACCGGGGGAGCGACGCAACCCCAAGATCCTCAACGGCTCGCGTCGCCTGCGCATCGCCAACGGATCGGGCATGACGGTCACCGACGTCAATCAGCTGGTGCAGCGATTCGAGCAGGCGGCGAAGATGATGAAGACCGTCGCCCGCGGCGGGACACCGCAGCTCCCGGGTATGGGCCCCATGGGCAAGCCCGGCGCATCGGCCAAGCGCGGCAGGAAGGGCTCGAAGAGCAAGGGGGGCTCGCGCTCCGGCAACCCGGCCAAGCGAGCCGCCGAGAACGCCGGGCTGGCCGGGGCGAACGCCACCCCCACCGGTTCGGGATTCGGGCTCGGCGGCGCTCAGCAGGCGCCCAGCGAGGCCGATCTCGCCGAGATCCAGAAGCTGTTCGGCAAGCGCTGAGTCACGCTCTGCGCCGTCGAACACGCTGGGCCCGACCTGCGTCATCCGTCCGTGGGGCGGGTCGTCCGCCGAGGTCGACGCATCCGCGGCTCACAGCACGTCGTCGTCGACCCAGTCCATCGACTTGGTGACAGCCTTGCGCCAGAGCCGCAGCTGGCGGTCGCGCTCTGTGTGGGCGAGAGCGGGTTCCCAGCGACGGTCCTCTCGCCAGTTCGACCGGAGTTCGTCCAGCCCGCTCCAGAAGTCCACCGCAAGCCCGGCGGCATAGGCGGCGCCGAGTGCCGTCGTCTCGGCGACGACGGGGCGCACCACCGGGACGCCGAGGATGTCGGATTGGAACTGCATGAGGGCGTCGTTCGCGACCATGCCGCCGTCGACCTTCAGCTCGCTCAGCGTCACGCCGGCGTCGGCGTTCACGGCGTCGAGCACATCGCGGGTCTGAAAGGCGACTGCTTCGAGAGCCGCGCGTGCGATGTGGGCGCGATTCGCGAAGCGGGTGAGGCCCACGATCGCGCCACGCGCGTCAGGTCGCCAGTACGGCGTGAACAGGCCCGAGAACGCCGGCACGATGTAGACGCCGCCGTTGTCGTCGACCTGCCGGGCGAGCTCCTCCACTTCAGGGGCGGAGTCGATCAGCCCCAGCTGATCGCGCAGCCACTGGACCAGTGAGCCCGCCACGGCGATCGAGCCTTCCAGTGCATAGTGCGCCGGCTCGTCGCCAAGCTTGTAACCGACGGTGGTGAGCAGGCCGTTCTTCGACTGCACGAACTCGGTGCCCGTGTTGACGATGAGGAAGCATCCGGTTCCGTACGTGTTCTTGCTCTCGCCCGCGGCGAAGGCGGCCTGCCCGAACGTCGCGGCCTGCTGATCCCCGAGGATGCCGGCGATGGGCGTCTCGCGCAGCAGCGACGAGTTCTCTGCTTTGCCGTACACCTCCGACGACGATCTGATCTCGGGCATCATCGAGCGCGGTACGCCGAACGCGTCGAGGATGTCGTCGCGCCACTCGAGCGTTCGCAGATCCATGAACATCGTCCGCGACGCATTGGTCACGTCCGTCGCGTGGATTCCGCCTGACACCCCGCCCGTCAGATTCCACAGCACCCAGGAGTCGGTCGTTCCGAACATCAGCTCGCCGGCTTCGGCCCTGGCGCGTGCGCCCTCGACGTTCTCGAGGATCCAGGCGACCTTCGTTCCCGAGAAGTACGTGGCCAGCGGCAGTCCGACGTCCGGCTTGAACCTGTCGACGCCCCCGTCTGCTGCGAGGCGGTCGACGATCTCCTGCGTGCGCGTGTCCTGCCAGACGATCGCGTTGTACACCGGGGCTCCGGTCGTGCGATCCCAGACGACCGCGGTCTCGCGCTGATTGGTGATGCCGATGGCTGCGATGTCGTGGCGGGTGAGATGCGCTCGGGTCAGCGCGAGCCCGATCACCTCCTGCACGTTGCGCCAGATCTCGGCAGGATCGTGCTCGACCCAGCCCGCACGGGGCAGGATCTGCTCGTGCTCCTTCTGCCCCGTGGCGACGATCGTCCCCGTGCGGTCGAAGATGATCGCCCTGCTCGAGGTCGTGCCCTGGTCGATGGACAGAATGTGATCGGGCATGGGGCGTCTCCTTCGTGCCGGTTGCGTCATCATCGACGGGGCGCTGCGCGCGCTCAGCCGCGGGTCGGAACGGCGAGTGTCAGACCGTGCGCCTCGTTCAGCAGCTGCACTGTCGCTTCGACCTCCGCGTCCCGGCGTCCGCGGTCCCATCCCATCAGAGGTGCGAGCGCATCGGCGACCTCCTCGAGCAGTGGGGTCGTCGTGTCGCCGACGAATGCGATCGCGGTCCGGCGCAGGATGACGTCGGCAAGGCGCACGACGAGTTCGGCGTCCACCATCCACTCGAGCTCGCGCGTCGACAGGGCGCCCCCGGCGAGCGGCCGGTCCTCCTCCTGTTCGATGTGCGCCCATACCTCGGCGGCACGCGTCCCGTAACGGGTGAGCAGCTGGTCGCCGCGAGTGCCCGCGCCGGGCAGGTGCGCCTGCTTCCACGACTCGCGGGCGCGAACCGTACGCGGGAATCCCTGGCCGCCGCCGATCGCCAGGCCGACGGTCGACACGACCCGTGTGCGCCCGATCAGCTTCAGTACCCGGTCGGACAGCGCCTCCCCGAGGGCTCGGAACGTGGTCCACTTACCGCCGACGAGGCTGAGCACGGGAACGGCGCCGCTCCTGTCGACTTCGATCCGGTAGTCGCGCGAGACGAACCCGGGAGCGGTGTCCTCGTGGCGCGGCAACGGCCTGATCCCCGAGAAGCGGTAGACGATCTGCTCGGGCGTCACTTCGATCCCGGGGAAGACATGATCGATGAGATCGAAGAAGTACTCGACCTCCTCCTCGGTGCAACGGGCCGGCTCGCGCGGGTCGGCCTCGATGTCGGTGGTGCCCACGAGCACGCGGCCCTTCAATGGGTAGATGAGCACGATGCGACCGTCGGAGTGCTCGAAGAAGATCTCCCTGCCCTGCGTCGCCTCGAGCAGTTCGGGGTTCTCGAGCACGATGTGCGAGCCTTTGGTGCCTCCCATGAAGCGGCTGTCCACCCCGAGGGCCTCGTTGGTGAGGTCCGTCCAGGGGCCGGATGTGTTCACCACAACATCGGCAGCGATGCGGAACTCCTGCGCCGTCTCGCGGTCGCGCAGCAGCACGCCGTCGTCGTCGCGCCCGACCGCTTCGACGTAGTTGATCGCGAAAGATGCGGCGTGGGCGGCGCGACCGTCCTGCAGCACGTCGAGCGCGAGGCGCTCGGGATCGTGCATCGATGCGTCGTAGTACGTGGCGGTGTACTTGACCCGGGGGTCGAGTTCGGGCAGCTCCGCCAATGACCGTCGACGTCCGAGGAACCGATGGCGCGGCACCGAGCCCCCGTCGCGGGAGAACAGGTCGTAGATCGTCAGCCCTGCCTTGATGAGTACGGCTCCGCGCTCCTGCGGTCTGCCGCTGCGGTGCGTGAGGAACCGCAGGGGAGCGGACAGGATGCCCGAGAAGGTCGAGTAGATCGGGATGGTCGTCTGCAGCGGCTTGACGTAGTGAGGCGCTGTGCGCAGCAGTCCGTTGCGCTCCTGCACGGATTCGCGCACCAGCCGGAACTCGCCGTTCTCGAGATACCTGATGCCGCCGTGGATCATGTGGCTGGAAGCGGCTGAGGCGCCGCTCGCGAAGTCGCCGCGCTCGACGAGCACGGCGTCGATCCCCTGCAATGAGAGATCCCGGAACAGCGAGATGCCGTTGATTCCTCCGCCGATGATGAGAACGGTGGTGCGCCCGGTGGTGCGGATGCTGTTCAGCTCGTGGTCGCGGCGTGCAGCGCGTGTTGTCACGGTCATGGTCGGCCCTTTCGTTCTCTGCCACCCAGGATCGACCTGTTGAGCATCGCGCGCAAACCCGGTGCACGAATGTGCAATCCTTGGCATGGAGGATCCGACATGCCCGACGGTTCGCGCACCGATACACGGACGACCGCCGCGCTCACCGCGGCCAAGCTCTACTATCTGCAGGACATGCGGATGGATTCGATCGCGCGCGAGCTGGGAACGTCCCGCTCGTCGGTGTCACGCCTGCTCACCTACGCACGTGAGAACGGCCTCGTCGACATCCGTGTGAACTCGCCTCTCGAACGAGTCGGCGGCTTGGAGGACGGCATCCGGGAGCGATTCCGGGTCGCCGCGCACGTCGTTCCCGTCCCTGGCGTGATCAGCGAAGTCGACCGGCTGGAGCGCGTCGCGACGACGGCGGGGCGGATGCTGTCGCAGTTCGTCGACTCCAACATGGTGGTCGGCGTCGCCTGGGGCTCGACGATCAGCATGGTCAGTCGTTCGCTCGTTCCGAAGCAGACGCACAGCACCGTCATCGTCCAGCTGAACGGAGCGGGCAACACCCAGACGAGCGGGCTGGAGTACTCCAGCGACATCCTCCAGCGTTTCGGTCAGGCGTTCGGGGCGCAGGTGGAGCAGTTCCCGGTTCCGGCGTTCTTCGACGATCCCCGCACGCGCGAGGCGATGTGGCGCGAGCGCAGCACCCGGCGGGTGCTGTCGTTCCAGGCGAAGATGGACATCGCCGTCTTCGGCCTCGGCTCCCCGCGTGCCGAGGTGCCCAGCCGGGTGTACGTCGGCGGCTACCTCAGCCGCGACGACTACCGAAGCCTGCATGAGGACGACGCGATCGGCGATGTCGCGACCGTGTTCTTCAGAGCCGACGGCACGTGGCGCGACATCAGGCTGAACGCCCGCTCCACGGGTCCGGGCCTCGACCGTCTGCGTCGGGTGCCGCGCCGCATGTGCGTCGTGTCGGGGGCGGCGAAGATCGGGGCCCTGCGAGCCGCGATCACCTCGGGTCTGCTCACCGACGTGGTACTCGACGAGACACTCGCGCGCCTGCTCGTCGAGGACGCCTGATCACGCGGGCGACGTTCCGGCCGGACCTGCGCGGAACTCCGTGATCAGATGATGCACCACCGCGCGGAGGTCGCCTCCGGCCGCTTCTGAAGCGGCCAGCTGCCGTGCGTAGCTCGCGCCGCCGCGCACGATGGCGCGCACGCCTTCGAGCTCAGCGGCGCACCCGAGTTCGCGCGCCGTCGGCAACAGGTCCTCGACCACGGCGTTCAGGTGGTCGCGCACCGGCACCTGCGAGCCGGCCCCATCGACGATCACGCGCGCATCGAGTCCGTAGCGGGCTGCGCGCCATTTGTTCTCGCGGTGAAACCATGGCGGCAACGTCGGCAGCGTGCGACCGTCGTCGAGCTCGCGCGAGAAGTGCTCGACGAGCGACTGCGTCAGGGCGGCCACCGAAGCGAGCTCCGTCAGCGTCGACATCCCGTCGCACGCCCGCACCTCGATCGTTCCCCAGCGCGGTGCCGGGCGGATGTCCCATCGCACTTCGGAGGCGTCGGTCATGACGCCGGTGCGGACCATGTCGTCGAGGTAGCTCTCGAACTCGCGCCAGGTGCGCACCGGCCAGGGGAGCCCTGCCGTCGGCAGCTGCTGGAACACCAGCGCACGATTTGATGCGTAGCCGGTGCGTTCCCCCGCCCAATACGGGCTCGAGGCGGAGAGCGCCTGCAGGTGCGGCAGGAAGGAGCAGAGCGCACCGATGATCGGCAGCACCTTGTCGCGGTCGTCGACGCCGACGTGCACATGGATGCCCCAGATCATCATGTTCCGCCCCCACCACTGGGTGCGGTCGATCAGCGTGTGGTAGCGGGTCTTGTCCGTGACGCGCTGATCGAACCACTGCGCGAACGGGTGGCTGCCGGCGCTGAGCAGTGCGATGCCCGCCGGATCCGTCGACCGGCGCACGGCGGCGATTGCCGCGGCGATGTCGTCCACCGCATCCGCGACACGCGCGCCGACGCCGCTGGTCACCTCGATGGTGTTCGTGAGCAGCTCGCCGGTGACCGTGTGCCGCTCACCGGCGCTCTGCGCCTCGAGCGAGCTGAGCAGCTCAGATGCGCGCCCGACGAGGTCGCCCGTCTGCGGGTCGGCGAGCATGATCTCCCACTCCAGCCCCACCGTGGAACGGGCGGACGGCGCGAATTCGAGCGACACGCGCTCAGTCTGACACGCGCACTCCGCCGCACACACGGTCCGTGTCGCCCGGTTTCGCGCAACGCGGCGGATCTGGCAGAATAGAGGGTCGGACGGCCTGCTCGACCCTCTATCCAGCAGCCGTCCACCCGCAGAGCTTCCGCCGGGTGTGCACCCCACGCTCCAGGCGACCGGTTCATCTTCCTTTCCACACCATTCAGGAGAATCGTGGCTGTCAAGATCCGTCTCAAGCGCATGGGCAAGATCCGTGCGCCGTACTACCGCATCGTCGTCGCCGACTCGCGCACCAAGCGCGATGGTCGCGTGATCGAGGAGATCGGCAAGTACCACCCCACCGAGGAGCCCTCGTTCATCGAGGTCGACTCCGAGCGTGCGCAGTACTGGCT
>NZ_JAPSIY010000010.1 GCF_031178445.1 Microbacterium sp.
ACGAGATCGTCGACGCGCTCGCGGCCGGCGACGCCGCTGCGGCGTTCCCTGCGGTCGACCGTGTCGTGCAGACCGGGCAGGATCCGCGGCGCTTCGTCGACGACCTCCTCGAGCGGATGCGCGACCTGATCGTCATCGCCGCCGTCGGCGACGGGGCATCGGCGGTGCTGCGCGGTCTGCCCGAAGACGAACTGCAGCGCATGCGCGGTCAGGCGACAGCCTTCGGTGCTGCCCGCCTCTCGCGCACCGCCGACGTGGTCAGTCAGGCACTCGACGACATGACCGGCGCGACGTCGCCGCGGCTGCACCTCGAACTGATGGTCGCGCGCGTGCTCGCCGCCTCCGCAGCCACCCCCTCGCCTGGCACCGGTGCGCAGGAGGCCGGCGCCCGACCGTCCGGCGCCGCCCAGGCCGCTGGACGACCCTCAATGGCGCAGGCGTCGCCGCCTACGGCGCAGGCGTCCCCGACACCGGCGCAGACGCCCGCACCCGTCGCGAGCCCGCGCCCGGCTTCGTCGCCCGCGGCAGCGGCCGACGCGGGTTCCGCGATGAAGGCAGACACCTCGGAGCCGCCGAGCTCGACGACGCAGCCGGATTCCGCCGCGCCCGCAGACCCGGCCGTGTCCGCCGCGGTGTCGTCCGGCAGCGCTCCTGAGGCATCGGCAGCACCTGCCGCCGACCGTGCAGCCGAGGACGGCGCCGGCGATGCGAAGGTTTCCACCCCGGCATCCGCGGACTCGGGCCCGGTGACGATCGACCGCATCAACGAGGCGTGGCCGTCCGTCCTGAAGCGGCTCGAGACGATCAGCCGGCCGTCGTGGCTGATCGTCACCGGCGTGCAGCCGCTCGCGTACGATCCCGACAGTGAAGTCCTCACCATCGGCTTCGCCAGCGCGAGCGATGTCCCGCGATTCAAAGGCACCAAGCCGGGTGAAGGCACGTCCGATCATCTGCGCACCGCCATCGAGCAGGAACTGGGTGTACGGGTGAAGTACCGCCCCGCTCCGCTGCCGCCGGGCGGCGGGGGAGGAGGCACGGCGTCGTCGGGCCCGTCATCGCCCCCGCAGGGCGATCCGGCAGGCTCACGTCCTGCACCCGATCCCAAGTCCGAACAGGCCGCCGGGGCCGCGCAACGCGACTCCACCACGACCGCCGGCCGGGGGCGCGTCGATGATTCGCCCGCTGCAGGGTGGGCGAACCCCATGCAGAGCGCCACTCCGCTCGGCGAGCAGAACTCGGCAGGTGCTGCATCCGCGCGCTCGGGGTCCTCACGATCCGCATCGGCCGCCGTCACGGAATGGGCGGTCGCGCCCATTCCGGCCTCCGCCCCAGCGCCCGCTCCGACCGCGACGATGACCGCGCCTCCGCAGCAGTTCCCGGTCGACGAGGAACCCGCCGAGGTCGAGGCCGCCGCTTCCGCGCCCCGGCCTCCGGTCGACGGCGCCGTCGACGACGTGCCGCCGATCGACGACTACCCTCCGTTCGACGACGAGCCGCCTTACGACCCGCTGTACGACGGACCCGAGCCGCCGGCGCCGTCGAAGCGGCCCACGACGCCACAGTCCCAGGATCGACAGCCGAAGGCGTCCGACAGCCCCTCCGCGCATGAGGTCCCGCAGACCGCCGCCCCGGTCGTGACGGCTCGCTCCGCCGCACCAGGTGGCGTGCAGCGCTACGGCGAGGCCGTCGTGCGCCAGGTGCTCGGTGCCACCTTCCTGCGTGAAGAGCCCTACCAGCCCCAGACGAGGTTCAACTGATGTACGACGGCATCGTCCAGGAGCTGATCGACGAGTTCGGCAGGCTTCCCGGCATCGGTCCGAAGTCGGCGCAGCGCATCGCCTTCCACATCCTGCAGACCCCGAGCTTCGACGTGGCGCGGCTCGCCGAGCTGCTCACCGACGTGCGTGCCCGCGTGCGGTTCTGCGAGGTGTGCGGCAACGTCTCCGAGCAGGATCGCTGCGCGATCTGCCGCGATCCGCGCCGCAACCCCGAGCTGATCTGCGTCGTCGAAGACGCGAAGGATGTCGCCGCGATCGAGCGCACTCGCGAGTTCCGGGGTCTCTACCACGTGCTGGGCGGCGCCATCAGCCCCATCGCCGGCGTCGGCCCTGACGACCTGCGCATCGCGCAGCTCATGTCCCGGCTCGCCGACGGCACTGTGCAGGAGGTGATCCTCGCCACCAACCCGAACCTCGAGGGCGAGGCCACCGCGAGCTACCTGAGCCGGCTGCTCACCAGCATGCAGATCGCGGTGTCGCGGCTCGCGTCCGGCCTGCCCGTGGGCGGCGATCTGGAGTACGCCGACGAGGTCACCCTCGGGCGCGCCTTCGAAGGGCGTCGACGGCTGTGAGCGCGGTGCACGCCGGCTTCACCCGCAAGGGCTGGATCCTCTTCGCCATCATGGCGTTCGTCTGGGGGATCACCTATCTCTTCATCAAAGAGGCGGTCGAATCCTTCTCGCCGCCCGCGGTCGTCGCCGGACGCACCCTGCTCGGCGGTCTCGTCCTGCTCCCGTTCGCGATCCGCAGCGGCGCGCTGAAAGCGGCGTGGAAGTACTGGCCGTGGGTTCTCGCCTTCGGCCTGGTGGAGATGGCAGGGCCCTTCCTGCTGCTCAGCCACGCCGAGACCCAGTTGCCCTCCGGAATCACTGGGCTGCTCGTCGCCACCGTGCCGCTCTTCGCGGTGCTCATCGCCCTGCTGCGGGGCGACCGCACCGCCCTCGCCCCGGTGCGGCTGGGCGGGCTGCTGCTGGGATTCGCCGGCGTCGCCGTCGTCGTCGCCGGCCCCGGACTCTTCCCGCACGGCGCCGGCAGCCTCGTCGCGATCGGCGAGATCATGCTCACCGCGCTGATGTACGCGATCGCGCCGTTCATCATCGCCCACAAGCTGAAGGACGTGCCCTCCATCGGCACGATCACCCTCGCCCTGTTCGCGATCGGGCTCGCCTACCTGCCCGTCGCCCTGCTCACCCAGCACGAGGTCCCGACACTGCGCTCCACCGTCTCGCTCGGGCTGCTCGGCGTGGTCTGCACGGCGCTGGCGTTCGTCGCCTTCTTCGCGCTCATCCGCGAGGTGGGTCCGGTGCGTGCGCCGCTGTTCACCTACGTCAACCCCATCGTCGCCGTCGTGCTCGGCACCATCGTGCTGGCCGAGCCCGTCACGCCCGGCCTGCTCATCGGCTTCCCGATCGTGCTGATCGGATGCTGGCTCGCCGCCACCGGCGGGAGGCTCAGGCCCCGGGCATCCGCCCCCGATCTCACCACGGGGCCCGTGACGACGCCCGAGACGGCCGAGGCGATCGTCTCCGAGGGCGCGACTCCCGACCTCGATGGGCGTCGCTGACAGCACCACCGAAGTCCCGCGCGAGTCGCGGGGTCGCCGTCACATGCGCCGGACCGCATGAGGCTCGTCCGTAGAATGTGCGTGGGCGGATCCGCCCGACGACACTGCGCCCTTCGAACTCAGGAGTGAACGTGGCCCTGATCGTGCAGAAGTACGGCGGCTCGTCCGTCGCCGACGCCGAGAGCATCAAGCGCGTCGCTAAGCGCATCGTCGACACGCGCCGCGCCGGGCACGACGTCGTGGTGGCAGTGAGCGCGATGGGCGACACCACCGACGAGCTCCTCGACCTGGCGAACGAGGTCGCACCCATCCCCGCGCCGCGCGAGCTCGACATGCTGCTCTCCAGCGGGGAGCGCATCTCGATGGCGCTGCTGGCGATGGCGATCCACTCGATGGGGTTCGAGGCGCGTTCCTTCACCGGAAGCCAGGCCGGCATGATCACCGACGCCAAGCACGGAGCCGCACGCATCGTGGACGTCACACCGGTGCGCCTTCGTGAGGCGCTCGATGAGGGCGCGATCGTCATCGTCGCGGGCTTCCAGGGCTTCAACCGCGACACCCGCGACATCACCACGCTCGGCCGCGGTGGCTCCGACACCACGGCCGTCGCTCTCGCCGCCGCGCTCAACGCCGATGTCTGCGAGATCTACAGCGACGTCGACGGCATCTACACGGCCGACCCGCGTGTGATCCCGCGCGCCCGCAAGCTCGACAGCATCACCAGCGAGGAGATGCTCGAGCTGGCGGCCAACGGCGCCAAGGTGCTGTACATCCGAGCCGTCGAGTACGCCCGCCGCCACGGCGTGCTCATCCACGCCCGCTCGACCTTCTCATCGGTCGAGGGCACCTACGTTCTGGGCGAGGGGCAGAGGTCCCCCCGTGAAACCGAGGGAGCAGTCATGGAAGAACCGATCGTCGCCGGCGTCGCCACCGACCTCACCCAGGCCAAGATCACCGTCTCCGGCGTGCCGGACGTTCCCGGCAAAGCGGCCGAGATCTTCACCGTCGTGGCGAAGTCCGGTGCCAATGTGGACATGATCGTGCAGAACGTGTCGGCGGCATCTACCGGTCGCACCGACATCTCCTTCACCCTCCCCAAGGCCGACGCGGCCACCGCTCTCAAGGCGCTCGCCGGTGAGAAGGCCCGCATCGGCTTCGAGAACCTGCTGCATGACGATCAGATCGGCAAGCTCTCCGTCGTCGGTGCGGGAATGCGCACGCACTCCGGCGTCTCGGCGACGCTGTTCGAGGCGCTCAGCGAGGGCGGCATCAACATCGAGATGATCTCCACCTCCGAGATCCGCATCTCGGTGGTGCTGCGCGGCGACGACCTCGCCGAGGCCGCCCGTGCCGTGCACGCCGCCTACGGTCTCGACAGCGAGATCGAGGCGATCGTGCACGCCGGCACCGGTCGCTGACCCACTGGCATCCGCATCGACCGAGCGGCATCCGTCACTCCGGCGGGCGGCGGGATCGACCGCACGCGTCCCGCGGAGGGAGACATCTCGCAGCTCGACCCCACGGCCACGGGGTAGACTCACCGCAACCCTGACATCGGCGCCGGGCGAAGCATCCGCGACCCGGGGCCGAGCCTGGTGCACCGTCTCCACGCCAAGGATCCCCCATGACCCGTATCTCCGACTCAGGACTCTCCGTCGCCATCGTTGGCGCCACCGGACAGGTGGGCACTGTGATGCGCGAGATTCTCGCCGAGCGATCGTTTCCGATCCGCGAGCTGCGCCTGTTCGCATCGGCGCGCTCTGCCGGGACCTCCATCGAGTTCGCCGGCACGCCCGTGATCGTGGAGGACGTGGAGACGGCAGACGCGTCCGGCATCGACATCGCGCTGTTCTCGGCAGGTGCGACCGCCAGCCGTGCGTACGCTCCGAGGTTCGCCGACGCAGGCGCCGTGGTGGTCGACAACTCCAGCGCGTGGCGGATGGACCCGGAGGTGCCGCTGGTCGTCAGCGAGGTCAATCCGGATGCCGTCGACGTGCGTCCCCGCGGCATCATCGCGAACCCGAACTGCACCACCATGGCCGCCATGCCCGTCCTGAAGGCGCTGCACGCCGAGGCCGGACTCGAGCGCCTCATCGTTTCGACCTACCAGGCCGTCTCAGGATCGGGCCTGGCCGGGGCCCAGGAGCTGCTCGGGCAGGTCGAGGGCGTGCTCTCCCAGGGCGACACGCTGCGCCTGGTGCATGACGGTTCCGCCGTCGAGTTCCCCGAGCCCGCGAAGTACGTCGCACCCATCGCGTTCGACGTCATCCCGCTGGCCGGATCGGTGGTCGACGACGGCGAGAACGAGACGGACGAGGAGAAGAAACTCCGCAACGAGAGCCGAAAGATCCTCGGCCTGCCCGACCTGCGCGTGGCGGGCACCTGTGTGCGCGTGCCCGTGTTCACCGGTCACTCGCTGTCGATCAACGTCGAGTTCGCGAACGACATCACGCCCGAGCGGGCGCGAGAGGTCCTCGCGGCGGCACCCGGTGTCGTCGTCGAAGAGGTGCCGACCCCTCTGCAGGCCGCGGGCAAGGACCCGAGCTTCGTCGGACGGATCCGTGCCGATCAGTCCGCCCCCGAGGGCAAGGGCCTCGTGCTGTTCATCAGCAACGACAACCTGCGAAAGGGCGCTGCCCTGAACGCGGTACAGATCGCCGAGCTGCTCGCCGAGCGCCTCGCCTCCGTGCCGGCCTGAGCCCGTCAGAGCGCCCGTCACAGGGGCCCGGGCGTGTCCGGGAGGGCAGCCCAGGCGAACTAGACTGGTCGGGTGACTGAATCCGTCGACGTCGTGCTGATCGGTGGTGGCATCATGTCCGCCACGCTGGGAACGCTGCTGCGCGAGCTGCAGCCGGACTGGAAGATCGTCGCCTTCGAGCGGCTCAGCGACGTGGGTCAGGAGAGCTCCAACCCGTGGAACAACGCGGGCACGGGGCACGCCGCACTGTGCGAGCTGAACTACATGCCGCAGGGCAAGGACGGCTCGCTCGATCCTGCGAAGGCCGTGTCGATCAACGAGCAGTTCCAGCAGAGCCGTCAATTCTGGTCGTCGCTGGTCGAGCGCGGTGTGCTGGATGCTCCCTCGACCTTCATCAACTCCACACCGCACATGACGTTCGTGCGCGGCGAGAAGGATGTCGCGTACCTGAAGGCCCGCTACGAGATCCTCAAGCAGCAGCCGCTGTTCGAGGGCATCGAGTACAGCGAGGATTCCCGCGTCATCAACAAGTGGGCCCCACTGCTCATGCAGAAGCGGCGCAAGGGCGAGCCGTTCGCCGCCACGCGCGTGCCCTCCGGGACCGACGTCGACTTCGGTGCTCTCACGCACCAGCTGTTCGATCACCTCGCGAACTCGGGTGCCCAGGTGCGCACCGAGCACGAGGTGCGCTCCTTGAAGCGCCAGAAGGACGGCAGCTGGCTGGTCAAGTACCGCCACACCGTCGGTCGCACTCCCGGTGAGGTCAAGGCCCGCTTCGTGTTCGTGGGTGCCGGCGGCTGGGCGCTCAAGCTGCTGCAGAACAGCGGCATCCCCGAGATCAAGGGCTACGGTGTCTTCCCCATCGGCGGGCAGTTCCTCAAGACGACGAATCCGGCTGTCGTGGCGCAGCACAAGGCCAAGGTGTACTCGCAGGCCTCCGTGGGCGCTCCGCCCATGTCGGTGCCGCACCTCGATGCGCGCGTCGTCGACGGAGAGTCGTCGCTGCTGTTCGGACCGTTCGCGACTTTCAGCCCCAAGTTCCTGAAGCACGGCTCCATGCTCGACCTCGTGACGCAGGTGCGCCCGCACAACCTGTGGCCGATGCTGCGGGTCGCCTTCGCGAACCCCGACCTCATCACCTACCTGGTCGGCGAGCTGCTCAAGAACCACGCCAAGAAGGTCGACAGCCTGCGCACCTTCATGCCGACCGCGAAGGACGAGGACTGGACGATCATCCAGGCCGGCCAGCGCGCCCAGGTGATGAAGAAGGACCCTGAGAAGGGCGGCATCCTGCAGTTCGGCACCGAGGTGATCACCTCTCAGGACGGCACGATCGCCGGACTGCTCGGCGCGTCGCCCGGAGCATCCACCGCGGTGCCGATCATGCTCGGGCTGCTGCGCCGCTGCTTCCCGGAGCAGTACGCCGGCTGGGAGCCGACGCTGCGCGAGCTCATTCCCACCATGGGCGAGAACCTCAACGAAGACGCCGATGCGGCCGAGCAGTCGATGAGCGCCACGGCATCCGCACTCTCCCTCACGGCCTGACGGGGCGACCGTGGCGAAGCTGTACTTCCGCTACGGCGCGATGAACTCCGGCAAGTCGACCGCGCTGCTGCAGGCTGCCTACAACTATGAGGAGCGCGGTCAGCGCGTGCTGCTCGCCAAGCCGGAGATCGACACGAAGGGCGCCTCGCAGATCGAGAGCAGGCTCGGGATGACGCGCGACGTCGACTTCCTCATCGGCTCCGACGACGATGCGCGCGCGATGTTCCTGCGTGAGCGTGAGCGGGTGCGCAACGAGGCTCAGGACGAACTGCTCCCCAGCGAGCCGGTCGACGTCGCCTGCCTGCTCATCGACGAGGCGCAGTTCCTCTCCGCGGAGCAGATCGACGACCTTTTCCGCATCGCGGTGCTCGACGGCATCCCGGTGATGGCCTACGGAATCCGCAACGACTTCCGCACTCAGGCCTTCCCCGGCTCCGCGCGTCTGCTGGCGATCGCACATTCGCTCGAGGAGTTGAAGACCATCTGCCGCTGCGGTCGCAAGGCCGTGTTCAACGGGCGGATCATCGGCGGCCGGTTCGTGTTCGACGGCGACCAGGTCGCGATCGACGGAGCCGGCGATGAGCTCGTCACCACGTACGAGTCGCTGTGCGGCAACTGCTATCTCGAGGAGTCCGGCGGCCGCCTGGGCTGAGGTCGTCACGCCGGCGATCTCTGGACGACGTTCTCCGGGCTACGGCATGTTTCCGCCGCCCGCAGAGCCCGTTCCCTTCCCGCTTCGCGGCGCCCCTCCCGATGCTCGTTTCGGGGCATCCCTTCGCCCTCGCTGCCCAAGAAGAGCGTTTCGTCCCCGTGGAAGGGAGGTGATAATCTGTGGTCAGACCACAGGAGGACGGATGCCGCAGCCTACGACGCGCGCCTGGCGAACCGTTCTGGAGCGCATCGAACGCGACCTTCTCGACGGCGTACTCGGTCCCGGTGACCGGCTGCCGTCTGAACGCGACCTCGCCGCAGACCTCGGCGTCGGACGATCCAGCGTTCGCGAGGCTCTGCGTGTGCTCGAGGTGATGGGACTGATCCGCACCGCGACGGGCTCGGGGCCGCAGGCGGGAGCGATCGTCATCGCCACGCCCTCGGGCGGCATGTCGGCCCTGCTGCGCCTGCAGGTCGCCGCGCAGGGCTTCCCGCTGGCGGACGTCGTACAGACCCGCCTGGTGCTGGAGGATGCCGTCGCCGCATCCCTCGCCGCCGATCCCGAGTGCGACCTCGACGCCGTCCACCGCATCCTCGACGTCATGGACGACGACGCCCTCACGGCGGAGGAGTTCCTGGCCCTCGATGCGCAGCTGCACTATGCGCTCGCCGAGGCGTCGGGCAACACGGTGATCACCGCGATGATGGCGGGGCTGCGCACATCGATCGAGTCCTACGTGCTCGAGGGCGCCGCGCGCGTCGAGGACTGGGCGGCGATGGCCGAGGGACTGCGCAGCGAGCACCGCGCCATCGTCGGCGCCATCCGCAAGGGCCTGCCTGGCGCGGCGCGCACGCTCGTGCACGACCACATCACCGGCTACTACCGCTCGGCCGGGCTCGTGCCCGACGGCCGTGCCGTGATCGCCGACTGAACCACACGCCCGGTCACGGGCTCCGAACGAGAGGAACACGCATGGTCCAGCGTCAGCTGCCCAAGCCCGCCGAGATCTTCGAGCTGATGAAGTTCAAGGCACCCGAACTGAACGGGAGGAAGCGCAGGCTCGACGCGGCCCTCACGATCGCCGATCTGCGCACCATCGCGAAGCGCCGCACCCCGAAGGCCGCCTTCGACTACACCGACGGCGCCGCCGAGGGCGAGCTGTCGCTGTCCCGCGCCCGACAGGCCTTCGAGGACGTGGAGTTCCACCCCGGCATCCTCAAGCCCGCACCCGACGTCGACACCACGGTCGACATCCTCGACGGCCCGAGCGCTCTGCCTTTCGGCATCGCCCCGACCGGGTTCACGCGCCTCATGCAGACCGAGGGAGAGGTAGCCGGCGCCGGCGCCGCCGCCGCTGCCGGCATCCCGTTCACCCTGTCGACCCTCGGCACCACGTCGATCGAGGGCGTCAAGGAGGCGAACCCGCACGGGCGCAACTGGTTCCAGCTGTACGTCATGCGCGACCGCGAGATCTCCTACGAGCTGGCGCGTCGAGCGGCGGCGGCCGGCTTCGACACGCTGCAGTTCACCGTCGACACACCTGTGGCCGGCGCCCGCCTTCGCGACAAGCGCAACGGCTTCTCGATCCCGCCGCAGCTCACCCTCGGCACCATCATCAACGCCATCCCGCGCCCGTGGTGGTGGTTCGACTTCCTCACCACGCCGAAGCTCGAATTCGCGTCGCTGAGCACCACGGGCGGCACGGTGGGCGAACTGCTCGACGCAGCCATGGACCCCACGATCAGCTACGAGGATCTCGCGGTCATCCGCGACATCTGGCCGGGCAAGATCGTGATCAAGGGCGTGCAGAACGTCGAGGACTCGGTGCGCCTGAAGGACGCCGGCGTCGACGGCATCATCCTGTCGAACCACGGCGGGCGTCAGCTCGACCGCGCCCCCATCCCGTTCCACCTGCTCCCGCACGTGCGCAAGGAGGTCGGCGACGATTTCACCGTCATGATCGACACCGGCATCATGAACGGCGCCGACATCGTGGCATCCGTCGCCCTCGGCGCCGACTTCACGCTGATCGGCCGCGCCTACCTCTACGGCCTGATGGCGGGCGGCCGTCAGGGCGTCGACCGCACGATCGCCATCCTGCGCGCCGAGATCGAGCGCACCATGCGCCTGCTCGGCGTCTCGTCGCTGGCCGAGCTCGAGCCGAAGCACGTCACCCAGCTCGCACGACTCGTCCCCGTCGCCGGTGCGGCCGCCGAGGTCGCCGCGCGCTGAGCGTCTGTCGGCATCTCGCCGAGAACAGGAGATCCACCCGGAACAGGACGTTTCCGGGTGGATCTTCCTGCTCTCGCGGGATCGCCTGTTCCGGCGACGTGGATGCGGTCAGCGGATGACCGGCGCCGGCAGCGTCTCCAGCAGCGCGTCGAGCTTGTCAGCCGTGTCCTCCCAGCCCTCGACGGCCACCGAGGGCACGCCGATCGCGAGGACGGGGTAGTCGTTGCCGCCCTCATCGAGACGGTCGCCGTAGAAGAGCATCTCCGCAAGCGGGATGCCGGTGTGGGCGGTCAGCTCGCGCATGCCGAACGCCTTGTCGATGCCCGCGCGAGTGATGTCGATGGAGGTCGATCCGCCGGATCGCACCTCCAGACCGGGCAGCCGGGCCGCCACGGCGTCGCGCAAAGCCGCGCGCTTCGCCCCATCCGGATCCCAGGCGTGCTTCGCATCGCGCGGCGCCTGCTGTCCCAGCGCCGAGAAGGTGATCTGCGAACCGCGGTCCTCGAGGATCTCGCCCCACGGCTGCGCCTCCCACAGGCCCAGGTGGACCGCCTCCTCACGCAGTGCCGTCATCGCCGCATCCTTCTCGTCGTCCGAGAGGTCATGGGCATATACGGGGGCGAAGTCGGAGCCGTCATGGCGCAGGTAGCGCGTGCCGCAGGTGGGCAGCAGGTGCAGGCGGGCCAGATCGGATGCCGTGGCAGCGCCGAGACGCGAGATCACCTGCGTGCGGAACTGCTCCTCGTTGCCCCCTGAGATCACGGCGACGTCGACGCGCTGCAGAAGAGCGATCAGAAGGTCGGCGATGCGGTCGTCGATGCGGCCCTTCGAGGGCGCCAGTGTGTCGTCGAGGTCGAAGGCGACCAGGCGAGGTGCAGTCATGGTGGTTATAAGGATAGTCGAGGGGGCTGTGAGGGGAGGGGGAGAGGGGGTGCGTCCCCACGACCACTCCGCGCGCCGCCGGTTCCTCCGGCCGCGGGGCCCGGCTGACATCCTCGGGCATACGAAAAAGGAGGGGATCCGCTTCCGGCGGATCCCCTCCTTTTTCGCATGCTGTCGGGGTGACAGGATTTGAACCTGCGGCCTCTTCGTCCCGAACGAAGCGCGCTACCAAGCTGCGCCACACCCCGTGGCAACCGTTCAAGTCTACATGCTCCGCGGTCGAGCACCGAATCGAGGGCGGGGCGGGGCGCGGCGGCCGCGGCCGGTCAGGAGCGCGCGGTCAGCGTCAGCAGAGTCGCCTCAGGGCGGCAGGCGAAGCGCACCGGCGCGTAGATCGAATGCCCGCAGCCGGCGCTCACGTTCAGTGGAACCGAGCGGCCGAAGTGCGACCACTCGCTCAGACCCTTCGCCTGCTTCAGGGGGATGTCGCAGTTGGCGACGAGCGCCCCGAAACCGGGCAGGCAGACCTGCCCGCCATGCGTGTGGCCGCCGAAGATCGCATCGGCGCCCAGATCGACGAAGCCGTTCAGCACGCGCTGGTACGGCGCATGGGTCACACCGATCGAGGACGTTCCCTCGGGGCGAGGCCCGAGCTTCTCGAGCGCAGAGGGCAGGACCTCGAGGTCGTCCCAATCCCGGTGCGCGTCATCGACCCCGAAGAAGTCGATTGTCGACCCCGCCACCTGCAAGCGCACGGCCGCGTTGTTCAGGTCGGCCCAGCCCAGCTCATCCGTGAAGAACGCATCCATGGCGTCGGTGTCGAGCGACTGCCCGCTTCTGACCCGCTGCGACGGACCGGCGAAATAGAGCAGGGGGTTTCGCGGCGCGGGCGCGGTCAGATCGTTCGAGCCGTGCACGAACACACCGGGGATGCCGGCGAGCGGCGCGAACGCCCGGCGGATGCCGGCGAGCCCCTCTACATGTCCGAGGTTGTCACCCGTGTTCACGACCAGGTCGGGCTCGAGCTCGGCGAGTGACGCCAGCCACTCCTGCTTGCGACGCTGCCACGGAGCCATGTGCGCATCCGAGATGTGCAGCACGCGGATCGGCGCGCTGCCGGGGGCGAGGGCGGGCGCCGAGACCTCGCGAACCGTGAAGAGGTACCGCTCGATTCCTATGCCCCAGATCGCGGCCGCTGCGCCCGCGGCCCCCACCGCGCCGAGCGCGATGAGGGCCGGGTGCGCTGACCGGGTGACGGTCAATCGTCTTCCTTCTCACAGGTCAACGTGATGGTCGCCCCTGGGGCGGCTTCGCCGGACGGGTTCTGAGCGGTCACCGTGTCTCCGCCCTTGCACTCGTCGTGCGCCACCTTGAAACCGGCCCCCGTCAGCGCCTTCTCCGCCTGTGAGAATTTCGCGCCGGTCACGTTCGGCACCGCCGTCGCAGGGGCCTTCCCCGTGCTCGGGACGATTGTGACCGTCGTACCCGCAGGAGCCTTACCGGCGCCCGGCGTCTGCTCGGCGATCAGGCCCGCACCGACCGTGCTGTCGACGGGGTCACCCACCTGCACCGAGAAACCGGCACCTTCGAGGATGCCCGTCGCCTCCTCGACAGACTTGCCGACGACGTCGGGCAGGTCCTTGAGAACCTGACGGGTCAGGTTGCGGTCGGGCTCGGGGAAGCGGTCGCCGCCGTACGCCTGGTTCGCCGCTCCTTGCAGCGCCTTGGCCACGTAGAAGCGCACCTGGTTCAGCTGGGTGCCGTTGATCCACGTCCTCGACAGGCTGAAGCTCTCGTTCCCTTCCATCCGGCCGGCGAAGACGAAAGTCGCGGCCTTCGTGCTCGACTCGGCCATCGCCGTCGCCCATTCCTGGTGGGTACCCGTCTTACCGATCAGCGGAGTGCCGTCGAACGGATTGCCTGCGGTGCCGGTACCGCCGTTCACCATGACGCCCTGCAGGGCGTAGGCGGCGGTCGCGGCGACCTCGGGCGAGATCACCTGGCTGCAAGACGACTCGGGCAGCTTCATCTCCTTGCCGTCGGTGCCCACGATCTTGTCGATCGCCTTCGGCGTGCAGTAGACGCCCTTGTTGGCGATGGTGGCGTACACGCCGGCCATCTGGATCGGGGCGATGTACTTGCTGCCGAGGGTGCTCTCGTACGGCCAGTTGTGCTTCTGCTTGTTCTCGCGGTCAGCGGCACCGGTGATCGGGGTCATGTTGCCGTAATGCACGCCCATGCGCGCGGCGACCTTGTTGATGTCGCAGAGATCGAGCTGACTCGCCATAGCGAGGAACCCGGTGTTCAGCGACGCCTTCGTGAAGCTCGCCGGTGTTCCGTAGTAGCCGCGGTTGTTGCCGAAGTTCGCGATCTCGTCGTTGTTGAGGAAGGGGGCTCCGCAGGACGTGAAGTTGCGGAACACCCGCATTCGGCCATCGAGGCGCTCGTTCAGAGAGTGGCCCTTCTCGAGCCAATCGAGCAGCGTGAACACCTTGTAGGTCGAGCCGACGGGCATGCCCGTGGAGTTTCCGTGATTCTTGTCGGCGGCATAGACCAGGCCCGTCTCGCCCTTGGTCTTGTCTGCGTTGGAGCTCTCCTTGAACTTCGTGTTCTGCACGATCGCGAGCACGCGACCGGTGTCAGCCTGGAGGGTGACGCCCGAAGCGCCGAAGATGTGCCCGTCGACGTACTGAGGCGCGCGCTCCCGCATCGCTTCCACACCAGGCCGCTGAACGCGCATGTCCAGCGAGGTGTAGATCTGCAGGCCGCCGCGCTTCAGCGTCTCCTGGCGATCGGCGTCGGTCTCGCCGAACGCCTTGTCGTTCTCGACGATCGACCGGACGTACTGGCAGAAGTAGGCCTGGTCACCGGCGGCAGCGCAGCCCTGCGTCGTGGGGGTGATCTTCGGGGTGATCGGTTCCGCGAGCGCCGCGTCGTACTGCTCCTGGGTGATCTTGCCGTCGATGCGCATGCGATTCAGCACGTAGTCGCGTCGGAACTTCGTGTCGGCGTAGCCGTCGGCCTCGCTGTTGCTCGGCTCGCCGTTCTTGGTCCAGGAACCGTCCTTCTTGTCGATCCGGAACCGGTTGGGGTTCTGCACGATTCCGGCGAGGGTCGCCGCCTGGTTCAGGTTGAGCTTCGCGGCCGAGGTGCCGAAGTAGTAGTTCGACGCGGCCTCGATGCCGTACGTCTGACCGCCGAAGTTGGCGATGTTCAGGTAGCCGAGCAGGATGTCGTTCTTCGAGTAGTCCTTCTCGATCTGGATGGCGTAGCGCATCTCCTGCAGCTTGCGCTCGATGCCCTCGGCCCCTGAGGCCTCGGTCGCCTCAGTCCAGCACGCGGTGAGCTTCGCCTGGTAGTTCTCGTCGGACGGCGAGGCGTCCTTCTCGCACTCCTGGATCAGCACGTTCTTGACGAACTGCTGGCTGATCGTCGACGCGCCGCGAGACGACGTGCCCTTCACATAATCCAGCAGCGCACTCGCCGTGGCGCCGAGATTCACACCGCCGTGCGAATAGAAGTTCTTGTCCTCACTCGACAGGATCGCGTCGTACAGCAGCGGCGAAACCTGCTCGAACGTCACCGGCACGCGGTTCTGGTCGTAGAACTTCGCCAGCTGGAACGGCTTGCCGTTCTCTCCCGTGCCGTAGAAGACGGTCGGCTCCATCGGGGTGCCGGGCGTAAGGCTGTTGGGCAGCTCGTCGAAGATCGACAGCGCCTGGGAACCTGTGACACCGGCGATGGCGATGGCGGGGGTCACGGCGGCTGTGGCCAGCACGCCGGCGACGGCGCTGAGGCCGACCAGGCCCAACAGACCGCCGAGCACGCCCTTCACCGTACGTTTCGTTTGAGGCATACGCTTGATGGTAGGGGAGTTCCCTGAATAGAAGCCACGACCGCGGCATGCCGTCGTCGTCGACCCGCAGGAGTGCCATGACCACGTGGGAGTATCTGACCACGCCGCTGCTGATCCACAACACCGCTGCGATCCTCAACAACTGGGGCAAGCAGGGCTGGGAACTGGTGCAGGTGGTGCAGGGCCCCGAGGGCGGCCTCGTCGCGTACTTCAAGCGGCCGGTGTCGCACCAGGCCGCCGCCAACTCCGGCCTCGCCGCCGCGGCCGAAGCCGCCCGTCAGTTCGAGGGGGAGCAGCAGTGAGCATCGCCGCCCGCCTGGAAGAGCTCGGCATCGAGCTGCCCGCCGTCGCCGCCCCCGTCGCGGCGTACGTCCCCGCCGTCGTGCACAACGGTCTTGTCTACACGTCCGGCCAGCTGCCGTTCATCGAGGGCGCGTTGCCCGCTACCGGCAAGGTGGGCGCCGAGGTCGATGCGGATGCGGCCAAGGGCTACGCGCGCACCTGCGCTCTGAACGCCCTCGCGGCGGCAGCGGATGCGGCCGGCGGTGTCGACCGCATCGCCGGCGTGCTGCGGGTCGGCGGCTTCGTGGCATCCGACCCCGCCTTCACCGGCCACCCCGGCGTCATCAACGGCGCTAGTGAGGTGCTGGGCGAGATCTTCGGCGATGCCGGCAAGCACGCCCGCGCGGCCGTCGGCGTCGCGGTGCTTCCGCTGGACACGCCCGTCGAGGTCGAGGTGACCTTCATTCTCGCCTGACCCCGCCCGATGGCATGAAGACGGGCCCCCCTCGTCGGGGGGGCCCGCTTCGTGGTCTCGGCCTACTTCACCTGCGCCGAGATGATGCTCATCACGGCGGTGTCAGCGAGCGTCGTGGTGTCCCCGACCTCGCGGCCCTCCGCGACGTCGCGCAGGAGACGCCGCATGATCTTGCCCGAGCGGGTCTTGGGCAGCTCGCCCACGATGTACACGTCGCGGGGACGCGCGATCGGGCCGATCTGCTCGCCGACCCAGCTGCGCAGCTGCGAGGCCAGCCCCTCGGGCGAGTGGTCGTCGAGATAGCTCTGCTTGATGATCACGAACGCCACCACCGCCTGCCCCGTGGTCTCGTCGGACGCTCCGACCACCGCGGCCTCCGCGGTCGCCTCGTGCGCCACCAGCGACGACTCGATCTCGGTGGTCGACAGCCGGTGACCAGACACGTTCATCACGTCGTCCACGCGGCCCAGCAGCCAGAGGTCGCCGTCTTCGTCGAGGCGAGCGCCGTCGCCGGCGAAGTAGTAGCCCTGCTCCTGGAACTTCTCCCAGTACGTCTCCTTGAACCGCTCAGGGTCGCCCCAGATGCCGCGCAGCATGCTGGGCCACGGCTCGGTGATCACCAGCAGGCCTCCGTTGCCGTTGCCGACCTCGGCTCCGGCGTCGTCGACGACGTCGATGGCGATGCCGGGCAGCGGCACCTGTGCCGACCCCGGCTTGGCGGCGGTGATGCCGGGCAGGGGCGAGACCATGATGGCGCCGGTCTCCGTCTGCCACCAGGTGTCGACGATGGGCGTCTTGTCGGCGCCGATCACCTCCCGGTACCACATCCAGGCCTCGGGGTTGATGGGCTCGCCCACCGAGCCGAGCAGGCGCAGACTCGACAGGTCGAACTTCTGAGGGATCTGCCGACCCAGCTTCATGAAGGAGCGGATCGCAGTGGGCGCGGTGTAGAAGATCGTCACGCCGTACTTCTCGATGAGTTCCCACCAGCGGCCCGGATGCGGCGCATCCGGTGTGCCCTCGTACATCACCTGGGTGGCGCCGTTCGCGAGCGGACCGTAGGTGACATAGGAGTGGCCCGTCACCCAGCCGATGTCGGCCGTGCACCAGAACACGTCCGTCTCCGGATGCAGATCGAAGACGTACTTATGCGTGAACGCCGCCTGGGTCAGGTATCCGCCCGACGTGTGCAGGATGCCCTTCGGCTTACCAGTGGTGCCAGATGTGTAGAGGATGAACAGCGGGTTCTCGGCGGGGAAGGCCTGCGCCTCGTGTTCGGCGGATGCTGCGGGCACAGCATCGTGCCACCAGATGTCGCGCTCATCGTTCCACTCGACGTCGTTGCCGCCGCGCTTGACGACGAGAACGTGCTCGACGGTCTGCTGCTCGCCCTCGCCACGGTCGCGCAACGCCTGGTCGACGGCGGGCTTGAGGGCCGAGACGCGGCCCTTGCGGTATCCGCCGTCGGCGGTGATGACGACCTTGGCGCCGGCGTCGTCGATGCGCGAGCGCAGGCTGTCGGCGCTGAAGCCACCGAAGACGACCGAGTGGACGGCGCCCAGCCGCGCGACCGCCAGCATCGAGACGACGGCCTCGGGGATCATCGGCAGGTAGATGGCGACTCGGTCGCCATGCCCGACGCCGAGGCCGGAGAGCACATTGGCGGTGCGCTTGACCTCTTCGGTGAGCTCGGCGTACGTGATGCGGCGCTCGTCGCCCGGCTCACCCTCCCAGAGAATGGCGACGCGGTCGCCGAGGCCCGCCTCCACATGGCGGTCGAGGCAGTTGTAGGCCACGTTGAGCTCGCCGTCGTCGAACCACTTGGCGAACGGCGGGTTGGACCAGTCGAGCACCTGCGTGAACGGCTTGTCCCAGTGCAGGAGCTCGCGGGCCTGCTCTCCCCAGAATCCCTCGCGGTCGGCCTTCGCCCGCTCGTAGAGGGCGGGATCGTCGATCGTCTGGGCGACGAACTCCTCCGACGGCGGGAACTGCCGCGACTCGTCGAGGAGGTGGTCGATCTGGCTGCTCATGGCACTCGCTCCTTTGCGCGGGATGAATGGGACGTGCTCGGGAAGGCACGACCGTGACACGGCGAATCTAGTGGCGACCACCACCCGCGCATACTGTCGAAAGTAGGTAGTGCGGCGGGTTTGTGGGCACTGCGGCACGTGCGTACACTGACCCTCAGCCGAATCGTATTCCGGCTTCAGCGCGCCCGACACCCCCGAATGCGGGCTTGCGCGTGGGCGGCACCTCATTCCCCCCGTGAGGTGCCGCCCTTCTCATGAGAGCGGTCCCGCGGGCGTGAACGAAAGGCGGAGCGTTCGCTCTGCACATCGCCGGGATAGAGCGGATACTGCACAGCGCCCGGTGAAGCGGCACCCGGTGGGCACGACGCGCTCGTAGCGTCGTGCCATGCCAGATCCGTTCGTCTTCCGCCCCCGCACGGCACCGAGCCGCGCCGAGATCGACGCGGCGCCGGCGGCACCCGATCCGGCGCTGGGCGCTCTCGCCGAGTACGCGGCGGACGAGCGCGTCACCGACGTGTTCGTGAACGGCTCGAGCGGCCTGTTCATCGACCGCGGCGCCGGTGCCGAGCACATACCCGGCTGGCGTGCGTCGGAGCGGGAGGTCCGCGACCTCGCCGTCGCCCTGGTCGCCGCGGGCGGGCGCCACCTCGACGATCAGTCGCCGTGCGTGGACGTGCGCCTCGGCTCCGGCATCCGGGTTCATGCGGTGCTCGCCCCGATCTCCACCTCTGGCACCGCGTTGTCGATCCGGGTGCCGCGCGTACGCGCGGCCGACCTCGACGCGCTCGCCGCGTCCGGTACGTTCGCGCAGGGGCAGCGCGAGTGGCTGGAGCGGCTGGTCGCCGAGCGTGCGAACATCCTCATCACCGGCGGAACGGGTACGGGCAAGACGACACTGCTCACGGCGCTGCTCTCGGCTGCCGATCACGGCGAGCGGATCGTGACCATCGAGGACGTCGCCGAGCTGCGACCGCAGCATCCTCATCACGTGTCGCTAGAGGCCCGCCAGGCGAATCTCGAGGGCGCGGGCAGCATCACCCTCGCGATGCTGGTGCGGGAGTCGCTGCGGATGCGACCCGACCGCCTGATCGTGGGGGAGTGTCGCGGTGAGGAAGTGCGCGAACTGCTCACCGCGCTGAACACCGGGCACGACGGCGGCGCCGGTACTCTGCACGCGAGCGGGCTGGTCGACGTGCCAGCGCGGATGGAGGCGCTGGGAGCGCTCGCCGGGATGGACGCCACCGCTCTCGCCAGGCAGGTGGTCAGCGCGTTCACCGTCGTGCTGCACCTCGAGCGTGACGCCGGCGGGGCGCGCCGAATCGCCCATGCAGGGCGATTCACCCTCATCGGGGATCGGCTCGGCATCGAAGAGGTGCGGCCATGGTGATCCGGAGCGCCCGGCGAGCCCCGGATGCCGAACCAGACGCCGCCGCGGCGGCCGCCGCCGTGCGCACGCTGGCCGTGCTGCTGCAGGCCGGAGCGCGGCCGATGACCGCCTGGAGGCACCTCGCCGAGTCCGGCGACCCCCTGGCGGCACGGGTCGTCGATCGATGCGCGGACGGCGCCGAGCTGATCGGGGCGGTCGAGGCTGAAGGCGGCGCATGGCGCGACGTCGCCGCCGCCTGGGAGGTCGCCACCGTGGTGGGCGCTCCGCTCGCGGAGGTGCTGCGCGCTCTCGCCGAATCGCTGCAGGACGCCGCGGCGGCAGCCGACGACGTCCGCGTCGCACTGGCGGAACCGACGGGAACGGCACGACTGCTGCTGTGGCTCCCCTTCGCCGGGTTGCTGCTCGGCTTCGCGCTCGGGTTCGACATCATCGGGGTGCTGACGACGAACCCCGCCGGAGTCGCCTGCGTCGTGGCCGGCGTGACACTCGTGCTCGTCGCGCGGTGGTGGACCTCACGCATGGTGCGCCGCGCGCAGCCGCCTCCCGGCACGCCGGGCATGCACGCCGAGCTGGTCGCCGTGGCACTGGCGGGCGGAGTCGCGATCCCGCGGGCGCTGCGGCTGGTGGAGCACAGCCCCGCGCAGCTCGACGGAGACAGGGCGCGCACCGACGCCGTGCTCGAGCTCTCCCGCGCAGCGGGAGTGCCGGCCGGCGAGCTGCTGCGTGCCTCCGCCGCACAGCAGCGACAGGAGGCCAGGGTGAGCGGGCGCCTGCGCGCCGCTCGGCTGTCATCGCGGCTGCTGCTGCCGCTCGGGGCGTGCACCCTGCCGGCGTTCCTGCTGCTCGGCGTCGCGCCGCTCATGCTCAGCGTGCTCTCCGCCACGCCGATACCGATGTGAACGACGACGGGCTGTGAACGACCACGGACTCCAGACGACCAAGAACTGCGCACGACCACGGGGACGAGACACGTCCACGGATGAGAAAGAAGGAAGAGATGGAAGAGAACGATCTGCCCACACTGACCCGAAGCAGGGCAGCGGCCCTGTTCACCGACGAGACCGGCGCCGCCACAGCGGAGTACGCGATCACCACGATGGCCGCCGTAGCCTTCGCCGGCCTGCTGGTGGTGATTATGCGTGCACTTCCGACGAAGCGCCCCAGGTGGTCTTGATGATGAACTTGCGACCTCCGGGTAGCACGTCGATGCGTGAGACGACCTGACGTAGTCCCTTGTTCTGTGCAGCCATGGACATGGCAGTCCAGGCAGCCTGCAGCGTGGCGATCTGCTCTGGGCTGGCGGAGGGGGAGGGGCGCATGCGTCGTTCCTCGGTCTGCCTGCGTTCGATCTCGGCAGTGATCTCCGCCAGTGACCGAACGTAGGCAGACTCGGGGATGATGCCGCGGGTGTGTTGCCGAGTCAGGTTGACGACCTCGACCTCGAGGGCGTTGAGCTCCCTGAGTATCGCATCGTGTCGCGATCGTAAGACAGGACCATCTCCGGCCGGACCTTCGACCTCCGGGTCGAACTGCAGCAACCAGTCGACGACGAGAGGCTCGACGGTGAGTGCGGAGACATACGCACGTTGTTCGTGGCCGTTGAGCGTGTCGCTACAGAGGTAACCCCGGTAGAGCTTCCCCCCGGTGTAGCTGCCCTTCCCGTGCATTCGCGCTCCACATTCGCAGAAGATCATGCTGGAAAGCAGATGCTGATACGCGCGAGGCTTGTCGGTCGCGTCCGCGCGTCGTTTGCGCTCGCCTTGATAGGCGGCCCAGGTGGATTCGTCGATGATGGCGTCGTGCTTGCCTGGGTAGGTGTCGCCTCGATACGGAATCAGCCCAGCGTGGATTGGCGAGTCCATGACGGTCAGGGGACGGGTGCGCCGCCATGTGCCGCCGCGGGGCGCGGGAATCCCGCTTGCGTTCAGCCAAGCCGCGATAGACGCGGCTCCATCGCCGGAGAGGTAGCGACGATACATCTCGACGACGATAGGCGCGTGCTCGGCATGCGGTTTGATCGCTCCTTGGTCCCATTGCCAGCCGAACGGCAGGCGCCCCGAAGCCGGTAGACCGAGCCGCAGTCGCCGTTGGCGCACCTCCTCCCATTGCTCCCCAATTTGTTCGGACTGGAACGCCGCGTACTCGGTCATTACGCCACGCGCGAATCGGCCGCTCGCGGTCGCGGTGTCGATCGGTTCGGTGGCGGACTCGATCTTTCCGCCCGCGACGTCGGCGCGATCGATCGCGAGCGCCCAGTCCTTTCGGGAACGTGAGAGGCGCGACCACTTCCACAACACGATCACGTCAGCGCCGCGAGCATCGATCGCGGCCATCACGCGCTGTACCGCCGGCCGGTTCCAGGTGCGGCCGGTAATACCCGGATCCGCTTCAACCGCAGTTACCTCGTAGCCCATGCGGTCGCAATAATCGCGGCACGCGATCTCTTGTAGCTCGAGACTGATCGACTCGTCGCGGTAGGCCGATTGGCGCAGGTAAATGATGGCGCGCGGTGCGGCGTCGGTGACGGGTCTGAGGCTCCTCGGCACGGCTATGCCACCTCGACGCGATGAGCCCACTGGCCTACTCCCTCGCGGGCGTGGGTGTAGGTGACGCCTCTGACGCGGGTGAGGCAATGAGCTTCATAGACGTGCACGTACTCGATCGGAACGCCGAGCTCATCGGCGAGGTAGTGCTGGTCCGGGTTCACTGATTCGAGCTCGGCATATCGGATCGGGTCGATGAGCACCCGCGCGGCGAACCTGTCGGCTTGGCGCTCGATCGCGTGCTCGTTTGCGGTCTGGGGGTGCCGAATACAGGGATGGTCATGGTAGACGTGGCCGAGTTCATGAGCCAGGTGGCCCTGTTGCTCAGAGTCGGTAAGACGCGAATCGATGAAGATGCGCATGAGAGCGGGAACTGTGCACGCGAGAAGGTCGCCGCGCAGTCCACAGAAGTACACGGCGTAGCCAAGGGCATTGGCCATATCGAGCAATCGCTGCATCGTTCGTTGCATCGGGGTCCGCTCCTATTCAGCCCAGGGCG
Source organism: Microbacterium sp. (assembly GCF_031178445.1). Classification (GTDB taxonomy): domain Bacteria; phylum Actinomycetota; class Actinomycetes; order Actinomycetales; family Microbacteriaceae; genus Microbacterium. The sequence continues at coordinate 22,424 of NZ_JAPSIY010000010.1, forward strand.
CCTGGTCAACCTTTCGGGTGCCGCGTTTCGCGGCGTAGTCAAGTGAGTCGAGGTCTGGCGCTTCGACATGGTCGATAGTGTCTACGGCGTTGGGGACATTCGCCCTGCGCTCGCGGTGGGCGTCGAGGTCGGTCGGGGTCGCATCGATCGGTTCGGTCAACGCTTGGCCTGCTTCGCCGGCATCGATTCGACGCACGATCTCCGCCGCCAACTCGCGGTCGGTGAACTCGTCCAGACCGTATGTGCGCGGCGCACGGAACGGAGTGAGCTCGGAGACGTTGAGCCAACCGACTCGTCCCAGCGCGTGGACGGGGCTGTCTCCGAGTAGTCGGGCGATGGTGATGACCTTCTCGGCAGTGACCCCCGTGCTGCCGCTCAACCACTTGCTGAGCTGACCATCAGTCGCCTGAATCGCCTTGGCGAACTCGGCTTGACTGCGGTCGGCCATCATGTGGCGCAGGTACGCAGCCCAGTTCTGACGGTAGTTCCCACTGTCGCTCATGCGTTGAACGATAGCGCACGTATTGCATGCGTGCAATGAACATTCTCTGGAGAACCCTGAAATATCAGGGGAGCTTCAATGCTCGGGAGGAACACGGGTTGCATAGCTGAACGTTGCGTGTACTGTTGCACGCATGAAGGATTCGTTCACCGGAGAAACCTCCCCCACAATCGCGCTTCGTCGCCAGAAGCTTGACGAGCTGCGCCGGGCGAACGGCATCGACACCGAGGCAGAGCTGGCGCGAATCATTGGCGTTTCGCCGACAACTCTTTGGCGCATCTCGCGAGGCGACGTTGCCCCGTCTCACGGATTCATCGCCCGCACGCTGCTGGCATTCCCGCACAGCAAGTTCGAGACGCTGTTCGAGGTCGTGAAGCCCGACACGCTGAAGGCAGCGTCATGAAGACCAAGCAGCAGGCGTTGCGAGATCTCGGCCGCGTTGTCGCTGAGGAAATCGCTGTCGTGTCGAAGCTGACCGTTCGTGAGGCGGCCGAGCGAGTGTGGAGGCCGGACGGTCCGTCGATGGACGTGCTCATGGACCGCATCGCCGCATCGGGCCTTTGCCGCCGAGAGGCGGTGTCGGCATGACCCGCGCAGCTGCCGCATTGCTGTTCCGCGTGACCCCGGACAGCGGTGTCCGGTCGCTACTCGTTACCGGCGATCGTCTCGCTGAGTACGTCGCGATCTATGGCTCAGCCGGCGTGGCTCTGCTCGTCGAGGATGTCGACGATGTTGCCGAGAACGAGCGCGAGGTTGTGAACGCCGGCGACCGTGTAGCCGAGGACTCGGTGGAGTTCCTCAGGGGACAGGCCGGGCCCGCCCTGCAGCGGATTGGCGTCGTTCATCGTGATTCCGTACTGATCGACATCGCGCTGGATCTGCGCGAGAAGCTGTCGGGCCTCATCGAACTTCTCATCGAACACGATGGTTCTTCTCCCTACGTAGCGGACCCGGAGTCCCAGTCTCCGGATGTTCCTGCCTCGACCGTAGCGGAGATGCCCGGCGCCACCCCTTCGGGCGCCGGTGCACCTGATGCCGAGGCGGGGTCTTCCCCTCGCCCCGCCTCGGCATCCTCGCCCGGGGGCGGCGTGTGATGGCTGTGACGTTCGAGCCCTCGTCGCCCACGCCGGTGAGTGACTGGCCGGTGGCGCAGATACCCACCGAGCCGGTCGCGAACCATCCAGGTGGCGAGCAGATCCCGCTGCGGTGGCCTCACCATGGTGATCTCCGCATCCTGGTCGACGTCGACACGCTCGAGGTGTTCCTCGTCGCTGATGATCTGCACGCGCTCGCCGAGTTCGACGACACGACCGAGCTGCACCCCACGATCCGCCCGACGGTGACCTGGTCGAAGCGACCGGGCAGCGAGCTGCTCGAGCACTACACGCTCGCTGACGCCGTCGCGGTGCTCGAGCACAACCCGACCTACCAAACCGCCGAGCTGCTCGCTTGGTTGCGTGAGCAGCTGCCTGACGTCCTTCGGGACGAGGTCCTCGACCACGCGATCGGCCTCGAAGGGTTCTGCACGGCGTTCACCGTGCAGCAGGCCGCGACGATCCTTGATCGCGACCCGGCCCTGAGCATCGGCCGTACCCGGCTGTTCGAGCAGCTCGAGCGAATCGGCTGGGCCCGCCGCGACGACGTCGTCACACACTGGCGGCCGACGAGCCTAGCGATCCGCCATCACTGGCTCACGATCCGCGAGGTCACGGTCCGCGCCGGCAAGACAGCGACCCCGTACCCGCAGCTGTACATCACTCCCGACGGCCTGGCAGAGCTGCGTCGCATCCTCCATGCCCTCCACCCGGACGCTCCGGCGACGCCGCCGGAACCCGAACGCCTCCCGATTGACTAGGAGAACCACCTCGTGAACACCCTCCTCGCCCTCGTCGCGCTCGCCGCGATGTTCCTCGCCGCCGGCTTCCTCGAGACCGCACCTCTCCCTGTCGCGATTCCCGTCGCGATGAGCATTGCCATCAGCCTGGTTGCGGTCGACCGGCGTCTCGCGAGGCGGACCCGATGAACCGCGGCATCCGGCGCCACGCCGGCGCCCTCGCCAAGGTCGCCTTCGTCGCCGCGAGCACCGCCGGCGCCATTGCCATGGCGGCCCTCGCGTACAGCCTCGTGGCCACCCCGTGGAGCTGACCATGACCGTCAGCACCGCGGGCACATGCCCTCCCGATCATCCCCACAACACCACGTGCTATCTGCGCCACCAGTGCCGATGCGCCGCATGTAAGACCTTCCGCGCCGCCACGGAGCGCACCCGCCGGCGTGAACAGGCGTACGGCACCTACACCCGCGGCCGCGTCGACGTGGCCCCTGTCCGTGAGCACATCCAGTGGTTGCGCTCGCAGGGCATGGGGCCACGTCGCATCGCCGCAGTGTCGGGTGTGCCCTACTCCGCGATCTGCCGGATCGTGTGGGGACAGCGCCGCGATGGTGAGCGCATGGTGCAGAGCACGATCGCCTCGACCACTGCCCAGGTGCTGCTCGCTGTCCGCCCCGAACTGAACGTGCTCGCTGATCACGCTCTGATCGACGCGACCGGGTACCGGCGACGACTGCAGGCGCTGATGGCTCACGGTTGGTCGCTTCCCGCGATCGTCCGCGCCCTGCCCGACGAGGCCACCGAGCTGCAGCTACGCCCATGGGTCTATGCCACCCGCATCACAGCAGCGAACGCCCGGACCATTGTGTCGATCTTCGACCGCCTCGAGCTCGCGACCCCTCCCCAAGAGACCCCGCAGGAACGAGCGATCGCGCAGCGCACCCGCCGGTTCGCCGCCCGCCACCGCTGGGCGCCCGCACTCGCGTGGGATGACATCGACACCGATCCCACCCCACCCGCCATCGACCAGCCCGCCGGTGACCCGCTCGACGAGATCGCGATCGAGCTCGCCCTCGCCGGCCGCGGCGTCCGCCTCACCCCGGGCGAGCGGCGCGTGTGCGTGCGCAAGCTGCACACCCTGCGTTGGTCCGATCCCGCGATCGCCGAACGGCTCCGCTGCGCGTCGAAAACCGTCGAGCGGATCCGTGAAGAGCTTGGCCTCGACGCTTGGCCGACCATCGACCAGGAAGTTACGAGGGCGGCCGCATGACCGCCCCAAGCACGTCGACGGGCAACGCGCCCGGCCAGACCCGATGGTGGGTCGCCCGCGACTACCTCCGCCCCACACGCTTCGGCGAACCCGCCCTCGCTGGCGTCGTCCGGGCCGTCCGACCCGTCATCGGCCTCGGCGCCGCCCGCCGCCACATCGGCGGCCCCACCTACTTCACCTCACGTCGCAAGGCACTCGCCTTCGCGCATGCCCAAGCCCGCCGCACCGACGGCACACACCGCCCCCGAAAGGACCGCCCGTGACCCCCTCGCCCCTCGTCATCGCCACCGTCTTCACGACGGACCCCACCACCCCCGTCGCACGCCTCGTCCACCTCGCACTCGCCGCGCTCGCCGACGACCGGGGTCACGTCGAGACGACCGTGCACACGCTCGAGCACATGACCGGGCTGATGCCGATCGCGATCGAGGCGGCGCTCGGTAACAACTCGATCGACATGCCACTGTTCCCGGGCACGATCGACCTGGCCGACGGGGTCGTCGTCGCCGACCTGTTGCCGGGCAACGTCGTCGCGATGAAGGCGGGTGCGTGATGGCCGCGAAGGATCGCATCTGCGCCCCGAACATTCGCACCAATCGCACAGTGTGCGGTCGTCGGGTGCAGAAGCAGACGAAGACCGGCACCTGGGACCAGGTCACCTGCCCTGAGTGCCACGCGGCCGCGAGGGCCGGCGGATGACCTGGCTCAACCCGATCAGCATCGAGCGGCTGATCGACTTCGCGGCCGCCCATCCCGGCCCGGTCGTCGGCGCGGTCGATGAGGCCGTCCGAAAGGACTTCGGCATCAGCCCGGCCCGCTACCTCCAGCTGCTCAACCGGGCGATCGAGACCCCTGAAGCGCTCGAGCACGACCCTCAGACCACGTACCGGCTCCGCCGGATCAACGAACAGCGAGCCCGCACCCGCGAGGCCCGCCTCGGCCACCTCTGAAAGGACACCTCGCCATGGCCACCACCTACGACCCCACGACCGCCGACCCCGGGCAGATCGAGAAGATCCCCGCCGGCGACGTCATCATCGATCCGAACGTGCGCACCAGCGTCCGCATCGACAAGAGCTTCGTCTCCTCGATCCGCGTGTACGGGTTCCAGCAGCACCCCGTCGGCTACCGCGACGACGACGGCAAGGTCCACATCACCGTCGGCCAGCGCCGCACCTCCGCTGCGCTCGAGATCGGCTGGCCCGTCATCCCCATCGTCGTCAAGCCGAAGATCGACGCCGAGCACGACCGCGCCGAAGAACTCCGCATCCTCGCCCAGCTCGCCGAGAACGAACAGCGCGAAGCCCTCACCGACGCCGAACGCGTCGCCGGCTACAAAACCCTCGCACTTCTCGGCGTCAGCGACGACCAGATCGCCCGCAAGACCAACGCACCCAAGCAGCAAGTCCAGACCGCGCTCGCCGTGGCGGCGTCCGAGACGGCGGCCGCTGCGCTGGAGTCGCGGCCGATCACGCTCGAGCAGGCCGCGTACTTGGTCGAGTTCGAGGACGACCCCAACGCGGTCGAGCAGATCACCGAGACGCTCACCGAACGGCCCGAGCAGATCGACCATGCCGTGTCGAGGATCCGCCGTGACCGGGCGGCGCAGGCTGCCGTCGACGAGCTCACGGCAAAGCTGCAGGCAGCTGGGTGGGAGGTGAGCTACTCGCCCGTCAGTTACGGCATCGAGACGCCGAAGGGCGCAGCCGCGATCGGGCACCTCTACCGCGCCGATGACAAGAAGCAGCAGCGTCTCGACGTCGACCACGCCGAGAAGTACACCGGTCGCGTCGCCGTGGTCTTCCCCAGGCCGATGTTCGACAACCCGGCGGGCGCCGAGTACTTCATCCGTGGATATGCCGACCAGGGGCTGGAGCGGTTCTCGTGGTCGACTGGCGCCCGGCCGAAGGCGACCGAGGAGGAGAAGGCCGCTCGCCGACAGAAGCGGGCCGACAAGGCTGACATGGCCCTCGCGACCGAGGTGCGCCGCGCTTGGATCAAGGAGTTCCTCGGCCAGAAGAAGCTGCCCGACATGTCCCGCTGGATCGCGCACGTCGTATTCGAGACTGACCAGGCGCTCGGCGCCTCACAGCGTCCCGGCAACGCCCGTGACCTCGCCTTCGAGCTGCTGGGACTGGAGCAGCCGTCGACGAAGTTCGGGTACATGTCGCGTGGCGCATCCGCCGAGTTCATCACGGGGCACCCCGGGTTTGCGGCACCGTTGACGGCCGCGTATGCGATCGCGATCTGCGAAGACGTCATCGGCGACCCGAAGCACCCCTGGGCCGGTCTGCAGATGGCTGAGCTCGCACCCTATCTCGAGCAGCTCCACGAATGGGGTTACCCGCTCTCCGACGTCGAGCAGCGCCTCGTCGACGCCGCCCTGGCGAAGTGGGCTGAGCGCGCGAAGCAGAACAAGGACGCCGCCTGATGGACGCGATCGACATCATCACAACCACCGCCATGATCGTCCTGATCCTCGTCGGTATCGCCGTGATCGCCCTGCAGATGTGGAGCGACCGATGAGCCGCCGCACACTGCCGCCCCGCCCCGTCATCGCGCTACGGCACGAGGTCGGCGACGTGCTCACGGTCGGTTCCACCAGGTGGCTGATCCGTTCTATCCACGACGACAAGGTCGTCCTCGAAGCGTCCAGCGCCCCCGCCGGGATCGTCTGGACCACCACCCTCGACAACCTTCCCGAACCGATGAAGGAGACGACACCATGAGCAGCGCAGACCTCCTCGAGGACGGCTTCCCCCACGGCACCCCGGACGGCTTCGACCGCGGATGCCACTCCGCCGGCGGATGCCCCACCGGACGCGAGTACGGGCTGTCCTGCAAGACAGCGAAGATGAAGGCCCGCGGTGACTACCAGTATGCAAAGCTCGTCAAGAGCGGGGCGACGATCCCCGAGATCGCCGACGCCCTCGGCCTCATCGGCACCGCGCCCAACACAGCGCCCAACCCGGCGACACGGAAGCCGAAGACCACAGTCAAGCCCGCGCCCGCGTCCCCGGCGGCCTTCGTCAACCACTCCGAGCCCGCACCGGATGCTCCGGCAGCGGCAACCGAGGTCTCCGAGTCGGCGCCGGATGCCACCCCGGTCCTCACCGTCCCCGAGGCGCCCACGCACTCCACACGCGAGATTCGGGCGTGGGCCCGTGAGAAAGGCTACGAGGTCAACAGCCGAGGCACTATCCGCCAGGAGATCATCGACCACTACTGGGAAGTCCACGGCCTTCTCGACCCCGCGGGCTACGACAAGACCGCCGAGCTCGACACGGCACCCACAACCCCTCTCACGGACGCACACGAGATCCCCAGCGACGCAAGCCGCCCCGACTACGGCGTCATGAACCTCGAAAACGACCTCGCAGCCGCCAACGACCGCGTCGCCGACCTCACCAACGAACTCACGATCGCGCAGACCGAACTCGACAACACGATCGGCGAACGAGACCGCGCCCGCGACCTCGCAGCCCGCCTCGGCGAAGAACTCGCCCGAAGCGAAGAACAGCGCGACCGGGACCACATCACCCACACCCGCGTCATCGCCGAGCGCGACACCCTCACCAACGAAGTGCAGCGCCTCGCCGACATCACCGCAACCGACCACCGCACCATCGAGCAGCTCCAGTCCGCGCTCGCCGCGGCATCCGCAGCGCTGCACACGACCGAGCGAGCACTCGAGCTCGTGCTGCAGAAATGGGACGAGGCCACTCGGGCTGCTCGCCAGAAGGCGGTGATCGGAGGTGGCCGGGTGCACATCGACATCGGCGCGTCGCCCGCCGATATCGGCGCTGCAGCGGCGCGGGTGCTCCGCTCGTCGGCGATGCGTGTGCGATGAACGAGCGCGATCAGGCGGTCATCGAGGAAGGGCGCCTCGTGCATGCCTGCCCGGTCAACGGAAGCGGCGTGACAGGTTGCTGCGGAAAGACCCTCTATGAGATCCCGGTCACGGATCGAGTCACGCAGAACCGCCATCAGGTGACCTGCACAGACCGCGAGAACGGGAGCGCAGAGCGATGACCATGGAGCACTACCGGAACTTCATCGATGAGGCCGCCGACCTGGTGCGCCAGGCGATTACGACCGTCCTGCCGGACGCCGACGTGACGACCACCGAGACGGCGGTCGTGCTGACATCGGCGCTCGCGCTCGACCGACTCGGATGCAGCGAGCGGGACTTCGACACCCACCTCGCGAGCCGGGGCACAGACCGCGAGAACAGGAGTCAGAGCAATGGCTGAGCATGACCACATCACGAAGACCGACACACTCGGGTGCACCGCGTGCGACAAGCTGACAGGCCGCGACCGAACGCCCGCGCCAACGCCCGAGCAGCCGAAGATGCCCGACCTCTCGGCGTTTCCCTCGGTGCAGCACCGCATCGAGGGCGGCAAGTTCGTCTGCCCCGGCGACGAAAACGCATGGTGCCACCAGTACCCCGAGGACGACTGCGATCACGAGTACTGGCCGTGCGGCCACGAGTTCGCCAGTCACGCCGAATGCTGGATCAAGCCGTGGATCGACGCGACCGACTTGGCCGACTCGTACGCGGGCGACGAGCACGAGCTGCTGCTGCGCGACGAGGACTTCCCGGACGGCGACGTGGACTGGACGTGGGAGGGCGAATACGTCACCTTCGACTACGCCCCAGACCGCGAGGCTGGTAGCTGACCTATGCCAGCGCTCATCGACCTCACCGGTCAGCGCTTCGGCATCCTCCGCGTCGCCGTGCGACTCGCCGACCGCATCACCCCGAGCGGCGCCCGCCAGCCTCGCTGGGGGTGTGTCTGCGACTGCGGTCGGCGCACAATCGAGGAGGGCCGCGCCCTCCGCGCCGGCCGCGCCCTCTCCTGCCGCCAATGCGTCCGCGACCCTTCCCGCACGCTCAAGTACGGCCGCGTGTACCTGATCTACTACCCGGCCCACCGCGTCCTCAAGATCGGCTTCCATACGAGCAGCACCCGACTGCGAGAGCTGCTCGGCGCCGGCGGCATCCACCTCGAAGAGTTCCGCGACGTCGACAAGTCGTGGGAGACCGCAGGCCGCCGCGCCCTCGACAGCCTCTTCGAACCCGCGTTCACCAACCGCCGCGACGCATCCCGCGTCATCCCGCGCGGCGCCGGATGGACCGACTGCTACACCGTCGACCCCGAAGACCTCATCCTCGCCCGTAGCGAGGTCTTCGAAGCCTGCCTGAGAGAAGGTAACTCCCTTGGTGAGAACCCACCAGCAACCCCAACCTGGCTCCGAGCCCTCACCCGCATCCAGAGCGCTCGCCGCCGTGCCCGCGTCGGCTGCGCAGACCTTGCTCGGTCTGCAGGTACTGGTGGGGGAGCAGTCACGGATTCCGTTGGACGTCGAGTGGATCGCGAAGCAGCTGCTCGACGGGATGCCGCTCGGTTGGGCGGTCGACCGCATCGAGCGCGACGTGCTCGTCCTAGAGGACGCCGGGCACGTCGTCACATGGGCGCAGGACGGCCGCGAATGGCTCGGTCTGCCCCGAACTGGGCGCGCCGCACACCCGCCTGCTCTCGCCCCATCTGGAGCCTTCTCGGGGCCGCCCTCGACGGGGCCCATTTTCATCGGCTTGGGAGAGAGAGAAAGAGAGGGGGAGCGAGAGAGGGTGCACGAGCAGGCGCGAGAGCGTGCGAGGGCGCGTGCAGAGGCCGAGCGGCTGGAGTCATCGGGACGCTGGGCGCTGGAGTACTCGAAACCGCGACCTCGGAAGCCACCGCGACGCCCTCGCCTGTTGGACGCTCCACCGCGAGGATGCCCGGATCACCCCAACGGAACATTCGAAGAGTGCGGACCTTGCGGCCTAGCCGCCGATACCCGCAAGACGTGGCTGGCCAACGAGAAGTACATGGAGGAGCTGGTGCTCTTCGAGGAATCGCAGGCGATGCAGTGGGAGGACCTGGGCAGTGACACGTTCTGATCGAGTCGAGATCGCGGAGAAGGTGCGCGACGGGCTGTGTGTATTGGGCTGCACCCTGCGCGGCGTGCACTTCGCAACCTGCATCGACTACGGCGTCGAATCGTCCGACGCGAGCTGCCGAGGGTGTGCACCGTCGCCGGCACACACCGACTCAGCGATCTGCTCTCGGTGCTTCGGACGGATGGGGGCCCTGCTCCGCGATGTTCCCGACCTGCTCGGTCGGGTGCGGTCACTGTCGGACCCGTCGAAGGCAATGCAGATCGCCCCGGTGAAGATCTCATCTCGCCCCGTCGAAGCCGTCGCCCCAGTGGGTCCGGACCTACTCGACGCCGCCGACACCATCCTCGCGAACCTCCGAGACTGGGCGCACAGCGTGGCCGCAGGGTTGCCGTTCCATTCCCGGTTCTCCGGCATGGGCGCCGTCACGGCCTACCGGCTTGCTCTGGAGTACTCGAGGGCAATCATCGGCCATCTCGAACAGCTGACAGCCGACCCGGCCCGAGCATTGCACCTAGCCGAAGCCATCACCGTGTTGCATCCGGAGGAGGCGGGGGAGCGGCCGGCCTGGTCGATCGCAGACGCCGCGCACCGATGGGGAGCGGAACGACGCGACCGTCATGTGCATCCCGACGTCGACGCCGAGCCCGACCGCGAGGAGTCGGCGCAGCCTGTGCGGGAGTGGTACGACCCGACGCTGAGCGTGAAGGAGGCTGCGGCTCGCGTCGGTGTCAAGCCCGGCACCGTGCGCAAGTGGGTCGCCATGGGTGACCTGCCCGTCGCGATGCGTGCTCGAGGGCCACGCGGTTCGATCATGCTGATGCTCTATGCCTCCCAGGTAGATCGGGTCGCCGCCGAGATGGCAGCACGCGGCGAGGCAACCCGATTCGGGCCCAAGAAAGACACGCCGGAATATTCGTCGTCACGGGAGTAGCGCGGTCGATGCTAGGCTGTGCCTCGCACGATACTTCTACCCAGAGCCTCACCCATTCGGGTGGGGCTCTCGGCGTATCGGGGTGGCGGCCGGTGCTCGGCGATGCGAGGCGCACGGGTGCCGGCCGTCACCATGCTCCTGGTCGGAGGGTCGGATGTCCGCCGAGATCTACAACACCCACCAGTGGCGACAGCTGGTGAAGCTGCTCGTCCGGCCTGGTGCGCTGTGCGAGATCGAGGAGTGCGCAGCACCGTCCCGCGAGATCATCTTCGGCCTCCGCCACCGCCACCCTCTCGGCCCCAGCCTCGACCACATCATCGAGCTGCAGTACGGCGGCGCACCCTTCGACCCGGCGAACCTTCGGCCGGCCCACCTCGGCTGCAACGTGCGCAAGTCCAACCGCCTCCGCAAGGAGCATCGTGCTGGCCTGCTACGCCTGGTCGCCCGGGTTGGAAGAGCGAAGGCGGCCGCGGCTCCGACAAGGGCAAAGAGGTCCGCGTCGGTGCTCGATCGATGAGCACCGGGCTGGCGAGAAGTCCTGATCGCTTCGCGTTTTTGAGATACCGGGTTGCGACAAGACCCGCGCATCTTCATTTTTTCTCACGCACCGAATCTCCCGAGTAACCGGGCACAGGCGTGACCGGATACGGAGGAGGCCAACGTGAGTCGTCCTCGCACTCCCCTCGAGCAGCTCGAGCACGGAACCCTCGCCCGCTACCGCCGCGGCTGCAAGTGCGAACCGTGCCGGGCCGCGAACCGCGACCGGGTGCGCGACCACCGAGCCCGCGCGGCCGCGGTCGACACCGAGCGGGAGCAGGTCGCGTCGATCGCGATCAACATCGACCCTGACGCACCGGTCCCGACGATCGACATGCAGGCGCCGGCTGGCCGCGTCGAGAAGGCCGTCCGCAAGGATCTGAAGGCCCTCGTCGGTGAGCCGCCGTGGAAGCGCACCGCCGCCGCGATCCTGCGCCTCAACGCGAGGGTGATCGACCAGGCCCCGACCGTCGACCGCCTCGACCTGCTCTCGCCGATGCAGCTGCGCGCCCAGGAGTGGATGAAGCTTCTGCGCTCGGTCGGACCGACCGACGGCACGATAGCCGGCGGTGCCGAGGCGCTGCTCGACGCGCTCGGAGCGTCCGGCGATGGCGACCACTAAGCCCGAGCTGATCCCGCTCTTCCACACGCCCCGCAATCCGAACCGTGAGACTCGCGCTCGCCGCAAGCTGAACGTTGCCAAGGCGCTCGGCACGCCGTACATTCCGTGGCAGCGTGAGCTCGCCGAGGTATGGGGAGAGGTCGACCCGAAGACGGGCGGCTACTGGTACCGCACGCTCGTGCTGATCGGTCTGCGGCAGATCGGCAAGACGACCTTCGTGCGAGCCGACCTCACCGAGACCTGCCTCTTCACCGAGAGCGCACTAGTGCGCTACACGGCGCAGAACCAGAAGATGGGGCTGCAGCGCCTCGAGTTCGACTTCTACCAGCCGATCCGCGACTCTGCGTTGAATCCGCTGCTCGACCACCGGGTCGGCAGCGCGAAGCGCGGCACCCCCGGATGGTCGGCACGGTCGGGTTCTGAGCACATCCGCTTCGTCACGAAGTCCCGGTGGGAGACGGATGCCGTCAAGGCCGACTCGGGTCACGGTCCGCCCCTCGACAAGGGTGCAATCGACGAGGCGTTCGCTCACGAGGACGCCCGCGTCGAGCAGGCCATGCGCCCGGCGCTGCAGACCAAGAAGGGGCAGCTGCTGGTCGCCTCGGCGGCTGGCGACGAGTCGTCGCTGTACCTCGCCCAGAAGCGAGAGAGCGAGCACGCCCGGTTCCTGTCGCTCACCGAGCAGCACGGCTACCTCGGCCCGACCCGCTCACGCACCATGTTCGTCGAGTTCGCCGCCCCTCGGGATGCGGATCGCGCCGACCCGCTCACGTGGTGGACCTACCACCCGGGTCTGAACGGCGGGCTCATCGACGAGGAGGACGTGCAGGCCGCGCTCGAGGGCTTCGAAGCGGCCCCGGAGGAGTTCGACCGCGCCTACCTCGGCTGGTGGCCGCAAGCCAAGCGCCGCGAATGGATCATCCCGCAGCAGTCCTGGATCGACACGCAGGAGCTCGACGCCGACGCGATCGACTGGGACGGCACGCCCGTCTACGGACTTGACGTGTCGCCCGACCGCGCGCTCACATCTATCGCGCTCGCCGGCCCCACGCCGGGCGCTCGCGCCTGGCTCGAAGTCGCCAAGCAGGACGGCGGCACCGCGTGGTCGGTCGGCGCGATGCAGTCCCTGCGCGAAGCGTTCGGCGGCAATCTGGTCATCCTCGACGGTTCCGGCCCTGCGGCATCTCTGCAGACCGACCTTGAGCAGGCCGGATTCGAAGTGGTGCTGCTGCCAATGCGCGAAGTGAACGCCGCGTGCGGTGGTCTGTACGACGACGTCGTGCAGACCAACGTCCGCCACGGCGGCGACCCTGAGCTGCTGGAGGCCGCCAAGGAGGCCGCCTGGGTCAACTCCGGCGACTCCCGCCGCTTCGGCCGAGGCAAGTCACTCAAGGACATCACGGCGCTGTACGCGGTAGCGCTGGCCCGCCACGGCCTCGTCACCCGCGCACCCGTCGAGTACGACCCCACCGCATCAGTGCTCGGCGCCCAGATCGAACCAGAGGAGGAACGGTGAATCTCACAACCCTCCTCGACCTCCTTGGCGCGCTGCTCGTCATCGCCGCGCTCGCCGCGTTCGTGGGCACGTTCACGATCGCTGGAGGGCTCGGCGTGGCTGGTGTCGGCCTGCTCGCACTGTCATGGCTGATCGATCGGCGTGCGGCCGGCCGAGGGAAGGAGCCGAGGTGAGCCTCTTTCGAGCCCGTGCCAGCTCCCAGCAGCTGATCCTTCCCGCCCGTCGCGCACGAGCCCGCGGCACCGAGGTCACCTCGACCGCAGCACGGCAGCAGTCGGTCGTCTGGGCCGCGCAGCGCCTGCGGGCCGATCTGGTCTCCCTGATGCCCGTGGACGTGTTCCGCAAGGTCGGACAGCGCAACGTCTCGGTGGAGGCACCTCCTGTGTTGCAGCTGCCCACGGCATGGGCGGACGGCCAGCCGATGACTATCGGCGAATGGCTGGGCACGTCGCAGATGGATCTCGACGCCCACGGCAACGCCTTCGGAGTGATCCGTGCGACCGATGGGCTTGGCAAGCCGGCACAGATTGATCTCGTCAAGATCGAGGACGTCTCGTGCACGATCCGCGATGGCCGGATCGTGCAGTACCGGATCGCCGGGGAGAAGACCGATCCGCGCTTTGTGTGGCATGAACGGCAGTTCACGATCGCAGGCTTCCCGCTCGGGCTATCGCCGATCGCGCACGCTGCCCTGTCGATCGCTGGTTCCGCTGGCGCTCAACGATTCGCGACCGACTGGTTCGCGAACGGCGCGACGCCGTCCGCCCACCTGAAGAACACTGAACAGCTGATTCCTGATCCGGCGGCGGCGCTGCGCATCAAGCAGCAGTTCCTCGAGTCGACAGCGGCGGGGGAGCCGTTCGTGTCCGGCAAGGACTGGACATACAACCCGCTGGCCGCGAAGGCCGCAGAGTCCGGGTTCATCGAGCAGATGCAATACACCGACGTCGCGCTGACGCGCTTCTTCGGCGTGCCCGGTGACGTGGTCGATGTGCAGTCGTCGACCGGAAACGTCACCTACGCGAACATCACGCAGCGCAACCTGCAGCTGCTCGTGATGAACATGGGCGGATCGGTCAAGCGGCGCGAAGACGTGATCTCCACTCGCATCCTTCCGACTGGACGGTTCGCCAAGCTGAACCGGTCCGCTGTGCTCGCGATGGATGCGAAGACACGGGCTGATCTGTTCAAGAGCCAGATCGATTCCCGCCAGCTCACACCGACCGAGGCGCGGGCCCTGGAGGATCGCGAGCCATTCACAGACGAGCAGTACGCCGAGTTCGATCGCTTGTTCGGGACCCGCAACCCGACCAAACAGTCCGCGACGGCCCCTGCTGCAGGCAGCCCCGAGGAAGCTCGCGCTGTTGCCGAGCTGATCCAGAAGATCTATCTCGGTGTCGGCAAGGTCATCACCGCCGACGAAGCACGTGCGATCGCCAACCGCGCCGGAGCAGACCTCACCGACGCCTTCCCCTCGATGGAGTGATCATGAACCCCGAACTGCTGGAACACGCCGCGCACGCCCGTGCGCAGGGCGACGCCCGCCGGGCCGATCGCCCCCGTCAGCGCCGCAGCGCCGAGCCGCAGGGCACCCGAGCATCCGTGCTTGTGCCCGGCGTGCAGATGCAGTTGCGTGCCACCGGCGACGCCGACGACAGCCCGCTGCACTTCACCGGCTACGCCTCGGTGTACGAGCGCGCTTACGAGATGTGGGACTGGGCCGGCCCGTACATGGAGGTCGTCTCCGCCGGCGCCGGTGAGGTCTCCCTGAACCGGGCCGACCTCGACGTGCCGCTGGTGCTGCAGCACCAGTCGCTGCGGCGCATGGCACGCACGACGAACGGCTCGCTGACCCTCTCGGAGGACGACACCGGCCTGCACGTCGACGCGCCTCAGCTCGACCCGCGAGACAGCGACGTCGCCTACATCGCCCCGAAGATCCGTGCAGAGCTGATCGACGAGATGTCGTTCATGTTCCGCATCGAGGTCGGCCGTTGGTCGCCCGATTGGACCGAGTACCGCATCGAGCGGTACGACATCCACCGCGGCGACGTCGCGATCGTCGGCTACGGCGCGAACCCGCACACCGGCGGCCTCACCGACCTGCGTGAGCAGGCCGGTCCCCAGACCCCGCGTCTCGATCTCGGCATCCGCGCCGACGACACGCGACTGCTCACCTTCCGGTGAGCGACTCTGCTGCTCGCACGAGCTGCTCGAGCCCGCCCGCGCCACGTGCCCGAGGCGGCCGACTGGACTGCGTCGACTGGCACCCCTCACACAACACCGTCGCCCCTGAGGGGCACCATCGAAAGGACCACAGGTCATGGACTTCGACAAGCTGATCGCGCAGCTGCGCGAGAAGATGAACGCGCGCATCTCGATGCGCAACGAGTACTCGAGCGAGCTCGAGACGCTGCGGGGCAAGGACAACCCCACTGATGCGGACAAGGCCCGCGTCGAGGAGCTCCGCGCCGGCAAGGCGAAGATCGATGCCGAGCTCGTCTCCTTCGACGAGGAGATGCGCCAGCTCGAGGACGAGAAGAAGGCCGACGACGCCATCGCCCGTCTCGCGCAGCGCAGCAATCCCACCGGTGCCGCCGCTGGCGCTGGCGAGCCGGAGCAGCGTAACGCCACGGTGACCGTGAACGAGCCGCGCACCTACTCGCGTGAGAACGACCCGCGCGGTATGCGGTTCCTCGGTGACGTCGTCGCCGACTTCCGCGGCGACCGCGAGGCCGGCACCCGCCTCTCCTCGCACCTCCGCGAAGAGCGGACCCTTCGCGGCGAGGCCGTCGAGCGTGCGGTGACGACGTCGGGCGCGCCCGGCACGATCATCCCGCAGTACCTCGTCGACCTCTACGCGCCGAAGGGCAACCCGGGCCGCAAGTTCGCCGACATGTGCCGCCACCACGACCTGCCGGACACGGGCATGACCGTGTACATCCCCCGGCAGATCGCATCGACCACCGCCGGTGAGCAGGTGAACGAGCTCGACACGGTGGCCGAGAGCGACTACGACGACGAGCTGATCTCGGTGAAGGTGCGCACGGCCGCAGCTTCGCAGACGATCTCGGCGCAGGCGTCGATGCGCGGCAACGGCACTGAGGACATCGTGCTCGAGGACCTCTTCAAGTCGTACAACACCAAGCTCGACGACATGCTCATCAACAGCGCCGGCTGGGGCCTGCTCGCCGTCGCCAACCCGGTGTCATACACCTCCGGCACCCCGACCGCGGCAGAGCTGTACCGGAAGATCCTCGGCGCCTCGGCGTCGATCGAGGACACCCTCCTCGACCTCGACGAGGACGACCTGTTCACGCTGATGCGCGGCCGCCGCTGGGCGTGGTTCAACGGCGAGACGACCGACCAGAAGCCGTTCGTGCAGCAGGTCGGTGTCCCCACGAACACGTTCGCCGTCGACGAGCCCGGCGGGTACGCCTCTCCGGTGGCGGGCTTCCTGCCGAACGGTGGCCGTGTCGTGAAGGACAACAACCTCCCCGCCGACGGCGGCACCGGCACGAACGAGGACACCCTCGTCGTCGTCGCGCAGCACGAGGCGCACCTGTGGGAGGACCCGTCCGCACCGTACTTCATCCGCGCCGAGCAGACGCAGGCGAAGAAGCTCGGCATCGACCTGGTCGTGTTCGGGTTCTTCGCCGCGTGCTTCGACCGCGTCGTCGACGCCCAGGGCACGCCGAAGGCCGTCCACCAGAAGATCACCGGCACCGGTCTGGTCGCCCCGACCTTCTGACACATCGTGCTGGGGCCCGCCACGGTGGGCCCCAGCATGCCCAGCAGACACGAGACAGCAGGGAGCTGATCATCATGAGCATCACCAAGAAGGATGCCGCAGCCACTCGCGCCGCGGCGGCGAAGCAGGCCGAGGCGGCAGACCGCCTCTCCGCGCTCGAGGTCGAGCGCCGCGGCTACGTGCAGCGCGGCGACGAGGAAGGCGTCGAGCTCGTCGACGCCGAGATCGCCAGATGGTCCAAGCTCGTCGGCGTCCCCGCCGAGTCGGGTCGCAGCGGCGATGGCGGACAGGGCACTCACGAGCAGGACCTCGAGCAGGCGAACGCCACCATCGCCCGCAAGGACGATGAGCTCGCCGAGTTCGAACGGCACCTCAAGGCCGTGACTGGCGAACTCGACGAAGCACGAGACCGCGCCGGCCGACTCGAGCAGGAGCTCACCGCCCTCCGCGCAGAGCACGGCCAGGCCGCGGACGCTTCGCAGGGCAACCCGGACGACGGCGAGGGTGCTGCTCAGGGCGACTCGCACGAGGCTGGCGGCAAGCCGGCACCCAAGAACGGCGGCCGCGCGAAAGCCGCAGCTGCAGCGAAGGGCTGAGCGATGGCGATCCCGTGGCCCACGACCGGCGCGGCGATCGCCAAGTCGCTGAAGTGGGGCGAGGACCGGTACGAGGAACTCGAGGACTACGCCCTCGTGGCGGTGTCCAAGATCGAAGAGAAGGTCGGGCCGTGGCACGGGCAGGCGCTCACCCACACCGTCGCGATGCGACGCGAGGTGACCCGGCTCGTCCTGCCGTGGCCGGTGGATCTCGTCACCGGTGTCGTGCTCGACGGTAACGCCGTCGAGTACGACGCCGTCGACCTCGGAGCAGGTGTCGTCTACGGCACCTTCCCCGCCGGCGTCTACACGATCACAGCCACCGCCCGAGCCGCCGCGTCCTGCCCGCCCGACGTCGCGCTCGCCGCACGCAAGCTCGGCGCCCACCTCGCGAAGCAGGACCTCGTCGGACCCCGCCAGTCGGGCTACACCGGCGGACCGGACAAGGACCTCGACGTGCAGCAAGGCTTCGCCCTGCCCCGTGCCGTATCCGAGCTGATCGCCGACTACGTCCGCCCGGGAGGCTTCGCGTGAGCAGCACCGTCTACCCCTCGATGGGCGCAGCCGCCGCAACCGTGAAGAGGAAGATCCTCGACACCGCGAAGGCTGCGCTCGCCGAGGAGACCGAAGTCGACGTCGGAATGGGCTTCATGTGGCCGCCGCAGTGGCAGGACTCCGTCTCGGTGATGGGCGTGCGTGTGTCGCCCTCCGACGGCACGATCGGCATGCAACGACGCCAGCACGTCGATATCCGCCAGGACGTCGCAATCACCGTGCAGCGCGTCACCGACGACGAGGGCGAAGTGCACGACCGGGCATACGAGCTGCTCGACAAGATCGACTCCGCCATCCGCACCGACGCGACCCTCGGCGGCACCGTCCTCTGGTGCTACGCCGACGAGGTCGCATCCGACGGCATCACCGACGAATCGAACGCCGGATGGGGTCGCATCTGCGCCCTGTCCGTCACGTTCGTCTCCCGCGTCATGATCACCCGCCCGGCCTGACCGGGCCCACACACATCACCCCAGGAGGGCACACCATGGTCACTCAGGCTGACTGCTCGATCGCGTTCAAGAAGGAGACCACCTACGGCACGGCCGTCACGGTGGAAAGGTTCCTCGAGTTCACCTCGGAGACCCTCGACCTCGACCGCGCCTACCACCAGGGCGAGAACATGCGCCCCGGCACCCGGGTCGCACGCTCGCAGAAGCGCATCCTCACGCGTGAAGGGGCCGCCGGCGACATCACCCAGGAAGTGCAGACAAAGGGCTTCGGTGCCCTGTTCGAGCTCGCTCTCGGCGTCGCTTCCGCGTGGACCGAGGTCGAGGCCGACTCCGGCGTCTACCAGGGTGTGTTCACACTCGTGAAGGACGACTTCCTGCCCTCGGCGACGATCCAGAAGGGCGTGCCGCGGCTTCCCACGGCGACCACTCCGGGCGGTGTGGATGCGTTCACGTTCGCCGGCTGCCAGGTCTCGTCGATCGAGTTCGAGATGTCATCCGAGGGCGTGCTCACGATGACGACGTCGTGGATCGGCGGCCGTGCTGTGGACACCAGCACACCGTACGTGCCGTCCGCGGGCAAGTACCCGCAGGGGTGCGAACTGTTCAGCTTCGTCGACGCGAGCCTGGTACTCGGCGGCACGATCACGATGCCCACCGCGACCGCCCTCGCCACGGGTGGCACCGTCGCCGGCAACGTGCGCGAGGCCTCGATCTCGATCGACCAGGCCCTCGACGACAACGGCCGCAACCTCGGCGGCCGCGGTGAGCGGTCGCGTCCCGGGGCAGTCGGCCTGGCGGAGATCACCGGCAGCCTCACGGTCGAGTACGACACGACGCTGATCACCGAGGCGGTGCTCGAGCAAAAGGGCCTGGCCCTCGTGCTCACCTTCCAGGGCCCCAGCGACATCGGCGACTCCGGACTGCGCCCTGTCGTGCAGATCGTCGTGCCCGAGATCAAGCTCGAGGGCGACCTGCCCAAGTCCAACGGAGGCGACGTGATCACCCACTCGTCCGACTTCGTCGGCCTTGACCCGCTCGTTCCGGGACAGGAGCCGATCTACCTCGTGTACAGGTCGGCTGACCTGGTGCTCTGATGGCAGGCAAAACGGATCCGGAGTTCGAGTTCGAGCTGCCGGATCTGCGGGCCCTGTTCGCCGATCTCAAGGCAGTCGCGCCCAAGCTCGCCACCGACGTACGGAGGGACCTGCGCGGCACCGGCTCTGACATCATCGCCCAGCAGCGCCGCATCCTCTCCGGGCCCCGGCCCGGGTCGATCCACAAGACCGGGTCGACGCTGCGACTCGTCGTGCCCCGCAACGGCCGCAAACCGTACCTCGCGATCCGTAACACCTACGAGACCGGCGACCCCCGCGAGGGTGGTGTCGACGACCTGCGCTCGAAGATCCGCGCCGGCCTCAAGACCTCCGTCACCTCCGGGAAGACCCGCTCGTCGATCCAGATCAAGACGACCGGTCCCCGCAACGACGGCTACAACATGGCAAAGGTCTGGCAGGCCCGCCGCTTCCGCCACCCCATCTTCGGCGCCCTCGGCTGGATGGACCAGCAGGGGCAGCCGTACTTCTGGGAACCCGCATACGACGGCGTCGAGGACATGCAGCGCAAGGTGCAGACCATCCTCGACAACGCCGTGACCACCCTCTCGAAAGGCTGATCCGTGAAGATCCGATTCCCCGACCACCTCACAGGCGGCGTCACCCGCGAACCGCTCCGCGCGATGAACCAGAAGAACGCCCCCATCCGCCTCGTCGCCGAGCTGCAGATGGAAACCGGCTGGGACCTGAAGACGTTCCGCGAGGCGCAGGCCACGATGTACAGCATCGCCATGGCCGCCTGGCTCACCCTCCACAACGCCGGCTTCACGACCGTCACCTGGGACCAGACCGCCGAGCTCTCCACCGAGGACCTCGAGTTCATCGAGGAACCAGGCGACCGCGCCGCCGCCGAACAGGCGCTCGCCGAGTCGGGGGAGGGGGATGCCTCGGACCCAGCATCCCCGGCTTCGAGTCGGGACGCCGAGCCCGCCGAGCCCCGCAAGGCGGCCACCCGATCGAAGAATCCGAGCCGTGGATCGCAGGCCAAGTCCGCAAGAGGCTCGCGAACTTCCTGACGCTGTTCCCCGGGCACACAGCGCCCGGGATCTGGGACATCACGTACGGCGATTGGCTCGAGCTCGCGAAGGCCGTCGACGACCACGTCGCGGACCAGAAGAAGCAGCAGGCCAAACGCAAGGCTCAGCGGCGCCACTCACGGCGCCGCTGAGCGGCAGAGAGGGGATCGGGCATGGCGGGTAACTCGCGAGACTTCCTGATCCGCATCCTCGGCGACAGCGAGAACGCGAAGAAGGCCGTCGACGGCTTCAACAAGAAGCTCGACGACTCCACGAGCAAGCTCGACGGCTTCTTCGCATCCTTCACCGGCAACCTCGCCGCAGACCTCTTCCAGGATGCCGCCGCCGCCGCGGGCGACTTCATCTCCGGCTCGATCGACCAGGCCTCAGACCTGAACGAGACGCTCTCCGCCGCCGAGGCGATCTTCGGCGACCAGACCGCCGCGATGGACAAGTGGTCGCAGAACGCCGCCCAGAACCTCGGCCTCTCACAAGGTGCCGCCCTCGATGCCGCGACCGGCTTCGGAGACATGTTCCAGCAGCTCGGCTTCGCCGGCGACCAAGCTTCGGGCATGTCCCAGGACGTGCTGCAGATGGCCGCCGACCTCGGCTCGTTCCGCAACCTCGACACCAGCGACGTGCTCGACAAGATCTCCGGCGCCATGCGCGGCGAGTACGACTCGCTGCAGGCCCTCATCCCCAACATCAACGCCGCCCGCGTCGAACAGGAAGCGCTCGCCGCGACGGGCAAGGAGAGCGCTAAGGAGCTCACCGCGCAGGAGAAGGCCGCGGCGACACTCGCGATCATCAACAAGGATGGCGCGGCGGCGATGGGCGACTTCGCGAAGACGTCGGACTCTGCCGCGAACCAGCAGAAGATCATGACCGCGACGCTCGAGGAGCAGCAGGCGGAGCTCGGAGAGCAGCTGCTTCCCGCGTGGACGGAGCTGCAGGGCTTCCTTATCGACTCCGTTCTGCCGGCGTTCACGAGCGTGATCGGCTGGCTGGCGGACAACCAGTGGGTGTACGGGGTGGTCGCGGGCGGTGTGCTCGCGATCGCCGCGGCGTACACGATCTGGCAGTTCGCCACCGGGGCGTGGACGGTCGCGCAGATCGCCGCGAACGTCGCCATGCTCGCCTCCCCGATCACCTGGATCATCCTCGGGATCGTCGCCCTCGTCGCCGCGATCATCTGGCTCGTCGCGAACTGGGACACCGTCGTCGCCTGGATCACCGAGATCTGGGGCGGATTCATGACCTGGATCGGCGAGGTCATCGACGGCTTCGTGGCCTGGTGGGACGACACCTGGGCCGGGATCTCCGAGGCCTGGTCAGACTTCTGGGACGGCGTCGCGCAGGTCGTGAAGGACATCTGGAACGGCATCATCGGCTGGATCGAAAGCGGCATCAACGGAGCGATCGACCTGATCAACGGCATGATCGACGGCGTCAACCTCGTCGGCGGCGCCTTCGGCGTCAACATCGAGCACATCGGGCACGTCTCGCTCCCGAAGCTCGCCACCGGTGGAGTCACCTCCGGCCCGATGGTCGCGATGATCGGCGACAACCCCGGCGGCCGCGAGGTCGTCCAGCCGCTGTCATCGCTGCGATCCGACCGACAGGCTGACATCCGCGCCGCCGTCCGCGCCGCGGTGCTCGAGCTCCGAGGCGGCGGGGGAGGCGAGACAGTGTCGGTGACACAACAGATCACCGCCCTGCCCGGCATGTCCGAAGAGCAGGTCGCGGACGCCGCGGCGCAACGGCTCGGCGCAGTGCTCAGGAGTAGCTGATGAAGGCAAGGATCCACGGCGTCACGCTCGATGGCACCGACAGCACGAACAGTCCCTACACGATCACCAGCATCGACGGTTGGGACGACGGCGTCGAAACCCGTCGGGAAGCGATCGACCGACCAGCCGCACACGGGCAGTTCCCCACGCCCGGGTACCTGTCTGGGCGGCTCATCACGATCAACGGCGAGATCTACACCAGCTCGCCCAGCGAGCAGGACCACGCGATCCTCCGACTCACGGGACTGCTGGCGGACGGGAGCACGGCAAAGTTCGCCGTCGAGACGGCCCTAGGCTCCCAGTGGGCCAGCGTTCAACGCAACGGGCCACCCGACATCGTCCGCGACCGCTGGGGGCTGCTCGCGACCTACCAGCTGCAGTTCTGGGCGGCCGACCCCCGCAAGTACGGCGAGGTGCGGGAGTACGCGGCGGGTGAGGAAGCGGTGCAGTACGGGAACTTCCCGGCGACGCCGAAGATCATCGTCAACGGCATCGCAGAATCCGGGTACACCGTGACCGGGCCTGGCGGGCGCCGTGTGATCGTGTATCACCCACTGACGGCCGCCGTGCCGCACACCATCGACTTCACCACAGGCGGCTTGTACGTCGCCGGTCAGCGCATCTTCGGAGCCATCACGGTCTACGAGCCGTGGACGGTATCGCCCGGGTTGCCCGGGGTGGTCACCACAGTGAACGGGGCGCGCACGCTGCGCATCCAGGTCGCTGACACGTTCGTCTGAGAGGATCGCTGATGACGCTGTGGCAGGCCTACTCGTGTGACGCGATCACGGGCAAGCAGATCGACCGGATCCCGTTCTCCGCGTTCTCATACGCCAGGCTGCTGTCAGCGGGGGGTGACGGGCAAGCAGCGGTCCCGCTCGACGGAACCTTCACGAAGACCGAGTTGCGTTCGCTGCTGCAGCCGCTGTCGCGCATGCTCGTCCTCGAACGCGATGGCGTCGTGGAGTACATGGGTACGGTTGCGCACCCGCCGAAGTACGTGCGCGGCCAATCGACGGTTTCCGTGCAGCTCGAGGACGTGTGGGCCCGGTTCCTGCGTCGTGGCGGGTGGGACCACACCGCCCCGAACGTGGAGAAGTGGGAGACGACCGTGACGGGGTCGCTTCGAGACCATGCGGTCGCGGTGATCCGCAGAGGCCGCGACGAAGGGCCTGTTCTGCCCGAGATGGGACTGCCGATCAGCCTGCCGGCCGTGCAGAGTGGATCGGTCGCACGGACCTACTACGGCTACCACGTGGAGATGGTCGGCGATGTTCTCCAGGACCTCCTCGACGAGGGCCTGGACGTCTACTTCCAGCCTCGATGGATCTCGAACGGCGATTCGGACTGGCTCATGCGCTCCGACATCGGATGGTCCTCCGGCGTGACACGCGAGTTCTTCGTCACCGCGGACCTCTCCGAAGTGGCGGGGTTCTCGGAGTCGGGCGACGCGTCGCGGGTGACCAACAACGCCCGCTATGTGGGCGAGGGATCAGAGGTCGACATGCTGGTCCGCTCCAACCGAAACACGGCATCCCCGTATCCGCTGCTGGACAAGACCACGCAGGCGAAGAACGTGTCGGACGTCGCGCAGTTGTCTGCGATGGCGAACCAGGACCTCACGATGTACGGGGCACCCACGATCCAGTGGGAGTTCTCCGTGCTCGGCGACTCCCCGGTCGACGTGGGAGACACGGTGCGGTTGCACTTCGACGGAGACCCTTGGATTCCGGACGGGTGGCACACGCGCCGTGTCGTCAAGGTCGCAGTGTCCGTCCCCGGGCCGGACGTGAAGACGATCAGTGTCCAGCCGGCAGGAGGCGCGTGATGGGCGTCGATCACATCGGCGGAAATGCTGGCATGCGACAGGAATTCCAGAAGCTGTGGCGTGAGCTCCGCCGTGTGGCGAAGGCGACCCTGCAGAACGGCTCCATCGGTCGTGCCGGCATCCGCGTGTACGACGGTGGCCGGATCAGGATCGAGGGCGGCGGCGGCATCGACATCGTCGGGTCCGGGTACATCCGCATCGATGGCGACCTGACCGGTGACGGTGAGCTCAGCTGGACTGGACCGTGGGAGCTCCTCGGCAACGGCGAGGTCACCGGGACGGTCACATGGTCAGGGGATCTGAACCTCACCGGCGACATCACCGTTCTCGGCAGCGGCCGTATCATCGCCGGGAACATCACGATTGATCCATCGGCAGCCGGTGGTCGAATCGGGTTCGGTTCCGACCGGTTCATGCACGCCGGCTCAGGGTTCCTCGGGGTCTACGACGGCAGCCGGTTCGTGGTCTTCAACTCGTCGGGCGTCGCGATCCATGGAGGGGCCGGGTCGCCGACGCTGTCAGTCGGTCCGGGCGGCGTCCGCATCTCGGGTCTGTCGAAGGTCCCGAAGGCGGGGGTCCCGGCGAACTGCGTGTATGTCGGCTCGGACGGGTTCCTGCACGAAGGCTGATCCGGTTACTTGCCCAGCAGGTCGGGGCAGAGGAACAGGACGGCAGCCCGCGCGAGAGAGGCGCTGTCGAGGTAGCTGCCCTGGACGCGCTCTTCGCCCTCGACGACGGACACGTCGTCGATCTCAGTCCCGGCTGCCAGGGCCTCACATGCCTGTCCACCGGCGACGAGCAGCTGCTCATCGGTGGCGTCGGGGATGGTCGTCGCTGCCCCGAGGCCGGCAAGCCGGGACCGTGCCTCGATGAGGTACTTCTCCTCGGCGATGGCCTCGGCGTCCTCTTCCGCCGAGGGGCTCGGCGTCTCGGCGACGAGCGGCTCCGACGAGGGCGCGTCGCTCGGAGTCGGGCTGCTGGTGGCTGTCGTCTCGACCGGTGCGGGTTCCTGCCCGCTCGTGGTGAGCGCGTAGGCGGTGCCTCCGCCGACGACGAGTACAGCGGCGGCCACGATAGCGGCGATGCGGGTCTTCACGACTGGTTCTCCTTCACGTACTGGATGAGCGCTCGTCGGATCACGTCGCTGATCGTCTCGTCGTTCTGCTCTGCGGCGGCCTTCGCATCATCCCAGAGCTTCGCGGGGGTGCGCACCTGTCGGGCGACCATCGGCTGCTTGACCATGCGATGAGCGTACACACGAACGTAAATACGCGCAAGGAGGACTCATGGCCGATTGGCTGCCGGGCACGTGGGAACCGAAGGGGCTCCCCGTGACGAACCTGTTCCCGAACCCTGAGCTCGTCGGAGCGGGGACGGTCGAGGTGCGGCGCAACCTGTGCCCTACCCCTTCGTTCGAGGCCACCACCGCTCCGGCGTGGAGCACCAGCGGGAGCGCAACTGCCGCTCCTTCGACGGACTGGGCGGCGTCCGGCGCACGCTCCATGAAGGTCACCGCGGGTGGCACGAACTCCAACGCGGGCGATATCCGCATCGGATCGCTCACTGCCTTCCCGGCCGGGGTGAGCGCCGGCATGACAGTGACGATGAGTGCGACGATCATGATGCCCGCCGCATACGCCGCACCGGACAACTCGGGCGGTTCGCGCCAGCGCCGCATCATGTTCTTCTGGCAGAACGGTGCGGGCGCGGTGTCCCAGAGCTATGGCCCGCAGGCGCCGAACACCCCCGGGGTCCACAAGATCTCGCACACCCTGACCATCCCCGCCGATGCGGTCGGTCTGATCTACAGCGTGGGCTGTGCCGGCTCCGGGTCCGAGCCGAACTTCATCACCTACGTGGATGAGGTTCTTCTGGAGCGGAGCGCGACCGTTCGGCCATTCTTCGCGCCAGGCGTCCCGTCGCCGGACCCCGACCTGACGCCCTCGTGGACGGGGACGGCTAACAACTCGCCGTCGATCCTGACCGGGGTTCCCATTGCCGCGATTCCCAGCATTCCCGGCAGGTGCTTCGCGATCCGTTCATCGAAGGTTGTCGACGGGGTGCCGTTTCCCGTCCGGCTGATCGCCGATCGGGCAAGTGCTGACACGTTCGTCGTGCTGGGGACGGCGCTTCCGACTGACGGCACGTTTCTCGCAACCCGCTACCAGGAATCGGTGCTGTCGAACCCGTCTGCGCGAGGGCTCTGGGTCACTTTCCCCGAGTCGTATGCCCCTCTCGTGAACGAGGTGGGCGCGCGGGAGTACCGCTACAAGTACAGCGGTCTCACGTCGACATATCAGGGACGCCTTTATCACGGCGGCGCGCAAGGCTCCGGCGATGTCTGGTATCGCGCGGTCGGCATCTTCGCCGGCGCCTACGACGGTCCCTGGTTCTCGGGCGACACCCCCGACACCGACGAAGTGATCTACGCCTGGCAGGGACCACGCAACGCATCGCCGTCGACACGGCAGGAGATGGAGGCCGTGATGGCGACGATCTGGGGCACCCTGTCCGACTTCGGTCTGGAGGCGCTCACGCCGTTCAAGCCGGTGCTGAAGTTCCTCCCGTCTGGGCCCGGTGTGAAGGGGAACAGGCTGTTCTCATCCCGGCCGGTGGAAGCGCCCGTGAACGCGACCGGGGCGTTCTCGGTGCTGTTGGAGCCGACCGACGGGGTGATCCCGAAGGCCTGGTACACGGTGTCGATCGAGTACCTCAACCCGGGCGGCGAGTACACCTCGTACGACCTGCTCAACTACCGGCTGCTCGTACCGGCCCCGGGCGGTGCGATCGGGGAGCTCCCGGATACGCCACTGTCGGCCGACACGGTGCTCGTCTCGCTCGCCCCGCCGCCGCCCGGATACAAGGGCTGGTACCTCAATGCCCCCGGACCCGGTCAGGACCCGGGCGACCCGAACGATCCGGCATCGTCCGGCACCGGCATCCTCGAGATTGTGAGCTGAACCATGGCACGTGTTCCCATCGCGAACCTGAAGGGCCCGAAGGGCGACCGGGGCGCTCAGGGTCTGCCCGGGACGAACGGTGTCCCGACCGATCAGGCCGTCGCAACATTGCTGGGCATCCCCTCGCAGACGGCGTCCGCGCTGCAGACGGCGTTGGATGGTCAGGCGGTCCTGCCGGAGTACCTGACCCGTGACGCGCAGGCCCGCACGGATCCGCGTGCCGCCTACCGCAAGCGGGTCGTACACAACCTCGTCTATCAGCACGCCGACTGGGCGGCCGCGGAAGCCGCGTGGGGGACCTTGTTCCCGCAGGCGTTCACGATTGACGAGACCGCGCAGGAGCTCTTCGTGATCTCCACCCCGGGGATCGTGTCGGTGTACGACTGGGGGACCGGCAGCTACAAGCAGTGCTGCTTCCGTCTCGCCGGCGTGACCGTCACGAACCAGTCGCTCGTGATCCGTGAGGAGGGTGGGCGCCGGTTCCTGTACGCACGCCGGACGATGACCGAGTTCGCCCGGTGGGACATCACCGCGCTGCCGACCACGCTCACCGACCTGCAGCCGGCGGGCACGTTCGCGATCACCACCCTGTCGGACTTCACGTTCTGGGATGGTGTGTGGACGATCGGCGCGGCAACGTCCGACCTGGGCGGGACGGAGTTCTCCGAGCGGGGCAAGTTCCTGCAGTACGACGAAGCGTTCAACCCGATCGGGCTGATGCACATCGACGCGATGCGGTACGGCGGTGCGGTCGGCGGCGGCATGTACAGCGGCTCCGGCTACCCGAAGGCACAAGGCTTCGCCGCCGGTCCCGGCATGTTCGCCGCATCGGTCGGCGGCGGGTGGGATTCCACCAGCCCCGAGCCGATCACGAACCCGTACTTCTACCAGGGGGTGCGGTTGTACTCCGCGTCCGGGGAGGTCCTCGCCGACAGTCTCGTCACCGCGGAGACGATGCGGGATTACTTCACCGCGCTCGGCTACCAGCCGAACCACATCGAGGCGGAGGGCATCTGCTACACCGGTGGGCACTGGTACTCGCTGTACGCGATCGCCGCCTCCGGCACCCCGGCGGCGGCGACCGGCGGCATCGTGATCATGGAGGAGTTCTCCAACCACAACGACGCCGTCGACTTCGCGAACCGTGCGGTCACGTGGACGGCACCGAACTCGAACGCGGTCGCAGCCCGCCTGCACCCGGTGGTCCCGACCCGTCGCCTCAGCAACCCGGTAACCGGTGGTGCCCTGCTGACGGTGGGCGAGATCTTCGACTACATGCGTGCCGTCGGGCAGCACCGTCTCGCGTTCGCAAGCTCCGTCGTCGACGTGAAGGACGGCGAAGGGAACCTGTTCGGTGGCGGCGCGCTCGTGGAGTGCATGCTGCTGACGTCCACGACCATGCAGGTGCGGGTCACGCGGGCGACGAACACGGCGATCTTCACCTGGTGGTGGAACGGCACCGCCTGGCAGTGGACAAAGTCCCACTTCACCGCGTCGCTGACACCCTCGACAGGCTCGGGGACGATCACGGCCACGATTGCCGGCAATGTCGTGCAGGTGCAGATCGAGCTCTCGGGCACGTTCCCGGTCGGCACTGTCACCCTCACCGCCAACGGTGCGCTCCCCGGGGCGATGCGGCCGACCGCTGTCGCTCGCGGCGCGGCCGTGCTGGACCAGTACGCAGGCACCGCGTACGTGTCCGCCGGCGGCCAGGTCGGGGTACAGCACCAGTCCGGTGCATCCCGCACCGGGATCTCCGCCACGGTCGTCTACCTCATCTGACAACCAGCACATCCGACGAAGGGCCCCGCCATCAGTGCGGGGCCCTTCGCATGAAAGGGAGGGCTCATGGGGGGTTACACCAACGGGCGGTTTCCGCTCAGCATGATGGTCAAGCTCGGCGACCAGCACTACCTGCCCGCAGGGACCGCCGCACGCTGGCGATGGGTGCAGCGCGCGGCATGGGAGAAGTACCGGGTCTGGTTGATCATCACGCCCGGGTGGAACGGATACCGGCCCTATGACATCCAGGTCGAGTACCGCAAAGATCTCGGCATCTGGGCTGCCGTCCCCGGCTACTCGTCGCACGGACTGATCTACAAGGGCCGGCTGTGCGCGGCGATCGACGTCGCCAACTGGGCCGTTCTCGGCTGGGCGCGGTTCAAGGCGCTGTGCCGCCTCGCCGGGTTCACCGTCGACTTCGTGTCACCACAAGAGCTGTGGCACATCGGCGACTTCAACGACATCTGGACACCGCCCTCATGGGCTGCACCCACAGGAACGACAACGCCGGCCGAGCCGGAGGAAGAAGACGAAGACATGCTCAAGCCGACCGTGCATGCCCGTATCGACGGGCGAACCGAGGGCGAGTGGATGCTCGGTCACCCGGACATCGGCACCGACCTGCCGGTGTTCACCGGCACCGTCACCGACAAGAACTCGCGCAAGGACGGCAAGGCCGTCGTGTTCCGCGGGTTCATGGTGACCACCGACAAGGCCACCTACATCGCGTGGGCGCGCATCTACGCCAAGGGCGCGGGCAACATCACCTCGTCCACCGACCGCGCCGGGTACCTCGCGATCCAGCGTGAGCTCTCCCGCATCTCCGGTGAGCTCGCGGGCGCGACGTCGATCAACCTGAGCTGATGCGCACCATCCGAAAGCTGTGGGAGCAGATCACGGAGCCACGGCACATGAAGATGCTCGCCGCAGTCATGTACGCCGTGGTCTTGGTGATGGGAGTCGTCGCCCTGGTCGACCCGCCTCGCAGCCTCGAAGGAGCGCTTGGCGGGGCGCTGACAGCGATCTGGGCGTGGTGTCTCACCATCGGCGGGTCCGCGGGCCTGTCGGTGGTGTTCACCGCCTGGTGGTGGGTTGAACGCCTCGCACTGGTGCTGATCTTCGCCGCAGCGCTCGACCTGATCGCCGTCACCCTGCTCATGGCCGTCGACCGCACCGGGGACCGCTGGTATCTCCTCGGCCTCACCCTCGTCTTCGGGCTCGCGTTCGTCGTCCGGTGGGTATCGATCCGCCGCTACAACTTCGAGCCACGAACCGGGGGTGTCGTGTCGTGCCCGCCGAACTGATCGTCGCCATCCTCACCTCCGGTGCCTTGGGCGGCATCGTCATGAAGCTGCTCGACATGGCTCGCGACTGGCGCGCCGGCCGAGTCCATGCCCGCCGCGCCGAGGTCGACCGCGCGATCGCCGAACGCGACCGTGCGATCGCCGAACGCGACCGTGCCCGCGCGGAGGTAGACGACGCGGAAGCCGAGATCTCCACACTCACCCGATGGGTGCGGATCGTCGAGGAGCACGCCCACATCTGCCGCCGCATCATCATCGACCGCCTCAGCACCGATGACCTTCCCCCGTACCCGTCCCGACCAAAGGAGTCCTGATGGACATCGTCCTCCCCACCATCCCCGCCGGCGTGCTGGTCCTGCTCGGACTGCTCGCCCCCTACGTGCAGGCGCTCATCCAGCGCCCGACCTGGTCCCCGACTGTGAAGAAGGTCGTGGCCGTGGCCGTGGCTCTCGTGCTCACCGGCATCGTGCTCTGGTTCTACTACGTGTACACCGGCGATACCGTCCCAGCATGGCCCGCACTCGCGCTGCTCGCGATCGTCGTCGCGCAGGCCAGCTACGCCCTCTTCACCAAGCGCACCGCCACAGCGGTCGAGAACGCTACCTCGCGCACGCTCACGGTTCACGAGTCGCCTGATACCTTCCCGCGACGCTGACCAAAGGAAAGCCCCCGCCCTGTCCGCATCACGCGGGAGGGCGGGGGCTTCTCCGCGTTTGGAGCTGTCACAGCCCCGATGCCCGTCGACGACGCCCTGAGCGTTTGCCGGCTGATAGCTACTCAGTTGAACCCGGGAATCGAACCGTCGTCCTGACGTGCAGGCATCGCCGGAAGCGTCACTGCGGGGTGCTCACCATCGACCACTTCGCGTGGAAAGCCGCTCTGACTGACCAACTTGAAGCCGACGCCCCTTCCCTGCAGCTCGGCGAGTCCCGAAGCCACCGCCTGGTTGACGGCAGCGAATATCTGCGCCTCAGGAGTCGGGTAGGGCATCATCGCGATTTCGCCCTCTTCGGTGCGCCCCCAGTCCATGGTGTAAGCCGCAGCCTCGGTCACATCCGTGACCTCGACCTCAATGTCCAGGATGATTCGCATGTACTTGCTCATCGCCCGAGTATCCCAGCAAAGAAGTCGTATTCGGTACGGTCAGTGTCCAACGGGCTCGACGTTTCGACGTCAAAACCCGCGCCGGGCGACGGACTCGTACACGGACTCGCGTTGATGCTCGGCCCTCTCGATCTCAGCACGGCACCAGTCACGGGCGACGAGCTCGTGGGGGAGGACCGCGAGCACGCGACGCTCGGATTTCACGATCGACCACCATTCGATCCTGAACACGATGTGCGTCTCGCCGGTGGCACGGTCGACCATCGGCCCCTTCACCATCAGGAACTGGGGACGCACCTGACGGTCGAGGACGAGCCACTGCGCCTCGGCGAGCTGAATCACATGCACCCGGGGAGGATATGCCGGAGGACTGACGTCTGGCTGTGCGATCAACCGCCGTGGAGCCCCGGCAGGTCGTCACCGCTCTCAGGGCGTTTGACGTCCGCGTAGAGCTCGACGAGGCCGTGCGACGGGCATTCCAGACCGGTCGCTCCGTCGCGCAGCAGCGCGCCACAGTCAGGGCACGTGAGCGGGTCGGGTAGTCCGTCCATGCCCACAGTCTCGCAGAGTGATGCCGGTAGAGCTTCGTCGGAAATGACCGCTTGATGGTGATCATGCGCAGCGATGAGGTGCGCGGCATCCTCACCGACCTGGTGCGGCGGGCGCTCACGGTGTCGTGATGCGCCGCGGGCGCCTGAACCGGCTCGGCGGCGAGGAGGGATCCGTCGCCGCCGAGCTGGCGGTCTCGCTGCCCGCCGTACTCGTGTCACTGCTGCTCGGGGTCGGCGCCCTGACAGCGGCCGCGCAGCAGGTCGCGCTGCAGGACTCCGCGGCGGACGCCGCACGGCTGCTGTCGCGCGGCGAGAGTGCCGCGAGGGCGGCGGGGGTCGTCGCCGCCTCGGTCGACGGGGCACGGATGAGCACCGGCGCGGCAGGCGACATGATCTGCGCCACGGCCGCCGCCGACTTCCGTGTCGGGCAGCTGATCCGCATTCCGCTCAGCGCGCGCAGCTGCGCACTCGACGGCGGCCTGTGAGATGTCGATGCAAGGGAGGACACCATGGCAGGCGCAGCGCTGGCCGCCGGCATCCTGACCGTCACCGCGACGCTGTCGCTCGGGCTCGCCGCCGTCGGCGGAGCGGCTGTCACGGCCCAACGCGCATCGGGCGCCGCGGACGCTGCGGCGCTGGCCGCCGCCGACGCGGCGTCCGGCGCCGTCGTCACCGCTGAGCCGCCCTGCGCGCTCGCCGCGAGGGTCGCCGCCGCATCCGGCGCCTCGCTGTCGGCGTGCGCGGTCGAGGGGCTCCGTGCGACGGTCGAGGTCAGAGCGGCGTACGCTGGTCTGGTCGCCGTCTCCCGCGCCCGAGCCGGGCAACCCGAGGGAGGATGACGACGGCCCCCTCACCGCCGCTGTGCTCTCGAGCCGACGCCGTGTCGCCCTGACTCTGCGTCTGCGCCAAGAAAGCGGTGTGTATGGTGTGCTTCGGAGAAAGGACGCACCCTTGGCTGCAGGCAAGAAGCTCGTGATCGTCGAGTCCCCGACGAAGATGCGATCGATCCAGGGGTACCTCGGCGACGGCTACGAGGTGCTCAGTTCGGTCGGTCACATTCGCGACCTCGCCGACAAGAAGGACATCCCCGCGGCCGACAAGCAGGCCTACGGCAAGTACTCCATCGACGTCGACAACGACTTCGACCCGTACTACGTCGTCTCCGATCGCAAGACCAAGACGGTTGCGGAGCTCAAGCGGGCCCTCAAGACCGCCGACGAGCTCCTGCTCGCCACTGATGAGGACCGCGAGGGCGAGGCCATCGCCTGGCACCTGCTGGAGACTCTCAAGCCCAAGGTGCCCGTCAAGCGGATGGTCTTCCACGAGATCACCAAGGACGCCATCCGGGCGGCCATCGGCAACACCCGCGAGCTCGATCTCGCACTCGTGGACGCGCAGGAGACGCGTCGCATCCTCGACCGCCTCTACGGCTGGGACGTGTCGCCCGTGCTCTGGTACAAGGTCAAGACCGGCCTGTCGGCGGGCCGCGTGCAGTCCGCCGCGACCCGCATGATCGTCGACCGAGAACGCGAGCGCATGGCGTTCGTGTCCGCGGAGTACTGGGACATCGAGGCCACCGCCAGCTCCGCAGACGCCGGATTCCGCGTTCGGCTCGTGCGCGTCGACGGCGGGCAGCTGGCCCGTGGGGGCGACTTCGACGACACCGGGAAGCTCAAGAAGGCCGTCGTCGTCCTCGACGAGAAGCGCGCCGCAGCACTCGCCGCCGCCGTCGCCGCAGCCGGTCGTGGTGCTGTCACCGGCGTCGAGGCCAAGCCCGGCACGCGCCGGCCGTACGCCCCGTTCACCACCTCCACGATGCAGCAGGAGGCGGGCCGAAAGCTCTCGATGAGCGCGAAGCAGGCGATGAGCGTCGCCCAGCGCCTCTACGAGAAGGGGTACATCACCTATATGCGGACCGACTCCACCGCGCTGAGCACCCAGGCGGTGCAGGCGGCGCGGGCGCAGGCGGTGTCGCTCTACGGGGATGCGGCGGTGCCGCTCAAACCGCGTGTCTACGCGTCGAAGAGCAAGAACGCGCAGGAGGCCCACGAAGCGATCCGACCATCGGGCGAGACGTTCCGCACACCGTCGTCCGTCGCCTCGCAGCTCGACCGCGAGGAGCAGCGCCTCTACGACCTGATCTGGAAGCGCACCGTCGCCAGCCAGATGTCCGACGCGAAGTACGAGACCACCACCGTCACGATCGAGGCGGACGCCGACGGCGAGAAGCTCGAGTTCACCGCATCCGGCACGGTCTACACCTTCAAGGGCTTCCTGGAAGCCTACGAAGAGGGGCGCGACGAGAAGCGCGGCGACGCCGACGCGGCCGAGAACCAGTCGCTGCCGCAGGTGGCCGTGGGCGACCAGCTCGAGATGGCGGATGCCGAGGCCAAGGGCCATCGCACGACGCCGAAGCCCCGCTACACCGAGGCGTCGCTCGTGAAGGCGCTCGAGGAGCACGGCATCGGCCGCCCGTCCACGTTCGCCAGCACCATCGGCACGGTGATCGATCGCGGGTACGCCACCAAGCGCGGCCAGGCCCTGGTGCCGACGTGGCTCGCGTTCAGCGTGGTGCGCCTGCTCGAGGAGCACTTCGCCGACCTCATCGACTACGACTTCACGGCGGCGCTCGAGGACGATCTCGATGCCATCGCCCGCGGCGAGCAGAAGCGCGTCGAATGGCTGCGCTCCTTCTACTACGGCTCCGACAAGCAGGTGGGGCTGCGCCAGGTCGTCGACAACCTCGGCGAGATCGACGCGCGAGCGCTGAACTCCACGCGCATCACCGACACCGCCACGTTGCGCTTCGGAAAGTACGGGCCCTACCTCGAAGTCGTCGACCCCGCGAACCCCGACGCGAAGCCGCGCATCGTGAACGTGCCCGAGGACCTGGCCCCCGACGAGCTCACGGCCGAGAAGGCGCAGGAGCTCATCGACGCACCGGTGGCCGGCGACCGGGTGCTCGGCGAGAACCCGGAGAACGGCAGGGTCATCGTCGTCAAGGACGGCCGGTTCGGTCCCTACGTGCAGGAGAACCTGCCCGAGGACGATGCCGCGGTCGACGAAGCCACCGGCGAGGTCATCGAGGCGCCGAAGAAGAAGACCGCGAAGAAGGATGCACCCAAACCGCGGACGGGTTCCCTGTTCCGCTCCATGTCGGTCGACACCATCGACCTCGACACGGCGCTCCAGCTGCTCAGCCTGCCCCGCGTGGTCGGCACCGATCCCGAGTCGGGCGACGAGATCACCGCGCAGAACGGCCGTTACGGCCCGTATCTGAAGAAGGGCACGGATTCGCGCTCGCTGGAGAGCGAGTCGCAGATCTTCGACATCACCCTTGAGCAGGCGCTCGAGATCTACGCGCAGCCGAAGTACGGCGCAGGATCCCGCCGCGCATCCAGCGCGCTGGCCGAGTTCGAGGCAGACCCCGTCAGCGGCAAGCCGATCCGCATCCGCGACGGCCGTTTCGGCGCCTACGTCACCGATGGTGAGACGAACGTGACCATCCCGCGCGGTCAGAAGCCGGAGGACATCACCTTCGAGACCGCGGTGCAGATGCTCGCCGACAAGCGTGCCAAGGGTCCGGCGCCCAAGCGCGGCACGAAGAAGGCGCCGGCCAAGAGGGCGCCGGCGAAGAAGGCGACCGTCAAGAAGGCGCCCGCGAAGAAGACGACCGCCAAGAAGGCGCCGGCGAAGACGGATGCCGAGAAGGCGGCCGCGCGTTCTGCGGCGGCGAAGAAGGCCGCGGCCACGCGTGCGGCCAACGCGGCGAAGGCGGATTCGTGACGACAGGCCGCGGCGTGTGGATCACGCTCGAGGGCGGCGACGGCTCGGGCAAGACCACGCAGGCGGAGCTGCTGGCCGGCTGGCTGGGGGAGCGGGGTCGCGCTGTGATGCGCACTCGCGAGCCGGGCGGCACCGAGGTCGGCACTCTGATCCGCGACATCGTCCTGCACCACCGCGGCGACATCGCCCCGCGCGCCGAGGCATTGCTCTACGCCGCCGACCGCGCGCACCACATCGCCACCGCCGTTCGACCGGCGCTTCACCGCGGAGACGTGGTCATCCAGGATCGCTACCTCGACTCGTCCGTCGCGTATCAGGGCGCGGGGCGCGTGCTGGATGCCGCCGAGGTGCGCGAGCTGTCGCTGTGGGCGACCGAGGGCGCGCTGCCCGACCTGACCGTTCTGCTCGACGTGGATCCGGTCGAGGCTCGGCGCCGCCTCGACGCGGACGACAAGCCCTTCGATCGTCTCGAGGCCGAGAAGGAGGAGTTCCACACGCGGGTGCGGACGTCCTACCTCGCCCTCGCGGAGGCGGAGCCCGAGCGTTTCCTCGTCGTGGACGCCGCTCTGCCTGCATCCGAGATCGCCGAGCGCGTCCGTGCGCGCGTCGCCCTCCTGCTCTGACCTCTCGCTTCCACGGAGTCGGCATCCTCGCGTTCCCGTTCGAGCACGCGCGCTGCGCATCGTTTCGCAGCGCGCGCAGAATCGAGCAGCGCGAGATCGGTGGCAGCGCGAATCGAGCAGCGCGAGATCAGCGGAGGGCGCGAGAGCAGCGGGGGAGCAGCGCGAACGGCGCCGCGATCCGGATCCGCCGCGAACCGAGCTGACCGGCGTCGTCGGCGCCCACGATTAGGCTGGACTCCATGACCGCCGTCGAGATCGCGCCGTTCCCGTGGTCCGACGTGTGGGGGCAGGATGCCGCCGTGCAGACGCTGCGCGCCGCCGCATCCGATCCTGCCGCCCTCTCGCATGCGTGGCTGATCACCGGCCCTCCCGGCTCCGGTCGCTCCACACTCGCCTATGCGTTCGCCGCCGCCTTGATCGCCGAGGGCCCGCACGACGAGTCCACGATGCGTCAGGTACTCGCCGGGACGCATCCCGACGTCACCGCCCTGCGCACCGACAAGGTCATCATCACGATCAAGGAAGCACGGGCGCTGGTCGAGCGCTCGTACTTCGCGCCGTCGGCCGGGCGGTACAGGGTGATCGTCGTCGAGGACGCCGATCGCATGGTCGAGCGCACCTCGAACGTGCTGCTCAAAGCACTGGAG
This sequence comes from Microbacterium sp., assembly GCF_031178445.1. Classification (GTDB taxonomy): domain Bacteria; phylum Actinomycetota; class Actinomycetes; order Actinomycetales; family Microbacteriaceae; genus Microbacterium. Next base: position 59,437 of record NZ_JAPSIY010000010.1, read on the forward strand.
GAGCCGCCGGAGCAGACGGTATGGGTGCTGTGCGCGCCGAGTGAAGCCGACCTGCTGCCCACGATCCGCTCGCGGGTGCGCGCACTGCGGCTGCGCGAGCCGGAGGTCGCCGACGTGGCACGCCTGATCTCCGCTCGCACCGGCATCGACGTGACAACCGCCGAGCAGGCCGCTCGCCATGCGCAGCGGCACATCGGCATGGCGCAGCGCCTGGCCACGGACGATGCGGCACGACGCCGGCGCGATGAGACGCTGCGCAGCGTGCTCGGGGTACGGGGCGTCGGCACGGCGGTAGAGGCCGCGGGCGCGATCATCCAGGCGGCGACCGATGACGCCAAGGCGCTCACCGCCGAGCGCGACGAGGCCGAACGCGCCGCGTTGCTGCGCACGGTCGGCGTCGCAGAGGGGCAGGCTGTTCCTCCTGCGCTTCGCAGCCAGATCTCAGCGCTCGAAGAGGAGCAGAAGAAGCGGGCCACCCGCAGTCTGCGAGACGGCATCGATCGGGTGCTCACCGACCTGCAGTCGATGTATCGCGATGTGATCATGCTGCAGTACGCCCGTCGTGATGCCCTCATCAACCGAGAGTTGGAGCAGGAGCTCACCGCCCTCGCCGAGACCTGGCCTGTCGAGCGCACCCTGCTCGCCCTCGACGCCATCGCCGACACTCGCGAATCGCTGGAGCGCAACGTGGCGCCGCTTCTCGCGCTGGAGAGTCTTCTCGTCACCGTCTCGAGCGGAAGGACACCGTGAACCGTCGATCCAAGCCCGCCCTTCGCCGAATCGCCGCCGCAGCCGCGGCGCTGATCTCGGCCGCACTCGTGCTGTCGGGATGTCTCTATGCGCAGATCCCCGAGGGCAAGGCGTCGGTCACCCGCGAGCCCGACACCACCGGGGTCGCCGATGAGCTGCTCTCGTTCTACTCGCAGACCATCGAATGGCAGCAGTGCGGCTCGCGCTTGGACTGCGCCGACGTCACCGCGCCCCTCGACTGGGAGGACCCGGAGGCAGGGGAGGTCTCGCTCGCGATCGTGCGGCATCAGGCGACAGGACAGTATCAGGGCTCGCTGCTGGTCAACCCCGGTGGACCCGGTTCGAGCGGCTACGACTACATCGCCGACAATCTGACCTACGCGGTCGGCGCCCCCCTCATCGAGAACTTCGATGTGATCGGGTTCGACCCGCGCGGCGTCGGCCGTTCGACCGCGGTCACCTGCTTCGAGGACCCCGCCAAGCGCGACGAGTTCAACTACGGCCTGACCATCGAACCGCGCAACACCCCGGAATGGGAGGCGGAGATCCAGGCCGACCAGAAGGAGTACGCCGAGGCCTGCGCCGCCAACTCCGGAGACCTGCTGCAGCATGTGACGACGGTGAACGCCGCACGCGACATGGATCTGCTCCGCGCGGTGCTCGGCGACACCCAATTGAACTACCTCGGCTACTCCTACGGGACCTTCCTCGGCGCGACCTACGCCAAGCTGTACCCGGAGCGCGCACAGCGCCTTGTCCTCGACGGCGCCATCGACCCCTCCGTCCCCGGACTCGATGTCGGCACGACCCAGGCGCTCGGGTTCGAGTCGGCGCTTCGCGCCTACCTCGAGAACTGCCTCGCATCCAACGGCTGTCCGTTCAACGGCACGCTCGACGATGCGCTCGCCGACTTCCGTGCGCTGCTGGCCGCGGTGGAGCGGTCGCCGCTGCGCAACGGCGACGGGCGGATGCTGGGTGCCGACACCATGGTCACCGGAGTCATCACCGCGATGTACAGCCAGAGCTCATGGCAATACCTCACGGATGCTCTGGCCGCCGTGCTGCAGGGAGATCCGTCCGCCATGTTCTACCTGGCTGACAGCTACAACGGCCGCAACCCGGACGGCACTTACGCCGACAACTCCATGGACGCGTTCAACGCGTACAACTGCATGGACTACCCCGTCGAGGACGACCCCGCCGCCGAAGCAGCCGCGATGAAGCGGATCGAAGAGGGAGCGCCCACCTTCGCGCCGTACTGGCAGGGTCCCGACCTCTGCGAGCAGTGGCCGTACCCTCCGACCGGCACCCGAGAGGCCATCACCGCTCCCGGCACCGGGCCGATCGTGGTGGTGGGAACGACCAACGACCCGGCTACGCCGTACGAATGGTCCGAGTCGCTCGCCGAGCAGCTGGAGAACGGCGTGCTGGTCACCCGCGTCGGCGAGGGGCACACCGGCTACAACAAGGGCAACGGCTGCGTCGATGAGGCCGTGGAGGGCTTCCTCATCGAGGGCACCGTGCCCGAGGACGGGCTGCGCTGCGAGTGAGCGCCTCGCGTGGCGTCCTGCGTGATGGGGCGGGCCGTCCCGCGTTGCGCCCCGCGCACCGTCCTCGATTCGTCGCCGACGGGGAGGACAGGGTAATATCGTTGATCGTGCCGCGGTGCGCCGCGCACGCCGCCTTAGCTCAGACGGCAGAGCGATTCACTCGTAATGAATAGGTCAAGGGTTCGATTCCCTTAGGCGGCTCAGAGAAGGGCCCGGGATGCATCATCCCGGGCCCTTCGCCGTTCTCGGATGCCGGCGGCGAGCGTACGCTCGAGGCATGAGCAGAGCGCTTCTCATCGTCGATGTGCAGAACGATTTCACCGAGGGCGGTGCCCTCGCCGTCACGGGCGGGGACGACGTGGCGTCAGGGGTGAGCGCCCTCCTGGCCGACCATGCCGGGAACTACGCCGTGATCCTCGCTTCGAGGGACTGGCACGACGCCGACGGCGACAACGGCGGGCATTTCGCCGACGAGCCCGACTTCGTCGATACCTGGCCGGTGCACTGCGTGGCAGGCACGCCCGGCGCGGACTACGATCCGCTGCTGACGACGGATGCCATCACGCACCACATCCGCAAGGGACAGGGGCGACCCGCCTACTCCCTGTTCGAGGGCACGGACGATGACGAGGCCACGGCAGGGGAGATCCTCGCCGCACACGGTGTGACGGAGGCCGACATCGTCGGAATCGCGACGGATCACTGTGTACGCGCATCCGCGCTGGACGCGATCGCGCACGGGGTGCGCGTGCGCGTCCTCTCCGACCTGGTCGCCGGTGTCGGAGCCGCTTCGACCGAGGCCGCGCTCTTCGAGCTCGCGCACGCCGGCGCGCAGATCGCGCACGGGCGCTCCGGTGCGGCCGGCGCCTCGCCCGCTGAAGCCGGCGTGGAGCCCGGGTGAGCGAGCGGTGCGCGCTGCTGCTGCGTGCGGTGAACGTGGGTGGACGCAATCGTGTGCCGATGGCTGAGCTGCGTGCGCTGCTCGCCGGCCGCACGCCGCTGACCGGCGTCTCGACGTACATCGCCAGCGGGAACGTGATCTGCGACCAGCCCGGTGACCCGGCCGCGGCGTGCGCCGACGTGCGCACCCTGATCTCGGAGGAGTTCGGCGTGGACACCCCGGTGATCGCGCGCACGCACCAGCAGCTGCGGGTCGCGCTCGACACGAACCCTTTCCCGGATGCCGCGGCCGACAAGATGCTGCACATCATGTTCCTGGACGGCGATCCGGCGCCTGGCGCCGAAGAGGCGCTCGGAGACCGGCTCCGACCGGATGAGAGGATCGCACTCGCGGCGCGGGACCTCTGGATCGATTACGGCACGGGCGGAGCCCAGTCCACCAGACTCACCACGCAGGTGCTGGATCGTGCGCTCGGCGTGGCAGGCACGGGCCGGAATCTGCTGACCCTGCGCAAACTCGTCGACCTCACGGCCTGACGCCCTGGCCCTCGGCGCCTGCGCCCGACGCGACGGCCGTGGACGCGCGCACGACCAGGCGCGTGCTGAGATGCCTCACGCGCGGCTCGGCGGCGTGCTCATCGAGCGCCAGCCGCAAGGCGTCCTCGCCCATCCGGCGCAGCGGAAGACGCACCGTGGTCAACGCCGGCTCCAGGTCACTGGCGAGGGAGATGTCGTTGAATCCCGCGACCGACACATCGATCGGGACCCTGAACCCGTGCTCGCGCAGCCAGGTCATCGCTCCGATGGCGAGCTGGTCCGCTGTGCCCACCACCGCGGTCGCCCTGGGATGCTGCGCGAACATCTCACCGGCACCCCGGTACGCATCGTCCCGGGTCGGTGCGCCGTAGCGGATGCGCAGCGTGCCGCCGGCCCCGCCGATGATCTCGTTCAGACCGCCGACCCGCTCGAGCGTCGACCCGACGTTCTCGGGCCCGGCGAGGACGATGATCTCGCGGTGGCCGAGGCCGACGAGGTGCCGCGCGAGCTCGACCGCGCCCGTGGTGTTGTCCACGAGCACCCGGTCGACGTCGAGGGTCGTGTTGCCGACGGCGACGACACGGCCGCCGCCCGCGCTGAACGAGCGTGCCCTGGCGGCGAGGCTCGCCCGGTAGTGCTCGTCGCTCAGCCCGGATCCGGCGATGATCACGGCCGATGCCCGGTGCGCCTGCAGCATCCGGAAGTACTCGAGCTCGAGCTCGACGTCACGTTCCGTGTGGCAGATGGCCACGAGCAGCCGGCGGCGCACGGCGAGAGCGTGGATGCCGTTGACCATCTCGGAGAAGTACGGGTCGCCGACGTTTCCGACCAGGACCCCGATCATCCCCGTGCTTCCGCGCAGCAGCCCCTGAGCCTGGGCGTTGGGCACGTAGTCGAGTTCGCGCGCGGCCGTCTCGACTCGCTCGCGCAGAGCCGGCACGACCGGGTAGTTGCTGCCGGACAGCACGCGCGAGGCGGTGGAGATCGAGACGCCGGCCCGACCCGCGACTTGCTTGAGCGTGGCCATGGCAGAAGGCTAGCGGCTCAGACCAGACGTTCGCCGTCCGCCCGTCCTAGCGGGCGGACGGCGAAGGCCGTCAGGAGCGGACGGGCAGCGGGAACAGGGCGAGGTCGGTGCCGTGCATACCCCAGGTGGCCTTGCCGTTCGGCGTGATGTTGAACACCGGATTGTTGTACCAGCCGTTCGGGATGCCGCCGTGCAGCAGGCCGCCGACAGGAGTCCGCTCGCTCGGCAGTTCACGGATGTCGTAGGTCCAGTGCACCCACGAGAACACGCGACCGCCCGCTTCTCCGAAGCCGCCGTACCCGCCGAGATCTCCCTCGCGCACGACCCGCCTCGACGCGGGGTCGAAGGCGAACCAGCGGCCACGGGGTCGGCGGCTCATGAAATAGAGCTGACCGTCCACGGCGTGGACCGCCTCGTACGAGAGCCAGTCAGGGCGCAGAACCTCGCGCCACAGCAGCTGACGGGTACGCAGATCCACGGCGGCCACCTGCGCGGCCGGGAGGATGGGACCGCCGGTCGATTCGCCGTACGTGTCGCCGACGATGTAGGCCGTCGACCCCGAGACGGCGACCGACATAACGCTCTGGTCGGGAAGGAAGTCCTTGCGCACCTCGAAGGCGCCGGTCGCGAGGTCGATGAAGGTGAGGGCGCCGGTGTGGTTGCCGCCCGTCGGGCCGGAGGCGACGAGCAGCTGGTTCCGGTCGGCGTCGAAGTGCATCGCCCGCGTTCGCATCTGCCCGTGGCCCAGTGTGCCGAGCACGCGCACCTTGAGCGTGTCCGGATCGATCGCGATGATCTCACCGGTGGGATACATCCCCGCATACACCGTGCCGTCTCGCCCCTCGACGAGGGCCTTCGGTTCGCCGTTGACGTCGAACCGGCGCACCGTGCCCGACGGCGGGTGGTGCACCGTGATCGCGAAGTGACCGCCGACCCACACGCGCTGGCGGCGGGTCAGGAGCATCGACTGCGCCACCTCCGGGTAGCCGAAGCCTCGCGTGGAGGTGTCCCAGACGGTGTGCGGTCCGCCCGGCTGCAGGTTCCACACGTGGCCGAGCCCGCTCACGCCGACGAGGCGGCCGTCGGCGGTAACCGCCAGCAGCTGATTCTCGATGTTGTCGAGCGGACGGCCGACGGCGACCAGCTCAGTGGGCGTGACCCGGTAGTGGTTGGACGTGAGTCGGGCGACGGCGTAGACCGCTCCGTCGCCGCCCACCGCCAGCTGGTCGACGTAGCGGTCGGCTCCGGGGATCGGGCGTGCCACGCGGTCGGAGCCGTCCGGGCGGATGGAGATCACCTCCCGCCCGCAGGCGACGTGGAGCATCCCGCCGGAGGCGGCCATGGCGAGGATGCCGACGGGGGACTCGCTGAGCGAGGCGGAGAGGTCGACCGCGTCGCCGCCGTCCTTCGGCCACCGCAGCAGTCGGCCGGGTGCGGCCGAACCCGCGTACACGTACTCGTCGTCGACGACCACTGCCGTGGCGTACAGCGAGGTGGAGACGCGGCCGTACGTCTCGACGGCGCCATCGGTGAGGCGTACGCGCTTGACGGTGCAGTCGGGATAGGTGCCGATGTAGAGATGACCTCCGTGCACGGTCATCGAGTAGTACCACGTCGTGGAGGAGCCCGCTTCCGCCCAGCGCTCGACGGACCGCGTGGCGGGATCGTAGCGCCAGATCCATGCGCTGCCGGACGGTCCGATGTAGACGTAGCGGCCGTCGGAGGCCAGTCGATGACCGCCGGTGCCTTCGATGTCCAGGTCGTCGACGGTGATGCTCGCCCCGGTGCCGATGTCGAACTGTGCCAGTCTCAACCGGCCGTCCGGAGTCTTGTAGCGAGATGTGAGGTAGACGCGATCGCCTTCGACGACCGCGCCGCGGACGGCGGCCGTGAGGGATGCCGGTCCGGCCAGCTGCGGCACCAGCGGCGTGACGGCAGTCAGCGCGGCGTCGTCGAAATACGCGGTTCCGGCGTTGGAGCGGGAGGAGTAGATCAGCACGGTCGCTTCGACCGCGTCATCCGGTGCCGTGCCCCGCAGGTCCAGATACTGCCAGCTGCCGGTGATCGAGCTCGTGCGGAACTGATTCCACACCCTCACCCCTGAGGCGTTCCAGAACTCCAGGTAGAAGCTCGCCTCTCCGCGCTCGATGAAGACGTGGACTCCGGCGTCGTACGTGCCGCCGGCGGTGACGGCCGCCGGAGCGCTGCGCAGTCCGACGACGGCCGTCGCATCCGGATCTGCGAGGCGGACGCTCGAGCCGGTGCTGCGCACGCGCGCCTGCGAGGATGCGAGGTGGGGCGCGGAGGCCGCACCGAACAGCCGCCAGTCGCGCGGCATCCCGTCGACGACATCGTCGAAACCGCCGTTGAGCAGCAGGTCGGTCTGAGCGGCCGCGTACGTGGGGTCGCCCAGCAGCCCGGCACCCAAGGCGGCGACGCCGACGCCGAGGCCGATCGCTCCGTTGAGGAAGGTGCGTCGATTCATCGGAAGCAGGCTGAGGGGTGTGCGCTCGAGGCATTCGGTGTCGTGCGGCGAGGGGAAGACGGGGGGCATGACGGGCTCCGTTCACGGGAGGAGGGAAGGTGCTGCCGTGCATCGGGTGGGCACGGTACAAGCTCGGACGCTGAGCCGGTCATGGTGGGAAGGCGTCGTCGCCGAACTTCCCGCGAGCATAGAAAAGCTTTGCTATCCGTGTCAACCATCTGTGTGCGAACAGCGTTCAGCCGCGAGTCGGGCGACTGATCTCCCGCGGCGGAGACCACGGTGAACTGCGTACGTCCACTCGGCGGGCGGGGCAGCCGGTGCAGTGCACGTAGACGATCTCACCCTCGGAAGTGCGGTGGGCGGAATCGACGATCCAGGCGTGCTCGTGCGTCGCGATCACGGGAAGCGGGAGAGTCGAAGGTGCGGTCATGCCTCCACGATGATGTAATGCTCTTGTGCATCTCAACCCTTACGGCGAGTACGCCGTGCTGATGGCAACCTCCCTGGCGAACGACTGGCCCGCCGACCGTGCGGGAGTCGAGCAGCGCACCCGTGACTTCGGTATGACGATGGAGTTCTCGGAGGGGCCGGGCGACCACGCCCGCATCCGCTCGGTGATCGACGCCTGGCTGGATGTCGTCGACGCGCCCGACGCGGCGACGCGCGCCGCACTGCTCAACAAGCAGATGGCGGCGGCAGCGGCCTACCCGCAGCTCATCGATCACGACGGGGAGGGCTGGCACCTGCACTACCGCTACGAGACGACGTCTCTGCCGTCGGTGCTCGAGGCCGTGATCAGCGTCGGCACGGCTCTGCATCTGGCCGGCCGAGGCACACATCGGCTCGGTCGGTGCGCGGCGTCGCCGTGCGAGAGGGTCATCGCCGACATCACTCGCAACGGTCGTCAGCGATATTGCTCCGTGCGATGCGCGAACCGCGACGCGGTGCGCAGGCATCGGGCGCGCGTGAGTTGACGTACGGGTCGCCCGCGTCGTCTCAGGCGTGCTGCTCGCGATGCGTGCCCTCGGCGATCTCCTCGATGACCTTGGCGTTGAACGCGGGAAGGTCGTCAGGAGTGCGGCTGGAGACGAGCCCGGCGTCGACGACCACCTCCTGGTCCACCCAGGCGGCACCTGCGTTTCGCAGGTCGGTGGCGAGGCTCGAGTAGCTCGTGATGGTGCGTCCCCTGACGACGTCGGCCTCGACGAGAATCCAGGCGCCGTGGCAGATCACACCGACGGGCTTGTGCTGATCGAAGAACGCCCGTGCGAAGGCCACGGAGGCCGCGTCCATGCGCAGATGATCCGCGTTGACCACCCCGCCCGGCAGCACGAGTGCATCGAAGTCGTCGGCCGACGCGTCGGCGACCGGGACGTCGACGGCCTGGACATGCCCGTTCTTCCCGGAGATCTCGTCCGGGGCAGGAGACAGCATCGTCGCAGTCGCGCCCGCTCCGGTGACGGCCTGCCACGGGCTGGTGAGCTCACTGTCCTCGAATCCGTTCGTGGCCAGGAATGCGACGTTGGTCTCGGAGATGCTCGTCATGATTCGATCCTTTCCGTGTCGGGAGGGGAACCCTGTCAGCTTGCGCGCCGCAGCCAGGTCATCGCAGGGGGCTGGCCACGCACGGGTCGCGCGTGATAGGTGCCACAATCGACGGCATGAGCACACGGGTCCCGCGGGCATCGGCCGTCATCGCCGGTCTGGCCCTGATCGTCCTCCCGCCGCTGGCCGTGCTGCTGAAGCTCTCGGTGTTTCCCGGCTGGATGATGGTGCTGGCGATCTGGAGCAGCCCGCTTCTGCTGATCGGCTACGCGGTTCAGGTGGTGATAGCCGCGAACGCCCTCCTTCGCAGCCGCGGAGTGTTCAGTCGAACGGCCGCTGCCCGCCGCGGCCTGATCGCCGCCTGGCTGACGTCGATCGGAGTGCTCGCGGCCGCCTTCTTCCTCGTGGACGGGGGCGACGACGGTCGATACGGCTCGGCCTTCACAGAGCTGCTCGGCACCAGCTCCACCGGCACGGGAGAGACCCTCTCGATGCAGTTCTTCGCCGTCTGCGCCGCGCTGTGGCTCGGCGGTTGGCTCTGGCTGCTCTTCGAATGGATCGTGCGGCTCGTGAAGAGTCGGTCCGCACGCAGGTGGGCGGGAGCTTAGGCCTGAACGTCTGGTGGAGCCCGTGATCGGGTGGTGCGGTGGGCCCCGTGGGGCTCGAACCCACGACCCGCGGATTAAAAGTCCGATGCTCTGCCAACTGAGCTAGAGGCCCGTCAACGGCGCGAAGGCCTGACTGATCCATCCTAGCCCGGCTTCAGCGCGGCATCGATGTCGCTCGGCAGACGCCGAACGCGCCTGCCGAAGGAGATCGGCAGGCGCGTTCTTCTCCGATGCGCCGCCCTCCCCAGGTCGGCGCCACGGTCTGTCAGCGGGCCGGTCATCCCCATGACCGGCCCGCTGCGAGGGTCACTGAGCCGGGGGCATCAGCACCGTGTCGATGAGGTACACGGTGGCGTTGGCCGTCTGCACGCCACCGCAGATGACGTTGGCGTCGTTGACCATCCACATGTCACCGGAGCCGGTGACCTCCAGCTCGGCACCCTGAACCGTCGTGTGCATTCCGGCGATGTCCGCCGGCTCGATCTGACCGGGCACCACGTGGTAGGTCAGGATCGACGTCAGGGTGTCGGCGTCGGTTTTCAGGCCCTCGATGGTGGCGGGGTCGATCTTGCCGAAGGCGTCATCGACCGGCGCGAACACGGTGAACTCGTCGCCGTTGAGGGTGTCGACGAGGTTCACGTCCGGGTTCAGCTCTCCGCTGACCGCGGAGACAAGGGTCGTCAGGATCGGATTGTTGGACGCCGCAACCGCGACCGGGTCCTGGGACATGCCCTGGATCGAGCCGGCGCCGTCCGGCACCTGCTCGGCGTAAGCCTCACAGCCGGGACCGACCAGGTTCGCTGCGGGGTCCATCGTCTCGGGCGCGTCCTCGGTCGTCTCGGACGTCTCGGGCGCCTTGGGCTCGTCGGACGTCGAGTCCGGCTCGGAACTCATGGTGCATCCCGCCAGTACGAGGACGCCGGCGAAACCGAGTGTCAGAGCTGCGGTGATCTTCTTCTTGGTGCTGAGCATGTCAACCTCCGGGATTCGGAGCCGCGGCCTTCCCGCGGCGTCGAGGGTTGTTCGGGGCATCGCCCCGATCGGATTGGAAGTCCTCGAAATCGGCCGCATCCAATCCGATCGGCACCTCCGAGCCGAAGCATCAGCGACGGAAGGCGGATCATGGATCTGATCATCATCGGACTGCTCGGCGGTCTCATCACCGGCATATCGCCGTGCATCCTGCCGGTGCTGCCGGTCATCTTCCTGACAGGAGGTGCGCAGTCCGCACGCTTCGAAGGGGAGACAGCGCCGGCGTCCAGGGCCAGGCCGTTCCTGGTCATCGCCGGCCTGGTGCTGAGCTTCAGCCTCGTCACGCTCGCCGGCTCGCTGCTCCTCGGGCTGCTGAACCTGCCCCAGGACGTGATCCGCTGGGTCGGCATCGTGGTGCTGATCCTGCTGGGCGTCGGCCTGCTCATACCGCGCTTCGAGCAACTGCTCGAGAAACCGTTCCAGTGGATCCCTCGCAAAGAGGTGCGCAACAACGGCAGCGGCTTCGGAGTCGGGCTCGCCCTTGGGGCCGTGTTCGTGCCGTGCGCAGGTCCCGTGCTCGCCGCGATCATCGTGGCCGGGTCGACCGGGCGCATCGGCATCGACACCGTGGCGCTCACCGTATCGTTCGCCCTCGGTGTCGCCGTGCCGCTGCTCGCGTTCGCGCTCGCCGGCCGGGGACTGATCGAGAGGATCCGGGCGTTCCGCTCCCGCGAGCGCGGTCTGCGCATCGCCGCGGGGATCGCGATGATCGCCCTCGCGGTCGGATTGGCGTTCAACGTCCCGCAGATGCTGCAGCGACTGCTGCCCGACTACACCGCGGGTCTTCAGGAGGACCTGGCAGAACAGCAGGGCGACGCGCTCGACCTCGGAGGCCTCGTCACCGACGAGAACCGCGAACTCGACAACTGCACCAACGGGGCGACCGTGCTCGAGGAGTGCGGTCAGGCGCCGGCCATCCGCGGCATCCAGGAATGGCTCAACACGCCCGACGGCGAGGCGCTCGAACTGGAGCAGCTGCGCGGACAGGTGGTGCTCATCGACTTCTGGGCGTACTCGTGCATCAACTGCCAGCGTTCGATACCGCACGTCGTCGCCTGGGACGAGGCCTATCGTGACGCCGGACTGCAGGTCATCGGCATCCACTCGCCCGAGTACGCGTTCGAGAAGGAACCCGACAACGTCCGCGCCGGCATCCGCGATTTCGGCATCGAGTATCCGGTCGCGCTCGACAACACGCTGTCGACCTGGACGGCGTATCGCAACCGGTACTGGCCCGCGCACTACCTCATCGACGCCGAAGGCGTGGTGCGGCACATCTCCTTCGGTGAAGGCAACTACGCGGCCACCGAGAAGATGATCCGCGAGCTGCTCGTGGACGCCGACCTGTCCGTATCGCTCCCGCCCGCGACCGAGGTCGCCGACGACACGCCGGAGCTCGGCGCCACGACGAGGGAGACGTTCCTCGGATCGGCGAAGGACGTCAACTACGGCGGTGACGGCGACTACCGTGCCGGCACTTCGACGTATGCCTTTCCCGCGGCGCAACCCGACGACTCGTTCGCGCTGGACGGGCGCTGGCGCATCGAGACGCAGTACGCGACTCCCGCCACGCAGGATGCCGCTGACGTACGGCTGTCGTACCGGGCGTCGGAGGTCAGGATCGTGCTGGCAGGCACCGGCGAGGTGACCGTGCGCGACGGGGAGGGCGAAAGCCGCACCTTCACCGTCGAGGGCACTCCGCGATCGTACGGCCTCATCGACGGCGAGCCGCGCGAGGGGGAGCTCACCCTCCAGGTCTCACCGGGGGTGCAGGTGTACTCGTTCACCTTCGGATGAGGCGCGGCGCGCAACACGACGAGGAGGATGCGGCATGCTTGTGGAGATGGTCATCGACGGCGTGGACGTGCCGGAGGACGGTTCGGCGGGAGATCTCGCCGCCGACCTCCTCGTTCGCGTCGCACGCGGAGACCGGCAGGCGTTCGCCGAGCTGTACGACATGCTCTCCTCGCGGGTCTTCGCCCTCATCCTCCGCGTGCTGGTGAACCGCTCACAGAGCGAGGAGGTGCTGCAGGAGGTCTTCCTCGAGATCTGGCAATCCGCAGGGCGCTTCGCTCCGAACAAGGGTCAGGGACGATCCTGGGTGCTCACGATCGCGCATCGCCGGGCCGTCGACCGCGTCCGGTCGTCGCAGGCGAGTGCCGATCGAGACAACCGCATCGGCGTGAGGGATATCGACGCCGACCGTGATCTCGTCGCCGAGGCGGTGGAATCGCGGATGGAAGGGGACAGAGTGGTGGCGGCCCTGGCCACACTGCCAGAGGCTCAGCAGGAAGCACTCGTCCTCGCATACTACGGCGGATACAGCCAGAGCGAGATCGCGGCTCTGGTGGGAACGCCACTGGGGACCATCAAGACGAGGATGAGAGACGGGCTCTCGAGACTGCGCACGGAACTGGGGGTGATCGCATGAACAGGGACGAGTTCGCCGAACTCGCCGCAGGCCACGCGCTGCGCGCGCTGTCGGACGCTGACGAGCAGCGCTTCCAGCAGGAACTCGCCGCGCACCCCGAGTGGAGCGATCAGGTGGACGCCGACGAGGAGACCGTCGCGGCCTTGGCTGAGGCGCTGACTCCGGTCGCACCGCCGCCGGTCGTGCGCGACAGGCTGCTGGCCGCGATCTCCGGCGAATCGGCCGATGTCATGCCCGTCACGACCGAGCGTGCCGTGCCGACCGACGCGCCTGCCACGGCTGGCGGCACCGGTTCCGCTGAAGCCGGGCCGGCCGCCACGGTTCCGATCGGCCCGGAGGATGACGCCGTGCGAGGGCGCTGGAGCAGGCGGCTGTTCGCGTTGACCGCGAGCTTCGTGCTTCTGGTCGGTCTTGGAGTGGGTGCGGCCATCGTCATCCCGCAGCTTCTGCAGCCGCAGGCGGTGTCGGCACTCGAGCAGATCCGGTCTGCTGACGATGCCGAGCAGGCCAGCATCGAACTGCCCTCCGGCGGCGAGGCCACGGCGCACTGGTCGGAGGCACTGGGCAGCGTGGTGCTGGTCGCCAGCGGGCTCGAAGATCTCGATGAGAAGAAGACCTATGAGCTGTGGTTCGTGCGCGGCGACGCTCCGGTGGCGGCGGGCACCTTCCGTCCCGAGGGAGGGGACGCGACGGCACTGCTCGAGGGACGGATGCGCGACGGCGACGTGATCGCCGTGACCGTGGAGCCGGCGGGCGGTTCTCCCACCGGCAAGCCGACCAGCGATCCGATCATCGTCATCCCCACCGCCTGACATCGGCGTACGCTGGATCGGGTGCCTGAACAGTTCCATCGCCCCATCCGGCGTCCGCCTGCCGCCTTCGACAACATCGTCGGCGCCGTTGATCCGGCCGAGCAATCCCGCATCGCGCATGCGACGGCATCCGCGCTCCTCGATCGCGCGCGCAAGGATGCGTCGGGCGAGACCACCGAGCGGCTGATCGCCTTCGCCGCTGAGCACGGTATCGACGAGATCGCCGAATTGTGGGCGCATTCCCCGGCGCGCTCGCTGCCTGGAGCGCTGTGGCGGCTGTACCTGCTGCAGTTGGCGATCCGCGACGACGGTGCGACCACTGCCCTGCTGTACGAGCGCGGCCGCGTCGAACTGCGCACAGCGGACGCGGTGATCGCCGGTGCTCCGGCGCCTGCGAGCCCCGAAGAGCTGGTCGCCCTGGTCGACACCATTCTGCGCGGCGTGTTCCAGGGGGACTTCGCCATCGCACTCGACAGAGCCGCGGCATATTGTCGCGTGCAGGCGTCCGGCGCCACGCACCTCGCCGACGACTACGAGGCGTCCGAGCCGCAGCGCGCCAGCGACTTCACCCGTCGTGCGCTGCGGTTGAGCGGCTACGCCACGGACCTCTCGGACTCGTCCGCCGCGTGGCGGATCGGCGCCCTGAGCTGAGCTTCCATCTGCTCGCGCCGCCCGCGGCGTCGCGGAGGCCCGGACACAGAAAGACCGGGCCGCAAGAACGCCTCTCGGCGGAAGGCCGCTCGCAGCGGCAGAAGTTGGAGCCCGGGGTTATGCGGCCCGGCCGATCAAGTGTAACGCGTCGCAGGCGCTGGTATTCCCTGGCGCTCTAAGCTCGTTGCATGTCACTGCGCTTCGCCCTGATGATCGTCCCCGTCGATGCCGACGACGAGCGCGAAGACTACGCGAGCACGTTCACCGTCGTCGACGCGTCGGCGCCCGCGCTCAGCGTCGGCGAGCTCAGCACGCAGCGCGGCGATGGGGTGTTCGAGTCCATCGGCGTGATCGACGGGCACGCGCAGGAGCTCGAGCCCCATGTGCGACGGCTCGAGCACTCCGCCCTGCTGTGCGACCTCCCCGCACCGAACCACGAGCAGTGGCGGCAGGCGATCGCCGTCGCGGCATCCGCCTGCCCTCCCGGCGAAGCCGTGATCAAGCTGATCCTGAGCCGGGGCGTGGAACACGGCCCGACGCCGACGGCCTGGGTGACCGCGGCCGTCGCGGCCGACTTCACGAGCGTGCGAAAGGACGGCGTGAGGGTGGTGACACTCGACCGCGGCTACGACCTCGGAGCGGGGGAGCGGGCGCCGTGGCTTCTGCTCGGCGCCAAGACCCTCTCGTACGCCGTCAACATGGCCGCGCTCCGCGAGGCGAAGCGCCGCGGCGCGGACGACGCGATCTTCGTGACCAACGACGGGTTCGTGCTCGAGGCACCTACCGCATCCCTGATCCTGCGCTCGGGCGACAGGTTCGTCACGACCGCGCCGTCTGCCGGCATCCTGCACGGCACGACTCAGCTGAGCGTGTACGAGCACCTGAGCGCGCAGGGGTTCTCCTGCGACTACGCCGGCATCAGGACTTCCGAGCTGCTCGCGGCTGACGCGGCGTGGCTCGTCTCCAGCGTCCGCCTCGCCGCGCCGATCACTGCGGTCGACGGATCGCCGATCCCGGTGGACCCGCAGCTCACCGCCGACATCAACAGGTACCTGCTCTCGCCGCGGTGACCGTCAGCGTGGATGGGCATCTCTGCCCATCCACCGATGCGGTCGCGCACCAGCGGGTCGCATAGGGTTTCTCCTATGAGCACACTCTGGAAACGCGCACTCGCGACCACGACCATCGCTCTCGTCGCAGGGCTCGGGCTGACCGCCTGCGGCACGGGGGGAAACGACACGACCGACACGAAGGACAAGGGCGGTCAGAGCCAGACCGAAACGGCGCCCGAGGCGGCGTCGGGCACGATGACCGCTGATGACTTCGTCCAGCGGATCAACGACGCCCAGTACGAGGCGGGATCGTCGCACTTCGTGCAGACGATGGACGTGCAGGGGCAGAAGATCGAGACCACCGGCGACGTCGTCGTCGACGAGGACCCGTCGAAGGTGAAGATGGCCATGACCATGGCAGGCGGCGTCGAGCTGCGCATGGTCGACGGCGAGCTCTACCTGAACATGGGCGAGGTGACCGGCGGCAAGTTCTACCAGGCGCCGAAGGACGGCAGCAACCCGATGGTGGAGCAGTTGAACTCCTCCGTCGGGCAGGCGAACATCGGCCAGCAGCTCGAGGCGTTCAAGACGGCCCTCAAGGACTTCAAGGCCGAGGAGGGCGCCGAGACGATCGACGGCGTCGAGACCACGAAGTACACCCTCACGCTCGACACGAAGAAGCTGTTCGAGGCGCAGAAGATCGAGGTGCCGGAGGGCGCCGACATCGGCGACACCATCGAGTACGAGATGTTCGTCGGATCCGATGACCTCCCTCGCCGCATCGTCATGGACATCGCGGGCACCGCGATGAACATGGAGTTCAGCAAGTGGGGTGAGGACGTCACCATCGAGGCGCCTCCCGCCGACCAGATCACCGACACGATGCCGGGGGCCTGAGCCCCGCACCGCAGAGGCCCCCTCGGAATCCGATTCCGAGGGGGCCTCTCCGTCAGCCGGGTCAGGCGGCAGCCCGGCGGTCAGTCGCCGATCAACCGAAGCGACCCGAGACGTAGTCCTCTGTCGCCTGCACCGACGGAGTCGTGAAGATCGTCCTGGTGTCGTCGTACTCGATGAGGTTGCCCGGCTTGCCGGTGCCCGCGATGTTGAAGAAGGCCGTCTTGTCGCTCACGCGTGAGGCCTGCTGCATGTTGTGGGTGACGATCACCACGGTGTACTCGTTCTTCAGCTCGCCGATCAGCTCCTCGATCGCGTACGTCGAGATCGGGTCGAGCGCAGAGCACGGCTCGTCCATGAGGATCACCTCGGGGGAGACGGCGATCGCCCGGGCGATGCACAGGCGCTGCTGCTGGCCGCCGGACAGGCCGGATCCGGGCTTGTCGAGGCGGTCCTTCACCTCGTTCCAGAGGTTCGCGCCGACGAGCGAGCGCTCGACGAGGGCGTCCTGGTCGCTCTTGGACATCTTGCCGTTGTTCAGCTTGACGCCGGCCAGCACGTTCTCCTTGATCGACATCGTCGGGAACGGGTTGGGGCGCTGGAAGACCATGCCCACCTGGCGGCGCACCAGCACAGGGTCGACGCCGGGGCCGTACAGGTCCTTGCCATCGAGCAGCACCTCGCCCTCGACGCGTGCGCCGGGGATGACCTCGTGCATGCGGTTGAGCGTGCGCAGGAACGTGGACTTGCCGCATCCGGACGGTCCGATGAACGCGGTGACCGTGCGCGGCTGGATCTCGAGGGACACGCCCTCGACGGCGAGGAAGTCGCCGTAGTACACGTTCAGATCGTTGACTTCGATGCTCTTGGACATATCGGGTTCCTTCGGGTCGGATGCGGCTCAGCGGCCGGCGGTCTTGGGGGCGAACCACTTTGCGATCAGACGCGCGACGAGGTTCAGCAGCATGACGATGAGGATCAGCGTGAGAGCGGCGGCCCACGCACGCGCCACCGATGCGTCGGCGGCGGTTCCCTGGTTCATGTAGGAGTTGTAGGCGAACACGGGCAGGGTCATCATCTGACCGTTGAACAGGTTCGTGTTCAGGCTCGCAGTGAAGCCGGCGGTCAGCAGCAGCGGGGCCGTCTCGCCGATGACGCGGGCGATGGCGAGCATCACCGAGGTGGTGATGCCGGCGATCGAGGTAGGCAGCACGACCTTGAGGATCGTCAGCCACTTCGGCACGCCCAGCGCGTAGGAGGCTTCGCGCAGCTCGTTGGGCACGATGCGCAGCAGCTCCTCGCTTCCGCGCACGACGACGGGGACCATGAGCACGGCCAGCGCCAGAGCGCCCATGAATCCCATCGAGATGCCGGGCCGGACGAGCAGGGCGAACACCGAGTAGATGAACAGACCGGCGACGATCGACGGGATGCCCGTCATCACGTCCACCAGGAAGGTGATGGCCTTCGCGATGCGGCCGCGGCCGTACTCGACGAGGTAGATCGAGGTCATCAGACCCACGGGAACGGCGATGACGGCGGCAGTCAGCGTGATCAGCACCGTGCCCCAGATGGCGTGCACGATGCCACCGCCGTCGCCGACGATGTTGCGCATCGAGTACGAGAAGAACTCGGCGTCGAAACGCTGGATGCCGTTCGCGGCGACGGTCCACAGCAGCGAGATCAGCGGCAGCAGCGCGATCGTGAAGGCCGTGGCGACCAGGGCCGTCATGAGCCGGTCGACCGCCTTGCGGCGACTCTCGGCGATGGACGAGATCACGGTGATCAGCACCATGTAGGCCAGCACGCCGACTATCACGGCGCCTGCGATGTTGAAGTCGGCCAGGTCGCCGCCCGCGGCCATCACGCCGAAGACCGCGAAGGAGCAGACGAAGGATGCGCCCAGCAGCGCCCAGGGGGCCCAGCCCGCCAGGCGGCCGGTGGTGAGCGTCGCGTTGCGGGCGGGAGCGGTGATCGAGGTCATGTCAGTTCGCTCCAGAGAACTCGGCGCGGCGGGCGACGATCCAGCGCGCCACGGCGTTGACCGCGAAGGTCACGATGAACAGGATCAGACCCGTGGCGATGAGCGTGTTCACGCCGGTGTCGTGCGCCTCGGGGAACGCCAGTGCGATGTTCGCCGGGATCGGCGTGGGGTTGGTGGCCGTGAGCACCAGGAAGCTGTATACGGCCGCGGGGGAGAGCACCATGGTCACGGCCATGGTCTCTCCGAGCGCGCGGCCGAGCGCGAGCATCACGGCCGACACCATGCCGCCGCGCGCGAACGGCAGGACGGCCATGCGCACCATCTCCCAGCGGGTGGCGCCGAGCGCGAGCGCGGCCTCCTCGTGGAGCTTCGGGGTCTGCAGGAACACCTCGCGGCAGATGGCGGTCATGATCGGGATCACCATGACCGCCAGCACGAGGGACGCGGTCATGATGGTCTTGCCCGTCGAGGACACCTGACCGCCGAAGAGCGGGAACCAACCCGCGTTGGCGTTCAGCCAGGCGTAGACCGGCTGCAGCAGGGGCGCGAGCACCAGGCCGCCCCACAGGCCGAACACGACGGAGGGCACAGCGGCGAGCAGGTCGATGACGTAGCCCAGCACGCCGGCCAGGCGGCGCGGGGCGTAGTGGGAGATGAACAGGGCGATGCCGATGGAGATGGGAGTGGCGATCAGCAGGGCGATGAGCGAGGCCCACACGGTGCCGAAAGCAAGCGGACCGACGTACTCCCAGAACGACCGGCCCTCGAGGATGTGGTTGTCGGTCGTGTCCGGTGCGAAGGCCGGCAGGCTCTGCACGATGAGGAACGTGGCGACCGCCGCGAGCACGACGAGGATGACGATCCCCGCGCCGAGTGCGGTGCCGGAGAAGACGCGGTCGCCCAGCCTCTGCTTCGCCTTGATCGGCGCCGGGCGCGACGCAGAAGGCGCGGGAGCTTCGGGTGGCGCCGAGGTGGTCATCGTGGTCATGATCTCCGGTTTCGGGTGGATGCGGGATTCGGTGCTGACCCTCCGATGCCCTCGCGCCGGATCGGACGCGAGGGCATCGGAGTCAGGAAGGCGTGTCAGCCGACCTTGATGGTGTCGATGGCGGCGAGGACCTTCTCGCGCAGGCCCTCCGAGATCGGAGCGCTGCCGGCGTTGTCGGCAGCGGCCTGCTGGCCCTCCTCGCCGGCCATGTACTCGAAGTAGGCCTTGACGAGGGCGGCGGTGTTCTCGTCCTCGTACTCCTCGCAAGCGATGAGGTAGCTGACGAGCGCGATCGGGTAGGAACCGGCCGGCGCGGCGGCGGGGTCGACGTCGAAGACGAGGTCTCCGGCGCCACGGCCCTCCTCCAGCGGCGAAGCCTCGACGAGCGCGGCGGCCGCCTCGGCCGAGTAGGCGACGTACTCGCCGTCGACGCCCACGTGCACCTGGCCGAGGCCGGAGGTCTGCGATGCGTCGGCGTAGCCGATGGCGCCGTTACCCG
The DNA here is from genome assembly GCF_031178445.1 of Microbacterium sp. GTDB lineage: Bacteria > Actinomycetota > Actinomycetes > Actinomycetales > Microbacteriaceae > Microbacterium. The sequence goes on from NZ_JAPSIY010000010.1 coordinate 79,182, forward strand.
CCTTGATCGCCTGCACCACGCCCGAGGTGCCCTGAGCGGCCTCGCCGCCCTGGATCGGCCACACGCCGTCGGCCTCGTTCGTCCACACGTCAGGGGCGGTCGCGTTCAGGTAGGCGGTGAAGGTCTCGGTGGTGCCCGAGTCGTCCGAGCGGTGCACGGGCGAGATCGCCAGGTCGGGCAGCGCGACGCCCTCGTTCTGGTCGGCGATGGCGGAGTCGTTCCATTTGGTGATGGTGCCGGCGAAGATGCCCGCGATGGTCTTCGCGTCGAGGTTCAGGCTGTCGACGCCCTCGAGGTTGAACGCCACGGCGACGGGCGAGATGTACAGCGGCACCTCGACGATCGCGTCCGACGCGCAGGTCTTGAAACCGTCGGCGAACTCGTCGGTCTTGAAGGCGCGGTCCGAGCCGATGAAGTCGCTGGCGCCGGCGATGAAGTTCTCGCGGCCGGTGCCGGAGCCGGTGGGCTCGTAGTTGATCGTGACATCGGGGTTGGCGGTCTGGAAGGCGGCGACCCAGGCCTGCTGAGCGGCTCCCTGCGAGGAGGCGCCGGTCGCCTTCAGGGTGCCCTCGAGCGTCGAGGCGGAGGGCTCTCCGGAGCTGTCGGGGGCTGCGCCCCCCTCGTTCGCGGCGCAGCCGGCGAGTGCGAGTGCGGCGACAGCGCCGATGGCGCTGAGACGAGCGATGCGGGAGATCTTCACTGTGGATCCGTTCGATCGGGGAATGTGTGCGGCCCGGTGCAGGGCACACAGCGACGTTAGGAGTACCGGTTAACGAGACTCTCCCCCGCGGGTGAACGGAAGGTGAACGGATCGGGGCTAGACCTTGGGCTCGTGCGTCTCGATCGAGATGATGCCGGAACCCGGATTGGTCGCGGAAAGGTGCACCACCGAGAATCCGCCGACCTCCAGGGTGCTGGCACTGTCGATGTACGAACCGGGTACGGTGCCTGTCGCCAGCGCGATCTCCGAGACGATGGCGGGCAGCACCGGCCCGTGGCTGCAGAGCACGGCGGGCTTGCGGGACCGTATCCTCCGGCCGATCACCGAGCGGATGTCGGCCGTGTCGTTCTCCCACGCCTCCTGACTGATCTTGCGCGTCTGGCGTGCTGTGCGGCCGATCTTCTTCTCCAGCGGGGCGACGGTCTGCACGCAGCGCATGGCGTCGCTGGTGACGATCCTGCGCACCCCGAAAGCCCGCAGTGGGCTCGCGATCGCCTTCGCCTGCCGGATTCCGCGGTCGGTGAGCGGGCGGGCGGCGTCCTCGCCGTCCCAGTCGACGCGCCCGATCGCCTTCGCGTGGCGCAGGACGATCAGGGGGAAGGTGTGCAGCACGCCGTCGTCCACCAGCCGCTCGAAAGCCTCGACGATCTCGACGTCCACCGGGTAGCTCAGGCGCTTGCGCGCCTTCTTCACGCTGACCCATTCGATCGCCGCGATCTCGCTGTTCGGCACGAACGTGGACGCGCGGATCGCCTCGTCGGTGGCCTCGGCCGCCCAGTAGTGCACGACCTTCTGCCGTTTCGGTCGCATCCAGTAGCGGCTCACACCGACGGGCGTACCGAGCACCACCCTGATGCCGGTCTCCTCGCGCACCTCGCGGACGGCGGTCTGGGCGAGCATCTCGCCCGGATCCACCTTGCCCTTGGGCAGCGTGACGTCGCGGTACTTGGTGCGGTGGATGAGAAGCACACGCAGTTTGTCGTCGATCAGCCGCCACACGACGGCCCCTGCCGCGTAGACCGCGGTGTCGCTCATCGGACCGTTCGCTTGCGACGGCGGCGCTGCACTGCCGACATGGTGCGATCCTGAAGGTCGGTCAGCGGCTCGCCGTTCTCATCCTCGGAGTGCCGGGTCCACACACCTCCGTCACCGAGATGCCAGGACTTCGTCCGGTCGTCCATCGCCTCGTCGAAGAAGGACAGCAGTTCCTGGACGTGCGCAGGTTCGGAGACGCGCACGAGCGCCTCGACACGGCGGTCGAGGTTGCGGTGCATCATGTCGGCGCTGCCGATGTAGACGATCGGCTCGCCGTCGGCCTCGAACGCGAAGATGCGGGAGTGCTCGAGGTAGCGCCCCAGGATGCTGCGCACGGTGATGTTGTCGCTGACACCGGGCAGATCCACGCGCAGACTGCAGATGCCCCGTACCCACACGTCGACCTTCACGCCGGCCATGCTGGCCCGGTAGAGCGCGTCGATGATCTGCTCGTCCACCATCGAGTTGACCTTGATGCGGATGTGCGCCGGCCGCCCCGCCTCTGCGTTCTTGCGTTCGCGGTCGATGTGCCGCAGCAGACCCTTGCGAAGGTGCAGGGGAGCGACCAGCAGGCGCTTGAACTTCTTCTCGATCGCATAACCGCTGAGCTCGTTGAAAAGGCGCGTCAGGTCGCGGCCCACGAGCGGGTCGGCCGTGAACAGTCCGAAGTCCTCGTAGATGCGACTGGTCTTCGGGTTGTAGTTGCCGGTGCCGACGTGCGAGTAATGACGCAGCACGCCGTCCTCGTCGCGGATCACCAGCGCAAGCTTGCAGTGCGTCTTCAAGCCGACCAGGCCGTACACCACGTGCACGCCGGCCTTCTCGAGCTTGCGCGCCCAGACGATGTTGTTCGCCTCGTCGAACCGGGCCTTCACCTCCACCAGCGCGAGCACCTGCTTGCCCGCCTCGGCCGCGTCGATCAGCGCCTGCACGACGGGGCTGTCACCCGACGTGCGGTACAGCGTCTGCTTGATGGCGAGCACGTGCGGGTCGCGGGCCGCCTGCTCGAGGAACGCCTGCACGCTCGTGGCGAACGACTCGTAGGGGTGGTGCACGAGGACATCGCCCTTGCCGATGGCCTTGAACACATCGGGGCGCTCGTTGCTGTCGCCGGGCTGGAACGCCACGGCCGTGGTGGGCAGATGCGGCGGATAGCGCAGATCGGGACGATCGATGCGCGACAGATCGAACAGGCCCCGCAGATCGAGCGGACCGGGGAGGCGGTACACCTCCTGGTCGGTGATGTCGAGCTCCTTCAGCAGCAGCTCGAGGGTGACGTCGTCCATGTCGTCGGTGATCTCCAGGCGGATCGGAGGCCCGAAGCGGCGACGCAGCAGCTCTGCCTCGAGCGCCTGGATCAGGTTCTCCGACTCGTCCTCCTCGATCTCCACATCCTCGTTGCGGGTGAGGCGGAAGGCGTGGTGGTCGAGCACCTCCATGCCGGGGAAGAGGTCGTCGAGGTGGTTTGCGATGAGCTCCTCGAGACGGATGAACCGCAGGATCTCGCTGTCGCCGGGCACCTCCACGAAGCGGGGGAGCATCGGCGGCACCTTGAGACGTGCGAACTCCTGCCGTCCGGTCCGTGCATTGCGGATGCGGATCGCGAGGTTGAGTGACAGTCCGGAGATGTACGGGAAGGGATGCGCCGGGTCGACGGCCAGCGGCATGAGCACGGGGAACACCTGTGCGCCGAAGTACTCGGTGAGCCTGCCCCGCTCGGCATCCGTCAGGTCGGACCAGTCGGTGATCTCGATTCCGGCATCCGCGAGCGCCGGCCTCACCTGGCTGGTCCAGGCGTCCGCGTGGCGCAGCTGCAGGGCATGCGCCTCGCGCGAGATGTCCGAGAGCACCTCGGTCGGCGCGCGCCCCACATTGGTCGGCATGGCGAGACCGGTGAGGATGCGGCGCTTGAGGCCGGCGACGCGCACCATGAAGAACTCGTCGAGGTTGCTGGCGAAGATCGCCAGGAAGTTCGCCCGCTCGAGCTCGGGCAAGGCGGCGTCCTCGGCCAGCTCCAGCACGCGCTGGTTGAACGTCAGCCAGCTGAGCTCGCGGTCGTGATACCGGTGATCGGGCAGCATCGAGTCCGGTGCCGCGAGGGCATCGAAGTCGTCGTCTTCGGCGTCACCCAGTCCGGCGTCGACAAGTTCGCGTTGGATCATGGGGTACATCCTTGCATCGAGGGGTGACGAATGCGTGAAGTCATTCCTCGCGCGGGTGCTCGTCGTCATAGAGGTTGAATCGGTAGCCCACATTGCGCACCGTGCCGATGATCTGCTCCGCCTCGCCGAGCTTGGCTCGCAGTCGTCTCACGTGCACATCGACCGTGCGGGTGCCGCCGAAATAGTCGTATCCCCAAACGTCGCTCAGCAGCTGCTCCCGCGTGAACACCCGCGACGGGTGGGTGGCGAGGAAGTGCAGCAGCTGGAACTCCTTGTAGGTGAGATCGAGCGGGCGCCCGTGCAGCTTCGCCGAGTACGACTGCTCGTCGATCGTGATCCCGGAGGCCTGCACGTGAGCGGGCTCGCTCTCGGCGGCGCGTGTCAGCGCAAGTCGGATCCTGGTGTCGACCTCCGCGGGCCCGGCCCCGGTCAGCACCACGTCGGCGAAGCCCCAGTCGGCGGCGACGGCGCTCAGGCCGCCCTCCGTCGTCACGATCAGCACCGGCTGCTCGGTGCCTGCCGTGCGCAGCAGGCGGCAGGCGCTCTTGGCCGCCGCGAGGTCGCTGCGGGCATCGACGAGGAGCACGTCGGCCTCGGGAAGCGACAGCAGGTGGCCCGGATCGAGCGGATGCCGTCGCACGGTGTGAGGCAGCAGCTCCAGCGCGGGAAGCACCGGCTCCGCATCGGGAGCCGGGGTGAGCGCCAGCACCAGGACCACGCGACCATGCTAACGGCGGCGAGCCTTCGCCTCTGCTCGATGTCATCGCGGTCGAAGTACGATGGCCTCATGTCTGAACCGGCTCTCGCTCCGCGCAACGCCTTCCACGGCGTCATCGCGGTGTGGATCGTGTCGCTGGTGTCGGCGATCCTGCTGGCAGTGCTCCTGCCGGAGGAGATCCGCATCGGGTGGCTGTTGATCGCCTTCGGCGTCATCGTCCTCGTCTCGTTCGCGGTCCAGCTCGCCTACGGTCGGGCGGCGGGGTTCATCGTGCGAGTGGCGGCCAGTGTGATGGGCTCCCTGCTGCTCATGGGGCTCGTCTCGATCGCCCTCGGTCTCGCCGCGCTCGCCGGCACGGTCTGAGCAGCCCCCGGCGCGGGGGAGCGACTAGACTGGGGCGCATGGATCTCGTCGCGCTCGAATTCTTCTTCCTCGGCCTGCTCGGCCTTGCGAGCATCGCGATCGCCTTCGTCTCCGGCGTCGTGCTCGTCAACCTGTTCCGCGGCCAGCGCTGATCCGACTGACGTCGTGATCGAGCTGCCGACCGACCTTCCCGCAGAGCTCGCACCGCTCTCGTGGCTGCTGGGCGTGTGGGAGGGAACAGGCGTCATCGAATACACCGCCGGTGACCGCCGCTTCCAGGGCGAGTTCTCGCACCGGGTGAGCTTCAGCCACGACGGCGGTCCGTTCCTGAACTACGCGGCTACGGCATCGTTCCTCGGCCTCGAAGGCGACGAGGCGCCGATCGCCCTGCTGGCGGAGACCGGCTTCTGGCGTCTCACGCGGCCGCACACCGACGCCGACCCCGGCCCCGCCCTGCTGCCGCCGTCCGCGACTGCTGCGCCTCGGACCGTTCACGACGTCGAGGCGCTGCGCACGCCCGACGGGTTCCCGATCGAGGCATCGATCGCGCACTCCGACGGCACACTCGAGCTCTACCTCGGTCGTATCGCAGGTCCACGCGTCGACATCGCGACGGATGCGGTCGTGCGCATGGCGGGCGCGAAGGACTACAGCGCCGCCAGCCGGATGTACGGACTCGTCGACGGGCACCTGCTGTGGGCATGGGACATCACCGCGCTGGGGGAGCCGTTGAAGTCTCACGCCTCGGCCCGCTTGGCGAAGGTCTGACGTGGCCGACTTCGGCTTCCTGCCCGGCGCGGTGCTCGCCGAAGGCATCGTCGCGCACTTCGGCAACCCCATGGTCGAGCAGCGCCGTCTCGTCGCGGGGGAAGCACTCGTGCCCGTCGGCGATCGCACCCTCATCGAGGTCTCGGGAGAGGACCGGCTCGCCTGGCTGGACTCGATCACCTCGCAGTCCGTCGCACGGCTTTCCGCAGGGGAGAGCACCGAGCTTCTCGTGCTCGATCCGCAGGGGCGTGTGGAGCACGCGGCCGGCGTCTTCGAGGACGGTGCCTCCGCGTGGCTGATCGTCGACGCGGATGACGCTGCACCGCTCGCCAGCTGGCTGCAGCGCATGGTCTTCCGCTCGCGGGTGGCGGTGACGGTGCGCGAGGATGCCGCTCTGGTGGGCTTCTTCGCCGGCGGCGCCGCAGAGTCGCGGGTGCAGGCCTCGGCCCCGAACGGCGTACCTCTCGTCTGGAGGGACCCGTGGCAGGGCGTGACGCCGGGCGGTCACCAGTACGCGGCCGTGGCGCGGCATCCGGCTTCCGGGTACACCTGGAGCGTCGCGGTCGTCGGCTCACCCGCCGACCTGGAGGGCCCGTTCGCCGGCGCGCTCGCCGCGGAGGCGCTGCGCATCGCAGCCTGGCGGCCGCGCTGGGCGCGCGAGGTCGACGAGCGTTCGATCCCGCATGAGACCGACTGGATCCGCAGTGCCGTGCACCTCGACAAGGGGTGCTATCGCGGGCAGGAGACGGTGGCGAAGGTGCACAACCTCGGGCACCCGCCGCGCCGTATCGCCGCACTTCAGCTGGACGGCTCCGACACGGTGCTCCCCGCACCGGGAGACGCGGTGCTCGCAGGCGACGCGGAGGTCGGCACGATCACCTCGGTCGCGCTGCACTACGAGGACGGCCCGATCGCGCTGGCGATCCTGTCTCGTCGTGCACCCGATGGCGACCTCGTGGTGCGCTCGCAGGGCGTCGACATCGCCGCAGCGCAGCAGGTGATCGTGCCTGCGGACGCCGGCGCGACCGCCGATGTGCCGCGCCTCACCCGGCTCTCCCGCCGCCCGGTCGCCCCCGACCCGCGCGACCCACGCTGACGCTGCGAAGGCTCAGACGTCAGGAAGCGGCGCGACGGTCTGCCAGGGGACGGTGAGCTCACCGAGCCGCCAGCGGGAGGCGCGACCGACGATCGGCACGCCCTGATCGCGCAGCGCCCCGACCGCCGCGACGAACCGCTGGCCAGGACCGAAGGCCGACAGAGCCGCGGCGCGGTCCCACTCGCGGTCGAGGGCGATCAGCAGTTCGTGCACGGGCTCGCCGGGGACGTTGCGATGGATGAGCGCCTTCGGCAGGCGCTCTGCGACGATGCCGGGACGCTCGAGCCCCGTCAGCCGCAGTGAGATCGTGAAGCGCAGGGGGACGCCGCCGGTAGCGACGTCGACCCAGGAGCAGATCCGGCCGATCTCGTCGCACGTGCCCTCGAAGAGGATCCCGCCCGGTGCGAGCCGTGAAGTCATCCGGTTCCAGGCGTCCGCGACATCGGCCTCGGCGTACTGGCGCAGCACGTTCATCGCCCGTATCACCGCGGGCCGTCTGCCTTCTCGCAGCGGCACTTCGAAGCCGCCGCGCTCGAACGACACCCGCAGGTCGGAGGGGAACGGCGTTCGCCCTGCGCGCACCTCGTCGAGCTGCGCGCGTGCCGCCGCCACGCGCTCTGGATCGAGCTCGAGGCCGAGCACCTCGGCATCCGGCCGCACACGCCGCAGGCGGTCGGCGAGCTCGAAGGCGGTCACGCCGCTGGCGCCGTAGCCGAGGTCGACGACGAGGGGGGCGGCGGCCTGCCGCAAGGCGCTGCTCGCCGCGATCCATCGATCGTTCCTGCGCAGGCGATTGGTTCCCGTCGTGCCCCTGGTGGGCTGCCCCACCGGAGACGCCATGACTCCATTCTGCTCGCAACCGCGCGGATGGTGAACGCCGCAACAGACCGGTGGGCGCGAAGGGGTGTCGCTAGGCTGTAGGCATGACGCGCACCCTGATTCTTCTTCGGCACGGCCAGAGCGAGTGGAACCAGCTCAACCTCTTCACGGGATGGGTGGACGTCCGCCTCACCGAACAGGGCAGGAATGAGGCGAGGCGCGGTGGTGAGCTGCTGGCGGAGTCCGGCATCCTGCCCGATGTGCTGCACACGTCGCTGCTGAGCCGTGCGATTCAGACGGCCGACATCGCGCTCGACTCCGCCGATCGGCTGTGGATCCCTGTGAAGCGTTCCTGGCGGCTCAACGAGCGCCACTACGGCGCTCTGCAGGGCAAGGACAAGGCGCAGACGCTCGAGGAGTTCGGTCCCGAGCAGTTTCAGCTGTGGCGCCGCTCGTTCGACGTGCCGCCGCCCGTGCTCGACGACGACAGCGAGTTCAGCCAGGTGGACGACCCGCGCTACGCCGACATCGACGGCGAGGTGCCGCGCACCGAGTCGCTCAAGCTCGTCATCGACCGACTGCTGCCCTACTGGGAGGGCGCGATCGTGCCGGACCTCGAAGCGGGGAAGACTGTGCTCGTCACCGCGCACGGCAACTCGCTGCGGGGTCTCGTGAAGCATCTCGAGGACATCAGCGACGACGACATCGCCGAGCTGAACATCCCCACCGGCATCCCGCTGGTCTACGAGCTCGACGAGAACAACGTCCCCACCGGTCCGAGCCGCTACCTCGACCCGGAGGCCGCCGCGGCAGGCGCCGCCGCTGTCGCCGCGCAGGGCAAGAAGTAGTCCGAGCAGGAGAGGGCGGATGCTGCGCAGCATCCGCCCTCCTTCATGCCTGAAGCCCGGTGAGTTCGTCTCGTATCCAGGCCCGCAGCGTCGTCGGCGTCGTCGTGGCGACCGTCCGGGGCTGCTCGGGTACGAAGTCATCGCGCAGCCCGGTCGACATGCCGATCATCGCGTCCGCGGACGCCGGCGACATCCCCATCTCGAGGTAGCCGGCTCGCATCTGCTCGTCGGTGATGCGCTGCGCGGTGACAGGGCGGCCGAGCTCCTCGGTGAGCACCGCGGCCACCTCCTGCCAGCTGAGGTCCGCGGGGCCATGGACGGCATGTACCGACCGGCCCGACCACTCCGGGTTGAGCAGCAGCCCGGCGGCCACCTCGGCGATGTCCCTCGGGGCCACCCAGCTCATCCGCGCGTCTGTGGGAAGGAGCACGCGGATGACGCCGTCGCGGACGGCGTCCGCCTGCAGAGCGAGGTTCGTGAAGAAGTAGCCGCAGCGCAGATGCGCGACATCGACCTGCAGTGCGTCGAGGGAGGTCTCGGTGTGCGCGAGGCCGTCGATCTCGCCGGCGCCGTGCCGCTTCTCGGCACCGACGCTGCTCTGGAACACGACCTTCGGGATGCGATTGGCCGTGATCGCCGCCACCACGGCGTCCGTCGCTCGGGCATAGTCGGTGAGAGGGTCGTCGCTCGTCGGCGGCGGGTCCACCCAGTACAGCGCGTGGACGCCGCGGGTGGCCGCGGTCACCTCCCGAGGGTCGCGGGAGTCCGCAGTCGCGACGTCGACGACATTCAGCAGTTCCGGATCCAGCTTCTCAGGGTCGCGCATCAGCAGCAGTGGACGCACGCCCGCCCTGATCAGTGCACGGGTCAGGTGGCGTCCGACATGTCCGTTCGGTGTTGTGACAGCGATCCGCATGATGTTCTCCCATCCGTCGATCCCGCCAGGTTACGAAGGGATCCCGCCGATTCCTGTCGTCGATTCATGACAGGGTGAAAGGTATGCAGACGACGCCCACCGAGCGGACGCTGCGGCTGCTGACGCTGTTGCAGGGCGGCGGTGAGCTGTCGGGGGCCGTGCTGTCCCGCCGTCTGGGGGTGAGTGAGCGCACCGTGCAGAGGGACGCGGCGCGCCTGCGGCGGCTCGGCTACGACGTGCACACCCGCCCCGGTCCTGGTGCGAGTTACCGGCTCAGGGCGGGAGTGCGGATCCCGCCGCTCCTGCTCGATCGCGACGAGGCGGCCGCCGTCGCCACCGGGCTCGCAGTGCTCTCCGCCTGGGCCCCGGAGGATGAGGCCGCGAGAACCGCCGCGGTGAAGCTCGGCCAGGTGCTGCCGCCGACGCTGGCGCGCCGTGCGCGTGCGGTGGCCATGTCGTTCGCGCTGCTGGATGCCGGCGGGCCTGCGGTCAGCATGACGACGATCGGCGTGCTGGCCGATGCCGTCTCCGACAGCTCACGCGTGCGCTTCTCGTACACGGACGGCCACGGCCGAGACTCTGCGCGCCTGGTCGAGCCCTACCGCACAGTACTGCGGGAATCGATCTGGTACCTGGTCGCCTTCGATGTGGACCGCGACGCGTGGCGGCTCTTCCGTCTGGACAGGATCCGCGACCCGGAGCCGTCACCTGGCGGCGGGCGCGAGCGTGAGTTCCCGGCGGAGTCGATCGCGGTCTGGCTGGCGTCCGACTTCGGCAGGACCCGTTGACCGCGCCGGGGCGGACTGCTCAGGCGTGGCCGAGCTCCTGCTGCTCGACGGCGATGGGGATGTCCGCCTCCTCGACCGCCCAGTCTCCGGTGGCGAGGTAGACGACCTTCTTCGCGACGGCGACCGCGTGGTCTGCGAAGCGCTCGTGGTAGCGGCTGGCGAGGGTGGCGTCGACGGTCGCCGTGGCCTCACCCTTCCAGTTGTCGCTCAGCACCTTCTCGAACACGCGCGCGTGCAGCTCGTCGACGTCGTCGTCCGCGTTGCGGATCGCATCGGCGAAGCGCAGGTCCTGGGTGCGCAGCAGCTCTCCGAGCGTGCGGGAGATCTCGACGTCCAGTTCGCCCATGCGGCGGAACGTGCCCTTGAGGCCCTTGGGCACTGCCCGCTCCGGGAAGCGCAGCCGTGCGAGCTGGGCGATGTGCTCGGCCATGTCGCCCATGCGCTCCAGCGAGGCGCTCACGCGCAGTGCGGTGATCACGATGCGCAGGTCCCTTGCCACCGGCTGCTGCCGGGCGAGGATCTCGATCGCCTGCTCGTCGAGCGCGACCGCGAGCTCATCGATCTTCGCGTCGTCGGCGATGACCTCTTCCGCCAGCGCCACGTCGCTCTCCGCGAACGCGGTCGTCGCCTTCTCGATCGCGACGGTGACGAGGTCGGAGATCTCGGCGAGGCGCGCCTGAAGATCCTCGAGGGACTGGTGGAACACTTCGCGCATCGCGCAACCTTTCGTCGGGGGCTCGACGCAGTGCGAGCCGGTCGGGCACGCGCTGGCGCGAGCCAGAGCCGATTGTGTTCGTCGAAGGTTAACGAACGGTGCCCGGAACGTGAATACTAGTCCGCCCTGGCCCGCGACGGCGGGCCAGGGCGCGGAGAGCCGTATGAACGGGCCCTAATCTGGAGGCATGGCATCGCCCCAGCTCGCGCTGATCGCGCTCATCGTCGGTGCGGTGATCGGCGTCGGGTTCACCCTGCTGCTGTCTTGGGCCTACCGGGCCAGAGCGAAGTACGCAGACGAGGCGTCGACCGCTGTCCCCTCCGGCGTCATCGACGTGCTGACAGGCATGGACGACGCCGCGTGCGTGATGGACTCCTCAGGGCTGGTCGTGGCGACGTCGAAAGCCGCAGCCAGATTCGGCATCGAGACTGGATCCGCACTCGAGAACACTGAGCTGCGTCAGCTCGTGCGGCACGCCCGCTCCACCGGCGCGAGCGCCACCGAGACGCTGCGGCTGACAGGCGGACGCACCCTCGACCCTCGACTGGTCTCCGCGCGAGCCAGCGCGGTGGGCTCGCGGATGACGCTGCTCGTCATCCGCGACGTGACCGAGCGCGAGCGCCTCGACCAGATGCGCAACGATTTCGTGGCGAATACGAGCCATGAGCTGAAGACCCCCGTCGGCGCTGTCAGTCTGCTCGCCGAGGCGATCGAGTCGGCCGCTGACGACCCGGATCAGGTGCGCAGGTTCGCGTCGCGCATCTCGGCCGAGGCGTCGCGCCTTGGCCAGCTGACCGGGCGGATCATGAGCCTGTCCCGACTGCAGGCCGCCGAGACGCTCGCCGACGTCGTGCCGGTCGCGATCGACGAGGTCATCGCCTCCTCCATCGAGGCCCATACCGTGCAGGCCGACTCGGCGGGGGTCGAGCTCAGTCGCGGCGGCGACCGCGGGATCTGGGTGCAGGGCGACTCGCAGATCCTCGCGGAGGCTGTCGGCAACCTGATCGCCAACGCCATCGTGTACTCGCCGAAGGGGTCGAAGGTCGGCATCGGGGTCAAGGCGGACGGCGATGTGGTCGAGATCGCGGTCGCCGATCAGGGCATCGGCATCTCCGAAGCGGATCGCGAGCGCATCTTCGAGCGCTTCTACCGCGCCGACGAGGCGCGCTCGCGTCGTACCGGAGGCACAGGGCTCGGGCTGTCGATCGTCAAGCACGCCACCCAGCGGCACGGCGGCGAGGTGCGGCTGTGGTCGAGGCCTGGTCGTGGGTCCACGTTCACCATCCGGCTGCCGCGCATCGATGCGCCGGACGTCGGCGGCAAGAAGAAGAACAAGAAGAAGCGCGCGAGGAAGTCCGCCAAGGGCCAGGCGCGCACCCTGAACGGAGAGACGGCATGACCCGCATTCTTCTCGTCGAAGACGAGCCCGACCTCGCAGACCCGCTGGCGTACCTGCTGCGCCGTGAAGGGTACGAGGTCGAGATCGCCGAAGACGGCCCCGGTGCGTTGAGCGCGTTCCGCGAGCGCGGCGCCGACATCGTGCTGCTCGACCTCATGCTGCCCGGGATGCCAGGCACCGAGGTGTGCAGGCAGATCCGGCAGTCGTCGGCGGTGCCGATCATCATGCTCACGGCGAAGGACTCCGAGGTCGACATCGTCGTGGGACTCGAGCTGGGTGCGGACGACTACATCACCAAGCCGTACTCCTCGCGCGAACTGCTGGCGCGGATGCGGGCCGTCCTCCGGCGCGTCGTCCAGGCCGAGAGCGAGCTCGACGAGCGCGTGCTCGAGGGCGGTCGGGTCACGCTCGACATCGATCGGCACACCGTCGCGGTGGACGGCGGCGAGATCAGCATGCCACTGAAGGAGTTCGAGCTGCTCGAGGTGCTGATGCGCAACGCGGGCCGGGTGCTCACTCGAGGTCAGCTCATCGACAGGGTGTGGGGCAGCGACTACTTCGGGGACACGAAGACGCTCGACGTGCACATCAAGCGCATCCGCTCCCGCATCGAGCAGAACCCGTCCGAGCCTGTGATGCTGGTCACCGTGCGCGGCCTCGGATACCGCTTCGAGGGCTGAACATGCGAAGAGGCCGGCCCGTCGGGCCGGCCTCTTCGCAGTCAGCGTGAGTTCGTCAGTGCGAGGACTCGGTGGTCTCTTCCTCGGAGGGCTGGGGAACAGGGGTGAACCCGCCCGGAACCAGGTCTCGGTAGTAGGGCAGCGCGCCGTCGAGCACCGGAACCTGAGCCGGCTCGGCTTCTCCGTCAGCGGAGGTGAACAGCATCTCGACCGTCGCGCCGGGCTGCACGTCGAGCGCATCGATCTGCAGCGGCTCCTCATCGCCGCCCAGGCTGACGCTCTCGCCGGCGGGCACGCGCACGCGCAGTTGCTGACCCTCGACATCGATGGTCAGCGTGGCCGATTCGGTGCCCTCGTTGACGAGGGCACCGACCAGGTTGCCGGTGCTGCCGTCCGAGCTGGCGATGACGAAGGCGTTGCGAACGACGACGGGGCCGCCCGTCGAGTCGATGTTCACGCCGTCGGAGGCGGGATACTCGTTCGTCGTCGCCTGGTGGGTGATGAAGGTGCAGCCGGTGGTGCCGAGGGCGACCGCGACGCCGAGCGCGGCGACGGCGACGAGACGGCGGCTGGCGGACGCAGCAAGGCGCGAGTTCACGGGTCCTCCTGAGGTGCGACGGGTGTCCGGGTTCAGTCTAGTGGGTGCTCGGGCGCAGGCTGCGACCGCTGTCGGCGCGAACCTTAGTGCATATCGGCTGTGGTATCCTGGAGATTGCCGAAAGGACACGTTTTTATGCTTTTTGAGGTTGGCGAAACCGTCGTCTATCCGCACCATGGGGCCGCGACGATCATCGAGGTCAAGGAACGCGTGATCAAGGGGGAGACCAAGAAGTATCTGAAGCTCAACGTCACCCAGGGCGACCTGATCATCGAGGTTCCGGCCGAGAACGTCGATCTGGTCGGCGTTCGCGATGTGATCGGCCAGGAAGGCCTCGACCACGTCTTCGAGGTGCTCCGTGCGCCGTTCACTGAGGAGCCGACCAACTGGTCGCGCCGCTACAAGGCGAACCTCGAGAAGCTCGCGTCGGGTGACGTCATCAAGGTGAGCGAAGTCGTGCGCGACCTGTGGCGCCGCGACCAGGACCGCGGGCTCTCCGCGGGCGAGAAGAGGATGCTGGCCAAGGCGCGCCAGATCCTCGTATCGGAGCTGGCCCTCGCCGAGAAGATCGATGAGGACAAGGCCGGCGAGCTGCTCGACGAGGTGCTCGCCTCCTGATCCGTCGGACCGGGTTCACACGGAAGGCGGATGCTGCGGCATCCGCCTTCCGTCGTCTGCGGCCGCGGACCGGACGGTAGCGTGAGAGCGTGACTCAGCTTCCCGTCCCCACCACCGCGATCATCGTCGTCGCCGCGGGCTCCGGCAGCCGGCTGAACGCGGGAGCACCCAAAGCGCTCGTGGGCATCGACAGCCGTTCCGTGCTGCGCCATGCGCTCGACGGCGTGTTCGCGGCCCGGACGATGCAGGTCGTCGTCGTCGCTCCTGCAGGCTTCGAAGGCGTGGTGGAGAGTGAACTGCTCGAAGCCGCGGGGGAGCGGAGTGCGCTCGGCACCATCGTCACCGGCGGAGAGACTCGCCAGAGCTCAGTCGCCGCGGGGCTCGCCGCGTTGTGGGGCGATGTCGACACCGTGCTCGTGCACGATGCGGCGCGTGCGCTGACGCCCCCGGCTCAGATCGACGCCGTCGCCGATGCCGTCACCGCAGAGGCCGGGGCCATCCCCGCGCTCGCCGTCGTGGACACGCTGAAGCAGGTGGAAGGCGACACTGTGGTCTCAGCGGTGGATCGTTCCCTTCTCGCTGCGGCGCAGACACCGCAGGGTTTTCCGCGTCGCAGCCTCGAGGCCGCGTACGCGCGCGCCGGCGAGACCGGCGAGGAGCACACCGATGACGCCGCCCTGTTCGCCTCGGCGGGCGGACGGGTGCGCCGGATCCCCGGCTCCGAGCGGGCGTTCAAGATCACCACCCCCGACGACCTGGAACGGGCACGGCTGCTTCTCGGTGACGCACACGCGACCGCATCCCGACAGTCCGCGGGATCGCCTTCGGCGCCGTCCGCCGCGGCGCTTCCCCGCATCGGCATCGGCACGGATGCGCACGCCTACGGAGGCGAAGGCAACCTCTGGCTGGCGGGGCTGGAGTGGCCGGGCGAGCAGCCCTTGTCCGGGCACTCCGACGGCGACGCCGTCGCGCATGCGATCGTCGATGCGCTCCTCGGCGCGGCGGGACTGGGTGACATCGGCGAGCACTTCGGCACCGCGCACCCCGAGTACGCCGGCGCGCATGCGGACGTGTTCCTGGCTCGCACCGCGCAGATGCTCGCGGCAGCAGGGTTCGCCATCGGGAACGTCTCGGTGCAGTTCCAGGGGAACCGGCCCCGCTTCAGTGCTCGGCGTCAGGAAGCGGAGGCCGCGCTGTCCGCCGCCCTGGGCGGTGCGCCCGTCTCGGTGGCTGCGACGACCACGGACGGACTGGGATTCGCCGGCCGCGGCGAGGGCATCGCGGTCACCGCGGTGGCACTGGTGTTCGACGCCGGGCGGACGCCTCCGTCGGCGTAACACCGGCGAAACCTCCGCATGCGAGAGTGGGGCCATGTGGGAGATCCGCGCCGACGACCTGAGCGATCCGATGGTGAGGGCGTTCGTCGATGAGCACCTCGATGACATGTACGCGCAGACACCGCCCGCGAGCGTGCACGCGCTCGGCGTCGCGGCGCTCAGGATGCCGCAGGTGCGTCTGTTCACCGCGTGGCGAGAAGGGGCCCTCGCAGGCATGGGGGCCTACGTCAGGATCGGGCCCCTGGATGCCGAGGTGAAGGCGATGCGCACCTCGATCGCCGCGCGGGGCAGAGGTCTCGGTCGTGTGCTGCTGAACCACCTGATCGCCGGCGCACGAGCTGAGCGGATCCGCACGCTCTGGCTGGAGACGGGGTCGGGGCCGAAGTTCGCCGCCGCCCGCGGTCTCTACGAAGCAGAGGGCTTCGTGCCGTGCCCGCCCTTCGGCGACTACGGTGAGGACCCGGAATCGGTCTTCTACCACCGCGACATCTGAACGTCTCAGGCACTGCGCGGGTAGGCTTGTGCAGTGACGATTCGGCTCCATGACACCCGCGCACAGGCGCTGCGCGACTTCGCTCCGCTCGATCCCTCGAACGTGACGATGTACGTGTGCGGACCGACCGTCCAGTCCGGGCCGCATATCGGACACGTTCGTGCCGCGCTGAGCTTCGACATCCTGCGCCGCTGGCTGGAACTGCGATACGGCCGGGTCACCTTCGTGCGCAACGTCACCGACATCGACGACAAGGTGCTCGCGAACGCCTCTCACGCCGAGTCGTGGTGGGCGCTGGCCTATCGCATGGAGCAGGAGTTCTCGCGGGCGTATGCCGCCGTCGGCATCCTCCCGCCGACCTACGAGCCGCGGGCCACCGCCTCGGTTCCGCAGATGCAGGAGCTCATCGCAGGGCTCATCGAACGCGGGCACGCGTACCCCGCGCCCGACGGCTCAGGTGACGTGTACTTCGACGTGCGCTCCTGGCCCGACTACGGCGACCTGACGAGGCAGTCGGTCGACGCCATGGAGGCGGCCGCCGATGCCGATCCGCGCGGCAAGCGCAACCCCCAGGACTTCGCCCTCTGGAAGGGTGCGAAGGCCGACGAGCCTGCGGATGCCGTGTGGGCCTCGCCCTGGGGCGCGGGGCGCCCTGGCTGGCACATCGAATGCTCCGCCATGGCGAAACGCTACCTCGGCGCCGAGTTCGACATCCACGGAGGCGGCCTCGACCTGCGCTTCCCGCATCATGAGAACGAGCTGGCGCAGTCCAGCGCGGCCGGCGACGGCTTCGCTCGCTACTGGGTCCACAACGGGCTGGTGACCGTCGACGGGCAGAAGATGTCGAAGTCGCTGGGCAATTTCACTCTGGCTTCGGATGTGCTCGCCGCACACGACCCGCTCGTGGTGCGTTACGCGCTGGCCGCCGCGCACTACCGGTCCAGCCTCGACCTCTCCGAGTCGTCGTGGAGCGAGGCGGAGGCCGCACTGGGGCGCATCCGGTCGTTCCTGGAGCGCGCGGAGCGGGCGTCCGAGCGGAACGAAGCGCGGCGTGCCCAGCTGGGCACGCCATCGAAGACCGGTGCCGCGCTGCCCGGCGGCGAGGAGTGGGAGTACATCCCGCTGCTGCCCGACGGATTCGCACAGGCCATGGACGACGACCTCGGTGTGCCGCAGGCGCTCGCCGTGCTGCATGACCGGGTGCGCAGCGGCAACCAGGCGCTCGACGACGGCGACGATGCAGCAGCCGAGCGCGCGTTGCACCAGGTGCGTGCGATGATCGGCGTGCTCGGGTTCGACGGGCTGCCCGGGGTCACCCGGGGCGACGGCGCGTCCGCATCCGCTCTGGACACGCTCGTCAAGACGATGATCGAGCAGCGCGCACAGGCGCGCGCAGCGAAGGACTGGGCCGCCGCCGACCGCATCCGCGATGCGATCGCCGCGGCGGGTATCACTCTGGAGGACTCTCCGGACGGAACACATTGGAGTATCGATGGCTAAGCCGCACCGCCCCGGAGCGGGCAACAGCAAGAAGAAGGGCGCCAGCAAGGGCACCGGCGGTCACAGCCGCAAGGCTCTGGAGGGCCGCGGGCCCACGCCGAAGGCCGAAGACCGCAGCTGGCACGTCGCGGGCAAGCGCAAGGCGGCACAGGAGCGCTATGCGGCTGCCGGAGGCAAGGGCAAGCCGGGGCAGCGCCCGCAGCAGGCGTCGAACCCGAACCGTCAGGGCCGCGCGAAGTCGACGGATGACACCGAGACCGTCACCGGACGCAACTCTGTGCTCGAGGCACTGCGCACCAAGATCCCGGCGACCGCGTTCTACATCGCCCAGCGCGTGGAGATGGACGACCGCGTGAAGGAGATGCTGGCGATCACCCGGCATCGCGAGATCCCCGTGCTCGAGGTCACCCGCCAGGAGCTCGACCGCATGGCCGGATTCGACGGTGTGCACCAGGGCGTCGCCCTCAAGGTGCCGCCTTACGAGTACGCGCACCCGCAGGACCTGCTCGAGCAGGTCATCGACAGGGGACAGACGCCGCTGTTCGTCGCGCTGGACGGAATCACCGACCCGCGCAATCTCGGGGCGATCATCCGCTCCACCGCCGCCTTCGGCGGGCACGGCATCATCCTGCCCCAGCGCCGTTCGGCGAGCGTGAACTCGGCGGCATGGAAGACCAGTGCTGGTGCAGCGGCCCGAATCCCGGTCGCGCTCGCCGCCAACCTCACCTCGATGCTCAAGGAGTTCAAGAAGCAGGGCGTGTTCGTGCTGGGTCTCGACGGCGGCGGCGACGTGTCGCTTCCCGCTCTGGAACTCGCCGACCGCCCGGTCGTGATCGTCGTCGGCTCCGAGGGCAAGGGTCTCTCGCGGCTCGTGACCGAGACCTGCGACCAGATCGTCTCGATCCCGATCTCGGCCGCCACCGAGTCCCTGAACGCCGGCATCGCGGCATCCGTCGCGCTGTACCAGGTCTCGACGGTTCGGGCGGGAAGGGAATAGCCGAACCGTATGCGGGATTGCACCTGACGTACCTGCGTCAGCGCAATCGGAAGGAAAGCATATGGCCCGCATCGTCGTCATCGGAGGAACCGGCTACGCCGGATCGCACATCGCCCGCGAGGCGGTGAACCGAGGACATGATGTGGTCTCCATTTCCCGCTCCGTGCCGGATGCCGCGATCGAAGGCGTCCGGTACGTGCAGGGCTCGGCGCTCGATCTCGATGCACTCGGTGACGTCTTCGACGGAGCGGACGCCGTCGTCTCGTCGCTCGCTCCCCGTGGCGACATGGAGCACATCGTGCTCGACGCACTGCGAGGACTCATCGCGAAGCTGACCGGAACCGCAACGCGGCTCGGAGTCGTCGGCGGTGCCGGCGGAAGCCTGGTCGCACCCGGCGGGCCCCGTCTGTTCGACCAGGGCTTCCCTGAGGAGTACAAGCACGAGGCTCAGGTCGGCATCGACTCCCTGGAGCTGCTGCAGAGCACCGATGAGGGTCTGGACTGGTTCTTCATCCACCCCGCCGAGGTGTTCGGCCCGTGGGCCGAGGGAGAGCGCACCGGGACCTACCGGGACGGCGGCGACGTGCTGGTGCGCGACGCGGACGGCAACTCGACGATCTCCGGTGCGGATTTCGCGATCGCCGTGGTCGACGAGATCGAATCGCCCAAGCACCACCGCGGTCGCTTCACCGTCGGGTACTGACCCTGACGCCGACTCGGGGGCGGGGGCCCCTCTGCGCGAGGTGGCCCCAGCCCCTAGACCAAGTCGCGCCAGTCGATGTCGCCGGTGTCGTCGGAGACGTCGATCGCGCCCGTGACGACGGGCAGGCCCATCGTCTCGGTGGGCGGGCCCATGATCGTCGCCTCGTCGCGACGATGGCGCAGCACGTCATTGATGTAGCCGGTGAGCACTTCCGCGATGGGGACCGAGCGGCCCTCGGCCTGTGACAGATACCAGCGGTGCTCCAGCACCTGGTGGTAGACCTCCGCAGGCTCGAGCTTGGCACGCAAGTCGTACGGGATGGCGCGCACCACCGGCTCGAACACGCGAGTGAGCCACTCGT
Organism: Microbacterium sp.; assembly: GCF_031178445.1. Lineage (GTDB taxonomy): Bacteria > Actinomycetota > Actinomycetes > Actinomycetales > Microbacteriaceae > Microbacterium. Next base: position 98,817 of record NZ_JAPSIY010000010.1, read on the forward strand.
GCGCGTACATCTCTTCGTCCGTCCACTGCTTGTTCGAACGCACCCGGAACTCGTCGAGGTCGTTCAGCAGCCGCCGAGCCTGGTTCTCCTCGACGTCCAGACCGGTGAGCCTGATGAGCCGGCGCTGGTGGTGGCCGGCGTCCACCACCTTGGGCTGGATGCGCACCGACGTGCCGTCCGGTGTGGTGACCATCGACATCTCGTCGATATCGAAGCCGAGCGCGTTCAGCTTCTCGACGCGCTCGGTGATGCGCCAGGTCTCGACGGCCGAGAACGATTCCTCGTCGGTGAGAGCCGTCCAGAGTGAGTGGTACGACGAGACGATCCCGTCGGCGATCTGGAGGGCATCCACGCCGCGCTCCAGTCGCCCGCCGGCGGCGAGGTCCATGATCTCCCCGGCGATGTTGGTGCGCGCGAGGTCGAGGTCGTAGGCGCGCTGCCCGTCGGTGAGCCCCTCCTCGTGCAGCTCGCCGGTCTCGGCGTCGACCAGGTAGGCCGCGAAGGCGCCGGCGTCGCGACGGAACAGCGTGTTCGACAGCGACACATCGCCCCAGTAGAAGCCGACGTTGTGCAGCCTCACCAGCAGCAGCGCGAGCGCGTCCACGAGGCGCGTGGCGGTATCGGGGCGCAGCACCTGGGTGAAGAGGGCGCGGTACGGCATCGAGAAGCGCAGGTGCGAGGTGACCAGTGCGGCGGGCAGCGGCTTTCCGTCGGCATCCGTCCTCCCGGCGATCACGGCGACACGGCTCACGCAGGGAACGTCGAGGCGGCCGAGATTCCCGAGCATGTCGTACTCGCGCTGTGCCATCTCGGCGGTCGTCTCCTTGACCGCGACGACTCGACCCGACAGGTCGGCGAAGCGCACCAGATGGCGGGAGAGTCCCTTGGGCAGCGACACGATGTGCTCGGAAGGCCACTTTCCCAGCGGCGTCGACCAGGGCAGCGACAGCAGCCCGGGGTCCACGCTGCTGGCCGTGATGCGCAGCGACTCCTGCATGCTTCCTCCGGAAACGCCGCGGCGCGGGTGAACCGAGAGGTCCGCCCGCGCCGCGTGTGGTGGATTCGTCAGGCCGAGACGACCGGCTTGTCGTTGAGGCGCTCGCCCGACTCGATGTCGAAGGCGTGCACGTGACCGGGGTTGGCGGCCAGGGTGACGGTCTCGCCCGCGTTCGGGTGGCTCCGGCCGTCGACGCGAGCGACGATGTCGGCGCGCTTGCCGTTGATCTCGGTGTGGCCGTAGAGGTAGCCGTCCGCGCCGAGCTCCTCGACGAGGTCTACGACGACCGAGAGGCCCTTGCCGTCAGCGGGGCCGACCGTGATGTCCTCAGGGCGGACGCCGACGGTGACCTGGCTGCCGGTGGCACGGCCGGTCACATCGCGATCGAGCGGCACGACCTCGCTGCCGAAGCGCACGCCGCCGTCGGCGAGGTCCGCGGCGAACAGGTTCATCGCCGGCGAGCCGATGAAGCCGGCGACGAACACGTTGTTCGGCTTCTCATAGAGGTCGCGCGGCGAGCCGACCTGCTGCAGGATGCCGTCCTTCAGCACAGCGATGCGGTCACCCATGGTGAGGGCCTCGGTCTGGTCGTGCGTGACGTAGACGGTGGTGACGCCGAGGCGGCGCTGCAGCGAGGCGATCTGGGTGCGGGTCTGCACGCGCAGCTTCGCGTCCAGGTTCGACAGCGGCTCGTCCATGAGGAACACCTGCGGCTGGCGCACGATCGCGCGGCCCATCGCGACGCGCTGACGCTGACCACCGGAGAGCGCCTTCGGCTTGCGGTTCAGGTACTGCTCGAGGTCGAGCAGCTTGGCTGCCTCGAGCACTCGGGCGGCGCGCTCCTCCTTGCCGATGCCGGCGATCTTGAGCGCGAAGCCCATGTTCTCGGCGACGGTCATGTGCGGGTACAGCGCGTAGTTCTGGAAGACCATTGCGATGTCGCGATCCTTCGGCGGCACGTCGGTGACGTCGCGGTCACCGATCAGGATGCGGCCGGCGTTGACCTCTTCGAGGCCGGCGAGCATGCGAAGCGAGGTGGACTTACCGCAACCGGAGGGGCCGACCAGGACGAGGAATTCGCCGTCTCCCACTTCGAGGTTGAGCTTGTCGACTGCGGGACGGGTGCCGCCGGGGTAGAGCCGGGTGGCTTCGTCAAAGGTCACAGATGCCATTGCGTTTCTCCTTCACCGGCAGGTACGTGCCGGACGATCCGTTGTGATGGAAGCGGCAGGTCGCCCCGCCGTGACCCCTCGTCGGGTCGAGATCAGTATGGCATGCTCCGGGTCTACTGGGTATTCCCAGACTGCCTCGTTAACATTGAAGGGTTGCCGCGCCACCCGCGGCCCCGGGGGTCCCCCACCCCACCCGATCTTCAAGAGGAACGATGTCGAGCGACCACACGCCGAACATCCCCGCCGCTCGCAACACGCGTGACGCGGTGCGGGAGAAGGCTCAGCAGGTGCACGCCCAGCAGTCGAGGGCGCGCATCATGCGGCGTATCATCATCGGGCTCGTCGCCATCATCGCCGTCGCATCCATCGGTACGGCCGTCGCGTTCGCGGTGGGCTCGTCCATCTCCAAGCCGACGCTCAGCCCGTCCGGTATGGACGGGGACGGCGTGACCGTCAGCGACGTGACGTTGCAGCCCGGCTCGACCGAGGTGCCGGCGACGCCGACCCCGACCCCCTCCGAGGCCGGCGCCTCCGCCAGCCCGGAGGCGACACCGACGGCAGAGGCCGTGCAGCCGACCGAGATCCACATCTACGTCGACTACCTCTCCACCGGCGCGGCGGAGTTCGAGCGCGCGAACGCCCGCCAGCTCGCCGGCTGGATCAAGGAGGGTGCTGTCACGGTGACCTACCACCCCGTCGCGCTGTTGACCGCCAGCTCGAACGGCACCAAGTACTCGCTGCGCGCAGCATCCGCCGCCGCGTGCGTCGCGACGCACTCGCCCGGCCAGTTCTACGACTTCAACCACGAGCTGCTCACCGACCAGCCCAAGCTCGACAGCGACGGCCGCACCGACGTGCAGCTCGCAGACCTGGCGGTCGCGGTCGGCGTCGAGAACGCGAAGAAGGTGCGCTCCTGCATCGAGAAGCAGGACTTCGTCTCCTGGGCGAAGGACGCCACCACGCGGGCTCTGGAAGGTCCGCTGCCCGGCTCCGAGGACCTGAAGCTCAACGGCGAGGCGCTCGTGGTCGTCGGCGGCCAGGCGTACGTCGGCGCCATGGACGATCCTGCGGAGTTCTCGCAGTTCGTGCTGACCACGGCGAGCGACGAGTACTACGGCGAGACCGAACCCACGCCGACGCCGACTCCCACCGAGACCCCCGCTTCCTGAACCGGTCGGTCGTCAGCTCCGCTCCACCGTCGCTATGCTTGTGACGGTTCGCCGACTTAGCTCAGCTGGTAGAGCACCTGTCTTGTAAACAGGCGGTCGCGGGTTCGAATCCCGCAGTCGGCTCCAAGCGGAAGAGCTCCCCGACCACCTGGTCGAGGAGCTCTTCCGGTTTCGGCTGATCAGCCGACCGGCCCCTGGGTCGGCCAGCCGTCGATCGTACCCGTGTCCGTGAGGTAGCCGATGTAGTCCTGGTGCGGGATGCCGTGCCAGATCATCGGGTCGGTGTTCCAGATATCGCCTGTCGCGAGCCCCTCGAGCAGCGCCTCGACGCCGAGGACGTTCTGCTTGATGGCCTTGCCCCGGCTCTTCTGGCCGATGGAGCCGCCGTAGGTCTCGAAGAACACCATGGGGTGGCTGTGCCCAGTGGGATTCAGGCCGTTGTAGTCCAGCCCGAGCATCACCGCCGAGGACACCCCGCCCTTGATGTCGATCTCCCGCGGACCGCCCACGCTGTAGCGATCCATGTTCACGTACCCGTACTGCTTGAGCTCGTTGTACACGTGGCCTTGCAGGCGCCGAGTGGCGATGTCGTACTCGCCGCCGCGGATGCCGGGGAGGGTCGGACCGCTCGGTGCCAGCGAGATGCCCAGCGACATCGTGATCGGCTCATCGGATTCGTCGTACTTGAGTCCCTGGTGGTGGATGTCGAGACCGACGTCCGGCTTCACCTGCGTCCAGTACGTGTACCAGGCCAGGGACTCCTTCGCCGCGAATCCGGTCGGCGACCAGTCGCGGTTCAGGTCGATGCGCCGTTCGCTGCCGTCCTGCAGGACGGTGTGCCGGATGTACAGTTCGGAGCCGTCCGGGTTGTACATCGGGATGACGTGCAGCGTGAGCTTGTCGCGCACGGCCTTCCACAGCGGGGAGCCACTGGTTCCGGCCGAGCGCAGCACGGCGAGGAGTGCGTCGGGGCCGTAGGGCTCATTGCCGTGGATGCGGCCCTGCAGCCACACCTTGATGGGGCCGGTGCCGACAGTGGCGACGTACAGGTCTCGACCGGCCTCGCTCACGCCCGGCGTGATGCCGAGGCCGGCGAGGGTGTGCACGGCCACCGCCCCGCGAGACGTGCGCTCGATGTCGCCCAGCGCTTTGACGACGTCGTCGTAGGTGAGCAGGGCGGCCCGGGGCGGGAAGGGCCCGGGTTCCGGGAAGCTGCCGGCCGCGAACGCCGGCTGGCCGGCGAGCAGAGGCAGCGCAGCCACGAGGGGCGCGGCGGCGAGCAGGTTGCGTCGAGTGAGAGGGAACCGGGGGGCTTGTTCGTGCATCACTTCTCCTGTGTCTTCATTGACGGGGATCACGGCCAGTGTGGCAGTGGTGGGAGACGCTGACAAGCGATCGGTTCAGAAGAGCATCCCGTCGCCCTTGTCATCGGGGCGGGGCACCGCCGAGACGCGCTCGTCCATCCCGCCGGCCGCGATCAGCGCCTCCTCCATCAGATCCTGGGACGGCTCCGCTGTGAGCCACTCAGCGGCGAATGCCGGGGGGATCAGCAGCGGCACACGGTCGTGCAGCCCCACCAGGTGCTCGGGAGCCGGGCGCATGATGATCGAGTAGCACGTCGTCCACTCTCCGTCCGGCGTGCGTCCGCGCTGAGTCACGGCGGCCATGCCGAACGCCACTCCGTGGCCGACGCCGAACTCGTGCCAGATCCGGCTCGGCTTCTGCATCTCGTACCAGCCGGTCGTCGGCACGATCGCGCGACCGCGCATCTTGCCCGGCTGCTCTCGCAGCCGCTCGGAGCGCGTGTTGATCGACGGGAAGCGCGCCGGCTGGCCGTTCACGAGGAAGCCCCACCACGCCTGCTCCAGCACCGGCTCGGATTCGAACCGCACGATCGGGTTCAGATTGCGCAGGTTCCTGCCGGTGGGACGCAGCGTCTCGCCGGCGTTCTCCTGCGCCCACGAGCGAAGGCCCTCCAGCATCGCGTCGTCAGCCGCATCGATCAGCTCGGCATCCGTGAAACGGGGATCCAGCCCGTAGCTCGCGCACATGATCACAGGGTAGTCACGACCGCTGACATCGTGGGCCTCAGTGCGGGGGAACCGCAGGACGGCGCACGCGATTCCGGTATGGTGACACCAGTGACCGCAGCCCGCCCTCTGCCGACCTGGACAGCCCTGTGCGGTGCTGTCGCCATCGGCGCGATGACCGCCGTCCAGGCTCGCATCAACGGCGTGCTGGGCGTGCGCCTCGACGACGGGATCGTCGCCGGCCTCGTCTCGTTCGCCGTCGGGCTCCTCGTCCTCGCAGTCGTCATCCCGACGATTCCGTCGACCCGCAGGGCGGCCGGCCGGCTCTTCACCGGGATCCGCACCCGCACCATTCCGTTCTGGATGCTGCTCGGCGGCACCTGCGGTGCACTGACCGTCTCCACTCAGGGGCTCGTCGCCGGCGTGCTCGGCGTCTCGCTCTTCACCGTCGGCGTGGTCGCCGGCCAGACGCTGCACGGCCTGCTTCTCGATCGTGCGGGGTTCGGTCCCGCGGGTGTGGTCGCCGTCACCCCTGGGCGCATCCTCGGCGGCGCACTCGCGCTGGCCGCCGTCGGCATCTCCCTCAGCGGCGACGTCCTCTCCTCAGCGCCGTTGCCGCTTCTGCTGCTGCCGTTCCTGGCAGGCGCGGGCATCGCCTGGCAGGCAGGCGCCAACGGGCGTCTCGCGAAACGCGTCGCCTCACCGATCGCCGCGACGCTGATGAGCTTCATCGCCGGCACGGCCGTGCTGTTCGTCGCGGCGTGCGTGAGCGTGGCGCTCCGCGGAATGCCCGGCGTTCTCCCCGCGGAGCCCTGGCTCTACATCGGCGGACTGCTCGGGTTCTTCTACATCCTGCTCGGTGCGTTCCTCGTCGCACACACGGGCGTGCTGCTGATGGGCCTCGGGAGCGTGCTGGGGCAGCTGAGCACGTCGATCGCCATCGACCTGGCCTGGCCGACCGCCGGACGGCCGGCAGTGTGGCAGCTCATCGCGATGGTGGTCGTCGCGTTCGCCTCCGTCGTGGTGGCGCTTCCCCGCCGCCGGCGCTGATCAGCGCCGCGGCTTCTGCGGCATCCGGCTGATCATCGCCTCGGCGTCGACCGGCTTGCGCCGCCCCGGCAGCTTGCCCGCGGGCTTGCCGCCGACGTAGAGCCAGCCGAGAAGCTCCTCGTCCTTCTTCAGGCCGTGCGCCTTCGCCACATGCTTCGAACGGGTATAGCCGCCGGTTCGCCAGATGACGCCCCAGCCCGCCTCGTCCAGCAGCAGGCTGAGCATGTGCGCGACCCCGGACGCGACCGCCTCCTGCTCCCAGTGCGGCACCTTATCGCTCTTGCGGTACGACGCGACCACTGCGATGAGCAGGGTGGCGCGCAGCGGCTTGGTCGACGGCTTCTTGTCCTTCTGGGCCTTGGCGATGGCCTTGCCGAGCACCAGCCGGTCGTCGCCGCGCAGTTCGATCAGACGCCAGGGGCGCAGCGACGAGTGGTCGGCGATTCTTCCCGCGGCCGCGATCAGCGGCAGGAGCTCGTCGTGCGTCGGCGCGTCCTCGGTGACCTTCGACCATGAGGTCCGGGCGAGGACCGCGTCGATCGCGCTCACGACTCGTCAGGGGTGAAGGTCAGCGCGAGGGAGTTCATGCAGTAGCGGTCTCCGGTCGGCGTGCCGAAGCCGTCGGGGAAGACATGGCCGAGGTGGGAACCGCAGTTCGCGCACCGCACCTCCGTGCGCACCATCCCCAGGCTGCGGTCCTCGATGAGCTCGACGGCTTCCGGACGCACCGACTCGTAGAAGCTCGGCCATCCGCATCCGGAGTCGAACTTCGTGCCGCTCTTGAAGAGCTCCGCGCCGCAGGCGCCGCAGCGGTACAGCCCGTCGCGCTTCTCATCGAGCAGCTCGCCCGTCCAGGCGCGCTCGGTCGCCGCCTGGCGCAGCACCGCGTACTGGTCGTCGCCGAGCTCGGCCTGCCACTCGGCCTCAGTCTTGTTCACGCTGTAAGTCATGCCTCCATTCTCTCGCGTCCCAGGCGGATCGGGGCGGCCAGAATGGACGGATGACGGATGCTGTACGGGCGAGGTACGAGCGCTTCGCCGCAGAGGAGACGCCTGGCCGCAGCCCCATGTACGCGGAGTGGGCCCTCGGAGTCGCCACGGACGACGAGGTGATGTCGGTGCTGGCCCGGCTCGATGAGCAGCACCGGCAGCCGCCGCTGGTGTTCGCGGTGTCGCGGATGCTGGGTGCGCCGCTGGGAGGGTTCCGCGGCTGGCGGGAGTTCGTGCTTTCTCGGGCGGACGACCTCGTCGCCGCGTGCGCACGCCGCACGGTGCAGACGAACGAGCCGCTTCGCCTGGCCCCGCTGCTGCCCGTCCTGAGCGAGATCCAGGGGCCCATCGCGCTGCTCGAGCTGGGCGCCGCGGCGGGGCTCTGCCTGTACCCGGACCGCTACTCGTACCGGTTCGTCGACGGCGACGGGCGAGAGCGCGCCAGGCTCGATCCCGAAAGCGGACCTTCCCCTGTGCGCCTGGTCAGCGCGGTCCGAGGCGCGCTTCCACCCCTGCGGATGCCGGAGGTGACGTGGCGTGCGGGAATCGATCTCGCACCGCTCGACGCGACCGACCATGCCGACAGGGCGTGGCTGGGGGCGCTCACGTGGCCGGGTGAGACCGAGAGGGCCGAGCGGATTGGCGCTGCTCTCGAGATCGTCGCCGCAGACCCGCCGCTGCTCGTCGCGGGCGACGCCGCCGCGCGTCTGAACGACGTCGCGGCATCCGCGCCCGGCGATGCCACGCTCGTCGTGACGACGCCCGGCATGCTGGTGTACCTGCCGCGGGCCGAGCGGATGAAGCTCATCGACCTCATCAGCGCCCTCGACGCCCGCTGGCTCACGATCGATCCGCCCGGCGTGCACGATGCCTGGCTGCCGGCGCTCGATCGTTCTTCTTGGGACGGCTTCGCCGTGGCTCTGGACGGGAGGGTGCGGGCTTCGGCCGATCCGTTGGGGAGATGGTGGGAGTGGCGCGCCGGATCGGCGCCCGATCGCACGTAGCCTGGGCGCATGCTCGGAGACCTCACCGATCGCGACCGCGCGATCCTGACGCTGGAGGCCGCCTGGCCGCGGCACGGCGGCATGAAGGAGGAGACCATCCGAACGCAGCTGGGTATGAGCCCCGCCCGGTACTACCAGCTGCTCGGTCGCCTGATCGAGACCGAGCAGGCACTCGAGTTCGACCCCCTGCTGGTGCGCAGGCTGCGTCGACTGGCCGATGCGCGCGCGGCGCAGCGGGTGTCACGGATGCGGGGTTTCGTCGGCTGAGTCCTCAGCCGGGGCCCTCTGAGCGGGATCCCGGATTCGTCCGGCTAGCATCGAGGGGTGTCCAAACACCCCCATGACCGATTCGACGACGTCCCCCACGCCACCGGTCGCGTCGGCGCGCACCGCGCCGAGCAGCCGGGAATGAACGGGCTGGTCGTGCTGCTCTGGTCGGCGGCGGTCGCGCTGGTGCTGATCGTCGTCGGCATCTTCATCGCGCTCGTCATGATGGGACGCATCTCGCTCTTCCCCGCCGCCGAGGAGTCGGCGCCGCCGCCGGGAGTCGTCGCCCAGGTCGACACCTCATATCGCGTGCTGATCCTCAACGCCACGCCATCCGAGGGCCTCGTGGAGTCGACGCGTCAGGCTCTCCTGGGTGAGGGCTGGGCCGCCGAGGACGTGTTCGGCAGCGACGGTTCCAGTCAGGAGTTCGCCGAGACCACGGTGTTCTACGTCGACGAGGCCGACGAGGCCGCAGCGCTGGGCGTGGCCGAGGTGATCGGCGGGGCCGACGTCGAGCAGAGCGATTTCTACGCGACGCTCAACGACTCCGACCGCAAGCAGCTCACTGTGGTGATCGGGCTCGACCGCGTGTCGGACGGCGGCGCGACACCCGGCACGGAGGAGACGCCGGAAGGCTGACCCCGGCGGCTTGCACTCTCATGGGTCGAGTGCCAGACTGGTCTTAGCACTCGATCACCCTGAGTGCTAAATCCAACGCCTACGTCCGGGAGGGACGAAAGACTCATGGCAAAGATCATCGCTTTCGATGAGGAGGCCCGTCGTGGCCTCGAGCGCGGCCTGAACATCCTGGCCGACGCCGTCAAGGTGACCCTCGGCCCGCGCGGTCGCAACGTCGTGCTCGAGAAGAAGTGGGGCGCTCCCACCATCACGAACGACGGTGTGTCGATCGCCAAGGAGATCGAGCTCGACGACCCGTACGAGAAGATCGGCGCGGAGCTCGTCAAGGAGGTCGCGAAGAAGACCGACGACGTCGCCGGTGACGGCACGACCACCGCGACCGTCCTCGCACAGGCACTGGTCCGCGAGGGTCTGCGCAACGTCGCAGCGGGCGCCGACCCCATCTCGCTCAAGCGCGGCATCGAGAAGGCCGTCGCCGCGATCACCGAGGAGCTGCTGAACAGCGCCAAGGAGATCGAGTCGAAGGAGCAGATCGCGGCGACCGCTTCGATCTCCGCCGCCGACAACGAGATCGGCGCGCTCATCGCCGAGGCGATCGACAAGGTCGGCAAGGAGGGCGTCGTCACCGTCGAGGAGTCGCAGACCTTCGGCACCGAGCTCGAGCTCACCGAGGGGATGCGCTTCGACAAGGGCTACCTGAACCCGTACTTCGTGACGGACCCGGAGCGCCAGGAGGCGGTCTTCGAGGACCCGTACATCCTCATCGCCAACCAGAAGATCGGCAACATCAAGGACCTGCTGCCGGTCGTCGACAAGGTGATCCAGGACGGCAAGGAGCTCGTCATCATCGCCGAGGACGTCGAGGGCGAAGCTCTCGCGACCCTGGTGCTGAACAAGATCCGCGGCATCTTCAAGTCGGTCGCCGTCAAGGCCCCCGGCTTCGGCGACCGCCGCAAGGCCCAGCTGCAGGACATCGCGATCCTCACGGGTGGCCAGGTCATCACCGAGGAGGTCGGCCTCAAGCTCGAGAACACCACTCTCGACCTGCTCGGCCGCGCTCGCAAGGTCATCGTCACCAAGGACGAGACCACGATCGTCGAGGGTGCCGGTGAGGCCTCGCAGATCGAGGGTCGTGTGACCCAGATCCGCCGCGAGATCGAGAACACCGACAGCGACTACGACCGCGAGAAGCTGCAGGAGCGCCTCGCCAAGCTCGCAGGCGGCGTCGCCGTCATCAAGGCGGGTGCGGCCACCGAGGTCGAGCTCAAGGAGCGCAAGCACCGCATCGAGGACGCCGTGCGCAACGCGAAGGCGGCCGTCGAGGAGGGCATCGTCGCCGGTGGTGGCGTGGCCCTGATCCAGTCGGGTGCAAAGGCTCTCGCTGCTCTCGAGCTGTCGGGCGACGAGGCCACGGGCGCGAACATCGTGCGCGTCGCCATCGAGGCCCCGCTGAAGCAGATCGCCCTCAACGCCGGCCTCGAGCCGGGTGTGGTCGCGAACAAGGTGTCCGAGCTCCCCTCCGGCCAGGGCCTGAACGCCGCGACCGGTGAGTACGGCGACATGTTCGCACAGGGCATCATCGACCCGGCCAAGGTCACCCGCTCGGCGCTGCAGAACGCCGCGTCGATCGCCGGCCTGTTCCTCACCACTGAGGCGGTCGTGGCCGACAAGCCCGAGAAGGCTGCTGCGGCTCCCGCCGACCCGTCGGGCGGCATGGACTTCTGATCCAGTCGCGTCCGAGAGCCTGAGGCTCCCGACAGAACACCCCCTGCCTCGGCAGGGGGTGTTCTGCGTTCCGCCCGGGTCCGCGGAACAGGTCGCGACGAGCAGCTCTGCGTTCGGTCGCTCAGCGGAACAGGCTGGCCGAGTACTGATCGGCCTCCGCGTACTGCGATGCGGCCGACGCCAGAGCGGTGCTGATCGAAGCGAGCACCTGCTCGAGGTGCAGCTGTGCGCCGCGCCACTGCTCGCTGCACTGCTGGAACGCGTTCGACGCGGAACCGGTCCAGGACGCCTGCAGCTGCGTCAGCTGCGCCATCAGGGCCGTGGATTCGCCCTGCAGACGCTCCATGGTTCCTCGTGCAGCGCCATGGGCGGCCTGCACGGCATCGGTGTCGACGGTGAAGACGGACATGAGTTACTCCTCTCGGCGGGCTTCCGACGCTAGAGGGTGCGCAGGGCCACCGGGAGGCGCCTTCGCGGCACCTGGGGAGAACCGGGCGTGAGGTGCGCGATGTGCAGAGGAGTCGGTTCGGCTCCGGCGCCCGGCGGCCTCGCGCGGCCGACGCCGAGACCCAGGCGGGCCACAAGGAGGCTCAGAGCTCGAGTCTGTCCAGCGGCTGCGTCTCCTCGAGAAGATGCTCCGGTGTCGCCTTCGCCGGAGCGAGAGGCAATGACACGATGAAAGTCGCGCCGCCGCCCGGACTCTCCTCGACCCGTACCGATCCGTGCAGCGATTCGATGATCGATGCCACGATGGCGAGGCCGAGGCCAGCGCCGCCGGTCTCGCGGGCGCGCGAGGTGTCGGCACGCCAGAATCTCTCGAAGATGTGCTCACGAATCTGAGGCGGGATGCCCTCTCCGTGGTCGACGACGGCGATCGTGCCCACTCCGCGGCGTCTGTCTGCGCCGACGATGATCTCGATAGGGCTGTCCTCCGGCGAGAAGCGCCTGGCGTTGCCCAGCAGATTGGTGACCACCTGGCGTACCTTGTTGTCCTCACCCAGCACGATGGGTGGAGTGCGCACGGGAGCGTCGGTCGCCTCGGTGAAGTCGATCGCCGGCACCGCTTCCGCCGGCTTCTGGCGTCGGCGCAGGCGTGCCAGCGTAGCCCCGGCGCGGCCCCGCGCCGGGGCGGGTGACGACGCGATCGGCGGTGGGGGAGCGGGATGCAGACGGGGAGCCGGGTCGGCTTCTGCGGTCGTGTCGATCACGGTGACGGTGCGACCAGGCGAGGCCACGCGAACGTCGAGCGCGGCGTCGCGCGCGATCGGGCGCAGGTCGAGCGCGGTGATCTGCAGCTCCCTCGAGCGCTCCTCGTCCAGGCGGGCCAAAGCGAGGAGGTCCTCGACCAGCACCCCCATGCGGATGGCCTCCTTCTCGATGCGTTCCATCGCCCTGGCGGTGTCCTCCTCGCCGCGGATCGCTCCCATGCGGTACAGCTCCGCGTACCCCCGCACGCTGACCAGCGGGGTTCGCAGCTCGTGGCTGGCGTCGCCGATGAAGCGGCGCATGTTCTGCACGGTGCGGTCGCGCTGGGCGAGCGAGTGGTCGACGCGGTCGAGCATCGTGTTGATCGCCGAGTTCAGCCTGCCGACCTCCGTGGTCGGCTCGAGATCGGTGAGGCGCTGACTGAAGTCTCCGGCGGCGATCGCCATAGCGGTCGACTCGACATGGCCCAGACGCCGGAAGGTCAGCGTCACGAGTCCCCGCGTCAACAGGGCGGCGAGCAGTATGGTCACGAGGGCGACGGTCGTGTAGACCGCGAAGTAGGTGCCGACGATGTTGTCGGCCTCCTCCAGCGGAAGCGCGACGACCTGTACGTAGGTGTTCCCCGGAGCGCTCTGCACCGGCTGCACCGACACCGCGGCGTGGTAGCTGAGCCCGCCTTCCGTCTGCAGCGGCATCACCCTGTCCTCGTTCGCCTTGGCCGCGAGCAGCGTGAAGGTCTCGGGAAAGACCGGACGGTCGGCGTTCGCGGGTCCGCCCGCCACGGCGAGGCGGTCGCCGTTCGAGTCGTAGAACGCGACGACGAACTCCGTCGAACGCCGCGCGTTCGCCGCCGGCTCGAAGACGAGAGTGCCGTCGGCGGCGCTGACGTCGAAGAACCTCTCCGCCTGGCTCGTGGTCGCCAGCGCGGGCAGCTGGGCGTCGATGTTGTTGATCATCGCGCCGCGCAGGATGGGGACGGTGCCGATTCCGGCGACGACCAGTCCGAGTGCGAGCACGGCCACGGTCACCCCTGTGACCTTGGCGCGCAGGCTGATCCGCCGCCACCACCTGGTGACGGAATCGGATCCGTTGGACATGTCCGCCTCCGGCGTGCTCAGACGGTCTTGCCGACCTTGAGCATGTACCCGAAGCCGCGCTTGGTCTGGATGACCGACTCCTCCGTGTGGGGATCGATCTTGCGACGCAGATAGGAGATGTAGCTCTCCACGATGCCGGCATCGCCGTTGAAGTCGTACTCCCACACGTGGTCGAGGATCTGCGCCTTCGACAGCACCCGGTTGGGGTTGAGCATCAGGTACTTGAGCAGCTTGAACTCGGTCGGGCTCAGCTCGATCGGCACCTTGCCGACGAAGACGTCATGCGTGTCCTGATCCATCGACAGTTCGCCGGCGCGGATCAGCGACTCCTCGTCGGCCTGCATGGTGCGACGCAGGATGGCCTGAGCCCGGGCGACGATCTCGTCGAGGGCGAAGGGCTTGGTGACGTAGTCGTCACCGCCGGCGTTCAGGCCCTCGATCTTGTCCTGCGTGTCGTCCTTGGCGGTGAGGAAGAGGATGGGCGCGGTGAAACCGGCACCGCGGAGCCGTTTGGTGACGCTGAACCCGTTCATGTCGGGGAGCATCACATCGAGGATGATGAGATCCGGCTCCTCCTCGAGGACGGCCGAGATGGTGGCCGCACCGTTCGCGACCGTCTTCACCTTGAAACCGGCGAAGCTGAGACCCGTCGAGAGCAGGTCGCGGATGTTCGGCTCGTCGTCGACGACCAGGATGCGTGCATCAGTCATGACCCCATTATGGTGATCCCGCCCATGCTGCGCCTGATTGTCTGCGGTGGTGCGGCGCTCAGGCCCCGATCGCCGCGTTCACGGCGCGGCGGATGGCGTCGTCCATGGGCGCGTCGGGGTCGACTGTGACGCGGTGCAGTAGAAGGCCGTCGCAGGTGGCCATGAGCATCCTGGTTCCGGCGGCGGCCTCCGCTCCACCGATGCGCATCAGGGTCGCACGCGTCCACTCCTCGAAGATGCGGCGCTGCTCCCGGAGCGGCGCGGCGGCCTCCTCGTCGAGAGCCTCCAGGAACAGCGCATAGCGAGCGCGCGTGCGGGTGGCCCCGCTTCCCGACTCCAACTCGAGCGCGTGCTGCAGCATCGCGACGAGACCTTCAGCCGTGTCGATCGTGCCCGGGAAGCCGCCCTCGGCGCGTTCGGCGGTCGCGATCCACTCGATCACGCCGGCCAGCAGTGCGGCGCGGGTGCGGAAGTGATTGGAGGTCGAACCGGGAGGCAGGGACGCGGCCGCATCCACGCGTCCGTGTGTGAGGGCGCGGACGCCCTCGGTTCCCACCAGCGTGATGGCGGCGTCGAGGGCGCGTCGGCGGATGCTGCTCACGGGTCGAGCCTAGATGCACTATGAACATAGTGACAAATCACTACGAAAGTAGTAAAGTGCGAGCAGGGGTCGGTGATGATCCCCACGAGTGACTGGAGGTCCCTCATGAGCACGCCGGCGTCTTCGCAGGTCTCGATGCGCGGCGACTGGTCGCCTCGTCTTCCGGATGCGGCGGGATTCTCGCACGTGGTGGTCGACACGCGGGGTCTGCGCAGCCATGTCGCGATGATCGGGGACGGCGAACCGGTGCTGATGCTGCACGGCTTCCCGCAGCACTGGTGGGAGTGGCGTCGCGTCGCGCCCGCGATCGCCTCCCGCGGATACCGCGTGATCTGTCCCGACCTGCGTGGATCGGGCTGGACCGATGCGGCGGACCGGGGGATCGGTCGCACCACGATGGCGGAGGACCTGCGCGCCGTCCTCGACGCCCTGGGAGTCGAGCGCGCGCACGTAGTCAGTCACGATCTGGGCGCCGTCGTGGCGGGTCAACTGGCGTACACGCACCCCGATCGCGTGCGCACCGCTGTGATGCTGGCCGTGCCGCCGGGGTTCATGACCTTCAGCCCGAAGCTGCTGCCGGCCTTCAAGCACATGCCGCCGCTGCTCACGCACCGCGACGGCCGGTCGCTCGACTGGCTCTTCGGGTCGGATTACGCCGCGCAGCCCATGCCTGCCGACGTGGTCGACGGCTACCTGCGGGTGACGGTGCGTCCGGGGTTCGATGCGGCGGTCCGCGAGCTGTACAGGGGGATGATCATCCCCGAGGTCATGCGCCTCGCGACGGGGCATTACAAGCGCCGGCGGCTGCGCCCGCCCACGCTGGCGGTGTTCGGCCGCCTCGACGGCCCGTTCACCGAGCCGACGGTGCGCAGGATCTGTCGCGGGCACGAGCGCTACGCCGACCGCTTCGAGCTGGCCTTCGTGGATGGTGCCGCGCACTTCGTGGTAGACGACGCACCGGAAGAGGTCGCGGAACTGGCACTGGACTGGTTCGGCCGCGGCTGAACGGCCGAGGGAGAGTAGCCTCGGCGCATGATCTCAGCCGAAGAGGAGTACGGCGGCGACAGCGCCTGCTGGCTGTCGAAGGTCTGCCCCGAATGCGGCGCGCTCCTCGACGACCTCACCGCCCCGTGCTGGCGGTGCGGGCTGAGACCGGACGACGAGACGCGCGCCGAGGCTTGAGGTGGCGTCAGGCGGCCTTCAGGTCGGTGGCGTCCATGATCGTGTAGCTGTAACCCTGTTCCGCGAGGAAGCGCTGACGGTTCTGCGCGTAGTCCTGGTCGACGGTGTCGCGCGCGATGAGCGTGTAGAAGCTGGCGGTGTGATTCGACTGCTTGGGGCGAAGCAGCCGGCCGAGGCGCTGCGCCTCCTCCTGGCGTGAGCCGAACGACCCCGACACCTGGATCGCGACCGAGGCTTCGGGAAGGTCGATGGAGAAGTTCGCGACCTTGGAGACCACGAGCAGCGAGATCTCGCCCTCCCTGAACTGCCGGTACAGCTCTTCGCGCTCGTCCACAGGCGTCGCGCCGGTGATTTGCGGAGCGTTCAGCGCCTCGGACAGCGTCTCGAGCTGATCGAGGTACTGCCCGATCACCAGGATGCGCTCGTCCGGATGCTTCGCGATCAGCTCCCGGACCGCGGTGATCTTCGCCGGTGCGGACGCGGCGAGCCGGTAGCGCTCGTCGTCGGTCGCGGCGGCGTACTCCAGCCGGTCGCCGGGTGGAAGGTCGACACGCACCTCGTAGCACGCGGCGGGCGAGATGAAGCCCTGCGCCTCGATCTGCTTCCACGGCGCGTCGAAGCGCTTCGGTCCGATCAGGCTGAACACGTCGCCTTCGCGGCCGTCTTCGCGCACCAGCGTCGCGGTGAGGCCGATGCGGCGTCGAGCCTGCAGGTCAGCCGTGAGCTTGAACACGGGAGCGGGGAGCAGGTGCACCTCGTCGTAGACGATGAGACCCCAGTCCATCTCGTCGAGGAGAGAGAGGTGCGCGTACTGCCCTTTCCGCTTGGCCGTGAGGATCTGATACGTCGCGATCGTGACCGGCCTGACCTCCTTGGCCTGGCCGGAGTACTCGCCGATCTCCTCCGGGGTGAGCGAGGTGCGCTTGAGGAGTTCGTCTCGCCACTGCCGAGCCGAGACGGTGTTGGTCACGAGGATGAGCGTCGTGGTGCCCGTGACCGCCATCGCGCCGGCGCCCACGATCGTCTTGCCGGCGCCGCAGGGGAGCACGACGACACCGGAGCCGTCCTTCGCGAAGGCGTCGACAGCGTCGCGCTGGTACGGGCGCATGCTCCAGCCGTCCTCGTCGAGGTCGATCTCGTGCGGTGTCCCCGGCGTGTAGCCAGCGAGATCCTCCGCCGGCCAGCCGATCTTGAGCAGCTCCTGCTTGATCTGGCCTCGCGCCCACGCATCGACCAGGTACGTCTCCGGCGAGGGATGCCCGATGAGCAGGGGCTGGATGCGCTTGTTCGCCGCCACCTGCGTGAGCACGGCAGGATCGCTCGAGCGCAGGATCAGCGCCCCCTCGTCGTCGCGCTCTATGACGAGGCGGCCGTATCGGCCCACCGTCTCGCGCAGGTCGACGGCCACCGACGGGGGCACCGGGAAGCGCGACCAGCGGTCGAGGGTGGCGAGCATGTCATCGGCGGTGTGACCGGCGGCGCGTGCGTTCCACAGGCCGAGGCGCGTGATGCGATACGTGTGGATGTGCTCGGGGGCCCGCTCGAGCTCGGCGAAGATCGCCAGCTCGTGCCGTGCGGATTCCGCATCGGCGTGCGCCACCTCGAGCAGCACGGTGCGGTCGCTTTGGACGATCAGAGGGCCATCAGACATAGCAGACCAGTCTACCCGGCCGTCGGCCGCCTCGGCCTGGAACGGTCAGCTCTCCAGCATCCTTACCGAGCGGATGCTGCGTACGGGAAGCGTGCGCTCCACGTCCGCTGCGCGGTCGCGGCCGCGCAGGCGCCCTCCGCCGAGCCCGCTCGCCTCGAGGACGAGCTCACGGCTCGAGCCGTCGGGCATGGCGACCTCGACCGCCACGAGCGCGCGCACGCGCACGGCGGCGTCGAGCTCACGGTCGAGCCAAGCGGCGTCGGCATCCGGTCCGTGCCGCGCCCGCAGACGCGCGATCAGCGGTGCGTACGAGCCCGCGGGTTCGCGCGCGGGGGCGGCGAGTCGATGCCGGGAAGCAGGCACCGGCGCGCCGTCGTCGCCGACGAGGGTGGCCGGGTACTTCGCGTCGGCCAGCGCCCAGGCGACGGTCTCGGCGTTCACCCGTGACGTCAACTCGTCTCTCTCGCGCACCAGTCCGAGCGGACGAAGGCCGCGATCGACGGCGATGGCCCCGAGAAGATGGGAGTCGACGCTCGACACCACCGTCGCGCCGTCGCGCCGACGGCTGACACGCACCAGTCCGTGCCTGGCCGCGGTCTGCGTGACCAGGTACTCCAGCGGCTGCGGCACACCGGTCAGCGATACGTCGCGCAGGAACGTGAGAATGCTCTCGGCGGTCTCGCCCTCGACGAGCGCCAGCGCGATCGAGTCGGCGGTGAAACGATAGGACGATGCCTGCGCCGACGTGTGGTGCTTGGTCATTGCGCGCAGCCTGTTGTCCAGAGCCGGCTGCAACGGCCCCGGCGCGATCGCGGTGAGATCGTTCTGCAGGAACAGCCGATCGACCTCGGTGGGCAGCAGCGCGTCGAGCGCGGCCGTCTCGGCGGCGTCGCCCCGGCGCAGAGCGGCCGCCCATTCAGGCTCGGTGCCCTCCTCGGTCGACAGTCCCAGGAGTCTTGCGAGCCTCAGCAGCGTCTCGGCGTGTGCGGGCCAGGACGGATCCCACGGGTGGGCGGAGGGCCACCGCGGAAGCGGGATCCATCCGGCGCCGGACCGCAGCCCACGGGGAAGATCGGCGCGAAAGGCCTCCGCCAGCGTGACCCAGCGGTCTGAGAACGACTCGGCGAGCCAGCGCTCGGCCGCATCCGTCACGTGCAGCTCGCGTTCGACGGCGCGAGCGAGGCAGGCGGTCTCCGCGATGATACGCAGGTCGTCCGCCGGTCCGGCGTCCGCTCCCGATTCCGCGAGGCGCTTCCTCTCGCCGGCGCTGAGCGCGCCCGTCGCGACGAGCGTCAGGGGGCGCGCGCGGGCTGCCAGCAGCAGGTCGGCCAGCGCGCCGACGGTCGTGAACGCGCGTTCCGCGGCTCGCGCGGCGGATGCGGCGGACGCCGGTTCTGCAGTCGCCTCGTCAGGTTCGGCGATCCCGCCCCGCGTCGCGACGACGGCGGCGATCGGTGCGGGGACCCGTCCTTCGCCGTCGATCAGCGCCAAGGCGTCGAGGGTCTCGGACGGCGCGGCGCGCTCTCCATCGACGGCGTCGACCAGGATGCGCGCCTCGGCGGGTGTGAGGGTCGCCAGCGCGCGTTCGACGGATGCCGTGTCGAGCAGTGCCTCGGCGGCGTCGAAGAAGTCCTCCCATGCGGCGTCGGGTCGCACACCACGCACGCGCAGCAGTCGCTCGAGCTGCGCATCGCTCAGCTCGGCGAGGCGAGTGGCGAGCGGACGCGCGTGGGTGAGCATGGCTAGGACCGCTTGCCCGCGCGTCCTTTGCGGACGAAGGTCATGATCAGCAGCGCGATGATCATCAGGAAGGCCAGCGGCAGGCCGTACATCGGCAACGCTGCGGCGATCGGCCATGCCCCCTCGCCGAAGGCCGCCTGATCCATGCCGGACGCGGTCCCGATGATGATCGCGAAGAAGCACACGACCGATGCGCCGGCCAGAATGAGGGCTCCGTAGGCGAGAACGCGGTCGAACCGCCGGACCGGAGGCTCGCCGTCATCCGACGGTTCGGGGCGGGTGCGGTGGGTGCTCATCGGTCTCAGCGTATCGTCTGCAGGGCGCGGGGTCCCGCGAGCCCGCACGCCCGGTAGGCTGGAGAGGTCGCGCTGCCGCGCGACGTATCCATAATGCGCACAGCGAGGTTCTCCCATGCCCACCGGCAAGGTCAGGTTCTACGACGACGAGAAGGGGTTCGGCTTCATCGCATCCGATGACGGCCAGGACGTCTTCCTGCATGCCTCTGCGCTTCCTGCGGGCGTCACCGTGAAGAAGAACTCGCGCGTGGAGTTCGGTCTCGCCGATGGACGTCGCGGGCCGCAGGCACTCTCCGTGCGCGTGCTGGACGCCCCGCCGAGCCTGGCGAAGGCGAGCCGTAAGCCCGCCGACGACATGGCGATCATCGTCGAGGATCTCGTGAAGCTGCTCGACGACATCGGCGGCGATCTTCGTCGCGGCCGCTACCCCTCCTCCAGCCATGGCCGCAAGGTCGCCGCTGTGCTGCGCAAGGTCGCCGATGACCTCGACGCCTGACGAGCTGGCCGCGTCGGCCAGAGAGCTGGCGCTCGCGGCCCTGCACGAGATCACGCCCGCCACGACCGTCGGACCGGCCGCCGGTCACACCGTCGAGGAGAGCGGAGCCGTCTCGCTGCGCTTCGAGAACCGTCTGCCCGGCTACCCGGGCTGGTACTGGACGGTCACCGTCGCACAGCTCGAAGATGAGCAGCCGACCGTGCTCGAGGTCGAACTGATGCCGGGCGACAGCGCTCTGCTCGCCCCGGAATGGGTGCCATGGGCCGAGCGCCTCGCCGAGTACCGTGCGCACCAGGCCGAGCTCGCCGAGCAGGCCGCGGCCGGGCGCGACGACCAGGCGGAGACGGATGCCGACGCCGAGGACGACGAGTCGGACGACGATCACGATGAGACCGACTTGCTGCACGCCGGTGACATGGACGGCGTCGACATCGACGAGCTCGATGACCCGGACGACGCCGACGAAGACGAATCCGAGGACGACGACTCGGACGAGGACGACGACTCGGACGAGGACGACTCGGACGAGGACGACTCGGACGACTCCGAAGAAGAGGAAGCCGAAGACGAGGACTCCCCAGCGGGCGAGGACTTCGACGAAGACATCGACGTCGAGCGGTGACGCTGGCCGCGACCGCGACTCCTGAGACGCGAAGGGCCCCGGAACGTGTTCCGGGGCCCTTCGCGTTCGCGGTCTCTGCAACGGAATGATCAGCCGGCCGTGTGCTCCAGCACGTACTCGATGGAGCGGATGAGCCGGCGCACGTCATCCGGCTCGATGGACACGAACGTCGCGATGCGCAGCTGGTTGCGGCCGAGCTTGCGGTAGGGCTCCGTATCGACGATGCCGTTCGCACGAAGCACCTTCGCCACGGCGGCGGCATCCACACTGTCGTCGAAGTCGATGGTCGCGACGACAGGGGACCGGTCGGCAGCATCCGGCACGAACGGTGTCGCCACCTCGGATGCCTCAGCCCATTCGTAGAGCAGGCGCGAGGACTCCGTGGTACGGGCGGCGGCCCATTCGAGTCCGCCGGCCGCGAGGATCCACTCCAGCTGCGAGTCCAGCAGGTGCAGCGTCGTGAGGGCGGGGGTGTTCAGCGTCTGATTCTGACGCGAGTTGTCCACCGCATTCTTGAGACTGAGGAACTCGGGAATGTACCGGTCCGATGCCGCGATGCGCTCGATGCGCTCGATGGCCGCGGGGGAAGCGGCGGCGAACCAGAGACCGCCGTCGGAGCCGAGGTTCTTCTGCGGCGCGAAGTAGTAGACGTCGGCCTCGGCCACGTCGAAGTCGATTCCGCCCGCGGCGCTCGTGGCATCGATGAC
This sequence comes from Microbacterium sp., assembly GCF_031178445.1. Taxonomy (GTDB): domain Bacteria; phylum Actinomycetota; class Actinomycetes; order Actinomycetales; family Microbacteriaceae; genus Microbacterium. Next base: position 120,167 of record NZ_JAPSIY010000010.1, read on the forward strand.
CGTCAGCGCTCCGTCCGAGGGCACGCGACGGACAGCCGCCGCGACGCCTGTGGACGTCTCGTTGTGCGGCCAGGCATACACATCGACGCCGTCGACGACCTCTGCCCGGGTGCTCCGGCCCGGTTCGGCCTTGCGCACGTCCGGTGCTTCGAGCCACGGCGCGGCGGCCGCCTTGGCGAACTTGCCGCCGAACTCGCCGAAGACGAGATTCTGCGCACGGTTCTCGATGAGACCGAATGCTGCGGCGTCCCAGAACGCGGTCGAACCGCCGTTGCCGAGGAGGATCTCGTATCCGGCTGGCAGCCGGAAGAGAGCGGCGAGGCGCTCGCGGACGCTGCCGACCAGGTTCTTCACAGGCGCCTGGCGGTGCGAGGTGCCCAGCAGGCTCGATCCCACCGAAGCGAGCGCTTCGATCTGTGCGGGGCGCACTTTGGACGGACCGCAGCCGAAGCGTCCGTCGACGGGCAGGAGTTCACGGGGGATCTCGATCGCCATGCGTCGATTGTATGGGGAGCGGAGTGCGCCCCAGCTCCCCGTGACGCCCGGCGACGACGGCCAGAAGGTAGGCTTGCCTAATAACCTCCGGAGGGGCCCGCATGACCGATCTGATCGATACGACCGAGATGTACCTGCGCACCATCCTCGAGCTCGAGGAGGAGAACATCGTGCCGTTGCGAGCACGCATCTCCGAGCGCCTCGGTCACTCCGGTCCGACCGTGTCGCAGACGGTCGGACGCATGGAGCGCGACGGCCTCGTCGTCGTCTCGGAGGACCGCAGACTCGAGCTGACGGACGGCGGACGCCGCAAGGCCGTCGACGTGATGCGCAAGCATCGTCTCGCCGAGAGACTCCTCTCGGACGTGATCGGCCTCGACTGGGCCTACGTGCATGACGAGGCGTGCCGCTGGGAGCACGTGATGAGCGAGCAGGTCGAGCGCCGTCTCGTCGAACTTCTCGGCCACCCCACCGAGTCGCCGTATGGAAATCCCATCCCCGGTCTCGATCAGCTGGGCGACCTGCCTGCCCGCACCTTCGATGAGGGCGTGGTCGGGCTCGTCAGGCAGCTGGATGCCACCGGGGGCCCGATCGAGGGCACGGTGCGCCGTCTCGCCGAGCCCGCCCAGGTCGACCCGGAACTGCTCGAGCAGCTGCGGGATGCGGGCGTCGTGCCCGGTGCCCGTGGTGACTTCCGGTACAACGAGGGCTACGTGCTCATCCGGATGGAGGGCGGCGATGAGGATCTCGAACTGCCCGTCGAACTCGCGTCGCACATCTTCCTCGTGGTGGAGAACTCCTGATCAAAGGCTGTTTATGCGGATGGCGGGTGGATTGCCAGGTTCGCAGGGTGACAGAATCGTTATCTTCCGGTAACGTCGTTGGGGTCGCCGGCGAAGAAGCCCGCCGGTGACATACGCGAAGATCGCCTCCCGGCTCGTCGTCTTCGCGAGAAGTTGCACAACGTGCCCGTGTGACATACGTGCCCGAGAATCGACTTTGCCGACGAGCCGTCGCTCACCCGAAGAGCGTGGAGGCGCAGGAGGACTCCCTTTTGGCCGCAGACATCGAACCGAACGCCACGACATCTGAAAAGAAGGCTCTCGCCCCCAAGCGCGGGAGCAGCCGGAACTCCGGCGTCAAGCCCATGCGGACGGTCGCGATCTTCGCTGCCGTGAGCGCGCTCGTCGCCGCTGTCGCACTGCCTGCGTACGCGGCCTCCAAGCCCGCCGCGGTCGCAGGAGCGACCACGCTCCAGCAGATGGCGGTCGGTGACGCACAGTCGCTGGTCGTCGCATCCGAGGCGACCGCCGCGCCCATGAAGCGCGGCACCTACGCGGCGACCACGCCCGAGGAGATCGCGAAGAAGAAGGCGGAGGAGGCGGCGAAGGCCCGCGCCGCCGCCGCAGCCAAGCTGGCCGCCAGCGCCTCCAGCGGCGGCTCGCGTCTGAGCGACGCCGACCTTCGCCTGGTGGCCGCCGGGTCCGGAGAGGTGCGTTATCCCCTCCCGCAGGGTTCCTACTACGTCAGCCGCACGCTCAACAGCGGGCACGACGGCGCCGACATGGTCGCCTCGGCCGGCACCCCGATCTTCGCCGCCGCCGGAGGCGTCGTGCGCACCTCGGCGGACAGCGTCGGCGGCTACGGCGTCGCCGTCATCATCGACCACGTCATCGGCGGCCAGCGAGTCTCGACCCTCTACGGCCACATGACCTACGGCACCCGCGCGGTACGGGCGGGTCAGGTCGTGCAGCCGGGCCAGTTGATCGGCAAGGTGGGCAACACCGGTCGCTCGTACGGAGCGCACCTGCACTTCGAGGTGCGCGTGAACGGATCGCTGGTCGAGCCCATCGGCTGGCTGCGCGCGAACGCGGGCTGACCGGACACGCCCCGGCGTTCACCGGGGATTTCGCCCATCGTGCATGTTCATGAGCTACCCTGATCCCGTCGTCGTACGGGCAGGAGAGGCTGATGGAACTGATACCGGGCATCCGCACCATGGATGCGCTCGGTCGACTGGTCCTGCAGCATCGCCCGCAGGGAAGGCTCGGTCTGGCCGAGCGTGAAAGGCGCTGTCGATAGACAGCGCCTTTTCTCATCCCTGCGACCGTCTGCTGCCCGAGCGGCGTCGTGTGAGTCGAGAGCGCCGGGAAGCCATCCCGGATGATCGAGAGGATGACGACGATGCGCACACTGGTATTGAACGCCGGATACGAGCCGCTCACTGTGGTCTCGTTCAAGAGAGCCCTCGTTCTCGTGATGAATGAGAAGGCGAGCGTGATCGAGCACGTCGAGGGCGAGCCGGTGCGCGCCGGTCGCGACGCATACGAACGGCCGGTGGTGATCATCCTCTCGAGATACGTGCGAGTGCCGACGGCGAGACGGATGCCAGTGACGCGGCGCGGAGTGCTGCGCCGTGACGATCACCGATGCGGCTACTGCGGTAAGTCCGCTGCCACGATCGACCACATCCTGCCGCGCTCCAGAGGTGGTGCCGACTCGTGGGAGAACCTTGTCGCGTGCTGCTTGAGGTGCAACAACCTCAAAAGCGACCGCACTCCGCAGGAGATGGGATGGCAGCTGCGCTTCACGCCGCGTCCACCGCATGGAACCGCATGGACGGTGCGCGGCGCCGAACGCAGCGACCCGCGGTGGGAGCCCTATCTCGCTCTCGCGGCATGAGAGACCCGGCCCGTGCCCATAGACTTGTACCGGCGCCTTCGTAGCTCAGCTGGATAGAGCAGCCCTCTCCTAAAGGGCAGGTCGCAGGTTCGAATCCTGTCGAGGGCACGACGCCGAAGGAGGGCCGCCCGAAGGGTGGCCCTCCTTCGGCGTCTACACGTCGCGTGGAGTGGCGATGGGGACGCGAGGGCACGCCAACGCCATGCGCGCAACGAGCCCCAGGAAATCACCCCGTAGAAAAGAAGAGCCGCTCACAAAGAGCGGCCCTTCTTCTTCTCCCGTGGTCCTCGGGCATTTCCTCCGGTCGGAGTCAGTTCGCTGCGTTGTACGCCTCCATCACCTCTGCCGAGATGCGGCCCCGCTCCGACACCTTGTGCCCGTTGGCTTTGGCCCATTCGCGGATCGCGGCCGTGTCGGCGCTGCGGGGAGCTCGGCGCCGCGAGGACGTCGTGCGCGTGGAACCGCCGCCGGTGGTCCTACGGCCGGCGTCGATGTAGGGCGCGAGGGCGTCGCGCAGCTCATCGGCATGGGCGGTTGTCAGGTCGATCTCATATGCGACACCGTTCAATGAGAAATGGACGGTTTCACCCTCGCCCGCTTCCAGCAATGCGCCGTCGATGTCGTCAACCAGTTGATGCACAATTCGTCGAGCCATGGCGATAACGATATGCGCTGAATTCGGTGAGAACAACACGTGTCACCGCGGAATGCATGAATCAGATCTCTTCACGACCAATTCCATGCGGGTTGCGGCCGGCCGTCTTTCGGAATGTCGGGTTCAGCCGCGCGGAATGACCTTTCCGTGTCGGGTTCCCGCTGGAACGATCAGGGGAGGAGCCCGGCTCGCCTCGCACGGGCCACGGCGGCGTGCCGGGTCGACGCGTCCAGCTTCGCCATGGCCGAGCCGAGGTACGCCTTCACGGTGCCCTCCCGCAGGCCGAGACTCGCTCCGATCTCGGCGTTGGTCGCGCCAGTCGCCGCGCAGGCCAGCACATCCGTCTCGCGGGGGGACAGTCGCACCGTGCTCACCGGTCCGGTGGTGGTCGATGCCGACTCACCGGCGATGTCGAGCAGCCGTCGTTCGACCTCGGCGAGGCGCTCGCGAAGCTCGGCATCCGCGATCGTGGCGGCGATGCTGCGCAGCTGCGCGTAGCTCTCTCGCAGCTCCTCGCGGTGCGTCGCAGGCAGCGTGGGAACAGGCGCGGCGGCCCGAACCCGCCTGTCCACCTCGTCTCGGATGCGCAGCTCCGTCGCGACGCTCTGCGCGACGGACATCGCTGGTGCCGTGGTGACGCCACCGACCTGCGACTCTTCCCACGCTCCGGCGTACAGCACGCCGCGCGAGCGGCCCTCAACCACGATCGGTAGCGCCAGCAGGGTGCGCAGTCCTTCACCGAGCACGAAGACGTCGTAGTCGTGGGTGATCTGCTGCGAGGTGCGGTAGTCGCTCGTCATGCGCGGCCGCAGCTCGATCATGGCCCGGCCGCCGAGCCCTCGCTCCGGGCGCACCCGGAGCCCGTCCAGGCTGTGCGTGCGGTTGCCGACGATGCTCGACACTCGCACGACACCATCCTCGATGAGCCCGCCGAACGCGACCGGGAACCGGGTGCGCCGCGCGAGCTCGCGCACCGCTTCGGCGACGAGCTGCTCTTCGGATTCGATCTGCGCGTTCGTGTACACGGACTACCAACTTTTGGGGGTGACGGCGCCGTGCCCCCTTTTCGTAGCGTCGACCCTACCACCCGTGCGGCACCAGCCGTACGGCCACGGACATGCGGCAAGGAGGCCTCATGACAGACCCGGTGAACGCAGATCCCGGTGGGGGGATCGATTACATCGCCGTCGAGGAATCGGAGAGGTTCCGCGCGCTGAAGCGGATGCAGCGCTCATTCATATTCCCGCTCGCGGTGTTCTTCCTCGTCTGGTATTTCGCGTACGTGCTGCTCGCGGCCTTCGCCGTCGATTTCATGAGCCAGCGCGTGTGGGGTGATATCACGGTCGGCCTGCTCTTCGGGCTCGGACAATTCGTCACCACGTTCGCGATCACGATGGCGTATGTCTCATTCGCCAATCGCAGAATCGACCCGGTGGCAGCCGAGATCCGCGAGGAACTCGAGAAGGCGCAGGTGAACCCGTGAACATCGTTCCTCTCGCCACCACGCAGGCCAAGAACGACCCCATCCTCAACATCGTCATCTTCGGCGCCTTCGTCGCGGTGACACTCTTCATCGTCATCCGCGCCAGCCGCAACAACAAGACGGCAGCTGACTACTACGCGGCGGGGCGGTCGTTCAGCGGCCCGCAGAACGGTTTCGCCATCGCGGGCGACTATCTTTCGGCGGCATCCTTCCTCGGGATCTGCGGTGCCATCGCCGTGAACGGATACGACGGATTCCTGTACTCGATCGGATTCCTCGTGGCCTGGCTGGTGGCGTTGCTGCTCGTCGCAGAGTTGATGCGCAACACCGGCAAGTTCACCATGGCGGATGTGCTGTCGTTCCGGCTGAAGCAGCGACCGGTGCGGATGGCGGCGGCGATCACTACCCTCGCCGTTTGCTTCTTCTATCTGCTGGCCCAGATGTCCGGGGCCGGTGGACTGGTGTCGCTGCTGCTCGGAATCGACAACGAGATCGGGCAGTCCGCGGTGATCGCGGTCGTCGGCGTGCTGATGATCCTCTACGTGCTGATCGGCGGCATGAAAGGCACCACCTGGGTGCAGATCGTGAAGGCCGTCCTGCTGATCGCCGGCGCGATCGCGATGACCATCTGGGTGCTCGCACTGCACGGATTCAGCCTGAACACGCTGCTCGAGCGGGCCGTGGAGGCGTCGCCGCAGGGCGAGAAGATCCTCGGCCCTGGCCTGCAGTACGGCGCCAACCCGCTCGATTTCCTCTCGCTCGGCATGGCGCTCGTCCTGGGCACCGCCGGCCTGCCGCACGTGCTGATGCGCTTCTATACGGTGCCGACGGCGAAGGAGGCGCGACGCTCGGTCGTCTGGGCGATCTGGCTCATCGGCCTCTTCTACCTGCTGACGCTCGTGCTCGGGTACGGCGCCGGTGCGCTCGTGGGTGCCGAGACCATCCTGGGCGCACCAGGAGGAGTGAACTCGGCTGCCCCGCTGCTGGCGCAGGCACTCGGGGGCCCCATCCTGATGGGATTCATCTCGGCGGTCGCCTTCGCGACGATCCTGGCTGTGGTCGCAGGTCTCACGATCACGGCGGCGGCGTCGTTCGCGCACGACATCTACGCGAACGTCATCAAGCGCGGCAAGAACGGCGACGGCGCGGCCGACCCCAACGGTGAGGTGCGGGTCGCCAGGCGAACCGTGGTGGTCATCGGCATCCTCGCGATCGTCGGCGGTATCGGCGCCCAGGGGCAGAACATCGCGTTCCTCGTGGCGCTCGCCTTCGCCGTCGCGGCGTCGGCGAATCTGCCCACGATCCTGTACTCGCTGTTCTGGCGCCGGTTCAACACGCGCGGAGCGGTGTGGAGCATGTACGGCGGGCTGATCGCGGCCATCGGCCTGATCATCGTCTCGCCGGTGTTCTCGGGCAGCGAAACGGCGATGATCCCCGGCATCGACATCTCGATCTTCCCGCTGAACAACCCGGGGATCGTCTCGATCCCATTGGGCTTCCTGCTCGGCTGGCTCGGCACCATCACGGCGCGCGCGCCCGAATCGCGAGCGCTCGCGGCCGAGATGGAGGTCCGATCGCTCACCGGGTTCGGGGCTGAGAAGGCGGTCGAGCACTGATCAGCTGCCCTCTCGCCGGATGACTCGGGCGGATCCCTGCGGCCTACTCGCCGGGATCCGCCCGCGTCATGCCCCCGAAGCGTCCCGCTCGAGATCGAGCAGGAACCGCTTGCGCTCCGGGTGGGCACCGTAGTGACCAGGCGTGCCGTCAGAGCGGATCACGCGGTGCACGGGCACCACCACCGAGAACGGAGTCAGCCGACACGCGGTGCCTACGGCCCTCGCCGCACCAATGCTGCCGGCCACGATCGCCACCTCGCCGTAGCTCATCGTCTCGCCCCAGGGGATCTCGCACACCGCCTGTAGCGCGGCTCGGGAGAAACCGTCGGTGAGGCGCCAGTCGAACGGCATGTCATCGTCGAAGCGGATCGGCTGGCCGTCGAAGTACGCGGCGAGCAGTTGCGAGAGTTCATCGGCGGCCCCGGGATGCGGCTCGGGAGCCGAGCCCAGCCGCCGGCTGACGCCCTCGAGGAGCCAGGGAACGCCCGGATCGGCGGATTCGGACAGATCGAAGCTCACCAGGCCATCGGCCGAGAACACGGCCAGGCCGTCGCCGAAAGGGGTGGGGGCGAAGTCGTATCGGAAGCTCATGCGTCCATCCTCGCGCGGCCGCTGCCCAGGATCGGGGATCCGTCCCGGTGACGGGGGACAAGCCGCTTCGACATCGCGATTGTGCAGGACGATTGAAGGGACGTCAACGCCCGAATCCGCGCGAATCCGCGCGAAACGGCCGGGAATACCGCCCAGCGCGCGTCCCGCGCCTAGGCTTTGACTTGTGTGGCGACGTGAGGCGAAAAGCGCCGAGGTCCGCGGAGAGGAACCCGCGGTGAACCTCGGAGAGCTCAGCGACTCGTCGACCGGCGTCGAGATCGCGCACGCCGCGGAGGCGCACCGCACCGGCCTGCGCGCCGAGGCCGCCGATCTGGGCGGCGCATCGCCGCTGGTCACCTTCGTCGATGCGCCGGAGGCGGGCATCGACATCTCCAGGGCCCACCCCGGGAGCCTGCCGCAGTTCATCACCGGGCGCTCCACGCTGCTGTCGAATCTCTTCCGTGACGAGGTCGGGCTGCGCACCGCGAGGATGGCAGCGGAGCGGATCACGGCGCGCAACACCGAGCTGCGCGCCGTCAGAGGCATCGACGCGGTGCGCCTGGCGGTCGGTCTCGCTCGCTGGCGGCTGGGTGGTGCCGACTTCGCCGCACCCGTCCTGCTGCGCCCATTGGCGATCCGTCGTCACCATGCCGACTTCGAGCTGAAGCTGCAGGGCGCGTTCGAGGTGAATCCCGAGCTCATCCGCGTCGCCCGTGAGCACTTCGGCCTCACGCTCGACGCTGCGGGACTGGCAGCGCTCGCGTACGACGGCGGGATCTTCAAGCCGCAGCCGGTGATCGACCAGCTGCGGGCGCTGACGCGCTCCATCGACACGTTCGCCGTGCATCCGCGACTGGTGGTGTCGACCTTCGCCGATGTCGCAGGCCCGATGGTGCGCGACATGGTCGACCTCGACCACGCGGTGCTGAACGCGCTGGCAGGCCATGCCGCCGATCGCGAGCAGGTGTCGGCGCCTCGTCCTGCTCCCGTGCTCACCGACCCCGACGATCGCGCTCCGGCATCCGAGAGCCTGCTGCTCGATGCCGATGCGGAGCAGGAGGAGGTGCTCGCACGCATCGCGGCGGGGCACTCGCTCGTCGTCTCCACGCTTCCCGGTACAGGGGGCACACAGACCGTCATCAATGCTCTCGGTGCCTTCGTCCGCGCCGGCAAGCGCGTCCTCGTCGTCTCCACGCGCCGCTCGACTCTCGACGGCGTGCGCCATCGACTGGCCGGTATCGGGCTGGACGGGCTCGCCGTGTCGCCGGCCACCGTGCGCCGAGACCTGATCAAGGCGATCGCGCGCAGCGAGAAGGCCGTCCAGCCGAAAGCCACCGAAGTCGACGACGCGCTGGTGCGTCTGCGCGCCGTGCTGCGCGACTATCGCCGCGCGCTCACTCAGCCGATCGGTCGCACCGGAGCATCCGTGCTCGAAACCACCCGCCAGCTCGCGCGCCTGGCGTCGCTGCCGGTGCCGCCGACAACCGGCGCACGGCTGTCGATGGACGCGATCGAGCGACTGGCCGGTGACCGCAGGTCCGCCGCCGAAGCACTGACCCGTGCCGCTCGTCTGGGCGAGTTCCGGTTCGGGCCCGACGACTCGCCCTGGTATGGCGTCAGCTTCGGGAGCACCGAGGCTGCGCAAGCCGCCCATGCGCTGGCAGGGCGCCTGCACGGCACCGCAGTGCCCTCGCTGCTCGAGCGGGGCTACGAGCTCATCGCGCAGACCAGCATGCGCCCGTTCGCGACGATCGACGAACTGGGGGAGTACCTGAGGCTGCTTCAGGGCATCCGCGACTCCCTCGACCGGTTCAGTCCCACCGTCTTCGAGAGGCCCCTCGGCGAGCTCATCCAGGCGCACGGGTCGAGGCGGGACGCCCCGGGGATGTCGTCCGCGAATCGGCGCCGACTGAAGAGGCTCGCGCGCGAGTACGTCAGGCCAGGCGCGCACGTCTCGGAGATGCACGAGGCGCTGCTTCGCATCCAGCAGCAGCGCACGCAGTGGCAGCGCCACGTGGACGCAGGCGTCGCACCGCAGGTGCCGCTGGGCCTGGCCGACGTGCAGGCCGCCTGGCAGCGGGTGTCTGCCGAGCTCGCCGATCTCGACGCGGCGCTCGGGCGCAGAGAGCCGCTCGCCTCGCTGCCTGTGGCGCGTCTCGTGCGCACACTGTCGGGCCTGGCCGCACGATCCGCGGTGTTCGACAATCTGGTCGAGCGCACCGAGATCCGCGACGCGCTCGCGAACCTCGGGCTGAGCCCGCTGCTCTCCGACCTCTCGGTACGCCACGTGCCCGAAGAGCGCGTCGCGGACGAGCTGGAGTTCGCCTGGTGGCAGTCGCTGCTCGAGCGCGCGCTGCAGGACGACCGCTCACTGCTCGGCGCGAACACCGCCGTGGTCGACAGGCTCGAACGCGACTTCCGGCTCGTAGATGAGGCGCACACCGCCATGGCCGGCCCCCTGCTCGCTTGGAACCTCGCGAGTCAGTGGCGCATCGCGCTGGTCGACGAGCCCGAGCAGGCCGCGCATCTTCGTCGCGCCCTCAAACACGGCGACGCGTCGACGGCCGAGATCGTGGCCGCGGCTCCGGATCTCACCCGCGTGCTGGCGCCGGTGTGGATCTCCTCGCCGTACCAGGTGCCCGAGATCCCCGATTCGGTGGAGTTCGACGCCGTGCTGCTCGCGGACGCTGCGGCGATCAACCTCGCCGAGGCGGCGCCGGCGATCCGAAGGGCACGGCAGATCGTCGCCTTCGGCGACCCCGTGACGCAGCGACCGACGCCGTTCACCGTGGCGACGCTGCCGGATGCCGAGTGGGAACCGGAGGTGCCGTTCGACGATGTCTCCGTGTTCGAACGTCTCGCCGAGCTCTTCCCCGTGACGACTCTGACGCGCAGTTATCGCGCCGGCGGAGAGGACCTGGCCGAGCTGATCAACGACGCGTTCTACGGCGGTGAGATCGTGTCTCTCCCCTGGGCGGGCTCGTACCTCGGTCGCGGCAGCCTCACCGTCGATTACGTCGAGGGCGGCGTCGGTGCACCCGATCCCGTCTCGGGTGCCGTCGAGAGCCCCGATGCCGAGGTGGCCAGGGTCGTCACGCTCGTGGTGGAGCATGCCATCAACCGCCCCGCCGAGTCGCTGATGGTGGTGACCGCGAGCAGACGGCACGCCGAGCGGGTGCGCGCGGCCGTCGCCGCCGCGTTCGCCGGTCGCTCCGACGTCGCCGATTTCGTCGGCCGTGACACCGCCGAGCCGTTCGCGGTGCTCACGCTGGAGGAGTCCGTCGCGGAGAGTCGCGATCGCGTGATCTTCTCGCTCGGCTACGGGCTCACCAAGCACGGACGCGTGCTCAGCGACTTCGGCGATCTCTCACAGGAGGACGGTGAGCGTCTGCTGACCGTCGGGATGACGCGTGCCCGCCGCTCGATGGTGATCGTGTCCTGCATCCGCCCGTCGGCATTCGACGAGGGCAGGCTCGAGCACGGCGCCTCCATATTGATGTCGATCCTCGGCGGACTTGCGGGTCGCAGCCGTGACGCGCGCCTCGAGGATCTCGCCGACCCCCTCACGTTGGCCCTCGCCCGTGAGCTGCGCCGCCTGGGCGCCGCGGTCGACGTCGACTACCGCGGCCTGCTGCCGCTGGTCGCGCAGCACGACGGCCGGGCGGTCGTGATCGAGTCCGATCCCGAGTCACGCGACGAATCGCTGCGCGAGAGCCTGCGACTGCGTCCGCAGGTGCTGCGCCGGCTCGGATGGCACTACGTGCGTGTGCACGCCTTCGATCTGTACAGCGACCCGGCGACGGTCGCCCGACGAATCGCCACTGTCCTCGGCATCGAGGAGGACGCCGTGCGCGCGGAGCACGATACGCAGCCGCTCGACCTCGATGACTGAGCGCGAACCGGGCGAGCGGCAGAAGGTCGTGCGCGTACCCGGCTCTCGCCGCGCCAGGCTGACACCGGCTCCCGGTACCGACGCCCGGCCGGAGACGGCCGATGAGCCGCCGCGCGCATCGCCGAAGCGTCAGGGGCCGAATGACGATCGGATGCTGCGCGACGTGCCGCCGCACTACTGATCAGAGGTGACTCTCGACGCAAGAGGCGCCCTTCCTGAGAAGGGCGCCTCTTGCGTGCGTCGCTCGGGCGAAGCCGAGGTCAGTGCGCGTCGTGCTTGCGCAGCGCGTCGCGGATCTCGATGAGCAGTTCCTGCTCGCTGGGCAGGGTCTCCTCCTCGACGGCGGGGTTCTTCGCCGCCTGTCGTTCCTTCCACTTGTTCATCGGCAGGACGAACACGAAGTACACGACGAGGGCGACGGCGAGGAAGCTGATCACCGCGGTGATCAGGTTGCCGAGCGGGAAGGTCACCTCCTGCCCGTAGATGCCCGTCATCGTCGGACCGACGGTGCCGTCCTCGCTGGGCTGGTAGAACAGCGCGACGAGTGGCGTGATGATGCTGTCGACGACCGCGGTGACGATGGCGGTGAACGCGCCGCCGATGACCACTGCGACCGCCAGGTCTATGACGTTGCCCTTGGTGATGAATTCCTTGAATCCCTTGAGCATGGCTCCCCCTGTGGGTGTTTCCGGCCTCAGCTCGACGCCGGGGCCTTCGCGGGAGCCGGGTTGGCACCCGTCGAAGATTCCGACTTCGATGATGCCGAACCCGTCGCCTTGCCGCCAGCATTTCCGCGCGAGTCCGTGCGATAGAAGCCCGACCCGTTGAACGTCACTCCGACGCTCCCGTACTGCTTGCGCAATGCGCCTCCGCATTCGGGGCAGATGGTGAGCGCGTCTTCCGAGAAACTTTGCACGGCGTCGAATCGGTGGTCGCACGCGGTGCAGGCGTAGGCGTAGGTGGGCATGTGGAGCTCCGGTGGTCAAGGGCGCGAGGAGGAGAGCACGATGGTCTGCGTCGGCGTGACCACGCCGTCGACCGGCTGGTCGTGCAACTCGCGCGGCAGGGAATCGAGTACCTCGGAATCATAGATGACCGCGTACACCGGCGGGCATTTCTCCATCGAGCCCAGGGTCTTGTCGAAGTAGCCGCGCCCCCAGCCCAGGCGAGTCCCGTCCCGGTCGACCGCGGCCGCGGGGATGATCATGAGGTCCACATCGTTCACCGCGATCGGGCCGAGCACTTCGCCGGTCGGCTCGGGAAGGCCGTACAGTCCCTCACTGACGTCGTCGTTGTCGTCGGCGACCGCCCAATCGAGCAGACCGTCCGCGCGGGTGACGGGAAGCAGGACCCGGATGCCACGGGCCACCGCCCGCCGCACGAACTCGTGAGTGCCGGGCTCCGTGGTGGTGGAGAGGAAGCAGGACACCGAGCGGGCACCGTGAGCGGTGAGCAGCGCGTCGAGCTGCGCGCCGATCCCCGCGGCGGCGGACTCGCGTTGCGAGTCCGACAGCAGCTGCCGCCTTTCCCGCAGCTCTGCGCGGAGGGCCCGCTTCTGCTGTTCCTCGTCGCTCGGCATGCCCCGATCATACGGGGCCGTGCTGTGCGGCCGGACGCCGGCGGCAGCGCCGCTAAGCTGGCCGAATGAAGAAGATCAAGGCTGTCATCCCTGCTGCGGGGCTGGGGACGCGTTTCCTCCCCGCTACCAAGGCCATGCCGAAGGAGATGCTCCCGGTCGTCGACAAGCCCGCGATCCAGTACGTCGTCGAAGAGGCCGTCAGCGCCGGGATCGACGACATCCTCGTCATCATCGGGCGCAACAAGAACGCCATCTCCGACCACTTCGACTCCGTCCCCGAGCTGGAGGTCAAGCTGCAGCAGAAGGGCGACCACGGCCGGCTCGAGCGCGTCATGAAGTCGAGCGATCTCGCCGACATCCACTTCGTGCGACAGGGTGAGCCCAAGGGCCTCGGTCACGCGGTGCTCCGCGCTCGCACCCACGTCGGCGACTCCTCGTTCGCGGTGCTGCTGGGCGATGACCTCATCGATGAGCGCGACGCGCTGCTCACCGAGATGATCGCCGCGCACGAGCGCACCGGAGCGGCCGTGATCGCGCTGATGGAGGTCGATCCCGCGTACATCCACATGTACGGAGTGGCCGCCGTCGACGGCGGTGCCGACGGCACGGTGAAGGTGACCGGCCTCGTCGAGAAGCCTGCGGCCGAGGATGCACCGTCGAACCTGGCGGTGATCGGTCGCTACGTGCTGCCGCCGAGCGTGTTCGAGATCCTCGAGCGCACCCCGCCCGGCAAGGGCGGTGAGATTCAGCTGACGGATGCGCTGCAGGAACTCGCCGCCGACCCGAACGGGCCCGGCGTCGTCGGCGTCGTGTTCGGCGGGCGGCGTTATGACACCGGGGATCGGGTCGACTACATCAAGGCGATCGTGCAGCTGGCCGTGGATCGCGACGATCTCGGCTCCGATCTGCGTCCGTGGCTCAAGGACTTCGCCGGCCGCATCTAGCCGGAGACGAAAGATGCCGCTCGACGCCCTCCCGCCCATGCAGCACGGTTCGGTCGGGCTGCGTCTGGTGCGCGCCCGCGACGCGCGCACTCTGCAACGCGAGCTGCTCGAGAACCGTGCCTGGTTGCAGCCGTGGGAGGCGACCATTCCCGGCGGCGTGGCGACGTTCGACATGCGCGTCAGCATCCGCCGTCTGCTGCAGCAGTACCGCGACGGGGCCGGCTACCCGTTCGTCATGGAGTGCGACGGTGAGATCGCGGGGCAGCTGAACATCTGGGGTGTCTCTCGAGGATCGCTGTGCTCGGCGACGATCGGCTACTGGGTGAGCGAGCGGTTCGCGGGGCGGGGGATCACCCCGACCGCTGTCGCGCTCGCGACGGACGCGAGCTTCGAGCAGTACGGGCTGCACCGGATGGAGATCTGCATCCGGCCCGAGAACCAGGCCAGCATCCGCGTCGTGCAGAAGCTCGGCTTCAGGTACGAAGGCCTTCGCCGACGCTTCATCCACATCGACGGCGACTGGCGCGACCACTATGCGTTCGCCCTCACCCGCGAAGATGTCCCCGAAGGTGTGCTGAGGCGATGGGTGCAGGGGCGGGCGCCTCGTGACGCCGGAGCCATCCCGTCGGCCGGTGCGCCGGGTCAGTGAGCCTGATTCGTCGCGACACGCGATGAGCGTGCCGGGCGCGTCCGAAACCCGTCGCTTACCGTGGTGACTATGGATGGGCCGGTGCTGAGCGGGGGCGTGATCGTCGTCGTCGCCGTGCTGCTCTGGGCGCTGTATTTCATGCCCACCTGGCGCGGCCGTCATCAGTACTACGCGGCCGAACGCAACGCCGTGCGGCTGAACCAGGCGCTGCGCGTTCTCGCCGAGACGAGCGAGACCCCAGAAGAGGTGCGGCTCGAGCTGACGGCGCGTACCGCTCTGGCCAAGCAGAAGCTGGCCAAACGGGTGCAGGCCGAGAAGGAGCACGCGGAACTCGAACGCCTGCGCCAGGAACTCGCCGCCACCCGCAGGGATCCCCAGGTGCGACAGGCGCGTGCGCGTCGTCGTGTGCGGCTCATCGCCACGACCGGTGTGCTCGCGGGAACTGCGATCCTCGGGATCGGAGTGTGGCGCCTCATCGTGGCAGGGGAGTGGCTGACGGCTTCGGCGGGACTGCTGACCGCGGCACTCGGGATCGTCATGCTCATGCGCATGGCCGCGGTCTCGGCTCGTTCATCCGTGAGAGCCGCGCACTCCGTCGTCGAGCCGAAGGCCGAGCGGGTCTCCCCGCCGCTTCACGACCAGGGTCCGGCGACATGGACGCCGCGCGCGCTGCCTGAGCCGATGGTCTCGGTCGCTGGATCCCGCGCCCAGGCCGCCCGAGCGCAGATCGACGCGCAGGACGCCAGGCGCAGGGCGGCGAGACTCGCCGAGCTGCGGCGGCGCGCACAGGAGCTGGCGCCCGAGGCGCCGGTCAGTCTGCCTGCCCCTGCGGGCGACAGCGGACCGTCCCGCTATTCGCAGATGGGATTCGTGGACGACGCTGAGATCGAGGCTCACGTGCGGGAGATGCTCGCGCGTCGAGCCGCCGGTTGAGCGCGTGGTAATGTAGCTGAGTCCACGGGCCCATGGCGCAGTTGGTAGCGCGCTTCGTTCGCAATGAAGAGGTCGGGGGTTCGAATCCCCCTGGGTCCACGACAAAGCCCTGAGCCGCGACTCGTTCACGAACGAGTCGCGGCTCAGGGCTTTTCCTGTACGCGTCTCGCAGAGCGTCGACTGGTGCGACGGATCGGATCTGCCCTACTGACGCCTACTCGAAACCATCGGGGTTCGTGTCGCGGCGGTCGACGCCGAGCGTGGCGAGGAGATCCTCGTGCAACTCGAACCATACTCGGTGACACGAGTCGATCCCGGTCCTGTCGACCCAGGCCGGCTGGCCACCCTTCGCCTTGTCCAGTGCGGACGCGAAGCGTTCGGCATAGCCGCTGAATCGCACCAGCACGCCCGACAGGCGATCGGCGAGGGGCGTGAGTTCCTCACTCAATCGCGAGAGTTCGGAAAGGATGCGTCCATCCCGCTCGCCGTCAGAGTGGTCGTTGGATGCGAAGGCATCGGTGGCGGTGGGGGAGATCTGCCAGTCGGTGACGGCGCGGAGGAGCCTGGCGTTGAGGGGGAGGAACTCCCGGTAGGCCGCAGCGATTCGCAGCGACGGATCGGCGCTCTCTCGTTCGATGGCGAGCTGACGCTCGTTCTCGGTCCTCCCGGCGTCGGTGAGCGACCACCCTTCGAGGTCGGCGAACGACAGGCGCTGCACCCAGCCTCGGCTTTCCGCCTCTTCGAGCAGATCGGCCGCCTCGCCTGGGGAGGACCCTGCGCGTGCGGCGATCGCCGCGCCGTCCGCGAATCCGAGCAGCCGCACAGCGTGCAGCAGCCGGAGGCGTGATGTCGACTGGCGGGTCATGGGCCTTCGCTACGTCTCGCGCTGAGGCGGCTGACATGCTGCTGGCATGCTTGCGGCGAGTGGAAGCGCATGGCCTCGGCGATCTTCGCCCAGGTCAGCCCTGCGTTGCGAGCGCTGAAGATCAGGCCGATCTCCACGCCTTCCGTCTCTGCGCGCGCCGCGGCGAGCAGAGACAATGCGCCCAGCAGGTCGTCCGGTTCGAGGTCCTCGGACTTCCACAGTGCGAACTGAGTGAGGTCCACCGCTGTCGGCGGAATGCCGTTCCGCCGCCACGGGCGGGGCGGAAGGGCGCTGGCTCCCAGACTCAGAAGCCGGTCCCCGGCATCGCGCTCGCGTTTCAGTTGCGAGTGCTCCCCGATAGGTGATCGACCGACATCCCGCTCGTACTTCATGCCCTCACCTCGATATCATCAACGAAATGTTGTCAACATACTATTGATGCGGCACGATGCTCACACCACTACGGGAAGCGTCCCGGACCCGATGCGGCGGCAAAGCGGCGGCGTTGGCCCTGCTCCTCCGCGAGGGTTTGCCGGTCCCCGAAGGGTTCGCGGTGCCGTTACGCGGCTCAGTGGCCCGGGGAACGAGGGCGCATGCCGCATCTCGCCATTCGCTCGGAGACGCGGTCGCACGCGAGCTGGAACGCATGGGGAACCCGATCGTCGCGGTGCGCTCGTCAGCGGCGAACGAAGACACCGCAGGCGGGTCGGCGGCGGGTCAGTATGTGAGCGTTCTCGGCGTGCGGGGTGAAGCTCGTGTCCATGACGCCATCGTCGCGTGCCGAGCGTCCGCGCGCTCCTCCCGGGTCACCGAATACTGGCGCCGGAACGGGAGCGACCCCAAGGGCCTGACCCCAGATGGGGCGGTGCTCGTACAGCGACTCGTCGTCGCCGACGTCTCCGGTGTGATGTTCACCGCTTCGCGAGTAGGAGGCTCGACGCTCATCGAGGCGTCCTGGGGTCTCGGGCTCTCGGTGGTCGGTGGGACGGTCACCCCCGATCGCTACGAGGTCACGAGCGATGGCAGCGTGCAGTGCACAATCGGCCTGAAAGCCACACGGGTGGACGTGAACCAGCAGGCGACCGGCGTCGTCCGCGGCTCCGTGGCGGAGCACTTGCGAACTGCGCGCGCGCTCACTGACGGGCAGGTCGAGGCCCTCGCCCGTGTCGGCGCGCAGATCGCCGAGCTCTTCGGCGCGCCGCAGGACATCGAGTGGGCCATAGCCGGCGGTAGGACGTGGGTGCTGCAGGCGCGGCCGATCACCGCAGCCTTGCCGAGCACCCCCTCCCTCGAGCGGAGAGCCCCCGGCGCAATGCTGACCGGGACTCCGGGGTCTCACGGAGTCGTCACAGCGCGAGCCCGGATCGTGCGGGACCACATGGATTTCGCGCGGGCGCGTCGCGGTGAGATCCTCGTCTGCCCGTACACCGACCCGGCCTGGGTGCCGTTGTTCGCCGTCGCCGCTGGAGTCATCACAGAGACGGGCGGGATGCTGTCGCACGCGGCGATCGTCGCTCGCGAGTACGGCATTCCCGCGGTGCTCGGCGTCGCCGGGGCATGCGGTGCATCCGCGACGGGGACCGCATCACCCTCGACGGCACGACAGGACGCATCACCCTGGCTGACGCCCGTCGAGGCGGGTGACCTTGCGCCTGCCGAACGTCGCACCGCCCCGGTCCCACGCACGCCTCACCGGGGACTGGACCGCGACACGCCCGGGGGTAGGGCAGGATTTGCCGGGTCTGCGGGATCCGCGTAAGTTATTACATGTTCGCCCCAAGCGGTTGAGCGAGAGGCCGGAAGGCCTGGCTCCCCTCCAAGCAGCGAACATCCTCCAGTTCTTCCAGTCGCGGTTTCGCGGGTGTAAGATGGAGGTTCCGGCTCCGGCCCGGCCGTTTGACGGCCCCGGATCTGCCGGATAAGATTGTGAAGTTGCCCTGCGCGTCCTGCTTTGGTTGGTGGGTGTGTGGGTGCGTCCGATCCTTGAGAACTCAACAGCGTGCACTTGTCAAATGCCAAATTATCCTCGTCCGGTCTTTGGA
>NZ_JAPSIY010000019.1 GCF_031178445.1 Microbacterium sp.
CCCAGGAGTCCTGCGCGGCGACGGCGGCGTCGAGGGCGCGGATGCCGTCGGCAGGCGTCGCGTCGGCGATGGACGCGATGACGTCGCCGGTCGCCGGGTCGTGCACGTCGAAGGTGCGTCCCTCTTCAGCATCCGCCCAGCGGCCGCCGATGAAGAGGCCGGTCGGGACGCGCGTCAGCAGGTCCTGCTCAGTGGATGCGAGTGCGGTGCTCATGATCATCTCGATTCTGTGAGGGATCTTGCGGGTGTCAGCGGCGACGGATGCTCGGCGGGGCGTCTACATCCAGGGTCTCACCGCGGAAGAAGGCAGGGCGCCGAATCGACTGGACGATCATGATGACGACGCCGACGACGATGATGCCGATGCCGAGGATGAACACGATGCCGATGCCGCCGATCTCGGAGCCCGAACCGTACGCGGGGTCCATCGAGTCGATCAGCGTCGTGAAGAACAGCACGGCGAGGATGATGCCGCCCAGCAGCGGGCACACGAGCGTGAAGATGACGTTGCGCGCGGAGTCGAACCACTGCCGACGGAAGTACCAGACGCAGGCGAACGCGGTCAGGCCGTAGTAGAAGCAGATCATCATGCCGAGAGTCAGGATCGTGTCCCACAGCGTGTCCTCGCTGAGCACCCGCATCACCCCGTAGAAGGCCGAGGCGACCACGGCCGACACGATCGTGGCGTAGCCCGGCGTGAAGAAGCGCGGGCTGACCCTGGCGAACGAGGGCGGGAGAGCACCGTAGTGGCCCATCGACAGCAGAGTGCGCGCGGGTCCGACGAACGTCGACTGCAACGACGAGGCCGAACTGGTGAGCACGGCGAGCGACACGAGGAAGGCCAGCGGACCAAGGATCGGGCCGGACAGATGGAAGAACACGTTCTCCTGGATGTCTTCGTTGCCCAGCCCGAGCTCGCCCGTGCCGGTGCCGGCGAACATGATCATCGCGACGGCGAGCAGCAGGTAGAGCGAGACGATCATCAGCACCGTGACGGTGGCTGCGCGGCCCGGCGTCTTCTCGGGGTCCTTCGTCTCCTCGTTCATCGTCAGCGTGACGTCCCAGCCCCAGAAGATGAAGATCGACAGCGAGAGACCGGCGGCGACCGCGCTGAAAGACGAGACGACGAACGGGTTGAACCAGTTCAGATCGAACGGCTGGAAGTCGAAGCCGTTGCCCGACACCGTCTGCACGATCGCGGCCACGGCGAAGAAGACCAGGACGAGCAGCTGGAATCCGACGAGCCAGTACTGCACCTTCTGGGTCGTCTGCATGTCGCGGTACGAGATCCAGGTCGCCCCGAGCATGAAAAGGAAGCAGACGCCGATGTTGATCCAGGTGCCCGGGTCCAGCGGGCCGGTTCCTGCGGCTACGGTCGCGATCGCGGGGTCGCCGGTGATCTGGGCCAGCAGCAGGAACAGGAAGTCGACGGCGACGCCGGCGAGGTTCGAGAGTACGAGGATCGTGGCGACCACGAGCCCCCAGCCGGCCATCCACCCCACCCACGGTCCGAATGCCCGGGTGGCCCACGTGAAAGAGGTGCCGGCATCCGGCATCCGGTTGTTCAGCTCGCGGTAACCGAACGCCACCAGCAGCATGGGGATGAATCCGACGAGGATGATCGCCGGTATCTGCGCTCCCACCTCGGAGGCGACGGGGCCGATGGCCGCGGTGAACGTGTACGCCGGGGCGATGCAGGAGATGCCGATCACGACGGCGCCGATGAGACCGACCGCTCCCGCGCTCAGCCCCTTCCGCGAGATGCCGGTGGTGACGGGGTCGGACACAGCTTCGTGTGACGTGGAGGACATGGGGGAACTCAGGCTTCTGCGTCCACGCGGCTGCGCGGGACGACGATCATGGGGACGGGTAGTTCGTGCAGCATCTTCGCGGCGGTGGAGCCGAGGAAGAGCTTGCGCGGTTGGGCGAGCCGGCTGGAGCCGACGAGTACGACCTCGCCCGGTTCCCAGCGCAGGTGTGCGACGGCGTCCTCGACGCTGTCGCCGGCCGCACGCTCGAGTTCGGCGGTGACGCCCTCGGGCAGCGCTTCCCGCGCCTGCGTGAGCACGTCTTCGCCGTGGGTGCCCTGCACGAGGGTGATCGCGCCGGTGTCGAGGCCGGCGGGTACGTCGAACGGGACGAGGGAGATCAGCCGCAGCGACCCGCCGCTGGCGACGGTGAGCGCGGCGGCCTCCTCCAGCAGCACGTCGGCGCCGGCTCGCGTGCCGACCGCCGCGGTGACGCGCGTGATGGGCGTGGTGATGTCGGCGTCGCGCGCCGAGCCGGCCGGCGCGAGTGCCACGGGGAACGGTGAGGAATGCACCAACTCGGATGCCACGGAGCCGAGCCTGTGGCGGCCGAAGGTCGTGCCGTTCGCGGCGCCGACCACGATCAGCCGGGCTGCGAACTCTTCACCGGCAGCGATGAGGCCTTCGGCGAAGGAGTCACCGAAGCGGATGTGCCCGGTGAGATCGATGTCGCCGGGAACGGATGCCGAGGCATCCCGCAGCCACTGCTGCGCCTGCGACCGCACGTGCTCCTCGTAGGCGCGCTCGGGCGGAACGGCGGCGCTGCGCGTGCCCTCAGGCGGGAGCACGATCACGAGGTCGAGCCGCATGTTCAACCCGCGGGCGAGCCGGACGCCGAGCGCGAGCGCGTCGGCTCCGGCATCCGTCGCGGTGTACCCGACGACGATCGAGGCGGTCATGCGTCGCTCTTCTCGATGATCTCGGATGCCGCCCGGCGGCCCATCCGGATCGCGCCGTCGACGTGCTGGTAGCCGGCTCCGGCCATGTCGCTGCAGGCGAAGTGCATCGGGCCGACCGCGGAGCGCAGGTCCGAGCCGTAGCGGTGCAGCCCGCCGAGGTCGAAGCTCGCCGCGTACGCGCCGCGGGTCCACTCCTCGCTGCCCCAGTCGCTCTCGTAGTACACGACGGGGTTCTTGGCTTCGGGGCCGTAGTAGTGCGAGAGGGACTCGAGGATGCGCTCCTTGCGCTCCTCGGCGCTCAGCGTGAACACGTCATCGGCGTTCTTGTCCGACACGAATCCGACCAGCGTGCCGCGGTCGTCGCCGTGGTTGGTGTTGTCGTACGCCTCGTGCACGAGCTCGTATGGGCTGAAAGCCGTGGCAGACAGGCCCTGCTCACGCCAGAACGGGCGGTCGTAGACGGCGTGCACCTTGATGACGAAGCCCATCGACAGGTGCTGATGCAGCTGGTGCTGACGGCGCGGCAGCGCGGGCACGAAGGAGATGCGGTTGTACAGCACCGGCGGCACAGCCAGGATCGCGTGACGGGCGCGCACGGTGAGAGTGTCGGTGTGCGCGACCACGCCCTGGGTCCCTGAGCCGGCCTGGGTCCCTGAGCTCGTCGAAGGGCCCCACTCGAGGGTACGGACCGCCTGGTTCAGCAGCACGTCGTCGCCGAGGCGCTCGGCGAGCCGCAGCGGAACCTGCTGGAGTCCACCGATCACACGCTTGTCGAGGATGAAATCGGCGTCGACGAGGTTGGTGAAGCTGCCCGCGGATGCCGCCATGAGCAGAGCCTGCAGGGTCGAGAACGCGTGCGCGGGCTTGGTGAGCATGGCGGGGCCGATGAAGAGGGCGATGTTGTCTCGCGCCTCCTGGTCGTCGGTTTCGTTGATGAGCCACCGCTCGAACGAGATCGTGTCCAGGGCCTCGGCGTCGGGCGCCTCCCACGGCCGGTCGGGGTCGACGGTGGCGACCATCGCATCGAGCTTGTCGATGAGGCGGACGAGCTCCCGTTCGGTCTCCGGCGCGACAGGGAAGATGTCACCGGTGAAGCGGGTCAGCTCGCCCTCGCGATTGAGGTAGACGCTGTCGCCCTCACGGTAACGGGAGTAGGTCTCCAGCCCCAGGTCGGCGAGAGTCTCGATCAGCGCGTCCTGGTCGGGCGAGACCCACTGTCCGCCCAGTTCGAGCGTCGCGCCGCCGATGTCGTCGGTCCACAGCCGTCCTCCGACGCGGTCGCGCGCCTCGAGCACCACCACCGACAGCCCGGCCTTGCGCAACTCGCTGGCGGCGGTGAGCCCGGCCGCTCCGGCGCCGATGACGACGACGTCGCGGCTGAGTTCCTGCTCGGTCATGTTCTGTGCTCCTCGAAGGTTCGGCTGTGGGGTGCGTGTTACCGGCCGCGACCCGGTATCCCCCGATCCGGGTCGCGGCCGGGGTCTCAGGCCGCGGCGAGCGCGGCGGCGACGACGTCCAGGCCCTCGGCCAGCAGGTCGTCGTCGATCGACAGCGGCGGCAGGAAACGGATGACGTTTCCGAAGGTGCCGCAGGTGAGAACGATGACGCCCTCGGCGAGGCATGCCTTGGCGACGGCGGCGGCGAGCGCGGCATCCGGCTCGCCTGTCTCGGGGTCGACGAACTCGGCGGCGACCATCGCGCCGTGGCCGCGGACGTCGCCGATGCGCGCGTCGTTCTCGCGGATGCCGTTCAGCCGGCCGGTCAGGATCTCACCGATCTGGTTCGCCCGTTCGATGAGCCCGTCGTTCTCGAAGGCGTCGATCGCGGCGATCGCCGCGGCGCAGGCGATCGGGTTGCCGCCGTAGGTGCCGCCCAGGCCGCCGGCGTGCGCGGCGTCCATGATCTCGGCGCGGCCGGTGACTCCGGCGAGCGGCAGGCCGGCGGCGATGCCCTTCGCGGTGGTGATGAGGTCGGGCTCGATGCCGAACAGCTCGCTGGCGAACATCGCGCCGGTGCGGGCGAAGCCGGTCTGCACCTCGTCGGCGATGAACACGACGCCGTTCTCACGGCACCAGGCGACGACGGCCTCGAGGAAGCCGTCGGCGGGGACGATGAACCCGCCCTCGCCCTGGATGGGCTCGATGATGACGCCGGCGAGGTTGCCGGCGCCGATCTGCTTCTCGATCAGGGTGATGGCGCGCTTGGCAGCCTCGGGACCGGTGAGTCCGTCGCGGTACGGGTAGGAGCCGGGAACGCGGTAAACCTCGGGCGCGAACGGGCCGAAGCCGCTCTTGTACGGCATCGACTTGGCGGTCAGGGCCATGGTGAGGTTGGTGCGGCCGTGGTAGCCGTGGTCGAAGGCGACGACGGCCTGGCGCCCGGTGTGCTTGCGGGCGATCTTGATCGCGTTCTCGACGGCCTCGGCGCCGGAGTTGAACAGGGCGCTCTTCTTCGCGAAATCGCCGGGGGTGAGCCGGTTCAGCGCCTCGGCGACGTCGACGTACGACTCGTACGGCGAGATCATGAAGCACGTGTGGGTGAACTGCGCGGCCTGCGCGGCGACGGCCTCAGCGACCTTTGGGTGGGCGTTGCCGACCGTTGTGACGGCGATGCCACTGCCGAGGTCGATGAGCGAGTTGCCGTCGGCGTCGACGACCACTCCGCCACCGGCGGCGACGACCGCGACCGGTACGGAGTGCGCGACGCCGGAGGCGACGGCATCCGCCTTACGGTCGAGGACCTCTGCGGAGCGGGGGCCGGGCAGCGACGTGAGCACGCGGCGCACCTGCGGGAGCGCGGGTCCGCCGGAGGGCACGGTGGTGGTCTCGTCGATAAGGGTCATGCGGCGAGGCTACGTCCGTTCGGCGGTGCGCCGCACTCGCCAGCGCGTACAATCCTCGGTAAGGATTCGCCAGGCCGTATAACGCGCCCGAGCGGATGCCGCGGGAGGACGGAACCGGTGGAACGCACGTCTGCGCCCACGCTGCGCGCTCTGTTGGAGCGACGCGACCTGCGCTTGCGCCTGGTACTCGAGGAGGATGCCCTCGCCGGCGACGCCCTCGACCGACCCATGCGGTGGGTGCACAATTCCGATCTTGCCGACCCCACCCCGTTCCTGGCCGATGATCTCGTGCTGCTCACCACCGGCACGCAGTTCGACGGGCTGGACGCGCACGACGTCGACGCGTACGTCGCCCGCCTCGCCCTGCGTGGGGTGCTCGGCCTCGGGTTCGGCTCAGGTGTTCACCGCTCCGGTGTTCCGGCAGAGCTCATCGAGGCCTGCCGAGCGCGCGGGCTGGCGCTGTTCGAGGTGCCGTACGACATCCCGTTCATCGCGATCGCGCGTGCCCACGCCGAGGCGATCGCGGCGCAGGCCTACGCCCGGCGCACCTGGGCGCTCGAAACGCAGCGTGCGCTCGCGATCGCGGCGCTGCGGCCGCGGGGGCTGGAGGCGACGCTCAGCGTACTCGGCCGCCGGCTGGAGTGCTGGGTGGGCATGTACGACGCGGCCGGAGCCCTCGTGCACGAGCATCCGTCCGGAGGCGGGCCGGATGCCGGGGCCGCACACCCCGGTGCGATCGCGTCGATGGCATCCGCCCTGCTCGCGCGAGGTGGATCTGCGAGCCGCACGCTGGAGCACGACGGGGCGACCCACACGCTCTTCACGCTCGGCCGTACCGGCCAGCTGCGCGGCGTCATCGCGATCGCCGCCGTCGCGCACGACCCCGAGACCCGTGCGGTGGTGACCTCGGTGATCGCCATGGCGGGCCTCGCCCTGGAGCAGGGCGAGCAGATCGCGCGCAGCCGACGCCGCTTGCGCGGTCAGCTGCTGGCATCCCTGCTCTCCGACGACCCGGCGTTGGCCCGGCGCGTGCTCGGCGCGCTCCCGCCCGCTCCGGTGCTCGTCGCGATCGCTGACGGGGAACGCACGGCCGCCCTGGTGGAGTGGGTGGACCAGCAGCATCGCGATGCCGCACCCGCGCCGTTCGTCGCGGAGTCGGACGACGGCGTCGTGCTCTGCCTGCGCGAGGCGGATGCCGGGATGCTGGACGAACTGGCCGCACGGTTCGAGGTGCGCGTCGGCGCCTCGGATCCCGCGGAGTACTCGGCCTTCTCCCACGCTCATGCGCAGGCCCTGTCGGCGCTGCGGCGCGCGCGGTCGGGCGTCACGCACTACCGTCATGTCGGCACGGCGAGCGTGCTGTCGGCCCTGCTCACCGATGAGGCCCGCGTCGTCGCGGCGTCACGCCTGGCCCCGGTGCGCGGCCACGACGCCCAGGGCGGAGACCTGGAGCGCACGCTGCGGGTGTGGCTCGAGCACGACGCGCAGCTCGAACAGACGGCATCCGCTCTCGGCATCCACCGCCACACGCTGCGCACCCGCCTCACGCAGGCGGGCACTCTGCTCGGCATGGACCTGCGCGCCTTCCCCGCGCGCGCCGAGCTGTGGGCGGCGCTGCAGGCGGGCGGCTGACGCGCGCGCACCGCACGCGGGCCCGAACGCGCGAGTGATGCCGCCCGCGCTCGTCGACTAGCGGGCGGAGCGGCGTCGGCGCGTGCCAAGCACCGTGAGCAGGGATCCGCGGCTACCGCCGCTCCCCGGTGAACACCAGGACCACACTCACGCCGGGATGCAGGAGGCCCGAGCGGCTCTGGCTCTTAAGCATCCGCGCAGCCGCCGTGGGGAGGCGCGACAGCGCGCCCGCACCGCTGAACACCCACGGGGTGACCCTGAGGACAAGCCGCGGGAGGCCGACGAAGACGAGGCGGGCGACCAGCTTCTGTCGACGCGCCGGCAGGAGCAGATTGAGCAACAGGGCGAGCGCACCAGTGCCTCGCCCCGCCAGACCAGCAGCAGAGTCAGGAACAGCAGCCCGCCCAAGTTGCGAAAGGGCATTTCTAGCCGCCGTCGAGGGGGAGCCGTGGCCGAGCACAGGTTCGACCAGCGAGAACCTTCCGCGATGATCTCTATGTGACTCTTGAACGCAACCCAGCCCCGCTCCCGCCCCCATCGAGCACACAGACCATACCTCTCGGTCACCTCCGCCTCACACTCGACGATGTCGATGACGTCTTGTTGTACATGCAGAAGGCAGGCCAGCATCCTGTTCTGACGGCCGGGGGCGCGGTCGCGAGCGAAGCGCAAGCCCTGAAGTCCGCGACGAATGACGAGCTGAACCGCGTTGCGATCCGGACTACTGACGGTTCAATATCGATCGCGCTCTCTCGAAATAAAGCGACTGTTGTCTACGCCACGTCGAGCGAGTCCGCTGCCCGCACTGTGAGTGGCGTCGCTCGGTTACTCGCCCCACGGCGACAGCCGGCGATTGTGACGTGGCTAGGAGTTGTAGCTAAGAACTTCGCCGTCTACGGGTTGGGGATGCTCGTGATACTCGGCATTGGTGTGCTATTCCGGCCCGAAACGATCGCGAAGCTGAACGCGGCTGACGCGGTCCCGGCGATCCTCATAGTCTTGGCGATCTCAGTCGTACTAGGGTCAGTGAGCTTTCTCGGCGAGCGCAAGTCTGGGGGTGCGAAGGTGCTCGCCTATTTCAGAAGCGAGCGCAGGGATGTGACCTTCTCGGCCAGGCAAGCGTGGCTCATCGGCACAGTGACGGCCGTCCTTTCAGGTGCAATCGGTTCATGGGTGACCTGGCTGCTTACTAACGGCGCGTGACCGTCTCTTTCGCTCGCCCGCTTCGCCCTTTCGTGCCTCCACCGTAGGAGCACCCGGCGCCGGGGCGGAGTCATCCCGGCGCATGCGCCTCCAGGAACTCGTACACGTCCGTGCTGTCCACGCCGGGGAACGCCCCGGTCGGCAGAGTCGCCAGCAGCGTCCGAGGGGTGCGCACGTTCGGCCAGGCGTTGTCTCGCCAGCGC
>NZ_JAPSIY010000027.1 GCF_031178445.1 Microbacterium sp.
ATCGCACGCCGCGGGTGTTCCTCACCGGCGACGCCTGTCACACGCACAGCGCCAAGGCCGGCCAGGGAATGAACGTCTCGATGCAGGACGGCTTCAACCTCGGCTGGAAACTCGGTGCCGTGCTGACAGAGCGCGCGCCGGAGGCGCTGCTGGCGACCTATGCGGCCGAGCGGCGGCCGGTGGCGCAGCAGCTCATCGACTTCGACCGTGAATGGTCGAGCCTGATGGCGCGCAAGCCGGAGGAGATCTCGGATCCGACCGACCTGGCGACGTACTACCTCGCGACCGCGGAGTTCCCCTCGGGATTCATGACGCAGTACACGCGCTCGATGATCACCGGCTCCGATGAGCACCAGGCGCTCGCCTCCGGGTTCCCTGTGGGCAAGCGCTTCAAGTCGGCAGAGGTCATCCGCGTGGGGGACGGCAACGTGGTGCATCTGGGGCATCATGCGAAGGCGGATGGTCGCTGGCGCGTCTACGCGTTCGGTGACCGGACCGGCGAAGGCCTTGCCGCCTGGGCAGGCGCGGCGGAGCCGCTGTTCGCGCGGTTCACCCCGTCGGATGCGGACGTCGACGCCGTCTTCGACGTGAAGGCCGTCTACCAGCAGCCGTTCGAGGAGGTCGAGGTCACCTCGGCGCCGGCGCTGTTCCAGCCGAAGACCGGGCCTCTGGGCCTGACCGACTGGGAGAAGGTCTACGCGAGCGGCCCGAGCAAGTGGACCGAGACCGACATCTTCGAAGCGCGGGAGCTGTCGCGCGACGGCGTGGTCGTGGTCGTCCGACCGGACCAGTACGTCGCGGCAGTGCTGCCGCTGGATGACACTGCCGGGCTGGAGGCGTTCCTGGAGGGTTCGTTCCTTCCGGCACGCTGAGCGCAGGGCCGGTGGAGCGGTTCGACCCCTCTGGCGCGATGTCGGTGGTCGGTCGTACCGTGAATCGCGGTCGGGCGACGGCGCCCGCCGGGAGGAGTCGCGTGATGGACTGGAAGATCGAACTCATCTTCGTGCCGGTTTCGGATGTGGACAGGGCGAAGGACTTCTACGAGAAGGTCGGCTTCCACGCCGATCATGATCAGACGCCGACGGAAGGTCTGCGTTTCGTGCAGATGACTCCGCCGGGTTCCGCGTGCTCGATCGCGTTCGGCACCGGACTCGGTCTCGATCTCGAGCCCGGACAGCAGAACACGATCCAGGTGGTCGTGCCCGATGCCGACGAGGCCCTGGCGCACCTGCGGGCTCTCGGCGTCGAGGCGCGCGGCGTCGACGATCAGGCCTGGGGACGTTTCGTGTCGTTCGACGACCCGGACGGGAACACCTGGACCCTGCAGGAGTTGCCCGACTACGGCGCCGCCGAGTAGCGGGGCACCGCGTCCCGGCGTCACGCGGTGTGCCGTGTGGCCTGATCGGCCAGCGGCCGGAGCGTGCGCGGGTTCCACCATCGCCCACCGGGGTCCCACCAGCCGGGACCCCGGACATGGGGCACCCCGTGATGCATGCGGATCGCCCACCCGGAGGTGTCGAGAGTGCGGTGATGATGCCAGCAGAGGGCGACGCCGTTGTCGGTGCTCGTCGGGCCACCGCGAGCGTGTTCGCGGACGTGATGGATCTCGCACCAGGATGCCGGCACGTCGCATCCCGGGATCAGGCAGCCGCCGTCGCGCAGAGCGATCGCGCGCCGTTGTTGTGCCGTGAAGATGCGGTCGGAGCTCTCGATGCCGATGATGCGGCCGTCGGGGTCGCTGATGACCCGCTGCACCGTTCCGGCGCATGCCGTGTGCCGCGCGAGCGCCACGGGCGCGGGGGAGTCGATGGCGTCGACCTGCGCCCGTCCGCGGCCGGCCGCGT
>NZ_JAPSIY010000003.1:0-217152 GCF_031178445.1 Microbacterium sp.
CACCGGCCCAGCCCCAGCCGTCGCCGTGCAGGCGTGCCAGGGTGAGAAGGCTCTCGATGCCGCTCGGGCCCAATTCGCCACCGGCGGTGGACTGATCGGGAGAGACGAAAGCGAACAGGCGGCACATGGTTTGATGACCTCGGGAGATTGCGGACTGACAGGCATCGCTTCGGGTGATGCCTCTCGTTCGTTTCTACCGCATCGTCACGGTAAGCGGGTCGTGATGGGCGAGAATGAACAGATGACGGATGCGGCGCTCGAGCGCGAGACTCTCACCTGGGACGGCTTCGGGGATGCGACGCGTGAACTCGCGCGCACCATTCTGGACAGCGGCTTCGTGCCGGAGGTGGTCGTCGCGATCGCTCGCGGCGGACTGCTTCCGGCGGGCGCCATCGCCTACGGGCTCGGCGCCAAGAACTGCGGCGCGATCAATGTCGAGTTCTACACCGGCATCGGCACCGTGCTCGATGCGCCCGAGGTACTGCCGCCGGAGCTGGACATGGCCTACCTCGACGGTCGCCGCGTGCTGCTCGTCGACGACGTGGCGGACTCAGGCCGCACCCTCGCCCTCGCCGTGCAGCTGCTGAACGACAAGGGCGCCGACGTGCGATCGGTGACGATCTACACCAAGCCCACGACGATCATCCAGCCGGACTACGCCTGGAAGGACACCGATCTCTGGATCGACTTCCCGTGGTCGTACAAGGGCACTGTCGTGGAGGAGGACCGGGGGCTTTCGCCTTCCGCGTGACTCATCCGCGCAGCAGCGCGCGCAGGGTCTGAATGGTGTCGGCATCCGCCGGTGTCTTGTCGAGCCGGTACGCCTTCACGCGGGCGAAGCGCAGTGCGATCCCGCCCGGGTACCGGGGCGAACGCTGCACGCCGTCGATCGCGATCTCGACGACGAACTCGGGTCGCAGGAACACGGCCTGCGCCGTGCGGTGCGTCTCGACCGCCGGGAAGCGCTCGGTCTGCCACCGGAGCAGCTCGTCGGTGAGGCCTTTGAACGTCTTGCCCACCATGACGAAACCGCCGGGCTCTACGAATTCCCCTTCGGGGTCGTGCGCGCCGAGATGCAGGTTCGACAGCCAGCCCCGGCGGCGCCCAGACCCCCATTCGGCCGCGAGCACGACGAGGTCGTAGGTCAGCACGGGCTTGACCTTGACCCAGGATTTCCCGCGCCGTCCCGCCGTGTACGGCGAGTCGATCGCCTTCACGACCACGCCCTCGTGACCGGCCGCAAGCGCTTCGCGCGACAGCTGTTCGGCCGCATCGGGATCGTCGGTCACGACCCCTGGCATGCGCCACTCGCCGACCACCCGCTCCAGTTCGGTCAGACGCACCGACAGCGGCTCGTCGATCAGGTCGCGGCCGTCGACGCGCAGCAGATCGAAGAACCAGGGCCTGAGCAGCAGCTCGCGCGAGACGTCGGCGCCGAAGCGCGACATGGTCTGCTGGAAAGGACGCGGACCGCCGTCCTCGTCGAGTGCCAGCGTCTCGCCGTCGAGGATCAGCTCCTGCGCCGGCAGGGATCGCACGATCTCGACGATCTCGGGCACCCGATGCGTGATGTCGGCGAGACTGCGGGTGTATACGCTGACCTCGTCGCCGTCGCGATGAACCTGGATGCGTGCTCCGTCGAGCTTGTATTCGACGGAGGCGCTGCCCGTCGACTCGAGCGCCGCTGCCGGCGTCGCCGCGGTCGAGGCCAGCATCGGCAGGACGGGCCGGCCGACGGCGAGCCCGACGGCGTCGAGGTCCTCGCCGGTTCCGGTGAGAGCGATCAGGGCGGTCTCCCCGAGGTCGCCAGACAGCATCGCCGCGCGGCGGACCGACGCCGCCGGCCTGCCCGAGGCGCGAGCGACGCCGTCGAGCAGTACGCCGGCGAGGGCGCCGGTACGCAGCTCGCCCAGCATCGCACGGGCGAGGAAGTCCCACTCGGTCGCTGTGGAGCGCTCCGCCAGGTCGGCGAGCAGGTCGTGCCTGGCAGCCGCGGACCCCGAGCCGGACGCAGCGGCGAGAGCATCCAGGCCGCGATCGACATCTCCGATCGTCAGACTCGGGGCACTCGCGTGCTCGACCGTGAGACCGGCGATCGTGCGCCATCCGACGCCCAGCCGTCCCTGCCTCGGTGAAGCCTGCAGCAGACCCACGAGAGTCGCGATCTCATGCGGCTCGGCTCTCGTCAGCAGGCGTGCGAGCGCTTCGATCTTGGCGAGCCGCGACGACGTGGCGGCGACATCGTCGGCGGTGGCGACGACCTCCGAGAGCATCATCCCGGCATTCTCGCACCGGATTCCGACATCCGGGTGCTGCCCACCCGGGCGGCACCCGCGGTCCACGCGATCGCGCAGGGGAGACCTCCGTGACGGCGCGATCACGAAGGCTCCCCTGCGGGCGGGACCGCGGATCTCAGCCGTTGGCGACCCGCCAGTCGTGGAACGTCTGCGTCGAGAGCGTCGCACCGGGACCGGGCAGCAGCTCGCGCCGCTCGAGACGAGCGCCGAAGTAGGTGCCCAGCGGGTCGGCCGTGACTTCGCGGTCGTCGTCGCGCAGCCTGAGCTCCCGCTTCGCCATCTCCTGCAGTGAGAACACCTCGGGCCCGGCGAACTCGCCCACGCCGTTGACCGGATCGCCGAGTGCGGTTGCGACGACGGCCGCGGCGACGTCGTCGGCCGCCATCGGCTGGAACAGCGCGTCCGCCACCCTGGTCACGCCCTCTCGCGTTGCCTCCTCGATGATGCTGCGGACGAACTCGTAGAACTGGGTGGCGTGCACGAACGAATAGGCGCGACCTGACTCGACGACCAGTCGCTCCTGGGCCGCTTTCGCACGGAAGTAGCCTCCCTCGCTACGAGCGAGCCTGTCGGTGCCGACCACGGACAGCACGACGTGATGCGAGACGCCCGCGGCGGCGCCGTACGTCAGCAGGTTCAGTGTCGAGGTGTAGAAGAACTCCTCAGCGCCGGCCTCATCGAAGTACGACGAGTTCGAGACGTCGATGAGCGTCTGCGCGCCGTCGAGGGCAGCCTCCAACCCGTCGGCGGTGAACGAATCGACTCCGGTCGCCCGTGCGGCGGCCATCGCGTCGTGTCCGAGCCCGCGCAGCCGCGTGACGACCCGTGCCCCGATCAGGCCGGTGCCGCCGACCACGACGATCCTCATGCGTGCTTCGCCGGGCTGTTCTCGGGCAGCCATTCGGCCAGCGTCGTGGAGAAGATCTGCGCACCATCGACCGGAAGAAGCGTGCGCTCGTCGATGTGCGCGCCGAAGTACTGAGCATCCGGATCGCGGACGACCACGCGCGAGTCGCCTCGGAACTCGAGCCCGCGGCGGATGAACTCGTCCATGGTGAACACCTCAGGGCCGGCGATCTCGATGCCGCCGTTCATCGGGGCGCCGGCCGCAGTCCGCGCCACGGCGGTGGCTACGTCCTCTGCCGCGATCGGCTGGATCAGCGCGCCGGGCAGGCGCACCTCGCCGTCGGTGTCGACGGTCTGCGCGATGCTTCCGATGAACTCGAAGAACTGCG
The DNA here is from genome assembly GCF_031178445.1 of Microbacterium sp. Classification (GTDB taxonomy): domain Bacteria; phylum Actinomycetota; class Actinomycetes; order Actinomycetales; family Microbacteriaceae; genus Microbacterium. The sequence continues at coordinate 3,533 of NZ_JAPSIY010000003.1, forward strand.
TCGCGTGCACGAAAGAGTAGGGCGTTCCGGATGCCTCGATCAACTGCTCCTGCGCTCGTTTGGCGTGGAAGTAGTCGATGTTCTGCGGGCGGTCGGTGCCGACGATGGTCAGCGCGACGTGATGGCCCACGCCTGCTCGCTTCCCGGCCCCCAGCAGATTGCGGGTCGACGCGGTGAAGAAGTCGAGCACCGCCTGCTTCTCGAACGAGGGCGAGTTGGAGACGTCGACGACCACGTCGGCGCCGGACAGCGCGGCATCGAGACCTTCTCCGGTGACGGAGTTCACGCCGGTGCCCGGGGATGCTGCGACGGCTTCGTGGCCACGCGCGGCGAGTTTCGCGACCACCTTCGAGCCGATGAGGCCTGTGCCTCCGATGACGACGATCTTTGCCATTGCGGTTCCTTCCTTCGTGGGCGGAGTGGATGCTCCACCAGGAATGACCGGAGGCGCCCCGTGGATGTGACAGCGACGGTCAGCCGCGATTCCAGTGCCGCAGCTTATGCGGGTTGCTGACGATCCAGACGGTGCGCACCAGACCAGTCGTCACCTCGGCATTGATGGCGGCTATGACCCTGGCGTCCCGGATGACGGCGAGTCCGGTGGTGCCGTTCATGGCAGTGCGCTTCAGCGATATCTCGGGTGGCATCAGCTCGCAGAGGGCCCTGGCGACCGGATCGCGGCCTTCGCATGAGGTGCCGTCGATGGGTCCCGTGCCACCGCTGTCGATGACGAGCGTCACGTCCGCGTGCAGCAGGGCTCGGACGGCATCCTGCTGTGCGCCGGCGATCGCGACGGCGAGTCGCTTCATCGTCTCGCCCTCGTGGTCCGTCGACAACATCCGCCGCGGGCGCGGGGGACGGGCTGTGCCGCTCACGCGCCGTCCGCGGCGACGTGACCGAGCTTCTGCGGGCTCATCACCCAGAGCAGCCGGGTGATGCCGTCTCGCGACGCCGTAAGGGTCACCATCGTCGTGATCGTGTCGTTCTCGATCAGAGCGACACCGGGCTGGCCGTTCACCTCGACCCATTCGATCGATTTCCCCGTCCAGAAATGGTGCGCGAACGCGGCGATGAACTTCGCGACACGTGTCCGACCGACGACGGGGATGCGTGCCGCGAGTTTCACGCCGTTGCCGTCGGAGTAGCTGACGACGTCGTCGGCGAACAGTTTCTCGAGATCGGCGGCGTCGCCTCTGCGCGCGGCGGAGAGGAAGGCCGCAAGCAGTCGCCGCTGCGCCGATGGCTCGACATCGGAGTGACGCTCCGATGAGATGTGCGTACGGGCCCGGCTCACGAGCTGGCGTGCGCTGACGACGCTCGTAGAGATGATCTCCGCGATCCGGGCATACGGATAGTCGAAGGCTTCGCGCAGGATGTAGGCGGCCCGCTCGTTGGGCGTCAGCTTCTCGAGTGTCAGCAGGATCGCGAACTGCAGCGCCTCGGCCCGCTCGGCACCGAGCGCGGGATCGTCGTCGGTGTTCACCGGTTCGGGTAGCCATGGGCCGATGTAGGTTTCGCGCCGGGTGTGCGCGGAGCGCAGAGAGTTGATGGCCAGCCTGGTGGCGACCGTGGTGAGGAACGCCGCAGGGTCCCTGACCGCGGCGCGGTCGGTGCCCTGCCATCGAAGCCAGGTGTCCTGCACGACGTCCTCTGCGTCGGTCACGGTGCCGAGCATCCGATACGCGATACCGAAGAGTCGCCGGCGCTGCGCGCCGAACACGGCGAGGGCGTCGTCGAGAGCATGCGCAGTTCGATCGTCGGCCGTCATCGTCAACCTCTTCCATCGCGGGGACCTGGCGTGCGCCTCCATTCGGAGTCGCACGGTTCCCCGCTTATCTGACCGTACGGCACTCGTTTCTGTGACATGCGGTCGTCGAAGGCGGAGGCGGCTCGCGCTGACCAGAGCAGATCGACGTGCGCGACCCGGCGATCAGCGGCCGCGGAACCCCGGTCTGCGCTTCTCCTGGAAGGCGGCGAAGCCCTCGCGATAGTCCTCCGTGTCGCACAGCGCGGCCTGCGCGGCGTTCTCGATCTCGACCGCTTCCCACAGCGCCAGACGCTCGTCGCGGATGCGGCGCACCAGCTGCTTGCTCGCGAGGAACGCCCTGGTGGCACCGCCGGCGGTTGCTGCGGCGGCATCCTGCGTCGCCTGTACGACCTCCTCGTCGGGGAACACCCGCGAGAACAGTCCCGCCGTCACAGCCTCGGCGCCCGACATCAGCCGACCGGTGTAGATCAGGTCGAGTGTCTTGTGGTGGCCGAGACGGTCGAGGAAGAGGGCGTGCCCTCCTGAATCCAGTGTCGCGCCGAGCGCGGCGAAGGGAGATCCGATCTTGGCCGTCTCGGCGACGTACACCACGTCCGTGGCGATGAGCAGACCGAGTCCGACGCCGAGACAGGCGCCGTGCGCCACCGCGAACGTGGGCGCGGGGAACTCCGACATGCGCTTGAGGAGAGGAGTGACGATGCCGCCCAGATAGCCGATGACGTCGTCGTTGCGCGGATCGACGGCGGAGATGTCGCGCCCGGCGCAGAACGCGCGCCCCTCACCGCGCAGCACGAGGGCGCGCACACCCGCGCGCTCCGCCTCGTCGTACGCGGCATCCAGCCCGTGCAACGCCTGCTCGTCGAGCGCGTTGAGCCTGTCCGGCGCATTGAGGGTGATGTGGGCGACGTCGCCGGTGTATGCGATGTCGATCATGAATGCTCCTTCGGCTGCGACCGCGGCTGCCGCGGCGACGGGTGGCGGGAGAAGTGCACGGACGGCCGGAGAAAACGGGCCCGGCTTGCCGCCGCCCGGCCGATCTCCAGCCATCTGTATGGTGACACAGCAGCGCCTCACACGTCGTAGTCGACGACGATCCGGTCACTGGTGGGGTGGGACTGGCAGGTGAGCACGTAGCCCCGCTCGATCTCGTCGGGCTCGAGGGCGTAGTTCTCGGTCATCGTGACGCTGCCCTCGATCACGCGGGCTCGGCAGGTGCCGCACACGCCTCCCGAGCAGGCGAACGGGGCATCCGGGCGCACGCGAAGCGCCGCGTTCAGCACCGACTCGTGCGCGTCTACCGGGCTCTCGACGGTCGACGAGACGCCGTCCAGGCTGATCTCGATGCGGTACGCCTTCTCGCCCTTGTGGACCTCGACCGGGCGCGGGCCCCGCTCGGCCGGTGCGTCACCGGTGGTGAACAGCTCGAAGCGCACGTGCTCGCGGGGTACGCCGAGGTCGGCCAGAACCTCGCGGCACAGGTCGACGAGAGCGAACGGTCCGCACAGGAACCACTCGTCGACGCTCGTCGGCAGGATCAGCGTGTCGAGGATCGTGCGCAGCCGCTGCTCATCGATGCGCCCCGACAGCACCGGTGCGGTCCTCTGTTCGCGGGAGAGCACGTGATGCAGCACGAGACGGGTCGGGTAGCGGTCCTTGAGCTCGGCGAGCTCCTCGAGGAACATCACATCGCCGGTCGACTTGTTCGTGTACAGCAGGGTGAAGCGAGTGGTGGCGGATGCCTCCAGCAGATGGTGAGCGAGTGACATCAGCGGGGTGATGCCCGAGCCCGCGGCGATGCCCACTACGTGAGCTCCGTCGAGCTCGGCGAGATCCGACGTGAAGGTTCCCTGCGGGCTCATGACGTCGATCTCGAAGCCGGGGGTGAGCTCGGTCTGCGCCCAGGTCGAGAACAGGCCGCCCTCGTCGCGCTTGACGGCGACGCTCAGGCTCGTGCCACCCGAGGTCGCGGGCGCGGGCGGACGGCACAGCGAGTAGGAGCGCCGCACTTCTGCGCCCTCGAGGTGCACGCGCAGCGCGACGTACTGGCCTGGCTTGTAGTCATAGGCGTGCGCGAGTTCTGCCGGCACCGAGAAACTCACCTCGATCGCGTCATCGGTGAGCGGGCGCACCTCGGAGACGGTGAGGGTGTGGAAACGAGCCCGGTGGCGCGAACCCGCGGGCGCCGTCTCGAGCGGCTCGGGTACGGGCGCGGCATCCGGGATACGGAAAAGCGACATCAGATCACCTTGAAATGGTCGAAGGGCTCCAGGCACGCGCGGCACTCGTAGAGCGCCTTGCACGAGGTGGATCCGAAGCGCGAGACCTCCTTCGTGTCGAGTGATCCGCAGCGCGGACACCGCACGCTCAGCGAGAGCCGGATCGGACCGGATGCCGCAGCGCGGCCGGTCGGCGGTGCGATCCCGTACTCGGCGAGCTTGCGCTTGCCGTCCTCACTCATCCAGTCGGTCGTCCATGCCGGAGTCAGCACGAGGTGCACGTCCACGTCGCCGAAGCCGTCTGCGGTCAGGGCGAGCACGACGTCGTCGCGGATCGCGTCCATCGCCGGGCACCCGCTGTACGTCGGCGTGATCTCCACGCGCACGTGCTCTCGACCGTCGCGGACGCCGACGGACACTCCTCGCAGCACCCCGAGGTCCTCGATGGTCAGCACCGGGATCTCGGGGTCGGCGACACGGGCTGCGACCTGCCAGGCGCGCTCCTGGCGAGTGGTGCGCTGCTTCGTCGTCACCGTGATCACCAGCTCGCGCCAGGGTGTCGCCGGGCCAGCACCTGCATCTCGGCGAGCAGGTGGCCGAATGGTGTGGAGTGGATGCCGCGCCTGCCGCCCGCCGAGGACGCCGCGGCGACGGGCACCTCGAGATCCGCCTCGCGGAACACGGTCTCGACCACCGCGTCGAAGCCCGTGCGCAGCGACGACGGGCGCGCGGCGGCGTCTCCGAGACGTTCGATGAGTGGCTCGTCGCGGAAGAGCTCGTCGGTGTACGGCCAGATGTCAGCGAACGCGCGGATCATCCGCCCGCGGGACTCCTCGGTGCCCCCTGCGAGCCGCAGCACCCACTGCACCGCGTGGTCGCGGTGGTAGTCGACCTCTTTGAGCGACTTCTCCGCGATGGCCGCGAGCGTCGGGTCGGACGACGATCTCAGCGCCCGGTAGAGCTCGTACATGTACGCCGAGGCGATGAACTGGCGCGCCATGGTCTGCGCGAAGTCGCCGTTCGGCTGCTCGACGAGCCATGAACTACGGAACTCTTCCTCATCGCGGAAGTACGCCAGGTCGTCTTCGCTTCGCCCGTCCCACGATCCGGCGTAATGCAACAGCGAGCGCGCGTGACCGAGCAGGTCGAGGGCGATGTTGCCAAGAGCGACGTCCTCCTCCAGCTCGGGTGCTCGCGAGATCCACTCCCCGAGCCGCTGCGACAGGATCAGCGCGTCATCCCCCAGCCACAGTGCGTACTCGGCGACATCAGCAGACGTCGCCCGCTCACCGGTGCCGGCGAGCTCCTCGGAGAGGCGGAGTTCCGCGACGGAGACGTCGCCGTGCACGTTCTCCGCATCGTCGGGGTGCGGGGCGTTCACAGGTGAGGCACCCCCTCGGACGCGGTGTAGTACACGGCGTGACGGTAGTTCTTCCCCGCCGGGCTCTCGAAGAACGCGCCCTTGCCGTCCGGGTCGCTGGTGGTTATCGCCTCCGCAGGGACGACCCAGATCGAGACGCCCTCGCCGCGGCGGGTGTACAGATCGCGCGCGTTGCGCACGGCCATGGCCGCGTCCGGCGCGTGCAGCGAGCCGACGTGCACGTGGCTCAGTCCGCGGTTCGCGCGGACGAAGACCTCCCACAGGGGCCAGGTCTCCTCGGGGGATCCGCCGGGTGTGGCCATCACGCCACCTTCCCCGCCGCGCGCAGGGCCTGCTTGCGGGCATACTCGGCCGCGGCCTCGCGCACCCAGGCGCCCTCCTCGTGTGCTGTGCGGCGCCGTTCCAGACGCTCGGCGTTGCAGGGGCCGTTGCCGCGCAGCACCTCGAAGAACTCGTCCCAGTCGATATCGCCCATCTCGTAGCGGCCGGACTCCTCGTCGTAGCGTAGCTCGGGGTCGGGCAGCGTCACACCGAGGATCTCCGCCTGGGGGACCAGCATCCCGACGAACCGCTGGCGCAGCTCATCGTTCGAGAACCGCTTGATCTTCCACTTCATCGACTGCGCCGAGTTGGGGGACTGGTCATCAGGCGGGCCGAACATGGCCAGGCTCGGCCAGTACCACCGGTTCACGGCATCCTGTGCCATCTGCCGCTGCTCCTCGGTGCCCTGCATCAGGGTAAGCAGGATCTCGAAACCCTGTCGCTGGTGGAACGACTCCTCCTTGCACACTCGCACCATCGCGCGGCCGTAAGGGCCGTACGAGGCTCGGCACAGCGGCACCTGGTTGCAGATGGCAGCGCCGTCGACCAGCCAGCCGATCGCCCCCATATCGGCCCAGGTGGGAGTGGGGTAGTTGAAGATGGAGGAGTACTTCGCCTTTCCGCTGATCAGCTGGTCCATCATCTCGTCGCGGGTGATGCCCAGCGTCTGCGCGGCGGAGTAGAGGTAGAGCCCGTGGCCCGCCTCGTCCTGGACCTTGGCCATCAGGATCGCCTTGCGCTTCAGGCTCGGCGCGCGCGTGATCCAGTTGCCTTCCGGCTGCATCCCGATGATCTCGGAGTGCGCATGCTGCGAGATCTGGCGGATGAGCGTCTTGCGGTACGCATCCGGCATCCAGTCGCGCGGCTCGATGCGCTGCTCGTTCGCGACGAGCTCATCGAAGATGCGCTCCTTGTCGGCGACGTCGCCGTCCACGAGCGACAGGTCTGCGGGGCTGGTCATCATCGACTCCTGAGTTTACTGACCGATCGTTAGGTAATTTTGACACGACGGCATCCTGGGCGCAAGCCCGGTGGGTCAGCGGGAGCGGCTGATGAGTTCGAGCAGCGCCCTGCCGTACCCCTCGGATGGGTCGGGATGCTCGAACCGCAGGATCTCTCCGGCGATCTCGACCTCGACGAGGAAGGAGTCGGTCAGACGGACCAGCCGGCGAAAGGTCCCTCGCAGAAGCTCCCGCAGCTGATCCTCGCGCGGCAGCCACACGGCGTCGGCGAGCCGCACCGAGTCCAGCGCCCATTCGGTCGTGCCGTTGAACGCCAGATCGGTGCCGGTCGGCGTCCGCCGAGCCTCGATGGTCATCTCGCTCACGGTGAAGATCTCGGCCTCGACCTCGAGCTCGACGGTGTCGGGCAGGTCCAGCTGGAAGCGATCGCCGCTGGCCGGATGCCACACCAGTCCGGCATCGCGCAGGGCGACGGCGAGTTCGCGGCTGATCATGACTCCACGCTAGACGAGTGCGGCCTCGCCCCGGCGAGCGTGGAGTCACGACGTACGGTCCTCCCCGGTGCGCCTGTGGATGCTCGAAGACTCATGTCCGCGGGGTGCGGCAGAGTGGAGTCATGGCTTCCCAGAGATCGGCCGAGACCCGCGAGGCCGCCCTCGCCGCGCTGCGCGAACTGGTCGGGCGCTCAGACGTCGATTTCCACGAGGGCCAGTACGAGGCGATCGCCGCGCTCGTCGAGCAGCGCCGTCGGGCACTCGTCGTGCAGCGCACCGGGTGGGGCAAGTCGGCGGTGTACTTCGTCGCGACCCTGCTGCTGCGCCGGCAGGGCGCGGGACCGACCGTGCTGGTGTCACCGCTGCTGGCGCTGATGCGAGACCAGATCGCGGCGGCCGAGCGCGCGGGCGTGCGCGCGGTCGCCATCAACTCCACGAACGCGCATGAGTGGGACGAGGTGACCGCCAGGCTCGATCGGGACGAGGTCGACGTGCTGCTCGTCTCGCCCGAACGGCTCAACAACCCCGCGTTCCGCGAGCAGCAGCTGCCCGCCCTCGTGCGTCGCATCGGGCTGCTGGTGGTCGATGAGGCGCACTGCATCAGCGATTGGGGGCATGACTTCCGACCCGACTACCGGCGCCTTCGCGACCTCATCGCTGGCATGCCGCCGAGCGTCCCTGTTCTCGCCACGACGGCCACGGCGAACAGCCGTGTCGTGGCCGACGTGGTCGAGCAGCTGGGGGTGAGCGGCGGGGACGCCGACGGCCGGGAGGTGCTCACGATCCGCGGCCCGCTCGCCCGCTCCTCGTTGCGCCTCGGCGTGCTTCAACTGCCGGGATCCGCGCAGCGGCTGGCCTGGCTTCTCAGCCATCTCGGCGACCTGCCCGGCTCGGGCATCATCTACGCGCTCACCGTCTCCGCCGCCGTCGACACCGCCAGGCTGCTGCGCGAGAACGGTCACGACGTGCGTGCCTACACCGGACAGACGGATGCCGAGGAACGCGAGGAGTCGGAGCGGATGCTCAAGCGCAACGAGGTGAAGGCGCTCGTCGCGACCTCTGCGCTGGGCATGGGATTCGACAAGCCCGACCTCGGATTCGTCCTGCACCTGGGGGCGCCGTCGTCGCCCGTGGCGTACTACCAGCAGGTGGGACGCGCAGGCCGCGCGAGCGACAGCGCAGACGTGCTCCTGCTGCCGGGTGCCGAGGACCGTGACATCTGGCACTACTTCGCGACCGCGTCGATGCCCGACCGCGAGCGGGCGGAGCGCGTCATCGCCGCGCTGGGAGATGCGCCCGTCTCGACCCCGGCGCTCGAGGCGATCGTCGACATCCGGCGCACTCCGCTCGAACTGCTGCTCAAGGTGCTCGACGTCGACGGCGCCGTGCGCCGCGTGCAGGGCGGCTGGATCGCCACCGGCCAGCCGTGGAAGTACGACGCGGAGCGCTATGAGCGCATCGCCGCCGAGCGACGGGCCGAACAGCAGCACATGATCGAGTACGAGCGGACCGACGGCTGCCGGATGGAATTCCTGCAGCGCTCGCTCGACGACGACACAGCGCAGCCATGCGGCAGATGCGACAACTGCGCCGGGTCGTGGTTTCCACGCGAGATCGCCGCGGATGCGGGCGCTGCGGCGAGTTCCTCTCTCGATCGCGTCGGCGTGCCGATCGAGCCGCGTCGACAGTGGCCGACGGGTGCCGAGCGGCTGGGTGTTGCGGTGAAGGGGCGCATTCCCGCAGACGAGCAGGCGGGGGAGGGGCGCGCTCTTGCACGACTCACCGATCTCGGCTGGGGCGGCGCGCTGCGGGAGATGTTCTCGGCGGGGGCGGCGGATGCACCGGTGTCGGCGCCGGTGATGGATGCCTGCGTGCGGGTGCTCGCCGCGTGGGACTGGGCTCGCAGACCGGCGGCCGTCGTCGCTGTGCCCTCGCGCTCACGACCTCTGCTGGTCGAGTCGCTCGCACGTGGACTGGCGGAAGTGGGGCGGCTGCCGTACCTGGGTGCCCTCCAGGGGGCGAACGGCGGGCCGAGCGGTGGACCCGGAGGTAACAGCGTGTTCCGACTCGCCGGCCTCTGGAACCGCTTCAGTGCCGATGGCATCGACATCCCCTCCGGCCCTGTGCTGCTCGTCGACGATCAGGTCGACAGCAGATGGACGCTCACGGTCGCCGCTCGGGAGCTCCGCCGTGCGGGCGCGACCGAGGTGCTGCCCTTCGTTCTCGCGTTGCGGGGCTGACGGCGGTCGCGCCCGTCGTGCTCACTCGATGTCGACGCGTGGGATCGAGGCGAGCAGCGTCTGCGTGTATGCGTGCTGAGGAGCATCGAAGACTTCGCTCATCGTGCCCGTCTCGACGAACTCCCCGGCGTTCATGACGACCACGTCGTCCGCAACGTGCCGGACGACGCCGAGGTCATGGGACACGAAGAGGTACGCAAGTTGGAACTCCTGCTGCAGATCGTCGAGCAGGTTGAGGATCTGCGCCTGGATCGACACGTCCAAGGCGGAGACGGGCTCATCGAGCACCAGCACCTGCGGGTTCAGCGCGAGTGCGCGGGCGATGCCGACGCGCTGACGCTGACCGCCGGAGAACTCGCCGGGCCGTCGCTGCGCCATCTCGGCGCTGACCCCGACGCGGTCCAGCAGGTCGTTTACGTCGTCGCGCACGTAGCGTCCGGTGATCCGCAGCGGCTCGGCGACGATCTCGTGCACGGTCATACGCGGATCCAGCGCGGAGTAGGGGTCTTGGAACACCATCTGCATGCGCCCGCCCAGGCGACGACGGCGGCGGGAAGGCAGGTTCGTGATGTCCTCCCCGAAGGCGTGCACGGTGCCGGCCACGATCGGGCTGAGCCCGAACAGCGCACGGATGAGCGACGACTTGCCGCATCCGGATTCTCCGACGAGCCCGAGCGTCCGCCCCGCGTGCAGCTGCAGACTCACTCCGCGGACCGCCTGCACGCCTCTCCCTCGGCTGACCGCGCCGCGGCGGCCGTAGGTGACGTGGAGGTCGTCGACCTCGATCAGCGCGTCGGTCATGATGCCTTCCCCTCTGCTGCACCGACCAGTTCATCGGCGAAGTGGCACGCCGAGCGCGATTCGTTGGGCCGCAGCTGGAGCAGCGGTCGTGATTGAGTGCATTCCGACCGCCCTGCGGAGAGCTCGCAGCGGGGCGCGAACGCGCAGCCCGGTGGCCGCAGGCGCGGCGAGGGCGGGTTGCCGGGGATCGCGTAGGCACGCTCGTCGCCCTCGGACAGCAGGCTCCGCAGCAGTCCCTGAGTGTATGGATGCGTCGGGTGCAGGAAGATCTCGCGCACGGTGCCGCTCTCGACGATCCGGCCGGAGTACATGATGATCATCCGTGAGGCGTTCTGTGCGGCCAGCGCGAGGTCGTGCGTGATCAGCACGAGCGCCGAAGAGAGCTCTTCACGGGCCTTGGCCAGGGTCTGCATCACCTGCGCCTGTACGGTGACGTCGAGTGCCGTGGTCGGCTCGTCGGCGATCAGGAGCGCCGGGTCGTTCGCCATGGCCATCGCGATCACTGCGCGCTGGCGCATGCCGCCCGACCACTCGTGCGGGTAGGCGCGGGCACGACGGACGGGATCGGGGACGCCGACCCTGCCCAGCAGGGCATGCACCCGCTCGCGAGCGGCAGACCGGGAGACATTCTGGTGCAGGCGTACCGCCTCCGCGAGTTGCGATCCGATCCGGCGGATCGGGTTGAGCGCAGTCATCGGGTCCTGGAAGATCATGCCGAAGTCGCGCCCGCGCCTGCGCCGCAGTTCGCGATCGGTCATCCCGATCAGTTCCTGGCCTCGCCAGCGGATGGATCCTTCGGTGACCTCCAGGCCGACCGGAAGCAGGCCCATGATCGCGAGCACGGTGAGACTCTTACCCGACCCGGACTCGCCCACGATGCCGACGACCTCGCCCTCGTCGACCGTGAACGAGATGCCGTCGACGAGACGGACCGGGGCCCCGGAGGGGTCGTGCGTCGTGATCACGAGGTTCTCGACCTCCAGCATCGGAGGCTGTGCGGCTGGGGGCATGTCAGCGGACCTTCCGGAGCGGTTGGGTGTTCTCGGCGGTGTACCTCTGGCTGAAGAACTGTGCTCCCCCGACTACGAGGAAGATCGCGAGGCCGGGAATGATCGACTGCCAGGGAGCGATTCGCAGGTACTTCTGCCCGTCGAGGATGAGCCCGCCCCAGGTCGGATCCGGGGGCTGGATGCCGAGGCCGAGGTAGTCGAGCCCGGCCTGCAGCAGGATCACGGAGCCGATGCTCGTCACGGCGACGATGAGCATCTGCGGTACGACGTGGGGGAGGATGTGAGTCCAGATCACCCGGGGAGACGAAGCGCCGAGCATCTGCGGTGCGAGGACGAAATCGCGGTGTCGCAGCGACAGCGCCGTGGCTCGGGCGAGGCGGGCGAAGCTCATCCAGTGCGTGAAACCCAGCACCAGGATCATGAGCAGTGCGCTGGGGCCGAAGATCGCTGAGAGGGCGATGAGCAGCAGCACGGCGGGCATCGCCAGGCTGACGTCCGTGACCAGGGCGATGACGCTGTCGAACCAGCCGCCGAAGAAGCCCGCGAGAAGGCCGAAGACCATGCCGACGAGCATGTTGAGCACGATCACCGCCGCCGTGATCCACAGCGTGGTCGTACCGCCCGCCGCGAGGCGGCTGAGCAGGTCGCGGCCGACCGCGTCCGTGCCCAGCGGATGGGCGGGGTCGACGAAGGGGGCGAGACGGGCTGCCGAGAGGTCTTGCCCGTACGGGTCGAACCCCGGCCATAGATGCACGCACACGATGGCGATGACCGTGACGAGGACGACGATGCCGCCCAGGTTCGACAGGACGCGGCCCCGGCGCGGATGCGGGCGGCGACGACCGCGTGGCGAAGGATCGGTCTGCGCGATCGTGACGGTGTCGGTCATGGTCACGACGTCAGCGGACGTCACGGTGTCGGTCATGAGAGCTTCACCCGGGGGTCGATGAGGGAGTAGAGGATGTCGACGGCCACGTTGACGACGACGAAGATCAGCGAGACCACCAGCAGGCCGGCCTGCACGACGGCGAAGTCGCGTTGGCTGACGGCGCCGATCAGCGCTGTTCCGATGCCGGGCCAGGCGAACACCTGCTCGACGATGATCGTGCCGCCGAGGAGACCGGCAAGGTTGAGGCCGGCGACGGTGAGGACGGGCAGGAAGGCGTTGGGGAGCATCTCGGAGAGGACGACCGACCGGTGGCCCTTGCCTCGGGCGTACGCGGTGCGGACGTAGTCCGCGGTGGTCTGCTCGCCGAGCGCGGCGTCGAGCAGTCGCACGTACAGCACGAACTGCGCAGTGGCGATCGTGGCGACGGGTAGGACCAGTGACGGCGTGCCACTGTAGCCCAGGCTGGGCAACCAGCTCAGCGCGACCGAGAACACCAGCACCAGCACGACGCCGAAGAAGAAGTCGGGGACCGACTGGCGCAGCGACCCCGTCCAGACGAACAGCGCCCGCAGGGTGTGACTGCCGGTGATGTGGATCAGCGTGGCAGCGATCACGGCGAGCACGAGGCCGATCAGGAAGGCAGTGATCGCCAGCGTGATCGTCGCGGGCAGCCGTTCGGCGATGATGCCGATCGCCGACTGGCCGGGATTGCGGTACGAGACGCCGAAGTCGCCGCGCAGCAAGCCGGTGAGGTAGTTGAGGTACTGCACGCCGAGCGGGTCGTTGAAGCCGAGTTTGCCGTTCAGCTCGTCGATCTGCGCGGTCGTGGCGCCCTCGGTGAGGATCAGCGCGGCCGGCTTGCCCGAAGCGCGCCCGAGGATGAACGCGATCGTTACGGCTATGAACAGGGTCGCGATCGCCTGCAGGACTCTGCGGACGAGGTATGAGGCCATCTCGGACTCTCCGTCTCAGGCGGGTGGGTTGGAGGCGGGAAGAGCGTGTGGGGCCGCGCGGATTCGCGCGGCCCCACACGAGGCTCAACCGTCGGTGCGGGCGATCTCCGCAATGCGGTAGATGCCGTCGACAGCGGGTGCCCAGTCCAGGGAGGTCGAGGCCGCGTAGGCGTTCTTCGCCTGCCAGAGCGGGATGCTGTAGACGTTCTCAGTGTTGTGTTCCCAGATCTCGCGGAAGACCTGCACCCGGTCCTCTTCGCCTGCGGCCTGCTGCTCGAGATACTTGGCAGCCAGTTCGGGGTCGCGAGCGTAGTCCTCCGGACCGCCGGCGAGCAGCTGCGAGACGACGACGTCGCCGTCCATGCTCGAGGGCGACCAGTGATTGAGGTACAGACCGGTGATCTGGTGATTGGCGATGCTCAGGCTGAGGCTCGACTGCTCGGAGCCGACGAGCTTGATGTTCAAGCCGATCTCCCCGAGGTTGCCCGCGATGGCCTGAGCCACTTCGGCGTCGGTGGGGCCGCCGCCGGTGCTGGCGTACTGCAGAGTGATCTCCTCGCCGGCGTAGCCGGATTCATCGACGAGCTTCTTCGCCGCGTCCTGGTCGAAGTCGGGGGTCGGGTAGTCCTCGACGTAGCCGGTGACGCCCTCGGCGACGAGCTGTCCGGTCGGCGTGCCGAAGCCCTCGAGGAGTTGGTCGATGATCTGATCGCGGTCCACAGCGATCGCGATCGCACGGCGCACGTCGGCATTCTGCAGTGCCCCGGCGGTCGTGTTGACACCGAGCAGCGTGACCTTGTTCGACGTGGCCTCGACGACGCGCGCGGTTCCGGAGCCCTCGATGACGGGCACTTGGTTCTCGGGGATGATCGCGGCGTCGAGGGTGCCGGACTCCACGCCCGTGACACGTGCGTCAGAGGCGCCGACGAACGAGAAGGTCACGTTGTCGAGCTTGGCGGCGTCGCCCCAGTAGTCCGCGAAACGCTTGACCTGGTAGTCCACACCGTGATTCCAGGCGACGAAGCTGTACGGGCCGGTTCCCACCGGCGCGTCGGCGAACTTCGCGCCCTTGGCCTCGTAGTCGGCTTCCGGGACGATACCGATCGTGCCGACCTGGCTCAGCCAGGCGCTGAACGGGTTCTTCAGGGTGAAGCGGATGGTCTTCTCATCGACCTCCTCGACCGTGTCGATCATCGCGATGGCGACGCGGTTCGTGGAGGTGTCGCTCGCCAGGATCTTCTCGTAGGTGTAGACGATGTCGGACACCTTCAGTTCGGTGCCGTCGTGGAACTTCACCCCCTCGCGGATCGTGAACTCCCAGACGTCCTGGGTGTCGTTCGAGGTCCACGATTCGGCGAGGCCGGGTTGGATGGAGCCGTCGGACGCGATGCGGGTCAGGCCGTCGAACACGGCGTAGTACATGTTCCACGCCGACAGGGAGCGCATCATGATCGGGTCGATGTTCGCGGGCTCCGCCGGCATGGCAAGCGTGGCGGATCCTCCGGACGTGTCGCCGGATCCGGAGGACCCGGATGACGCGGCGGACCCCATGCATCCGGTGAGCAGCGCGGCGCTGACGGCGAGGGCGGCGCCGATGCCGGCGAGCCGCAGCAGTGCGGGCTTGTGGGTGGACATAGCTTCCTCTCTTGCGACATGCGGTCCATTCCGCACGTCGACCAGGGTTCGGGTGAGGTGAGGGATGTTTCGGGCGTTCACGCCGCGATGAAGACGCCCATCTGGGGCAGGTTCGGCACGGCGAACTCGGTGATCTCATGAGACTCGAGGTCGATCACGGCGATGCCGTCCCACGGCCCGCGGCTGGTGGACCCGCCTGTGAGGACCGCCTTGGGGCGGCCGTCCGGCGAGTCGAGCCACTCGGTCGGGTTCTCGTGCCCCTTGTCGAGGGGGACGACGGTCTCGGTGCCGGTGGCGAGATCGCGGATCGTCAGGCTCGGCCCGAGGGTGGCCCCGCCGATCGGCCCGACGCCGACGACCAACAGTCGGCCGTCGGAGGTGAGTCCCACGCCGTGCTGGTGGGAATCGGCGGTCATGGGCTCGGTGTCGTACTCACGCGTCTCGGGTGAGTAGATCACGAGGCCCTGACCCTGGAAGGGCAGGTACAGGGTGCCGTCCTGCGCGACCGCGGCGTAGTGCGGCTTGTAGTGGGAGAGCAGGCCGAGTTCGGTGCCGAACGGAGCGACCTCCACTCGTGTCACCGTGTGGTCTGCGACCGTGATCGTGTGCAGGGTGAACGAGTCGTGGTCGATCGTGTACACCTCGTGGCCGCTGGGGGAGATCTGCACGTCGAACGGGCGGTCGCCCACCTCGAAGGAGTCGGTGAACGCCCCGGTCGCCGGGTCGAAGCGCTCCACCGTCGACAGGCGACCCTCACGATGAACGCCCGCATAGACGGCCGATCCGTCGGGCGTGACCACGACTCCGGTCCCGCCGGCGCGGTACTCGCCGTACGCGATGTCGTCGGGCTGGTCGATGTAAGGCACCAAGGCGAGACGCTCGCGGGAGTCGAGATCGACGACCGCCAGGCCTTCTGCCGTGGTCACATAAGCGCGACGCGATGGCTCGTGGGCTGCGATCGCCCAGGGAGCCGCCCCGACGACGGTCTCGCTCTGCACCGGGCTTTCCCGATCGGTCAGATCGACGAAGGCGATGCGGTCGGAATGGCTCTCCGTTACGACGAAGATCGCGCCGTTTCCCGTCCCGTGAATGCTTCGTGCCATGTCGCTGGTCGTCCTTGTCCGTGAGCCGGAGGGCGCCGGTCTCACTCATCGTCGAGTGGGTATCGAGGGCGGGTCGCACGCGTCGAGTAGGTCTGAGAGTGCTGCGATATGCCGCGTGTGACGTATTACCGAAGGTATACCAAAATCGGATCGATGTGAAGGTGCGGGAGTAGATCGGCGTAAATGCAGGAGATTTCAGGCCTCTGACGCGTGGAAATGGTATACCTATGCCCGCCCAGTCGGCCATTGACGATGAAGAGCCCCGACGAGCAGGCCGCCGGGGCTCCTCTGTTGCGGGATGACGATTCAGCGCAGGTCGTACACCCGCTTGTACTTGCCCTCGCTGCGCGGCAGTGCACCGGGCTCCTCCAGGCGCACCGCGACACTCGAGCCGATGTGGGTCTTGATGCGCTCGGCCAGCACGACGGCGGCGGCCTCGCACACCTCGCGATCCAGATGGGGGTGCCGCTCGATACGCACCGACATGGCGTCCATGCGGCCTTCGCGGGTGAGTTCGATCACGAAGTGCGGAGTGAGGTGCTCGATGCCGAGCACGAGTTCCTCGATCTGGGTGGGGAACAGGTTCACGCCGCGCAGGATGATCATGTCGTCGTTGCGACCGGTGATCTTCTCGATGCGCCGCATCGCCGGCCGAGCGGTACCGGGCAGCAGCCGCGTGAGATCGCGTGTGCGGTAGCGTAGAACGGGAAAGGCCTGCTTGGTCAGGGATGTGAACACCAGCTCGCCGATCTCTCCGTCCGGGAGGGGACGCCCTTCGTCGTCCACGACCTCGGGGAGGAAATGATCCTCCCAGATGTGCGGGCCGTCCTTCGTCTCGACGCACTCGTTGCCGACGCCCGGTCCCATCACCTCGCTGAGTCCGTAGATGTCGAGAGCATCGATGCCGAGGCGTCGTTCCAGCTCGGCGCGCATCTCGTTCGTCCAGGGCTCTGCGCCCAGCACGGCGACCTTCAGCGATGTCGACGCGGGATCGATGCCCGCCTCCTCCATGGCGTCGGCGATCGTGAGCAGGTAGCTCGGCGTGCAGAGGATCGCATCCGGCTCGAAGTCGCGGATCAGCTGCACCTGCCTTGCCGTCTGGCCGCCGGACATCGGGATGACGGTCGCACCGAGGCGCTCGATTCCCGCGTGCGCGCCGAGCCCACCGGTGAACAGCCCGTACCCGTAGGCGTTGTGCACCTTCATCCCTGGGCGCACGCCGGACGCGCGCAGCGACCTGGCGATGAGGTCCGCCCAGTTGGAGAGATCCGTCTCGGTGTAACCGACGACGGTCGGGCGGCCCGTCGTCCCCGACGATGCGTGCACACGGCGTACCTGTTCCATCGGCACGGCGAACATGCCGAAGGGGTAGTTCTGCCGCAGATCCTCCTTGGTCGTGAACGGCAGCAGCCGCACGTCCTCGAGCGATCGGATGTCGGAGGGGGCCACCCCGGCCTCGTCCAGCGCGCGGGTGTAGTGCGGCACGTTCTCGTACGCGTGGCGCACCGTCCACTGCAGTCGATCGAGCTGCAGCGCCTCGAGCTCGGGCCGGGACAGCCGCTCGGCGGCGTCGAGGGTGTCTGCGGCCGGTTCTGTCATCATCGACATCGGGAACTCCGGTTCGGATCAGCGCGTCATTCGGCGGCGCGGTTGGTGGTGAGGGAGCGGCCACGGAACTCGGCGACGACATCGCCGCTGTCGTCGCTCACCGTGACGTCGTACAGACCCGATCGTCCGCTGACGACGCGTCGCACAGCTGTCGCGGTGAGCGTCTGCCCCGCACCTGTGGACTTGAGGAAGGTGATGTCGGCGCCGGCGGCGACGGTGACGCGCTCATCCTCGTTGCAGGCGATCGCGAAGGCGGTGTCGGCCAGGGTGAACACCAGTCCGCCGTGCGTGATCGCGAACCCGTTGAGCATGTCCTCGCGCACGCGCATCGACACCACAGCGCGTCCTGGTTCGTCCAGTTCGACGACCATTCCGAGCGATGCGGACGCGGCGTCCCGCTGCATCATCGTTCTCATGCCGGCACCGCCTCCTCGGCCACAGTCCCGATCGGTTCCTTGTTCACCAGCGTGAGCACGTCGTACGTGGCGACGATCTCGTCGTCCTGATTGCGAATGACGGCGTCCCAGCGCACCTCGCCGTATTCATCGGTTTCTCGCGGCGTGATCTGCTTGGCCGTGAGCACGACGCGGATGCTGTCGCCCGGCGAGACGGGCGTGATGAAGCGCAGGTTCTCCAGGCCGTAGTTGGCGAGGACGGGACCGGGCTCGGGGTCGACGAACAGCCCGGCGGCCCAGGAGACGAGCAGGTACCCGTGCGCGACCCGTCCTGGGAAGAACGGGTTCGCTGCGGCGGACTCCTCGTCCATGTGGGCGTAGAAGGTGTCGCCGGTGAAGTGCGCGAAGGTCTCGATGTCGGCCAGCGTCACCTCGCGTGAGCCGGAGGAGATCTGGTCGCCGATGCGCAGTTCCGCAAGCGACTTGCGGAACGGATGCCGGCCGTCGGCGTTCGCCGCAGAGCCTGCATGCCAGACCCCCGTCAGGGCGGTCAGCATCTCGGGTGATCCCTGGACTGCGGTGCGCTGCATGTGGTGGAGCACCGCGCGGATGCCGCCCAGCTCCTCGCCGCCGCCTGCTCGCCCCGGACCGCCGTGCACGAGGCCGGGAAGCGGCGATCCGTGGCCGGTCGACGAGCGTGCGTCGTCGCGGTCGAGCAGCAGCATCCGTCCGTTGAACGGTGCGATGCGCGTGGCCAGCTCGACGGCCTGGGCGGGGTCGTGGGTGGCGACGCTCGTGACCAGCGAACCGCCACCGAGCGCCACGAGTTCGGCGGCCTCCGCGGTCGTCTCATAGGTGAGCAGCGACGAGACGGGGCCGAAGGCTTCGACGTCATGCACGGCGCCGGATCGTCCGTCGTCGAAGCGCAGCAGCACAGGCGACACGAAGGCGCCGTCGGGAGCCGGACCTGTGGTGCCGTCGGCGTGGAGGACGACCGGGACGTCGGTCGACCCGACGACGACGCGGCCACCTGCGTCCTGCAGAGCCCGAACCTGGCGGAGCACCTCATCGCGCTGCGCCGTGGAGACCAGCGGTCCCATGGTGACGCCGTCGCCGCGAGGGTCGCCCAGCACGGTCTTGTCGGCGATGCGCGCGCGCACCGCCTCGATCACATCGTCCGCCACCGCGGATGGGACGATCGCGCGGCGGATCGCCGTGCACTTCTGACCCGCCTTCGTCGTCATCTCCACGACGAGCTGGCGGACGTAGGCATCGAACTCGGGAGTGCCGGCCACGGCATCGGTGCCGAGCACCGATGCGTTGATCGAGTCCGTCTCGGCGGTGAACCGCACCCCTCCGGTCTGCACCGACGGGTGTCGGCGCAGGTGCTCGGCGGTGGAGGCGCTGCCGGTGAATCCCACCAGGTCGCCGAGGCGCAGGTGATCGAAGAGGGCGGGGACGCTGCCGTTGATCACCTGCAGCGAGCCTTCGGGCAGCAGCCCCGATTCGACCAGGATCCGCACCATC
The DNA here is from genome assembly GCF_031178445.1 of Microbacterium sp. Classification (GTDB taxonomy): domain Bacteria; phylum Actinomycetota; class Actinomycetes; order Actinomycetales; family Microbacteriaceae; genus Microbacterium. The sequence continues at coordinate 22,836 of NZ_JAPSIY010000003.1, forward strand.
GCCTCGGTCAGGTAACCGGTGGGCGTTGCGGGCTTGATCACGGTGGGCATCCCCGCGAGGAACGCCGGCGCGAACTTCTCCAGCGGTCCCCACACCGGGAAGTTGAAGGCGTTGATCTGCACCGCGACGCCGGGCAGCGTGGTGTACACATGGCGCCCGAGGAAGGAGCCGTCCTTCGACAGCGGCTCGACGGGGCCGTCGACGTGCACCGTGCTGTTCGGCAGCTCGCGGCGTCCTTTGCCGGAGTACGAGAACAGCACGCCGATGCCACCGTCGATGTCGACCCACGAGTCGGTCTTCGTGGCGCCGGTGCGGGCCGACAGTGTGTAGAGCTCATCCTTGCGCTCGGTGAGGGCGAGCGCGAACTGCTTGAGCAGCAGAGCGCGCTGGTGGAAGGTGAGGCGGGCCAGACTCGCGTGCCCCACGGTGCGCGCGTACTCGAGCGCGCCGGGCAGGTCGAGGCCGGTGGTGCTCACCCTGGCGATGACCTCTCCGGTCGAGGCGTCGCGCACCTCGGTGGCATCGGCGTCATCGTGCGGCATCCACCACTGGCCCTGAACATAGCTCGGGAGGTAGTCGGTCATCAGTTCTCCTCATTCCAGTCGTAGAAGCCGCGCCCGGATTTGCGGCCGAGGTGCCCGTCGGCGACCATCCGGCGCAGCAGTGCAGGGGGTTGGAATCGCTCGCCCAGCTCGCGGGCGAGCTCCTCGGCGATGCCGAGGCGCACATCGAGTCCGACGAGGTCTGTGGTGCGCAGCGGGCCGACGGGGTGGCGGTATCCGAGGGTCATGGCGGCGTCGATGTCGGATGCCGATGCGACACCTTCTTCGAGCATCCGAATCGCCTCCAGACCGAGCAGCACGCCGAGGCGCGAGGACGCGAAGCCGGGGGAGTCCTGCACGAGAATCGGAGTCTTGCCCAGCGCGTCGACCCAGCTTCGGGCCGCGTCGACGACGGCGGCCTCGGTCGCCGAGCCGCGCACGATCTCGACGAGTGCCGATGCGGGCACGGGGTTGAAGAAGTGCAGACCCAGGAATCGCGACGGATCGCGACGGCCGGCGGCGAGGTCGTCGATCGAGATCGACGAGGTGTTCGAGGCGAGCACCGCGGAATCGCCGAGGACGGCGTCGACGCGTGTGAGCGCGTTCTCCTTGAGGCCGCGGTCCTCGGGAACCGCCTCGATCACGAGGTCCGCGCCGCCGAACGTGGCGACGTCGGTGCCGGCCGAGAAGCGTGCGGCGACCTCGGCGATGTCGAGCGCGGCGTCCCTCTCGGCCGAGCGGCGGATTCCGTCGCCCACGCGCTCGGCGGCGGCATCCGCGCTCGCCGTGTCCCGTTCGATCACGGTCACCTGCGAACCTGCGAGCAGGAACGCGTGCGCGATCCCCGCCCCCATGCGTCCTCCGCCGAGGACTCCGACGGTCTTCGGTGCGCTCATCAGCGGGCCCCTCCCGCATCGCTGTCGCGGCCGCGCTCTGCGCGTCGCTCGAGGAACTCCGTCATGCGACGCCTCTTCTCGTCGCTTTCGAACAGTTCCGCCTGCAGTTCGCGCTCGATGTCGGGATGCTCCGGTCGAGGCGCCCGCAGAGCCCGCTTGGTGTATTGCGTGGCGAGCGGATCGTTCGCGGCGATGCGGTCCGCGATCGCGTGAGCGGCCGCGAGCAGCTCCTCGCCGGGGTGGATCGCAGAGATCAGACCCCACGCCAGTGCCTCATCGGCGCCCAGCACGCGGCCGGTGAGCAGCAGCTCGCTCGCGCGCGACGCTCCCACAATCTCCGGCAGCCGCCAGGTCGCGCCGGCTGCCGCGATGATGCCGAGCCCGGTCTCGGGGTTGCCGATCTTCACGCTGGGGGCGGCGATGCGGATGTCGGCGGCGTAGGCGAGCTCGGCGCCTCCGCCCAGAGCGTAGCCCTCCACAGCGGCCACGACCGGCATGGGCAGCTCGGCGATGCGGATGAAGGCGGTCGCGTTGATCGCCCGGCGGGCGTCATCGGCCCGACGCTCGCGCAGCTGGGCGATGTCAGCGCCGGAGGCGAACACACCGCGGGACCCGGTCAGGATGAGCGTGCGCGGCTCGGCTTCGAGCTCGGCGCACAGCTCGTGGAGCACGTCGATCGTCTCCTGGTCGATCGCATTGCGCTTGTCCGGACGGTTCAAGGTGGCCACGACGCGGTCGTCGCGACGCTCGACGAGCACCGGGCCGCTCATGCCACGCGCTCCAGGATCATGGCGGTGCCCTGCCCGACTCCCACGCACATGGTCGCGAGCCCCAGCCCTGCGCCCTCTCGCTCCATCCTGCCCATCAGCGTGACGGTGATGCGGCACCCGCTCGATCCGAGAGGGTGTCCGAGCGCGATGGCCCCTCCATCGCGATTGACGATCTCGGGGTCCAGTCCGAGGCGGTGGATCGACGCCAGTGACTGCGTCGCGAAGGCCTCGTTCAGTTCGACCGCACCGATGTCCGAGACCGACAGCCCTGCTCGTTTCAGCGCACGCTCTGTCGCCGGAACAGGGCCGAGGCCCATGATCTCGGGCGCCAGCGCCGCCGAGGTCGCTGTCACGATGCGGGCACGGGGCGTGAGGCCGTGACGGCGCACGGCCTCGGCGCTCGCGACGACGACTGCGGATGCGCCGTCGTTGAGCGAGCTCGAGTTGCCTGCGGTGACGACGCTGCCGCCCGCGACGACGGGACGCAGCCCCGCGAGTGCCTCGAGGCTCGTGTCGCGGCGCGGTCCCTCATCGACCGCGACGTCGCCTGCCCGGGTGGGCACGGCGACGATCTCTGCGTCGAACCGGCCGGCATCGATGGCGGCCACGGCGCGCTGCTGACTCCGCAGAGCGAACGAGTCGGCATCCTCGCGGGTGATGCCCTCGCGACGGGCGACTTCCTCAGCGGTCTCGGGCATCGAGTACGTGGCCTTGTCGCGAGCCAGCAGTCGCGGATTCGCGAAACGCCAGCCGATCGACGTGTCGAACGCGTCGCCGGGCTTGGCCCAGGCGCGTTCGGGCTTGCCCTGCACCCAGGGTGCGCGGGTCATCGACTCGACTCCTCCTGCGACCATGAGCTCGGCGTCGCCGGAGCGGATCGCCTGTGCGGCCATCGCGATCGCCGACATGCCGGATGCGCACAGGCGGTTCACGGTGATGCCTGGCACCTCATCGGGTAGCCCGGCGAGAAGCACGGCCATCCGGGCGACGTTGCGGTTGTCCTCACCCGCCTGGTTCGCCGCTCCGAGGATCACCTCTTCGACGGCGCCGTCGGGGACGCCGGCTCGATCCACTGCGGCGCGCACCACCAGCGCGGCGAGGTCGTCGGGCCGCACTCCGGCGAGCATTCCTCCGTAACGGCCGACCGCGGTGCGCACTCCGCCGACGAGAAAGGCGTCCGTCATGATCCATCTCCGTTGCGTGGATGTCAGGCGAGGGTCGCGGACAGTGCTGTCCGCGCTTTCCTAACCATTCGGTCAGTAAATCATGACAGTCCTGCGAGCGCGTGGCAAGTTCGCGACGGGGCGGGTGTAGCGCGGCGGCCGTGCCGCCGTGTACTCTCCTGACTTGCTGACCGATCGGTCGGTCAGCATCACCCGAACAACGGAGTTCTCAATGACGGATACCGCAGTCCGACGGCGCGAGGAGCGCCGGGTGCTCGCCGGCACCCTGGTCGGCACGACCATCGAGTGGTACGACTTCTTCATCTACGCGCAGGCCGCCGGGCTGGTCTTCGGCGGGCTGTTCTTCGCCCCACTGGGCGAGACCGGTGCACAGATCGCATCGTGGGCGTCGCTCGGGATCTCATTCCTGTTCCGCCCGCTGGGGGCCGTGATCGCCGGCCATCTCGGCGACAGGCTCGGACGCAAGCGCATGCTGGTGCTGACCCTGGTACTGATGGGACTTGCCACGTCACTGATCGGAGTGCTGCCGACGTATGCCGACATCGGCATCCTGGCCACTGTGCTGCTCGTTCTGCTGCGGGTTCTGCAGGGCTTCTCCGCGGGCGGTGAGTGGGGCGGTGCCGCACTCATGTCGGTCGAGCACGCACCCGAGGGCAAGCGAGGGCTGTTCGGCGCCTACCCGCAGATCGGCGTTCCGATCGGCATGATCCTCGCCACCTTCACGATGTGGGTGCTCACCTCGAGCATGGGTCAGGAGGCGTTCCTGGCGTGGGGCTGGAGGCTGCCCTTCCTGTTCTCGATCGTGCTGATCGTGGTCGGCTATGTGATCCGCCGCTCAGTCGAGGAGTCGCCCATCTTCAAGGAGCTGCAGCAGCGCCGCAGCGAGTCGTCGGCGCCGCTGGCGACCCTGTTCCGTCACCACGGACGCGAGGTCGTGCTCACGGCACTCATCTTCATCGCGAACAACGCGGCGGGCTACCTGCTCATCGCCTTCTTCACGACATACGTCTCCACGGTGATCGGCATGCCCCGTCCGACCGCTCTGCTGTTGACCACTCTCGCGTCGTTCGGCTGGCTGATCTTCACGATGGTGGGCGGCCGCATTTCGGACCGGATCGGCCGCGTGCGCACCTTCCAGATCGGGTACGCCCTCATCGCCGTGTGGTCGATTCCGATGTGGTTCCTGATCGACACCGGCAACGCGGCGCTGTTCTTCATCGCCCTGTTCGTGCTGACCATCGGCCTCGGGCTGTCTTACGGGCCTCAGTCCGCCCTGTACGCCGAGATGTTCCCCGCGGACGTGCGCTACTCGGGGGTCTCGATCGGTTACGCACTGGGAGCGATCCTCGGTGGCGCATTCGCTCCGCTGATCGCGGAGCTGCTGCTGAAGAGCACCGGCGCCTCGTGGTCGATCGGCGTGTACGTGCTGGTGATCACGATCATCTCCCTCGTCGCCGTCTCGCTCGTCAAGGAGACGCGGGGTGTGCCGCTGGACACGCACAGCGTCGAGGTGGTCGCCGCGCGCACCGGCGCGAACCGCGTGCGCTGAGCCATCGTCGCGCGGAAGGGCCGGGCGGATCATCCGCACGGCCCTTCCGTCTCCGCACCCGGCACTCGGCGCGATCGAAGGAGATCACCGGTGTCGATCTCCGGGGCGGGCGTCGATCAGATACGGCCGTAGGCGCGGACCGGATGCTCGATGAGCTCGACGACGCGGCGAAGGAACCCGGCGGCGTAGCCCCCATCGCACACTCGGTGATCGAACACGAGCGAGAGCTGGGCGATCCGCCGTGGCACGATCGCGCCGTCCACCACCCAGGGGCGTTCGATCATCCGGCCGATGCCGAGGATGGCCACATCGGGGTGGTTGATGATGGCTGCGGAGCCGTCGACGCCGAAGCCGCCGTAGTTGTTCAGCGTGAAGGTCGAGCCCCGCAGCCGCTCGGGCGGCGTGGCACCGGAGCGCGCGCTCTCGGCGAGCTCGCGCAGCGCGGAATCCAGTTCATCCAGCGAGAGCGCGTGGGCGGCCGGGATGACCGGCACCATCAGTCCGCGGACAGTATCGGCCGCGACGCCGAGGTTTACCCCGTCGAAGGAGATGATCTCGTCGGCGTCGTCGCTCAACCGGGAAGCGAGCAGCGGGAACTCGGCGAGGGCGATCAGCGCGAACCGGCCGATCAGCGCGGTGAGCGAGGGCGCCCGGCCACCGCGGGCCGCCAGCTCGGCCCGCAGATCCCAGAGACGTGTCGCGTCGACGTCGACCCACACCGTCGCCTCGGGGATCTCGGCACGGCTGCGCGACAGCTTGGCGCTGACGGCCTTGCGCAACGGGCTCATGCGTTCGCGCGAGCGCACGCCGAGCCCGTCGATCTGTTCGCCGGTCGAGGTGGCGACGGGCGCTGCCGCATCCTCGGCGGCGACGCCGTCCACGGCATGGTCGACGGCTGCACGCAGGACGTCGGCTCGCGTGACCGCCCCGTCGACGCCGGTCGGGGTGATCGTGCGCACATCCAGTCCGAGATCACGCGCCAGCCGGCGCACGATGGGGGAGCGGACGGCGACGGTGCGGCGGGCGCGCGTGCCGTCGTCGACGGCGCGGGGTGCCGTCGAGTGCGCGGCCTGACTGCGTCGGGCGGCCGTGCGCTCGTCAGCATCCGGTGCACTCGGCGGGACCGAGGCGGGGGCGGTGGGGGCAGAGGCGGGCGGGGCGGACGCCGGGATGCGGGGCCTGCGGCGTCCGCCGGCCGAACGCTCCGTCGTGCCGTAGCCGATCAGCACGTTGCCCGAGCCGGCGCGCTCCTCGGTGCGGTACGCGCGCTTCTCGATCTCCTCGGCTTCGGCATCCGTCCCGTCGGCGGGCCGGGCGGATGCGGGTTCATCCGCGTCGGAGACCTCGAGCACGGCGGCGCCGACGGCGATGATGTCACCAGGCTCGCCGTGCAGGGCCGTCACGACTCCGGCGAACGGCGACGGCAGTTCGACGACGCTCTTGGCCGTCTCGACCTCGGCGATCGCCTGATCGGTGCGGATGCTGTCCCCGACCTGCACCAGCCACTGCACGAGGCCAGCCTCCGTGAGGCCCTCTCCGAGATCGGGCAGGCGGAACACCCGGGCGGTCGAGGTGGTCATCGCGTCGCCCCCTCGGCGTCGTCATCCCAGTGCAGCGAGTCGATCGCGTCCAGCACCCGGTCGGCGTCGGGCAGGTACCAGTGCTCGAGCTTCGGGGGTGCGAACGGCGTGTCGAACCCTGTGACCCGGCGCACCGGCGCCTCCAGGTACTCGAAGCAGCGCTCGAACACCCTCGCCTGGATCTCGCTCGCGACGCTCGCATACCCGGGGGCCTCGGCCACAACCACCGCGCGGCCGGTCGCGCGCACGGCCGCCGTCACCGTCGCGTCGTCGAAGGGCGAGAGACTGCGCACGTCGACCACCTGCACGCTGCGTCCCTCGCCGGCGGCGATCTCGGCCGCTTCGAGCGCGACCGGCACCATCGCCGCGTAGGCGAGCAGCGTCACATCCGTTCCATCGCGTGCGATGCGGGCCGTGCCGAGCTCGGCCGTGACCGAGGTGTCGACCTCGCCCTTCGCCCAGTACAGCTTCTTGGGCTCGAGGAAGACGACCGGGTCCGGGGAGGCGATTGCCGCCCGCAGCAGAGAGTACGCGTCCTGCGGGGTCGAGGGGGAGACGACCGTCAGTCCGGGAGTGTGCGCGTAGTAGGCCTCCGAGGAGTCGCAGTGGTGCTCCACACCGCCGATCCCGCCGCCGAACGGGATGCGGATCACCAGTGGCATGCGCACGGCGCCCCGCGTGCGGTTGGCGAGCTTAGCCACATGGCTGACGACCTGCTCGAACGCGGGCAGCGCGAAGGCGTCGAACTGCATCTCGATCACGGGCCGCATCCCGTTCATCGCCATCCCGACCGCGGTGCCCACGATGCCCGACTCCGCGAGCGGGGTGTCGAAGCAGCGGTCCTCGCCGAAGCGCTCTGTGAGTCCATCGGTGATGCGGAACACACCGCCCAGCGCACCAACGTCCTCGCCGAAGACGACCACATCGGGATCGTCCTGGATGGCATCGGCGAGGGCGCGGTTGAGGGCGGCGGCCATGGTCATCGTGCCGACCACGTGGCGCTGATCGAGCCGGACGTCGTCGTGTGCGATGGTCATCGGTGACCTCCCGCGTCAGTGAGCACGGTTCCGTCAGTGAGCGCGCTTCGTTCGATCTCGCCGCGCAGCAGCTGCCACTGCTCCTCGAGCTGCGGTGAGCGCTCGACGGTCACGTGGCGGAAGAGATCCTCGGGGTCGAGGTCGGAATCGGCGTTCAGCGCGTCGCGCAGCGCGCCGGCGATCTCCTCGGCCCCGGCCGCCAGGCGCGCCTCGGCGGCGTCGTCGAGGTCACCCGTCGCCGTCAGGTACGCGCGCATCCGGCTGAGCGGGTCGCGTGCCACCCACGCCTGCACCTCTTCGCGCTCGCGGTAGCGCGTGTCGTCGTCGGCGTTCGTGTGCGCGTGCATGCGGTAGGTGTGCGCCTCGACGAGCGAGGGGCCACCGCCCGCACGGGCACGATCGACGGCATCGCCGAGGACGGCGAGCAGTGCCGCGACGTCGTTGCCGTCGACGCGCTGCCCCGGCATGCCGTAGCCGATCGCCTTGTGAGCGAGCGACGGCGCGGCTGTCTGCCGCGAGAGCGGCACGGAGACGGCGAACTCGTTGTTCTGCACGAAGAACACGACGGGAACGCGGAAGACCGCCGCGAAGTTCAGCGCCTCGTGGAAGTCTCCCTCACTCGTGGCGCCGTCGCCGCAGAGGGCCAGCACCACGGTGTCCTCTCCGCGGTGCTTGGCCGCCTGGGCGAAGCCGACGGCGTGCAGCAGCTGGGTCGCGAGAGGGGTCGCCTGCGGGGCGACACGGTGCTCGGAGGGGTCGTATCCCGAGTGCCAGTCGCCCTTCAGCAGAACCATGGCATCTGCCGGTCGTACGCCGCGGGCGATGACGGCGACCGAGTCGCGATAGGTCGGGAAGAGCCAGTCGCGTTCGCCGAGCACGAGGGCGGCGGCCACCTGGCATGCCTCCTGCCCGTGGGATGACGGGTACACCGCCAGTCGCCCCTGTCGCACGAGGGCGTTGGCCTGGTCGTTGACGCGTCGTCCCTCGACCAGACCCCGGTAAGCGCGCATCAGTGTGTCGGCGTCTGGCATCGCGTAGCGGTCGTCGGCGTGAGGCGTGCCCGCGGGGCCGATGAGCTGCACCGGGATGTCGCGGGGAATTAGGTCGTCGTGTTGCATCGGTTCGCCCTCCTTGCCGAACGTGTGTGCCCAGCATGCCGCGCGTGGCACAATCGTCCAAGAGATGTCAAACAGATGCGGACGACTGCGCGTTATACGGGCTGTGAGGGCTCAGAACGTCAGCATCCGGTGACAGAACGAAGGAGTTCCCATGGCGGTGATGGATGCCACGGACCGGGCGATCCTCGATGAGCTGCGCCGCGACGCGCGTGCGTCGATGACGGCGATCGCCGAAGCAGTTCACATATCACGCGCCGGCGCCCACGCCCGCATCAAGCGCCTCACCGAGTCCGGCGTGATCACCGGATACACGGTGCGAACCGATCCCGTGCAGCTGGGCCACCACGCCTCGGCCTACGTCATGCTTGCCATCGAACAGGCCACGTGGCAGGAGGTGCAGGAGCGCCTGCGCGCCATCCCCGAGGTCGAGCACATGGCGCTCGTCGGGGGTGACTTCGATGTCATCCTGCTCGTGCGCGCGAGTGATGCGCGAGACCTGCGCCGCATCGTGCTGGAGGACATCCAGGCGATTCCGTCGATCCGCTCGACGCGCACCACCCTGATCTTCGAGGACTTCACGAAGCACTGAGCCGCATCAGTGCAGTGTGATGACGAACCCCTCGGCGTCCGCCGTCACCGTCACGCTCGTGAGGTCGTCGACGACATGAGTCGCGCCGTGCGCCTTCGCGTGGCTGCCGACGCCGATCACCCGCATCCCCGCGGCGAGACCGGCCTCCACTCCGGCTGCGGAATCCTCGAACACCACGCAGTCCGCCGCGTCGATGCCGAGCGACGTCGCAGCGGTGAGGAACCCCTCCGGGTCCGGCTTCGACGCCGATACGCTCTCGGCGGTGACCGCCAGCTCGGGCACCGACAGGCCGGCCGCGTCCATCCGCGCGGTCATGAGCCCGACCGTCGCCGACGTGACGATCGCGTGCGGATGCTCCCGCAGCGCCTGCAGCAGCGCGGCAGCCCCGGGGATCTCGATCACGCCGTCGACATCGAGGCTCTCTCTGGCGAGCATCTCGTCGTTCTCGGCCAGATTGATCGCGTGATCGCGGTCGGGCAGCATGATGGCCATGCTTTGATGCCCCTGCCGCCCGTGCACGACGCTGAGCACGCGCTCGGGGTCGATGCCGTGCGGCTTCGCCCACTCCAGCCAGAGTCGCTCGACGACCGCCGTGGAGTCGACGAGGGTGCCATCCATGTCGAGCAGGACGGCGCGGGCGTGAAGAGTGTCTGCCATGGACTCAGGCTAACCGCTGCTCGCCTCCCACATCGGCGGTCGGGGCAGTCGACCCACTCGACGTTCCACCTGGGCCGCCAGGGCGATGATCGCCACTTCACCGCCGGGGCGTCCCACCAGCTGAACACCCACCGGATGACCGGAATGGTCGAGCATGACCGGGAGCACGATGGCGGGCAGACCTGCCACGTTGACGAAGCTGCTGTACGGCGCGTAGCGCACCTGCTGTGAGAAGTTGCGCGCGGCATCCGTACGGTCGAACCAGCCGATCGGACGCGCCGGAAGCGCGAGCGCGGGGGTGAGCACCGCATCGAAGGGGGCGAAAGCGCTGATCGTCGCCTGCTCGAATGCGGATGCGGCGCCGAGAGCCTCCAGCACCCTGGCACCGCTGAGCGCACGGCCCTCCAGGGCGAGCCACGCGGTGATCGGCTCGACGAACTCCAGCTGGGCGTCAGACAGCCCCATCCGTGCGACGCTCATGCGCCAGAGCGTCGTGAACATCTCCGGGTAGCCCCGTGGGCGCCAGTCGATGCCGTCCACGCCGTGGCCGGCATCCGCGAGCAGCGCGGCGGCGACGTCGACCGCGCGGGCGGCATCCGCGTCGAGGCGGATGTCCTCCTCGTCGTCCCAGGGCGACACGGTGGTCACGCCGACCCGGGCCGAACCGGTGGGATGCGTGGCCGCCTCCAGGAAGGGGCCGGTCCCTGGCGCGCGCGTCGCGAACGCATGCGGACGACCGCCGGCCTGCACGTCGAGCAGCAGCGCGGCATCGGCCACCGTGCGGGCGATGGGTCCGGCGACGGCCAGACCTCCAGGGCTGTCCAGTCCCGTGGCGAACGGCACTCGGCCACGGGACGGCTTGATCCCGACCAGGCCGACCGTCGCGGCGGGGATGCGGATCGATCCGCCGCCGTCCGATGCGGGTGCGATCGGGAGCAGACCGGCGGCGACCGCGGCGGCAGCACCGCCACTGGATCCGCCCGCCCCGTTCTGCGGGTTCCAGGGGTCGCGCGCCGGAGGGCCGATCATCGTCTCGGTGTACCCGGTCAGGCCGAACTCCGGTGTGCTCGTCTTGCCGAGGCTGACTCCTCCGGCTTCATCGAGCACGGCGGCCTGATCGGCGGTGACCTCGGGGACGTAGTCGCGATGAAGGCGCGAACCGAACCTGGTCGGCACCCCTGCGCGGGCGACGAGGTCCTTGTCGGCGAACGGCAGACCCCAGAGCGCTCCGCGCGCGTCGCCGCGTGCGAGCGCTTCGGCACGCTCGAGCGCCGTGTCCGCGGTGACCTCGGCGAATGCTCCGAGTGCGGCGTCGATGGCCGCGATGCGGGCGAGGTAGTGCGCGGCCAGGTCCGCGGGGGAGACCTCGCGCCGACGCAGTGCCGCCAGCTGCTCGATCGCGGTGAGGTCGTGCAGCTGCGCCATGAAGACGAGCTTAGGGTCGGACCGCCGGCCGGAGCGCGGCGGCGTGGTGTCTAGAGTGAAGGCAGGAGGCGGCCGCGACAGGCCGGGGAGCATGCGGGAACGGCTGCGGCACGCGATCATGGTGAGTCTGGACGCGCTGAAGCGCCCTGCGCGCTCGGCGGAATCGATCGAGACCATCGCCCTGCTCGTGGGCGCCGCCGCCCTTGCGTCGGGGTTCGGCGTATCCATGATCCTCTTCTGGGGTGAGCAGCTGACGATCAGCGGTCGGGGTTCGATCGGCGCCCACGCCGCCGTCGGCGGCGCGATCGTGACGGTCGTCGCCTTCGCACTCGGGCGTGCGGCGGTGCGCCCCAGAGCAGGCGCCCGCGGAGCGCGCGACGAGTTCACCGGACCGACGGATCGGCTGCGTTGGTACGACCTCATCGCGATCGCAGGGGCGTACGCCTCGGTGGCGCTGCTCGGCTGGAGCGGCGTCGCGCAGCTTCTCGAGCTGAGCTTCATCGGCGCTCCGGTCTTCGCCTTTCCCGGTTCCGTGCTCGTCGGCGTGGCGCTGGGGCTGACCGCGTACGTCGCCTTCCTCGGCTCCGCGCGGCTCACCCCTCTGTCTCTGTCGATGGACCTCGCCGTCTTCCTCGTCGTCGGTGCGTTCGCGGCGATGCTCACCTCGAGCGATCCCAGATGGTGGCAGAACAACCTCTCCGCTCTGGGCATGACGTCGAACGCGGCAGCGCCCGCGTTCAACGTCACCCTGGTGATCGCCGGCATCATCGTGACCACGATCGCCCGGTTCGCGACTGCGGCGTTGCCCGTCGCGCTGCCGGCTCAGCGCAGGGGCCGCACGGTGATGCGGACAGGGCTGGTGCTCGTCGGGCTGTTCCTCGCCGCGGTCGGGGTGTTCCCGGTCGATCGCTTCTTCGCGCTGCACAACACGGTCGCCACCGGGATGGTCGTCGTGTACGGCGTCATGATCTGCGCGCTGCCGTGGCTGCTGCCGACCCTGCCTCGGGTGTTCTTCGCGCTCGGTTACGCATACGTCGCGGTGATCGCCCTGCTCGCGATGTTCTTCGTCACCGGCTACTACAACCTCACCGCCGTTGAGCTGATCGCCGCGGTGCTGATCTTCAGCTGGATCATCGTCTTCCTGCGCACGACCGCGACGGTCACGGCGCGCGACGACGGTCCCGAGATCGCGGCGCCGTCCGTGGCGGGCGATCGCTCGCCTACGCTGTCGTCATGAGTGCAGAGCGGTTGAGCTTTCGTACGACGATCGGCGTGGATGTGAAGGGCGAGATGTGGAGCTGCGTCGAGATCCCCGGATCCGCCGAGTTCTTCGGTCGGGGAAGACCGTCAGAGTTGACGAGAGGGTCGACGACCTCGTGCTGGAGAACGTCGGCGCCATGGTCACGGGAACAGGCGGACACATGGTGTCGCTCAACGCGAAGGCGCGCAAGGCTCTGGGCAAGGACGTCGGCGACGCCGTCGACGTGACGATCACCAGACGATAGCGGTCCGGCCCCCTGCGTGCTCGCGGCACGGTGTCCTCGCCAGCGGTGAGAGAGGGAAGATCGGGATTCTTAACCGGCGGTTCGCAACGGCGGTTCTTTGCGCCGCGGATCGACAGGGGCCGGCGAAGCCTGCGCCGTACCCTTGATACGGGCCGATCCGCCCGCTATCACCGGCCGACAGACCCGCTCGGCATCAGATGACACCAGCAAGGACGCACATGGACGTTTTCGCCGCGCACCGCGACGATTGGAAGGTCAAGGAAGAACTCGCCGAGCGGATGATCCCGCTGATCGGCGGACTGAACCGGGAGCGCGACGTCGTGACGTCGCTGCACGGTCACCGGCTCCTCGGGCTGTCGACCACAGGCATCCTCGAAGTGCACGAGCGCGTCGCGCAGCTCGGTCACGGTCAGCTGGCGCTCGAGGACACCCTTGCGGTGCTCGAGGCGCTGCGTGAACTGGCGCCGGGGGCGTCGTCGCTGGACGTGGCACGCCTGGTCGCCGAGCACGCCGCGAGCGGCCGCGATCTGCACGAGTACCTGCGCGATGCGCTGTCCCCGGCCCTCGGCGCCGAGCCTGCTGCTCCCGTCGACGTCGTGCTCTACGGTTTCGGTCGCATCGGGCGCCTGCTGGCTCGCATCATCATCGCGCACACCGGCGGGGGGAGTGGGCTGCGCCTGCGCGCGATCGTGGTGCGCCGCGGATCCGAGAACGACCTCGTCAAGCGCGCTTCGCTGCTGTTGCGCGACTCTGTGCACGGGCGTTTCGAGGGTTCGGTCGACGTCGACGAGGCGAACTCGCAGATCATCGCCAACGGCACCCGCATCCAGGTGATCTACTCCGACGACCCGGCGACCGTCGACTACACCGCCTACGGGATCCACGACGCGATCATCGTCGACAACACCGGTCGCTGGCGTGACGAGGCGGGCCTCAGCCGCCATCTGGAGTCCAAGGGTGCAGCGCGGGTGCTGCTCACTGCGCCGGGCAAGGGCGAGCTGAAGAACATCGTGCACGGCATCAACGACTCGACGATCCAGCCGGGTGACCGCATCCTGTCGGCGGCGTCGTGCACCACCAACGCGATCACCCCGGTGCTGAAGGCCGTCGACGAGGCTTACGGAATCGTGCGCGGTCACGTCGAGACGGTGCATTCGTTCACGAACGATCAGAACCTGATCGACAACTTCCACAAGGGCGATCGCCGCGGCCGCTCCGCCGTGCTGAACATGGTGATCACCGAGACGGGCGCCGCCAAGGCCGTGGCCCGCGCGCTGCCGGAGCTGGCGGGCAAGCTCACCGGCTCCGCGATCCGCGTGCCCACGCCGGACGTCTCGCTCGCGGTGCTGCACCTCACCCTCGAGAACCCGGCTGAGAAGGATGAGCTGAACGACTATCTGCGACGCGCGTCGCTGCACTCGAAGCTGCGTCAGCAGATCGACTACGTCGAGAGCCCTGAGGTCGTGTCGACCGACTTCGTCGGCTCTCACCGCGCGGGAATCGTCGACGGACTCGCCACCATCGCGAACGACCGGAACGTCGTGCTCTACGTCTGGTATGACAACGAGTACGGCTACTCGTGTCAGGTCGTGCGCGTGCTCGAGGTCATGGCGGGCGCGCACCCCGTCGTGCTGCCGGAGCGCCGAGAGGTCCTTCTGCACGCCTGATCGCCGCGCCGCACGCGCTCGGTCTCGGCGGGGTGGCGAGGGATGCGGCCCGATGTCGGCGCTGGCGCCAAGATGGTGCCATGACACCTCGCGCGCTCCTGGACGAACGGCTCCGTTCGCATCGGCTCACGGCTCCCGCAGCGACGGTGGTGGATGCCGCGACGCACATGCTGGCGGTGCAGAGTCAGGATCTGCTGGCAGGGCGATGGGCGGTCGGCGTGCGCACGAAGGGCTCGCCCGCGCTGTCCGCGGTCGACAGGGCCTTCGCGAACGGCGATCTCGTGCGGGCCTGGACGATGCGCGGAACACTGCACATCGTGCCGGCGCGCGATCTAGCGTGGATCCTCTCCGTCACGGCTCCCAGGCAGCGGCAGCAGGCGGCGTCACGTCACCGTCAGCTCGGCGTCGACGGCGCAGTCATGGCGACGGCGTCCCGAGCGCTACGTCCGGCACTGCGCGACGGCGGATGCTCTCGCGCAGAGGCGTTCGCGCTCCTGGAGCAGGCGGGGATCGACCCGCGCGATCAGCGCGGCATCCACCTGCTGTTCGCGCTCACGATCGCGGGGGAGATCTGTCAGGGGCCGATCGACCCGAGCGGATCCGGCGTCGCCCGCGATCAGCGCTTCGTCCCGGTCGAGGACTGGGTGCGCGACTCGGCCGCCCCGCAGGATCCCCTCACCGAGCTCTTCGTGCGCTACATCGACGGGCACGGCCCTGCCGGCGCCGCGGATTTCGCCTGGTGGTCGGGGCTCACGCTCGGCAGCGCCCGCGAAGCGGTCGAGCGCGCACGTGATCGGGTCCGCGAGATCGCCGAGGGGGTCTTCGCGGCGGCGCTGTCTCCGCGCCGGTCGCCGAACGCGGCTGCGGCCTTCGCGCTGCCCGCATTCGACGAGTACTACATCTCCTACACCGACCGCACCGCCGTCTGCGCGGCCGAGCACCTCGCCGCCGTCGGCCCGGGGAAGAACGGCATGGTCCGCCCGACACTGATCGACCGGGGCCGCGTCGTCGGAACGTGGGCGCACGCGGATGCCGCTCGCGGGACGCCGCCCGACCTGTTCGGCGACGACCACGATCCGGACGCTGTGGAATCCGCTCTGGCACGCTTCGCCGATTTCGTCTCGCGGTGACACACCCGCCTGCCGCTGCCGCGAGGGGCTGTTGGCACAATGGGAGCGTGTCGAGCTACTTCCGTCGCCTGTCCGCGACCTCATTCGAGCCCTCCGAGCACGCCGGCGGAGCATGGAACCCCGACGAGCAGCACATCGCGCCGATGTTCGGGCTGTTGGCCCACATCGCCGAGACGGATCATGCCGAGCGGCGACCAGGGACGCCCCTCGTGCTCGCGCGGGCGAGCTACGACATCCTCGGCGTGATCCCGATGGACGACTTCGACGTCGAGAGCCGCGTGGTGCGAGCGGGGCGCACGATCGAGCTCGTCGAGGTCACGGCGCATCACGGGGGGCGGGCCGCCGTCACGCTGCGTGGATGGATGCTGCAGCAGCATGACACCAGCGGCATCCGGGGCAGCCATCTGCCGTCCATGCCGTCGCGCGGCACCCTTCCGGAGTGGTCGCCGGACGATTTCTGGCATGGCGGTGCGATCCGCTCCATCGAAGCACGCCGTGACTTCGTCGAGGCCGGCCGCTCGCGGTGCTGGATCCGCCCGATGCATCCGCTGCTCGCCGACGAGCAGATCTCCTCCCGCGCGCGGATGCTCGGTATGGTCGACTTCGCCAACGGCATCGCGAC
The DNA here is from genome assembly GCF_031178445.1 of Microbacterium sp. GTDB lineage: Bacteria > Actinomycetota > Actinomycetes > Actinomycetales > Microbacteriaceae > Microbacterium. Next base: position 39,107 of record NZ_JAPSIY010000003.1, read on the forward strand.
CCGCGTCGGACCGGACGTGGCGCTCTACCCGAACGTCGACCTCACAGCGAGCCTGTTCCGTGAGCCAGAGGGGGAGTGGTTCGGACTCGACACATCGGTGTCGTTCGGCGCCGATGGCATCGGCCTGACCGAATCGGTGCTCAGCGACACGACGGGACCCCTAGGCACGTCATCGCAGACACTCACCGTGCGGCCGCGCTGATCCCGTCGGCATCCGCTTCCTTGACGTCCTGCCGAGAGCGGCGTCACTCCGCGGCGTGCCGGTCGAGGAACGCGTACACCTCGCTGTCGTCCACACCGGGGAAGGCCCCGCGCGGAAGCGGCGAGAACATGTGCGTGTGCACCCGGGCACTCGGCCACGCCTTGCCCTCCCAGCGCTCGCCGAGCGCGGAGGACGCGCGGCGGCAGCACGACTCATCCGGGCAGGTCGACTGGGCGCGGTGCGACGTCTCCCTGCCGCGCCACCAGCGCGCGTCGTCGAAGGGCACGCCGACGGTGATCGAGAACCCGCCGTCGCTCGCTGAGCCGGTCTGAGTCGAGCACCAGAACGTGCCTGCGGGGGTGTCGGTGTACTGGTAGTGCTCGGTGGTGCGATTGCGCTGATCGAAGGCGGCCCGTGCAGAGAACCGGCGGCAGGCCGGCTGCCCCTCGACGGCGCCGGTGACGTCCATCGGCAGCGGCAGGTCGTCGTTCTCGTACACCCGGGTGATGGCGCCGTTCTCGTCCACGCGGAGGAAGTGCAGTCGCATGTCGAGATGGTGCGTCATCAGGTTCGTCATGCGCATCCCGGCCGCCTCATGCGTGACACCGAAGGCGTCACGGAAGTCCTCCACGGCGAGGTTGCGGTCCTTCTTGGCCTGCTGCAGGAAGGCGACGCCCGCGGTTTCGGGGATCAGGCAGCACGCCGCGAAGTAGTTGATCTCGAGGCGCTGCTGGAGGAAGTCGGCGTAGTCGGTCGGCGGAGTGTGACCGAGCAGCCGGTGCGCCATGGCCTGCAAGGCCATCGAGCGCAGACCGTGCCCGCCGGGAATGGACGCAGGCGGCAGGTAGATGCGCCCGTGCTCGAGGTCGGTGATCGAGCGGGTCGAATGAGGCAGGTCGTCGACGTAGATGAGCTCGAACCCCAGCTTCGACGCCATGATGCTCACGGTCCGGTGCGTGAGCGCACCGGACACGTGCCCCGCGGCCTTCAGCTGCTTCTCGGCGAGCTTCTCGATGTCGGGCAGGTAGTTGGCCTGCTCGCGCATGCGCAGGCGCATCTCGGTGTTCGCGCGCCGAGCCTCCTCCGGCGTCGCAATGGCCTCACGCTCGCGGCGCTGCAGCTCGCGGTGAAGTCCGAGCACCGCCTCGATCATCTCGTCCGTCATGCCCTTCGTCACCCGCACAGGCGCGATGCCGAGCTGGCGGAACACGGGGCTCGCCTGCGCGCGGTCGAGCTCGATCTCGAGCGCGGCCCTCCGGTTGGGCGGCTCGCCCGAGATGAGATCCGAGACCTCGGTGCTGCAGGCATCGGCGATCGCCTGCAGCAGTGAGAGCTTGGGTTCGCGTTTGCCGTTCTCGATGAGACTCAGCTGGGAACCCGCGATGCCGACCCGCGAGCCGAGCTCGTCGAGTGTGAATCCGTTCCGGGTCCGGTGGTGCCGGATGCGGTGTCCGAGGGTGCTGAGTTCCAGTCCGCTGCTCGCCATTCCTTGATCATAGCGAAGGAATTCAGGTTCTTTCGACGCCAGGGGAACGAAAATCTCGAATATGTGCGAAGAAGATGGGTGTACCGCATCCCGATCACAAGGAGCACACATGGCCATCGCTGAGACGTACACCCCGCACGTTCCCTCCGTCGCCCCCGCACGGAGGTTCGGTGCTGTTCCGGCGTATGACACGACGGCGATGGCGGAGCTGCGCGCGTGGGTGGACGCGATCGCGGCGCTGACGAAGCCCGAGCACGTGCACTGGGTCGATGGATCGCGCGCCGAGAACGATGCACTGCTTCACGGTCTGGTCGATGAGGGCAAGCTGATCAAGCTCAACCCCGAGTGGCGCCCCGGCTCCTACCTCGCACGCTCCCACCCCAGCGACGTGGCGCGCACCGAGGGGCGCACGTTCATCGCCTCCGAGAAGGAGGAGGACGCCGGACCGACCAACAACTGGGCCGATCCGAACGAGATGCGCCAGAAGATGGACCGACTCCTCGAGGGCTCGATGCGCGGGCGCACCATGTACGTCGTTCCGTTCTCGATGGGACCGGTGGGCGGCAAGCTGTCGCACATCGGTGTACAGATCACCGACAGCGCGTACGCCGTGGTCTCCATCGGCGTCATGACGCGGGTCGGGGACGCGGTCACCCGCCAGATCGCCGAAGGCGCGCCCTGGGTGAAGACCGTGCACACCGTCGGCGCTCCGCTCGAGCCGGGCCAGCAGGACGTGTCGTGGCCGTGCAACGACGAGAAGTACATCGTGCACTTCCCCGAGACGCGTGAGGTGTACTCGTACGGCTCCGGCTACGGGGGTAACGCGATCCTCGCCAAGAAGTGCTTCGCTCTGCGCATCGCCTCGGTGATCGCCCGCGATGAGGGCTGGCTCGCCGAGCACATGCTGCTGATCCGCGTCACCGACCCCGAGGGCAAGGCGTACCACGTCGCCGCGGCCTTCCCGTCGGCGTGCGGCAAGACCAACCTCGCCATGCTGCGTCCCACCATCCCGGGTTGGAAGGTGGAGACGCTCGGCGACGACATCGTGTGGATCCGCCCCGGTGAGGACGGGCGCATGTACGCGATGAACCCCGAGGCTGGGTTCTTCGGCGTCGCCCCTGGCACCGGCGAATCGACCAACGTCACCGCCGTAGAAACGCTCTGGGGCAACACCATCTTCACGAACGTCGCGCTGCGCCCCGACGGCGATGTCTGGTGGGAAGGGCTCACCGATACCCCGCCGGCCGATCTCATCGACTGGGAGGGGAATCCCTGGACCCCCGACTCGGGGCGCCCTGCCGCTCATCCGAACTCGCGTTTCACCGTCTCGGCGGCGCAGTGCCCGCAGATCTCCGATGACTGGGAGGACCCGGAGGGCGTGCCGCTCGACGTCATCCTCTTCGGTGGACGCCGGGCGAGCAATGTGCCGCTTGTCGTGGAGGCGACGGACTGGACTCACGGCGTGTTCCTCGGCTCCACGATCTCGTCCGAGCGCACCGCTGCGGCCGAAGGCAAAGTCGGCGAGCTGCGGCGCGACCCGTTCGCGATGCTGCCGTTCTGCGGCTACAACATGGCCGACTACTTCGGGCACTGGCTGAAGGTGGGGCGCACCCTGCGCTTCGACCGGGCACCGCGTATCTTCCAGGTGAACTGGTTCCGGCGCGGCGCGGACGGCCGATTCCTCTGGCCCGGCTTCGGCGACAACGCCCGCGTGATCGACTGGATCATCCGCCGCATTTCGGGAGAGGTGCCCGCTGTGGACTCGCCGATCGGGCGCCTGCCGCGCCGTGAGGACCTGAACCTGGCCGGCCTCGACATCGACGAGGCCGACCTGGACGAGCTCTTCTCGATCGACGTGGACGCGTGGCTCGCGGAGGCAGACTCGACCGAGGAGTTCTACGGCGTCTTCGGCGACAGGCTCCCGGCGGCGCTGCGCAGTGAGCTCGAGGCGCTGCGCTACCGTCTCACCGCCGCGCGCTGAGGGGAAGACCCGCGACGGCGGGATGTCAGGGACGAACCCATGGCTGAGTGGTCCCGGCATCCCGCCGTCGCGTTTTCGAAAGGTTGCGGCCGTCAGCTGACCAGCAGCTGATGCCTGGCCAGGTCGCGATACAGCGGGGTCGACTCCACGAGCTCCTCGTGCGTGCCCTGGCCGACGACGCGACCGTCCTGCAGCACGACGATGAGGTCGCTGTCCACGACGGTCGAGAGACGATGCGCGATCACCAGCAGGGTGCGATCGGATGCGGCCGCGTCGATCGCCTCGCGCATCCGCTGCTCGTTCACGCCGTCCAGCGACGACGTCGACTCGTCGAGCAGCAGTACCGGCGCCCTGGTCAGTAGCGCCCTCGCGATTGCCAGGCGCTGACGCTCTCCGCCCGAGAGCATCACGCCGTCCTCGCCCACCTGCGTCTGAAGCCCCAGTGGGCTGCGCTCGAGCACGTCGCCGAGATTCACCGTGCGCAGCACCCGCTCGCAGTCCTCGTCTGTGGCATCCGGTGACGCGAGGCGCAGGTTGTCGGCGAGGGTTCCGGCGAGGGTGGGTGCGTCCTGCTCGACGTACCCGAACCGGGATCGCAGCTCATCGCGAGGAAATGTGCGCACGTCGTGGCCGTCCACCCGGATGGAACCGCCGGTGGGGTCGTAGAACCGCTCGACGAGCGCGAGGATGGTGCTCTTGCCGGCGCCGCTCGGCCCGACGAGAGCCACGCGGGAGCCGCGCGGCACGGCGAACGAGACACCCCTGAGAACCTCGGGATCCTGGTCCTCCGTCTTCTCGGCCCGCCGCTCGAGGTGGGCGTCGACCAGCAGATTCTGCGCCTCCTTGGCCGCCGCGGCACGCGCGGCGGTGACGTTCTCGGGGTAGCGGAAGCGCACGTCCCGGAACTCGATCGCCGCGGACCCCGCGACCGGAACGGCTGTGGCCGCTGCATCTGCCTCATCGCGTTCGGCTTCGGCGGGCAGGTCGAGGACCTCCTGGATACGACCCAGAGCCCCGAGCGCCTGATTCACGGACGTGATCGCCCCGAACGCCTCACCGAGCGGCATGACCAGCATGAACAGGAACATGATGAACGTCACGAGAGCCGCGATGCTCAGCGCTCCCGACGCCACCCTGAATCCACCGACGCCGAGAACGACCAGCAGTGAGAGCTGCAGCGCGATCCCGGCCACGGGCACCACCGTCGACGAGATCTTGGCGATGCGCACTCCCAGCCCATACGCCTCCGATGCGAGCTCGGTGACGGCGTGCGTCTCACGCTCCGTGGCGCCCGAGGCGCGCACGGTGCGGATCGATGACACGGCGCGTTCGACGCCTGAGGCCAGTTCGCCCACCTTGTGCTGCTGAGCCGCGGAGGCGCTGCGGATCCGCGTGCTGAGTAGCACGACGACGACCACGGAGGTGCCGATGACGATGACGATGAGGACGAGCAGCAGGGGGTCGATGATCAGCATCGCGACGAGCGCGCCGATGAAGAGGATCGAGCTGCCGACCGCATCCGCGAGGCCCTGGGTCAGGACCGCGTAGAGCAGCGTGGTGTCGGTGCCGACGCGCGAGACGAGGTCGCCGGTGCGGCGTGCGTCGAACTCGCTGATCGGCAGGCGCAGGATGCGGGCGATCAGCTTGCGCCGGCTGGAGTACACCACGGCCGTACCGGTGCGCTGCAGCAGATAATGCTGATAGCCGGAGATGACGGATGCCGCGATCACGAAACCGATCAGCATCCACACGAGTGAGCCGAGGGCCTCGTCGCGCTGCACGCGATCGATGACCTGCCCGACGAGCAGAGGCTGCACGAGTGAGGCCGCTGCGCCGATGATGCTGAGCAGCGCGACGACCCAGAGCACCTTCTTGTGTTCGAAAAGGAATGGGAGGAGCTGGCGGAACGTGGCGCGCGGACCGTCCTGCGCTGCGCCGCGTCCGCGTCGGCGTGCTGTCGCCGTGCTGGACATGAGGGACCTTCTTCGGTGGGAGCGTCTCTATTGTCTGCCGAACTTCTTATGCGCGGCCTGTTTGGTGACTCCCATCGCACTCGCGATCGCCTGCCACGAGAAGCCGGCGACACGAGCGCGACGAACCTGGGCTTCCTCGGCGCGGGCGATCTCGCGGCGGACGAGAGCGAGTCGGTGCAGTTCGGCGAGGGGTTCGCCCTCGGGTTCGGTGTCGATGGCTGTGCGAACGATCATGCTCGTCAATATAGGTTGACAGCCGTGGGTGCGTCAACCGGTATTGACGCGGGGTGTCCGGCAGGATGGAACGATGCTGACACCTCCCAGACCGCGCCCCGGTGACCGCGTCGCGATTCTCTCGCCGGCATTCGCCGCCCCTGCCGTCTCCGAGGCGATCCACGAACAGGCGCTGAGGCGGCTGGTCGAGCTGACCGGCCTGATCCCGGTCGAGTTCCCCACCACTCGGCAGCTGGGTGCGAGCGCCGAGGCGCGCGCCGCCGACGTCAACGCGGCGTTCGCAGACCCGGGCATCCGCGCGATCCTCGCGACCATCGGCGGTGACGACCAGCTTCTCGTCACCCCGCATCTCGACCCCGCTCTCGTGCTCGCCGACCCGAAGCCGTTCGTGGGATACAGCGACAACACCAACATCCTCAACTGGCTGTGGCGTCACGGTGTCGCCGGTTATCACGGCGGTTCCACCCAGGTGCACCTCGGAGCGGGCCCCGCCGTCGACGACGTGCATCTGCGCTCGCTGCGCGCCGCGCTGCTCGACGGCGGTGAGATCGCGCTCACCGAGCCGGGCGAGGCGGAGGACTTCGGGCGGCGCTGGGAGAGCAGCGAGGCGCTCACCGCGTTCGGCGACCGCGAGCCCACCGAGCCGTGGACCTGGGCGGGTCCGGCGAACCGCGCCGCCGGGCGCACATGGGGCGGTTGTCTTGAGGTGCTCGTGCAGCTCGCGCTGGCCGACCGGCTGCCCTCGAATGAAGAGCTGGAGGGCGCGATCCTGCTGCTGGAGACGAGCGAACAGCTCACGCCGGCCGAGGCCGTCGCCGACCATCTTCGGTCGTTGGGCGAGCGGGGGATGCTCGACGCCGTCGCCGGCGTCGTGGTCGCACGGCCCGTCGTTAGCACTTTCGATGTGATGCCTTCGCCGGCCGAGCGGGCCTCCCTGCGCGCCGCCCAGCGCGACGCGGTGATCGAACAGGTGCACCGGTACAACCCGGAGGCGGTCGTCTGCGTGGGAGTGCCGTTCGGACACACCCGTCCGCAGTGGATCGTGCCCTACGGCGGACAGATGTCGCTCGACGGCGCGAACCGCACGGTGACCGCCGCGTATTGACATGCGGAGAACGACGATTCCCCGCAGGAGCCCTGCGGGGAATCGTCGTCATCGGGGCCTCAGTACTGGGGCGGTGCCGGGGGTGCGCTCGGCGGTGCCGGGGGAGCCGTCGGGGGAGTGGTCGGCGGCGTCGTCGGGGGTGTGGGCGGCGTGTGCGGCGCGTCCGGAGCCGGCGGCGGCGTCACAGGCGGCTGCGTCGAGGCGGCCGGTCCTGACGCGGGAGCGGATGCCGCCGTCGCCGAGGTCGGTGCCGATGCGGCCGCGGCCGTCGGCCTGCTGAGCTCCGACTCCATGGATCCGAGCCACTTCTCCCAGCGCGAGCGCATGGGCTCGATGAGCCCGCCGCCGATGCCGACGATGGCGATGCCGACGAGGGCCGCGAGGACCGCGATGAGAATGGGCATGGTCACCGTGACGGCGACGCCGATCTGATTCAGCGCGGCGATCACACCCATCGCGATGATCGAGATCGTCACGATGCGGGTGAGCAGGCTGCCGAAACGGAACTTCGACAGCGCCGGTCGCATGATGTCGCCCACGAAGTTGGCGATGGCGGCGACGACGATCACGATGACGATCGCGACCAGGACCCGGGGCAGCCAGCCGATGATCTCCTCGACGATGCCGGAGACCGGGTTGCTCGGACCGAATGCGCCCAGTGCGAGCAGCAGTGCGATCAGCAGGATGAAGTAGTACACCAGCTTGACCACGAGCGTGAGCGGGTCGATGCCGGTGGGGGCGAGCAGTCGGGATATGCCTGCTCTGTCGAGAAGCCTGTGGAAGCCGAGCTTCTTGAACAGGAATTCGAGACCCTTCGCGATGCTCTTCGCGATCAGCCATCCGATCAGCAGGATGATGAGGAAGACGATCAGCTGAAGGACGAAGTTGCCGATACCCGCGAGCACGGCGCCCAATCCGAACCATTCCATGGTGTTACCTCCCCTGTCGTATGCGTCGAGGGCTGTCCCCGACCGAGGGTGCCCCTCCGGTCTAGCCGGGGTCGTCGGACTTCGACAACCGCTTGACGAGCGGGGCGCGGGCGGGTAGGTATCAGCGTGCGGCGAGCCGTACGCGGCCGCGGAGTTCGTGCACAGTGGAGACGCCGGTCAGCTGCATGGTGCGTACCGCCTCCGCGCGCATGATCTGCAGCATCCTGTCCACGCCGCGTTCCCCGCCCGCCATCAGCCCGTACAGGTACGCGCGCCCCACCATGCACGCGTCAGCGCCGAGGCCGACCGCGGCCAGCACATCCGCGCCCGACAGTATTCCGGTGTCGAGGAAGATCTCGGCGTCGTCGCCGACGGCGGCGGCGACCTCGGGCAGCAGCCGCAGGGGAGTGGGCGCCCTGTCGAGCTGACGACCGCCGTGGTTCGAGACCACCAGTGCGTCGGCGCCGGCATCCACCACTCGCTTCGCGTCGGCGACCGACTGGATGCCCTTGACGACGAGCTCGCCCTCCCATTGCTCCCGCAGCCAGGCGAGATCCTCGATCCGCAGGCTGGGGTCGAACATCTTCGCTACCAGCTCCGCGACGGTGCCGTCGAAGGAGCGCAGGCTCGCGAACTCGATCGGGGCCGTCGTGAGTACGTTGAACCACCACGCCGGGTGCCACGCCATGTCCCAGATGGTCTTCGCGTTCAGCGTCGGCGGGATGGTCAGCCCGTTGCGGGCGTCGCGCAGGCGGTTGCCCGCAACCGGGGTGTCGACGGTGAGCACCAGCGTGCTGTAGCCGGCGCGGCGCGCGTCGTCGATCATCTTCCTGGTGCCGTCGCGATCCTTCCAGAGATAGAGCTGGAACCAGTTGTCGCCGGCTGGCACCGCCGTCACGAGCTCGCCGGGCGAGGTCGTGCCCAACGTCGAGAGCGTGTACGGCACGCCGGCCCTGGCCGCGGCGCCGGCGACGGCGATCTCGCCCTCATGGTGCATCATCCGGGTGAAGCCCGTCGGCGCCATGATCAGCGGCATGGACGCCGGCCTGCCGAGGATCGTGGCCGAGGTGTCGACCGTGGCGACGTCGTGCAGCACGCGCGGCTCGAACTCGACCTCGGCGAAGGCGCGGCGTGCGCGCGCGATTCCGTGCTCGTCCTCGGCCGCGCCGTGCACGTAGTCGAACACCGAGCGCGGCGTGTTGCGCCGGGCGATGCGGGCGAGGTCCTTCACCGACAGCGCCTTCGCGAGCCGGCGATCGGTCGCGTTCCACACCGGTCGGCGGAACCCGAGCAGCGGAGCGACCGCACCCCAGGTCGGCACTCGTCGTTCGACGCGCCGCCGTCCGCTGGTCATCCCTTCGCCCGGCCGGTGCCGAGGTAGGCCTGGATGATGTCGTCGTCGGCGAGCAGATCCTCGGACGCCCCCGACCGGACGATCCCGCCGTTCTGCAGGATGTGGCCCTCACTGGCCGCCTGGAGGGCGCGTCTGGCGTTCTGCTCGACCAGCAGCACCGTCGTGCCGCCGGCCAGCACCTCGTCGATGACGCCGAAGACCTCGTTGACGATCTTCGGGGCGAGCCCCATGGACGGCTCATCCATCAGCATCAGCTTCGGCCGAGCGAGCATCGCCCTGCCGATCGCGAGCATCTGCTGCTCGCCGCCCGACAGCGACCCCGCGGGTAGTCTGCGACGCTCGCCGAGCACGGGGAACCGCTGATACATCTCATCGATCGCGGCCGCCGCCTTGGCACCATGGAAGCGCGCGCCCATCTGCAGGTTCTCGGCGATCGTCATCGTCGCGAGGATCTGCCTGCCCTCGGGCACCTGCACGAGCCCACGCGGCACCAAGCGGTGCGACTTGGCCTTCGTGATGTCGGCGCCCTCGAAGGTGATCGTGCCGCCGGTGGGCCGCACGACGCCGGAGATCGCGTTGATGATCGACGACTTGCCTGCACCGTTCGCACCCACGAGCGTCACCAGGGTTCCGGCGGCGACGTCGAAGGACACCCCGCGTACGGCCTCGACGCGGCCGTACGACACAGTGAGATCCTTCACGCTCAGCAGCGGCTCAGCCACGGTGCTCCTCCTTGCCCTCGGCATCGGATCCGGTGCGGCCGCTCCTGTCCGTGGCGGCCACGTCCGCGCCGCCGTCGGCGTCCGCCTCGCGGTCGCCGTCCGCGGAACCGAGGTACGCCTCGATGACACGCTCGTCGGCGGCGATCTGCGCGGCCGAGCCTTCGGCGAGCACCTCGCCGAAGTTCAGCACGACGATGTGGTCGCAGGTGTCGAGCACCATGCCGACGTTGTGCTCGATGAAGATGATGGTCAGGCCGTCCTCCGCGAGCGAGCGGATGAGGGTCGAGAGCCCCTCCGCCTCGACGTGGTTCATTCCCGCCGCGGGCTCATCGAGGATGAGCAGCGAGGGGTCGGCCGCGAGAGCGCGGGCGATCTCGAGGCGGCGCTGGTCGCCGTAGGACAGCGACTTCGCAGTGTCGTTCGCCTTGTCGAGCAGACCCACCCTGCGCAGGCAGCGCGCGGCGTGCTCCAGTGCGAGTCGCTCGTCGCGCCGGGCCGACGGCAGCCACAGCAGCCGGCGCAGGAACGTCGGTCTGGCGACGAGATGCGCGCCGATCAGCACGTTCTCGAGGGCGGTCAGCCGGTTGAACAGCTTGGAGTGCTGGAAGGTGCGGGTCACACCGGCGGCGGCGATCTTGTGCACCGGTGTGCGGCCGACCTGCACGCCGAGCACGCTGGCCGTGCCCGAGGAGGGCGGGATGAGCCCGCTGATCATGTTGACCAGCGTCGTCTTGCCGGCGCCGTTCGGCCCGATCAGGCCGACGACGTCACCGCTGCGCACGGTCAGGTCGACGCTGCGTACGGCATGGACGCCGCCGTACTCCTTCGACAGCCCCTTCAGCTCGGCGACGACCTCGCCCTTAGCGGGGTGCACGCGCCCGGCGACGACGGCACCGCCGTCGAGCGTGCTCACGTCGATGCGCTGCCTGCGCCGGGGGATGAGGCTGGCGATGCCACCGGGCAGGTAGAGGATGACAAGCAGCAGGAGCAGGCCGGAGATGAACGGACGGATCCAGCCGGCCTCGATGCCGATGGCGCGCTGGATCTCGGGCAGCAGCGTCTGGAATCCGCTGCCGAGGATGGGGCCCGCGAAGTTCGCCGTGCCGCCGACGACCGCGGTCACGAGACCGTCGATGGCCTTCTCGAACGCGAAGTCCTCTGGGGCGATCAGCCGCAGGTAGTACGCCCACATCACGCCGTACAGGCCGGCGAGCACCCCCGCGGCGACGAAGGCGCTGAGCCGGTGGCCGCCGACGTTGATCCCGATGGACCGGGCGGCGAGCTCATCCTCTCGGATGGCCTCGAGAGCGCGACCGTAGCGGGAGCGACCCTGGCGCCAGAACCAGTACGTGACGATGATCAGCACGGTCCAGGCGATGAGGGGCGTCATGATCTTGGGCACCGGCATGCCCTGAGCGCCGCCGGTCCACTCCGCGTTGAGGATGAAGATGCGGATGGCCTCGGCGAAGCCGAGCGTGGCGATCGCCAGGAAGACCCCGCGCAGCCGCATCGTCGGCAGGCCGAGGATGACGGCGGCGGCCGCGCCGACCAGCATCCCCACCACCATCGCGAACAGCAGCGTGGGCAGCGGTCCCCACTGGGTGGGAGCCGGGGTGATGGTCGCGGCGGTGAACGCGGCGATGCCCGCGAAGCCGGCCTGCGCGAGGCTGAGCTGCCCGGCGACGAGCACCGCGTAGAACGAGAACGCGAAGACCCCGTTGAGCGCGATGAAGACGAGTGTCGACTCGGTGAACAGCATCACACCTCCCGGACCCGGCGCTTGCCGAAGAGTCCCTGCGGACGCAGCAGCAGGATGACGAACAGCAGTGCGAACGCGATGAGATCACGCCAGCTCGAGCCGATGTACTGGATGGCGAACACCTCGGCGATGCCGAGGATGAGCCCACCGATGAGCGCTCCCGGCAGGGATCCCATTCCGCCCACGATGATGACCGCGAGCCCCTTCAACTCGATGGCGCCACCCATGCCCAGCTGCGCGCTGTTCACGTTCAGGGCGAACAGCACGCCGGCGACGGCGCCCAGAGCGGTCGAGATGGCGAATGTCATCGCCGTGACACGGTCGACGTTCACGCCCAGTACGCGCGCAGCGGTCGGGTTCTCCGCGACGGCGCGCATCGAGCGGCCGAGTGCGGTGCGGCCGACCAGCACCGTCAATGCGATCATGAGTCCGAGCGAGACGCCCAGGATCACGAGCTGCAGCGTGCTCGCGGTCACGCCCGCGAAGGGGATGCTCTCATCCGGCACCGTGTCCGGCGGGAAGCGCCGAGTGTTCGGACCGAAGACCGCCTGCAGAAGCGCGATCGTCATGCCGCCCATGGCGATCGACGAGATCAGCCCGGCGAAGTGCGCGTCGGGGCGATCCTTCAACGGCCGGAACGCGACCCGCTCGATGAGCAGGCCCAGGAGCGCACCGAAGGCGAACACGATCACCAGCACGAGCGCGATCGGCAGATCGAACGTGTCGGTGAGCCAGATGCCGACGAACGCCGAGGCGGCGAACGCGGCCGGGTGGGCCAGATTCAGACGATCCAGGATGCCGAACACCAGCGTGAAGCCGATGGCGAACAGCGCGTAGATCGATCCGAGGAACAGGCCGTTCAGCAGCTGCTGCATGGGGTTCCCTCTCGCGGAACGCGGATCACTTCAGGACAGCGAACTTACCGTCCTCGACGATCTGCACCACGGCCGGGTGCTCGGCGTCGCGGTTCTCGTTGATGCTGATCTCGCCCAGCGGAGTGGCCAGGTCCTTGACCTGGGTCAGACCGTCCTGGATGTCGGCGCGCTCGCCCGAGCAGTTCGCGCGGACGGCGTGGTCGATGATCTTCAGACCCGTGTACGCCTGAGCGGCGAACTGGTCGGGGCCCGAGCCGTGCTTCTCCTCGAACGCCGCCATGAAGTCCGTGTTCTCGGGGCTGTCGGATGCCGAGTTCCAGGCTGCGCCGACGATGACGCCCTCAGCGGCATCCCCGGCATCCGCCATCAGCTGGGGGTTGTTGAAGCCGTTGCCACCGATGATCGGCTGGTCGACGCCCAGCTCGCGCGCCTGGGTGACCAGCGGGATCGCGGCCTCGATGAGGGCCGAGACGACGATCGCATCGGCGTCCTGCTCCTTGGCCGCGGTGAGCAGGCTGCGGAAGTCGGTGTCCTTCACCGAGAAGGTCAGGGTGTCGGCGATCTCCACGCCCTCGTCCTCGAGCGCCGACTCCATGACCTGGAAGCCGGACTCGGTGAACGCGTCGTCGTTGCTGTACATCACGACGACCTTCTCCAGACCGAGCTTCTCGGTCGCCGCTGCGATGGTCTGCGGGATCACCTGCGCCTCGGTCAGCGAGTCGCGGAAGATGAAATCGCCCTGCTCGGTGATTCCCGTGGCCGTGTTCGAGATCGCGAGCACGGGCACGCCGGCCTCCTGCGCGACCGGCTGTGCCTGGAAGGCCGTGTTCGAGAGGGTGGGTCCGATGATGGCGCTGGTGCCGTCGCCGACGAAGTTCTCGAAGACGCCGATGGCCTGACGCGGATCTGTGCCGTCGTCCTCGACCTTCAGCTCGTACTTCACACCCTCTGCCGCGTTGAGCTCCTCCAGGGCCAGCTCGAGACCCTTCTGCTGCGATTCGCCGTAGCTCGCAGCGCCCCCGGTGAGGCTGAGCGCCGCGCCGACCTGCACGGTGCCTTCGATCACGCAGGATTCGCCGCTGCCGGTGCCCTTCAGGCCTTCGGCGGAGCCGCCTCCGTCGCCATCGCCGCCGGCGCTGCAGCCGGCGAGGACGAGAGCGGATGCAGAAAGGATGACTGCGGTGCGGACGGCTTTGCGCATGAGATCTCCGATGAGCGAGCGATTCAGATTCGCCGGCGCGACGTCGATCGGGTGGAGCGTCATGGCGTGAGCGCGTCAGCCTCTTCGAAGCGCGCTGGCGATGGATCGATCATAGTGCCGCGCGACGTGCGATCGACGCCGATGCGCGACGGGTCACCAGAGGACGGCGATGCCGGCGTTCACGAGCGTGAGCACGCCGACACCCCAGAACAGAACGGGCGGCACTGCGCCCGCCTTGCGCTGGCGTGCCTGTCCGATGCCGAGGAACGCTCCGATGATCAGCAGCACGATGAGCTTGGTGCCGATCTTGGCGTAGTTCATCTCGGCGCCCTCGGGCAGGCCCCACGGCGCGGCCAGCGCCAGTCCGGCTACCGCTGCGATTGAGATCCCGACGTGCATGAGCCGCGCGATCTCGCGTTTGCCGCCGAAAGCCTGCACCGCCCAGGATCCGAACAGCACGGCGAAGCCGATCAGGTGGATGAACAGGACGATGTGGCGCAGGGTCTCCATGGCCCCCAGGCTAGCCGAACCGACGACGGCGCCGCAGCGGCCGATCAGCCGCGCAGTTCCGCGATCACGCGAGCGGTCCGCAGCGCGGCATCCGCGGCCTCGGCGCCCTTGTCCTCCTTCGAGCCCTCGAGCCCGGCGCGCTCGAGTCCCTGCTGCTCGTCGTCGAGCGTGAGCACGCCGAATCCGACCGGCCTGCCGGCGTCGAGTGCGACGCGGGTCAGCCCGTCGGTGGTCGCCGCCGAGACGTACTCGAAGTGCGGCGTCCCGCCCCGGATGATCACGCCCAGCGCGACGACCGCATCCGCGCCCCCCGCGAAGGCGGCCTGAGCCGCGACGGCCAGCTCGAACGACCCCGGCACGCGCACGAGCGAGTGCGCGGCGCCGGCCGCGTCGAGCGTGCGCTGGGCCCCCGCGATCAGTCCATCGGTGATGGTGTCGTGCCAGGTCCCCGCGACGATGACGACGCGCAGCCCGCTGCCGTCGACGGGGGTCTGCGTGGTGGGTGCTCCTTCGCGGCTCATGCCTGCTCCTTCCCCTGCGCGAGCGCCTCGGCCAGTTCGGCCTCGCCGATGATGTGGCCCATGCGGTCGCGCTTGGTCTCGAGATACTGGTGGTTGTTCGGTCCGACGCCGACGATCAGCGGCACCTGCTCGACGACGTCGAGGCCGAGCTCGCGCAGCTTGTTCACCTTGTCGGTGTTGTTCGTGAGCAGCCGCACCTTGGACACGCCCAGGTCAGCGAGGATGCCCGCGGCAGCGGCGTACTCGCGGGCGTCCGCCGGCAAGCCGAGCGCCAGGTTCGCGTCGACGGTGTCGAGGCCATCCTCCTGCAGGCTGTAGGCGCGGAGCTTGTTGATCAGTCCGATTCCGCGACCCTCGTGTCCGCGCATGTAGATGACGATCCCGCCGTCCTGCTCGATGGCGTCGAGCGCCGCGTCCAGCTGCGGGCCGCACTCGCATTTCAGCGACCCGAACGCCTCGCCCGTCAGGCATTCCGAATGCACCCGCACCAGTGCGGTCTCGCCGGGCTCTCCCGACACGACGGCGATGTGATCGGTGCCGGTGACGCGGTCCTTGTAGGCGAGGAAGCGGAAGGAGCCGTGCTCGGTCGGCACATTGGCATCGGCGCGGAGGCTCACTCGCCGCCGTCCGTGCGGTGCGCGGGCGGCCGCACCGTCGAGCGGATCGATCTCGTTGAGGTGCGCGATGAGCTGCTCGATGGTGATGACGGGTACGCCGTCGCGTTCACCGAGCTCGAGCAGGCCCGGCATGCGCATCATGCTGCCGTCCTCGGCGACGACCTCGGCGATCGCACCGACCGGGCGGAGACCGGCCAGGCGCATCAGCTCCACAGCCGCCTCGGTGTGACCGCTTCGCTCGCGCACGCCTCCGTCGACCGCCCGCAGGGGCAGGATGTGCCCGGGGCGGATGATGCTGGTCGCCGTCGACCCGGGGTCGGCCAGCACGTTCAGGGTGTGAGCCCTGTCGCCGGCGCTGATGCCGGTGGTGACGCCGCTCGCGGCATCCACGCTCACCGTGTATGCGGTCGATCGGGCGTCCTCGTTCGACTCGACCATAGGCGGCAGGTTGAGGTGATCGGCGAGATCCGCGGGCATCGGCGCGCAGACGAAGCCCGAAGACCAGCGCACCATCCATGCGACGGAGCTCGGCGTCGCCAGCTCTGCCGACAGGATGACGTCGCCTTCGTTCTCGCGATCCTCGTCGTCGGCGACGATGATCGGCCGTCCCGCGCGCAGTGCGTCGAGGGCCTCGGCAATGGTGGAAAGGCTCATCGGGAGCCTCCTTCCGGAACGGAGCGGAACGCGAGCAGGCGCTCGACGTGACGGGCGAGGATGTCGGTCTCGAGATTGACGATGTCACCGGGCTGCAGATCGCCCAGCGTTGTGGCCTCGAGCGTCTCGGGGATGAGCGAGACCTCGAACCAGGCGTCGCCCGCAGCGGGCGCGCTGACGGCGCTCACGGTGAGCGATGTGCCTGCGACGGTGATCGAACCCTTGTCGACGACGAGCGGCGCGAGGTCCGCCGGCATGCTGATGCGCAGCACCCGCCATTGCTCGCCGGGGCGCACCTCCAGCACGGAGCCGGTGCCGTCGACGTGCCCCTGCACGATGTGGCCGCCGAGCCGTGCACCCACCGGCATGGCCTTCTCGATGTTGACGCGCGACCCCACCTGCAGCGCTCCGAGTGCCGACACGTCGAGGGTCTGCTTCATGACATCGGCGTCGAACGACTCGGCGGTCGATCCGACCACGGTCAGGCACACGCCGCTGACGGCGATCGACTCGCCGTGCACCGCGTCGGATGCCGCACCAGGGGCGCGCACCGTCAGGCGCCAGCCGTCTCCCGAAGCGGAGATCGCGGCGATCTCGCCGATCTCCTCGATGATTCCGGTGAACATCAGTTCCCTTCCTTCGTCGTCGCCGGACGGGCGATCACGAGCAGATCGGCGCCCAGCGGCATCCATTCGTCGACGATGAGCCTGCGGGCGCCGTCGATGCCCTCGACGCCGATGTCGGTGAGGGCGAGGCGCGCACCCCCGAGAAGCACGGGCGCGATGTAGGCGAGCACGTCGTCGCAGAGACCCTCCGCGATGAACCGGCTGGCGAGCGTGGGGCCGCCTTCGACGAACACGCGCTGCACTCCGCGCTCACGCAGATCGTCCAGGACGGCGTGAAGATCCCGCGTCGGATAGAACAGCGGCTCCCTGGGGTGACGGCGCAGCGCCGCGTCGGCAGGCGTCTCGCGTGCGCCGATGACGACGGGAACCGGCTGGTGGGGGAGCAGCACGTCGCCGTCGCGCGCGGTGAGCGACGGGTCGTCGGCGAGAACGGTGCCGGTGCCGACGACGATGGCGTCGGATGCCGCGCGGCGCAGGTGCACGTCCGCGCGCGCGGCTGCGCCTGTGATCCACTGACTGGTGCCGTCGGATGCGGCGGCGCGGCCGTCGAGGCTCTGAGCCCATTTGACGGTGACGCGAGGACGGCCCAGGCGCTGCACGTCGAGCCAGTCGGCGATCAGCGCCCTCGACGCCTCGGCCTGCTCGCCGGGTTCGACATCGACTCCGGCGGCGCGTAGGCGCTCGCCACCGCCACTGGAGAGCTCACCCGGATCGTCCAGAGCGTAGACGACGCGGCCCACACCGGCGTCGATCAGGGCCTGAGAGCAGGGCCCGGTGCGGCCGGTGTGATTGCAGGGTTCCAGGGTGACGACGGCGGTGGCGCCGCGCGCGGCGC
This sequence comes from Microbacterium sp., assembly GCF_031178445.1. GTDB lineage: Bacteria > Actinomycetota > Actinomycetes > Actinomycetales > Microbacteriaceae > Microbacterium. The sequence continues at coordinate 56,691 of NZ_JAPSIY010000003.1, forward strand.
CCGGTGCGAGCTTCCCGAGGGCGTCGACCTCGGCGTGCGGGGTGCCGGCGCCGCGGTGCCAGCCTTCGGCGAGCACATCGCCGGCGGGGGAGAGGATGATCGCGCCCACCTGGGGGTTCAGCCCGCGAGGACCGTTGCCGGCGAGTTCGAGGGCGCGCGTCATCGCGTGGCGCTCTGCCTCGGTCACTGCCATCCGTCGTCCTTCGTCCAGGCTTCCGGGGTGGCCGAGGGCGCGCTCGCGCGACCCGTGCTTCCTCTCATCCGGACTCGCGAGCCTGAGCTCGCATCACCGTCGGTTCCGGATTTCCACCGGATCGGCGCCTGATCGCAGGCGTTCGCGGACTGTCACCGCCGGTTCGGATTCACACCGACCCCGGAGCACGTTGATGCTCTGAGTCTACTCAACACGAGCGCGCGGGTTTCATTCCCCGCGGGTGCTGCGCGTCATTTCAGCAGGCGCGAGAGCCTGCGGTCGGCGAGCGGTCTGCCGCCGGTCTGACAGGTGGGGCAGTACTCCAGGCTGCGGTCCGCGAAGAACACGCTGCGAACGGTGTCGCCGCACACGGGGCACGCCTCTCCGCGTCTGGCGTGCACCTGCATGCCGCGTCGCTTGGCATCCTTGAGCTCGGCCGGTGGCTTTCCGGATGCCGCTGCGACCGCCTCGCGCAGCGTCGACTGCATCGCGTCGTAGAGACGGTCGACGTCGGCGTCGTCGAGGTTCCCCGCGGGAGCATAGGGAGACATCTTCGCGGCGTGCAGGATCTCGTCGCTGTACGCGTTACCGATCCCCGCGATCAATCCCTGGTCGCGCAGCAGCCCTTTGATCTGCATCCGCCGCCCGGTGAGCAGCGCGGCGAACGCATCGCGCGTGAAGGCGTCGTCGAGAGGGTCGGGTCCGAGGTGGGCGATGCCCGGCACGTCACGGGGGTCGCGGGTCACGTAGACGGCGAGGGACTTCTTGGTGCCCGCCTCGGTGAGATCGAACCCGCTGCCGTCGTCGAGGGCCACGCGCAGCGCAATCGGCGACTTGCCGGGTTTGATGAGCGTCTTCGGCAGTTCGTCGTACCAGCGCAGCCACCCCGCTTTGGCGAGGTGGAAGACGAGGTGCAGGTCGTCGCCGCACGCCAGATCGATGAACTTGCCGTGCCGCGCAGCGCCGGTGATCATCGCATCCTGCAGTGCGGTGACGGGCGGATCGAACGTCTTCAGTGCCGCGATCGCGCTCACGCTGACGCGCGTGATCGTGCGTCCCGCCGCTCGTTCGGCGAGGAAACCGACGAGTCCCTGAACCTCCGGCATCTCAGGCATGGTGACATCCTGACACGACCGGGCGACGTCGGCGAGGGCGAGCCTCCGCCCGTCGCTAGGAGGTCAGCACCGGCCAGGACACCGGCGTCCTGTCGTCCGTGGACAGCAGACCCGCGATCCAGCCGTCCTCTCGTCCGCGCGGGGTGCTCTCGCCCTGGCGCAGCATCCCTTCGTAGCGGAACCCGAGCGATCGTGCTGTGCGTGCGGACGGCACGTTGCCGACGATGGCGCGCCAGCCGATGCGAGCGAGACGCAGCTCATCGAAGGCCCAGTCGACGACGGCGCGCGCCGCCTCGCCCATGACCCCCTGGCCGCGATGCTCGGCTGCGCCCCAGAACCCGATCTCCGCCTCACCGCCGTGCGGGTGGGGCTTGATGCGGTGCAGACCGACCATTCCCGCCAGCGCCCCGTCCTTGCGGACCGCCCAAACGGTCTCGACACCTTCGTTCCACCAGCCGGCGACCAACTGCACGAAGTCGGCCGCGTCGTCCGCCGAGTACGGACTCGGCACAGTGGTCCAGCGGGGGATCTCCGGATCCTGGCAGGCGGCGGTGATCGCGTCGATGTCGGCTTCGGTCGGGATGCTGAGCACCAGTCGATCGGTGCGCAGGGTGACGGGATGCATCGCACCAGCGTACGGGCCCGCCGCACTCGATAGGATTCGGCGGACGGTCGTTCGCCGTGACCCAGAGGAGGATGGCCGTGCAAGTGCAGCACTCGTCATCGAAGGGCGTGACCGCGTCACTGCTGGCATCCGTTCTCTTCGGAGGCATCTTCTTCCTCGCCGCCCAGCTGAAGTCCTCGGCGGAGGTCGTCTACGCGTGGCGCGTCCTCGCGACGCTCGCGCTTTACGCGCTGGCCCTCTCGCATCCGGCGGCGCGCCGCTCGCTCGTCATGTTGTGGCGTCGCCTCCGGGCACGATGGTGGATGCCGCTGATTGCCCTGATGCTCACGACGATCGTCGGCGTGCAGCTGTGGCTGTTCATGTGGGCGCCGATGAACGGACACGGGCTCGACGCCGGGCTCGGCTACCTGCTGCTGCCGATCAGCCTGGTGCTGTGCGGGCGTTTCCTGCTGCGCGCGCACGTCTCTGCGCTGCAATGGGGCGTGGTGGCGCTCGCCGCCATCGCCGTGGTCATCAAGCTCGTGGCGACGCCGCAGATGTCGTGGGTCACCTGGACGATCTGCATCCCGTACGCCGTGTACTTCGTGCTGCGCCAGCGCTTCGGCCTGGACGGGCCCATGGCGTTCGGCATCGAGGTCGCGGTCATGACGCCGCTCGCGGTCACGCTGCTCGGCACGGCGGCGCCGGGGCCGATTCCCGCCGGGGAACTGGCCGGGCTCGCCGCGGTCGGGCTCGTCGGCGCGATCGCCATGGTGCTCTACCTGGGTGCCTCGACGATGCTGTCGATGCCGGTGTTCGGTCTGCTCGGATACGCCGAACCGGTGATGCTGGTCATCGTCGCGATGCTGCTGGGAGAGCGGATGCGGGGCGCCGACGCCGTCGTGTACGCCATCCTCGCCGTCGCGCTCGCGGCGCTCGCGGTCGACGGGTTCCGAAGGTCGAGACCGAGTGTCCGTGCCCGCGATTAGACTCATCCGGTGACTGTTCCGGGGATTCTGCGCGCCTTGGAAGAGGCGAACCTTTACCGCGACGCCCTCGCCTGGGCCAAGACCGATGCCGACATCTCGGTGGTCGACGGGCTCGACGCCCCCGTGATCGCCGGGCTCCTCGAAAAGCGCGAGCGGGCCGGGCTGCCCGCATCCGCACTGGTCGTCACCCCCACGGGGCGTCGAGCGGAATCCGTGGCCGCCGCGCTCGGCTCCTACTTGGCCGGTGCCGAGATCCTGACTTTCCCGGCCTGGGAGACGCTGCCGCACGAGCGGCTGAGCCCCAGCCCCGACACGGTCGGTCGACGCCTGGAGGCGCTGCGCCGCATCGCCACGTGGGACGGCGCGCGCCCGCTGATCGTCGTCGCGTCCGTGCGCGCAGCGCTGCAGCCGCTGGCAGCCAACCTCGGCGACGCGGCCCCGCTCGAGCTCCGCCTCGGCGGGCGCGGGATCGAGCTGGAGGACGCGGTCGAACAGCTCGTCGAGCGTGCCTACTCCCGAGTCGACATGGTCTCGCGCCGCGGTGAATTCGCGGTGCGCGGCGGCATCCTCGATGTCTTCCCTCCCACAGCCGACCACCCGCTGCGGGTGGAGTTCTTCGGGGATGAGGTCGACCAGATCCGAGCCTTCTCCGTCGCCGACCAGCGTTCGCTGCCCGGCGACGTCGAGGGCGTCGAACTGCCGGCTAGCCGCGAACTGCTGCTCACGGCGGACGTACGGGAGCGGGCGGCGGCGCTGGTCGGACGATTCCCTGCGATCTCGGGCATGCTCGAGAAGATGGCCGAGGGCATCCCGGTCGAGGGCATGGAGTCGCTGCTCCCCGCCGTCTCCGGGCCCCTGATGACGCTCGCGGAATACCTGCCCGAGGGGTCGGCGACCGCCATCGTCGACCCGGAGCGTGCCAGCGCCAGGGCGCAGAATCTCGGCGAGACCAATCGCGAGTTCCTGGATGCCGCGTGGAGCGCCGCCACGTCGGGAGCATCCGCTCCGATCGACCTGGGCGCCGGTGACTTCATCTCCATCGCACGGCTGCGCGAAGTCGTGCGCGACCGCGACGGCGTCTGGTGGCGTCTGAGCACCTTCGCGACGGACGACGCGGATGCCGAGAACCTCGACTCCTCGATCATCCCGTCGTTCCACGGCAACGTCGACGGTGCCATCGCCTTCGTCGAGGCGCGGCTGCACGACGGCTGGCGGGTCGTGATCATCGCATCAGGGCAGGGGCTCGTCGAGCGCGCGAGGGACGTGCTCAGCGACCGCGGACTCGCCGCCCGCATCGTCACGGATCTCGTCGACGCGCCGGAGGCGGGCGTCGCGAGCCTGGTGGCCGGCTCCGTGGAGTCCGGCTTCCAGGTGCCGGAGGCGAAGCTCGCCGTCCTCACCGACAACGAGTTCTACGGCCGAACGATCGGCGGCGATCAGCGCGTCGTGAAGAAGCTCGCCTCGCGTCGTCGGAACGTCGTCGACCCGCTGCAGTTGAAGCAGGGGGACTACGTCGTGCACACCACGCACGGTATCGGCCGTTTCGTCGAGATGACCAAGCGCGAGGTGTCCACCGGCGGCCGCAACGCGACGAAATCGACCCGCGAGTATCTGGTGCTCGAGTACGCGCCGTCCAAGCGTGGCTACCCCGGTGACAAGCTCTTCGTGCCGACCGACCAGCTCGACCTGCTCTCGAAGTACGTCGGCGGCGAGGCTCCCACCCTGTCGAAGATGGGCGGCAGCGACTGGGCGGCGGCGAAGGGCCGGGCGCGCAAGGCGGTGCGCGACATCGCCGTGGAACTCGTGAAGCTCTACTCGGCGCGGATGAGCGCCAAGGGGCACTCGTTCGGACCGGACACGCCGTGGCAGCGCGAGCTGGAGGAGGCGTTCCCGTTCGCCGAGACCCCCGATCAACTGCAGACGATCGAGGAGATCAAGGCCGACATGGAGCGGCCCATTCCGATGGACCGGCTGCTGTCGGGGGACGTCGGCTTCGGCAAGACCGAGGTCGCCGTGCGCGCCGCCTTCAAGGCGATCCAGGAGGGTAAGCAGGTCGCGATGCTCGTGCCGACCACGCTCCTCGTCAAGCAGCACCTCGAGACGTTCACGGAGCGCTTCGCAGGCTTCCCGGTTAAGGTGCGCCCGCTCTCGCGCTTCCAGACCGACAAAGAGGCCAGGCTCACCCTGCAGGGACTGCTCGACGGCTCGGTGGACATGGTCATCGGCACGCACCGCATCCTCACCGACCAGGTGCTGTTCAAAGATCTCGGCCTGCTGATCATCGACGAGGAGCAGCGCTTCGGGGTCGAGCACAAGGACGCGCTGAAGAAACTGAAGACGAACGTCGACATCCTCGCCATGAGCGCCACGCCCATCCCGCGCACGCTCGAGATGGCGGTCACCGGCATCCGCGAGATGTCCACGCTGCAGACCCCGCCGGAGGACCGGCACCCGATCCTCTCCTTCGTCGGCCCGCGCAGCGACAAGCAGATCGCCGCGGCGATCCGCCGCGAGATCCTGCGCGAGGGGCAGGTGTTCTTCGTGCACAACCGCGTGCAGTCGATCCAGCGGGTCGCGGCCGAGCTCGCCGAGCTCGTACCCGAGGCGCGCATCGCGGTGGCGCACGGCAAGATGGGCGAGCACCAGCTCGAGCAGGTCGTCGACGACTTCTGGGAGCGCAAGTACGACGTGCTGGTCTCCACGACGATCATCGAGACCGGTCTGGACATCTCCAACGCGAACACGATCATCATCGACCGCGCCGACAAGTACGGGCTCTCGCAGCTGCACCAGCTCCGCGGTCGCGTGGGGCGCGGCCGCGAGCGCGCCTACGCGTACTTCCTCTACGACGACACCAAGCCGCTCAGCGAAACCGCCGCAGACCGCCTGCAGACCATCGCCGTGAACAACGATCTCGGCTCGGGCATGCAGGTCGCGCTGAAGGACCTCGAGTTGCGCGGCGCCGGCAACATGCTGGGCGCCGAGCAGGCAGGGCACATCGCGGGCGTAGGGTTCGACCTCTACCTGCGCATGATCGGCGAGGCGGTCGCCAACTTCCGGGGAGAGGAGACCGAGACCGGGGCCGAGCTGCGGCTGGAGCTGCCGGTCGAAGCGCGCATCCCCGAGCACTACATCGACAGCGAGCGGCTGCGACTGGAGGCGTACCAGAAGCTGTCGTCCGCGGCGACGGCCACAGCGACCGACGATGCGATCGACCTCGTGGCAGAGGAGCTGATCGACCGCTACGGCGCGTTGCCCGAGGAGGTCGAGACGCTCGTGACCGTGGCTCGGCTGCGCCGTCGGGCAGCCCGTGCCGGCCTGACCGATGTCGTCGCGATGGGATCGAACCTGCGCATCGCGCCGGCGCGCTTCGAGGACTCGATGAAGGTGCGCCTGCAGCGGCTGTACCCGAAGGCGAAGCTCGTCGGCGGGGGAGAAGCCGTTGTCGTGCCGATGCCGGGGCCGGACGGCCCCGAGCTCATCGCCTGGGTCGGCCAGCTCTTCACCGCGTTGTTCCCGGAGCCGGTCAAGGCCTGACGTCCCGCCACGACACCGTTCTGCTATTTTCAGAGAATGGTGAATAAACCGGGATCGCTGACGCGCCCAGGTGCCCGCATCCGATATCGGGACGACGGTGGTGATGCGGCGGCCGTGGTCTTCACCCACGGTGCGGGGATGGATCACACCATGTTCGCCGCGCAGGCCGAGGCTGTGCGCGAGGCGGGATACCGCTCCGTCCTGTGGGATCTGCGCGGACACGGAGAATCCGCCATCGACCCTGGATGCCGGTTCACGGCGACCGCCGCGCTGGAGGACCTCGGCGCGCTGATCGACGACCGCGGGCTCTCCCGTCCGATCCTCGTCGGTCACTCCCTCGGCGGGAATCTCTCGCAGGCGTTCGTGCAGGAGCATCCGCAGCGAGCCGCCGGGCTCATCGTCGTGGGCTCAACGTGGAACACGGGGCCGCTGAGCCGCCTGGAGCGGCTCGGCCTGCGGCTGGCGGCCCCCATGCTGGGCATGATCCCGGCCGCTCGCCTGCCGCGTCTGATGGCGGCGGCATCCGCGGTGAGTCCTGGCGCCATCGCTGAGACCGAGCGGGTTTTCGCGCGGATGCCGAAGGCGCTGTTCCTCGACGTCTGGCGCGCGACGGTCTCGTTCGTGAAACCCGACCCGGCCTACCGGACCCCCGTGCCCATCGGCCTGTTGCGCGGCGCAGAGGATCGCACCGGCAACATCTCGTCCGCGATGCCGCGGTGGGCGCAGGCGGAAGGGGTGCGCGAACGGGTGATCGCCGGCGCGGGGCACATCGTCACGCTCGACGCGCCGGACGCCTCGAGCGCCGCGCTGCTGTCGATCCTCGAGGAGCTGGCCTCGTGACCGACGCCGAGCGCTTCGTCGACGCCGTGGGGGACATGCTCGTCGCATGGAACCTGCCGCGCGCGACCGGTCGCGTTTACGGCCACCTGCTGCTGAGGGCGGAGGCATCGACAGCCGAGCAGCTCCAGGAGGCGCTGAAACTCAGCAGCGGCGCGGTGAGCACTGCCGTCCGCTCCCTGGTCTCGTGGGGGCTGGCTCGCACCATCTCACAGCCGGGCAGTCGTCGGCTGCTCATCGAGGCATCAGGCGGCTTCGAACAGCTGCTCGCCGCCAGTCACGAGCGGGCGCACGTGTTCATCCGGACGCTGCGCTCGGCGGAGTCGTTGGCCGAGGACGAGCGCGCCGCACGCAGGCTCGCCGACGTCACCGACCTCTTCGCGGCGTACGTCGCGGCGGGCGAAGACATGCTTCGCCGTGGTGCGCAGCGACCGGCTCCGCACGAGTCGGCTCTCCAGTAGGGCGGCCGTCGCTGCGCCGTCAGACCGCCGAGCCCAGGTACAGCAGCGTTCCGTCGGGGTCGCGCACCTGGGCGACCCGCTCGCCCCACGGCATCCCCTCGGGCTCTGCGACGGACTCGGCACCGGCGTCGACCGCCGCCGAGTGCGCGGTGTCGACGTCATCGACGTACAGCCAGATGGCGACGGCATCGCCTCCCGCCGCATCCGGTTCGAAGCCGATCCCTATCGTGCCGCCGCCGACCGCCATCGCGACGTAGACTTCGCGCCCGTCGTGTTCGAAGCGGTACTCGACGGATGCCGAGAAGGCACGCTGATAGAAGTCGACGAGCGCCGGCAGATCGGTTGTGCGCAGGATGGGGAACAGCCTCGTCACCGTCATGGGGGCGACAGTAGACCCGTCGCCGGCCACGATCAAGTCCCCTCCGATCTGCGCATCGGCTAGCCTGTCTCGAACCATGACTGCCTTGACTGAGACCGATCTGCTCGCACTGGAACGGGAAGGCTGGGACTCGCTGTGCGCGTCGCGCGGCGCCGCCTTCTACGGAGAGATCATGACCTCTGACGCGCTGATGATCCTCGTGAACGGGATGATCCTCGACCGCGCCGGGGTGAAGGATTCGCTGGACGGCGCGCCGCCCTGGGCGACGTATTCGATCACGCACGAGCGACTCGTGCCGATCGCGGCCGATGCCGCAGCCCTCACATATCGGGCGACAGCGCACCGAGACGGCGAGGAGCCGTTCGAGGCGCTGATGACGAGCGTGTACACGGTGCGCGACGGACGACCGCGACTGGCGCTGTACCAGCAGACGGCGGCGGGCGACGGTCCGACCGACTGATCCTGAGTCGGTGCTGCCCCACGCGGCCGCCGTTCACTAGTCTGGCCGCATGAAGTTCGAGCACCTCGGGGCTCGCCCCCGCATCCACGCCACCGCCGTCGTGGCGCCGACCGCGGTCATCTCGGGAGACGTCGAGATCGGCCCGCACTGCCAGGTGCTGCACGGCGCCGTGATCACGGCCGAAGGCGGCCCGATCACGCTCGGTGAGCACGTGATCGTGATGGAGAACGCGCTGATCCGCGCGACGGCGGCGAATGCCGTGCACATCGGCGATCACACCCTGGTGGGCACACTCGCCAGCGTCGCAGGGGCGACGGTCGGTGAAGAGGTGTTCCTCGCGTCCGGGGCGCGCGTGTTCAACGGTGCGCTGGTAGGGCCGCGCTGCGAGGTGCGGGTCAACGCGATCGTGCAGCGTCGCTCTGTGCTGCCCGAGGGTACCGTCGTGCCCATCGGCTGGGTGGCGACCGGGGATCCCGTGCAGCTGCTTTCGCCAGATCAGGCTGACGAGATCGCCGCGGCGATGCCCGAGCTCGACTTTCCCGGCCACGTCTTCGGCGTCGACCGCGACACCCCCGATCTCATGGTGCAGCTCACCGAACGCTACGGCTCTTCGCTCGCCCGGCACGCAGACGACCGGCCCGTCGACGGCATCTGACGGTTCCCACGGGACCGCGACTTCACCGAGAACCGGATCTTCGTCGAGAACAGGACGGATGCTCGGCATCCGTCCTGTTCTGAGTGATCGTCCTGCGCCCGGTGACGGCGCACGTTGCCCGTTCACGGCATAAGCCGTGGGCGGAGCGGATGCGGTCAGATGACGCCCTGAGCCAGCATGGCGTCGGCCACGCGCTCGAAGCCTGCGATGTTGGCCCCCGCCACGTAGTCGCCAGGGGTGCCGTAGCGCTCGGCGGCGCGGAACGACGCGTCGTGGATGTCGGCCATGATGTCGCGCAGCTTCTGCTCGCTGTTCGCGAAGTTCCAGCGCTGGCGCGAGGCGTTCTGGCTCATCTCCAGTGCCGACGTGGCGACACCGCCCGCGTTCGCGGCCTTGCCGGGTGCGAACAGCACCTCGGAATCCTGGAACGCGCCGACGGCCTCGGGCGTCGAGGGCATGTTGGCGCCCTCCGCCACCGCCCGCACGCCGTTGGCGATGAGCATCCGCGCCGACTCCTCGTTCAGCTCGTTCTGCGTCGCGGAAGGCACGGCGATGTCGACCGGGGTCTCCCAGACATTGCCGTCCTCGACGAAGCGAGCGCCGGGACGGCGGTTGGCGTACTCGACGATGCGGCCGCGCTCGACCTCCTTGATCTGACGCAGCAGACCCAGGTCGATGCCCGCGTCGTCGACGACGTAGCCGGACGAGTCGGATGCGGTCACGGCCCGCGCACCGAGCTGGGTCGCCTTCTCGATCGCGTAGATGGCGACGTTGCCCGAGCCCGAGACGGCCACGCGCTTGCCCTCGAGGCTCTCGCCGTGCACGGCCAGCATCTCCTGCACGAAGAACACCGCACCGTAGCCGGTGGCCTCGGTGCGAACCTGTGCCCCGCCCCAGCCGATGCCCTTGCCGGTGAGGATGCCGGACTCGTGACGGTTGGTGATCTTGCGGTACATGCCGAACATGTAGCCGATCTCGCGGCCGCCAACGCCGATGTCGCCGGCCGGGACGTCGGTGTGCTCCCCGATGTGGCGCGACAGCTCGTTCATGAACGACTGGCAGAAGCGCATGACCTCGGCCTCGCTCTTGCCGTGCGGGTCGAAGTTCGAGCCGCCCTTGCCGCCGCCGATGCCCTGACCGGTGAGCGCGTTCTTGAAGATCTGCTCGAAGCCGAGGAACTTGATGATCGAGATGTTCACCGAGGGGTGGAACCGCAGGCCGCCCTTGTACGGGCCCAGCGCCGAGTTGTACTGCACCCGGTAGCCGCGGTTGACCTGCAGCCTGCCGGCGTCGTCGATCCACGGCACACGGAAGATGATCTGGCGCTCCGGTTCGACGAGGCGCTCGAGGACCCCGTTCTCCAGGTATTCGGGACGCCGGTCGAGCACGGGCCCGATCGAGTGCAGTACCTCGTGCACCGCCTGGTGGAACTCCGGCTCATTCGGGTTGAGGCTGCGCACCGCGTCGAACACGGGCTGCGCTGCGGAGTTGAGCGGATGGAAGTCGGCAGTGGTGTCGGTCACGCGGAAGCTTTCTGGTGGGGGATGGGAGGGTGCGATCGTGTCGCGTGATGCGTCGCCGGATCAGGCTCGGTTTCACACTTTAGCGTGCGGTGTCGGGCGCATCTCACGGCTGGATCAGGGGCAGGGTCAGCCGGTGTTCTGCAGTCCGGCCGCCACTCCGCTCACCGACAGCAGCAGCAGCCGGCGCAGTTCGGGGTCGTCCACGGGCTGATCGGCGTCAGAGCGCAGCCCGCGCAGCGCGCGCAACTGCAGCAGTGACAGTGCGTCGACGTAGGGCGTGCGCAGCTGAACGGCGCGCTGCAGGATCGGCTTGTTCTCGAGCAGGCCGTCGCCGCCGGTGAGGCGCACCACCCATTCCCGGGTGAGCCGCAGTTCCTCGAGCACGAGGGCGGCGAGATCGTCTCGATCGCCGAGGGCGAGATACCGGCGGGCGATGCGCTCGTCGGTCTTCGCCAGGCTCATGGCGACGTTGTCGATCATGGTGCGAAGCAGCGGCCATTCCCGGTACGCCTCGCGCAGCGCCTGCTCGTCGCCGACCGCGTCGAGCGCCGAGCCCAGCCCGAACCAGCCCGCGAGGTTGATGCGGGCCTGGGTCCAGGCGAAGACCCACGGGATGGCACGCAGATCCTCGAGGGACTCGACGGAGAGGCCGCGGCGAGCGGGCCGCGAACCGAGGGCGAGCAGGCCGATCTCCTCCAGCGGCGTGACCGTCGCGAACCAGGGTGCGAAACCGTCGGCGCCGACGAGGGAGAAGAAGCGCTCTCTCGAGGCGGTGTCCATCGTCGCAGCGATGGAGGCGAACCGCTCGGCCGCGCCGCTCGTGCGCTGCTCGACGGTGGGGGAGGAGGCCAGCAGCGTCGCGGCGGCGACCTGGTCGATGTGCCGCATGGCGATGGCAGGCTCGCCGTAGCGGGCGAAGATCACCTCACCCTGCTCGGTGAGCTTGAAGCGGCCCTCGACGGAGTGGGGCGGCTGCGCGAGGATCGCCGAGTTCGCCGGCCCGCCGCCGCGGCCGAGTGCGCCGCCGCGCCCGTGGAACAGGGTGAGTCGGATGCCGGATTCCCTCGCCCACCGCGCGATCTCGCGCTGCGCCTCGTAGAGGGCGAGGTTGGCGGCCACGGGCCCGACGTCCTTCGACGAGTCCGAGTACCCGAGCATCACCTCGAGACGGTTGCCCGTGGCGGCCATCCGCGCCTGGAACTCGGGGAACCGCACCGCCTCGGCGAGAATGCCGGGCGCGGCCTGGAGATCGGCGAACGTCTCGAACAGCGGCACGACGTCGAGCACGGGGGCGTCCGAGCCCATGGCGTGCGCAGCCAGCCGGTGCACGGCTGCGAGGTCGGCGGCCGACTGCGTGAACGAGACGACGTAGCGGCCCGCCGCGCGCAGGCCGTGGCGCCTCTGGATGTCGGCGATCGCGCGGAACACGTCGAGCACCTCCTCGGTCTGCTCGCTCAGCGCGCCGCCCGACTCGATCTCGGCGAGGGCCTGGGCGTGCACCTTGGAGTGCTGGCGCACTTCCAGCTCAGTGAGGTGGAAGCCGTAGGTCTCGACCTGCCAGATCAGATGCTGCACACCGCCGAACGCGTGCCGCCGCGCCCCGGCTTCGAGCAGCGAGGACTGCACGGCACGCAGGTCCTCGAGGAGCTCCTCCGGAGCCGTGTACGCGTCTCCTGCACGGGCGCGGGTCGCTCCGACTCGGTGTGCGAGCGAGAGCATCACCCTGCGGTGGGGCTCGTCGGGCGAGCGCTTCGCGATCTCGGCCGCCAGCTGCGGCTGTGAGGTCTCCAGGCGCCGCCAGATCGCGGCCACGCCCTCGCTCGGGGGAGTGTCGGCGGCATCGAGAGTCAGCGTACGTCCGATGCGCTCGATGGCGCGTTCGATGCCCCGCAGCACATGATCGGATGCGATCTCCGCGGCCTCCCTGGTCACGGATGCCGTGACGAAGGGGTTGCCGTCTCGGTCGCCGCCGACCCAGGATCCGACGCGCACGAAGGCCGGCACGACAGGTGCCTCATGACCGGATGCGTCGCCGCGCAGTGCGTCGTCGATACGGCGATACACGTGCGGAACCGTGGTGAACAGGGTCTCGTCGAAGACGCCCATCACGGTGCGGACCTCGTCGGTGGGGCTGGGCTTCTGCGCACGCAGCGGCGCCGTGCGCCACAGCGTGTCGATCTCCTCCAGCATCCGGCGAACGGCTCGCCGCTCCTCGGCGCCGCCGGCGCTCGCCGCATCGTGCTGGGTGAGCAGCTCGGAGAGGCGGCGGATGCTGCCGGACACCGCACGCCGCCTCGCTTCGGTCGGGTGCGCGGTGAACACCGGGTGGAAGCGCAGCTCGGCCAGCCGCCGGCGGGCCTCCTCGTCGCCCACTTCGCGGCTGAGCTGTGCGAACGCCGTGGCGACGGTGTCAGCGGCATCCTCGCGGCCGGGCTGTCCTGCCCTCTCGCGCAGCACGCGCACGCGCTGATGCTCCTCGGCGAGGTTCACCAGGTGGAAGTAGCAGGTGAACGCACGGGCGACCTCGTCGGCGCGCTCGATCGTGAACGACTCGGCGATCGCTGTGGCGCGCTCGAACGCCTCATCCGTCTCGGCCTCGGCCGCTTGGATCGTCGCGATACGCAGCCGCTCGACATCCTCGAACAGGCCCGGTGTGCCCGACTCGCGCAGCACCTGGCCGAGCAGGCCCCCGAGCATCCGCACGTCGGATCGCATCGCCTCGGGAATGCCGTTGGAAGCCTCGAATCGGGTGATGACGCGGATGGCTTCGGTGTTCGTTGGCTCGAGCGACATTCTTCGAGAGTATCCCGCGCGTTCGGGACGCCCGTCGTCTGTTACCCGTGCCCGCGACCGGCGGGCAGCAGGGCCCGGCAACTAGCATGGGGAGCGATGCGCATCTCGTCGAACCCGCTCCGCGGGCAGCAGTTCCCCGCAGCCCTTCTGCTCGCTGCCGCAGGTCTCGGCCTGCTGCTGGCGAACGTGCCGACCCACGACGCGATCGCCTCGGTGCTGCACGCGCACATCGCGATCCCGGGCACGCCCCTCGACCTCTCGGTCGCGCATTGGATCTCGGACGGTCTGCTTGCCATATTCTTCCTCGTCGTCGCCATCGAACTTCGACACGAGCTCACGCACGGCGAGCTCAACTCGGCGCGCAAGGCCGTGCAACCGGCGATCGCGGCGGCCGGCGGCGTGCTGGTGCCCATCGCGGTCTATCTGCTCATCGCGGGGGGCGAGGGCACAGCCGGCGGGTGGCCGATCCCCACGGCCACCGACATCGCGTTCGCCCTGGGCGTTCTCGCCATGTTCGGCAAGGGCCTGCCTTCGGCGGTGCGCGTGTTCCTGCTGGCTCTCGCGATCCTCGACGACATCATCGGCATCATCTTCATAGCCGTGCTGTTCGCGCACGACGTCGACTGGCTGATGTTCGCGATCGCGGTGGTGGCCGTGCTCGTCTTCTGGCTGCTCAGCCACTGGCTGCACGCCAGCGGCCACTCCGGCATCGCTGTCACCATGGGAGTCGTCGGCGTCGTCGCGTGGGGACTGATGGCGGCATCCGGCATCCATGCCACGATCGCCGGGGTCATGCTCGGGCTGGTCATGGCGCCGGTGCCCGCGGAGCGGGTGCGGCATGCGCTCGAGCCGACCGTGAACGGGGTGATTCTGCCGGTGTTCGCGTTCGCCGCGGCATTCGTCGTGATCCCCGCAGTGTCGCCGACTGAGCTGTCGCCGGCGTTCTGGGCGATCCTCATCGCGCTGCCCGTCGGCAAGATCATCGGCATAACGCTGTTCGGCTGGCTGAGCCTGCAACTGCGCCCGCGAGGCACGGCGCCCGCGCTCGCGCTGCCCGATGTGATCGCGGCCGGCATGCTCGGCGGCATCGGATTCACCGTGTCGCTGCTCCTCGCGAACCTCGCCTTCGCAGCGGACGCCGAGGTGCGCGACCAGGCGATCCTCGGAGTGCTGGGAGGCTCGCTGATCGCTCTGCTGCTGTCGGGCGTCTTCGTGTCGATGCGTGCGCGGCACTACCGTGTGCTCGCAGCTGCGAGTTCCTGACATCGAGGAGAGGGCGATGGCCGATCCTGACCCGTTGACCGTTCGCGACCCGCTGCGTGCGGCCGCGGAGACGATGCGCCAGGTGCGCGAGCGCTGCGTCTGGTCGCAGCAGATCACCCACCGGGATCTCGTGCCCTACCTCATCGAGGAGTCGCATGAGCTGATCGAAGCCGTGGAGGCCGGCGACCGCGCTGAGCTGCGCGAGGAGCTGGGAGATCTGCTCTGGCAGGTGCTGTTCCACTCCGCCGTCGCCGCTCAGCATCCCGATGACCCCTTCGACATCGATGACGTCGCGCGCGGCCTCGCCGAGAAGATGGTGAGGCGGCATCCGCACGTCTTCGCCGACGCGGTCGCCACGACGCCGCACGAGGTTCTGGTGCATTGGAATGCGGCGAAGGCGGCCGAGAAGCGCGAACGACGCAGCGTGCTCGACGGCGTGCCTTCCAGCATGCCTGCGCTGGCGCGCGCACAGAAGGTGCTGGGCAGGGCGGCCAGGGTCGGGGCGGGGGCCGATGTCGCTCTCGCGGCGCACGATGCCGCCGAGATCGGAGCCGCGCCGGAGTCGGAGGAGGAGCTGGGCGAGCTGCTGCTGACCCTCGCCGCTGCGGCGCACGCGAACGGCTGGGACGCCGAGCGTGCCCTGCGCGAGCGCCTCCGCCTGCTCGAGGACGAGGTGCGCTCCGCCGAGGCCTGACGGGGCCCGTCCGCGAACCTGGGAGAATGGGCGGGTGGCAACAGTGAACCCGCCGCGCGGAATGCGCGACTTCCTCCCCGCAGACAAGGCTCGCCGCGAGCGCGTGCTCGCCGTCATCCGCGAGCGCTACCGCGCGCACGGCTTCGACGAGATCGAGACCCCGGTGGTCGAGGAGTACGACCGGCTGCATGCGGGCATCGGCGGCGACAACGAGAAGCTGTCATACAACATCCTGCGCCGTGGACTGGACGCCGACGCCATCCGCGACGCTGCGGACGACCCCGCGGCGCTCAGCGACCTCGGGCTGCGCTACGACCTCACCGTGCCTCTGGCACGCTTCTACGCGACCAACCGCGGTCAGCTGCCGAGCGTGTTCCGCTCGATCCAGATCGGACCGGTCTGGCGCGCCGAGCGCCCTCAGAAGGGCCGCTACCGCCAGTTCGTACAGTGCGACATCGACATCATGGGCGATGACAGCGCGCGTGCCGAGGCCGAGCTGATCGCCGCGTCGCTCGACACCGTCGACGCGCTCGGGCTCGAGGGCGGCATGGTGCGGGTGAATGATCGGCGCGCGCTGGACTGGATGCTCGACTCGTTCGGGTTCACCGCCGAGGAGCGTCCCGGCGTGCTGATCACGATCGACAAGCTCGACAAGATCGGGCCCGACGGCGTGACCGCCGAGCTGCGCGAGCGCGGGGCGACTGCCGGCGCGGTCGATGCGTTCGAAGCATTCCTGAAGCGTCCGCAGACCATGGAGTACAACCCCTACGGCGAGCGGCAGATCCGCAAGGCGCTGCCCGAGGGGGCACCCGACGAGCTGATCGCGCATCTGGTCGGCATCGGCGACGCCGTCTCGGCCGCCCGTTCAGGTGCAGGCGACCCGCCGCTGGCCTACGACCCGTTCCTCGTGCGAGGCATGGGCTACTACACCGGCACGATCTTCGAGCTCGCGCACCCGTCGGTGGACTACTCGCTCGGCGGAGGCGGGCGCTATGACGGCATGATCGGCCGGTTCCTCGGGCAGCAGGTGCCGGCGGTAGGCTTCTCGATCGGCTTCGAGCGCATCGTCGACCTGGTCGCCGAGCGCGAGGCGGATGCCGCGCAGGCCGTCGTGCTCGTGCACGACGCCGACGTGCCGGTCGCCGAGCTGCTCGCACACAAGTCGGCCCTCCTGGGCGACGGCTCCGCCGCACGGGTGCGGCTGGAGCGACGCACCAAGAACCTCAAGGCGCTGCTCGAGCGTGCCGCCGCCGACGGCTACACCGCGTTCGCGTCCGTGCGCGCAGGCGATGTTCCGGGCACGGCCGAGGTGAAGCCGCTGTCCTGACGGGCCGCGGGAGCAACCCGCGCACGGCTACCGGCGAATCGCCCGGGCTCTGCGGCCAGACCTCGTCGCGATCACGCCTGCGAGGCGTTGAACGAAGCCGCCCACTCCTCGACGCGGCGTGCGCTCTCCTCGACGGAGAGGTCCTCGATCCGGCTCATCACCGACCAGCGCACTCCGAAAGGGTCACGGATGCTCGCATAGCGATCGCCCGAGACGAAGTTGGACAGCGGTTCGCGGATCACGGCGCCGGCGGCCACCGCGCGTTCGACCACGGCGTCGGCGTCCGGTACGTAGATTCCGAGTGAGTAGCAGTCGTCCTCGCCGGACGGCGGAGCCACGAGGTGGTATTCCGGCGTCGGCTCGCCGATCTGCAGCAGGCCGAGCCCGAAGTCGAGGTCGGCGTGGACGACGACGCCGCCCATCTCGGTGACGTCCACGACCGTCGCACCGAAGACATCGCGGTAGAACGCCAGGGCGTCGGCGGCGCCGGGGATGGCGAGGAAGGGGGTGAGGGAGGTCGCAGCGTGCGGGCGACCGTTCGTGGTGTGGGCTCCCGTGAGCCCTGATGATGCGTGCATGGTCCCACGCTAGAGACGACGACGGTGGCGGCACTTGAAGATACGCGACAGGATGTCGCGAGCCCGCCTATCGTGGTGGCGTGATCGATGCGCGACGGGGAGTTCTGTATCCGGCGCGGATGCCGGAGTTCCGCCGAATCCGCCCGCCGCAGGGTGCGGTGGACCTGGTGGAGTGGTTCTGGATCCCCGAGTGGGACATCGAGCGTGGCCGCAGTTCACGGCAGCACGTGGTGGCCTATCCCGCGCTCAATCTCGTCGTCGGGCCCGAGGCAGTGGAGCTGACCGGCGCGACCACTCGGGCCGGCTTCCGGGACCTGACCGGCCGCGGGTGGGCGGTCGGGGCTCTGCTGCGTCCGGCAGCGGTCTGCGCGCTGGTGGGAAACCCCTCGGCGCTGGTCGACACGAGTGAGACCGTGGATGCGCCGGAGCTGCAGGATGCGGTGACACGGGCGATGCGCGGGGAGGAGCGGCACGCGGGCGCCGTCGCCGCTGTGTCCGCGTGGCTCGTCCGGCGCGTGGGGCCCCTCACTCCCGTCGCCGTTCAGGCGAACGAGATGGCGGATCTGCTGATGACCGACGCGACGATCCTGAGAGCAGAGGATGCTGCAGCCCGCCTGCGCATGTCGCTGCGAACGCTGCAGCGCATGACGCACCGTCACGTCGGGCTTCCGCCGGCGGCGATGATCAGGCGCCGCAGGCTGCAGGAGGCGGCGCAGCGGATCCGCGATGATCCCGGCGCGGACCTCGCCCGCATCGCGGCCGAGCTGGGCTACGCCGACCACTCCCATCTCACCAACGACTTCCGGGCCGTCCTCGGCGTATCGCCGCGTGCGTATCGAGCCGATCAGCGACCCGCGGACCGCTGATGGGTGACGGCGCGAGGATTCAGCGCGCTCGTTCACCGGACAGCCGAAGTCGTAGCACGCGGTACGCGACACCGGCGAGCACGACGCACAGCCCGATCAGCGAGGCCAGCAGCGGCAGAGTGTTCACCAGCAGCAGGCATCCCAGCGCGCCGATCACCTGGAGGGCGCGTGGGTAGCGGCGTACAGCCGGACTCTGCCGGAACGCCGAGGCGTTCGCGATGAGGTAGTACAACAGCACCCCGAACGAAGAGAAACCGATCGCGTCTCGCAGGTCGGCGACCAGCACGATGGCGATCACGACAGAGCCGATCAGGATCTCGGCGCGACGGGGTACGTGCCACCTTTCGTCGATGACCGCGAGGAACCGGGGCACGTCGCCTTCGCGGGCCATCGCCAGAGTCGTGCGGCCGATTCCGGTCAGCAGCGCCAGCAGGGCGCCGAGCGATGCGGCGGCCGCCGCCACGCGCACGACGGGGACGAGCGGCTGCCAGCCCGCCGCGTCGACGACGTCGGCGACGGGGTGTGCACTGCCGACGGCAGCAGATCCCAGCGTCATCATGACCGCGACGGCGACGAGAACGTAGACGAAGACTGCGCAGCAGAACGCCAGCACGATCGCACGCGGGATGTTGCGCTCGGGGTCGGCGACCTCTTCGCCCATGGTCGCGATGCGGGCGTAGCCGGCGAACGCGAAGAAGACGAGGCCGGCTCCCTGCAGCACCCCGTACGCCGTCGTGTCCGGCAGAAGAGCGGGCTCGAGGCTGCCTCCCGTCGTGAACCCGGCGGTTGTCGCGATCGCGAGACCGAGCAGCGCGCAGACCACGAGGATGCGCGTGAGCAGAGCGGTGCGAGTCACACCGAAGCAGTTGACCGCCGCCAGGGCCGCGACCGCCAGCACGGCGACCGTGGTGCGCCATGCCTCGGGTGCGACGTATGCGGCGAAGGTCATCGCCATCGCCGCGCAACTGGCGATCTTGCCGATCACGAAGCACCATCCCGCGATGAACCCCCACCAGGGGCCGATCTCGGCGCGCGCATACGCGTAGGTGCCGCCGGCGACGGGGTGCACCGCGGCGAGCTGCGCCGATGAGGTGGCGTTGCAGAACGCAACCAGCGCGGCGATCGCCAGCGCGACGATGATGCCCGACCCCGCGACCTCCATGACGGGACCCCAGACCGCGAACACTCCGGCGCCGATCATGGATCCGAGGCCGATCGCGACGGCATCCGTCAGCGAGAGTCGGCGGGCGAGTGGCATCCCGTCATCGTCCCATGGTGAGGTTAACGCTGTGCGACGCGCGCCGCTGTGACGCGCTTCTTCTCTCGCACGTACACCTCGCGTCGCACCCGGGCGACCACGTCGCCCTCGCGGTCGGTGATCACCGTCTCGAACCATTCGAGGACTCTCGCGCCGCCGTGAGCGCGCTCTCGCAGCTCGGCCGCCTTCTGCGTCGGCACGGAGAACTCCGCCGTCAGCACGCCGCGACCCGGCTTCACGAACTCGATCTCGCCGCGAGTGTCCCACACGACGTAGTCCGGGCCCAGCTGGTGCATCACCAGCATGAAGAAGTACGGATCGGTCATCGCCGACATCGATCCGCCGAAAGCGGTCTTGACGTAGTTGCGCGTGAAGGGGTTCACGTGCAGTTCGACGGTCGCGTGCGTCCAATCGTCGCTGAAGCGGCGGACGCGGATCCCGCTGAACAGGTTCGGGATCCACAGGCTCATGCCGATCGCGAGGCGGCGGGGAGTGATGCGCATGCGGATCATCATCGCCGCAGACGTCCTGGATCGCGCATCCTTCGTCGAACTGCTATAACTGTTCTAGTTGAACTAGAACTAATCGAATGGCATGGAATGCTCCTCACGATCGATTCGCACAGCGAACGGCCGCTGTTCGAGCAGGTCGCCGCCTCCGTCCGCACGTCCATCGCGGCTGGGCGCATCCGACCCGGCGACAGGCTCCCCGCGGCGCGCGAGATCGCGGCCGGCCTCGGGATCAACCTGCACACCGTGCTGCGTGCATTCCAGGACCTGCGTGACGAGGGCCTCATCGAACTGCGTCGAGGACGAGGTGCCGTGATCACTCCGGCAGCCGGCTCTCTGAGCGAGTTGCACGCTGACATCACCGCTCTCGTGGCGCGCGCCGCCGCCATGGGGCTCACCCCAGGCACTCTCGCCGCCCTCGTGAAGGAGCACTCCGCATGATCGCCGATTCCCCGACCGCTGCACGCTCGCGCTCCGGCTTCGTCTGGGTCGGTCTGATCCTGCCGCTGGCGATCATCGTCAGCGTCGCGGCCATGATCACGGCCTGGCTGCCGGAACTGCCCGACCCCGTCGCGATCCATTGGGGCACGAACGGCGTGGACGGGTTCGGTCCGCGGTGGGCCACGATCGCCCTGCCTCTCGGCGTCGGAGGCGGCGTGGTCGTGCTCCTCGCCGTGATGTCGCTGTTCGCGCACCGGCTGCCTCGCAGCAGCCACGCGCCCGCGGTCCAGGCATGGGGGCCGACCGCGCGTCTCCTCGGCGGCGTCAACCTGGGCGTAGCCCTGATGATCTCATCGCTGTCGCTGGCGACCGCAGGCGTGCAGCGCGGCCTCGACGACGCCTCGCTGGCACCGGGTGTGTCCGGGTGGGTGCTCCTCGGGTTCGGCCTGCTGGTGATCGGCACTGCGGCCGGATGGTTCCTGCAGCCGAAATCCCCCCTGCACCCATCGGACTCGGGCACCCGGCCTGAGGCCATCGCGCTCGCGCAGGGGGAACGCGCGGCCTGGTTCGGAACCGCGTCGATGGCCCGTGGAGGTGTCCTCACCCTCGCTGCGCTGCTGACCGTGCTGCTCGCCACCACCGCCTTCGAGTTCGCGCGGGGAGGTGCCGGAGGCTGGATCCTCGCCGCCGTCGCCGTGCTGATGGTCTGTCTGGTTTGCACGATGCTGGTCTTCCGGGTGCGTGTGAACGGCGAGGGGCTCCTCGTGCGCTCCGTTGGCGGGTGGCCGAGCATCCGGATCCCGCTCGACCGCATCAGTGCCGTCGAGATCGTCGAGGTCGCCCCCATGGCCGAATTCGGCGGGTGGGGATGGCGCGTCGCTGTCGACGGACGGCGCGGCGTCGTGCTCCGCGCCGGCGAGGCGCTGCAGGTGGCGCAGAGTGGTGGCCCGGTCTTAGTCGTCACCGTCGACGGGGCGCGCGACGCCGCAGCCCTGCTCGAAGCCCTACGCAACCGAGCATCGCAGGACAACTGAGACAGGAGAAGCGATGATCCGCATCCGTCCACTCGCGACCACCGTCTTCGTACTTCTGGCGATGGGGCTGGCCTGGCTCGTCGCGCTGCCGCTCTGGCTGGGCGAGGGCCTCGCCGAGCCGTACGCCAGACCGCTGACGGCGGCAGTGATGTACACCCCGGCGCTCGCCGCGGTGTTCGTCCTGTTAGTGATGCGCCCGGTGCCGAAGGGGCAGCGGCTGCGATTCCTCGGAGTGTGGCCGGTCCACCCCGCGAAGCGCGTGATCTGGATGAGCGTGATCGCGTTGTCCGGAACCGTCGCGGTGGTCGTCGTCGCCATGCTGGTCGCCGCCGCCCTGGGCTGGCTCCCTTCGGACTTCGCCGAGCTCTCCGGGTATCGCCTGCTTCTCGAGTCGGCGCTGCCCGCAGGGGCGGCGCTGCCGCCGACCTGGCTGGTCGTCGCGTCGCAGCTCGCCATCGTCCCGGTCGCCGCCGCGACGGTCAATGCGCTCGCCGCGTTCGGGGAGGAACTCGGATGGCGCGGATACCTCGTTCCGGCACTGCGCGGGCTCGGAACCTGGCCTGCGCTGCTCATCAGCGGGGCGATCTGGGGGCTCTGGCACGCGCCGCTCATCCTGCTGGGGTACAACTTCGGCCGTACCGACATCACGGGCGTGCTGCTCATGACCGGCGCCTGCATCGTGTGGGGCGTGCTGCTCGGCTGGCTGCGTCTGCGCACCGGTTCCGTATGGCCGGCAGTCTTCGCGCACGGTGCGCTGAACGCATCGGCAGGCCTCCCACTGCTGTTCCTCGCAACGGGGGAGGCGTTCGATCCGGCGCTCGGGTATGCGCTCGGCGTCTCGGGTTGGATCGTGGGCGCTGTCGTGATCCTCGCACTGCTGGTGACGGGCCAGTTCAGACGTCAGCCGCAGCTGACCGCGAGCGGGAGGGGGCGGCGCGCCGCTTGACCTCGGGCAGGGGACGACGGTTGGCTGTGATCATGGTCGACTCGAACCCGCAGAACTGGCGCGCCGCCGATGACTTCCTCGCCGAGCTTCTCGTGGGTTCTGACCCCGCGCTGGAGGCGGCCCTCGCCGCGCAGCGCGATGCCGGCATGCCCGAGATCGAGGTCGCGCCCGTTGCGGGGAAGCTGCTCAACCTCCTGGTGCGAATGAGTGGTGCCCGGCGCGTGCTCGAGATCGGCACCCTCGGCGGCTACTCGACGATCTGGATGGCGAGGGCGGTCGGTGAGAACGGCAGGGTCGTGTCCATCGAGGCCGAAGCAGCGAATGCCGCAGTCGCGCGCCGAAGCATCGACGCGGCCGGCGTCGGCGAGCGCGTGGACATCAGGGTCGGGCGCGGGGTTGATGTTCTGCCGACTCTCGTCGGCGGTTTCGACCTGGTGTTCATCGACGCCGACAAGGAGTCGAACACCGCCTACCTGGACTGGGCGGCGAAGCTCGGGCATCCGGGTACGGTCGTGATCCTCGACAACGTCGGTCGCGACGGCGAGATCATCAACGATGCGACCTCGGACACCAAGGTGCTCGGCACCCTGGAGGGACTTCGGATGCTGAGCGAGGACCCGCGGTTCGACGCGACCGCGCTGCAGACCGTCGGACTCAAAGGGTGGGACGGCATCGCGATCGCACTCATCGCCTGATTCTCGGAACGGCCCCGAGACGGCGACGGCCACCCGGCTAGACTGACCCACGGATCGACGTCGCTCCACCACCCCTTTCTCCCTTTCGAAGGAGCACATCTGTGGCACTGATCGAGGCTGTAGGCGCACGCGAGATTCTCGACTCGCGCGGAAACCCGACCGTCGAGGTGGAGGTGCTCCTCGATGACGGCATCGTGCAGCGCGCCGCCGTTCCCTCTGGCGCGTCGACCGGCGCGTTCGAGGCGTACGAGCTGCGCGACGGTGACAAGAGCCGGTACGGCGGCAAGGGCGTGCTCAAGGCGGTCGAGGCCGTCATCGACGAGCTGGGGCCGGCCATCGAGGGTGTCGAGGCGAGCGAGCAGCGCGTCATCGACGAGATCCTCATCGAGGTCGACGGAACCGAGAACAAGAAACGCGTGGGTGCGAACGCCATCCTCGGTGTGAGCCTCGCAGTGGCGAAGGCAGCCGCCGACTCGGCCGACCTGCCGCTGTTCCGCTACCTGGGCGGACCGAACGCGCACCTGCTGCCCGTTCCGCTGTTCAACGTGATCAACGGCGGCGAGCACGCCGACAACGGCATCGACATGCAGGAGTTCTTCCTCGCTCCGATCGGTGCCGAGACGTACTCCGAGTCGCTGCGCTGGGGCGTTGAGACCTACCACGTGCTCAAGGCCGAGCTGAAGGCGGCCGGCTACGCGACCGGCCTCGGTGACGAGGGCGGCTTCGCCCCCGACCTGCCCAGCAACCGCGAAGGTCTGGACTTCCTGATCAAGGCCATCGAGAAGGCGGGCTTCACCCCGGGTGAGGACATCGCGCTGGGGCTGGACGTCGCTGCGACCGAGTTCTTCAACGACGGCGTGTACCGCCTCGACGGCAAGGACTGGGACGCGGCCGCGCTGACCGAGTACTACGTGGGCCTGGTGAACGACTACCCGATCGTCACGATCGAGGACGCGCTCGCCGAAGACGACTGGGACAACTGGAAGGCGCTCACCGACGCGCTCGGCAGCAAGGTGCAGCTCGTCGGCGATGACCTGTTCGTGACCAACCCGTCGCGTCTGGCCGACGGAATCCGCCGTGGCGTGGGCAACTCGCTGCTGGTCAAGGTGAACCAGATCGGCACGCTCACCGAGACGTTCGACGCGGTCAGCCTCGCCCACCGCTCCGGTTACACGGCGATGCTCTCGCACCGCTCCGGCGAGACCGAGGACACCACGATCGCCGACCTCGTCGTCGCGACGAACTCCGGTCAGATCAAGGCCGGTGCGCCCGCCCGCAGCGAGCGTGTCGCGAAGTACAATCAGCTTCTGCGCATCGAGGAGGAGCTGGGCGACGCCGCGGTCTTCGCCGGCCGCTCCGCCTTCCCGCGCTTCCAGGACTGATCGGTGATCCTGCCGCAGGAGTGACGTGTCCGCCTGAGTGCGGAGGAGGGGAGAGTCCATGGCCAGGCGTCCGACTCTCCCCTCATCGTCTCCGGCCCACGAGGAGCGGGCGAAGGGCGGTTCGCGCGCGGCCGGCGGCTCGCGCACACGATCGGATGCAGCGCGGCGCTCCGACCGCACGGTCGACGTACGGGAGTGGGCGAGCGGGATCCGTCTCTCGGGATTCGCCGCGATCATGCTGTCGCTCGTCGTGCTCGGCACGTGGGTGCTCGTTCCCACCGTCGGCACATATCTCGACCAGCGCCAGCGGATCGCTGCGCTGCAGGACGCAGTGCAGCTGACGGAGGATCAGATCGCCGAGCTCGAGCACGAGCGCGTGCGGTGGGAGGATCCCGCGTACATCACGACGCAGGCGCGGGAACGGCTCTACTACGTGAAGCCGGGTGAGGTCGTGTTCCTCGTCGACAACGACCTCGACCCGGCCGAGCTGCCACCCGAGCAGCGTGAGGTCAGCGACGAGATCCAGGAGCGTCCGGCGGACTGGATGCCGCAGCTGCTGCGCAGCATCACGAGCTCGGGCATGGCGAAGACGGCGGTCGAAGCGCCGGGACGGTGAGTCTTCACACAGGCTTGCTCGCCTACTCTTGAGGTGTGACGAGACCGCCCTTCGAGACGCCAACCGCCGCCGAGATCGCCGTCGTGTCGAGCCAGCTCGGGCGCACGGCGCGCGGTGTCGTGGGCATCGCCGCCCGATGCGTCTGCGGCAACCCGACTGTGGTCGCCACCTCGCCGCGGCTTGACGACGGCACCCCGTTTCCGACGTTCTACTACCTGACGCATCCGGCTGCGACCGCGGCGATGTCGACCCTCGAGGCGAACCAGGTGATGCCCGACCTCGCGGGACTGCTCGCCGACGATCAGGCCACCGCCGACGCTTACCGCGCAGCGCACGAGGCGTACCTGACCGACCGTGCCCAGTTCGGCGAGGTGCCGGAGATCGCCGGCATCTCGGCCGGCGGCATGCCCAGCAGGGTCAAGTGCCTGCACGCCCTGGCGGGTCATGCTCTCGCCGCGGGTCGCGGGGTCAACCCGATCGGAGACGCGGCGCTCGCCCGCGCGACCTGGTCGCCCGACCGCTGCGAGTGCAGCGAGCCGGGCGCGGCTCTCGGAGTCTCGGCGGGATGATCAGGCGGCGGATGCTGCCCGGCGCCGTCGCAGTCGCGGCGGTGACAGCATCCGTGCTGCTGCTGGGCACGGTGCCGGCCGCTGTGGCGGTCGTCCCGGGGGCCGAGACCGCTGAGACGCCGACGCCGTCACCGGAGCCGATCCCGATCGCCGACGATCCCGCGGACCCCGTGCGTGCGGCCGAGTACTGGCTTGACGGCGCCGGCATCCGCGAGGCCTGGCGGGAGACGCGCGGCAAGGGCGTGACGATCGCCGTGATCGATACGGGGATCGGCCAGCCGCCCGTGACCTTCGACGGCGCCGTCTTGGACGGCACCGATGTCTCCGGCAGCGGCACCCCGGACGGTCGTACGCCCGTGGGACCCGTGGACAGCAATCACGGATCCTGGGTGGCGTCGCTCGCGGCAGGTCGCGGCAACCCCGACGGCACCGGCATGATCGGCGTCGCGCCCGAGGCGAACCTGCTGTCGGTCTCGCTCGGATTCGGCGCGTCCGCCTCGGTGCCCTTCGCCGAGCAGGTCGCGAAGGCGATGCACTGGGCGGTCGACCACGGTGCCGACATCATCAACCTCTCGTTCACCACGAACACGCTGGACTGGGACGAGAGCTGGGATGAGGCGTTCATGTACGCGTTCGAGCACGACGTGGTCGTGGTCGTCGCGGCGGGCAACCGGGGCAGCGGCACCTCCATGGTCGGTGCGCCCGCGACCATCCCCGGCGTGCTCACGGTCGGCGGCGTCGATCAGACCGGAACCGCCAGCCGTGAAGCATCCACACAGGGGATCACCATCGGGATATCCGCGCCCAGCGAGTCGCTGCTGGGCATGTCGGCCGACGGCACCGTCGTCTCGTGGGACGGCACCAGCGGGGCCGCGCCGATCGTCGCGGGGGCCGCGGCTCTGGTGCGCGCGGCACATCCCGAGCTGGATGCCGCGAACGTGATCAATCGGATCATCAAGACCGCGATCGAGGTGCCGGGCGCCCGGCAGCCCCAGGATCCCCTGTATGGCTACGGCCTGCTCGACGCCAACGCCGCGGTGACGGCGACCGTGCCGCCCGTCTCGGCGAACCCGATGGGAGACCTCGAGGACTGGATCCGCGTGCACCGCCGTGCCGAGTCCCCTGACGAGCCGGAGCCCGAGCCGACCACCTCGCCGGTCGTGGTGCCACCGCTTCCGGCGGCGGAGCCTCCGACCGAACCCGGCTCCCCGCTGCTTCCCACCGCCGAATCCCTGCGGTACGGTACCCTGCCGCTCCTGGCGGTCACAGTCCCTGGTATCCTGGTTGGGCTTGGCGTCACCGCAGCTGCCCGGCGCATCCGAACGGAGCGCGGTCGACGCGCACCAACCCCATGACGACGAGGAGTTGTCCCCCTGTGCCTCAGAACAGCACTGTGCCCCGCATTCTGATCGTCGGCGGCGGCTACGCAGGCTTCTACACGGCCTGGAAGCTCGAGAAGCATCTCCGCAAGGGCGAGGCCGAGGTCACCATGGTGGACCCGCTTCCCTACATGACCTACCAGCCGTTCCTCCCCGAGGTCGCGGCGGGCTCGATCGAGCCGCGTCACGCTGTGGTCGCCCACCGCCGTCACCTCAAGCGCACGCATGTCATCACGGCGAAGATCACGGGCATCGATCACGCGCGCAAGGTCGCGACGATCACGCCGCCGATCGGTGAGCCGTACGAGTTCGCGTACGACCAGATCGTCGTCACGGCAGGCGCCGTGTCGCGTACGTTCCCGATCCCGGGCATCGCCGACAACGCCATCGGGCTGAAGACGATCGAAGAGGCCGTCGCGGTGCGCGACAAGCTGCTCTCGAACTTCGACAAGGCGTCCGCCATCCCGGCCGGACCGGAGCGCGACCGTCTGCTGACCGTCGTCGTCGTGGGCGGCGGTTTCGCCGGTATCGAGGCCTTCGCCGAGCTGCGCTCGCTGGCCTCGTCGCTGATCTCGAAGTACCCGCAGTTGACGTTCGAGGACACCCACTTCCACCTCATCGAGGCGATGGGCCGGATCATGCCCGAGGTCTCGCTGAAGACCAGCGAGTGGGTGCTCAAGGACCTCGCCAAGCGGGGTGCCAACGTGCACCTCGACACGCAGGTGACCGGCGCCGTCGGCGGCGACGTGGAACTGTCGACCGGCGAGGTCATCCCGACGGATCTGATCGTCTGGACCGCTGGCGTCATGGCCAACCCGACGGTGGTGCGCGGTGGCGACCTGCCGATCGAGGAGCGCGGTCGCATCCAGACCCGCGCCGACCTGCGTGTCGGCACCACCGAGCTGCCCGTCGAGGGCGCTTGGGCGGCGGGTGACGTGTCGGCCGTTCCCGACCTCTCCGGCGGCGGCGTCGGCGGCTACTGCGTGCCGAATGCACAGCACGCCGTGCGTCAGGCGAAGCTCCTCGCGAAGAACCTGGTCGCTGTGCTGCGCGGCGAGGGCACCAAGGACTACTTCCACAAGAACCTCGGCGCCGTCGCGGGTCTCGGTCTCTACAACGGTGTCTTCCAGTCGGGCAGGATCGCGATCAAGGGCTTCCTCGCCTGGATCGCGCACCGCGGCTACCACGGCCTGGCCATGCCGTCGTGGGAGCGCAAGTTCAGGGTGTTCTGGGGCTGGTGGAACAACCTGTGGCTGGGCCGCGACATCGTGAACCTCGAGGCAGTGCAGAACCCGCGTCACGTCTTCGAGGAATTCGCCGCCCGCCCGCGTCCTGCGGCAGCTGCTCCGGCGGCTCCCGCCGCGCCTGCAGCTCCCGCCAAGGCTGAGCCGGCGGCTCCCGCGTCCGAGGCTGAGCCGGCGAAGGCGGATGCCGCGCCCAAGAAGGCTACGACCAAGAAACCGGCCGCAAAGAAGCCGGCGGCCAAGAAGGATGCAGCCAAGGCGGAGACCGTCAAGGTCGACGCCTGAGACTCTTCCGCTGTGAGGCCCGTTCGAGATCCGTTCTCGAGCGGGCCTCTCACGTTCCCGGAGTCCCGTCCCCGATCGGTGCGGCCGCTTGGTGCCCCCACCGGGATTCGAACCCGGACTTGAGCGTGTTTAAGACGCCTGCCTCTGCCGTTGGGCTATGGGGGCCCGTGCCAGCCTAACCGTGCCACGGGCTCGCGATCGTGGTGCGACGCAGTCCCAGTCGGGATGAATCGGCGTCCTCGAGGCCATAGGGTGGGGGAGTGCTCGACCTCACCGCCGAACTGAGCCCAGCCGCCGCGTGCGAGCCCTGGCGCGACTCCAGCTCGTGGTGGCGCTCGCTCACCACGGCCACCGATCACCTTCCCGCGCCGGTTGCGGTGATCGAGAGGGACGCGCTGCGCCACAACGCGCTCGATCTGCTGGTGCGCTCCGGAGGCATCCCGATCCGCGTCGCGACGAAGTCGGTGCGCGTGCGGGGCGTGCTGGACGCCGTGCTGAAGATGCCGGGGTTCCGCGGAATCCTCGCCTTCACACTCGCCGAGGCGCTCTGGCTTGCCGAAGATCACGACGACATCGTTCTGGGCTACCCCACGGTGGACCGCAGCGGCCTCGAGCGGATGCTCGCCGATGACGAGCTCGCGGCACGCATCACCCTGATGATCGACGACCTCGCCCACCTCGACCTGGTCGACAGCATCGCCGGTCCCGGCACGCGACCGGAGGTACGCGTCGCGATCGACGTCGATGCGTCGCTGCGCTCTGCGGCGCTCGGTCATATCGGCGTGCGGCGCTCACCGCTGTTCACCGCATCCGATGTCGCCGGGTTCGTGCGGCGGGTCGCTGCCCGCCCCGGATTCCGCGTGGTCGGACTGCAGCTGTACGAAGCGCAGATCGCGGGCCAGGGAGACGCCGCGGGCCGCGACGCGCCGCTGATCCGGATGGTGCAGGCGCGCTCGCGCGACGAGCTGCGTACTCGCCGTGCCGAGATCGCCGAGGCGATGCACGACGTCGTTCCGCTCGAGTTCATCAACGGCGGTGGTACCGGATCCCTGGAGTTCACCGGCAGCGACCAGTCCGTCACCGAGGCGACCGCGGGCAGCGGACTGCTCGCCGGTCATCTCTTCGACGGATACCGCGCCTTCCGCCCGGCCCCCGCCTCGGCGTTCGCCCTGGATGTTGTGCGGCGACCGGCCGGTGACATCGCGACGGTGCTCGGTGGCGGCTGGATCGGGTCGGGCCCGCCGGTTGCATCGCGTCAGCCGCGGCCGGTGTGGCCGGAGGGCCTGCGCACCCTGTCGCGCGAGGCCGCCGGGGAGGTGCAGACGCCGCTGCAGGGACGGACGGCGCGTCAGCTGAGGATCGGCGATCGCGTCTGGTTCCGGCATGCGAAGAGCGGCGAGCCCGCCGAGCGAGTCGAGTCATACCATCTCGTCGCCGGCGGAGAGGTCGTCGACGAGCTGCCCACTTATCGCGGCGAGGGGAAGGCGTTCCTGTGACACGACCCGGTGACACCTGGCGGAATTGGGGGCGATCAGCGGCGGTGCGCCCGGTACGCGTCGAGCGTCCACGATCGCCCGAGGGCGTGCAGCGTGCCGTGAAGGCGGCGCTGGCGCAGGGCCTCACCGTCAAGGCGGTCGGCGCCGGCCACAGCTTCACGGGCATCGCCGTCGCGCCGGGGGTGCTGCTCGAGCTCGACGACATGCAGGGGCTCGTCTCGGCGGATGCCGGGACCGGACTCGTCACGCTTCTCGGCGGCACCCGGCTGCACCGTATCCCCGGTCTGCTCGCTCGCCACGGACTGGCGATGCAGAACCTCGGCGACATCGACAGACAGTCGATCGCCGGAGCGATCTCGACCGGAACCCACGGCACCGGCGTCGATTTCGGCGGTATCGGCACGCAGGTCCGCGGCCTCACAATGGTCACCGCGGACGGAGAGTTCCTCCGCATCGACGCCGAGCACAACGCCGAGATGCTCCCCGGGGCCGTCGTGGGGCTCGGCGCCCTCGGCATCGTCGTGGAAGTGACGCTGCAGTGCGTGCCGACCTTCCTGCTGCACGCCGTCGACGAGCCGGTGCCGCTCGAGGAGGCGCTCGACACGCTGCACGAGCGGGCCGCCGATGCCGACCACCTCGAGTTCTACTGGCATCCGCACACCGAGGTCGCGCTGATGAAGACGCAGCGCCGCCTGCCGGAGTCCGCCAGACGGCGTCCGATCCCACGACTGCGTCACTGGACCGATGAGACGGTGCTCGCCAATGGCGTTTTCGGGGCGTTCTGCGCCGTCAGCAGATTCGCGCCCGCGGTGATCCCGCCGTTCAACCGCCTCGCCGTGAAGCTCACCGGCGACGCGGAGTACACCGACCGGTCGCATCGCGTGCTCATCCATCGTCGTGCCGTCCGATTCCGCGAGATGGAGTACGCGATCGCATCCGAGCACGTCGTCACCGCGTTCCAGGCGATCCGGAGCCTCATCGCTGAGCGCGGCTGGCGTGTGGAGTTCCCGGTCGAGGTGCGCTTCGCCGCCGGTGACGAACTGTGGATGTCGACCGCGTCTGGGCGGAACAGCGCGTACATCGCCGTGCACCGGTACTGGCGGGTGGACCCACGCGAATACTTCGACGCGGTGGAGCAGATCATGCTCGATCTGGGAGGGCGACCGCACTGGGGCAAACTGCATTCGCTGACCGATGGGCAGTTGCGCGAGCGCTACCCGCGGTTCGACGACTTCGTCGCGCTGCGAGATCGCCTCGATCCGGGCCGACTGTTCGGCAATCGACACCTGGAGCGCATTCTGGGCGTATGAGCGCCTGTCGCCCAGCGGTTGCGCAGTGTGCGCGACATAGGATGGGTTGCGATTCAAGAGGGGGCACCAATGGAATGGCTCTGGCCGGTACTGATCGTCGTCGGCGTGCTCGTCGTCGCGGGCATCTACTTCTGGGCGACCTACAACTCACTGGTGCAGCTGAACGTCCGCGTCGATGAGGCATGGAGTGGCATCACAGTGCAGCTCAAGCGCAGAGCCGACCTGATCCCCAATCTGATCGAGACGGTGCGAGGGTACGCGGCGCATGAGAAGGCCGTCTTCGAGGGAGTCACCCGCGCCAGGGCGGAGACTCTCTCCGCCACCGGCCCGGCGGAGGCCGGCGTCGCCGAGGGGCACCTGCAGCAGGCCCTGCGCAGCCTCTTCGCGGTCGCCGAGGCGTACCCCCAGCTGCAGGCCAGCCAGAACTACCTTCAGCTGCAGCACTCGCTGGTCGACACCGAGGACAAGATCCAGGCGGCACGCCGGTTCTACAACGGCGGCGTGCGCGAGCTGAACACGAAGATCAAGGTCTTCCCCAACAATCTCTTCGCCCGCGGACTGGGCTTCACGGAGCGGGAGTTCTTCGAGGTGGCCGACGACGGCGCCATCTCAGAGCCGCCGCGCGTGCAGTTCTGACCCCAGGCTCAACGACCGACGACCGCTTCGTTCGGATGCACGTGCCGCTCCACAGTGTTCTCCGCGCCGTGCAGTGCATGCGCGACAGCATCCGCCGCGTCACCCCACCCCGAGACGCTGATGCCCTCTAGGCCCTGCCAGGCGGCGGCGCGCACCAGTTCGCGGGCGATCGGCTCGGCATCCTCCTGACGCGCCTGCGGCTCCCACCACGCTGACTGCACGCGCAGCGTCGAGGCGGCGCGGTCGGCCTTCAGGTCCACTCGCGCCACGATCCGGTCGCCGACCAGCACCGGCAGCGAGTAGTACCCGTACCGCCGCTTCTCGGCCGGTACGTAGATCTCTATGCGGTAGTCGAGGTCGAACACACGCAGTGCACGATCGCGGAACCATACGACGGGGTCGAACGGCGTGAGCAGCGCTGCGCGGTCGATGCGACGGGGGAGAGAGGCCGAAGTGTGCCGCCACGCTTCCACCGGTCTCCCTGAGCGCTCCCAGCCGCGCACCGCCACCGGCTCGAGTTCACCGGCATCGACCAGATCGTCCACTGCCGCGCGGACGGCGGCGAGATCGCGCAGCCGGTAGTAGTCGCTCAGATCGGATGCGGTCGCGACGCCGTACGAGCGAGCGGCCCGGCGCACCAGCTCGCGAACGGCGTCCGGACGTTCGATGCGCCGCGCCAGCACTTCGGCCGGTACGATCTGCTCGGCCAGCCCGTACCGTCGTTCGAAGCCGATCCGCCCGGCGATCGCCACTTCGCCACACCGCCACAGGTGCTCGAGGGCCAGTTTCGCTTCGTCCCAGTCCCACCACGAGCCGCGTTCACGCGGAGCGTCGTCGCGCAGGTCGGCAGGGCGCAGGGGACCGCGGTCCCTCAGCTCCGCCCGCACCCAGTCGAGGGTGCGGGCGTGCGCGTGCATCCACTTCGAGGGGTCGGCCGCGCGTCTGCGCCAGTCGTCCATGCGAAAGCGCCAGAGCGCCCAGTCGGCAACAGGCATGAACGCGGCCTCGTGCGCGAGGTACTCGACGTAGTGTGTGGTGCGCGACAGGAACAGCCGGTCCAGGAGAGCGGGATCGTAGTCGCCCAGACGCGAGAACATCGGCATGTAGTGCGAACGGGCGAAGACGTTGACCGAGTCGATCTGCAGCACCCCGAGCCGGTCCATGGCGCGATGCAGGTGTCGGGATGCGACGGTGTCGGGCAGGCGACGCGAGAAGCCCTGTGCGGCGAGCGTCATGCGACGCGCCTCGGCTGCGCTCAGAGTGGCGGGGGAGGAGGAGCGGATGCGTGGCACCCGGCCAGCGTATCCAGTGCCCCCGACATCTGATCGGACCGCCAGGAAGACACCCGTATCATGGCACGATGAGCGACGAGCGACGACCGAGGTTCCGCAATCCGTTCCGCTACGATCCGCCATCCACCCACCGCACGGTGACGAGCGACGCCGATGAGGCGGTCCCGATGTCACTGAAGGTGACTGCCGCCTTCTCCTGGCGTCTGCTGGTGGTCGCCGCGGTGATCGCCCTGTTCATCTGGCTCGTGATGCTGCTCAAGCTCCTTGTCATCCCGCTGATGGTCGGCATCCTCATCACCGCCCTGCTGTGGCCGGCTTTCCAGCTGATGCTGCGCGCCCGGTTCCCGCGGTGGCTCGCGATCACCGCCACGGTGATCGGCGCGATCGGCGTCGTGACCGGCCTGGTGTGGCTCGTCGTCTGGCAGGTGCGCGCGCAGCTGCCTGATGTGCAGGCCAAGACGCAGGACGCGATCGGACAGTTTCGTCAGTTCCTGCTGGAAGGACCCCTGCACCTGACACCCGAGCAGATCGACGGGTACATCCAGCAGGGCATCGATCTGATCGGCGAGCAGGCCTCGCTGCTGTGGAACGCCGCCGGCGCCGTGACCGGCACCGCGGCGCACATCGTCACCGGCACGCTGCTTGCGCTCTTCATCCTGATCTCCCTGCTCGCCGACGGTGCGGGCATCTGGCGATGGACCGTGAAACTGTTCCCGCGCCGCTCCCGCCCCGCAGTCGATGCCGCGGCTCGCAACGGCTGGGCGACGGTGATCGACTACGCCCGCACTCAGCTGTTCGTCGCAGGCATCGACGCCATCGGCATCGGGGTCGGCGCAGCCCTGCTGGGCGTTCCCATGGCGATACCGGTTGCGGTGCTGGTCTTCCTCGGTTCGTTCATCCCGATCGTCGGCGCGGTGGTCACAGGGGCGGTCGCCGTCTTCCTGGCGCTGGTCTACAACGGCATCTGGATCGCGCTCGCCATGCTCGGTGTCGTCCTGGCCGTACAGCAGCTGGAGGGACACATCCTGCAGCCGATCCTGATGGGCTCCGCGGTCAAGGTGCACCCGCTCGCCGTCGTGCTGGTCGTGGCAGGTGGGGCGATGATCGCCGGCATCCCCGGCGCGCTGTTCGCGGTGCCGCTGGCGGCCTTCGTCAACGTCGCGGCGGTGACGATCAGCACCGGCGCGTGGCGCACCGGCGAAGAGCCGCGCGCCGATCTCATCTGGAGCACGGTGCCGCGCCCGCGGCAAAGGAGGAATCGATGACCGCAGTCCCCAGCCTGGCCGAGTTCACCGCGGCTGCTGAGAGCCTCGCCGGAGTGATCTCGCACACGCCGGCCGAGCCCTCGCGCGCGCTCGGCGACGTGCTCGGATCACCCGTGGTGCTCAAGCTGGAGAACCTGCAGCGCACCGGTTCCTTCAAGATCCGCGGCGCCGCCTACCGTCTCGCACAGCTGACCGCCGAGGAGCGCACCCGAGGCGTGGTGGCCGCGTCCGCGGGCAACCACGCACAGGGCGTCGCGCTGGCGGCACAGGCTCTCGGCATCCCGGCGACCATCTTCATGCCCCTGGGCGTGCCGGTGCCGAAGCTGCTCGCCACCCGCGGATACGGCGCCGAGGTGGTGCTGGAGGGCGAGACCGTGGCGACGTCGCTCCGACTGGCCGCGGACTTCGCCGAGCGGACCGGCGCGGTCATGATCCATCCCTTCGACCACCGTGACGTGGTCATCGGGCAGGGCACGCTGGGGCTGGAGCTCTTCGAGGACGTGCCCGACGTCGACACCGTCATCATGGGCATCGGCGGCGGCGGGCTCATCGCCGGCGTGGCGTCGGCGATCAAGCAGGTCGCGGCCGCGAACGGACGCACGGTGCGGGTCATCGGAGTGCAGGCCGAGAACGCCGCGGCGATGCCGCTGTCGCTGGATGCCGGGCATCCGGTCGAGATCCAGACGCATCCGACGATCGCGGACGGCATCCTGGTGGCGCGGCCGGGCGACGTGCCCTTCGAGATCGTTCGCGAGTACGTCGACGAGGTCGTCACCGTCTCCGAGGACGACATCGCGCGCGCACTGCTGGTGCTGCTCGAGCATGCGAAGGTCGTCGTGGAACCGGCCGGCGCCGTCGGCGTCGCCGCCATCCTCGCGGGCAAGGTCCGTGGCACGGGCAAGACCGTGTCGATCCTCTCGGGTGGAAACATCGACCCGATGCTGCTGCAGAGGGTCGTCGCGCACGGACTGGCGGCGTCAGGCCGCTACGCCACGGTGCGCATTCCGCTGCCCGACCGCCCTGGTCAGCTGGCGAAGGTCTCCGAGCTGGTCGCCCACGCCGGCGCGAACGTCATGGAGGTGCTGCACACCAGGCACGGTCACGGTCTGCAGATCAGCGACATGATCCTGCAGCTGTCGATCGAGACCCGTGGCCCCGAGCACACCGAGCTCACCCTCGACACGCTGCGCGCCGCCGGATACGAGCCGGTCGTCGTGCCGGACTAGCTCCGATGCCCGCTCGACGCATCGCTTGGCGCTGCGTGGAGCCTCCGGGCGCGTGCCCGTCGCACTGCCGCCGACTTCGCCCGGGCGCCGGACGCAGAAGGCGGGATGCTCCTCATCGGGGCATCCCGCCTTCTGCGTCGATCGGGTCACGCGCCCGAGGCACACCGCGGGCCCGGGTCCCCGGAGCAGGTCGAGGGGGTCAGCCGGTGTACGTCTCGACGCCCGTGATCTCGACCGGGATCGCCCGGCCGTTCGGGGCCTCGTAGCTGGTCTTCTCGCCGATCTTCAGACCGAGGATCGCCTTTCCCAGCGGGCTGGCCTCGCTGTACACGTCGAGGTCACCGCCGGCTGCGATCTCGCGGCTGCCGAGGAGGAAGACCTCCTCATCGCCGGCGACGATCGCCGTGACGACGGTTCCGGGTTCGACGATGCCTCGGCTGGTCGGCGCCTCGCCGACCTTCGCCGTCTTCAGCAGATGCTGCAGTGTGCGGATGCGCGCCTCCTGCTTGCCCTGCTCGTCCTTCGCGGCGTGATAGCCGCCGTTCTCCTTGAGGTCGCCCTCCTCGCGGGCGGCCTCGATGCGCGCCGCGATCTCGTCACGACCGACGGTCGAGAGGTGCTCGAGCTCTTCTGCGAGCCGGTCGTAGGCCTCCTGCGTGAGGAAAGGTACCTGAGCGTCTGTGGACACAGCGTGCTCCTTCGTGCGGGCCCCTTCAGGGGCTTGTGAGGATCGGGCGCGATGTGCGGCCCGGCGATATGCCAAACGCCCCGGCAGGGGCCGGGGCGCAGGTCTCTTGCGGATGAGTCTAGGCGACCCAGCAGCTCTTCACCAAACCGGTCGTCGCCATCGCGACCGTCGGGATCTGCACGCTGAGCGCCTGCGAATGATCCTCCGTGCCTGGGATCTCGACGATCTTCCAGCCGACCACGCCGAACTCCTCGTCCTGCGCCTCCACGGCGCAGACCACATCCGCACCGCGGGGTGCGGTGAACTGGAAGCGCAGCGTGACGCTGTGTTCGTCGACGACCTCGAAGCCCAGGTCATCGGCATCCACGGAGTTCATGGAGGTCGTCACCGTCATCCATGCGAACCACACGATCGCGGCCACTGCCACGACGCCAGCGATGATCCACGGCAGCCGGCGTTTCGCGGTGCGACCGTAACGCTCGTCGAGTTCGCGTGCGGTGGTCACGGGTCTCCTGCTCTGCGTGCGGCGGATAGGCTGGTGTTCCCAGGTTATCCGGCCTGCGGAGGAAAGGCGGACGCATGCTCCTGCTCGGCGAGAACACCCCGGTTCCCACGCCGTCGATGACAGTCGACCCGGAGTCGGTCACGCCCGGGTTCGCCGGATTCGCGATGATCGCACTGATCGTGGTGGTCGTCGCGCTGCTGATCTGGGACATGAACCGCCGCATCCGCCGAGTGCGGTACCGCGCCGAGGTGCGCGAGCAGCTCGACGCCGAGGAGGCCGCCGCGCGGGGCGAGGCGACGGATCCGGACGCCGACGCGAAGGGCTGATGCGGGTCAGAGGCCGACGCGCTCGAAGGCGTCCAGGCTGATGCCCTGCTCGAGGATGCGCTTGGACCACGCCTTGGCGCTGTGGAGGCTGTGGTCGCGGTAGTTCCCGCACTCGACGGCCGAGACACCGGGCACGTCGCCCCATTCTGCGGGGCCCGCGATGAACTCGAGGCCGCCGCGGATGGCAGCGACGACGTCGGCGACGGCCGGCTCACCCCACATGATCAGGTGGAATCCGGTGCGGCATCCGAACGGCGAGATGTCGATCACCCCGTCGATCCGGTCGCGCAGGGCGCTGGCCAGCGTGTGCTCGATGGTGTGCAGCCCGGCCGTGGGGATCTCGCCTTCATTGGGCTGCACGAAACGCACGTCGAAGTTCGAGATCGCATCGCCCTTGGGGCCGTGCTCGACACCGATCAGGCGCACGTACGGCGCCTTGACGGCGGTGTGGTCGAGGGTGAAGCTTTCGACATCTGCCATGGGAACCTCCAGATCTCCTGCTGTCAGGATGTCATGCACGAGGCGGGCTCGGGGCCGAGATGACGCCCGGATTCAACCGGCCAGGCCGAGGGACGGGGCGTGCGGGGCGAGCGAGATCAGCAGGCACGCCGTCCAGTGGCAGAGGAATGCGAGCACCGTGCACACGTGGAAGATTTCGTGGAACCCGAAGTGCCCCGGCCAGGGGTTGGGGCGTTTCATCGCGTAGATGACGGCGCCCACCGTGTAGAGCACACCGCCGACGCAGACCAGCACCATCATCGTGGCGTTCGCGACCAGCAGGTCGGCCATGTACATGACCGCCGCCCAGCCCAGCAGGAGGTAGAGAGCCACGTACAGCCATCTCGGCGCGTTGATCCAGAAGACTCGGAACAGGATGCCGACGATGGCCCCGGCCCAGACCAGGCAGAGCAGCAGCATGCCCTTCTGCGGCTCGAGGGCGAGCGTCGCGATGGGCGTGTAGGTGCCCGCGATCAGCAGCAGGATGTTGGCATGATCGATCCTCTTGAGAACCACCTTCATCCTGGGGCCCCAGTCGAACCGGTGGTACAGGGCCGAGTTGCCGAAAAGCAGCAGCGAGGTGGCCATGAAGACGGCCGCGGCCCACTTCGCCGGGGCGCCCTGCGCGAACACGATGAGCACGACGCCCGCGGCGATAGCCACGGGGAACGTGCCCGCGTGGATCCATCCACGCCAGCTCGGTCTGATCTCGACGGCCGCATCGACGGCCGCCGCATCGAGCAGGGGGAGCTGGGGGACTTCGGGATCGCCTGATGCTCGGGTGCTCACGTCGCCACTCTAGGCCCGCCTGCATGCCGCGAACAGCACATGTCCTGTGTGCTTCCGGTGAGAGCACAGCACGTGACGGTAGCGTAAGCACGTGATTGCACGCGAGAGCTCGGGTCGGGGACCCCTTTACCGGCTCTATGGCAAACGCCTTCGCCGGCGGATCGATCCCGCATCCGTGCCGCATCATGTCGCGATGATGATCGACGGCAACCGGCGCTGGGCCCGCCAACTCGGCTACGCCTCCGCCGCCGAAGGACACAGGGCGGGTGCCGCGAAGATGCGGGAGTTCCTGGAGTGGTGCGACGACCTCGGCGTGCGAGTCGTGTCGCTCTACCTTCTCTCCAGCGACAATCTGCGCAAGCGCGACTCGAAGGAGATCGGTGATCTGATCGAGATCATCGCGGAGCTCGCCGACACGCTCTCGCAGCACGGCAGCTGGAGGGTGCAGCACGTCGGCCGATCCGACATCCTCCCTACGGATCTGCTGCGGGTTCTCGACGAGGCCCAGGAGCGCACGGCGGGCCACGGCGGCCTGCACGTCAACCTCGCGGTCGGTTATGGAGGGCGCAACGAGATCGTCGACGCCGTGCGCAGCATCATCGCCAAGCACACCGCATCCGGCGGCACACTGGAAGATCTCGCGACCCAGCTCACCCCCGAGATGATCGGGGAACACCTGTACACCGGCGGCCAGCCCGATCCCGATCTGGTGATCCGCACGAGCGGCGAACAGCGGCTGAGCGACTTCCTGCTCTGGCAGAGCGCGCACAGCGAGTTCTACTTCGTCGAGGCGCTGGGACCCGACCTGCGCCAGGTCGACTTCCTCCGCGCGATCCGCGACTACGCCGATCGCGACCGTCGCTTCGGGCGCTGAGCGCCGTTCTCATCGGCCTCGGCAAGCACACGTTCACCTCGACTTAAGACGACACGCCCGCGTGTCAGTACCGCGACATCGCCGCCGCGGTCGTACGTTCAAGGCATCGGGCACCGTGCCCGATCGGGTCGACCCAGAAGGCAGCGACTCGTGGCCCCAGGTCGACTCGCAGCAGAGCCGGGATGATCCCGGGTGGGAGTGGATCGTGACCACACGTACAGCGCAGCAGTCGTCCACCCGTCAGGCCGCCGCACGGCGGACCGAAACGGGCGGTGAGACCGCGCTTCGCACCTACGTCCTCGACACATCAGTGCTGCTCAGCGACCCGCAGGCGCTGTTCCGCTTCGCCGAGCACTCCATAGTGCTGCCGGTGGTCGTCATCTCGGAGCTCGAGGCGAAACGGCACGATCCCGAGCTGGGCTACTTCGCCCGCCGGGCACTGCGTCACCTCGACGAGCTGCGGATCGAGCACGGACGGCTGGACTTCCCGGTCGAGGTGGGAGACGGCGGCACCCTGCGCGTCGAGCTGGGCAACGCCGATACGTCGATCCTTCCGGCCGGCATCCGGCTCGGTGACAACGACACCCGGATCCTCGCCACAGCGGCGCACCTCGCGCAGGACGGGCAGGACGTCACGATCGTGTCAAAGGACCTGCCGATGCGCGTCAAAGCGGCCTCGCTCGGCCTCACCGCGGAGGAGTACCTCGCCGAGCAGGCCGTCGACTCCGGCTGGACCGGCATCTCCACGCTCGACCTCTCCGGCGACGAGATGAGCGATCTCTACGAGAGTGAGATCGGTCTCAGCGATGAGGTGCGCGGGATGCCGGTGAACACGGGCCTGATCATCCATTCCGAGCGGGGATCGGCGCTGGGGCGCGTCAGCGGCGACGGCGAGTTCCGTCTGGTGAGGGGCGACCGTGAGGTTTTCGGCCTGCACGGTCGTTCGGCCGAGCAGCGCATCGCCATCGACCTTCTGCTCGATCCCGACGTGGGGATCGTGTCGCTCGGCGGTCGCGCCGGCACCGGGAAGTCGGCGCTCGCGCTGTGCGCGGGCCTCGAGGCGGTGCTCGAACGTCAGCAGCAGAAGAAGATCGTCGTGTTCCGTCCGCTGTTCGCCGTCGGCGGTCAGGAGCTGGGCTACCTGCCCGGCGATCAGGGCGAGAAGATGAACCCGTGGGGTCAGGCGGTGTTCGACACGCTCGGGTCGGTCGTCTCGGGCAACGTGCTCGACGAGGTCGTTGAGCGGGGGATGCTCGAGGTCCTTCCTCTCACGCACATCCGCGGCAGGTCGCTGCACGACGCCTTCGTGATCGTCGACGAGGCGCAGTCGCTGGAGCGGAACGTGCTGCTCACGGTGCTGAGCAGGATGGGTCAGAACTCCCGGGTGGTGCTCACCCACGACGTCGGTCAGCGCGACAACCTGCGAGTGGGGCGGCACGACGGCATCGCCAGCGTGATCGAGACGCTGAAGGGACACGAGCTCTTCGGTCACGTCACCCTCACCCGCTCCGAGCGCTCCGCCATCGCGGCGCTGGTGACCGAGCTGCTGGAGGGCGGCGAGCTGAGCTAGCCGGAGGCCCGTCCCGGTTTGCACCGAAACGGGGGCCGACGCGCCAGATGTCGGACGGATCTGCATCCGACGAGTGGCGTGTCGGCCCCCGGAGCGGGCGCCGCGAAGAAGCCGGGATCAGCCCGGGTGCGTCATCGACAGCAGGTCGAGCTTCTGGTCGAGCACCTCTTCGGTGATCTCGCCGCGCTCGACGTAGCCGAGGTCGATGACGGCGTCGCGCACGGTGATGCCCTTGGCGACGGAGTGCTTGGCGATCTTCGCCGCGGCTTCGTAGCCGATCACTTTGTTCAGCGGCGTCACGATCGACGGGCTCATCCCCGCGAACGCGGCGGCCCGCTCGACGTTGGCCTCGAGTCCGTCGATGGTCTTGTCAGCCAGCACGCGCACGGCGTTCGAGAGCAGGCGGATCGATTCCAGCAGGGCGGTTCCCATCACGGGGATGGCCACGTTGAGCTCGAACGAACCGGATGCTCCGGCCCAGGCGACCGTCGCATCGTTGCCGATCACGCGGGCGCACACCATCAGCACGGCCTCGGGGACCACCGGGTTGACCTTGCCGGGCATGATCGACGATCCGGGCTGCAGGTCGGGGATGTGCAGCTCGCCGAGCCCGGTGTTCGGACCGGAACCCATCCAGCGCAGGTCGTTGTTGATCTTCGTCAGCGAGACGGCGATCGTGCGAAGCGCGCCGGACGCCTCGACGAGACCGTCGCGGTTGGCCTGAGCCTCGAAGTGGTCCTTCGCCTCGGTGATCGGCAGCTCGGTCTCGGCTGCGAGCAGCGCGATGACCTTCTGCGGGAAGCCGAGCGGGGTGTTGATGCCCGTGCCGACGGCGGTACCGCCCAGCGGGACCTCGGCGACACGAGGAAGCGCCGCCTGCACGCGCTCGATGCCGAGCCGCAGCTGGCGCGCGTACCCGCCGAACTCCTGACCCAGCGTCACCGGCGTGGCGTCCATCAGGTGCGTGCGGCCCGACTTGACGACGTCCTTCCACAGTTCGGCCTTGGCCTCCAGCGCCACGGCGAGGTGGTCGAGCGAGGGGATGAGGGTGTCGATGAGTGCCTGCGTGACCGCGATGTGCACCGACGTCGGGAAGACGTCGTTCGACGACTGCGACGCGTTCACGTGGTCGTTCGGGTGCACGGCCGAGCCGAGGATGCCGGTGGCGAGGTTCGCGAGGACCTCGTTCATGTTCATGTTCGACGACGTGCCGGAGCCGGTCTGGTACGTGTCGACGGGGAACTCGCCGTCGTGCTTGCCGGAGGCGACCTCGTCGGCGGCCTGCGCGATGGCGTCGGCGATGGCACCGTCGAGGGTGCCGAGCTCCTTGTTCGCCAGAGCGGCCGCCTTCTTGATCCGCGCCAGGGCGGCGATCTGTGCGGGCTCCAGGCCCTTGCCGGAGATGGGGAAGTTCTCGACCGCACGCTGGGTCTGCGCGCTGTACAGCGCGTTCACCGGTACGCGCACTTCGCCCATGGTGTCGTGCTCGATGCGGTAGCCCTGAGAGTCTTCGCCGCTGCGCTGGTGTGTGTCGGTCATTGCGATCCTTCCTTGGACTCGGGGGCGATCCCCTGTGTGTCGATTCCCACGTCTTCGATTCCCACCGCGATGACGGGCACAGCCGTGCCCTCGGCGAGCCGGTAGTTGGCGCCCACGATGCCGAGACGGCCCTCGTCGACGGCAGCGCTGATCAGTTCCGACGACTGCAGCAGGTCGTGCACAGTGTTGCGCAGATGCTCCTTGCCCACCAGCTCCGGATCGATGTCGGCGACGGTGGTGCCGCCGCTCTCGGCGAGCACCTTCCGCGCGGCCGGCACGATCGGTGCCACCAGCTTCCAGATGCCTGCGGGCAGGGGAGCGGCATCGATCGCCGTGCCATCGATGGCGGCGCGCACCGCTCCGCAGGAGTCGTGCGCCAGCACCACGATCAGTGGCACGCGCAGGATCTCGACCGCGTACTCCAGGCTCGCGACGATCGACTCGCCGATGACCTGCCCGGCGTTGCGCACGACGAAGAGGTCGCCGAGGCCCTTGTCGAAGATGATCTCGGCTGCCAGCCGCGAGTCGGAGCATCCGAACAGCGTGGCCATCGGGGCCTGGCCCTCGGCGAGCGAGTGCCGCTTCTCGACGTCCTGGTGGGGGTGGGCGGGCTCGCCGGCGACGAAGCGCCTGTTCCCCTCCAGCATCTCCTGCCAGGCCTCAGCGGGAGTGAGCGTGACGGTCATCCGGCCTCCTTCAGTTCCTCGATCTGTGTGGTCAGCGAGCTCGCCAGCTCGGCCGTGGACTGCGGCGTCCGCGAGCCGTACAGCAGCACGTAATCGGATCCGGCCTGGATGCCCAGCGCGTAGCTGACGTTGCCGGCCCCGCGCTCTCCGAGGTCGAACTCGTCCCACGCCAGACCGTCGACGGTCTTCGTGCCCGTTGGCGCATTGCCGTTGACCAGCTGTGGTGCCCAGGTCACGTCGGCTCCGAAAGCCTGGGCGAGGCGGACGAATCCGCGTTCCCGCTCCGCCGACGGCGCGAGCGTGACGTTCCACACCGCGGGGGCGCTGTTCTCGAGTCCGGCGGCGTTCACACGCCAGAAGTCACCGAGGTCGGGAACGACGACATGTCCGCCGACGGTGGTCTCCACGTCGGCGGCGACGGCGGCGACGTCGATCTCCGGTCGCGGGGTCGGCTCGCCCCGCGGCACGGCGAAGACGATGACCGCGACGATGGCGACCGTGGCGATGAGCGCCGCGATGAGATTGCGGAACGTCTGGCTGGATCGGTAGACGCGGCTCGACTCGGCCTTGCGCGCGGCGGTCTCCTGAGGGGTCTCCGGCCGGCCGAGCTCGGCGACGATTCGCGGCGACTTGCTCATTCCGCGTCCTCGGCGGATGCGGATCCGCGCGCTGCGTCCAGGCGGCGCTTGGCGCCGAGCAGCCATTCCTCGCAGCGAGCGGCGAGCGCTTCGCCGCGCTCCCAGAGCGCCAGCGAGTGCTCGAGCGTCGGAGCGCCCTGTTCGAGTTCCGCGACCACGCGTACGAGCTCGTCGCGGGCGGCTTCGAACGACAGCGACTCGACGGGGACGTCGTTCGGTGCGGTCACGGCATCCATCCTACCGGCGTCCAACGGGCCCTCTCTCCGAGCCTCGCACCCCTCGGGCATGCGTGACGCCGCTCGGTCGCGAGGGGGGAGGCGGTCAGGCGTCCTCTGCGATCTCACCCTCGGAGCGGGCGCGCACCGAGCCGCGGTCGACGGTCACGGTGAGGCCGGCTCCGGCGGGGGCGTCCGCAGCGTCACGCAGGATGCGGCCGTCGTCGAGGTGCGCGATGGCGTAACCCCTGGCGAGCGTGGCCGCGGGAGAGAGCGCGCGCAAGGAGGCGCGCAGCTCGGCGGTGGCGCGCTGGGCGGTGTCGAAACGCCGGTTCACGGTGTCGCGTCCGCGCGAGGACAGCAGCCAGATCTCCTGCGCTCGGTCATCGATGATCGGGGCGGGGGAGCGCAGTACCGGCCGTGAACGCAGCTGCTCGAGCTGGGCGATGTCATTCGAAATGCGGTGGGTGAGCCTGCCGGTGGCGCGTGAACGCAGCTGAGCGATCGCGG
Organism: Microbacterium sp.; assembly: GCF_031178445.1. GTDB lineage: Bacteria > Actinomycetota > Actinomycetes > Actinomycetales > Microbacteriaceae > Microbacterium. The sequence continues at coordinate 101,386 of NZ_JAPSIY010000003.1, forward strand.
CGCGCTGCTCGCCCACATCGGGGACGACCCGCTTGGCGGCATCGGTGGGGGTCGATGCGCGAAGGTCCGCGACGTCGTCGAGCAGCGGGTGATCGTTCTCATGCCCGATCGCGCTGACCACGGGGGTCGAGCACGCAGCCACGGCCCTCAGCAGCCGCTCGTCGCTGAAACCGAGCAGCGTCTGGGGGTCGCCGCCGCCTCGCGCGATGATGATGACGTCGACAGCGGGGTCGGCATCCAGCCGCTTCAACGCGGCCAGAGTCTCCGGTACGCAGCGGTCGCCCTGCACCGCGGCGTACTCGGTGCGGAAATGCACCTGCGGCCAGCGCAGCTCGGCGTTGCGATGGACGTCCTTCTCGGCATCCGACTTCTCGCCCGTGATCAGGCCGATGCAGTGCGGCAGGAACGGAAGCGGCTTCTTGCGGGCCTCGTCGAACAGGCCCTCCTGTCGCAGCTGCGCGCGCAGCTTCTCGAGACGCTCGAGCTGGTCGCCGAGTCCGACGTGCTTCATCGCCGAGACGATGAAACTGAAGTCGCCACCCTTGACGAAATAGTCGGCCTTGACCGCTGCGATCACATGATCGCCCACCGCCAGATCGTTCGGGATGCGGGGACGCACGCTCGACCACACTCGGATGGAGATCTGCGCATCGGAGCGGCTGTCCTTGAGGCGGGCGAACACATTGCCGGCGCGCACGTTCCACGAGGTGATCTCGCCCTCCACCCAGACCGTGTTCCACCGAGCGATGAAGTCGCGGATCGTGCTGTTCAGACGGGCGACCGACGTGGGAGCATCCGGCCGGGAGTCGCGAGGGGCCACGGAGTCCGCGGGGGGCGGCTCGCCCGGCACGGCGGCGGCTTCGAAGACGGTCATGCCCTCCATTGTCGCGTGCACATCCGACGTGACCGCGGTGCGACCTGGCGGAAGCCCGCTCCCGGCCCTTCAACAGGGTGCGCTCGGTAGACTTCCGGGGTGAGCTCAACCGCCGTCTCGCTTCCCATTCCGCAGGTGCCTTCGCGCCGTCGAGCAGTCGAGCGCGCGCGCCTGGAGAACCGCCCTGTCAGCGGGACGAAGCGGGTGCTGCTGGCCGCGCCGCGCGGATACTGCGCCGGCGTCGACCGCGCCGTGGTCGCGGTGGAGAAGGCGCTTGAGCGCTACGGAGCACCGGTGTACGTGCGCAAGCAGATCGTGCACAACATCCACGTCGTCACCGAGCTCGAGGACAAGGGCGCGATCTTCGTCGACGAGGTCGACGAGGTGCCGGAGGGTGCCCACGTGGTGTTCAGCGCGCACGGCGTCTCGCCGGCCGTGGTCAGCGCGGCATCCGAGCGCGGGCTGCACGCGATCGACGCGACCTGCCCACTGGTCACGAAGGTCCACCGCGAAGCCGTGCGATTCGCGCGTGACGACTACGAGATCCTGCTGATCGGCCACGACGGTCATGAAGAGGTCGAGGGCACGGCCGGCGAGGCGCCTGAGCATGTCACGATCGTGAACTCGCCCGAAGAGGCCGACACGGTGCAGGTGAAGGACCCGTCGAAGGTCGTCTGGCTGTCGCAGACGACGCTCTCGGTGGACGAGACCATGGAGACGGTGAATCGGCTGCGCCTGCGGTTCCCCGAGCTGCACAACCCTCCGTCCGACGACATCTGCTACGCCACCCAGAACCGCCAGGTGGCGATCAAGAAGGTCGCGGCGGATGCTGACCTGGTGATCGTCGTCGGCTCGGCCAACTCCTCGAACAGCGTTCGCCTTGTCGAGGTCGCACTGGAGTACGGCGCGAAGGCGGCCTACCGGGTCGACTACGCCGAAGAGGTCAGGCAGGAGTGGCTCGACGGGGTGCGCACCGTAGGCGTCACCAGCGGAGCATCCGTCCCGGAGGTGCTGGTGCAGGAGGTGCTCGAAGCGCTCGAAGAGGCCGGCTACGCGGACGTCGAAGAGGTCCGAACCGCCGAGGAGGATCTGATGTTCTCGCTGCCGAAGGAGCTCCGTCAGGACGCCTCCGGCCAGCGCGACGGCAGGGCGCTCGGCGGCCGCACCACCCGCTGACCCGCCGCTCCCGGCGAATCAGTCAGTGAGGACCTTCCCAATCCTCCGAGGCGTGCCGATTCTGAGAGCACGCCATCATCCGGCTGGCTAGCCTGGACGCATGACGGATGATCGGCCGCAGTACGGCGAATACGCGACTCCTGAGCAGCAGCGAGCCGCCGCGGGATTGCCGCCGGCGCCACCTCCCGCGCCTGCCGTGCAGCCGGCTCCGGCGGATGCGGTGCGGCAGCTGCCCGCCAGGCCCGCCCACCCGCTCGACCGCGTCATCACAGCGGCGCTGCTCGGCTTCGGGCTTGTCAACGTGCTCACGTCGGTGGCGGGCTTCATGGATCTGGCGACGACCATGAACACCACGCTGCAGGTGCTGGGCCTGGAAGGGGAGTTCACGAACTTCCAGTCGGCGAAGGTGTGGGGCGCGGTGGCCGCGGTCGCGATGATCGTCGGCTACGCCGCGACGCTCTGGTTCGCATTCCGCCGCCTTCGCGCCGGTCGGCGCGCGTGGTGGGTTCCGCTCGTGGGCTTCGTGATCACCATGGCACTGGTGTCGGCATGCGTCGCAGTGCCGATGTTCGGCGATCCCGCGTTCACTCAGGGGCTGCTCACACCACCTGCCGGGTAGCCTCGAGACGTGACCGCAGAGCAGATCGCATTCCACGTCCAGTACGCCTCCGTCGACACGAAGGAGGCAGGCGACGCGGCGCCGGCTGCCACGCGCATCCTGCGATCGGAGCGCGTTCTCGCCGCCGTTCGCGACGGCTCCGGTGAGGAGACCGTCGTGCTTGTACCCCTCACCGAGGACGGTGCGATCGTCGCGATGGATGCCGAGGGGGCTCTGCGCTTCGACCTCACCGCCGAGCGACTGCGCGAGCTGTTCGCCGCCGAGGGACTGACGCTCTGGCTGGAGCGCCCGGACGGCCTCGACGAGCTCGATGCCGAGCTCGACGAGGAGTTCGGCGAGGCCTTCGAGGACCTCGACGACGATGTGCTCGACGGCACCGCGCGTACGGACGACCCCGCCGGTTTCGGGATGCCGGGCGACGACGACGACCTGCCTGACGGCCTGTTCGCCGTCGAGCCGGTGCGCGTGGCGGAGTTCTCGCGGCGAGGGCCGTGGGCGGCTCGAATCACCTCGCAGCTGCTGCGGACGGACGTCGCCTACGTCGAGGAGGGATCGTGGTCTCTGTACCGGTACGACACCGATCAGCCGCACATGGTGATCACGGGCGGGCGGGCCGACGGCCTGGTCGTCGAGGTGAACCTCCCGTCCGCGGGCGATGCCTGGGTGGAGGTCACCACACCGGGAGGCCGTACCGGCATCTTCTGGCCGAACGCCGAGCGCCTGACCGTGCCGGTGCTCGACATCGAGGCCATCGCCCGCCCTCAGACGGCGGAGGTCTACCGCCGGATGCTCACCGAGCTCGATGGCACGCGTGACGAGCTGCAGGAGTTGTCGGTCGGCGCGAGCGTCGACGTGGATGCCGCGCACCGCGCGTGCATGCCCGAATCGGTCGGTGGCGTCTCAGGGGAGGGCGAGCGTCTTCGTTCGTTCGTGGCGGCGTTCGGCGTGCCGGCGGACCTGATCTCGCGCGGCTTCGCCGACGATGACGGCGGTGCGGACGCGCGTCGGTTCGCACCGCGGGGGTGGATGCCGGTGATCGGAGACGTGCTGCTCGGCGGCATGTCCGAGATGACCCCGCTCACCCGCCGGGACCGTGCGCTGCCCCGGATCGCGCGAGCGCTGCGGGAGCGCCCGCTGCTCGGTGCGGCGGTCAGCACGGCGGAGCTCACCGCAGGCCTTGCGATGGTCCGCAGCCGGTCACGTTTCGCGCGGGTTGTCGGCGTGCTGGCCGTCATCGATGCGGTCGCGGATCTGGTGATCTGGGTCATGCGGATGCGGCGGCGCTGAAGCCGGCGCGACGCCGTGAACGCGAATGCCCCGGCCAGCCGGCCGGGGCATTCGCATCCGAAGATGGCAGGTCAGCTCTTCGACTGACCGTACGAGCCGAGCTGGCGGGTCGACTCGACCACGCGCGCGGCCATGGCCGACTCGGCGATCTTGCCCCAGGCTCGCGGGTCGTACTGCTTCTTGTTGCCGACCTCGCCGTCGACCTTGAGCACACCGTCGTAGTTCATGAACATGTAGTCGGCGATCGCACGCGTGTACGCGTACTGGGTGTCCGTGTCGATGTTCATCTTGATGACGCCGTTCGCGACGGCGAGGGCGATCTCTTCGTCGGTCGAGCCAGAGCCGCCGTGGAAGACCAGGTCGAGCGGTTTGGGGCCGGTGCCGTACTTGGCGGCAACCTCGGCCTGGATCTCACCGAGCAGCTCCGGGCGCAGCTTCACGCCACCGGGCTTGTACACGCCGTGCACGTTGCCGAAGGTGAGGGCGGCGATGTAACGGCCCTGCTCGCCGAGACCGAGAGCCTGAACGGCCAGATCGACGTCGGCGAAGGTGGTGTAGAGCGCCTCGTTCGAGCCCTCGTGCGCGACGCCGTCCTCTTCGCCGCCGACGACGCCGATCTCCACCTCGAGGATCGCATTGATGTTCTTCATGCGGGGAAGCAGCTCCCGCGCGATCTGGATGTTCTCATCGAGCGGCACCGCCGAGCCGTCCCACATGTGCGACTGGAAGATCGGGTTGCGTCCCGCCCGCACCTCCTCTTCGCTGGCAGCGATGAGGGGCTCGACGAAGCCGGCGAGGGCGTCCTTCGGGCAGTGATCCGTGTGAAGGGCGACCGTGACGGGGTAGTTCTTGGCGACCTCGGTCGCGTAACGGGCGAAGGCGAGAGCACCGGTGGCGCGTGCCTTGACGGTGTGTCCGGCGAAGTAGTCCGCTCCACCTGTCGTCACCTGGATGATGCCGTCGGAACCGGCGTCGGTGAGGCCCTGGAGGACGGCGTTGATGGTCTGCGAGCTCGAGACGTTGAAAGCCGGGTACGCGAAGCCGCCGGCCTTCGCGCGGTCGAGCATGTCGGCGTACTGATCCGGGGTGGCGACGGGCATGGATTCTCCTGCGATCGATGTGCGGGGGTCAGTGCTCACTTTAGCCGTGGCGCTGGCGCGTTCCGAGGGGTGTTGCCCGTGCCCTCCCGCATCCCCTGTTCTCAGGTGTTAAGAACAGCGAATCCTTCATGTCGTCCGCGCCGAAAGTCCGCGGTTCTGTCGGCATCCGCTCGGTAGGCTGGCGGCATGGTGAGCCTTACAGCCGATCTCAGCCCCCTTCGCCCCGACCGCAACCTGGCACTCGAACTGGTGCGGGCCACCGAAGCGGCAGCGATCCGCGCAACGCCCTTCGTGGGACGTGGGGCGAAGGAGGCGGCCGACGGCGCAGCCGTCGACGCCATGCGGGCGTTCCTGGGCACTGTCGACTTCCAGGGCCGGGTCGTGATCGGCGAGGGCGAGAAGGACAACGCCCCGATGCTGTTCAACGGCGAGCTGGTCGGAACGGGACGCGGTCCTGAGTGCGACATCGCGGTGGATCCGATCGACGGCACCTCGCTCACCGCCGCCGGAAGGCAGAACGCCCTTTCGGTGCTCGCCGTCTCGGACCGCGGATCGATGCTCGATGCGTCCAGCGTCTTCTACATGGACAAGCTCGTCACGGGCCCCGCCGGCGTCGGGGTGGTGGACATCCGCCTGCCCATCGGCGAGAACATCCGGCGGCTCGCGAAGGCCCTTGGCAAGCCCGTCGACGAGGTCGTCGTCTCAGTGCTCAACCGTCCGCGGCACGAGAAGCTCATCGACGAGATCCGCGAAGCCGGGGCCGGCACCCGCCTGATGAGCGACGGCGACGTCGCGGGCGGCATCAACGCGGCCCGGCACGGCGCACGCACCGACATGTGCGTCGGCATCGGAGGCAGCCCGGAGGGTATCGTCACGGCGTGCGCGATCAAGGCCCTCGGCGGACACATCCAGGGCAAGCTGTGGCCGCGGGACGATGAGGAGCGCCAGCGCGGCATCGACGCCGGGCTCGACATCGACAAAATCTACGAAGCGGACGATCTCGTCAAGGGCAACAACACGATCTTCGTCGCGACCGGGGTCACGGACGGCCAGTTGGTCGGAGGCGTCCGGCGCGAGGGGGAGTACCTCTACACCGAGAGCGTCGTGCTGCGCAGCGCATCGGGAACGCTCCGCCGGATCACGTCGGAGCACCTGGTGTCGAAGTGGCTCTGAGCTGGGCGCTCCTGCGCTGACGATCCCGGCATTCCCAGCGGCGCCTGGCACAATGGAAGCGAGCCGACGCGCCATGCGCGGCCCGTCCCGAAATCAGGAGAGCTCTCGATGGCGTCTGACGAGAAGACCGAGAAGCCGAGCGGCAGGGCGCAGCACGTCACCACCAAGACCGGCCGGATACTGCGCGTGACCGAGGAGCAGCTCGCTGCCGCTCAATCTGCCAAGGCCGCCGCCAGCGCACACCCCGACCCGGCGCGCCGCACCGATGTGCTCTTCCGTGTGCGCCGTGACGAGGGCCATGAGATCAGCTCCTGGTGGATGATCGGCGCCTTCATCGTCACCTCGGGCGTCGTCATCGCCCTGCTGTCGTGGGTTCCAGGCGGAGCCTGAGCCTCACGGCTCGGCCGTCGATCAGGCCACAGCGCGGGCGAGCGCCGATGCCAGCGGCGCGGTGAGCGCCACACCGAGCGCCGCCCCGAGCGCGTCGATGTCGGCGACCCCGGCGCGCCGCGCCGCGTCGATGACGATCTGGGCGCAGGCACGCGCATCCGCCAGTGCGTCGTGGTGGGGGAACTCGCCGAACCCGGCCGCCTCAGCCGCCTTCGGCAGGCGGTAGGACTCGAGCTGGTACGTCTTTCGGGCGACAGCGAGCGAGCACAGCGACCGATAAGGCGGAGCGTCGATCCCCGTGGCCTCGCAGGCACGGCGCAGTACGTTCAGATCGAAACCGGCATTGTGGGCCACGAGCACGTCCGCGCCGGCGAAGGTGCACAGCCGATCGAGTTGCTGTGCCCACGTGGCTGCCGCGATGACGTCGTGCTCGCGGATGCCGTGGATGCGGGTGTTCCACTCGTTGAACTCGTCGTGGCCGGCAGGCGGCCGGATCAGCCAGCCCGTCTGGGCCACGACCTCGCCGTCGCGCACGCGGACCAGTCCGACGGAGCAGGCGGAGGCGGGGCTGGAGTTCGCCGTCTCGAAGTCGATCGCGGTGAAGTCCAGTGGCACGACTCCACTTTCGCGGCGGCATCCGCGCCTGCGGACGAGGCGCGCCGTAGGGTGGCCATATGAGTGACCAGCGAGCGACGTCGTTCGGGGCGCAGGCGAGCGCGTACGACGCGGGGCGTCCCGAGTATCCGGTCGAAGCCGTGGAGTGGATGCTCGCGCGGCTGCCGATCGGTGCGCGACGGATAGCCGACGTCGGCGCCGGAACGGGGAAGCTGACTCGTGCGGTGCTCGCGACCGGCCTCGACGAGATCGTCGCGGTCGACCCGGATGCGCGGATGCTCGCCGCGCTGGCGGGAACGACGTCCGCGGTGCCGACCGTCGTCGGCACCGCGGAATCGCTTCCGCTTGAAGACGGTTCGGTCGACGCCGTCGTGATGGGACAGGCCTGGCACTGGGTCGACCCCGTCGCGGCATCCACCGAGATCGGGCGCGTGGTGCGACCAGCAGGAACCCTGGGCCTGATCTGGAACATCCGCGACGAACGTGAGGAATGGGTGCGCGCACTCACCGGGATCATGCACAGCAGTCCGGCCGAGAACATGGTGAACGGGCCGACCGGCCCGGGCATCCGAGAGCCTTTCGACGACGTCGAGCGCAGAAGCTGGCAGTGGGCACGACCGATGTCTCGGGCGCAGCTGCACACCATGGTGTTCTCGCGCAGTTACCTGATCACGGCCCCCGAGCGGGAACGCATCCAGATCGCACGCGACATGGACGCCCTGTTCGACGAACTCGCGTTGGACGATGCTGGGACGATCGACCTGCCGTACGTCACCACGGCGTATCGGGCCACCCGCCGAGACTGACGGCGTAGGCACGGTCTGATTCGACCTCGGCGGCACGCGGCTCGCGCCGGCTGAGGGCGATCATCCGCGGGGAGGGATGTCCTTGGCCAGGTCCTCGACCTTGCTGATGTAGCTGCTGTCGGGCACGCGCACGCAGTCGTCTTCGATGGTGATGCCGAGATCCATCTCGTCGGCACCGTACTGCTCCTCACCGACGCTGAACCCTCCGGTCTTCACATCCAGGGTGATGTCGTCTCGGGTGTAGCGGCCTATGGGTTTCGCCGGATCGATGTCGACATCGCGGTAAGCATCGGTGGCCTGCCAGCCTGCGGCGTCGAGTTGCGAGGCCAGAGCGTCGAAGCCTGCGGCGAGGTCGTCTCCGACCTTCACTGTGATCCCGGCCCGGTAGGCGACGCCGGGCGCGGGCTCGCTCTGGCAGCCGTCGATGGCGCCGTGCGCGGACGCGTCGGTCAGCCCCGCGGCGTTCAGCGCCTCGAGGAGATCCTGGGCGGTGGCGTCGATCGTCGCGGCGTTCTGCTCGAGCACCATTCTGGGGTTCGGCGGCACAGGCGAGCATGCGGCGAGCAGGAATGCGAGAAGTCCCACGAATGCCATGGTGGCCGATTTCCTCATCACTCGTGGTCTCCTCGGCCCGTGTCGGAGCGACTGGGCACGTTCTCGGTGGGGTCGCGATCCCATTCAGGGTCGATGGGATCCCACCACCACGGATCATACGTGAGCGAGGCATCGTTGATGTCCTCACCGTGCCCGTCGACGATACGGCCCAGGTTGTACAGCGACTCGCTGTCTCGGTCGTAGTAGCGAACGTGGTCATCAAGGTTGGCGCCCGACCCGCGGTCCGTGGACTCGGCTTCGAAACGCTGTGCGCCGAAATCCTCCGAGGACGGGTCGATGCCGAGCCCGACATCGAAGAACCGGTCCTTACGAGCCCAGCCTTCGTCGCCGAGGAGGGCGACGAAGTCGCGGCTGTTGCGTCCGTCGTAGACATGATCGGCCCCGACACTGAAGTCGGAGGCGTGGTCGGCGGGTCCGGCGCCGGGACTGCCGATCAGGGCGACGTCGTCGACCGCAAGGTCATGTTCTGTCGCCGCGTACGATGTCGCTGTGGAGCCGTAGCTGTGGCCGATCGCTGTCATATGTGCGGGGTCGTCAGCGCGGGATGCGCGCAGCCCGTCGACGGCGGCCGCGAGGCGCTCGCCGCCATCGGCCGCACGGTTTTCGGAGGGCACCTGACCCCACTCGATCAGATCTCCGGCCGGAGTGTTGTAGCCGAGCCAGAACATCGTCGCGACGCTGGATCCGTCGCCGTTGTACCTCGCGCTCTCGTACAGCCGAGTGGCGTCATCGACGCCGCCCGGAGCACCTACCATCCCTGTGCGGATACCGGGGATCTGAACGGACACGTCGTCGGCGGTGTCAAGATCTCCGACGGCGATCGCGACTCGACCGTCGCCGTCGAACGCCTCGGGGTCGTAGAGCCAGAGCTGGCCACCGGGCCGGTCGTTTGTGCCGGGGAGCACGTAGCCGTCTGCGATGTCCAGAGCCTCTCGTGCGGCGCGCGCGTTGGCCAGCTTCTGCTTCTCCTCAGGTGCGAGCGTGCCCTCGTGCTCCTTCATCTCCAGATCGGCGAGATCGGCCTCGAGCAGAAGCCGGTTCGCGGCGTCGCGGGCGGACGCGGGCAGACCGTCCGCGCTTCCGAGCCGGTCGGGATAGGCGGTGATCAGGGCGTCCTGCTCGGCCGCTGAGAGTCCGCGCCACCACGCGTTCATGGCCTCGGGGCCGGCCGAGACCCGGGGCTTGCTCGCGATGGCGCTGAGCGCCAGGGCGCTCACGCCGCCGGTGGCGGACTGTGCCTCAGAAGCCGTATCCGCGCCGGTGAAGAGCTGAACCAGGAACTCCTCGTTCTCCGCCGTGCGCGCGATGAGCTCGGAGATGTCCCCGGTGATCGCCGTGCGGCGTGCGGAGAGGATACGAGCCCGCTCTTGGAGCACCGCGATCTCGCCCTCCGTGACGTCACTGGCGTCGTTCACGTCCGAGAGGAGATCGGCGCGGTCTCGGGCGTACACCCTCATGTCCCCGGTGATGTCGGTGTGCTCGCTCTGCAGGGCACGCAGTCGGTCGGCGAACACGTCGACGCCGCGAGCCACACGCTTCAAGGTGTCGCTCATGGTCAGGTGGGCCTCGGCGAAGCGCTTGGCATGCTCGCCATAAGCGTCCGCTGCTTTCCCCTGCCAGTACCATCTCGACTGCGCGAGCGACTCCGCCTCTTCGCAGAACTCCGCGAGGCGTACGGCACCGTTCAGCAGCGAGGTCGCCAAAGACTCGGCGCCGCCCGGATCGCCCTCGGGGCGATCGACCGGCTCGATCACCGCAGGGATGTCGATCGTCGTCGTCACCTGGCCTCGCCCCCGAGCGCGGCCATGCGGCGGGCTACCTCGGCGTCGAGGTTCTCGTACGACGTGCCGGTGGCCCTGAGCTCGTCAGCGTAGACCTCGGAGGCGGTCTCGGCATGCAGCGCGGTGGTCTCCCACGAGTCGAGAAATGTCTGGGCGGCGCCGCGAGCGGAGGAGGGAAGCGCACCCGTCTGAGCGGAGGACATCTCCCTTCGCAGCGCGCCCATCTGTGTCGCCTGCGCACCCCACCGCCGATCCAGCTCGTGAGGCATCACCGGGTTGTAGGACACGCTCTCGGTCATGCCGCGCCTCCGATCAGCGCCCGCGCCTGCCGGTCGTCGACGGGAAGGCCCGTGGAGGTGAGACGAGCGAAAAGGCGGCGCTGTTCGGGTGCGTACCCGAACAGCAGGCTCTCGTCGCCGAGCTCGCCAGGACGGTCGGCCACGAGGCGCGGCATCCCGGTCGGCGGCGTGAACACCTCCCAGCCGTCGTTCTTCAGCACAGTCACCGCTTCACGCAGATGACTGATGCCGGCAACGCGTCCGACCTCGTCGAGGGTGAGTGTCACGGTGTGGCGTACCGAGTCGTGAGTGGGCCCGGGGATCCACTGCACGTTGCGCCGCGGCAGCCCACGGTCGACGACGGTCGCCCAGAGCTCGTCCATGTCCTCCATCTGCATCCGTGCGAACGGCCCCGGTGCGCGGCGCGGCTGGCTTGACTCGGCAGGCCGCGGCCGCGCGGGCGGAAGGATCACGATGTCGAGGTCGGGGTGCCGGCGTCGCACCACCGACCAGAACGGGTCGAGGAACTCGTCGGCGTTGACACCAGCTGACACGTGGCCTCCTCTGCTCGGACATGCCAAGGCTAGGGGCGTGCGGAAGCAGGGTGAATCGGCACAACTCCCCATCCGGCTGAGGCGAGGAAGCGGCCGGAGTAGCGGCCGCCGGTAGACTCGACCCCCGTGGCCCTAACCATCGGAATCGTGGGACTGCCGAATGTCGGCAAGTCGACCCTCTTCAACGCGCTGACCAAGAATGACGTGCTCGCCGCGAACTACCCGTTCGCGACGATCGAGCCGAACGTGGGCGTGGTGAACCTGCCGGACGCACGCCTCGACGTGCTCGCCGGCATCTTCAGCAGCGAGCGCATCCTTCCGGCGACGGTCTCGTTCGTCGACATCGCGGGCATCGTGCGTGGCGCGAGCGAGGGCGAGGGCCTCGGCAACCAGTTCCTCGCCAACATCCGCGAGGCGGACGCGATCGCGCAGGTCGTGCGCGGCTTCGCCGACGATGACGTCGTGCATGTCGAAGGCGAGATCAACCCACAGGGCGACCTCGAGACGATCAACGCCGAGCTGATGCTCGCCGACCTGCAGACCCTCGAGAAGGCCATCGTGCGCATCGAGAAGGAGGTGCGCGGCAAGAAGACCGACCCGTCGGTGCTCGAAGCGGCGAAGGCCGCGCAGGATGCTCTCGAACGAGGGCAGCTGCTCTCGACGAGCGGAATCGACCTCGCCCCGATCAAGGAGCTCGGCCTGCTCACCTCCAAACCGGTCATCTTCGTCTTCAACGTCGACGAGAACGTGCTGACGGATGCGGCCCGCAAGGCCGAGCTCGAGGCGCTCGTCGCTCCGGCCAAGGCGATCTTCCTCGATGCGAAGATCGAGTCGGAGCTGATCGACCTCGACCCTGAGGACGCTGCCGAGTTGCTGGCGTCGACAGGGCAGGAGGAGTCGGGACTCGACCAGCTCGCCCGCATCGGCTTCGACACCCTGGGCCTGCAGACCTACCTCACTGCCGGGCCGAAGGAGGCGCGCGCCTGGACGATCGGCAAGGGCTGGAAGGCACCGCAGGCCGCAGGCGTGATCCACACCGACTTCGAGAAGGGCTTCATCAAAGCCGAGGTCATCTCGTTCGATGACCTCGTCGCGACCGGCTCTGTGGCGGAGGCGCGTGCGAAGGGCAAGGCTCGCCTCGAAGGCAAGGATTACGTCATGCAGGACGGGGACGTGGTGGAGTTCCGCTTCAACGTGTGACCTGTCCCGGTCGTTGAGCGAGCGAAGCGAGACGAGACGCGTCAACTCGCAGAGACGATCTCGGCGGGGGCGACCCCCGGCTGATGCGCTGCGAGATACGTGGGTGGGTGACCGGTTCTAGCGCTCCCGACTGATCATGATCAGAGGGAATTCGGGCAGCGGAAAGTCGCAGTTGGCGCACGCGGTCCGTACAGCGCGGCCGCGGGGCGTGGCGATCATCGGTCCTGACGTGTCGAGGAGAGAGATCCTTACGGCGAGATGCTCACGCAATTGCGAAACGACCACGCTGGTCTCACTCGCTGCTACTACTCGAGCTCGCCCTTGATGAGACGCTCAGGCGGCACCGGACTAAGGCTCTGGCGGCGGATGGCGCCGAGTCTGAAGTTGCGTCCTGGTATCGCCGCGATGACCGCGTGGCCTCTCTTGACGAGTCGGTGTTCGACGTCGATGTCAGCGCCGCGGATGCTCTGGACCGCGTCCTCATGGATGCCGGGTGGGGCGCGCAGATGGATGCGGGTCAGTAATCGCTTCGGAACCATTGCGGACCAGGGCTTCGCGGGTGCGGCTGCTTCGTAGAACGAGCCCGGTGCACACCGCTAATGCTGACGTAACGCGGTGGAATTTCGTTCTGCGCTTTTACCTCTGGCTCGGTGAAACTGAGGAGTTTGAGTTGGACGCGGGTCTTTGGCTGGGATCGCTATCCCTGTGACGGTCTTGGCGACCCGACATTGCCGAGCTGCGGGAAGCGCTTGCGAGACGGACTAGTCGTTCTCGGTCATCGCTTTCATCGCCTTCCACCCGTGGGTGACGCCGCCGCCTGCGCGCAGGGCGGCGGCGACCATGACGGATTCGGCGACGTCGGCCTTGGACGCGCCGGCTTTGATAGCTCGCCTGGCGTGGTCCTCGATGCAAAACGGGCACTGCGTGGTCACGGCGACCCCGACCGCGATCAGCTCTCGGGTGGCGAGGTCGAGGTTCCCGTTGCTCTTGCTGAACACTGCCTTATCGAATCCGAAGAAGGCCGAGACCATCTCGGGCGCGGCCTCCTTGATGTCGGCCATGAACGCGGCTTCCTCGTTGTGGTTGTGCATTCAATGGTCCCTTCCTGGTGGTGTTTCGGTCTGATGGCGGGCGAGCGCGGTCCGGAGTGGTTACGCGGCCGGGGCTTGCTGGTCAACGGGATCGGAGCCGACCTCTCCGCTGAGGGTCAGGGTGGCGAGCACAGCCGCGGCGAGCAGGATGCCCGCGCCGACGACCAGTGCCGTGCTGTAGCCGTCCACGAGTGCCTGCGGGCCGGCGCTTCCGGTCCTGGCGGTGACTGCGGCGGCGACGCCTGCGAGGACCGCGAGGCCGAGCGCGACGCCGATCTGCTGGGCGGAGTTGAGCAGCGCCGAGGTGATGCCCGCCTTGTCGGCGTCGACTCCGTAGACGGCGGCCTGGGTGAGGGCCACGACGCCGAGTCCGAAGCCGAGCGCGATGACGAGCATCGCTGCGGCCATCCCTGTCCAGTAGCCCGTCTCCACGGTGATTCGCGAGAACCACAGGGCCCCGCCTGCCGCGAGGAGTCCGCCCAGTGCAGCGACCCAGCGCGGCGCGATCTTCAGCAGGAGCTTCGGTGCTACGCCCGCACCGATGACGATGCCGACTGCGAATGGGAGCCAGGACAGGCCGGTGGCCAGCGGGCTGAATTGCCGGACCTCTTGGAGGTAGAGGGTGATGACGTAGAAGGTGCCCATCGGCCCGATCGCGAGCCCCAGCATCGTCAGGTAGGCCCCTGCCCGACGGCGGTCTTTGAACAGGGACAGCGGTACCAGCGGAGTCAAGCTCGAGCCCTGGACTTGGACGAAGACGGCGAGCAGCAGGGCCGCCAGCGCGACGAGGCCCCAGGCGATCGGATCCGCGAAGCCGGCCTCGCCGAACCGGGTAATCGAGTAGACCAGCGCGACCATTCCAACGGTGCCGAGCACCGAGCCGAGCATGCCGAGGCGTCCCGCGTGGCGGTCGGCCGCGACCAGGGTGCGGGTACCCCAGAGCACGAGAAGGCCGATCGGCACGTTGATGAAGAAGACCCAGCGCCAGTCGAGCAGGTCGGTGAGCACGCCGCCGAGCAGCAGTCCGACGACGATGCCGAGCCCGGACATCGCGCCGTAGAGCGAGAGCGCCCTGTCACGCATCGATCGTTCGGAGAACGTCGTGGCGATCAGTGCCAGGGCATTCGGCGCTGCCATCGCCGCGCCGATGCCCTGCACGGCGCGGGCGACGATCAACATCTCCACGTTCACGCCTAGTCCGCCGACGAGGGAGGCTACGACGAAGACTGCAATGCCGAGCCGGAGCGTGTGTCTCCGGCCCCACAGGTCGCCGATCCGCCCGCCGAGCAGGAGCAGTGCCCCGAACGCCAGGATGTAGGCGTTGACGACCCAAGGCAGGTGGATTGGGGCGACGTCGAGCTCGCTCTGGATGCTGGGCAACGCGATGTTCACGATCGAGTCGTCGAGCACGAGCATCAGCTGCGCCGTCGCGATCACCAGCAGTGGCACCAATCCGGCTCGGGCCGTCGTCGACGCTGTCATCCTCTTCTCCTTCCCCGCACTGCCTGGAGCAGGTGCGGGACGCGTGCACGGTCGTGCCCGGCTGCGTGAATTACGCCGAGCGGGCACCAAAAGCAACTCTATACCCCCCTAGGGTATCCGGGCCGAGTTGGGTCTTGTACGTGACGGTGCAGCGAGGAGTCCTGCCGCCTCATGAGCGACGCGGTTCCTTCGGGCTGGGGCCTGAGTTTGAGGCGCGCAGTCCTCGACCCGCGCCGCCGCGTGCTCGGCTTCGTCGGCGAGGCGAAGGCGCTCAGGACGTGGCGCATCAACCGCTTCCCAGGTAGCCGATCGCTAGGCTAAGCCCGTGTGGCTCGCGGTGGGGTGGGCTTCGTCGCGAGAGGTTGGTATGTAGCGGAACTCGGTGGAGTTCCGCTTCAACGTGTGACCACCGGCCGTGCCACCGCCGACCGTTCAGGGGTGGCGCGGCGGCAGGTCCATGCGGTTGAGGCGGGCCGCATCGACGATCGAGTCGATCCGCACGATCCTCTCTTCGGCGACGGTGCACGAAATGAGGGCGATGGGCCGCCCGGAGGCGGCCGCCCATGCCAGGATGCCGGGCCGACCGTTGACGTTCACCCGGCGCGCCTCCGCCCGTGCAGGGTCGCCTCGGCGCACCTCCGCGAGCAGCTCATTCGCTCCCATCCGCACGGTGTGACCGTGCGCGGTGTGGCGGTACCAGGCGACATCGGGGTGGAGCACCTTCAGTAGAGCATCGAAGTCGCCGCCGCGTGCGGCTGCGAGGAACGCGTCGACCACTTCGCGTCGTTGGCGTCGTTCCTCGGTCGGCAGCGGCTGGTCCTGAACCTTGCGTCTCGCGCGACTGGCGAGCATCTTCGCCGCATCGGCCGAGCGTCCCACGATCTGTCCGATCTCGGCGAACGGGACGGCGAACACATCGTGCAGCACGAACGCGAGGCGCTCCTCGGGGCCCAGCGACTCGAGTACGACGACCAGGGCGAGTCCGACCGACTCTGCGGCCAGAGCGGCATCCTCCGGACCGTCGACGTCTTCGGTCACCACCGGATCGGTTTCCCGATCGCCGAAAGGCGACTCGGCGCGAGCGGTCCGACTGCGCAGGCTGTCGATGCAGATCCGCCCGATGACGCGGGTGAGCCATCCACCGAGGTTGTCAATGCCTTCGCCCTGGTGACGTTGCAGACGCAGCCAGGTCTCCTGCACGGCGTCCTCCGCATCCGCCCGCGAACCGAGCGCGCGCGTCGCCACCGCCAGCAGCCTGGGTCGATGCTCCTCGAAAGTCATCGAGAGTTCGTGCGGGTCCATGGTCGTTACCTTCCTCCGGCGTCGTCCGTCATCACAGTGACGAGCCATGACGGCTGAACGTAACCATGAGAGGACAAGACCATGGATGTGATGCTGTGGATCACCGCAGGGGCCCTCGCGGTGGCATTCGGTATCGGAGGCGCCAGCCAGATACTGCTCACCAAGGAACGCTATCGCGCGGCTGGGCCGAGTCAGCACTGGGTCGACGACTTCAGCGCCGGGCATGTCAAGGTGATCGGTGCGATCAAGCTCATCGGCGTCGTCGGCCTGGTCCTGCCGCCCCTGACCGGCATCGCGCCGCTTCTGTCGCCGATCGCCGCCTGCGGGCTCATACTCCTCATGGCCGGTGCCGCGACGACGAGGTTTCGCCGTAGCGAGTGGGCTCTGATGGCAGGCGATGTCGCATTCCTCCTGGCGTTCGCCTTCCTCGCCTGGGGCAGGTTCGCACTGGCGCTGTTCGCGTCCTGAGCGGTCGGCGCACCGGGGCGTGCCAACATCGATCCATGTCATCGATTCAGGCTCTCAGCGACGATCACAGACGCATCCTCGCGCGATGGGCGGCGAGCTGCGCGGAGCACGTGCTCTCGCTTTTCGAAGCGGATGCCGCGGCATCTGAAGCGATAGCGGACGCCATCGCGCGCACCCGCGCATACAGCGCGGGGGAGAGCACCGCCGGCGAGGAGATCAGCAGACGCCTGATCCCGGTGAAGGCCGCGAATGCCGCGACCACAGCTGCAGGCGCCGCTGCAGCCAGGTCGGTCGCCCAAGCGGCCGCCGTCGCACACATGGGCGCTCATGCGCTGGGTGCGGCCGCATACGCGGCGAAGGCCGTGTCGCTGGCGCACCCCGACCGGCCGGACGCCGTCGAGGCGGAGATCCGCTGGCAGTTGGATCAGCTGAGCGAACCCGAGCGATCCGCGCTGCGGCTTCTTCCGCCGCTCGGCGCCGACTCGTCCGGACCGCTCGGCGAGGGCCTCCTGTCGCGCGGTGTGCTCGCCTCGACCATCCGAGCGATCCAGGCCGAGATCATCGCGCGCGGATGAATCCGGCAACCGGCGTAGGGCTTTCAGCCGCGGTGACGAGCGATCCGATCGGATCGGATCCTCGCGATCGGGTGCGGACGCGGGCGGTCGGGCGAGAGTGGATCCGAAGGGAGCAGCCATGATCGACGTACTCAACCGGCTCGTCGACGAGATCGAGGAGCATCTCGGCGACGCGCTTGACATCGATGCCCTCGCCGCGAGCATGGGCACCACCGGGTATCACGCCAGGCGGATGTTCTCGTCGCTCGCCGGCATGCCCGTGTCGGAGTACGTTCGGCGACGGCGCATGACGATCGCCGCATCCGACGTGATCGGTGACGAGGATCTGCTGTCGATCGCCGTCCGCTTCGGGTACGGGTCGACGGAGGCGTTCGGTCGTGCGTTCCGAGCGGTGCACGGCGCCAGCCATGGCGACGTGCGACGTCACGGCGGCCCCCTTCGCAGTCAACCACAGCTCAGGTTCCGCCTGACCGTCGAAGGGAGTTCACCCATGCATGCCCGAATCGTCGAACGCGACGCGTTCCGCCTGATCGGCCACGCCACCCGCGTTCCGCTGATCCATGAAAGCGTCAACCCGCATATCCAGCAGCACATCGCGTCGCTGCCGGCCGCCGAGCACGAGCGGCTCAAGCAGCTGAGTGCTGCAGAACCCGCCGGCCTGCTGCAGGTCACCGCCGATGTCGACCCCGACTACTCCGAGGGGAGCGAGCTGACGTACCTGCACGGGGTGGCCGTCGATGTGAGCGCCGCGACGCCGGACGACCTCGACGGGATCGAGGTCGACGCCGGTGAATGGGCGGTGTTCCGCACCTCGGGACCGTATCCGGCTTCGCTGCAGTCCGCGTGGTCGGCGACGGCGACCGAGTGGTTCCCGTCGAACCCGTGGCGCCTGCGACCCGGCCCGTCCATCGTCGCCGTGCTGGAGCGCTCGCCGGATTTCAGCACCGCCACGTGCGAGCTGTGGATGCCGGTCGAACGCAGCTGAGGTGCAATGCGAGCGTAGGCGGTCGAACGGGGTCGACCGCCTACGATCTCGGCGGCACCCGCTGGCGATCTTGCTAGGCTTGGTCGTCGCCGTTCGGCGCGCGAAGCGATGAACGGGACCAGCCAGGAGGACACCGCAACCGTGACGCAGCAGAGCATCTTCGAGCATGAAGGCCGTGCCGTTCCGTACATCGTCGAAGGTGAAGGCCCGATCGGGTTGGTGCTGATCGCCGCGGCTGCTCTGGAAGCAGATCCACTCGGCGTCGTGGCGCATTACCTCGCCGAGGAAGCGGGATTCCATGTCGTGCGCATCGGCGCCGACGCCTCGTCCGCCGGTCGTGAACAGCGAGCGGCCGATGCCGTGGCGGTGATGGATCATCTCGGCTTCGCGGATGCCTGGATCGGCGGTTACGGCTCCGGTGGGAAGATCGCACGTGTGCTCACCGCCGCGCATCCCGATCGCGCGAACGGTCTGCTGCTGCTGGGCGTGGAGGAGGACGACACGTCGCTGGCTCCACTGATCCCGGTGCTGATCATCCAGGGCGCCGACGACGCCTCGATGCCGCCGTCGAACGGTGAGGCGCTTCAGGCGATCGCGCCGGAGCGAACGAGCGTCAAGACCATCGCCGGGGCGGACCATCGGTTCCCGGTGACGCATCTCATGGACACCGCGGTCACGATCGAGGAGTACCTCGACTGGGACTGAGCCGTCGGTCGGGTGCGGTTCAGGATTCTGAGGGCCTTCTGTTCAGGCTCTTGCGCAGGAACACCTGCTCGGTGCCGTCGCCCTGGGGTATCCGCTCGGTCTCCCGGTATCCGCACCGCAGGTACAGTCTCAGGTTGGCCTCACTCAGGCTGCCGGTGAAGAGCTCCGACTCCACGGCATCCGTCGATGTCTCGGCGACGTCAAGCAGCATCCGCCCGATGCCTTCTCCCTGCACGTCGGGAGCGATCGCGATGCGCCCGATCAGAAGCAGGTCGCCGTCCCGACGCGCGCGCAGCGCGCCGACGAGGCGACCGTCGATGCGGGCCGTCCATCCGATGCCGTCGCGCAACTCCTCCTGCACCTGCTCCAACGTCTGGGTCAGTGGGGGCATGTCCGCGCTGCCGTAGATCTGGGCCTCGGACACGAATGCGGCTCGCTGCAGCGTCAGGACCTCTCCCGCATCCTCAACGCGAATCGGCCCGATCTCCACTCGCGCACCGGACTCGGCGACGGCGACGGCGGAAGTCAATGCGGCGTCTCCTTCTTGGGTACCCCGAGTGCGGCGTTCGATCCGGCGCCGATCTCGCCGAACACCCGCAGCCGCCGCCAGCGTCGCACGCGCCGCGGGGACGGCTCTCCCGATCCGCTGACGGCCGAAGCCGCCGCGGGTGTCGCCGTGTCACGTTCGGTGCGATCGCCACGGGTGATCGGAACCGGCGGGTTCAGCCGCCGCGCGACATCGGCGACCTCCGCGGCGCTCGGGCGGGCGTGTGGATCGAGGGCCGTCATTCGGTGCAACAGCTTCGCCCAGTCGGCGTCGAGCCAGTCCGGAAGCTCAGGTGGCACGCTCTGACGTGCCGCTATCGCCTCGGCGGGTGTGAGGTTCGTGTAGGGGCGACGTCCGGTGAGTGATTCGACCAGCACGACGCCGAAGGCGAAGATATCGGCCGACGGCGCCGGTGCCGCGCCGCGCGCCTGCTCTGGCGCGACATAAGCGGGGGTTCCGAGGGCCATCGCCGGTGCGTTCGCCGGGGACCCCGTGACCAGCTGCGCGATGCCGAAGTCCGCCAGCTTCGCACGCACCGGACGTGTTCCGACGCCGGTGGAGGCGAGCAGCACATTGGACGGTTTGACATCCCGATGAACGATGCCGGCGCCATGCACCGCGCTCAGGGCATCGGCGAGGTCCGACGCCAGGTCGGTGAACTCGCCTCCGGTCAGGGGCGTGTCCTCGTCGAGTCTTTCGCGCAGACTCCGGCCGTCGACGTAGTCCATCACCAGGTACTCCGGGCCGCCGGGCAGGATCTTCGCATCGAGCAGAGTCACCAGGCACGGGTGATCGATTGCGGCCAGGGCGGCCATCTCCCGGCGGGTGCGTGCTCCCGCTCCGGGGCCGTCGGTGCCTGCACGCATGATCTTCACCGCGACGGTGCGATCGAGCGTCACATCCTCGGCGCGGTACACGATCGCCGTTCCGCCACGTCCGACGCAGTCGCCCAGCCGATAGCGGCCGTCGAGAAGCTCTTCGGTCGGGGTCTCATCCAGTCGCGTCGTCATGGGTCCTCCGTCGGCGGTTCGGGTTCGTACCGACGATGCATCCGAGGTTACGAGGCCCGCTGCACGCTGTCGGGGGGCTTGACGAATCCGCGGAGTGCGCACTCTTCTCGACGCCATGCGATGTCAACCCCCTCCGGGCGGCCTGACGCTGGCCGGTACCGTCGCTGCCGTGTTCAACCGCCGTCGCACGGCGAGGAAGCAGAGGAGACAGCATGGCTGAAGCGAAGAAGACCGCACAGAAGAAGCCGACGAACAAAGGCACATCCGCGGCGAAGACCACGCGCCGTCAGAACACCGAGAAGGGCTTCACCGCCTCAGAGGCGCTGACTGCCAGCCTGCAGTCCGTGATGATCGACCTGCTCGAGCTCTCACTGCAGGGCAAGCAGGCGCATTGGAACGTCGTCGGCCGCAACTTCCGCGATCTGCACCGGCAGCTCGACGAGATCATCGAGGCCGCCCGTGCGTTCAGCGACACGGTCGCCGAGCGCATGCGAGCGCTGCACGCCGTCCCGGACGGACGCAGCGACACCATCGCTGAGACGACCACGCTTCCGGCCTTCCCAGCCGGCGAGGTGTCGACAGAAGACACGGTCGGCCTGATCACCGAACGGCTGGACGCGACGGTCGCGACCATGCGCGGCGTGCACGACCAGGTCGACGAGGAGGACCCGACGTCGGCGGACATCCTGCATCAGATCATCGAGAAGCTGGAGCAGTTCGCCTGGATGGTCAGCGCCGAGAACCGCTCACCCGCGGGCGGCTGATCACCCGGCGATGCGGCGGTTCCGTTCCCGGAACCGCCGCATCCGCGTTCCCGGCCGATACGGCGACACACCGCCGCCGACCAGGCCATCGTCGGGCGATCACCCCCAGACCGAGCGCGCGCCCGCCTCGCCGATCAGCACGATCATCACCGTGCTCCCGGCCGCCACGATCACCGCGGCCACCGCGAGCACCGCGGAGATGACGCGGTCGCCACGCCGGGGCTCGGCATCCGGGCGCGACGTGCGGAAGCGGTGCCAGCCCCACTGGGCGACGGCGACGACGAACAGTGCGACGGCCCACGGCGGCAGCATCCGGCCCAGCGACTCGTGGTGCTCGACCGCGGGCAGCGGACCCACCGTCTCTTTCAGATCCTCGCCGGCGAGGATCGTCACCGGGACGAGCGCGAGGACGAGCAGCGCCGCCAGCGGCGTGACGGCGCCGAGACGGCGGCGCGCGGCGGGGACGATCGCTCCGAGCACCAGTGCGATCGCCGTGAGGGGCAGCAGCACGACGAGAGCGTGCACGATCAGTGGATGCAGGGGAAGCCCCGCGATGTCTGGCAGGTCCATACTCGGAACACGGGATCCGGCTCGCGCAGGTTCATTGAACGCGAGCGACATCGATCTCGTGTCCATCGCGGGAGGTGACGGATGCCGAAGGACGATGCGGCGCGATTGGGTGCGCTCTACGACGCGCACGCGACTCCCGTATGGCGATATGTCGTACACCTCACCGGCGACCGCGCCGCCGCGGACGACGTCGTGCAGGAGACGCTCCTGAGAGCCTGGCGAACTCCGCGCATCCTCGCCGAGGATCCTGCGGCGACCCGCTCATGGATGTACACCGTGGCACGTCATCTCGTCGTCGACGACGCGAGAAGCGCTCGCCGCCGCCACGAGATCCCCGTACCGGATGCACCGGAGACGGTTCTGCGCGACGCGACGGACGCGGTGTTCGACTCGATACTCATCGAGGATGCGCTCGCCACGCTCAGCGCCGCGCACCGCGACGTCGTCGTGCGCGCCTATTACCTGGGGATGTCGGTCGCTGAGATCGCCGGCGAGCTGACGGTTCCGGAAGGCACGGTCAAATCACGGCTGCACTACGGGCTGCGCGCCCTTCGGCTCGCACTTCAGGAGAAGGGAGTGACGCGATGACCGCAGATCACGAACGATTCGCGGAGTGGGATGCCGCGTACATCCTCGGCACTCTCACCCCGGCCGACCGCGACCTCTACCAGGCGCACCTGGCCGACTGCGCCCTGTGCGTCGCGGCCGTCGCCGAGCTCGCGCCCCTACCCGGTCTGCTGTCACGCGTCTCGCGGGAACGTGCCACATCGCTCCTGGCCGGCTCGGACGACGTCGAAGACGCCGGTCGAGCCGAGATCGCGGGCGAGCCGGATGCGGCACGCCGCGCGGAGATCATCGGCATCGGCGAGGCGCGGGCGCGACGTGCGCGTCGCACGCGTTGGGTGGGGGCGGCAGTCGGCGCTGCGGCTCTGATCGCGGGCGTCGTCCTGGTGCCGAGCTGGCTCGCGCCGGACGAGGCTCCCGCGATCGTCCTGGAGGCGGTCGCCGACGTGCCGCTGTCGGCATCCGTGCGGCTCGACGACGTCGCGTGGGGCACGCGTGTGACCATGACCTGCAGCTACGAGCGCGCCGCCGATGCGCCCGACGGCGGCTGGGAGTACGAACTCGTCGTCATCGCCGATGACGGCACCGAGACGCCGCTGTCCACGTGGCGGGCACTTCCCGAGCGCACCGCCGAGATCACCGCGGGAACTGCGCTGCACTCCGCTGACATCGCTGCTGTCGAGGTGCGCTCGGCGAAGACGGGTGCTGTGCTGATGAGCACGGCGCCCCAGGCGCCAGGGGACGACTCGCCGTAACGGATCCCGTTGAACCGCGCTGGTGCGCATCTCGTGTTCCCGCTGACGGGACGTCCGTCCCAGGACAGGAGACACGCCATGAAGACCAGGATCAGTTCTGCGTTCGCCGCCGCGATGTTCGTCGTCGCACTCGGACTCACGGCCTGCTCGTCACCGGCGGGGGATGACGGCGGATCCCAGCCACCGCCCGCCGACTCCGGTTACGGCGCACCGTCCGAGTCCGAGGAGACCGCGCCGGGTGGGGAGGGCTCGGCGGCGCTCACCACGGCGGACTCGTCGCTCGGAGAGATCGTCGTCGACGGCGAGGGAATGACCGTGTACATGTTCGACAGTGACACCCAGAACGCGGGAGCGAGCACGTGCGAAGGGCAGTGCGCCGAGAACTGGCCGGCTGTGACGGTCGAGGGCGACGCTCCTGAGCTCGACGGGGTGACCGGTGAGGTCGGCACGATCACCGGTGTCGACGGCGCCACCCAGGTGACTCTGAACGGGTGGCCGTTGTACTACTTCGCCGGAGACTCCGCCCCTGGCGACGTGAAGGGTCAGGGCGTGAACGACGTCTGGTGGGTGCTGTCGCCCGCTGGCGAGCGGATGGCCGAGTAGTCGGCGTTTCTCATCGCCGCCCCGCCGACGACGAGGCCGTCGTGCTCCATCGGAGCACGACGGCCTGGGACGTTGTCAGAGCAGTGTCAGGCGGCCTGGGGGAGCAGCGTGAACGACACCGCGCCCTGCTCGTCGACTGCCGCGTCGAGGACCTTGTCGGCCAGTGCGTCGGCGGCCGCCTCCTCGAGGAAGACGTGCAGCGCGTCGTCACCGACGACGGCGTCACCCGGTTCGGGCATCGGCGCCACCGTCACCGCGAAGCGCGGCTCGTCGGCGGTGCCCGAGGAATGGATGCGCAGACCCGCGTCGGGCGTCGTGCTCTGCTGGGCGACGATGGTCGCCGCGATCGTGTTTGCGTTCTCGGTCAGGGTGAGCATGTCGCTCTCCTTCCGGTTAGCGGACACCGCACCGGACGGCGCGATGTCCGGGCCACGATTCCTCACCTGCCGTCGTCATTCAACCTGAGGACGGCGACTCGGAGGCCTTTCACACGTTCGCGGCCGTCATCGGTCTCTCCGGTCGCGCGGTCCGGCCTCGGAGCTGCGCTCGCGTCGTACCAAACCCAGAGGCAGTGCGACCCAGAGCACGAGCACGAAGACGAGACCGACGGCGCCCGCGATGAAGGCCGCCGTGCGGCTCACGGCGATGTCGAGGATGAAGATCGTCACGCCGACCGTCACCGCGCCGATCACGACGAGGTTCGCCTTGACGAGGCGGTCGGCGACCTTCACGAGCTCGGGTTTCATGCGACGGGCGAACAGGAAGCGGTGCAGGCCGACCGGAGCCAGGGCCAGCACCGTCGCAGCAGCGGCGAGCAGCACGAGCGCGACGTAGAGCGTGCGCTGCAGTCCGTCGAGATCGGTGAACAGCGGCTGGAAGGCGACGGCCAGAAGGAACCCGGTGAGGATCTGCGTACCCGTCTGCATCACCCGCAGCTCCTGCATCAGGTCCTCCCAGTTGCGGTCGGCGCGCTCCGAGGGCGTCTCGTCACGGCCGTCGTGCTGCGCATCTGCGGCCATCAGCGGACCGTCCCTGTCGTCGATGGATCGATGGTCATGATCGGACGGTACCTCACGCGCCGCTCGGACGGGAAGCTCGGCTCGGCGCCAGATCCCGGCAGAAGGCGTAGCATCGGAGCATGACCGATTCACGGACCCGGCATGTCGAGCGGCCGCTCGCGCCGGCGCCAGGGCTTCAGCTGATCGGGACGGATGCCGATGCCGGGCTCTGCGTCGACGGCATCTGTGTGCTGCCGGGTCAGCAGGGTGCGATGACGCCCGTCGAGAAGACGGACTGACGCGCCGGAGGGCGCTCCGCGCCGAAGCGGGAGCGCCCTGCGTGCGTCAGTGGCCGGCGTGGGCGGGCGCTTCTGCGCCGTCGTCCTCCGGCTTGCGGATCAGGAAGGCGCCGACGATCGTGAGGGTTGCGATGACGGCACCGATCGCCACGGCGACGCGGGTGGCCGCGGCAACGGCCGTCGGCTCGCCGGTGCCGCCGCCGGCCGCGGCGACCGCGGTGAACGCGGCCATCATCACGGCGATCCCCGCTGCACCCGCGACCTGCTGGATCGTGCCGATCATGGCGCTGCCGTACGAGTAGAACTTCGGCTTGAGCGAGGCGAGCGACGCGGTGAACAGCGGTGTGAACGACAGGGCGAGTCCGACGGAGAGAAGCGTCTGCGTCACGAGCACCAGCCACACGGAGGTGTCGACGGTGAGAGTGGTGTACATCCAGAGCATCGCGGCGGCCAGGATCGATCCCGGTATCAGGAGGACCTTGGTGCCGCGCTTGTCGTAGATCCGGCCGATCACGGGTCCGAGCAGCCCCATCGCGAGCGCGCCGGGGAGCACGACGAGACCGGCGTTCACGGTCGGCAGCAGCAGGGCGTCCTGCAGGAACAGCGGGATGACGGTGATGCTGCCGAAGAACGCGAGCGAGAGCAGGAACATCTGCGCCATCGACAGCGAGAAGTCCCTCGACGCGAAGATGCGCAGGTCGAGCAGCGCGTCGTCCTTCTTCTGCAGTACCACCTGACGCCACAGGAACACGGCCAGCCCCACCACGCCGACCACGAGGGCGATCGCCAGCGGAGCCCAGCTCTGACCCTGCCCGAGGCCGCCCACCTGGCTGAGGCCGAAGACCAGACCGCCGAAGCCGAACGCCGACAGGATGATCGAGAGCACGTCGATCGGGGCATGCGTGGTCTCGCCCACGTTCGTGAGCCAGCGCCATCCGATGAACATCGCCGCCAGAGCGATCGGCAGCACGACCACGAAGATCGAGCGCCAGCCGAACGTGTCGAGCAGGAAGCCCGACATGGTGGGGCCGATCGCGGGTGCCAGCGACATCACGACGCTGACGCGGCCCATCATGCGGCCACGCGAGGCCGGAGGAACCAGGTTCATCAGCGTCGTCATCAGCAGCGGCATCATGATGGCGGTGCCGGAGGCCTGCACGATACGGGCCACCAGCAGCATCGGGAACCCCGTGGCGACGGCCGCGACCAGCGTGCCGGCGGAGAAGAGCGTCAGCGCACCGAGGAACATCTGCCTCGTCGTGAAACGCCGCAGAAGGAAGCCGGTGGTGGGGATCACGACGGCCATGGTGAGCATGAAGGCACTGGTGACCCACTGCGCGGCGATCGGTGTGATGCCGAGATCGGTGATGAGGTGCGGGATCGCCATGCCCATCGTCGTCTCGTTGAGGATCGCCACGAAGGCGGCGGCCAGCAGCACCCAGATCACGGCCATGTCCTTGCGAGCGATGTCGCCGGACGCGGTGGCCTGCACGGGGGAGGGGCCGGTGTGGACGGCAGACATGGTTCTCCTCGAAGGGTCGTGCGGGAAGTCTCGCGAATGCGACGGAACAGCGTTACAGCGTAACCGGTGCCGTCGACATCGCATTCCCCTTCTGCCAAGATCCGCTGTCGGCGGATCGCACTAGCCTGAGGGGATGAGCATGGGTGGTGGAGGGCGCGGCGGATTCCGCGGCGTCGACGAACAGGCTCAGCGGCGTCTCAACGCCGAGGCGCCCGAAGTCGAGGGGCTGGGCAGACGCGTCGTCGCCCTCTTCATCCCCTATCGCGGGCGACTCGTCGTCACGGCCCTGCTGGTCGTGCTCGGCGCTGGGCTCGCCGTCATCCCACCCCTGCTGGTGCAGCGCGTCTTCGACCACGCTCTGTTCCCCCTGGACGGCGGCGCACCCGATCTGAGCCTGCTCACGCTGCTGGTCGGCCTGATGATCGGCCTCTTCCTGCTCTCGGCCGTGGTCGGCGTCGTGCAGACGTGGCTCACCTCCACGGTGGGTAACGAGGTGACCGGCGACCTGCGGGTTCGGCTGTTCGAGCATCTGCAGGCGATGGAACTCGGATTCTTCACCCGCACCAAGACCGGGGTGATCCAGTCGCGGCTGCAGAACGATGTCGGCGGCGTCTCAGGGGTGCTCACGAACACCGTCACCAGCATCCTCGGCAACAGCGTCACCGTGGTCGCATCGCTCGTGGCGATGGTGCTCATCGACGTGCGCCTGACGCTGATCGCCGTGGTCATGATGCCGGTCCTGGTGCTGATTCAGCGCCGCGTCGGTCAGGTCCGCGCGCGGATCGCCGGCGAGACGCAGGAGTCCCTGTCGGAGTTGACCAGCATCACGCAGGAGACCCTGAGCGTCTCGGGCATCCTGCTGTCGAAGTCGTTCAACAGGCAGCGGACCGAGTCCGTGCGCTATCAGGCGGAGAACCGCAATCAGGTGCGGCTCCAGGTGCGCAGGGCCATGAGCGGTCAGGGGTTCTTCGCCGTGGTGCAGGTGCTGATGGCGAGCGTGCCGGCGGTGATCTATCTCGTCGCCGGCCTGTTCATCACCGGCGGCTCGGAGACGATCACGGCCGGAGCCGTCGTGGCGTTCACGACGGTGCAGGCCCGGCTGCTGATGCCGCTGATGGGTCTGATGCGCGTGGCACTCGACCTGCAGACGTCACGCGCGTTGTTCGCCCGCATCTTCGAATACCTCGATCTGGTGCCCCAGATCAGCGACCGGGCCGACGCGAGACGCGTGACGGACGCTCCAGGGCCACGCGGCCGGGTCGAGTTCCAGGACGTCGTGTTCCGCTATCCGGATGCCGCGCCCGACACGAGGCCGACACTGGACGGCGTCTCCTTCACGGCCGAGCCGGGGAGCCACGTCGCATTCGTCGGGCCGTCCGGCGCGGGCAAGACTACCATCCTGTACCTCGCGCCCCGGCTGTACGAGGCGAGCAGCGGGCGGGTGCTGTTCGCGGGAGCCGACGTGCGCACGCTGAGCCAGGAATCCATCGTCGACGACATCGGCATCGTGTCGCAGGAGACGTATCTGTTCCACGCCACCATCCGCGAGAACCTGCGATACGCCAAACCCGATGCCACTGATGCCGAGCTCGAAGCAGCTTGCAGGGCGGCGAACATCCACCATGTCATCGCGGGCTTCGAGAACGGCTATGACACGGTCGTCGGCGAACGCGGCTATCGGCTCTCGGGAGGCGAGAAGCAGCGGATAGCGATCGCCCGCGTGCTGCTGAAGGACCCGCCGGTGCTGCTGCTGGACGAGGCGACGTCGGCACTGGACACGGTCTCCGAGCGGGTGGTGCAGGGCGCACTGGACGCGGCGGCGCGAGGGCGCACGACCTTGTCCGTGGCGCACCGACTGTCGACCGTGGTCGGCGCCGACATCATCCACGTGGTCGACGCGGGGCGCATCGTCGAGTCGGGCACGCATGCCGAGCTGCTCGCCGCCGACGGTCTCTACGCGGCGCTCGCCGCCGAGCAGCTGGCGGCCGGCCGCGCGATCGAGGAGGCGTCAGGCTGATCGGACCCGGCATTATGCCGGTGCCGGTGCCGGTGCCGGTGCCGGTGCCGGTGCCGTGCCGGTAGAAGGGAACCACGCGCCGAGGCTCGCGGCGACGCGCAGAGCCGTCGTGAGAGGGTTTGGGGATCAGTGCACGGACAGCCCGCCGTCGACGAAGAGCGAGTGCCCGGTGACGTAGGCGGATCCGGGTCCAGCGAGAAAGACCGCCGCGGCTGCGAAATCGGCCGGCTCCCCGTTGCGGCCGATCATCGTGCGCGCCGCGAGCTCTGCGACCTTGGCCTTGTCCTCCTGCAGGCGGGCGTTCAGGGGAGTGAGCACGAAACCCGGCACGAGGGTGTTGCTCGTCACCCCGGTGCCTCCCCATGCCTCGGCTTCGGAGCGCATGAGGGACTCGACGGCCCCTTTCGAGACGCCGTAGACGCCACTGGACACGAACGCGCGGTGCGCCTGCTGTGAGCTGATATGGATCAGCCGGCCGTACCCGCGCTCGGCCATACCCGGTGCGAAGCGCTGACCGAGCAGGAAAGGGGCGAGCGAGTTGACCGTCAGCGTCACATCCCAGTCCTCTTCGGTGATCTCCGCCATCGGGGGCCGGATGTTGATCCCCACCGAGTTCACGAGGATGTCGGGTTGGCCGAACGGCTCCGTCACCGCGTCGGCGACAGCGCGGATGCCGTCGCGGGTGCTCAGGTCGCCCGGCACCCCCGCTGCGCGGCATCCCGCCTCGGTCAGTTCTGCGACTGTCTCATCGATACGGTCGGAGCCGCGCGCGACGATGACGGTCGCCGCCCCCGCGCTGGCGAGGGCGGTGGCGATCGCGCGGCCGATTCCGGATGATCCGCCGGTGACGACGGCGGTGCGGCCCTGCAGGGAGAAGAGCGAATCGAGGTATGCGTTCACGTGATCACCAGTTCAGTGCCGCGCTGAGCGACGGGTCAGGCGCTGCGTGCGCGTATTCGGGTATCGCCCGCAGCGACTCCTCGAAGGCGTCGAGCGCAGCGGCGTAGGCGGGATCGGGATGCTCCGCAGCGGTTCGCCGCAGCGGAGGCAGGTCCATCGCGAGGATGAGCGCGAGTCGTGCCCGCACCGCGGCGGCGTTCCCATCGGCGCGTAGCACGTCGATGCCGCCCAGCAGCGCCGCGGTGTAGTCGTGCAGCACGGGCAGACGATCCTTGCCCTGCGTGATGGACGTCCCGTCGGCGCGCACGCGCCAGTGCACGACGACGTCGGGGATCACGTCGAACGCGCGCGCTCGGGTGTACATGCGCTGCGCGACGATCTGGTCCTCGTAGGCGACGTTCTCGGGAAAGCGCAGGTGGGACCACAGCTCGGTGCGGCTGAGTTTCGACCACGCCACGATGTTCGCCGACGCGTCCGGGTGCTCGGCGAGCGTGACTCCGAGCCGCCGCGGCGACGTCGCCCTCGCGACCCAGGGCTGCACGCGACCGGGGCGATAGGCGCCGTGGGTCCGGCGGCTGCGCACATAGGCGCCGGCGACGAAGTCGCTTCCGGACTCGTCGAGCGTGTCGAGCCAGGTGCGCAGCGCGTGCGGGGTGAACTCGTCGTCGGCATCGAGGAATCCGACGAACGGAGTGTCGACCCTGTCGAGCGCGACGTTGCGCGCGGCACCCAGCCCGCGCGCCTCATGGTGGCTCAGCAGCGTGAAGCGGGAATCGGATGCCGCCGCGTCCGCGAACACCGCTCCCGTGTCGTCGTGAGAGCCGTCGTCGACGAGGACGGCTCGCCAGCGTTGCTCGGTCTGCGCTCGCAGCGATGCGATGGCCGCAGGGGCGTACGGGGCGACGTCTCGTCCCGGCACGATGATCGTCGCTCGCGCATCCACGTCCCGAGTCTATGGCGCCATGTGCCGCCCAGGCCGCGGGTTACGGGATGCGGGGCGGACGCGTAGCCTGCCCCCATGACATCGCTTTCGCACGAAGCGCTCGACTGGCTGCTCGATTCCGACCCTGCCGTGGTCTGGCAGGTCGAGCGCGACCTCCTCGGGGCCGAGCCGGAGCGATGGGAGGCGACGCGGGCTCGGGTGGCCACCGAGGGCTTCGGCGCCGCGATCCTCGCCCGTCAGCAGGACGACGGGCAGTGGGCCGGTGGTGCGTACTTCCCGTCCAAGGACTTCGCAGCGGAGGGGGTGATCGCACGCCGACCCGACCAGCAGCCGTGGATCGCCACGACGTGGGCGCTGAAGGATCTGCGGGATCTCGGGGTGAATCCTTCCGCCCTCGCAGGCACCGCCGAGAAGCTCGCCGACAACAGCCGCTGGGAGTACGACGACCTGCCCTATTGGGGAGGCGAAGTCGACGTCTGCGTCAACGCCCTCACGCTCGCCACCGGAGCATGGCTGGGGGCCGACGTGTCGGCGATCGCGGCATGGTTCGCCGCGCACCGTCTGGCCGACGGCGGATGGAACTGCGAGGCGGAAGAGGGGAACTCGGTGCGGTCCTCGTTCCATTCGACGCTCAACGCCGTGTCCGAGATGCTGGCGTACGAGCGTCTGACGGGCGACGAATCGGTGCGCGACGCTCGACACGGCGGCGAGGAGTATCTGCTCGAGCGCCGGCTGATGCGCAGGCTGTCGACGGGCGAGATCGTGGCGCCGTGGGTGTCGGACTTCATCGCTCCTCGGCGCTGGCGGTACAGCGCGCTCGCCGCCGCCGACCATTTCAGGCAGGTGGCACTCCTTGAGCGCACGCCGCCCGATCCCCGGCTCGCCGAGGCGGTGAGTGCGGTGCGTGCCGCGAGGCGCGACGACGGCACCTGGCTGCAGGGCGAGGCGCACGGCGGAGCCGTCTGGGTCGAGGTCGACGTCGCCCCTGGCGAGCCCTCGAAGTGGCTCACGTTGATCGGCACGCGGGTGCTCGATTGGTGGGACAGCTCGCCGGGGGCCTGACCCGCGCCATCGTCGGGTCGGACCGGCCAGGGATGTGCGCTGACAGCCGAATCCCTACCAGATCGTGGTCTCGGTCATGATGATCCGACGGCGGCGACGGCGTCAGCGACCAGGGCGGCGAGACGCCCGGCCGCCCCGTCGGGAAGCGCAGTGCGGCCGAATGTGAAGCGCACCGAGGTCTGGGCGACCTCGGCCGGGATGCCCAGCGCCAGCAGCACGGGGGAGGGGTCGTCGCTGCCCGCCGCACATGCCGATCCGCTGGACGTGATGACCCCGCGCCGTTCCAGTTCGAGAAGCACAGCCTCGCCGCTCGTGCCCGCGAATGTGAAGCTCGCCAGGTTGGGAAGTCGGTGGTCCGCTGATCCGGTGAGGGCGGCCGACGGCACGCTCGCCAGCACCAGAGCGATGAACTCGGCCGTCGCCGCGGCGATCGTCGACCCGTATCGCTGGCGCTCCGCCTCGGCCAGTTCGAGCGCGGTCGCGAGGGCGATCGCGCCCGCGACATTCTCGGTGCCGCTCCGGCGGCCCCGTTCCTGGCCTCCCCCGTGCAGCAGGGGTTCCAGCGGCACCCGCGATCGCACGGCCAGCGCGCCGATCCCTTTCGGGGCGCCGAGCTTGTGACCCGCGATCGAGATCGCGTCGACCCTGCAATCCCGCCCGAGGGGGCGCAGATCCAGCCAGCCCGCCGACTGCACGGCATCCACGTGCACAAGCACGTCCTGCTCGTGGGCGATGGCGATGAGGGGGGCTGCATCCTGCACGGTGCCGATCTCATTGTTCGCGTGCGCGAACGTCAGCAGCGCCGTGTCGTCGCGCAGCGCGTCGGCGACCGCATCCGACGGCAGACGGCCGTGAGGGTCGACGTCGACGCACGTCAGCTCCACGCCGTGGAAGCGACGCAGGTACTCGGCCGATTCGAGGATGGACTCGTGCTCGATCGAGCTGGTGACCAGGTGGCGTCCGCCGCTGCCGAGCAGGATGCCTTTGACCGCCAGGTTGTTGGCCTCGGTGCCACCGGAGGTGAAGATCACCTCGCCCGGTCGCATCCCCAGTGCGGCTGCGACCCTGGAGCGAGCACTCTCCAGCGCGTCGGCAGCGGCTTCGCCCTTCGTGTGGTGGCTCGAAGGGTTGCCGAAGACCTCGGCGAGGTACGGCCGCATCGCCTCGAGCACCTCCTGGCGCACCGGGGACGTCGCGGCGTGGTCGGCGTACAGCACGGGCGTCAGCCGACCCGCACGTCGAGTCCGAGATCGAGAGCGCGGGCGGAGTGCGTCAGCGCTCCCACCGAGATCACCTGCACCCCCGTCTCGGCGATCGCGCGCACCGTGTCGAGGTTCACTCCGCCGGACGCCTCCGCGGTCGCTCGCCCCGCGATCTGGTCGACCGCCGCGCGCAGATCCTCCAGCGAGAAGTTGTCGAGCAGCACCGTGTCGGCACCGCCGGTCAGTACGGCCGTGATCTGGTCGACCCGGTCGACTTCGACGACCACATGGGTGGTGTGCGGCAGCCGCGACAGAGCATCCCGCAGCGCCGAGCCGAGATCCTGGCCCTGCTGACGCAGCACGGCCAGGTGGTTGTCCTTCGCCATCACCGCATCCGACAGCGAGCGGCGGTGGTTGCTGCCCCCGCCGGAGACCACGGCGTGCCGTTCGAACTCCCGCAGGCCAGGAGTGGTCTTGCGGGTGTCGGCGATGCGCACTCCTGTGCCGTCGACGGCGTCGACGTACGCAGCGGTGAGGGTGGCGATGCCGCTCATGCGCTGCGTGAAGTTCAGTGCGACCCGCTCGGCTGTGAGGATGCTGCGCGCCGACCCCTGCACCGACGCCAGCACGTCGCCGGCCTCGAACCGGTCGCCGTCGGCGACGTGCAGATCGACCTCGACGGTCGGATCCGTGAGGGTGAAGGCGGCCGCGAAGACGTCCCCGCCGCTGAACACGCCCGGCTCGCGGGCGCCGAGGTCGGCGGTCGCTCGCGCCTCGGCTGGCAGCAGGGACGTGCTGGTGAGATCGCCCCACGGCGCGTCCTCCTCGAGCGCGGCGCGTACTGTGCGGTGCAGAGTGGCCAGCGTGATCATCGGGCTCCGATCAGGGCGGGACCGCGTGCCGGTGCGACGCGGAAGTGCGCCCCCAACGACTCGGTGCGGGTGAGAGCGGCGGATGCCATCGCGCGGGCGACGAGCAGCAGATTGGCGTTCTCCTGGTCGACGGCCGTGCGAGGTTCCGGCGCGCGCCAGGCATCGATCAGGCGCGCGGCGCGCTCGAGCCCCGCGTCGTCCCGCAGCAGTCCGACGTGCTGCCACATGAGCCGCTGCAGTGCCGCGCGCGAGAAGGGCTCCCCGGGATCCAGGTCGCGATTCGTGCCGGAGAGACCGCGGGACAGCGGGACGAGCTGCGACCCGCGGTCCGCGCGGGTCGCAGATGCGACGGATGCTGCGGGCCACGGCGCGTCCAGGGATTGCGCCAGACGAGCGCCGAAGACGGCGCCCTCCAGCAGCGAGTTCGAGGCCAGGCGGTTCGCGCCGTGCACACCGGTGCACGCGGTCTCGCCGACGGCCCAGAGGCCGGGAAGCGTGGTGCGACCGGTGACGTCGGTCACCACGCCACCCATCAGATAGTGAGCCGCGGGGGAGACGGGCACGGGTGCGCGCGACCAGTCCCGGTCGCGCCGTCGGAGTTCCGCGTCGATGGTCGGGAACCTCCCGCGCAGCGTCTCGGCGCCGAGCGCGGTCGCGTCGAGCAGCACTGGCGAGCCCTGAGCCGGCTCCCGTCGCGCGATGGCCCGCGCCACGACGTCGCGCGGGGCGAGTTCGCCGTCGGGATGCTCGTCGAAGGCGAACCGCCGGCCGTCGGCGTCGATGAGCACAGCGCCCGCGCCGCGCACGGCCTCGGAGATGAGGAAGCCGTCCGCACCCACGAGGACGGTCGGATGGAACTGCATGAACTCCAGGTCGGCGACCGCCGCCCCGGCGCGCAGCGCGATCGCGATGCCGTCGCCGGTGGTGCCGGCCGGGTTGGTGGTGCGCGAGTACAGCTGCCCGGCGCCACCCGTCGCCAGCACGACCGCGTCGGCGTCGATCCGCGTCCCGTCGAGAAGGCGGATGCCGACGGCCCTGTTGTCGCGGACGACGACGTCGACGGCGAACGCGTGCTCGCGCACCCGGACGGCGGTCTCACGCAGCCGCTCGACCAGCGCGACGGAGATCGCGAGGCCGGTCGCGTCACCTCCCGCGTGAGCGATGCGCGGAAGGCTGTGCGCTGCTTCGAGACCGCGCGCGACCGCGCCGTCCGCCGTCCTGTCGAAGGGGACTCCGGCGTCGGCGAGCGCGTCGATGGCCGCGGTCGCACCGTCGACCAGTGCCGCGATCGCGGTGGGATCGCCGTGTCCGCCGCCTGCGTGCATGGTGTCGAGGGCGTGCAGCGCGGGCGAGTCGCCAGGGCCGTACAGCCCTGCGATGCCGCCCTGAGCGTGGGCGGTGCTGCCGTCCCCCAGAGCGCCCTTGACGAGGATCTCGACTTCGTGGCCGAGCGCGTCTGCGCGCAGTGCCGCGGTGAGGCCTGCGACGCCGGCGCCGACCACGATCATCTTCATCGCGGCCTCGCCGCCAGCATCCGCTCGAGCGCCACTCGCGCCGGCTGCGCGACATCGTCTGAGACGCGGATGCGGTTCGGCGCGCGCCCCGCCACCAGCTCCTCGAGCACCCAGGCCAGATAGCCGGGATGGATGCGGTACATCGTCGAGCACGGGCAGACGACCGGGTCGAGGCAGAAGATCTCGTGCTGCGGATACTGCGCCGCCAGGCGGCGCACGAGGTTGATCTCGGTGCCGATGGCAAAGGTCGTCGGTTCGGTGGCCGCGTCGATCGCCTTGCGGATGAAGTCGGTCGAACCGGCCTCGTCGGCGGCGTCGACCACCTCCATCGGGCACTCGGGGTGCACGATCACGCGCACAGCGGGATGCTCCGCGCGCGCCTGCTCGATCTGCGCGACGGTGAAGCGCCGGTGCACCGAACAGAACCCGTGCCACAGGATCACCCTGCTGTTCTGGAGCACATCCGCCGACGAGCCACCGAGGGGTCGGCGCGGGTTCCACAGCGGCATCAGGTCGAGGGGCACGCCGATCGCCTTCGCGGTGTTGCGTCCGAGGTGCTGGTCGGGGAAGAACAGCACACGCCGTCCGCGCTCGAAAGCCCGTTCCAGGACGGTACGTGCGTTCGACGAGGTGCACACGATGCCGCCGTGGCGGCCGACGAAGCCCTTGATCGCGGCGGATGAGTTCATGTACGTCACGGGGATCACGGGGAGCAGTCCATCCTCATCGGCCTCGTCGAGGGGGCCGAGAACATCGGCGAGCTGCTCCCAGCAGTCCTCCACCTGGTCGATGTCGGCCATGTCCGCCATCGAGCACCCGGCGGCGAGGTTCGGCAGCAGTACGGCCTGATCGGGGCCGGAGAGCAGATCGGCCGTCTCGGCCATGAAGTGCACCCCGCAGAACACGATGGCCTCAGCATCCGGATGCTCCAGCGCCGCATTCGCGAGCTGGAACGAGTCGCCCACGTAGTCGGCGTGGCGCACGACCTCTTCGCGCTGGTAGAAGTGCCCGAGCACGACGACCCGGTCGCCGAGCGCCTTCTTGGCGGCACAGATGCGCGCGTCGAGTTCGTCCTCGCCTGCCTCGCGGTACTCGACGGGCAGCTCACCCTGTCGCGGGGCGCCGGTCGGGATGACGTCACCCATCGACGACCCAGGGCCGTAGCCAGGGCGCGTGTCGAAGTCCCAGGGGCCGGCCGCGAGGTCGGTGCTGCAGGTCGATTCGGCGGATGCGCCGCCGACGATCGCCTGCAGCGCGTGCTCGACCGATGGGTCGATCGGTCGGACGGGGATCGTGGGGATGGACATCGCGCGCCGCCTTCTGGTCACTTCGACACTTACTGTGCGCGACCAGATTATGTCGATCTGACCAGAAGTGCAATCCGCCGTCGCTCGGCGCGAGGCAGATGCACGGCTGCAGGGCATCGACCGGGCGTGTCGCCACGCCGGCGCCGGACCTCCCGCATTCGACCGAGCCTCTGCTCCCGTCGGGGCGGCTCGGCGTGTTCCCGCGGCGGACCCGGATCAGGCGTCGGAGACGTAACGGTACAGCCGTGCGGGGCGGTGCTTGCCGGTGCGGAACGACTCGGTCGGAACGAGCTCGTCAGAGCCTTCGAGCAGGCGACGGAAGTTCGAAGGGTCCAGTCGACGGCCCAGCACGGCCTCGTAGACCTCCCGCAGCTCGGTGAGCGTGAACTCGTCGGGCAGCAGGCCCGCGGCGATGCGGCTGTACGCCACCTTGTTCCGCAGCCGGTCGAGTGCGTAGGCCGCGATGCGGTTGTGGTCGAAGGCGAGGGCGGGCAGCGCGTCGACATCGAACCATTCGACGTTCTCCGGCGCGCCCTCGGTCGCCCGCTGCGCATCGACGAGATCGGAGCGCAGCAGCGCCCAGTAGACGATGGAGATCACCCGCGTGGGCGCGCGGTCGACGTCGCCGAACGAGTAGAGCTGCTCCAGGTAGCTCGGCTTGAGCGCGGTGGTGTCGGCGAGCGTGCGGGATGCTGCACTGTCGAGGTCCTCGGCGGGGTCCAGCCAGCCGCCGGGAAGCGCCCAGGCCCCGAGATGCGGCTGGCGGGTGCGGCGCACGAGTGGCACCATCAGACGATCGCCGTCGGCGGCATCGCGGAGCGAGAAGATGACCGTCGACACGGCGACGCGAATCGCGTCGTGTTCACCCGTCTCGCCTGTCACATCGAAGAGCCTAGGGGGTCGGTGCCCGAACCCCGCACCCGTCACCTCGCCGCTGCGCGCGGTGCGACGGCGCCCGCTATGCTGGAGCCCTAACTGAACACAGGCCGTACGAGCTGTGCGGGAGAGTCCGGTGATCGCAGCCGGGCACCGAAGGAGCAAGCCTCCCCGCCAATCTCTCAGGTACCCCTACCGTGCAGTTCCGGCCACTCTGAAAAGCGATTCCGCGCGCTGCGAGGAATCCGCCGACGGTGAAAGCCCCACTCCACACGAGGCCGGGCGAAGCTCTCAGGCCCGATGACAGAGGGGGAGTTCCGGGGACGACGATGGCGCCGTCCTGCCCGAACCGACCGGGAGAACTCCGTGACCGAACCCCGCTACACCCCGCTCCGCGCGCGCCATGAGGCGCTGGGAGCGTCATTCACCGACTTCGGCGGCTGGCAGATGCCGGTGCGCTACACCTCGGACCTCGCCGAGCACCACGCCGTGCGCGAGGCCGCCGGCATGTTCGACATCTCGCACATGGCGGAGTTCACAGTCGAGGGGCCGGATGCCGCGGCATACCTCGACTACGCGCTCGCCGGGCGCCTGTCGGCCATGGCGGTCGGCAAGGCGAAGTACTCGCTGCTGCTCGCCGAGGACGGCGGCATCGTGGACGACGTGATCGTGTACCGTCTGGCCGACGATGACTTCCTGATCATCTCGAACGCCGGAAACCGTGACGCAGTGCGCGAGGCGCTGCAGTCGCGCACCCAGGACTTCGAGGTCCGGGTTGCCGACGTCTCCGACTCGTATGCGCTGATCGCCGTGCAGGGACCCGCCGCCGAACAGATCCTCGCCGAGGTCACGGGCATCGAAGACGTCAGCATCCCCTGGTCCGAGCAGAAGTACTACGCGTGGGCGAGTGCGAGCTACGCCGGCAAGCCGCTGCTGCTGGCCCGCACCGGATACACCGGAGAGGACGGCTTCGAGCTGCTGGTCGCCGCGGAGGACGCCGAGGCGCTGTGGGATGCGGTTCTCGCCG
Source organism: Microbacterium sp. (assembly GCF_031178445.1). GTDB lineage: Bacteria > Actinomycetota > Actinomycetes > Actinomycetales > Microbacteriaceae > Microbacterium. Next base: position 139,814 of record NZ_JAPSIY010000003.1, read on the forward strand.
CCGGCCAGGGTCGTGGACTCGTGCCCGCGGGTCTCGCCGCCCGCGACACCCTGCGGCTCGAAGCGGGTATGCCGCTGTACGGCCATGAACTCTCCCGCGAGACCAAGCCCGCGCAGGCGGGCCTCGGCCGCGTCGTTGTGACGGAAAAGGAGCGCTTCGTCGGCAAGGACGCGGTGACGCCGGCGGCCGGCGCACGCGTGCTCGTCGGCCTCGCCGCCGAGGGACGTCGTGCCGGCCGCGCCGGATACGCGGTGGTCGCCGAAGACGGGGGCGTCCTCGGCGAGATCACCAGCGGTGCGCTGAGCCCCACGCTCGGTCATCCCATCGCGATGGCCTTCGTCGACCCCGCCTCCGCCGAGGAGGGAACCGCAGTATTCCTGGATGTGCGCGGGACGAAGATCCCCGCGACCGTGACCGCCCTGCCTTTCTACCGGAGGAAGAAATGACCGATCTGACCGCCCTGAAGTACAGCGAAGAGCACGAGTGGGTCGCCGCCGACGGCGCGACCGCGACCGTCGGCATCACGGACTATGCCGCCGACGCGCTCGGTGACATCGTGTTCGTGGAGCTGCCCGAGGTCGGCACCGAGCTCAGCCGCGGCGACGTGTTCGGCGAGGCGGAGTCGACGAAGTCGGTCTCCGAGCTCTACGCCCCTGTCGCCGGCACCGTCTCCGAGGTCAACCAGGCCGTGGTCGATGACCCGTCGCTGCTGAACTCCTCGCCCTTCGAGGACGCCTGGCTGATCAAGGTCACCGTCGCCGACGACGCCACGGACGGGCTGCTCGACCGCGACGCGTACGTCGCACTCACGGAGGGCTGAGAGTGGCCTCGTTCGCCGATCGTCATATCGGAACCACCGCCGAGGCGCAGCGGTACATGCTCGACGCGCTCGGCGTGGAGTCCGACCTCGAGGACTGGAGCCCGGTCGAGGCGCTGATGCGACAGGCGGTGCCGTCGTCCATCTTCACGGCGCCGGGATCGGCCGGTGAGTCCGGCATCCCGCACGCCGCCAGCGAGGCCGAGGCCCTCGCCGAGCTGCGCGCCCTCGCGGCGCGCAACACCGTGAACCGCCCGATGATCGGGCTGGGCTACTACGGCACCTTCACTCCGTCGGTGATCCAGCGCAACGTGCTCGAGAACCCTTCCTGGTACACGGCTTACACGCCGTACCAGCCGGAGATCTCGCAGGGCAGGCTCGAGGCGCTGATCAACTTCCAGACCATGGTCTCCGACCTCACGGGTCTCTCGACCGCGAATGCGTCGATGCTCGACGAGTCGACCGCCGTCGCCGAGGGAATGCTGCTCGCACGGCGAGCGTCCAAGACGAAGTCGGCCGTGTTCGTCGTCGACGCCGACGCGCTGCCGCAGACCAAGGCGCTGCTTCGCACGCGGGCCGAGGCCGTGGGCATCGAGCTCGTCGAGCGCGATCTCGCCGCCGGTGAGACGCTGCCCGAGGAGCTTTTCGGCGTCTTCGTGCAGTACCCCGGGGCGTCCGGCCGCGTGTGGGATCCGACTGCGGTGATCGACGCCGCGCACGTCGCGAGCGGCATCGCCGTGGTCGCGGCCGACCTGCTGGCCCTCACGCTGCTGCGCTCGCCTGGCTCGCTCGGCGCCGACGTCGCCGTAGGCACCACTCAGCGTTTCGGCGTGCCGATGGGCTTCGGTGGCCCGCACGCCGGCTACATGGCCGTGCGCGCCGGGCTCGAGCGTCAGCTGCCCGGCCGCCTGGTGGGCGTCTCGGTCGACGCGGTCGGCTACCCCGCCTACCGCCTGTCGCTGCAGACCCGGGAGCAGCACATCCGCCGTGAGAAGGCGACCTCTAACATCTGCACCGCCCAGGTTCTCCTGGCCGTGATGGCGTCGATGTACGCGGTCTACCACGGCCCGGACGGACTGCGCGCGATCGCGGCCGAGGCCGCAGCGAAGGCCGCCCTGCTGCGTGACTGGCTCACCGAGGCCGGTGCCGAGGTCGTGCACGACGCGTTCTTCGACACCGTCAACGTGCGCGTGGTGGGCGGCGCCGAGGCGCTCGTCGCTAAGGCGCACGACGCGGGCATCCTGCTGCGTCTGGTCGACGCCGACACGGTCGGGATCTCGGTCGACGAGACGAGCACCTTCACCGATCTGCACCGCGTCGCCGTGCTGTTCGGGGGCAAGGACGAGCGGGTGTTCGGCTTCTTCGGCTCGGGGTCCACCGGTGCGCTGCCGCAGGCGCTGCTGCGCGAGGACGAGTACCTCACGCATCCGGTCTTCCACGTGCACCGGTCCGAGACCGCCATGATGCGATACCTGAAGCAGCTCGCCGACCGCGACTACGCGCTCGATCGCGGCATGATCCCGCTGGGCTCGTGCACGATGAAGCTCAACGCGGCCACCGAGATGGCGGCGATCACCTGGCCGGAGTTCGCGCAGCTGCATCCGTTCGCGCCGGCATCCGATGTCGAGGGCTCGCTCGCGATGATCGACCAGCTCGAGGGCTGGCTCGCCGAGGTCACCGGATACGACGCGGTCTCCCTGCAGCCGAACGCCGGCTCGCAGGGCGAGCTGGCGGGTCTGCTCGCCATTCGCGGCTACCACCACGCCAACGGCGACGTCCACCGTGATGTGTGCCTGATCCCGTCGTCGGCGCACGGCACCAATGCGGCATCCGCCGTGCTCGCCGGGATGAAGGTCGTCGTCGTCGCCACCGACGAGCTGGGCAACGTCGATCTCGACGACCTGCGCGCGAAGATCGCGCAGCACGCGGACGCGCTGTCGGCGCTGATGATCACGTATCCGTCCACGCACGGCGTGTACGAGGAGCAGGTGACCGCGATCACCGCCGCAGTGCACGACGCCGGCGGGCAGGTCTACGTCGACGGGGCGAACCTGAACGCCCTGCTCGGCTACGCGCGCTTCGGTGACCTGGGCGGCGACGTCTCGCACCTCAACCTGCACAAGACCTTCGCCATCCCGCACGGCGGCGGCGGTCCCGGCATCGGTCCCGTCGCAGCCAAGGCGCATCTCGCGCCTCACCTGCCCGGTCACCCGCAGGCGCAGAAGCGCGAGCACGCCGGCGGTCACGTGTTCGAGGGCGGTCCGGTCTCGGGTGCACCGTACGGTTCGGCCGGCGTGCTGCCCATCTCGTGGGCGTACGTGCGGATGATGGGCGCCGAGGGGTTGCGCGACGCCACCGCCGCGGCCGTGCTGTCGGCGAACTACATCGCCGCGCGCCTCTCCGACCACTATCCGGTGCTGTACACCGGTGAGCAGGGGCGCGTCGCACACGAGTGCATCCTCGACCTGCGTCCCCTGAAGGAGGCCACCGGCATCACCGTCGACGACGTCGCCAAGCGCCTGATCGACTACGGCTTCCACGCGCCGACCATGTCGTTCCCGGTCGCGGGCACGCTGATGGTCGAGCCCACCGAGTCGGAGGACCTGGGTGAGATCGATCGCTTCATCGAGGCGATGATCAGCATCAAGGCCGAGGCGGATGCCGTGGCCGCCGGTCGCTGGCCGGCGGATGACAACCCGCTGGTGCACGCCCCGCACACGGCGGCGTCTCTGATCTCGGGGGAGTGGACGCACGCCTACACCCGCGAGGAGGCCGCCTACCCCGTGGCCGCGCTGGTGGCGACGAAGTACTGGCCGCCGGTGCGCCGGATCGATCAGGCCTACGGCGACCGCAACCTCGTGTGCGCCTGCCCGCCCGTGGAGGCATTCGCCTGACATCCGTGCCCGAAACACCCCCGTGGCCGACCCGGCGACGGGGGTATTTCGGTTAAGGGTCAATAACAGTTGCGTCACCGTCGACGTTGTTGCGCCGGGTCGATCTAGGATCGGAGCATGAGCGCGCTCGAAGACGAGCGCGTGCTTGTACCGGTCCACAGGAGGACACAGTGAAGCGCAACAAGATCACACTTGCGGGCCTCGCGTTGCTCGCGGCGGGTGCTCTGGCACTCTCCGGCTGCGCGGGAGGCGGAGACAACCCTGATGCGGGCGAAGGCTCTTCCGGTGCCGACGCCAGTGCCATCATCAAGGTGAACGGCACAGAGCCGCAGAACCCCCTCATCCCGACGAACACCAACGAGGTGGGCGGTGGCAAGATCCTGGACTCGATCTTCGCCGGCCTGATCGGATACGCCGCAGACGGCTCGGTGTTCAACGACGTGGCGGAGGAGATCACGGTCGAGGACCCGCAGCACCTGACGGTGAAGATCCGCGAGGGCCTCACCTTCACGGACGGCGAAGAGGTCACCGCCGACAACTTCATCAAGGCGTGGAACTACGGCGCTCTGGCCTCGAACGAGCAGCTCTCGAGCTACTTCTTCGAGGACATCGAGGGCTTCAGCTACGAAGAGGACTCCGAGCTCACCGGCCTGGAGCAGGTCGACGAGCACACCTTCACGATCACGCTCAACAAGGCGGCATCCGACTTCGCGCAGCGCCTCGGCTACTCGGCCTACTACCCGCTTCCCGACGTCGCCTTCGAGGACATGGAGGCGTTCGGCGAGAACCCGATCGGCAACGGCCCGTACATGCTCGAGGGCGAAGGCGCGTGGCAGCACGACGTGGGCATCAACCTCGTCACCAACCCCGACTACGACGGCCCGCGCAAGCCTGCCAACGGCGGTCTGAACATCATCTTCTACGCCACGCAGGACGCCGCGTACTCCGACCTTCTGGGTGGCGAGCTCGACGTTCTCGACGCGATCCCCGACTCGGCTTTCGAGACGTACGAGTCCGACCTGGGCGATCGTGCGGTGAACCAGCCTGCGGCGGTCTTCCAGTCGTTCACCATCCCGGAGCGCCTCGAGCATTTCGGCGGCGAAGAGGGCAAGCTGCGCCGCCAGGCGCTGTCGATGGCGATCAACCGCGAGGAGATCACCGACGTGATCTTCCAGGGCACCCGCACGCCGGCCAGCGACTTCACCTCCCCGGTGATCGACGGCTGGACGGACGAGCTCGAAGGCAGCGAGGTCCTCGACTACGACCCCGAGAAGGCCAAGGAGCTGTGGGCTCAGGCAGATGAGATGAGCCCCTGGAGCGGCGAGTTCCAGATCGCGTACAACGCCGACGGCGGCCACCAGGCCTGGGTCGACGCCACCGTGAACTCCATCAAGAACACGCTGGGCATCGAGGCGTCGGGTGCACCGTACCCGACGTTCGCCGAACTGCGCGGCGAGGTCACCGACCGGTCGATCCAGACCGCGTTCCGCACCGGTTGGCAGGCCGACTACCCGGGTCTGTACAACTTCCTCGGACCGCTGTACGCGACCAACGCCGGATCGAACGACGGTGACTACTCCAGCGAGGAGTTCGACACGCTGCTCGCCGACGGCATCGCCGAGACCGATCCCGCGGCGGCGAACGAGCTGTTCCAGCAGGCGCAGGAGATCCTGCTGCAGGACCTGCCCGCCACCCCGCTGTGGTACTCGAACGTCGTCGGCGGCTACGCCGAGACGGTCGACAACGTCGAGTTCGGATGGAACTCGGTGCCGCTGTTCGACAAGATCGAGAAGAAGGCGGAGTAACCCTTCGAGACGAGGCGGTGGTGGTCTCCACCACCGCCTCGTCGTCCGCCGTCGCCGCATCCGTGCGACACCGTCGCCGACGGCCCGGATGCCGCGGTTTCTCCGTATGCCCTGGGGATGCACCGTGTGCGTTCCCGCACCCGAAGGGAGGTCGAGGGTGGCCTATTACATCCTCAGACGGATCCTGCAGGCGATTCCGGTGTTCTTCGGCGCCACCCTGCTGATCTACTTCATGGTCTTCGCGATGCCGGGCGATCCGATCGCCGCCCTGTTCGGAGACCGCCAGCCGAGCGAGGCTCTGCTGGAGCGGCTGCGCGAGCGGTATCACCTCGATCAGCCGTTCATCGTGCAGTACTTCCACTACATCGCCGGCATCTTCCGGCTCGACTTCGGCATCAGCTTCTCCGGTCAGCCGGTGGGCGAGGTGCTGGCCCGCACCTTCCCGGTGACGCTGCGCCTGGCCGTGATGGCGGTCGCCATCGCCTTCATCCTCGCGATCGTCATCGGCCTGTTCTCGGCGCTCGACAAGGGCGGCGCATTCGACAACTCGATGCTGGTGCTCGCGCTCATCTTCATCGCCGTGCCGATCTTCGTGCTGGCCTTCCTCGCGCAGTACTTCCTCGCCGTGCAGCTGGGCTGGTTCCGTCCCACGGTCGGCGCGCGCAACGACTGGGGGGATCTCTGGCTGCCTGCCATCGTCCTCGGGGTGAGCGTGTACGCCACGAGCATGCGGCTGACGCGCGCCTCGACGATCGAGACGCTCGGGCAGGACTGGGTGCGCACCGCCTACAGCAAGGGACTGCCGCGTCGCCGCGTCATCCCCGTGCACGTGCTGCGCAACTCCCTGATCCCGATGGTCACCGACCTCGGCACCGTGTTCGGCATCCTCATGGTGGGTGCGACGGTGACGGAGGGCATCTTCAACGTGCCAGGCGTCGGCAACACGCTGTACGAGGCGATCATCCGCGGCGAGAACCCGACGGTGGTCTCGTTCGTGACGGTCTTCGTCGTCGTGTACGTCTTCATCAACATCATCGTGGACCTGATCTACGGCCTGCTCGACCCGAGGATCCGCTATGTCTCGTCTTGACCCGCAGCGGGAGCACTACGTCGCTCCCGTCGACACCACGTCCATCCCCGTCGACGTCGTCCGCATCGACCCCAAGCGCAGCAACCTCTGGCTCGACGCCTGGCGCGATCTGCGCAGCCGGCCGCTGTTCTGGATCTCCGTCGTCTTCGTCCTGCTGGTGCTCGTCGTCGCGATAGCGCCCTGGCTGTTCACCCAGGTTCCGCCGAACAACGGCTGCGTCCTTCCGAAGAGCAACGCGGGCCCTGAGCCAGGGCACCCGCTCGGCTTCACCCGCCTCGGCTGCGACGTGTACTCGCGCGTGATCTGGGGCACCCGCACCTCGGTCGTGGTCGGCGTGCTGGCGACGCTCATCAGTACCCTCATCGGCGTGATCATGGGGGCCTTCGCCGGCTACTACGGCGGCTGGCTCGACTCACTGCTCTCGCGCGTCGGAGACATCTTCTTCACGATCCCCTACATCATCGCGGGCATCGTGGTGATGTCGGTGATGCCGGTGCGCAACGAGTTCATCCTCGCGTTCGCGATCGGCGGGTTCGCCTGGGCATCAACGGCGCGGATCATGCGCGCCGAGGTGCTGCGGGTCAAGCAGTCCGACTTCGTGATGGGGGCGGAGGCCGTGGGCATGTCACGCTTCAAGACCCTGCTGTACCACGTGCTGCCCAACGCCATGGCGCCCGTCATCGTCGTCGCGACCCTCAGCCTCGGCACCGCCATCGTCGCCGAGTCGGTGCTCTCCTTCCTCGGCGTCGGCCTCGGCGGCAACACCATGTCCTGGGGCAACGACATCAGCCAGGCGCAGACCAACATCCGCACCGCGCCCATGGCTCTGTTCTGGCCCTCACTGGCACTGACCATCACGGTGCTGGCATTCATCACCCTCGGCGAGCTGCTGCGCGACGCCGTCGACCCGAAGGCGAGGGCTCAACGATGACCGAACCGCTTCTCAGCGTGCGCGACCTGCGGGTCGCCTTCCGCAACGGCAAGGAGATCCGCGAGGTGCTGCACGGGGTGAGCTTCGATCTGCTCGCCGGCGAGACCCTGGCGATCGTCGGCGAGTCCGGCTCGGGGAAGTCGACCACCGCGTCCGCGGTGATCGGCCTGCTGCCCGGCACAGGTCACGTCACGGGCGGCACCATCATGCTCGACGGTCGTGACCTCACCCGCGCCAGCCGCACCGACATGGAGAACGTGCGCGGCCGCGAGATCGGCTACGTCCCGCAGGACCCGATGTCGAACCTCAATCCGGTCTGGTCGATCGGCTTCCAGGTGAAGGAGGCCGTGCGGGCGAACGGTCTCGCGCAGGGAAGACAGGAGGTACACGACCGCGCCGTCGAGGTGCTTCAGCAGGCCGGCCTGCAGGATGCGGCCCGGCGGATGCACCAGTTCCCGCACCAGTTCTCCGGAGGCATGCGGCAGCGCGCTCTGATCGGAATCGGCCTCGCCGCCGACCCGAAGCTGCTGATCGCTGATGAGCCGACCAGCGCGCTGGACGTCACCGTCCAGCGCGTGATCCTCGATCACCTCGCCTCGCTGACCAGCGAGCGCGGCACGTCGGTGCTGCTGATCACGCACGACCTCGGTCTCGCCGGCGATCGCGCCGACCGGATCATCGTGATGAACCAGGGCGAGATCGTGGAGGCGGGTCCCAGCGCCGAGATCCTCTCGAACCCGCAGCATCCCTACACGCAGCGACTGGTCGCCGCGGCGCCCAGCCTCGCCTCGAAGCGCATCGGAACCGGCGCGCACAGTGGAGCGGATGTCGGCAGCGCCCCTGCCGTCGTCGAGGTGCGCGACCTGACCAAGGAGTACTCGATCCGCACCGGCGGGCTGAGGCACGAGAGGTTCCTCGCTGTCGACGGCGCGTCGTTCTCGATTCCGCGCGGCAAGACGCTCGCGCTGGTGGGGGAGTCGGGTTCGGGCAAGTCGACGGTGGCGAAGATGCTGCTGCAGCTGGAGAAGCCGACCGACGGCGAGATCCTCATCGACGGCGCGGCCACCAGCACGATGTCGCGCGCCGACGTGTTCCGGTTGCGCCGGCGGATGCAGCCGGTCTTCCAGGACCCGTACGGGTCGCTGGATCCGCTCCGCAGCATCGGGAGCCTCATCTCAGAGCCGCTGCACGTGCACGGAATCGGCACCCGCGATGAGCAGCACAAGCGCTCGCTCGAGCTGCTCGATCAGGTGGCGCTGCCGCGCGAGCTGGCATGGCGTTACCCGAACGAGCTGTCCGGAGGCCAGCGGCAGCGTGTCGCGATCGCCCGGGCGCTCGCGCTCAAGCCCGACATCGTCGTCCTCGACGAAGCGGTCTCGGCGCTCGATGTGCTCGTGCAGGATCAGATTCTGAACCTGCTCTCCGAGCTGCAGAGCGAACTCGGTCTGACATACCTGTTCATCACCCACGATCTGGCCGTCGTGCGAGTGGCCGCCGACCTGGTCTGCGTCATGGAGAAGGGCCGGATCGTCGAGCAGGGCACCGTTGACGACATCTTCGCGAACCCGCAGGAGGAGTACACCAGGCGGCTGCTGGACGCGATTCCGGGTGCGACGCTGCCGATCGGCGGTGCTGGTCTGTGACGGCGGGGTGATGACGCTGCCACCTGCGGAGCCGGGGGATGCGACCCGGTACTGGAGCCGTAGCGGCGTGGCGCTGCTGGTCGTCTGCGCGCTGCTGACCCTCGTGCTGCTCGTCGACGCCACCGTCAGAGCCGGCCTCGGCACCGCACTGCTGCTGGCGCCGTGGCTGCTGCTGGTCCTGTGGGCCGTCCACGTGATCGGGGTGGCGTCGCGCATCCGCGTGCAGCATGACGGCGTCATGGTGCAGAACGTGCTGCGCCGCACCTTCGTCCCTTGGGCCCGTGTGGAGCGGGTGGGGATGCGCTGGCAGCTGGAGATCACGCTCGACGACGGTACGGTGCTGACCTGCTTCGGCGGACCTGCGCGGACTCGCCCGCGCAGGTTGGGACCGGGACGCACCCGCGAGGACGCAGATGGCGCGGCGGAGGACATGGTCGCCGCGATCCGCCGCGCGAAGGCGGAAGCGGGCGCGCCGGCGGGCCCGGATGCGCCCGTGCGGCGTACCTGGGACGTGCCGGCGGTCCTCGTGCTGCTGGCACTGGCCTGCTGGGCCACCGCGGCCGTGATCATCGCGTACGGATGACGTCCTCGGAGCGTTCATAGGCTCGGGTGGTTGGCTGAGGCCATGAAGTGTCCTGCAGATGGTTCCACCCTGGTCATGAGCGAGCGCAGCGGCATCGAGATCGATTACTGCCCCCAATGCCGCGGTGTGTGGCTCGACCGTGGCGAGCTCGACAAGATCATCGAGCGATCGGCATCGGCCCCGCAGCCGCAGGCGTACAGCGCGCCCGATCGTTTCGCGCCGCCGGCGTACGAGCAGTCGCACCACGAGGAACGTTACGACGACCGCGGGCAGCGCCCGCATCGCCGCAAGCGGGAGAGCTGGCTGAGCGAGCTCTTCGACTGACCCGCTCAGCTGGGCAGGCCGAACAGCGCCGGCCAGCTCGCCGCGGCCCACGGGTAGCCGACGAACGCGATCGCGTCGATCAGGAAGTGCGCCACCAGGAACGGCAGCAGGCGGCCGGTGCGCAGGAACAGCCACCCGAAGAGCAGCCCCATCGCGAGGTTGCCGGCGAATGCGCCCGGCCCCTGGTACAGGTGGTAGGCGGCGCGAAGGACGCTGGTCGCGAGGATGATCGCCCACGGCCCCCAACCCAGTGTGCGCAGGCGGGCGAACAGGTAGCCGAGCACGACGAACTCCTCCTGGATCGAGGCGCGCGCGGCCGATAGCAGCAGGACGGGAACGGTCCACCAGTGCGCGTCGAGGCCGGCCGGGTTCACCGCCACGAACAGCCCGAGTGCACGTCCGGCGAGATAGAGGGCGAGACCGGGGACGCCGATCCCGAGCACCAGCAGCACCCCGGCGCCGACATCTCGCGCATGCCTGTCGCCGCGCAGGCCGAGCGCCGCGAGGTGCGGGCGAGGGCGCTGCCAGAGAAGGAAGCAGACCAGCAGCACAGGTACGACCGAGAAGCCGATGGAGAGCAGCTGGTAGATGAGGTCGAACACCTCGCGATCGCTGCGCGAGGGGTTCAGCGTCGTCGTCTGCTGCGCGAGCGGAGTGGAATCGGTCAGCCGGTACGCGAGCTGCACAATCGCGTACACCGCCGACTGACCCAGACCGAGGGCGAGCACGATGGCGATCTCCCACCACAGGCGGGAGCGGGGCGGCGCGGATGCGGGGTGGTGCACAGCCCGATCGTACGGTGCGCACCCCTCAGGAGCCGGTCAGCGGGCATACGTTATCCTGGAACGTCGGCATCCCGGCGCATCCCACACATCCTCTTAGGACATCTGAATGGCGCACGCCCTCCGCTCTGACCTCCGTAACGTCGCGATCGTCGCGCACGTCGACCACGGCAAGACCACCCTCGTCGATGCGATGCTCCGTCAGACGGGCTCCTTCGGTGAGCACGCGCATGTCGAGGAACGCGCGATGGACTCCAACGACCTGGAACGTGAGAAGGGCATCACGATCCTCGCCAAGAACACGGCGATCACGTACAACGGAGAGCACACCGACGAGCCCATCACGATCAACGTCGTCGACACCCCCGGCCACGCCGACTTCGGCGGCGAGGTCGAGCGAGCACTGTCGATGGTCGACGGTGTGGTGCTACTGGTCGACGCGAGTGAGGGCCCGCTGCCCCAGACCCGTTTCGTGCTGCGCAAGGCGCTCGAGGCGAAGCTGCCCGTGATCCTGCTGGTGAACAAGACCGACCGCCCCGACGCGCGCATCGCCGAGGTCGAGGAGGAGGCGCACGACCTGCTGCTCGGACTCGCGTCCGACCTGGTCGACGACGTGCCCGACCTCGATGTCGACGCGCTGCTGGACGTGCCCGTCGTCTACGCCTCCGGCCGTGCCGGCGCGGCATCCGCCAACCGTCCCGCCAACGGCGACCTGCCCGACAACGACGACCTCGAGCCGCTCTTCGAGGCCATCCTGCAGCACGTGCCCGCACCGTCGTACGATGACGAGGCGCCGCTGCAGGCGTGGGTCACCAACCTCGACTCCTCCGCGTTCCTCGGCCGCCTGGCGCTGCTGCGTGTGTTCAACGGCACGCTGAAGAAGGGTCAGACCGTCGCCTGGGTGCGTCAGGACGGCACGACCCAGAACGCGCGCATCACCGAGCTGCTGATGACCAAGGCGCTCGACCGTTACCCCGCCGAGTCGGCGGGCCCTGGCGACATCGCCGTGATCGCCGGTTTCGCCGACATCATGATCGGCGAGACGATCGCCGACCCCGACGACGTGCGTCCGCTGCCGCAGATCACCGTCGACGAGCCGTCGATCTCGATGACGATCGGCACCAACACGTCGCCCCTGGTCGGCAAGGTCAAGGGCCACAAGCTCACCGCCCGCATGGTGAAGGACCGCCTCGACCGCGAGCTGATCGGTAACGTGTCGATCCGCGTCAACGACATCGGCCGTCCCGACGCCTGGGAGGTGCAGGGCCGCGGCGAGCTGCAGCTCGCGATCCTCGTCGAGAACATGCGCCGCGAGGGCTTCGAGCTCACCGTCGGCAAGCCGCAGGTCGTCACCCGCAAGGGCGAGGACGGCAAGGTCCAGGAGCCTTACGAGCACCTCACCATCGACGTGCCGGAAGAGCACCTCGGCGCGGTCACCCAGCTCATGGCCAACCGCCGCGGACGCATGGACAACATGATCAACCACGGGACCGGCTGGATCCGCATGGAGTTCATCGTCCCCTCGCGCGGCCTGATCGGCTTCCGCACCGAGTTCCTCTCGATCACCCGCGGCACCGGCATCGCCAACGCGATCTCTCACGGCTACGACGCATGGGCAGGCTCCATCGTGGCACGTCAGAACGGCTCGATCGTCGCGGACCGCGCCGGCGTCGTGACACCTTTCGCGATGATCGCGCTGCAGGAGCGCATGTCGTTCTTCGTGAAGCCGACCGAAGAGGTCTACGAGGGCATGGTCATCGGTGAGAACTCGCGCTCCGACGACATGGACGTGAACATCACCAAGGAGAAGAAGCTCACCAACATGCGCTCCTCCACGGCAGACACGTTCGAGTCGATGACGCCCCCGCGCATCCTCTCGCTGGAGGAGTCGCTGGAGTTCGCCCGCGAGGACGAGTGCGTGGAAGTGACCCCGGAGGCCGTCCGCATCCGCAAGGTGATCCTCGATCAGACCACCCGCGGCCGCGAGGCGTCGCGCCTCAAGCGTCAGGACGCGAACGCCTGATCCCCGGCTCGCACGAAGGCCCCGGCTCGCGCCGGGGCCTTCGTCGTCTCCGGCCCTCGTCATATCCGGACGACCGCGTCACAGATCGGAAAGATAACGAACTCATAACACACTTTCCCGAGAGCGCAAAGGCGTGATTCCCGGGAACCAGCCATGGAAAACCCAGGCGGACGGCGGGTTCCGTCCAGATCGGCAGACCAGACTCGATCCTCGTGCCCGGCAAGCGACTCCCGATGAGGCGCCCCCGTGAGGGTCCGGGCCGACGACGACCCGAAAGTCGAACCCCGAATGCCCGATACCCATTTCACCCGTGCGTCCCGACGTGCCGCTGTGTCGGCACCCGACACGAAACCATCCCATCGCCGACTGGCCGGCATCACCGCCATCGCAGTCGTGCTGGGTGCGGCCCTGATCGCGGCTGTGCTTCAGGCGCCCGCGGCGATCGCCGCCTGGTCCGCGCCGTCCGATGCCGAGATGCGCAAGAGCGCCGAGGTCGCGCAGGATGCCGGCATCGCTCTCACCAACGCCCACGCGCTGAACAACGTGGTGACCGCCTCAGGGCTCGAACTCGAGGCCGCAAGCACCTCGGTCGAGTTCGCCGACCTGAAGGTCGAGGCGAAGGCGCTCGCTGACATCGAGGACCTCACGGCAGACGAGCTCGCCGCTCTGACGGCCCGTGCAGCGCGCGAGACCCGCGCCGTGGTGGCTGACACCGACGAGCTGCAGGATGCGCTGACCGAGGCCCGAGAGGCTGAAGCCGCCCGGATCGCCGCCGAGAAGAAGCGCATCGCCGCAGAGGAGGCGCGCAAGGCGGCTGAGGAAGCGGCTCGGATCGAAGCCGAGAAGAAGGCCGCCGCGGCCGCCCTGGCCGCCGCGAACTCCGTGGAGGGCGCCAAGGCGACGGCGCGCGACCTGGCCTCCAGCCGCTACGGCTGGGGCGAAGGGGAGTTCTCCTGCCTGTCGTCGCTGTGGCAGAAGGAGTCGGGTTGGAACTACCAGGCCTACAACGCCTCCAGTGGTGCCACGGGCATCCCTCAGGCGCTCCCCGGCAGCAAGATGGCGACGGCGGGCGCGGACTGGCGCACGAACGCCGCGACGCAGATCGCCTGGGGCCTGGACTACATCCAGCGCGCCTATGGATCGCCCTGCAGCGCGTGGGGGCACTCGCAGGCCGTCAACTGGTACTGATCGGCGCCGTCAACGGTGCTTCTCGCCACTGCAGGCGGATGGCAGACGCTGTCCTGATCAGCGCAACTCGCTGATCAGGACAGCGCTCGTTCCCGCAGCCAGCGCCTCGAACACATGCGGAGTGTCACCGGGGTACGAGAGATAGTCGCCCGGATGCATCCGCTCGGGAGCATCGGCCGGACCGAGCACGGCTTCGCCGCTGACCACGACCACGTGCTCCGTCGTGCCGTGGTGGTGGGGGAGTGAGCGGCGCGGCTCGCCGGGGTCCGCTCTGATCAGATAGATGTCGCGCCTCGCCCCCGGGGGACTCGCTGAGAGCAGTGTCGCGACGTACGGGGCCGCGGCGGACGGCACGCCGCCGTGCTCAGTCGCCCGGATCAGTCGGGGCGCCACGGCCTGTTCCTCGACCAGGGTGGCGAAGGGCACGCCGAGTGCGTCGCCCAGTGCCCAGAGCGTCTCGACGCTCGGGCCCACGGCGCCGCTCTCGAGCTGCGAGACCGTGGCCTTGGAGACGCCCGCTCTTCGAGCGAGCTCGGAGACGGAGAGGCCGTTCGCCTCACGTTCCCGGCGCAGGGAGCGGGCGATTCGTTCGCGCAGATCGTCCATGCGGTTCAGTATTCCAAACGATCGTTCGACTTGACGGTGGCGGAGCACCTGTTCAGAATGATAGTCGTGCGTTCAGAGAATCAAACGATGCCGGATGCCCGGCGGGAGGTGTGGCGCGAAGGACTCGGCGTCGCGATCGCGACCAGCGCCTACGGCATCTCCTTCGGCGCCCTCGCCGTAGCCTCGGGTCTCGATGTATGGCAGACCTGCGTGCTCAGCCTGCTCATGTTCACGGGCGGCTCCCAGTTCGCGTTCGTCGGCGTGCTCGCGGCGGGCGGAGTGTCGGCACTGCCGTCGGCGGTGGCCTCGGCGGGGCTGCTCGGTGTGCGCAATCTCGCATACGGGATGCGTATGTCGCCGATCATCGGACGCGGCTTTCGCCGCAGGGCGGCCGCCGCGCACTTCACGATCGACGAATCCACCGCGGTCGCCGTCTCGCAGGATGATCCGCGCCTGGCGCGCCTCGGATTCTGGGTGACAGGCGTCGGCATCTTCCTCGGCTGGAACCTCACCACGCTCACCGGAGCGCTGCTCGGCGACATCCTCGACCAGGTCGGCGGGCCACGCGCATGGGGTCTGGATGCCGCCGCCGCTGCCGCATTCCTCGCCCTGCTGTGGCCGCGGTTGAAGAAGCGTCAGGCCATCGTCGTCGGGATCGCGGCCGCCGTGGTCGCGGCCCTCCTCACGCCGGCGCTGATGCCAGGACTGCCCGTGCTCGTCGCGGCGGTCGTCGCGATCGTCGTCGGCTGGTTCGACTGGTTCGACGGGCGCGTCACGCCGGAGGGACGGGCATCATGACCGTGTGGAACGCCGTGCTGCTCGCGGCATGCATCTGCGTTGCCCTCAAAGCGTTCGGATACCTCGTCCCCGCATCGGTGATGGAGGCGCCTCGACCGGCGCGCATCTCGGACCTGCTCACGGTCGCACTGCTCGCGGCGCTCGTCGCCGTGCAGTCCCTGGGAGATGGGCAGGCCGTCATCGTCGATGCGCGAGTGCCTGCGGTGCTCGTCGCCGCCGGTCTGCTGTGGATGCGGCAGTCGTTCCTCGTGGTGGTGATCGGCGCCGCCGCGGTCGCGGCCCTGCTTCGACTCGTCGGCTGGGCGGCGTGAGGCGCAGCAGCGGCCTGTCGGGCGGTCCCGAGATGTCGCAGAGACGGCAGGGGACTAGGCTGAGCCGGTGCGCAGTGTGATTTCCCGAGGCCTGTCCTGGTTGGCCGCTGCCGTGGTCGGCGGGGTGTACGGGGTGGCCGCGACCATTGCGCACAGCTTCACCTGGGGGCCGATCCCCGTCGGCGTGATCGTCGGCGCGATCGCGTGCGGTGCGCTGCTGATCGCCCTGCGCTCGCTGACCGGAGACCGCTGGGCGGCGCTGGCCGCCGGACTCGGGATGCTCACGCTGATCCTGGTCATCTCGCAGCGCGGACCCGGTGGATCGATCGTGGTGCCGGACACGCCCCTCGGCAACATCTGGATGTACACCGTGGCTGGCATCACCGTGCTCGTCGTGGCCTGGCCGGACATGTCGCGGCTGCGCGCGGCGTCGGCATCAGGGCCCCACCGCAGCAGCCACGCCGGGCGCGGGGCCGTAGACTGAAGACGTGACGTATGTGATCGCTCTTCCCTGCGTCGATGTGAAGGATCGTGCCTGCATCGACGAGTGCCCCGTCGACTGCATCTACGAGGGCGAACGGTCGCTGTACATCCACCCCGACGAGTGCGTGGACTGCGGTGCGTGCGAGCCGGTCTGCCCTGTCGAGGCGATCTACTACGAAGACGACCTGCCCGAGGAATGGGCCGACTACTACAAGGCCAACGTCGAGTTCTTCGACGAGGTCGGCTCGCCCGGCGGCGCCGCCAAGGTCGGCGTGATCCATCACGACCACCCGATCATCGCCGCTCTGCCGCCGCAGGCCGAGTGATGGCGGCGACGCACGACGGGATGACCCGGTGAGCGTGCGCGATCTCGCGGACTACCCGTGGGACGCCGTGGATCCCTACCGAGCCCGCGCTGCGGCGCATCCGGACGGCCTCGTCGACCTGTCCATCGGCTCACCCGTCGACCCGACCCCCGAGGTCATCCGCCGCGCCCTTGCGGAGGCGACCGACGCCCATGGATACCCGCAGACGACCGGCACGCCGCGCCTGCGGGAGGCGATCGTCGACTGGTACGCGCGACGTCGCGGGGTGGACGACCTGACGGTGGCGAACGTGCTTCCCACGATCGGCTCCAAGGAGCTCGTGGCACTCCTTCCCACGCTGCTCGGCCTGGGTGCGGGCGACATCGTCGTGCATCCGACCGTCGCGTACCCGACGTATGCGGTTGGCGCGATCGTCGCCGGTGCGACCCCCGTGGCGGCGGACGACCCGGCCGAGTGGCCGGACGGCGCCAAGCTGATCTGGATCAACAGTCCCGGTAATCCGGACGGCCGCACCTGGACGCTCGATGAGCTCGCAGCCGCCGTGGCCCGAGCCCGAGAGCTCGGAGCGGTGCTCGCCGGCGACGAGTGCTATGCCGAGCTCGGATGGGACGGTGCGTGGGCGAGCGAGCCGATCCCGTCGGTGCTCGATCCCCGGGTGACGGGTGGCACGAGGTCGGGCCTGCTGAGCGTGTATTCGCTCAGTAAGCAGTCCAACCTCGCCGGTTACCGCGCCGCGCTGGTGGCCGGATGCTCGCGCATCGTCGGCGACCTGCTCGCCGCCCGCAAGCATCTGGGACTCATGCCGCCTGCACCCGTGCAGCACGCGATGGCCGTCGCGCTGAGCGACGACGCCCACGTCGCCGCACAGAAGGAGTTGTACCGCGCGCGGCGGGATGTGCTCAAGCCGGCGCTCGAGCGGGCCGGGTTCCGGATCGACGGCTCCGAGGCCGGGCTGTACCTCTGGGCGACCGAGGGCAGGGACGCCTGGGAGTCGATGGGCACACTCGCGGACCTCGGCATCCTCGCTGGGCCGGGCCACTTCTACGGCGAGCGCTCGGGTGATCATGTGCGTCTCTCGCTGACCGCACCGCTGGAGCGCGTCGAGCAGGCTTCCGCCCGGCTGGCGGCATCCGTCTGACTCTTTTGTGAGATCCACGATGAAGTCCGCGCATCTCTTGGCGGATGTCACAGTAGGCCTATGACCCGGCTAGGCTGTACAAGCGATGCGGTCGGAGTCCGACCCGGCAGACGTCGCCGCACATCGTCCACGACGCACACACCCAACAGGAGGTTCGCGTGAGTGCAGATCAGCCCGAGAAGGCGACACTCTCGATCGGCGGGACGACCGCCGAATTCCCCGTGCTGAGCGCCACCAGCGGGAACCCGAGCATCGACTTCTCCACGCTGACTCGTCAGACCGGCTACACCGGTCTCGACTACGGCTTCGTGAACACGGCCTCGACCAAGTCGGAGATCACGTTCATCGACGGGGACAAGGGCATCCTGCGTTACCGGGGCTATCCCATCGAGCAGGTCGCGAAGAACTGCAGCTATCTCGAGGTCGCCTGGCTGCTCATCTACGGTGAGCTGCCGACCGCCGACGAACTGGCTGACTTCGACGAGCGCATCCGGCGCCACACCCTGCTGCACGAGGACCTGAAGCGCTTCTTCTCGGCACTTCCGCACACGGCGCACCCCATGTCGGTGCTGTCATCGGCGGTCGCGGCCCTCTCGACCTACTACGAGGGTCAGACCGATCCGCACAATCCCGAGCACGTCGAGCTGAACATGGTTCGCATGCTGGCGAAGCTGCCGGTGATCGCCGCCTACGCGCACAAGAAGAGCGTCGGGCAGGCCTTCCTGTACCCCGACAACTCGCTCAGCTTCGTCGACAACTTCCTCAAGCTGAACTTCGGCGTGCTCAGCGAGCCGTACGAGGTCAACCCCGTGATGTCGAAGGCGCTCGAGCTGCTGCTGATCCTGCACGAGGACCACGAGCAGAACGCGTCGACGTCAACGGTGCGCCTGGTCGGCTCGACCGGCGCGAACCAGTTCGCCTCGATCTCGGCCGGCATCCAGGCGCTCTCGGGTCCGCTGCACGGCGGCGCGAACGAGGCCGTGCTCACCATGCTCGGGCAGATCCGCGACTCCGGTCAGAGCGTGCAGCGGTTCGTGGAGCGGGTGAAGAACAAGGAGGACGGCGTCAAGCTCATGGGCTTCGGCCACCGGGTCTACAAGAACTACGACCCCCGCGCCAAGCTCGTCAAGGAAGCCGCCGACGAGGTGCTCGCCGAGCTCGGAGTCACCGACCCGCTCCTCGACCTCGCCAAGGAGCTCGAGGAGATCGCCCTCGCCGACGACTACTTCAAGGAGCGCAGGCTCTACCCGAACGTCGACTTCTACACCGGCGTGATCTACAAGGCGATGGGCTTCCCGACGCGTATGTTCACCGTGCTGTTCGCGATCGGCCGTCTGCCGGGCTGGCTGGCGCAGTGGCGCGAGCTGCAGCTCGACCCGCAGACGAAGATCGGCCGGCCGCAGCAGCTGTACACCGGATCGCCGGAGCGCGAGTTCCCCGCGCGCTGAGCCCATTCACGTGCCCGAACGCCCCGTCATCCTTCGCGGATGGCGGGGCGTTCGTCACGTGCCGGCAGGCTCAGATCGGAGGCAGCATCAGCAGCACAAGCCGGATCCACCGGCTCTTCGACGGACGCGAAGGACGGACTCAGTGACCCTGCGGGCGGCTGGCGCGCCGCGAGCCCGAAGGGCGACCCTTGCCGCCGGCGTGTGCGCCGTTGTGCGCGCTGCCCGGCGTGCCATGGCCCTGCGCGCCGTTGCTCTGCGTGCCGTGACCGTGTGCGCCATGTGACTGAGCGGCCCGGCGCGGCTGCGACTGCGCGCCGTGCTGGCGTGCCTGATCCTGCTGGCCCTGCACGCCGGCACCGCGACCACGACCGCGAGAGTGGCGAGAGCCGGACGAGCCCGAGGATGCCGCGGGGCGTGCCTGACCGGAACGGCTCTGCCCGCCTCGATTGGCCTTCGGCTGGTTCTGCGGCTGCTGGGCAACGGGGGAGGGCTTCACCTTGGCGGCACGCTGGCCGACCAGAGCATCGACGGCCTCGGAGGTCGCAGGCTCGGGGGAGACCGCGATAGCGGCCTTCCGCAGCAGATCCTGCACGTCGCGACGCTGCTCGGGCAGCATCAGGGTCACCACGGTGCCGGCAGCGCCCGCACGGGCCGTGCGACCGGAGCGGTGCAGGTACGCCTTGTGCTCGACGGGCGGGTCGACGTGTACGACGAGCTCGACATCGTCGACGTGCACTCCGCGTGCCGCGACGTCCGTCGCGACGAGCACTCGCACCCCGCCCTTCGCCGGGTCAGCGCCGAATGCGGCGAGGTTGCGCTCTCGCGCGTTCTGGCCGAGGTTGCCATGCAGGTCGACGGACGGGATCCCGGCGGAGGTGAGCTGCTTGGCGAGCTTCTTCGCCTGGTGCTTGGTACGGGTGAACAGGATGCGACGGCCGACCCCGGACGCCAGATCCTGCACGAGCTGCTTCTTCGCGTCCGCGTCGGTCGCGATGAGGACGCGGTGCGTCATCTCGCCGGTCGGGACGCTGGCCTCGTCGACCTCATGGCTGACGGGGTCGTGCAGGAACCGCTTGGCGAGCGCGTCGATGCCACGATCGAGTGTGGCGCTGAACAGCAGGCGCTGTCCGCGCGCGGGCGTTGCGGCGAGGATGCGGGTGACGCCGGGCAGGAAGCCGAGGTCGGCCATGTGATCGGCCTCGTCGAGCACGGCGATCTCGACGGCGTCGAGCGAGACGACCCGCTGCTTCATGAGGTCTTCAAGGCGGCCGGGGCAGGCGACGACGATGTCGACGCCGGAGCGCATCGCCTGCTCCTGCGGGCGCTGGCTCACCCCTCCGAAGACAGTCGTGACGCGCAGGCCCACAGCGGCTGCGAGCGGCGAGATGGTCGCGGCGATCTGGGTCGCCAGCTCACGCGTCGGCGCCAGCACGAGGCCGCGCGGGCGACCGGGCATGCGCTTGGTCGACGATGCCGAGAGCCGAGCGACGAGAGGCAGCGCGAACGCGATGGTCTTGCCGCTGCCGGTGCGGCCGCGGCCGAGGAGGTCGCGTCCCGCGAGGGAGTCGGGGAGGGTGTCGCGCTGGATGGCGAACGCCTCGGTCTTGCCCTCGGCGGCCAGCACCGAGGCGAGGGCGGCGGGCACGCCGAGTTCGAGGAAGGAAGACATAGGAAAGCTCCGAAGAAGGATGGCGCAGCAGGAGATGCTGCGGAAATGGGCGACGGCGCGGGATCGCGCATCGTTTCGCCGCTCGAGAGGATCGCAGCCGGAGACCGGCGCGGAACATGTTTCGACGACGCAGACGTCTCGCATTCGCGAGGGGCGTCGCGTCAACCCTAGCAGTGCGTGCTGGGAGTGCCGCACAGGCGCTCGCCGCCGTGTGCAGCGGGGGCTGCCGGGTGCCAGGAGGGCGTCAGGCGTGGAGAGCCTCGTTGAGGGTGACGCCGTGGCCCGAGCGCTGCACCACCTCGACCACGCCGGTGAGGGAGTTGCGCCGGAACAGCAGACCGCTGCGCCCCGAAAGCTCGGCGGCCTTGACAGCCGGACGGCCGCCGTCGGCCGTCGGCGCGGCATCCGCGACGACGATCTTCGTGCCGGCCGTCACGTACAGTCCCGCCTCCACGATGCAGTCGTCGCCGAGGGAGATGCCGATGCCGGCATTGGCGCCCAGCAGCGTGCGCGCGCCGATCGAGACCCGATGCATACCGCCGCCGGAGAGGGTGCCCATGATGGATGCACCTCCGCCGATGTCGCTGCCGTCGCCGACCACGACCCCCTGCGAGATGCGGCCCTCGACCATGGAGGCGCCGAGGGTCCCGGCGTTGAAGTTCACGAACCCCTCGTGCATGACGGTCGTACCAGGGGAGAGGTGGGCGCCGAGACGCACTCGCGACGCGTCGGCGATGCGGACGCCTTCTGGCTGCACGTAGTCGGTGAGCCGAGGGAACTTGTCGAGGCTTTGCACTTGGATGCCGTGCCGTTGCAGCACCGGCCGCAGGCGGGCGGCATCCGCGGGCAGCATGGGGCCGGCGCTGGTCCAGGCCACCGTGGGCAGGTGGCCGAAGATGCCGTCCAGGCTCAGGTCGTTCGGGCGCACCAGCAGACGAGAGAGGGCGTGCAGGCGCAGGTAGGCATCGGGGGTCGACCCGACCGGCGAGTCCAGGTCGATGCTGAGCTGCACGAACTCCACCGTGACGCCGCGCCGCTCGTCCTCATCGGCGAAGGCGCCCCACGTCGCGGCTCCGGCTGCGGCGTCCTCGGGCTCCTGGGCGCCGAAACCGAGCTCAGGGAACCAGGAGTCCAGAATCGTGCCGTCCGACGCGATCGTGCTCAGACCGATGCCCCATACTGTGCGCTCACTGCTCATGCCATAACGGTAGCGCGCACTGCGATGCGGACGCTGATCGTGTGACGTCGCGGTCTAGGCTGGTGGCCATGGTGCTCGACCTCACTGCGTCCTCGGCTGCCCTCACCCGTGCGATCTGCGACATCCCCAGCGTGTCCGGCTCCGAGGGGCGACTGGCCGACGAGATCGAACACGCGGTATCGGCCTTCGACCACCTCGAGGTGACGCGCCACGGCAACACGGTCGTCGCCCGCACGGATCTCGGCAGGGCGCAGCGTGTGGTGATCGCCGGACACATCGACACCGTGCCGATCAACGACAACGTGCCGACCCGCGACATCGACATCGACGGCACCCCGTTCCTCTGGGGCCGCGGCACCGTCGACATGAAGGCGGGGGTTGCAGTGCAGCTGAAGCTCGCCGCCGAACTCACCGATCCCGTGGTCGACATCACCTGGATGTGGTACGACAACGAGGAGGTCGAGGAGGCCCGCAACGGCTTGAAGCTGCTCGCGGAGACCCGGCCCGATCTTTTCGCCGCCGATTTCGCCATCCTCGGGGAGCCCAGCGACGGACGCGTCGAGGGCGGATGCAACGGCACGCTGCGCGCGGTCGTCCGCACCCGCGGCGTGCGTGCGCACAGTGCCCGATCCTGGGTCGGAGAGAACGCCATCCACCGCGCGGCGCCGATCCTCAGCAGGCTCGCCGAGTACCGCGCGCGTGAGATCGTCGTCGAGGGGCTGGCATACCGCGAAGGGTTGAACGCCGTGGCCATCCGCGGCGGGGTCGCCGGGAATGTCATCCCCGACCTCTGCGAGGTCGACGTCAACTACCGCTTCGCGCCCAGCAAGAGCGTCGAGGACGCCGAGGCCCACGTGCGCGCGGCTTTCGAGGGCTTCGAGGTGGAGATCGTGGATGCCGCCGCCGGTGCCAGGCCAGGACTCGACGCACCCATCGCACAGCAGTTCCTCGCGGCGGTCGGCGGCGAGGCGCACGCCAAGTACGGGTGGACCGACGTCGCGCGCTTCTCGGCGCTCGGGGTGCCCGCGGTGAACTACGGTCCTGGAGACCCGCACCTCGCTCATCATGACGAGGAGCGCGTGCCGCTCGCTCAGATCGATGACGTGGAACGCGGGCTTCGCGCGTGGCTGACCGCCTCCTGACCACAGCTGCTCGCGGATGGGTGCGGATGCCGACGGCGGGCCGCATCACCGTCGTCTACCTGCTGTCGCGGCTGGTCACCACCGGCTTCCTCGCGCTCGCCGCTGCGCACTCCTCGCCGCTGTCGCGGTTCGGAGCCGACGCGACCGTGGACGAGTACGTGGTCGGCTGGGACGCCCAGTGGTACTGGTGGGTCGCCGAGCACGGCTATCCCGCCGAGCTGCCCCGCACCGAGTCCGGGGACGTCGCCGAGAACGCGTGGGCTTTCATGCCGGTGTACGCGTTCCTCGCGAAGGTGGCAGGCTTCGGGAATTGGGGATCCGGTGCGCTGCTGGTCTCGCTCGTCGCGGGTCTGCTGGCCTGCTTCGCGCTGCATCGCCTGCTTCGCGACCGGATCGGCGCCCCCGCCGCGCTCTGGGCGGTGGCGTTCTTCTCCAGTGGTCCGCTCGCGGCGCTGTTCCAGGTCGGCTACGCCGAGTCGCTGTTCCTGCTGTTCCTGCTGATCAGCCTCGACCTCGCCCTGCGACACCGATACGCGCTGCTCTACCTACTGATCCCGGTGATGGGCTTCACGCGGCCAGGTGTTCTCGCGTTCTCCCTGTTCCTCGCGCTGCACGGCATCGTGCGGTGGGCACGCAGACGAGTCGATCCGCTGCCGGTGTCGCACGTCGCGCACATCGTGTCACTCGGGCTGTTCGCCGCGGTCGTCGGCTTCTCCTGGCAGGTGATCGCGGCCGTCGTCACCGGGGAGCCGGAGGCCTATCTGCAGACCGAGCTCGCGTGGCGGCGCAACTGGATCCAGGACGCATCAGCCGACTTCATCCCGTTCGACGGGTTCGTGCTCGGCGCGCAGTTCTGGTTCGCACAGTGGGGTCTGCCCGCCTGGGCCGCGGTCGTCGCCTTGCTGCTCCTCGTCGGCGGCGCTGCGTGGCTGCTGCTGCGGTCCGCGCACGTGCGTCGTCTCGGCCCGGACCTCCGGCTGTGGAGCGCAAGCTACCTGCTGTACCTGCTGGCGGTGTTCTTCCCGCAGTCCAGCACGCTGCGACTGCTCCTGCCGCTCACGCCGCTGTGGGGCGCCGCCGTGCCACGCTCCCTGGGTTGGCGATGGGCGGTGCTCGGCGCGTGCCTGGTGACGCAGTGGCTCTGGATCCATTCGGTCTACGGACTCAGCCAGACGTTCTGGCAGGTGCCCTGAAATCGTGGCGTCCGACGGCGTCGGGGGTACCGATAAACTTGACGCATACCACCGAGGAAAGGGAGCCACGATGGCAGCGATGAAGCCGAGGACCGGCGACGGACCGATGGAGGCCGTGAAGGAGGGGCGACTCATCATCGTGCGGGTTCCGCTCGAGGGCGGCGGCCGGCTGGTCGTCTCCGTCAACGACGCCGAGGCGAAGGAGCTTCACGACGTGCTGGGAGCAGTCGTCAGCGCCTGAGAACAGCACGCGAGAGGGCGGCGGATGCTTCGGCATCCGCCGCCCTCTCGCGTATCGGGCCTGGGGGCGCGGCGTCAGGCCCCGGTGCGCGTGAGCTGCAGCAGGCCCTCTCCGACGGTGGACAGTGCGGCGATCACGGCCTGCGACTCCTGCGTCTCCTGCACCAGCGAGCGGTATGCGGTCGTCACGGCATCCCGCTGCACGGGGTCAGCGACCCTGCCACCGGCAAGCACGCGCGGGACGAGCACGAGACCGCCTGTTCGCACCAGTCGCAGGCCGTCGGCTACGTAGTCGATGACGTTCTCGGGGTCGGCGTCGATGAGCACGATGTCGTACGAGCCCTCGTTCATCCGAGGCAGCACGTCGGCCGCGCGGCCGGTGATGAAGCGCGCACGCGCGGCGGGGATCTTCGCGTCGGCGAAGGCCTGACGAGCGGCGGCGAGGTGCTCCGGCTCGTTGTCGATCGTGGTGAGCACGGCCTGCGGAGCGCCGCGCAGCAGCCACAGCCCTGAGACACCCGCTCCGGTGCCGATCTCGACGATCGAACGGGCCCCCGAGGCAGCGGCCAGCACCGCGCACTGGGCTCCGATCGCCGGGCTCAGCGGGGCCGCGCCCAGCTCGAGCGCGTGCGCCCTGGCGCGCGCGATGGGGGCGGGCTCGACGATGGTCTCTCTGACGAATCGGGCGTTCGCGTCGTGCTCGCTCATGGGCTGCTCTCCTGAAAAGGCGGGTTACTGACAGCGTATGTCGCGAAGAAGCGTCGCAGGGGGAGGCGCGGCGGGTAGCCTAAGACCATGGAACTGGGCCTGACCTTCGACAAGCTGCTCTTGATCGGTCTTGTCGCTGTGCTCATCATCGGTCCCGAGCGTCTGCCGAAGGCGGCGGAGTCGTTCGCACAGTTCGTGCGGCGCGCGGGCGAGTACCTGCGCGACACCAAGAGCAAGATGCGCGAGGAGCTCGGCCCCGACATCGATGAGGTGGACTGGCGCAAGCTCGATCCGCGCCAGTACGACCCGCGCCGCATCATCCGCGACGCACTCTTCGAAGAGCCGTCCTTCGACGCTCCGGCTGAGACCAAGCCGGTGGAGTCCGGTGCGGCCCCGGCGACAGAGCCGGTGGGTGCCGCCTCCCGCCCCGCCTGGACGCGCACCGCGTTCTCACGCAGCACCCCCCCGCCCTACGACGTCGAGGCCACCTGACGGAGGCGGTCAGGACAGCCGAAGCGGAAGAGCCCGGCCGGCGAGCCGCCGGCCACGGCCGGCGATCGCTTCGGCCAGCCTCACGATCTCGCGTGCCGCAGCGTCTTCGGGATCGCCCAGCACGACGGGCACGCCCACGTCTCCTCCCCGCCGCAGCGCGGGGCTGAGCGGCACGGAGCCCAAGAGCGGCACGTCCTCACCGTCGGCGCTGAGTGCGCTGGCAACCGCCGAGCCGCCGCCAGAGCCGAACAGATCGAGTACCGTGCCGTCCTCCAGTGCGAACGCCGCCATGTTCTCCACGACCCCGATCACTCGCTGCCCCGTCTGGCGGGCCACCAGTCCGCTGCGGATCGCGACATCGGCGGCGGCGGGCTGCGGTGTGGTCACCACCAGCACCTCGGCATGCGGCAGCAGCTGCCCGATGGAGATGGCCACGTCACCGGTTCCGGGCGGCATGTCGATGAGCAGCACGTCGAGGTCGCCGAAGAACACATCGGTGAGGAACTGCTGCACCGTGCGATGCAGCATCGGTCCACGCCACGCCACCACTGCCTCGCCCTCGCGCAGGAACATGCCGATGGAGACCGTCTTCACCTCGTGCGCGACAGGCGGCAGCATGAGGTCGTCGATGCGGGTGGGCTGCGTGCCAGGCGCGATGCCGAGCAGTCCGGGAATCGAGAAGCCGTGCACGTCGGCGTCGACCAGGCCGACGCGCAGCCCCTGCCGAGCGAGTGCGACGGCGAGATTCGCGGTCAAGGTGGACTTGCCGACGCCGCCCTTGCCGCTGGAAACGAGGATGACGCGGGTGAGCGAATCAGGGCCGAACGGCATCTGCCTGGCCGCCCGCCCGTCTCGCAGCTTCCCGGTGAGAGCGCGCCGCTCCTCAGGGGTCATCACGCCGATGTCGACGGTCACTTCGGTGATGCCGCTGACGGATGCCGCGGCATCCCGCACGTCCTGCTCGATCCGCTGTGCCGCAGGGCACCCCACGATCGTGAGGACGATCGACACCTGCGCGGCACTCCCTTCGACGGTGATCCCTCTCACCATGTCGAGGTCGCCGATCGGACGGCGCAGCTCAGGATCGGTCACCGCCGAGACGGCGTCGCGGACGCGGTCGTCGAGAGTCATGACCTGCGGTCGATCTCGGCGGAGCCGCGGTCGTCGTCGAGCTCGGCGAGAAGGGCTCTGAGCTCCTGGCGCAGAACGTCGCGTGTGACGGTCTGCGCACTGCGCTCCTCGAGAGCGAGGCGCAGCGCCACGATCTCACGGGCGAGATACTCCGTGTCGGCCAGGTTGCGCTCCGCTCGCTGGCGGTCCTGCTCGATCTGAACCCGGTCGCGGTCGTCCTGCCGGTTCTGCGCGAGCAGGATCAGCGGTGCGGCGTACGAGGCCTGAAGCGAGAGCATCAGCGTGAGCGCGGTGAACCCGAGCGCGGCATCGTCGAAGCGCAGGTGCCGGGGCATGAGAGTGTTCCAGATGATCCAGGCCAGGCAGAACAGCGTGAGGATCACCAGGAACGCGGGAGTGCCCATGGCGCGGGCCACCCATTCGGTGAACCTGCCGAAGCGGTCTCTCGACGGTGCTGACGTGCGGGTCACGGCACCGCTGCGCGGCGTGTCGAGACGGGGGGATCGGGCCATCATCGGTCCTGCCCTCCGCTCTCGGTCTCGTCGGCGTCGTGGGTGCGCCAGTCGTCGGGCAGCAGATAGTCGAGCACGTCATCGACGCTGACCGCCCCGACCAGCCTGTGCGCGGCATCGACCACGGGCAGCGACACCAGGTCGTAGCTGGCCAGCATGCGCGCCACCTCGGCTGCGGACGCGGTCACCGAGACGGGCTCCAGCGTGTCGTCGAGGATGGCACCCAGCCGTTCGTGCGGGGGATAGCGCAGCATCCGCTGGAAGTGCACGACGCCGAGGAGGCGACCGGTCGGCGTCTCGAACGGCGGCAGGGTCACGAACACGGCCGCGGCGAGGGCGGGATGCAGCTCGTGCCGCCGGATCAGGGCGAGCGCTTCTGCCACCGTGGCGTCCGCGGAGAGGATGATCGGCTCCGGCGTCATCAGACCGCCGGCGGTGTCGGGGCCGTAGCGCAGCAGCATCCGCACGTCCTCGGCCTCTTCCGGCTCCATCAGGGCGAGCAGCTGCTCGAGTCGCTCCGGTGGCAGCTGCGCGAGCAGATCCGCCGCATCGTCCGGCTCCATCTCGTCGAGCACGTCGGCGGCGCGCTCATCGCCGAGTCGGTCGAGGATGCCGACCTGGTCGTCCTCCGGCATCTCCTCCAGGGCGTCGGCGAGCCGCTCGTCCGGCAGCTCCTCCGCGACCTCGATCAGTCGTTTCTCGGGCAGATCCAGCAGGGTCGTGGCGAGGTCGGCGGCGTGCAGATCGGAATACGTGGCGACCAGCTGCTCGGCGGACTGCGCCTCGCCGGGCTTGCGCAGCTCGGCGACGTCCTGCCAGTTCGCGAACGTCGTCGGTCCCTTGGCGAAGGGCGAGGCGCTGGTCTTCGCCTTGCGCAGGAACAGCTGGCTGATCGCCCACTCGCCGTGGCGGTCCTGTTCGATCGCGGCGTCTTCGACGACGGCGGTCCCGCTGCCGTCCGTGAGGCTGACGCGGCGGCCGAGGAACTCCGCGAGCACGCGCACTTCCCCTGGACGCGGCTGGAAGCGCCGTACGTTGATCAGGCCGGTGCTGATCACCTGGCCGGCGCGGATGGAGGTGACCCGCCCGATGGACAGGAACACATGCCTGCGGCCGGGGATCTCGATCACGAGGCCGATGACACGCGGGGCTGCGGTACTTCGGTACACGATGACGACATCCCGGACCTTGCCGAGCCGGTCGCCAACGGGGTCGAAGACGGCGCACCCGGCCAGGCGCGCGACGAAAACCCGTTGTGTACTCACCCGTCCAGCGTAGCCCTCGGCGTATGCCGCACCGCCGCGCGCGTCGGACAGGGGCGGTGCCGGGACTGCCGTGGAAGAATGGCCGGATGAGCATGCTGAACCGACCGGCCAACGGCACAGATCTGGGCGAGACGGTCGCATCGTCGCGCGAGTACGAAGCAGCGCAGAAGAACGTCTCGAAGCTGATCGCCGGCGAGGTGCCCGCGCGCGACATCGTGATCGTCGGACAGGGCGTTCGCACGATCGAGCGCGTCACCGGAAAGCTCGGGTATGCCGCGGCCGCGCGCTCGGGCGCCGTCAACGGCGTGCTCATCGGCCTGCTGCTCTCCGCGATCATGCTGTTCGGCACGCCGGACGCCCCTCTTTCGCTCTTCCTCGGCTTCGTGTTCATCGGCGTCGCACTCGGCATGATCATGAGCCTGGTGACATACGCGATCGTGCGCAGGCGCCGCGATTTCGCGAGCGTGACGCAGATGGCCGCCGACCACTACGAGGTGCGAGTGCAGCCCGGATCGCTGGTCAAGGCCCGTCAGGTGCTGGGCACGGAGAGGGCGTCGGCACCCGCACCCACCGTGGACCTCAGTGAGCCGCCGAGGTACGGCGAGCGAATCACACCCGGCTCGGCGCCT
The DNA here is from genome assembly GCF_031178445.1 of Microbacterium sp. Taxonomy (GTDB): domain Bacteria; phylum Actinomycetota; class Actinomycetes; order Actinomycetales; family Microbacteriaceae; genus Microbacterium. The sequence continues at coordinate 169,183 of NZ_JAPSIY010000003.1, forward strand.
GTTCCGCCCGTGGTTCCTCCCGCGGATGCCGCTTCCGCGACTCTGCCTCCGGCCGATGCGCCGAGTGCGAGCGGTGACGCCCAGAGCGGGGGCGCAGGTTCATCGGAGACGGGGAGCGGGAATGCGGCCGTGCCGTCTGATCCCGAGGGCGACACTGCGAGCGGTGACCCCGCCGACGGGCCGTCCGCCGGCGGACGATGACGGGCCCGGCCCGCCAGGCGACCGGCGTCTCGGCATGGGCTCTCGGGCTGCTGGTGCTGCTGCCCATTCCGCTGCTGGGGTCGCTCGCCGCGGGCGGCGCCATGGTCGCGGCCTACGGCTCGCTTTCGCGTCAGGGGCCCCTGGCGAAGGCGAACGCGGCCTCCGCGAAGCGTTGGGGCACCTGGTTCCTGTTTGTCTCGACCGGTCTGCTGGTGCTGCATCTGGCGCTGACGGTTCCGCTGTTCTGGCTGCCGTCCGAGGCACGGGGCTTCTTCCCGCTCGGTATCCCGATCACTCTCTACGCGCTGGTGTGCGTCGTGCACCTGGTCGTGGTCATCGGCGCCACGATGCGCGCCCGACGCGGTGAAGTGGTGCGCCTGCCCTTCGGGCGGACCGAGTCATGATGCTCCCGGTCGTCCTGCCGAGCGGCGTGGTGTCGGTCTCCGCCGACTGGGAAGCGCCCGCGGGACCGGTGAACGACGTGGTGATGATCGCGCATGGCGCCGGCGCCGGCATGCAGCATCCGTTCCTCGTAGGCTTCGCGACCGCGCTGAGAGAGCTCGGCTTCGCGACGCTGCGGTTCAATTTCCCCTACGTCGAGGCGGGCCGGAGGATGCCGGGGCCGGCAGCGCATGCAGTGCTCACCTGGAACGCCGTCGCCACATGGGTGCGGTCCGAGGCGCCGGACGCGCGCCTGTGGGCGTGCGGCAAGTCGTATGGCGGCCGGATGGCGTCGATGGCCGCGGCCGAAGGACTCGAGGTCGACGGGCTCGTGTATCTGGGATATCCGCTGCATCCACCGGGCAAGCCGGAGAAGCCCCGAGTCGAGCACCTGCCCGCCGTGCGCTCGCCGCAGCTGTTCGTGGAGGGCACGAACGACCCGTTCGTGCAACCTCTTTCGCAGCTCGAGGAGGCGGTCGCCTCCTGTCAGGCCGCGCGGATCGCGTGGATAGAGGGCGGTGGGCACTCGTTCGAGGTGAAGGGGCGCAAGCGCGCCGCCGGTGAGGTCGGTGCGTCGCTGGCCCCGCTTGTCGCGAGATTCACGACAGACGTCGGCGGCGTCCCTGCTCGCGGCGGCGCGTGAGCGTCGATCGGAAGCCGCGATCCGCTCACTCGGGCCGCACGAACCGGATCACCGCGTCGACGTAGGCCTCCGGCTGCTCGACGAACGTGAAATGCCCGGCCTCCCGCACGGAGACGACTTCCTGACCCGTCGCGGCACGATACGCGTCGAGGACCACGGGAGGCGCGACCATGTCGGACTCGCCCACGACCAGCATCGACGGCACGGTCAGCGAGCTCAGCGAAGATCGCCGGTCGTGGTACATCTCCATCAGCAGCGGAAAGTGCGACAGAGCCTTGGACCAGTCCAGCTCCGACGGCGCGGTGTCCATCAGCCGTTCGTACCTCGAGCGTGTCTCCGCGTCGTGGAGGAAGAGATCGAGGTAGCGACTGCCGAGCGGCTGCATCGACTCCCAGGTGCGGTCGTCTCCTGTGATGCGGCGTTCCAGTGACGCGAAGCGCCGGCACGCCGCAGCCGCGTCGATGAGCCCCTCCTCGTCGAGCAGCGCCGCGGCCCGCGGGAGGCGGTGCCGATCGGTGGCGTCGGTGTCGAGGGCGGGGCAGTCCAGGATGAGTCCGCTGATGTGCTCCGGATGCCGCAGGGCGTAGTCCAGCGCGCACGCACCGCCCGAGGAGTGCCCGATGATCGTCCAGCGGTCTATGCCCAGCTGCGCGCGGATCTGCTCGAAGTCGGCGATGAGCAGATCGACCGTCAGCTCCGGATGCGCGGGGAGGTCGTCCGACCTCAGCACACCGCGCTGGTCGACGCCGATGACGCGGAGGCCGCGCTCGGCAAGCCGATCGGCCACGGACGCCATGAAGTCCCAGCAGGAGTTCCCCGGTCCGCCGTGGATGAACAGGAGCGGGTGCCCGTCATCAGGTCCGCGCTGATCCACGAATACCCGGGTGCCGCCGATCTCGAGAAGGGTGCCCACTGCGGCATCCTACGGGCGGGTGCGAACACCGAGAAGCCTTCTTGTACATCTCCGGGGGCGGGCGGCTGACATGATGGACGCATGATCCGCGCCGTGCTCTTCGATCTGGATGGAGTGCTGCGGCACTTCGATCCGGCCTACGTGACCCGGATCGAGGCGGAGCATGCGCTGCCGGCAGGCAGCATCCACGACGCCGCCTTCGCGGCACCGCTGCTCGACGCCGTCACCACTGGCCGCATCAGCCGAGCGGCCTGGGTGCAAAGCGTGGGGGAGGAGCTCGGCGATCCGAAGGCCGCGGAGGCGTGGGGCCGGCATCCGTCCGCTCCGGATGCCGCGATGCTGGCGCTCAGCGACCAGCTGCGCACGACGGGCATCCGCACAGCCATCCTCACCAACGGCACGGATACGATCACCGCCGAACTGCGCGAACTGGGCATCGACACGCACGTCGACGCCGTGTTCAACTCCGCCGAGATCGGCTTCGTCAAGCCCGACCCGCGCGTCTTCCGGCATGCGCTGGACGCGCTGGAGCTTTCGCCCGGCGAAGTGTTCTTCACCGACGACTCCGCGACGAAGCTCGCCGGCGCGTCCGAGCTCGGGATGCTCACGCACCTGTTCACCGGCATCGATGCGCTGCGCACCTCTCTGCGCGACGCGGGTGTTCCTCAGCCGGCGATCTCCTGATCGCTCAGCAGCCGCGAGACGGTGCTGCGCCCCAGGGCCGCCATCGTCGGATTCGAGGTCTCGTAGTACCAGACCAACCCCATCGCCTGCTGCAGCGCCCACGCGGCGCCGCGGAGCCATTCGGTCTCTGTCGCCCCGGTCGCTTCGCGCAGTCGGCGGCGGCCCGGTGAGTCGAATAGATGCCAGGCCGCGACGAGGTCGAGCGCGCGGTCGGCAGGACCGAACCCGCCGCCGTCGAGCACGCCGGTCAGCCTGCCATCCGACACCAGCAGGTTCGCCGGGATGAGATCCCGATGGCTCATGACGTGCGGGCCGGCGGAAGGCGCGCCGCGCAGTCGGCTCCACAGCGCCGTCACCCCCTCGGTGTCGACGATGCCCTTGCTCTGCGACAGGCAGTGCACCATCCACTCGTCGTGGTCGGTGAGCTCGCCGCCACGGCCGCGGCCGTCGAACACGCGGTCGCCGACCGGTACCTCGCGCAGGGCGAGGATCAGTTCGGCCAGATCGTCGGCGAGCGCGGCGGATGCGGCGAAGCGTGCAGGATCGGCGACGGCACCGGGCACCCAGGTCTGCAGCGACCACGCCGACGGGTACGCCTGATGGCCCGCGCCGACGCCCAACGGACGTGGGGCGGCGACGGTCGACGCCTCGGCGAACTGGCCGAGGCCTCTGGCCTCGGCCTCCAGGACCGCCGCAGCCGTGCCTTCCAGCGGAAAGCGTGCGGCGATGTCGTCGCCGACGCGGAAGACCGTGTTGACCGTCCCGGCGCCGTCGACCTGCGACAGGGGAGCACCGGCGAGACTCGGGAAATCGCGGGCGATCAGCTCGCCCGCGAGCTCGGTGCCGACGTTCAGCTGGCCGTCGTGCATCACCCCTTCAGCCGGGCCATCCACGCCTCCACATCCGCGACGGTGCGCGGGATGTCGGCCGACAGGTTGACCGGACCGTTCTCAGTCATGAGGATGTCGTCCTCGATGCGCACGCCGATCCCGCGCAGTTCCTCCGGCACGGTCAGGTCGTCGATCTGGAAGTACAGCCCCGGCTCGATCGTGAAGACCATTCCCGGTTCCAGGACGCCGTCGTAGTACATCTCGCGACGCGCCTGGGCGCAGTCGTGCACGTCCATTCCCAGGTGGTGGGAGGTGCCGTGCACCATGTAGCGGCGGTGCTGCCCGCCCCGGTCGGCGTCGAGCGCTTCCTCAGCGGTGACCGGCAGCAGTCCCCACTCCGCCGTGCGACGTGCGATGACATCCATCGCCGCTTCGTGCACGGCGCGGAACCTCACGCCGGGCTGCGCTGCGGCGAATGCCGCGTCGGCGGCCTCGAGGACCGTCTCGTACACCCTGCGCTGCACCTCGGAGAAGGTACCGCTCACCGGAAGGGTTCGCGTGATGTCGGCGGTGTAGAGGCTGTCGACCTCCGCCCCCGCATCGATCAGGATCAGGTCACCGGGCACCACGGCGCCGTCGTTGCGGGTCCAGTGAAGGTAGCAGGCGTGGTGTCCGGAGGCGGCGATGGTGTCGTAGCCCTCCCAGTTGCCGTCGCTGCGTGCGCGCTGATGGAACACGCCCTCGACCACGCGCTCGCCTCGCGGGTGCGCGACGGCACGGTCGAGGTCGCGGATGATGTCGTCGAACCCGGATGCTGTGACGGCGACGGCGTGGCGCATCTCCGCGATCTCGTACTCGTCCTTGATCAGTCGCAGTTCGGAGACGGCGCGGGTGAGGTCGGGGTCCGCATCGACGACGAGGTCGTCTTCGCCGGCGGCGAAGGTCTCGACGTGCGCGGTCGCCAGGCCCAGGTCTGCGGCGACGCCGTCCAGCGAGGGCCGAGGGCCGATCCAGAACTCGCCGATCGTCGCGTCGGAGTAGAATTCCGCGGTCGTGCGATCCGCGCGCTCCCTGAAGTACAGGGTGGCGTCATGCCCTGCATCCGTCGGGTCGAGCACCAGAATCGAATCCGGCTCGGACTCGTTCGCCCACCCGGTGAGGTGCACGAACGCGGAGTGCGGGCGGAAGGGGTAGTCGGTGTCGTTGCTGCGCTGCTTCAGCGAGTCGGCGGGTACGACCAGTCGTTTGCCGGGGAACATCGCCGACAGCATCGCCCGTCGCGCTGCAGCGTACGCGGCCTGGGCCCGCGGCGCGGGAAGTGATTCGGGTCGCTCCGCCCAGCCCGTCGAGATCGTGTCGAGGAAGCCCTGTGGGAAGGGCTGCTTGCGGTTGGTGTTCTTCGCCTCTGCCGTCGCGGCGTCGTGGGTCTCGACGGCGGTGTCGTGGTCTGCGCTGCTCATGCGTCCATCCTCTCACCCCGCCCGCGACCATGGCCTTGTCCGTGGCGACGGCCCGTGCCGAGGGGATGCGGCATCCGCTCGTCAGGAGGTCGCGGGCTCCAGCTGTGCCACCAGCGGGCGGTGATCGCTGCCGCCCGCATCCCGCAGCACCGTCGAGCCGGTCGGGGTCCAGTTGTCGCTCGCCATGATGTGATCGATCGGCGCACCGGCGAGTGCGGGCACATCCGCCGGCCAGGTGCCCGCCATCCCGTTCCCGGTACGGCTCGCGACATCGCGGCACCGGCCCATGTCGCCGCCGTCGACTCCGAACGAGGCCATGTGGTCGAGTGTGGCGTTGAAGTCCCCGGCCAGGATGAAGTCGCCCTCCGGGCATTGATCCGCGATCCACGCCAGATCGGACCGCCAACGCGGCATGGCCTCCTCACGGGGTGCCACGGCGTGCACCGCGACGATCGTCGGCCCGTTCCCGTCGACGGGCATGGCGACGGCGCTCGGCACGGAGCCGGTGTTGCTGGATCCGTCGCGCGAGGACTCGATCACCGAGTAGTCGCCGAGCTCGGTGGAGATCAGGATGGTGGTCTGCCATGCCTGCGGGCCGTTCGGCACGTCCGGGCGGATGTTCACGTGGTGCACCCACATCGGAGTACCCGCCTCGCGCATCATGATCGCGATCTGCTCGCCGACCTCCTCCGAGGTCTCGGGCAGCGCCACCACATCCGCCCGCTGCTCGCGGATCACGCCGGCGATGTCCTCGGCCGGCACCGCGGCGCCCTGCGTGTTCCAGGTCAGCACGCGAAGCGCCGTGTCGGTCTTCTCCGGCAGCGACCCCGTTCCGGGCCCGCGCAGCGCGCCGATCGCCACGGTGGCCGCGGCCCCGATGACGGCGACGATCAGGATCGATGCGGCGAAGCCGCGCAGTGGTTTGGCGAGCATGAGCAGCAGGGCCAGCAGGATGATCCCGAGGAGCCCGGCCAGCAGCAGGGCACGCGAGGCCACCATCTGCGCGATGGGGAACGTCGTCTCGAGCTGGAAGAACTGCGGCCAGATGAGCACTGCGCACGCGATGGCGAACAGCACCGTGACGAGGATTCCGACCAGTCGTAGCATCACCCAGAAGCCTAGGCGAGGCTGCTGTGACGGCCCTGGGCGGAGTCGGTCCGGCGCGCCGGGGCGGCGGGGTACGCTCAGAGGATGACGACCGGCGCCTCCTCGACCCTCACGGGGCCGGCCGATCTGCACCTGCACTCCAACCATTCCGACGGCACGGAGACTCCTGCAGAGGTCATGCGCCAGGCTCATCGGCACGGCATCCGCACCGCCGCCCTCACCGACCACGACCGCACCACCGGTTGGGCCGAGGCCGCGGACGCGGCGGTGGGTCTCGGCATGACGTTCATCCCCGGCATGGAACTCTCGGCGAAGCACGAATGGCGCAGCGTCCACGTGCTCGGCTACCTCTTCGACCCCGATGACGCCGATCTGGTCGCGGAGACCGCACGTATCCGAGGCGACAGGGTCGGGCGGGCGGAGCGCATCGTGCGCAACATCGCCCGCGACTACGACCTCAGCTGGGACGACGTGCTCGCCCAGACCGCCGCGGACGCGACGGTGGGCCGTCCGCACATCGCCGACGCTCTGATCGAGCGCGGGATCGTCCGCGATCGCACCGAGGCGTTCGACGGCATCCTGAACCCGCGCGCGGGCTACTACGAGCCGCATTATGCGCCCGACCCCGTCACCGCAGTGCGACTCATCAGCCGTGCGGGGGGAGTGGCGATCATCGCGCACCCGGCGACCTCGGGGCGCGATCGCATGATGCCCGTGCCCTTCATCGAGCGCCTCATCGGCGAGGGCCTGGCGGGGTTCGAGGTCGAGCACCGCGAGAACACGGAGGCCGGCAAGCGGGTGCTGCGTGATCTGGCCGCCCGCCACGACCTGATCGTGACAGGCTCCAGCGACTACCACGGTGCGGGCAAACCCAACCGCCCGGGCGAGAACATCACGGCCGATGAGATGCTGGCTCGCGTCCTCGAACGCGGCACCGGCTCGGCTGCGCTTCGCCCCTGACTGTCGGTGCGGCGCGGTTTCCAGGCGAGCTGTCAGTCTTCTCCCCGCGAACACCCCGCCGCTCGCCGATAACGTCGGAGCATGCAACGCGGCACCGGTCTAGAGCAGCGCATAGACGCCATCGCCGATCGGATGCTGCGGGACGCATCCGCGAACGGTGTCAGAGCCGGGCTCATCGAGTTCACCGTCTTCGTGCTGAAGCAGGCGTGGGCGTGCGCGTTCGGGGCCGCTCTGCTCCTCGTGATCGTCGCGGCGCGGCTGTTCCATCCGGATGACGCCGCGATCGCGCGGAACGATCTGGTGACCATCGCAGCCGTGCTGATCCAGATCGTCATGCTCACGCTGCGACTCGAGACCGTGCGTGAACTGCGTGTGATCGTGCTGTTCCACGTCACCGGCACCGTCATGGAGCTGTTCAAGACCGACATGGGATCGTGGGCGTACGCCGCGGACGGCATACTCCGCATCGGAGGCGTGCCGCTGTTCACCGGGTTCATGTACGCGGCCGTCGGCTCGTACATGGTGCGCGTGCACCGTCTGTTCGACCTCGGTTTCACCCGCTACCCGCGGCGCTGGCTCACCGCCCTCGTGGCCGCGGCCGTCTATGTCAACTTCTTCACCCACCACTTCTGGTGGGATGCGCGCTGGGTGCTGCTCGCCGCCGTCGTGGTGCTGTGGTGGCCGACCGTGATGCACGCCCGCATCCGGCGGCGCGTGCTTCGCCTGCCGCTGCTCGTCGTGTTCGCCGGTGTCGCGCTGTTCATCTGGTTCGCCGAGAACATCGCGACCTGGGCGGGTGCGTGGGCGTACCCCAATCAGACCGCAGGATGGGAGCCGGTCTCGGCGAGCAAGATCGTCTCGTGGTTCCTGCTGATGATCATCTCGGTCGTCCTGGTCACCTGGGTCTACCCGCCCCAGCCGCCGACGGCCGAGCTTCGCGGGAGCGCAGGAGCTCGTTCGCGCGCTCCGTCTCGGCTCGCGCTGCGTGAAAAGACGCAGCGCGAGCCGAGAACAGCAGCGCAGAAGCTCGACGGCGTGAACGACGACCGCGCAGGTTGAACGGAGGGCTGCGGTGAGCCCTGGCGGTCAGGCGCCGGTCGGAGCCGCTCCACCGCTGCGGCGGCGACGACGACGGCGCTGCGGCGCCGGCTTGCCGTCATGGTGCTCGCGGGTGGTGTCGCCGTCGTGCGTCCCCGCACCCTCGGCATCCCTGTCGGCGGCCGGTGAGGGTGCGGCTGCGGGCGCACCCGTCTCCGCGGCCGCGCCTTCCGCGAACGTCGAGCCCACGGTGTCCGACGCACGGCTGCGGCGACGACGGCGCCGCGTCGTGCCCTCAGCGGTGCCCTCGGCTGCGGCGTCCGCCGCATTCTGCGGCTGCTGGCGCTTCTTGCGCTCGCTCGCCGGCTTCTCGGCCTTGGGTGCCGTCGCGAGGCGGCCCTTCGTTCCCTCGGGAATGTTCAGGTCGGCGAACAGGTGAGGGCTCGACGAGTAGGTCTCGACCGGCTCCGGCTGGCCGAAGTCCAGCGCGCGGTTGATGAGGGCCCACTTGTGCAGGTCCTCCCAGTCGACGAACGTGACAGCGATGCCCGTCTTGCCGGCGCGGCCGGTGCGGCCGGCGCGGTGCAGGTACGTCTTCTCCTCGTCGGGGATGGTGTGGTTGATGACGTGCGTGACGTCGTCGACGTCGATGCCACGCGCGGCCACGTCGGTGGCGACCAGCACGTCGCGCTTGCCGGCCTTGAACGCCGCCATCGAGCGCTCACGCTGCTCCTGGCCCATGTCGCCGTGCACGCCGCCGACGTTGAAGCCGCGGTCGCCCAGCTCGTCGACCAGCCGCTGCGCCGCGCGCTTGGTGCGGGTGAAGATCACGGTCTTGCCCCGGCCCTCGGCCTGCAGGATGCGGGCGATCACCTCGTCCTTGTCGAGCGAGTGCGCGCGGTAGACGATGTGCTTGATGTTCGCCTGCGTGAGGCCCTCGTCGGGGTCGTTGGCGCGGATGTGAATCGGGTTCGTCATGAACCGGCGCGCGAGCGCAACGATCGGACCGGGCATGGTCGCGGAGAAGAGCTGCGTGTGACGGACGGCGGGCACCTTCGAGAAGATCTTCTCGATGTCGGCGAGGAAGCCGAGGTCGAGCATCTTGTCGGCCTCGTCGAGCACCACCTCGGCCGCGTGGGAGAGGTCGAGCAGGCGCTGGTTCGCCAGGTCGATGAGCCTTCCTGGTGTGCCGACGACGATCTGCGCGCCGGCCTTGAGCTGGTCGATCTGACCCTCGTACGCCTTGCCGCCGTAGATGGCGACGACGCTCGTGGAGCGGTTGGACGTGAGCAGATCGATGTCCTCGTACACCTGCACGGCCAGCTCGCGGGTGGGCACCACGATTAGCGCCTTGACGCCCGGCTCGGGGTTCAGCCCCAGGCGCTGCACCACGGGGATGCCGAAGCCGAAGGTCTTGCCGGTTCCCGTCTTGGCCTGACCGATGATGTCCTGGCCGGGGAGGCCGAGTGGAATGGTCTGCTCCTGGATCGGGAACGCGTCGACGATGCCCTTGGAGCCGAGCGCGTCGATGATGTCCTGATCGATTCCGAGATCAGCGAATGAAGTCACAGTATGTTCTTGCCTGTCCGGCGGCTGCGCGACTGCGTGCCGCGCCAGCGGCGCCTCGTAACGGATCCACGCCGTCTCACTGCTGCCACAGGCGCGGGGCCCTGCTCCGATGGCAGGGTGTGTCCAGCCTACCGGAGGGGCGCTCGCCGTCGGGATGGGGCGTGCGGGTAACCTGGGCGGGTGGTCAACTGGTTCTGGAAGCGCAAGCCGCAGCGGCGCGCACTCTCGCTGCGCAGCCGCGGAGAGGCGGGCGACGCGCAGCGGGTCGACTTCGCCGAGCTCGCCCCCGAGCTGAACCGCTTCCTCGGACAGGCCGCCTACCTGCAGCTGGGCTACTTCGAGACGCTCACGCGCGGTATCCGCGGCACCCTCGAGCTGGACCGCAAGGAGGCTCTGTCGCGCGCCGCCGGCGCGGCCCTCGCGAAGCACCGCGGCATCGTGGACCTGATCATCGAGCGCGGCGACGACCCCACCCAGATCATGCTGCCGTTCCGCGAGAACCTCGATGCGTTCCGCCGCAAGACGATCGGCGCGCGGCCGGAGGAGACGCTGTTGTCGGTGTACCTGACCGCCGGCATGCTGGACGACTTCTATCTGGCCCTCGCCTCCAGCTACGGCGAGACGGGCCAGCGGGTCGCCCGAATCCTGCGGGAGGACGACGCGCGACACGAGATCATCGCCATCATCCAGGAGACGATCGAGAGCGACGAGGAATGGCGCTCGCTGCTGTCGATGTGGGGCAGGCGCCTGGTCGGCGACACCCTGCTGGTGTGCCGCGGCGCGCTGCGCCCCGAGCGGCTCGCGGCTGACGACAACCGCATCGAGCCGGTGTACACCGAGCTGATGGGGGCGCACGCCCGCCGCATGGATGCGATGGGGCTCGCCGCCTAGGCGGAGACGCGTCCGCCCTCAGCGGTCGATCCGCCGCGCGCGGCCCGAGCGCGTCGGGTCGGCAACAGCGGGCGGAGGCTCAGATGCCGAGCGCCTGCCTGGCGACCGCATCGTGGTGACGACGCTGCGCCGTCAGCGTCACGGTGGCGAGCAGTGCGAGCACGAGCCCGCCACCCACACTGGCGACCCACAGCCAGATGCTGCCCTCGCTGACGCCGGCCCACTGCATGATCGTGTAGATCGCCGCGGCGGCGGCCGTGGAGATCGCCGGGGTGACGGCGACGCCGCGCAGTTCTCGGTGCGGCAGCAGATAGTGCAGCGCGACGCCGAGCGCGCACGCTGCGATCAGGGCGAGCAGGATGTACATGTCAGGCGACGAAGCCGACCCGGCGCGACTCCTCGGTGCCGAGCTCGACGTACGCGAGGTTCGCGACCGGAACGATGTAGGAGCTGCCCTTCGCGTCGGTGAAGCTGACGTGGCTGGCGTTCTGGTCGAGTGCGGCGGTCACCTGCGCGCGCACGTCCTCGGCGCTGCTCGAGGTGTCGAAGTTCAGCTCACGGCCGGTGTTGATGATGCCGATGCGGATTTCCACGCGCTCTCCTCCAGGTTGGTCGAACACGGCAACTCTACCGGCTGGCATGGTGGGCGGATCGGCCCTGCCGGCCGATTTCGCCGTGGGCGCACAGCACGCGGATGCGGCGCGCGCAGGCGCCGGCCGGCGATGTCAGTGCACGCCGCTAGCGTGGAGATCGTGACAGATGAGGCTCGGGACGACGAGGGCCAGCGCGCCGTGGTGGATGCTGCGGCGACCGCGTCCGCCCTGGTCATCGGGGCGCCGGGCACGGGCAAGACCCGCACTCTGGTCGAGCGCGTGGTGCGCCTGCTCGCTCCTGAAGGGGGAGCACTGCAGCCGGAGCAGGTGCTGGTGCTCACGCCGAGCAGGCAGGCGGCGACGTCTCTGCGCGATCGCATCGGGGTGCGCGTGCGCCAGGCGACACCGGGTGCGCTCGCCCGCTCGCTGGGCTCGTTCGCCTTCCAGATCGTCCGCGGATCCATGGTGCGCGACGGCCAGGATCCGCCCGCGCTGCTCACGGGCGCCGACCAGGACCGCATCATCGCCGAGATCCTCGCAGGAGACGAGGAGGACGGCGTCATCGACTGGCCTGAGGCCCTGGGCGCCCCGGTGCGCGCATCCAAGGCCTTCCGCTCGGAGTTGCGCGCCTTCCTCGCCGAGTGCACGGAACTGGGCGCCGACCCCGAGCTGCTGCGCCGCAGCGGAGACGAGGCCTGGCGGGCGGTCGCCGACTTCATGTCGGACTACCGCCGGGTTCTCGACGGCATGCGCTCCGCGCATCGCGACGCCGCCGACCTCGTCGCCGAGGCGACGGCGGTACTGCGCACCGCCGAGCCGTCCGCTCTGGGACCGCTCGGCGCGCTGCGCGTGGTGCTGATCGACGATGCGCAGGAGCTGACCCGCGGCGGCATCGAGATCGTGCGGGCGCTGCGGGCCAGGGGAGTGGCGGTGCTCGCCTTCGGCGACCCCGACATCTCATCCGGCGCCTTCCGCGGAGCGAGCCCCGAGTTGTTCTCACGTCTGGCGACCGAACTGGGTCACGTGATGGTGCTCGATGTGCCGCACCGTCAGTCGTCTGCTCTCAGCGATCTGACCCGGACGGTGACTCAGGCGATCGGCGCGGCCGGGCGCATCGAGCACCGGCGTCCGCCGTCGGGCGCTCCGGAGCCTGAAGGCGCGGGCGGGCAGGCCGGCGCCGGGGTGACGAGCTTCCTGGCAGCATCCCCTTACGAGGAGTTCGACCGCATCGCGGGAACTCTGCGCGACTGGCATCTCTCCCACGGTGTCGCGTGGCAGGACATGGCGGTGATCGCCCACGACACCCGTCAGGTGTCGACCCTCGAGAGCGAGCTGGCTGCGCGCGAGATTCCCACCAGGGCGGCGGGCGTGCAGCGTCCGCTCGGCGATGAGGGGGCTGTACGCGATCTGGTGGGGCTGGTCGATCTGGCGCTGCAGCCGGTCGAGCAGCGCACGCCCCAGCAGCTCGAAGAGGCGCTCGTCTCGCCCTTCGGGGGCATGGACGCCATCGGGCTGCGGCGACTGCGGGCGCGACTGCGCCACCAGGAGCTCGCCGCCGAGGGCGCGACGCCCGCCCGCGAACTGCTGCGGCAGGCGATGGTCGACCCGTTCCCGCTGAGCCTGATCGACGCCCCGGAGGCGCGGGCAGCGACCCGCTTCGCGAAGACCCTCGCTGAGATCTCGGCCGCCGCGGCCGCGGGAGAGACGATCCACGATCTGCTCTGGCGGGCGTGGGACGCGGCACGAGCCGTCGACGGCCGTCCGCTGCAGACGGCGTGGCGCGAGACGGCTCTGCAGGCCACGGGTGGTGAGACGGCGCGGGCACTCGATGCCCTGGTCGCGCTGTTCGACGCCGCCAAGCGCTTTGTGGAGCGCACGCCGAACGAGAAGCCCGAGCGATTCGTGCGGGACATCCTGGGCAGCGAGGTGCCCGAGGACACGCTGTCCTCGCCCGACCGCCCCGGCCGGGTGACACTGCTCACCCCGGCGACGGCCCTCGGTACCGAGTTCGAGGCGGTGGTGGTCGCCGGCGTGCAGGACGGCGTCTGGCCGAATGTGCGCCTGCGCGGCGGAATGCTGCGCACCTGGCGCCTCGCCGACGCGGTCACCGCGCAGCGCACCGGGGTCGAGATCCCCGCCCCGGGCGTGCTCGACCGCCGGCGCAGCGCCTTGCACGACGAACTGCGACTGTTCGTGCGCGCGATCTCGCGGGCGCGCAGCCGGTTGCTGGTCACAGCCGTGGACGACGACGACCTGACGCCCAGCGCGTTCTTCTCGTTCCTCCCGCCGCCCGAACCTGCTGAGAGGCATCCGGCGGCCGAGCATCCGCTGACCCTGCGCGGGCTGGTGGCGCGTCACCGACGCACCCTCACGACGTCCCCGTCCGAGGCGGCCAGAGCCGAAGCCGCGGGCCAGCTGGCCGTGCTGGCCCGGGAGGGCGTGCCGGGAGCGGCTCCCTCACAGTGGTACGGCGTAGCGCCGCCTTCGACGGACACACCCCTGCGCGACCTCGCGATCGAGGCGGCCCGGGTGTCGCCGTCGAAGATGGAGACGTTCGAGGAGTGCGGTCTGGGCTGGGTCGTGGCCGCGCTCGGCGGAGACACGGTGCTGCCGCCTTCGGCCGGAATCGGCACGATCATCCATGAGGCGATGGAGAAGCATCCGGACGGCGGCCTGGACCGCCTGCACGCAGTACTCGCCGAGCACTGGCCGGAACTGGACTTCGAGACGGAGTGGATCGGGCGGAAGGAGCGCCGTCGCGCTGAGCAGTACGTCGACCGCCTGCACCACTACCTCGCCGAGGTCAGACGGGACGGTGGGCGGGTGCTCGCAGGCGAGGTGGAATTCCGCTTCGCCGTGGAGGTGCCGGACGAGCCCTCCGACGCGACGCCTGCCGTGCTGCGCCTCGATCCGGAGAGCGAACAGGGAGAGCGGGCGGCGACACCCTCGCGTCGGGCAGTCATCCACGGGTTCATCGACAGGGTCGAGGCGTATCCGGCCGGTGCCGGTGAGCATCCTGAAGCGCGAGGGCGAGGCTGGACGCCGATGGCGGATGGGGGAGAGCGGGTGGTCGTCGTCGACCTCAAGACGGGCAAGAACGAGCCGGAGAACGACGGCAAGGTCGTCGGGCACGCCCAGCTCGCCGCATACCAGATCGCCGTGCAGGAGGGACTCGTCGCGGGCGCCGACCCCGCCGCGCTGGGCGGCGCCCGACTGGTGCTGGTGGCGAAGACGCTGGCGAAGAGCGACTACAGGGTCGCTCACCAGCACGCGCTGGACGAAGCCGCCCGCAGCCAGTTCCTGCACCGGGTGGCGGATGCCGCGCGCGGCATGTCGGCGAGCAGTTTCACCGCACAGGTCGAGTCGCACTGCGCCGACACGCAGGGGCGCGTGAAGTCGTGCCGCATCCATGCGATCCCGGCGGTGAGTGCCTGATGTCCGCGCCGTCGCCGGATCTCGGCGTGCTGCCGGCATCCGCGGGGCCCGGCACCCTTCCGACCGCACGAGAGGATGCGGGCGGATGGCCGCACGTGCCGCACATCTCCGCCACGGATGTCGCTGCCGCGCTCGGTCTGCCCACGCCGACGCCCGCTCAGCAGCGTGTGATCGAGGCACCCGCGTCGCCGGCGCTCGTGGTGGCGGGCGCAGGCAGCGGCAAGACCGAGACGATGTCCGGCCGTGTGGTGTGGCTCGTGGCGAACGACCTTGTGCGTCGCGACGAGATCCTCGGCCTGACCTTCACCCGCAAGGCGGCGGGCGAGCTGTCGGAGCGCATCGCAGCGCGGCTCGCGATGATCGACGAGTACGGAAGGCGCGGGCTCCTCGCACACCTGCCCGGCATCGTCGCCTCCGGTGAGCTGCACCGCGTCGACGCCGCCGCGCCTGGTCGTCAGCGCGAGCTGGTGCGCGCGCACGTGCTCGACGAGCTCGCTCTCCGGTACCGCACCGGGTGGGACCCCTCCACGCCCCGCACCGCCGACGACCTCATGATCCGACCGCGTGTGTCGACCTACAACGCCTTCGCCGACGGCATCGTCCGAGAGCATGCCGCGCGCATCGGCCGCGATGCCGACGTCGCGATGCTCAGCCAGGCGGCGTCGTGGATGCTCGCCCGCGAGATCGTGCTTCGTGCCGATCTGCCCGAACTCGAAGGCATCGACTTCGCCGTCACCACCGTGGTCGATGCGGTGCAGCGGCTTGCCGGCGATGCACTCGACCACAGGGCGGATCTCGACCGCGCCGGCCGCATCGCCGTCGACACCGCCAAGACCTTCGAGCCCTACCGCAGCAACGCCGACGTCGAGAAGGCCGCATCCAACCTGCTCGCACTGCCGACCCTGGCCGCACTGGTGAAGGAGTACATCGCCGAGAAGCAGCGCAGGGGCGTGCTCGATTTCGCCGACCAGGTCAGCGGAGCCTACGACATCGTCGAGTCCGCGCCCGATGTCCGCGAAGAGCTCCGCGAACAGCACCGCGTCGTGCTGCTCGACGAGTATCAGGACACATCGGTCATCCAGACCCGCTTCCTCGCGGAGCTGTTCCGCGACTCGGCCGTGATGGCAGTGGGCGACCCGCATCAGTCGATCTACGGCTGGCGTGGCGCGAGCGCCGACAACCTGTACGCGTTCTCCCGGTCCTTCGCTCGCGAGCAGTCCGCGCACACGTACAGTCTGATGACCAGCTGGCGGAACGACCGCAGCATCCTCGACATCGCCAATCGTCTGCTCGAACCGCTGCAGCGGCCGGGACTGGACGTGCCACCTCTGCAGGCCAGGCCGGGCGCGGGCGGCGGCTCGGCGTCTGTGCGGTTCGCGTTCACTGTCGGTGACGAAGCCGCTGAGGTCGCCGGCTGGTTCGCAGAGCGGCGCGCGGAGCACGCCGCGTTCGCCGGCGGGGGAGACAGGCCGCACACCGGCGCGATCCTGTTCCGCTCCAAGCGGCACATGCAGACCTTCGCGGCCGCTCTTGCGTCCCACGGCATCCCGCACCGCATCCTCGGGCTGGGTGGCCTGCTGGCGACACCCGAGGTCGTCGACGTCGTCTCAGTGCTACGGGTGATTCACGACCCGAACGCGGGCTCCGCGCTCATCCGGCTGCTGGTCGGACCGCGGTTCGGGGTCGGGGTGGCCGACATGGCGGCGCTGTACGATCTCGCGACCGAGCTGTCCAAACGCGACAGCGCGCTGCTGCCCCTCCCCGACGAGCTTCGCGCCCGCATCCGCTCGTCCCGCGGCGCAGACGAGGCGGTGTCGATCGTCGACGCCGTCGATGTGGTGCGCGGCCTCCGCGACGACTACCGGCTGCTGGAGCGCATCAGCCCCGAAGGGCGCTCCCGCATCCGGGCCGCGGGCGAGATGCTCGAGCGGTTGCGCCGTGCCGCGGCCCAGCCGATACCCGAACTGATCCGGCTCATCGAGCTGGAACTCCGGCTCGACATAGAGCTCGCGGCGAATGAGACGCGGGGTCCGGCGCGGGTGGCGTCGACCCAGCTGCGGGCATTCGCCGATGAGGTGCGCGCCTTCCTGTCGGCCGACCAGCGGGGCACGATCGGCAGTCTGATCGCCTGGCTGGACAAGGCTGAGAGCACGGATGAGCTCATGCCGCGCCCCGAGCCACCGGAGCCCGGTGTCGTGCAGCTGCTCACCATTCACGGCTCGAAGGGTCTCGAATGGGATGCCGTCGCCGTGGTCCGACTGGTCGAGGACGAGCTGCCGTCCCGGGTGAACGACACCTCCGGGTGGTTCGGCTTCGGCATGCTGCCGTTCGCGCTGCGCGGCGACGCGGACGCCCTGCCGCGATTCGAGTGGGTGCCGCCCGGATTCGACCGTGCCGAGCCGGCCAAGAGCGTCAAGACCGGCGTCGCCTCGTTGACCAGTGCGAGCAAGGCCTCGCCGGGGGCGCTCACGACGTTCAAGGCCGAGTACAAGCGCTATCAACAGCAGGAGGAGCGCCGACTGGCCTACGTCGCCGTCACTCGTGCGCGCTCCGATCTCCTGCTCACGGGTTCGCACTGGGCGGGCCAGAAGAGCCCCCGCACACCGAGCCCCTACCTTCTCGAAGCGATCGACGTGCTCGGACTCGATGCGATCGGCACCGTCGATCCCGACGAGAACCCGTATGAGGGCAGCGGCATGATCAAGCAGTGGCCGCTGGACCCGTTGGGAGGCCGCCGTGCGACCGTGACCCGAGCAGCCGACGCGGTGAACTCGGCGCTCGCCGAGGTGGAGCGGATCCAGCCGTCGGACGAGCTTGCACGGCTGCTGGCCGAGCGAGAGGTGCGGCTGCGCGGCGCGGATGCCGATGCCCCCACCCGCGTGCCCGCATCCCGGTTCAAGGACTACGTCACGGACTACGCCGGCACCCTCGGGCGGATCGTCCGGCCCATGCCGGAGCGGCCCTACCGGCAGACGCGTCTGGGCACGCTGTTCCACGCCTGGGTGGAACAGCGGTCCGAGCAGGTGGGGGTCGGCACGCGAATCGACGAGACGCTGTGGGAGACCGACGAGGACGCCCCGGATTCGGGCGATGTGTCCGAGGCGGATGCGGCCGATCTCGCCGAGCTGCAGCAGCGCTTCGAGAGCAGCGAATGGGCGGATCTGAAGCCCATCGCGGTCGAGATCGAGATCGACTTCGCCTTCGGAGGGCACGACGCCCCCGGAACCGGCCATATCGTGATCTGCAAGCTCGACGCGGTGTACCGCCGAGAGGACAGGGGTGGGCGAATCGAGATCGTGGATTGGAAGACCGGACGAGCCCCGCGAACCGACGCCGAGCGTGAGGAGCGGATGCTGCAGCTCGCCCTCTACCGGCTGGCCTACCACCGGCGATTCGGCCTTCCGCTGGAACAGATTGATGTCGCGCTGTACTACGTGGCAGATGATCTCGTCATCCGCGGCGAGCGGATCTACTCCGAGGAGGAGCTCGTCCAGCGCTGGAGCGCGGCACGCGCAGCCCGCTGAGCCTCGTCCTCCGGCGCGAGATCGGTGTCAGGAGCGTCTGTCGCCGGCGTCGACCGTACGGGGGCCGACGCTCCCGCCGATCCGCGCACACCGGAGACCTCTGTGAGGTCTTGCGTCGCCTGCTCCCCGCCCCCGAGCTCCTCGGCGAGGTGCTGGCCCGAATCACCAGCGGGAGCCGGGTGCGTCCTCTCGTCCGAGCCGGACTCCGCGGGCGCCGCAGGGGTGCCGGCCGTCTGTTCATCGTCGTCATCGGGCCACAGATCGGATGCGCGATAGGCGTCGGTCTGCATCGAGGTGTCGACGGCGGTCGCTGCGGTGTCAGGCACCCGCTCGAGTACGTCGAGAGCTGAGTCCACGCCGCCGGTGTACGCGGCGGTGACACGCAGATCGTCACTGCGCAGTCCCTCCGCGAGCGAGTCGAGGAGGGCGGCAGCGTCGTCGACGATGTCCGGCCGGCGCATCTCGGCGCCGTGCACCAGCCAGCGTGCGAACTCGAGCTCCGCGTGCAGTCGGGCGCGCACGCGCAGTGCGTCATCGGTGGCACGCGAGGACGTGCCGGCGTACGCCGCGTACACGTCCTTCGCGGCATCCGGAGCACCCGAGAGCCAGCCGAGGTCCTCGGCGGGATCGCCGACCGAGAGGCCGCGCCAGCCGAGCACGCCGATCACCTGGGGGCCGTCGTCCGGGTCGTCCTCGAACAGGAACGAGTTCGCCTGCATGCCCCCCAGCGTCACGGCGGTCTCGAAGCGCCACAGCTCATCGTCGGCGGCTGCCTCGCGCCAGCGCACCGTCAGCCGCGCCGGTACTCGCCCCGTCGCCGCCGCGCGATCGACGAGACCCTCGATGTCACGGCGCACCTCCGCGGCATCCCGCACGGTGAGACCTGCCGAGCGAACCACCGAGGTGGGCAGCGAGTGCAGCGCCGCGACAGCGGAGCCGATGGAGGTCGCGGCGCCCCTGCCCGCAGGGATGTCGGCCGCGTCGACCTGGAAGCCGGGCAGCAGTTCGGTCACAAGCGCGGGTGCCTGGCCGACGCGGGTCTCGCCCAGGTACGTCGGTGCCCGGAACGGGAGCATCTCGCGCGCCCCTGCCGTGAGCGCGCGCAGCGCCAGCGCTTCCTCGGCCAGTTCGCGCGCCGCCGCGTCGTCATCAGTCGCCCGGATCGCCACCTCACGGCCGTCGGCGAGGGTGGCCACTGCCGAGTCGAAGCGCCCGTCTCCGTCGGAGGTGAGCGCGCGGGCGCCGACGACCTCCGCCCCGGGCAGAGCAGCCGTGACCGCCGCCGCTAGAGTGAAAGAAGAGCGTGCCATGTTCTCCAGGGTAGGTCTGCACCCGGGGCGGTACGCCCACGCCACGCCCGTGCACCGCTATACGGCCAGGCGCACGGCCGAATGGTGCCGCGTACGACAGCAGGGAGTTTCCGGATGAGTGATGGGGCATGCCTGCTCGACCGGACCGCCGACCTGCGCAGTGATGCAGGGCTCATCGAGCGGCTGCGGGCCGATCCGGGCACGCGCGCCGTGGTGGTGAGGGAGGGGCGGGTGCGGCTGGAGTCGGACGGGGGATCCGCTGGGGTCGTGCGGGTGCCTGCCGACGGTGTGGGGGATGCCGACTGGGCGTTGTTGGGGCGCGACAGCGATGGAACCCCTCTGCTGCTCGCATCCGTCACGACGCAGCCTGACTCCATAGACGCTGCTCCGGAAGAGAGCTGGTACGGTCTGCGCGACGCCGGCGGCCGGCTGCAGGCGAGCGAACTGGAGCTGTTCGTCACGGCCATCGCCCTCGGCCGGTGGCTGGCCGATTCGCGGTTCTGCCCCTCCTGCGGCGCCGAACTGGAGCTGCGCCAGTCGGGATGGTCGAGGTGGTGCGCCGCGTGTGAGCGAGAGCATTTCCCACGCACCGACCCGGCGGTCATCGTCGCAGTGGAGAGCCCCGACGGCGAGCGACTGCTCCTGGGGGCGAACGCCACGTGGCGCGGGAGCATGTACTCCTGCTTCGCAGGGTTCGTCGAGGCGGGGGAGTCGCTGGAGCGCACCGTGCACCGGGAGCTGTTCGAGGAGGCAGGAGTACGCCTCGACAGCATCCGGTACGTGGCCTCGCAACCTTGGCCGTATCCGCGTTCGCTGATGATCGGATTCCGGGCCGTGGCCGTTGACGAGCACACCAGGGCCGACGGTGAGGAGATCATCGACGTGCGCTGGCTCAGCCGCGAGGAGATCGGCTCCGCG
Organism: Microbacterium sp.; assembly: GCF_031178445.1. Lineage (GTDB taxonomy): Bacteria > Actinomycetota > Actinomycetes > Actinomycetales > Microbacteriaceae > Microbacterium. Next base: position 189,700 of record NZ_JAPSIY010000003.1, read on the forward strand.
CTTGCGGGCGAGGGGCCCGTCGGCCTGCCGGGAGAGGCGTCCATCTCCCGTCAGCTGATCCGCGACTGGTACGAGGAACGACCCGCTGGTGCCGCGGACACCGCGCCGGGCGGATCGGCTTCAGTCGCACTCAGCGCGGAGGGAGAGACGACGTGAGCGCCTTGGATGCTCTCGACGAACGGCAGCGCGAAGCCGCCTCCATGCTGCGCGGACCTGTTGCTGTGCTCGCCGGTGCCGGCACGGGCAAGACCCGTGTGATCACCCATCGCATCGCGCACGGCGTTGACACCGGCGCCTACACCCCGTCGCGCGTGATGGCGGTGACCTTCACCGCCAAGGCGGCCGGTGAGCTGCGCGGACGTCTGCGCGCGCTCGGCGTCGGCGGGGTGTCGGCCCGCACCTTCCACTCGGCGGCGCTGGCTCAGTTGAACTTCTTCTGGCCGACCCTCACCGGAGACACCGCTCCGAAGATCGTCGACAACAAGGTGCGCCTGCTCGGACAGGCGGCAGACGCTCTGCGGCTGCGGCCGAGCACAGCCACTCTGCGCGACATCGCGTCCGAGATCGAATGGCGCAAGGTGTCGATGCTCTCGATCGAGCAGTACGCCGCGCAGGACCGGCCGATCAGCGGCATCCGTCCCGAGCAGCTCGTCGAGCTGCAGACCGCGTACGAGGCTCTCAAGGACGAGCGTCGCCAGCTCGACTTCGAGGATGTGCTCCTCGCCTGCGCGGGGATGATCGAGGCGGAACCGAGGGTCGCCGCCGCGGTGCACGAGCAGTACCGGCACTTCACCGTGGACGAGTTCCAGGACGTGTCGCCGTTGCAGAATCGGCTTCTTGAGCTCTGGCTCGGTGACCGCCGGGATCTGTGCGTGGTGGGTGACGCCAGCCAGACCATCTACTCCTTCGCCGGGGCGCAACAGCGCTACCTGCTGGAGTTCGAGCGGAGGTACGCCGACGCCACCGTCGTGCGACTCGAGACGAACTACCGGTCGCTCGCCCCCATCCTGACGGCGGCGAACGCGCTCATGCACGGACGGCCAGGAGCGCTCGAGCTGGTCCCCGCCCGCGACGGCTTCGGCGCGGACGCGCCGACGGTCACCGCTTACGACAGCGACCGCGACGAAGCGGAAGGCGTGGCCTCGGGGATCGCGAAGCGGATCTCCGCCGGTGCGTCACCGGCGGAGATCGCCGTGCTGTACCGGTCGCACGCGCAGTCGGCCGCGTTGCAGCAGGCGCTCGCGGAGCGCGGCATCGCGACGAGCGTGCTCGGCGGTACGCGCTTCTTCGACATGCCCGAGGTGCGCCAGGCGGTGCTCGGGCTGCGGGGAGCGGCGGTGTCGCCCACGGATGCCGGATTCCTGCCGAACGTGCGGGATGTGCTGCGCAGCCTCGGCCTGACCGACGAGCCTCCGGCGGCGGGCGGTGCCCAGCGCGACGGCTGGGAGGCGCGACGTGCCATCCTGCGCCTGGCTGAGGACGCGCCGGCGGGAACGACACTGCGCCAGTTCGCCGATGACCTCATGGCCCGTGCGAAAGACCAGCACGAGCCCGAACTGCGCACCGTCACGCTCTCGACCCTGCACGCGGCGAAGGGCCTCGAGTGGCCACACGTGTTCCTGACCGGCTGGGCGGAGGGACTGCTGCCGATCTCGTATGCGACGACGTTCGAGCAGATCGACGAGGAGCGCCGCCTGGCGTACGTCGGCATCACGCGGGCCGCGCGAACTCTGACGGTGTCGTGGTCGCGGTCAGCGGGACGCGGGGAGCGCTCGGCGTCGCGCTTCCTCGCCGAGATAGGGACCACGTCTCGCGGCACCGGCATTCTGCGTGATAGCGCACCGAGCGCCAGGAGCGCCGCCCGTCGAGGCTGACTCGCACCATCAGACCGGCCGCCTGCGTCGGCGTGCGCAGGATGCGGCCGACCAGCTCCGCCGCGCCCGCGATGCGCGTCGAGGCGATCCGCCCCAGCGATCGGCCGACCAGCTGAGCGTGCAGCATGGGCCAGGCGGGGTCGCGCTCGCGCTCGTGGGCATCGCGGCACGACAGGCACGGCGTCTCGCCCGGAATCACGAGGGGGCCGACCGTCGTGGCGTCGCGCTCGAACGCGACCGGAAGGTGGGGCACATCGTCGCGCAGGTATGGGGCCAGCTGCAGAGCGGCCGCTGCTCCCTCGACCGCGATCACGCCGATCGCCGTCGGATCGCCTCTCGACCCCGACGCCACGCCCTCGTCGAGGAGGGCTTCGCGCAGGCGCTGCAGAGCGCGATCGTCAGACACGTTCACCCCCTCGACCCATGCCGGTGGCGCGGGCGGTCGGTCGTCGACCAGCACGGGTCGCAGCTCGTCCAGCAGTCGACGCGCGGCATCGCGGGGAGCACCGACGCCATGGGCGACGACATCGAAGGAGCTCAGCCGGATGCCGCCGGCCAGGCGGCTGAGCAGTGGCTCGATCCAGTCCGCGTCGATGCTCACGCGCACGATGCCGTCGATCCCGAACTGCACCGTGCCGGCATCGCGCCATAGTACGGGGTGGCGGGGGTCGAGACGCGTCAGCGTCGGGGGAGTGAGCGGACTCATGCTCCTGATTGTGTGCGTCCTCTGTCGCGCAGCGGGCTCCCGCGCGATATCTGTGGACAGATGCGCGGTTGCGGGCGCCGGTGCAGGACGAATTCGAGGTGCAGGGCGAGCGGTGGGCACCGCTCGCCCCCAGCGTCTCTCGGCCGACTAGACCGGACGATCGCCCTCGGGGCGGTCGTCGGCGCCGTGCTCCGGGTTCTCCGTGCCAGCGGCGTCCGACGTCGGGGCATCAGACGTGCCGAGTTGGGACGCCGTGCCGCCGGACTCGCCCTCGACGGATTCCTTCTCGTCGGATTCCTTCTCGTCGGAGTCCGTGGTGAAATCGTCACCGGCGAGCAGCCGCTCCAGCGCCTCGTCGAACTCGTCGACCGCGGGCGCCTCGCCGCGTGCCACCGACTGCAGTCGGTCGATGAGCGCGGCGGGGTCGTCGATGTCGGATGACTGGGGCATGAGGTCCGGATAGTCCCAGAGCGAGTCGCGGCCGGCGATGCCGACGGCATCCGTCACCGCCTGCCACATCGCCGATGCCTCGCGCAGTCGCCGAGGTCGCAGCTTCAGACCGACCAGCGCCCCCAGCGCGTCTTCCGCGGGGCCTCCGACGGCGCGGCGCCGTCGCGCCGCCTCAGCCAGACGAGGACCGTCCGGCAGGCGCGCGATCGCCTGCTCGGTCACCACGTCCACCCAGCCGTCGATCGTCGCGATCAGATTCTCCAACCGGGTGAGAGCTTCGCGCTGCGCCTCGGTCTGCGCCGGCAGCAGCTCGCCGGCCTCGATGGCGGCTCGCAGTTCCTCGGGGTTCGTCGGGTCGAGGCGCGACGCGACGTCCTCGAGCGCATCCACGTCAACGGTCACCCCGCGCGCGAAGTCGGTGATCTGCGAGAGCAGATGCAGGTGAAGCCACTTCGCATGCCGATACAGCCGGGCATAGGCGAGCTCGCGCACAGCCAGGTACAGGGCGATCTGATCTTCGGGAACCTCCAGGCCCTCACCGAACGCCGCGATGTTCTGCGGGATCACGGCCGCCGTCCCGGCCGGCAGCACGGGGATGCCGACGTCGCCGCCTGAGACCACCTCGAGCGAGAGCCGGCCGAGGACCTGGCCGAACTGCGCCGCGAAGAGCGAACCGCCCAGGCCGCGCATCAGCTGCCCGGCTCCCTGGACCATGCTCTGCATCTCCGGCGGAACCTGTCCCTCGAGTGCCCCGGTGAGAGCGTCGGCGATGCTGGTCGAGACCGGCGAGGCGATCTCCTTCCACACCGGAAGAGTCTTCGAGACCCATTCACCGCGGGTCATCGCGGTGGGCGCCGAGCCGAGTGCCGAGAGGGTCGTGGCCTCGCTGAGCCAGAGATCGGCCAGCGAGAACGCGTCGACCAGCGACGTGCGCGCGCTTTCGGTGATGCCCTGCCCCTCGCGGTTGGCGATGTGCAGCGCCTGGCGCTCGGCGCTCTGCCACGGATCGCCGCCGAAGGCGCCCTGCAACTGCGACATGAGGGCCGACATCATGCTCGGGTCGAACGAGACCCCTCCCATGCCCGACAACGCCTCGCGCAGCGCCTCCGGATCGACCTGGCCGCCCGACATCATGCGTCGCAGCAGCTCCTCGAAGTCCTTCGGATCCTGTTCGTCATCTGCCATGCGATCGCCCTCTCAGCATGCCCGTAGCGTCTGCGTTCTACGCTAGTCACACGATCCTGTGCCCGTACCGGGTGCGCGCGGATCCCTGTACGCCGCTCGCGAACGCCCGGAGGTCATCCCGTGTCCCAACGCCGCAACAGTCGCGTCGTCTCCGGGATCATCGCGCTCAGCATCTCGCTCGTGGCGCTGATGGGTCTCACGTTCATCCCCACGCCCTACGTGATCCAGCAGCCGGGGCCCGTGTACGACACCCTCGGCAACGCGCTCAGCGCCGACGGAGCCGAGGTCCCACTGATCGAGGTCGACGGAGCGCAGGTGTTCCCGACCGGCGGAACCCTCGATCTCACCACGGTCCAGGTGGTGGGCAATCGGCAGCATCCGCCCACCTGGTTCCAGCTGATGATGGCCTGGCTCGATCGCACCCGCGCAGTCGTGCCGATCGACACCGTCTTCCCCGAAGGGGTCACCTCGGACGAGCGCGACCAGCAGAACGCTGCGCTCATGGTCGACTCGCAGCACGAGGCGACCGCGGCGGCGCTGACCGAGCTCGGCTACGACGTCGGCGCGACCGTCCAGGTCGTCGAAGCTCTCGAGGGCTCGCCCGCCGACGGCGCGCTGGACGCGGGCGACACCATCCTGGCCATCGACGGTACCGCCGTCGACTCCGCGACCCGCCTGCGCGACGCGATCCAGGAGGCGGAGGGCGACGAGGTCGAACTCACAGTGGTGCGCGGAGGCGAGACGACGACCGTGTCACTCACGCCGGAGGAGACCGAGGACGCTGCCTGCGAGACCGTCTGGCTGATCGGCATCACCCTCACGACCGATTACGACTTCCCGATCGACGTCAAGCTGCAGCTCGACAACGTCGGTGGCCCCAGCGCGGGCATGATGTTCGCACTCGGCATCATCGACACGCTGACTCCAGGCGAGCTGAACGGCGGTGAGAAGGTCGCCGGCACCGGCACGATAGACGCCGCAGGCGTCGTGGGCCCGATCGGCGGCATCCGCCAGAAGCTGTACGGCGCCAAGGACGCCGGAGCGGAGTACTTCCTGGCGCCCGCGGACAACTGCGACGAGGTGGTCGGCCACATCCCAGAAGGGCTGCAGGTGTTCCGCACCGAGACGCTCGAGGATTCGCTCGAGATCCTCGAGGTCATCGCCGAAGACGGCGACACCGCGGACCTCGCGACCTGTTCCGCCTCCACGCGCTGAGCGACCGCGCCGGGCCGGACGCCGGCCGTGGGCACGTCGTTCCGCGCTGAGCGTATCTCGCGGCGCGATCATAGGCCGCCTGCATAGGATGGAACGGTGACCACGACCTCAGCGCCGACACCGGCCACGCCCAGCCCCACACGCCGGATCCTCGCGATCTCTGTGGCCGTCATCGCGGCCATCATCGCGGGCTTCTTCCTCTTCGCCTCGCTGTACACCGAATACCTCTGGTTCGACCAGCTGGAGTTCGCCTCGGTCCTCACGACGCAGTGGATCGCGACGGGGTCGATGTTCCTCATCGGATTCTTCGGCATGGCCGTGCCGATCTTCGTCTGCATCCAGCTCGCCTACCGGCTGCGCCCGGTATACGTGCGGCTGAGCTCGCAGCTGGACCGCTACCAGGAGGTCATCGAGCCGCTGCGCCGGCTGGCGATGTGGGGCATGCCGGTGTTCTTCGGCGTGTTCGCCGGTTTCGCGGCCGCAGGCAACTGGAAGGTCGCCTGGCTGTGGGCCAACGGCGTCACCACCGACACGCTCGACCCGCAGTTCGGCGTCGACACCGGCTTCTACCTGTTCGCCATGCCGTTCTACTCGGTGCTGCTCGCCTTCGTCTCGGCGGTGCTGCTGCTGTGCCTGATCATCACCGCGCTGGTGTCGTACCTGTACGGCTCGGTGCGCATCGGCCAGCGCGAACTGCGCATCTCGAAGCCGGCACGCATCCAGCTCGCGGTGCTCGCCGGTCTCTACCTCGCCGTTCAGGCGGTGAGCCTGTGGCTGGACCGCTACCTCATGCTGGTGCAGGATGAGGGGCGCATCACCGGTGCCGCGTACACGGGCGCCAACGCGAGCATCCCCGGTCTGGCGATCCTCTCGATCATCGCCGCCGTGGTGGCGCTGCTCTTCTTCGTGACCGCCGTGATCGGCCGCTGGCGCTTCCCGCTGGCGGCGACCGCGCTGTTCGTCGTCGCCTCGCTCGTGGTGGGCGTCGGCTACCCCTGGGTCGTCACCACCTTCCAGGTGAACCCCAACCAGAACGCCTACCAGGCCCCGTACTACGAGCGGAACATCGAGGCGACGAAGGAGGCGTACGGCTTCGCCGACATGGAGGTCACACCCTTCGAGGCGGAGACCGACACCGAGCCGGGTCAGCTGCGCGAGGACGCCGAGACCACGGCATCCGTGCGCGTCATGGATCCGGCCATCATCGGACCCACCGTCCGGCAGCTCCAGCAGTACCGGTCCTACTACCAGTTCGCCCCCGAGCTCGACGTCGACCGCTACGAGATCGACGGCGCCATGCAGGACACCGTGGTCTCGGTGCGCGACCTCGACATGAGCCGCCTCGGTGGCGGCGACAGCTGGAACAACCGCGTCGCGGTGTATACGCACGGCTACGGCCTGGTCGCCCTGGCCGGCAACCAGCGCACCAGCGACGGCGAGCCCGTGTTCCTGGAACAGGGCATACCGTCGTCGGGCTTCCTCACCGAGAGCGAGAAGTTCGAGCCGCGGGTGTACTTCGGCGAGTCCTCGCCCGAGTACTCCATCGTCGGCGCCCCGGAGGGCACCGAGCCGGTGGAGATCGACTACCCGCGCGGTCAGGACGGTGCGAGCGACACCAAGACCACCTTCGCGGGCGACGGCGGACCGCGCATCGGCAACACCTTCACCAAGCTGCTGTACGCGCTGAAGTTCCAATCCGAGCAGATCCTGTTCTCCGACCTGGTGAACCCCGAGTCGCAGATCCTCTACGACCGCGAACCGCGTGAGCGCGTGCAGAAGGTGGCGCCGTATCTGACGCTCGACCAGGACCCGTACCCCAGCGTGGTCGACGGGCGGATCGTGTGGATCGTGGATGGCTTCACCACCAGCTCGGCCTATCCGTACTCGCAGACGGTGAGCATGCAGGAGGCCATCGCCGACTCGCGCACCCCGGCCTCGGCGGTCGCGTTCGACAACATCAACTACATCCGCAACTCGGTGAAGGCCACTGTCGACGCCTACGACGGCTCGGTCACGCTCTACGCCTGGGACGAAGAGGACCCGATCCTCCAGGCCTGGCAGAAGGTGTACCCCTCGACGGTCAAGCCGATCAGCGAGATGTCGGGTGAGCTGATGAGCCACGTCCGCTATCCGACCGACCTGTTCAAGGTCCAGCGCGCCATGCTCGGTGTCTACCACGTCGACAACGTGCGCTCCTTCCAGCAGGAGGACAACCGCTGGCAGACCCCGGACGACCCGCGTGCGGAGAACCGATCGCAGCCGCCGTACTACCTGTCGATGCAGATGCCGGGCCAGGAGTCGCCTCGGTTCTCGATGTTCTCCACATTCATCCCGGCGTCGCAGCAGGGTGAGTCGCGAGAGGTACTCATGGGCTATCTCGCCGTCGACTCGGACGCCGGTTCCGAAGCGGGCAAGAAGGCAGAGGGCTACGGCCAGCTGCGGCTGCTCGAGATCGACACCGCCACCACCGTGCCCGGCCCCGGTCAGGTGCAGAACACCTTCGACTCGGACACCGCGATCGCCGACCAGCTGAACGTGCTGACCCTCGGAAACTCCGAGGTGAAGTACGGCAACCTGCTCACCCTGCCGGTCGGTGGTGGCCTGCTGTACGTGCAGCCCGTGTTCGTGCAGTCGTCCGAGGGCACCAAGCTGCCGAACCTCCGCAAGGTGCTGGTCGCGTTCGGCGACCGTGTGGCTTTCGAGGACACCCTGACCGAAGCGCTCGACGTGCTGTTCGGCGGCGACGCGGGCGCAGCGGGTGGAGACGAGAACGTCCAGCCGGAACCCGGGGAGGGCGAGGGCGAAGGCGAGGGCGAGACCCCGCCCGACGAGGGCGGAGTGGAGACCCCGGGTGATGCCGAGATGCAGGCTCTCGCCGAGGCGAGGGACGCGCTCGCCGCCCGCGACGCCGCGCTCAAGGCCGGTGACCTCGAGAAGTTCGCCGTCGAGGACAAGAAGCTCACCGCGGCGATCGAGAAGCTGCTGGAGCTGCAGGAGCCTCCCGCTGGGGAGTGATCCGACCGATCCGAATGAGGGCGCCCCCGCCGGGGGCGCCCTCATTCGGATCATCCGGCTGCGAGCCCCTGGTGCAGGCGGCCTGCGACGCGCAGAATGAGATCATCGACTCAGTCAGAGGAGGTGGCCGACATGCAGATGACGGTCGGTTCCCGAATAGTCATCCATGGGGCTCGCGTCGGCGACGGCGAACGGCATGGCGAGGTGCTCGAGGTGCGCGGGGACGGCGGAGGGCCGCCGTACCTGGTGCGATTCGACGACGGCCACGAGACTCTCATCTTCCCCGGTGCCGACTGCGTGGTCGAGCCGCAGGGTCAGGCCGGGTAGACGACGCTCCCGTCGGGGCGGATCTCGGCCCCCGGGGTCAGGCGGGCCGGATCGTGTCGGCCGCCCGGCAGGATGTGCACCACGTCTTCGCCGGCGGCGAGCAGGTGGTCCGCGATGATCCGTCGATGACAGCGCCACCATACGGCTTCAGCGCACATGACAGCCGGGTTCTCGGCCGCGTCCCGGCGCAGCACCCGGAGGCCCTCGCGGAACTCCTCGGAGAGCGCATGATCGGCGTAATTGTGGAAGCTGCGATTGCGCCAGACGCCGTTCATCTCCGGCGGCACGCTCGGCGCCCGCTTTCGCAGGCCGCCGAGCGCGGCGATGCGCCGATAGCGCACGCCTGCCTCGGTCAGCGCCTCGACGAGCACGCTGTCGTCGAACTGGGGGTTGTGGCGTGATCCCGGCATCCTGCGCACATCGCAGAGCAGTGACACCCGGGCCTCGCCGAGCATCGCGATGAACTCCTCGAGACTGTGATCGGAATGCCCGACGGTGAAGAAGGTCATCCCTCGTCCTGACGGCCCGGATCGAGCGCGTGGTGGCCCGTTTCGCTGGTGTGATCCATGCAGCCTCCTGCGCTCGAGCGTGCTGTTCCCGGCAGTGTACGCCGGGGCCCGAGTGAGCGATCTGCTCGATTCGCCCTCGTGCAGGAAGCATGTTAGGCTTAATGACGTGCCGCGGGGTGGAGCAGTTCGGTAGCTCGCCGGGCTCATAACCCGGAGGTCGCAGGTTCAAATCCTGTCCCCGCAACAAGAAGACGAAGGCCCGGTCCGCAAGGATCGGGCCTTCGTCGCGTTCGCCGCCGTGGTCGGTCGCGGGGCCGCGGCCGGTCGCGGGCGTGCGGCATCATGGTTCCATGACCGCATCCGCTCCGCTCGTCGCCGTCTGTCAGTTCGCGCCGGGGAATGACCGGTCAGCCAACCGCGCTGCGCTCACCGTACGAGCCGCCGAGGCGGCTGCCCGCGGAGCCCGGGTCATCGTGTTCCCCGAGTACTCCAGCTACTTCACCGACCCGATGGACGACAGCCTGGCCGAGAACGCGGAATCGCTCGATGGGGAGTTCGTGCAGTGCCTGCGGCAGCTTGCGACCGAGCACGGCGCGGTGCTCGTCGCCGGACTCGTCGAGACGGCGCGCGACGGCCGCGTGCACAATACGGTCGTCGCGGTGTCGGATGCCGGGTTGCTCGCCGTATACCGCAAGCAGCATCTCTACGATGCGTTCGGGCAGACGGAGTCCGATTGGATCGCATCCGGCGATATCGGAACCGGCGCGGTGTTCGATGCCGCCGGTGTGCGCTTCGGGCTGATGACCTGTTACGACCTGCGCTTCCCCGAAGTGGCCCGCACCCTCGTGGATGCCGGAGCGGATGCGCTCATAGTGCCGGCGGAGTGGGTGCGCGGCCCGCTCAAGGAGCACCACTGGAGCACGCTGCTCACCGCCAGGGCGATCGAGAGCACCGCCTACGTCATTGCGGCCGACCATCCCGGCCCGATCGGCGTCGGCCTGTCGCAGATCGTCGATCCGCAGGGAGTCGTCGTGGCCGGAGTCAGCACGGGGGAGGGGATGGCCACAGCATCCGTAGATCCCGCTCTCATCGCCCGCACGCGCGAGCTCAACCCGGTGCTGCGTCTGCGTCGCTACCGCGTCGTTCCCGCGACCTGAGACACGCACGCGCTCCGCCACCGCATCGTATCGTATGCGTGCATGGCGGGCCGAGCGGCGCACCCGCGGGGTCAGCGCAGCACGCCGAGCCTTCTGGCAGCCTCCTGCAGCACGTCGACCTTCTTGCAGGCGGCGAAGCGCACCAGTCCGGCGTACCGCTCGCGGTTCTCACGGGTGACGAAAGCGGTGATCGGGATGGCGGCCACGCCCGCGCGCTCCGGCAGGGATCGGCAGAACGCCGCGGCATCAGCCCCGCCCAGCGGCGCGGCATCCGCGACCGTGAAGTAGCCCCCCTGTGGGGCGAACACCTCGAAGCCGGCCGAGGTGAGAGCGTCGCCCAGCAGCTCGTGCTTGCCCCGCAGCGTCGCCGCGGCATCCGAGAAGTACGCATCCGGCAGACGAAGACCAGCGGCGATCGCGGGCTGGAACGGCGAGCCGTTCACGTAGGTGAGGAACTGCTTGACGGTGAGCACAGCCGTGATCAGATCGGCAGGTCCGTGCACCCAGCCGATCTTCCAGCCCGTGACCGAGAAGGTCTTGCCCGCCGACGAGATCGTCAGCGTGCGCTCCGCCGCACCGGGGAGCGTCGCGACGGGAGTGTGCGGGGCGTGGAAAGACAGGTGCTCGTACACCTCGTCGGTGACGATCACGGCATCGTGCAGGTGTGCGAGGCGGACCACCTCGGTGAGGACCTCCGGGCCGAACACAGCACCGGTCGGGTTGTGCGGATCGTTCACCAGGATGATGCGAGTGCGGTCGGTGACCGCGGCGGCCAGCTCTTCGAGATCCGGCTGGAAGTCAGGCCGTCGCAGCGGCACGGTCCGCAGTCTCGCGCCGGCCAACGCCACTGCCGCCGCATACGCGTCGTAGTAGGGCTCGAACACCACAACCTCGTCGTCGGGGCCGTCGATCAGCGCCAGCAGCGTCGCGCTGAGTGCCTCGGTGGCCCCCGCTGTGACGAGCACCTCCTGCTCGGGATCGACCACGAGGTCGTAGAAGCGGCGCTGATGCTCGCTGATCGCCTCCCTGAGATCGGGAGTACCGCGACCGGGCGGGTACTGATTCGCCCCCTCCGCGATCGCCGCGCGAGCCGCCTCCAGCACGGCGGCGGGGCCATCCTCATCGGGGAATCCCTGCCCGAGGTTGATCGCACCCGTGCGGACCGCTGCGGCGGACATCTCTGCGAAGATGGTGGGCGCCACCACTCCTTCCGGGGAGAGAAGGCCTGCTCCAGCTGCGGTGCGCCGCCAGGCGCCGGGGATGACATCCATGCAAGACAGGCTAAGACCATAGGCGAATTCCATGCTCACCATACGAAACGCACAGACTCGGGCGTCACGCTGATAGGGCGTTGTGAAGGAGCACACCATGAATGAGAACAGCACCCCCGGCGAAGCGTCGGACCGCGAGCAGCCAGGACCTGATGCGGCCCGCCCCGTCGACACCCCCGCCGGCGCCGCGCCGGATGCTGCGGCGCACGCGGCCCCCGCGCAACCCTCCGCCCGGCCCGACTTCGAACGCCCGACCCCTGCACAGGCCGGCCATGACATTCCCGGCGCGTTCGGATCGCACCAGGCCGCGACCGGCTGGCAGCCGCCGGCCGGTGCGCCCGGCCCGCACCCCGGCTCCGCGCAGCACGCCGCGCCGGCGCAGCCGGGACAACCCGCGCCAGGGCAGTACGGAACGGGCGCCGGTGACGGCGCGCACGTCGGCGGCAGAGCGTTCGGTCAGGCGGCCGGCGCGAACGGAGCGGCACCCACGCAAGGTGCGCCGTCGCACGCCCACACCCAGCCGACCATCCCGCTGGACCCTTCTCTGCTCGCGACGCCCTCGAACGCCACCGACCAACCGCGGCGGACCGGCGGTCCCGTCAAGGTGGCGGCCCTGCTGCTGGCCGCGGCGCTCGTCGGCGGCGCTGCAGGCTTCGGCGGCAGCGCCATCGGAAGCGCAGTGTTCGCCAAACCCGTCTCCTCGACGGAATCCGGCCCTGAGACCGTCACGGTCAACAACCCCGGCTCGGTGAACGAGACCACCGCGATCGCCACGGAGGTGCTGCCGTCGGTCGTCACGATCGAGGTCGCAGGATCTCAGGGCGGCGGCAGCGGTTCAGGAGTGATCCTGTCGGACGACGGCTACGTGCTCACGAACACTCACGTGGTCACCCTGGGCGGGGCGGTCGCCGACCCGGCCATCCGGGTCACGACCTCTGACGGCCGCATCTATGAGGCCACGGTGGTCGGCACCGACCCGATCTACGATCTCGCGGTCATCAAGCTGGAGGGCGCGAAGGACCTCGAGCCGATCGAGTTCGCAGACTCCACGAAGCTCAACGTCGGAGACACCGCGGTGGCCGTCGGGGCGCCGCTCGGACTGTCGAACTCGGTGACCACTGGCATCATCAGCGCGCTCAACCGCAGCATCCAGGTCGCCTCGGCCGCCGTTCCTGAGTCGGTGCCGGACAACGAGGAGCCCGGCGACGGATCCGAGGGCGACGAGGAGGGCGGTCCGTTCCAGTTCGACATCCCCGGGATGCCGAACCAGCAGTCGAGCCAGTCGATCTCCATCGCCGTGATCCAGACCGACGCCGCCATCAACCCCGGCAACTCCGGGGGCGCGCTCGTCGACAGCAAGGGCGAGCTGATCGGCATCAATGTCGCCATCGCCACGGCGGGCGGCTCGTCTCAGGGCGAGTCGGGCTCGATCGGACTCGGCTTCTCCATTCCGTCCAACATCGCCAAGCGCGTCGCCGATGAGATCATCGCCGACGGCGCCGCGACCCACGGCCTGCTCGGTGCCATGGTGCGCGACGCCGCTGGGCAGGAAGGGGCCACCGTCGCCGGCGCCCTGATCGCCGAGACCACCAGAGGCGGTGCCGCCGAAGACGCCGGGCTCGAAGCGGGCGACGTCGTCACGGAGTTCAACGGCGTGCCCATCACCGGAGCGACCGACCTCACTGCACAGGTGAGGGCCGCCGCAGCCGGCAGCACCGCCGAGGTCACCTACGTGCGAGACGGAGAGACTCATCAGCTGGAGCTGGAGCTGGGCGAACTGAAGCTCTGATCGCCAGGCGCGAGTCTCCGCGAACGAAGAAGGACGCCACCCCGCGATAGGCTCGCGGGGTGGCGTCCTTCTCTTTCGGCACCGGCAATGCGGCCAAGCTGCTCCGCCTGCCGCTGTACGCCGCAGGACGCATCGGCACACTGCTCGTACCGCGCGGCGATGCGTGGGTCATAGGATGCGGGGCCGGGATCGGCGACGGTGCGCTCGCACTGCACGGCGTCGCGACAGAGGCCGGGCACAGGGTGACATGGCTGACCCGATCCGCACGCGACGACGTGGATGCCGCAGCGCTCGGCATCCGCACGGTGAGACGCGACAGTCTGCGCGGCTGGTGGAGGACGGCCCGCGCCGGGGTGGTGGTGGTCACACACGGATTCGGCGACGCGAACCGCTATGCCGTCAGCGGCGCGTTCGTCGTGCAGCTCTGGCACGGCATCCCGCTCAAGCGCATCGGACTCGACTCGCCGGCGACCGTGCAGGTGCCCGCTCTGCCGGGCGCCGCGCTGCTGAGGCGCCTGATCGCCGTGATGTATCGGGCGGCCGCGCAGCGCATCCGCGTGCTGCCCGCCGCCTCGCATCGTTCCCGCGGCCGCCTCGAATCCGCTTTCGGGCTCGGCGACGACCGGGTCGTCGTCACAGGCGAGCCTCGTGTCGACGTGCTGTCGGCCGGTTCCGACTCGCAGCGCCGCGACGCCGCCACGACGCTGCTCACGCTGACCGGTCCGCTGCTTCCGAACCAGCGCGCGCTGCTGTACGCGCCCACTTGGCGCGACGGTGCCCCAGATCCTGCTATCCCCACGGCCGAGCAGTGGGTGCGCCTCGTGGAGCTGCTGGAGCGTCGCGACGCCGTGCTGTTCGTGCGCTCGCATCCGCTCGGGCAGGGCGCGTACTCGCCGCCCTGGTCGAGTGGGCGGGTCCGGATGCTCAACTCCGACCTGCTGCCCGACGTGACACCGGCGCTGCCGAGGTTCGACGCCCTCATCACCGACTACTCGTCCATGGCATACGACGTGGGTCTGCTGGCGATGCCGGTCGTCTATCTCGCGCCGGATGCCGAGCAGTACGCCCGTGACCGCGGCTTCTACGGCAGGTACGAAGAGGTGGCCGGCGCCGACTTCGCCACGGACTGGGACACTGCTCTCGCGCAGCTCGACGCGGTGCTCGCGGGCGGCGATGCCTATGCAGAGCGCGTGCGGCGCTCCGCAGCGCTCAGCGAGCAGATGCATGCGCACCGCGACGGGCGCAACGCCCGCCGCGTCTACCAGGCGATCCGCGCGCGGGGAGTTCCCGCGCCGAAGGGAGCAGCACGATGACGACGGCCCGGCTCGATGTGGAGGCGCGGATCGACGAATCCGCGCAGACCCTGATCGTCTCGGGGACCGGCGCGCGGCCGGCGTCGGCGACGCTGCAGGGGCCACGTGCCAGCACCGCCGCGAGGATCACCGGGGGCGGCAAGACGTGGAGGGCGACGTTTCCGCTGCGCGTTGCGCGCTGGGGCGGTCAGGAGCTGCCACTGCCCTCGGGCACCTACGCGCTGGCCGTCGAAGGCGTGGACGTGGACGGCCTCGTCCTCGCCAGCGCGCTGCTGCCCATCCTGCGCATCGAGATCAACGGGTCCACGGTGCTGATCGCCCCGCCGTTGGACCCGATCTACGAGACCGCCGAGGGCCAACGCACCCTTGAGGACCGTTACGTGTCGCAGATCGGCGCCGGCGAGAACGCGGTGTTCTTCGAGAGCTTCTATGGTCAGAACGCAGGCTGCAACCCGCGCGCCATCGATCGGGTGCTCGCTGAGCGCGCACCGGCGGTGCGGCGCTACTGGAGCGTGACCGATCTGTCGGTCGAGGTGCCTGAGGGCGCGATCGCCGTCGTCGAAGGCGGTCCGGAATGGTGGCGTGCCCGCGCCGAAGCGCGGATGCTCATAGTGAACGACTGGCTGCGTCGTCGTTTCGTCCGCAAACCCGGCCAGCGAGTGCTGCAGACCTGGCACGGCACGCCGCTGAAGCGGCTGGCTCTGCACCGTCCCGGCTTCGCACCGCGGCGCATGGCGGCGGTGATCAAGGAATCCCGCCGGTGGGACGTGCTGCTGGCCCAGAACACCTACGCGGCACGCATCCTGAAGAAGGCGTACGCGTTCTTCGGCAAGCCGATGTGGGTCGAGGGCTACCCTCGCAACGACGTGCTGATCACCGGCGACGCGGCAGCGGTGCGTGCCTCGCTCGGGATCGGGCCCGACGAGCGGGTGCTGCTGTACGCGCCCACCTGGCGCGATGACCGTGCGGAGATGGTGGACTTCATCGATCCCGAACGGCTGGCGGCAGACACCGATGCCGTGGTGCTCGTGCGCGGACACTCTCGCACGCTGCGGCCTGGACGCGACCGCGCCGGTGCACGCGTCATCGATGTGACCGGGTACCCCGAGACGGCACGTCTGCTGCTCATCGCCGACGCTTTGATCACGGACTACTCGTCGGTGATGTTCGACTACTCGGTCACCGGCCGGCCGATGTACTTCCTGGTGCCGGATCTCGAGCACTACCGCGGCGAGCTGCGCGGCTTCTACTTCGATCTCGCCGAGCGCGCGCCGGGACCGCTGGTGCGCGATCATGAGGAGCTGGTGGAGGCGTTGGAGGCGCGTGAGGTGCCCGAGACACACCGGGAGCGGTACGCGGCGTGGCAGGCGCAGTTCAACCGGCGCGACGACGGCGCGGCCGCAGAACGGGTGGTGTCTCGTATCCTCGACCAGGGCTGGCTGACCGCCTGACCCGGCTTCCGCCGATCAGGGCAGCGGCGTGTTGCGGTCGCCGAGACGGGACGCGTCGACGGTGTCGCCTGCCCCGCGCAGCACGCCGGTGAGAAATCCCAGACCCCACGCGACGTGCATGGTGGGCATCACCGCGAGGGTCCACAGTCGCTCGCCGACGCCGCGCGGGACGCGCGCGATCCCGACCCCGCCCAGGCCGACCGCGAGCACCAGCAGCAGGTAGGCGGCCAGCGGCAGGTACACGATCGTTGCGACGACCGCCGCCGCACCGCGCAGCACGCCGGTGAGCTGCAGGACCCCGGTGATCACAGCCAGGGCGGTGAGCACGACCAGTGCGGGAGGGGCGAAATAGCGCAGGCTGTTGCGTCGCCCGTACCGGCGCACCAACTCGCCGCGCCATGCCCCGGTGGCGCGGAACTGACGGGCGAGCCGCCACCAGCTCTCGCGCGGCCAGTACGTCACCGACAGCTCCGGATCGAACCACACCAGGTGACCGGCCTGACGGATGCGCAGGTTCAGCTCCCAGTCCTCACCGCGACGGATGCTCTCGTCGAACATTCCGACTTCGTCCAGCACCTCGCGGCGCATCACTCCCAGATACGCCGACTCGGCCTCGCCCTCACGCGCGCCGCCGTGATACGCGCCGCCGCCCAGGCCGACGGGGGAGTTGTACAGCCGCGCCACGGCGCGCTGGAAGGGCGTACGGCCGTCGGCGCGCATGACGCCTCCGACGTTCGCGGCGCCGGTGCGCTCGAGGGTGCGAAGCGCCTTCCGTGCGTAGCCGGGAGCGAGCTCGGAGTGGGCGTCCACGCGGATGACGACCGGGTAGCGGCTGGCGCGGATGGCGGCGTTCAGGCCGACCGGGATGTGCGCCTGCGGGTTGTCGACGACGCGCACGCGGTCGTCCTCCGCGGCGAGGCGCCTGGCGAGCTCGGTGGTGCCGTCGGTCGACGGTCCGAGGGCGAGCACGAGCTCGGTCGGACCCGAGATGTCCTGCTGCAGCACCGAGCGCACAGCGTGCTCGAGGTAGTCACGCTCGTTGAGTACGGGCATGACGAACGAGACGCCCGTCGTCTCGATGCTGTCGTTGTCGTGCACCCGTCGATCATGTCATGCGGCGACGCCGGCGCTGCTCGGACGATTCGGAGGTTGGCTCGATACGGTGCCAGCGATGGATGCCGTAACCGATGCGAAGAAGGCCTATCGTCTGCTGCGGCGGGCGGTCACGACGCGTGCAGCAGGTCAGCGCGTGCGCCGGATGCTCTCGCAGCAGCGGCCTCATCCCCGCCGGCACTACCGGATCGCGGTGTACTTCGCCGACACCGACGTGAACATGTACCAGATCCGCCAGTGGTATCGCCCCCTGCAGGCGATCGCGGACCGGCTGCCGATCGTCGTGATCGCACGCTCCCCGCTGGGTGCGGAGCAGCTTCTGCGAGATGGCCAGCTCCCGGTGGCGTTCGTGCCCAAGGTGGACGATCTGGAGGCGTTCGTCGACGAGCAGGACGTCCGCATCGTGCTGTACGTGAATCAGAACACCCGCAACTTCCAGATGTTCCGGTATGGGCGGCGCTGGCACGTCTTCATCAGCCACGGTGAGTCCGACAAGATCTACATGGCCAGCAATCAGTACAAGGCCTACGATTTCGCGTTCATCGCAGGCGGCGCCGCCCGCGACCGCCTCGCCGACGCGCTGTGGGATTACGACGTCGACGGTCGTACCATCCAGATCGGCCGGCCGCAGGCCGACCATTTCGCCGGGACGGTTCCTTACGCGGCCGACGAGCGCACGGTCGTGCTGTATGCGCCGACGTGGGAGGGCGACCGCGAGTCCATGAGCTACGGCTCGGTGCGCAGTCACGGCGTGAGACTGGTGGAGCAGCTGCTCGCCACCGGGCGGCACAGGGTGATCTACCGGCCGCATCCGCGCACCGGAGTGATGGACAAAGGGTACGGAGACGCGAGCCGGCGCATCGTGTCGATGATCGAGGCAGCGAACACCGCGGACCCGACTGCCCAGCACGTGTACGACGACCGGCCGGAGATCGGCTGGCAGCTGACCGCAGCCGATGTCGCGATCCTCGACGTCTCGGCGATGATCTACGACCGTCTCGCGACAGGGAAGCCTCTCATGGTCACCAGGCCTGTCAACGAGGACGCCGAGATCGACCGTACCGGTTACCTCTCCGACTGCGAATGGCTCGATGCGGAGGCCGCTGACGACGTCGCAGCCCAGGTCGAGCGCGTGCGCGCCGACGAGGAGGCCGTCGCCCGGCTGGCGCGCTGGTCGGAGCGGTACTTCGGCGACACCGCTCCCGGCGCGGCGACGAGGCGGTTCGAGACCGCGATCCAGCAGCTCTGCGATGCCTGGGAGGAGCAGGCGGCCCGCGAGGGTACGGCACCCTGACGCCGTATTCTGGAACGATGGGTGTCGTTTCTGACGGGAAGAAGGCGTACCGGCTGCTGCGGAAGGCCCTCGCCTCGCGCAAGGCGGTGCAGCGGGTCAGACGAGCCCTCTCGGCGCGCGGGCCGCACCCGCGTGATCACTACAAGATCGCGGTGTATTTCGCCGACGGGGCCGTGAACATGTACCAGATGCGGCAGTGGTACAAGCCGCTGGCCGGACTCGCGGAGCGCTGGCCCGTGGTGGTGCTCTCGCGCAGCGCGACCGGCGCCGAGAAGCTGATCGAGGAGGACGGTCCGCCGGTGGCGTTCGTGCCCACTGTGCGCAACCTCGAGAGGTTCATCGCCGCGCAGGACATCCGCATCGTGCTGTACGTGAATCAGAACACCCGCAACTTCCAGATGTTCCGGTACGGGCGGCGCTGGCACGTCTTCATCAACCACGGCGAGTCCGACAAGATGTACATGACCACCAATCAGTACAAGGCGTACGACTATGCGCTGATCGCCGGTCAGGCCGCACGCGAGCGGCTCAGTCGCACTCTCTGGGACTACGACATCGATCGCCGGGCGATCGAGATCGGCCGGCCGCAGGCAGACCATTACTCCGGAACCCTGCCGTACACACCCGACGATCGCACTGTCGTGCTGTATGCGCCGACCTGGGAAGGCGACCGGCCGTCGGCGCACTACGGATCGATCGCAAGTCACGGCGAGGCGATCGTCAGCGGGCTGCTCGCCACCGGAAGACACCGCGTCATCTACCGTCCGCACCCGCGCAGCGGCGTGGTCAAGCCCGCGTACGGGGCGGCGCATCGCCGCATCCTCGCCGCGATAGCGCAGGCGAACGCCGCAGACCCGGCTGCGCAGCATGTGCATGACGACGGACCCGAGCTCGGCTGGCAGCTCGCCGCCGCCGACGTCGCGATCGTCGACATCTCCGCCATGGTCTACGACCGACTCGCCGCTGGGCGCCCGCTGCTGATAACCCGTCCCGCGGACGAGCGGGCGTCGATCGACACGAAGGGCTACCTGTCCGCGTGCGAATGGCTGACGGTCGAAGGCGCCGCCGACGTCGTCGCCGAGGTCGAGCGGGTGCGCGCCGACGACGAGGCGGTGGCGCGACTGCGCACGTGGGTGCAGCACTACTTCGGCGACACCGCCCAGGGAGCCGCGACGGCCAAGTTCCACGCGGCCATCGAGCAGCTGATGGCGGCGTGGGAGGACTGGCACGCACGCGACCTCGGGCGTGGCACCGACGACCAGGATGCCGACGAGGACGAAGACGGCGACGACGAGGACGAGGACTGATGCGCCTGGAGCGCGCCAGCAGCGTCGCCTCCCGGCTGGTCGTCGTGGCGCAGAGCCCCTCGACGAACGCCGAACTGCGGGAGCTCTCCCACGATCGGGCATCCTGGCCGCATCTGTCGGTGCTGATGACCGACACCCAGACGGCCGGTCGTGGCCGTCTGGACCGCACCTGGGAGACTCCGGCGGGCACCGCGCTCGCCGTGTCAGTGCTGCTGCGCGATCTTCCGCCGGGCGCGCGGGAGCGAGGATGGATCCCGCTCGCCGCCGGCGTCGCCATGACGGATGCCGTGGCGGCTCAGCTGCCCGGTCGGCACGTCGGCCTGAAGTGGCCGAACGATGTCCTCGTGGACGGGCGCAAGATCTGCGGCATCCTCGCCGAGGCGACGTCGGACGCCGTGATCGTGGGTGCCGGCGTGAACACCGCCATGACTGCGGAGCAACTGCCTGTGCCGACGGCGACCTCCTTCGCCGCGCTGGGTGCGGAAGTCGACGTCGACCGGCTGCTCGCGGACTACCTCGCGCGGCTGGCCGGGATCATCGCCGGACTCGGAAGCGGCGCAGCGGCTTCGGCGCTGCACGCGGATACCACGGCCCGCTGCGTCACCATCGGCCGGCGGGTGCGCGTACTCCTTCCTGGGGGCGCGGAACTGGGCGGCACCGCGGTCAGGCTCGACGAGGACGGACGTCTGGTCGTCGACGACGGGCGGGCGGAGCGTTCCGTCTCCGCCGGTGACGTCGTCCACGTGCGCCCGGTGTGACGGCTCCGGCGCGTCGGACGGCTGGTGATGCGTCGATGGGCACAATGGAGGCATGACCCAGCCAGTGACGCTCGGAGGGCGGCCGGTGATGCCACCGCCAGGCGCCCCCGTGGAGGAGATGCTGGTGGCGCGCTTCCGCAGCCACGCCCGCCGACTGTTCTGGTCCGCGCTGGTGCTGATCTGCGTCTGCGGGGTCACGGCGTACTTCTACGGCAACCTGCGCGCTCCGTTCGAGGACTGGATGCTGCTCGCCGGGGCCGCCGTCACCGTGCTTCTCCTCGTCGTGGTTCCGTACGTGGCCTGGATCTCGCGCACGTACACGATCACCACCCGCCGGGTGATCGTGAGAGAGGGGCTCGGCTCGCGCCGGCGCCGGGAGCTGTCGCACACCAGGGGGTACTCCATCGCCGTGCGGCGCGGTCTGCTGCAGCGTATCTGGGGAGCGGGCACCATCACGCTGAGCAACGGGGTCGACGCGCCGCTGCGACTGCTCAACGTGCCCAGCGTCAATCTCGTGCACGAGGCACTCGCCGATCAGGTCGAGGTGAACCAGATCCTCGCGCACCGCGACGCGCACTCCGTGGAGCCGCTCGCCGAGCGGTGAGCGTCGCTGCCGGCACGACACCGGCGATATCGGACGCAGTCCGTCGGGTCTGCCTCCGTGGCTCAGGCGCTGGGGCGCGGTCGTCGGAGGAAACGAGCGCCGGGATGCGGAAGAATGGTCCCGACGAAGGGAACGCGAATGACGGTGCGCGTAGGCGTGATCGGCGGCGGACAGCTCGCCAGGATGATGATCGCCCCGGCGGTCGAGCTCGGACTCGAACTGCGGGTGCTCGCCGAGGACGAGGGGATGTCCGCGCAGCTCGCGGCGACCGCGGTCGGCGACTATCGGGATCTCGAGACCGTCCGCTCCTTCGTGCGTGACGTCGACGTCGTCACCTTCGACCACGAGCACGTCCCTCAGGAGGTGCTGCGCGCCCTGGTCGCCGACGGCGTTCAGGTGCACCCGGGACCCGATGCGCTGCAGTTCGCGCAGGACAAGCTGGTCATGCGCGCGCGGCTCGCGGAGCTCGGTGTGCCGCAGCCCGACTGGGCTCCTGTGCACGACGAAGGGGAGCTGCAGCGTTTCATCGACGAGCACGGCGGCGGTGCGGTCGTGAAGACACCGCGCGGTGGCTACGACGGCAAGGGCGTGCGCGTGGTGCGCGCCGGAGCGGATGCCGCAGACTGGTTCGACGCCGCGGGCGAGGGCGAGGCGCTGCTCGCGGAGGAGCTCGTGTCGTTCACCCGCGAGCTCGCACAGCAGGTGGCGCGCCGCCCCAGCGGCCAGATCGTCGCGTACCCGGTGGTCGAGACGGTGCAGCGCGATGGCGTGTGCGCCGAGGTCATCGCGCCCGCCCCGGATGCCCACGATCGCCTCGTGCAGGTGGCCGAGCAGATCGGCCGGCGGATCGCCGAGGGAATCGGCGTGACAGGCATGCTCGCTGTCGAGCTGTTCGAGACCGACGACGAGCGCATCCTCGTGAACGAGTTGGCCATGCGCCCGCACAACAGCGGTCACTGGAGCCAGGACGGCTCCGTGACCGGACAGTTCGAGCAGCATCTGCGCGCCGTGGCGGACCTGCCGCTCGGTGCCACCGAGCCGCGTTCACCGTGGACCGTGATGGTCAACATCCTCGGAGGGCCGGCCGAAGGCGCGCTGGAGGACCGATTCGCGCGGGCGATGGCCGAGCATCCCGAGGCGAAGGTCCATACGTACGGCAAGTCGCCGCGCCCCGGCCGCAAGGTCGGGCACGTCAACGTCTCCGGCGACGACCTCGACGACGCTGTGTACACGGCGCGGGCCGCGGCCGATCACTTCCTCTGATCGGCCGCGCGGGCGCGTGCCGCTCCCGGAATCTCTCAGCGGCGGGACGTAGCCTGTCATGGTGACTGAGCCGCTGCATTCCTCGAGTTCGCCCCTGGTCGGCGTCGTGATGGGTTCCGACTCCGACTGGCGCGTGATGAGCGACGCCTCTCAGGCGCTCACCGACTTCGGCATCCCGCACGAGGTCGAGGTGGTCTCCGCACACCGCACCCCGGACAAGCTGATGAGCTACGCGCGGGAGGCACGCGGCCGCGGCATCCGGGTGATCATCGCCGGCGCCGGCGGTGCCGCACACCTGCCGGGGATGCTCGCCTCGATGACCGCGCTCCCCGTCGTCGGTGTGCCGGTGCCGCTGGCGTTCCTGGACGGCATGGATTCGCTGCTCTCCATCGTGCAGATGCCCGCAGGCATCCCCGTGGCGACGGTGTCGATCGGCGGTGCGCGCAACGCCGGAATCCTCGCCGCACGCATCCTCGGCACTTCCGACGAGGCGCTCGCCGACCGCGTCGAGCAGTACGCCCGTGACCTCGAGGAGCAGGTCGGCGAGAAGAACGAGCGGCTGAAGGATTCGCTGTGACCCTGGCGGCTCCGCGCACCTCTGCACCAGGCGCGCGTCCGCTGATCGAGACGCGCCCGCTGCGTAATCCCGACCTCGGCGATGCGGCGATGATGGGGCGACGCGCCTGGTGGCTCGTCGTGCTCAACGCCCTCGTCCCCGGGTCGGCGCAGGTGCTCGCCGGCAACCGCCGACTCGGTCGTATCGGCCTCGGCGCGACGCTGGCAGGCTGGGGGCTGCTGGTGCTCGGTGCCGCTCTTGCGCTGTTCGCGCGCCCGGTGCTCATCTGGATGGTCTCGGGGCCGCTGTCGTGGATCGTGCTGACGCTCGCGCAGGTGACACTGATCGGCTACGCCGTGCTCTGGCTCGTGCTCACCGTCGACGCTCTGCGCCTGGTGCGGCTGGTGAAGCTGCCGACGGTGTCGCGATGGGTGGTACCGATCGCCTCGCTGCTGGTGATGGCGCTGGCGGGTGGGGGAGCGGTGTACGCCTCGACCGTCGCCGCCTCGAGCCGCGGGGCGCTCGACGCGATCTTCGGCAACAGCGGACCGAGCCTGCCGCCCAGTGACGGCTACTACAACATCCTGCTGCTCGGCGCCGACAGCGGCGACGGACGAGATTCCATGCGGTTCGACAGCATCTCTGTGGTCTCGGTGAACGCCGAGACGGGGGCGGTGACGATCACCGGCATCCCGAGAGAGCTTCCCCACGCGCCGTTCAGCGAGGGAAGTCCGATGCTGGAGCTGTATCCGAACGGCTTCGAGGGGCAGTCGAGCGCGAGCTGCGGTTGGAACGGCTGGATGAACCACATCCGCAACGCCGCCGAGGTCTGCAGAGGCGATCAGGGCAAGAGCCTCTACCCGGATGCGGCCGCCCACGGTTCCGCTCCCGGCATCGAGGCGACCAAGGACGCTGCGGAGGGCGCGCTGGGCATCGAGATCCCGTACTACGTGTTCCTCGACATGAACGGCTTCGCGCAGCTCGTCGACGCACTCGGCGGCGTGGACATCGAAGTCACCGAGCGGCTGCCGAAGGGTGGCGGACCGGCGTACACCGGTCAGCCCGTCGACGACTGGGCGATCGGCTGGATCGAGCCCGGCGAGCAGCACATGAACGGCGACACCGCGCAGTGGTACGCACGGTCGAGGTACACGACCAGCGACTGGGACCGCATGAAGCGGCAGCGCGAGCTGCAGGTGGCGATACTAGAGCAGTTCACCCCCGAGAACGTGGCCTCACGGTTCAACGACATCGCCGCCGCCGGCACCGCGCTGGTGCAGACCGACCTGCCGAAGGACAAGCTGCCTGAGTTCTTCGATCTGGTGATGAAAGCGAAGAAGCATCCTGTCACGCGCATCGAGCTGACCCCCGACAACGGGGTCGACGAGCACGAGCCGGATTACGAGCATGTCAGGCAGATGATCGACGAGACGCTCCACCCGCCGAAGGAGCAGACGCCGTCCAGCTGATCACGGCCCCGCCTCCCGGCGCGCGGCGCCCGCCCGCTTAGGGTTGCCTTATGAGTGTGCAGTTACGGGTGGTGCTCGATCAGGCGGCGCAGGTCGTCGACCCCGATCAGGCGCGTGCTGCGATGGCGCTGACCGCAGGTCTCGTCGCGACCGCTCCGCGCGGATGCCTGGTCTCGGCACTGGTGCCCTCTGGGGGCTCGGTGGGCGTGCGGGGTGTGCACGATGTGCGGACCCTTCCGCTCGGGCGACGTGAGCTCGCGGCGTCGTGGCAGCTGGGGATGGCGCCAGGGGTCGGCGGCGGGCTGATCCACGCGCCCAGCCTCATGGCCCCGCTCGTGCGCCACGACCGCCTGCACGACAACGACCAGATCACCATCACGGTGTGGGATCTCAAGGCGTGGGAGACTCCGGACGCGCTGCCCAAGGCGAACGTCGTGTGGCAGCGCGCGATGCTGAAGCGCGCTGCGAAGCACGCGGACGCGGTCGTGGTGCCCTCGCATGCGATGGCTGAGCGCCTCGCCGGCATCGCGTCGTTCGGCGATCGGATCCGAGTGATCGCCGGCGCGGCCCCGGAGGGTTTCCGCCCGCCCGAGGATGCCGACCATCGGCGTGCGGAACTGCAGCTGCCGGCGCGCTACGTCGTGGTGACGGGGGAGGGCGATGCGCTCGCGGAGGGGTTCCGCGCCGCGGCGCGCGCCGACGTCGACGTCGTCATGGTGGATGCCGCCGACGGCGCTGAACCGGCGCTCGCCGACGCAGCATCCGCCGCCGGTCTGCCCGAGCGGCGCGCGCACATCCGCGGTGCGCTGGACGACGCCGACCGTGCTGCGGTGATCGGCGGAGCGGGTGCGGTGGTCGCGGCATCCGCCGTCTCCACCTGGCCATGGCGAGCGATCGAGGCGATGGCGCTGGGGGTGCCACTGGTCGCCGTCGATTCGGGTGTGCACCGTGACGTGCTGGCGGACGGCGGCGCACTGGTCACCGTCGAGGAGCTCGGGGATGCGCTGGAAGACGCCCTGGGTGACGGAGCACGGCGCTTGAGCGTGCTCGGTTCGGACCGGTCGCGAGCCTTCTCGTGGGCGAGTTCGGCGGAGCGGGTCTGGGCGCTGCACGCCGATCTCTGATCATTGTCTGAGAGCAAGCTCGGAAACGCTCGACACGCCGAGGGAAATCGCCCGATATACCGCCTCACTGGCATCATGCCGCAACTTCAGTCACACTAGTCACATGTCTGCGCATGGAACCCGGCCTTCGCGACCGTTCGGAAGAGGCAGATGGCTGGCGACCCTCGTCGCCGTCTTCGCACTGATACTCGGCACCGCTGCGCCGGTCTCAGCGGCGTCCGCGTCGGTCGCGTCGGCCTCTTCTCCCGTGGTCGCGCGCGCCCCGGGCGGACCGGTGAAGACCTCACTCGTCGGGTTCAAGGCCGGGAACATCATCAGCGACGCGGTGTTCACCGACAAGAGCACCATGACGGAAGCGCAGATCCAGTCGTTCTTCAACTCCAAGGTGAAAACCTGCCGGGGTGGCAGCGACAAGTGGGGCCCGATCATCTGCCTCAAGGACTACCGCACCGATTCGGTGAACCGCCCGGCCGACAATTACTGCAAGGGATACACGGGGGCGAGAGGTGAGAGTGCCGCGCGCATCATCTACCGGGTCTCGCAGTCGTGTGACATCAACCCGCGCGTGCTCATCGTCATGCTTCAGAAGGAGCAGAGCCTGGTGACGCACACGTGGCCCAGCGCATGGCGATACGACAAGGCGCTCGGTCAGGGATGTCCAGACGACGCACCATGCAACCCGGCGTACGTCGGCTTCTTCCACCAGATCTACGGCGCCGCCCGTCAAATGCAGATGTATATGGAGGGCCGGTACTTCACCTGGTACGCGCCTGGCAAGACGTGGAACATCCTCTACCACCCCAACCGCGCCTGCGGCACCGCGCCCGCCTACGTCGCGAACAAGGCGACATCGGCCCTCTATTACTACACGCCGTATCAGCCGAACGCCGCCGCCCTGAAAGCCGGATACGGGACCGGGAACTCGTGTTCGAGCTACGGCAACCGCAACTTCTACAACTACTTCACCGACTGGTTCGGATCGACGCAGGCGACCAAGCCCGGCGCGCCGACCGGCGTCGTCGCCACACCGGGCGACCGTCAGGCCACCGTGTCCTGGACTGCGCCCGCGGCCAACGGCGGCGCGACGATCTCCGGGTACACGGTCACGACGCGTCCCGGCGGCAAGACTGTGAACACGACCGGAGCCACCACGGCTGTGATCTCAGGGCTCGTCAACGGCACTTCGTACACCTTCACGGTCGTCGCGAGGAACACCATCGGGAGTTCTCCTGCATCTGCGGCGTCACAGGCAATCACTCCCGCGGTTCCGAACGTGTCGAGGCAGGGTGGTGCGACGCGTTATGACACGGCGGTGTCGGTGTCGAAGGCGGCGTTCCCGTCGGCGGGTGTTCCGGTGGCGTATGTGGCGAACGGGATGGACTTCCCGGATGCGCTGGCGGGGGCTGCTGCGGCGGGGCTGCTGGGTGGTCCGGTGCTGCTGACACCGTCGAACGGGTTGCCCGCGGCGGTGAAGAACGAGTTGTCGCGGCTGAGGCCCCAGCGTGTGGTCATCCTTGGCGGCACCGGTGTCGTCTCCGCCACCGTCGAATCGCAGGTGCGCAGCTACTCGGCGAATGTGTCGAGGCAGGGTGGTGCGACGCGTTATGACACGGCGGTGTCGGTGTCGAAGGCGGCGTTCCCGTCGGCGGGTGTTCCGGTGGCGTATGTGGCGAACGGGATGGACTTCCCGGATGCGCTGGCGG
>NZ_JAPSIY010000003.1:217252-349044 GCF_031178445.1 Microbacterium sp.
TGGGTGGTCCGGTGCTGCTGACACCGTCGAACGGGTTGCCCGCGGCGGTGAAGAACGAGTTGTCGCGGCTGAGGCCCCAGCGTGTGGTCATCCTTGGCGGCACCGGTGTCGTCTCCGCCACCGTCGAGAGCCAGGTCGGCGCGGCGGTGAACCGCTGACCGACGGGGCTCTCAGCGTGCGTTGGCTATGATTGCCGTATACCTATGGCTGTACGCCGCATGCGCTATCTGAACGGTGAATCAATTGACATCCAGCGTGCCGATCGATCTCAGCGGGTTCGATGTACCTGGCCGGGGTCGAGGGATCCTCGATGTGTTCCGGCGGCAGTATCTGTTGCGTCTGCTGGTGCGCAAGGGTACTGCGACTCGATACCGCAACTCGGTTCTCGGGTGGGTCTGGTCGTATGTGAAGCCCGCCGCGCAGTTCATCATCTACTACTTCGTGATGGGCGTCATCATGCAGATGGACAGGGGAATCGAGAACTTCCCCATCTATCTTTTCTCCGGAGTGGTCGCCGTAAACCTCTTCAACGAGGCGTTCGGTAACGCGACGACGTCGATCGTCGAGAACCGTGCTCTGGTGAAGAAGATCTACCTCCCGCGGGAGCTCTTCCCGATAGCGGCGATCATCATCGCCTTCATCCACTTCCTGCCCCAACTGGCGATCCTGCTCCTGGTCTGTATCCTCGTCGGCTGGACGCCGACACTGATTGGCCTTGGCGGAATCGTCCTTGGCATCGTCGTCGTCCTCGCGTTCGCATTAGGGCTCGGATTGCTCTTCGCGGGGCTGAACGTGCGCTACCGCGATGCCCAGAACTTCGTCGAGCTGATCCGGATGTTCTCGACCTGGACGTCTCCCGTGCTCTATCCCTGGCTGCTGGTCCAGAACGCGCTGCACAACCACGAATGGATCTTCAACGTCTACACCTGGAATCCGCTGACCGTGGCTGTCGAACTGTTCCACCAGGGCTTCTGGGCAGGCACAGTGCCGCCCCCGTCGGCAGGTGCTGACGACCCGAGCATCCTGCCGAACTTCGAGATCGCGCTGACTGTGTCCGCCTTCATCTGTGTGGCCGTCCTCGTCATCGGCCAGACTGTCTTCCGCCACTACGAACGAACATTTGCACAGGACCTGTGATGGCTCAGATAATGCAGCTGACGACGAGTACCCCCAGCATCGTCGTCGACCACGTCTCCAAGCGCTTCCTGAAGCGCAACACGCATTCCTTCAAGGAAGCCTTCGTCGGATGGATTCGTGGCAAGAAAGTTCGGGCTGATTCCTTCCTGGCTCTAGACGACATCACCTTCCAGGTTGCACAAGGTGAGTCGGTCGCCGTCGTGGGGCTGAACGGTTCGGGCAAGTCGACGACACTGAAACTCATCTCCGGTGTACTGGAACCCGACACCGGGCGCGTTTTCACGCGGGGGCGAGTCGCCGGCCTGATCGAAGTGGGTGCGGGCTTCCATCCAGACCTCTCTGGACGCGAGAACGTATACCTGAACGCGGCGATCCTGGGCATGTCGAAGGAAGAAATCGACGCGCGCTTTGATGACATCGTCGCCTTCTCCGAAATCGGTGACTTCATCGACCAGGAGGTGAAGCACTACTCATCGGGAATGTTCATGCGCTTGGCATTCTCGGTCGCGATCCATGTCGAACTCGACATCCTGCTCGTGGATGAAGTGCTCAGCGTCGGCGATGCCCCGTTCCGAGAGAAGTGCATCGCGAAGATCAAGGAGCTTACAGCCCAGGGAGTGACCATGCTCGTGGTGAGCCACAGCACGGGGATGATCAAGGATCTCTGTGACCGGGGAATCGTGATCAGGAAGGGTAAGAAGATCTACGACGGCGAGATCAACGGCGCCTTGGCCGCGATGAAGTGAGGCGCTGCCGCCTCACCTGGTCTTGTCGCGGATATCCTCAACACGCACCGAGATCACCTGCCCGGTTAGGTCACTTCCGAGCACCTGGAGACTCACCGCAGCGACGTTCTCCGGAGCAAGAAGCGTCTCGAGTGGCTCCTCGCCGAAGGCGTTAGTGCGCATCGGGGTGTGGGTCCTCTGCGGGCTGATGCAGTTGATGGACACACCGTCTTCCGACCATTCCTCGGCGAGTGACTGCGTGAGATTCACGACCGCAGCCTTGCTCGCCGAGTAGACCCCGTAGTTGGCGCGTCCTCGGGTGTGCGAGCTGGATGTGAACAGCAGCACCTGCCCGCCCGTACGCTTCAGATACTTGTGGGCCGCTCGTGCGACGATCACAGGAGCGAGGAAGTTCGTCTCGATGCCGGCTTCGATCTGCTTGACTTTCGTCTTCGTCAATGGTCCCATTTGCAGGACACCCGCCGTCACCACGACGGCATCGATCC
Organism: Microbacterium sp.; assembly: GCF_031178445.1. Classification (GTDB taxonomy): domain Bacteria; phylum Actinomycetota; class Actinomycetes; order Actinomycetales; family Microbacteriaceae; genus Microbacterium. Next base: position 219,621 of record NZ_JAPSIY010000003.1, read on the forward strand.
GGCCAGCCTTCTCATGCACGGCGCGGATGGCCTTCTTCACCTGCCCTCGCGAGCGAACGTCCGTGCCGGTCGTCGAGCGGCTGAACTCGTGCACTTCTGCACCAGCTCGAGCGGCGAGCTGCACGATGCTCTGACCTATCCCGTAGCTGCCGCCGAACACGATGACGACCTGTCCGGACATATCGGGCAGCTCGCCGTCTGCGGTGAGGCTCGACGACTGAAGCTGGAAGATCTTGTCGGCGATATGCACATCGATCGGCTCGGTGACCTTCATGTTTTCGGCCGTGCCGTCGACGACGAAGATGGGCACCTCGGGAAGGTACGTGAAGACGACGCCACAGTCGTCCGTGGCATGGAAGGAGGGATCACCTGCTGCAAGCTCGTATGCCCGTCGGATAGTCCCCGCGCGGAAGGCCTGAGGCGTCTGGCCCCGCCGCAGCGTCGAGCGGTTCGGGATGCCGGTGATGTGCGAGGAGGAGTCGATTTGGATGATCGTATCGGCTGACGGGATCGCGGTATCGACAGCGTCGTAGTGTTCGAGGGCCTCCACGCAGTCCTCGAGGATGCGTTCGTTCACGAACGGTCGCACGGCATCATGGAAGAGCACCTTGGTGTCCGGATCGTCGTCGATCACAGCCAGGGCGGCTCGGGTGGAGTCGTTTCGCGTCTCGCCGCCCGGGATGATCCGGCTGAGCTTCGGGAAACGCTCGGCGTCCTTGAACGACTCGAGCTGCTGGATCGCTCCGGCGTTCATGACGATGATGATCTCGTCGATCACGGGACTAGCATTGACCACTTCCAGCGTGTGCTCCACGATCGCCTTACCGGCGATCTTGATCAGCTGCTTCGGCACACCGAGACCCACCCGAACCCCGATTCCACCAGCCAACAGCACAGCAACAGTTCGGGCAGTCATCCCTGCATTCTATCGAGCGAGTGACCGCGGACCGTGGTCACTCGCGGCCGGCGAGCGCATCCTCGACCTGGATCCGAAGCTCGGCGACGCGCCTGCTGTCGGCGCGCAGCTCGTCCAGGTCGACCTCGAGTTCGGCGACGCGCTGACGAAGGTCGTTCACTGTGTCGACGAGAGCGGAAACCGTCTCGGCTCTCAAGCGGCGGCGGGCGAGCCATCCGCGCGCGCTGAGCATCAGATCCTGACGGATGCGGACGAGTCGATTCATGGGTGATCCTCCTGTCGCTGGTACTCGACGACCGACAATGTGCGCTGGACGCCGTCTTCGTCGCGGATTCGTGTGCGCTCCAGTAGGACGCAGCGCAATCCGGCTTCGGCCGCCTCTTCCATGCGAGTGGGCCAGTCAAGGTGCCAGGTACGCGGCCGGTCCGGACGGTAGCGTCCCAGTTCCTCGTAGTCTGCGGTGATCACGCGCGCGCCGCGGCGCAGCGCGAAGTGGAACAGATGCAACAGCGCGCTGCGTCCGCGCGGATCCTGACATGCGAGCAGGTGGTTCGCGGTGACAGCGGTGCGCGTGTCCGCCGTTGCGTCGGCGAGCGCCCTGCGCATGAAATCGAATGCGGGAAGATAGTCGACGAGGTTCACGTGCGCTTCGCCGTCGAGCACCGAACGGGCCGTGCCGACGGACTCGGCTCCGACAGCCGAGAGACCTGCTGCGCGGTAGGCGCACAGGTCCTCCCCGTTGCCGGAGCCGAGATCGACGACGGCGTCGGCATGAGGGATCACGTGGCTTCGGATCGCGTTGCTCTCGTGTGCGCTGCCTCCCTGGGAATAGCGGATCGTCCAGTTGTTGATCCCCATGTAGAAGGTGCCGAACCAGGCGTGGAAGCGGCGCTGCGTCTGCCAGGGCGTCTCGAAGACGAACGAGGGATCGGGTGTGCGCCAAGACGGCCCGTAGCAAGCGGCGAGCCAGGCCTCAGGGTCGCGGGGCGCTGCCAGCCGCACGCCGTGCAGTTCAACTTCCCCGAGCGGGAGGATCGCGTCCTCCATGCCCGCCGCGCGGACGTGGATGGGCTCGTGGAACATGCCCGACTTGTAGAACGCGGTGAAGATGTCGACGTAGTAGTCGTGGGCATCGTCGTCGCTGAGCACCTGCAGATGCGACCAGCTGTGCCGGATCACTCGGAACCCGTTTTCGACGAGCAGGCGGTGCAGTCGGTCGTTCTCCAAGACGAGATCGGAGGGATGCGAGTGTTTGCTCAGGTAGGCGACATCGGCGTCATCGTCGTGCGGCAGGATCTCCGCGTCGCGGACCGCACCGAGGAGCGTGCCGCCGACGATGAACGCCTCGAAACCGTTCTGCCGAAGGAAGGCGAGTACGTCGGCTGCGGCAGCGGCGACCTTAGGGCGAATGTCCTCACCCGTCTCGAACGACGGCTTCATGCGCCCCCACTTGTCGACGCGGAGCGTGCGTCCCCGGCCGTCGACAAGGTCGGGCGATCCGCTGCCGGACCAGTGCAGTTTCCCTCTCCACAGCGGATCGTGACTAATCGAATCGGACACGATGCCCACTGCGCTTCCGAGCAGCCGCTCCCTCAGCGCGGGAGGCCAAGCCTGGGTGCGCCGTCCCGGCGCGAGCGTGGTCGACCAGACCCGGTGCCCGTCCAGCGTGACGTCGACCGTGCGCCCGACCGAAGTCGGCGAGTAGCGGATGCCGCGCCGGGTGAGCCTGACAGGCGGTGTAGGGATCATTCGCCTCCTTAGGCGTTGAACGGCGTGTGCCGCCCGCGCTGGGAGATTCGTCTGCAGGGTGTCGCGCGTGCTGCCTACGATACCGTTCGCGTGCTGACGCATACTGCGCCGCCGCCGGAGGCCATTCGGCCTCGGAGCGGGCGCAGGAAGAGCGACGATCACGCGGGCTACAATCGGCCTTCGGGTGCGACATGAGGCGTACCGCCGTGGCGAGGTGAGTATCGCGTCGCCACCACAGCAATGCATATTCTCGATTCCGAATAGGGTTCCGCACCAGATGACGCCAACGGTGTACAGCATCGTCGTTCCGCTATACGAGACCGCACGCTTCCTGCCTGCACTCCTCGGCTCGCTGGAACGACAGCGAGGGCGCGGTGACGAGTTCGCGCTGGAATGCCTGTTCGTCGATGATTCTTCACCCGATGACGCGGGCCGGATCGCAAGCGAGTGGCTCACCAGAACGGGCATCGCGGGCCGCGTCATAGAGCAGCCGAATCGCGGAGTCAGCGCCGCGCGCAACAATGGCCTGGACCTGGCCACGGGCGAGTGGATCGCGTTTGTAGACTCGGACGACTTCCTCTCTGACGGCTACGTACTCGGCGTGCATCGCTTCCTGCGCTCCGTGGCGGAGGCATCGAACGGGGTCTCGCTCGTGTCCTGCAACGTCGCGCGATATCACGAGATCGACGACCGGTATGATCACGCGCATCCGCTCAGGGACAAGTTCAATCGTGGAGACCGGTTGTACCCACTTGAGCAGCATCCAGAGTTCATCCAATCGCAGGCGGCCTCGGCGTTCTTTCCGCTCGCAAAGCTGCGAGCCTCCGGTGTGAGGTTCCTCGAGGGCCTGCACGCCGCCGAGGATGCGCTGTTCGTGTCCTCGTATCTGCTCACGGAGACGCAACCGGTGATCGCCTGTGTCGCGTCCTCGGATTACTACTATCGTCAGCGCGCGAGCGGCGACTCCGCAGTGAACAGGTTCGCCCGAAATCCGGACTACTATTTTGCGCGGTTCACGCGGGGATACCTTCCGCTGTTCGCGAAGGCCAGGGCTACACACGGTTCAGTGCCCCATTGGCTCGGTCAGTACTTCTTGTATGACATGCGCTGGTTCTTCCCTCGTGAGATGGACGCGACGAACAAGGCGACCCACCTAAGCGCCGCTCAGAAGGCGGAGGTGCTGAGTTCGGTCGCGGCAGTGCTGAAGCAACTCGACCCGACCTGGGTGCGTGACTATTCGATCACCGGCATGGGACTCGAGCTGCGGGATCTGATGCTGTCGCTGATGGATGCGCCACTTCTTAGCGAAGGTCTCGTCGAGGTCCATGGCATCGATGAGCACAGGGATCTGGTTCAGCTCCGATATCGCTTCGTCGGTGAGCTGCCCGTCGAGAGCGTCACCGTCGGGGGGCGACCCGCGGTCGTGGTCGCGGCGAAGACGCGTCGCCTGGATTACCTGGGGCAGACGAGGATGCGGCAGCGCATCCTGTGGATCGTCGCGGACGATGACTTGGTGGTGCTGCTCGACGGACGGCAACAGAAGATCGTTCTGGCACCGCCGAGTGTTCCCGCGTTCTCGGCCAGTCGAGCTCGGTTGGGGTTCGACTCCTACGTGGATCCGATCGGCCCGATTCCGCCGTCGAAGGCGCTCCGTCCTCTTCCGCGGCGGATGGTCGGCCGTGTTCGGCGCGAGGCGGCCGCGCTGGCCCCGGCGCTGTTTCGCAACGCGCGTGTGCGCGCCCTCGGCGAGGAGTTGCGCGAGTCGAGAGCGGCGAAGATCGTGCGGATTCATGCGCAACGGCCGCGCACACGCGCGCGGTACGGAGGCGCATGGCTGTTCATCGACCATGTGAATGTAGCGGGTGATAACGCCGAAGCGCTTTACCGGCACGTGCGCGTGGAGGCTCCGGATGTGAATGCGGTGTTCGTCATCGACCGGCGGTCATCTGATTGGCAGAGACTGCGGCGTTCGGGCGCGCACGTGCTCGCGTACGGGTCTCTTGAGCACCGAGCGGCGCTCATGAACGCCGAGTTCGTGATCTCGTCCCAGCTGGGTGCCGAGAGCGCTGCGCCGCTTTCGCGCGAGATCTACTGGGACGGTCGTATTCCATGGCGATTCGTGTACCTGCCGCGTGATCTGATCCGCGACGACCATTCGATCTGGCTCAACGGGCAGCCGATCACGCTGATGGCGACCGCGGCCGACGATGAGCTGCGCGCATTGACCGATGACGACACCCCGTCGTCGTTGACCGCCCTGGAGGTGACCAACACGGGATTCGCGCGACACGATGAGATCGTCCGAGAGCGGGCCGCGGCAGAGGGTCGCAGGCGGCGCCTTGTGTTGTTCGCGCCGTCGGATGACGACCCGCTGTGGCTGGAGCTCTTCAACGACACACGCCTCTTGGGGTTGGCCGACCGATTCGAGGTCGATCTCGCTTTTCTCGACCCCGGCCGCGGAGACTTCCGCTCGAGACGCCTGCCGGAGCGGGTGCATCTCGCGGCGCACGCGGATGGGCGTGCGGCGCTGCTGGTGTCGACGGCGGTGCTGGTCACAAACAGCTCGCCGATCTCCCTCGACGCCGCCATCGCGGGCGCCGCTGTCGTCCGTTACCAGCCCGCCGACGGGGACGCTTCAGCGTTGCTAGACGAGCGCGAGATCGGCGCCGTCGCCGCAGATGTGGACGAACTGCTCGAGGCGCTCATCGCCCAGCTGGATCCCGCGCGGCCGATCGAACACACGGGGGAGCACCGACATCTGCTCCCTCCAGCGATGCGCGACCCGGACGGTCATGCGGCTGAGCGGGTTCTTCACGCGATTCGGGCGCTCCGATGACGGTGTGGGATTGGCTGGCGATGTTACCGGTGATGGTCGTCGCCATCGCTGTCGTGCTGCTTCCGGGGCTGCTCATCGGTGCCGCACTTCGGGTACGCGGGGTTCTGCTTTGGGGTTTCGCACCCGCGGCCGGCGTCGCGGCACTAGCGGTGAGCGCCGGCGGTCTCGGCATACTCGGTGTCGGTTGGTCCGTGTGGACTGCGGGTATCGCCGTGCTGCTGCTCGCGGGGATGGCCGCGTTGATCGGCCACTCGCTCGCCCCTGCGAAGCTGGAGGTCGTACGCCCCGGTCACGGCGTGGCGGTCGCCGCTGCTGTCGCCGCTGGGGCTCTCCTCGGGATGGTGCGCATGGCGTCGCTCATTCGCAGCCCTGACAGCGTGTCGCAGACCAACGACGCGACGTTCCATCTCAACGCATTGCGGTTCATCTCGGATTCAGGCAGCGCATCGTCATTGGACCTCCTCGGCGCTATCGACACGAGCGGTTTCTATCCCGCAGCGTGGCATGCTGTCGCCTCCACGGTCGCGGCGCTCACCGGCGCGGATGTCGTGCGCGTCGCCAACGCGACATCGCTCGCGATCGCCGGACCGATTTGGGTGCTGTCGATCACGTCGTTCGTCTGGTGTACAGCGCGTGGCGCGCGCGCGGCGACGATCGCGGCGGCGCTGATGTCCCCGGCGCTACTGGCCTTCCCCTTCTACGCGCTCGATTTCGGTGTGCTGTACCCGTACGCGCTCTCGGTGGCCGTTCTACCCGGCGTTCTCGCCGTGCTCGTCGCTCTCGCCGCCTCACACCGCGACGGGGGAGCCGGAACAGAGACAGTGCGGCGCCGATGGCTTGCTATCGTGGCGTCGGCGGTCGGGCTCGCCGCGATCGCGCTCGCACAGCCGGCGGCACTCCTGATCTGGGTCATAGGCGCAGTCTCCCTCGTCCTGTGGATCGTCCACAAGGAATGGGCCGGCTCGGGCCGACGGCGCAGGATCTGGCTGCTTGTGACTGCCTTCGCGGTCGTGGTAGCTGCTGCGCTGGTCTGGGCCGTGCTGATGCGGTTCAGTCCCAGTGTGCTCTGGTCATCGCGCAAGTCACTGATCCCGGCTGTCGTTGACCTGGTGCTCAACGACAGCATCGGTCCGGGTCCGGCTGTGACGATGAGCGCGCTCGCGATCGCGGGGATCGTGGTGGTCGTCTGTCGCAGACCATTGCGGTGGCTCCTGCTCTACGGTGCGGCCATCTCGGTGCTGACGCTGGTCGCGGTCTCGGTGCGCAACGAGGCGATCCGCGGACTGCTGTCCGCCTGGTACGCGGATCCCCACCGCTTTATCATGATGATGCCCTTGGTGGTCATCCCGCTCGCCGCGATCGGCGTCGCCGGCATCCTGAGACTGATCGGCCGCCGGAGCAGAACGGCAAGCCTCGTCGTGGGGGCGGTCGTCGCCGGCGTACTTCTGGTCGAGACCACCGTCTGGGCGGTGATTGACGCGAGATCCGAGCGGAGCGACTATGGCGTCACCGCGACGTCCTACCTGTCGATCGATGAGAGGCTCCTACTCGAGCGGCTGCCGCACTATGTCGATCGCGACGATCGCGTCCTCGGAGATCCTTCTGCGGGAGCGGCGTTCGGCTACGCGCTGAGCGGTGTGGATGTCGTTCCCCGAACTTGGTCCATGCCCAACGACGCCGCGCACACCGTGCTCGGAGAGGAGTTGGTCGATCTGGCTGACGAGCCGGCCGTCTGCGAGGCGCTCGCCAGCACAGGGATCGACTATGTCCTCGACTTCGGTCAGAGCACCGCCGGGGCGGGCCGCCAGGACATGCCCGGTCTGACAGGATTCGCGGATGCTGCGGGCTTCCGGAAAGTCGCTCAGCAGGGTGATGCGTCCCTCTGGCGGATCACCGGCTGCGACTGAGGGCGAGCTCAGACCGCTTCGTCATCCGCGGCGCTCCTGTGCGCGGAGCGCTCTGAAGCCTCAAGCAGCGCGATCTTGCGCGACAGCAGCGTCAATTGCCGTTGCAGTGCGGCGTTGCGTCGGTACTGCGTGTACACGAACGCCAGGAACATGACGATCAGTGCGTACAGCACCAGATCGGTACCCCGGCCCACCCCGACGAGCTGGGCCAGCCAGGTCAGCCATTGGGGGAACAGCACCGACAGGACGGCGGCGATCACGAACAGCGCCATCAGCAGCCGACGGATCGCAAGATGGCTGTCGGCGCCCGTACGCCGCATCATGAAGGCCGCGAGGATGACGATGGCCACGATCAGGAGGAGCTGGATCCACATGGGTCACCTCACCACCAGATCCACGAGGATGTTCACAGAGTTGAGCACGCTCTGACCCTTCGCCTTCGAGTAATCGGTGTACAGCAGCTCGACGGGATACTCGATCCACGGCAGACCGGTGCGGCCGATCTCAAGTACGATCTCGGTCGCATGCGCCATGCGATCCTGCTTGAGCTCGATCTTCTGCGCGGCGTCCCGACGGATTACCCGGAGGCCGTTGTGAGCGTCGGTGAGGCGCATGCCCGTGGTCATGTTGGTCACCCAGATCGCCGTCTTAAGGATGACCTTCTTCATCCACCCCGGACGGGTCCGGTCATCGAGGAACCGTGATCCGAAGACGACCGCCGCGCCACCGCTGCGGGCCGCCTCGAGCATTCCCAGCGCGTCCTCGATCCGGTGCTGTCCATCGGCGTCGAAGGTCACGATGTACTCGCACTCAGGGTGGGAGAGAGCGAAGTCGATGCCGGTCTGCAGGGCGGCACCCTGCCCGAGGTTGACGGGGTGCTGCACCAGGAGCGCCCCGGCCTCCATTGCGATCCGCGCCGACCCGTCGCTCGATCCGTCATCGACGCAGACGATGTTCGCGAACTTGGTCCTCAGATCGCCGACGACCCCGGCGATGACGCCCGCCTCGTTGTACAGCGGCATCACGACCCAGGCTCGACGGTCGAGTGTGTGTGGCACAGGCACGCTCATCGGCATGATTCCATTGTGTCAGGTGCTGCTGCGCGACCTCGGCGAGGCGTGCGGAACCCGGCCGAGTGTGAGGAGCGCATGTGAACCGCAGAAGCCGCGCGTCGCGATCCCGCGTGCGCGTCGTCATGGCGAGCCGCATCTTCGCGCCTGAGCCCTCAGCGGCGTCATTGCGCCTCGGTGCGCTGGCCGCCGAACTGACGACGCGGGGAGCCGATGTGCGCGTGCTCACGACGACACCGCCCAGGAGCGCCCCTGCCGCATCCGACGCCGGGACGGATGTCCGGCGCTGGCCGGTGCTGCGGGACGCGTCCGGGTATGTCCGCGGGTACCTGCCGTACATGAGCTTCGACCTCCCGTTGCTGCTGCGGATCGTCTTCGGACGCCGCGGTGACGTGTACCTCTGTGAGCCGCCTCCCACCACAGGGCTGTTCATGCGCATCGCGTGCGCGCTCGTCAGGCGGCCGTACGTCTACTACGCCGCGGACATCTGGTCGGACGCCGCCCAGGCCACCGGAGCGTCCGGCGCCGTGCTCCGCGTCGTGCGATGGATGGAGGCCTTCGCCCTGCGCGGAGCGCAGGAGGTCCTCGTGGTGACCGACGGGGTGGCCGAACGCGTCGGCGAACTCACTCCGGGAGCTCGCACCCACGTCGTCGGCCATGGAGTGGATCTCGACCTCTTCTCTCCCGGTGGCACGGCCGTGCCTGTGCCAGCGGATGTCGTTTACGTGGGGTCGGCGAGCGAATGGCACGGGGCTGAGATCGCCGTCCGCGCAGTGATCGATGTGCTCCGGCGGCGTCAGGAGCTCACCGCCGCCTTCGTCGGGCAGGGCTCTTCCTGGCAGGCGATGCGCGCCGCCGTCGCGGATGCGGGTCTCGCCGGCCGGATCCGGTTCGTGGACACTGTGCCGCCGGAGCAGGCTGCGGCGTGGCTGAGAGGCGCGCGTGTCAGCCTGGCGACGCTCGTACCGGGGCAAGGCTACGACTTCGCGGTTCCGACGAAGCTCTACGCCTCCGTGGCTGTCGGCACTCCCGTCGTCTATGCGGGCCCCGATCCGGTTCGCAGCCTCGTCGAGCGGAACGGGCTGGGTCGGGGCGTCGGATACGATGAGCACGAACTCTCCCGCGCGCTGGAGGAGCTGCTGGCCGCCCTGCATCGCCCGGAACGCGGCGCTGACTGGCTGGCCGCGTGGGCGCGTGAGCATGTCTCGGCCGAGGCGGTGGCGCGACGTTCCGCCGAGGTAGTGCTCGCCGCGGCCACCCCGAACACGGCCTACTCGGACACCCGACGATAGAATCTCGGTGCACCGTCTCGTCCTTCGGTGAGCTAGGAGCGCTGTGACTCATTCCACCCAGGTGCGGATCGTCGAATCCGCAGATGTCTCCGCCGACGCATCGATCGGCGACGGCTCCTCGATCTGGCACCTGGCTCAGGTGCGCGAAGGCGTGCGGATGGGTGAGAACTGCATCGTCGGACGCGGCGCCTACATCGGCACCGGCGTCGAGATGGGCGACAACTGCAAGGTGCAGAACTATGCCCTGGTCTACGAGCCGGCCAAGCTCGCCGACGGTGTCTTCATCGGGCCCGCGGTCGTGCTGACCAATGACACCTACCCGCGCGCCATCAACGCCGATGGAACGCTCAAGAGCGCCCATGACTGGGAGGCCGTCGGCGTGACCGTCGAGCGCGGAGCGGCCATCGGTGCGCGCGCCACCTGCGTCGCGCCCGTGACGATCGGCGCCTGGGCGACGGTGGCGGCCGGCGCCGTCGTCGTCAAGGACGTCCCCGCCTACGCTCTTGTGGCCGGCGTTCCTGCGCGTCGCATCGGCTGGGTGGGGGAGTCCGGCATGCCGCTGGCCGCTGGTGAGGATGAGAACACGTGGGTCTGTCCGGCGTCGGGCGACCGATATTTCGAGACTGATGGAATTCTGACCAAGGAGGCCGCGTGAGCGATTTCATTCCCCCGGCGAGGCCGATCATCGGCGATGAGGAGCGCGAGGCCGTCGACCGCGTGCTACGCAGCGGCATGGTCGCGCAAGGGCCTGAGGTCGCTGCGTTCGAGCAGGAGTTCTCCCAGCACTTCGTGCCGGGTCGTCCGTCAGTGGCGGTCAACTCGGGCACGGCCGGTCTGCACCTGGGCCTTCTCGCCGCCGGGGTCGGCGCGGGCGATGAGGTCATCGTCCCGTCGTTCACGTTCGCCGCGACCGGGAACTCGGTCGCCCTGACCGGTGGCACACCCGTGTTCGTGGACATCGAGCCTGAGACGTTTTCGCTGGATCCGGAGGCGGTGGCCGCAGCGATCACTCCGAAGACCAAGGGGATCCTGCCGGTGCACCTGTACGGTCACCCTGCGCGGATGCGCGAGCTCGAGAGGCTGGCGGCAGACCGCGGCGTGGCGCTGTACGAAGATGCCGCGCAGGCCCACGGCGCCTCGCTGGACGGTCGGCCTGTGGGCTCGTTCGGGGAATTTGCGATGTTCAGCCTGTATCCGACTAAGAATATGACCAGCGGTGAGGGCGGAATGGTCACCGCGGCGACCGATGAGCTCGCACGTCGAGTCAGGCTGCTGCGCAACCAGGGCATGGAGCGTCAGTACGAGAACGAGGTGATCGGGTTCAACGCCCGCATGACCGACATTCACGCGGCGATCGGCCGCGTGCAGCTGACGAAGGTCGACGCGTGGACGAAGACGCGGCAGCAGAATGCTGCCTTCCTGGACGCGAATCTGGAGGGCGTCGTCGTCCCGTCGGTCGCCGAGGGGGCCGTGCACGTGTACCACCAGTACACGATCCGCGTCCCGGACGACCGAGACGGGTTCGTGAAGGCGCTCAAGGAGGAGCACAACGTCGGCGCGGGCGTGTACTACCCGATCCCGAATCACCGTCTGCCGTCGCTGGCGCCGTACGCGCCTGGGCTGGATCTGCCCGAGACCGAGCGTGCCGCGCGTGAGGTGGTGTCGCTGCCGGTACACCCCTCGCTCAGCCGGGGGGATCTGGAGCGCATCGTCGGTGCCGTCAACGCGACCGCGAAGGCGGGCGCCTGATGGTGCTGCGCGCCGGATTGCTCGGCGTCGGGATGATGGGACGTCACCACGCACGCGTGCTACGCGAGCTGGACGGCGTCGACCTGGTCGCGATCGCGGATCCAGGGGGTGATCCGCACGGTGTCGCGGGTGACCTGCAGGTGCTGCCCGATATCGACGCGCTGATCGGAGCGGGCATCGACATCGCGGTGGTCGCGGTGCCGACCCGGTTCCACGAGCATGCGGCGTTGAAGCTCGCCGACGCAGGCGTGCACACGCTTGTCGAGAAGCCCATCGCGCACAGTCTGGATGCCGGGCAGCGGATGGTCGACGCGTTCAAAGACGCGCGTTTGGTGGGTGCAGTCGGCCACATCGAGCGCTTCAACCCCGCTCTGCAGGAGCTGCGCCGCCGCATCGCAGCGGGGGAGCTCGGCGCGGTCTACCAGGTCGTCACCCGCCGGCAGGGTCCCTTCCCCTCGCGTATCGCGGATGTGGGGGTCGCCAAGGATCTCGCTTCGCATGATGTGGACCTGACCGCGTGGGTGGTGCAGTCCGACTACGACGTCGTTTTCGCGCAGACCGCGTTCAAATCCGGCCGCGAGCACGAAGACATGATCACCATCACCGGTCGCACCAAGTCCGGGGTGATCGTGAACAATATCGTCAATTGGCTCAGCCCGATGAAAGAGCGCCTCACCGTCGTGACCGGTGAGAAGGGCGCGTTCGTTGCCGACACCTCCACCGGAGATCTCACCTTCTACTCCAACGGAACCATCCCCCTCGAGTGGGAATCCGTCTCCAGCTTCCGAGGCGTGTCCGAAGGAGACGTCACCCGGTACGCGTTCGCCAAGCGCGAGCCGCTGCGCGTCGAGCACGAGGCATTCCGCGACGCCGTCCTCGGCCATCAGACAGACGTGGTCACCATGGAACAGGGCCAGCGCACCCTCACCGTCGTCGAAGTCGCCCTCGCCTCGGCGGGCGACTCCTCGGTGCGAACGCTGCCGGGCGCGTGAGGAGCCACCGGGCCCGCTGGGCGGCGCGTGTAGGTGTCGCGTTGGCACTGGTCCTGAGTGCGCTCGCACCGCCCGCACAGGCCGCGCATGCGCAGTCCGTGAATGCAGGGACTCGCCCTGTCACGGCCGTGACGCAGACACCGCAGCGCATCGCCGGCACCGACCGCTACGACACCGCGGTGCGGCTCTCGCGGACGCTCGACGGTCCCGTGCCGGTCGTCTTCCTCGCGACGGGTGCCGACTTCCCTGATGCGCTCACGGCGGCTGCGGCTGCCGGTGCGGCCGGCGGACCGCTGCTGTTGACCAGGCCGACCATGCTCCCGGACCTCGTCCGTGCAGAGATCGTGCGGCTGGCCCCACAGCGCATCGTGGTCGTCGGGGGCTCCGGTGTGGTGGCTGCCGGTGTCGAACGGGCGCTGCGCGGCATCGCCCCCACGACGCGAATTCAGGGTGCCGACCGTTACGAGACGGCGCGGCGCCTCTCCACCGCCGAGTTCACCGCCGCGGACGAGGTCTTGATCGTCACGGGCCGCGACTATCCGGATGCACTGGTCGCCGCAGCCGCCGCGGGAGGGGCACGTGTGCCGGTTCTGCTGGTGAACGGGCGGGCGACAACACTGCCGTCGGGCATCCTACAGGAGATCCGGCGCCTCGGTGCCGAGCGCGTGTCGATCGTCGGAGGCTACGGTGCGGTGCGCCCGGAACTCCAGTCCGTTCTTGCGAAAGCTGGCCTGAGGGTGCATCGTCTCGCCGGCGCGAACCGCTACGACACCGCTGCGGCCGTCGACGACGCGTACTTCCCGGCGAGCAGCGCCGATCGTGCGCTCATCGCGACGGGAGCTGACTTCCCCGATGCGCTCGCCGGCGCCGCGGCCGCTGCTCGTGCGAACCAGCCGCTGTATCTGGTGCGGCGCACCTGCGCCGATCCAGCGACCGTCGCCAGCGCCACGCGCGTGGGAACCACAGCAACACTCGCACTGGGAGGCGCCGCTGTCGTCAGTGAGGCCAGCGCCCGTCTGGTGTCGTGCACGAAGGCGGCGCCTGGGAGCGTGCTCGATCAGAGCTGGGACGAACTGGATACCTTGTTCGACCCCGACGCGCCGGCTCCGTACTGGGACCGCCCGCCCGTGGACGTGCGCGCGAGCACTCAGGTCCTTGACACCACAGGGTTGCGGGTGTACCGCGAGAAGTCCACCGGGCTTCGCGCGGACCACCCGGTCGTGTATGCACAGTACGGCATCTCGGCTTTGCTGGAGTATCAGCGAACCGGCGACGCCCTGTGGTTGAAACGGGCGGAGCGGCAGGCGGAGCGGCTCATCGAGATGCGCACGCTGCGCGGTGACGCGTGGTGGTACTCGTACCCCTTCAACTGGACGTACAGCGATCGCACGCTGCATGCGCCCTGGTGGTCGGCGATGGCACAGGGACAGGCTCTGTCGCTGTTCGTTCGTCTGAGCGACGTGGACCCGCAGCCGCGCTGGGATGCCGCGATCGAGGGCACCTGGAAGAGCTTCCTGCAAAGTCGTTCGTCCTCCCAGCAGTGGTCGAGCGTCGTGATCGACGGGCACCTGTACTTGGAGGAATACGCCGGCGACCAGAAGCCCCTGCAAGTGCTCAACGGGCAGATCTTTGCGATGTTCGGCGTCTACGACTATTGGCGTCTGACGGCGAATGTCGACGCAGAGCGGCTGTTGCGCGGAGCCAGCGCGACAGTGCTCGACATGATGCCGAAGATTCGTAAGCCCGGTGACGTCTCGTATTACTGCGTTCAGGCGAGCTTCTGCCAGCGCACGCTGTGGCAGAACCAGAAGTACCACGTGATCCACTCCTGGCAGCTCGATACTCTGCAATCGCTCACGGGTATCGAAGAGTTCGGCCACTGGGCGGACACGTTGCGCGCCGACTGGCGGCCGGTCACGCTTCGCATGCAGAACGATACGCTCGCGGACGAAGTCACACTTGGGGGCGACCCGCTGGACGCCGATCCGTTGGATCAAGGTGAGTCGAGCAGCGGGCCGTGAGCAGTCTGCGAGCGTTCGCAGGCTGGGCTCTGCGAGCGGCACCGGAAGGGCTAGCACTGCGAATCGTTCCGGACCGACTGGGTTACCGGAGCGAGGACATCCCGGCACCGATGACGTTCGGCGATGCGCGCACCCGTCTGCTCATCGCGCCCGCCAACTCCGCTGGGCAGGGGAGTTCCTGGGCATCCGCCGTTCGCGCGCTTGACGGCCAGGATGCCAGAAATTTGACTGTGACTCGGCGCGGCGGACTCGCCTTCCCGAGCGATTCCGCGGTGCCCGCTGCCGTCTTCGCCCATTCGCGGCGCTGGGCTTCCCGCCACGCCCGGGCGGTGCGCGATCACGTCACTCACGTGCTCGTAGAGAGCGAGCGCGCCGTTCTCGGGGTCACGGAGAGGCACGATGTCCGACGCGAGGCCGACTGGTTCTCCCGGGCGGGGATCGCCCGCGGCTACGTCAGCCACGGAAGCGACCTGCGGCATCCTGACCTGCACGCCCAGCTGAGCCCGTGGTCGCCCTTTCGCGACCGTGACTGGGAGCTGCGTGATCGGCTGGTTTCGCTCGCCGAGCATAACGCGGCGTTCCTACGAGAGCAGGCCCCGGGGACGGTCTTCGTGGTCACACCTGATCTGCTCACCGACCTGCCCGAAGCAACCTGGTTACCGAACGTGGTCCGCCCGGAGCAGTGGGCGACCGAGCGCGGAGTCCTCGTGGAGGAACGCCCCCTCGTGGTTCATGCGCCGACCAACGCCCACCTCAAGGGGAGCGACCTGATCGCGGGGCCGCTCGACCGTCTCGCCGACGCCGGCGTCATCCGGTACCGCCGTGCTGAGGCCATCCCACCGCACGACATGCCGGCGCTTTATGCTGAGGCCGACGTCGTGCTCGATCAGTTCCGCATCGGGATCTATTCCACCACTGCCCTCGAGGCGATGGCGGCGGGGAGACTGGTGCTCGGGTTCCTGCTGCCCGAGGTTCGCGCGCTCGCCGAGCGCGAGTCGGGCATGAGCGTGCCGATCGTTCAGGCGAGCGTCGACACTCTTGAAGGGGTGCTCGTCGACATCGCGGAGAATCCGGACAGCTACCGGGAGACAGCGGCCCGCGGTCCGGAGTTCATTCGAGCGCTGCACGACGGTCGCTACTCGGCGCGCGTGCTCAGCGAGTCGCTCCTCAGTCACGGGCAGCGGTGAGCGCAGGCCTCGCTCAGAGTGCGCGCACCGGGCGACGATAAGATCGAGCGGGCACGTTCGGCCGCCGCCGACATGCGACACATCATGCGAAAGGCTGGGCGAGAAGTGAGCGGAGAGTCCGACGACCGGACGGCGCTGGTGCTCTCGTACTCCGACATCGCTTCGGATCCGAGGGTGCGTCGAGAAGTCGACTGGCTGACCACGGATGGCTGGAGCGTGGATACCCTCGGGCTGGGACAGCATCCCGCGCCGGAAGTGCGCGAACACTACGAGCTCGCGCCCGCGCGCGGCTGGACGACCAACCGGATCGGACTACTCGCGGCGCACCTGCTCCTGCCGCAGCGCCTGCGCTTCCGAGCGCTCATGAGCTCGCGCATTCCGGAGCCGCTGCGTGAGCGCGTCCGCGCCGGACGGTACGACCTCATCGTGTTCAATGAGCTCGAATTCGCCCCCTGGCTCGATGACGACCGCGACTTCACGCCCGCTGCGCTGAAGGGCCTCCATCATCTCGACCTCCATGAGTATCACAACCCGGATCGACGGCGACAGACCCTCGGGGCACGGATCACTGGTGCCCACTACCGGTGGGGGCGCAGTCACATCGCGTCGGCTCGATTCACGAGCCGCTCGGTGGTGAACACTCCGATCGGGCGGCTCTACGCCGATGAATTCGGCATCCCGACCCCCGCGCCGGTTCGCAATGCGCCTCCCTACGTCGCCGACCTCGAACCCACCCCGGTCGACCCGCACGAGATCCGCATGCTCTTCCACGGGCTGCCGAGCTGGTCGCGAGGATTCACCGAGATCCTGGCGGCGCTGCGAGAGCTCCCGCCTCGTTTCTC
Organism: Microbacterium sp.; assembly: GCF_031178445.1. Taxonomy (GTDB): domain Bacteria; phylum Actinomycetota; class Actinomycetes; order Actinomycetales; family Microbacteriaceae; genus Microbacterium. The sequence continues at coordinate 236,182 of NZ_JAPSIY010000003.1, forward strand.
GATGACCTTCATGCTCACATCCAACCCGCCCGTCCTTGCGATGCTGCGGGACGAGATCAGCCGCCACCCGGCGCGGGAACGCATCCACATCGTGCCGCCGGCCCCTATGCGCGAGATCGCGCAGTGCATCAACGAGTACGACATCGAGATCGTCTTCTACAAGCCCACCGGTATCAACTTGCAGTACGCGATGCCGAACAAGTTCTTCGAAGCAGCCCAGGGGCGTCTCGCGCTGGTGGTCGGTGAGACCGAGACCATGGCACCGCTCGTGCGTGAGCACGGTCATGGAGTGGTGGTGCCCGAGTTCACGTGGGAGTCTCTCAGAGACACGCTCCGCGAGCTCGACGCGGAGCGCGTCATCGAGATGAAGGCGCGTTCGGCCGTCGTGGCGGCTCGATTGAACTCGGCCTCCGAGGGCAGGGCCTTCCTGGCCGCGATCGCGGCGGGGGCGCGGTGAAGAACGCCAACTGGAAGCTGTACCGACAAGTTCTCGGCGTGCTACCGCGCAGTGCCGGGCGATACCTTTCGTTCTACGCCTCTGTGATGGGGGCGCTCGCGCTCATGGATGGTCTCGCGCTCGGACTGCTCGCCGTCGTGATCGCTCCGCTGGTGAGCGGTACGCCCCTCGTGCTGCCGATCATCGGACGGCTGGAGGGCCCACAGGTCCTGATACCGCTGGCGCTGGTATGTGGACTCATCGTGGTTAAGGGAGCATTCGCGCTCACCATGCAGTGGTTCGCTACGCGACGGTTCTCCCGTTACGAGCTGGAACTCGGCGTGCGCGTGTTCGACGGCTACATCCGCGCCCCATGGGTCAAGCGACTGCGGCGGAACTCGTCGGATCTCGTGCGGATCACGGACGCCAGCGTGAGCACGACCATCTCCGGCTTCCTGCTCCCCGGGGCGTCGCTGATCGGCGAGTTCATGAACTTCTTCTCGCTCATCCTGGTGCTGGCCATCGCCCAGCCCTTCGTCGGGCTCGTCACCATCGTCTACCTCGGCATCATCGCGCTGATCCTGCAATTGCAGATCTCCCGCAGGTCGAAGCAGGCGGGGCTGGTCGCGCTTCGATACTCGCTGCGGTCATCCCGACTGATCACTGAGATGATCGGCGCGCTGAAAGAGGTCACATTGCGCGGCAGCGCCGCACAGGTGGCCGATGTCGTGCGCGAGAACCGATCCCACGCGACCCGAGCCAGGGCGAACTCCCAGTTCCTCGCTCAGGTGCCGCGGCACATCATGGACATCGCCCTGATCGGCGGCATCGTCATCGTCGGCGGCGCCGGATTCATCAACGACGGCAGCGTGCAGGGGGCGATCGCTTCGATCGCGCTCTTCGGCCTCGCCGGGTTCCGGCTGGCGCCTTCGCTGGTGCGCTTCCAGGGCGTCCTGCAGCAGCTGAATGTCTCGGCGCCGCACGCACGCGCCGTCCTCGACGAAGTGCGGGACTCAGAGGAATACATGGCCACCGCGCTGCGCGGCGACACCGCGACGTTCCCGGAATCGCCGCGCATCATCCGGTTCGACGACGTCAGCTTCCGGTACACGCCTGACTCGGCGGATGCGGTGCGCGGGGTGACCCTCGAGATTCCGATCGGAACGCAGGTCGCATTCGTCGGGGCATCCGGCGCCGGCAAGTCGACCATGGTCGACCTGCTGCTCGGCCTCATTGAGCCGACAGGCGGGAGCATCACGGTCGACGGTGTGCCGCTTAGCAGCGTTCTCAACGCTTGGCGCGCGCAGATCTCCTACGTGCCACAAGAGGTATCGCTGTTCGATTCGACCGTCGCGCAGAACGTCGCGCTCAGCTGGCGCGCCGACTTCGATCGCGACCGGGTGCGCTTCGCGCTGGAGCAGGCGCAGTTGCTGCCGCTGATCGACGCGCGCGAAGGCGGGATGGACGGACGGATCGGCGAGCGCGGCCTGGCCCTCTCCGGTGGTCAGCGGCAGCGGATGGGCATCGCCCGCGCGCTGTACAGCGACCCGCGTGTGCTCGTGATGGATGAGGCGACCAGCGCGCTGGACACTGCCACCGAAGCGGCTGTGACCAGGGCGATCGAAGGCCTGCGCGGCAGCGTGACCACCGTGACGGTCGCTCATCGACTGTCGACGATCCGCAACGCCGATACGGTCTTCTTCATGCGTGACGGTCAGGTTGCGGCCTCCGGAACCTTCGATGAGGTCGTCGCCACGGAGTCGGAGTTCGCCGTGCAGGCCGCTCTCGCAGGTCTCGTCGACCCCGACGCCGGCGATGCACGCGAGCGGGGGGACGAGATCGAGCGGCAGGAGACCGAGCGGCGGGAGTCCGCGCGGCCCGGAGGCGAAGACGCATGACACAGGCAGAGATCATCATCGGCGTCCACAGCGGCAGCCGTCCCGTCGAGCGTGCGGTCTCCTCTGCTCTGGCGAACGAGCGCGACATCCTGGTGACCGTGATCGCGCACAATCTGGATCCCGCGATCGTGGCGGGGCGGCTCGGCGCGCTCGCCGCAGACAACCGTGTACGGTTGCTCGCGCTGCAGGACGGCGTGCGCTCGCCTGCCAACGCGTTCAATTTCGGGCTGGACAATGCCGTCGGCGAGTTCGTCGGGCTGCTCGGCTCGGACGATGAGCTCTCACGCTCGGCGCTGGATGAATGGCTCGCGCTCGCAGAAGCGCGATCCGCAGACGTCGTCATCGCCCCCATCCGCCGCATCGCCGCCGGCGGGGTGGCCTCTCCGCGCGTGCGACCCCGCCGCACACAGGAACTCGACGGCGACCGCGATCGGCTGTTCGAGCGCACCGCTCCGCTCGGACTCTGGCGGCGGCAGCGGTTCGCGGGGCTACGATTCACCGAGGGTCTGCCTCGCGGGGTCGACCAGTCATTCGGCTTGCACCTCTGGTTCTCGGGAGCCTCGATCGCGTTCGATCCGACTTCGCCCGCCTATCTCGAGCATGATGATCAGAAGGATCGCGTGACCAAGGCACCCGGACCGGCTGCTGATGATCTGGCATATCTCGATGCGATCGAGTCGGATGCCGTGTTCGGCGAGATGTCGCTCAGCGCACGGCGCGCGGTCGCGGCCAAGATACTGCGCGTGCACGTGATCGGCTCCATCTCCACACACATCGGACCGGAAGGGCTGAGCGACGCCGATCGCGCCACATACGCGGAGACCTGGCGCAGGCTCAAGAGGTGGGCACCGGGTGTGGACGGCATCCTGGCGCGTCGCGACGCCCGTATCCTGCGTGAGGCCATGGTCGACGACGCCACCGAGGAGTCGCTGCGGGCCGCACTCGGCGACCGAAGTAGGTACCTCTCAGCCGATGTGCTGATGACGTCGAATCCGCTGCGCGTGCTGCACCGCCACGCACCGCTACGATCGCTGATCGCCGGCCGTCGTGTCGCGATGGCGGTCAACGCGGCACGGCGCTGAGACCGTCGATCGCGTCTGCCCAGACCGGCAGCTGCGACTCGGCCGACAGCTTCGCGGCTGCGGCGTGCGCCGCCTTCTTCCAACGCTGGACCGCTTCCGCGTCGATCGCGTCGAGCACCGTTCGGATGTCGGATGCCTCGAAGCCGGCCGTCACAGCGCCGAGACCGTGCTCCTCGACGAGACGCGCCATTCCCGGTGTCGGACCCACGATGATGCCGAGGCGCGCCTGCACGAAGTCGAAGAACTTGTTCGGAAGGGCGAGCGCCTGATTCGTCACCGTCGCGGGGAGAACATGGATGCCCACGTCATAGCGGTTCAGCGTGGGGAGCAGGTCGTGGTGGTCGACCGGCGGCAGCATCCGCACGCGAGGTCCGAGACTTCGCGCGAGCTGCTCGAGCTCGGCGACGTACGCCGGATTGTTCGGCGTCAGCAGCACCGAGAGCTCGATGTCCGCCGAGGACTCCGCGACAGCGCGCATCATCGTCTCGATCCGTCGCGTGGGCAGTGCCGCACCGGCATGCACGAGACGGATCGGAGCGGAGACCGTCCCGGGGCTGTACGGCAGGTACGCTGGCGCGTTCGCGACCACCTGCGCCTCGATCCCGTGCCTGCGGTACGCGTCTGCGATCTCGGCTCCAACGGTGCTGGCCGAGACGGGTCGTGCGCCGTATGTCTCCACGATCCAGGTCAGGTAGGGCTGTCGCAGCCGGCGCCATTGAGCGCTGTCGTCATGCAGACCCGGGTAGTACTCGTGCAGGTCGGTGTGGATGCTCTCGGCGGGCGCCAGCCGCAGAGCGAGCGGGACCGTGTAGATGTCATTGGCGAGGATGCGCTGCGGGTACTTCCCTCGCAGCGCGCGCCGCGTCGCGCGGACGAGAGGGTCGGTCCAGTACATCAGCCGGTACAGGTGCAGGCGCAGCAGCACCGCCTCGATGTATGCGCGCATGCGGCGACGCGTGCCAGTGGGGACGGTGATCTCATAATGCGCCGCCACACCGTCGACAGCCTCGCCGAAGCCGAGGGTCGTCACGTCGAACCGCTCAGAGAAGAGCTTCACCTGCCTGAGCACTCGGGCGTCCCTCGAGATCGGCGAGTACGACAGGATGAGCAGTCCCGGTCGGCTGCTCGACGTCGCAGGGATCTGGGTCGGCGGTGTCATCGACGGTCGTCCTCTCGGTGCCGGGCGCATGCGACGCGGTATGCCTCTTCGTATCCGCGCAGCACGGTCTCAGGAGTGAATCGATCGGCCACAGTGGCGGCGACCGACTCGGCCGACATGCGTTCGAAATCCTCGTAGAGCCGGATGATCGCATCGGCGTAGGCGGTGGCGCTGCGTTCTTCGACCAGCACGCCGTTGTCGGGCTCGACATAGTCCCGCTGGCCCCCGACTGCGCCCATCACCACGGGGCGTCCATGGCTGATCGCCTCGATGGCGCTCAGGCAGAGCGTCTCCCGTCGTGTGGGCAGGAAGAAGATTTCGGCGCGTTCCAGCTCCGCCGACACACCGGCGCGATCCAGCGTGCCCACCAGCCGGATCGACGGGTCGTCCACGATGGCTCCCTGCACGTGGCCGCGAAGCGGTCCATCTCCGACCCAGCGGAGTTCGGCCGGCACGCCCCTGCGTCGCAGCTCGCGGATCGTCTCGATCGCCAGGAGCGGGTCCTTTCCGTCGACGAGGTTGGCGACGGCGACCAGACGGAGCCTGTCGGCGCTGTGCTCGGCGGCACTCACCACAGCCGCGGGGACGGCGGACGGCACGATCATCGTCGTGCCGCGCCGGAATCGACCGACGTGCTCGAGGAGGAACGAGCTGACGACCGTGACGACGTCCGGGCGCCGCAGCAAGCGCGACAGGAACATGAAGAAGATGCGTCCCCGGAGGTTGAAGGATGCGGGGTCGGTCACTGCCGACCAGTGCTCGGAGTGCACCCAGGGACGACCGACGCGGCGGCCGATGAAGGCCGCGATGGCGGGCAGTGCGTGGGTATGGACCACATCCGCCTGTTCGATGAGAGGATGCAGGCGCCGCCAGGCGGGCCTGTAGGTGCCGGGGGAGTTGCGATCGAACGGGATGCGGTGCACCGGCATCTCGGAGTCCGCATCGATGACGCGATCCTGCTCGGTGAGCAGGTGCGGCTCGACGAGATGCACGATCTCCACGTCATGGTGGGTACCGATCAGCTGCGCGTCACGCTGAACGAAGACCCCGGCGGTCGGCTGAGCGACGGTCGGATACCACGGGGTGACGACGAGGATGCGCACCGATAAAGGCTATCCCGGATGCGCGTTCAGCCCGCGACCCGCAAGTAGATGCGGGAGAGCTCGTCCGCCACCCGCACGCGGTCGAATCGTCCGGCCACGGTCGCCGCGATCTCGGCCGCGCCGAGGCTCGCTGTCGCGCGGGCGAGATCTTCGACGGCATCCGCGTAGGCGGCGCCGGTCTGACGCTCGACGAACCTGCTCACCGCCGGTGCGGCGTAGTCGACGGCCCCGGTCGCCGCCCCGCTGACGACCGGTCGCCCGTTGACAAGCGCTTCTGCGACGACGACGCAGAAGTTGTCGCCCTGGGTGGGCAGGACGAAGAGCGAGGCAGCCTGCAGCTCCTGCATCACACCGGCGGCGTCGAGTGCCCCGGCCAGGCGGAGCCGATCGTCGACATCCATCTCGCGCGCTCGTTCCGAGACGGCTGCCGCGAGTGGGCCGTCACCCACCCAGGTCAGCTCGGCGGGGACCCCTCGTGATACCAGCTCGGCGAGCGCGTCGACAGCGAGAATCGGTCCCTTGCGAGCGATGAGGCTTCCCACTGCGACCAGCCGGAGCGCGGGCCCGCGGGGGCGCTCGACCGGCGTGACCGTGTCGACGACGCACGGGACGACATCGACAGGGCTCGCGCGGAAGCGACGGATGCCTTTCGCAAGCCTCGAGCTCTCGGCGATGACGGCATCGGCGGATCGCAGTCGTCGACCCAGGACGCGCAGTGCGAGCCGGTCAGTCGCGCGCAGGGTCTCCGGAGCGGTGATGCCGGACCAGTGCTCAGAGTGCACCCAGGGACGCTCGCCGCCCGGACGTCCGACAAGCCATGGGACGAGTCCGGTGAGGGCGTGCGTGTGGGTGACGTCGTGAGACTGAGCGAACTCCGCCACGATGCGACGTGCCGCGCGGTATGCAAGGGGGTTCGCGCGGAAGAGCGGCACATGCCGATACCCGTAGCCGCCGAGCGATGATGGGTCCAGTGCTGCACCGCGCTGCCAGTCCAGGTGCAGCACGGTAACCTCGTGCCGTGCGGCGAGGGCTTCGACTTCCCGCTGTACGAAGACCCCGCTCGCAGCGGATTCCGCAGTGGGGAACCACGGGGTGACGACGAGGATGCGCACGGGTCCCAGACTATCCCGGATGCGGGTTCGCCCAGCCGGGGCGTCCTACACTTGACTCCCGTGAAGATCGTCAGCGTCGTGGGCGCCCGCCCGCAGTTCGTCAAGCTCGCACCCATCCACAAGGCCGCGAAGGCGGCCGGGGTGGAGCACGTGATCGTGCACACAGGGCAGCACTACGATCCGATGCTCTCAGACGTCTTCTTCGAGGACCTCGGGATCGGAGCACCCGACGTCCATCTCGGAGTGGGCAGCGGATCGCACGGCGTCCAGACCGGGGCGATGCTCGCAGCACTCGACGCAGTCTTCGATGAGCACCGGCCCGACTGGGTGCTTGTCTACGGTGACACGAACTCCACCGTGGCGGCCGCGCTGAGCGCCGTGAAGATGCACATCCCGGTGGCTCACCTCGAGGCGGGGCTGCGCAGCTTCAACCGACGGATGCCGGAAGAGCACAACAGGGTGATGACCGACCACGCAGCGGATCTGCTGCTTGCGCCGACCGAGGTGGCCGTCGACCACCTCACGAGCGAGGGCCTGGCACCGCGCACCGTACTCGTGGGCGATGTCATGACCGACGTGCTCTTCGAGGTGCGCGACGAGGTCGCGGGGCGCCCGTCGGATCTGCTCGCCGAGCTCGGTCTCGAGCCAGGCGAGTACTACCTCGCGACCATTCACCGAGCCGAGAACACCGACGATCCGGGGAGGCTGCGCGATGTGGCGGCCGGTCTCGCCGGACTCGACAGGCCGGTGATCCTGCTCGCTCATCCGCGGGTGGTGGCCAAAGCCGTCGCACACGGCGTCGCGCTCACGCAGGGCTCGCTGATCGCTCACCCGCCGCTGGCCTATCCTGACCTGATCGCCGCTGCGCTGTCGAGTGCCGGAGTGGTCACCGACTCGGGCGGTCTCCAGAAGGAGGCTTTCCTGCTGCGTGTGCCGTGCACCACTGTGCGCACCGAGACCGAGTGGGTCGAGACTGTGGAGCTCGGCTGGAATGTGCTCGCCGGCACCGCCGAGGAGATCTCGGCCGGGGCGTCGCGTCCCCGCCCCGCCGACACCGATGAGGCGCCCTATGGTGATGGGCATGCGGCCGAGCGGGTCATCGCCGAGCTGATCCGCGCGACCGACGGCACGCGATAACGAGTGGACTCCACGACGGCACGCGGAGGGCAGGCGTTCCGCACGGATGTACAGGGGCTGCGCGCTATCGCGGTCGGACTGGTGCTGCTGTACCACGCCGGCGTCCCCGGTATCAGCGGCGGCTACATCGGCGTCGACGTCTTCTTTGTGATCTCGGGATTCCTCATCTCGACGCATCTGCTGCAGACGCTCGAACGCGAGGGCCGGATTCACTTCGCGGATTTCTACGCCCGCCGCATCCGCCGCATCCTCCCCGCATCGCTCACAGTCGCCGCGTTCACGGCCGTGGCCGCAGTGCTGTTCTACCCACCAGTCGCGCTCGAGCGCGTGCTGCGAGATGCGCTGGCGACGATCCTGTACGTGCCGAACATCTGGTTCGCAGTTCAAGAGACCGACTACCTCGCAGACCACTCACCGTCGCCGTATCAGCACTACTGGTCCTTGGGCGTCGAGGAGCAGTTCTACCTGCTGTGGCCGTTGGTACTGCTGCTTCTCTTCCTGCTTGTGAGGCGCCGGCGGTCGTGGCTGATCCTCTGCATCATCGCGCTCACCGGGGCCAGTCTCGTCGCGGGGGCGGTGCTCACGCTCGGCGATCAGCCCACGGCCTTCTTCTCGCTGCCGACGCGCGCCTGGGAGCTGCTCGTCGGCGCTCTCGTCGCGGTGCTGCTGCGTCGCCCGCCGCGCGCACCGGCGGCGGCCGTCGCGATCGGGGGATGGGCGGGCGTCGCCATGGTGCTCGCCGGTGCGGTGGCGTTCGACAGTGGCACGGCCTTTCCCGGCGTTGTCGCGCTGGTGCCGACCGTCGGCACGGCATTGGTCATCTTCTTCGGTGCGACACCATCGACAGCGGGCCCGACGACGCTGCTTTCGATCCGGCCCATGCAGTTCGTCGGTCTCATCTCCTACTCGCTCTACCTCGTGCACTGGCCGCTGCTCGTGATCACACACGCCCACGTCGGGGAGGAGCGACCGCTGCCGCTGTTCGCCCGGGTCATGCTGGGCATCGTGCTGGCGCTGCCGTTGGCCTGGCTGCTGTTCCGCTTCGTGGAGACGCCCCTGAGGTCACCGCGGATGCTGACCTCCCGCCGGCCGCGTGCGACGATGTTCGCGGCACTCGGGCTAAGCATCCTGCTCACCGTCTCGACCGCGTGGACCGTCCAGTGGGCGTCGGTGCGCGACCTAGGCACCTCCACGCCGGTCGCATTAGCCCCCGACTTTCCGGCCGAACCGCCCGTCGCGACGGAATTCGTGCCGCAGAACCTGCGTCCGGCGCTCGATGAGGTGGCTGACGATCTGCCGCGGCTCTACGCCGACGGCTGCCGGCTCGACGTCAAGTCCGAGCAGGTGCTGGACTGCGTGTACGGGGACGCGACAGGGGCGAAGCGGATCGCAGTCTTCGGCGACTCCCACTCCGCGCAGTGGTTCCCGGCCATCGACGAACTCGCCGGCCGCATCTCCGCGATCCGGGCCTACACGAAGTCATCGTGCCCGGCGGCCGAGGTGACCGTGCTGGTGAAGGGTGTTCCGTACTCCGCCTGCGATAGGTGGCGCGAGAAGGTGCTCGCGCATCTCGTCGCCGATCCTCCCGATGTCGTGGTGATCTCCAACTTCTCCCACTACCCACTTTCGGGGCAGCCCCATGGTGAGCGTCGCCAGGAAATCTGGAAGCGTGGGCTCAGCGCCACCGTAGAACGGCTCCGGGCCGCCGGTATCCGTGTGCTGATCATCGCGGACACGCCGCAGTCCCCGGCACAGCCGCCGACCTGCCTCTCCGCTGACGTCGCGGACGTCACGGCGTGCGACATAGGACGCGACTCTGCGCTGGACGAGGAGATCGCCGCAGCCGAGCGGGCCGTCGCGCAGGAGACGGATTCCGCGTACGCGGACCTCACACGGTACATCTGCGATGCGAAGGTCTGTCCGGCGATCATCTTCGACCTGCAGGTTTACCGCGACGTGAACCACCTCACGAGCACGTTCGTACGGTATCTCGCGCCGGCACTCAGGCCGCAGTTGGCGGAGATGCTCGACGTGCCTCCGGCGTCGCTCGGCGAGTCCGCGCGCTGAGTCAGCTCGATCGTGCGACGCGGCTGTGTCTCGCGCCTCGCCTTAGACTTGACGGCATGCGTATCGCCGTTGTGGCCCTCGGAAAGATCGGGCTTCCCCTCGCTGTCCAGTTCGCCTCGTCCGGTCATGATGTGATCGGCGTCGATGTCAATCAGAGGGCAGTCGACTCGATCAACGCGGCGAAGGAGCCGTTCCCCGGTGAGGCTCACCTGCAGGAGCGGCTCGAAGAGCTGATCCCCGCCGGCCGGCTGCGCGCGACGACAGATTACGCCGAGGCGATCCCCGGTGCCGACGCCGTTGTACTGGTGGCCCCCGTCTTTGTGAACGACGAGACGTGGGAGCCTGACTTCAAGTACATGGATGCTGCGACGAAGTCGCTGGCAGAGCACCTCACACCCGGCACCCTGATCTCTTATGAGACGACCCTCCCGGTCGGCACCACCCGCACACGCTGGAAGCCGATGCTTGAGGCGGGGTCCGGGCTGACCGAGGGCGTGGACTTCCACGTCGCTTACTCGCCCGAACGAGTGCTCACCGGGCGCGTGTTCGAGGATCTGCGTAAGTATCCGAAACTGATCGGTGCGCTGTCCGAGGAGGGCACGCGTCGCGCACGCGAGTTCTACGAGGCGGTGTTGCAGTTCGACGAGCGTCCGGATCTGGCGCGTCCGAACGGCGTCTGGGATCTCGGTTCGACAGAGGCCTCCGAGATGGCGAAGCTGGCCGAGACGACCTACCGCGACGTGAACATCGGGCTTGCGAATCAGTTCGGGGTTTTCGCCGCGAACCACGGCATCGATGTGTACAAGGTGATCGATGCGTGCAACTCGCAGCCGTACAGCCACATCCATCGTCCGGGCATCGCGGTCGGCGGGCATTGCATCCCGGTGTACCCGCGCCTGTACCTTTCCACCGACCCGGACGCCGACATCGTCCGAGTGGCGCGGCAGTTCAACGCGTCCATGCCCGAACGCCTTGTGGCGCAGGCCGAGGGCGTCCTCGGTGACCTGACCGGCCGCCGCGCGGTCGTGCTGGGCGCCGCGTACCGCGGGGGAGTGAAGGAGACCGCGTTCTCCGGGGTGTTCCCGACCGTGGCGGCGCTCGCGCAGCGCGGGGCGGAGGTGTTCGTGCACGACCCGCTCTATACCGACGACGAGCTGCGCCAGCTCGGGTTCGAACCGTATGCTCTCGGGGATGCCGCCGAACTGGCGGTGCTGCAGACCGACCATGCGGACTACAAGACTCTCACGCCGGCGCAGATCCCCGGTATCAAGCTTCTCGTCGACGGTCGAAACGCTTCAGATGCGGCGCTGTGGGCAGGGACTCCTCGCATCGTGGTCGGCACCGCAGGCTGACCGCGCAGCCGGACGAGGGCGGGCCGAGACGCACAGCGTCCCGGCCCGCCCTCTTCCCACCTCAGGCTGACACCTCCTCCGCTATCCTGGCTCGGGGCGCGAGGTGCGCTGTCGACGGTGTCGGCGATCGTCGAGCGACGTCGAGTGCGGAGTATCGGGGATGAGCATGAGACGTGCTGCACGACTGCTGACAATCGGAGTGGCATTGACTGCCGCGGTGGCGATGATGGGGACGCTGAGTGCGGATCCGGCTCAAGCTGTGACTTCGAGTCGCGTCTCCGGCGGCGACCGCTACGGCACATCCGCTGCAATCTCGCGTGCGGCATTCCCCGATCCCACGAGCGTGTCGAGGGTGTTCCTCGTCGCCGGTGCATCCTTCGCAGACGGTCTCGCCGCCGGGCCTGCGGCTGCGGCCACCGGCGGTGCCGTGCTCATGACGCACCGTGCCGCACTCACGCCCACTGCTGCGACCGAGATCCGGCGAATCGCGCCGAAGGAGATCGTGATCGTCGGAGGAGTGGGTGTGGTGTCGTCCGAGGTCGAGCGTCAAGCGCGTGCCCTCGCGCCGACCGTTACTCGCGTGTCGGGTGACGACCGCTACGAGACCTCTCGCCGGATCGTCGAACGCTTCTTTCCCGGTGCGGAGCCGACCGTGTACCTCGCGACCGGCAGGGACTTTCCCGACGCGCTCTCCGGCGGCGCTCTAGCCGCACGCACCGGTGCTCCGGTGCTTCTCGTCGATGGCGTCAAGCAGAGCGTCGATAACTCCACGAGGCAGGCCCTCGAGCGGCTCTCGGCCGACAAGGTTGTTGCGTTCGGCGGCACGGGGGTGGTCTCCTCGAAGCTGCTGGCATCGGCCTCGGCCGCCACCTCAGCGAGCGCAGCCCGACTCGGGGGCTCGAATCGTTACGAGACGAGCACGCGCATCGAGGCAGCAGTTGCGGGGAACGGTGAGGTGCTCATGGTCACAGGACTCGACTTTCCCGATGCGCTCTCGGCGATTCAGCTCGCCGCCGTCCGGAATGCGCCGATCGTTCTGACCGTGCCGTACTGCATCGGCGGTTCGACCATCCCGGCCGTCTCGTCCGCGACGAGGTTGACCCTGATCGGCGGGCCCGGGGCCGTACGCGGCCTCGTCGGCTCCAGGCCGACATGCCTGCCGACGCGCACCGCCACCAGCCCTTGGGTGATGGTGAACAAGAAGACCGCGCTGCGCCCGCCGTCCTACGTCCCCGCAGACCTGCGCACAGTTGGCGGCACGAGCGAGCGGATGCGCGCTGAGGCGGCAACCGCGCTCGAGCGCATGATCGCCGCGGCCAAGAACGAGGGTGCCGGCCGGATAAAACCGGGCAGCGGCTACCGGTCATACACCACGCAGACCTACCTCTACAACAATGCCGTCGCATCAAAGGGAAAGACCCGAGCCGAGCTCGGAACAGCAAGGCCAGGGCACAGCGAGCATCAGACCGGCTGGACCATGGATGTGGTCGCTTGCACCAGCTCGTACTGCAGCGGAATCGACGACTTCGGTGGCTCGCCGCAGGGCCGCTGGACAGTCAAGAACGCGCACCGGTTCGGCTTCATCGTCCGGTACGAGCCCGGGTATACCAGCATCACGGGGTATGCGAGTGAGCCGTGGCACTTGCGTTATGTCGGCGTGCCACTGGCGACGGACTACAAGAAGGGCGGCTTCCACACGCTGGAGGAGTACCTCGTGTACCCGGCCGCGCCCGCATACTGACGAGGCACCAGGCTCCCGCCGATAGCATGGTAGCCATGGATCTTCTCGTCGTCGGGTCGGGTTTCTTCGGCCTCACCATCGCTGAGCGCGCCGCAGCCGCGGGTCGCAAAGTGACCGTCATCGACCGCCGCTCACACATCGGCGGTAATGCGTACAGCGAGGCGGAGCCGGAGACCGGCATCGAGGTCCATCGTTACGGCGCGCATCTGTTCCATACCTCGAACCCGACGGTGTGGGAGTACGTGAACCGCTTCACGACCTTCACCGATTACGTCCATCGCGTCTACACGACCCACCAGGGCGTCGTGTACCCGATGCCCGTGAACCTCGGCACGATCAACCAGTTCTTCCAGGCGGCGTACACGCCCGACCAGGCGCGCGCCCTCGTGAAGCAGCAGGCGGGGGAGTTCGACGCCAAGACGGCGCAGAACTTCGAAGAGAAGGGCATCGCCCTCGTGGGCCGCCCGCTGTTCGAGGCGTTCTTCCGCGACTACACCGCCAAGCAGTGGCAGACCGACCCGCAGCAGCTCTCAGGCGACATCGTCAGTCGTCTGCCGGTGCGGTACACCTATGACAACCGCTACTTCAGCGACACGTGGGAGGGGCTGCCCACCGACGGGTACACCGCGTGGCTCGAGCGCATGGCCGATCACCCGAACATCGAGGTGAAGCTCGGCGTCGATTATTTCGACGCGTCTCAGCCGCTGAACAAGGCGGCGACGGTGGGACAGGTGCCCGTGGTCTATACCGGACCGGTCGACCGGTACTTCGACTACAACGAGGGGGCGCTCAGCTGGCGCACGCTGGACTTCGAGCAGGAGGTGCTGAACGTCGGTGATTTCCAGGGCACCAGCGTCATGAACTACCCCGATCTCGACGTGCCATACACCCGCATCCATGAGTTCAAGCACTTCCACCCGGAGCGGAAGGACATCTTCGCGCAGGAGAAGACCGTGATCATGCGGGAGTTCTCCCGCTTCGCCGAGCGCGGCGACGAGCCGTACTACCCGGTGAACACCGCTGCCGACCGTACGGGACTCCTCGCTTATCGTGAACTCGCCAAGGGCGAGAAGGACGTGCACTTCGGCGGACGCTTGGGCACCTACCAGTACCTCGACATGCACATGGCGATCGGTTCTGCACTGTCGATGTGGCGCAACGAGCTCTCGGGCGAGAGCGACTGAGCCGCCGATGAGCACGACCACGGTGGGGGCGCCGGGCACCCCGCGGCGATACCTGCATTCGCTGTGGCTGCTCTCGGCGCGGGATCTGAGGGTCAGGTACTCGACGAGCGCACTGGGCTACCTGTGGTCTGTGCTCGATCCGCTCGTCATGAGCGCGATCTACTGGTTCGTGTTCACGCAGGTGTTTCAACGCGACGTCGGTGAGGAGCCGTACATCGTGTTCCTCATCAGCGGCCTGCTTCCCTGGGTGTGGTTCAACTCTTCCGTCTCCGATTTCACCAAGGCGTTCAAGCGTGATTCCCGGCTGGTGCGCTCCACCGCGATACCGCGATCGATCTGGGTGAATCGCATCGTGCTGAGCAAAGGCATCGAGTTCCTCTTCTCGCTGCCCGTGCTCGCCGCCTTCGTGATCGTGAACATGATCACCGAGACCGAGTCCGCGAGGGTGGTGCAGATCGGCTGGGGCATCCTCTGGCTGCCCGTCGCTATGCTGCTGCAGGTTTTCCTCCTGGTCGGCCTCGGCCTGCTCGTCGCCCCGCTGTGCGCCCTCTACGCTGACCTCGAGCGCACCACCGGGCTCATCCTGCGCGCACTGTTCTACGCGACGCCGATCATCTACAGCGTCTCGAACCTTCCCGCTCCGTTCGACGTCATCGGGGCGTTCAACCCGCTTGCGGGCATCTTCACGCTGTACCGGATGGCCTTCTTCCCCGACCAGTGGCACCTCACCACCGTGATCATCGGCGCGGTCATGAGCGTGCTCATCCTCGCGCTCGGCGTCTGGGTGTTCCGCGCCCTCGAGCGGCCCGTGCTGAAGGAGCTGTGATGGCCGATACCGCGTTGACGACAACGGCGATCGAGGTTCGCGACCTCGGCGTGCATTTCCGGCGCAACAGACGCGGTCGGCGCAGCTTCAAGGACCTTTTCGCGGGCGCATCCCGTCGGTCCAAGCCAGGGGAGTTCTGGGCGCTGCGCGGTGTGTCGTTCATCGTGCAGCCGGGCGAGTCGATCGGTGTGGTCGGTCGCAACGGGCAGGGCAAGTCCACTCTCCTCCGCCTGGTCGCCGGGGTGCTTCTGCCGGACGAGGGCGGCGTCGAGGTCCACGGCGGGGTGGCGCCTCTCATCGAGCTCACCGGTGGGTTCGTCGGCGATCTCACCGTGCGGGAGAACGTGCGCCTCACTGCGGGACTGCACGGCATGTCTCGTGACGAGGTGAACCGTCGCTACGACGACATCATCGCGTTCGCCGAGCTCGCCGGGTTTGAGGAGACGCCTTACAAGCACCTCTCCAACGGTATGAAGGTGCGGCTCGCGTTCGCGGTCGTCTCGCAGCTCGAGGAGCCGATCCTTTTGGTCGATGAGGTGCTCGCGGTCGGAGATAAGGCTTTCCGCGAAAAGTGCTACAAGCGCATCGACGAGTTGCTCGCAGAGGGGCGGACGCTGTTCTTCGTCAGCCACAACGAGCGGGACCTGCGACGGTTCTGCACCCGTGGCCTTTATCTCGACGGGGGCGCGCTGGTGCTGGATGCCCCGATCAGTGAGGTGCTCGACCGGTACAACGACGACTACAGCGGGCGCTGACGTCCTCGGCGGTCACCGTCCTGCGATGTCATTCAGCTCGCTCAGGGCCGCGGTCGCCGCGCGGTCTTCGGCGTGGGCCGCGTCTCCGCGCTCGTAGGCGGCACGCAGGGTCTCCAGCGCTCGTCCGTACGTCGCCAAGGCATCCGACCAGCGCTCCGAGATCGCGCTCGGCGCGACCGACTCCGTGAGCCGCTCCGCATCCTGCTGCACCAGCATGACGTCCTGCATCGCGGCCATTCCGCCCTCTTCGCGCGCGTACCGCAGGCCGGTTGCGGCAGCATCGAGCACGGGGCCGACCTCGTCGCGGAAGGAGGCCAGATCGGGGTCGGTGGGGCGCGGCGGTGTCGGTCTGATGGTCGGTGCAGCGGACGTAGTTGGTGTGGGTGTGGGTGTGGGCGCGAGTGTGGGCGTGACTGACGGCGAAGGAGTCGCACTCGGCGACATCGTGCCGACCGACGACGCACTCGGCGTGGCAGTCCGCTCCGCGGTGGAGGCCCCGGGGCGGAAGAGCACCCAGAACAGGACCGCCGCGATCGCGATCGCGAGCACCGTGAGCGCCACGATCAACCACGCTCGCGCTGGACGCCGCTGCTTGCGCTGCCGGCCGAAGTCCCATACATAGTCGGGCTGCTGGTCAGAAGACAAATCAAGCCTCCAGAGCAGGCATTGGCCGCCACCTGCGATCGCGGCCAATCCTGCCGCCATCACGCAGACCGCGAAGAAGATTGCTGGTTCCTCGCACTGTGCGCTCCACGAACACCAAGCGGATGAGTTCCTTGAAGAAGGTGGCCGCAGTTCCCAGACCGAAGAGGATCGGGTTGTAGACACCGTGCACGCGATAGTAGTGCTTGATGAACGCGCGGTTTCGCATGATGTAGTACCGGTACGCGTTGCTCGACGCATTCATGTGACGGATGCCCATATCCCACTGCTTGATCTCGCGGGTGCGACGCAGTACGAACTCGTCGACGATCACCGCGGTCGTGCGACGCGACGCAAGCCACCCATACATCTGGTCATCCCAGTAGATGAAGAAGCGGGGGTCGGGCAGCCCGATCTGCTGCACGATCGAGCGGTGGATGAACATGCCCTCGAAGCATCCGCTGTTCATCTCCTTGAACCCCGAGGCGCCGAACTTCGACGGCGCGAACGGGATGGGTATCCCCATCCGCTCGGCGATGCGGTACTGCCAATAGAACTCGCTGCCGTCATAGTCGTAGCGCCGACCCTGAATGCTCTTGAAGCGGCGTGACCATCGCCCCATCCTCGCGAGTCCGTCGGGCAGCACCTCGACATCGTCGTCCATCATCCAGATCCATTCGGAACCCAGCTCGTATGCGGTGCGCATGCCCTCGCTGAAGCCACCGGACCCGCCCGTATTGGTCTCGAGGCGGCGGTAGACGATCTCCGTTCCGATGCTGTCGCGGAACGAGTCCACCACCTCCGTGGTGTCGTCGGAGGAGTCGTTGTCGATGATGACGACCCAACCGGGTTTCGGTTCCATCGAGCGGATGCTCGTGAGCAGTCCGTTCAGCAGGTGCGAGCGGTTGTAAGTGACGATGACGATCGCTGAGGTGGCCGGATCGAAGTCTGCGGTGCTCACGCCTGCTCCTCGAAGATCTTGCGCCATGACTCGTCTGAGACGAGGTCGGGAAGGGCGGCACGGTATTCGGACTGAAGCTTCGACCAGTCTCGCCGCAGGCGGCGGTGCAGCCTGACGCTCTCTGCCAACATCCGGCGGTACTGCCCGCGGTTGCGGGTGTAGACGTTCTTGCCTGATCCGTCGGCGGAACTCACCAGCGCGCTGTCGAAATGCGGAACGCGCCACCATTGCGCGTCGCCCTTGCCGAATTCGACTTGCGGTTGTGAGAGGTTGGCTGGATCGGGTTCACGGAGCCAATGCGCCAGCAGCGTGCGAAGAGTGAAGATACGAAGTCGCAGGCCGGTCGGACTGTCGAGTTCATTGGCCTTCAGCGGCGTGTACACCTGCCGACCCTTACGAGAATGCAGGACGCGACTTGGATCGCGGTGGACCACGGTCTCCGGGAAGTCGGCGGCCAGCTCGCGGGCGGCGGGCATGGCCGTCGCCAGGTTCCGCCTCATGTGCTCCGGGCCCGACAGGACGTCGCGCAGTGCGCGCGCACGGAGGGCGACGGGGTAATACTGCATCATCATCAGATGCTTGAGGTCGACGCGCAGACTGTGCTTGAGCAGGCGTCCCCCCTGCGGGGCGTTCGAGTGCAGCAGGGCCGCCACGATGCGATTTCGTGCGTGGAAGTATGCCTGCCAGTCGATCGTGTCGTCCTTGTTCACCCAGGAGACGTGCCACAGCGCCACGCCCGGCAGCGACAGCGTGGGATATCCGGCCTCGCGTGCGCGAAGGCAGAACTCGGCGTCGTCCCATTTGATGAAGGCCGGCAGCGACAGGCCCACATCACGGATGGTGGCGAGCGGGATGAGGCACATCCACCAGCCGTTGTAATCGGAGTCCATCCGCATGTGAAGCAGCGGCGACTGCCGCAGGTTCGCGACTCCGAAGTCGTGCGGCATCTTCTCCTGGTAGAGGTTGCGCCACATGAATGGATGCTCGTCGACGACCTCCGCCCAGCCGTGCAGCTTGGGTCGATCGAGCAGGTCGAACATGTGCCCGCCGACCAGGACGGGGGTGGTGGCGTAGCGCCCGAACACGACAGAGCGGCGCAGTGATTCGGGCTCCAGGCGAACATCGTCGTCCAGAAGCTGCACGAAGTCGCTGTCCGGACGCTTCAGGGTCTCGTGCATGGAGCGAGAGAATCCGCCTGAGCCGCCCAGATTCTGCTGACGGATGACCTGGAGTGTCTCGCCCAGCTTCTCGGCGATCTCCGCGAAACCAGGCTGATCCTCGACCAGGCGTGTCCCCTGGTCGATGAGGAAGATCCTGTCGACGACCTCGAGCGCGTCAGGCGCGTCTGCGAGCGCACCCAGAGTGTCGATGCAGTAGTCCGGCTTGTTGTACGTCGTGATTCCCAGCGAAGTCTTGCCGCTCCGCGCCGGCTCCTCATCAGTGGTCCACTCAGCGCCCTCCAGGATCGCGTGCTTCTCATCGGCGACGACGTCGAACCAGATCCAGCCGCCGTCGCTGTACTCGGTGAGGGAGAGGTCGAACGTGGTGATCGCCGCTCCGGCCACCTCCCGGGTGTCGATGCGCTGTTTTACGCCGCTGCCGTTCGACCGATAGACCAGGATCGTCGCCGGCCCGGTGGTCCGCACGGTCAGCCGCACCTCACGAACACCCGTCCAGTGCTGCCAATACGATGCGGGGAATGCATTGAAATACGTGCCGAGCGAGACTCGTCGCCCAGCCGAGATGCGCGCGCGGTGGCGCCCGAGGATGTTGCCCAGCTGAGCGCGATTGGACACGCGCACAGGTTTCTCATCGATGACCGACCAGGTCTCGGGGTCGGCGTAGAGCGGAAGAAGGTCGGGATCTCGGTCGAGCGGGAAGACGACGTTCTGCAGCACGTGGGTCACGAGTTGAAAGCCTACCCGGCGTCGTCTTGAGAACTTCCCTGATGCTGCCCTGGGCTAACGCTCCGGCCGCAGCGTCGGCACCGCGCCTGTGTGCGCCGCGTCGATGATCTCCCGCCACGACCTGCTCTGCCCGGCGCGCAGTGCACAGAGCACCAGCAGCACCCATCCCGCGCCTGTCAGGGTGAAGCTTTCGAACATCGACTCCACCGCCAGCGTCATCAGCAGCAGCGGGGTCCAGGCGTACACGACTGAGCGGCGGACGCTGGCGACCAGCCACGAGCGCACGATGGCGACGCCGCCGAGGGCCAGGAACAGCAGCAGACCGACCCATCCCACCTGCAGCAGGGTGTCGAAGTACGCGTTCAGGGCGGATCGGTGGCTCTCTCCGAGCAGGAAGTTCACGTAGGTGAACGGGTACTCGCCGCGCGGCCACGGCCCGAACCAGCCCCATCCGGTGATGGGCCGCTCGGCGCTGAAATCGAGCAGCAGGTTCCACAGATCGGCACGCATCGAGAAGTCGGATCCAGCGTCCAGGATGCGGATGATCTGATGCCGGAGTCCGAACGCCAGGGCGAGTGCCACCGCGACCACGGCGCCAAGGACCCACTGCACGATCGTGCGACGTTCGGCGGAGGTATGCCGAACGATGGTGAGGGCGGTCGTGGCGACGCCGACGCCCGCCGCGAGGACGACGACGGTGGGCGACGCCGACAGGAGGGCCAGGAACCCGCCGAGCGCGACGGAGGCGACGCCGACGCCGCGTGAAACCGACTGCGTGCGCCATTCGATCACGAATGTGATCAGGGCGACCACGGCGATGAAGCCCAGCATGTTGCGGGTGCCGAAGATGCCCTGGATCGGCCCGCCGAACGCCAGGTTGCCCTCGATGCCGAATCGCGTGAACGGCGTGTCGAGCAGCACGCCCGAGAGCAGTTCCAGCCCGAGTGAGATCGCCAGCAGCCACCGGAGTGTGTCGCCGATGGCACGCACGGTCTGCAGCGTGTCGCGCACGTGCCCGATGGTGATCGCGATGATCGTGTATCCGAGCAGGGTGATCCACCCGGTGAGGGTCGACGAGCGATCGGTGCTCCACAGGGCACTGGCGAGGGCGAGAAGAAGGAATACGAGAAGTGAGCTGGGGGCGAACCGCAGGAGTGACAGCTCAGCACGACGTGCGATCAGGATCACGGCGCCGAGCACGGCCAGCATCGTCACGACCGTCGCCAAGGTGGCTGTCGAGGTCAGCCGCTCGATCAGGAAGGACCCGAACACCGCTGCCAGCGCGGTGAGTGTGTAGGCGCGCGCGAACACCGCCGAGTCCAGCAGCGCCATCAGCGCGCGCTGCGCCGTCACGGCACCCGCCGGGTCCGAGGCCCGTGGCTGATCACCGGCGTGCGCTCTCCGATGCCGACACCGATAAGAGGCACTGCCTTGATCTTGAACGACAGCAGCACGAGCAGCATCCAGCCCCAGAGGACGATCGGTGCTGATTCGGCCAGGCCCTCGAAGAGCAGCACTGCGGCCAGCAGGATCGGCAGCAGCGCGACAGGGGAGTAGGGGCGCTGTGCGTCGAGGTCCCAGCGCGGACGGTCGACGGCGAAGAACCAGGCCCGCCATGTCAGCGCCATCCAGGCGATGAACATCAGCGCTACCCCTACGCCGCCGAGTTGCAGGAACACGTCGAGCCACATGTTGTGGGCATGGAAGACGGTCAGTCCGTGGTTCAGGATCCACCCGTCGAATGCCGCATCCCAGGGCACCCAGGGTGACGAGAATCCGTTTCCGAGTACGGGGCGCTCAATCGCCCGCTGCCACACCGCCTGCCAGATCTCCAGGCGGCCCGTCAGATCCGACCCCTTGCCGAGGAGCGCGAGCAGCCGGTCGCGCAACAGCAGCGCACCCGTGACGCCCACGACCGCGACGGCACCCGCGATCAGGTACACGGCGCGTCTCTGCCCCGGGGTGCGGGAGGCGCGTGCGAGCAGAGCGGCGAGGAGCACGACCATAACGACGGCGATGCTGAGATACACGGTCGCCGAGGCAGCCTTCACGAGCAGCACAGCCGCGAGCAGGGCCCAGACGATGAGCACGCCGCGGCGGCGCGCACCCGCGGCGAACAGCACGCCGAAGACGAGCAGCGCGAACAGGCACATCATCGCCATCGTGTGAGCGTTGCCGACGATGCCCTGAATCCGCCCATCGTCGAAGAGGTTGCCGCGCACCCAATACAGGTGCGGATCGATCTTTCCCTCCGGCACGGGTGCGAAGTTCGGCAGAAGCGGGCGCCGCAGCACTAGCGCGACCCACAGCTCGATCACGAGCGAGAGGCCGAGTACGAGTTTCAGCGCGGTCGAGAGCGCCCGCACGATCTCCTGCCACGTGAGCACAGTGGCAATGAACAGCGCATTCAAAGTCACGACGGCCATCAGCGTCCAGGTCAGCAGCGTCGCGCCCGGCCAACGCGACCACAGTGTCGACAGCAGGGCGAGCGCGACGTAGCCGAGGGCAGCCCACGGCAGTCGACGCCAGGGGAACCTCGTCGGGCGATGGCGAGCGACGGCGGGCACCCAGATGCCCAGGATCCCGAGGGTGAGCAGGACCATCACGATCCCCGCACCGGCGGCGCCGAGCAGGTTGTACACCGCGGTGTGGGCAAGCACCGTGAACATGGTGACGACGGCGTACGCGCGCACCATCAGATGCCCCGTCGTCTCGCGCGCCGGGGCGGCGGGCGGCTCAGTCACCGGATGCTTGCTGTACACGGCCATCGCGTTCAGGCTACCGCGCCATGCCGGTCGCAAACGGTGAGGCGCGGGCACGGGCGGCTTACGCTGAGAGGATGCTGCTCTCGATCTCGAACCGGCCCCGTGACTACGCCTGGGGTTCCACGACTCTTCTGGCAGGTCTGGAGGGCCGCAGCCCTTCCGCCGAGCCCGAAGCCGAGGTCTGGTTCGGAGATCATCCGGGCGACCCTGCCGACGTCGCGGACGGCGGCACGCTCGACGAGATCACCGGCGGATCACTTCCGTACCTGCTCAAGCTCCTCGCGGCGGCCGACCCGCTCTCGATCCAGGTCCATCCGACCCTCGCGCAGGCGCGCGAGGGTTTCGCGAGGGAGAAGCACCTCGCAGCGTCGGACCCCGCGCGAAACTACCGGGATGACAATCACAAGCCCGAGCTGATCGTGCCGCTCAGCGAGCGCTTCGAGGCGCTCGCCGGCCTGCGGCCCGTCCCGGAAACGCTCCGCCTCCTGGAGTCTTTCCCCGAATCCGGGGGAGTCGCCGAGCTGCGTTCACGGCTGCAGCAGGGTGAGCCGGCTGATGCGCTTCGGGAGACGATCGGGTGGCTGCTGTCGGGTAACGCTCAGCCCCAGGTCGACGAGCTCATCGCCGGGCTGCGCGTCGCCGCCTCGGTGGAGTTCGCGGAGGCGCTCAACGGCATCCGAGCGATCGCGGAGCGCAACCCGCGCGACCCGGGCGTCGTCGTCGCCCTGCTGATGAACTTCCTCGTCCTGCACCGCGGCGAGGCGATCTTCCTGCGCGCTGGACTCCTGCACGCTTACGTCTCCGGCCTCGGCGTCGAGATCATGGCGGCCAGCGACAACGTGCTGCGTGGCGGGCTCACTCCCAAGCACATCGACGTCGACGAACTGCTCGCCGTGGTCGATCCGACCCCGGGCCCCGTCCCCGTGCAGCGACCGTCTGACGACGCCGAGGTCGTCGAGTACGACATACCGGTGCCGGACTTCGCGCTGCGACGCGTGCGTGTCGACGGAGAGCGGCGCATCGAACTGGCGGGGCCGGCTATCGTTCTCGTCACGGCAGGCAAGGTCGCAGTCGCGTCCGAATCCGAGGTTGAAGTCGACGTTCCGGTCGGCGGCGCGGCCTTCGCCTCGCCGGACGAGGGGGCACTCACACTGGTCGGTCAGGGCGAGGTCTTCGTCGCCGAACCCGGGTGGGACTGAGCCCGCCTCCCGGTTCCGGCAACGGGCGGGAGGCCCGGTGCTCAGGCGTGACTGCGCAGGAACACAGTCACGCTCGCCGCCACCACCGTGAGCTGGTCGTGGGCGCGGCCGCAAACTCGACGGACTCGGGGCTCTCCTCGCCCGTGCGAGCCCACCACCGCGACTTCGCCACTGTGGACGCGTCTGGCTTGTAGTACGGCTTCGTGAGCGACAGATGCGGACGCTCCCAGGCGATGTCGGTTCGGACCACACGGGCGGGGTTGCCCGCGGCGACGGCGTTGTTGGGCACATCCTTGGTCACTACGGATCCGAGTCCGATCACGGAACCGGAGCCGATCGACACGCCGGCCAGAATCGAGGCGTTGTATCCGATCCAAACGTGCGCGCCGACGATGATGTCCCGCGAGATGTTCACACGCTTGCCGGTGTTCACGTCGAAGATCGGATGCCCGTCGTCGGCGCGCATTTGCACCCCGATCGCGAGCATGCAATCCTCGCCGAGACGTACGGTGGTACCTTCCGTCGCGGAGATTCCAGCAGTGCCGGTCGTGGAGACATTACGTCCGATGATGACCCGTGCATCCTGACCGACGCGAACCGTCGCAGAGAATGCCGGTACGCCTGTGCTCTCAGCGATCTCCATGAGACCGTTGTCGCAGTCGAACTGCACACTAAGCCTGCCTAATCGGGCGCGCGCGTCCACACGTAAGACGTTGTTCCGCCCCGAGAAGACGATGTTCGTGTTTGGAACCCGATCTCCGCTCCATTCAATCCGATTGCCTCTGTCGTCCGAATAAGCGGCGATCTCCATGCCTTCGAATGTACCTGAGCGCGGGAGGGGTCAGCGGTCGACGGCGGTCGTTGAGTCGGCGGACAGCTCGGCGTCCCAGTTGTCCGCAGGTAGGGCCTTGAGACGATCAGCGAGCGGCCGAAAAGTCTGCGCTTCGAGCATGGCCTCGTAAACGCGCTCGCGGTTGCGTCCGTCGCGCACAGGGAACGTCCGATCCATTCGCTCGAGGTGGGCGGGGTCGGGTCCGTCTGCGACGATCGAGGCGGCGACCCGCACCGCCTCATCGGCATCCTCCACAACCGGGCCGAAGCCGTCGCGGTGATAGTCGAAGTATCCCGGTCGTTCGGTATGCCCAACGAAGTACTGGTCGCGGTCGTGCTGGTAATAGAGGACTGGAGTGCGGATGTACGCCGCATTGAAGGCGATCGACGAGTAGTCGGTGATGAGTAGACGTGCGCGGACGATCATCTCGCGCACATCGGTGTCCGCATAGGAGCGCACCTCGATCTCGTCGGGCAGCGAGAACGATGAGAGATAGGGGCGCATGTTCGGATGCGGCATGAATACGATGCGGGCACCGGCGGAGCGAACGGCGGTGAGCAGCCGCTCGTCGCTGAGGAGAGCGGCGATCCGCTTCGCGTACTCCGTTTCAGCGAAGTCGGCCATTGCCTCCCGGTCGGCTGAATGCGCGCCCATGCCGCCGACGAGATAGTCGCGCCATGTCGGCATCACGACGATGAGGTTCTTCTCACTGGCGGCGACGGATTCGGCACGCTGAAGCAGAACGTCGAACCGCGGCAGTCCTGTCAAACGCACCTCCTTACGGCTTGCGCGGTACGCCGGTGCCTCGGTGAGGTAGCGATACTCGTCGAGCGTCGACGCGACAAAGACCTGGATGTCCTTCGGGTTCAGCCAGTGCGAGATGTCGCCTTTGATGACGCCGTGCTGCAGGAAGGTGAAGGCGTATTTCGGCGGGCGCATCTTGATCGGCAGCGCGTGCGTGATGAAACGATCGGCATGGCTGGAGGCGAGGTGATCGGCGTGCTTGAGCAGAGAATAGAACTCGGGCGTCTCATACCCCACGAGCCGTGCCCCCGCTGTCGACATGCGCTCCCAGTCCGGCGTGCCCTCGCGGACGACGAACCAGGAGTTGTGCTCGGGGTGATGCTCTGCCATCCACCAGTACATGTCCTCGGCACTGTCGCCGGCGTCGACGTCACGGTCGATGAAGACCCACGCGTGGGCGAACTTCTGTGCCAGCCGCTGCGATCGCACCGCGTGGTCGCGCCGAAGATAGTGCAGGCCGCCGGGCCGCAGACGCCGCGCGACCGCGTCTCTTCCGCGAACGAGGACGTGTTTGCTTCGGACAAGCAACTGTGAGACGCGCGTATCCTGGGACAGTACCGCATATGCGCTCGGCACAAGCGGCGGCCTCTCGAGGATCTCTTGTCGCACGCCGTCGAGGAACAGCTCGATCGACGCGTCATCCGGCACCCAGAGCACATGCTGCATCAGGATCGGTCGGCCGACGTACTCCAGCCCGAACGACTTCTGTGCCAAAGGCGTCGCTCCGACACCGTTTACCTTCAAGCCGATATGCGGCACCGATCCGCGATATCGGAACACGACTGTCCGCAGTCCGCGACGCGGGTCGCGTACGCCGCCCCAGTAGACCGGTGCATACCCCTCACCTCGCTTGGTCAGCGTCAGCGCCTCGCGCATCCAGGGCGCGACGTACATGAGGTCGAACTGCGCGATCGCCTCATCGTCCATATGCTGGAGGAACGCTGGCAACAATTCGTGAAGCTCCGCGTACATGCCCTCGGGAAACGGAGCGTTGCGTACGCCCGGCGTCTGCGATGAGCGGAGAATCCAGAACTGATCGTAGAGGCACAGGTTCTGCAGCCAGCGAGGCACCTCGCCGCGGTGTTCGAGCGCATCGTCGATGACTGGCAGGTAGCCATATCGAATCGTATCGGTGTACTTGCGCGGATCAGCACTGCTCGATTGCACCGTCGACGAGTTATCCGAGCGCTGCCGGTACAGATAGCTCGCTTCGGGGATGAAGGTCACGGTCGGTTCGGCGAAACGAAGGAGGTAGCGGGACGCGAACGAGCCGTCTTCGAATCGAAGCCGGAGGTCTGTGTGGAAGGTGAGTCCCTCGTCGATCACCACTTCGCGTCTCATGAACCCCGACGTGATGTGCGGCTGCACCCAGGAGGGGCTCTCATTGAGGCTCTTCGTGACGCGTCCGGCTCGGAAGCGCCCGGTCAGCGCATGCGTGTCGCGGATCTTGTCGGCATCCTCGTACCAGAGCAGCATGCGAACCGACAGCATCGATGGCGGATTCTCGGGATCGACTGCTGAAGCGACCTCCGCGAAGTAGTTGTCTGACAGCACGTCGTCCGGGTCCGGAAAAGTCAGCCACGTACCAGTCGCGTGCGGTAGCGCCGCGTTGCGGGCAGAGGCCTGACCGCCGTTCTCCTTCCGCAGCACCGTCACGTTCGGGTGGCGGGCAGCGAAGGCCTCGGCAACTGCGGCAGTGTCATCGACCGAACCGTCATCGACGAGGATGACCTGCAGGTTCTCGAACCCGTAGGTCTGGCGCTCGAGTGACGCGAAATACTCCGGCAGGTACCGGGAAACGTTGTACATCGGCGAGATGACGCTGAACTCAGCCTGCAACCTTCGCATCCTTCCTTGCAGTCACGCACGCAGCTGAGGTTCAGAGGCGCATGGCTCTCGAACGGGTCCGATAAAGCGAACGCCACCGTGACGAAGCGATCGTTGCGCGTCTGTTCCACGACAGTTTCCGCACTCGAGAACGGAAACGAGTATACGAAGCCGTCGCTGGGAATGTGTCGCGCGGTGTCTTCGCGGCATTCCCGCGACACGCCGAAGCAGGCTCAATGAACCTTAAAGGCCCTCTTGAGGGTTTACGATCTGCGACTTGACCACGGCGAATGACACGAGTGTAATTAGTGGTGCACGGCCCGCGGGGGGCAGGCAGCAGGGTTGGGAGATCGAGATGACGGGTTACCGCTCAGACGTTCCCGAGAATTGGTTCGTTGATCCGGTCAACCTCGGGGTGCCCGGTGTACGCCGAGTGGATGCCGACGATGACAGTGCACTCGCCTGGCAGGCCGACGCGCTGTGCGCGCAGACCGATCCCGAGGCGTTCTTCCCCGAGAAGGGCGGCTCGACGCGCGACGCCAAGCGCATCTGCACCTCCTGCGATGTGCGCGGCGAATGCCTCGAGTACGCGCTGGAGAACGACGAGCGCTTCGGTATCTGGGGCGGTCTGAGCGAGCGCGAGCGCCGTAAGCTCAAGCGTCGCGCAAGCTGACCTCGCCGACGGGGCCGGGTCGCACGCCGCTCCGCGGACTTCGGCCGAGTTCTTCGGGCGCGCCGCAGCCCTGACCGGGCCAGCGGCCCGTCCTGTTTAGGCTGGCTGATGCCATGCCAGCCCGTGTACATGCCATCGTCGTCGCGCATTCAGGCGAGAAGCCGCGCGAACAGCTCTTCCGAACCCTTGAGGCGCTGCGCGCTCAGACAACTCCGCCCGATTCCGTGACGCTGGTCGTGGTCGGCGGCGCGAATGACATCCGCGGAGCCGACGGCCTCGGACGGCTCGTGGAAGGCGTGATCGAGGCGCGCGGCGGCACGTCCTTCGCCGAGGCGATCGCGCTGGCTCGGCCGCGCGTGGCCGCCGGCACGTCGGTGTGGCTGCTCGCCCACGACACGGTGCCCGAACAAGACGCCCTGGCGTCCCTCGCGGGCGCCCTCGAACGTTCACCGTCGGCGGCGATCGCCGCACCCAAGCTGGTCCGTCACGACGACGATCGAGAGATCGTCTCGCTCGGCGTGAGCATGACCCGATTCGGCCGGTCGGTCGAACTCGCCGCCGACGAGCTCGATCAGGGCCAGCACGACGCCACCGAAGACGCCCTCTCGGCTGATGTGCGCGGCATGCTGATACGCGGCGCGGCCCCGACGGTCCTGCGACCCGACCCCGCGCTCGGCGGGGCGGACGAAGGACTCGACCTCGGCGTCCGCGCCCGCCTCGGCGGCGGTCGTGTCGTGCTCGTCCCGAAGGCGCGCGTGGCCGTGCGTCCCGACGGGCCCGCCGCCCTCCCGCGCGGCATCACTGCGCGTGCCTGGGCGACTCGTCGCGCACAGCTGCACCGTCGCCTCGCCTACGCTCCCGCCGCCGCCGTTCCGCTGCACTGGCTGAGTCTGTTGCCGCTCGCGCTGTGGCGATCGATCACCCACCTGATCGGGAAGCGCCCCGGCGAGGTGGCTCCCGAGTGGGGCACCGCGATCGCGGCGATGCTGAACATCCCCGCGCTGTCGCGTTCGCGGCGTGCGATCGCCTCCTTCCACAGCGCTTCTTGGGCGAGCATCGCTCCGCTGCGTATCTCCCGCGCCCAGCTTCACCAGCGTTTGGACGACGGGCACGGTACAGAGCGAGGCGCTGTCAGCGAACTCAATTTCTTCAGTGGCGGCGGCGCGTGGGCCGTTCTCGCCGCCGCGGTCGTGAGCATCGCGAGCTTCTTCTCGCTGCTCGCCTGGCCCGCCGTCGGAGGCGGGGCGCTGCTGCCCCTACGGCAGACCCTCGCCGCGCTGTGGGGGGATGCCGGATGGGGCCTGCGTGACGTGGGGCTGGGTCTCGTCGGTCCGGCGGACCCGTTCGCGGCCGTCATCGCGGTGGTAGGCACGCTGTGGCCGGCAGCGCCGACGTTCGCGCTCGTGCTGCTCTGGCTGGGAGCCCTGCCGCTCGCGGTGCTCGGCGGCTGGTTCGCCGCGACGCGGGTCACCGATCGTGCCGGTCTCCGCATCCTCGGCGGCGTGCTGTGGGCGCTGGCCCCCACATTCCTCACGGCGTTGGTTCAGGGTCGCCCGGCAGCGGTCATCCTGCATCTGCTGCTGCCCTGGGTGTTCCACGCGGCGGTCGTCGCACACAGGTCTTGGGGTGCAGCAGGTGCGGCGTCGCTGCTCACCGCAATGGCGCTGGCGTGCGCGCCGTCCCTCGCCCCGGCGTTCGTGCTGCTCTGGGCCGTCGCCCTCGTCCTGGTGACTCTGCGCGGGCGGCTGCGAGGCGCCGCCCGGCTTCTCTGGCTGCTGATCCCGAGCGCGGTGATGTTCCTGCCTCTGGTCTTCTGGCAGGTGAGGCACGGCGACGTGTGGGCGCTGCTCGCGGACCCCGGAGCGATGATTCTCTCCGACGGGATCGAGGCGGATGCCGCCGGGCGCACCCTGATCGCCTCCGGCTTCCCCTCAGCCGACCGCGCGGGCTGGGACTGGCTGGTCGGCGAGAGCGTCGCTCCTTGGGCGGCGCTGCTGCTGGCGCCGGTCGCGCTGCTCGCCCTGTTCTCAGCACTCTCCCCGCGCTGGCGCGCCGGATTCTCATTGCTGCTCGCATCGCTCACCGGGCTCGCGACCGCGATTCTCGCGGTCGGCGTCGTGGTGTCGTTCGTGCACGGCGAGGGGGTGCAGATCTGGCCCGGCACCGGGCTCAGCCTCGCCTGGCTGGGCGTCGTCGGGGCCGCTCTCGTGACTCTCGACACCGTCGTGGCGCTGGCGTCGGTCCGGGCTGCCGCCGCACTGATCGCCGGTGCCGCCGTCGCGGTGTGCGCGATCCCCGGCCTGCTGTCGCTGCAGACCGGGCATTCGGTGCTCGACCGCTCGACGGACTCCACCCTCCCTGCGCTCGTCGCGGCTGAGGCCGACGGCGACAGGCCGATCGGGACGCTCATCCTCACGCCTCAGAACGACGGATCGCTGTCGATGGAGCTGGTCTGGGGCGCCAGCGCTTCCCTCGGCGCGCAGAGCACGCTGCTGACCACCGCCACCGAGCCGCGCGGTCGAGACCTGGCGAACACCGCGGTCGACCTGCTGTCTGCCCGCGACTTCGACGCCTCGGCGGCGCTGGCCGATGACGGCATCAGCTTCGTGCTGGTGGCGCAGACACCTGCCGAGCGCGACCGCGCAAGGATCATGCGCGAAGCCGCGATCACCGCGGTCGACCAGCGTTCCGGTTTCGTGAGGGCCGGAGAGACCGCCCGCGGCACGTTGTGGAGCGTCCGCGGCGACATCGCCCCTCGGCCCGCGCTCACCGAGGGGGAGCAGGCGATCAGTCGTGTCACGAGCAGCGTTCAGGTCGTGATCGTCCTTGCGGCGTTGTTGCTCTCGATCCCCACCCGCTCGTCACGTCGCGCCGCGCGAGGACGCTCGCGGATCGTGGGGCGCGCTCCCGACGAGCCGCTCGTGCTGCCGCGACGGCACGCGCAGGACCACGCGTACCCACATCACCTGGAGCCGGAGGCCGAGCACCCGCAATCCGCCGACGAGCACCCGGGAGACGGTGAGGGCGAGGCGCACGCGGGTGGCGACTCCGCCGCGTCCGAGCCCGCCTCGCACGAGGCGGGACCCGACCATGCCGCCGTCGACACCGGCAACGCCGTCGAGACTCGCAGCATCGACGCCGCCGACGTCGAGCCCGCCGACGTCGACGACACGACGGACGTCGCACACGAGCCGAACGCCGCGGAGGAGCGACGATGAGACAGCGTACGATCCGGCTCGCAGCCACGGGCGCACGCATCGCCACCGGCGCCGTCGTCGCCGCCGCCTGCGTGCTGGGCGTGGTGAGCGCCGTGGCGGCACCGCTTCCCGGCATCACACGCGAGGCGAGGGGCACGACGGTCACGCCGATACCCGGCGACACCGTGCTGATCTGCAACGGCTCCTATCGCGTGCTCGGACGTGATGCGGGCCAGGCGCAGCTGATGGTCTCCGCCGCCCTCCCGCAGTTGCGCTCGGACGCGGAGGGCGAGCCCGCGCAGACCGAGCCGCTGGCGATGCCTGACGTCGCAGGGGGAGCCAGGGGCGTGATCCTGACCGGTGTCGTCGCAGACCGGAAGGCGCAGCCGATCGCGGCCTCCGAGTCGGTGCGGATCGATGCCGAAGACGCCCGCGGCTTCGCCGCCGCGCCGTGCCGCGAGGCGGCGATGAGCACCTGGCTGGTGGGCGGCGATGTGAGCACGGGGGCCGGCGACGTGATCGTGCTCTCCAACCCCGGCGACGTGCCGGCCAACGTGGACCTGCTGATCTATGGCGAGTCGAGGGCGGCGTCGAACGTCGTCATCCCCCCGAAGTCCCAGCGCGGTGTGCCTCTCGCCTCGATCGCGGCCGGGGAGCGGAGCCCTGTCGTCCAGGTGGTGGCCTCGGGCGCGCCGGTGCGGGCCACGCTGCAGTCCACGCTGATCCGCACGCTGGATGCGGTGGGCATCGACATGCAGGACGGCGTCGGCGGCGCTCAGCACGACCTGCAGATCGTGGGTGTGCGCGCGCAGACGCTGTCGGAGGGTGACGATGCCGCCGGCGTCGTGGTGCGCATGCTCTCACCGGAGCAGGATGCCGAAGCGACCGTGCGGGTGCGCGCGTCCGAGTCCACCGCCGTCCTCGAGGAGTACCCGGTGTCGATGCTGGCGGGCACGCCCGGCGAGATCGCCCTCTCCGGGATCCCGACGGGCGTCTACGACATCGAGATCGAATCCGATCAACCGATCGTGGCCGCCGCGCACCAGACCGCGCGCGCCGGCGCCGAGACCGATTTCGCGTGGATGACGCCGGCGCCCGAGATCTCGTCGAAGCTGATGTTCTCGGTGCCCGCCGGTCCCTCGCCGTCCCTGCACCTCCGCAACACCCGGAGTGAGGCGATCACCGTTCAGCTCGAAGGGGATCGAGGCGGCGAGATCGAGGTGCCCGCATTCGGAGCGGCGACTGTGCCGCTGAGCTCTGGCGCGTACTCGCTCTCACCTTCGGGCCCTGTGCACGCGGCCGTCGCGATGCGGGGCGGCGACGGATCCGCTGAGATCGCGGGCTGGCCGCTGTGGGCCGGGGCCGCGGAACAGCAGCCGATCGTCGTGCATCCCTGACGCGTGCGGATGCCTCAGTACTCGGATGCGTCCGGTCCGAGCTCCCAGGGCTCGCGGCCGACGTACTCCGCCACAGCCTGGAACACTGCGCCCTCGATCGCTGCACGACGATGCATGGCGTCGTCGTGCCCTTTGGGGAGCAACCGCTCGATCGGCACGCGGTACAGCGAGATGCGCTTCTCGGTGTGATCGACGCGCCAGCGAGGGATGCCATCACCACGGTCGTGCGTGGGCATGGCGACGATCTCCACACGCACGTCGCGCAGCTCCTCCCAGGTGCCGCGCAGGTACTCGACCGCGCTTCCGACCGTGATCTCGAACCGATCCAGCCGGCCGTCCAGCGGAGGAAGCGGCGGCCGCACGACTTCGCTGCGCCCCAGCCTGCCGTGCCTGCCGTGTCGCGCGCCGCGCGATGCGGCGGCGGATGCTGATCGGCGGCGGGGCATGCCGAAAGTCTATGCGCTCCGCGCGGCACCGAGGAGGCACGCCCGCGCGGCTCTACGCTGGACGCGATGGACGAACGATTCGGCTTTGATGACCGGCAGGGCTTTCAGGAGCGCCTGTGCTCCAAAGTGGCCTGCGCGCGCGAGGCGGTCGCGACCCTGACCTTCGATTACGGCGATCAGATGGCTGCTCTCGGCCCGCTCGGACCCGGCGGCGACCCGCACGCCCACGATCTGTGCGCGCAGCACGCCGAGCGGCTCTCCGTGCCTGCAGGCTGGATGGTCGTGCGCCACGAGGCGCTGCGCGGCTGACTCGGTTCTGAGGACCGTCAGACGCGCACGCGCCGCCCGGTGAGCCGCTCGGCCCTCTCGTCGGCGTTGGTGAGCGCGCGCTGCTCGCGCTGCCGCCTGAGCACCGTCACGCCGCGCAGCAGCTCTTCCGGGGCGACGGCGGGCATCGGCGAGACGAACGGCGACACCTCGTCGGCGAGTTCCTGCGCGACGCGCGATCTGGCGGCTGGCGACAGCCGCTCCGCCGTCGCGAGAAACTGCGACACACGACGGGCGAGCCGGTCGGGGAGCCGTGCGACGTCCGCGATATGCGACCACTCCGACAGTGCCGGCGGCAGGTACGGGATGTGGTGCACCAGCTTGGGGACGCGGACGCGTTGCGAGTACGTGCCGGCGACGAGATCGCCGAGGCGCTGCGAGCGCGCGGTCAGCGCACCGGTGATCACGGCCGCCCCGCCGAAGGTCATGTAGATCTCCAGCAGGCCGACCAGTGCGCGGATGAAGGTGTGCCGGAAGGTGATCGCCCCTCCGTCGACGCGCACGATGCGTCCGCCGACGGCGAGCTTGCCGACGCTGCGTCCGCGGGTGGCCATCTCGATGGTGATGGGCAGGACCAGGAAGCTCACGACGAGCGACCACACCTGAAGGATACGGAACAGGTGGTCGTCCATGAGGTTCTGCGACATCAGCCACACCTGCAGCAGGGTGAAGGCGAGATAGACGGCGATCGCGATGGCCATGTCGATCAGAGCGCCGGCCGCCCTCAGCAGGAACCCGACCGGCTGCACATCGATGGCGACGGCCTCGCCGGAGAGGATCTCCTGCTCATCGGCGATGGGAGTGGACATGGGTACAGTAAATCAGGTGGATGCAGATGCTCTCAGTGACGCGCGCCGCCCGGAGTGGGAACGCCTCGACGCGCTCAGCCGCAGGCGTCGACTCAGCGGCGCCGAGGTCGACGAGCTCATCGTCCGCTACCGCGCGGCATCCGCGGATCTCGCCGAGCTGAAGACCTCGGTGGGCGACTCCCCTCAGGGGGCCTACCTCTCCACCATCCTCGCCGCCGCGCGGCTGCGGCTCACGGGTGCGCCCGACAATTTCCTCGCGCAGGCCTCGCGATTCTTCGCGCTCCAGCTGCCGGCGGCGTTGTACCGCATCCGCCGGACGACCGGTGTCATCACCGTGTCGTTCCTGCTCGTGTGGGCGATCAGCGCCGCCTGGATCGCCTCCGACCCGGCGCTGATCGCGACCCTGGGGCTCCCGGCTGATCTGAAGCAGTACGCCGAGGAGGACTTCACCGACTACTACGGCCCGATGGCGTCCTTCGCCGGCATGGTCTGGTCGAACAACGCCATGATCGCTCTGCAGTGCGTGCTGTTCGGCGTCACGGGCCTGTGGCCGCTGTGGATACTCGTCCAGAACGCCGTCAGTCTCGGTGTCGCCACCGCCATCATGGCCGCGCACGACCGGCTCGACGTCATGATCCTGCACATCCTGCCGCACGGACTGCTCGAGATGACCAGCATCTTCGTGGCAGGAGCGGCAGGCCTGCACCTCTTCTGGGCTTGGGCGGCGCCGGGCCGGCGTACGCGAGGTGAGGCGCTCGCCGCCGAGGGGCGGGCGCTGGCGACCGTCGCCATCGGGCTGGTCTTCGCGCTCTTCCTTTCTGGACTGGTGGAGGGGTTCGTCACGGGCTCAGGGCTCCCGTGGGCGGTCAAGATCGGCATCGGCGCGGCCGCACTCGGCGTCTTCCTCCTGTACATGCTGCTCGTCGGGCGCCGGGCCGTCCGGCGCGGCGAGACCGGTGACCTGGTGGAGTACGAAGCGGGCACACCGACGCTGTTCGCCGGTTGATTCTGCTCTTAAGGCAGCCGTCCTGTTACGCAAAGGAGGGAGCGGCCGCAGCCCCTCCCTCCCTTCGAGGCATCGACCGTCAGGCCGCCTTCGCGCCGTCGAACAGTGCCCGGTAGGCGAACCCCGCGAGCATCGCGCCCACCACGGGGAACACCAGGAACACCCACAGCTGTGCAAGCGGTTCCACGCCACCGTAGATCGCCGCCGCGATGGAGCGTGCGGGGTTCACGGAGGTGTTGTCCACCGGGATCGAGATGAGGTGGATGAGCGTCAGCGTGAGGCCGATCGCGAGCCCGGCGAAGGGCGTGCCGCGTTCCGGATGCGTCGTGCTCAGGATGACGAGCAGGAAGAAGCCCGTCAGGATCACCTCGATGATGATCGCGGCGAGCATCCCGAAGCCACCGGGGGAGAGTGCGTCCCAGCCGTTGCTGGCGAACCCGGCATCCTGAGCGCCCGCGAGCCAGGCGTCGGGCCCGAACAGTCCGATCAGCGTGAGCGCGGTCGATGCGACGATGCCGCCGACCACCTGCGCGACGATGTACGGCAGCACGTCTCGCCACGGCAGCCGGCCGGCCGCCGCGGCTCCCAGCGTGACGGCGGGGTTGAAGTGACCGCCGGAGAGCGGCCCGAACGCGTAGGCGCCCGCCACCACGGTGAGACCGAAGGCGAGGGCGACCGCGACATACACGGCCGAATTCGCGCCCGGGTCGGTGAAGTGCGTCGAGGCGAAGAGTGCGGTGCCGACTCCGCCGAAGACGAGCAGGAACGTTCCGAAACCCTCGGCGGCGAGCTTCGCCCCGAGTGATGCGACCAGCGGTGCACCGGGTTCAGGTGCGGGTTTGATGGATGATTCGCTCATTGCCCAGCCCTTCTGAAGATCGCTCGGCGGGTGCCGAGCGATCACATGATCCCGCATGATCGCCTATCAGCGCTCAGGCGCGCCGCCGCACGCCACGCCGACGATTCGCGCTTTTCTTGAATCACTCAAAAGAGGGTAGGCTCGAGGCATGCCCGCCGACCTGATCACCGCCGCCGATGCGGCCATCCGGTCTGCCGGGCTCCGGGTGACGGACTCGCGACGGGCCGTGTACGAGGCTCTCCGCGAGCACCCGCATGCGACGGCCGAGACCGTGCACGAAAGCGTGGCGAGCGCGCTCGCGTCGACCAGCCTGCAATCGGTGTACAACGCCCTCGGCGACTTCGCTGCCGCCGGTCTCGTGCGCAGGATCGAACCCGCGGGGCATCCGATGATGTTCGAGCTTCGCGTCGACGACAATCACCACCACCTCATCTGCACCCGCTGCG
This sequence comes from Microbacterium sp., assembly GCF_031178445.1. Lineage (GTDB taxonomy): Bacteria > Actinomycetota > Actinomycetes > Actinomycetales > Microbacteriaceae > Microbacterium. The sequence continues at coordinate 272,131 of NZ_JAPSIY010000003.1, forward strand.
GCCACGTCGACGACGTCGACTGCGCCACGGGCCACGCACCGTGTCTGACCCCGAGCGATGCCCGCGGGTACCGCGTGGCGACGGCCGAAGTCACCTACTGGGGCCTGTGCGCATCCTGCGTGCAGGCCGAGACCGCTGCTTCCCTCTGATATCCACCCAATGGAAGGACACCATGACCGACGTTCGTGAAGACGTGCCGGCCATCGGCGACAACGCCGCCGACATCGACCAGACCAAGACCGTCAGCGAAGAGCCCATCGAGCCCGGTGACGCAGGTGCGTGCCCCGTCATCCACAGCCAGCCGCACCCCACCATGGGCTCGGCCAACCGAGTCTGGTGGCCCGAGCAGCTGAACATCAAGATCCTGGCCAAGAACGGCGAGCAGCGTAACCCGCTGGACCCGGGATTCGACTACAAGGCCGCGTTCGAGGCGCTCGACCTCGACCAGGTGAAGAAGGACATCGTCGAGGTGCTCACCACCTCGCAGGACTGGTGGCCGGCTGACTTCGGACACTACGGCCCGCTGATCGTCCGCATGGCCTGGCACAGCGCCGGCACCTACCGCGTCACGGACGGCCGCGGCGGCGGTGGCACCGGCCAGCAGCGCTTCGCGCCGCTGAACAGCTGGCCCGACAACGTCGGCCTCGACAAAGCGCGACGCCTGCTCTGGCCCGTCAAGAAGAAGTACGGCCAGGCGCTGTCCTGGGGTGACCTGATGATCCTCGCCGGGAACGCGGCGCTCGAGGACATGGGCTTCAAGACCTTCGGGTTCGCCGGTGGCCGCATCGACGCCTGGGAGCCCGATGACGACGTCTACTGGGGTCCGGAGACCACCTGGCTCGGTGACGAGCGCTACTCCGGCGACCGTGAGCTCGAGCGTCCTCTCGCCGCCGTCCAGATGGGCCTCATCTACGTCAACCCTGAGGGGCCCAACGGCAATCCCGACCCGATCGCCGCGGCGCGCGACATCCGCGAGACCTTCGCCCGCATGGCGATGAATGATGAGGAGACCGTCGCTCTCATCGCCGGCGGCCACACCTTCGGCAAGACCCACGGCGCCGCATCCGACTCGAACCTCGAGGACAACCCCGAGGCCGCGGGCCTTGAGATGCAGGGCCTTGGCTGGAAGAACAACAACGGCACGGGCAAGGGCGACGACCAAATCACCTCTGGTCTCGAGGTCACCTGGACCTACCACCCGACTCGCTGGGACAACGAGTTCTTCCACATCCTGTACGCCTACGAGTGGGAGCTCTTCCAGAGCCCGGCCGGTGCCAATCAGTGGCGACCCGTGAACGGCGGCGGCGAGGACATGGTGCCGCTCGCGCACTCGAACGGCCGTCGCGAGCCCCGTATGCTCACGACAGACCTCGCGCTGCGGTTCGACCCCGAGTACGGCAAGATCTCCAAGCGCTTCAAGGAGAACCCGGAGGCGTTCGCCGATGCGTTCGCCCGCGCGTGGTTCAAGCTGACGCACCGCGACATGGGACCCCGCAGCCGCTACATCGGCACCGAGATCCCCACCGAGGAGCTCATCTGGCAGGATGTCGTTCCCTCGGTCGAGCACGCCCTCATCGGCGCCGCGGACGCCGCGTCGCTCAAGCAGCGTGTGCTGGACTCCGGCGTGAGCGTTTCGGACCTGGTGGCGTACACATGGGCCGCAGCATCGTCCTTCCGCGGCAGCGACAAGCGCGGCGGGGTCAACGGAAGCCGCATCCGCCTTGCTCCCCAGAAGGACTGGGAGGCGAACAACCCGGAGCGCATCGCCCGCGTGACCGCCGTGCTCGAGGGCATCCAGGCCGAGTTCAACGCCTCGCGCTCCGACGACGTGCGCGTCTCGTTCGCCGACCTGGTCGTGCTGGCGGGCAACGCGGCGGTCGAGAAGGCGGCGAAGGACGCCGGCGTCGAGGTGGAGGTCGTCTTCCACCCCGGCCGCACCGATGCCAGCCAGGAGCAGACCGACGTCGAGTCGTTCGCGTTCCTGGAGCCGATCGCCGACGGATTCCGCAACTACGTCTCGAGGGACGCGGCGCGGATCCCCGCCGAGCACCTGCTGCTCGACAAGGCGAACCTGCTCACGCTGACTGCGCCCGAGATGACGGTACTCGTCGGCGGCCTGCGCGCCCTCGGAGCGAACTGGGACGGATCGTCCTACGGCGTTTTCACCGATCGCCCCGGCACTCTCACCAACGACGTGTTCGTGAACCTGCTCGAGATCGGCACCACCTGGAAGCCCCTCGACCCGGGCTCGCACGCCTTCGAGGGCCGCAAGGACGGCTCGGACGAGCTGGTCGGACGCGGAACCCGCGTCGACCTGCTGTTCGGCTCGAACTCCGAGCTGCGCGCGCTCGCCGAGGTATACGCCTCCGACGACGCGAGCGAGAAGTTCGTTCGCGACTTCGCCGCTGCGTGGGGCAAGGTCACCGAGCTGGATCGCTTCGACCTGCGCTGATCGACGCAGCATGGCCGACGGCCCTCGCCTCCGGGTGAGGGCCGTCGTCTCGTTCAGGGACGGATGCTGCATGCTCCGTCCTACCGCATCAGAGGCGGCCTGCGGCCTTGAGCTCCAGATAGCGGTCGGCGATCCTGGGCGGCAGCTGCTCCGGATCGGCCGCGATGGCCTCCCCGCCCGCGCGGCGCACCGCATCGGCCACGATCTCGGCGTCGCGCATCGTCAGCTCGGCCGCCGCGGCGAGGTAGACGTCCTGGCGCGAGTCGCGACGCCGAGCGAGCTCTCCGATCGAGTCGTCGGTGACGGAGCCGACCAGCACGGTGGTCGCCCTGCCGGCATCGGGGAACGCACCGAGGAAAGACCGGGCCGACTCCGCGGCGTCCTGCGCGGTCAGCACCACGATCAGCGACGGCCGGGTGGTCACCGTGCGCACGGCCGCGAATGCGCTCGCCCAGTCGGTGTCGACCAGACGGGCGTGCACGGGGGCCATCGCGTCGGTGAGCGCGGGCAGCAGGGCAGCACCCTCGACCCCGGTGACCCGGGCCCTCGTGACCCGGTCGTGCATGAGCAGGTGCACATGATCGCCCGCCCGTGCCGCGAGCGCCGAGAGCAGCAGTGCCGCCTCGAGTGATGCGTCGAGGCGCGTGCTGTCACCCACCCGCGCGGCGGCGGTCCGCCCCGTGTCGATCAGGACGACCACATGCCGGTCGCGTTCGGGGCGCCAGGTGCGCAGCATGGTGGTGCCCGACCTCGCGGTGGCGCGCCAGTCGATCGATCGCACATCGTCGCCGCGCACGTACTCGCGCAGCGAATCGAACTCGGTGCCCTGCCCGCGAACCTGGATCGAGGTGTTGCCGTCCAGCTCACGCAGTCGAGCGAGCCGCGACGGCAGGTGCTTGCGCGAAGTGAAGGCCGGAAGCACCCGCAGCGCCCCGCGCACGTCATGACGGGCCTGCCGGCCAGCGAGACCCAAAGGCCCTCGAGAGCGCAGCACGACCATGCCGCTCTGCAGCTCCCCACGGCGGCGCGGAAGGAGGGGGATCTCGACGCGCCGGCGCTCGCCCGGTGGCACGAGGAGCCGCTCACGTCGCTCGGGAGCTCCGGCGGTCGGCTGCCAGCCGTCGCGCAGCAGCCCGCGCAGTGTTCTCGACCCGGTGTTGCGCACCGCCACGCTCGTGACCACGCGCTCGCCGAGGCGGGCACGCGCGGGTACGCGGCGAGTGATGACGGCAGCCCGCGGGTCGGCGGCAAGTGCGACGTCCGCGCCGGTCGACACGATGCACAGCAGAACCCAGCAGCCGACGACCGCCCAGGCCGGCACCCCGGCGGTGCTCAGCAGCACGACCGGTACGACACCCAGCGACAACAGCAGCGCCAGCAGAGGGGAGACGTACATTCAGATCGGCACCCTGGTCTGCTGAACGACGGACTGCAGCACGGAGTCCGGGGACACGCCTTCCATCTGCGCGTCCGGGCGGAGCTGCAGACGATGCCGCCAGACGGGCATGAGCATCGTCTGCACATGGTCGGGCGTGACTGCGCTCGAGGCGTTGAGCCAAGCCCATGCCTTCGCGGCGCCGAGAAGCGCGGTGGATGCGCGCGGGCTCGCGCCGAGCTCGACCGACGGCGACTGCCGCGTCGCCCTGGCCAGATCGACGACGTAGCCGAGCACGTCGTCGGTGACCTGCACGCGCCCGGCCGCGTCCTGCGCGGCGCGGATCTCCTCGGCGCTGACCACGGGCGAGACGCCACTGAGCAGACGCGGTGAGAAGCCCTCGGCATGCAGCCGCAGCACCGACACCTCCGCGTCGCGCTCCGGCATGCTCACGACGAGCTTCATCAGGAACCGGTCGAGCTGCGCCTCAGGCAGCGTGTAGGTGCCTTCGTGCTCGATAGGGTTCTGGGTCGCCGCGACGAGGAACGGATCGGGCAGCGGACGACTGGTGCCGTCGGCCGACACCTGACGCTCTTCCATCGCCTCCAGGAGGGCAGCCTGCGTCTTGGGAGGAGTGCGGTTGATCTCGTCGGCCAGCAGGATGTTGGTGAACACGGGGCCTTGGCGGAACTCGAACTCCCCGGTGCGCGCGTCGTACACCAGCGAGCCTGTCACATCACCGGGCATCAGGTCGGGTGTGAACTGCACGCGCTTGGTGCTGAGTCCGATTGCGCGCGCGAAGCTGCGCACCACGAGCGTCTTCGCGACGCCGGGCACGCCCTCGAGGAGCACGTGCCCGCGGGCCAGGAGGGCGACCAGCAGGCCCGTGACCGTGCCGGCCTGGCCGATCACGGCCTTGTCGACCTCGGTGCGCACCCGGTGCATGGCCTGGCGCAGAGCGGTGTCGTCGAGGGTGGCGGTGGGGAGGCTCTCGTCGGTCACGGGAGGTTCCTTTCGGTGTGGAAGGCGTTGTCGACGGCCGTCTCGAGCTCGGCGAGCTTGCGCGCGAGGTCGATCAGGTCGCGGTCGGATGCGGGTGAGGGGCCGGCGAGCAGTTCGTGCAGGGAGCCGCGTGGCACGCGCAGCCGGTCGGCCGCCGAATCGGCGACCTCGTGCGCCGAGGCCCTCGGGCTCAGACCCAGGCGTCGCGAGAGCCGGAGGGTCGTCCCCTCGCGGATGGCGACGGCGGCGTGGGCGGAGTCCCCGGCTTTCGCCGTCAGATGCGCACGGCCATGCATGGTCTCCGAGGCGCGCACCGTCACCGGCAGTGACTCGGCCACCAGGGGGCCGAAGCGCCGTGCTCGCCAGCAGACCGCGGCGATGCCGGCGAGCAGGAGCAGCACGATCGCCGGGGTGAGCCAATCCGGGGTCAGGGTGCCGAGCGTCTCGGACTGCTCGCCGGTGATGTCGCTGTCTTCGAACGACGGCACGTACCAGACGACCCTGTCGGTCTGGGCCAGCAGTGCGAGACCGAGAGCGGCGTTCCCGTCCTGGGCGAGATCCTTGTTCGAGAAGAGGCGCGAGCCCTCGACGAGCGAGACGCTGCGACCGGCGTCTGTGAACCGCAGCAGGGCCGCGGCGCCCGATCCGTCCCGGAAGCAGGCTTCGACTCCTGGAGCGGCATCGAACAGCCGCTCGGGCTCGATCGACCCGGTACGCGCGAACTCCGCGACGGTGCAGTCCGCATCCAGCGCTCCGGCGGAGAGCGGGGCGTCCGCTCCGAGATCGAGCAACCGCAGCATCCGGGAGCTGCTGGTGAGGAGCACGACCCGTTCGGCGCTGTCGAGCAGATCAACGGCGGCGTCGTCGGTGAGCGTGTACGGGTCGGTGAGCACGAGCGTCGTGCGGCCGTCGACGGATGCGGCGGCGTCGGCGCGGCTGCGCGTGATCTGAACCTCGACCCCCTGCTGCCGCACCAGCTCGGCCAGGGCCCTGGCGCCGCCGGGGCTGGGGCTCTCGGGGTTCAGAGGGCCGCTGAGGCTGGGCGCAGTCGCGACGAAACGCATGGAGAGCACGGCGATTCCGAGCAGCAGAACGACGACGAGGAGCCAGCCCAGAATGCGTCCGCGTCGTCCTCGTGGGCGCGGGGCCGCGGTCGACTCCGCAGTCGGCTCCGGACTCGGGCCGCCTGCGCCGGTCGGCGGGGGAGCGGTGGTCACAGTCACGCCGACACCGCCTCGAGCTGATGCGCCGGGGTCGCGACGCGCAGGTCGTCGTCGGTCTCCGCCAGCCGCCGGTAGTCGGACTCGGTCGCGGGACTGCGCAGGTAGCGCACCGCGTCGAAGGCGGTGGCGGCGCTGTGCAGTCGCTCCGCGAAGCCGGGGAAGGGAGCATTCGCCTCACGCGCGATGCCCTGGGCCGTGGCGCCGGGGGCGGGGTCGATCAGATCCCGCTCCAGCAGCCCTCGCGCGAGTGCGCGGAAGCGCAGAACGACTGCGGAGTCCCAGTCCTGCTCCCTGGCACGGCGTTCGGCCTCGACCCGGAGCTGGGCGGCCGTGCGATCGTCGCGCTCGCCGAGCAGTTCCGCACGTCGGCGCACGGCCCGTTCGGCGCGGGGTCTGCCCCAGACCAGCAGTGCCACGACGAGTGCGGCCACCAGGACCACGACGATGAGCGTCACAGCGAAGGGTGCCACAGCGCCGGAGCCGTCGGAGCTGAAGAGTCCGAAGAACCACTCGACGACATCGGAGACCATCCGATCGAACCAGGTCGGCTTCGCCGCTTGATACGCCTGCTCCGACAGCTCGTCCTCTGCCCAGCGCCGCGCCTCGTCCCCATCGGGCACGAAGACATCGGCGAACCGCATCCCGATCACGTGCCTGCGCCGGGTGGCGCCCACGGATCCGGTGACGCTGGGTCACTCACAGGCGACGTCCGCTGGGGTGCGGACGGTATCGGCGGTGCAGGCGGGGCGGGTGTCTGCCCCGACCCCGTCTGCTGCGTGTGCGGTGCCGTCGCCTGCGGCTGGGCGTGCGGCTGCGGCGGGGCGTACGGCGGCGAGGCGTACCCCGGTGTCTGCTGCACGCGCTGGCCCGGCTGCGGAGCGTATCCGGGATAGGGGTAGGGTGCCTGCGCGGGGTACGGCGGTTGCGGGGCGTACGTCGGGTACGAAGGCGTCTGCGCGGGGGGAGGGGCGCTGCTGACCGCGCGAACCGGATCGACCGCATACGGGTCTCCGAGCTCCTCGTCAGACGTGCCGAGCGCGCTGTGCTCCACATAGCGGACCAGAGCCTGATCGAGTCCCTCGTAGCGCATGCGGCTGTCGAGGTAGATGAGCGTGGCGCCTGTGCCCTGCACCACCAGCTGGATGGCGCCGACCGCGATCACGAGCGCCTGCGACAGCACGCTGATGCCGATCACGACGACGACGCCCGCGGCGTCCTCGCCACCGGTGGGCGCGAGGATCCCCCCGAGGACGGTGCCGATGAGCGATCCCGGGATACTCACCACCTGTATCGCGATGCCCATGATCGCGCTGATGAGGAACATGACGCCGAAGGCCGGCCAGAACCGGCCGCGGATCAGTCGCCACGAGCGCACCAGCGCGGTGCGCAGCGGGGCGCGCTCGATGACCAGGACCGAGGGCACGACCAGGAGCTTGGTGAAGAGCCAGACGAACAGGGGGATGCTGCCGAGCACAAGCAGCAGTCCGGCGATCACGCCGACCGCGATCGACGCGCCACTGTCGAAGCCGAGACCGGCGATGAGCCCGAAGACGACGCCGAAGACCAGCGCGATCCACAGCAGCACGGCGACGCCCTGCAGCAGCGAGAACGCGAACAGCCGCCAGAACGCAGGTCGCACCCGATCCCACAGCAGCCGAAGGGTCGCCTTCCGCGACACGGCGGCGAACGATACGTCCGCCGCGACCAGTCCCTGCACCACTGCAGTGAAGGCCACGCTGGCGAGCGCCAGGACGACACCGGCCAGGATGCCGAGAGCGATCGATCCCGCGACGACAGGGCCGTAGTCGGGAGAACTGGGCGGGACAGTCGCGATGCGGGTCGCGACGAAGATCGCCACCACCACCATCACGCCGACCGTGATGAGCACCACCAGGAACTGCACTGTCACGGCGAAGCCGAACAGCACCTTGGGATTGTGGCGCAGGGCGCTGAATGCACGGCCCAGCAGCATCCCGAATGTCATCGGGTGAAGAGGGATCGCCCCCTTCTTCGGTGCCGGTGTCCAGGTCTGGCCGCTCATCCGCACTCCCTCCCGTGTGCTCTCCCATCGTGGCACATCGCCCCTCGGCATCCACGTCCCTCGCTTCCTGAGCGCGAACGAGTTTCTCAAGTAGGCTGAAACGAGTTGCGGTCGCGCCGGGGGAGCAGATCGCTTCGGGAGAGAAAGATGAGGCTGGGCCGACAATGACCTCACGCATCCTCGTGGTCGACGACGACACCGCCCTGGCGGAGATGATCGGCATCGTGCTGCGCACGGAGGGATTCGAGGTGCTGTTCTGTGCCGACGGGGCACGTGCAGTCGACGAATGGCGCTCCTCACGGCCCGACCTGGTGCTGCTCGATCTGATGCTGCCGGGGATGGACGGCATCGAGATATGCACGCGTGTGCGCGCGGAATCCGGTGTGCCGATCATCATGCTCACCGCACGCAGCGACACCGCTGACGTGGTGAGGGGCCTCGAGGTCGGCGCCGACGACTACATGGTCAAGCCGTTCAACCCGAAGGAACTGGTCGCCCGCATCCGCACGCGACTGCGTCCCACCCCGCAGACCACGGCAGACGTGCTGCGCGTCGGCGATCTCACCATCGACGTCGACGCGCACGAGGTGCGTCGTGGCAGCACCCCGATCGCATTGACCCCGCTGGAGTTCCAGCTGCTGGTCGCGCTCGCATCCAAGCCGCAGCAGGTCTTCTCACGCGAGATGCTGCTCGAGCAGGTGTGGGGCTACCACTACAAGGCCGACACCCGACTGGTGAACGTGCATGTGCAGCGGCTGCGCGCGAAGGTGGAGCTCGATCCGGACAACCCGAAGATCGTGATGACGGTGCGTGGAGTCGGCTACCGCGCCGGGAGCGTCAGCCAGGGGTGATCGCGACGAACGCGACACGCGTCAGCACCTCGACGAGGCGACTGCCGGGACGATGGGCGGACAGGATCGCCGCCGTCTGGCGCCGATCGATGCACTTCCGCACGATCGCGGTGACATTGCTGCTCACGTCTCTCGCCATCTTCATCACATGCGTGACCATGGCGCTCGTCATCCGCAGCGACCTTTTCGAGTCCCGTAAGGACGAAGCCCTTCAGAACGCCAGAAGCGCCGTCGCGCAGATCCAGAAGCGCCTGGACTCGAGCGAGGTGGGCGAGGATCGCACCAGGATGGCCGCGCTGTGGCGTGAGGTGCAGGGGGAACTGGGCAGGGCGGCGTCGTCGTCTCGCTTCATGGTGCTGCTGACCAGGATCGACGGCGACGGGTACGCGCCCAACGGCTTCGTCAACAGACTCACCGCAGAGCAGCTCAGCGACGATCTGCAGACCAGGGTGAGAGAGGTGCCGGGCAGCCAGGCGTGGCAGTCCATCCCGCTTCCGGCGACCGGCGGCGAGACAGCTGGCATCGTGGTCGGTCAGCAGCTGACCGTGCCGGATGCGGGTGTCTACGAGGTTTACATCGCCTACGATCTCGCGGACGCCGACGAGACCCTGATGTTCGTGCAGCGCACGCTGTGGCTGGCGGGGATCGCGCTGGTGACCATCGTCGCGGCGATCTCGTGGCTGGTGCTCAGGTCGGTCTCGGCGCCGATCATCGAGGCGGCCGAGACGAGTTCGCGGCTCGCAGCCGGCGATCTGGAGGTGCGCCTGCCTGTGCACGGCGAGGATGAGCTCGCCGCTCTCGGACGTTCCTTCAACGCCATGGCGGACAGCATCCAGCAGCAGATCAAGGAGCTCGCCGAGCTCTCGCTCGTGCAGCAGCGGTTCGTCTCGGACGTGTCTCACGAGCTGCGCACGCCGCTGACGACCATCAGCCTCGCAGCCGAGATGATCAACGATCAGAAGCACGAGTTCGACCCGACAACGGCGCGAACGGTCGAACTGCTGCACACGCAGGTGCGGCGCTTCGAGACTCTGCTGGCCGACCTGCTCGAGATCAGCCGCTACGACGCGGGATCCGTGCAGCTCGAAGTCGAGGCCACCAGCCTCGCACAGCTCGCCGAGGAGATCGTCGAGCAGATGAGCCCACTGGCCGCGGTGCACGGCACCGAACTGCGACTGGTCGCCCCCGGCGGCTATTCGCCGGTGGACATGGATCCCCGTCGCGTGCGCCGGGTGCTGCGAAACCTCGTCGGCAACGCGATCGAGCATGGCGAGGGACGGCCGATCGTGGTCACCGTCGACAGCGATCAGCGAGCGGTCGCGGTCGGCGTGCGCGATTTCGGCCTGGGGATGCGGCCGGAGGAGGCCGAGCGCGTGTTCGACCGTTTCTGGCGCGCGGATCCGTCGCGCAAACGCACGATCGGTGGCACGGGGCTGGGACTGTCGATCGCCTTGGGCGACGCCAAGCTGCACGGTGGCTCGTTGGAGGTGTGGTCGGAGCTCGGCATGGGCACGAACTTCGTACTCACCATCCCGCGCGGGCCCGGAGGGCTCGCCGGCCCCAGCCCGGTGCCGGTGCAGCCCCAGGAATCGCTCGCCGATCTCGGCAGCGTCACAGAGCCCATCGTGCTGCGGCCGCCGGCATCCGATCGGGAGGATTCATGAGGATGCGAAGGTCATGGGCGCTGCTGCTGACAGGAGCGCTGGCTCTCGTGCTCGCCGGCTGCACGGGCCTGCCGACGACAGGACCCGTGAACGCCGGCCTGCCCATCGGCGAGGAGGAGGAGATCGCCGACCCCACACCCATCGCCCAGGGCCCGATGCCGGGCGCGGACCCCGAGGACATCGTCGGCGGATTCCTCGAGGCCTCCGTGACGCCGGCGGGCGACTGGGAGACGGCGCAGGAGTTCCTCACCGATGAGTTCGCGGACGAGTGGGAGCCGCAGGCAGGCGTCGCGATCGACGAGTCGGTGTCGTCCAGGCTGTTCGACGTCGATGTCGACCCCGAGGACGAGACGGCCACGGAGACGATGGTGGGAGTGCAGCTGCAGCAGGTCGCCAGCGTCGACACGGCGGGCGCGTACACCGCGTCCACCGGCACCTCCAAACGAGCCTTCCGGCTCGTGCGCCCCGAGGGCGGTGAATGGCGGATCGCGGAAGCGCCTCCCGGCATCGTGCTCGACGCGGCGAGTCTCGAGCAGGTGTACCGCCGCTACAACCTCCAGTACTTCGATCAGAGCTGGAGCCACCTCGTACCCGACGTGCGGTGGTTCCCGCGACGACCCTCGATGGCGACGACGATCACGCGTGCGCTGATCTCGGGCGAGCCGAGCGAATGGCTCGCGCCAGCCGTACGGACGGCGTTCGCGGAGGAGATCGCGCTTGCCGGTGACGCCGTACCTGTGGACTCCTCGCAGGTCGCAGCCGTCTCGCTGAACCGCGCCGCGCTCTCGGCGACGCCCGTGGCACTGGCCCGCATGCGCACGCAGCTCGAGGCCAGCCTGTCAGGACTGGGAGTGAGCGAGGTGCGCTTCACCGTAGACGGCACGCCGCTGGAGGCCGACACGGTCTCGTTCCCGCAGCCGGCGATCGACGGTCTGCTGGTGCTCGGCCAGGAGAGCTTCGGCATGGCGGTCGGCGACGAGCTGAAGCCCATCCCGGCCCTCACGGCGCAGATCGCGAAGATCCAGGAGCCGATCGCGGCGATCGACGTCGCGCTGGACGGCTCGATGGCCGCGGTGCAGATGGCGGCCGGCGCCGTCTTCGCGGTTCGCGACGGCGCGACCGATCGTCTCGATGCCAGAGCCGGTCTGATCGCGCCGTCGCTCGACGCATTCGGGTTCACCTGGACGGTGCCCCGAGGCGACCCGTCCGCCGTCGAGGCGTGGGACGGTGAGGTGGTCCGCCACCCGGTCGCGCAGGCGTGGCCGGAGGCGTCGTCGATCAGCCATCTGCGACTGTCGTCGGACGGAGCCCGCGTCGCGGCCGTCGTGACGGCGGGCAGCCAGCGTCACCTCGTCGTCGCCGCGGTCGTGCGCGGGGAGGGCGGTGTGCCGGAACGGCTCGGCGACGTGCGGGAGGTCATGCGCCTGAACGACCCTGCGCAGGGGCTCGCCTGGATGGGAACGGACTCCGTGGTGCTGCTGTCCAACGCCAGCGACCCCGTGCTGATCACCCATGTCATCGGCGGCCCTGCGACCTTCTCCACCGCCCCGGCCGGCGCGAAGTCGCTGTCAGGTGGCAAGAACAACGCCGCCATCCGCGTCTTGACCTCCGATGGCGTGGTCTACGCGCAGCGCGGCTCGTCCTGGCAGGAGTCGGTGGTGGGAGCGCGGGTGCTCGGCACCCGCGCCGGCTACTGACCTCGTCGCCGTGCACAGCCATCCGCGCGGCGCCGGTTCTGCACACCGCGTGTGATCACGACACTGCGCGGCGTGCGCGGAGGCGCATGATCGTCGGATGCTGACGACGATCGGTCATGACATGCTCGCCTTCCTGCTGGCGGCGACCTGCCCAGGGTGCGAGATGCCGGGGGTGTTGCTGTGCGAGGACTGCCTCGATCAGCTCGCCCCGGAACCCTGCCTGCGGACGACTCCCGGCGGGCTGGTGGTGCACGCGGCGCTGCCGTTTCAGGGTGTCGCCGCGCGCTGCATCCGGCGTCTGAAGGAGGAAGGGGCGACGATGCTGGCGCGCCCGCTGGGGCGGACGATGCGTAGCGCTCTTGTGGAGTCGGGCTCCGAGGGGCGGCTGATCGTGCCGGTGCCGACAAGCCGTGCCGCCTTCCGACGGCGCGGCTATCGCGTGCCGGAGCTGCTGGTGCGGCGCGCCGGGTTCCGTGCAGTGCCGATGCTGCGCACGGCACGGCGCACGGGCGATCAGCGTGCTCTGGGGAGAGCCGAGAGGGCGCGGAACGCGGCGGGGAGCATGCGCGTCGCGGCGAACGCCGTGCCGGCGCTCTCCGCCGCCTCATCGCGCGGCGTCGAAGTGGTGCTGGTGGACGACGTCGTCACCACGGGAGCGACCCTCGACGAGGCGGCGCGGGCGCTGCGGGAGTCCGGCGCGAAGGCGGTGAGGGCGGTGTGCCTGGCGCAGACTCCGCGCCGCGGCGACACGAGTGAGACATCTGGTGAACGGATAGTGACAGGAGCCGCTCCGGCGACTACGGTAGGGGTTCACAAGGCGACCACGGTCCGCCCTTGGCCGGGAGGACCGGGACAAGGAGGCAGTGATGGAAACGAGCATCGTCGGCGTCGGAGTGGGGATCTCTGATCGGTTCCGCACAGTTGTCGAAGAGAAGACCGCACGAATCCAGACGCTCGCACCGAAGGCGCAGCGCCTTGATATCAAGGTCACCCATCGTGCTTATCGCAACGGGCGCGTACCCGATGAGACCGTCGAGCTGACCCTTCTCGGCAAGGGCCCCCTCGTGCGCGCCGAGGCGGAGGATGCCGATAAGTTCACGGCCCTGGACCTCGCTCTCGACAAGCTCGCGGAGCAGCTTCGTCGCGCTAAGGAGAAGAGGATCGATGGGCGTCATCATCCCCGCGGCGCGCATTTCGAGAAAGAGAGCGGGGCGCTCGCGGGAATCGACGTGCAGCCGGCGTCGGCCGACGTGCTCCACGCCGTCGCCACCGGTGCGATTCCGGTGCAGCAGGAAGAGGACGAGAAGTACTCGCCTGTCGTGATCCGGACGAAGAACTTCGACGCGGAGTGGATGACCGTCGAAGAGGCGGTGGACCGCATGGAGCTCGTCGGCCACGACTTCTTCCTGTTCGTCGATGCCCGCACCGACCACCCCAGCGTCGTCTACCGCCGCAAGGGCTGGGACTACGGCGTGATCTCGCTGACGACTCAGACTCCGCCCGCCGAGGAGGCCTTGGCTTCCTGATCGGGCGAAGAGAGGCGCCCTCCCTGACGGGAGGGCGCCTCTCTTCGTGCTGTCGCTCCGCGCAGCGATGTGATGAAAGCGATGGTGGGGATCAGTCGAAGATGCCGTCCAGGATGCTGCCGATCACGAGGCCGCCGAGCACTCCGCTCACGATGTCGCCGCCGCCTCCACCGCGACGTCCGCCGCCCCAGCCGCCTCCGCCGCCCCAGCCATCGCCGCCCCATCCCTGATCCTGGGGCCGGCTGGAGTCGATGTCACGCTGGGCGAGCTGCAGCGCCTCCGAGGCCAGCTGCGCGACTCGGCGTGCCGCCATCAGCGCCTGCTCTCGGGTCTCTTCTGCGGGAAGCAGCCTCGGCACGTCCACGCGCAGACGCTCCGCCTCGGCGAGGCGGGTGCGCGCGTCGGCGCCGATCCAGCCGCGGTGCCCGGCGATGAGGCCGCGTGCGACACCCAGCTGCCGGTCCGCATCGTCGAGCGAGTGCTGCACGTGCTCCAGCGAGGGGAGCGGATGCTGTGCACGGTAATGCGCCTTGTCGATCGCGTCGTCGAGCGCGCTGTTCGCAGAGCGCAGCCGGGTGAGCTCTGCGAACGGGTCGTTCGGTGAACCCGCCGGAGCGAGGGAGCGCAGTTCGGCTTCGAGTTCTGCCGCGGCCGAGGTGACTTCGGGCGTCTGCGGAGCGTTGCGCGCGGCGATGATGTCACCGCGGGAGTCTGCGATGACATCGGCCAGCGTGGATTCGGCCCTCAGCGCCTCGATCTCGAAGTCCTCCACCGCATCCAGGATGGCGGCGGCACGGCGCACCGCCTCCGTGGCGGTCTCGAGGGCGAGGTTGGCCTCTTCGTTCTGCTTGGCCTCACGACGGCGGACGGAGACGTCGGCACCGTGCGTCGCGAACGCGATGAGCTGGTCGGCTTCCTCGGCCGCCGATGCGATCCGGTGCATGGCGGACTCCGCGTAGCGCGAGGAAAGCCGTTCGATCGTGGCGCGCGCGTGGGGGATGCGGGCGCCGAGTGCTTCGGCATCCGCGCGCACCTGCGCGACGATCTCGGGTGCGCGACGCACCTTCGCGATGGTCTCCGCGAGAACGCCGGTCTTCTCGTCGAGCAGGCTCTCCGCCCATTCACAGAGCTGGATGATGCGCGCGTTGCGGGTACGCAGCTCCTCGAGCGTGTCGGGGATCTCGTCGTGGTTCAGCTGATGCAGCTGGAACGCTTCGCGCAAGTGCGTGCGCACCGCGTCGAGTGCCGCCTTGAGGTCGGCCGTCAGCGATTCGCCGAGCTCCGCCTGGGCGAAGACCAGTTCATCGGAGGTCGTGCGAATGCGCTCGTCCGCCGCGACCAGCGACTGCTCCGCCCGCCGAGCGAGATCAGCATCCTGCGCCGCGAGCGCTTCCTGTTCACGTCTACGTCTGCCCCAGAAACCGGCCATACTCCGATCCTACGGTCGCCGAGCCGCTGGGCGCGCGGCATCCGGTGCGCCTTCGGCGAACGATCAGCCGGCCGCCGGCGCCACCCCGGACGCAGCCGCCATGGCCGCCCGCGTCCGGGGTGGCCGGCCGCGCCGGGGCTTCTCCGTGTTTATGCGCAGCCCCACGGCCTGCGGGGAATGCTCGCGCAGCCGCGATACCACGTGCTCGAGCCAGCGGACCTCGGCATCGGCCCGGAACACGAGAGAGTCGGCGACCAACTGACGCGCCAGTGCCTCACCCGGCGACGGCGACCGTCCGTCGAGGCTTGTCTCCCGCTCATCGGCGGCTGCCGCTGTCAGCGCCTCAAGTCGCGCCACGGATGCTGAGTGCTGTCGCTGCAGGATCGTCGCGGCGTCGACTCCGGGAAGCGTCGCAGCCAGAGCGAGCTTCATCGTCAACTCGTCTCGGGTGCCTGGCGCGGGGGTGACCGGGGCGTCCAGCCAGTCCCGCACCTCCCGGCGACCGGCATCCGTGATGCGGTAGTACACGTGCCCCTGCACGTCGACGTCGCCCTTCGCGACCATTCCGTCGCGCTCCAGGCGCTCCAGGGTGTTGTAGATCTGACCCACGTTCAGCGGCCACGTGGACCCTGTGCGCCGGTCGAACTCGGTGCGTAGCTGGTAGCCGTAGCAGGGTCCCTGATCGAGGATGGCCAGCAGGCTGTGGCGGACGGACATCGTGCTCCGATCATTCCGGGTATTGCATTTCCCGGTATATGGGTATCGGTAAACCCGGCAGCGCGCAATCACCACCCCGGCGTGTCCGTTCGCGCTCAGCGTGGCGAGCGTGCCCGTATGGTCAGCGTCCGCAGGTCACGGGCCGGTAACATGGCACGGTATGCCCGGCGCTGAACATCGTCGGCACCCGAGTATCCAAGGGAGACATCCGTGGCGAATCCTCTCGAGAAGCTGCTGCGCGCAGGCGAAGGACGCATCCTGCGCCGGCTGAGGCAGGTCGTGAAGGCCGTGAACGCGCTGGAAGAGGACTTCGAGAAGCTCACCGACGACGAGCTGCGGAATGAGACGGCCGAGCTGCGGGCACGCTTCGAGAAGGGCGAGACCCTCGATCAGCTGATGCCGGAGGCGTTCGCCGCCGTGCGCGAAGCCGCCCGCCGCACCCTGGGCATGCGCGCTTATGACGTGCAGATCATGGGCGGTGCGGCCCTGCACTTCGGCAACATCGCCGAGATGAAGACCGGTGAGGGGAAGACGCTTGTCGCCGTCTTCCCGTCGTATCTCAACGCGATCGCCGGCAAGGGCGTGCACATCATCACGGTGAACGACTTCCTCGCGAGCTATCAGTCCGAGCTCATGGGGCGTGTGCATCGCGCGCTGGGCATGACGACGGGCACGATCGTCTCGGGCCAGACACCCGAGGTGCGACGGCAGCAGTACGCGGCCGACATCACCTACGGCACCAACAACGAGTTCGGCTTCGACTACCTGCGCGACAACATGGCCTGGCGCAAGGAGGATCTCGTCCAGCGCGAGCACTTCTTCGCCATCGTCGACGAGGTCGACTCGATCCTCATCGATGAGGCCCGCACGCCGCTGATCATCTCGGGTCCCTCCTCGGGGGAGGCCAACCGGTGGTTCACCGAGTTCGCCAAGATCGCGCGCACTCTCGAGGCCGGTGAGGATTACGAGGTCGACGAGAAGAAGCGCACCGTCGGCGTTCTCGAGCCCGGCATCGAGAAGGTCGAGGACTACCTCGGCATCGACAACCTGTATGAGTCTGCGAACACACCGCTGATCTCGTTCCTGAACAACTCGATCAAGGCTCTGGCACTCTTCAAACGCGACACCGACTACGTCGTGATGAACGACGAGGTCATGATCGTCGACGAGCACACCGGACGCATCCTCGTCGGCCGCCGGTACAACGAGGGCATCCACCAGGCCATCGAGGCCAAGGAGGGCGTGCCGGTCAAGGCCGAGAACCAGACGCTCGCGACCGTCACCCTGCAGAACTACTTCCGTCTCTACGAGAAGCTCGCAGGTATGACGGGCACCGCCGAGACCGAGGCGGCCGAGTTCATGTCGACGTACAACCTCGGTGTGGTGCCGATCCCGACGAACAAGCCCATGATCCGCAAGGATCAGCCCGATCTCGTCTACAAGAACGAGCAGGCGAAGTTCGCCCAGGTGGTCGAGGACATCGTCGAGCGGCACGCGGAGGGTCAGCCCGTGCTCGTCGGCACGGTCAGCGTCGAGAAGAGCGAGTACCTCTCCCGCCTGCTCGCGAAGAAGGGCGTCAAGCACGAGGTCCTGAACGCCAAGAACCACGCCCGAGAGGCCGAGATCGTCGCACGCGCCGGGAAGCTCGGCGCGGTCACGGTCGCCACCAATATGGCCGGCCGCGGTACGGACATCATGCTCGGCGGCAACGCCGAGTTCCTCGCTGTACAGGAGCTCAAGTCGAAGGGGCTCGACCCCGAGGAGACTCCGGAGGAGTACGAGGCAGCCTGGGACGAGACCTACGAGGCGATGAAGAAGCAGGTCGCCGAGGAGGGCGAGCAGGTCGCCGCCGCGGGAGGTCTCTACGTGCTCGGTACGGAGCGCCACGAGTCGCGCCGCATCGACAACCAGCTCCGCGGTCGGTCCGGCCGTCAGGGGGACCCGGGCGAGAGCCGCTTCTACCTGAGCCTCACCGACGACCTCATGCGGTTGTTCCAGTCGGGTGCGGCCGAGGCGATCCTCGCCCGCACCAACTTCCCGGACGACGTGCCGATCGAGTCCGGACTCGTCAGCCGCGCCATCCGCAGCGCACAGGCGCAGGTCGAGGCGCGCAACGCGGAGATGCGCAAGAACGTGCTCAAGTACGACGACGTGCTCAACCGCCAGCGTGAGGCCATCTACGCCGATCGCCGTCACATCCTGCACGGCGACGACATCGCCGGCCGGGTGCGGCACTTCATCGAGGACGCGATCGGCGGGATCGTCGACGACCACACCGCCGAGGGCCATGCGGAGAGCTGGGACTTCGACGCTCTGTGGACGGAGTTGAAGACGCTCTACCCCGTGGGCGTGACCATCGACGAGGTGGTCTCGGAAGCGGGCGACCGCAAGGGCGGCATCAGCGCCGAAGGACTCAAGCGCGAGCTGCTCTCGGACGCTCTGATCGCCTATGAGAAGCGCGAGGAGTCGCTCGGCGAGGCGGCGACGCGCGAGCTCGAGCGCCGGGTCGTGCTGCAGGTGCTGGACCGTCGCTGGCGCGACCACCTCTACGAGATGGACTACCTCAAGGACGGCATCGGTCTTCGCGCCATGGCGCAGCGCGACCCGCTCATCGAGTACCAGCGCGAGGGGTACTCGATGTTCCAGTCGATGATGGGCCAGATCAAGGAGGAGTCGGTCGGGTATCTGTACAACCTCGAGGTCGAGGTGCGGCGCGCTGGTGCCGACCAGACCGAGGTCGAGGCGAAGGGGCTCGTCGACGCACAGCCCGAACAGAAGCTCGAATACTCGGCGCCGAACGACTCCGGCGATGTCGAGGTGCGCAACGAGCGCGGTCAGGTGCAGCAGGCGGCCACCACGAGGATGCGGCAGGCGGCGGAGCCCGCTGAGCAGGCACGCGGCGCCTTCGGACAGAAGACCGACGCCCCCGAGCAGCCGGCGGGCAATCGCGAGCAGCGCAGGGCGCAGAACAAGAAGAAGCGCTGACCTATCGGACTGGAAGAAGCCCGGATCCCCATGGGGATCCGGGCTTCTTCCAGTGTCGGCGGGGTGTCAGGGAGCGGAGTCGTCCCGGACACCCTCGTCCGCCTGTCAGACCGAGGCGATGGTGATCTCGTCCGACGGCGAGAACACCGCCTTGTCCTTCGTCACTCGGTCCTGGATCCACTTCGCCACGAACAGGGCCGCGACCATCAGATACGCCACGGTGAACATGACCTGAGGATCACCCAGTCCCTGGCTCAGGTCGGCGAGACGCGGCACCGGGGCGTGGATCACGCCGAAGAACGACACGACGGCGGCGATCACGCCCACGATCGCGCCGCTCACGGAGCGGTTGCGGATGGCGAACACCGCGATCATGCCCCACAGCAGCGACGACAGCGGCGCGCCGTTGCCGAGGTGGCTGATGCCGGTGTAATACGTGCCCGCCGCATTGAGCGCATCGGCACCCACCTCGCCGGCGTTTGTCCCCACGGATTTGAGCACGTTGTTCACGAGGCTGTTCGCCCAGCTCGCGATCCAGGGGAACAGCGCGACGAACACGACGGGCATCTCCACCTTCGGCGTCTCGCGCACCGCCTGCCCGGCCGTGACGACCCCGATGTAGATCAGGATCGGGGCGATGGCGGCCAGCGGAACGATGGACAGCAGGACGGCGCTGAGGCCGAACAGCCCCATGAGGAACATCGTGATGCCGTTGAGCATCGTGTATCCGACGCCCGCGCCCATCTCCTTGTACGCCGTGTGGCCGATGTAGACAGTCACCGGATACGGGTTGCCCATCAGAGCGCCGATCATGGTCGCAGAGCCGTTCACGAGCATGACCGGGCGCGCCTTGTAGGAGTCACCCGCCGCCTCGGCCGCCTCGATGTTCTCCAGGTCGAACACGTAGTTCGCCAGCGCGAGCGGAACGGCTGACGCCAAGTAGGGCGCCGAGTGTCCCAGGCCCTCGATGAAGGTGCCGACCGCCACCTGCGGCGGGTTGAAGCCAGCGTTCGCCAGCGCTGACTGCACCGCTTCAGGGCTCTGGAGCCCGAAGGCCCACGCCGCCGCGCTGCCGACCAGCAGCAGAAGCAGACCGGTGGGAACCTTGCCCAGGAACGGCACGCGACCGAACCAGTTCATGAACACCAGGACCAGCACGATGAATGCGACCACCGGGAACTGGAAGCTCTGCAGCATGGGGTTCATCGCCAGCAGCAGCAGTCCGAGACCCGCCAGGCACGCGAGCAGCACCGAGCGCGGCACGGTTCGACGGAGAACGTCGCCGAAGAAGGACCCGACGAACAGCATCAGGCCTTCCAGGAAGCCCCAGACCAGGCCCACTCCGACCGCCAGCTCGGCGTTCTGCGTGGTGGAGTACACAGGCAGGATGACCAGGAACGTGACGGTGAAGATCGACGGCGCGCTGGGACCCGAAGGCAGCGCCACCACGTCGTCGCGGCCCTCCTTCGCGGCGAGGCGACGGGCGAACCATACGTACATCGATGAGGTGATCAGGATCGCGAGGCCGAAGGCCGGGGCGATCCGGCCCACCACGATCTCGGAGGGCAGGCCCGCCAGGGTCAGCAGCGCCGTGAAGGTGATGATGTTGGTGAGGTTGTTGGTGAACAGCGCGAAGAATGCGGCGATGTCACCCTTCTTCCACCACTTCAGCTGGGTGCCCGTGGTGGCGGGCGCGACGGCGGTCACGGCTTCACCACGTCCGCGAGGGCGCGAAGCGCCTGCTGGAAGGCCTCTACCGGCGGGTGCGTGATGCCCGCACCGATCATGCCGATCCCCGGATCCTTGTGCGCGATGGCGGTGTTGATGATCGGCAGGATGCCGGTCTCCATGACCTTGCGCACGTCGATGCCGCTGGGCACACCCATGAAATCGAGCGCGGGGATGGTGATGTTCGGATTGTTGCCTGTCGTGATGGCGTTCATCGTGCGCGAGTATCCCATGGCCTCGTCGACCGTCCCGCCCACGAGCGCGACGATCGCGGGAGCCGCCGCCATGGCGAACCCGCCGATGCCGAACGTCTCGGTGATGGCCGAGTCGCCCATGTCGAGACCTGAGTCCTCTGGGGTGTACCCGGCGAACATGGGGCCGACGACCTGCTGAGCCGGTCCCGTGAACCACTGACCGCCCGTGCCTGACACGCGGATTCCGAAGTCGACGCCGTTGCGGGCCATGGTCGTCACGATGGTCGAGTTCTCGATGCCGTTCGCGGCGTCCATCGACGCCTTCGCCGCGACCATCCAGGTCGGACCCGAGAAGTAGTCGGAGGAGGCGACGAAGTCGAAGACCTGCCGCTTCTCCTTCGTGGTGAAGTCGGTCTCGAGGATGTACGGAGCGAGCGCCTGGATGAGCAGGGTCGTGCCGGCCACGTTGCGGTTGTGCGCCTCGTCACCCATGTGCAGGGCCTGGGACAGCATGAGGCGGAGGTCGAGGCCCTCCTCGTTCAGCGCCATCGCACCGGCGAGGACAGGACCGAACACGTCGCGCATCCAGTTCAGTCGGTCGATGACCGACTGGTCGTTGGCGCCGAAGCGCAGGATCTTCGACAGCTGCTCCGAGAGGTTGGTGAACGCGGTGTTGCCGTGCGTGCGGTTGGTCACCTTGTGCACCCACATGCTCGCGCTCGTGACTCCGGCCATCGAGCCGACGGACTGGTGCTCGTGGCAGGGCGAGAATGTGATCTCGCCGGACGCTGCAAGCTCGAAAGCCTCGTCGAGGTCCGCGGCCAGGCCCTCGAAGACGAGTGCACCGGTCACGGCACCCTTCATCGGACCCGACATCCGGGTGAATTCGATGGGCGGTCCGGCATGCAGGATCGTCTTCTTCGTCATGCCGGGAATCGTGTCGATCGCCTGCCCGAATCCCTCCAGGAACGGCTGAGACGACAGGATGCGCTCGAGCGCGACCTGGTTGGCCTCATCGATCTTCGACGCCGTCACCGGGTCCTCGAGCACGCTCAACGCGGCGATGACCTCGGGGTCGCCGCCTCCCGGCGGGGTCCAGTCCATGAGGACAGGGTCGACTCCCTGCCTCCTCAGATCATCGGCGAACATGTCGAGGCCGAGGTTCACCGGCCTCAGGTCGGTGGAGAACAGTTCGTTGACGCTCATCAGTTGTCACCCTTCGCGACGAATTCGCGGGCAAGCAGCCCGAGGTTGGTGGAGGAGGAGGCGATGGTCACGCCGGCGGCCTCGAGCTTGGCCACCTGGTCCGCCAGGGCAGGTGTGTCGAGGTCGGTGCCGAGGACGTAGCCGAGGATCTCGAGGTGCTGACCACGCGCAGCGGCCTTGGCCTTGGCCTCGGTGATCGCAGGGATGGTGACGCCCACCGGGTCCTCGTGCGCGCCGTAGCCGAGCACGAAGTCCATGGCGATGACGCCGACCTCGGGGTCGTCGGCCTCCTCGACGATGCGCTGCAGGCGCAGAGACGGGTCGATCATGGGGTGCGGGCGGCCGTTGGTGAAGTCGTCGTCACCCATGTCGAGATAGGTGTGCTCGCGCGAAGCATCCGTCGCGCCGATCTTGCGATCCTCATCCTTCTGGATGTTCGAGTAGACGTTCTCGTACTTGTCCAGCGCCGCGAACATCGCCTCATCGCACAGCGTGCCGCCGCAGAACAGACCGCGGACGTACTTCTGCTCCGGGGCGAGCTTGGCGCGCACCTCTTCGATCAACGGGATGTTGAGCGGGTGCTTGTCGAGGGTCGACTCGTCGATGCCGGAGGCGACGACGGCGGCGATCGCGAGCGGCTTGGTGCCCTGCACCATCGTCACGTTCTCGTATCCCGACTCGGTCCGGTCCGACCCCAGGAAGGTGACCAGAACGGGCTTGGAGGCGGCACCGGCGACGGCGAGCACCTTCTCGGCGACCTCTTCCGCCGGGGGCTTCGAGACGATGGCGATGACCTTCGTCTCGGGATCCGCGTCGAGTGCGTTGATGCCGTCGATCATCGAGATACCGCCGATCTCGGTGCTGAGATCGCGGCCACCGGTGCCGATGAGCTGCGACACACCGCCGCCGAAGTCGTGGATGCGCACGGACAGCTCCTGGCTTCCGGTGCCCGAGGCGCCGACGATGCCGATGCTGCCCCGTCGCACGGCGTTGGAGAATGCCAGCCCCACGCCGTTGATGATGGCGGTGCCGCAATCGGGCCCCATGACCAGCAGGCCCTTCTCGTGAGCGAGCTGCTTCAGCGAGAGCTCTTCTTCCACGGGCACGTTGTCGG
Organism: Microbacterium sp.; assembly: GCF_031178445.1. Lineage (GTDB taxonomy): Bacteria > Actinomycetota > Actinomycetes > Actinomycetales > Microbacteriaceae > Microbacterium. The sequence goes on from NZ_JAPSIY010000003.1 coordinate 295,335, forward strand.
AGAAGATCATGACGTGCTTGCCTGCGTTCAGAGCCTTGCGCGCCTCCCGCGCGGCGAAGGCGCCGTTCACCGAGATGAGGACGAGGTTGCTGTCCGCCACCTCTGCGAAGGCACCGTCGAGAGTGCGATAGCGCACTTCCGCGGCTCCAGTGGCGGATCTGTCCTTGCGGGCCAGGATGTCGTCGACGGCCTGGACGGCCGCTTCGATGGCCTCGTCGGAGGCGTCGATGACGATCATCAGGTCGCTGGGCTTCGCCTCATCGATGGCGGCGTCCTGAACGCCGACGCCGTGGAGCACCTCCTTGTTCATCGGGGTGGCCATGCCCAGCAGCGCCTGCGTGACGCCCTCGACCGCATTCGCCTTGGTGCTCATCGACATGAGCGAGACGGAGTCGAGATAGGTGTTCTTCCTGATTTCGATGTGCCTGGTCATCGGTGTCCTTTCGGGGAGGTTTAGGCCTGGTGGCTCTCGAGGATGCGGGCGATCTCGTCGTAGCCGCGCTGACGGGCGAGCTCTGCGGGCGACACGCCCCACGGATCCGGCATCCCCGGCTTCGCGCCGTGAGCCAGCAGGAGTTCGACGATCTGCTGGCGCACGGGGCCGCCGTCGCCGAGGATGATCGTCTCGATGAGCGCCGTCCAGCCGAGGTTGTTGGTCAGGTTGACGTTGATGCGGGTGTTCTCGAGGAGGTACCGCACCACCTCGAGGTGCCCCTTCTCGGCCGCGGGGGTGAGGCCGTTGCCGCCCATGCGGGTGAGGCGCTTGAGATCGGAACCCGCTTCGATCATCGTCTTCACGAGATCGAGATCGTCGTTGATACAGCCGTACAGGAACGGGTTCGAACAGGTCTGATCTTGCGCGTCGATGTCGACGCCTTCGGCGATCAGCGCGCGCACGACCTCGAGGTGCCCGCCGCGGGCAGCGCGGAGGATAGCCGTGGCCTCCTCGTGGTCGATGGCGTCCTTGTCGGCTCCGTCGGAGAGGGCTGCGCGCACACCGTCGAGATCGCCGGCGGCCGCCGCCTCGAGGTAGCGGAAATCAGCGGTGTTGTCTGTCATCAGGTGTTCTCCTTCTTGGGTGAGCGCGTCACAGGGTGTGGCCGGTGTACCGGCGGGGTCAGGGGAGGGACTTGCGGTCGGCGTGGGGCGGATGCCGTCGCCCGGACTCTCGCCTCGAGCTCGAGCGCGAGTCGCATGCCGGTGAGCATGTCAGCACCCGAGCTGTGGCCTATCGCCAGGGTCCTTCCCGCCGCGTCACGGAGCGCGTCGGCATCGAGCGCCGACACGGCGCGGGCGAGGTCGTGCATGCGCTGGCGACCACGCCCCTCCAGAGCGGAGGACGTGGTGGCGAGGCTCAGCGCGGTCGTGTGCGAAGCGCGGGAGCGGACCGAGGCCGCCAGCGACGGGACGACCCGGTTCAGCGCCATGCCCCGTTGAGCGGCGACGAAGGCGAAGCCGGTGATCACATCATCGCCGGAGGGGGTGAGGCCTTCGCCCAGCCCGATGAGCCGGTCCATCGACGCGGGGATGCCATCGATGCCGACACGGAACACGTCGAGGATCGCCTCCCTCAGACCGTCCACTCCCGCCGTGAGCAGCGCTGCACTGGCTCGTCCGAACGGCGTCTGCGGTGCGGTCTCACGGTAGGGAGCGAGCAGGTCGAGCGCCCAGACCAGGTCGGCCGGTTCGAGGTGACCGAGATCAGCCTGGTACGGCGTCCACGCGATCCCCCCGGTAAGGCGGATCAGCACTTCGCCGTCGGCCGTGGCGAGGCGAATGCCGTCCGGCTCGGCATGGGCGGCCGCTCCGGGCCTGAGGTCCAGGCGAGACCAGTCGGCGGGGGAGAGGCGGATGCTCCAAGGGGCGTCGTCCAGCTCAGCGCTGACGACGGCGATGAGCCGGTCGACGAGAAGCACGTTCACCGCACGTCGGTGCACCGAGTAGACCGAGCCGGTCGAGGTGGTCGCCGAAGGGCGGCCTGTCGCGCGTGAGAGCGTCTCCTCAAGCGCGGCATCCCAGGTCATCGCCGAAAAGGCGACGGGGGCTGCGACGGGGGTCATCGTCTTCTCTCCAAGGCTGCGCGCGGGTTCGTGCGCCCAGCCTTCGTTCCTGTCTTCTACGGTATACCATTGCCATTAATGGCATACCATTCACAAATATGGCATACCAGTGATTCATCACCGCCGATAAGGGAGAACTCATGCGCGTCGTAGTGGCACTCGGGGGCAATGCCCTCGCCCGTCGTGGCGAGCCGATGACCGCCGAATACCTGCGAGCCAACGTCAGGTCCACCTGCGAAGCCCTCGCCAACCTCGCCCGCGACAACGAGCTGGTCATCACGCACGGCAACGGGCCCCAGGTCGGCCTGCTGGCTCTGCAGAACCTCGCGTACCAGGACGTCGCCGCATACCCGCTCGACATCCTGGGCGCCGAGACGCAGGGCATGATCGGCTACGTCGTGCAGCAGGAGCTGTCGAACGCACTCGGCGGTGAGCGCGAGGTGGCCGGCATCATCACAACCACCGTCGTCGATGAGAGCGACCCGGCCTTCGACCGCCCGACCAAGCTCATCGGCCCGCAGTACTCGGCACATGACGCGGCCGAAGCGGCAGCCGAGTACCGCTGGACGATCGCGAAGGACGGCAACGCCTTCCGCCGCGTCGTCCCGTCGCCCAACCCGATCGCGATCGTCCAAGCCCCGCTCATCCGCCGGCTGCTCGAATCCGGCAGTCTCGCGGTGTGCGTCGGCGGCGGCGGAGTGCCCGTGCGCGAGGACTCGAAGGGGCGCCACATCGGCGTGCAGGCGGTGGTCGACAAGGATCTCGCCAGCGCTGCGCTGGCAGCCGACATCGGCGCCGACACGCTGATCATGCTGACCGACGGCGACTATGTCAGCGAGAACTGGGGCACGCCCGAGCAGCGCGACATCCACACGGCCTCCGCGGATGCGGTCGCCGCCATGAAGTTCGCGGAGGGCTCGATGCAGCCGAAGATCGATGCGGCGATCCGCGTCGCCCGCGCCGGCGGACGTACCCTGATCGGCCCCCTCGACCGGTTGGACGACCTGCTCGCGCGCAGGATAGGCACGGAGATCGTCCCGAGCCTGGAGGAGGGGATCCGCTGGGTGCAGAAGGCACCGGCCAAGAAGGGCTGAACCGTCCTGCGTTGACATGCGAGGATGATGCGGTGACCATAGCAGAAGAGCGCGTGCTTGAGTCGACCAGGGTGGCCGAGTGGTTGCGCGACGCGATCGTGGACGGAAACAGGCAGCCCGGCAGCAGGCTGATCGAGAGGGATCTGGCGGCGGAGTTCGGGGTCAGCCGCGTCCCGGTGCGCGACGCGCTCAAGCTGCTCGAGGCCGAGGGCCTGGTCGAGCTGCGTCCTCGCACGTGGGCGATCGTCCGCGAGTTCACCCCCACCGACCTGGCCGACCTCGACGAGGTCAGGCAGGTTCTCGAGCCGATGGCATTCCGCCTCGCAGCAGAACGCCATCGGCGTGACGGCCTCGAACGGCTCCGCGCCGCGCTGGACGATGAGCAGGAGAGCGCACGCACGGCCGACAGTGTCGTATCCCGGCGCGCTGCGGCCGATTTCCACGAGATCGTCGTCGAGCTGGCCGATAACCGTCTGCTCGGAGAGCTGATGAGCAGTATCCGCAGCCGGCTGCGATGGGCGCTGGCGCAGCATGACGACCTGCAGCACATCGCTGAGGAGCACGTCGCCCTGTACGAGGCCATCCGCGACCGCGATGGCGAGCGTGCCAGTGACCTGGCCTTCGCTCACATCGAGAGCAGCCGTCGCGAGCGCCTGGCCCATGCGGAGGCGCTGCGCACCGGCGCGATCCGCGCCGTGAGGACGATCTGACACGAAGCGGCCGGCGGTATTGTTGGCAGATGACCCGCCGAACACTGGACCAGTCTTCCAAGCTCAAGAACGTTCTCTATGAGATCCGGGGCAAGGCACTGGTCGAGGCGGCGCGTCTGGAGTCCGAAGGTCACCAGATCCTCAAGCTGAACACCGGGAACCCCGCCACCTTCGGCTTCGAGGCTCCCCATCAGATCGTGCACGACATGCTCGCCGCGCTGCCGACGGCGCACGGCTACAGCGACAGCAAGGGAGTGATCTCGGCCCGCCGTGCGGTGGTCAGTCGTTACGAGCAGATAGACGACTTCCCGCGCTTCGATCCCGATGACGTGTATCTGGGCAACGGCGTCTCCGAGCTGATCACGATGGTCATGCAGGCGCTGCTCGATCAGGGCGACGAAGTGCTGATCCCCGCTCCTGATTATCCGCTCTGGACGGCGATGACCTCCCTGGCCGGAGGCACCCCGGTTCACTATCTCTGCGACGAGCAGAACGGCTGGCAGCCGGATCTCGAGGACATCCGCTCGAAGATCACCCCGCAGACCAAAGCGCTCGTCATCATCAACCCGAACAACCCGACCGGTGCGGTCTACTCCCGTGACGTCCTGCAGGGGCTCGTCCAGATCGCGCGGGAGCACGAGCTCCTGCTGCTCTCAGACGAGATCTACGACCGCATCCTCTTCGACGACGCTGAGCACATTCCCACCGCGACGCTCGCGCCTGACCTGCTCTGCCTGACGTTCAACGGACTGTCGAAGACGTACCGGGTCGCGGGGTACCGTTCCGGCTGGCTCGTGATCACGGGACCCAGGTCCCACGCCCGCGGATTCCTCGAGGGCATAACCCTGCTCGCGTCCACGCGCCTCTGCCCGAACGTCCCCGCACAGCACGCGGTCCAGGCGGCGCTCTCCGGTGTCCAGACCATCGACGCGCTCGTGGCGCCTACCGGGCGGCTGCACGAGCAGCGCGATATCGCGTGGCAGGGGCTGGAGGCGATCCCGGGCGTGAGCTGCGTGCAGCCGAAGGGGGCGCTGTACGCCTTCCCGCGGCTCGACCCCGAGGTGCACGAGATCCGTGACGACGAGAAGCTGGTCTACGACCTGCTCGTGGCCGAGAAGATCCTGCTCGTCCAGGGCACCGGGTTCAACTGGGCGACGCCCGACCACCTGCGGGTCGTGACGCTGCCGGAGGCGCGCGTGCTCAGCGAAGCCGTCGAGCGGCTCGGGAACTTCCTCGCGAGCTATCGGCAGTGACCACGGTGCGCGCGCCGAGGCCGGATGCCACGCGGCGCACCGCAGAGACTAGCTGAGACCGGGGAGCGACATCGGCCACGGGCCTGGCGTGCAGCGCCGCCGCATCGGCCCCCCGCTGGTCGTACGGCAGGAAGGCGATGTCCTCGATCCCGGCGAACCGGTCGAGGGTGCGTCTCACCTGTCCGCGAGCGTCTATGCCGAGCGGGCCGGGGCGTACCCGGTTCGCGACGACCGTGAGCGGTGTCTGACCGATGAGGTTTCGCAGTTCCGCATGCCCGCGCAGGAATCTGCTAACACCGAGTGGATCCGCCGAAAGCACCGCGACCACGGCGTCCGCCTCGAGCAGAGCGGATGCCGTCGCGGCGTGACGAGCGGGTGAACCGGGGTCCAGGGGGTCATCGTCCGCCTCGAAGTCGGCCGCGACGTCGACGACGGTCTCGTCGACCCAGTTGCGGCACACCGCGAGCGTACCGCGCACGCGCCGTGCTGTCAGCTCCGGCCAGCGGGTGGGCCGGTTGAGACCTCCGAGCACCTCGATGGTGCCGCCGGATGTCTCGACGGCGCTCGCGAGGCGCGAGAGCTCGGCTGGATCGAGACTGCCCAGTTCAGCGCGACGGCACGCCGCAGCCAAGCCGGGGGACTCGTCGCCGAGCCCGAGCTGGAGGCTGATCGAGGGGGCGACACTGTCCGCGTCGACGAGCGCGGTCCGCCGCCCTGCCCTGGCGAGCTCGACGGCGAGCTGAACGGCGACAGTGGAGCGCCCCGGCGCTCCATGCGGGCCCCACACGGCGATCACTCGCGCGCGCTCCGAGCCCTTTGGGGATTCGGTGGCCGGGGTCGAGATCGCCGCCAAGATCCGCGCCGCCGGCGAGTCCGCTGGCAAGGCGTCGGGCAGGCCGAAGCGCGCCGAGACCCTCGTGTCCCCGGCGCCGACCGGGATCAGGCGGGCGCCTGCCCGATCACAGGCGCGGACCAGCTCAGCCGTGAGCGCCGCGCGGGTCGGCTCCACGAGCACCGCCGAGACGTTCTCTAGCGGCGCCCTGGCGAGGCCGGCCGGGTCGACGACGACGACCTGGACTCCCTCGAGTTCGAGGTCGGCCGCAAGCATGCCGGCCTCGGGTCCCCGCAGTGCGACGACGACGGAGGTCATCAGCCGCGTCCTGCCGGGATGACCGAGATCGCCGAACCGCCGCTGATCGCGGCGAGAACGTCCGCCACGTCGGCGCGGTCGATGACCACCTCGACGTCCGAGCTGCTCTGGCTCAGCATCCCCTCGGCCTCGGCGACCGTCGCAACCACGGCATCCGCGACGAGCACGCGCGGCTCGTCGAAGGTACGGCCGTCCTCGGCGAGCGGGGCGTGCCAGAGCTCCACCGACGTGCCCGACCGCACCTCGGCCGGGATCGCCGTGCTCGTCACCACGACGGTCGTGGTTCGGCCCTGTGACGCGTCGCCGACCGCGGATGCGGGCACGAGCTCACCCTCTGCCAGCGTGCGCATCGCGATGGAGCCGGGTTCCAGCTCCTGTGGAGCGAGGTACGTGTCCGTGAGACCCCCCAGCCCCACGTCGACGACCTGGAAGTCGCCGGAGTCGATCGTCTCACCCGGTACCACCGTGCGAGTCGCCTGCAGCAGGGGAGCGGTCTGCCTGGACGACGAGACGAGCAGCCACACGCCGGCGACGGAGGCGACCACCAGCACGATACCTATCAGGAACCGGACGTCGCCGAGCACCGCACGGCGACCACGAGAAGGCGTCATGCACACATCGTCACAGATCCGGGGATCGAGTCCGGAAAGTTATCCACAGGCGAGATTCGCAGGGGTATCCATGCAAGGCGCGGGGGAGAATGGCGTTATGCCCGACGCATCCGCTCCCGCTCCCCGCTTCCTCGCGCCTGCGCAGGTGGCGGAGCTGCTCAGCATCGAGGTCGACGAGGTGATCGATCTCGTGCAGCAGGGGCGGTTGCGTGGTTCGCGACTCGGTTCACCGCCGCGATGGCGCATCGAAGAGGCGAGTATCGCCGACTATCTCGCGGAGCAGTCGGAGGAGGCCAGGCGGATGGCGCTGTGGCGCCAGGCGAACGAGGCGAGCTTCCCCGAAGTCTGGGGCACCAGTCCGTACCACGGCAGCTGATACCGCGCATACTTCGCGGGTCAGCCGAGCAGATCCGCTGACCCGCTCGTCAGCCTCACCCAGAGCACTGCCGCGAACGGAATGATCCGGAATCCCTGCACCGTCCTCGCACGACGCTGCTCACCGGCATCGTGCAGCGCGAGGTCGAGATGATCCGCCCCGGCGCGGTCGACGGTGCCGTGCAGGGATGTTCCGGAACGCATGCCCAGCTGCACGGGGATGCGACGCCGGGCGAGGTCGCGCAGCACGAAGCCGAAGGTCATCCGCTCGCGCAGCGCCGGCGCGGACGTCTGCACGCGCAGGCTGGTCAGCATCGTCCCATGATCCACCGCGACCGATTCCACGGCGTCCAGCGGCACGATGCGCAGTCGCGGATCGCCTTCGGCGCACACGCCGAGCCAGTCGGCGCCGAGTGCCTCGGGCGTGACCTGCCACCGATCACCGGACAGCAGCTCCAGCACCACCGGCGCTGCGCCTTCAACAGTCGATCGCAGTCGCTCGTGCAGTGCGAGCTTCGCGATCCTCAGCCGCTCGCTCTCGGCGTCGAGGGCGACGCGCTGGGCCTCCCACTCGGCCGCCAGCTGGCCCTCGAGGTCATCGAAGAGGTGCTCCCATTCCACGTCAACGACAGTAGGGGAACGGTGTTCTCCGCGAGCGAGTTTTCCACAGATCTCGCTGTCGACCTCTGCCATTAAGCGGGTCCTGTTGTACTCTCGGAGAACTTCGACAGCGCAGGATTCAGAGACGAATCAGCCACGAACCGGGGGGATCGCGGGTATGACGACGACGGTGAACGAGTACTTCGCTCCGCAGGTGACACCGGCGTCACAGCTGCCCGATCCTGAGCCCCTGCTGCGGCGGCTCACCCAAGGGGCGCTCGAGGTGCTGGCGGGTGTTCGCGAGGTCGAGCAGCTGGCGCGCTGGTTCAGTGAGGACGCCTTCCGTGCTCTCGTGACCCGCGCGAACCTGTCGGCGAGGGCGCGCAGCGCGCGGGGAGTGGCGCCGGCACGTCCCACGTTCCAGATCCTGTCGATTCGTCAGTCCGTCCCGGCCGACAGCGTCATCGAGGCGGCGCTGGTGGTCGCAGGACCCGGCCGCACGCGTGCCGTCGCGATCCGGCTCGAAGGTCTCGACGGGCGCTGGCGGGCGAGTTCGCTCGCCATCCTCTGACACGATCGAAGGCGGTCGGTTACCGATCCGCTTGCTGAAGGGCGCTGGCGGACGCACGCTCTAGGCTGGGACGGTGTCAACGCTGAGTGATCTCATCCATGCCCAGGGCCGCCTGACCGACGCCGACGTCGAGTGGCTGCATCGTCTGGCGGGTGACGGCCAGCTTCTCGCGGATCTCGCCTCTGCCGACATCGTGATCTGGATCGAGACCGCCGACGGCTCGTTCATCGCGGTGACGCATTCACGACCGAGCGGAGCTGCGACCCTCTTCTATCGGGACATCGTGGGGGAGAAGGTGCGGCCCCAGTGGCGTACGCAGGTGCACGCGGCGTTCGAGTCCGCTGAGATCGTCGACTCCTCCTCGCCCGACTGGTTCGAGGAGACCCCAACGCGCGTGCGCGCCGTGCCGATCGTGCGCGAAGGCGACGAGCGCGTCGTGGTGGGCGTTCTCACCAGGCACACGAACCTGGGCGAGGCGCGCATGCCGTCGCGCCAGCAGATCAGCTTCGACGAGTGCGCCAACGACCTGTTCCGGATGATCGCGTCAGGCGAGTTCCCGGACCTCGCCGCTCCGACGGCGCCCCGCCGCGGCGCTCCCCGTGCGGCGGACGGCCTGATCCGGATCGACGTCGACGGCATCACGACCTTCGCGAGCCCGAACGCGCTGTCGGCATTCAACAGGATGGGCTTCGACGACGAGCTGGAAGGCGAGTCTCTCGCCGAGGTCACGAGCCGCATCGTGCCGCCCTCCCGCCAGGTGGACGAGACGCTGCCGGTCGTCGTGACAGGCCGTGCTCCGTGGCGGACCGACATCGAGGCGCGTGGCGTCACGGTCTCGCTGCGGGCCATCCCGCTGAAGGACCACGGCACCCGCATCGGCGCGATCGTGCTCTGCCGCGACGTCTCGGAGCTTCGCCACCAGGAGCAGGAGCTGATCACCAAGGACGCCACGATCCGCGAGATCCACCACCGCGTCAAGAACAACCTGCAGACGGTCGCCTCGCTGCTGCGCATCCAGGCGCGGCGCACGCACTCCGACGAGGCTCGCGATGCCCTCACTCAGGCGATGCGGCGTGTGGAGTCGATCGCGGTGGTCCACGACACCCTCGCGAGCGGTCTGGCGCAGACCGTGGACTTCGACGAGGTGTTCGATCGCGTGCTGAAGCTGGTCGCCGAGGTGGCGTCCGCGCCCAACACCCGTGCGCGCACCCAGCGGGAGGGGCGGTTCGGCGTGCTTCCCAGTGAGTACGCGACGCCGCTGGCACTCGCACTGACCGAGGTCGTGACGAACGCGGTCGAGCACGGGCTGGCGGGTCAGGAGGGCGTCGTCAGCATCGAGGCCTTCCGCACCGCCGAGAGCCTGCGCGTGATCGTCAGCGACACAGGTCACGGCCTGCCCGAAGGGCGCGTGGGACAGGGGCTCGGCACGCAGATCATCCGCACGCTGATCCAGGGCGAGCTCAGCGGCTCGATCGAATGGAAGGGCGCCGAGGGCGAGGGCACCGAGGTCGTGATCGAGATCCCGCTGCGGTGGATCAAGGCCTGACGCGCCCTCGACTCGCACAAGACGAAAGCCCCGCCGATGCGCGGCGGGGCTCGTCGATGCGTTCCGGGTTCAGCCGGCGCGACGTGCGCGGGCCGCACGGCGCTTGAGGGCGCGGCGCTCGTCCTCGGAGAGGCCACCCCAGACTCCCGAATCCTGTCCGGACTCCAGGGCGTACTGCAGGCAGATCTCGGTCACCGTGCAGGTGGCGCAGACGGCCTTCGCCTTCTCGATCTGGTCGACAGCCGGTCCTGTGTTGCCGACCGGGAAGAACAGCTCGGGGTCGACGGTCAGGCAGGCGGCTTTGTCGCGCCAATCCATAGGGGCTCCTCAGATAGGTGATTTTCGGTGGGGCGGCCGCGTCAGCAGCGCTCGAGATCAGGTGCGGGATCGGGATTCCGCTACCCTGGTGATGCGAGCAACAGCTCGCCCCACTCCGATGTGGGAGCACATGGCTTTGTCCATTCTGTAACATGCATTCCCTGAAATCAAGGGTTTTCGCGCATCCGATCCGAGGAGTTCCCGTGCGCCCGTCCGGTCCCGCCATCGCCGCGGCCGTCGTCCTGGCCGCCGAGGCGGCCGGCATCCTCGTCGTCACCGTGTTCGAGCTCTTCGCTCTCGGATCGGGAGACGCATCATCGACTCCCTCCGGTCTGGCACTGGTCGCACTGACTCTTCTCGGGGCCGTCGCGCTGGCGGCCTTCAGCTGGGGAACCCTTCGACGCGCCTCCTGGGCGCGTTCGGGCGCGATCGTCTTCCAGGTGCTGGGGATCGCGCTCGGACTGGCGTCTCTGAGCATCCGACCCGTGCCGTGGCTGTTCGCGCTCGGCGTCGGCGGCACGGCACTCGTCGGGGTCGTGCTGCTCATCGCCGCTGTGCGGCGCGACGGGGCAGACGATCCGCGGGTGCGAGGCAGCGAGGACTGAGGGAGCGCTCAGCCCGTTCGGAAACCGTAAGGGCTGCTCAGTCGATGCCGAGCGTCTTGCGAAGCCGCGCGACGTGACCGGTGGCCTTGACGTTGTACTGCGCGAGTGCGATGTCGCCCTGCTCGTCGATCACGAAGGTCGAGCGGATCACGCCTTCGATCACCTTGCCGTAGTTCATCTTCTCGCCCCACACGCCGTAGGCCGAGTGCACGGCGTGGTCCGGGTCGCTCAGCAGTTCGAAGCTGAGCGCATCGCGCTCTCGGAACTCGCGGAGCTTCGCGGGGGCGTCGCGCGAGACGCCGACGACGGTGTAGCCGGCGCCCTGCAGCGACGCGATGCTGTCGCGGAAGTCGCACGCCTGCGTCGTGCACCCGGGCGTCATCGCGGCCGGGTAGAAGTACAGGATCACCTTGCGTCCGCGCATCTCCGACAGGGAGACGCTTCTCTCATCCTGGTCGAGCAACGTGAAATCGGGGGCGGGGGTACCGGGTTCCAGGCGCACGTTCGTCACGGTCCAAGCCTACCGGTGCGCGTGAGCACGAGTTCAGCCCGCGAACGTCTGCAGCAGTCTCTGCAGCGACTCCAGCCGTGCCCGCCCCGTCTCGTTCAGACGGCCGTCGGCGGCCGCTTCGTTGAGTGCGCAGTCCTCGGCATCCGGCAGGTGGGTGCAGCCGCGCGGGCAGTCCTCGGCGATGGCGGCCAGCTCGGTGTACGCGGCGAGGATGTTGCCGCTGTCGACATGCCCGAGCCCGAACGAGCGGACGCCGGGAGTGTCGATCACCCAGCCGCGCCCGCCGTGCGCGTCCACGTATCGCAGCGACACCGTGGAGGAGGACGTGTGCCTACCGCGGCCAGTCACCTCGTTCACATGCCCCGTCGCCCGGTCCGCTCCCGGCACGAGCCCGTTCACCAGTGTGGACTTGCCGACCCCGGAGTGGCCGACGAACACGGTCGAGTGCCCGACGAGCGACTTGCCGATCTCGTCGATCGGCATCCGCCCTCGGGCACTGGTGAACACGCGCAGGTCGAGCCCGTCGAAGTGCGCGAGGAAGGGGCCGGGGTCGGCCAGGTCGGTCTTGGTGACCACGAGCAGGGGGCGGATGCCGGCGTCCAGCGCCGCCACGAGATACCGGTCGACGAGGCGGGCGCGGGGCTCGGGGTCGGCGGCGGCCACCACGATCAGCATCTGATCGGCGTTGGCGACGACCACCCGTTCCACCTGATCGGTGTCATCCGCGCTGCGGCGAAGCAGCGAGGTGCGATCGACGATGCCGACGATCCGCGAAAGCGTGCCCTCCGCTCCCGACGTGTCGCCGACGACGCGCGCGCGATCCCCGGTAACGATAGGGGTGCGGCGCAGCTCCCTCGCTCGCGCGGCTGTGGCGATCCGCTCGTCCGGGGTGTCCTCGTCGATCAGCACCGTGTAGCGGCCGCGATCCACTCCCAGCACGCGGCCGATCTCCGCGTCGTCATGGGCAGGGCGGCGCTTGGTGCGGGGCCGGTTCGCCTTCGGATTCGGACGAGTGCGGATGCTGCTCTCATCGAACTCGTCGAAGTCGTCGAGCTCGTCGTCGTCGCCCAGCCAGCTCACTCGGCCTCGCCCGCCAGCATCCGTTCCCACAGACGCGGGAACTCCGGCAGCGTCTTGGCGGTGGTGCCGATGTCGTCGATCTCCACGCCGGGAACGCGCAGCCCGACGAGGGCGCCCGTGGTGGCCATCCGGTGGTCGTGGTGAGCCGGCCACACGCCGCCGTGCAGTTCACGCGGGTGGATCCGGAGCCCGTCGGGCAATTCATCCACCTCTCCGCCGAGCGCGCGAAGGTTGCCGGCGAGTGCGGCGATGCGATCGGTCTCGTGCGTGCGGATGTGTCCGACGCCCCGGATCGTCGTCGTGCTGTCGGCGAAGGCGGCGAGACCCGCGATCGTCGGGGTCAGCTCACTCGCCGCGGACAGGTCCATGTCCAATCCGCGGATGCTGTCGCCCCCGCGCACCGTGAGGGCGCCACCGTGCCGGGAGGTGTGCGCGCCCATGGCGTGCAGGATCTCGGGAAGCATGGCGCCCGGCTGCGTGGAGTGCAGGGGCCAGGCGGGCACGGTGACTTCGCCGCCCGCGACCATCGCGGCGGCCAGGAACGGCGCCGCATTGGAGAGGTCGGGCTCGATCACGACCTCCTTGGCGCGCGGCACACCTGCCTCGACCAGCCATTCGCCGTGGCCGGGACGCTCGATCCGGATGCCGCGTCGACTGAGCGACTCGATGGTCATGTCGATGTGCGGCAGGCTGGGCAGGTGGTCACCGGTGTGCACCAGGTGGAGTCCGACATCGAAGCGGGGTGCGGCGAGCAGCAGTCCCGACACGAACTGGCTCGAACCCGATGCGTCGATCTCGATCCGGCCGCCGCGGATGCGGCCATGGCCTCGAACGGTGAAGGGCAGAGACCAGGTGCCTTCGTCGTCGATGTCGACGCCGAGGTCTCGCAGCCCGCTGATCAGTGCGCCCATCGGGCGGTGCAGCGCGGTCTCGTGAGCGGTGAGGTGCACATCCTCGGCCGCGAGGCCGGCGAGCGGGGCGATGAAGCGCATCACCGTGCCCGCCTGACCGCAGTCGATGGTCGTTCCGCCGTGCAGCGGCGCCGGCGTCACAACCAGGTCCGGCCCGAACTCGCCGTCGGACGGCACCTCCTCGATTCCGACGCCGAGGAGGCGCAGAGCCTCGACCATGCGTCGCGAGTCGTCGGAGTGCAGCGGGCGGGTCAGGCGGCCCGGCCCGTCCGCGATCGCCGCGATGATCAGCTCCCGGTTCGTGAGTGACTTCGAGCCGGGCACGGTGACGGAGGCGTGCACCGCGGCCTCGGCGGACGGTGCGCGGTAGACGCCCCGCGCAGGGGAGAGGGAATACCGTTCAGCGCTCATCGGTTCATAGCCTAGTGAAGCCAGTCGCACACGGAGAGGAGTGGTTGCGGATGATGTCGGTTCTGCAGCGGGAACGCATCGACACCGTCGGTCTCGATGACCTCTCCGGCCTAGACTGGCCGGTGATGGACGAGACGACTACCGCAGACCCTCGGCGCGACTTCGAGGAGCAGGCGATCCCCTTCATGGATCAGCTCTACGCCGCGGCGATGCGCATGACGCGCAACCCCGCCGACGCCGCAGATCTCGTGCAGGAGACGTTCGTGAAGGCGTACGGCTCGTGGTCCACGTTCACGCAGGGGACCAATCTGAAGGCGTGGCTGTACCGCATCCTCACCAACACCTACATCAACATCTACCGTAAGCGGCAGCGTGAGCCGTATCAGGGCACGATCGACGAGCTGGAGGACTGGCAGCTCGGCGGGGCGGAGTCGACCACCGCTTCGCACGGTCGTTCCGCGGAGGCCGAGGCGATCGACCGGATGCCGGCATCGGTCGTCAAGGACGCGCTGCAGGAGGTGCCGGAGGACTTCCGTCTCGCCGTCTACCTCGCCGACGTCGAGGGATTCTCCTACCAGGAGATCGCCGACATCATGAAGACACCCATCGGCACCGTCATGAGCCGCCTTCACCGTGGCAGGCGAATGCTCAGGGAGCTGCTGGCTGACTACGCCGCCGAGCGAGGGATCGCCACGGCCACCAAATCGAGGAGCAAGAAATGACCGACTGCGGCTGCGAGAAGGCACGCAGGGATCTTGAGGAGTACCTCCGCAACGAGGTGTGCCACACCGAGCACTCCGAGATCCGCGAGCATCTGGAGCACTGCCAGTCCTGCAAGGACGAGGCACTGGTGGCCAAGACGCTGACGGAGGTCGTGGCGCGCGCCTGCAAGGAGACCGCTCCCGCCGAGCTTCGCGACCAGGTGTTCGCACGCCTGCGGGCCGTACAGGCAGCGCACTGACCACGCCGGGCGCGCAGAAGCGCTCGATAGTCTGAGCGGGTGAACCTTCTCGACGCACGTACAGTTCCCGCAGACCCCGTCTCCGTCCAGCGACTGCGCGAAGCCGGACTCGAGTACCGGATCGCCGACATGGACGACGTGCGCATCGCGACGGCATTCGCGCGGGCCGACGCCCGCGGCTTCCTGGATTCGGACCCGGGGGAGGAGCAGCTCGCCCGCATGCGGACGATGTGGCTCTCGCGCCGCAACATCGGCGTGTACGAAGCGGATGCCGCCCACGCCAGTCTTCCCGTGGCGACGGTCAACTCCTGGGTGACTCCGATGACGGTACCCGGTGGGGAGATCCCGATGTGGGCGATCAGCTCGGTGACCGTCGCCGGCACGCACCGACGACGCGGAATCGCACGCGGGCTCCTGGAGGGCGAGCTGCGCGCGGCGGCGGCCGCGGGCGTGCCGATCGCCGGGCTCACCGCGACCGAGGCCACGATCTATGGCCGCTACGGTTTCGCTCCGGCCGTGCAGGTCGCGCGCGTGTCTGTCGACACCCGCCGATCCGGGTGGACGGCCGCTCCGACGCCAGGGAGGCTGGAGTACCTGGAGCGTCCTGAACTGGCGGCGGAGCTGGGTGCAGTGCATGAGCGTTCTCGCATCGCACGCTCGGGGCAGATCCCTGGATGGGACGCGCGCTGGGCGCGGATCGCCGGCCTGACCGAGGGGGAGGGCAAGGGCACCGAGGTGCGAGGCGTCTGCTACCGGGATGCGGAAGGCGCGGTGCGCGGTGCGATCGCGTATTCGCTCAAGCAGCAGCCGGATGGATTCCGGTTCACGCTGTCGATCGGACACCTCGAAGCGGAGACGGATGAGGCGCTCCGCGCGCTCTGGGGCTTCGCCGTGAACCACGACCTGGTCAGCAGGGTCGACGTCGACCTGCGGCCGCTGGACGACCCGATCCTGCACCTGGTCGCCGACCAGCGCGCGGTCGAGTTCACGGTGCACGACCACGGCTGGCTGCGAATCCTCGACGTACCGTCCGCGCTTCAGGCGCGCCGTTACGACGCAGCCGTCGACGCCGTGCTTCGCATCGACGACCCGTACGGATTCGCGGCGGGGACGTGGCGGCTGCGGATCGGCACCGAAGGAGATGCGAGCGTCGAGGCGGTCGATGCCGAGGGGGACGTGGCGATGGGCGCGGCTGAGCTGTCGGCGGTCTACGCCGGCAGCGTGCCGCTGAGCCAGCTGGCCGCCGCCGGCCGCGTCCGTGGCGATCAGCGCACCATCGGCGCCCTGACAAGGTCGTTCCTGGCACATCCCGCGCCGCTGCTCGGCATCTGGTACTGACGACTCGAACAATCCCCGGATCGTCGGGATCGATCGGCAGGATTCGGCCGATGTGCGGAGCTTTCCCGCCATCTCAGGTCGATCGGCTGCTGCGACGATCGCGGCGTCGGCCCTCGGCGCTAGCGTGAGCGCGTGAGCATCCGAGCATCCGCACCGACTCAGCCGTCCGCTGACCGCGCCGGAGCAGGCCGGCTCGGCCTGCTTCCAGGCATCGCTCTCTATCTCGCATCCGTCCTCGGAACGGGCCTACTGGTGCTGCCCGGCCTCGCCGCGCGCACCGCGGGGCCGGCGAGCATCCTCTCGGTGGCCGCGGTCACGCTGCTCGCGGTCCCGCTGGCCGGGGCGTTCGCGGCACTCGCCGCCCGTCATCCCGATCCGGGCGGAGTGGCCGGTTACGCCCGCCGCGCGCTCGGTGCGACCGCGGCGAGGGCCGCCGGCTACTGGTTCCTGTTCGGTGTCTCGGCGGGCGGCGCGGTCGTCGCCTTCCTCGGCGCGCGGTACATCGCGACGGTCGTCGGAATCGACGCCGGCGCTGTGCCGCTGATCGCGCTGGCCTTCTTGACGATCCCTTTCGTCGCGAACCTGTTCGGCGTGCATGTGGCGGGCTGGGCGCAGCTCGCGCTGACGGCGCTGCTCATGGCCGTGGTCATCACCGTTCTGGCGGTCGCGGCGCCGGCTGTCGAAGCGTCGCGCTTCCAGCCCTTCCTTCCGCACGGCTGGGGAGGGGTGGGGACCGCGATCGTGATGTTCGTGTGGGCGTTCGCAGGCTGGGAGGTCGGCACCCACATCTCGGGCGAGTTCCGCCATCCGGGTCGTACCATTCCGATCGCCACCGCGGTCACCCTGGTGCTGTCGGGCGCGAGCTACCTCGCGCTGCAGATCGTGACGGTCGGGGCGCTGGGCGCTCGCGCTGGCGAAGGCGATGTGGTCCTGCTCGATCTCGCCAGGTCCGGCGACCTGCCCGCAGCGCCCGCACTGATCGGAGCCGCTGCGGGAATCGTTGCCCTCGGCGTGATGAACGTCTACCTGGCCGCATTCGCCAAGCTGGGCGCGTCACTGGCCGCGGCCGGTGACCTTCCCCGTTGGTTCGCGAAGGGTGTCGGCAACGGCGAAGTGCCACGCCGTGCGCTGATGCTCACCGGGGTGATCGTGCTGGTGTACTTCGTCACGGCGTTCGCGACCGGCGGCGACCTCCAGCCGTTCATCCTCATCCATACCGCCAGCATGGTCGCCATCTACGTGATCGGCATGATCGCGGCGGTCCGGCTGCTGCCTCGCGGCACCGCCGGACACAGGTTCGCGATCGTCGCCGTCGTGCTCACGCTGGCACTGCTTCCGCTGGCCGGTGCCGCGCTGGTGGTTCCGCTCGCACTCGCGGCGGCGGCGTGGACAGTGGCGATGCTGCGTTCGCGCCAGAGGGCCTGACAGCGAGGATGCCGCCCCTCGCGAAGAGGGACGGCATCCGTCGTTCGGTTATGCGTCAGCCGAGGGTGAGCGCGGCCTTCAGCAGCTCCGCCTGCTCGATCGCGTGCACCTTCGACGACCCCGTGGCCGGCGACGCGGACGCGGCGCGCGAGACCGCGCGGAACTGCCGGTCGCCCGGCACGTCGGCGAAGGCCAGCGCCAGGAACGGCCAGGCGCCCTGGTTCTCCGGCTCCTCCTGCACCCACACCAGCTCGGCGTTCGGGTACGAGTCGGTCACGGCCTTGAGCTCGTCGATCGGGGTCGGGTACAGCTGTTCCAGCCGCACCAGCGCGATCTCGGGGTTCGGGTTCTTCTCCAGCTCGCTGCGCAGATCCCAGTGCACCTTGCCGGAGTGCACCAGCACGCGCTTCACCGCGCTGCGGTCGAGCGAGCGGTCATCGTCGATGACCGGCTCGAAGCGGCCCTGGGTGAAGTCCTCGACCGAGCTCGTGGCACCGCGCAGACGCAGCATCGCCTTCGGGGTGAACACCACGAGAGGCTTGCGCGGGCGCGCGTAGGCCTGGCGGCGAAGCAGATGGAAGTGCGAGGCCGGAGTCGACGGGCGCGCGACGATCATGTTCTCCTGTGCGCACAGCTGCAGGAAGCGCTCGATACGTGCCGACGAGTGGTCGGGCCCCTGGCCTTCGTAGCCGTGCGGCAGCAGCATCACCACACCCGACTGCTGGCCCCACTTCTGCTCTGCGGCCGAGATGTACTCGTCGATCACCGACTGCGCGCCGTTCACGAAGTCGCCGAACTGCGCCTCCCACAGCACCAGCGCGTCGGTGTTCTCGACCGAGTACCCGTACTCGAACGCGAGGGCCGCGTACTCGCTCAGCAGGGAGTCGTATACGAAGAAGCGGCCCTGGTTCTCGGACAGGTTGGCCAGCGGCAGCCACTCCTGCCCGTTCTGACGGTCGTGCAGAACGGCGTGACGCTGCACGAATGTGCCTCGACGCGAGTCCTGGCCGGCCAGGCGCACCGGGGTCCCTTCGACCAGCAGCGACCCGAAGGCGAGCAGCTCGCCGAAGCCCCAGTCGATGTTGCCGCTGCGACTCATCTCCACGCGCTTGTCGAGCTGCTGCTGCAGCTTCGAGTGAACGGTGAAGCCATCGGGCTTGTTGGCGTGCGCGTCGCCGAGCAGATGGATGACCTCGAGCGGCACACCGGTGACCTCGGGGGCGCCGATCTGCTCGTCCACCGGTGTCAGCTCAGGAGCGATCGGGGTGGCGCCGGTCTCTGCGGCGTGCGTCTCGGCGAAGGCGATCTCCAGGCGGTTCTGGAAGTCGGCCTTGGCCTGCTCGTACTCCTCCTCGGTGATGTCACCGCGGCCGACGAGGGCCTCGGTGTACAGCTTGCGCACCGAGCGCTTCGCCTGGATGAGATCGGTCATCTGCGGCTGGGTCATCGACGGGTCGTCGCCCTCGTTGTGACCGCGGCGGCGGTAGCACACCAGGTCGATGACGACGTCGCGGTGGAAGCGCTCGCGGTATTCGAATGCGAGCTGGGCGACGTGGATCACCGACTCGGGGTCATCGCCGTTGACGTGGAAGATCGGAGCCTGGATGGTCTTCGCGACGTCGGTGGCGTACACCGAGCTGCGCGAGTCGGTCGGCAGGGTGGTGAACCCGACCTGGTTGTTGACCACCACGTGCACGGTGCCGCCGGTGCGGTAGCCGCGCAGCTGCGACATCTGCAGGGTCTCGACGACCACGCCCTGGCCGGCGAACGCGGCATCGCCGTGCACCAGGATGGGCAGCCAGGCGAAGGTGCCGATCGGCTTGCGGTCCTGCTTGGCGCGCACGATGCCCTCGAGCACGCCGTCGACCGTCTCGAGGTGCGACGGGTTCGCGGCGAGGTAGACGGGCAGCTCGGAGCCGTCCTCGGAGACGAAGGTGCCCTCGGTGCCGAGGTGGTACTTGACGTCGCCGGAGCCGCGCTGGTTGCCGGGCATGAGCGAGCCCTCGAACTCCCGGAACACCTGCCCGTAGGTCTTGCCTGCGATGTTGGTGAGCACGTTCAGGCGACCCCGGTGCGCCATTCCGATGGCAGCGCCGTCGAGGCCGGCATCCGCCGCGCCCTGGAGGATCTCGTCCAGCAGCGGGATCAGCGATTCGCCGCCCTCGAGCGAGAAGCGCTTCTGCCCCACGAACTTGGTCTGCAGGAACGTCTCGAAGGCCTCGGCCTCGTTCAGCTTGCGAAGGACTCGCAGCTGTTCGTCGTGGCCGGGCTTGACGTACTTCACCTCGAGCTTCTCCTGGAACCAGCGACGCTGGTCGGGATCCTGGATGTGCATGTACTCGATGCCGAGAGTGCGGCAGTACGAGTCGCGGAGCACGCCGAGGATGTCTCGCAGCTTCATCACGCGCTTGCCGCCGAAGCCGCCGGTGACGAAGTCGCGATCGAGGTCCCAGAAGGTCAGGCCGTGGGTCTCGATCTCCAGGTCGGGGTGCGAGCGCTGCACGTACTCGAGCGGGTCGATGTCGGCCATGAGGTGGCCGCGCACGCGGTACGAGTTGATCAGCTCCTGCACGCGCGACTGCTTGTCGACGCGCTCGGCGAGATCGATCGCGATGTCCGGGTTCCAGCGGATCGGCTGGTAGGGGATGCGCAGGGCCGCGAAGATGTCGTCGTAGAACCCGCGTTCGCCGATGAGCAGCTCGTGCACCTTCTTGAGGAACTCGCCGGATCCGGCGCCCTGGATGACCCGGTGGTCGTAGGTGCTGGTCAGAGTGATGGTCTTGCCGATGCCCAGCTCGGTGAGGGTCTTCTGGCTGGAGCCCTGGAACTCGGCGGGGTACTCGAGTGCGCCGGCGCCGATGATGCAGCCCTGGCCCTTCATCAGCCGCGGCACCGAGTGCACGGTGCCGATGCCGCCGGGGTTGGTCAGGGACACGGTGGTGCCCTGGAAGTCGGCAGCGGTCAGCTTGTTGCCCCGCGCGCGCTTGATGAGGTCCTCGTACGCCGAGAGGTACTCGTTGAAGGTCATCGTGTCGGCCCGCTTGATGCTGGGAACCAGCAGAGCTCTGGTGCCGTCGGGCTTGGGGATGTCGATCGCGATGCCGAGGTTGACGTGCGCGGGCGCGACGACCGACGGCTTGCCGTCGATCTCGGCGTACGAGACGTTCTGGCTCGGGAACTCCTTGAGCGTGCGGATGAGCGCCCAGCCGATCAGATGGGTGAAGCTCACCTTGCCGCCGCGGGTGCGCGCCATGTGGTTGTTGATGACGATCCGGTTGTCGATCATCAGCTTGGCGGGAACGGTGCGCACGCTGGTGGCGGTGGGCACCGTCAGCGACTCGTCCATGTTCGCGGCGAGGGTCTTGGGCATTCCGCGCAGGACGGTGACCTTGTCCTCGTCGGCGGGAGACTCCTCCTTGACCTCGGGCTTCGGCGCCTGGGCCGGGATCGGCGCCTCCTTGGCGGGCTTCGCCGTGGTGCGCGCGACAGGCTGGCTGCCGATCACCGGAATCGGTGCGGTGACCGGGTGTGCCGTGGATGCGCTCGCAGCTGACGCGGACGCGGCATCCGGCTGGTAGTTCTCGAGAATCGGCCACCACTCCTTGTCAACGGAATCGCGGTCCTTCTTGAACTGCTCGTAGAGCTCGTCCACGAGCCAGGAGTTGGCTCCGAACCCCCCGTCGCCACTGACGCCGGTCACCTGGTTCGACACGCTCGATCGCCCTCTTTCATCGCTGAATCCATGCGGTGCTGACTCGATGCCGGCTGTGCATCGGGTCGCACGCTGTTCGACATTCAAGCCTAGTGCCATCCGGCTGGACGGCGCGTGTGCTCGGTGCCCGTTTCGGAGCCCCCGGCGGTACCGTGATGAACATGAGATTCTCCGGTGAGCGCCCCATCGTGGATCTGACCTATTCCGATGTCTTCCTCGTGCCGAGGAGGTCGGATGTGACCAGCCGGCTGCAGGTGGATCTCGCCCCTGGCGACGGCACACCGGCGACGCTGCCGCTCGTGTCGTCGAACATGAACTCCGTCACCGGACCTCGCCTCGCGTCGACGCTGGCGCGTCGCGGCGGCATCGGCGTGCTCCCGCAGGATATGCCGCTGCAGCAGCTCGACGCCGCCATCCGCTGGGTGAAGCGCCAGCCGGTGCGCTGGGACACCCCGCTCGTGCTTCCTCCGCACGCCAGCGCCGCGGATGCGCTGCGCGTGCTGCCTCCGGCCGAGGGGCACGGGATCGTCGTCGCTGAGAACACCGGCCCGGCGCCCCTGCTGCGAGAGGACGTCGCAGGGATCGTCCCCGCCGCACGACTGGCTACATCGCTGCCCGATGCCGCTCTCGGCGATCTGGTACGGGGGAAGGCGCCGGCCATCGACGCCGAGGAGATCAGCGAGGGGCGGGCGGCCTTCGACGCTGTCGACGCCGCCGGCGCCGACATGGTCCTCGTGCTCGATCACGGTCATGTCGTCGGAACCCTGACGGGCCGCTCCGCGCTTCGTTCGAGTCTGTACCGTCCGGCCTGTGACTCCGGCGGACGCCTGGCGGTCGCGGCAGCGGTCGGCATCAACGGCGATCCCGCAGGCAAGGCGAAGGCGCTCGCCGCGGCCGGTGTCGACGTGCTCGTTCTCGACACGGCTCACGGACACCAGGACGGGATGCTGCGGGCGCTCGCCGCCGTCGCGGCGCTGGACCTGGACATTCCGCTCGTGGCGGGGAACATCGTGACAGCAGAGGGAGTCGCTGATCTCGTGGCCGCCGGGGCGTCGATCCTCAAGGTCGGCGTCGGTCCCGGGGCCATGTGCACCACGCGCATGATGACCGCGGTGGGGCGTCCGCAGTTCTCGGCGGTGCTCGAGACCGCCGAGGCGGCTCGGGCGCTGGGCGCCCACGTATGGGCGGACGGGGGAGTGCGCTACCCCCGCGACGTGGCGCTCGCGCTCGCAGCCGGCGCCGCCTCTGTGATGATCGGCTCGTGGTTCGCAGGCACCATCGAGTCGCCGGGCGAGCTGCAGCGAGATGCGGACGACCGCGTCTACAAGGAGTCCTGGGGCATGGCGTCGACCAAGGCCGTGCAGGAGCGCTTCGGCCGCCTCGACGCGTACGAACGCGCACGCAAGGAGCTCTTCGCCGAGGGCATCTCGTCTTCCAGGATCTATCTCGATCCGCTGCGGCCCGGTGTCGAGGACCTGCTCGACATGATCACCTCGGGTGTGCGGTCGTCCTTCACCTACGCGGGAGCGAAGACGATCGACGAGTTCCACGATCGAGCGCTGGTCGGACTGCAGTCCGCCGCGGGGTACGAAGAGGGCAAGGCGCTGCCGGTGAGCTGGTAGCCCTGCGGCCGCATCCGTACGTCCGGCCTGCTTTCTCCGCACGCGCTGCTCATTTCCGCGGGATCCCGACTCGCGCTGCAGTTCTCCGCACGCACTGCGTCTATTCCCGCCGCGCGAGCAGAGGACGACAGCGTGAACGGCGTGCGCTGTTCGCCCTCCACGACGGGCAGTTGGCTGAGCGCTGTCCACAATGAGGCTCTGCGCCGCATCCGGGGGACGTCGACATGCCATCGTGCGGGGATGACGCCGAACACCGAGCACCCCATCGTGGTCCGTCGTCGCCGGGATCCAGGCGGCGTGGGCCTCGCCGAACGACGTCTGCATGCGCTGATCGAAGGCGGCGGCGTGCACCGGATCGTCGCGGGGAGCTTCGCGCTGGGCGACGAGTGGCGCCGCCTGACTCCGATCCAGCAGCACTTCGTGCGGGTCCTTGAGGTCGCAGATCGATCCCGCAAGCCTCAGGTCTTCATGGGCGCCGCAGCGGCGGCGGTGCTCGGCATCGATCGCATCGGCGCATGGCCCCATCGGGTGGAAGTGCGAATAGCCCGGACCTCGGGCGGCCGGTCCTCTGGTGCCGTCGCCAGGCGTGCACTCGGATTCGACGGCGTCGATCTGCTCGAGTGGCGGGGTCATCTGGTGACCTCTCCGGCGCAGACGGCCATCGATGTCGCTGCGGAGGCGCATTTCACGGCCGGCGTGATCGCGTTCGACCAGGCCCTGTGGCGACGCCGTGACGGCGGAGCGCTGACGACGATATCCGAGATCGAACGCGTCCTCGCGGCCCAATCGCGACGTGGTATCGGCCGTGCCGCCGCCGCGCTGGATTTCAGCACTGAGCTCTCCGACTCGGTCCGCGAGTCGGAAGCGCGGGTGCTGATCGACAGGATGGGCTTCCCGACTCCGGAGCTGCAGCGCGAGTTCCGCCTCACCGGCGGCAGAGTCGCACGCGCGGACTTCTACTTTCCCGATTTCGATCACATCGGAGAGTTCGACGGCACGGGAAAGTACCTCGACCCCGCACTGCTTCGAGCTCGTACGCCACAGCAGGTGCTCCTGGAGGAGAAGGATCGCGAGGATGAGCTGCGTCGAGTCGTCCAGGCGTTCTCCCGGTGGCGCACCGCGGCGCATCGCGACCCGGGGATGCTGTATGACATCCTGTCCGCGGCAGGCCTGCCCTCACGACTGCCGCGCCCGCGTCGCGGCGCGCTCCGGTGAGGCGATCGGAACGCGGAGCGCGCCTTGACACGCTGCTTTTCTCGGCGTGCTCGGCGCTTGCGCTGCTGTTCTCTGCTCGCGCGTCGCGAATTCGTGCAGCGCGGGCCATGAAGTGCAGTGCGGGCAAGCAGCGCAGAGCAAGCACGCAATGCGTCAGAGCGGCCGCAGGACGGCGCCGCGAAGACAGCAGCGCCTACCGAAGCCGACGGCGCACGCATCACAGCGCGGCTATGTAGAATCAGGCGCACAATGGACGACCCTCCTTCTCCCAGCCCCCACTGCCCGCCCCTGTCGTTGATTGACGGGATCAGCTGATGGAATTCGTGCTGTTGGGCGTGGGGCTGCTGCTCACCGTTGGCACCGGGCTGTTCGTCGCCAGCGAGTTCGCGCTCGTGAACCTCGACCGTGCCGAACTCGAAGCCCGGCAGGCGCGCGGTGAATCGCGTCTGTCGCTCACCATCCGGGCGCTGAAGATCACCTCGACGCACCTGTCGTCGGCGCAGCTGGGCATCACCCTCACCACGTTGCTGACCGGCTACACCATGGAGCCGGCCATCTCGACGATGCTGGCCCCGCTGCTCGAGGCCTGGGGTGTGCCGGATGCTGCCTCGACCGCAATCTCGGTGACGGTCGCGATGGTCATCGCCACCGTATTGTCGATGATCCTCGGCGAACTCGTGCCGAAGAACTTCGCGCTCGCGCTGCCACTGGCGACCGCCAAGGTGGTCATTCCGTTCCAGACCGCGTTCACCGCCGTCTTCAAACCCGCGATCGTGCTGCTGAACGGCAGCGCCAACGCAGTGTTGCGTGCCATGGGCGTCGAACCCAAGGAAGAGCTCTCGGGCGCGCGCACTGCCGAGGAGCTCTCTTCGCTGGTGCGGCGTTCGGCCAGCGAAGGCGTGTTGGAGAAGGACACTGCGAGCCTGCTGGATCGGAGTCTCACGTTCGCCCGGCTGACGGCCGGCGACATCATGACGGCACGGCCCAGCATGCATGCGATCTTCGTCGGCGACTCCGCCGACGACGTCATCCAGCTGGCACGGCGCACGGGACACAGCCGCTTTCCGGTCTACGACGACGACTTCGACGACATCACCGGCGTGGTGCACGTGAAGGCGGCCGTTTCAGTGCCGAGAGAGAAGCGCGGGGAGGTGCCGGTCGGCGCGCTGAGCACTGAGCCGCTGCGTGTGCCCGAGACGGTGCACCTCGATGCGCTGGTCGCCGAGCTGAGGGCAAAGGGTTATCAGGTGGCGATCGTCGTGGACGAGTACGGCGGTACCGCCGGCATCGTCACGCTCGAGGACCTCATCGAGGAGATCGTCGGCGAAGTGTCGGACGAGCATGATCGCAGCCGTGCCGGCATCGTGCGCCGGGTGGACTCGATCACCTTCCCGGGCGAGCTTCGACCCGATGAGCTGCGCAGCCGCACCGCGATCGAAGTGCCCGAAGGCGACGTGTACGACACGATCGGCGGCTATGTGATGAGCCTGCTGGAGCGCGTTCCGGTCGTCGGCGACGAGGTGCGCGTCGAATCAGGCACCCTGCAGGTCGTGCGCATGGACGGGCGCCGGGTGGACCGCATCAGATATGTGGCCGATCCGGTCGAGGACGAGGCGGAGGAGGAGCGATGAGCGACTGGGCGGGAATCGTCTGGCTGGTCGTGCTGCTCTCGGCCAACGCCTTCTTCGTCGGCGCCGAGTTCGCCGTGATCTCCGCGCGGCGTTCGCAGGTCGAACCGCTGGCCGAGCGCGGATCGCGGTCGGCCAAGACCGCGCTGTACGCCATGGAACACGCCACGCTCATGCTCGCGACCTCGCAGCTGGGCATCACGATCTGCTCGCTGCTGATCCTGAATGTGTCGGAGCCGGCGATCCACCACCTGCTCGAGATCCCGCTGCACGCGATCGGATGGGAGGAAGGCGTCGTCTCGGTGGTGTCGTTCGCCATCACCCTCGCGCTGGTGTCGTTCCTGCACGTCGTCTTCGGCGAGATGGTGCCCAAGAACCTCGCGTTCTCGATCCCCGACAAGGCTGTGCTGCTTCTCGCGCCGCCCCTGGTCTGGGTGTCGAGGGTGTTCCGGCACATCATCTGGGCGCTGAACACGACGGCGAACGGCGTGCTTCGCCTGTTCCGGGTCGAGCCGAAGAACGAGGCGGCTTCCACCTTCACGATCGAGGAGGTCGCGACCATCGTCGACCGTTCGCGTCGCGAGGGCGTGCTGATGGATGCCGCCGGCACCGTGGCGGCGGTCGTCGAGTTCACCGACAAGAAGGCGCGCGACATCGCCGTCCCCCTGGACAAGCTGGTGACGCTGCCTGAGGGCACGACACCGGACGACATCGAGCGCGCCGTGGCGAAGTACGGCTTCTCGCGCTACGTGATCGTCGATGCGGAGGGCGTCGCCATCGGCTACGTGCACCTCAAGGACGTGCTGCGCGCGGCCGAGGGGCCGGAGGGTGCGGAACGGGCGAGTGAGCCGCTGCCGGCCAAGCGCATCCACCACATGGTGCCAGTGCAGGAGGACACCGATCTGGAGGACGCGCTCGCCGCGATGCGCCGAGCCGGTCGTCACCTCGCGCGAGTGCGCGACGAACGCGGCGAGACCACCGCCGTGCTGTTCCTCGAAGACGTGCTCGAGGAGCTGGTCGGGGAGGTCCAGGACGCCACCCAGCGCTGGCGCGCCAGCTGACCGGCCCGGGGCGGGTCAGCGCCACACGGCGCGCGCGTACTGCGGTGGCCAGGCGACGTCGGCGCCGAGTTCGTGCGCTGCGCGCAATCCGAAGTGCGGGTCGCGCAGCCACTCCCGGCCGGCGAAGATCGCATCGGCTGATTCCTGCGCCAGCACCTGCTCGGCCTGCTCGGCGGCCGTGATCAGACCGACGGCCGAGGTGGGGATGCGCCCGCCCTGGCGCACAGTGCCGGCCAGCGGCACCTGGTAGCCGGGACCGACGGAGATGCGCTGGTGCGCCACCAGGCCGCCGCTGGAGACGTCGATGAGGTCGGCGCCGTGATCGATGGCCCATTCCCCGACCTGTGCGGCCTCCTCGGGTGTGAATCCGCCCTCTGCGTGGTCGGTCGCGGAGATCCGCAGGAACACCGGGATGTCGTCAGGCGAGACGGCGCGTACCGCGTCGAGCACCCGCAGGGTGAGGCGGGCACGGTTCTCCAGTGATCCGCCGTGATCGTCGTCGCGCATGTTCGCCAGGGGCGAGAGGAACTGATGCAGCAGGTAGCCGTGCGCCGCGTGGATCTCGAGCACGTCGAACCCCGCGTCCAGTGCGCGGCGCGCCGATTCGGCGAAGGCGGCGACCACCGCATCCATTCCGGCGGCGTCCAGGGCCGTGGGCTCGGCATATCCCTCGAACGCCACGGCGGACGGCGCGAACGTCGTCCAGCCGCCCTCCGCGTGCGGCACCGAACCGCGCTGCGGCGCCCAGGGCCACCACGTCGACGCCTTGCGGCCGGCGTGCGCGAGCTGCACGCCGATGAGGGCGTCCCGGTCGTGCACGGCGCGGACGATCGGGGCCCAGGCGTCACGCTGCTGATCGCTCCACAGGCCGGTGTCGCGCGGGGAGATGCGCCCCTCGGGGAGCACGGCGGTAGCCTCCGCGATGATGAGCCCGGCCCCGCCGGACGCGAACTGCGCCAGATGCGTGTGATGCCACTCCTGGGGCACGCCGTCGCGTGCGCTGTACATGCACATCGGCGAAACCCACAGGCGGTTGCGGAACGTGCGGGAGCGGATCGTCAAAGGGGAGAAGAGGATGCTCACGCCTCGACGCTACCGCCCCCGGCGACGGCACGGCTTCGTCACGAATGTCGGCTCCGCGCTAGCGTGAAGGAATGCTCCGCGAGTGGACGGGATCCGACACGATGGCGTTCGTGCACGCGCCGGGGCCCGATGACGACAAGTACTCCCGCGGCGTCGTGGCGCTGCGCACCGGGTCCGCCCAGTACCCGGGTGCGGCCGTCCTGGGCGTGGAGGCCGCCTGGCGCGCCGGCGCCGGATTCGTCCGGTACCTCGGCGGGGCCGCGGATGCGGTGCTGGCAAGGCGCCCCGAGACGGTCGCCGGTCCCGAGCTCGGGCGCACCCGGCCCGGCGCGTGGGTGATCGGATCCGGAACGGATGCCGGGGCTCGCAGCGAGAGCGAGACAGCCGCCCTGCGCGAGGTCCTCTCTGGCGCTGTCCCTGTCGTGGTGGATGCCGGCGCGCTCGACCTCGCCGCCGACGCGTCCGCCCCGCTCGTGCTCACTCCGCATGCAGGCGAGCTCTCTCGACTGCGGGAGGACCTCGGGCTCACCGGCTCTGGATCCGCCGTGGATCAGGCGGTCCAGACCGCGGAACGCGTCGGCGCCACTGTGCTGCTCAAGGGTTCGCGCACCGTGGTCGCGTCACCGGGCGAAGCCCCGGTCATCGTCTCGTCAGGTCCGGCCTGGCTCGCCACCGCCGGGACGGGTGACGTGCTGGCGGGCGTCATCGGCGCTGTGATCGCGGCGAACCCCGGTCGCCCGCTCGCCCGGGCTGCCGCATCAGCGGCGTGGCTGCACGGACGTGCCGCCGCGATCGCTTCGGGAACCGGCGTCGGTCGGGTCGGGCACCCCATCGTCGCACTGGACGTGGCAGAGATGCTGCCGTCCGCCATCGCGGAACTGCTGGCATGAGCTTGCGCGCACTCGCGCTGTGGGGCGCGTTCGCGCTCGCACACGCGCTGGTCGCCTGGCTCGGGTGGGTGCTGCCCGCGCAGCCCATGGGCGACGTGGTGCTGGTGTACCAGCCGTGGTCGGCGTCCGCGCTCAGCGGCGGCGCGATGGTCGGGATCACCGAGTCGTGGGTGTACCCCCACCTCGCTCTGGTGCCGATGCTGCTGACGCAGCTGCTTGCGCTTCCTTTCAGCACCCTGCTCGGTGTGCAGGGTTCCTACCTGGTGGCGTGGGCCGTTCTCGTCACGATCTTCGACCTCCTCGGATTCGCCGTGCTCGTGGGCCGAGGAGCACGCGGTCGACGCGCCATGGCCGGGTGGTTCTGGACGGCGGCGCTGGCGCTGCTCGGACCCATCGCGATGTACCGGATCGACGCCATCACGGTGCCGCTCGCCGTCGCCGGCGGGGTGTGGCTGGCGGGGCGACCTGCGATCGCGGCGGCGCTGCTCACAGTGGGAGCCTGGATCAAGATCTGGCCTGGCGCGTTGATCGTCGCTGCGGTCGTGGCGATGCGCAGCCGCCTCCGGGTGGTCACCGCCGCCGCTGCGGTCACGGCGGGCGTCGTCTGCGTCGTGGTGCTGCTGGGTGCCGACCGCGAGCTGTTCGGCTTCCTGACGCAGCAGACCGGTCGCGGTCTGCAGATCGAGGCGGTCGCAGCCACGCCGTTCGTCTGGCTGGCCCTGTCTGGTGCGGCATCCATCGAGTACAGCTTCGAGATCCTGACGTTCCAGGTCCGCGCGGCCGGTGCCGATGCGGTCGCGGCGGTGCTCACCCCGGTCATGGCCGTGGTGGTCGCCCTGATCGCAGCGGTCGCTGCGCTGCGTGTTCGTCGCGGGGCACCCTGGCAGCGTCTGCTCCCACCACTGGCGCTCGCCCTCGTGACCGCGCTGATCGTGACCAACAAGGTCGGCTCGCCTCAGTTCCACACCTGGCTCATCGCGCCGGTCGTGCTGTGGCTGATCCACGATCACAGACGGGCCGCCGGAGCGGCGGCGCTCGTGCTGGTGCTGTGCGCGCTCACCTTCGCCGTCTACCCGCTCAGCTACGACGGTCTGCTGCGCGCCCAGCCGCTGCCGGTGCTGCTCATCACCGTTCGCAACCTGCTGCTCGTCGCACTGCTCGCGCATGCCGTGCGAGAGGTGCTGCGCACCCCGACCCGCGCTCATCACAAACCCTGAACATCTATGGAGGAATCATGCTCATCGCCTTCTCAGTCGCACCGTCCGGAACGGGACGCGAGGACGGGTCCGTGCACGACGCCGTCGCCGCCGCCGTGAAGGTGGTCCGAGACTCCGGCCTCGCGCACCGCACCACCAGCATGTTCACCGAGATCGAAGGACCCGACTGGGACAGCGTGATGGAGGTCGTGAAACGTGCGACGGAAGCGGTCATGCCCTTCGGGTCACGCGTGTCGCTCGTGTTGAAGGCCGACATCCGGCCCGGCTACGAGGGGGAGCTGGAGGCGAAGATCGAACGCCTGGAGGCGGCGATCGACGACGTCGCCGACCGGTAGAATCGGCGGGTGACTCCCTCGAATCTCTCGAGGGGGGCGGCGATGAGGGCGCTCCTCTCCCTCGCCATAGGCAGCTTCGGCATCGGCATGACCGAATTCGTCATGATGGGGCTGCTCCCGGATGTGGCCGCTGATCTTCTCCCTGCGCTCTGGGCGCAGAGCCAGGAGCAGGCGATCGGCCAGGCCGGCGTGCTCATCTCGATGTACGCGCTCGGCGTCGTCATCGGCGCGCCGACGATCGCAGGGGCCGTCGCCCGGTTCCCGCGTCACCGGGTGATGATCGGCTTGGCCATCGCGCTGATGCTGTTCAACGCACTCGCCGTCGTCCTGCCCAGTTTCGGCCTCATCGCGTTGGCGCGCCTGCTGGCCGGGCTGCCGCACGGGGCGTACTTCGGCATCGGCGCCCTCGTCGCCGCCGACGTCCTCGGACAGGGCAGGCGCGCACAGGGCGTGGCCTTCATCCTCACCGGTCTCACGATCGCGAACGTCGTCGGCGTGCCGCTCGGCACCTTCCTGGGGCAGCAGTTCGGCTGGCGCACCGCGTTCCTCGTGGTGACGCTGGTGTTCGCGCTGGCGGCGCTCTGCATCGCCCTGTTCGTGCCGGAGCATCCTGGCGACCCGGGACGCACGCTGCGCTCGGAGCTCGGCGTGTTCCGTGTGCCGCAGGTCTGGCTGACTCTGGGGATCGGGGCTATCGGCTTCGGCGGTTTCTTCGCGGTGTACAGCTACATCGCCCCGCTGGTCACCGAGGTCGCCGGGGCTCCCAAGGGCGTGGTTCCCTTGGCTCTCGTACTCGTCGGCATAGGCATGACCGTCGGAAACCTGCTCGGAGGCGTGCTCGCCGACCGTGACCTTCGGCGCACGCTGCTTGGCGGCCTCGCCGCTCTGGCGCTGGTGCTGATCCTGCTGGCCGTTCTGGCATTCTCCATCGTGCTGCTCATCGCGCTGGCCCTGCTGGTGGGGCTGGTGTCGGCCGTTCTGAGTCCCGCGATCCAGACGCGACTGATGGACGTCGCCGGCGACAACCAGTCGATCGCGGCCGCGCTCAACCATTCGGCGCTGAACATCGGCAACAGCCTCGGCGCCTTCCTCGGCGGCGCCGTGATCACCGCCGGCCTCGGCTACACCGCTCCCGAGTGGGTCGGCGCCGCGCTCGCCCTGCTCGGTCTCGGCATCGCGACGCTCGCCTACCGAAGCGAGCGCGCCCGCGCCCTCGTCTGAAGCGCTCCGCCGGCCGGTCGCTACAGTGTGTCCATGACCGAATCGCCGCCCGTCGCCGGTTCCGCGGTGGTGCTTCGCGACGGGCGAAGCGGGTTGGAGACCCTGCTTCTGCGCCGGCCGGAGGTCGGCTCGTTCGCCGGTGCATGGGTGTTCCCCGGTGGCAAGGTGGAGCCCTCCGATCGGATCGAGGGCGAGACCGAGACGGATGCCGCCCGCCGCGCCGCGGTGCGCGAGGCGCACGAGGAGGCCGGCATCCGGATCGCTGATCCCGCCGTGCTCTCGCACTGGACTCCGCCGCCGCAGGCGCCGGTGCGCATCAGCACCTGGTTCTTCCTCGCCCGCGACGTCGGTGACGAACTGCACCTGAACGCAGGGGAGATCGCGGACGCGACCTGGCTGACGCCTGAGCGGGCGTTCGACGGACATGTCGACGGGTCGATCACGCTCTTCCCTCCCACGTGGGTGACGCTGCGGTCTCTGATCGGGCACCGCTCGGTCGACGCGGCCTACGCCTCGCTCGGCGAGCCGGAGCACTTCGCCACTCATATGACGCCCGTCGGTGACGGGATGCTCTTCACGTGGCACGGCGATGAGGAGCATCCGGGTGGACCTGGCGTGTTCGGTGCCCGCCATCGCCTGACCACCGGCGTGCTGCCGTGGCGCTACGAACGAACCTGACGGATCGTCGATACGTCGCCGGCGGACTCAGGCGTCGAGAAGCCGGCGCAGGTGCTCGCCCACGGCATCCGTCTCGATGAGGAAGCCGTCGTGCCCGAAGTCGCTGTTGAGCACGATCGCCTCGTCGCCCATCAGGTTCGGGATGCTGCGCGCGATGCGCTGCTGCCCGTCGACGGGGAAGAGCCGATCGGTGTCGATGCCGATGACCACCGAGGTCGCGGTGATCGTGCGCAGCGCTTCCTCGACACCGCCGCGGTCGCGGCCGACATCGTGCGAGTTCATCGCCTCGACCACGGTGAGATAGCTGTTCGCGTCGAATCGTCTGGTGAACTTGTTGCCGTGGAAGTCGAGATACGACTCCACGGCGAACCTGCCTCCGCGGCCGAGGGGCGAGACCCCCGACTGCCACGACCGCTGGAAGCGCTGGTTGAGCTCGACGGGGCTGCGGTAGTTCAGCAGTGCCATGCGCCGGGCCAGCGCGAGACCCCGGTGCGGTCCTTCGCCCAGCGCTGCGTCGTAGTACTCCCCGCCGGCGAAGCGCGGGTCCATGCGCACCGTCTCGAGCTGCACGAAGTTGAGGGCCAGCTGATCGGCCGTCGTCACCGGCGGTGACGAGAGCACCGCGAGCCGCTCCACCCGCTCCGGCTGCATGATCGCCCACTCCAGCGCGTGCATGCCGCCCATGGAGCCGCCGATCACGGCCGCCCAGCGTGCGATGCCCAGCGCGTCGGCCAGGCGGACCTGCGCCGAGACCTGATCTCGGATGGTGAGGTATGGGAATCGCGAAGCCCATTCCCGCCCGTCGGGTGCGATGCTCGCGGGTCCTGTGGAACCCTGGCAACCGCCCAGCATGTTCGGAGCGATCACGAACCAGCGGTCGGTGTCGACCGGCGCCCCCGGCCCGACGATGTCCTCCCACCATCCGGCCGTCGGGTGTCCTGCGCCGGCAGCGCCGCGCACGTGGCTGTCGCCGGTGAGCGCGTGAAGGATGAGCACCGCGTTGTCGCGCTCCTCGTTCAACTCGCCCCACGACTCCCAGGCCAGCCTGGTGCCGGGAAGGTCGGCACCGTTCTCGGTGCGGAAGTCGCCCAGGTAGGTGAACCGCCGATGACCGGCGGGGTCGCCGTCGCGCCAGGCTCCTGTGGCAGGCGGTCGCGCGCGGAGCAGGCGGACGTCGGCCTCCGTCACCGGCGCAGAAGGCACCGTGTCCTCGGAGGTCGTCTGCCAGTCCATGGCTCCATTCTCGCCTGCCGGCGTGCCGCACCGCTGAACGTTACGCGTTCCGCCGCTGCGGGGGAGGAGGGGTATGCCGGTCAACGGCGCCCTTGACAGGCGAGAAACCGCCTTCCGGGCCGGCTCCGGCGGAGCAACCCGGGGACGGAGAAGGCGGATGCCCCGGACCGCAGTCCGGGGCATCCGCCTTCCGACGAGGAGGTCAGGCGCGAGCGGCTTCCGCGACGCGCCGTGCCGCGGTGAGCGCCGTGTCGAGGTCCGCCTTGAGGTCGTCGACGTTCTCGAGGCCGACCGACAGGCGCACCAGGCCCGGGGTGACGCCGGCGGTGAGCTGCTGCTCGGGCGACAGCTGCGAGTGCGTGGTGGATGCGGGGTGGATGACCAGCGAGCGGACGTCGCCGATGTTGGCGAGGTGGCTGAACAGCGACAGGCTGTTCACGAACTCGCGGCCGGCTTCCACGCCACCCTTGAGCTCGAACGAGAGCACCGCGCCGACGCCCTTGGGGGCGTACTCGTTCGCCTTCGCGTACCAGGGCGACGAGGGCAGGCCGGAGTAGTTCACGCTCGCGACGTCGTCGTGGTTCTCGAGCCACTCGGCGATCTCCTGCGCGTTCTGCACGTGACGCTCGACGCGCAGCGAGAGCGTCTCGATGCCCTGGATGAGGTTCCAGGCGCTCTGCGGTGCGATCGCGGAGCCGAGGTCGCGCAGCAGCTGCACGCGGGCCTTGATGATGTACGCCAGGCCGTCGCCGACCGCGGTGGTGTAGCTGGCCCCGTGGTAGGAGGGGTCGGGCTCGGTGAGACCGGGGAACTTCTCGACGTTCTTCGACCATTCGAACGAGCCGCCGTCGACGATCGCGCCGCCGATCGTGGTGCCGTGACCGCCGAGGAACTTGGTGACCGAGTGGACGACGATGTCGGCGCCGTGCTCGAACGGACGGATCAGGTACGGGGTCGCGATCGTGTTGTCGACGATCAGCGGCAGGCTGTTGTCGTGCGCGATGTCGGCGATCGTGCGGATGTCGAGCACGTTGATCTTCGGGTTGCCGATCGTCTCGGCGAAGAACAGCTTCGTGTTCGGGCGCACGGCGGAGCGCCACTCCTCGGGGTCGTCCTGGTTCTCGACGAAGGTGACCTCGACGCCGAGCTTGGCGAGCGTGTACTTGAAGAGGTTGTAGGTGCCGCCGTAGATCGAGCTCGAGGAGACGATGTGGTCACCCGCCTGGGCGATGTTCAGCACGGCGAAGGTGGCAGCCGCCTGGCCGCTGGAGAGCACCAGGGCGCCGGTGCCGCCCTCGAGCGCCGCGAGGCGCTGCTCGAGCACGTCCTGCGTGGGGTTCTGGATGCGGGTGTAGATGTTGCCGAACTCGGCCAGGGCGAACAGGTTCGCGGCGTGGTCGGCGTTGTCGAACACGTACGACGTCGTCTGGTAGATCGGCGTCGCGCGCGACTTGGTGACCGGGTCGGGCGCGGCGCCCGAGTGGATCTGCTTGGTCTCGAAGCGCCAGTTCTCGGGTGCGGACATGAGGTTCTCCCGGGTCTGAGATGGATGTTCAGGGTGGTCGTGCGGCTGATGCCTTCCAGCGAGAGTACGGACAGGCCGCGCTCGTCAACAACAGTCCGGAAATGTGACGTAACAGTCCCAGGGTGTGATGTAACTCTCAGGAGTGGGGCACGGCGGTGAAAGGTCGTACGGTGGAAGCATGGTGAACAGACGTGCCGTGGTGACCGGGGCGAGTACCGGGATCGGAGAGGCGACTGTGCGCGTCCTGCGCGCTCAGGGCTGGGATGTCGTCGGGGTGGCGCGTCGCGCCGACCGTCTTGAGGCGCTCACCGCCGAGACGGGGTCGAGTGCGGTCGCGTGCGACCTGACGGATGCGGATGCGGTGGCGGCGCTGATCGAGGAGCTCGACCGGAGCGGCCCTGTGCACGCACTTGTGCAGGTCGCCGGCGGCGCCCGCGGCACGGACAGCGTGGAGGACGGATCGATCTCGGACTGGCAGTGGATGTACGACGCCAATGTGCTGTCCACGCAGAGGCTGGTGTCGGGGATGCTGCCGCTGCTGCGCAGGGCCGCCGAGGCCGACGGTCACGCAGACACGGTGTTCGTGACTTCGACCGCTGCGCAGGTGGCGTATCCCGGCGGGGCCGGTTACAACGCGGCCAAGGCCGCCGAGGCGATGCTCGTGAAGGTGCTGCGCCAGGAGCTGAACGGCGAGCCGATCCGCGTGGTCGAGGTCGCACCTGGCATGGTGCACACCGAGGAGTTCACGCTGAACCGGCTGGGTGGCGACCGCGTCGCCGCCGACGCGGTGTACGCCGGCGTCGAGGAGCCGCTGCTCGCCGAGGACGTCGCCGACCTCATCGCCTACGCGCTGAACGCGCCGCGCCGGGTGAACCTGGACCTGGTGACGATGCGGCCGCTCGCGCAGTCGGCTCAGCACCTGCTGGCACGCGGACCACTGCACGTGCGCACCGACGTCGACTGATGCCGAGGAGCCTCGCCGACCTGGCGGCGGACGGGCAGCTCGACCCGGGATGGGCCGTTGCGCTCGAGCCGGCGCAGCCGCTCATCTCAGAACTCGGAGAACGGCTGCGCGCCGAGCAGAGCGCGGGCAGGGGCTATCTGCCCGCAGGAACCGACGTGCTGCGCGCCTTCCGGCGTCCGCTCTCGGACGTGCGGGTGCTGATCACGGGCCAGGACCCGTACCCCACACCTGGTCATCCGATCGGGCTGTCGTTCGCCGTCGATCCGCACGTGCGGCCCCTGCCGCGCAGCCTCGGCAACATCTACAAGGAACGCCATTCCGACCTCGGCATCCCGCCCGCGCCGCACGGCGACCTGAGCGCCTGGAGCGACCAGGGGGTGCTGCTGCTGAACAGGGTGCTCACCGTGCGGCCCGGCAGCCCGGCATCGCACCGTGGGTGGGGGTGGGAGAAGGTGACCGAGCTCGCCATCCGGGCCCTGGTCGCGCGCGGCACGCCGCTCGTCGCCATCCTGTGGGGTCGGGACGCCGCCGGACTCAAGCCGCTGCTCGGCAGTACGCCCTCGATCGAGTCGGCGCATCCCTCGCCGCTCTCGGCGAGCCGGGGATTCTTCGGCTCGCGCCCGTTCTCGCGGGCCAACGCCCTGCTCGAGGGGCAGGGCGCCGGATCCATCGACTGGCGCGTGGACGGTGAGGCATGAACGGCGTCCGCATCCGTCCGGCGACGGATGCCGACCTGCCGGCCGTCTGCGAGATCTACAACCATTACGTGCGCGATTCCACAGCGACGTTCGACGAGGTCGAGACGACCTCGGAGGCGTGGGCGGAGAAGAAGGCTCGGATCGATGCCGCAGGCATCCCGTTCCTCGTCGCCGAGACGGATGCGGGCGAACTGCTCGGCTACGCGCTCGGTCAGCCGTGGTCGCCGAAGTCCGCGTACCGGTTCACGATCGAGAACTCCATCTACCTCGCACCTTCCGCGGCCGGGCGCGGCATCGGCAGGCTCCTTCTCGCCGAGTTCCTCTCGGCGTGCTCTGAATCGGGCTTGCGGGAGGTCATCGCCGTCATCGCGGATCAGGGTGCGGAGGCCTCGGTCGCCCTGCACCGCGGCGCGGGTTTCACGGATGCGGGTGCGCTTCAGCGCGTCGGCGTGAAGTTCGGACGCGACCTGGGCGTCTTCTTCCTGCAGCGCTCTCTCTGACCTCAGTCCGGTGGCGTCCTCGGTATCACGGGGATCGCGGCGAGAAGCGCCTTGGTGTAGTCGTCCGACGGATGCCGCAGCACGGCATCCGTGGCGCCGCGTTCCACGATCCTGCCGTCTTTCATCACCACCACCGTGTCTGCGAGGTTCTGCACGACTCCGATGTCATGCGAGACCACGATCAGCGTAAGCTCCTGCTCGCTACGCAGCTGCTCGAGCAGCTCGAGGATCTGGGCGCGCACCGTCACGTCGAGGGCCGACAGCGGCTCATCGCCGACGAGGATCCGCGGCCGGTGGACGATCGCGCGGGCGAGTGCGATGCGCTGCCGTTGACCGCCGGAGAACTCATGCGGGTGGCGTTCGGCCATCTCGGCGTCCAGACCGACCTGCTGCAGCACCTCGCCGACCCGCGCGCGGTGGTCGCCCTCGATGTTCAGCGCCCACAGGGGCTCGGCGATGATGCGCCCGACGCTCATACGCGGGTCGAGGGAGGCGTACGGATCCTGGAACACGAGTCCGGTCTGCCTGCGCAGCCAGTGAAGTGAGCGCGCGGGTGCGGTCGCATCTACCTCCCTGCCGTCCACGAGGATCCTCCCGGTCGTGGGTCGGTCGAGGCCGAGCAGGAGGCGCATGAGAGTCGACTTGCCGGAGCCGGATTCGCCGATGATCCCGACGGACTCTCCGGCCGAGATGGACAGATCGGTGGGGTGCAGGGCCGTCGTGGCACGCGGCCGCTCGAAGAGCGTGCGCGTGGGAAGCGGGAAGATGCGGCTCAGATCCTCGGCGACGATCAAGCTCATATGGGACGTCCTCCTTCCGTGGAGTCGTCGGGGCGCCACAGCGTCGCGGTGGCATCGCGCAGCAGGGCCTGCGTGACGGGGGAGGAGGGCGCCGAGAGCAGCGTTGAAACCGGAGCCGACTCCGCGATCCGGCCGTGCTCGAGCACGATGCCGTGCGTCGCGATCTGCGAGAGCACGGCCAGGTCGTGGGTGATGAAGAGCAGCGACATGCCCTGTTCCTCCACGAGCGAGAGCAGCAGCCGGAGGATGTCGGCCTGGATCGTCACATCGAGAGCCGTCGTCGGCTCGTCGGCGATCAGCAGCCGCGGTCGGCAGGCGAGCGCCGCCGCGATAGCCACTCGCTGCCGCTGCCCGCCGGAGAGCTGGTGGGGGTAGCGGTCCACGATGCTCTCGGGGTCGGGCAGCAGAACCCGCGCGGCCTCGGCGACTGCTCGCAGCCGCGCGTCGCGGCGGCCGAGGCGCTCGTGGATGCGAACGGACTCGGCGATCTGCCGCCCGACCGTGCGGATGGGGTTGAGCGCGGTGCGCGGCTCCTGGAACACCATGCCGATCTCGTCCCCGCGCAACTCGGCGAGCTGCCGGTCGGGCATTCCGATCAGCTCCGCACCGTCCCACCGGATGCTGCCCCGCACGGTCGCCTGTTCGGGAAGCAGCCCCATCACAGCGAGCGCGGTCAGTGATTTGCCCGATCCGGACTCGCCGATCAGGCCGAATCTCTCGCCGTCCGCCACCTCGAATGAGATGCCGTCGACGACGTGCCTTCCGTCGATCTCGATGACCAGGTCGCTGACCACCAGACTCATGCGACCACCCCAGGGGTGTGGGTCTCGGCCGAACGGTGCGAGAGCGTCGGATCGGTGGCCTCGCGCAGGGCGTCGCCGAGCAGGTTGAGACCGAGCACGGTGATGGTGATGGCGAGACCGGGCCACACGACGGTGAGCGGATGCACGCCGATGTAACGCTGCAGATCGGCCAGCAGCACTCCCCACGACGCATCCGCGAGCGAGGCGCCGAACCCCAGGTACGACAGTCCCGCCTCGGCCAGCACTGCGACTGCCATGGACCAGGACAGCTGCACGATGAAGACGGGTGCGATGTTGGGCAGCAGGTGATGAACGAGACTCTGTCCCGAGGTCAGTCCGTTCGCCCGGCCGGCGAGCACGAAGTCGCTCTGCTGCACACGGCGCAGTTCAGGGCGGGTGACGCGGGCGATGCTCACGCCGAAGCCGATGCCGACGGCGAACACCACGACCCACAGCGAGCCGCCCCAGACCGCCGAGATCATCATCGCAATCATCAGCACGGGGAAGGCGATGAGGATGTCGACCAGAACAGCGACCGTCTCGCGCATCCAGCGAGCGGTGAGGGCGCCGAGCGCCGCCAGCAGCACACCCACGAGCGTCGCGACCACGCCGGCGCCGACGGCGACGAACGCGGTGGTGCGTGCACCCGCCATCAGCAGGCTCAGGATGTCGCGGCCGGTGCCGTCGGTGCCCAGGACGTGCGGGAACCCCGGTGCGGCCCACCGCCCGCGGACGTCGGCGAGCATCGGGTCGAACGGGGTCCAGAACGTGGCGACCGCCGCCGTGAGGGCGATGACCAGCACGACCGCGACCCCGAACCTGCCGGGCCCGGAGGACAGCAGCGCGCGAAGCCAGCGGGGAGCCCACCGGCGCTGACGACCCTGCACGGTCGTCATCCCGACTCCCTCTGGCGCGGGTCGATCGCGTGGTGGATCAGGTCCACGACGAAACCGACGATCAGCACGAAACCTGTCAGCACGAGCAGATCCCCCTGCACCTTCACGAGATCGCGAGTGCCGACATCGGCGACCAGCATCCTGCCGATGCCCGGCAGCGTGAACAGCTGTTCGATCACCACCGAACCGACGATGATGCCCGCGACCTGCAGCCCGAGCACTGTGATGATCGAAAGGCCGACGGCGGGGATGCCGTGCCGCACCAGGGCCTGGCGGCGGGTGAGCCCCTTCGCGGCCGCCGTGCGGACGAAGTCCTGCCCGGCGGCCTGCAGCGTCGCGCTGCGTACGAACCGCATGAGCATGGCTCCCTCGACGATGCCGATCGTGAGCGCCGGCAGCAGCAGCGCCTCGAACGCGCGCACCGGGGTCGACCAGCCGGTGCGAGGGAATCCTTGGGCGGGGAGCCAGCCCAGCCAGTGCGCGAAGACGACGACCAGCATCATCCCGGCCCAGATCACGGGGACGGCGGCCACGGCCTGGGCGGTGAAGCTCATGCTCGCTCCACTCGCACGCCCGCGCAGCAATGCCGCCAGGATGCCGAACGGCACAGCGATCAGCAGGGCGATGGTCAGCGCCATGAGCCCGAGAGGAACGGTGACACGGGCCTTCTCGACGAGTTCGGCGCCGACCGATGCGCCGCTGAGCTGCGAGGTGCCGAGATCGCCCCGCAGCACGCCACCGATCCAGTCCAGATACTGGCTGATCAGGGGCCTGTCCAGACCCAGCGATTCGCGCACCGCCGCGACCTGTTCCGGCCCCGCTTGGGTGCCGGCGATCAGCTGCGCCACGTCGCCCGGAAGCACGCGCAGCGTGAGGAAGATCAGCGCGCTCGACACGAGGAGCCCTGCGATGAGCAGGGCTCCTCGTGTGAGCGCGTATCGGAACATGTGTCAGCCGGCTGCGGCTTCGGTCACGCCCGCCAGATCGATGCGAGAGTTGATGGAATCCTGCGGGAAGCCGGAGACCGCGGGGCTCAGCGCCGTGATCGTCTCGCCGTTGTACAGCCAGTCGGCGGCGTGCTCCTCGGAGACGATCCGTGCGGCCTGGGCGAGAAGCTCTGCCGACTTCTCGGCATCCAGCTCCTTCTGCGACCGGGCGTACAGCTCCTGCACCTCGGCGTTGTCGTAGCCGAAGTAGTAGTCGGGGTTCGCGAAGTTCACGAAGTCGCGCGGCTCGACGTGCAGCACGAAGCTGAGGTCGTAGTCGCGGTTGGTGTAGACGTCCTCCAGCCAGGTGGCGAACTCGACGCGGTCGACTTCGAGCGTCACCCCGACCTTCGCGAAGTCCGAGATGAGCACCTGTGCCACCGTCGTGCCGTAGAACGACGGGATGGTCAGGGTCAGGTCCAGCTTCTCGTGCCCCGCCTCCTCCAGCAGCTGCTGCGCCCTCGCGGGGTCGTACGGCGCCACGTCCGACAGATCCTCGTGACCGGGATCGAGCTCCGGGATCGGGCCGTACAGCGTCGTCCCAGCTCCGACCGCCTCCACCAGCCCTTCGTGGTCGATGGCCAGACGGAGCGCCTCGCGCACGCGAACGTCGTCGAGGGGCGCCTTCCCGTTGTTGAAGGCGAGGGTGGCCTTGTCGGTCGTTCGACCGGTGGTGGTCAGGAACTCGCCGGTCTCCTCGAGCTGCGAGACGAGATTGGGATCGACGGCGGTCAGCACGTCCAACGTGCCGTCGAGTGCGGCGTTGACGCCGGCTGTGAAGTCGGGGATGTAGTGGAACACGACCTCGGCGACCCCGGCCTTCTCGCCCCAGTACTCGTCGAAGCGGGCGAAGGTGATCGTGCTGCCCTTGGCCCAGCGCTCGAGCGTGAACGGTCCGGTGCCGTTCTCCGCGGCCTTCAGATCGGTCTCATCACCCGATTTGAACACCAGGCCGGCCGGGCCGGTCAGCGTGAACAGGAAGTTCTGGTCGGGTTCGGTGAGGGTGATCACGACGGTCTTCGCGTCGGGTGCGGTGATCGTGGCGACGCCGGCGAACTCGGCATTGCCCTGCACGGATGCATCCGTCTTCACGGTCTGGTAGGACGCGACGACGTCGGCCGAAGTCAGCGCCGTCCCGTCGTGGAAGGTGATGCCGTCGTTCAATGTGAAGGTGTAGGTGAGGCCGTCGGAGGAGACCTCGTAGTCGGCCGCGAGCCGCGGCTCGACCTCATTGTCCTGCGTGCGGGTGACCAGCCCCTCGTAGATGTTGTCGACGAGGATCTGCTCGAGCGCGGCACCGCTGGTGTGCCGGATGTCCAGGTTGGTCGGCTCGAGCACGAGGCCCACCGAAAGGCT
The DNA here is from genome assembly GCF_031178445.1 of Microbacterium sp. Lineage (GTDB taxonomy): Bacteria > Actinomycetota > Actinomycetes > Actinomycetales > Microbacteriaceae > Microbacterium. The sequence goes on from NZ_JAPSIY010000003.1 coordinate 337,288, forward strand.
CGCATCGGGGTCGGGAGCGCCGGCACCTGCGGTCGGCTCCGGCGCCGGAGATCCCGTGCAGGCGCTGAGCGCCATCGCGCCTGCGGCGATCGCGCCAATCAGCGCGAGCCGTGAAGCGCGGGCGGACTTGGTGTGTCGGGACATGGTCGGGCGTCCTCTCTGAGGGCTGTGAGGGGTCAGCGCGCGGAGCGCACGAGGGCTTCGGTGACGAGGGATGCGATCGACGCGGGCGCGGTCTCCTGCACGTTGTGCCCCGCTGCGACGGTGAGAACGGCGGCGTCCGGCATCCGGCGTTCGAACGAGGCGACATCGGATGCCTGGAGGAAGCCCTTCTCACCGCGGATGAGCGTGACCGGCGCGCTGACGGCGGTGAGATCGGCCCAGGGGTCGTGGGTGGCATCGGAGTTCGCGCTCTGCAGCGCGTCGAAGGCGTGACCGATGATGTGGGCGAAATGGTGCTTCCATTCCACGCGCCCGTCATCGCGCACGCGGGTGTTGAAGAAGACGCCGCGCTCGGTGTCGGCGCGCGAGCCGCCGAAGCCGAAGGCCTGCGCCCGCTCGACGGCATCCTCGCGGGATGCGAAGTCCGTTGCGCCGGAGTAGAACTCGCGAAGGATCGACGGCGCCGCATCCGTGTCGAGGCCCGGAACGACGTCGACCAGCACGAGCTCCCGCACGAGGGCGGGATGCCTGGCTGCGACAGACGCTGCCACGAGTCCTCCGAGCGAGTGCCCCACCAGGACCTGCGGCCGCGCGGCCCAGGCCTGCAGGCCGGCGGCGACGTCGTGCGCGAGCGTGCTGGGGGAGTAGTCCGCGTCGTCGCGCCAGGAAGAATCGCCGTGTCCGGCGAGATCCAGCACGACGGCCGGACGTCCGAGGAGCAGCACCACTGCATCCCAGGTGTGCGCGTTTAGGCCAGCTCCGTGCACGAAGGTCACTTCAGGCTCGCCCGTGCCGTAGCGCAGCGCGCTCAGCGTCCGGCCGTCCGCAAGTGACAGCGAGACCCGGCTCGCTTCCGGAGTGGAGGTGCCGAACGCGGCAGCCTGACCGGGCAGGTAGCGGAACTCACTGGTGTCTTCGACCACGGGCATATTCTGCTCTTGTGCCGAGCTCAGACGAAATGCGCGAGCGAAGTGTCCGACACAGTCTCGATCGACTGAGCATTAAGCGAAGTGTTCGTGGCAGTGAATTGCCCATCTGCATTTCAATGGTCGGTGGCGCGGCGCAGGTCGTCGCCGAATAGGCTGTAGCCATGAGCGTTACCCAGGTGCATCTCTGCAAGACGGAGCCTGCCGCATATCAGGCGCTGGATGCGTTCTCGAACACCGTCGGCGAGAGCTGCGCCAACCGCATCGTCGCGGGTCGCCATCCGATGAAGGCGTGCGCGTCGCGGTGAGCGCGCTCAGCATCCCGGGCGTCGCCAACCTGCGCGATGTCGGCGGTCTGCCGGCCGGCGCGTCTCGCGTGCGAGCGGGCGTCCTGCTGCGCTCCGGGAACCTCGCACGCCTGCGACCGGAAGGCGAGGAGATTCTGCGTGCGCGTGTTCGGCACGTGATCGACCTGCGCGACGATACCGAAGTCCTCGCAGAGCCGTCCGCCCTCACCGGGGTGCGTACGACCCGCATCCCGCTGTTCCTCGGCTCGGCCGCCTCCTTCTTCGCCGACGACATGAGCCTCGAGGGGATGTACCGCCACCTCGTCGACGACGCGGCCGACCGCCTCGTCGCGGCGATCCGCATCATCGCCGCGGGAGAGCCCACACTCGTGCACTGCACGGTGGGGAAGGACAGGACCGGAGTGACCGTCGCGCTGGCGCTGTCGGCGGTCGGCGTGGACCGAGAAGCGGTGATCGATGACTACGCGCTCACCGCTTCTCAGATGCCCGCGGAGCGGACCAAGGCGATCGTGGACTACTTCCGCACCCACATGCCAGACGCGCGGCACGCGATCGAATTGGCGACGGAGTCTCCGGCGCCGGTGATGCGGAGGCTGCTGGCAGGCATCGACCAGCGTCACGGCTCGATCGCCGGCTACCTGCGTGCGATGGGGATGACGGATGCCGAGCTGGACGCGCTGGGGCGCGCACTGCTCGAGTGAGGTAAGGCAACCCTTCGCTGGTGATACACTGGCTTCATCATGAGCATCGTCGAGACCTCCGCAGGCGCCCGCGCCGCGCGCCGTGCGTCCCGTCGACCGCGCGTGCAGCACCTGATCACGGCCGACGAGCATTCCCTCGCCGAGCTCGAGGCGGTGCTGGCGACGCTGCCGCTGTGCGCTGTCGGCCGAGTCTTCATCGAAGTCCCCGACAGCGACGCCGTGAGCGTCGTCGCCGCCCCGCCGCGCATGACCGTCTCCTGGTTGCCGCGCTCGCGTCGCAGCGGGGCGCCGGGCACCGGTTCGAGATGCGTCGCGGGGCAGGCTCTCACCAGGGCTGCCAACGCCTGGGCCGACGAGATGCTGTGCGGCGACGTCGACTCGCTGCGCACAGAGGTGATCCTGCTCGGCGGGTACCTGAGCACCGCCGACATCGTCGAGCACCTGACCGACGGACTCGGACTGCCCGCCGACGCGATCGACGCGCCTGCGCGCTACGGCCTTCTCACGCGCTGACGCGGCACGTAGCCGCCGTCCTCCAGCCCCGCCTCGATCTCGAAGCGGTTGCGCAGCGGGTCACGCCCCGCGAGCAGGTACAGGAAGGGCATCAGAAACCCGTAGCGCCTCCACTGCCTGCTGTGCACGACCTCATGCCGCAGCACGGCATCCGAGGGATCCGCATCGCCTGTGAGGTAGCACTCGCCGACGCAGACTCCGCCGCGGCCGAAGGTCCACGACGGCATTCCGCGGAACACCCACAGCCCGGCGCGTCGTCGCACCGGACCTGTGCTCCACAGCGATCCCCAGAGGAACCCGACGGCGGTGCCCCATCTGTAGCCGAGGTCGCTGACGGGGGAGCGCAGCAGGAAAGACGGGATGCGCCGATCGGCGCGCCGCCCGGCGGCGAGTACGCGCTCGGCCTCGATGCGCCACGCCTCGGTCATGCGACGGCGCCGATCAAGCGGAGGATCGTGCCCATGTCATGCACGGCATCCGAGGGACTGCGCGGTGCGAAACCGGCGATCGTGGCACCCGCCAGCGGCATCTCGGCTCGGACCGCCTTGATCGCCGCGGTGAGCGCGGCAGCCGTCACGCCGAAGGGCAACGGAGACGACACGCCGTCGAACTCCGCCGGGTCGAGGACGTCGACGTCGATGTGCACCCATGCCCTGGAGGCGCCGGTGTCGCGCATCGCCGCCGCCACCGCGTCCGGTTCGACCTGGGCCGGCGGTATCAGGGAGAGCTGCGAGACCTCCTGGCTCTCCCCGGGGTCGATGCTGCGGGCGCCGAGCATGACGACACGTGACCTGGGCAGTCCCGGCGCCAGCGCGAGCTGCTTCTCGCCCTCACCGAGGATGGCGCGCAGGGCCATGCCCGAGAACGCGCCTGACGGAGACGTCTCGGGATCGTTGATGTCGGGGTGGGCATCGCACCAGAGCAGAGCGAGGTCATCGAGCGTGCGCAGCGCGGACAGGGCGAACACGCTCACGCTGCAGTCGCCGCCGATGACGACGGTGCCCGGCTGCCAGGCGTCTCGCACGAGCTCGCGCACGCGCAGCAGCGAACTCAGTCGATGCACGCCGGTGCCAAGCGACTCGCCTGCCTCGAGCGGCACGTCCAGGGCCACGGTGTCCTTGCGGGGAAGATCGCCGGCGATGGCGCCGGCGCCGTCCACGAGCAGCATCGCCCGTGCCGCGGGCGAGCCCTGCCATTGCGGGGCGATGAGGAATCTGGTCATGCGGTTCTCCGACCGGAGAAGGGGCAGGGCGGATGCCGGATGCCGGCACCCGCCCCGCGCGTCACTCTGCTTCGATCGCGGCCTGCGGCTTGCCGCTTGCCTTGAGCTCGGCGAGGCGGGCCTCGACCTCGGTCAGCTCGCCCAGGTCCTCGAGGCTCTCGAACTGCGCGTCGAGCGAGGACGCCGCGATCTCGGCCTTGCCCTGCGCGATGGCCTCCTGGCGGCGGATCTTGTCTTCGAAGCGACCGAGCTCGCTCGTCGGGTCGAGCACGTTGATCGAGCCGATCGCGTCCTGCACCTTGGTCTGCGCCTCGGCGACCTTGGCGCGCGCGAGCAGCTCGCTGCGCTTCGCCCTGAGCTGCTCGAGCTTCTCCTTCATCCCGTTGAGGCCGCTCTTGAGCTTGTCGACGATCTCGGTCTGCGCGGCGATCTGCGGCTCGGCCGCCTTCGCCTCGCGCTCCTCGCTGATCTGGCGCTGCAACGCGATCTTGGCGAGGCTGTCGAACTTGTCTGCGTCGGCGGTGCTGCCGGCCGTGCGCAGCTCGTCCGCCTTGCGGCTGGCGGCCAGCGCCTTGTTGCCCCACTCGGCGGCGGCCCGCACGTCCTCTTCGTGGTCGCGTTCGAGCAGGCGCAGGTTCCCGATCGTCTCTGCGATCGCCGACTCGGCGTCGGCGATGTTGTTGGTGTAGTCGCGCACCAGCTGGTCGAGCATCTTCTGCGGGTCCTCGGCCTGGTCGAGGAGTGCGTTGATGTTGGCGCGGACGAGCGTGGAGATGCGCCCGAAGATGGATTCCTTGGCCATGTGGTTCTTCCTTTCAGAGGGAGGGTGTGGAGTGGTCGGATTGTGGGGGACGAGGGGTCAGAAGCGACCACCTCCGGAGCGCCCGCTGCGGCCGGACGAGCGACCACCTCCGCCGAAGCCGGAGCTGCGGAACCCTCCGCTCGAACGCCAGCTGCTGCGGCCGCTGCTGCGTGACGAACCGCCTCCCGAGAGCAGGCCGCCGATGATTCCGCCGAGGATGTCGCCGGCGAGGCCGGAGCCGCCGCCGGAGCTCGACCCGAACGGGCCGCCGCCCCAGCCGCCGCCCCAGGTCTCGTTGTAGCGGTTCGGGTCCGCGGCCTCGATGTCTGCGCGCGCCGACGCCGTGGCCTGCGCTGCGAGCTGTCGCGCGCGGTCCGCGGCCGAACGAGCTTCGCTCTGGTTCGTCGAAGCGAGACCGATCGCCTGCGAGAGCGCCTCCTGAGCCTGCGACAGACGCGTCCGCGCGGTGGGACCGACGACGCCCCGCCTGGTCTCGATGAAGTCTCGTGCGGCACGGATCTCGGAGTTCGCCTGGGTGATGGTCTGCTCGAGCATCTGCTGCGCGCGCTGAGCGCGACGCACGCTCTCCTGGCTCTCCGCGATCGCCGCGTCGATCTGCGTGTCGGCCGTCGTCAGAGCGTCCAGCATGCGCTGGGGATTGCGGGCCGAGCTCGACAGGTCGGTCTGCGCCTGCTGCAGCTGCCTCGTCGCGGCCGCTGCTGCGGCGGCGACGGTGCAGGCGGGGTCAGGCAGCTCTCCGGATGCGGCGATGTCGCGCTGCAGCTCGTCGATGAGCTCGTGAGCCTGCTTCTCGATGCCGGCGAGCTCTTCCGCGAGCGAGGTGATCGCCTGCACGAGCTGCGCGGCCTGGGCGACCGACTGCTCGGCTGTACGGATCGCGAACGCCGCTTCACCGGTGTTGTCGACGCCGATCGCCGCAGCCGCGGCGTCGATCGACCGGTCGGCGAGCGCTGCGCGTTCGTTCGCCTGGCTCGGGTTGTCGGCGATCGTGCTGAGTGCGGCCGCGTCATAGCTCTCCATCAGCGATTGCAGGGCCGGCTGCGCCCCGTCGAGAAGCGGCTGCAGCGCGGCCCGTTCCCCGCGCACCCGCTCGAGTTCTGCCGGCGCGTTCGCGGCGAGCCCGCGCAGTTCGTCGAACGCCTCGGTGTTCTGGTCGAGCATCTCGCCGATGTCTTCGCAGAGCCCGATGATGCGGATGTGCCAGGCGCGGCGGTCGTGGACGGTGTCCTCGACCGCGTCGTCCAGCTTCTGCTTGAGGTCGAAGACCTCGCCCATCTTCGCCTTCGCCGCCTCCAGCGCCGCGCTGAACTGCGCGGTGATGCCCTCGCCGAACTGGGCGACGGCGAAGCCGAGTTCCTCTCTGCTGGAGGTGATGGCGTCGTCCGCCTCCACGATGGCCGATCCGGCTCGGCTCTCGACCTGGTCATCGGTGAGGGTCGAGAAGGGATCGTTCGGATCGGGTTTCGCAGGCATCGCACCCCGGCGACGTATCTCGGCATCGCGCCGGGCGCGGATGACGATGCGCGTGACGAGCCAGACGAGCAGCGCCGCCACGACGATCCCGGCGACGATCAGGACTCCGCGCAGCAGTCCGGCGCCCCCGTCGCCCTGCATCTCGTCTGCGGCGAGGATGATCGCCCCGTCCCAGTCGCCCTGCGACAGCAGCGGCTGGATCTTCTGCTCGATGGCATCGAGCTGGCCGTCGCCGATCGGGCCGCCTGCGCCGGCGGAGATGTAATAGGCGCCCTGTTCGACGGCGACGGCCAGCAGATACTGCTCGTCGCCGAGGTTGTTGTTCTGCGCGACAGTGTCCGTCCACTGGATGCGATCGCTCGGCGAGGTGAACTCGTCGACGAACACGACGAACAGCGAGGCATCCGATTGGGTGCTGAGCTCGAGGAGCCGGTCTTCCGCTGCCTGCTTCTCGTTCGCGGTCAGCACCCCCACGACATCGGTCACGTAGCCGGGCTCGAGGTCGACGGGATCGGTGGCGGATGCTGCGGAGGCCGTCAGCGCACCCATCACCGTGCCGACCGTCAGCGCGACCAGCGCCAGCCACCGATACCTCATAGTGATCCCTCCGACCGGCAGCCGAGCCCCATGGGTCGAGTCTATGCATTCGCCCCGACACGCGACAGCTTCGTCAGCCCGAAGAACGTTCGCCATCAGCGGAGCCGCATACGCTGGAAGGCATGCACGACGACAGGTACGGATCCGACGTGCTCGCCGCCGGATGGCGGGAGCGCGGCTTCGCGAAGGCGAGTGACGTGCCGGCCGCGAAGGACCTCGTGGTCGAGGTCGCGGAGGACGGCTACTGCGGCGCAGTCACACGTGTGGAGGCGGGGCTCGTCGAACTCGAGGACTGGAAGGGGCGGCGGCGGAGCTTCCCGCTGGGCGGCGGATTCCTCATCGAAGGGCGGCCCGTCCGGCTCGTCGCGCCCTCGGCGAAGCCGCAGGGAAGCCGTCGCACCGCGTCCGGGTCCTTCGCGGTCACCGACGATCGGGCCAGGGTGGCCCTGCCCAGCCGCATCCTGGTGGAGGGACGGCACGACGCCGAACTCGTCGAGAAGGTGTGGGGTGCCGACCTTCGTGTCGAGGGAGTGGTCGTCGAATACCTGCAGGGCATCGACCTGCTCGACGAGCTCCTCGCTGAGGCGCCGCCGAATCGTACGCGGCGCTACGGAGTGCTGGTCGACCACCTGGTCCCCGGCTCGAAGGAGTCGCGCGTCGTCGAGCGGATCATGCGCGGTCCGCACGGAGCGCACCTGAAGATCGTGGGGCACCCCTTCATCGACGTGTGGCAGTGCGTGACGCCCGCGGCGATGGGCATCCGCGCGTGGCCGCAGATTCCGCGCGGCACCGATTGGAAGACGGGCATCTGTCGGGCGTTCGGCTGGCCGGCGAACGACCAGACCGACATCGCGCACGCCTGGAAGCGGATCCTTTCCAGGGTGACCACCTTCCGCGACCTGGAGCCCGCCCTGCTCGGGCGCGTGGAGGAGCTCATCGACTTCGTCACCGATCCGAGCGCAGGGCACTGACACGCCGCTCCGCTACCCTGGGGGGATGCCAGAACCCCGCACCTTCCGCGACGAACCGGTCTCCTTCGTACGCCGCAGCGGCCGCATGTCCGAGGCGCAGGAGCGGGCATTCGCCGAACTCGCGCCTCGGTATCTGCTCGACGTGCCGAGGGACGTCGCGCACACGTCCGTCCACCCGGACGCGCGGCTCGATCCGGCATCCGCTTACGGACGCACGGCACGGTTGATCGTCGAGATCGGCTCCGGCCAGGGACACGCCATCGTCTCCGCGGCATCCGCCCGCCCCGAGGACGACTTCCTCGCGGTCGAGGTCTTCCGTGCCGGGCTCGCCCGCACCATGCTCGACGCCGACAAGGCGGGTGCACGCAACCTACGGCTAATCGAGGCGAATGCTCCCGAGGTGCTGTCGACATTCCTGCCGGAGAGCGCGGCATCCGAGGTGTGGATCTTCTTCCCCGACCCCTGGCACAAGAAGCGTCACACCAAGCGTCGCCTCGTGCGAACAGGATTCCCGGCGACGGCGGCTCGCGCGATCGCGGACGACGGAGTGCTGCGCCTCGCCACCGACTGGGAGGATTACGCCGTGCAGATGCGCGAGGTGCTGGACGCGTCACCCCAGTTCGAGCGGGCGTTCGACGGTGACTGGGCCGAGCGGTTCGAGGGGCGTGTGATGACGGCGTTCGAACGGAAGGGCATCGCGAAGGGCCGCGAGATCCGGGACCTGACCTATCGCAAGGTGCGCGGGGCGTGACAGCCGCGGCGTGGCGGAGCCTCGCACCCGCCGTGCTCGTGTGCCTGGCCGCGCCGGCGTTCTTCGTGTTCGGCTGGACCATGGCGGGCTGGATCCTGCTCGCGGCGGGCGTCGGCGCCGGGGTGCTGGTCGAGCGGTCGTCGCCGGCGGCGATGCGTGTCGCCGCGGGAGCACAGCCCGAGCGCCCGCATCCGGGTGATGGGAACCGCGGACCCTCGCTGACCCGCGACCTCGGCCTGATCGCGATCGGCCTGCTCATCGTGCACGCCATCCCGCTTGCCGCAGAACTCGACAACCTCGCGATGCTGCGTTTCACGCTCGCACTCGGGGGAGCGGTGGCGGTTCCGTATGTGATCTCGCGGTTCGTCTTCCGCCACAGGGCCATCTCGTTCCCCTGGCGGGCGCACCGCCGATGGACGCGGCTGCAGTGGGGGTGGCTGGTCGCCGTGCTCGTGCTGGGCTGGCTGATCCTCCCCTTCTACTTCATCACCAGCGGCGTCTATCTGAACTGGCCCGTCGTCGACACGCCGGATCTCATCGCCCGGCTCTTCGTGGGTGTCGGAGCGGTCGGCATCTGGGACGAGCTGTTCTTCATCTGCACCGTGTTCGCACTGCTGCGCCGACACTTCCCCGACTCCGTCGCCAACGTGCTGCAGGCGATCGTGTTCGTGTCGTTCCTGTGGGAGCTGGGCTATCGGGCGTGGGGTCCGGTGCTCACCATCCCGTTCGCGCTGCTGCAGGGCTTCATCTTTCTTCGCACCCACTCGTTGGCGTACGTCGTGACGGTGCATCTGCTGTTCGACGCCGTGGTGTTCGCTGTGCTCGTGCACGCGCACAACCCCGGTCTGCTCCCCCTGTTCCTGGTCTGAGCGTTGTCCCGCCGGGCGGCGGGGAGGAGAATCGACGGATGCTGATCGCAGGGCTGGTCCTCGCCGCACTCGGCGGCGCCTTCCACGTCTACATCTTCGTGCTGGAGTCCCTGCGATGGACCGCACCGGCCACGCGACGCATCTTCGGCGTGCGCAGCGAGGCGGATGCGCACATCACCCGCCAGCTGGCTTTCAACCAGGGCTTCTACAACCTCTTCCTGGCCATCGCGGCGTTCACCGGGATCGCGTTCGCCACCGCCGGGCAGATCACAGCAGGGCTCGCGCTCACGCTCGCCGCGACGGGGATTATGGCGGCCGCGGCGCTCGTGCTGGTGCTGTCGGATGGCTCGAAGCTGCGGGCTGCACTGCTGCAGGGCGGGCTGCCGCTGCTGGCCATCGTCGCGCTCGTCGTCTCCGTGGCCTGACCGCGGCGCCCGGATGCCGGGTGACGGTGCCGACGGCGCGCGCGGATGAGAAGCTTGAAGGATGCACAATCCGACCGCGACCGCCGAAGCGCTCAGTGACGCGGAGATCCGCCGCATCCGCGACGATTTCCCGATCCTGGAGACGCAGGTGAACGGGCATCCGCTCGTCTACCTCGACTCGGGCGCGACTTCGCAGAGGCCGCTGGCCGTGCTGGACGCGGAACGCGAGTATCTGTCGACGCTGAACGCCGCCGTGCACCGCGGCGCGCACACTCTCGCCGCAGAGGCGACCGAGGCCTTCGAAGACGCGCGCACGACTCTTGCCCGGTTCGTCGGGGCCGACGACGACGAGATCGTCTGGACCTCGAACGCCACCGAGGCGATCAACCTGGTCGCCTACTCGCTGTCGAACGCCTCGATGGGTCGCGGTGGATCCGAATCCGACCGTCTTCGCCTCGGCGATGGCGACGAGATCGTGACGACGGAGATGGAGCATCACGCCAACCTGATCCCGTGGCAGGAGCTCGCGGCTCGCACGGGGGCCACTCTGCGCGTGATCCCGCTCGACGACGACGGTGCGCTGAGTCTCGAGGAGGCCGCGCGCCTGCTCAGGCCGCGCACGCGGATGGTCGCCGTGACGCACGTCTCGAACGTGCTCGGCATCGTCAACCCTGTCGAGCAGATCATCGCGGCCGCTCACGACGTGGGTGCCATGGTGCTGCTCGACGCCTGCCAGTCGGCGCCGCACCTTCCGCTGGATCTGCACGCGCTGGACGTCGACTTCGCCGTGCTGTCGGGGCACAAGATGCTCGGCCCGACAGGCATCGGCGCGCTGTACGGGCGGCGCGAGCTGCTCGAGGCGATGCCGCCCTTCCTCACCGGCGGATCGATGATCACGACTGTCACCACGACCGAGGCGACATATCTGCCTCCGCCGCAGCGCTTCGAGGCGGGCACGCAGCGGGTCTCCCAGGCCGTCGCGCTCGCCGCAGCCGTGCGATATCTCGATTCCATCGGCATGGCGCGGATCGCGGCGCACGAAGCCGAGATGGGGGCGGCGCTGATCGAGGGACTGTCCGCGATCGACGGCGTGCGCGTGCTGGGCGCCGGTATCGGCCGGTCGCGGGTCGGGCTGGCGAGTTTCGACGTCGCCGGCGTTCACGCGCACGACGTCGGGCAGATCCTGGACGACTCCGGCATCGCGGTGCGCGTCGGGCATCACTGCGCTCAGCCGCTGCATCGCCGTTTGGGCATCACCGCGTCCACACGCGCCAGCGCGTATGTGTACACGACGCGCGATGAGGTGGATGCCGTGATCGCCGGTGTCATACGGGCCGTCGAGTTCTTCGGGAGGGCACGATGACCTCATCCGACATGCAGGGTCTGTACCAGGAGCTGATCCTCGATCACTCCCGATCGCCGCACGGTTACGGATTGCGCGGCGAGACGACCGCACAGTCGCACCAGGTGAACCCGACGTGCGGCGATGAGATCACGCTGCAGATCCACCGTGCGGCGGACGGCACGATCGAAGCAGTGGCGTGGGAGGGGCACGGCTGCGCGATCTCGCAGGCGTCGGCTTCGCTCTTCGCCGAACTCGTCGAAGGGATGCCGGAGGCGGAGGTCTCGCAGCGCATCGACGTCTTCCGCGAGGCCATGCGCTCGCGCGGCAGGATCGAGCCCGACCCGGAGCTGCTCGGTGATGCCGCGGCGCTTGGAGGAGTGTCGAAGTACGTCGCGAGGGTCAAGTGCGCCATGCTCGCCTGGGTGGCGGCGGAGGACGCTCTGCGCAAGGGCTGATCCGATCCTCGCGGACTGCGCGCGTGGATCGGGGCGCGCGTCCGCGAATGATAGGCTCATTGAGTTCGCCTCCGTAGCTCAGCGGATAGAGCGCCGGTTTCCGGTACCGTAGGTCGCAGGTTCGATTCCTGTCGGGGGCACGAACGTCGAAGCGGGCCGCCCGGAGGGTGGCCCGCTTCGACGTTCTACACCCCACCCCAGACGGGCCCCGCCGGC
>NZ_JAPSIY010000016.1 GCF_031178445.1 Microbacterium sp.
CTGACCGAGTACCGCGGTCTGACGGTTGCCCAGCTCAAGGAGCTGCGCAACAGCATCCGTCAGGACGCTGAGTACGCCGTGGTGAAGAACACGCTGACCAAGATCGCCGCCAACAACGCGGGGATCTCGACGCTGGACGACGACCTGAAGGGTCCGTCGGCCGTCGCGTTCGTGCACGGTGACTTCGTCGCCACCGCAAAGGCTCTGCGTGACTTCGCCAAGGCCAACCCGCTTCTCGTGATCAAGGGCGGCGTGTTCGAGGGCAACACCCTCACCGCCGACGAGGTCAACAAGTACGCCTCGCTCGAGAGCCGTGAGGTTCTGCTGGCGAAGGCGGCGGGCATGATGAAGGCGACGATGGGCAAGGCCGCGGCCACGATCGACGCGCTTCGCGAAAAGCTGGAGACCGCCGAGGCCGCGTGAGCGACCAGCGATTTCCCCACACAAACCAAACCTTTATCTAGGAGATACATCATGGCGAAGCTCACCACTGAGGAGCTGCTCGAGCAGTTCGCTGGCCTGACCCTTGTCGAGCTCAGCGAGTTCGTGAAGGCGTTCGAGGAGAAGTTCGAGGTCACCGCTGCTGCCCCCGTCGCCGTCGCAGGCGCTGCCGGCGGTGCCGGCGAGGCCGCTGCCGAGGAGGAGAAGGACTCGTTCGACGTCATCCTCGAGGCTGCCGGCGACAAGAAGATCCAGGTCATCAAGACCGTCCGCGAGCTCACCTCGCTGGGCCTCGGCGAGGCCAAGGCTGTCGTCGACGGCGCTCCGAAGGCCGTCCTCGAGGGCGCGAACAAGGAGACCGCCGAGAAGGCGAAGGCCGCTCTGGAAGAGGCCGGCGCTACGGTCACCCTCAAGTAATCACGCTTCACGCGTTGTGCGAAGGCCCCGGGTCCGCCCGGGGCCTTCGTGCGTCACCGGCGTCTCGAGCGCAGGTGCGCCGTTCTCAGCGGGGCGGTTCTCAGCGGGGCGCAGCGGTCGACGAGCGCACGACGAGCTCCGATGGCATGACGATGCGCTCCGACTCGGCGCCGGGGTCGCTCATGCGGCGCTGCAGCAGTCCGACGGCGATCGAGCCCTGCGCGCGCGGATGCTGCCGCACCGTCGTCAGCGAGAACATCTCGGCGTGCGCGTGGTCGTCCACGCCGACGACGCTGATCTCGGCCGGCACGGAGAGCCCGAGCCGGCGGGTCGCGATGATTCCGCCGATCGCGGCCTCGTCGCACACCGCGACGAACGCGGTCGGACGATTCTGTCTGTCGCCGAGCATCCGCACTCCCGCCTCGTACCCGCCCGGCATCGTCGGCGCCCCCGGGGCGTGGCGGATCCGCGACTCCAGCCCCGCCGCCAGCATCGCGGCGCGGTAGCCCTCGATGCGCCGCTCGTCTCCATACGCGTGGGTGGCGGCATCAGGCCTCGCGCCGAGGAACGCGATGTCGCGATGTCCCAGGTCGATCAGGTGCTCGGTGGCGATCCGCGTGGCAGCCGCGTCATCGATCGAGACAGCATCGGCATCGGCGCCGTAGGCGCCGATCGTGACGAGGGGCGAGCCCACCTGCACGAGGCGGCTCAGCTCCTGTGCACTCGGCTGGATGCCGACCGCGATGATCCCGTCGAGCCGTCGCCGGGGGAGCACCTCTTCGAAGAGCCGCCTGCGCTCCGCCGAGCCCTCCTGGATGCCGTACAGCACGAGGTCGTATCCCGACCCGAACAGTCCGTCCTGGATGCCGCCGAGCAGCTCGGCGAAGAACCACCGATCGAGCTCGGGCATGATCACACCGACGGAGAAGCTGCGACCGGTGGCGAGGCTGGTCGCCGAGGAATGGGCGACATAGGCGAGCTCTCGCGCGGCGGCCCGCACGCGCTCGCGAGTCTCGGCCGACACGTACCCGCCCCCGCTGAGCGCGCGGCTCGCGGTCGCCTTCGAGACGCCGGCGCGCGCGGCGACATCGGCGATCGTCGTCATGGATGTTCCGTTCGGGAGCGGGTGGTCGTGGCTCAGCGTATCTGCATTCGTCCACGAAGGGAACCGGTTCCATTCAAGGTTGCTTGGGAGCGCTCCCACAAAACCCGATCACGTCTGGGCAACGGTTGCTCCAAAGTCCGCGCGGAGCATTGTGTCGGGACCGGTCGGCCAAGTAGGTTGGCCTGGAATCGGTTCCTCAACGCGCGCGGAATTCGGGTGCGGGGAGGAACGGAACACCCGAAGAGGAGAAAACACATGGCTCTGTCACAGCGATACCGCCTGCTGGCTCCCCTCGCACTGGTCGGAGCGACTGCGCTCGTCCTGACCGGCTGCGCGGAGGCCGAACCGGGCGGAGGCGGCAACGGCGGCGAAGGCGCGACCGTCCGCATCTCCGGAGGCATCACCGGCATCGAGGCCGACGACCTGAACAAGTCGTTCGAGGCCTTCGAGGAGGAGACCGGCATCAACGTCGAGTACACGGGCGACAAGAGCTTCGAGGGCAACATCGTCACGAAGGTCACCGGTGGTGACGCACCGGATATCGCGATCGTCCCGCAGCCCGGTCTGCTGAAGACGCTGGTCGACACCGGCGAGGTGCAGCCCGCGCCGGAGAGCGTCGAATCGGCCGTCGACGAGAACTGGTCCGAGGACTGGAAGAGCTACGGCACCTTCGACGACACGTTCTACGCCGCCCCGATGCTCGCGAACCTCAAGGGCTACGTCTGGTACTCGCCGGCGAGCTTCGAGGAGTGGGGCGTCGAGGTCCCCAAGACCTGGGATGAGATGCTCACGCTCACCGACACCATCCGCGAGAAGACGGGGGAGGCGCCGTGGTGCGCCGGCTTCGCCTCGGATGCCGCATCGGGATGGCCGGGCACGGACTGGATCGAGGACATGGTGCTGCGGCTCTCCGGCCCTGACGTCTACGACGACTGGATCGCAGGCGACGTGAAGTTCACCGACCCCGAGATCAAGGAGGCGTTCGACGCGGTCGGCACCATCCTTCTCGACGAGAACTACGTCAACGCCGGGTTCGGCGGAGTGAAGAGCATCAACTCCACGGCGTTCGCCGACGTCGCGGCCAAGGTCGCCGATGGCAGCTGCGCACTAACGCACCAGGCGTCGTTCCTCTCGGCCAACTTCCTCGACGTGAAGAACGCCGACGGCGAGACCCCCGAGGTCGCGCCCGACGGCGACGTGTACGCGTTCATCATGCCGGGCACGACCGAGGGCGAGCTCCAGGTCGAGGGCGGCGGCGAGTTCGTCGCGGCGTTCAACGACGACGAGGCCACCGTGCAGGTGCTCGAGTTCATGGCATCCCCCGAGTTCGCCGACGCTCGCGTCGAGCTGGGTGGAGTGATCTCCGCGAACAAGAACGCCGACGCGAGCCTCGCCAGCAGCGAGTTCCTGCAGGAGGCCATGGCGATCATGCAGGACGACGCCACCGTCTTCCGCTTCGACGCCTCCGACCTCATGCCGTCCACGGTGGGATCGGGCTCGTTCTGGAAGGGCATGGTCGACTGGATCGACGGCAAGGCGACCGATCAGGTGCTGAGCGACATCCAGGCCGGTTACGAGAACTGACCGGCGGCGCTAGTCTGAGCGCTACCCGCTGACAGGTGCGGGGCCGGGCCTCACGGTCCGGCCCCGCACCCGCATCAACGAGGGGCCGTCATGACGGCCCACCTGGATCGGCTGAGTCCGGAGCCGCACTCAGAAGGGGAACCCATGTCACTACTCTCCGTCGACGAACAGCAGCAGACACACGAGCTGCCACAGACGACGCACGGTGCCGACCCGAAGGGGCGGGCGATCACCCGCATCGTCGTGATCGTCGGCTTCGTCGCTGTCGCCGCCCTGCTGTTCCTGCTCATCTTCTCGACTCCCGTCGAGGACCCTGCGCGCATCGCGCTGGGGCCGGTGTCGCTGAACACCTTCTTCCTGTGGCTGGGCGGACTGCATCCGCTCGCGCAGATCCCGGCTGTGCTGCTGGTCTTCGGCGTGGTCGTCGGGATCGTGCTCGTGCTCATCGAATTCGCGCCACGACCTGGTCGCGGGTACTTCATCATGCGGCTCGTGGCCTGCCTGGTGATCCCTGTGCTGGCGTTCATGCTGCTGCGCCCCTACTCCAACGCCGTGCTGTACGTCGTCGGAATCGCGCTCCTCGTCGGCGGGCTGCTCTTCTTCGCCGACTACCGATCGCGGCAGGGGGCCGGCTACCTCTTCCAACTCGTGCTGTTCATGGCGCCCGCCGCGATCATGCTGCTGCTGGGTCTGATCTACCCGGCCATCTCGACCTTCTTCAAGTCGTTCTTCGACAAGACCGGAACGGACTTCGTCGGGTTCGAGAACTACATCTGGGTCTTCACCAATCCGGTCGGCACGTCGTCCGTCATCAACACCCTGATCTGGGCGCTGCTCGCACCGACCATCTCGGTCGCGTTCGGGCTCGCGTACGCCGTGTTCATCGACAGAGCGCGGGGCGAGAAGATCCTCAAGGTGCTGGTGTTCATGCCCGTCGCGATCTCGTTCGTCGGCGCCGGCATCATCTGGAAGTTCATGTACGACTACCGGCAGGGTGACCAGCTCGGCCTGCTCAACGCACTCGTCACGATGTTCGGCGGAGACCCGGTGAACTGGCTGGCGGTCAAGCCGATCATCAACACGCTGATGCTGTTGATCGTGTTCATCTGGACCCAGACCGGCTTCGCGATGGTGATCCTGTCGGCGGCGATCAAGGCGGTACCGGCGGAGCAGCTCGAAGCGGCGGAGCTCGACGGCACCAACGCATGGCAGCGGTTCACGAACGTGACCGTGCCCGGCATCCGATCGTCGTTGATCGTGGTGCTCACCACCATCACGATCGCGTCGCTGAAGGTGTACGACATCGTGGCCGTGATGACCGGCGGACGCGACGAGACCTCGGTGCTCGGCTTCGAGATGGTCAACCAGCAGCAGCGCTTCCAGAGTTACGGACACTCCTCGGCGCTGGCTGTAGTGCTGTTCCTGTTCGTGCTGCCACTGATCATCTACAACGCCCGATCGCTGGCCAAGCAGAGGGAGATCCGCTGATGAGCGCCACCGAAGCCGTCATCACCGACAACCGCACCAAGCGGCAGGTCGCTCGCGACACGCGCCGCAACGAGGCGATCGCTCACAAGAAGCTCACCTCGAAGGGTGCGACCATCGCGGCCGTCATCATCGCGGTCTTCTGGACGATCCCGACGTTCGGGCTGTTCGTCACGTCGTTCCGCCCCGGCGCCGACACCCAGTCGACCGGATGGTGGACCGTTTTCACCGATCCGCAGTTCACCCTCGAGAACTACATGGAGGCGCTCACCGCGGGTGGCACCTCGACCACGCTGGCCACCGCGTTCGTGAACTCGCTCGCGATCACGATTCCGGCGACGGTGTTCCCGATCGTCATCGCCTCGCTCGCCGCGTATGCCTTCGCGTGGATCGATTTCAAGGGCCGGAACATGCTGTTCGTGTTCGTCTTCGCCCTGCAGATCGTCCCGCTGCAGATGGCGCTGGTGCCGCTGCTGAGCCTGTTCTCGAGCGGTCTCGCCATCGGCGACGTGCAGGTGTTCCCCGGGCTGACCCTGAACGACGTGGAGTTCAGCTTCGCGCGGGTGTGGATCGCGCACGCGATCTTCGCCCTGCCGCTGGCGACGTTCATGCTGCACAACTTCATCTCGGAGATCCCCGGCGACATCGTCGAAGCCGCTCGCGTGGACGGGGCAGGGCACGGGCAGGTGTTCTTCCGCATCATCCTGCCGCTGGCGATGCCTGCGATCGCGTCCTTCGCGATCTTCCAGTTCCTCTGGGTGTGGAACGACCTGCTCGTGGCGACGATCTTCGCCTCGCCGGGGGCATTGCCGATCACCCAGGCGCTGAACTCGCTGTCGGGCACGTGGGGCAACCGCTGGTTCCTGCAGTCGGCGGGAACATTCATCTCGATCATCGTCCCGCTGATCGTGTTCTTCGCCCTGCAGCGCTTCTTCGTGCGCGGCCTGCTGGCCGGCGCGACGAAGGGCTGACGAACCCCGGAGGGGAACGGATGCCGGATGCGGAAACACACACCGCATCCGGCATCCGCGCGTCTAGCCTGAATCCATGCGATACGCCGAGAACATCGTCGAACTCGTCGGGGACACCCCGTTGGTCAGGCTCAACCGGGTCACCGATGGCATCGCCTGCACCGTCCTCGTCAAACTCGAGTACCTGAACCCTGGTGGCTCGGCGAAGGACCGCATCGCGACGCGCATCATCGACGCCGCGGAGGCATCGGGCGATCTGCGGCCCGGCGGCACGATCGTCGAGCCAACCAGCGGCAACACCGGCGTGGGGCTCGCCCTCGTCGCGCAGCAGCGGGGCTATCGCTGCGTGTTCGTGGTGCCCGACAAGGTCGGTCAGGACAAGATCGATGTGCTGCGCGCCTACGGTGCCGAGGTGGTCGTCACACCGACCGCGGTGCCGGCCGACAGTCCCGAGTCGTATTACAGCGTCAGCGACCGTCTCGCCCGAGAGATCCCCGGGGCCTTCAAGCCCAACCAGTATGAGAATCCGAACGGTCCGCGCAGCCACTACGAGACGACGGGGCCCGAGATCTGGCGCGACACCGACGGACGGCTGACGCACTTCGTCGCGGGTGTCGGCACGGGTGGCACGATCAGCGGCACCGGGCGTTTCCTGCGAGAGGTGTCGGATGACCGCGTGCGGGTGATCGGGGTGGACCCCGAGGGCAGCGTGTACTCAGGGGGCACCGGCAGGCCGTATCTCGTCGAGGGCGTCGGCGAGGACATCTGGCCGGGTGCATACGACCCGCAGGTGCCGCACGAGATCGTCGCGGTCGACGACGCGGAGGCCTTCGCGATGACGAGGAGGCTCGCGAGGGAGGAGGGGATCCTCGTGGGCGGATCCAGCGGGATGGCCGTCGTCGGGGCGCTCCGCGTCGCGCGCGACCTTCCGGCGGACGCGGTGATGGTCGTGCTGCTGCCGGACGGCGGCCGCGGCTATCTGGGCAAGATCTTCAACGACTCGTGGATGCGCTCCTACGGCTTCTCCGAGGTGGAGGAGAGCGAGACGGTCGCCGACGTGCTCGACGCCCGTGACAGGGTCATCCGCCAGAAGCAGGCCACTGGGCCGGCGATCCCGGCGCTGGTGCACACGCATCCTGCCGAGACCGTGCTCGAGGCGATCGGCATCATGTCGGAGTACGCGGTCTCGCAACTCGTGGTGCTCAGCGCCGAGCCGCCGGTGATGATGGGCGAGGTTGTCGGCACCGTCGATGAGAAGGGGTTGCTCGACCTGCTGTTCCGCGGCGAGGCGAAGCCGACCGATCCGGTCGGCACGCACGTGGGGGAGCGGCTGCCGCTCATCGGCATCCACGCGCCGATCGCGCAGGTCAGCGCCGCGTTCGCCGAGGCCGACGCGCTGCTGGTCACCGTCGACGGTCGTCCGCACACGGTCCTCACCCGTCAGGACCTCTTGGCCTACCTGGCGCGCTGAGCACGGACTCCGGACGTAACAGGATGGCGGACGCCGTGAGACCGGGGCGTAGCGTGAGAGGACCACGACCGCCGAGACCCGGCCCGATCCACCGCAGAGGAGCGCCATGACCGACCGCGCATTCGCCACCCGAGCCATCCACGCGGGTCAGGCCCCTGATCCCGTCACGGGCGCGATCATCCCGCCGATCTACCAGTCCTCCACGCACGTGCAGGACGGCATCGGCGGTTTCCGGGGCGGCTACGAGTACAACCGCGCGGGCAATCCGACGCGCTCCTCGCTCGAGACGCAGCTCGCGGCGCTCGAAGGCGGCGCCTCTGCGCTGTCGTTCTCGTCGGGCCTCGCCGCCGAAGACGCTCTGCTGCGCGGCATCCTCCGTCCCGGTGACCACGTCGTCCTCGGCAACGACGTCTATGGGGGCACCTACCGCCTGCTCACCAAGGTTCTCGCGCCCTGGGGCATCGAGACCAGCACGGTCGAACTGCAGGACGCCGATGCCGTGCGCGCTGCTCTGCGGCCCGAGACGAAGATCGTCTGGCTGGAGACGCCTAGCAATCCGCTGCTGAAGATCGTCGACATCGCGGCAGTCGCCGAGATCGCCCACTCTGCGGGCGCCGTGCTCGTCGTCGACAACACCTTCGCCTCGCCGGCGCTGCAGCAGCCGCTGTCGTTGGGCGCCGACATCGTCGTGCACTCCACCACCAAGTACCTCGGCGGGCATTCCGACGTGCTCGGCGGCGCGGTCGTTCTCGGTGACGATCGCTTCGCCGAGGCCGTCGGCTTCCAGCAGTTCGCGGTCGGCGCCGTCTCCGCCCCGCTCGACGCCTGGCTCACCACACGGGGTATCAAGACCCTCGCGGTGCGGGTGCGCCAGCACAGCGAGAACGCGCAGGCGATCGCGGAGTGGGCCGCGGGGCGCCCAGAGTTCGAGACCGTCTTCTATCCCGGACTGGCGACCCACCCCGGCCACGACATCGCCGCTCGCCAGATGAGCGGCTTCGGCGGGATGCTGTCACTGGGTCTCGCAGCGGGACCGGAAGCCGCGCGCGCGTTGGCCGAGGCGACCACGCTCTTCCAGCTCGCCGAGTCGCTGGGCGGTGTCGAGTCGCTGATCGGCTACCCGCCCGAGATGACGCACGCGTCGGTCCGGGGCACCGCCCTGGCCGTGCCGGAGAACGTGGTGCGCCTGTCGGTCGGCATCGAGGACGTCTCCGATCTGATCGCCGACCTCGAGGACGGTCTCGCCCGCATCGCCGCATCCTGAACCCGCTCGCATCCCGACATCCACGCATCCACCGTGGCCGATCCGGCGACGCGCGGAACCACGAAGTTCGCGCCTGACCACGTTGTTTCGCGCGAACTTCGTGGTCGGCGGTGAATTTCGTGGCGTCCGGTGAAGATCGTGGCTCGGGGTGGCGGGACGGCACGGGAGTAGCATGGAGGGATTCTTCCCGTGTCGAAACGATTCGGCGCGGCATCCGTCCCCTCGTGAAAGCGCTCTGTGACTGACGAACGCACCCCCACCGGCAGCATCCGCGCCATAACCGGCGCCATCCGCACCTCCACTTCCACCGGTGCCATCCGCACCCTTGGCTCGAACCCGGCCACCGCACCGATCGTTCTGCACCCCGGTGACGCGATCAGCGCGGGGCGGCGGGTGCTGTACATCATCCTGCTCGGGGCGCTCACCGCGCTGGGACCGTTCACGATCGACCTCTACCTGCCGGCGTTCCCGCAGCTGGAGACGGACTTCGCGACGTCCGCCGCGATGATCCAGCTCACCCTCACTGGCACCATGATCGGCTTCGCGCTCGGCCAGCTCGTCGTCGGCCCGCTCAGCGACAAGGTGGGCCGGCGCGTGCCGCTCATCGCCGTCACGGCGCTGCACGTGCTGGCCAGTGTGGCGGCCGCCGTCGCCCCCGACCTCCTCCTGCTGGGCGCGGCACGTGTCGTCATGGGCGTCGGCGCGGCAGCCGGCGGCGTGGTCGCGATGGCGATCGTGCGCGACCTGTTCGGCGGGCGCCGGCTGGTTGTCATGCTCTCCCGACTGGCGCTGGTCTCCGGCGTCGCGCCGGTTGTGGCGCCTCTGATCGGATCGGCGCTCCTGATCGTCATGCCCTGGCGCGGCATCTTCGTCGTGCTCGCCGCGTACGGCATGGTCATGCTCGTCGCGGCGTCGGTGCTCATCCCCGAGACGCTGCCGAAGGCCCGGCGTCAGGAGCGCGGGACGAGCACAGTGCTGCAGCGCTACCGCAGCGTGCTCACCGATCGCGTCTTCCTCGGCGTGCTGATCATCGGAGGCATGACCTTCTCAGGGCTGTTCTCGTATCTGTCGGCCTCGCCGTTCCTCTTCCAGCAGACCCACGGACTGGATCCGCAGGCGTACGGCCTGCTCTTCGCGGCGAACTCCCTCGGCGTGGTGGGAGGCGTACAGATCTCCTCACGCCTCGCCATCAGATTCGGCCCGCAGTGGGTGCTCGCGTTCTCGACGGGGATGCTGCTGGTCGCCGGCGCAGCCATCATCGTGTGCGATCAACTGGGCCTCGGCTTCTGGGGAACGGTGGTGCCGCTGTGGATCTTCATGACCGCCTGCGGCTTCACGTTCCCATGCGTGCAGGTGCTCGCACTCGACCGGCACGGCAAGGCGGCGGGTACGGCCGCTTCCATCCTCGGTGCGAGCAACAATGGCATCGCCGCGGTGATCTCGCCCGTCGTGGGCTTGATCTCGGCAGGCTCCGGCATCACCGCGACGACGATGTCGTCGGTCATGGCCGGATGCGCCGTCGTCGCGATCCTGGCGCTGTGGCTGATCGTGCGCCCGAGGTCGGTCGGCATGCTCACGCCATGAGCCCCGACGTGGATCGTCCGGGCGGACGCTGAGCGGACGGCCACGGGACGGCATGCAGAATGGGACGATGACCCGCTCGCGGATGCTGACCGTCGGAGGAGCGCTGCTCATCGCCGCCCTCCTGCTGGGAGTGCTCGTCGTCGTGCTGCCGGGCGAGGCGACGAACGGATTCGACGTGGCCTGGAACCGGCTGATGGCGGAGGTGCGGCAGCCGTGGATGCTGACCCTCGCGCTCGTGCTCAACAGGATCGGCGGCGGCTGGATGGCGATCCTCCTGGTTCCGGGGCTGATCGTGGTCGTGCTGCTGCTCATGCGCCGCTGGCAGGCCGCCGTGTACACGGCCGCGGCGTTCCTGGTGAGCGCGGCCCTCGTGCAGCTGATCAAGGAGATCTTCGGCCGTGCCAGGCCCGACGACATGCTCGTCGCGTCGGATTTCGGTTCATTCCCTTCCGGGCATACCGCGAACGCAGCGACGATCGCCGTCGTCCTGTGGCTCGTCTTCCCCCGGCGGGGAGTGGCGATCATCGGCGTGATCTGGACAGTCGCCATGGCGCTGTCGCGGACCGTGCTGAGCGTGCACTGGATCACGGACACCGGGGGCGGGATGCTCGTCGGCACGTCCGCAGCGCTGCTGGTCGGGGCGGCCTTCGGCACCTGGGCGTCACTAGGCTTGGGGCGTCCGTCTGCCGCAACCCAGGAGCCACCCGTGTCGAGCATCCGTCCCTACCGCCCGTCCGATCGTGATGCCATGTACGAGGTCTGCGTCAAGACGGCGGCCGCCGGGGGAGACGCGACCGGGATCTTCACGGACGACCGGCTGTGGGGCGACATCTTCGCGGTGCCCTACGTCGAGAGGCATCCCGATCTCGCGTGGGTGGTCGAATCGTCCGACGGCAGGACGATCGGCTACATCGTCTCGACCGACGACACGGACGCCTTCGAGCAGTGGTTCCGCGACGAATGGTGGCCCCGCGTGTCCGACCGCTACCCGCTGTCGGGCGAGGCCGAACCCACCCGTCAGGACAAGATGATCGGATACGCGAGCCGGCGGGCGCCGGGGCGCGAGCCGCACGCGGCGGAGTACCCCGCGCACCTGCACATCGACCTGCTGCCCGAGACGCAGGGCCAGGGTCTCGGCCGGCAACTCATCGAGACGCTCTTCGCCGAGCTGCGCCGCCGCGGCGTGCCAGGACTCCATCTGGGAATGAACCCGGAGAACGCCGGCGCCGGAGCGTTCTACGAGCGGATCGGCATGCACCGCCTCGAATCGGATCCGGACACGACGATGTACGGGGTTCGGTTCGACGGCTGACGGTCCGTCGCCGGTTGGCGGATCGGATAGGATGGACAGGTTGTTCCTTGGTGACGTGTCCGAGCGGCCGAAGGAGCACGCTTGGAAAGCGTGTGTTGTGCAAGCAACCGAGGGTTCGAATCCCTCCGTCACCGCCAGACTTCGAAAGGGCTCCGCGTTCGCGGGGCCCTTTCGGGGTTCACCCGTCCGCACGGAGGAGTCCTGGTGCCCACCCCGAAGATCGTGCTGTTCTACGCGTTCGCGCCGCTCGCCGACCCTGAGGCGATCCGGCTCTGGCAGCGTGACTTGGGCGAGGCCCTGAAGCTGCGTGGGCGCATCCTGATCTCCGAGCACGGTATCAACGGCACGCTCGGCGGCGATCTTCCCGCGATGAAGAAGTGGCTGAGAAGGTTCCGCGACTACCCGGCCTTCAAGAACGCCGACGTCAAGTGGAGCGAGGGCACCGGCGTCGACGCAGACGGCTACAGCGTCGACTTCCCGAAGCTGAGCGTGAAGGTGCGCGACGAGATCGTGTCCTTCGGTGCGCCCGGCGAGCTCGCCGTCGATGAGCGCGGCGTCATCGGCGGGGGAGCACGGCTGAGCCCCGAACAGCTGCATGAGCTGGTGGCCGAGCGCGGTGACGAGGTGGTGTTCTTCGACGGGCGCAACGCCCTCGAGGCCGAGATCGGCCGTTTCCGAGGCGCGATCGTGCCCGATACCGAGACGACGCGCGACTTCGTGCGTCTGCTCGACGAGGGACGGTACGACGACCTCAAGGGCAAGCCAGTGGTCACGTACTGCACCGGTGGCATCCGCTGCGAGGTGCTGTCGAGCCTCATGGTGGCACGCGGGTTCGGCGAGGTGTACCAGCTCGAGGGCGGGATCGTCCGGTACGGCGAGACGTTCGGCGATGACGGGCTCTGGGAAGGCTCCCTCTACGTGTTCGACAAGCGTGGGTCGGTCGACTTCTCCGACCACACCGCGGTGCTCGGGCGGTGCGTGGGATGCGGGGGCGCCACCAATCGCACCGCGAACTGCCCGGAGCCGTCCTGCCGTCGTCAACTCGTGGTCTGTGAGGGGTGCGCTGCGGCGCCGTGCGAGGAGCACGCCGCCTGACGCGCCGCGTCGTCGCGGCGTCTCCTAATTCCGCCGGAAGAGCGACCTCGGCAGCAATCGCGCGGCGATCCTCCGGTGCGCGTCGACGCTCGCGGCCAGACGGTGCGTCACCTGGCGCAGCGCCCGGCTGAGGTCGCCCGTGGTGGTCGATGCCGCGGATGCCGCGGATGCCGTTGTGGCGTAGCTGGCACGCTCCACCGCGTGCACCAGCACCGACAGCGCATCTTCAGGTGCGCCTCGGTCGTCCGCCAGCTCGGCGGCTCGCATCCGCGCCGTCTGCGCATCCGGGGTCGGCAGACCCAGGTCGGCCATGGTGGCTGTCAGCTCCCGCCAGGCAGCCATCGCATCACCCGACCGCGCACGGGCGAGCCGCACCGCACGAAGCAGCACGCGCACCAGGGCGGGCAGCAGTACGACGATGACGAAGCCGAGCACGGTGAACATCACCGGGGTGGGATCGAGGGTCCGCAGCGCGCCGCCACCACCGCCGAGCTCATCCGCGCGGGGATCCTCGAGGTCGGTCGCCTCATCGGTGGGGCTGGTGGTCGGACCCGTGGTCGGGGTGGGAGCCTCCGGCGCCTCGCCCGATCCACCCTCGCTCTCGCCGGCCACGAACTCGGTCGGCACGCCCAGGGTGGCGGTCGGCTCGAACGGCACCCAGCCGATGCCCTCGAAGAAGACCTCAGGCCAGGCGTGCAGCTGATCGCTCGTGACGGAGTAGACCGTGTCGTCACCGCGCTTCTCATCCGTCGCCGAACCGGGAAGATAACCGACGATGATCCGCACGGGCATGTCGAGCGTCTGCGCCATGAGTGCGAAGGCGCCGGCGAAGTGGATGCAGTAGCCGGTGCGCTGCTGAAGGAACGTCTCGACGGCATCCGCCCCCGTGCCGTCGAAGCCCTCCTCGACCGGTGCCTCGAGCGAGTAGCTGAACTCGGCGCGGAACCAGTCCTGCAGTGCGATCAACCGGTCGTAGTCCGAGAAGGCATCCGCTGTCACCGCGCGTGCGGTCTCGGCGATGATCGGAGGCAGGTCCTCAGCCTGCTCGGCGTCCAGCCCGCCTCCCGTGGCCGAACTGGCGCGGATCTGCTCCAGCGTCGGCACGACGGTGTTCGTAGTGACCGTGTAGTCCTCACCGACGGCGTCCTGCGTGCGGCTGACGACGGTGCGATTCACCGGCATCGCCTCCCAGCCGTCGCGCGCACCGTCGATCCGTTCGGCCGCGTACGGAACGGGCAGGCGCACGCTCGACACTCCCGTCACCCGAATGGAGACCTCGTGCTCGACGACCTCGATACCGTTGCCCCAGTCGTCGGGGCCGAAGCCGTCGTCGATGGGCTGACGTGGACCGCGGTCCGGCCGCCACACCTCTCCGTCGAAGCGCGAGAGGCTCGCGACTCTCAGGTACGGCGGCTGCGCAGCCGTTGTCACCAGGGTCATCACCTCGACGTTCTGGGGCCGTCGCAGGTCCGCCCCCAGCCGCAGGTCCGCGTTCACGGTGAGGGCGGGGCCGGTGCCCGGCAGCGTCGCCATCACGGGCAGACCTGGCGCGATCACCAGGGCCGCGACGATCGCGGCCGCCCCCACGCTCGCCGCCGCGACGTACGACGACTCGCGTGGCGCACGGCGATCGTGACGGGCGGCATGCCGGAACAGCAGCAGCACGGTGACGGCATGCATCAGGAACCAGGCGAAGTTCACCGCGCCGAATGAGATGATCATCGGCATCACGCCTACCACCGTGGCGAGCACGACGGTCAGGACCACCTGGCGCAGTGCGAGGAGCTGATCGATCAGGATCGCGACGACCGCGAACGCCAGCCCCACCATCGTCGCCAGCGGCAGGGAAGCGGCCACAGGGGCCGTTCCTGTCACGATCTCCGTGATGCTCTGAGACAGGCGCGCGCCGATCAACCGCACCGTCGTCTCCGTGGGGAGGATTCCGAACACCGTCGTCTCACCGGCGAGCAACAGCGTGCACGCGATGGTGGCGGCGACCAACTGCGCGACCAGCGCCGCCGGCTGGCGGACGCCGCGTGGTGCTCCTCGAAGCGCTGCTCGCGCGAGCATGCCGCTGCCGGCGACGACCATCACCACGACCACGGCGACGAATCCCCACAGCCCCGGCGTGATCACCCCGGTGTAGGGCCAGAGTTCCACGAGCGTGACCGCCGCTGCGAGCAACCCGACGACGACCGGGTGCGCCATGGGCCGAGAAGGCGCCTCCTGCACCGGCCGAGTCTCAGACATGTGCTGCCTTCGCGACGGGAAGCGCATCCGACCATGCCTCGGAGAGGTCGCCCATCGGATCGACCGAGGCCGTGCTCCAGCCGTGCACCGCGGCGACCGCCAGCGCATCCGCCTCCGGCTCCGTCGCCAGCAGCATGGGCGCCGCGGCGCCCGCGGTGCTCAGCCTGGCGGCATCCGCCGCATCGATGCGACCCGTGATGAACACCAGGGGTCCGGGGGGATTGCCGCCGACGACCGTACGCAGGTCACGCGCCTCTCCGCGGGGCAGCACCGTGGCGAGGGCCACCATGAGGCCGTCGCGGTCGTCCTCGTGTCCTCTCAGCGCGCCGAGCAGACTGCCCGCGCTGTCGACCACGTCGACACTGTAACCGTCCTGCACGAATCGGAGCGCGGCCGACGCGCACAGCGACACCGCCGCCTCGAAAGCCGGATCGGGTTCGTCGCCTGGTCGACCCCATCGGGCCGCCGCGCGGTCGAGCACGACGACGGCGTCGGGACTGGCCTCCTCCTCTTCCTGCCGCACCATCAGATCCCCGCGGTGCGCGGTGGCACGCCAGTGGATGCGGCGGCGGGAGTCGCCCGACATGTACGGGCGGGGGATCAGGTTGTCCGCCCCCTGGCCAAGTCGGCTGGAGCGGGTCTGGGCCGTGCCACCGGCGGCGCCCACCTTCGTAGGAAGCGGCGGGAGCGCGATCACCTGGGGCACGACCGTGATCGTGCGGGTGTCGCCGAATGCCTGCTCGCGCTGCGCAAGGCCGAAGCCGTCGACCGTGCGCAGCACCAGCGGGCCCAGAGTCGAGATGCCCCGCCGCACGCCTTCCACGTCGTATCGCAGCGTCCCGGAGTCACCCGGGTACTCACCCTGTGCGTCTCCACTCACCGCACGCGGCAGTGTGTCGCGCCAGGTGCCGCTGGGGCGGCCGACCGAGCGCAGATCCACGCGCATACTCACCCTCGAGATCTCGCCGACGGCGAGCAGATCGGTCGATATCACCCGAGTCACCTGGCCGCTGCGCCGTGGGGCGAACACGCTCAGAGCCGCCAGCAACGGCAGGGCGATCAGCAGGACACCCACGTACAGCAGCGGCCGCGCCGACACCACGTTCGCCGCGACGACGAGCAGGATGCCCGCGATCAGGCACGCCGCGCCCCTGGCCGTCAGCGACCTGCGGTTCATCTTCGCGGCCGGCCTCTCACACGCGGACGCCGGCGAACGGCACCGGCACCCTGGCGATGATCTGGTTCAGCGCTGCCTCGACGGGCTGCGCGCCGGCCCTGTGCACACCTCTCGCCGCCAGCAGGCGGTGGGCGAACACCGGGATGATGAGGTCGGTCAGGTCGTCGGGCACCACGAAGTCCCGACCGTCGAGTGCGGCGTTCACCTTCGCGGCGCGCACGAGCTGCAGGGTGGCGCGCGGGCTCGCGCCCAGGTGAAGACTCGGGTCCATGCGGGTGGCCTGGGCGAGGGCGACGGCATACTCCTCGATCGACTCGGCGACATGCACGCGCCGGGCCCACGCGATCAGCTGCCGCACGATGGAGTCGTCCGCGACCGCTGCGACGGCGGACAGGGGATTCACGGTCTCGCGCTGGCGCAGCATCATCGTCTCGGCAGCGGCATCCGGATAGCCCATTGAGATGCGCATCATGAACCTGTCGCGCTGTGCCTCGGGAAGGGGGTAGGTGCCCTCCATCTCGAGCGGATTCTGGGTCGCCACCACCAGGAACGGGTCAGGCAGCGCGTGCGAGGCACCGTCGACGGTGACCTGGTGCTCCTCCATCGCTTCGAGCAGTGACGACTGGGTCTTCGGCGACGCACGGTTGATCTCGTCGGCGATCACGATGTGCGCGAACACGGCTCCGCGCTTGAACTCGAACTCGCGTGCCACCGGGTCATAGACGGCCACGCCCGTGATGTCGCCGGGGAGCAGATCGGGGGTGAACTGGATGCGGCGCACCGTGGCATCGACCGTCGCCGCCAGCGCCCTGGCGAGCATGGTCTTACCCACGCCCGGCACGTCCTCGATGAGCAGGTGCCCCTCGGCGAGCAGGCAGATCAGCGCACTGCGCACGGCATCCGGCTTGCCGTCGATGACGGACGAGATCGAGTCGATGATGCGCGTGGTGTGCGCGGCGAACTGCTCGGCGGTGATCGACTGTGGGTTCTCGTACATGCGGAGCCTCTCGTGCGCGACAGTGCGTCTGATGATCGTAACCCGCGCGACGCGGGTGGACGGCCGCCTGAGCCACGAGGTGTGCGTTCGATCATCGGGCAGCTCCCACCTGCCGTCGGGCAGTGCGATCCTGTGCCCCGCATCCGGCACGGAACCGCCCGCGCCGCCGCGTCGGGTAGACTGGACGACGGCTCTCCGCGTGACGACATCCAGGCCAATTCCCCCAGGGCGGAAACGCAGCAAGGGTAACCGGGCTCTGTCGGGTGCGCGGAGGGTCTTTTCTCTTCTCCCGGCCTGTTCCGAACCAGGCCTGTCAGGATCGTGACGTGACCAGTCCTGCAGACTCCCGGCGTCCCGCCTCCTTTGCGAGGTTCCTCGCGCCCGTCCTGCTGCTCGCGATCATGTGGGCGATCCAGCTCGCGGACGTCGTGCTGCCCGCATCGTTCACCGGCTTCGGGCTGCGCTCGTGGGATCTCGGCAGCCTCGGAGGTATCGTGCTCGGTCCGCTGCTGCATGCGAACTGGCCGCATCTGATCGCCAATTCCGTGCCGCTGCTCGTGCTGGGCTGCCTCGTGGCCGTCGAAGGGGCAGGCCGCTTCTGGGCCGTCACGGCGGTGGCCGCGCTGGTCGGCGGGGCGGGCACCTGGCTGCTCAACCTTCCAGGCACGCTCACCGTCGGGGCATCCGTGCTCGTGTTCGGATACTTCGGCTACGTCGTGCTGCGCGTGTTCGCACCCGGCAGGATCCCGCACCGGATCGCCTACGCAGCCATCGCGCTGATCGTCATCGTGCTCT
Source organism: Microbacterium sp. (assembly GCF_031178445.1). Lineage (GTDB taxonomy): Bacteria > Actinomycetota > Actinomycetes > Actinomycetales > Microbacteriaceae > Microbacterium. Next base: position 17,949 of record NZ_JAPSIY010000016.1, read on the forward strand.
ACGGCGCGACCATGCTGGCCGGCATCTTCGCGGCGGCCTCGGGCGTCTCCTGGCAGGCGCACCTGTTCGGTGCGATCGGCGGAGGGCTCGCCGCGCTCGCCGGAGGGCGAGGGAGCAGGCGTTCCCCGTGAGCGATCGCCGCAGGCGGGCATCGAACGCGCGCCGTGTCGCGGCACGGCGGCGGGCGCGTAGACGGATGCTGCGGGCCACGTGGGTCACCGCGGCCGTCGCGCTCGCCGCATCCGTGTTGCTGCTCATCCTCGGGCTCGTCACAGCCCGAGGGGAGGAGTACTGCGTCGAACAGCCGCAGGAATTCCCCGCGCTGGGGGTGCACGGCTGGCGCGGAGAGCAGCTGGAGAACGCCGCGATCATCGTGCGCACCGCAGACGGCATGGATCTCGAACGCGACGCGCAGGTGCTCGGCGTGATGGCCGCGATGGGCGAGAGCTCGTTGCGCAACATCGACTTCGGCGACTGGGAGACGTCGGGCGTCACCAACCCCGACGGCAGCCGCACCACCAGCATCGGGCTGTTCCAGCAGCAGGAGTGGTGGGGCACGGTCGAAGAGCGCATGGATCCGGCTACGGCGGCGGCGCGATTCTTCGCGCGGCTGCGTACGATCCCGGGGTGGCAGGATCTTCCGCCTTCGCATGCGATCCACCGGGTGCAGATCAACTCGGACAGCGAGCACTACGCGCCGTTCCAGGACGACGCGATCGCGGTGGTCGAAGCCCTGTCGGGATCCTGCCCGGCATAGGCTGAAGCCGTGGCTCGCAGCATCTACATCACCTCCGCCGAAGGGCACACGGGCAAGTCGACCATCGCCCTGGGCGTGCTCGATGCGCTGATGCGCGTCTCGCCGCGCGTCGGGGTGTTCCGGCCGATCACACGCTCGACCGAAGAGCGGGACCACGTTCTCGAGCTGATGCTGGCGCACGACGGCGTGCACCTCGACTACGAGGCCTGCGTCGGCGTCACGTACGACGACGTGCGCCGCGATCCTGAGCGCGCTCTCGCCGAGATCGTCGCACGCTTCAAGGCCGTCGAGGCGCAGTGCGACGCAGTCGTGGTCATCGGAACGGACTACACCGACGTCGCAAGCCCCGCCGAGCTCGGCTACAACGCCCGCATCGCAGCCAACCTCGGCGCTCCGGTGATGCTCGTGCTCTCCGGGCGGGATCAGCAGCGCCAGGCCGAGCAGCTCGGCACCACCACGGCGCGCACACCTGAGCAGATCGCCCAGATGGCGTCGCTCGCCCTCGCCGAGCTCGCCGAGGAGCGAGCCGAGCTGTTCGCCGTCGTCGTCAACCGCGCCGACCCCGACGCCCTGCAGGCCACGGTGGAGAACGTCGAGGGGATGCAGCAGCGGCGCACCCCCGTCTGGGCGATCCCCGAGGAGCGTCTTCTCGTCGCTCCGTCGATGCGCGGCATTCTCGACGCGGTCGACGGGCGGCTGCTCAAAGGCGACGCCGCACTGCTCGACCGTGAGGCGTTCGACGTCGTCATCTCGGGAATGTCGATGGTCAACGTGCTGCCCCGCATCACCGAGGGCGCTGTCGTGATCATCGCGGCGGACCGCACCGAGGTGCTGCTCGCCGCCCTGCTGGCGGCCACATCCGGCACGTTCCCGCAGATCGCCGGCATCGTGCTGAACGGCCCGTTCGCGCTGCCTGAGCCGATCGAGCAGCTGCTCGAGGGGTTCACCATCGGCATCCCCATCGTCGCCACAGACCTGGGCACGTTCGACACCGCCACCCGCATCATGAACACCCGCGGTCGCGTGAGCGTCGAGTCGGTGCAGCGCTACGAGCGTGCGCTCGCCCTGTTCCAGACCCACGTCGACATCACCGAGCTGTCCATCGAGCTGGGCCTGGCAGAGTCGACAGTCGTCACCCCGCTCATGTTCGAGTACGGGCTCATCGCGCGGGCCCGGGCCGATCGCAAGCGCATCGTGCTGCCGGAGGGCGACGACGACCGCATCCTGCGCGCGGCATCGATCCTGCTCGCCCGCGAGGTCGCGGAGCTGACCATCCTCGGAGACGAGGATGCGATCCGCGCCAGGGCGGCCTCGCTGGGCCTCGACATCTCGGCCGCGCAGATCGTCAGCCCGAACGACCCCGAACTGGTCGAGCGGTTCGCGGCGGAGTACGCGCGACTTCGAGCGCACAAGGGCGTCACTCTGCAGCGCGCGGCCGACACCGTCACCGATGTGTCGTACTTCGGCACCATGATGGTGCACCTCGGTCTCGCCGACGGCATGGTCTCGGGAGCCGCGCACACCACGGCGCACACCATCCGGCCGTCGTTCGAGATCATCAAGACCAGGCCCGGCGTCGAGGTCGTGTCGAGTGTGTTCCTGATGGCGCTCGCAGACCGAGTACTCGTCTACGGCGACTGCGCGGTGATCCCCGACCCGACCAGCGTGCAGCTGGCCGACATCGCCATCTCCTCCGCCGAGACGGCCCGGCAGTTCGGCATCGAGCCGAGGGTCGCGATGCTGTCGTACTCGACGGGCGAGTCCGGCACCGGTGCCGAGGTCGACAAGGTCCGCGACGCCACTCGGCTGGTGCGCGAGCGGATGCCGCAGCTGCCGGTCGAGGGCCCGATCCAGTACGACGCGGCGGCGGACGCGGCCGTCGCCAAGGCGAAGCTGCCCGACTCGGCGGTGGCGGGAAGGGCGACGGTGTTCGTCTTCCCGGATCTGAACACCGGCAACAACACCTACAAGGCGGTGCAGCGATCGGCGGGCGCCGTGGCCATCGGCCCGGTGCTGCAGGGGCTGAACAAGCCGATCAACGACCTCTCGCGCGGTGCCCTCGTCGACGACATCGTCAACACCGTCGCGATCACCGCGATCCAGGCGCAGGAGCTCCGATGAGCGTCGTGCTGGTGATCAACAGCGGATCGTCGTCTCTGAAGTACAGCCTGGTCGACGTGGAGCGCGAAGCCGAGCTGGCGAGTGGCCTTATCGAACGGATCGGCCAGCCGTCCGGCGTCGTCGGCCACACCGCGCGCGTCGTGGCGGGGCCGGGGGAGGCGGCACCCGCGATGCTCGCGGCCCGCCACTCGGAGGAGCGGGCGATACGCGATCACGGGGCGGCGTTCGACGTGATGCTGCAGCAGTTCGCCGCGCACGGGCCGGATCTCGCGGAGCATCCGCCGGTCGCGGTCGGGCATCGTGTCGTGCACGGCGGGGCGCGCTTCTTCGAACCGACGCCGATCACTCCGCTGGTGGAGATCAACATCGACGAGCTCTCGGTGCTCGCGCCACTGCACAACCCCGCGAACCTGGCCGGCATCCGAGCCGCGAAGGCGGCGTTCGCGGACGTGCCGCACGTGGCGGTCTTCGACACGGCGTTCCACCAGACCCTCCCGGCGGCGGCGCACACCTATGCGATCGACGCCGGCCTCGCTCGTGACCACCGCATCCGCCGGTACGGATTCCATGGAACGAGTCACAAGTACGTCAGCGAAGCCGCGGCGCGGTTCGTCGGCAGGCCACTCGAGAGCCTGCGGCAGATCGTCTTCCATCTGGGCAACGGCGCGTCGGTCACCGCGATCGACGGCGGCCGCTCCGTGGAGACCTCGATGGGGTTCACCCCACTCGAGGGGCTCGTGATGGGAACGCGATCCGGAGATATCGACCCTGCCGTGCAGCTGCACCTCGCCAGGAGAGCCGGCCTGGACACCGATGGACTGGACTCGCTGCTCAACAAGCGCAGCGGCCTGCTCGGGCTCGGCGGCAGCAACGATATGCGCGACATCCTCGCCGGCCGGGACGCCGGAGACGAGGCGGCGACCCTGGCGTACGACGTGTACGTGCACCGGCTGCGGGCCTACGCCGGCGCCTACATCGCTCAGCTCGGCGGCGTCGATGTGATCTCCTTCACCGCCGGCGTCGGCGAGAACGCCGCCGCTGTGCGCGCCGACGCCCTCGCCACGCTCGGATTCATGGGGGTGCGAGTGGATGCCGCCAGGAACGCCGAACGCGGCGGCACGAGGCGGATCTCGGCCGACGACTCCTCGGTCGACGTGCTCGTGGTGCCCACCGATGAGGAACTCGAGATCGCGAGGCAGACCCTGAGCGTGGTCTGACAGATCGCCGCGGCACCGGCGGATTGCCGGTACGTGGTGACTGCTTTCTCGTTACGCTGGTCTGCGAGCCCATCGTGGCGCCGGATCGACACCTGATGCGTACCTCTGGAGGCCTCGTGCCTGACACCCTGCCCGACCTGCACCGCGCCGCGGGAGTGCTTTTCGACCTCGACGGCGTGCTCACGCCCACGGCGGAAGTGCACATGCGCGCCTGGCAGAAGGTGTTCGATCAGGTCTTCGCCCGCTGGGGGATCGAACCGCCGTACACCGACGCCGACTACTTCGCCTACGTCGACGGCAAGAAGCGATACGACGGTGTGGCCAGCCTGCTGCGCAGCCGCAACGTCGAGATCCCCTGGGGAGAGGTGTCCGATCCGCCCGAGGCGGAGACGATCTGCGGTATCGGCAACCGCAAGAACGCCGCGTTCGCCACCGCGCTGCGCAGCGAGGGCATCGCGCCGTATCCCGGATCGCTCGCGCTGCTGCGCAGCCTGCGGGATGCAGGGGTGCCGATGGGCGTTGTCTCGAGCTCGAAGAACGCCGAGGAGGTGCTTGCGAGCGCCGGCATCCGCGACTTCTTCCGCATCGTCGTCGACGGAGTCGTCGCCGAGCGCGGGCACCTCGCCTCCAAGCCCGCGCCCGACATGTTCCTCGAGGGCGCCAGGATGCTCGGCGTGGAGCCGGCCGCCGCCGTCGCCGTCGAGGATGCCGTCGCCGGAGTCGCGTCCGCCGCGTCTGCCGGCTACGGCTCGGTCGTCGGCGTCGATCGCGGCGCCGGGCCCGACGTGCTGCGCGCGGCCGGCGCGACCGGTATCGTCGATGATCTTGCGCATCTGCTGGCCGACGCCGCGCGCTGACACCCTGACCCCCTCTCTCGCCCCGGAGAACGCATGATCGATCGCGACCGCTACCCCGTAGACCCTTGGCGTCTGGTTGAGACCCGCTACGACCAGGAGGGCGTTTCCGAGACGCTCTTCACCGTCGCGAACGGCTACCTGGGCCTGCGCGGCAACCACCTCGAGGGTCGCGGTGCCCACGAGCACGGCACCTTCATCAACGGTCTGCACGAGACGTGGCCCATCCGGCACGCCGAGCAGGCGTACGGGTTCGCGGAGGTCGGTCAGACGATCGTCAACGCGCCGGACGCCAAGGTGATGCGCGTGTACATCGACGATGAGCCGCTGTCGTTCGACGAGGCCGAGGTGCACGAGTACTCCCGAGTGCTCGACATGCGAACCGGCGTGCTCGAGCGCACCGTCGTCTGGGAGACTCCGTCCGGCAAGCGGGTGCGACTGCACGACGAGCGCATCGTCAGCTTCGACGAGCGCCACCTGGCCGTGCTCCGGCTGGACGTGACGGTCGAGAACGCCGACGCCCCCGTGACCATCAGCTGCCAGCTGCTGAACCGTCAGGACGGTGCGGGCATCTATGCGGGCAACCCGATGGGACGATCGTCGAAGAGCAAGGCCGGGTTCGACCCGCGCAAGGCGGAGAAGATCACCGAGCGCGTGCTGCAGCCGGAGGAGTACTGGCAGGACGGCCTGCGCTCGGCCCTGTCGTACCGCGTGAACGATTCGGGCATGACGGTCGCCGTGGTCGCCGACCACATCATCGAGACCGAGAACGACTACAGCGTCCGCACGCTGATCGAGCCCGACATCGCGAAGAACGTCTTCCGTGTGCAGGCGAAGGCCGGTGTGCCGGTGCACGTCAGCAAGATCGTCAGCTACCACAGCTCCCGCGGGGTGCCGGCACGTGAGCTGGTCGACCGCTGCCGACGTTCGCTCGACCGCGCTGCGATGGAGGGCGTCGATGCGCTGTTCCGTCGCCAGGCGGAGTGGCTCTCGGAGTTCTGGGATCGCTCCGACGTCCGCATCGCAGGGCACGACGACCTGCAGCAGGCGACCCGCTGGTGTCTGTTCCAGCTGGCCCAGGCGGCGGCACGCGCCGATGGCGTCGGAGTGCCGGCCAAGGGGCTCTCCGGCTCCGGATACAGCGGCCATTACTTCTGGGACACCGAGATCTACGTGCTGCCGTTCCTCACGTACACGTCCCCGCAGTGGGCGAAGAACGCTCTGCGCGCACGCGTGCTCATGCTGCCTGCCGCGCGCCGTCGCGCGGCGCAGCTGAACGAGGCCGGTGCACTGTTCCCCTGGCGCACCATCAATGGCGAGGAGGCGTCGGCGTACTACGCGGCCGGCACCGCGCAGTACCACATCAACGCCGACGTGAGCTTCGCGCTGGGCAAGTACGTGCGCGCGACCGGCGATGTGGACTTCCTCTGCCGCGAGGGGGCCGACATCGCGGTGGAGACCGCGCGGCTCTGGGCGACGCTGGGCTTCTGGCGTGGCACGAACGGCGATTCGACGTTCCACATCCACGGCGTGACAGGGCCGGATGAGTACACCACCGTCGTCAACGACAACCTGTTCACGAACGTGATGGCGCGGTTCAACCTGCGCTTCGCCGCCCGGGTCGTGCGCGAGATGGAGCGGGATGCTCCTGACGCGTACACGGCTCTCGTCGAGCGGACGGGGCTCGATGCCGGTGAGCCGGACGCGTGGGAGCGCGCTGCCGAGGCGATGCACATCCCCTTCAGCGAGGGCCTCGGCATCCACCCGCAGGACGCGATGTTCCTCGAGCGCGAGGTCTGGGACCTCGAGGGCACGCCGCGTGAGCAGCGGCCCCTGCTGCTGCACTTCCACCCCCTGGTGATCTACCGGTTCCAGGTGCTCAAGCAGGCGGATGTGGTGCTTGCGCTGTTCCTGCAGGGCAACAATTTCACCGCAGAGCAGAAGCTCGCCGATTTCGACTACTACGACCCGCTGACCACGGGCGACTCCACCCTGTCGGCCGTGGTGCAGTCGATCATGGCCGCCGAGGTCGGCTACCAGGACCTGGCGCAGGAGTACTTCGAACAGGCGATCTTCGTCGACCTCGGCGACCTGCACCACAACGCCTCCGACGGCGTGCACGTGGCTTCGGCGGGTGGCGTGTGGACCGCGCTGGTGAGCGGCTTCGGGGGCATGCGCGATCACGACGGCAGGCTGAGCTTCGACCCCCGTCTGCCGCAGGACTGGCCGGAACTCGCCTACCCGCTGCAGTGGCAGGGGTCGTCGCTGCAGGTCACCGTGACGCGCAATGCGCTGCGTGTCGAGGTGCGCTCCGGCGCCCCGGTCGAGTTCAGCGTGCGCGGTGCCGCTCACACGGCCGCGGTCGGCGAGCCCGCGGTGGTGACGCTGGCGGGTCAGGGCCCCGTGCGCCCCGGTCGACCGACGCTGCGCCAGTTCGCGGATGCTCGTCGCGACGACGGCACGCTCATGTCGCCCACCATCCCGGTGACGACATCGGCCATCCCCGTGATCGCGATCGAGGACTGATCCCACACGCCCGCTCTTCGTGGCGCGGCACGGGCGTCGCTTCGAAGGATGAAGCCGTTTCGAAGGACGCTTCGCCTCGGAGCATCCTTCGAAGCGGGATGCATCCTTCGCGACTTCGCGCGGGAGGTGGCGGTGGGCTCGGATCGTGCGCGGAGGCCGGCGAACGGATGCTTCGCGCCGGGGCGCGATGTCCGCGCCACGCCGTAGGCTGGACCGGTGACCACAGCCCTGTACCGCCGCTACCGGCCCGAGACCTTCGGGGAGATGATCGGGCAGTCCCAGGTGACCGATCCGCTGATGACGGCGCTGCGGGGCGATCGCGTCGGACACGCGTACCTGTTCTCCGGTCCGCGCGGATGCGGCAAGACCACGTCGGCGCGCATTCTGGCGCGTTGCCTGAACTGCGCAGAGGGCCCGACGGACACACCGTGCGGCGTGTGCCCGAGCTGCGTCGAACTGTCGCGTGCGGGGGGCGGCTCGCTGGATGTCGTCGAGATCGACGCCGCGAGCCACAACGGCGTCGACGACGCCCGCGATCTGCGTGAGCGGGCGACGTTCGCCCCGAGCCGCGACCGCTTCAAGATCTTCATCCTCGATGAGGCGCACATGGTGACCCCGCAGGGGTTCAACGCCTTGCTGAAGCTCGTCGAGGAGCCGCCGGCGCACGTCAAGTTCATCTTCGCCACCACCGAGCCCGAGAAGGTGCTCGGCACGATCCGATCTCGCACCCATCACTACCCGTTCCGCCTGGTCCCGCCCGCCGCCATGCTCGAGTACGTCGAGAAGCTGTGCGGCGAAGAGGGGGTGCAGGTCGACCAGGGAGTGCTGCCACTGGTCGTGCGTGCCGGCGGCGGGTCACCGCGTGACACCCTTTCGCTGCTCGACCAGCTGATCGCCGGCTCCGAGGCCGGGCAGGTCACCTACGCCCGAGCCGTCGCGCTGCTGGGCTACACGCACGCCGAACTGCTCGACGAGATCGTCGACGCGCTCGCGGCCGGCGACGCCGCTGCGGCGTTCCCTGCGGTCGACCGTGTCGTGCAGACCGGGCAGGATCCGCGGCGCTTCGTCGACGACCTCCTCGAGCGGATGCGCGACCT
>NZ_JAPSIY010000028.1 GCF_031178445.1 Microbacterium sp.
TCGGCGTCCTCGCGTCGATCATGGGCATCGCGATGGCGTACTTCAACAACACCTTCCTGCTCTCGTGGGCAACGGGCCCGCTGGGCATCGAGCGCCAGCTCATGCTCAACATCACGCTCGGCATCGCAGTGCTGCAGTTCGTGTGGCAGCCGGTCGCCGCGAAGATCGCCGAGCGGTTCGGCATCGAGCGCGTCATGCTGGCCGGGCTGCTGCTCGCATTCGCCAACATCGTGCCCTTCTTCCTCGCCATCTCGTCGGCCGACCCCGTGTGGATCACCGCGGGCCTCGTCGTCAGCACGATCGGCGGCACCGCGTACTACGCGCTGCTTGCCTCCCAGCTTGCGGCGGCCTTCCCCGCTCACATCCGCTACTCCGGCATCTCGCTCGCCTATCAGCTGTGCGCGACCGTGTTCGGCGGGTCCACGCCCCTGATCGCGCAGGGGATCCTGAACGCCTCGGGCAACAACCCCTGGGCGGTGGCCGTGTTCTACGCCGTCTGGGTCGCGTTGACCATCGTCGGCGTGTGGGGCCTGAAGCGCGCGGTCGACCGGCGCGCGGGCGAGAGCGCCGCGCCCGTGGCGCAGGCGACCCGCTGAGCACCCGCCCGTCTGCCCGCACCCCGCTCGAAGGAGAACCGCTTGCGCATCGACGCGCTGTACACGAACGGCCGCTTCCGCACTCTCGACCCCTCTCGGCCCGAGGCGTCCGCTCTCGGCGTCCTGGGCGGCCGCATCGTCGGGCTCGACGGCGACCTCGAAGGCGTCACGGCCGATCGCGTCATCGACCTGGGTGGCCGCCCCGTCCTGCCCGGCTTCCACGATGCCCATCACCACATGTCGCTCACGGGCGCCCGGCTCGCCGCACTGGACCTGCGTCCCGGCCGGATCGACGACCTCGACGCGCTCTACGAGGCCGTGCGCCGGCGTGCCGCCGAACTGCCTGCGGATGCCTGGGTGCGTGGCTCCGGCTACGACCAGAACGTGCTCGGCGCCCATCCCACCGCTGAGGCGCTGGATCGCGTCGCCGGCGGTCGTCCTGTGCTGCTCGAGCACGTCTCGGCCCACATGACCGTGGCCAACACGAGGGCGTTCGAGCTGGCCGGCTTCCCCGGTCGCGTCGACGTGCCCGACGTCGCGGGCGGGAACATCCCTCGAGACGATGCCGGGCGTCCCCTCGGGCTCCTGCAGGAGAACGCGATGTCGCTGCTGTACCGCGTCGTGCGCCCCATCCCCCTGGAGGATCTGCACCATCACCTGGAACTCGCGAGCAGGCAGGCCGTGAGCTACGGTCTGACATCGGTCGTGGAGCCCGGCAGCGGCGATTGGCGGATGATCGGCAACAGCCCCGCCGATTTCCACGGCTATCAGACGGCCGTGGAGGCCGGCAGGCTGCAGGTGCGCATGACGCTGATGCCGTACATCACGACCCTGCACCAGCTGGACGGACTGCCGGAGACCGACTGGCTCGGGCTCGATCTCGGCATCCGCACGGGCCTGGGCGACGACCGCCTGGGGGTCGGGCCGGTCAAGATCGCCTCGGACGGCTCGTTCATCGGACGCTCGGCAGCGATGCATCACTGCTTCCATGGCGAGCCCGACAACAACGGTGTCCTGCTGTACGACCCCGAGCTGCTGACGAA
>NZ_JAPSIY010000029.1 GCF_031178445.1 Microbacterium sp.
GCGGCGCTGAGAAGCCTCGGCCGCGACGGCGTGGCAGGGTTGCTGGACCGGCTGCACCAGAACGCCGTCGCCATGGCCGACGGACTCTCTGGAATCGACGGCGTGGAGGTCGTCAACGACGTCGTCTACACGCAGGTCATGCTGCGGCTCGCGTCGGATGCCGCCACTCGCGCGCTCGGCGACGCGATACTCGCGGAAGGCACCGCCGTGTTCACGGGGGCCGAGTGGCGCGGCCGGGCGGTGCTGCGCTGCTCGATGTCGTCTTGGGTGACCACCGCCGACGACATCAACCGCACCGTGGAGGCCGTGCGGAAGCTGATCGGCGCCTAGCCCCGGTCAGCCTTCGAGACTCGTCCGTCCTGATCGTCGGCGCGCGGCTTGGACCGAGTCGTGCTCCGGCAGCCGAAGCGGCACGTCCATCGCCGGACGAGGTGACCACTCTGCCCACCCCTCGTTCAAGGGCCAGGACCCGTTCATGATGAGCTCATCGACGGCGTGATCAGCGACAGCGCGGACGGCATCCGCCTGCGCCTCCGTGAAACGGCCCTGCGTGACAGCGGCGCCGAGTTCGTCGCCATCCTTCAGCCAGACGTCCTCAGATCCTGCGTGTTCGGCATCGATCCACAAGTCCAGCACGAGGTCGCGAGTGAAGACCGCGCCCGTCTCGCCGCCCACCCGTCGGTGCGGCAGCTCGAGATTCACGTAGGCCCCTGCGGGCGAACCCTCCGGGTCGCGGAAGAACCAGACCGACCAGGGTCTGCCGGTCGGGGCGACGCGTACGATTCCTGGACCTCGCCAGGTCGACTCGCGGACAACCCATGGAACGCTGAAGCGCGCATCCAAGGGCACATCGCGTGTCTGCCGGCCGTCGGCGGGCATGGACTCGAGCCGAGCCGAACCGGACGGAATCCAGACCACTAGTCCCCGTGCGTCGTCGCGAATCACGCGCGCCGTGTCGATGAACCGCCCATACCGCCACAGGATCTGCTGACCGGGAGCGAACCGCGCGGCCCCGCTGCTGCCCGCAGGCAGCGACTCGCGAAACGACGGATCGGCATGGAACGCCTCCTGGTCCATCTCATGCAACACAGCGACCGCCTGACTCAGCGACATCTGCTGCGAAGCCAACCGCTGCCACGGTTCTCCTCGACGGCCGGCCAAGGTGGCTGTTCCGCCGCTCGCGCTGACGTCTGTGGATCCGATGGGCAACCGCATATCGACACGCTACCGCCGGGTGCTTGCTCAGTCAGGTGCGAGACGAGACGCGATCGAGGAGGCGCTCGTGGAAGCGGCGCTCCCCCGTGATCTCGGGGTGGAAGCTGATTCCGATCAGATTTCCCTGTTCGACGGCGACGACCCGGCCGCCGGGCAGTGATGCCATCGCGGTCGCGCGCCGGCCCACCTTCTCGATCACCGGGCCGCGGATGAACGCGGCATGCACCGGCTCGGCGCCGAGCGCGGGCACGCTCAGATCGGCCTCGAAGGACTCGGTCTGTCGTCCGAAGGCGTTTCGGCGCACGACGACGTCGAGTCCGCCG
>NZ_JAPSIY010000011.1 GCF_031178445.1 Microbacterium sp.
GGGATTCCTCCACCGCGCGTCGACGACGATCGACGAGGCAGCCGACGGAGCGGCCAGGCGGGCAGCCGAGGAGGACTGACCCGAGAGAGACGGAAGGGGGGGGGCCCCCCCCCCCGGGGGGCGGCCGCCCCCCCCGCGGGGGCCCGCCGGGGGGGGGCCCCGCTTCGACGTTCTACACCCCTCGCCAGACGGGCCCCGCCGGCCGGAGGCTCCGCGCGCCGCCCTTTTCGCGGAACGCGACGTGCTTCTGTGCCTGCGGCGTGTGGAGAAGCCGCCGGTGACGCGGGGGCACGAACGTCCCTCCGCGCCTCAGAGCTGGTTCACGCGAATGAGATTGCCCGAGGGGTCTCGGAACGCGCAGTCGCGCACGCCGTAGTCCTGATCGGTCGGCTCCTGCACGATGTCGGCGCCGCCTGCCTCCAGGCGCTCGAACAGGCCGTCGAGGTCCTCCGTCGCGAGCGTCACGGCTCCGTAGACGCCCTTCGCGATGAGGTCGAGGATCGTCTCGCGCTCCTCGTCGGTGATGCCGGGGTCGACAGCCGGCGGGTGCAGGACGATCGAGGTCGACTGACCGGCGGGCCCCACGGTGATCCACCGCATGTTCTCGTACCCGACATCCTTGCGGACCTCGAAGCCGATCAGATCGCGGTAGAAGCCGAGGGCGGCGTCGGCATCGGTGTGCGGCAGGAAGGCGTTGTGGATGCTGATGTTCATGTGCTCAACGCTAGGACGAGGACGCCGAGACCGCTTCTCGATTCCTGACCGGTCTGGTGAACTGCTTGGCGAGGCACGGCGGGATGCCCTCGACCGATCGGGATGGATCCGCGCGGTAGGCGCTGGGGGAGAGGCCGACCAACTCCGAGAAGCGCGTGCTGAAGGTGCCAAGCGACGAGAAGCCCACGGCGAAGCAGACCTCCGTCACGGACAGGTCACCGCGGCGCAGCAGCGTCATCGCCCTCTCGATGCGGCGCGTCATCAGGTAGGAGTACGGAGACTCGCCGTAGACACGACGGAACTCCCGGCTCAGGTACCCGGCGGACATGTGCGCACCGCGGGCGAGCTCGTCGACGTTCAACGGCAGCGCGAAATCCCTGTCGATGCGGTCGCGTACACGTCGGATGACGGTGATGTCGCGTCGATCGCCGGCAGCAGCCATGCGTCCATCCTGGCATCGACCGCCGTCTGCCGCGCGCCGTCGGCGCGCCGGCTCACTTCGCGGGGTCCGGATGCTCGCCTTCTGCGGCGGTCACCGGCGCCGCCCCGAGGCGCTCCAGTGCCTCCGCGACCTTCTCTGCGAGATACCGATGTCCTGCGGTCGAGGGGTGCTTGCGTCCGACTCCCACATCGATCACGGAGAGATAGTTGTCGGGCGTGATCCACTGCTCCTCCACGGGGGAGACGTACCACCAGCCTCGCGATCCGGCGAGGGCAGCGAGCTCCCGGTCGATGCGCGCCGTGCTGGTGCCGACGGGAAGCTCGTGCGGGGCGGGTCCCAGCACCACGACGGGCACCTCAGGGAACTTCTGCGTCAGTGCGTCCCAGGCCGCGTTCACCGCAGCCGGGAGTGCTGCCGCGTCCTCGCGTCGGTCGTTGATCGAACCTTGGATGATGATCGCGTCGACATCGAGCCTCGGGTCGAGACCGGCGATCCGCTCGCCGAAGGCGGGACCTGTCGACCCGGGCCTCAGGTATCCGCTGCCTGGGACGCCGTCGACGATGGTCTCCCCGCCGATGAGATCTGCGAGCACGTACGCGTACCCCAGCGTCGGAACGCTTGCCGCAGCCCCGTACGTCCACGAGTCACCGAAGACGAGCAGGGTCGGATGCTCGGGCAGCGCGAGCGGCGCCGGAGCGACTCCGTCCTGCGCCGCCGCGACGGGGGCCGTCTCGACGGGCGGCTGCCAGGGCCTCGTGATGCTGAGGGAGACGCCGAGCACCACCGCGAACACGCCCGCGATCACGAGCGCTGTGCGGCGCCGTCGGGTGCGGACGCGCAAGGTCATGGGTCGAGGGTAAGCGATGAGAGGCCAGATGCGAATTCAGGCGTCCGTGAACGCCGATCGCCCCTCCGCCGCGAGGTGCGGGGAGGGGCGATCCGGAGTGTCGGGCTACTTCGAGGTGCCCTGCGACACCGACCCCTGCAGCTGACGCTGGAAGAGGACGTAGACGAGCAGCACGGGGATGATGGTGATCATCACCGCCGCGAACATGGCGCCGAAATCGACCTGGTAGCCGGCCGCCGAGGCGAAGCTGGCCATACCCTGCGACAGGACGTAGTTGCTCTGATCCGTGTTCAGTGAGATCGGCAGCAGGAACTGGTTCCACAGACCGAGGAAGTTCATGATCGCGACCGCCGCCATGCCCGGCTTCGCCATAGGCAGCATCACCTGGAAGAACGTCCGCCACTCGCTGGCACCGTCGACGTAGGCGGCCTCCTGGATCTCGTACGGCAGCGACTTGAAGAACGAGAACAGGAAGAACACCGTGAACGGCAGCGCGAAGGCGACGTACGTGATGATCAGGCCGGGGAGCGTGTTCAGCAGCCCCATGCCCTGCAGGATGAAGAACAGCGGCACGATGGCGAGGAACACGGGGAATGTGAGACCTGCGAGCATCAGGTAGTAGATGACTCGGCTGCCGGGCAGCGAGAAGCGGGCCAGAACGTAGGCGCACATCGCGCCGAGGATCATGACCAGCACCAGCGCCACGCCGACGACGATGACCGTGTTGAGGAACATCTGCCCGAAGTTGTTCTTCACCCACGCATTGACGTAGTTGTCGAAGTTCCAGTTCGCGGGCAGCCCGAACGGCGATCGGAAGATCTCCGGGGTGGTCTTGAACGAGCCGAGCAGCGTCCACAGCATCGGCAGGATCACGACGAGCGACCAGATCGCCAGGATCACGTGGGAGGTGCCACCGACCACCTTGTCGCTGGTGGTGGACTTCGTGGTGCGGTCGCGCGGCGCCGAGCCGGACCGTCTGGCCTTGTCGATCGTGACCGCGGCACGAGTGTCGGTGCTCATGAGCGTCCTCCTTCATCCTTGCCGCCGATAAGACGGAACACGCCGATGACGACAGCGGCGAACACGAGGGTGAGTACAGCCAGGACGACGCCCATCGCGCTGGCCAGGCCGAACTGGCCCTTCTCGAAAGCGGTGCGGAACAGGTACTGGCTCATCACCAGGGTGCTGTTACCGGGACCGCCTGTCGCGTTCAGACCGGCCATGTAGACGAAGGCGTCCAGTGCGAGGATGCCGAGGTAGATGTATGCCGTCTGCACGTTGTCGCGGATCTGCGGCATGAGGATCGACGTCACCGTGCGGAACCTGCCTGCGCCGTCGATGCGAGCGGCCTCCAGCGTCTCGGCGGGGATCCCCTTGATGGCTGCGACGAACAGCACCATGTAGAACCCGACCATGCTCCAGACGATCACGAAGATCGTCGCTCCCATGGCCGTACGGCCGTCACCGAGCCAGGCGAACTCGTTCGTGTCGATGCCGAACAGGCCCAGGATGCCGTTGAGCAGGCCGCTGGGCGTGTAGATCATGTTCCACAGGATGGCGATGACGATCGCCGGGATCACGTACGGGAAGAACGACACGACGCGGTAGAAGCTCGATCCCTTGAGCCCGCGCACCTGCCCGTGGCTGGCGCCGCCGACGGTGATCATGCTCGCGAAGATCAATGCGATCGTCAGGGTGATCAGCGGGACGACGATCGCCAGCAGGGCGTTGTTGCCCATCGCCTGCAGGAACGTCGAGTCCTGGAAGAGCCTCACGAAGTTCTGCACCCCGATGAAGTCCATGTTCGGCGAGAAGCCGGTCCAGTTCGTCATCGCGTAGTACACGGCCTGGATGAACGGCGAGATCACGAAGATCAGGAAGATCGCCAGTGGCAGGCCGAGGAACACCAGCAGGAAGGAGATGTAGTCGAAGGTCAGCTTGCGCCGCCCGAGGCGGGGCGGCTTGCGCCGCCCCGCCCGAGCTGCCGTGACTGCGACGGTGTCCAGCGCCGCGTCAAGACCTGGTGCTGCTGTCACTTGATCTCGATCTTCGTGACCGACGAGTCCTCGCGGACCTTGTCGGTCAGTGCCTGCAGCTGCTTGGTGATCTCCTCCACGCTCATCTTCCCGTCCAGGAACGAGTTCCAGATGGGAAGCTGGTCGGAGTTCATGCCGTAGAGGTTGAACGACTTGATCGTGAAGACGTTGTCACCCGCTGCAGCGAGCAGCTCCGACTGCGAGACGAGGGCGGTCGATCCGAAGCCGTCGGCGGGAACGGTGTCCTTGACGATCGTCGGGGCCAGCTTCGACTTCGCGAAGGCGGTCGCCGACTCCTTCGACAGCATGGTGCGCAGCAGTTCCTTGCCGCCCGCGGGGTTCTTCGCCTTCGACGGGACGATGAACGGCTCGCCGGCCTCGGCACGCATCGTGCCGGCAGGAGTGGTCTGGTTGCCGTCCAGCGGAAGCTCGGCGATGCCCTTCATCATGAAGTTCTCGGCCGTGGTGTCCTTCATCTCGTTCTCGATCCACGAGCCCGAGGGGTACAGCAGCGCCTCCTGGTCGAGGCTCCACTGCGCCTGCGCCTGGGTGAACTGCGTGCCGCCGCCACCAGGCTTGACGTAGCCCGACTGGATGAGGTCGTGCAGGATCGTCAGGATGCCCTGGAGAGCCGGGTGCGACCAGCAGCCCTCCTCCAGGTTCTCCAGAGGCAGGCGCACGTCGTCGCCGGCCTGGATCACGGCGGAGTCCACGACCATGGTCTGGTAATAGGTGGCCGCTTCCTTGCCCCACAGGAACAGGTACTTGCCCTTGGCCTTGGCCTGCTCGCCGAGCGACTTCAGGTCCTGCCACGACTTCGGCACCTCCCACCCGTTCTCCTCGAACAGGCTCGACGAGTACCAGATGCCGTACACCGTCATGACGTAGTTCAGCGCCACGAACCGTCCGTCGAACGTTCCGGGTGCTTCGACGCCGCCGAAGAGGGTGTCACGGATCTTGGTGCCCTCGAGGTTCTCCGCGTCGAGCACGTCATCGAGCTCCTCGAGCTGGTCGAGGATGGTGTTCCATCCGATCGAGTTCGCTCCGGAGTTGTCGATGAGGTCCGGCGGGTTGCCGCCCACGAACCGCGGCTGCAGCTCCTGGGCGATCTTGGTGGAGGCCGACACGGCGACGGTCACGCCCTCCAGTGCCTCATTGCCTTCCATGATCTTCGCCGAGTTCTCGACGTAGTCCACGCCGTAGCCGCCGTCGAAGATGACCGCGTCGACCTTGGCGTTGGCTGCGACGCCGAACGGGTTGTCAGCGGTGACCTCGCCCTGCGGGCCGGTTCCGCCGCCCCCGCCGCCGCCGGGCGCTGCGCAGGAGGCCAGGGTCATGCCGAACGGCAGCAGCATCGCTGCGGCAGCCGCGCCGCGCAGCAGGTTGCGGCGGCTGATGGATGCTTCGTTGAGTTCCATCTTCATACCTTCCTAGTGATGTGATCGGTGTTTGGGTTTCGGGCCGACCGGAGATCCGATCAAGCTCCCCGCCTGATGCGGCCCGCATAGCGGTCCTCAAGGACGGAGTTGTGCTCATCGCCGCCCGGGATGTTGGCGGAGATGTACATGGGGGGAGTGTCGCCTCGCTCTGCGATCGTGCGCGCGACGCCGAGCGTCAGCAGCTGCGCGATGAAGGCGGCCGTGATGGACGAGATCGCGCCGGCGCCGATGCCGTCGGCCACTTCCAGCGTCGAGTCGCCGTAGGGCGCGAGGTTGTCGATGACGATGTCGGCGACCTCGCTGAGACGCTTGCCGCTGGGGTGCTTGGGCTCGACTCGAGCGGTGTGCTCCAGGCTGGTCACGGCGATGACCTTGTGGCCGTGCTCCTTCGCCCACAGGGCCGTGCCGACGATGGATCCGTTCACTCCCGAGTTCGAGGCGATGACGAAGACGTCGCCCTCGCCCACGGGCACGGTCGCCATCAGCTCGTCCACCACCCAAGGTTCGCGCTCCAGGGACCCGGTCAGCACGTCGGTCTCGCGGTCGCCGTGCATGACGATGTCGCGCAGCGCGAAGCGATTGGTGGGGATGAGGCCGCCCGCACGGCCGGCGATCTCCATCGCGAAGGCTTCCGAGTGTCCGGTGCCGAAGGCCTGGATCACTCCGCCGCGGTCGAGTGCGTCGACGAGCAGCGCGATCGCGTCGTCGAGGGCTCCGCCCTCGGCGTCGGATGCGAGCCGGTCGAGACGGCCGGTGGCCTCGCGAAGCAGGTCGGACGGGGTAGCGGTCATCGGATCTCCTCGAGCAGTTGCGGGTTGTGGGGGTTCTTGGCGGTGCGCGCCGGACGACGATGCGCCGAGACGGCCATGGCACTGGCGGCGAGTCGCCGCGACGCCTGGCCGAACATCTGCTGCGCGATGAGCAGGTAGAGCAGATCGAGCACGAGCAGCTGCGAGTGCTTGACCGATAGGTCGTCCGGACGCAGATATCCGGTGGGCGCAGCCGTCGCCAGCGACACGTCGGCGAGACCGGCCAGCCAGGATTCGGCATCGTGCGTGATCGCCACGGTGAACGCGCCGGCGGCTCCGGCCTGAGAGAGCATCTGCACTGTCTCGTCGGTGCGGCCCGTGCTGGAGATGCCGACCGCGACCGAGTCGCGGTTCTGCAGCACGGCGCTCGTGAGTCCGTCGTGGACGTCGGACCACGCGTGCGCGTTGACGCCGATGCGGTACAGGCGGCCCTGGAACTCGCGTGCGATCACCCCGCTTCCGCCGACGCCGTAGATGTCGACGTGCCGGCTGGCGGTGATCGCGTCGGCGACACGCAGCACGTTGTCCAGATCGAGGCGGGCGGCCGTGCTCTCGAGACTGTCCACGTGCAGGGCGACGAGCGTCTGCAGCACCTTGCCCGGTTCGTCCTCGGCGCCGAACTCGCGGCCGATATCGGCTTCCCAGCTCTCCTCGGCATCACCGCGGCCGATCTCGCTGGCCACTCCGACGCGGAACTGGGTGTACCCGTCGAAGCCCAGTGCGCGGCAGAAGCGTGTCACCGTCGCGGGAGAGGTGCCGGCTCGGTCTGCGAGTTCCGTTATCGTCAGCTCGACGGGGGCGGTGGGGTGCTCGGTCACGACATCGGCGATCTTGCTCATCGCCGTCGGCATGGCCCGGCGACCTGCCGCGATGCGGCGAGCGATCGTCAGTCCGTTGCCGATGTCCCTGGACCGTGGCACCATAGCCTCCTGATTGCACTTCGCTGTCAATCTGCGTTGAGATGAAAACTATTCTCACGCGACGAAAACGTCAAATAGGACAACATCACGAATGAGTCACGAAGCGCTCCTGCTGGGTATCGATGCCGGGGGAACCTCGACCAGGGCGGTGCTCACCGACTCGCGCGGCGAGTGCCTCGGATACGGCATAGGCGGCCGCGGCAATCCGATCTCGGCAGGCCCTGAGCGCGCCGCAGACGGAGTCCTCGAGGCTATCGGCAGGGCGCTGCAGCCGTCGGGGGCCTCGCTGGCCGACATCGCCGTCGTCACCCCTGCGATGGCGGGCAGCAGGGCATCGGGCGACCACACCTGGCTGCACTCGCGGTTGATGCGCGAGGGGTTCGCGGGGCGGCTCGTGTTCGAGTCAGACCTGCTCGCGGCGTACTTCAGCGGCTCCGCATCGCCGTTCGGATACGCACTGGTGTCGGGAACCGGCGCATGCGTGGTGCGGGTGCGCGACGGCCGCATCGACGGCACCGGCGACGGCCTGGGCTGGCTGCTCGGCGACCGCGGCAGCGGGTTCTGGATCGGGCACGCCATCGCGCGTGCGGTGGTGCAGGACCTCGACCGCACGGGCCCCGCCACGGCCCTGACCGGCCAGGTTCTCGACCACTACGACCTGGTTCCGTCGGAGAGCGTCGTGCAGGGTCGGTCCGGCGCTCTGGACGCCCTGATCGAAGCGCTGTACTCGCGCCCTCCGATCGAGCTCGCAGCGCTGGCACCCTTCGCCTTCGATCAGCCCGACCCGGTCGCGGAGGGGATCCTCCGCGACGCCGGGCGCCATCTCGCCGACACGCTCGCGGCGGTGCTCGCGGGGCCGGGACCGCTGGTGATCGGCGGCAGCGTGCTCTCGCGCACGGGCCCGGTGCGCGACTCCTTCCTCGAGCGGCTCGGTGCCGCCGCAGAGGGACTGGACCTGCTCCCGGTCGGCGATGGCGCGATCGGTGCAGCCTTCCTCGCCGTGCGCGCGGCGGGCGGAGAGCCGGATGCGGAAACGCTGGATGCACTCACCCGCACGATCAGCCGGTTCCGCTGACCTCGCCTCGTTCGGAAAGGCACCCGGGAGCGACCCTGGCAGCGCGGCTAGGATTGTTCGTCTATGAACCCTGAAACCCTCGCCGCAGCCGTTCTCGCCGTCCTCGCTCCGATCGCGGCTTCGCTGCGACCCGACGAGGAGCTGGGCATCGCGGCATCCGACGTGGTCCTCGAACGCCCGCGCAACCGTGAGCACGGTGACTGGGCGACGAACGTCGCCATGCGCCTCGCGAAGCGTCTCGGGACGAACCCGCGTGAACTCGCGCAGCAGATCGCGGACTCGCTGTCCACGAGCGAAGGCATCGCCGCGGTCGAGGTCGCCGGTCCCGGGTTCATCAACATCCGCCTGGATGCTGCGGCGGCGGGGGCGCTGGCCAAGACGATCGTGGAGGCGGGTGCCGGTTACGGCACCAACGACTCGCAGGCCGGTGTGTCGGTCAACGTCGAGTTCGTCTCGGCCAACCCCACGGGCCCACTGCACATCGCGCACACCCGCTGGGCGGCGCTCGGCGACTCGATCGTGCGGCTGCTGCTCGCGAGCGGCGCGAACGCCGTCCGCGAGTACTACATCAACGACGCCGGGGCGCAGATGGAGCGCTTCGGGCGTTCCGTTCTGGCCGCGGCGAAGGGCGAGCCCACGCCCGAAGACGGCTACCCGGGTGCCTACATCGGCGAACTCGCCGCCAGGGTGCTCGCAGCGCGGCCCGACCTGCTCGAGCTGCCAGTGGACGAGCAGCTCGTCGTCGCGCGAGACCAGGCCTACGAGTACCAGCTGGCCGAAATCCGCACGTCGCTGGAGCGGTTCAACGTGCCGTTCGACGTGTGGTTCTCCGAGCGCGCCCTGCACGCAGCGGGAGACGGCGGTGAGCCGAGTCTGATCGATCGTGCCGTCGACAGGCTGCGCGAGCAGGGGCATGTCTTCGATGAGGACGGCGCGGTCTGGGTGCGCACGACCGACTTCACCGACGACAAGGATCGCGTGATCCGCCGCTCGAACGGCGAGTACACGTACTTCGCCGCCGACGCCGCGTACTACCTGAACAAGGGCGACCGCGGTTTCGAGAACAAGATCTACCTGCTCGGCGCCGATCACCACGGATACGTCAACCGTCTCAAGGCCGTTGCCGGCGCCGCGGGCGAGGATCCTGAGAAGAACATCCAGGTGCTCATCGGTCAGATGGTCTCGATCAACGGCGCCCGCCTCTCCAAGCGAGCGGGCAACATCATCGAGATGGACGATCTGCTCGACTGGCTCGGAACCGATGCGCTGCGCTATTCGCTGGAGCGCTCCCCGGCGGACTCGCCGCTGGATCTCGACCCTGAACTGCTGCAGAAGCGCACCAACGACAACCCGGTCTTCTACGTGCAGTACGCGCACGCCCGCACGCACAACGTGGAGCGCAATGCGGCCGATTCCGGAGTGGACCGCTCCGAGTTCTCCCCGGAGCTGCTCACCCACGAGACCGAATCCGCGCTGCTCGGAGCGCTGCAGGAGTTCCCGCGCATCGTCGGGTTCGCGGCCGAGGTGCGCGAGCCGCACCGCGTCGCCCGCTACCTCGAGGAGCTCGCCGGGCTGTACCACCGCTGGTACGACAACTGCCGGGTGATCCCGAAGGGCGACGATCCGATCGAGAGCGTGCACCGTACGCGACTGTGGCTCAACGACGCCACCGGCCAGGTGCTGCGCAACGGGCTGCACCTGCTCGGTGTCTCGGCGCCCGAGCGGATGTGACATGTCGGCGGCGCGGCGGGCGCGGTGGCCCTGGGTCCTGCTGATCCTGGCAGTGGTGCTTGCCACGCTGGTCGTCGCCGCGGAGCTTGTGGCCAGGGCAGTGGTTCCCGGTGTGGTCCGCTCCGTCGTCATCGACCAGCTCGACCTGCCCTCCGACCAGCAGATGCACGTCGAGGCGTCCGGTCTGCTGCTACCTCAGCTCGCCGTCGGCCGCCTCGACGAGCTGCACCTCACCTCGGACCGGGTAACCATCGGCGGCGTCACCGGCTCGGCGGACGTCACCGCGACCGGAGTGCCGCTGCAGGGCGGTGCGCTCGATCGCGCGCACGGCACCGTGGCCATCGAGGCCGACCAATTCCTGGCGCTCGTCGAGCCGTCCGACCTGCCCGTCGAGGGCATCGAGTTCCAGGAGCCGGATGTCACCGTCAGCGGCACGGTCGAGGTCTTCGGGCTCGCCTTGCCGCTCGGTCTGACCGTGACTCCGGGGGCCGACGGGGGTGAGTTGCTGCTGACGCCCGTGTCGGCATCGGTCGCGGGGGAGCTGCTCGACCTGCAGGAGCTTTCGGACAGGTTCGGCGGACTGGGGCGGGAACTGGTCGAGACCCGGCGGATCTGCATCGCCGATCAGCTTCCCGCAGGGATCACGCTGACCGGGCTGCGGATCGAGGGTACGAGAGCCGTCGCCGACATCGCCGCGGACGGCAGGATCGCCGTGGACCCCGCGCTGTTGGAGAACGGCACCTGTTGACGTCGGCTCAGTCTGGAGACCGCTCCGCGGCCACCGCCTCCTGAGCATCGCGCAGGCGTGCCGTCGCCGAGCGGACGTCCTGCTCCGCCAGGCGCAGCGCGTTCTCAGCCAGGGTCGAGGAGCCGTAGCGCTCCCCGACCCTGTCGCGCTCCTCATCGGCGGCCGTCGCGATGAACGCGCTGGCGAGGAGGATCACCTGAGTCGACAGATTCAGCCAGAGCAGCAGAGCCAGCAGAGAGGCGAACGAGGCCAGCAGCGGGTTGACACGAGCGCCTCCGATGAAGAGCCCGGAAAGCTCCTGCAGGCCTACGAGGGCGAGAGCGCCCAGAGCGGCACCGGGCAAGAGCGAACGCATCGGGGCGCGCACGCCCGAGAGCATCCGGAATGATGCCCCGATCAGGACGGCGTCGAGCGCGAAGACCACGACGAGCGAGAGCAGCCGCACGCTCCAGAACGCGACCGCCGAGTCCTGCGGTACGCCGAGCAGGCCCGCGCCGGCGTTCACGATGGCCTCACCGGCGAACGTCAGGACCGCGGCCCCGAGGAACGTTGCGGCGATGATGAGCGCGAGCAGCAGATTGCGGGCCACCACCAGATACCAGGCGGCATCGGCGCCGTCCGTGCCTGCGACGGTGCGGATGCCGACGCGCAGCGATCCGATCGCACCCAATGCGGCGCCGACGAGGCCGATCAGTGAGATCACCCCGGCGATCGAGAGTCCTGCGGGAGCGCGGATCGTGTCGAGGTCGACGATTCCGTCGCCGTCCGGCGTGGTCTTCACAAGTCCGGGCAGCGCGGCGTCGACGGCCGACACGACCGCGTCCCACGCCACGCTGTCGCTCGACAGCCAGAGCGCGACGGACGAGAAGCCGAGCAGAAGGGCGGCGAACACGCTGAACAGCGCGCGGTACGTGACTGCGTCGGCGAGCACGGGGCCGCGGCGACCCGCGTAGCGCAGCGCCGCGCGTACCAGCCTCCACCCCAGCAGGCGGCGGATCAGCGCCGCCAGGGCCGAGGCGAGGCGGCCGGGTCGGGCCGATCCGGAGGAGTCATCCATCTCCTCCACCCTAATCAGATCGGTGTCACAGCCGTGGAGGGTTGACAGGAGGCGGCCTGCCGGTGCCCTAGAATCGGGGGCAACCTCGGAGCCGCCGTCCGCCCGAGGTCCGTCCCACGATTGGTGCTCCGTGCATTCCGCTGCCTCATCACCCGCTCCCGGATGGCTCGTCGAGCCCGACGACGCCAACGACCTCGTCCTTTCGGTGTGGCCGGCCTCAGCGGGCCGCGACGAGGCCGGTTCACTGCAGCTCGGCGGTGTCGGCGCCGGCGACATCGTGCATCAGTACGGCACGCCTGTGATGGTCATCGACGAGTCCGAGGTGCGCAGTCGCGCAAGGGCGCTGCGCACGGCCTTCGAGCGCGCGGCGTCGGAGCACGCGACCACGGCACGCGTGTACTACGCGGGCAAGGCGCTGTTGAGCACCGAGATCGTGCGCTGGGTCATGGACGAGGGGCTCAACGTCGACGTCTGCACCGGGGGTGAGCTCGAGGTCGCCCTGGCCGCAGGTGCCGACGCTTCCAGGCTCGGCTTCCATGGGAACAACAAGTCGGTGGCCGAACTCGCGCGTGCAGTCGGGGCCGGCGTCGGCACGATCATCGTCGACAGCGCGATCGAGATCGAGCGCCTCGCCGCGCTCACCTCGCGCACCGGGACCGTGCAGCGCGTCATGGTGCGGGTGAACAGCGGCGTGCACGCCGAGACCCACGACTTCCTCGCGACGGCACACGAAGACCAGAAGTTCGGCTTCCCGCTCGGTGAGGCTCCGGCGATCGTCGCCCGCATCCGTGAGATCCCCGGACTCACTTTCGTCGGCCTGCACTGCCATATCGGCTCGCAGATCTTCGGCGTCGCCGGGTTCCGCGAGTCGGCCTCGCGACTGCTCGACGTGCACCAGGAGCTGCTTGCAGGAGGCGACATCCCGCAGCTCAATCTCGGCGGCGGCTTCGGCATCGCCTACACACGGGTCGACGACCCGACGCCGATCGCCGAACTCGCCGAGGGCATCGTCGCGGCGGTCGCCGAGGGGTGCGCCGCGCGCGGCATCCCGGTGCCGGCGCTGTCGTTCGAACCCGGCCGCGCCATCGTGGGCAACGCAGGCGTCACCCTGTACGAGGTCGGCACGATCAAGGACGTCACCCTGGATGCGGGCACGCGCCGCTACGTCAGCGTGGACGGCGGAATGAGCGACAACGCGAGGACGGCGCTCTACGGCGCGCAGTACTCCGCCCGGCTGGCGTCCCGCGTCGGCGGCGGGCCCCCGGTGCTGGTGCGCGTGGTCGGCCGTCACTGCGAATCCGGTGACATCGTGGTGGATCATGAGTATCTGCCCGCGGACGTCACGCCGGGAGACCTGCTCGCTGTGCCCGCGACCGGCGCGTACTGCGCACCGCTTTCGAGCAACTACAACCACGTTCCCCGACCCCCGATCGTCGCCGTGCGCGATGGGGCGTCGCGCGTGATCGTGCGCGGCGAGTCGATGCGGGATCTGCTGGCGCGCGACGCCGGCATCCAGCTGTGACCTGCGGACGGCCGTGCGCCGCCGCCTGACGAATGCGAAGAAACCCGACGTGCTGAGGAGCGCAGATGACTGACTACCGACGACTTCGCGTGGCGCTGCTGGGAGCCGGAGCGGTTGGTTCCCAGGTGGCGTCGCTGCTGCTGAAGCACGGTGACGAACTCGCCGACCGCGCCGGGGCATCGCTCGAGCTGGCCGGGATCGCCGTGCGCGACCTCGATGCGCCGCGAGACGTCGAACTTCCCCGCGAGCTCTTCACGACCGACGCCGAGTCGCTGATCACCGGCGCCGACATCGTCATCGAGCTGATGGGCGGCATCGAGCCCGCCCGTTCGCACATTCTGCTGGGGCTGGGCTCCGGTGCCGATGTGGTCACCGCCAACAAGGCGCTGCTGGCGACGCATGGTCCCGAGGTGTTCGAAGCGGCCGACAGGGTCGGCGCCTCGGTCTACTACGAGGCGGCAGCGGCGGGGGCCATCCCGATCATCCGACCGCTGCGGGACTCGCTCGCGGGGGACCGCGTCGTGCGGATCATGGGCATCGTCAACGGCACCACCAACTACATCCTCGATCGGATGGACAGCGAGGGCGCCGACTTCGCCGACGTGCTCGCCGACGCTCAGCGCCTCGGCTACGCCGAAGCCGATCCGACGGCCGACGTCGAGGGCTACGATGCAGCGCAGAAGGCCGCCATCCTCGCCAGCCTCGCCTTCCACACCGCTGTGCCCCTCGACGCCGTGCACCGCGAGGGAATCACCTCCATCACGGCCGCCATGATCGAAGAGGCCGCCGCGGCAGGCTTCGTGATCAAGCTGCTCGCGGTGTGCGAGCGCCTGAGCGGCGACGACAGCGAGTCCATCTCGGTGCGGGTCTACCCGGCCCTCGTGCCGCGCTCGCACCCGCTGGCATCGGTGCACGGCGCGAACAACGCCGTGTTCGTCGAGGCGGAGGCGGCTGGCTCGCTGATGTTCTACGGGGCGGGTGCAGGTGGTGTGCAGACCGCATCCGCAGTGCTCGGTGACGTCGTCTCGGCTGCCCGCCGGCACATCGCGGGCGGCGTCGGCGTCGGCGAGTCGACCAGGGCGAACCTGCCCATCGTCTCGATCGGGCATGTCACCACGCGCTACCAGATCACCCTCGAGGTCGCCGACGAGCCGGGCGTGCTCGCGACCATCGCCGGCATCCTCAGTGACGGCGGCGTCTCCGTCGCCACTCTCGTGCAGACGGTCGCGCAGACCGAGGAGGGCGCGACTGCGCACCTCATCATCGGCACCCATCGCGCTCCCGACAGTGCGCTGAGTGCCGCCGTCGACCGGCTGGCGGACAGCGGCGTGGTCGAGCGCGTCGTATCCGTGCTTCGCGTCGAAGGGGAGTGACAGTGAGCGTCACCGTCGTCCCCGCCGAGATGGCGCCGGCCGTCGTCGAGCCGCAGCACGTCGACGGGGCGCTGCGCACCGTCACCGTGACAGTCCCCGCGACGAGCGCGAACCTGGGGCCGGGATTCGACACCCTGGGCCTGGCCCTCAGCATCTACGACTCCCTCACGGTGTCCGCCTTCGCCGACGATCGTCTCGAAATCGAGGTGACGGGCTCGGGCGCGGAGGAGATCCCGCGCGACGGGACGAACCTGGTGGTGCGCGCGATCGCCCACGCGTACGCGGATGCCGGCCGCGACACGCCCGGGCTGCGCATGCACGCCGCGAACGGCATCCCGCACGGTCGGGGCATGGGCTCGTCCGGTGCCGCGGTGACCGCCGGCATCCTGATCGCCAAAGGGTTGCTCGCCGGTGACGTCGATCTCGACGACGACCGGCTGCTGCGTCTGGCCACGGAGCTCGAAGGACACCCCGACAACGTCGCACCCGCGCTATTCGGCGGGCTGACGATCGCGTGGTCGGGGGAACGGGGGCCTCAGCACAAGAAGCTGCTGGTGCATCGAGGCGTCGCTCCGCTGGTGTTCGTCCCCGGCTTCACGATGTCGACATCGCTCGCACGGTCGCTGCAGCCTCACCAGGTGCCCCGCGAGGACGCCGTGTTCAACGTGTCGCGCTCGGCTCTGCTGGTGGCCGCCTTGACGCAGAGCCCCGAGCTGCTGCTGGACGCCACCGCCGACCGGCTGCACCAGGACTACAGGGGAGCGGCCATGCCCGAGACGCTGCGCCTGGTTCAGGAACTGCGCGCGCAAGGGCTCGCCGCGGTCGTCTCGGGCGCCGGGCCCAGCGTGCTCGTGCTCGCCGACGGTCCGGGCGAGCGTCAGCGGGCGGTGGAGCTCGCCGACTCGGTGACGGACACCCCGTGGGAAGCGCACATGCTCGCAGTCGATGTGTTGGGTGGTACAGTTAGGGATCGAGCGGAGGGCTCCACGTGACTACGTGAATCTCGCCCCCTCGCACTTCTGCGAAATCCGCACGCGATCCCCAGAGTCATGGTGTTGCAGCATCACTGTTGCAGTGCGGTGCCGTATCGCCGTGAATCTGGCCACAGGCCTCAGCGCCGCGCGTGTGCGTGCAGCTTCCGCTGCACGCTTCCGGATCGCTCATCCCCACGACATATGAGGGAGTACTCGTGGAGAACTTCTCCGAGACCCAGAACGATCATCCGGCCGCCGATTCGGCCGCACCCGCGACCGAGGCTCCGGCCGCTCCGGCCCGCAAGCGCGCACCTCGACGTGCGACTTCCGCGTCCGCCGCGGCGACGGCCGAGGCGACCGTGAGCGAGGCGCCGCAGGCGACCTCCGCCGAGGCTCAGGCCTCGCCCGCCGAGGCATCAGGAGCCGATGAGGCACCGAAGGCGAAGGCACCGCGCCGCACTCGTGCGAAGAAGGCGGACGTCGAGAACGCGGATGCCGAGAAGGCGGAGGCCGCGACATCCGCCGCCCCGGCAGCGGAGGCCCCCGCCGATGCCCCCGCGAAGCCGGCGCGGAAGCGTGCGACGAGCAAGAAGGCCAAGGCGGACGACGAGGCGCCGGCATCGGACGCCGCGGACCAGCCCGCCGCAGCCGTTGCAGCACCTGCCGAAGGCGGCGACGAGACCAAGCAGGCGAAGCGTCCCGCACGCGGGCGCCGCGGTGCAAAGTCCGGTGACGCCGACGCCTCGGCGGAGCAGGGCGGCGAGGATTCGGCACCCGCCGAATCCTCTTCGCAGGCGGACCAGTCGCAGGGCGGCGAAGGCGCCGACAACGACGGCGAGGGCGGCGGACGTCGCAGCCGTAACCGCAGCCGCAACCGCGGCCGCGGTCAGAACGGCGGCCAGAACGACAGTGCCCCGGTCGAGGAGGACCAGTCCTCCGGTCGCACCCGCCAGCGCAACAAGCGCCGTGGCGGCGGAAACCAGACCGCCGACGAGTTCGAGACCGAGATCGGCGAGGACGACGTGCTCATCCCGATCGCCGGCATCCTCGACATCCTCGAGAACTACGCGTTCGTGCGCACCACCGGCTATCTCGCCGGCTCGAGCGATGTGTACGTCTCGCTCGGTCAGGTCAAGAAGTACAACCTGCGCAAGGGCGACGCCGTCGTCGGCGCCATCAAGCAGCCCCGTGAGGGTGAGCAGCAGGGGCGCCAGAAGTACAACGCGCTCGTGAAGGTGAACTCCGTCAACGGACTCTCGCCCGACGATGCGGCAGGGCGTGTCGAGTTCGGCAAGCTGACCCCGCTGTACCCGCAGGAGCGCCTGCGCCTGGAGACGGCTCCCGAGAAGCTGACGCAGCGCATCATCGATCTCGTCGCACCCATCGGCAAGGGACAGCGCGGCCTGATCGTCGCGCCGCCCAAGGCGGGCAAGACCATCGTGCTGCAGCAGATCGCGAACGCCATCGCGCAGAACAACCCTGAGGTCCACCTCATGGTCGTGCTCGTCGACGAGCGCCCGGAAGAGGTCACCGACATGCAGCGCTCGGTGAAGGGAGAGGTCATCGCCTCGACCTTCGACCGCCCTGCAGAGGACCACACCACGGTCGCCGAGCTCGCGATCGAGCGCGCCAAGCGTCTGGTCGAGCTCGGCCGCGACGTCGTCGTGCTGCTCGACTCGATCACCCGTCTCGGCCGCGCCTACAACATCTCGGCCCCGGCTTCCGGGCGCGTGCTCACCGGTGGCGTCGACGCCTCGGCGCTCTACCCGCCGAAGCGCTTCTTCGGCGCCGCACGCAACATCGAGAACGGCGGCTCGCTGACCATCCTCGCCACGGCCCTGGTCGAGACCGGATCCAAGATGGACGAGGTCATCTTCGAGGAGTTCAAGGGAACGGGCAACAGCGAGCTGCGCCTCTCCCGGGCACTCGCAGACAAGCGGATCTTCCCGGCGGTCGACGTCAACGCGTCGAGCACCCGCCGTGAGGAGATGCTGCTCTCCGCCGACGAGGTCAAGATCACCTGGAAGCTGCGCCGCGCCCTCGCCGGCCTCGACCCGCAGCAGGCGCTGGAGGTCGTGCTCGGCAAGCTGAAGGAGACCAGCTCGAACGTGGAGTTCCTGTTCCAGATGCAGAAGTCGATCCCGACGCCGCCCCAGACCGGCTCGAGCCACGGCCACGAGAACAACATCCGCTGACCGTCTTCCGAACGGAGCACAGGTGTTCGAGTCCGTCCAGGGACTGATCGACGAGCACCGTCGGGTGCAGGAGGAGCTCTCCGACCCGGCGGTGCACGCCGATGCGGCGCGCGCCAAACGAGTCAACCGCCGGTATGCCGAGCTGAACCGCATCGTCGCCGCGCATGACGCGTGGCTGGCGGCGTCGGAGGATCTGGATGCGGCGCGCGAGCTCGCCCGCGAGGACGAGGCGTTCGCCGCCGAGGTGCCAGCGCTCGAGGAGGGCCTGCAGGCCGCCCAGGAGCGGCTGCGTCGCCTGCTCATCCCGCGCGACCCGGACGACGCCCGCGACGTGATCATGGAGATCAAGGCGGGGGAGGGCGGTGCCGAGAGCGCCCTGTTCGCCGCCGACCTGCTGCGCATGTATGTGCAGTACGCAGCGTCGATGGGCTGGAAGACCGAGCTGCTTGAGCGCAACGAGTCCGACCTTGGCGGTTACAAGGACGTGCAGGTCGCGATCAAGGGGTCGTCGGCGGACCCCGCGCAGGGTGTCTGGGCCCATCTGAAATACGAGGGTGGCGTGCACCGTGTGCAGCGGGTGCCGGCGACGGAGTCCCAGGGGCGCATCCACACCTCCACCACCGGGGTGCTGGTGTTTCCCGAGGTCGACGAGCCGGACGAGATCGAGATCAACCAGAGCGATCTGAAGATCGACGTGTTCCGCTCGTCGGGTCCGGGCGGGCAATCGGTGAACACCACCGACTCGGCCGTGCGGATCACCCACGTTCCCACCGGCATCGTCGTGTCCATGCAGAACGAGAAGTCGCAGCTGCAGAATCGCGAGGCGGGTATGCGTGTGCTCCGCGCACGGCTGCTGGCGAAGCAGCAGGAGGAGCTCGACGCCGCGGCATCCGACGCCCGTCGATCCCAGATCCGCGGCATGGACCGCTCCGAGCGCATCCGCACCTACAACTTCCCCGAGAACCGCATCGCGGATCACCGCACGGGCTACAAGGCGTACAACCTCGATCAGGTGATGGACGGCGCGCTCGCTCCCATCATCGAATCGTGCATCGAGGCGGATGAGGCCGAGAGGCTCGCGGCACTGGGAGGCGATGAGCGATGACGTCGAACGACCAGATCGTCATCCGTGAGGCGACGGCGGATGACTGGGCGGAGATCTTCCCGTTCTTCTCCGCGATCGTCCAGGACGGCGAGACGTACGCCTACCCCGAGGAGATGAGTTCTGAACAGGCCGCTTCGCTGTGGATGGAGCACGCTCCGTCGCGCACCGTCGTCGCGGTCGTCGATGGGCGCGTGGTCGGCTCAGCGAAGATGGGGCCGAACCGGCCCGGTCGCGGGGCCCACGTGGGCACTGCCTCGTTCATGGTCGACCCCGCCGCCCGCGGGGGAGGGATCGGCCGTGCGCTCGGTGTCCACGTCATCGACTGGCATCGAGCCGAAGGATTCTCGGCCATCCAGTTCAACGCGGTGGTGCAGACGAACACGGGTGCGGTGCGGCTGTGGCAGTCGCTGGGCTTCGAGATCGTCGGCACGGTGCCGGAGGCCTTCCGCTCCCGCAGACACGGGCTGGTGGGCCTGCACGTGATGCACCTGCCGCTCTGAGCGGCCGGTGACTCAGATCGCGTAGTCGGCGGCGGTGAGCAGCGCACGCGACTCGTCCGCAGACGTGCGCGTGCGAGGTCTGGCGGGGATGCCGACCAGGATGCTGTCCGCGGGAGCGTCCTTGGTCACCACGGCGTTCGCCCCCACCACCGAGCGGGCACCGATCCGCACCGGTCCGAGGACTTTCGCGCCCGAGCCGACGGAGACGCCGTCATCGAGGGTGGGATGCCGCTTGCCGTGGTCACGGGTGCGCCCGCCCAGCGTGACCCCGTGGTAGAGCATGACGTCGTCGCCGATCTCGGCGGTCTCGCCGATCACCACGCCCATGCCGTGGTCGATGAAGAACCGCCGCCCGATCCTCGCCCCCGGGTGGATCTCGATCCCGGTCAGCCAGCGGGTCAGCTGCGATCCCGCCCTCGCCAGCAGATAGACCTTGCGCCGCCAGAGGGCGTGCCAGACGCGGTGCGCCCAGATCGCGTGCAGGCCGGGGTACAGCAGAGCCACCTCGACCCCGCTGCGTGCAGCGGGGTCGCGGCGGCGTGCGGCCGCGATGTCCTCGCGGATCCGGGCGATCATTCCCACAGGGATGTCAGTCCTCGCGCAGGTCCTCGAACAGCGCGGTGGACAGATAGCGCTCGCCCGTGTCGGGTGCGACGACGACGATCGTCTTGCCCGCGCTCTCCGGTCGCTTAGCGACCTTGAGCGCCTGAGCGACAGCGGCTCCGCTGGAGATGCCGACCAGGAGTCCTTCCTTGGCGGCCAGGGCGCGGGCGGTCGCCAGCGACTCGTCGAACTCGGCCGTGATGACCTCGTCGATCACCTCGCGATCGAGCACGTCCGGCACGAAGTTCGGCCCGATGCCCTGGATCTTCGCGGGGCCGGTGCGGCCCTCCGAAAGAAGCGGCGAGTCCTTCGGCTCGACGGCGATGACCTTGACGTCCGGGTTCGCCGCCTTCAGCGCCTGCCCGGTGCCCGTGACCGTCCCTCCGGTGCCGACGCCCGCGACGAACACGTCGACGGCGCCGTCGGTGTCGCGCAGGATCTCCTGAGCAGTGGTCTCGCGATGGATGCGCGGGTTCGCGGCGTTCTCGAACTGGCGTGCCCAGACCGCGCCCGGTGTGCTCTCGATGATCTCCTTCAGCACCTCGATGGCACCGCTCATACCCTTCGTGGGGTCGCTGAGCACGAGTTCGGCGCCGAACGCCTTGAGCAGCACCCGACGCTCCTTCGACATCGAGGCGGGCATCGTGAGGATGACCTTGTAGCCGCGCGCGGCGCCCACCATCGCCAGGGCGATGCCGGTGTTGCCGCTGGTCGCCTCGACGATCGTGCCGCCGGGCTTGAGCTCACCCGAGGCCTCTGCGGCATCGACGATGGCGATGCCGATGCGGTCCTTGACGCTGGATGCCGGATTGAACGACTCGAGCTTGACCAGCACGGTCGCGTCCAGCCCCTCGGTGAGGTGGTTCAGACGGACCAGGGGCGTGTTGCCGAAGGCCGTGGTGATATCGGAGTGGATGCCGGCCACGTCGGATCCTTTCGTCAGCGGATGATGGGCCAAGCCTACTTCGCGAGGTTCTGCGGCCGCCGAATGTGTCGGCGGCGGCGTAACGCATACGCTGAGGGGATGCCCGATCCGCTCTCCGCGCGCCTGCGCGCCATCGTCACGCAGCTGACTGCCGCCGGAGTGAACGACCCGGTCGTGGACGCGGAGCTGCTGATCGGGCATGTCCTGGGTCTCAGCAGGGGAGAGGTCCAGGCGGCGCTCGTGCGCGGTGACGGCATCTCCGACGACCAGGCGGCGGCGCTCGACGCGCTCGTCGCGCGCCGCGCCGCCCGCGAGCCCCTGCAGCATCTGACCGGCACGGCGGCCTTCCGTCACCTGGAGCTCGCTGTCGGTCCCGGCGTCTTCGTACCGAGACCCGAGACCGAGACCGTCGTGCAGTTCGCCATCGACGCGCTCCTCGGCGATGCAGCGCCCGAACCCGTCGCGATCGACCTCGGCACCGGCAGCGGGGCGATCGCCCTCGCCATGGCCACGGAGGTTCCCCACGCCCGCGTGTTCGCCGTCGAGCGCTCTCCCGAAGCGCATGCCTGGGCGGGTCGCAACACCGCGTCCGCGGCGAACGTCACCCTCGTCCTCGGCGATCTGGCCACCGCGTTCGACGAACTGCGCGGCACCGCCTCGGTCGTGATCTCCAACCCGCCGTACATCCCCGACGACGCCGTGCCGCGCGACCCGGAGGTGCGGTTGTTCGACCCGGCGCAGGCGCTGTACGGCGGCCCTGACGGACTCGACGTCGTGCGGGTGATCAGTCGCCGTGCTCACGAGCTGCTGCGGCGGGGCGGCACCCTCGTGCTCGAGCACGGCGAGCTGCAGGCGGCCGCGATCCGCAAGATACTCGAGACCGACGGATGGCGTGCCGTCGCGTCGCACCAGGACCTCACACGCCGCGACCGCGCCACCACGGCGCTCCGCCCCTGACCGCTCTCTCAGGGGCAACTCCGAGACCGCACCCGTAGAATAGGCATGCCATGTCCACTGTCTTCGATTGCCGCGACGAGGCGCAGATCCTCGCAGGCATGCGCCACGCCCGCCAGGCCATCGCCCGAGGCGAGCTCGTCGTGCTGCCCACCGACACCGTCTACGGGCTGGCCGCCGACGCCTTCTCGCCCGCGGCCGTACAGCGACTGCTCGACGCCAAGGGACGCAGTCGCGAGATGCCCCCGCCCGTCCTCGTCGCCGGGCAGGACATGCTCGCCGCGCTCGTCGAGTCGATCCCAGAGCCGGTTCAGCGGCTCGTCGACGCGTTCTGGCCCGGTGGTCTCACCATCGTGCTGCCCGCCCAGCCGTCACTGACGTGGGACCTGGGCGAGACCCAGGGCACGGTCGCCGTCCGGATGCCCGATCGGCGCATCGCCCTCGAACTGATCGCCGAGACCGGCCCGCTGGCAGTGTCGAGCGCGAACCTGACCGGTTACGCCGCGGCGGTCATCGCGTCCGATGCGGAGCGGATGCTCGGAGACAGCGTCGCCGTGTACCTGGAGGAGGGCTACAGCGACACGGGCGTCCCGTCGACGATCGTGGACGCCACTTCGCTCGTCGCCGTCGACGGCGAGGAGCGAGCCGCGATCCGCGTCCTGCGCGAGGGCGCCGTCAGCCGCGAGCAGCTCGAAGAGGTTCTCGGCGATCTGCTGGAGCCCGCGGAGAACCCCGATGACGCCGCGGCCCCCGCAGAAGCCGATCAGGCCGACGAGGCAGCCGGCGACGGAGAGGATCAGGACACCGCCGACACCGAGCCCGGTGAGCCGAGCGGCACGGCCTCCGCCGCTCGCGCGGACGGCTCGGCGTGAAGCAGTACCTGTTCACGATCATCCTGACGGCGGCGATCACCTTCGCGCTGACATGGGCGGTCTGGCGGCTGAGCCTGAAGTTCAAGCTCTACCCCGGCATCCGTGAACGGGACGTGCACAAGACACCGACCCCGCGTCTGGGCGGGGTGGCGATGTTCATCGGGATCGCGGCCGCCATCGGCGTCTCCGCGGCCAACCCCTTCTTCGAGCGGATGTGGGCGCCACCTCAGACCATGTGGGCGATCCTCGGCGCCGCGCTGCTGATTGCCGTGATCGGCGTCATCGACGACCTGTGGGATCTGGACTGGATGATCAAGCTCGCCGCTCAGTTCCTCGCGGCAGGCATCATCACCGCCGGGGGAGGACTGCAGATCCTTTCCCTGCCCGTCGGGGACATGATCCTGGTCTCACCGTGGGTGAGCATCTCGATCACCATGTTCGCCATCGTCGTCGTCATGAACGCGGTCAACTTCATCGACGGACTGGACGGCCTGGTCGCGGGCGTCTGCCTGATCGCCAACGGCGTCTTCTTCGTCTACGCGTACATCATCACCCGTGACTCAGGGGCGACGAGCTACTTCAACCTCGCGACCTTCCTCGCCGCCGTGCTGATCGGCGCCTGCATGGGATTCCTGCCGTTCAACTGGAGCCCCGCGAAGCTCTTCATGGGCGACTCCGGCGCGCTCGTGCTCGGCCTTCTGATGGCGACCTCGGCGATCGCGCTGACCACGCAGGGGGACGTCAATGCCTTCGACCCCGAGCGGTTCGGCCGCTCTCAGCTGCTGGGTGCGTTCATCCCGATCGTGCTGCCGCTGGTGATCGTGATGCTGCCGCTGCTGGATTTCGGGCTCGCCGTCTTCCGTCGCATGCGCGCAGGCAAGTCGCCGTTCGCCCCCGACCGCAAGCACCTGCATCACCGGATGCTCGACCTCGGCCACCGCGACCGCGATGCGGTGCTGGTGTTCTACGCCTGGACCGCTGTCATCTCGCTCGCCGTGCTGCTGATGTACATCGCCTCACGTCAGGACTGGCCCGGCGGCTACCTCGTGGGTGTCGGCTTCGGCATTCTCGGAGTCGCCGCCTGCCTGATCGTGACGCTGCGTCCGCCCCGTCGTCCCCTCGACTCTCACACCCACCAGGAGCCCCGATGAGCCCGAGCCCCGTCTCCAGCACCCCGATTCTGCGCCGCACGCTGCTGTGGTCGGCAGGCGCGGCCGTCGCCCTGGGAGTGATCGCCGGAGCGATCGGCTTCGCCGTGGCCGGTGTAAACGGCCTGTGGAGCGGTCTGCTCGGCGTGCTGCTCGCCGTGCTGTTCCTCGCCATCACCGGCGCCAGCATCCTGTTCGCCAACCGTTGGTTCGGTGACCCGCTCTACGTGCAGCTGTTCTTCGCGATCGTGCTCGGTGGCTGGCTGCTCAAGCTGGGGATCTTCATCGTCGTGATGATCGTGCTCAGCGGTCAACCATGGATCGTGCCGCTGGTCTTCTTCCTCTCGATCGTGGCCGGCGTGGCCATGTCGCTGATCGTGGATGTGATCGTGCTGGTGCGC
This sequence comes from Microbacterium sp., assembly GCF_031178445.1. Classification (GTDB taxonomy): domain Bacteria; phylum Actinomycetota; class Actinomycetes; order Actinomycetales; family Microbacteriaceae; genus Microbacterium. The sequence goes on from NZ_JAPSIY010000011.1 coordinate 24,391, forward strand.
ATGCGGCTGCCGCACGTGAGCGACATCTCCCTGCCAACTGAGGTTCCCGAGGATCGCGCGCCCGGTCAGTCCGCAGGCGGCCAGTGAGACTGAGTCGCATCTCCGTTCTGATAGAGTGAAGTGGTGCCGCCCGCTCGCCCGCGAGCGCTTGCGCCGTGATGCACACAGACCATCGCCGTACCGGGTTCTCCCGGTGCCCCGACGCTGGAGCCCGCGCTGTTTAATCTTGCTGCGAACCTGATTCCCAAACTGGCCACCGACGGCGAGTTCCACGGTCCGTCGATGGCGGATTTCTTCCCTGAGATCCTCTTCAACGTCTTCGGCGTCATCCCGATGCACCGCATCCACCTGATCCAGCTGCTCTCGGTCATCGCCGTCGTGCTGATCCTGTGGCTGGGAACCCGTCGCATGAGGGTCGTCCCCGGCCGCTTCCAGAGCCTGGTCGAGATGGGTGTCGGCTTCGTCCGAAACGGCATTGCGCACGACCTGCTCGGGCGCAAGGACGGTGAGCGCTTCGCTCCGCTGCTCGTCACGATCTTCTTCATGATCCTGTTCATGAACATCACGGGCATCATCCCCTTCCTGAACATGCCCGGTACTGCGATCATCGCCGTGCCGCTCACGCTCGCCGTGATCAGCTACGTCACCTTCATCTACGCGGGCATGAAGAAGAGCCCGCTCGGCTTCTGGAAGAACTCGCTGTTCCCGTCCGGCGTCCCGTGGCCGGTCTACATCATCGTCACGCCGCTGGAGTTCATCTCGACCTTCATCATCCGGCCCGTGACCCTCACCCTCCGACTGATGATGAACCTGGTCGTCGGTCACATGATCCTGGTGCTGTGCTTCTCGGCCACCGCCTTCTTCATGTTCACCGCAGGGGGCGGCTGGGCCGCCCTCGGCGTCGGCACCCTCGCCTTCGGCGGCGCGTTCACGATCTTCGAGATCCTGGTCGTCGTGCTGCAGTCCTACGTCTTCACCGTCCTCACCGCGATCTACATCCAGCTCGCGGTCGCAGAAGAGCACTGAGCGGGTCGGCCCCGGCCACCCACCCAACCGAAAGGAAAACCCCGTGGACGCAACTACGGTTCTCGCTGACATCAACGGCCACCTCGCAGCGGTCGGCTACGGCCTCGCCGCCATCGGTCCGGCCATCGGTGTGGGCATCGTCGTCGGCAAGACCATCGAGGGCGTCGCCCGTCAGCCCGAGCTGGCCGGTCGTCTTCAGGTCCTCATGTGGATCGGTATCGCCTTCACCGAGGCGCTTGCGTTCGTCGGCATCGCCGTCGGATTCATCCCCTTCCCGTAATCCGCACCGACTTCTGAAGGAGACAGGATGCTGAACGCTCTTGTCACACGCCTCGCGGCGGAGGAGACTCCCAACCCGCTGATCCCGGCGTGGTACGACATCGTATGGTCGGCGCTGTGGTTCGTCATCATCCTCGTGGTGGTGTGGAAGGTCGCCCTCCCGCGTCTGACCGCGATGCTCGACGAGCGCTCCGCCGCCATCGAGGGGAACATCGCCAAGGCCGATGAGGCGCAGAAGCAGGCCGAGGCGGCGCTGGAGGAGTACACCCGCCAGCTCGCCGAGGCTCGCACCGAGGCCGGTGAGATCCGCGAGGCCGCCCGTGAGGACGGCAAGAAGATCGTCGCCGAGGCCAAGGAGACCGCCTCTTCCGAGGCCGCGCGCATCACCGCGGCCGCGCACACGCAGATCGAGGCCGAGCGCCAGGCGGCGTTCGTTTCGCTGCGCAACGAGGTCGGCACGCTGGCGATCGACCTCGCCGGCGGCGTGGTCGGGGAGACGCTCTCCGACGACGCGCGTGCGACGGCCGTCGTGGACCGCTTCCTCGCGGACCTCGAGGCCTCCGAGAAGGCAGCGCAGTAATGGGCAGCGCGACCACTCAGGCACTCGCGGCATCCACGGATGCGCTTGCCGCAGCGTCGGGACTCACCCTCGGCAGCGCAGCGGAGCTGTTCGCAGCGGCCCGCGCGCTGGGGGAGTCGTCCCAGCTGAGCGGCGCGCTGGCTGATCCCACGGCACCCGCCCAGGCCCGCACGGCACTCGTCGAAGGCGTGTTCGCCGGTGCCTCGGCGCCGGTGCGCGCGTTGCTGACGATCGTCGCCGGTGAGCGCTGGTCGAGCGCCGCGCAGCTCATCGACGGCGTCGAGGAGCTCGCGATCCGCACGGCCGCCATCGCCTCGCCGAAAGATGACGTCGCGTCGGAGCTGTTCGGCTTCTCGCGCGTCGTCGCAGCGAACCCCGAGTTCGAGCTCGCCCTCGGCAGCCGGCTGGGAGACGCCGCATCGAAGGGGGCGCTGGTCGAGAAGGTGCTCGGATCCTCCGCTTCGGCCGCAACCGTGCTGATCGCGTCAGCGCTGGTGCGCCAGCCGCGTGAGCGTCGCGTGCGCCAGCTGCTCAGCCGCGCGATCCGCATCGTGTCCGCCCAGGCCGGGCGCACGGTGGCCACCGTGCACACGGCCGTACCGCTCGCCGCGGCGCAGCAGACCCGTCTCCGCGATGCGCTCGCGCGTCGCTACGGAGGCGAGGTCTCGCTGAACCTGGTGATCGACCCCGCCGTCGTCGGAGGCCTGCGCGTGCAGATCGCCGACGACGTCATCGACGGCAGCATCTCCGCCCGACTCGCCGACCTTCGCCAGAAGCTCGCGAGCTGACAACGATTTGGCGCGGGGAACCGCGCGGACTCTCTCACATACAAAGGGAAGACAATGGCAGAACTATCGATCAGCCCCGACGTCATCCGTGACGCGCTGAAGGACTTCGCCGCCGCCTACGAGCCCACCGGGGCTGCGGCGACCGAGGTCGGCACCGTCATCGACGCCGCCGACGGCATCGCGCACGTCGAGGGGCTGCCCGGTGTGATGGCGAACGAGCTCGTGACGTTCGGCGACGGCACTAAGGGCCTCGCGCTGAACCTCGACGAGCACGAGATCGGCGTCGTCGTCCTCGGCGACTTCACCGGCATCGAGGCGGGCCAGGAGGTCACCCGCACGGGCGAGGTCCTCTCGGTCCCCGTCGGTGACGGCTACCTCGGCCGCGTGGTCGACCCGCTCGGCAACCCGATCGACGGTCTCGGCGAGGTCGCGACCGAGGGCTCCCGCGAGCTCGAGCTGCAGGCGCCGGGCGTCATGCAGCGCAAGTCGGTCCACGAGCCGCTGCAGACCGGTGTGAAGGCCATCGACGCGATGATCCCCGTCGGCCGCGGTCAGCGCCAGCTCATCATCGGCGACCGCCAGACCGGCAAGACCGCGCTCGCGATCGACACGATCATCAACCAGAAGGCCAACTGGGAGTCGGGCGATGTCGACAAGCAGGTGCGCTGCATCTACGTCGCGATCGGCCAGAAGGGCTCGACCATCGCCTCGGTGAAGGGCGCGCTCGAGGACGCCGGCGCGATGGAGTACACCACCATCGTCGCCGCTCCGGCATCCGACCCCGCCGGCTTCAAGTACCTCGCCCCCTACACCGGCTCGGCCATCGGCCAGCACTGGATGTACGGCGGCAAGCATGTGCTGATCATCTTCGACGACCTGTCCAAGCAGGCCGAGGCGTACCGCGCCGTGTCACTGCTGCTGCGCCGTCCGCCGGGGCGTGAGGCCTACCCTGGTGACGTCTTCTACCTGCACTCGCGTCTGCTCGAGCGCTGCGCGAAGCTGTCCGACGAGCTGGGCGCCGGCTCGATGACGGGTCTGCCGATCATCGAGACCAAGGCGAACGACGTCTCGGCGTACATCCCGACCAACGTGATCTCGATCACCGACGGACAGATCTTCCTGCAGTCCGACCTGTTCAACGCCAACCAGCGTCCGGCGGTCGACGTGGGTATCTCGGTGTCGCGAGTCGGCGGTGACGCACAGGTCAAGTCGATCAAGAAGGTCTCCGGAACGCTGAAGCTCGAGCTCGCGCAGTACCGCTCGCTCGAGGCCTTCGCGATGTTCGCGTCCGACCTGGACGCCGCCTCGCGTCGTCAGCTGGCACGCGGTGCGCGCCTGACCGAGCTGCTCAAGCAGCCGCAGTACTCGCCGTACCCGGTGGAGGAGCAGGTCGTCTCGATCTGGGCCGGCACCAACGGCAAGCTCGACGGTATCGAGGTCGAGGACGTGCTGCGGTTCGAGCGCGAGCTGCTCGACTACCTGCGCCGCAACACGAAGGTGCTGGACACGCTGCGTGAGACGAACGTCCTCGACGACGACACGATCGCCGAGCTCGAGAAGCAGACGGACGCGTTCGTCCTCGAGTTCCAGGGCGGCAAGGGCCACGCGATCGGCGCTCCCGGTCACGAGGAGCACGGTGCGGCCGAGGCCGAGGACGTGAACCAGGAGAAGATCGTCAAGGGCCGCCGCGGCTGATCGCCGGGGCAGGAGAATCATGGGCGCTCAACTCAGGGTCTACAAGCAGAAGATCAGTTCTGCTCAGACGACCAAGAAGATCACGAAGGCGATGGAACTCATCGCGGCTTCGCGCATCCAGAAGGCGATGGCACGCGTCAAAGCGGCCAGCCCCTTCGCGCGAGCCGTGACGCGCGCCGTCGCAGCCGTGGCCACGCACTCCAACGTCGACCATCCGCTCACCCGCGAGCCCGAGACGATCCGCCGCTCCGCGGTTGTGATCTTCTCGTCCGACCGGGGCCTGGCGGGAGCCTTCAACTCGCAGATCCTCCGCGAGGGTCTGGAGCTCGCCGAGCTCCTGCGCGAACAGGGCAAGGAGCCGGTGTTCTACCTGATCGGGCGAAAGGCCGTCGGATACTTCCAGTTCCGCCGCATCGCTTCGGCCGCCGAGTGGACCGGGGACACCGACACGCCCTCGTTCCACACGGCGGAGGAGATCTCGCAGACGCTCCTGGACGCGTTCTCTCGCGGTGGGGATGACAACGGGGTGGACGAGATCCACCTCGTGTACAACCGCTTCGTCAGCATGATGACGCAGTCTCCCGAGAGCCTGCGCCTGCTGCCGCTGGAGATCGCCGAAGCCGACGCCTCGGAGGCGGGAAGCCAGGTCTACCCGCTGTACGAGTTCGAGCCGGATGCCGAGACCGTGCTGGACGCGATCCTGCCGGTGTACATCCAGAGCCGTGTCTTCAACGCGCTGCTGCAGTCCTCGGCCGCCAAGCAGGCCGCGACGCAGAAGGCGATGAAGTCGGCCAGCGACAACGCCGACAAGCTCATCACCGACTACACCCGTCTGCGCAACAACGCGCGTCAGGCGGAGATCACGCAACAGATCGCCGAGATCGTCGGCGGCGCCGACGCCCTGGCGTCGAGCAAGTAAGCCTCAGGAGAGAGACGAAGATATGACCCCCACCGCCACGGCTGAGAACGCCGCGACCGCGGTCGTCGGGCGCGTCGCACGCGTCACGGGCCCGGTCGTCGACATCGAGTTCCCGCACGACTCGATCCCGGAAATCTACAACGCACTCAAGACGACGATCACGATCGGCGACGAGTCGACCGAGATCACGCTCGAGGTCGCCCAGCACCTCGGCGACGACCTGGTGCGTGCCATCTCGCTGAAGCCCACCGACGGCATGGTCCGCGGCCAGGAGGTGCGCGACACGGGCGAGGCGATCTCCGTCCCGGTCGGCGACGTCACCAAGGGCAAGGTCTTCAACGTGATCGGCGAGGTGCTGAACGCCGAGCCCGGTGAGCAGATCGAGATCACCGAGCGTTGGCCGATCCACCGCAAGGCCCCGAACTTCGACCAGCTCGAGTCGAAGACCACCATGTTCGAGACCGGCATCAAGTCGATCGACCTTCTCACCCCGTATGTGCAGGGTGGCAAGATCGGTCTCTTCGGTGGTGCGGGCGTGGGCAAGACCGTCCTCATCCAGGAGATGATCCAGCGCGTCGCGCAGGACCACGGTGGCGTGTCGGTGTTCGCCGGCGTCGGTGAGCGCACCCGTGAGGGCAACGACCTCATCCACGAGATGGAGGAGGCGGGCGTCTTCGACAAGACCGCTCTCGTCTTCGGTCAGATGGACGAGCCGCCGGGGACGCGTCTTCGCGTCGCCCTGTCGGCGCTGACCATGGCGGAGTACTTCCGCGATGTTCAGAAGCAGGACGTTCTGCTGTTCATCGACAACATCTTCCGCTTCACGCAGGCGGGCTCCGAGGTGTCGACGCTGCTCGGCCGCATGCCTTCCGCGGTGGGCTACCAGCCGAACCTCGCCGATGAGATGGGTGTGCTCCAGGAGCGCATCACCTCGACGCGCGGTCACTCGATCACCTCGCTGCAGGCGATCTACGTGCCGGCCGACGACTACACCGACCCGGCGCCGGCGACCACGTTCGCGCACCTCGACGCCACCACCGAGCTCTCGCGTGAGATCGCCTCGAAGGGTCTGTACCCGGCGATCGACCCGCTGACCTCTACCTCGCGGATCATGGACCCCCGCTACCTGGGCGAGGACCACTACCGCGTCGCCACGACGGTCAAGCAGATCCTGCAGAAGAACAAGGAGCTGCAGGAGATCATCGCGATCCTCGGTGTCGATGAGCTCTCCGAAGAGGACAAGATCATCGTCTCGCGCGCGCGTCGCATCCAGCAGTTCCTCTCGCAGAACACCTACATGGCGAAGAAGTTCACCAACGTCGAGGGTTCCACCGTTCCGCTCAAGGACACGATCGAGTCCTTCGACGCGATCGCCCGAGGCGACTTCGACCACGTCGCGGAGCAGGCGTTCTTCAACGTCGGCGGCATCGGCGACGTCGAAGAGAAGTGGGCGCAGATCCAGAAGGAGAACGCCTGATCATGGCGCTGAACGTGCACCTCGTCTCCGCCGAGGCGGAGGTCTGGTCCGGTGAGGCCAGCCTCGTCGTGGCGAAGACCGTCGAGGGAGAGATCGGCATCATGGCCGGTCACGAGCCGGTGCTCGCGATCCTCGCCAAGGGCGAGGTGCGGATCACCGAGCCCGACGGCACGAAGATCATCGCCAGCGCCCAGGACGGCTTCCTGTCCATGGAGGGCGGCGACGTGACGATCGTGGCCGGCAACGCCGCGCTCATCGCCTGACACACGTCACAGAACGCGCCCGTTCGGCCCCCGGGGGCCGAACGGGCGCGTTCCGGTTTCGAAGAGAGCAATGAAGATCCTCCTCCCGCCGTCCGAGACCAAGCATCCCGGCGGCACCGGCGCATCCCTCGAACTCGGAGACCTTGCTCTGCCGTCGTTGCGTGCGGAGCGCGAGGCCGTCTTGGACGCGCTGACAGCGCTGGCATCGGACCTCTCCGTCGCCCAGCGGGTGCTGAAGCTCAGCGATCGTCAGACGGGCGAGATCGAGCACAACCGGATGCTGCGCACGGCGCCGACCATGGCCGCGGTGGATCGCTACACCGGGGTGCTGTTCGATGCGCTCGATGCCCAGGGGCTCGATCGTGCCGCACGTCGCTGGCTGGGGGAGCACGTGCTCATCCATTCTGCTCCGTTCGGCCCCGTCGGCGCCCTGGATGGCATCCCTGCGTACCGGCTCGCGGCCGGCACGTCGCTGCCGGGTATCGCGCCCCTGCGCCGGCATTGGGCGGCGGCGACGACGAGGGCGCTGGAGGGCAGCGGATTCATCCTCGACCTGCGCAGCGAGGCCTACGTGGCCCTGGGGCCCGTCCCTGATTCGGTCCGATCGGCCTACGTTCGCGTCGTGACCGCGAACGGGCGCGCACTGAACCATTTCAACAAGAAGGCGAAGGGCGAGCTGGTGCGCTCTCTCGCGACGTCGCGCCCGCGCGTCGGGTCGTTGCCCTCCCTGCTGTCCTGGTCGGGTGGGGCCGGGATCGACCTGCGGACGACCCAGGATCAGGGGATTCTCGAGCTCGTCGTCCCGGTCTGAGTCGCTCGCACGATGGGGAGTATCATCCGTCTCGGGCCGTTGCCGCCGGGTGACGCGCTTCGCTAGTGTGGTCACGCGACGCAGACCTGCGCTCGCTCGATAGGAGGCTCATGTACGACTATTACGACGGTAGTGCGATTGCGGTGCTGCTCGCGTTGAGCGGCTTCCTGTTCGTGCTCGGCATCGCCAGCTACGTCATCGGGTCGTTCTTCCTGATGAAGATCTTCGAGAAGGCGGGTGTGCAGGGCAAATGGCGCGCCTGGGTGCCGGTCTACAACTTCCTCGTCCTCGCGAAACTCGGCGACGTCTCGCCCTGGGTCGTTCTCGTCGCACTGGTGATCAATGTGATCCCGGTCCTGAACTACATCGCCTGGATCGCATGGATCGCCGTGCTCGTCATGGTCATGTGGCGGGTCGGCCTGAAGCTGCAGAAGGAGCCGGTCTGGGTCCTTCTCATGCTGATCCCCGGGATCGGCTTCCTGATCTGGTCGGGCATCCTCGCTTTCGACAAGTCGCGCTGGAACCCGAACATCGCACCGGCGCCGTGGGGCGCCAACGCGTTCTTCGGCGATCGCACCGTGTGGGACGGGATCCCGGTGCAGCCCTCGCAGGGCGCGGCACCGCAGACTCCCGGATACGGGGGTCCGCAGGGCTACGCGCAGCCGCAGCAGCAGGGCTACGCTCCGCCGCAGCAGCAGGGCTACGCTCCGCCGCAGCAGCCGGGTTATGCTCCGCCTCAGCCCGGGTACGGCACCCAGCCGCCCGCCCCGGGATCGCCGGTGCCCCCGCAGGCCACGCCTCCGGCACCGCCTGCCACGCCTCCGGCCCCTCCGGCACCTCCGGCGCCCCCGACGGATCCGAATCGACCGCCGGTGTGAGCTGAGCTGCACTGATCCGAGAGGCCCTCGACGTTCGTCGGGGGCCTCTCGGCGTCTGGGGATTCGATACGGTGGAGACATGGCAACCTCCCAGCGTCGCGTCGGCGCATCCGGTCTCGTCGTATCCGCCGCAGGGCTGGGATGCAACAACTTCGGGCGCGCCGGAACGGCGACAGAGACGCTCGACGGCACACGAGAGGTGATCGACGCCGCGCTGGCGAACGGAGTGTTCTTCTTCGACACCGCCGATATGTACGGGGCGGAGCCCGGTGCCAGCGAGTCACTGATGGGCGAGGCGCTGCAGGGCAGGCGCGACCGGGTGGTGCTCGCCACGAAGTTCGGACATGAGCGCGACATGGGTTACGGCTTTCCGGGAGGCCGGGGCTCCCGGCGTTACGTGCGGCTCGCCGTCGAGCAGTCTCTGCGCCGGCTGCGAACGGACTGGATCGACCTCTATCAGCTGCACCTGCCCGATCCGGAGACGCCGATCGCCGAGACGATCGATGCGCTGCACGAGCTGGTCGACGAGGGCAAGATCCGCTACTACGGCCACTCCAACTTCGACGGCTGGCAGATCGCCGAGGCCGAGTTCACCGCCCGCGCACGCTCGACGGGGCGCTTCATCTCCGCACAGAACCACTACTCTCTGCTGGCGCGGGCCTCCGAGCGCGAGGTGCTGCCGGCGACGAACAGGTACGGCTTGGGCTTCCTGCCGTACTTCCCCCTGAAGAACGGTCTGCTCACGGGCAAGTTCACCCGCGAAGGCGGACCTGCGGAGAGTCGGATCATGGGTACCCGCCGCCACATCTGGGCCGATGCGCCGTGGGACGCGCTCGAGGCATACGAGGCCTTCTGCGCAGGGCGCGGTGTCACCATGCTCGAGGCCACCTTCGGCTGGCTGCTCGCGCAGCCCGGCGTGTCGAGCGTCATCGCGGGAGCGACCAGCGCCGCGCAGGTGGAGTCCAACGCTGCGGCCGCCGACGCCTGGAAGCCCTCGCAGGACGACCTCGCCGAGATCGACCGGCTTTTCCCGCTGCCCGAAGACCCTGCGGCGCAGATGTGATGCCGGATTCCACTACGATGAGTCGGTATCCCTCGACCTCGATCGAGGCCCCCCGCCCGACGGAGACCGCCCGTGCCTGAGACGACGACGCACACGCACAGCGTCAGCGATGATCTTCGGCTGGAATGGGCAGGAGTGACCGACCGCGGCCGCCGGCGCGAGAACAACCAGGATGCGTTCCTGGCGCGCTTCCCCCTGTTCGTCGTCGCAGACGGCATGGGTGGCCACGCAGGCGGCGAGATCGCGAGCCAGAGCACCATCAGCCGGCTCGAGGCGCTGGTGGACGACGGCACGGTATCCGCGCGCGATCTCGAAGAGGCGCTGCAACTCGCCGTGGACGACATCCACGAGCATCCGGAGACGACCGACGAGGGGACCGGGACGACGCTCACCGGCGTGTTCCTCGACCGCGATGAGGGCGAGTGGCGCTGGATCGCGCTGAACATCGGCGATTCGCGGGTGTATCTGAAGCGCGGTGAGCGTCTCATCCAGGTCACCACGGATCATTCGGTCGTGCAGGAACTCATCGCCTCCGGCAAGATCAGCCCCGAGGAGGCGGACGGGCACCCCTACAGCAACGTCATCACCCGCGCGGTCGGTGCCAACGAGCTCCTGCCGCCGGACTACGTCTCCGTCGACGTGCAGGACGATGACCGGCTGGTCATCTGCTCCGACGGTCTGACGAAGGAGCTCACCGACTACGGCATCCTGCACTTCCTGCGGGAGAATCCCGATCCCGGCGCCGCGGTGGACGCCATGCTCGAGGCGGCGCTCGAGAACGGCGGGCGGGACAATGTGACCCTGATCGTGCTGCGCGTCATGACGGGGGGATCGTCCTCCACAGAGGCCGATTCCGGCGACTGAGCCGCTCTTCCTGTGGACGGAGCCGTCCCAGGGTCGACGATGCGATCGAATCGTCCGTATGGACGCCACCACGATCGTGCTTCCCTCCCCGCCCGCGGAACCGCGCCGACCTCCGCTTCCGCTGCTCGCGGCCATCGTGCCTGTCATCGCCGGGGTCGTGCTCTGGCTGATCACCGGCTCGCTGTTCGCGCTGTGCTTCGCGGCGCTGGGGCCGCTGATGCTGATGGCGTCGTTCCTGGACGGCATGCGCGTGCGACGCCGCGAACGGCGCACCGGCCTGGCGGAGGCCACGGAGTCCTGGACCCGGGCCGAAGTTGAGCTCGAGCGTCTGCACAGGCAGGAGCATGAGAGCATCTGGCGGGCGAATCCGGATGCCGCAGGCTGTCTTGCCGAGCCTCCGCTGCGCGGACATCTCGACCCGGACCGGAACACCCTGATCGTGCTGGGACGAGGTGAGCGACCCAGCCGCGTCGGCGTCAGCGGTGCGGAGGATGAGCGTTCCCGGGCGTTCCGCGAAAGGGCGGCACGCCTGAGGGATGCGCCGATCACGGTGGCGATCGGCGGCGGGGTCTGCATCCGGGCGACGGAACCCGTCGCGGCCGCTGTCGCCCGGGCGCTCACGACGCAGCTCTGCCTGCGCTTCGCGCCCGGGAGGCTCACGCTGGTCGGCGATCGCATCGACGCGTGGGGCCTGGAGAGATTCCCGCATGCGCGCCGGCGTCGCGGCGCTTTCCGGATCGCGATCGGCGACTCCGATGAGGCTGCGGATGCCTTCATCTGCGTCAGGCGGCCGGGGGAGGAGCCCCCTGATGGGGTGACGACCGTGCTTGACCTGTTGGCTCCGGCGCGTGCACGGCTGCGGACGCCCGAGGGCGTGTGCGAGCTGTCCGCCGAGGCGATGTCGGAGCAGCAGGCGAGGACGATCGCGGTGCACAGCGCCGACCGAGCGGCTGCAGGGGACGCCGTTCCAGCGCGCGTCGCGCTCGATGAGCTGCCGCAGGCGGGGCGGCGCGGGCTCTCGGCGGTCTTCTGTCACGGTGAACGCGAGCCGATGGCGATCGACCTCGTGGACGACGGCCCGCACGCCGTCGTCACCGGCATGACCGGTACCGGCAAGAGCGAACTGCTGATCAGCTGGGTGGTCGGCATGGCGGCAGCGCACTCCCCGGACGATGTCGCGTTCGTGTTGATCGATTTCAAGGGCGGTACCGCCTTCGAACCGTTGCGACGGCTGCCTCATGTGGCCGCGGTCATCACCGACCTCGATGCCGAGGGAGCGCGTCGCGGCGTCGGAAGCCTCACGGCGGAGCTGCGCCGGCGGGAAGCGGAGCTCGCGGCCGCCGGGGCACGCGATGTGAGCGAGTGCCAGGGGCTCGCCCGCCTCGTCATCGTGGTGGACGAGTTCGCGGCGCTGCTCCAGGAGCATCCCGATCTGGCGGCGGTGTTCACGGATGTGGCGGCACGCGGCCGCGCACTCGGCATGCACCTGGTGCTCGGTACACAGCGCGCAAGCGGTGTCATCCGCGAGGCGCTGTCGGCGAACTGTCCGTTGCGAATCAGCCTTCGCGTCGCGGACACGGCGGACAGCCGCCTGGTGATCGGATCCGCGGACGCGGCCGAGTTGCCAGGCGGCGAGGAGTCGCTCGGGATGGCGTTCGTGCGACGCCAGCGTGACATGAAGGCGCACGCGGTCCGCGTCGCGCTGACGGCACCGGCGATGCTCGATTCCGTTGCGCGCAAGTGGTCGTTCTCAGACGCGCCGCGGAGCCCGTGGCTTCCCCCGCTGCCCACTCAGCTGGCTCTGCCGGATTCGGAGGCCCTCCGGGCCGGTCGCGCGACGCCCGACCTGCATGCGGCGACGGCCACTGCGGTGTTGTTGGGCATCGCAGACGAGCCGGAGCTCCAGCGTCAACCCTGGGTCGAGCTGCCTGCAGGCAGCGGCCTTGCGATCGTCGGCGGGCCGAGCTCGGGCAAGAGCACCGCGATCGCGTTGGCGGCGGAGCAGCGACCCGACGCCGTCGTCGTCCCGGCCGATCTCGAAACGGCGTGGGATGCGGTGGCCGAGCTCTCGGCGGGCAGGCACGGCATCGTCCTCTGCGACGACCTCGATCTCCTCGCCTCCCAGTACCCGCCTGAGTACGCACAGCTCTTCCTGCAGCGATGGGAGAGCATCGTCCGGGCGCCGGCGGGAGCGATCGTGACCGTCTCGCGCGTCACCGGCCCCATCGCGCGCCTGCTCGACGCCCTGCCCCACCGTGCAGTGCTGCGGCTGAGCAGCAAGGTCGAGCACGTTGCCGCCGGCGGCGACGTCGATGCCTTCAGACGGGACCGGCCTGCCGGGCGCGCCTGGATGGACGGTCGCGAGGTGCAGATATGTCAGCCCTCCGACGTTCAGGAGGCATCGGACGAGAACACCGTGCACCTTGAGGCCTGGACACCCCGGCGAGCCCTCGCCGGTGTGGTCACGCTCTCCGCAGCGGCGACGCGAGCGGAGCTGGCCGCGCGCCACCGCACCCACGAAGTGCTGGACCTCAGTGCGAGCGTCGAGTCGGCGTCGTCGTCTGCCGCGCGGCGCATCCTCGTGGGGGATCCGGAGCAGTGGCGAGGGCAGTGGGCGGTCCTGCAGGAGGTGCGATCCGCGGGTGAGCTGCTCGTCACAGCGGAGTGCGCGCCGGAGCTGCGTCAGCTGGCCGGGGTTCGCGAGCTGCCGCCGTACGCCCGAACCCATGCCGGCCGTGCGTGGGTGAGCGGGCAGGGGCGTCCGCCGCGGCGCGTGCGTCTCGCGTGACCGCACCCGCCGCGCCAGCACACGGCGCGACGGTGCCTCAGATGCCGGCTCCAGCGCGGATCGCGCCCACGGGCAGGCCTCCGCCGAGTACTTCGAGAGGAAGCGCGGCGGACAGAGCATCGACATCGGCCTCCGCGATCGCTCCCGCCCGCGCGAGCAGCATCGCCGCGACGACTGTCGCCGCGCGACCGGATCCGTCGAGCATCTTCAGCGCCACGGATGTGCCGTCCGGGGCGACCATGACCATCACGCCCTCAGCACCGCCCTTGGCGAACACGCCGAGTCTCTCGATGGCGATGGTGTCCGGCTCGCCGGGGCCGCCGATCGTCCACGGGTTCTCCCGTACCGCGCGCACCAGCGTCCCGGCGACCCGGTGCAGCGCGAACGGCGAACGTTCGGATGCCGAGCCGATGCGGTGCACGCCGCGGGCCAGCCCGGTCAGCGTAATGGCGTGCACAGGCGCGCCGCAGCCGTCCACGGAGGTGTGCGCGATCTTCTCTCCGGTGAGGCGTTCCACGACCTCACGTATGTGCAGCTGAAGAGGATGGCTCGAATCGAGGTAGCCGTCAGTCGCCCACCCGGTGGCCACGCAGGCGCGCAGCATCAGGGCGTGCTTGCCCGAGCAGTTCATGCGGATCCGGGCCTCACCGGCGTGGTCGGCGATCATCTCGCGGCGAGTGCCGGCATGCGAAGGCCATGCCGGCGGACAGGCCAGGTCATCCTCGTTGAGGCCACCGGCGGCGAGCATCTCCCGAACCACCTCGACATGTCGGTCGGTGCCCGAGTGGCTGGCGGTACCGAGCGCGAGCTGCTCCCCGTCCAGTGCCGCGCCGGCGGTCACGCACGCGACGGCCTGCAGAGGCTTCAGGCTCGAACGCGGCAGGATCAGCGCATCCGGATCGCCGTGTCGTGCGACCACTTCGCCCTCGGAGGAGAGCACGACCGCCGAACCGGCATGACGTGATTCCACGAAGCCGCTCCGCTCCACGATCGCGAGTTCGACGGCATCCGCAACTTTGAAGGTCTCCAGCACCACACCAGCTTATGGGCCGTGTCAGCGCTGCGTGGCAGACTGACGGCATGGCTCAGCATCCACTCGGAGAACACCGCTACGCCCTCACAGCCACCTGGACGGGGAACCGCGGCACCGGCACCAGCGGATACCGCGACTACGCACGCGACGTGACCGTCAGCATCGACGGCAAGCCAGAGCTCCTCGCATCCGCCGACCGGCCGTTCCGCGGAGACGCCACGCGATGGAATCCCGAGGACCTGCTCCTGGCAGCGCTGGCCGAATGCCACCTGCTGTCGTATCTGCACGCCTGTGTGACGGCCGGGGTGGTCGTCACCGCCTACAGCGACGATGCCACCGGCGTCATGCGCGAGGACGGCAGAGGCGGCGGCTCCTTCACCGAGGTGAGGCTCCGTCCACGCGTGACGGTCGCCGACGCATCGATGATCGAGGCTGCCGAACGAGCTCACGCGCAGGCGAACGAGTGGTGCTTCATCGCGAACTCGGTGAACTTTCCCGTGCTGCACGAAGCGACGGTCGTCGCCGCCTGACTGGATGCCGGCTGCGCCCGGAGCGGGGTGCGGGTCAGCGCCGCTCGTGCGGCAGCGCCTGCTTGAGCTTCTCGATGGCGCCTTGAGCGGGCGGCTCGTTGTACACCCCGGCGAGCTCCTGACCGGACAGTTGATGGATCGCCGCCATGATCTCGTCCGTCGCCAGCCGACGGGCCTTGCCGCTGGTCGCAGGGCCGTGCCTTGAGACGTCGATCGGCTCGCCGAAACGCACCGTGACCTTCTCTTTCAGGGAGGGCAGCTTCGCGCCGACCGGCATCACCCGATCGGTGCCGGTGAGACCCACGGGGACGACGGGGGCTCCGGTCTGGAGCGCCAGGAACGCCACCCCTGTGCGTCCTTTGTACAGGCGGCCGTCGGTCGAGCGGGTGCCCTCCGGATAGAGCGCCACAGCGAGACCTTCCTCGAGCAGCTGCCGCTGCTGATCGAGGGCGTCGAGCGCCGCCTGGCCCGCACCGCGGCGCACCGGGATGGCGCCGACGGAGGTGAAGAATCCGCGCGACAGGGCGCCGGAGAATCCGCTGCCCTCGAAGTAGCTCGACTTCGCGAGGAAGTGCACCGGCCGGGGCGCGGCGACCGGGATGGCCATGGAATCGATGAACGACAGATGATTGCTGGCGAGGATGACGGCGCCGGTGCGCGGCACGTTGTCGCGACCTTCGATGCGAGGGCGATAGACGGCACGCGCGAGCGGGGCGGCGATCATGCGGCCGACAGCGTAGCGGAGGCCTGCTCTGCGCGGTACGGGAGCCCCGGTTGACTCGACGTCGGATGGAGCCTGCTGCTCAGAGATCATCAGAAAAGCTTAGACGCGCGCACATTCCTCGAGCGGAATGACCGTCGGTGGTGTGCGCAGGCACGCCCCAGCGGCGTGTCGACGACTGGCGTTCAGCATGGCCAAAGCCGAATGCGCGAAGATGGGAGCTTCCCGTTCTCGAACAGAGGTCTCTCACCGTGCGTATGCGTCCCCTCGCCGTCCTGTCCACCGTCGCCGTCTCGGCCGTCGTGCTCGCCGGTTGCGCGGGAAGCCCGGAGGGAGCCGAGACGCCGGACCCGACGTCCTCCTCGTCCCAGGAATGCCTGGTCGACGCGCAGCCTGGCGCCGGCTCCGACGCGATCAAGGTGACGGGGGAGGGACTCGACGCCAAGGTCGAGGTTCCCGAAGGCACCGAGTTCGACGACGTGCAGCGCACGATCCTGAAGGAGGGCGACGGCGACGAGGTGCAGGCCGGCGACTTCATCTCGATCCGCTACCAGGTGGTGGAAGCAGACACGAACAAGGTCGTCGAGACGTCGGAGCGCGGCGCGGACGGTGTGCTGCCGATGCTGCTCGACCCGGCCAACGCGCAGCGTCAGATCGTCGACTCGACCCAGTCACCCGTGTTCATCGCGGCTGCGGAGTGCGCACCGCTGGGTTCGGAGATGGTACTGGCGCTTCCGGGCCAGGAGGGGCAGGGCGCGATCGTCGTGTACATGCAGACGATCGAGAAGCTGCCCACGACGGCATCCGGCGACGACACGGAGGCGCCGGAAGGCATGGCGACCGTGAAGCTCGCGAAGGACGGCGCCCCGTCGGTGTCGATCCCCAGTGACGACGCACCCGGCGAGACCGTCATCGGGGTGCTCAAGCAGGGCGAAGGGCCGAAGGTGGGCGAAGGCGACCTGGTCACCGTCCAGTACCTCGGTGTCAAGTGGAGCGACGGGACCGAGTTCGACTCGTCGTGGAGCCGCGACGCAGCTCCCAGCCAGTTCCAGACCACCGGCGTGGTCACCGGCTTCCGTAAGGCACTCGAGGGCCAGCAGGTCGGTTCGCAAGTGCTGGTCGAGATCCCGCCGGCCGAAGGATACGGCGCGAGCAAGGGCCACGAGCTCGAGAAGGAGACGCTGGTCTTCGTCGTCGACATCTTGGGCACCACACCGCTGCTCTCCGCACCCGTCGAGTGAGCAGTGCGGAGCCGCCGCGCGGCATAGGCTGAAGTCATGCGTCGCGTCATCGTCCTCGGCTCCACCGGTTCCATCGGCACACAGGCGCTCGATGTGATCCGCTCACATCCGCGTCGTTTCGAGCTGGTCGGCATCGCGGCAGGTACCAACGCCGAAGCGGTGGCCGCACAGGCGGCGGAGTTCCAGGTCGAGCACACGGCGCTCGGCGCCACCGAGGCGGAGCAGCTGGTGCGGGACGTCGAGGCGGATGTCGTGCTCAACGCGATAACGGGATCGATCGGACTCGGATCCACGCTCGCTGCGCTCCAGGCGGGACGCACGCTCGCGCTCGCCAACAAGGAGTCGCTGATCGTCGGCGGTGCACTCGTGCAGGCCGCGGCCGCCGCCGATCAGATCGTGCCGGTGGATTCCGAGCACTCCGCGCTGGCGCAGGCGTTGCGTTCCGGCACGCGCGACGAGGTGCGCCGGCTCGTGGTCACGGCATCCGGCGGGCCGTTCCGCGGCCGCACGCGCGCCGAGCTCACGGACGTCACGCCCGCCGAAGCCCTGGCGCACCCGACCTGGGACATGGGCCGCGTCGTGACGACGAACTCCGCGACGCTGGTCAACAAGGGGCTCGAGGTGATCGAGGCACACCTGCTGTTCGACGTGCCCTACGACGACATCGAAGTGGTCGTGCATCCTCAGTCCATCGTCCACTCGATGGTCGAGTTCGTCGACGGCTCCACGATCGCGCAGGCCTCCCCGCCAGACATGCGGCTGCCGATCTCTCTCGGACTCGACTGGCCGCACCGCGTCGGCGGGGTGGGCCGCCCGCTCGACTGGCGTGAGGCGACCAGCTGGACCTTCGAGCCGCTCGACGACGAAGCGTTCCCCGCGGTGGCGCTGGCTAAGGCCGTCGGGCGCGCCGGTGGGACATTCCCCGCGGTGTACAACGCGGCCAACGAACAGGCGGTGGACGCATTCCACGAAGGTCGCCTGCCGTTCCTGGGTATCGTCGACACCATCGACCGTGTCATCGACGCCCATGACGCCCCCGACGAGCTCACGGTCGAGACTCTCGCCGAAACGGAGCGCTGGGCACGCGAGAAGGCGGACTCCCTCATCGCTCGTGCCGCGTAGCGGCCAGGGTCAGTCTTCGTCGGGGTACGGCACGGGCCAGTGCGGGGCCGGCACCGGCCACCCTGCCGCCTTCAGAGCGCGACGCGCCAGCTCGCGGGCCGAGTACGGAGTGCGCACGCCGCGGATGTCGCGGTAGTCCTGGTGACCCGGCCCTGCCCACAGGATCGCATCGCCATCGCCGACAAGGCTGACGGCCGCTTCGATCGCCTTCTCGGGTGGTGAGAACTCGTGGATCTGCGCATCGGGACGCGCTCGCCTGGCGCCCTCGATCAGTGTCGCCCTGATCGATGCCGGGTCCTCGAAACGGGGGTGATGATCGGTGATCACCAGGATGTCACTGCCCTCCACGGCGGTGCGCGCCATGTCGAAGCGCTTGGTCGCGTCGCGGTCGCCGTCGGCGCCGAAGAGCATGAGCACCTTGCCAGGTGTGACACGTCGCACCGCTGCGAGCGTCTTCTCGAACGCGTCGGGGGAGTGGCCGAAGTCCACGTACACCGCCGGGCCCGTCTCGCCGGAGATGAACTGGGTCCGTCCGGGGAGGTGCGCCACGATCTGTCCGTCGCGCTCGAACGCGTTCGCGATGCGCTCCCAGGCGTACCCGGCCTCGAGCAGCATGACGATCGCGAGGCCGGCGTTCGCCGCCATGTGCTGGCCGATCACCGGGACCATGGTCGTGAGCGTGCGACCGTCGTTGCCGGTGAGGGTGAAGACGGTGCCGCTCTGGCGCTCGTCCTCGATTGTGACGACCCAGTCGGCGGCCGCCGCGGCGACCGGATCCGCGGCGATCGAGGGCGTTCCGATGGTCACGACGGGAATGCCGGAGCGCTCGACGACTCGTGCGCCGGACGGTGAGTCCAGGCTGACCACAGCGCGACGCGCCCGCTCGGGCGTGAACAGCGGCAGCTTCGCCTCGAAGTACTCCTCCATGTCGGCGTAGTCGTCGAGGTGATCGTGGGACAGGTTCGTGAACCCGGCGACGTCGAACACGATTCCGTCGACGCGGTGCCGGGAGAGGGCCTGGGCGCTGACTTCGACGGCGACGGCCTCGACGTCTCGCTCACGCATCAGCGCGAGCAGGGCGTGCATCTCGGAAGCCTCAGGCGTGGTCAACCGCGAGACGATCACCTGACCGGCGATGTGACGCTCAGCCGTCGATGACAGCCCCGACACGATCCCGAGCTGGTCGAACATCCCCTGCAGCAGGTGCGAGACGCTCGTCTTGCCGTTCGTTCCCGTAGTGCCGAACAGCAGCGGCAGCCGGTCGTCCGCCCCGGTGCGGTAGACCCACGCGCTCAGCTCGCCGAGCACGCCCCGCGGGTCGTCGACGACGACGATAGGAAGACCCGCGGATGCCGCGATGCCGGCCCCCGCCTCATCCGTGATGATCGCGACAGCGCCCTGGTCGGCTGCGGTCTGCGCCAGCTCGGCACCGTGGCGGTTGACGCCGCGGATCGCTACGAACGCCTCGCCGGCACGCAGGTCGGCGGTCGCGAGGGTGATGCCGCTCAGCACGACGTCCGCGACATCGCCGCGGACCTCTCGTGCGAAGCGGTCGGCGAGCTCGGCCAGGGCGCGACGGGGTGGGTCGGCGGGGCGGAGCACGGGAGGCAGGCTCGGCTGATCAGTCATAGCTGATCAATGATCTCACGCGGGGCGGTGAATCCTGCTCGTGCGCGGGACACAGCCGATTCCACACCGCGGGCACTAGCGTTGTCGCGTGGAGATCCTGCTGTACCTGGGCGGCATCCTGTTCATGCTCGTCGGCCTCGGACTGTCGATCGGTCTGCACGAGGTCGGCCACCTCGTGCCGGCCAAGCTCTTCGGCGTGCGCGTGGGCCAGTACATGATCGGCTTCGGCCCGCGGCTGTGGTCCAAGCGGGTCGGCGAGACCGAGTACGGCTTCAAGATCCTGCCCCTGGGCGGGTTCATCTCCATGTCGGGCATGTACCCGCCGTCGGCGCAGTCCGGCCCCGCCAAGGGGGTGTTCCGCTCGCTTGTGCAGGACGCCCGGTCGGCCAACGACGAGACGATCGCCGAAGGCGACGAGAATCGGGTCTTCTACCGGCTGCCGGTGTGGAAGCGGGTCGTCGTGATGCTCGGTGGGCCGGCGATGAACCTGGTGCTCGGCATCCTGATCTTCACCGTGCTCGCTTCGGGCATCGGCATCCAGCAGGCGAGTACCACGGTCGCCGGTCTCAGCGAGTGCGTGCTGCCTGCAGGCACCAGCAAGACCGAGTGCGAGCCCGGCGACCCCGCCGCGCCTGCGGCCGCCGCGGGCATCGAACCGGGTGACGTTCTGCTCAGCCTCGACGGGGAGGCGGTCCAGACCTTCGCCGAGGCCTCGGCGATCATCCAGGCCTCGCCGGATCGCCCGCTGGAAGTCGTGGTCGAGCGTGAAGGCGAACGCATCGATCTCACCCTGACTCCCGCGCGTGCCCAGCGAGGTGAGGTGGATGCCGCTGGCAGGCCTGTGCTCGACGCAGGCGGTGCACAGGTGATGCACACCGTCGGCTTCGCCGGCGTCACCTCGCAGCTGGAATACGTGCGTCAGCCCATCGGCACCGGCACAGAGCTCGCGATGCAGCAGTCAGGCGCTGTCGCGTCGATGATCCTCACGCTGCCTCAGAAGCTGTGGGACATCGGGGTCTCCGTCGTCACAGGCGGTGAGCGCGATCCGAACGGCCCGCTCAGCGTGGTGGGCGTCGGCCGCATCGCCGGGGAGGTCGCGGCGACCGACGCGCCGGTGCTCAACCGCCTGGTCGTGCTGCTCAACCTGCTCGGAGCCCTGAACATCGCGTTGTTCGTGTTCAACATGATCCCGCTGTTGCCGCTTGACGGCGGTCACATCGTCGTGGCCCTGTGGGAGGGCCTCAAGCGGGCGTGGTCCCGGCTCACGGGGAGAGCGTCGCCGAATCCCGTCGACGCGACGCGCCTCGTGCCGCTGACGGTGGTGGTGGCGGTGATGCTGATCGGCATGGGAGGACTGCTGCTCATCGCCGACCTCGTCAACCCGGTCGATCTCTTCGGCTGAGCGGCTTTCACCGGTCAGCCGAGGACGTGGGCGGTGAGGCGCTCCAGGGTCGCGATGCCGTCACGGGAGAGGATCGATTCCAGGTGGCCCTGGATGGATGCGAATCCCTTGCCCCGGATCGCATAGACATCGCCGCTGACGCGGTCGGCCGAAACCTCTGCGCCGCCGACCCGCTCGGTGCCGGCAGGAACCCTGGCGGTGAAGGTGTTGTAGAAGCCCACCGAGGCCTCTTGACCGAAGACGGGGACGGTCTTCTGTACCCCTTGATACGGCGCATCCAGCGGAGTCAGGGCGATACCCAACCGGTCGGCGAGGATCTGGTGGCTCAGGCACACCGCGAGCAGCGGGGCGCCAGCGTCGAGGCGGCGGGCGACGACCTGCTGCATCCGCGCGATGCGAGGCGAGGCCGCGTCGCGCGGGTCGCCCGGCCCCGGGCCGGACACCACGAGGTCGGCCGTGTCGATGTCCGGGTCCGCCACCTCGTCCCACGGTGCGATCTCGACCTCGAGGCCGAGGTGACGCAGCTGGTGCGCGAGCATCGTCGTGAATCGATCCTCGGCGTCGACGACGAGTGCCCTGCGCCCGGTGAACGGGCCGGACGGTGCGGAGTCCTGCGGCTGCATCCAGAAGTCCGCGAGCCGGTTGTTCCGGGAGGCGAGCTGGGCGGCCACCTCCGGGTCGTCCGCGAGCCGTACTGGCGCCGGAGCGTCGTCGTCCAGAGCCTCGGCGACGACATCGCGCTCGATCGCGCCTATCGCCCCGAGCACGCCCGCCGCCTTGCCGTGCGTCTCGCCGACCTCTCCGGCGGGATCGGAATGGCGGACCAGGGTCGCGCCGACTGGCACTCTCAGATGCCCGCCGTCGATGTAGACGGTGCGGATCAGGATCGGCGCGTCCAGATCGTGGCCGCCGTCTGCATTCGGGGTGAACAGCGCGGCGACCCCGGAGTAGTACCCGCGGGGTGAGCGCTCATGGCGCCGGATGACCGCGCAGGCGTTCTGCATGGGTGAGCCTGTCACGGTGGGGGCGAACATGGTCTCGCGCAGGATCTCCCGAGGGTCCAGCCTGCTGCGCCCGCGCAGCATGTACTCCGTGTGCGTCAGCCGGGACATCTCCTTCAGATGCGGGCCGGTGATGCGTCCGCCGTCGGAGCACACCTGGCTCATCATCTTCAGCTCTTCGTCGACGACCATGAACAGCTCCTCCGTCTCCTTCGCGGAGGAGAGGAACGCGCTCAGCGTCTGCTTGGTGGCACCGCCGGCGGGGTGGCGGAACGTCCCGGAGATCGGGTTCATGGTGACCACGCCGCCGCGGGCGACGACGTGCGCCTCGGGGCTCGCGCCGACCGCGATCCGTCCAGGGGTGATGACGGCGAAGGTCCAGTATGCGCCGCGCTCGTGCTCCAGCAGTGCCCGGAACCACGTGAGTGCCGCGATGCGGTCGTCGCATTCGAAGCTGGCGCGGTAGTCGCGGCGGATCACGAAGTTCGCACCCTCGCCGCGTCCGATCTCCTCCGCTATCACTTGCTCGACGATCCGCGCGTACTCCGCGTCGGAGATGTCGAAGCCGCCGCCGCGAAGCGGGATCGGCGCATCGGGCAGCGCGTCGACCAGTTCGTCGACGTCCAGCTGTTCCCGGGCGTCGACGAGCAGGCAGCGCAGTGGCGTGCCGTCGTCCTGCGCGTCGAAGCCCCGTTCGCGCACCTGGTGGTAGGGCACCATCGCGAACACCTCGCGGGCGCCGTCCTCGCCGGTCAGCGGGATGTCGGCGAGCCGGTCGACGTCCAGCAGCTCACCCGTCAGCAGCTCGGCGCTGCCGTCGCGCGCGATCAGCACGAAGGAGGCGGCAGGGTCGGCCGTGAGCTCCCGGATGCGGTCGGGCAGCGGTGCGGTCATCGGTGTCTCCTCGGTCGGGGATCCGGTGCGGAGAACAAGAAGACCGCCCCGGAAGGCGGTCTGGTTCTCGTGGGTACGCGAATCACCGCCTAGAAGGCGGGCCACCAGGTGCGGATCGCGTGCATACCGCGAAAGTACCACATCGGCCGGCCGTGCCCCTCGCGCGTGACGTCACCAGACGCTCCCGCCGGGATGGGATTCCTCCGGTTCGAAGACGTGGTCGATCACGACGCCCACGGCGCGCGCGAGATCCTCGTCCGGAAGGTGCGCCGCGCCTTCCGGAGCGCAGGAAGACGACCACGGGAGGTGGACGAACCCCGCACGCGCGTCGCCCCGCACGGCGGACAACGCCGTGTACAGCACGTGATTGCACACGTAGGAGCCCGCCGAGAGCGACAGTCGCGCAGGCAGGCCGTGGTCATCGAGCGCCCGCGCGATGCGCTTGACCGGAAGAGTGGCGAATCGGGCGGCTGGGCCGCCGGGTTCGCTGGCCTCATCGGCGGGCTGTCGGCCGTCGTTGTCGGGGATGCGGGCATCCATCAGGTTGACGCCGACCCGCTCCACGGCGATGCGGTCACTTCCGGCCGCGAGTCCGGTCGCGACGACCGCGTCCGGGGTGTGCTCGTCGATCAGTGCCCGCAGTCGCTCCGCCGCGCGGGCGAACGCGACAGGCAGAGTCGCGGTCACGAGCTGGTGCGGGCCGCGGTACGTCCGCGCGACCTCCGTGACCGCCTCGCCGGAAGGATTGCGATCGGCGCCGTCGAAGGGCTCGAAGCCGGTCAGCAGGATCGTGCTCATCCGATCAGCCTACGGACATCCAGCCTGCGTCGATCCTGCGACGGTAGCCTTGTAGCGTGCCTGCTGTGAACCTTGGGATGCCGCGCGTCCCCGAAGTCCTCGCCCCGCGTCGCAAGTCCCGGCAGATCCGGGTCGGCAAGGTGCTCGTCGGTGGCGATGCGCCTGTCAGCGTGCAGTCGATGACGACCACGAAGACCACCGACATCAACGGAACGCTGCAGCAGATCGCCGAGCTCACCGCATCCGGATGTGAGATCGTGCGTGTCGCCGTGCCGTCGCAGGACGACGCCGATGTGCTGCACATCATCGCGAAGAAGAGCCAGATCCCCGTCATCGCCGACATCCACTTCCAGCCGAAGTACGTCTTCCAGGCCATCGACGCAGGCTGCGCGGCCGTGCGGGTGAATCCGGGCAACATCCGCAAGTTCGACGACCAGGTCGGAGCCATCGCCAAGGCGGCGCAGGCCGCGGGCGTATCCCTGCGCATCGGGGTCAACGCCGGGTCGCTGGATCGGCGGCTGCTCGAGAAGTACGGCAAGGCCACGCCGGAAGCATTGGTGGAGAGCGCCGTCTGGGAGGCGTCGCTGTTCGAGGAGCATGATTTCCACGACTTCAAGATCTCCGTCAAGCACAACGACCCCGTAGTGATGGTCAAGGCCTACCGTCAGCTCGCCGAACGAGGCGACTGGCCGCTGCACCTGGGCGTCACCGAGGCCGGGCCCGCGTTCCAGGGCACCATCAAGAGTGCGACCGCGTTCGGGATCCTGCTCGGAGAGGGCATCGGCGACACGATCCGGGTCTCGCTCTCGGCACCTCCCGCTGAGGAGGTCAAGGTCGGTCACCAGATCCTGCAGTCGCTGAATCTGCGCGAACGCAAGCTCGAGATCGTCTCGTGCCCGTCCTGCGGTCGCGCGCAGGTCGACGTGTACACCCTCGCCGACGACGTCACCGAGGGTCTCAAGGATATGACGGTTCCTCTGCGAGTGGCGGTGATGGGCTGCGTCGTGAACGGACCCGGTGAGGCGAGGGAGGCCGACCTGGGCGTCGCCTCGGGTAACGGCAAGGGGCAGATCTTCGTCAAGGGCGAGGTCATCAAGACCGTGCCGGAGGCCGACATCGTGCAGACGCTGATCGAGGAGGCCAACCGCATCGCCGCTGAGATGGGACCGGACGCCCCCATCGGCACCGCTCAGGTGGTCACGAGCTGATGCATCAGCCCACCCGAGTCGCATTCCCCGACGGCGCGCTGACCGGCGAAGGCGAGGTGCTCCTCGTCGACCCCGAGCACTCGATCGTCGTCGTCGACACGACGCCGTTCCATCCGGTCGATCACACCTGGCCGGACCAGCCGGGTGACTCGGGTCGGATCCGGTTCGCGGACACGGTCATGGTCGTCTCGGAAGCGGCGATGGCCGCTGTCAGCGAAGAGGGCGTGTTCGCAGTGGGTGCGGACATCCCTGTCAAGCGGGGTGCGCCGGGGTGGACCTGGTTGGTCGGACACCGAGTAGAGGGCGAGCTGCCCGAAGGACTCGTCACCGGAGCATCCGTCGAACTGGAGGTGGATTCCGAACGCCGCGACGCGCTGAGCCGTGGTCACACGGCTTGCCACCTGGCCTCACTGGCTCTGGATGCGGCGCTCGCCGACCTGTGGCGGAAGGACGTCGGCGCCGATCCGCTCGGCAACCCGGATTTCGAGGGCAGGGCGAACCAGTCGAGTCGCATCGACGCAGACGCCAGCGTGGACGAGTACCGGTTGGGGAAGAGCCTGCGCAAGGCGGGCTTCGACTCGGAGGGTTTCGCCGGCTCACTTGATGCACGTGAGTCACGCATCAACGAGCTCCTGGCGGCGTGGGTGGCCTCGGGCGGCGCCAGTCGGATCGACGTGGACGGCCCAAGCATCGTCGATCGCCGCCACTGGCGCTGCGTGCTGCCCGAGGGAGAGGTCGGATTCCTCTGCGGAGGCACGCACGTGCGCTCCCTGACGGAGTTCGCATCGATCACCGTCGCGCTCGATCTGAGCGACCCGCAGCTGCTGGTGATGCGAACCAAGGCCGTCCCCGCAGGCTGAGAGCCGCGGCTAGCCGATGAATCGTTCGGCCACGGCGGTGAAATCCACCCGATCAGGGTATCGACGACAACTGCGCGTGTTCACCCGGACGATCAGGCGAGGGTCTTCACCATGCGAAAGTTGGTCATCCGCACCCCGCCGATGACCGGATGCTGCACTACCTGCACGCTGAATCCGGCGTGCTCGAAGAATCCGCGCGCGGTGATGCTCACGTCGGCCCATAGCCGCGGCGTCCCGGCTCGCCGCGCCCTCGCCTCGATCTCGCGCATCAGGGCGCGCCCGACCCCTCTGCCGCTGGACGCCGGGGACACGAACATCATGTCGACGTGACCGTCGCCGCTGACATCCGAGAATCCGGCGACAACACCGCGCACGAGCGCGACGAAACCGGAACGAGCGCTCATTGAGCGGTCCCAGTCGTCGAGGTGGCGCTGCTCCGGACGCGCCCACGCGGTGATCTGCTCGGGGGAGTAGTCGGCCGACGCGGTGACCGTGATCGCCTCGATGAACACTCGCAGCGTCGCCGCCGCATCCCCGGCACGATAATCGCGGATCGTGACCTCGGTCATCCCCCGGCACCCTGCCTCGTCAACGTGCCGAGCTTCGCACCCAGCCCTGCGGCGAGCACGTGCGCCTGCGTCAGCGGCATCCACCAGCAGGTCCATGAAGTCGGGGCGCCGCCGTCGGCCGGCATCGCTTCACCGGCGAACCAGATGTCGGTGACATCGGCGCCCTGCACGCGCATCTCGAAGAAGTGGCGGCGCGCGATCTCGTCCCGCGTCGGCGACAGGTCGTACTCGGCGACGCCGAGAGAGCGCACCACCACTCCGCCGAGTCCGGTTTCCTCGCGCAGCTCACGCACGGCCGCCGCCTCTGGATCCTCACCAGGGTGGATCGTGCCGGCAGGCACCTGCACGCCGGTGACGGTCAGCGGCTCGTCGTCATGCGTGAAGACGAGCAGATGGTCGTGGGCCACCACGTAGCAGACGACCTTGTCGACGATGAGCGCCATGCGCTTATAGTACGAGCGGCATCAGGCGGCGGCGAACACGATTTCGCCGCTCTGGACCTCGGCCGAATTCAGCCGAACGCGCACCGAGCTGCCCGGCGCCGCTTCCGGCGAGATCTTCGCGCGGGCGGTGACCGCCGGCTCCGCGAGCTGGATCGTCGCCTCTCCTTCGCCGTTCGCCGCACGGACCACCGACGCCTCGAAGACCTCGCCCACGTGCGGGGCGAGCAGCGCCGCCTCCACGAGGCCGATCGTGCGCGAGTTCAGCTGAGACGCCCTCGACGATGACCTCTGCATGAGCTCTGGCAGCTCCGTCAGGCTGAGGCGGGCCCAGTCGGGGATGCCCTTGCCTTCGGCGACGGCGAGGCACACCGTCAGCGACCAGCGGTCGACCAGCCGCCGCAGCGGAGCAGTGGCGTGGGCATACGGTGCGCCGATCGCGGCCTGCTCGGTCTCCGCCGGAATCTCCCCGTCGAACGCGACATAGCCCGCCCCACGGAAGAGTGCGCTCGCCGCCTCCAGGATCGGCAGTGTGAGCGGGTCGGCACGTTCCAGGCCGCGCAGGTAATCGCCGTATCTGCCCTCGGTCCAGGGGCGTCTCAGCGCGGCGGTCTGTCGTCTGAATGTCTCGAACGCCTCGTCGCCGGGCTGTGGCATGGTTCGCAGCACGCCGACCTTGGCACTCAGCATCATCTCGGCTGCGGCCATGCCGGTCATCAGCGACAGCTGCGCGTTCCAGTCCTCGATGGGCAGGGGATGCCGTCGCTCGATCCCGTAGCGCCCGTCGTCGTACCTGACGACCTCGGTGTCGGGAAGGTTCAGGCTCGCGCCGCCGCGCTCGGCCTCTCGCTCGAGCCGGAGCCGCCCGATCTCCGGCAGCAGGGCCGCGGGGGACTCTTCGCCGCGGTCGAGCGATGCCTGAGCACCGATGTAGTCCAGTTGCGCGCGCGAACGGATGAGCGCCCGCTGCAGGTCGACATCGGTTACGGCGCCTTCGGCATCCAGACCGAAGCTCCACACCAGCGCGGGCCGCTCCTCATCGGGCAGCAGCGACGCGCTTCCCTCACTGAGCACGCGCGGATGCAGCGGGATCGACCCGTCCGCCGCATAGAGCGTCTGGCCGCGATCGCGGGCCGCACGGTCCAGCGCGCCGCCGGGCTGCACGAACGCCGGCACGTCCGCGATCGCATAGTGCACCCGGTATCCCCGCCCCGCGCGCTCGAGGTGAAACGCCTGGTCGAGGTCGCGGGAGCCGGCCGGGTCGAGCGTGACGAACGGGAGATCGCGCAGGTCCAGGTCGGGTGCGGATGCCGTGGCCTGCTCGGCCTCGGCGAGGGCCTCAGCGGGGAACGGCGTCTCGTAGTCGGCTCGAAGGTCGGCGAGGGCGCTGGCCAGGCCGCTCTGCTCGGCGGACGGGGCGACGTGCGATCGGCGCTGAGGCATACCGTCAGCCTAGGCCGCGAGTGCTCGATCGCGCCTCGGTGCCGGACGCAGGGCGCCCGGCCGTGACCGCCTGCCATTAGCGTGGAGGGATGAGCTCCGCGGAGAACGCACAGACCTTGTCCCGCCTTCACGCCGCGCCGGAGATCCTCCGCGTGGTCAACGTCTGGGACGTGGTGTCCGCGAAGGCGGTCGCCGCTCTGCCCGGCACCACCGCGATAGCGACGGCGGGACACTCGATCGCCGCATCCTTCGGCTTCGCCGATGGTCAGATCCCGCGGGAGCTGATGATCGACATGGCCGGTCGTATCGCAGCGGCCGTCGACGTGCCGGTGACCGCCGATCTCGATGACGGCTACGGCGACGCGGGGGAGACCACGCGGCTCGCCATCGGCGCCGGGATCGTCGGCGCCAACATCGAGGATCGCCTCCGACCGATCGGGGAGTCGATCGCGCAGGTCCGAGCGATCGTCGACGCAGGGGAGGCCGAGGGGGTTCCGTTCGTGCTGAACGCACGAACCGACGCGCTCGTTCGTGGCGGCGACCGGCCGTTCGCCGACAAGCTCGCCGACGCGATCGAAAGAGGCCGCGCCTACCTGGACGCCGGTGCCGCAGCCGTGTTCGTCCCCGGTGTGCTGGATGCCGACGCGACCCGCACGCTCGTCGGCGGGATCGGCTCGGGGAAGCTCAGTGTGATGGGCCTGCCGGGCGCGCTCACGGCCGCCGAGTACGAGGAGCTCGGCGTGGCCCGCATCTCGTACGGGCCCCTTCCGCAGCGTGTGACGCTGACGGCGCTGCAGGACCTGACGACGAGCCTGTACGCCGGCGGTGTCATCCCCGAGCACACCCGCGCGCTGAACTGATGCGGCGCGGGGCGGGCGTATGCGGTCACTAGAATCGTCCCGTGGTCACACGTCTTTCGAACTTCTTCCTCCGCACGCTCCGCGAAGACCCGGCCGACGCCGAGGTCACCAGCCACAGGCTGCTGGTCCGCGCCGGCTACATCCGTCGCGCCGCACCAGGCATCTTCACGTGGCTGCCGCTGGGCCTGCGCGTCAAGGCGAAGCTCGAGCAGATCATCCGCGAGGAGATGGCCGCGGCAGGCGCCTTCGAGGTTCACTTCCCCGCATTACTGCCCCGTGACCCCTATGAGCAGTCCGGGCGCTGGGAGTCATACGGCGACGGCATCTTCCGGCTGCAGGATCGGAAGCGAGCTGATTACCTGCTCGCACCGACTCATGAAGAGATGTTCACGCTGCTCGTGAAGGACCTCTACTCCTCGTACAAGGACCTACCGCTGACGATCTACCAGATCCAGGACAAGTACCGCGACGAGGCGCGCCCTCGGGCAGGGCTGCTGCGGGGCCGGGAGTTCACCATGAAGGACGCCTACTCCTTCGATTCCTCGGACGCCGGCCTCGAAGCCAGTTACCAGGCGCAGCGCGACGCCTACGAGCGCATCTTCCAGCGGCTCGGCCTCGAGTACGTGATCGTCGCCGCTGACAACGGTCTGATGGGGGGCGCACGCAGCGAGGAGTTCCTGCACCCGACCTCCGTCGGCGAGGACACGTTCGTCCGCAACGCGGGCGGTTACGCAGCGAACGTGGAGGCCTACACGACCACCGCTCCGGAGCCGACGGGGTGGGACGACGCTCCGCAGGCGACGATCTTCGACTCGCCCGACACCCCCACGATCGAGACGCTGGTCTCGCACGTCAACGCGCACCTCGAGGGCGAGTTCACCGCCGCCGACACGCTGAAGAACGTCGTGCTCGCCCTCACCCACCTGGACGGCTCCCGTGAGCTCGTGGTGGTGGGGCTGCCCGGAGACCGCGAGGTCGATGAGAAGCGCGCCGAGGTCGCCTTCGCCCCCGCAGCCGTGGAGCCGGCCACTGACGCCGACTTCGAGAGACAGCCGCTGCTGGTGCGCGGCTACATCGGACCGTGGTCGCCCACCGGCGCGGTGCTGGGGGAGGAGTCGGCCACCGGGATCCGCTACCTCGTCGACCCGCGCGTCGCCGACGGCACCCGGTGGATCACCGGCGCGAACATCGACCAGAAGCACGCGCACTCCGTCATCGCCGGGCGCGACTTCATCGCCGACGGCACCGTGGAGATCGCGAACGTCCGCGACGGTGACCCCGCCCCCGACGGCTCCGGTCCCGTCTCGCTCGCGCGCGGCATGGAGATCGGTCATGTCTTCCAGCTCGGTCGCTTCTTCGCCGAGACCCTGGGGCTGAAGGTGCTCGACGAGAACGGCAAGCTCACCACGGTCACGATGGGCTCCTACGGCATCGGCGTGACCCGCATCCTCGCGATCATCGCCGAGCTCAATAACGACGAGAAGGGCCTGATCTGGCCGGCGTCGGTGGCGCCCTTCGACGTGCACGTGGTCGCCACAGGCAAGGATCGGCTCGCCTTCGAGATGGCCGAGCGCGTCTCGGCCGAACTCGAGGGGTCGGGCCTCGACGTGCTCTACGACGACCGCCCGAAGGTGTCGCCGGGGGTGAAGTTCGGCGATGCCGAACTGGTCGGAGTGCCGCGAGTGCTCGTCGTCGGCCGGGACGCCGCCGAAGGGCGGGTCGAGCTGTGGGACCGTCGTACCGGGGAGCGGGAGGCGCTGGCGGCGGATGAAGCCGTCCGCCGCCTGATCGCCGAGCGCTGAAGCGCGCCGGTCACAGCTCGCATACGCGGGCTGTGACAGGCTGGTGCCATGACGGATGCTGCGCTGGACGACGACCTGAGGCGCCGGATGACCGAGCTCCTCGACGAGGCGGGCATCCGCACGGAACGAGGGCTCGTCACACGGCTGCTCCAGACCTCTCTCAGGCTCGGGCTGGAGCACACCGACAGACTCGATCTGAAGATCGCGTCGGCGGCGCTCGGCGAGATGCATGAGGCATTCCGGTTGTTCCGGCCGTTCCACCACGTGCCGAAGGTGACGGTGTTCGGGTCGGCGCGCACGCTGCAGGACGATCCGCTGTACGTGCAGGCCCGCGATGTCGCCTCCGAGCTGGCCGCGGACGGATGGATGGTCGTCACCGGCGCAGGTCCAGGGATCATGCAGGCCGCGGCTGAGGGTGCAGGGTCCAAGATGTCGCTCGGCGTGTCCATCCGCCTGCCGTTCGAGGAGAAGGCCAACACGATCATCGAGCAGGACGCCCAGGTCGTCTCGATGAAGTACTTCTTCACTCGCAAGCTGATGCTCATGAAGGAGTCAAGGGGGTTCATCTGCCTGCCGGGGGGATTCGGCACGATGGACGAGATGTTCGAGCTGCTCACGCTGCAGCAGACGGGCAAGGCGGAGCCGATGCCCATCGTCCTGCTCGACGCGAAGGGCGGTTCGTTCTGGGGCGGCCTCAAGACCTTCGTCGACGAGCACCTGGTGCCGGCCGGTGTCATCTCGGCTGACGATCTCGACCGCGTGCTCATCACCGACTCCGTCGATGAAGCGGTGAACGACATCACCGGGTTCTGGCGCAACTACGACTCGCTGCGCTGGGTCGGCGACCGGCTCGTCATCCGGCTCGTGCACGCGCCGACGGACGCGGAGGTCGACGACCTCAACGAGCGCTTCGGCCATATGTGCTCGCAGGGGCGGATCGAGCGCTCCGAAGCGCTCGAGGTCGAACGCGTCAGCGGCGATGCGGTGGACCTGCCGCGCCTCATGATGCACCTCGAGCAGCGCGCCGTCGGCTCGCTGCACCGGCTGATCCGCGCCGTCAACGACCTGCCGTCCGCGACCTGAGCGCCGAAGGTTCATCGCGCGTTCACCGCGGTGTCATGCGTCGCCGGAATCCTGTCGACTGCGACATCCGACGAGGAGGACCGATGACCCTGGCCGAACCCACCCGACGCCCTCTGCCCATGCTCGATCACGTGCGAGGCAAGCGCTCAGCCGTCACCTGCCAGCTGAAGTGCGCGAACGCGTGCCTCGGCCCTGAGTGCAACACCTCGGACAACGAGGACTTCCGTTCGATCGCCTCGGCCGTGTTCTCACGGCGCGCGCTGTTCGGGCTCGGTGCGGCCGCAGCGGTCGCGGTGGCCGTCGGAGCACAGTCCGCAGCCCCGGTGTCGGCACCGTCAGCGGCGGGAGCCGCGGGCCCTGGAGCGTCCTTCGCGCGCCCGGGCCGCTCGGGCCTCGCCTTTCAGCCCATCGCGCCGGTGCCTGCCGAGGTCGACGCGTTCACCGTGCCGGACGGCTACACCTGGAAGCCGATCATCCGCTGGGGCGACCCGCTGTTCTCGCGCACCCCGGCATTCGACATCGAAGCGCAGAGCCCCGAGGCGCAGACCGGTCAGTTCGGCTACAACAGCGACTACCTCGACATCATCGCCGACCCGAGCGGCAAGACCGGCGTTCTGGTGAACAACCACGAGTACGTCAACCCGGAACTGATGTTCCGCCCGACCGCTGATCCCGCGGAACTGCGCCGGCGCGGCGACATCTACAAGGCCGCGCAGGGGATGTCCGTCGTCGAGATCCGCCGCCGCAAAGTCGGCGACCCGTGGGAGTACGTCGTCGACGGCAAGCGCAACCGCCGCATCACGGTCGAGACCGTCTTCGAGCTGACAGGGCCCGCCGCCGGCTCCGACCTCGTCAAGACCGCCGCCGATCCGGAGGGGCGCTGGGTGCACGGCACGCTCGGGAACTGCGCAGGCGGCACCACGCCGTGGGGCACGGTCCTCTCGGGTGAGGAGAACTTCAACGGCTACTTCGCCTGGGCGGCCGACACCGCCGAGCAGAAGCGCTACAGCGGATCCAGCACCACCAGCACCTCCACGGGGTGGGAGGCGTACGACCCGCGCTTCGACGCGCACGACGCCGGCTACGTCAACGAGCCGAACCGCTTCGGCTACATCGTCGAGATCGACCCCCAGGATCCGACCTCCACGCCGCGCAAGCACACGGCCATGGGACGCATGAAGCACGAGGGTGCCAACGTGCGCGTCGCCGAGGATGGCCGGGTCGTCGCCTACATGGGCGACGACGAGCGAGGCGACTACCTGTACAAGTTCGTGTCGAAGAACCGCATCTCGGGATCCAGGAAGAAGAACCTGAAGCTGCTCAGCGAGGGCGACCTGTACGTCGCGAAGTTCCGTGGCAATTCGCCGGTGGCCGAGATCACGGGCACGGGTGCGCTCCCGGCGGACGGCGCGTTCGACGGCACGGGGGTGTGGATCCCGCTCACGCAGGGCGGGAAGAGCGTCGTACCAGGGTTCAGCACCGAGGAGGTGCTGGTCTACACCCGTCTCGCGGCCGACGCCGTCGGCGCCACCAAGATGGACCGCCCCGAGGACGTCGAGCCCAGCCCCGTCACAGGAAAGGTGTACGTCGCGCTGACGAACAACTCCAGGCGTACCGCGCTGGACGAGGCGAACCCGGTCACCGGCAACCGGTACGGTCATGTGCTCGAGCTCACCGAGACCGCCGGCCAGAGCGGCACGACGTTCGGATGGAGCGTGCTGCTGCTGTGCGGTGACCCGGATACGTTCGACAACGCGTACTTCGCAGGCTTCCCGAAGGAGCTGGTCTCGCCGATCTCCTGCCCGGACAACGTCGCCTTCGACTCAGAGGGCAACCTTTGGATCTCGACCGATGGCGCGCCGAGCACCATCGGCTACGGCGACGGCCTGTTCAAGGTGCCGCTCGAGGGGGAGGCGCGCGGCCACGTGCAGCAGTTCCTCTCGGTTCCGCGCGACGCGGAGACATGCGGTCCCGTGATCAAGGACAAGGAAGGGCTCGTGTTCGTCGCCGTGCAGCATCCCGGCGAGGACGGCAGCTTCGACGCGCCCCGATCGCTCTTCCCCGACTACGGCTCGACCGCGCACGGCGACGTGGCGACGGCACCGCGCCCGTCTGTGGTGCAGGTCCACCGCGCCTGATCTCGCGACGGCACCGGAGGAGGCGACCGCCTCCTCCGGTGTCGTCATCAGCGCGCGTCGTCTCGTCGAGCCCGCGCTGCGTGGCTCCGCACCGGAGCGCGACGTGCAGGCGTCGGCGCTCGTCCGCCACCGTCGGTTTCGGCTATTCTGTACGGATGCCCGCGGAGAGCCTGATCGCGGGGAGAGCTGAATAGAGGAGACCGCTGATGGACATCGAACTCGGACTGCTGCGCGGAATCGAGAAGGAGAAGGCGATCCCCTTCGATGAACTCGTGTCGATCATCGAGCAGGCGATCCTGACCGCATACGGAAAGCACGTGTCGGCCGACGGCGCCGTGCCCGAGGGAGTGCGCGTCGAGCTCGACCGCAAGACCGGTCACGTCGCGGTCCTGCAGCCGGTGCGCGACGACGAAGGCGCGGTGATCGGCGAAGAGGAGACGACCCCAGAGGACTTCGGTCGCATCGCCGCGTACGCCGCGAAGCAGGTCATCGGCCAGCGCCTGCGCGACATCGCGGACGACGCCGTGCTCGGCGAGTTCCGCGGCAAGGAGGGCGACATCGTCGCAGGTGTGGTGCAGCAGGGACCCAACCCGCGCATGATCCACGTCGACCTCGGTACGGTCGAGGCGATCCTCCCGCCCGAGGAGCAGGTGCCGGGTGAGGAGTACACCCACGGTTCGCGACTGCGCGTGTACGTCACCAGCGTCGCAAAGGGCGCCAAGGGGCCCTCGATCACGGTCTCCCGCACCCACCCGGGCCTGGTGCGCAAGCTCTTCGCGCTCGAGGTCCCCGAGATCGCCGCCGGCCTGGTCGAGATCGTCTCGCTGGCGCGCGAGGCCGGGCACCGCACCAAGATCGCGGTCCGCGCGACCGACGCCTCCGTGAACGCCAAGGGTGCCTGCATCGGTGAGATGGGGCGTCGCGTACGGGCGGTCACGGAAGAGCTCGCGGGGGAGAAGATCGACATCGTCGATCACCATGCCGACCTCGCGACGTTCGTGGCCAACGCCCTTTCGCCTGCGAAGGTCACCTCTGCCTTCGTGCTGGATGCCGGCACGAAGGCGGTGCGCGCCCTGGTGCCGGACTATCAGCTCTCGCTCGCAATCGGCAAGGAGGGCCAGAACGCCCGCCTGGCGGCGAAGCTCACCGGCGCGAAGATCGACATCCAGCCCGACAGTGTGATGGATTGAGGCGGCCCACGCGACGCGCGCGTCGCGTGCGGAGCTTCGACCGCCACGGCGAGGTGTAACATGGAACCTGTACGAACGTGTGTCGGTTGCCGCGGTCGTGCCTCTCGATCCGCCCTGATCAGGGTGGTCCAATGTGATGGTGAGCTCGTCTTCGATGAGCGGGCGGTCATGCCGGGGAGGGGTGCGTGGCTGCATCCCTCATCCGAATGTCTGGATGCCGCACTGCGGCGCCGGGCTTTCGCACGAGCACTCCGCGTCTCACCCGCGATCGGTTTTCCCGAGGCGGAGGATGCGCAGACCATCGAGAAACGGCTGAACGGCTATGGAATCAAAGTGAACGGCTCGAAATGAGACCCGTCCGCGACTAGTGGTCTGCCCTGCCTGGGCGGACCGACCCAGACAGGAGAATTGTGGCTGCCAAACCACGTGTGCACGAGATCGCCGCTGAACTCGGCGTCGACAGCAAGTTCGCGCTCGCGAAGCTCAAGGAGCTCGGCGAGTTCGTGAAGAGTCCCTCTTCCACCATCGAGCCTCCGGTGGCGCGCAAGCTGCGCGCCGCGATCGAGGCCGACCCCGCCGCGAAGCCCGCGGCCAAGAGCGACGAGAAGCCCGCGGCCAAGGCCACGGCACCCAAGTCCGGTGCACCAGTGCCCGGTCCCAAGCCCGGTCCGGCGAAGCCCGCCGCGCCTGAAGCCCCTGCTGTCGAGGCCGAGGCACCGCAGGCGCCTGCGCCGAAGGCCGATGCCCAGCCGGCAGCCGAGAAGCCCGGCGCCCCGGCACCCGGCCCGGCCAAGTCCCCCGGCCCTAAGCCCGGCGGTTCGGCTCCCAAGCCCGGCTCGCCGCGTCCAGGTAACAACCCGTTCTCCTCGGCGCAGGGCATGGGCCAGCGTCCCGCCGGTCCGCGTCCAGGCAACAATCCCTTCGCGTCCGCGCAGGGCATGGGCCAGCGCCCGACTCCCGGCAACATTCCGCGTCCGCAGGCACCGCGTCCCGGCTCGCCGCGTATCGGCGCCCCGCGTCCCGGTCGTCCCGGTGGCGGTGCGGGTGCGCGTGGCGGCCAGGGCGGTCGCCCCGGCGCACCGTTCCAGCAGCGTTCCGGCGGTCCGGGTCGTCCCGGTGGCGGCCCCGGTGCAGGTGCGGGCGGCGGCGGCTTCCAGCGTCCTGGCGGCGGCTTCGCAGGTCGCCCCGGCGGCGGTGGTGGCCGTGGTCGCGGACCCGGCGGTGGCACGGCAGGTGCGTTCGGCAAGGGCGGCGGCAAGAGCAAGCAGCGCAAGTCGCGTCGGGCCAAGCGCCAGGAATTCGAGATGCGGTCGGCGCCGGTCGTCGGCGGCGTCAACGTCCAGAAGGGTAACGGTGAGACGATCCGCCTGCGCCGCGGCGCGTCGATCGCCGACTTCGCCGACAAGCTCGAAGCGCTGAACGGCTACACCGTCCAGCCCGGCACGCTCGTCACCATCCTGTTCAACCTCGGTGAGATGGCCACGGCCACCGAGTCGCTCGACGAGGCGACCTTCGAGGTGCTCGGTGCCGAGCTGGGTTACAAGATCCAGATGGTCTCGCCCGAGGACGAGGACAAGGAGCTCCTCGAGGGCTTCGGTCTCAATCTCGAGCAGGAGCTCGAGGAGGAGGACGAGGACGACCTCGAGATCCGTCCCCCCGTGGTCACTGTCATGGGCCACGTCGACCACGGTAAGACCCGACTGCTCGACGCGATCCGCCAGACCAACGTCACCGAGGGTGAGGCCGGCGGCATCACCCAGCACATCGGTGCGTACCAGATCTGGACCGAGCACGACGGCATCGAGCGTGCGGTCACCTTCATCGACACCCCTGGTCACGAGGCGTTCACCGCCATGCGTGCCCGTGGTGCGCAGGTCACCGACATCGCGATCCTCGTGGTCGCCGCCGACGACGGCATCATGCCCCAGACGGTGGAAGCCCTGAACCACGCCCAGGCGGCCGGTGTGCCGATCGTGGTCGCGGTCAACAAGGTCGACAAGCCGGAGGCCAACCCGGCGAAGGTTCGTCAGCAGCTCACCGAATACGGTCTGGTCGCAGAGGAGTACGGCGGCGACGTCATGTTCGTCGATGTGTCGGCGCGCAATGGCACCGGCATCCAGGGCCTGATCGACGCCGTG
The DNA here is from genome assembly GCF_031178445.1 of Microbacterium sp. Classification (GTDB taxonomy): domain Bacteria; phylum Actinomycetota; class Actinomycetes; order Actinomycetales; family Microbacteriaceae; genus Microbacterium. The sequence continues at coordinate 61,924 of NZ_JAPSIY010000011.1, forward strand.
CTGCTCACGGCCGACGCGGGACTCGACCTGACGGCGAACCCGAACAAGGCCGCACGCGGTGTCGCGATCGAGGCGAAGCTCGACAAGGGCCGCGGTTCGGTGGCGACCGTGCTGATCCAGTCGGGGACGCTGCGCGTCGGCGATGCGATCGTCGCAGGCACCGCCTACGGCCGTGTGCGTGCGATGCTCGACGAGAACGGCGAGTCCGTCTCGGAGGCCGCTCCGTCGCGACCCGTGCAGGTGCAGGGTCTCAACTCCGTGCCCCGCGCCGGTGACGTCTTCATCGTCACCGAAGAGGACCGCATGGCGCGTCAGATCGCCGAGAAGCGTGAGGCCGTGGAGCGCAACGCTCAGCTGGCCAAGGCTCGCAAGCGCATCTCGCTCGAGGACTTCACCCGTGCTCTCGAGGAGGGCAAGGTCGAGACTCTCAACCTCATCATCAAGGGCGACGTGTCCGGTGCCGTCGAGGCGCTGGAGGAGTCGCTGCTCAAGATCGAGGTCGACGACTCCGTGCAGCTGCGGATCATCCACCGCGGTGTGGGCGCGATCACCGAATCGGACGTCAACCTCGCGACGATCGACAACGCGATCATCGTGGGCTTCAACGTCCGCCCCGACACCAAGGCCCGTGAGGCCGCGGCCCGTGAGGGCGTGGACGTGCGGTTCTACTCGGTGATCTACTCCGCGATCGACGAGATCGAGAACTCGCTGAAGGGCATGCTCAAGCCCGAGTTCGAAGAGGTCCAGTCGGGTGTCGCAGAGATCCGCGAGGTGTTCCGCTCCTCGAAGTTCGGCAACATCGCCGGTGTCATCGTCCGCTCGGGAACGATCACGCGCAACGCCAAGGCGCGCGTCATCCGCGACGGCGTGGTCATCGCCGATGGCCTGGCCATCGAGTCGCTGCGCCGCTTCAAGGACGACGTCACCGAGGTCCGCACGGACTTCGAGGCGGGTATCGGACTCGGCAAGTACAACGACATCCAGATCGGCGACGAGATCGAGACCACCGAGCTCATCGAGAAGCCTCGCGGCTGATCCGATCGATCGTGAGGGGCGCCCGCGGGCGCCCCTCATTCGTCACAGAGGAAGAGATTATGGCTGGAGAACGACAGGCACGCCTCGCGGACCGCATCCGCGTGATCCTCGCCGAGCGCCTGGAGAAGGGCCTGCGCGACCCGCGCCTCGGCTTCGTCACCATCACCGACGTCCGGGTGTCAGGCGACCTCCAGCACGCGTCCGTGTTCTACACGGTGCTCGGCACCGATGAGGAGCGGGTGGCCAGCGGGGCCGCGCTCGCGTCAGCGACGGGGATGCTCCGCAAGGAGGTCGGACGTCAGCTGAACGTGCGGCTCGTGCCCACGCTGGAGTTCATCCCAGATGCCCTTCCCGAGTCGGCCGGTCACATCGCCGACCTCTTGCGCCAGGCGCGCGAGCGGGACGAGGAAGTGGCCAGGATCGCCGCCTCGGCGAAGCACGCAGGTGAGACGGACCCGTACCGCCGCGAGGGCGAAGAGGACAGCTGACCTCCGGACCTCGGCGGCGCAGGTCTGCTCACGAGGGAAGCCGCAGCACATCATCGACGGCCTCGAGCAGGCCGTCGGCGATGAGGGAGCCGATCGCCCGGTCGCGCTGGGCGGCATCGGCCCAGTCGGCGAGCACGTCGGATGCAGGCAGGGAATGGCCGTCGACCTCTCGCAGCCGTCGCAGCACAGCCCCGCGGGCCTGGCGGTCCGACCCTTCGTACCGCGCCTGCCTGCGGCGCCGGTCGCCGGTATCGGGCCGACCCGCCAGCAGCCACGTACATCGAGACGCGATCGGGCACGCCGTGCAATCCGGGTTCCTGGCGGTGCACACCGTCGCGCCCAGTTCCATCATCGCGGCGTTGAACACCGCTGACGATCCGTCGTCGTGCGGCAGCAGCCGCTCCATGCGCTCGAGATCCCGCTTGGAAGGCGGACCCGGTTGCGACTGTCCGTCCACGGCGCGAGCGATGACGCGCCTGGTGTTCGTGTCGACGACGGGGTGCCGGTCGCCGTAGTGGAAGACGGCGACGGCTCTGGCGGTGTACTCGCCGATCCCGGACAGCGCCAGCAGAGAGGCGACGTCTCGGGGTACAACGGCGGCGTGTCTCTCCGTGATCTCGATCGCAGCCCTGTGCAGCCACAGCGCGCGGCGCGGATAGCCGAGGTTCGCCCACTGGTGGACGACCTCGGCGGGAGTGGCGCCCGCGAGGCTCGGCGGATCGGGCCATCGCAGCAGCCATGCCTCGAGATGGGGGATCACGCGGTTCACCGGCGTCTGCTGCAGCATGAACTCGCTCACCAGCGTCCCCCATGCGCCATAGCGCTCGTGGAACTCTGGCCTTCGCCACGGAAGGTCCCTGGCGGCCGTCCGGTACCAGCTCGTCAGCTCGCTCGCCGAGAGCGCAGCGGATTCCAGGGTGCCGGCGGACATGCCTCTCAGCCTATTGCGCCGCAGGCCGCACGCGCCGCGAGGAGACGGCGGGCGGAACGCGTAGGCTGATCGGGTGGTATCGCCCGGAATCCTTCTCGTCGACAAGCCCGGTGGCCTGACCAGTCACGATGTCGTCGCGCGCACGCGCCGCGCATTCGGCACCCGGAAGGTCGGGCATGCCGGCACTCTCGATCCGATGGCCACGGGGCTCCTCGTGATCGGGATCGAGGGAGCCACCCGGCTGCTGACCTACATCGTGGGCGCTGACAAGACCTACACGGCGACCATCCGTCTCGGGCAGGCAACGACGACCGACGATGCCGAGGGCGATGTCGTCGCCACGGCGGAGGCGGGCGCGCTGGCCGATGTCGATGCGGATGCGGTGCTCGCCGGCATCCGAGATCTCACCGGGGCGATCTCCCAGGTACCGAGTGCCGTCTCGGCGATCAAGGTCGACGGCCGCCGCGCATACGACCGGGTGCGAGCGGGGGAGAGCGTCGAACTCGCCGCGCGCGCCGTGACCGTGTCACGATTCGACGTCCTCGCGCAGCGCCGCGACGACGGCATGCTCGACGTGGACGTCGTCGTCGACTGCTCCTCCGGCACGTACATCCGCGCCCTCGCCCGCGACCTGGGCGGCGCACTCGGCGTCGGCGGCCATCTCACTGCGCTGCGCCGCACCCGCGTGGGCGGGTTCGACGTCGAAGATGCCATCGGCGTGGACGAGCTCGCCGGCGCCGTCGCGCTCACCCCGGCCGAGGCTGTACGCCGCGTGATGCCCGTGCTCGACGTCTCGGCCGAAGAGGCGCGGGACCTGCGCCACGGCAAGCGCCTGCCCGGTGAGGCGGGGAGGCTGACGTCATCGGAGGTGGCGGCCATCGATCCGGACGGCGAGCTCGTCGGCGTCGTCGAAGCCAGGGGCAAGGACATCAAGAGCGCGATGAACATGCCGGAGGCGCAGTCATGATCCTGTGGTTCACCGTCGTGCAGATCTCGGTCGCCTGTGCCTCGGGCCTGTTCTGCCTCATCGCGGGTCTCGCGGGCAGACGCCCGAGTGACTGGACGGTCGGCAGCCTGGCCCTTGTGGAGCTGCTGCTGGTCGCGCAGGTGATCGTCGCGATCGTCGCTCCGCTGGCAGGCAATCCTCCCACCGGCGACCTGCTGGAGTACTGGGTCTACCTGATCTCGGCCGTGCTTCTGCCGCTGGGCGGCGTTGCATGGGCGCTGCTGGAGCGAAGCCGGTGGAGCACTGTGATCCTCGGTGTGATCGGGCTGTCGCTGGCGATCATGCTCTGGCGCATGCAGGTCATTTGGACCGTGCAGCTCGCGTAGTCGCGCCTGCTTCACGGCGGATTAGGATGGAGGACGCAATGTCCAACACCGTTTCGCGCGCCCGCATGTCGGGCATCGGCCGCGTTCTCGTCATCGTCTACGCCGTGATGGCGCTGGCCGCCACGGGGCGCAGTTTCGTGCAGATCATCCGTCGTTTCGACGAGGCGCCGCTGGCCTATACGCTCTCGGCGGTCGCGGCCGTCGTGTACATCCTCGCGACCCTCGCGCTCGTCCTCGCGGGCAGGACGGGCTGGTACGCCGTAGCCTGGATCGCCATCGTCTTCGAGCTCACGGGCGTGATCGTGGTCGGGGCGATGAGCCTCGCTGTGCCGGAACTGTTCGCGCACGACAGCGTCTGGTCCTTCTTCGGCATTGGATATCTCTTTGTGCCGCTGGTGCTGCCGGTCTTCGGTCTGTGGTGGTTGCGGACCCATCGTCCGCAGGCCGTGCCGGTGCCGCAGGAGGCGCGGGCATGATCATCTTCCGGGATCCATCCGAGGTGCCGGCCGATTTCGGCCGCACCGTCGTCGCGATCGGAAAGTTCGACGGCGTCCACATCGGGCACAGGGCCGTCATCGAGCGGATGCGGCAGGAGGCGGCGCTCGTCGGTGCGCGCACAGTGGCCGTGACCTTCGACCGCAACCCGCTCGAGGTGCTGCGCCCCGAAGTCTGTCCCGAGAACGTCGTCGCGATCGAGCGCAAGCTCGAGCTGCTCGGCGAGCTCGACCTCGACGCCACGTTGCTGCTGACCTTCGACAGACCCCTCGCCTCCCTCGAGGCCGAGCAGTTCGTGCGCCGCATCCTGGTCGATGCGCTGCGGGTGAGGACTGTGCTGGTCGGCCGCGACTTCCGCTTCGGAAAGGGTGGAGCGGGGACTCCGGAGCTGCTGCGTGAGCTCGGTTCCGTTCACGACTTCACCGTGGAGGTCGTCGACGACGTGTATCCCGAGGGCTCGGAGCGGCGGGTGTCTTCGACGTGGGTCAGGGAGCTGCTGGCGGCCGGCGACGTCGCCGGCGCGGCCCGCGTGCTCGGCCGCCCCGTCACCGTGTCCGGGGAGGTCGTGCACGGCCTCAAGCGCGGGCGAGAGCTCGGGTTCCCGACGGCCAACCTCTCGGAGCTCGTCGACGCGCTCGTCCCCGCCGACGGCGTCTACGCCGGATGGCTGCGCGACGACGTGACCGGCATCCGCCATCCGGCGGCCATCTCGGTCGGCACCAACCCGACGTTCGACGATGTCGAGCGGCGCCAGGTCGAGGCGCACGTGCTGGACGAGACTGGACTCGACCTCTACGGGCACCGTGTCACAGTCGAGTTCACCGACCACCTGCGCGGCATGGTGGCGTTCGAGGGCATGGACACGCTGATCGCGCAGATCGCCGCCGATGTGGCGCAGGCACGCGGAAGGCTGGGCCTGGAGGACTGAGGGCATTGCCCGCGTGCGCTCGCGGGTCTACGATCTCGTTCGTGGACGTGGTGGAGCTGCTCGCCGCCGAGGTCGCGGCGAAGGCGCCCAACCTCTGGGGTGCTCTGGGGTGCGCGATGGCGTACGCCGCCGCCCTGCTCACAGCGCTGGACTCCTTCGCCGACCTGCTGATCGCGCACCAGAGCAGCGACGACGGCGGGATCGGGCCGGCGCACGGGCTGAAGTTCGGCGGCAAGCTGACGGCCGCAGGCGTCACGGTGGTGTCGGCCGGAACGGTGCTGGCGCTCGACAGTAACTGGTTCGCGTTCGTGGCCCTCTCGAGCGTGTTCGCCGTGGTGCTCACGATCGCGATCCTGCTGATGCGACGTCACCGGCTGCGCGTCATCCGCATGCGCGGAACTGCCGAACCGGCGCGTCCCGCGGCTGACATGCCGGGGAGCATGGCGTAGAATCCAGGCGAGGGTTCTGAATCCGCGCGTCTGACCAGGTCCGCGTCCGCAGCCCCCACTCTCCGCAATCTCGCGGCGTCCTCTCCAGGAGCCGCTCGCGGAGCGCAGAATCCGGCCACGCCGGATGCCCAGGTACTCACGCTCAGGAGGAGCATGCCGACCACCACGGCGACAGCCGCATCGCGGCGGAAGAAGACGTCTCGTCGCGACGACGAGGCCCCCCTCATCCCGATCCTCGCGCGCAAGGTGCGCGAGATCGAGGCGAAGGCTCAGCGCTCGAAGCTCGGGCCCACGAATCGTGTCAAGTTCCAGGTGATCGCCTTCCTCGTCCGCGAGGAGCGCGCCAGGGTCAAGGCGGATGCCGAGCTGACGGATGCCGCGCGGGCCGAGCTGCTGAAGCGGCTCGACGGCGTTGCGACCATCCTCGCGAAGACGGCGGCGCGCGACACCTCGCTGATCCAGCTGCTCGAAGCCGACCAGGCGACGTCACCGGTCGCGAAGCGCATGCGCCGTGACTGGTTGCTGGAGTCGGGTGCGGAGCTGCCGCCAGAGGAGCTGATCATCACGGACATCGCGCCGGTGCAGACTCCTGTGGTTCCCGCCGCTCTGGCCGAGAAGCAGGTAACGCCGCCGTCTATGGAGGCGCGCCAGCTCGCGAACCCTTTCCTGGCACCTGATCTCACTCCGCGCCCAGCGGCCGTGCCGCGCCGGCGTCTGGACGGCTGGGAGCTGATGGGGCCGCTGTACAAGTCGTTCGAGACCGGTGCTGGGGGCGGCGCGGCGACCATGCAGCTGCCGCCCACGCCGGAATACGATCACGTCTCTCCCAAGGGACGCGAGGTGATGGCGCATCAGGCTCGCTTCCTCGAGGCCGTGCGCGGCGGGCACCGCAGCTTCCTGCTCGCCGACGAGCCCGGCCTGGGCAAGACGGCGCAGTCGGCGCTGGCGGCGTCGATCGCGAACGCGTACCCCCTGCTCGCGGTGGTGCCCAACGTCGTGAAGATGAACTGGGTGCGCGAGGTCGAACGGTGGACGCCGCAGCGGCGCGCCACCGTCATCCAGGGCGACGGTGCGGACATCGATGCGTTCGCGGACGTCTTCATCGTCAACTACGAGATCCTCGACCGTCACCTGTCCTGGTTGTCGTCGATCGGCCTGAAGGGCATGGTCGTCGACGAGGCGCACTTCATCAAGAACCTGTCCTCCCAGCGGTCGCAGAACGTACTGGCGCTCGCCGGCCGCATCCGCGAGCGCGAACGCGACCCGTTGATGCTCGCACTGACCGGAACGCCGCTGATCAACGACGTCGAGGACTTCGACGCGATCTGGCGCTTCCTCGGCTGGACGAACGGCGAGAAGCCGGGCCCCGAGCTGATGGAGAAGCTCGACGCCACCGGCCTCACGCCGGCGGACAAGTTGTTCTACGCGGAGGCGCGCGAGGCGGTCATCTCGATGGGCATCGTACGTCGCAAGAAGAAGGACGTCGCCGCCGACCTGCCCGACAAGCTCGTCGCGGATCTGCCCGTGCAGCTCGACGACGAGTTCGGCCGTGGTATCCGCCAGGCCGAGCGCGAGCTCGGCGAGCGCATGGCCGCGAAGTACCGCCGGATCGTCGAGGCGCGCACCGCGGCGCACGGCGCGAGCGGACCGGGCGACATCGACGAGGACATCGTCCGCCTGGTCGCCCACAACGAGCTCGAGGAGTCGAAGGCGGCAGGCACGGGCGGAGACAACGTCTTCACCATGGTGCGCAGGATCGGTCAAGCCAAGGCGCAGCTGGCCGCCGATTACGCGGCACAGCTGCAGCGTTCGGTGGCGAAGGTGGTGTTCTTCGCCAAGCACATCGACGTCATGGACCAGGCGGAGGCGCACTTCGCGGCATCCGGTATCAAGGCCGTGTCCATCCGGGGAGACCAGTCGACTCCGGCGCGCCAGCAGGCGATCGACGCGTTCAACACCGACCCCGAGGTGGGTATCGCGGTCTGCTCACTGACCGCCGCTGGGGTCGGGGTGAACCTGCAGACGGCATCCAACGTCGTGCTCGCCGAACTCAGCTGGACCGCCGCAGAGCAGACCCAGGCCATCGACCGCGTGCATCGGATCGGGCAGGACGAGCCGGTCACGGCGTGGCGCATCATCGCCGCGCACACGATCGACACCAAGATCGCCGAACTGATCGATCAGAAGCAGGGACTCGCCGCACGTGCACTCGACGGCGAGTCGGTGGAGGAGACCGCGGGCGAATCGGTGCAGCTCGCCGCGCTCATGCACCTGCTCCGCGAGGCGCTCGGCGCAGCCTGACCCGGTGACCTCCGAAGGGGCGTTAAGAACTCGCGTTCTTGACGCCCCTTCTCTCGTCTTTCGGGCAGGATCTTGTCAGAACCGTCGTCGATACGCGTATCGGGCGTGAAGATCGGCGATTCTCACCGGCTGAGAATGGCATCAGCGCGCCACGACCACTAGTGTCGAAGACAGGCAGCGTCGCCTTGCAACCCCTTTTCGAATCACCCGAAGGCACCAGCATGAAGATCGGCATCCTCACGAGCGGCGGCGACTGCCCCGGCTTGAACGCAGTCATCCGTGGCATCGTGCTCAAGGGCACCACGAACTACCAGCTCGAGTTCGTGGGTATCCGCGACGGCTGGCGCGGTGTCGTCGACGGAGACTTCTTCCCGCTCACCAGACACGAGGTGAAGGGCCTCTCGAAGGTGGGCGGTACGATCCTCGGCACCAGTCGCACGAACCCGTACGAGGGATCGCGCGGCGGTGCGGAGAACATCGCCAGGACCCTCGCGGCGCACAACATCGACGGCATCGTCGCCATCGGCGGCGAGGGAACGCTCGCGGCAGCTGATCGGCTGTCGAAGGACGGCATCAACGTCCTCGGCGTGCCGAAGACGATCGACAACGACCTGCGCGCGACCGACTACTCGTTCGGGTTCGACACAGCGGTCAACATCGCCACGGATGCCATGGACCGGCTGCGGACCACAGGCGATTCGCATCAGCGGTGCATGGTCGCGGAGGTCATGGGGCGCCACGTCGGATGGATCGCGCTGCACGCGGGCATGGCCGCTGGGGCCCACGTGATCTGCATCCCCGAGGTGCCGATGTCGATGGACGAGATCAGCTCCCTCGTCACGAGCGCCTTCGACAGGGGGCGAGCACCGCTGGTGGTCGTGTCGGAGGGATTCAAGCTCGAGGGAATGGACGAGGCCTACAGCGACAAGGGGCTGGATGCGTTCAACCGCCCGCGGCTGGGCGGGATCAGCGAGATCCTCGCTCCAGAGATCGAGCGGATCACGGGCATCGAGACGCGCTCCACGGTGCTCGGCCACATCCAGCGCGGCGGATCCCCGTCCGGCTTCGACCGGGTGCTCGCCACCCGACTGGGACTGAACGCCGCCGACGCTCTGGTCGAGCGGTCATGGGGCCAGATGGTCGCCATGCGCGGCACCGAGATCGTCCGAGTGCCGTTCGCCGAGGCGCTGGGGGAGCTGAACACGGTGCCCCGCGAGCGCTACGACGAGGCCGCCGCCCTGTTCGGCTGACACGACTCATCCGAAACAGGAGGATCGCCGAGAATAGGATGCTTCCGCGGCATCCGTCCTGCGTTGAGTGAATCCCCTGTCCTCGTGCTACGCGGCCAGGGGATTGCCGATCACGCCAGTCTGAGCACGTCGAGCATCCAGGCGATCTCGAAGGCCCGCTCGCGCCAGGCGTTGTAGCGCCCGCTGACGCCGCCGTGTCCCGCCGACATCTCGCACTTCATCATCACGTCCTGCGCACCCGCTTCGCGCAGCGCGGCCACCCACTTCGCGGGCTCCACGTAGAGCACGCGGGTGTCGTTGAGCGAGGTCATGGCCAGAATGCGCGGGTAAGCGGCATCGGTGCGGATGTTCTCGTACGGCGTGTACGTCTTCATGTAGGCATACACCTCGGGGTCGTGAAGCGGATCGCCCCACTCGTCCCACTCCACGACCGTGAGCGGCAGCGAGGGGTCGAGGATCGACGTCAGCGCGTCGACGAACGGCACGCCGGCGAGGATGCCGCCGAACAGCTCCGGCGCCATGTTGGCGACAGCGCCCATGAGCAGGCCGCCCGCGCTGCCGCCCTCGGCGACCATGCGCTCGGGTGTCGTGACACCGGTCTCGACGAGATGCCGCGCGCACGCGATGAAGTCGGTGAAGGTGTTGCGCTTGTTGAGCTCCTTGCCGTCCTCGTACCAGTGCCTGCCCATCTCGCCGCCGCCGCGCACGTGGGCCACCGCGAAGACGACGCCGCGGTCCAGCAGTGACAGCCGCATGGTCGAGAACCCGGGGTCGATGGAGTGCTCGTACGACCCGTAGCCGTAGAGGTGCACCGGGCGCGGCTGCGTGCCGGGGTCGCCGAAGGAGCGCTTCCAGACCAGGGAGATCGGCACCTGCGCCCCGTCGGGGGCGGTGGCCCACACTCGCCGCTGACCGTAGGCGGCGGGGTCGTAGTCGCCGAGCACGGGCTGCTGCTTGCGGACGTGCTTCTCGCCGGTGGCGAGTTCGAGCTCGAGCACCATGGACGGCGTCACGAATGAGGTGTACCCCATTCGCAGGAAGGGAGCGTGCCACTCGGGGTTGCCGCTGAAGTACGCCTCGTACAGGGGCTCGTCGAACTCGACGACGTCCAGTTCGCCGCTGCGGTAGTCGAGGATCGCAGCTCGGGGCATGCCGCCGGACCGGTACTCGACGGTGGCGAAATCGCGGAAGCAGTCCACGTCGAGCAGACGCGTGCCGGCCGTGTGGGGGAGCAGGACACGCCGTTCGCCCTCGGGGTCCGATAGCGCGACAGAGACCAGTTCGAAGTCGAGGGCGCCGTCGTTGTGCAGGATGAGCAGCCGGTCCTCTCCGTCGACGACCGCATGGTCGACGGAGTACTCGACGCCGTCGCGGCGGGGCCAGATGACCCGCGGGCTGGCGGTGAGGTCGGAGAGGTCGAGCAGCAGCTCCTCGCTGGTGACCTTGGAGCCCAGCCCGATCACCAGGAACCTCTTGCTGCGCGTGATCCCCGCGCCGAGCCAGAATCGCTCGTCGGGTTCGTGGAACAGTTTGACGTCCGCGTTCGCCGGGGTGCCGAGGCGGTGCAGCCAGAGTGTGTCGGGTCGCCACGCCTCGTCGCGAGTGGTGTAGATCACCGACTGGCCGTCCGGGGTGAAGAAGGCCTGTCCGGTGTTCTCGATGACGTCGTCGAGACGTTCGCCCGAGACGAGATCGCGCACATGAACGGTGTACAGCTCGGAGCCGTCGACGTCGACCGACCACAGCAGTCGCGATCCGTCATCGGAGATGTCGAAAGCGCCGAGTGAGAAGAACTCGTGCCCCTCGGCCTCGGCGTTGCCGTCGAGCAGCACCTGCTCACCCGGCACAGGTGCACCGGGTTCGAGTTGAGGGGGAGTCCAGTCGCCGGGGTCCGCGGCCGTGCGGCACTGGATGCCGTACTGCGCGCCCTCCTCGGTGCGGCCGTAGTACCACCAGTCGCCGCGACGAGTCGGCACCGACAGGTCGGTCTCGAGCACGCGCGCCTTGACCTCCTGGAAGAGCTGCTCGCGCAGCGGCTCGAGGTGGGCTGTACGCGCATCGGTGTACGCGTTCTCCGCCTCGAGATGAGCGATCACCTCGGTGTCGTCCTTCTTCCTCAGCCACTCGTAGGGATCCTGGAAGGAGTCGCCGTGATGGGTGCGCAGGATGGGGCGACGGGCGGCAACGGGCGGCCGGATGCTGGATTCGCTCACGCCTCAACGCTATCGGAGCGGTCCGCGGCGAGTTGACCGCCGACCGGCGGGGTGGGAGGATTCCTACGGGCCCTTGAACGGATCATGAACCCACGGTGAACTCTTCGTTCGTCACGCCGATTCCCGGCAACCTCTCCCTGGCAGTCCCAACGAAAGAGAACGGTGGAAACCGCAGCCCTCATCGTCGTGCTGGTCATCGCGCTGGCACTGTTCTTCGACTTCACCAACGGGTTCCACGACACGGCGAACGCCATGGCGACCCCGATCGCGACCGGGGCACTCAAGCCCAAGACCGCGGTGCTCCTGGCCGCCGTCCTCAATCTGATCGGCGCGTTCCTCTCGACCGAGGTGGCCAAGACCGTCTCCGGCGGTATCGTCCGGGAAGAGGCGATCATTGAGATGGGCGCCGAGGTCTTCCTGCCGCTCATCTTCGCCGGCCTCATCGGCGCGATCACGTGGAACATGCTCACCTGGCTGCTCGGGCTGCCCTCCAGCTCTTCGCACGCGCTGTTCGGAGGCCTGATCGGAGCGACGCTCGTCGGCGTTGGCGCCACCGGCATCGACTTCGGCATGGTCCTGTCGAAGATCATCCTCCCCGCTGTCATCGCGCCCCTGACGGCAGGCATCATCGCGTTCGTGGCGACGAAGGTCGCCTATGCCGTCACACGCCGGTACGACGGCAAGCCGGACGGCCGCTCCGGTTTCCGTTGGGGCCAGATCTTCACGTCGTCCCTGGTGGCCCTCGCGCACGGCACCAACGACGCCCAGAAGACCATGGGTGTCATCACCCTCGCGCTCATCACGATCGGCTGGCAGTCCGCAACGCACCACGAGCCCGAGCTCTGGGTCATCGTGGCCTGCGCGTTCACAATCGCACTGGGCACGTACCTGGGCGGATGGCGCATCATCCGCACGCTCGGCAAGGGCCTCACCGAGGTCAAGCCGGCGCAGGGCTTCTCGGCTGAGAGCTCGACGGCTGCGACGATCCTCGCCTCCAGCGCCCTGGGCTTCGCCCTCTCGACGACTCAGGTCGCCTCGGGATCGGTGATCGGATCGGGGCTCGGCCGCCGCGGGTCGACGGTGCGCTGGCGCACTGCCGGCCGTATCGGCATCGGCTGGCTCCTGACCCTTCCCGCCGCGGGCGGGGTCGGCGCCCTTGCGGCCCTGCTGGTGATCTGGCTGGGCAACTGGGGCGTCGCCATCGACGCGGTGCTCGCCCTGGCCGTCATCATCGGGCTGTTCCTCTTCTCTCGCCGCGACGCCGTCACGCATGCCAACGCGATGAGCGATGTCGCGGAGTCCGGGCTCGCGGTCGACCTCCCCGAGGTGCCCGGCCCGACACGCCGTCGCAGCCGCATGGAGCTCGTACGGGCGCTCGAGCGAGCCGAGCGGAAGGCCGATGAGGCGGAGAAGGCCGCGCGGCGGGCCAAGAAGCTCAAGAAGGCCGGTGGGTCACCGAGCGAGATCAAGGCCGCGCGCAAAGCCGCCGATAAGGCCGCGAAGAAGTATGCGGAAGCCGAGAAGGCCGCTCACGAGTGGGAGGTCCTGAGCGCCAGCCGCCGCGCCCGCGCCAAGCTCGCGGAGTGGGATCTGTCGGTGGATGAGCAGGAGGATGCACGATGAGCGTCGAGATCGACTGGCTCGCGTTCCTGAACGTCTTCATCGCCGCGCTGCTCGGCGCGGGGGCCATCGTGCTGTTCTACGCGGTGGGGCTGCGGATGCTGGTCCGCAGCGGCCGCGTGCCCGTGGTCACACCGGCCGAGTTCACCGATGCGATCACCGTGCTCTCCGAGAAGGAGATCAGGAAGGCGGAGAAGCAGGCGGCGAAGGCCGCGCGCAAGAACCCGCTGACCGAGGGGCAGAAGACGCTCGCGTTCGTCGCCGCGCTCGGATGCTTCGCGCTGTGCGCGGCCGCGGTGATCGGCGGCATCCTGATCATCGTCATCGGGCACTGAGCCGTGTAGGGGCCGTGGCCGGCGCAGCCACGGCGCGTCCCAGCCTGGTCGTAGGCTGGGCGCATGCTCGAGCAGCCCGTCTTCGGACGCCACCAGCCGGCGTCGCACACGATCATCCATCTCAGCGACCCGCACTTCCTCGCCGACGGCGCGCGTCACGCCGGGGGAGCCGACTCCGAGGGCAACCTCGAGCACACTCTGGCGGCCGTCAGGCGCGTGCACCCGCATCCGTCCGCGATCGTCGTAACGGGCGATCTGACCGACTTCGGCGAGCCCGACGCGTACCGGCGTCTGCGCGCGGCGCTGGAGCCTGTGGGGGCGGAACTGGGCTGCCCGCTGATCTGGGTCGCGGGCAATCACGACGAGCGGCCGGCGCTGCGAGCGGAGCTGCTCGATTCCGAGCCGACCGAGGAGCCCGTCACAGGGGTGTGGGATCTCGACGGACTGCGGTTGGTCGCGCTGGACACCAGCGTGCCCGGATGGCATCACGGCGACATCGACGAGGCGCAGCGCGCGTGGCTCTCCGATGTGCTCAGCGATCCGGCACCGCATGGCACCCTGCTCGCGATGCATCACCCCCCGCTGCCCGCACATGTGCCGCTGTTCGACATCCTCGAGCTGCGTCATCAGGACGAGCTCGCCGAGGTGATCCGCGGTACGGACGTGCGCGGGATCCTCGCAGGCCATCTGCACTATTCCTCGTCCGGCATGTTCGCGGGGGTCCCGGTGAGCGTGGCCTCGTCGACCTGCTACACGATGAACCTCGGCCGGCCGGCTGCGGAGGTCAACGGCATGGACGCGGCACAGTCGTTCCAGCTCGTGCACGTGCGTCCCGAGACCGTGACGCACACCGTTGTGCCCGTCGCCGAGGCCCCCACCGGCGACTACTTCAGCGAGGAGTGGCTGCGCGAGATGGCTGCACTGACGCCCGAGGAGCGCCTTCAGGCGTTCTCGCGCAAGCCGCCTCGCGCCCGGGCGTAGACTGGACGGCATCCCCCATGATCCCGTTAGCCACCACCCACAAGGAAGTGACATGGCCGCCGATGCGCCTGCCCTGACCCGAACTGAGACCGATTCCCTCGGAAGCATGGAGATCCCCGCCGACGCCTACTGGGGGGTGCACACCGCGCGTGCCGATGCGAACTTCCCGATCACGAAGCGTCCCATCTCGGTCTATCCGGATCTCATCCGCGCGCTGGCCATGGTCAAGCAGGCCAGCGCACGCGCGAACAAGGAGATCGGCGTGCTCGACGCCGATCGCGCAGACCTCATCGACCGCGCTTCGCAGCGGGTGATCGACGGCGAGTTCCACGATCAGTTCACGGTCGGCGTCATCCAGGGCGGCGCCGGCACCTCGACGAACATGAATGCGAACGAGGTGATCACCAACATCGCGCTCGAGCTGGCCGGCCGCGAGAAGGGCGACTACGCCTACCTCTCGCCGATCGACCACACCAACCGCAGTCAGTCGACCAACGACGTGTACCCGACCGCGGTGAAGATCGGCCTGTCGCTCAACCTGCGCTCGCTGCTCGACGAGCTCGACCTTCTCCGACGGGCCTTCCTGGCGAAGTCGGGTGAGTTCCACGACATCCTCAAGGTCGGGCGAACCCAGCTGCAGGATGCGGTGCCGATGACGCTGGGGCAGGAGTTCCACGGCTTCGCCACCACGCTCGGCGAGGACCACAGCCGCCTGACCGAGAACGCCTCGCTGCTGACCGAGATCAACATGGGCGCCACAGCCATCGGCACGGGGATCACGACCCATCCCGATTACGCGCCGACCGTGCTGCGCCACCTGCGCGAGATCAGCGGGCTCGACCTCAGCACGGCGACAGACCTCGTCGAGGCGACCAGCGACACCGGAGCGTTCATGTCGTTCTCGTCGTCGCTGAAGCGCAACGCGATCAAGCTCTCGAAGATCTGCAACGATCTTCGTCTGCTCTCCTCCGGTCCGCAGGCAGGCTTCGGGGAGATCAACCTCCCCGCCATGCAGGCCGGTTCCAGCATCATGCCCGGCAAGGTCAACCCCGTCATCCCCGAGGCCGTCAACCAGGTCGCGTTCGCCGTGGCCGGCGCCGATGTCACGGTGACGATGGCGGTCGAGGGCGGACAGCTGCAGCTGAACGCCTTCGAGCCGGTGATCGCACACTCGATCTTCCAGTCGATCACGTGGATGCGTCAGGCGATGTGGACGCTGCGGGTCAACTGCGTCGAGGGCATCACCGCCAACCGCGACCGACTCGGCGCGATGGTGGGAGCCTCGGTCGGCGTGGTCACCGCCCTCACGCCGTTCATCGGCTACGCGGCGTCCGCGGCGCTGGCGAAGACCGCGCTGCTCACCAACCGCAACATCGCCGATCTCGTCGTCGAGGCGGGCCTGATGACGAGGGAAGAGGTCATGAAGCAGATCTCGCCGGCGCGTCTGTCCGGTCTCGAGACGGTCACCTCGACGATCGATGTCATCGCGGCCGAGGACGTCGCGCAGAACTGATCTCCGCTCACGTGGAAGAGGCGGGTGCCGGATGGCACCCGCCTCTTCTGCGTTCGTGACCGCGGCGCTGGGGGTGAGGCCGCGGCGGGGATTCCGCTGATCAGCCCAGGATCCGGCAGTGCGTCGTCAGTTCGCCGATGCCGTCGATTCCCACCGTGACGGTGGAGCGGTCGCGCAGGAAGATCTGCGGGTCACGCGAGTAACCGGCGCCGCCGGGGCTGCCAGTGGAGATCAGAGTACCGGGCAGCAGGGTGATCGATGTCGAGAGGTGAGCGATGAGCGTCGCCACGGAGCGCACCATCTGCCCGGTCGAGGCGTCCTGAACGGTGTGCCCGTCGATCACGGTCCAGATGTGCAGATCCTGCGGGTCCGGCACCTCGTCGGCGGTGACCGCGAACGGCCCGGTCGGGGTGAAGCCGTCGAAGGACTTGCATCGTGACCACTGCGCCTCGGCGAACTGGATGTCGCGCGCCGTGATGTCGTTCACGACGGTGTAACCCCAGACCGCGTCGAGTGCGTCCTCGGCCGAGACGTCCTTGACGGGGCGCCCGATGATCACGCCCAGCTCGGCCTCGTAGTCGACCGATTCGCTGAGGGTGCGAGGCCAGGCGGTGGTCTGCCCGTGGCCCGACAGCGAGTTCGGCCACAGGGTGAACACCGTGGGGGCGGTGTCGGTCTTCAACCCGAGCTCGCTGGAATGGGCAGCGTAGTTCAGTCCGACCGCGAGAACGGCAGGCGGCGCGATCACCGCGGAAGCGAAGCCGAAGCCGGCGAGCGGATGCCGCGGTGCGTCGCTCTGAGCGAGCGCGCCACGCAGCCGGTCGAGAAGGTCGTCGCCGCCTTCGATGAGAGCCTGCAGGGTCGGCGGGGCGGGGGAGAGGAGGTCGCTGACGAGTATGGCGTCCTCGCCGTCGACGACGGCGAGATGGACGGAGTCGGACTCGGGAGCGCGCAGATGGGCAAACCGCATCCCTCTACGCTACCGGGCATTGCCGCGGTGACACCTCAGGCGACCTCTAGGCTTTCAGCATGAGCTTTGGAGGAGAGCCCCCCGTGTATTCGCCGCCGCCAGCGGGGGATCCGCCCCGGTCGTCGCAGCCTCCCTCGCACTCCGCTGATGGAGAGTCCGCCGGTCAGCCTCCTCAGCCGCGGTACGGTCAGCCGCCGCAGCCGCTGTACGGTCGGCCTCCTCAGCCGGTGTACGGTCAGCCTCCGTATCCCGTGTACGGTCAGCCGCCTCGGCCGCCGGCCCACGGCGGTTTCGCCTCGGCTTTCGACAGGGCGGCGGGATTCGCGGCGCCGCCGCCGCCGCAGGCGCCCTCGCCCGCGCCGGCGATGCCGGCGCTGCCGCTGCCCGCGCGCAAGGGCCGCTCGGCGTCGATCTGGGTCTTCGGCGTGCTCGGCTTCGCGATGCTGGCCCTGATCGCCTACTTCGCCATCATGCTGGGCACTGCGGCATCCGTCATCGGCATGGTGCTCGCGCTTGTTCCGCTGGCGATCGTGCTCTTCGGCGTTCGGCTCATCGATCGCTGGGAGCCCGAACCGCGGAGCCTGGTGATCTTCGCACTGACATGGGGCGCCGTCGCATCGATCGGCCTCACGCTGTTGTTCGACCTCGCGCTCACCGTCGCGGTCGGCATGAGGAATGACTTCTTCAGCGCCGTCATCCAGGCCCCGATCGTGGAGGAGATCACCAAGGGGCTCGGAGTCTTCCTTGTCTTCGTGATCGGTCGCCGAGCCTTCGACGGACCGGTCGACGGTGTCGTCTACGGCGCGCTGGTCGGCGCGGGGTTCGCGTTCACCGAGAACATCCAGTACTTCGGCATCAGCCTCATCGAGGGGGGTGCGCTGCAGCTCACAGTGACGTTCGTCCTTCGCGGGCTGGTGTCGCCGTTCGCACACGCGATGTTCACCGCGCTGACCGGATTCGCCATGGGTCTCGCCGCACGCAGGGGCAGTGGCGCCGCCGGCGTCATCGGCACGGGCGCGCTTGGACTGCTCGGCGCGATCGCGCTGCACGCCTTCTGGAACGGGTCGTCGCTGCTCGGCGACTTCCTGCTTCTCTACCTCACGACGCAGGTGCCGCTGTTCGCGGGCTTCATCCTCGCCATCATCGCGCTGCGCCGGGAGGAGGCCAGACTCACCAAGGCACGACTGGATGACTACGCCGCCGCAGGCTGGTTCACGCCTCAGGAGGTGGTCATGCTGGCCACGCCGGCTGGACGCAGAGCGGGGATGCAATGGGCCGCCGGTCTACGCGGCGATCGCCGGCCGCTGATGCGCTCGTTCATCCATGACGCGGCTGCCCTGGCCGCGGTGCGCCAGCGTGCCCTGCACGGTCACGACGCCTTCGCTGCTGCCGATGAGCAGGTGCTGCTGATGCGCGCGAGGGCGACGCGAGCGCAGCTGCTGGCCTACTGAATCCGGTCGAAGCAAGACTCAGCGCCCGGTGCTGCGGCGATGCCTGCTGGTCTCCCGGGCGCTGAGTTGATCTTCTGACAGACTGCACGCGACCGGAGTGGATGTCAAGAGTCGCTGTGGCCGCCGCCACTCAGAGGTCTTCGACGATCACATCCAGCGCGACCCCCGCGCAGGAGATGCGCGGGAGATCGGCGAGCCTGCTGCCGCGCACGGAATCGCCGGTGGCGCATCGCGGGTCGGTGGAGACCACGACGCGACCCACTCCGTTGGTCAGGGTGACCTGCTGGCCAAGCGCCGCGAACCGCGGAGTGAGTTCGCGCTCGACCTCCGAGACCAGCAGGTCCAGGCCCGCCACGCCGAGATGCGTCCCGTCCGCGATGGCGGGCACGGCGATGGTGATGGTGTACTCGTCGCTGCACAGGTAGTCGACGTAGGGTCCGGCGACATGCGGCTCGCCTGTCGACATGGGAACGCGGTACCACTCGAGTTCGCTGTAGTCGATGTGCTCTTTGTTCACCGACTGCGAGGCGAGCACCAACTGGCGACGTTCCGCGCCCTGCCACCAGGCCAGGTGGCTGTGCGCGTCGGAGAGGACGTCGATCGCGGCGATGAATCCCGCGCCGTACACGGGCACGTCCTCGAGGTCGAGCGTGCGCAGCGCATACGGCTCGACGAGGGAGTCCAGCTTGGCGCGGGTGAGGGCGCCGTCCTGAAGCGCCGTCGCCAGTTCGTGCGACACCGGTTCGATCCAGCTGAGCAGCATCCGGATGGGATCGCCGAAGTACTCCTCGACGATCTTCGCCGCGGCCGCCGGGGTGGTGGGGGTCCTGGTGCTCATCGCGTCCTCCTGTGCACGTCGATGGGGGTGCCGGTCATGGGGATTCCCGGAGGGTGATCTGGAGCTCGATCAGTGCGTCGATGACCTCGGCGACCATGGCCTCAGTGCGCCGCCCGGCCTCGTCCTGCCTGCCTTCTTCGACGGCGTCGATCACCGCGATGAGACTGTCGGCCTGCCGACGCAGCCCCGCAGTGTCGGGTCCTACGAGCCGCAGGTAGGGAGAGAACTCGGCCTGCAGCTTCATCTGCTCCCTGGTGAGCCGGGCGGACTGACTGAGGGATACGAGCTCCACCTGCACGTCGTCGATCAGACGACGCTGCTGCTCCGGGTCGAGCTCCTCCAGCCGTTCCAGACGGGCGCGCACATGGCCTGCCTCGCTCGGGTCCGCTCGGCGAGCGGCCAGCCGCACGGCCGACGCCGTGATCGCCGCATAGTGCGCCCCCATGTCGCGTAGCGCGAGCCGCGACGTCGTCCGCAGTTCCGCGCGGGTGAACGCCAGCGGATCGGCATCGTCGGCGACGAAGCTGCCGCCGTGGCGGCCGCGCCTCGTCACGATCAAGCCGCGACCCCGCACGGCCAGCAGTGCTTCACGCACCGTCACAGGCGCGACGCCGAAGCTGCGCGCCAGCTCCGACTCCGAAGGCAGACGCTCTCCCGCGCGCAGATGTCCGCGGTTGATCGCGTCCACCAGCCGGCGCTCCACCAGTTCGGCGCGCCCCTCATCTCCGATCGGCTGGAAGAGCGCGCCCTGAAGACGGTGGGGCTGACGAGTGCGTGTCGGCTCGGAGGCCGCTCCGGACGGCGCGCTGGACTCGATCCCGGGCGACGACGTCAGCGAGTCCATGTGGGGATTCTTTCATCTCGAGCACGTCATTGCGAGCACTTGAAATATGTCCTACGGTTTTATATGTTTACGAAACCTTCCTAGTTCGATGAGGATCGAGGAGCACGAACATGACGCTTGCCGCACGCACCGCACCGTCGGCGACCGAGCACACCGCCCGCGCGGGCAGCGTGTCGTTGCGGGGGCTGACCAAGTCCTTCGGGGAGTTCACCGCCGTTCGTGAGCTCGACCTGGACGTGGCGCCGGGCGAGTTCCTGTCGATGCTCGGTCCGTCGGGCTCGGGTAAGACGACGGTGCTCCGCGTCATCGCGGGCTTCGAGGACGCGACCTCTGGCAGTGTGCTGCTGTCGGGCAAGGATGTCACCCGTACGCCGCCGCACTCTCGTGACGTCAACACCGTCTTCCAGGACTACGCGCTGTTCCCGCACCTGAGCATCGCCGAGAACGTCGGCTACGGACTGCGGGTGCGGGGCACCTCGAAAGCGGCTCGCGGGGAGCAGGTGTCTGAATCACTGCGCCGCGTCCGTCTCGACCACGTCGCGGACAGGTTGCCCCACCAGCTCTCCGGAGGGCAGCGGCAGCGTATCGCTCTGGCGAGAGCGCTGATCCTTCGCCCGCAGGTGCTGCTGCTCGACGAACCGCTCGGTGCGCTCGACAAGCAGCTCCGCGAACAGATGCAGATCGAGCTCAAGCAGATCCAGCGCGAAGTCGGCATCACCTTCATCTTCGTCACTCACGATCAGGAGGAGGCGCTCACCCTGAGCGATCGGGTGGCAGTGTTCAACAACGGACGCATCGAGCAGGTCGGCAGCGCCCGCGAGGTGTACGAGGATCCGCAGACCGAGTTCGTCGCCCGGTTCCTCGGCCTGTCCAACCTCATCGAGGGCGATCTCGCCGACGAGCTCACCGGCGACCGGCGCACCATGAGCATCCGCCCGGAGCGCGTGCGGCTGCAGGCGCCGTCCGATCCCCTGGCAGATGGAGACGTCGGGCTTCTCGGAGCCGTCAAGGAGATCGTCTACACCGGCCCGGCGACCCGCTACCTCATCGCGGCCGACGCCGGCATGGACCTCATCGCCGAACGCCCCAACTCCGACCGGCCCGCGCAGCAGCATGTCCTGCGGCGCGGAGACCACGTGCGCGCCGTGTGGACCCCCTTGCACGCCGCGCGACTCCCCTGAACCCAGCCGAAATCCGCAGATCACGAAGGAGCGATCCCATGCGAAAGAAGATCCTGGCCACCACGGCGGTGGCCGCAGCAGCAATCCTCACCCTGTCCGGCTGTTCCGGGGCGGGTGCGCCCGCGGCCGGAGGCGGCGACGGACAGCTCGAGATCGACGTGCCCGACATCCCGATGATGGAGGAGCTCGGAGAGAACGAGGGCGAGGTGAACATCATCGCCTGGTCGGGCTTCGTGGAGCCCGCATGGAGCGACGAGTTCACGGAGATGACCGGATGCACGGTCAATCGCCGCGTGGCCGGCACCAGCGACGAGATGGTCCAGCTGATGCGCACGGGCGATTACGATCTGGTCTCTGCATCCGGCGACGCCAGCCTGCGGTTGATCGCCGGTGGTGACGTCCAGCCTCTGAACCTCGATCTGATCCCCAACTTCGGCGATGACATCGTCGAAGGGATGAAGGGGCAGATCTACGACACCATCAACGGCCAGTCCTACGGCATCCCTATCGGACGCGGGGCGAACATCCTGCAGTACAACAGCGACGTGGTCACCGAGGAGCCGACCAGCTGGGATGTCGCCTGGGAGAAGGACAGCCCGTACGCGGGCAAGGTCATCGCGTACGACGCGCCCATCTACATCGCCGACGCTGCGGTGTACCTGATGGCGCACGAGCCGGAGCTCGGCATCAAGAACCCGTACGCGCTCGACCAGAAGCAGCTGGACGCCGCTGTCGACCTGCTCAAGCAGCAGAACGAGATCGTCTCCGAGTACTGGGCCGATCCGGCCGCGCAGATCACGTCGTTCGCGGGAGGCACGACCGTCGTCGGCACGTCGTGGGAGGTGCTGCGCAAGCTCACGGAGGACGAGAAGTTCAAGAGCGTGCTGCCTGAGGAGGGCTCGACCGGATGGTCCGACGCCTGGATGCTGGCCGTGGAGTCGAAGAACCCCAACTGCGCGTACGCGTGGATGGACTACGCCTCCTCTCCTGATGTGAACGGCGCGATCGCCATGAACTTCGGCATGGCGCCGGCGAACGCCGCGTTCTGCGAGACGAGTGACGAGGCCAAGGCTCACTGCGAGTACTACAACGCCACGAACGAGGAGTACTTCAAGAAGGTGTGGTTCTGGACCACCCCGATCGAGCAGTGCATCGACGGCCGAACCGACGTCACCTGCACCAACTTCCAGCAGTGGACCGACGCCTGGTTGTCCGTCAAGGGCTGACCTCCACACCGTCCGGGGCGCGGACCGCCAGGCTCGCGCCCCGGACACCGACTCGACCACGACAGGATCGACATGAAGCGCCGCGCACGGATCGCGGGCCTGCTGGCCCTGCCGATGACCTGGCTCATCGGCATCTACATCTTCTCGCTCGTGATGCTGCTGATCACCGCCTTCTGGGTGACCGACCCGTTCACTTCCAAGGTGAAGCCCGGCTTCACGATGCGCAACTTCGAACAGCTCGTCGCCAATCCGGCGTACCTGTCGACGTCCCTTCGCACACTGGGGATCGCCCTGGGAGTGACGGCCCTCGCGATCGTGATCTCGGTGCCGCTGGGCATCTTCATGGCGAAGGTCGCCTCGCCGTGGCTGCGTGCCGTGCTCGCCGTGTCCATCACCCTCCCGCTGTGGGCCGGATACCTGGTGAAGGTGCTCGCCATGCGCATCACTTTCACCCAGGAGGGCTTCTTCAACTGGATGCTCTCGCCGCTGGGCATCGAAGGCCCAGGCTTCGCGCTCGTCACGGTGGTGCTGACTCTGACCTACCTGTGGCTGCCGTACATGGCGGTGCCGGTGTACACCGCGATCCGCCAGTTGCCCCCGAACCTCTTCGATGCCTCGGCCGATCTCGGAGCCGGATCGTGGCGCACCGTCCGCACCGTCGTGCTGCCCCTGATCAGGCCGGCGATCATCGCCGGCTCCGTGTTCACGTTCTCGCTGAGCCTCGGCGACTATCTGGTGGCCAAGTTCGTCGGCGGGGACACGCAGATGATCGGAAGCGTGATCGCCTCGAACATCAACCTCAACCCCCCGCTCGCCGCCGCCTTCTCACTCGTGCCGATCGCCTTCGTCGTCGTCTATCTGGTGAGCGTGCAGCGCACCGGCGCCCTGGAAAGGATGTGAGCGCACCATGTTGAGACTCTCGCGCACCTCGAAGCTCGTCCTCGGGGCGATCGTCGCGGTCATCCTCGCCTTCATGTACGTCCCGCTGATGCTGGTGATCCTCAACTCGTTCAACGCCGCCCGCATCGCCAGCTGGCCCGTGGCGGGCTTCTCGCTCGAGTGGTGGGGGAAGGCGTTCACCAGCCGCCCCGTCCGCGATGCGCTGCTGAACTCGGTGCTCGTCGCGGCCGGTGCCACCGTCATCGCGGTGGTGCTCGGCACCCTGGTCGCCTTCGCGCTGCAGCGGTACCGCTTCTTCGGTCAGCGCACCGTGAACCTTCTCGTGGTGCTGCCCATCGCGCTGCCGGGAATCGTCACCGGTGTGGCGCTGAACAACACCTACAACCAGATGCTGGAGCCGATCGGCATCCAGGTCGGCTTCTACGGCATGATCATCGCGCACGGCACCTTCTGCATCGTCATGGTCTTCAACAACGTGCTGGCGAGGCTGCGTCGCCTGAATCCCAGCATCGAGGAGGCGTCGAAGGATCTCGGAGCCACCCCGTGGCAGACCTTCCGGCTCGTCACCTTTCCGCAGTTCCGCAGCGCGCTCGTCGCCGGCGCGATCCTCGCCTTCGCGCTCAGCTTCGACGAGGTGTACGTGACGATCTTCACCGCGCCGCCCGGTGTCGACACCCTGCCGCTGTGGATCATGAACCAGATGGCCAGGCCCAACGAGGCGAACGTCGTGAACGTCGTCGCCACGATCGTGATCCTGGCATCGTTCATCCCGGTGTGGGTGTCGCAGCGTCTGGCCAGAGACGTCAGTGAGCGTGACGGCTGATTTCGCCCTCAGCGGAGCGGCTGCGTTGACCACGGACTACGACCTCGGGTTGGATGTACCCATGACTGAACGCACGAAGCCCGAGTTCGACGCCCCGACCGGTCCCGCGCCCGCGGAGCTCGTCATCCGCGACATCATCACCGGCGACGGTGACGAGGCCAAGCCCGGCGACACTGTCACCGTGCACTATGCCGGTGTCGAATTCGACTCGGGCGAGGAGTTCGACTCCTCGTGGGGTCGCGGCGAGACCATCCAGTTCCCGTTGCGCGGGCTCATCCAGGGGTGGCAGGACGGCATCCCGGGAATGAAGGTCGGCGGAAGGCGAGAGCTCGTCATCCCGCCGCACCTGGCTTATGGCCCCGCAGGCGCAGGCCACTTCCTGTCGGGCAAGACGCTGATCTTCATCATCGACCTGGTCGCCGTGGGCTGATCGGTCGCCGTCGGCAAAGCGTCTCCGAGCCCCCGTCCGCACTTCGCGGACGGGGGCTTTTCGCAACCCGGGAATATATGCATCTGCATGTAAGTTGGGACTCTGTGTGCAGCAGGATGCGGCACCGAGTTCTGAGGAGAAACACATGTCGATCGAGATTCCCGGCTACCGTCCCGGCACCTGGGTACTGGACCCTTCGCACAGCGAGGTCACCTTCAGCGTGCGCCACATGATGATCTCGAAGGTGCGAGGCACCTTCGGGATCAAGGAGGCGACGCTGGTCGCGCCCGAGAACCCGCTCGAAGCCAAGGTCGAGGCGAAGGTCGATGTGACATCCGTCGACACCAACGACAAGAACCGCGACGCGCATCTGCGTTCCGCCGACTTCTTCGACGTCGAGAACCACCCCACCATGACGTTCGTCTCCACAGGCACACGCGTCCAGGGCGGCGACTTCTTCGTCGACGGAGATCTGACGATCCGCGGCATCACCAAGCCGGTGAGCTTCGAGTTCGACTTCGGCGGCTTCGGGCAGGACCCGTACGGCAACTACAAGGCGGGCGCTTCGGCGACCACCGTCATCAACCGCGAGGACTTCGGGCTGACCTGGAACGCCGCGCTCGAGACCGGCGGCGTGCTCGTCGGCAAGGAGATCACGATCGGACTCGACCTGCAGGGTGCGCTGCGGTCCTGAATCCGGCGCCGGATCCCGGGCCCGTCAGGGCTCGGGATCCAGCGCGTCGTAATCGCGGAAACGCGGCGTGAGCCGCGCGAGCACCGCGGCGATGCCGATCACCAGGAACCCGCCGAGCAGGGGAGGGAACCACAGTGACGTCAACGTGGCCAGGCTTCCGGCGTACAGCGCGCCGACGCGAGGGCCCCCGGCCACCACGATGATGAACACTCCTTGCAGCCGGCCCCGTATCGCATCCGGCACCGCGGCCTGCATCATGGTGTTGCGGTATATGGAGCTGATGTTGTCGCAGGCGCCTGAGAGCGCGAGCGCGACGCACGCGGCGCCGATCAGTGCGAGATTCGGTGAACCCTCTGAGGCCGGCGGGAGGAACACGCCGGCCAGCAGCACACATCCGAACAGGGCGACGGCGGCGCCATAGGCCTGGACCGCACGGGCGATGCCCCGCCCATGCCAGCGATACTGCACGACGCGACCGGAGAACAGGCTCGATCCGAACGTGCCGACGGCCACCGCTGCCGTGAGCACCCCGGTCGTGATCGCTCCGCCGCCGAGCAGTACGGTGCCGAGCGCCGGGAACAGCGCCAGCGGCTGTCCGAATGTCATCGCGGTGATGTCCATGAGGTACTGCATGCGGATGTTTCCCGCTCGTCGCAGGAACCGCCATCCGTCGACCAGTGAGGCGAGGCCGGGGCGCACGATGTCGCCCTCCGGCCGCAGCGACGGCAGAGTCAACAGCCCGAGGAACATCGACAGCATCAGCACGACGTCGATCGTGTATGTCCAGCCGAATCCCGTGAGCGCGACCAGCATCCCGGCGACTGCCGGGCCCACCATGACGGTCAAGCCGAACGAGATGCCGTTGAGCGCGGAGGCGGCGGCCAGCTGGTCACGTGGAATCAGCCGCGGCACGATCGCGGTTCGCGTCGCCATGCCGACAGAGTTGGCGGCCGCGATGATCATGCTCAGCGCGTAGAGCCACCAGATCGTCTCGGTGCGCGTCCAGGTGAGTCCGGCGAGCAGTGCTGTCGAGGCGAACGCGACGGATGCCGAGACGAGTGCGACCCTGCGCCGATCGAACGCGTCGGCGAGCATGCCGCCGTAGAGTCCGGCGAGGATCATCGGCACGAGTCCGGCGACCGCGATCATCGACACGGCGAACGTGCTCGCCGTGAGCTCGAACACGTGCAGCATGACCGTGACGATCGTCAGCTGGCCGCCGATCCCGGCCAGGGAGGAACCGATCCACATCCGCGCGAAGGCGGGCGATGACCGCAGAGGAGAGATGTCGATCAGGTGGCCGCGAGAGAACTGCACCCACTGAGGCTACCGAGTGATCGGCGGCGCGGAGCCGGTCGAGCGGAGCGCTCGGCGCCTGGTAGACTGTTTCGGTTGCCGTTTGATCGGCCGCGGATAAAGAGAGCCTGCGCATCCGGCGTCGGGCACCGCGCAACAAGCAGAGAGGGGATCGAATCTATGGCACTGGAAGCAGACGTCAAGAAGGCGATCATCGAAGAGTACGCGACGCACCCCGGTGACACCGGATCCCCCGAGGTGCAGGTCGC
>NZ_JAPSIY010000004.1 GCF_031178445.1 Microbacterium sp.
GGGGTTCCGCGGGCCCGGCGCCACCCACCACGCTGATTTCAGTTGCGGGTAGGCGTGAGGGGCGTGGCTCCGCTCACGATCCGCACTCGCCGGAGCGCATCGACGCGACGATGGTGTCCAGCGAGCCGCCGGTGCGCTTCTGACCGGATCGCGGGACCTCCGCATATCGCAGCGTGCCTCCGCCCGCAGTGGCGGGGGCGCTGAGGTAGAGCACATCGTCTCCGTCCCCGCCGACCGCCGCGCGCATGCGCTGCTGCCCTGTCATCGGCTCGCCGATGGCCTCGACCGCCCAGCCGGTGCGGCCCCGTGCGGACTCGAACATCACGACCTGGCTGGTCGCGACGCCGCAGACGGGCACCGTGAGCACCCCATAGGCGCGTGTCTTCGAACCGTGCGCGGTGGCGTCCATCGCGGCGATGGTGTCGACGCCCGCACCGAGTGAAGTCGGCCCGGCGAGTGTCTCGCGGACCCACTCTGCGCCCGTCCATCGAGCCCACTTCAGGTCGAACTGCGTCGACCCCGCCGTCGAATAGCGATAGACGATCCCCGCGAGCTCGCCGTCCTGCACCGCCATCTTCGCGGTCTGGAACGCGGGTGTCGTGCTGGTCATCGACTCGTCGCCGGTGAACGGCTGGAACACGACGGCGCCCTCGGTGTCCGGCCTTACGGGCGTCGGCAGGGCCGAGCCCGCGACATCGGAGAAGGCCTGCGTGGCCGGATTCCACACGGCGTACGAGCCGAGGTGGCGATACGGTCCGGCGGCCCAGCGGTGCCATTCCCACAGCACGTGCACGAGACCGTCGTCGTCGACGATGAGGTCGTCGGGGTACACGGAGAAGTTGGTCGCGGATGCGATGACCGTCTCCCGCGCCCACGTGCCGGCGTCGAGGTCGTAGTGGTACAGCACGCCGTCACGGCGGGCCAGGTGGTCCGGCCCGGTGCGCACCATCAGCCAGACATCGCCGTCGGGGCCGACCGAGGTGATGGGGTAGGAGATGGTTCCCCCGCCGTCGGGCATCTCGGCGCTCACCTCGACGAGCGAGGTGACGTCGCCGGGCACGGTGGAGCGGAAGTAGTTCCAGTCCTCGTGGTGCATGGAGACGAACGCGTGGATATTGCCGTCTCCGTCGACGGCGATCGACGGCTGATTGTGCCCGTTGTCGTTGAAGTAGTCGACGCATCCGCCGAGGTCGTCACGCAGGCAGCCAGAGGTCCATTCGCCGTCGGACGAGCGCACGGCGAGGTGCACCTGGTGGCGGTTCGGGATGCCGGCGGGCACGTTGTAGGCGAAGTACGTCTCATCGCCGACCACGGCCAGCGGGTTCCACCACCCGGATTGGTTGGAGCCGTCCACCGTGACAGGCACGGTCTCGACTGTGGTGGCGTGCACACCCGCAGAGGCGGGCGAGGCGGCGATGGCCGTCGCGGTGGCCGCGACCGCCACGGTGAGCAGCAGGGTTCGACGGGTCATGGTCGGAGCCTCAGCCGATCAGCTTCTGCGCGGCTTCGCCGGCCTGGGCCATGGCCTCTTCGGCGCTCTGCTGACCCACCAGCACGGCCTGGACGCGGTCCGCGATCTCGGTCTCGATCTGGGCGTACTGCGGGTAGGCCCAGAACGGGTTCGAGCTCGCCGTCGCCGTGATCTTCTCCGCGAAGCGAGCGCCGAAGGCGTCGGCGGCGACAACATCGGAGGCCTGAGCCTTCGAGGTGACGGGCGGAAGCCCGCGCACCTCGTAGTCGGCGAGCACGGCGTCGAGGTCGCTGGTCGCCCACTGCCCGAAGTCGGCGGCGGTGCGCGTGGCATCCGCGTCGTCGCCGTTGAC
Source organism: Microbacterium sp. (assembly GCF_031178445.1). Taxonomy (GTDB): domain Bacteria; phylum Actinomycetota; class Actinomycetes; order Actinomycetales; family Microbacteriaceae; genus Microbacterium. Next base: position 1,824 of record NZ_JAPSIY010000004.1, read on the forward strand.
GACGACGATCGCGCCACCCCACACGAGCGCCCTGGGCGTGTCGCCCTTCTTCAGCACGGGACGCGACTCGGCGACCAGCTTCTCGCCGAGCTTCGGGTCGGGGGATTCGCCCATGACCGCGTTGCGGCCGACGGGGGCGTCGTCATAGATCGCCGCGCGGCCCTGTGCGAACAGCGAGCGGGCGTCGAACCGGTCCACGTCGGCCGCGATCAGCCCCTGGTCGTACAACGACTTGTACCAGGTGACCGCCTGAACGCTGGCGTCGTCGCCGATCGTGACCTCGCCGTCCTTGACCAGCTCGCTGCCGAAGGTCTGCATCCAGATGAGGATGTCCTTGAGCTGGGCGGCCTTCGTCGATGCGGCGTAGGGGATGAGTCCGCCGCCCAGACCCTTCAGCTGCTTCAGCGCGGTCTCGTACTCGTCGATGGTGGTGGGGAACTCGTCGATGCCGGCCTTGGCGATCAGTTCGGAGTTGGTCACCAGACCGATCGCCCCGATCGTCCACGGGAAGCCGTACTGAGTGCCGTCGTACTGCGCTGCTTCGAGCGAGGCGGCGGTGTAGTCGCGGTCCTTGGTGAGCGCGGAGACGTCCTCGAGCTTGCCGAGGGCGGCCAGCGATGCCAGCCACGCGACGTCCACGTGCGCTGCGCCGGAGAACTGCCCGCCGCGCACCTGCAGCATGAGCTGCGTGAAGTACTCGTTGTACGGGAAGGACACCTCCGCGACCGCGACGTCGTTCTTGGACGTGTAGCCGTCGAGCAGCGCGCGGATCGCGGGCGCAGCGGCCTCCTCGGTGAGCGACCAGCTCGCGAACGAGAAGTCCTTCGCGGTGAAGTCGCCTGCGGTCAGGCCCGAGCCGCCGGCCGGGGCGGTGCCTGCCTGGCCGCCGCTGGGTATGCACCCGGCGAGCATCAGGCCTGCCGCGCCGAGGCCTGCGAACTGCAGCAGCTGGCGGCGCGAGACGGTGGGAGTGTTCTGTGACATGGGTTCTCTCTTCTTCGAGGGTTGTTGATGCGGGTCAGCCCTTGACGGCGCCGGCGGTCATGCCGCCGACGAGGTACCGCTGCAGGGCGATGAAGGCGATCGCGACGGGTAGCGACACGACCAGGGAGGCGGCCATCAGTTCCGGCCACGCGGTGGAGGCCTCGCCGATGAAGGTGTTCACCAGACCCGGGGGGAGCGTCTGCTTGTCGGGTCCGGCGAGGGTGAGCGCGAAGATGAAGTCGTTCCAGCCGCGCACGAACGCGAACAGTCCGGCCGCGATGAGACCGGGGGCGGCGAGTGGCATGACGATCGAGTGGATGATGCGCATCCGCGAGGCGCCGTCCATGAGAGCAGCCTCGACCAGTTCGTCGGGAATGGTGTCGAAGAACCCCTTCAGCATCCAGACGCACAACGGGAGGGTGAAGGTGGTGAACGACAGCACCAGCGCCGCGTACGTGTTCAGCAGCCCGTAGGCCGAGAACACGGCGTAGAGGGTGATCAGCAGCAGCGCCTGCGGGAACATCTGCGAGGCGAGCACGAAGTACATCAGGCTGCGGCGGCCGCGGTAGCGGAACTTCGAGAACGCGTAACCCATGTACGCCGAGACGATCACCGACAGCAGGGCGGTGATGACCGAGACCACGATGCTGTTGCGCAGGTAGCCGAACAGGGCGGGGTTCGAGGCGAGGGCTGTGTACGCCTCGAAGGTGATCTCGGTGGGGAAGAGCTTCGGCGGGTACGCGAACACCTCGGTGCGGGACGTGAGCGAGGTGGCTAGCAGCCAGTACACCGGCAGCAGGGCGAAGCCGCCGAATACGACGACCGCGATCCATGCGCTCACGGTGACGGCGCGGCGATCCGACCTCGATCGGCGACGGCGTGCGGCGACGGGCGGCGGTGCCGCAGTGGGGCCGGCGGGCGTCTCGGTGAGCAGCGCGGTCATCGCTTCTCTCCCTTCTCGGAAAAGCGGACGTAGACGACGACGAGTCCCATGAGCAACACCATCCAGAGCAGCCCGAGCGCGCCGGCCCGCCCGAGGTCGAAGCCGTCGAACGCGGTCGAGTACACCGCGGTGGCGAAGGTCTGGGTGGACCCGGCGGGACCGCCCCCGGTGAGCACGTAGATGATGTCGAAGTGCTGGAAGTTCCAGATGAACTCGAGCAGCAGCACGAGACCGATGATCCCCTGCGTCTGCGGGACGGTGATCGAGAAGAACCGTCGCACGGTGCCCGCCCCGTCGATCTCGGCGGCCTCATGCAGCTCAGGCGGCACGGTCTGCAGCCCTGCCAGCAGCATGACCATCATCCAGGGGAAGGACTGCCACGTCTTCGCGACGATCACCGCGACCATCGCGCTGGTGGGATTCGCGAGCCATGCCTGCGGTTCGTCGATCAGGCCGACGGCCTCGAGCACCGCGTTGACGACGCCGTAGTTGGCGTTGAAGATCCACATCCACAGGAACGAGACGACGACGCCGGGGATCAGCCAGGGGATGAGCATGAGTCCGCGCAGAACCTTCGCACCGCGGATGCGCGTGTTCAGGGCGAGCGCCAGGGCGAAGCCGATGATGAACGGCGCGATCGTCGTGCCGAGGGTGAACACCAGCGTCTGACCGAGCAGCCGGAAGAAATCGCCCGTGAGGACGTCGACGATGTTGTCGAGGCCGACGAACTCGCGCCCTGGAACGACGAGGCTCTGCTTGTAGAACGCCGTGATGAGCGCCGTGATCAGGGGGTAGACCACAACTGCGCCGAGCAGGGCGAGGCCCGGGGCGGTCAGAAGCAGCGCGAACATGCCATCTGACAGTCGCCGGGGGCGTCTGTCTGTGCTGTTGTGTGAACTATTGAGAAGTTCTGTCATGGGAGGGCGTCCTTGGCCTTCGGGTGAGACGGTCGCGCACCGCGTCACTGCGCTGCGCATCCAGTGTTTACGTAAGCATGCGCTTTCGTCAACCGAAGACGGTCACGATCAAGTAACGGGAAAAACTGAGAACGAATGGTAGTAATTGAGCGATTCGTGATCGCGATGAGAAAGTTGAAGATCGATGCTTGATTAGCGATTATCGATTGGTTACGCTGTCGAACGGTCGCCCAAACGGCCGCCGCGGCTCGCCGCAGCCCCTCAGACCATCGGAGACGCGATGAAGCGTGCACTGTCATCCCTCGCCCTCGTGGCACTGTTCGGATCGGCGATCGCCGTCGCCCCATCGGCGCAAGCCGCTGACGGCGCCGCCCTCTACATCGCGCCGGGGGGTGATGACGAGGCATCCGGTTCCGTCGATGCACCCCTGGCCACACTCGAGGGGGCGCGCGACCGCATCCGTCAGCTCAAGGCCGATTCAGGCCTGCCCGAGGGCGGGTACACCGTGTACCTGCGCGAGGGGGACTACGCCCGAAGCGGGTCCTTCCTGCTCGATACCCAGGACTCCGGTACCGCGGCGGCGCCCATCACCTACCGGTCGTACCCGGGTGAGACGGCCACGCTCACGGGAGGGCAGGAGCTGCCCCGCGACGAGTTCTCGAAGGTGCAGGACGCCGCCGTGCGCGACCGCATCATCGACGTCCCCGCGCGCGACGAGGTGCTCGAGATCGACCTCGCGGCGCTCGGCCTGACCGATTACGGCGAGCTGAGCAGGCACGGCTACTGGATGGCCAACGACGTCAGCAAGACCCCTCCGATGGAGCTCTACATCGACGGTCAGGGCATGACACTGGCCCGCTGGCCCAACGCTGATGCGGCACAGCCCACGGTTCAGATGGGCGACATCCTCGATCCCGGCCCGACCCGAAAGGACGCGGACCTGCAGGAGCGCGGTGGCACCTTCAGCTATGGCTACGACCGGCCGAAGCACTGGACGCAGGCCGAGGACATCTGGCTCGACGGGATCTTCGGCTACAGCTGGGAGTGGTCCTACAACAAGGTCGAATCGATCGACACCGAAGCCAAGACGATCACGCTCCGGTACGGCGAGATGTCAGGAATCATGAAGAGCTGGTTCCCCGACTTCCACTTCGCCCAGAACCTGCTCGAAGAGCTCGACGCACCGGGGGAGTACTACATCGATCGCGGTGTCGGAAAGCTCTACCTGATCCCGAACGCCGCCTTCACCTCCGGGCGCGGCGACGTCACCGTGACGACGCTCGACGAACCCATGCTCCGCACCGACGGCACCTCGCATGTGAACTTCGACGACCTCGTCATGGAGTACGGCAGGGCGACCGCGGCCGTGATCCTGGGCGGGTCGCAGGTGAACATCTCGCACAGCACCATCCGCAACTTCACCGACGGAGGCGTGCTGATCAACTCTCCGGGGCGCTACACCTACGACGGCATCCCGGTGAACCGCGGCGGCCGCGACCACGCCGTCACCGACAGCCGGCTCACCCACGTCGGCGGCGTCGGAGTGGTGCTGCAGGGCGGCGACAAGACCACGCTCGAGCCGGGCCGGAACAGGGTCGAGAACTCCGAGATCGCCGATTTCGCGTATTACCACAAGGCCTACAACCCCGGAGTGATGTTCGACGGCGTCGGCAACGTCGCCCGCGACAACGAGATCCACGACGCCCCGCACCCGGGCATCATCGTGCACGGCAACGACCATCTGTTCGAGCGCAACGAGGTCTACGACGTCTGCAAGCAGTTCCACGACCTCGGCGCGATCTACATGAACTCGGGCAAGACCCCGCAGCAGCGCGGTCACGTGTTCCGTGAGAACTACTTCCACGACATCGGCGTCGGCATGGCCGGAGTCGAGGGGATCTACGCGGACAACTTCACGTGGGATCTACACATCGAGAAGAACGTGTTCGTGAACATGGGCAACAGTGCCATCAAGAGCGGGTCGGCCGACTACATCGAGGCTCGCAACAACGTCTTCGTCGACTCCCACGTGCCATACGACAACTACGAGCAGTGGATGGGGAACCACGAGGGCAACGTCGTCGACAGCGACTACATGCCGGCGTGGCGGCAGGTGTTCGAGGAGAACGACGACTTCGTCGGCACGCCGTACCTCGAGAAGTACCCCGAGCTGGCTCACTTCTTCGAGGACGACCACCACTTCCCGAACCACAGCACCTTCGCCCAGAACGTCGTGTGGAACCCGAACCGCGCGCCGATCGCGGGCCTCAACGACCAAGGGGCCAAGGACGGCAAGAACCTGCTCAACTACGAGAGCAACTGGGTGGCATCCGCCGATCCCGGGTTCGTGGACGCCGCGAACGGCGACTTCCGCTTCAAGCCCGATGCCGAGGTGTTCCAGAAGATTCCAGGCTTCGAGGCCATCGCGTTCGACCTCATCGGCACCGAAGGGCGTATCGGGCAGACGCAGCAGCCCGAGAATGTGCCGCTCGAGGCCATCGCGTTCGATCGTGCGCAGGTCCGGATCGACGCCGGCGACGAGGTGAGGGTGCGAGCCGTGCCGCTGCCGTGGAACGCCGATGACGCCGCCGTGACCTACTCGACGGCAGACTCGGCCGTCGCGACGGTGAACGACAAGGGCGTGGTGCTCGGCGCGGGCCCCGGCACCACCACCGTCACCGCCACGGCGAAGGCGGATGCCACGAAGACCGCGACCGTCGAGGTGATCGTGGAGGAGGGCGACGGTGTGCTGCACTTCACCGACTTCGAGTCGGGCGCGAACGGCTGGCCGACCGACCCCAACCGCAGCATCCAGATCGATGCGACCGGCGACCGGGTGTACCGGATCGTGAAGGGCGCCAACGCCCAGCTGCCGCGCGATTTCACATCGTTCGTCCTCGACTTCGATGTCACCACGCCGCAGACCGCGCCCGTGAACTCCGGATTCATCGTCTACAACCGCAGTGGCAAGGGTGGCGGCTACATCCGCTATCGCAACGCGGAAGCCGGCCCGACATGGACGATCTTCGATGACGCCTGGAAGATCGTCGCCGAGAAGGTGGTGCCGGCCGAACACGGTCTGCCCGCCGGTGAGACATCTCATGTGCGTGCCGCCGTCCAGGACGGCCGCATCCGGATCTCGGTGAACGGGCAGGTCGCGCTGGAAGCCGCCGACCCGGGCCCTGGCTCCGCCGGCCGCGTCGGCTTCTACGTCGAGGGCTATGCGTCGCTGGACTTCGACGACATCGGGTTCTCGCTCTCGGCAGTGCCGGTGACCGGCGTCGAGATCGATGCCGAGAGCGTGGATCTGAAGGTCGGTGAGCGACGCACAGTGCAGGCCACGGTCGCCCCGGAGGATGCGAGTGACACACGCGTGACGTGGTCGAGTGCTGATCCCGCGATCGCGACGGTGACCGAAGGGCGCATCGTCGGTGTGGGCGCCGGCACGACCACGATCACCGCCGCGTCGACGGCCGACCCGTCCCTGACGTCATCGGTTACAGTGACCGTCGCCGATGCCGAATACCCGTCCGTCCGCCTCGACGCCCAGCTGAAGGATGCGGCGAACTGGACCGACTCCGACGCCATCTCGGTCGACGGCGACGGGGTGCGCATTTCGGGCCAGGGCGTGCACGGCTATGAGAGCGAGCGATTCGGCGACACCCTGGTGAGGTTCGAGGCCGACTTCGGCGAGTTCGAGGGCGGCTGGTACGGGTTCCAGGTGCGCTCCGATCAGACGGGACTGCCCGCATGGCAGAACTCGAACACCGGCTACCTGTTCGTGGTCAAGGAGGATGTGATCGAGTTCCAGAGCTGGACGCCCGGCCAGACCATGCTGGACGTCATCCCCAATGACGTGATCGCACCCGGGAGCACCCACGTGATCGAAGTGGGCGCGATCGCGGAGGACGGCGGAACGCGGGTGGTGCTGCGTGTGGACGACGAGACGGTTTGGAGCGTCGTGGACTCGAGGGAGAACCTGCGCATCGGCGCCGAGGGATTCCTCAACCTCTACCACTACGCCAAGACGAACGTGATGACCGTTCGTCCCGCGCCCTCGGATGCCACCGTGGTCGGCATCTGCTGGTCGAAGGACGCGGACCCGAAGACCGGCTATGTGCGCGGTGAGGAGCTCGATCTCGCCGGCATGCTGCTGGACGTGAGCTGGAGTGACGGCACCGTGACGCAGCAGCAGGTGTCGGCGGATATGGTGAGCGGGTTCGACAGCAGCAAGGTGCGCCCGCATCAGACCCTGACCGTGACGTTCGAGGGCGCGACGGTGACGCTCGAGACCTCCGTGCGTCCGAAGCCGAAGAAGCAACAGCCGGAGGTGGAGCGATGCGAATAGCCTTCATCGGCGATTCGATCACGGATGCGGGGCGGGATCGCTCCGACCCCGCATCGTTCGGCGACGGCTATGTGGCGCTGCTGGCCCCTGAGCTCATCGCGGGCGGTGCCGAGGTGTGCAACCTCGGCATCGCCGGCGACAGGGCGGCCGACCTCGCCGCGCGATGGCAGACGGATCTGCTGCCAGTGCGGGCCGATCTCCTCACCGTGTACGTGGGCGTCAACGAGGTCTGGCGCCTCTTCGACAGCGACGACCCGACTCCCACCGCACGATTCCAGGCGACGCTGCGCGAGCTGCTCGCCTCGGCGGGCTCGACTCATCTGGTGCTGATGGAGCCCTACCTGCTCCCTGTGCGCGAGGAGCAGGACTCCTGGATCGCCGAGCTCGATGAGAAGAGAGCGGCGGTGCGCGATCTCGCGGGTGAGTTCGATGCGGCGCTGGTGCCGCTGCACGATGTGCTCAGCAGTGCCGCGTCGCACGTCGGTGCGAGCGCGCTCGCGCCGGATGGAGTGCATCCCACCCCTGCGGCGTCCGCATTGATCGCCGACGCCTGGCGAACGGCTGCCCGGTCATTCATTAGCGATAGTCGATAACGACGTACAATGGGAATCATGACGGACGTACTGGGCACGGCCGGCCTGCAGCGCGGGCTGCTGTCGGATCAGATCTACTCCATGATCAAGGCCATGATCAAGGATTCGACATTGGCGCCGGGGGAGCAGCTCGTCGAGTCCCAGCTGGCCCGTCAGCTGCAGGTCAGTCAGGCTCCGGTGCGCGACGCGCTCAAGCGGTTGGCGCACGAAGGGCTGGTCTCGCACGTGCGCCATCAGGGCAACTTCGTCGCGAGCTACTCCGCAGAGGAGGCCGATCAGGCGAAGGTGGCCCGTGTCGAGCTGGAGGCGCTGGCCGGCCGTCTCGCATGCGGGGGGTTGCAGGCCGACCGTCGGCGGGATCTCGTCGACCTGATCGATCGCATGCACGACGCCGCTGAGAATGGCGACCTGGCGCGGTTCCGCGAGCTCGACTTCGCCTTCCACCGCGCCGTGATCGAGGCCAGCGGGAACGCGTATCTGCCGAAGATGTGGGATCTGCTCGAGCCCAGCCTGCGCTCGATGCACGTGCTGGGAGACCCGGCCTTCACCGGCGACTGGCACGAGGTGGCCGACTGGCATCGTGGCCTGCTCGACGTGCTCGAAGGCGGCGACCCCGAGGCGGCATCCGAGCTGTTCCGCAGCCACGCCGCAGGCACGCTCCTCGACGACTGACGACCTGTCAGATCCCGTAGAGCCGGATGGCGGTGCCCGACCAGAAGGCGCTCTGCTCGGCGGTTGTGAGCGAGGGCAGCGCACGACGCGTGGTCTCGATCACCGACGAGTGCGCATGGGTGCGAGCCGACATCGGCCAGTCGCTGCCGAACATCAGCCGTTCGGCCCCGAGGGTGCCGAAGGCGGTTCCGACGATCTCGGCGAGCTCGCCGTCGCCGCGGCCGGGCGCCAGCAGGCCGGAGACCTTGGCATGAGCATTGGGCTGCGCCGCGAGCGCCTCGACGCCGGTCTTCCAGTCGCCATCGGCGAGGGCATGCCCGAGCCCGAGGTGACACACCACGATCGCGAGCCGCGGATGCCGGCCGGCCAACGCGGCGACGCCGGTGAGCTGCTCCGCGCGGACGAGCAGCTCGAGCACCTTCCCGTCATCGCTCAGCGCGCTCGCGAGGGCGTCGAGCCCCGGTACGTCGGAGAGGTCAGGGGCGAACTGCGGCACGGCGGCGCGCATCGCGGCGAAGCGCTCCGTGCTCCCGTCGACCGTCGCGCCGAGCGGATGCGGGGCGCCGGGCTCGTACTGCAGCACGGTCGCGGCGATGAGCGGCTCCTGCCGCGCCACGTCGAGCAGCCAGCGCGCCTCCCGTGCCGTGTCGGCGACCTGAACGGCGACCACCGCGTCTGCGTCTGCGGCAGCGGCGCGCAGCATTCGCGCGCTGGCGACCCGGGGCAGCTGCAGCTCGTCACGGAACCAGGGCACGGAGAACGCCTCGACGTCCCACAGGTGCACGTGGGCATCGACGATGCGCACGCTCAGATCCCCTCGTACTCCAGCGCCGCCCAGAGCGCCTCGGGGATCTCGGCATCCAAGCCGGCTGCGAACAAGTCGACCTCGGCCGGTGTCCGCGCGCCGATCACGACGGCATCCGCGCCGCGGCGGAGCGGGAACACCACGGCGGCGTCGGCAAGCGCGACCCCATGCCGGGTGCACAGCTCCTGGAGCCGTCGTGCGCGGTCGAGCAGCTCGGCATCCGCCGGTGCGTACTCGAAGTAGGGGGCGCCGTCGGGATCGGCGAGGATGCCGGAGTTGAACACACCTGCGGCGATCACGTCGATACCGCGTGAGGCGGCGAGGGCCATCAGCCGCTCCTCCGCCGTCCGGTCGAGCAGCGTGAGGCGCCCGGCTTCCATGATCACGTCGAGGGGCGCCTCCGCGGTGAACCGCTCGAGAGGGGCGAGCCGGCCGAGGCCGACGCCCAGCGCCCTGACGACGCCCTGATCGCGCAGTTCGACCATGGCGGTCATCGCACCGGAGAGTCCGGCATCGACATCGAGCGGGTCGTGCAGGTGAAGCACGTCGATTCGGTCGGTGCCGAGTCTGGCAAGACTTCCGTCGAGGCTGCGCCATACGCCGTCCCGGCTGAGGTCGGCGACCGACGATGCTCCGCTCGCCGCTCCCGCGACCGCACGCCCGTCGCCATCGACCAGGCGGCGACCCACCTTCGTGGCGATCGCGACCTCATCGCGCGGGATGCCGCGCAGAGCGAGGCCGAGCTTGCGCTCGCTCTCGCCGGAACCGTACAGCGGGGCGGTGTCGAAGTAGCGCACGCCGTTCTCGAGCGCAGCCTCCACCGTCTCCACCGCATCGGAGTCGGCGACGGGAGAGAAAAGGTTGCCGATCGGCGCGCAGCCGAGGCCCACGCCCACGCGCAGCCCGGCGACGGGGGTCAGCGGACGGAGCTCTGGGCGGAGAGCCATGCCTCGTACTCCTCGCGGCTGTCGGGGGTCAGCGGGTAGTAGTCGCTCAGCCGTGCGCCCTCGTCGAGTCGCATTCGACTGAACACTTCCCACTCCTCATGATCGCGCGCCGACTCCACCACCTGCGAGGCCATCGCCTGTGGCACGATCACGGGGCCGTCGTCGTCGGCGACGACCAGGTCGCCAGGCATGCACAGCGCGCCGCCCACCGCGACCGGCACGTCGTACGCCCATGGCACCAGCTCGGACTGTGACGCGTAGTGCGGTGTGGTGCCCGTCGACCACACCGGCAGGCCCAGATCGCGGATGCGGCCTGCGTCGCGGATGCGGCCGTCCACGATGATGCCGGCACCGCCCCTGCGGGCGAAGTACCGGGCCAGGATGTCGCCGACGCAGCCCGAGAACCGGCTGCCGTACGCCTGGATCACAAGCACATCGCCGGGCTTGACGGCCTCGAGCACGTGCCACAGCGCGGTGTGCCGCTCGGCGTACTCCTGCTCGACTCCCGCGGCGCCGTCCTCGCGCTGCGGGAGCGCCATGTCCTCGCGCATGGGCATGAACTGCAGGGTGATCGCAGGACCGACGACCCGCTGACCGGTGGTGAGCGGCTCGGGCCCGTCGACATAGCTGCGGCGGATGCCGAACTGGTGCAGCTTCGCGCAGGCGGTGGCCGAGGAGACGGCTGACAGCGAGTCGACGAGCTCTCGCGCCGGTCGCGTGTACGACGACCCTCGCACCGGTAGTGCGAAATCGGGTCTGATCAGGTCGGCGCTCATGCGGCTCCTCCGGTTGCGTGGCGCGGCGAGCCTGTCGCGCGCGCGATGGAAAGGTCGAGATCGGCGCAGTGCGCCGGCGGCAGCACGATGACCAGGTCGTCGTCGCAGGAGACGTCGATGGCCGATACCGCGCCGCGGGGGGCTGCATAGCTGCCGGATGCTCCGGGGTAGCCGCTGGAGTCCTCCACGTGAGCGGTCGCCGAGACGATGCGGTCCAGCCCGAAACGACCGCCCCGCAGGCGGACGGCTCGTGTGTGCACGACCGAGGTGTTCACGAGCGTCACGCCGATTCCGTCGTCATCGAGGCGATGCACGAGGGCGGCGACGTCCTGCGGCAGGCCGGGCCGGTTGCGGTCGACGTCCTCATAGCGCAGCGCCGTGTGACCGAGCCCACCGTTGTAGAGCACCTGCGGCGCGCCGCCGACCAGCTGCGTCAGCACCTCGGTGACCACGGGGTTCACGCGCTGCCAGAAGTGCAGGTGAGCGGCATCCGGATCGTCGTGGTCGCCGAGCATCATCGCGGTGCGCCTGGCCACCTGGCCCAGCGCCATCTGCAGCGCCCGTTCGGGGTAGTCGGGCAGTCGGCCCGCCAGATACGAGTACCAGCCCGCCTCGTGGCCGGCCTCCTCCTTGTCGCGGAACGGTGCCACCGGGTCGGCGGATGCCGGCAGCCCGGCGATCGCCTTCTCGAGCCGTGCCCGGTCGGCCTGCGAGCGCGACCACCACCACAGCCACAGCGGCAGGTCGAGCTGCAGTGGGCCGAAATCGAACCAGCCCTCGGTGCCGTGCCGATAGGGCACGAGCATCCCGTCCTCGCCGGCCGCGTCGCCGAGGCGCGCCATCCACCCGCCGCGCAGACTGTACGTCGAATCCGCGACCGAACCCGGCCTGGCTTCGTCGAGCACGGCGTCGAGCATGGTGCGTACCAGGTCGAGGGCGATGTCGTCGTCGGTCACGAGTGCGTGGTTGAGAGCGCCGATCAGGGCGCTCATGCCCACCGAGTGCAGCCCGTGCGGCCAGGCCCAGCCGTAGTGCCCGCCCCACCAGCGTCCGCCCTGCAGAGAACCGGGGATGCCGTCGGGTCCTACGCTGTCGGGCATGATCCCGCCCGCCGCGCGCTGCATCCAGCCGTCGACGTAGCGGCGCACCCAGGCGGCGGCGTGCTCGTCGCCGTCGTACAGCCACGCGTTGACGGCCAGGGACGTCGACGCGAGATTGACGGCGACGTCGCCCGCGGCGCGACGCTGCATCTCCTCAGCCATGCGCAACGCGTTGCCGGGCTCGGCCAGGTCGCTCCAGTCGCGGATGCCGTCCAGGCCCTGTATCGGGAGCCCGTACGGGCGCATCTCCTCGCGGTCGGCCGCGTATGGGGAGACGGTGTCGTCCAAGCCGACGCGGGCGCCCAGCGCTCCGTTGTGCGGGGAGCGGATGATGTTCCGCTCGGCGTCGTAGTTGCCGTGCACGGGGTCGGTGTACAGCGCCGCGAACCGACGGGCCCGCTCTGCGAATGCGGCATCTGTCGGGTCGGCGGCGCAGATACCGGCGAACATCAGCAGCGACTCGCCCTGGTGGAACCAGTCGTAGCCGTTCTCGTACTCGTCTGTGAGCATGCCGGCTTCGGCGAGCTGGGCGGTCACGCCCTCCCAGTGCCGCTTCGCGTCGGAGAGCGCCTGGTCGTCGCCGCCCAGCAGATAGAACGCGGGCCAGTTGAAGAACGGCTCGTACAGGTCGTCGACGCCGTCGCGATCGATGAACTCGGCGACGCCGCGCAGTCTGCCGTCTTGAAGGGTGTACCGGTCCCGGAACACCCTTCGGGCCTCCTCGATCTCGTCGAACAGCCGGCGCTGCAGCACAGCCCAGGCGGGGATGCTGCGCAGCGGCGAGCAGAGCGGCGCGTCTGTCATCGTCATCCCTTCGTCGCCCCGGCCACGAGTCCGCCGATGATGTGGCGCTGCATCACGATGAAGAAGATCATCGCCGGCAGCACGGCCAGCAGCAGTGTCGGGAACACCTGCGTGTAATCGGTGGAGAACTGGCCGACCGCGGCGTAGACGCCGGTCGTGACCGTGTAGATGCCGGAGCTCGGGCCGAGGATGATCTGCGGGCTGACGAAGTCGTTCCACACGCCGATCGAGTTGAGCACCACGGCGGTGGCGACGACCGGCTTCATGATGGGGAAGATGCACGCCCAGAAGGCGCGGATGCGGCCGGCTCCGTCGAGGGCCGCGGCCTCGTCGATGTCGCGCGGCACCGACCGGAGGTAGGCGGTGAACAGGAAGATCGTCACGGGCAGCGTCGCCGCAGTCTCGAACAGGATGAAGCCGGGGATGGTGTTGATCAGCCCGAGAAGGCGAAGGACGAACACCACGGGGATCAGCGTCACCTGACCGGGGATGAACAGTCCCGAGACGAAGAGCAGCAGCAGCCCCAGGTGCCATTTCGAGCGCCCGCGGGCGATGACATAGGCGACGGGAGCGGACAGTGCTATGCAGCAGATGTTCACCAGCACGACGAACAGCAGGGTGACGCCGTAGGCGGCGATGACGTTGAAACGGCTGCTGGTGATCGCGGCCCAGAGGAACTCGAGGGTGAAGCTCTGCGGGGTGATCAGCAGGGGGTTCTCGATGATCTCGGCCTGCGGTTTGAACGCGTTGATGACCATCGTGTACATCGGGATCAGCATGGTGATCGCGACGACTGCGAGCACGATCCACCGCGCCGTGCTCGTGAGGACGGCGGGGCGGGTGCGGGTCTGCTTCGTCAGGGTGCGCGTGCGTGCCGGGAGGGTGGGTGTGTGGGTCATCAGTCAGTCGCCTTCTGCTCTGCGCGGCGACGCAGGAGCGTCACACCGAGTCCGATCACAGCGGTGACGATGAGCAGCACGATCGACTGTGCCGCGCCGAAGCCCAACGCCGAGTCCGCGAAAGAATCCTTGAGGATCTGGTAGACGATCGTCTGCGTCGACCCGGCGGGGCCGCCGTCGGTGAGGGAGAGGACCACGTCGTACACCTTGAGCAGGCCGACGAGGGTGAGCACGATGTTCACGGTGAACACCGGGGCGATCAGCGGCACGGTGATCGAGCGGAACTGCTGCCAGCGGGAGGCGCCGTCGACGGTGGCGGCCTCGTAGTACTCGGATGGCACCGACTTGATGCCGGCGAGGAAGAGGATCATGTTGAAGCCGAAGTGCGACCACACGATCGTGAAGATGATGCTCGCCTTCGCGAAGTTCGGGTCGGTGAGGAAGGGCATGGCGGGCAGGCCGACTGAGGCGAGGATGCCGTTCACGGCGCCACTCGGCGCGAGCATCGCCGACCAGATGAAGCCGATGATGAGCGCGCTGATCACGTACGGGTAGAAGAAGATCGTGCGCAGGATCGTGTTCGCGCGTCCGGGGCCGGAGATGAGAGCGGCGAGGGCCAGGCCGACCACGTTGCAGAGCACGGTGCCGACCAGCGCGATGATGCCGGTGAAGACGGCAGCGGATGCCGAACGCGGGTTGCGGAAGGCCTTCGCGTAGTTCTCCCAGCCGACGAAGTCGAAGTTGAGGCTGTAGCCGGTCCAGTTCGTGAAGCTCAGCACCCCGGCGAGGATCATCGGTATCACGAACATGAGCAGGAACACGATCACGGCGGGCGCCGCCATCAGGAACCCGGGCAAGCCGATGCGGATGCGCGATGCCGCCGACCTCTCGCGGCGAGGCGGCGGTGTCGCGGCGGGTGGCGGCGCGGCGATCGGCGGGGCGGTCATCGTCTGACTCATCTTCGAGATCCTCTGTCCTGAGGGGCTCCGGGCGCGGGTGAGTCCCGCGCCCGGAGTTCGTGATCAGTTCGCGTTCGCGAGGAACCACGCGTCCATGGCGTCGAGCACTTCCTGCGCGGGGGTGCCGCCGATCAGCGCCTGCGTCTGCGTGTTGATCTCGCCCGAGTACTCGGACGGGAGGCGGCGCTCGCCGTAGCCGTGGCCGGTCGGCGTGTACGACTCCGCGGGAGTGTCGGCGACAATCGCGAGCAGCTCCTTGCCGAGCGGCGTCATCTCGTACTCGTAGCCATCGCGGAAGTTCCCGTCGACGGCGAGCTGGGTGCTGACGGCATCCTGATCGGTGACGAGATATTCGATCAGCTGCGCGGCGGCATCCTGATGCTCGCTCGACTTCATGATCGAGTAGGGGCTGGCGATGTTGGCGCCCATCGACGGCTGCGTGTCGGCGTCGAAGGCCGGGGCGCGGAACACGCCGATGTCGGCCGAGTCGGCGGCCTTCGCCTGCGTGCCGGCGAACCAGCTGCCCATCGAGTAGACCGCAGCCTTGCCCGAGAGGAACGCCTGCTCGGCATCCGGGTACTTGATGCCGAGGGCCTCCTTGGGGATGTACCCCTCCTCGACCCACTCGGCGTAGGTCTCGACCGCGTCGCCGTAGGTGTCGCTGAACGTGAGCTCCCCCGCGTTCAGCTCCTGGAACCAGTCGGGGTGCTCGGCGATGATCGAGGGCAGGCCGAGCGTCTGCAGCGTGTGACTGGTCATCCAGTCGCCCCCGGTCTGCACCGGCGTCCATCCGGCGTCCTTGAGCTTGCCGAGGGCTTCGGTGAGCTCGTCGACGGTCGTCGGCGTCTCAGCGATCCCGGCCTCGGCGAATGCGGTCTTGTTGTAGAAGAACAGGCTCTGCAGCTGCACGCCGATGCCTGCCATGTAGTACTTGCCATCGATGGTGTACTGGTCGGCGAGCGGGCCGGAAGTCGCCCATTCGTACTCGGAAAGGTCCACGAGTTCCGGCGCGATCTCGGGAGTCGGAGCGAAGGACTGGACGATGTCCGGTGCGTCGCCGGCGGCGAGCAGGCGGGGGATCGCGGCGTGGACCCCCTCCGCGCCCGGGTTCTGAATGACCACATCGATGCCGTCGTTGGCCTCTTCGAAAGGCGCGACGAGCTCGTTCCAGAACTCCTCGGTGAGGTTGGGGGTGACGTTGACGAGCATGCGGAGCGAGATCCTCTCGCCGTCCGCGTCGCCCGAGCCGCTGGCCGAAGGGGAGCTGCAGCCTGCGAGAGCGAGAGCGGCGGTCGCGGCGACGCCGAGTGCGGTGATTGCACGGCCCTTGATCATCGTTGATCCTTTCCTGATGCGTTGGAGGGACACGAGGAACATTACACTAATCGATAATCGTTTGTGAAGAATGGAAACGGTTTCCTTCCGTGTGGTTCGGGCCCTGCGTCGCGGGGTCGCCGGCCGACCGATCATCCGGAGGTACGCGCGGTCGAGCCCGTGTACCGCCTGCTCCGGTGCGCGGCTTCGCAGGCCGGGCGGCGGCGTCAGTTCTTCGCGCGGCGCGCGCGGTAGGCGGCGACGGCGTTGCGGTTCGCGCAGGTGGTCGAGCAGTAGCGCTTGGAGCGATTGCGCGACAGATCGAGGGCGACGGCTTCACAGTCCGCGTCGGCGCAGACCCCGATGCGGCTGCCCTCGTCCATGCGGATCACGTCGATGAGCGCCATCGCGGTCTCGACGAGGATGCGCTCGGCGAGCGGGTGGTCGTCGCTCACGGCGTGCAGATGCCAGTCGAGGCCGTCGTGCCTGGTGAGGCGCGGAGAGAGGTGCACGTCGTTCAGTGCGCGATTCACGTGCTCCGCCATCTTGTCGCGGGGTGCGAGGAGCATTGCCCGCAGTGAAGGGCGCAGGGTGCGGAGCTCGCGAAGCTCGGCGTCGTCGCGATCGATGCGACCCGAGTACGGGTTGGCGGCGAGGAAGGCGACGAGGTCGTCTCGCGTGGTGAGGGTGTCGGGCTTCTCGGCCGAGTTCACCAGCGCGACCGCGGAGCGGAGCGCATCCTCGGTGTCACTGGTGAAGATCATCTTGACATCTTACCGCGACGCGCAATAGCGTCATTTCCCATGAGGTCCTTGGCGAATGACACCGCGGTGAAGGCGGGCGCGGGCGTTGGTCTGCTCGTCGCTCTGGGGGCGGCCTTCTCGTTCGGGATGTCGGGCGGCTGGGCCCGTGGACTGATCGATGCCGGCTGGACGCCGGGGGCGGCGGTGACCGCCCGGATCTGGGTGGCCGCGCTGGTGCTGCTGGTGCCCACGGTGATCGCGCTTCGCGGTCGTTGGGGCGCCGTGCGCCGCAATGCGGGCATGGTGATCGCATACGGGCTGCTCGCCGTCACCGCGACGCAGCTGTTCTACTTCCAGGCGGTCGCCGTGATGGATGTGGGCATCGCCCTTCTCATCGAGTACACCGCGCCGGTCGCGGTGGTGCTGTGGCTGTGGGCTCGGCGGGGTGAGAGACCGACGGGGCGCAGCATCCTGGGGGCGGCGATCGCCTTCATCGGGCTTGTGCTCATGCTCGACATCCTGACGGGGGCGCGGGTGGATGCGGCCGGAATCGTGTGGGCGCTCGCGGCGATGGTCGGCGCGGCGACGTACTTCGTGCTGTCGGCTCGCGCAGACACAGGGCTGCCGCCGATCGCGCTCGCCGGGCTCGGGCTGATGCTCGGAGCGGTGGGGCTCACGGTCGCCGGGCTGGTCGGCATCCTGCCCGTCGCGTGGAACACCGACGACGTGGTGTTCCGCTTCGGCACGCTGCCGTGGTTCGTGCCGGTGCTGGCCATGGGTGTGCTGGCGACCGCCCTGGCGTACAGCCTCGGCATCGCGTCGACGCGCATGCTGGGCTCTCGGCTCGCGTCGTTCGTGGCGCTCGCCGAGGTCATCGCGGCGATGCTGTTCGGCTGGCTGCTGTTGGGCCAGCTGCCCGGTCTGCTGCAGGCCGTCGGCGGCGTGCTGGTGCTCGCGGGTGTGGTGCTGGTGAAGCTGGGGGAACCGGTAGCGGAGCCGAATCCGCTGCCCGTGACCGTCTGAGCGACTCGCCGCGGTCGGTGGCCGCGGGCGAACGCTGATGGTTGACCGCGGTCCGCGGTCCGCGGTCGGGGTTGTCGTCGCCGTCGGGGTTGTCGTCACCGTTATCGTCGCCGTCCGGGTTGTCGTTACGCGTCCGAGCGCGCCCGACCGCCGGAGAGGCCAGTCACCGTCGCCGTCGGGGTTGCCATTGCCGTCGCCGTCGGGGGTTTCCGTCGCGAGCGCGGTCGCCGTCGTGCGTGCGGGCGCGCCCGACTCGAGGTGAGGCAGGTCACCCATGGCGATCGCGCCGTTCAGACGTCGCCTGGGGTGCAGGGCGTGTCGGCCGGTCAGAACGGGGTGGGAAGCTCGAGTGGTGCGGTCGCCCACGGGTCATCCGGGCGACCCGCGCGACGAGGTGGGTCGGCGTCGGTGAAGGTGACGGTGTTCTGGGGTGGTGGTCGGTCGATGTAGGCGCGACCGGTCGGGCTGATCCATTCGAGAAGCCCGCCGCCGAGCTGGGTCACATGCCACGGGGAATGGTGCTTCATCATGTGATGCCTGCGGCACAGGCCGGCGAGGTTGGCCTCATCGGTCTTCCCGCCGAGGGCTGCGTCGATCGTGTGGTCGAGGTCGCTGTCACGGGCGGGCATCCCGCAGCAGACGAACCGGCATCGCTGATCCCGCGCCTGCAGCCGACGTCGCATCTGCGAAGAGGGCCGGTACCGATCGACCGTGAGCACCGCCCCGCTGATCGGGTGAGTGAGCAGGCGATCCCATCCGGACGCCGCTCCGGCCAGCTGCCGCGCAGTTTCGATGTCGACCGGGGTACGACCGGCCAGCTCCGCCGGCGGGTTGTGCACGCCCTCGGCGCCTATCAGGGTCGTGACGGGGATAGTGATGCTGACGTGGGGGACGATCGCGGCGAGCGGCGCGTCGGGGGTGTCGTGACCGGCCGGGGTGCCCGTGAGCAGGAGGTCGAGGGCGAGGTCGGCGCGCTTCTGCGACAGCGTGCGAGGATCCGCGGGAATATCGCGCTCGTGCGAAGCCGCCGCGGGATCGGCATCCGCAGCCGCATCGGCATCAGCATCAGCATCAGCATCAGCATCGAGTGTTTTGGCCATGGAGGTGAGCCGGTCGAACACGCCGTGCACGAGGGCGGCCGGGCCGAGGAGGCCGAGTTCGGCCATCCCGTCTGGCGCATCCTTCACCCACACCGCACGCTTCTCGCGGGCATCCTCGTGCCGCTGCTGCAGCGAACGCGCGGTGTACTGCTCGGCGAGGCGGGCAGCGATCGGCCGCAACCTGTTCGGCGACTCATCGCCTGCGAACTCCAACACTCGCGCGGTGTACGCCTCCCGCGCATCCGGGTCGTCGAGGTGCTCACCGGCGTCGATGATGACCCGCGCGTGTCCGGCAGTGATCCGTCCGGCACCCTGCGCCTGCCACACCGCGGGGAACCCGTTCACCTTCGTTTCCGCATCCGCCATCCGCCGCTGCACCGTCCGGTCACTGACCCGCAACGCCGCCCCCAGCTCCGCCGCCACCGCCCGCACCGTCAGATCCGACGCCTCGACACCATCGCCCTGTTCGGCCACCGACAGCGCCCACCGCGCCGCGAGCGCCAAAGCCCCATCCCGTGCCGCCTGGAGACTGCCGATCGTGCGCTCGATGCTCTGCACCAGGTCGACCAGCTCATCGAGCGTGGTCACCTGCTCCGCAGAGACATCCATCAGCGCCGTCATACGACCAGTACACCAGCAGCCACCGACATTCAAACCCCAGATCCGGGGGCGAAAAATAGGTGCGACATCACGAACTGGTAACGACCACGAACCTGCCCAGTGCGCGGTCCATTCGGCGCCGAATGTCGTCCGATCTCGCGACAAGGGTCGGCGTCCCACGAGAGGCTGTCGGAGCGTCTCGCGAAGGTGTCGGAAACCTGTGACGAGTGCTCGACCAGGCGCGGAGTCGGAGCCATCTCCGCGCCGTAAACGCTCATTCTGATGAACACGCTGGGACGCGACCGGGGTTACACCGAACTCGGCGCCGCCGCGAACGCGTTGCGAGTACGTGCTGAGCCACAGGTGTGCCGTTGATCGTCGTCAGCGGGGAGCGCAGCTAGCTGGGGCGCGGTGCTGATCGCATCTTGTCAACAGAGCCGCGGAGCTCTGCTGGAGTCGAACCAGTCTTGGCGAGGATTGATGCGACCTCATCGCTGAAGCCGTGAGAATCGACCGCCAGCCTTGCTACACCCGGCACGATGCCCTTCTCGTTGATGACCCACTCACCGGCTAGAGCATGCCATCCGTGCGCTAGGAGCATTGCCGCTGTGGTCAGACACAGCGCCACGTACGCCGTGTCTCCAGCGCTGGCGCCCTTCTGGGCTCCGTCGAGAATGAAGTCAACTTGCCACAAGTTGCCGATCAATGCGGCTCGCAGCGCTTCGGGGTACGGCGACACGCGTTCCGCCAGTGCGGCGAGCATCGAGTTGTCGTCTCGCAGCGGGATACCTGTGGCGACCTCGCCTGCATAAGCGACATCGAGGAAACCCAGCGGGTGGCCCGTCTGGCTGTGGAAACTGAATTCCCCTCTGCTTGCCCTGTTGCACTGTCGTCGAACACGGTGCAAATCACGAAATATCCAATCGACGGGGACTCCGTCGATGTTGAGCCATGCGCCGCCGTTGACCCAAGGACCCCAGGCTCCAGGTGCGGCGATCGGAACCGGCGCTCCTGCCCATCGGGCAGCAAGACTTTCGAGCGCGACCAGATCCAGGTCAGTCTCGTAGTAGATGCCGACGTCGAAGTCCGAATCCGGTCGGTGCCTCCCGCGGGCTCGACTCCCGCCCAGTGCTACCGCTTCCACGCCGCGGACGTCACACAAGTCGTCCGCGAGTGCTCGTAGGCGGTCTTCGTTCACAGTCGAAGAGTAGCCGTTGCAGGATTTCTGCTCCGTCGGAAACGACCGTTTTCGGCAGACGACGATCGCGGCGCGGATCACGCTCTGCACGCCGGTTGGGTCGGCCGCACCTCCTGTCGGAACCGAATTCGCCGGATCGGCCTTTCCGACGTTCCGGCACAGGAGCCGAGGCGCAGTCGAGGCGCATTTTCCCGACAGGCATCGCCATGCAGAGCAAAGTGCTCATCGCATCCTCCGACTCGCGTCGTCACGGTGTGCTCGTCTCATGGCGTGAGATCGGACGCGATCCTTCCCGTGTCCCGTTGCGGTCGGTAGCGTCGGATCATGTTCGCGCTCGGTGTGCTCGCGGCCACGGTCGGGGCGATTCTGTTCCATGTGTCGCTCGGCATGACCTTGCGCGCGAACTCGGCGGTCCGTGTCCCGTTCCGCCGAAACGCGGCCATCGTGCCGCCGGGTTCGATCGCGTTGAGGGCAGCCGGGGCCGGGCTGCTGGTGCTCGGCGCGGTGCTGCTGAGCACCGAATCCTGGTTCTGGCCACTCATCATCGTCGTCGCCGGGCCGGTCACCGCGCTCGTCGCGATCACCATCCACAACCGCGATCGCTCACGTCACGACGGCGGTTAGCGGAGCGGCGGGACGAAGGAGCCGGCATGACCTCGATCGTCTGGAACGGCATCGAAAGCCGCACTCAGGAGACGTGTGAGATCCACGTCGACGAAGGCGGCGTGCACGTGCGGAGCGCCATCCGGGACGGCGGCATCCTGTGCTCGTACACCCTGCGCGCCACGCATGACTGGATCTTCACCGACATCGCGGTTCGCGTGGGGGAGAGGGTGCTCGATGTGCGCCGGACCGCGGACGGATGGAAGGTCGCGGGCCTGTCGCGCGACGATCTGCGCGAGGCGCATGAGGTCGACATCTCGGCGTCCCCGCTGAGCAACACCCTTCCGATCAGAAGGCTGCGCCTCGCCGTCGGCGAGAGCGCCGACATCACCACCGCGTACATTCGCGTGCCGGGGCTCGACGTCATGGCCGATCCGCAGCGGTACACCCGTCTCAGCGCGAACGAGTACCTGTACGAATCACGCGACTCCGACTTCCGCCGCACCCTGACCGTCGACGACGAGGGTCTCGTCATCGATTACCCGGGGCTGTTCGCGCGGGCCGCCCAGTAGCGGTCGGTCAGCCCGGCAGGTGCCAGGGCGACGACGAAGCCCCGGATGCGACCGAGGTCGGCATCCGGGGCTTCGAGGCGCGCTTCGCGGTCGGGCGCTCAACCGATGCGCCGCCGGTAGGCGCGCATTGCGAAGGCGTAGGCGACGGCGAGGATGCCGACGCACCAGGCCAGCGCCACCCAGATCTCGCCGCCGACGGGCTCGCCGGCGAACAGCGCCTGGATCGTGTTGACGATCGAGGTGACCGGCTGGTTCTCGGCGAACCAGCGCACCGGCCCGGGCATCGTGTCGGTGGGAACGAACGCCGAGCTGATGAACGGCAGGAAGATCAGCGGGTACGAGAACGCACTCGCACCGTCGACGGTCTTCGCCGACAGGCCCGCGATGATGGCCAGCCAGGTGAGCGCCAGCGTGAAAAGACCGAGGATCCCGATCACGCCGAGCCACTCGAGCGGTCCTGCGCCGGTGCGGAAGCCCATCAGGAACCCGACCGCGAAGATGATCGCGATGGTGATGCCGTTCGCGACGAGCGAGGTGAGCACATGCGCCCACAGCACGCTGGATCGCGCGATCGGCATGGAGTGGAAGCGCTCGAAGACACCTCCCTGCATGTCGGTGAACAGACGGAACGCGGTGTACGCGATACCGGAGGCGATCGCGATGAGCAGGATGCCGGGGAGCAGGTAGTTCACATAGCTCTCCGATCCGATGCTCTGCCGCAGGGCCCCTCCGAAGACGAACACGAACAGCAGCATCAGCGCGATCGGGGTGACCGCCGTGGTGATGATGGTGTCGGCGCTGCGGAAGATGTGCCGCATCGATCGGCCGGTCAGTGTCGCCGTGTCGGCGATGAAGTGGGTGCTCATGCTGCATCCTTCCTTTCGTCCTCTGCCGCCGGTGTGGTCGACGGGCCGACCAGCGCCAGGAAGATCTCCTCGAGGGTCGGCTGCTTCTCGACGTACTCGACCTTCGCGGCCGGCAGCAGCTGCTTGAGCTCGGCGAGAGTACCGTTCGCGATGATGCGCCCCTGGTGCAGGATCGCGATGCGGTCGGCGAGCTGCTCGGCCTCGTCGAGATACTGGGTCGTGAGAACCACCGTCGTGCCGTTGCCCGCGAGCTCCTTGACGACCTCCCACACCTCGATTCGCGCCTCGGGGTCGAGGCCGGTGGTCGGCTCGTCGAGGTAGATGACCTCGGGGTCGCCCACCAGGCTCATCGCGATGTCGAGCCGTCGGCGCATACCGCCGGAGTAGGTGCCCGCCTTGCGGGCGCCCGCCTCGGTGAGGCGGAAGCGCTTCAACAGGTCGTCCGCCACCCGACCGGGGTCGGGCAGGTGGCGCAGCTTGGCGACGAGCACGAGGTTCTCGCGCCCCGAGAGGATCTCGTCGACGGCAGCGAACTGGCCCGTCAGGCTGATCGACTCGCGCACCTTGAGCGGTTCCGCCGCCACGTCGAAACCGCGCACGGATGCCGTGCCCGCGTCCGCCTTGAGCAGCGTCGCGAGGATCCGCACCATGGTGGTCTTGCCTGCACCGTTCGAGCCGAGCAGGGCGAAGATGCTGCCGCGCTCGACGTCGAAGTCGACTCCGCGCAGCACCTTCAGATCCTTGTAGGACTTCTCGATGCCGCGCACCGAGATCGTCGGGGTGGTCATGAGCGGTTCTCCTTCTTCTTCGCACCCTCCATCGCCTCGATGAGACGGGTGCGCTCCTTATCGATCCAGCGCGCGCCGCCATACGACTGCGCGAACGTCTCGGCGAAGTCGACCGGGTCGTCGCCGACGATGTCGCTCACGGGCGTGCCGTCGATCGCCGCGCGCTCCCAAAGGTCGGCGAGGTCGACGAACATCTGCACCAGGGTGTCGCCGTCGGTGACGCCCCCGTAATGGAGCAGATACCGGTGCATGGCGTTCGCCGCGGAGCGGTGGGGTTCGTTCAGCGCTTCGATCCGCGCCTTGGCGTTCTTGTACTGCTTCTTCTGCTCGAGCGATCCGGTCAGCGCTTCGATCCACTTTGCGGCCATGTCAGTTATCTCCTTCAGAGGTGTTCTCGGTGTTGTTCGGGGTGTGGAGCTGCTCGATGCGCTCCGTGAGGAAGGTCCACGTCCTCCAGAACTCCGCGAGCTCCTGCTCGCCCTGCGTGTTCAGCGTGAAGACCTTGCGAGGCGGTCCCTTTTCGCTCGGAACCTTCTCGACGTCGACGAGGCCCTTCTGCTCGATCCGCACGAGCAGCGCATACACGGTTCCCTCGGCGATCTCCTCGAAGCCCCGTTCGCGCAGCTGCGTGGTGATCTCGTATCCGTATGCGGCCCGGCCGGCGAGCAGTGCGAGCACGATGCCCTCGAGAGTGCCCTTGAGCATCTCGGTCATTTGCTTTCCCATCGCGATCTCCACTCGCTACTCAGTGATGCTGGCTACTAGTACTCAGTGATGTTGACTACCACTACATAGTACTACTGAGTAGCTGGAGCGCAAGCCCTGAATCAGAAAAGATTATGTATACGTAGATGACATCGAATTCCATAAAGGGTCGCCCAAGGATGGTTTTGTGTATACGCTGAGGTCATGACCGTTGCTGTCGAGCCGATCCGCGCGAGCGACCGCGCCTATGCCGTTCTGCTCGACGAGATCCAGTCGGGTTCCCTGCCGGCCGGCGCCGTGCTGGCCGAAGTGGAGCAGGCGGCCAGGCTCGGCGTCAGCCGCACACCGCTACGCGAAGCACTCCGGCGGCTCGCCGCCGACGGCCTGGTCGTGCAGCAGTCTCCGCGCGTGACCGTCGTCGCGGGCCTCGACGCCGGCGACATCAGGGCGCTCTTCGAGATCCGCCGTGCCCTCGAGGAGACATCGGCCCGGCTGGCCGCGCTGCGCGGTGACGCGGCCGCCTTCGCCGCGCTCGCCGACGGGTTCGAGCACGTCGACCTGAGCCGTGCCGAGGGCCGTGACGCCTACTACGCCCTGATCGCCCGGCTCGACGCCCAACTCGACGTCTCGCACGGCAACGACTACCTCACCTCCGCGCTGCGCACGGTGCGCACCCATCTCGTAAGGGTGCGCAGGATGGCGCGCGACAAGCCGGAGCGGCTGGCGGCATCCGCATCCGAGCACCTGCTCATCGCGCGCGCCCTCGCGGCGCGCGACTCCGACCTCGCCGCCCACGCCACGCACGTGCATCTGCACAACGCGCTCGCCAGCATCCTCGCGTCTCTGGATCAGCAGAGCTCGCTCCCGGAAGGAACGAAATGACCCTCACCCATCACGTCCGCGTCTACCGCAGCGAAGAGGAGCTTCCTCGCGAGCAGCAGCTGGCTTGGAGGATCGCCGAGGTCGCCGTCGACCCCGTGGAGGTCGAGAGTGAGGTGGTCGAGATGATCATCAACCGCATCATCGACAACGCCTCGGTCGCGGCGGCATCCCTCACGCGTGCGCCGATCGTGGCCGCACGCGCGCAGGCCTTCTCGCACCCGGTGTCCACTGGCGGCGACGGGGCAACGGTGTTCGGCGCGAAGCTCGCCGAGCGCACCAGCCCCGAGTGGGCGGCGTGGGCGAACGGCGTCGCCGTGCGCGAGCTCGACTATCACGACACCTTCCTCGCGGCCGAGTACTCGCACCCCGGAGACAACATCCCGCCGATCCTCGCCGTGGCGCAGCACGCCAGGTGCGACGGCCGCGCGCTCGTGCGCGGCATCGCCACCGGCTACGAGGTCCAGGTCGACCTGGTGCGCGCCATCTCACTGCACAAGCACAAGATCGACCACGTCGCCCACCTCGGTCCGTCGGCCGCCGCCGGCATCGGCACGCTCCTCGGCCTCGACGCCGAGACGATCTACCAGGCAGTCGGCCAGGCGCTGCACACCACCACCGCCACGCGGCAGAGCCGCAAGGGCGAGATCTCCACGTGGAAGGCTCACGCACCGGCCTTCGCCGGGAAGATGGCGGTGGAAGCGGTGGACAGGGCCATGCGCGGCCAGACCTCGCCGTCGCCCATCTACGAGGGCGAGGACGGCGTGATCGCGTGGATGCTCGACGGCAAAGACGCGTCCTACGACGTGCCACTGCCCGCGAAGGGCGAGGCCAAGCGAGCGATCCTCGACACCTACACGAAGGAGCACTCGGCGGAGTACCAGGCGCAGGCGCTGATCGACCTGGCGCGTCGCCTCGGTACCGAGCACCCCGAGCTGAGCGATCCGGCGAACGTCGAGAGCATCGTGATCCACACCAGCCATCACACGCACAACGTGATCGGCTCGGGCGCGAATGATCCGCAGAAGTACGACCCGAAGGCATCGCGCGAGACCCTCGACCACTCGATCCCGTACATCTTCGCCGTCGCCCTGCAGGACCGCACCTGGCACCACGTCGACTCCTACGCCCCCGAACGCGCCGGACGCGCCGACACCGTCGAGCTGTGGCGGAAGATCACCACGGCAGAGGACGCCCAGTGGACCCGTCGCTACCACTCGGTCGACCCTGACGAGAAGGCGTTCGGCGGACGAGTGGTGATCACGCTCGCGAACGGCGAGACCATCGTCGACGAGATCGCCGTCGCTGACGCCCATCCGCTGGGGGCGCGTCCGTTCGGTCGCGAGGAGTACATCCGCAAGTTCCGCATCCTGGCCGACCCCGTGCTGGACGCCGCCGAGATCGAGCGCTTCCTGGCGCTCGTGCAGCGTCTTCCCGAGCTGACGGCGGCTGAGGTGGCCGAGCTGTCGATCGTCGCCAGACCCGGCGTGCTGGCGTCGGCGCCCGAGGCGCCGAAGGGGCTGTTCTGATGCTGTACTCGTCCACCCCTGCGCACGAGAAGCGGCGGCTGTTGCGTGAGCGTCTCGCCTCGGGCGAGCTGCTGCGATTCCCTGGTGCGTTCAATCCCCTGAGCGCGCGGCTCATCGAGCAGAAGGGGTTCGAAGGCGTCTACATCTCAGGGGCGGTGCTCTCGGCCGACCTCGGCCTGCCCGACATCGGGCTGACCACGCTCACCGAGGTCGCCGGACGCGGGCAGCAGATCGCCCGCATGACCGAGCTGCCGGCCATCATCGACGCCGACACCGGCTTCGGTGAACCGATGAACGTCGCCCGCACCATCCAGACACTCGAGGATGCCGGGCTCGCCGGCGCGCACATCGAGGACCAGATCAATCCGAAGCGGTGCGGGCACCTCGACGGCAAGGCTGTCGTCGACGAGCAGACAGCGCTCAAGCGCATCCGGGCCGCCGTCGACGCGCGTCGCGACGAGAACTTCCTCATCATGGCGCGCACCGACATCGCCGCCGTCGAGGGTCTCGAGGCGGCGAAGGACCGTGCCAAGGCGCTGGTGGATGCCGGAGCCGACGCGATCTTCCCCGAGGCCATGCGGTCGCTCGACGAGTTCGCGGCCATCCGGGATGCGGTCGACGTGCCGATCCTGGCGAACATGACCGAGTTCGGAAAGAGCGACCTGTTCTCGGCAGCCCAGCTACGGGACGTCGGTGTGAACATCGTCATCTGGCCGGTCTCGCTTCTGCGCATCGCCATGGGCGCAGCGGGGCGTGCGCTGGATACGCTGAACGACGAGGGGCATCTGACCTCGAGGCTGGGCGAGATGCAGCACCGCGCCGACCTCTACGACCTGATCGACTACGAGTCCTACAACCGGTTCGACTCGGGGGTCTTCAACTTCACGATCGAACGATCCTCCGCTCGTTGAGCGGGTGAAGCAAGACGGAACGTACCTGACGAAGGAGCACGGAATGGCTGACAGCGACATCAAGAAGGGCCTCGCCGGGGTCGTCGCAGACGAGACCGCGATCAGCAAGGTCAACCCCGAGACGAACAGCCTGCTCTACCGCGGCTATCCCGTGCAGGAACTGGCCGCGACGCAGCCGTTCGAGGCCGTCGCGCACCTGCTCTGGCACGGTGAACTGCCGACGCCGGAGCAGCTCGCCGATCTCCGCGCGACCGAGCGTGCGAATCGCGCGCTCGCCCCGGAGGTGAAGGAGGCCATCGACCGGCTGCCTCTGGACTCGCATCCGATGGACGAGGTGCGTACGGCCGTCAGCGTCATCGGCGCGATCGAGACGGCCGGTTCCGGCAACGTGCTCGACGCCGTCGGCACTCCCGAACAGAACCTCGACCGCAGTCTGAAGCTGTTCGCCGCGCTGCCCGCGATCGTCTCGTACGGTCAGCGCCGCCGACGCGGCCTGGAACCGATCGAGCCGCGCGACGATCTCGACTACGCCGCGAACTTCCTCTGGCTCACCTTCGGCGAGGACCCGGAGCCGGTCGTCGTCGACGCCTTCAACCGATCGATGATCCTGTACGCGGAGCATTCGTTCAACGCGTCCACGTTCACCGCGCGGGTCATCACGTCGACCCTCAGTGACCTCTACTCAGCCGTGGTCGGCGCGATCGGCGCGCTGAAGGGCCCGCTGCACGGCGGGGCGAACGAGGCCGTGATGCACATCTTCGATGAGATCGGCTCGGCCGACCAGGTGGTGCCCTGGCTCGACAGGGCGCTCGCCGAGAAGCGCAAGATCATGGGCTTCGGTCACCGTGTCTACAAGCGTGGCGACTCGAGGGTGCCGACGATGAAGGCCGCGCTCGACAGTCTCGTCGAGCACTATGACCGCCCCGATGTCGCCGAGCTGTACGAGACGCTCGAGAGCGAGTTCGTCTCGCGCAAGGGCATCTACCCGAACCTCGACTACCCGTCGGGCCCGGCATACAACCTCATCGGCTATGACACGCTGACCTTCACCCCGCTGTTCATCGCGGCGCGTATCACCGGCTGGACGGCGCACATCGCCGAGCAGCAGTCGTCGAACGCGCTCATCCGGCCGCTCTCGGCGTACAACGGCCCCGACGAGCGTCACATCGAGGAATACGAGCCCGACACCGCAGCCATCGAGGTGCTGGAGCGGCCCGAGGAGGCGGCGAGCTGATGACCGCCCGGCAGAAGGTCGCGATCGTCTCCGGTGCACGCACGCCGGTCGGGCGGTTCGGCGGGGCGTTCAGGGACACACCAGCGCATGAACTCGGTGCGGTCGCAGTCGTCGAGGCGCTGCGCCGTTCGGGGGTGGACCAGGCCCGCGTCGGCGAGGTCGTCATCGGCACGATCGGGCAGGTCGCAGGCGACGCCTACATCGCGCGCAGGATCGCACTCGAGGCAGGACTGGACGTCAACACCCCCGCCTTCACGGTGAACCGGCTGTGCGGCTCCGGCCTGCAGGCGATCTGGTCGGGAGCGCAGGAGCTGCTGTGGGGCAGCACGGACGTCGTGGTCGCCGGCGGCGCCGAGAACATGACCCGGATGCCGTTCTACGACTTCGACGCGCGGTTCAACGACAGGCTGGGACACCGTCAGCTGCTCGACGGCACGATCGCGATGCTCACCGATCCGTTCTCGAACCGGCACATGGGCGTCACCGCCGAGAACGTCGCGGACCGCTTCGGCATCACGCGCGAGGAGCAGGACGCCTTCGCGCTCGAATCCCAGCGGAGGGCGTCGACGGATGCCGCGCAGACGGCGTTCGCCGAGGAGATCGTGGACGTCACCACCTCGGGTCGCCGACCCGTTCGGGTTTCGAAGGACGAGCATCCGCGACCGGACACCACACTGGCGGCTCTCGCGGAACTGAAGTTCGCCTTCGTCGAGGACGGCACCGTCACCGCCGGCAACGCCTCCGGGATCAATGACGGCGGAGCGGCGACCGTGCTCATGCGCGAGGCCGACGCGCGGGCCGAAGGTGCTCCTGTGCTCGCCACGATCGAGGCCGTGACCACCGCGGCGCTGGAGCCCGAGATCATGGGCTACGCGCCGACTCTCGCGCTGAGGAAGCTGTTCGCTCAGACAGGGCTGACGCCCGCCGACGTGTCGACGGTCGAGTTGAACGAGGCGTTCGCCTCTCAGGCGCTCGCGGTGATCCGCGATGCCGAGCTCGATCCCGAGAGGACGAACCCCTACGGCGGGGCGATCGCTCTCGGGCATCCGGTCGGGGCGACCGGTGCGATCCTCACGGTGCGCGCCGCGCTCACGCTACAGCGGACCGGTGAGGAGTACGCCATCGTGACGATGTGCATCGGCGGGGGCCAGGCGCTGGCCGCACTGCTGAAGAGGGGATGAGGTCTCGCGGTGACGTTACGAGGGCGGTCCTGACTACGGCAGCCGCCGGCGGTACTGTTCGAGGATGACCGGATTGCTCTCCCCGCCCGTGGGCGCAGTCGAGCCCGTCTCCCAGCCCGGTCGTGAACCGGAGAGCACCCAGGCGGCCTGAACGGCCGCACCCTGTGCCACGTACTCGCGGGGTTCGGGAACGACGACGGGCAGGTCGAACACCTGCGCCGCGATCGTGCGCACCGCCGCGCTCTGGGAGCCGCCGCCGATGAGAAGGATGCGGTGGGTCTCGACGCCCTGGGCTCGGATCGCGGCGAGGCCCTCGGCGAGTCCGCACAGCACGCCTTCGATCGCCGCGCGGGCGAGGTTCGCGCGCGTGGTGCTCGCCAGCGTCATGCCGAACAGTGTCGCCGTGGCATCAGGGCGGTTCGGGGTGCGCTCGCCCTCGAACCACGGCTGCATCACCAGCCCGCCTGCGCCGGGCGAGGCGGTGAGCGCCAGGGCGCTCAGCTCGTCGTGCCCCACACCGAGCAGATCGGCCGCCGCGTCCAGGACGCGAGCGGCGTTGAGGGTCGCGATGAGCGGAAGCCAGCCCCCTGCGGCATCCGCGAATCCCGCCACCGTCCCCGTCGCGTCGCGCACCGGACGATCGGTCACAGCGAACACGGTGCCGCTGGTGCCTATCGACACCACCGCGTCGCCGCTGTGCGCCCCGACACCGAGGGCGGCGCCGGCGTTGTCACCGGCACCGGGTGCGACTCGTCGCCCATCGGCATCCGTCACGTACTCGTCCGGGCTGAGCACGCGGGGCAGTGCCACCGCCGCGGCTTCACGACGCAGGGCCTGCGAGAGGATGTCGAGATCGTAGCCGCCCTCGCCCCAGTAGGCCGTGCCGCTGGCATCGGAGCGATCCGTGATGAGTTCCTCCAGGGCGGGGTTCTCCGGCCCGAATCCGCGCAGCCGCCACGTCAGCCAGTCGTGCGGCAGCGCCACGGCGGCGACACGTCCCGCGTCGCCCGGTTCGTGATCGGCGAGCCAGCGCAGCTTGGCGGCGGTGAACGAGGCCACGGGTACGACCCCGGTGCGCTCGGCGAACCGCATCGCGCCGACCTCGTCGATGAGATCGGCGGCGGCATCGGCCGATCTCGTGTCGTTCCACAGCAGCGCAGGACGGATGATCCGGCCCTGCGCATCGAGGGCGACCATGCCGTGCTGCTGACCGGCGATCGACCACGCCTCGACGTCGTCCATGCCACCCGCATCCGCGATTGCGGCCTGCAGCGCCTCCCACCACGTGGAGGGGTCGACCTCGGTGCCGTCGGGGTGCGACGCGCGCCCTGAGCGCACCAGGTGACCCGTCGACGTATCGACGATGACGACCTTGCACGACTGCGTCGACGAGTCGACGCCCATGACGAGGCTCACGTCAGCGAGCGCCCATCAGATGCTCCGTCGCCAGCTGCTGCAGCCGCACGAAGCCGAAGCCGTGCCCGCCGAGGTAGGCGGAGGCGTCGAAGTCCTCGAACGCGCTGCGGTCGCCGATCAGGTCTTCGTAACTCTCGCCCTCGCCCAGCGTGGGCTGCGACAACTCTGCGACCTTGGCGGCGGCCAGCGCCTCCTGCACCTCGGGGTCTGCGCGGAAGGCCGCGGCGCGCTCCTTCAGCAGCAGGTACATGCGCATGTTCGCCGCGGCCGATTCCCATACGCCCGCCTCGTCCTCGGTGCGGCTGGGCTTGTAGTCGAAGTGCCGTGGGCCGTCGTACGCGGGCACACCGCCGGGGCCGCCGTTCTCGAGCAGATCGACGAGCGCGAAGGCGTTGTGCAGATCGCCGTGGCCGAACACGAGATCCTGGTCGTACTTGATGCCGCGCTGGCCGTTGAGGTCGATGTGGAACAGCTTGCCGTGGTACAGCGCCTGAGCGATGCCCGCCGCGAAGTTGAGCCCCGCCATCTGCTCGTGACCGACCTCCGGGTTCAGGCCGACCAACTCGGGCCGCTCCAGCGAATCGATGAAGGCGATGGCGTGCCCGAGGGTGGGCAGCAGGATGTCACCGCGCGGCTCGTTCGGCTTCGGCTCGATGGCGAAGCGGATGTCGTAGCCCTTGTCGGTGACGTAGTCGCCGAGGAGGTTGACCGCCTCGCGATAGCGCTCGAGGGCTGCGCGGATGTCCTTGGCGGAGTCGTACTCCGCACCCTCGCGACCGCCCCACATGACGAAGGTCTTCGCACCCAGCTCGGCGGCGAGGTCGATGTTTCGCAGCACC
The DNA here is from genome assembly GCF_031178445.1 of Microbacterium sp. GTDB lineage: Bacteria > Actinomycetota > Actinomycetes > Actinomycetales > Microbacteriaceae > Microbacterium. The sequence goes on from NZ_JAPSIY010000004.1 coordinate 34,072, forward strand.
TTGCGAAGCGCGAAACGGCGCACCCCGCGGTCGTTCGAGGTGAATCCGCCGTCCTTGAAGACCGGTGCGCTGAAGAGGTTCGTGGTGACCATCGGCACCACGATGCCGGTGTCGGCCATGGCCCGCTTCAGGCGGTCGATCTGGCTCTGCCGCTCGGCATCCGTCGAGCCGAAGGCGAACAGGTCGTCGTCGTGGAAGGTCAGGCCGTACGCTCCGAGTTCCGAGAGTCTCTCGACGGCGTGGACCACGTCGAGCGCGGGTCGGGTCGGGCCGCCGAACGGATCGGTGCCGTTGTAGCCGATGGTCCAAAGACCGAACGAGAACCGGTCGGCCCTGGTGGGTGTGGGTGCCATGATGATCAGCCTTCAGCGTCGTCGATGAATTGTTGTAGAGTCAAACATATCACAGGCGTCCGTCGTGCATCGCTGGAGCGGTCGGTAGCCTGAAGACTCACAGCGGCGGGAGGGCGGGATGATCGAACGCGCCACGACGATCGAAGGCGTCCGTCGCGCGAACCTCGGCGACGTCCTGCGACTCGTGCATCACGGCGGACCCCGTTCACGCGCCGCGCTCACGGCGGAGACCGGCCTGAACCGCTCGACCGTGTCCGACCTCGTCGCCAGGCTCGTGAGTGCGGGGCTCGTCGACGAACGCGATCCCGATCCCACCCGCCGCGTCGGCAGGCCGTCGCCCATCGTGGCGCCGAGCCGGGATATTCTGGCGGTCGGCGTCAATCCCGAGATCGACGCGATAGAGATCGGTGCGGTGTCACTGGGCGGTCGCGTGCGTGAGCGCACGCGCATCGACGCGGACAAGCCGGGCATCGCCGAGGTCGTCGAGGTGGTGGCGCAGGTGGTGGCGGGGTGGCGGGATGGCGCGCTCGCGGGATGCCGCATCATCGGGGCCGGCGTCGCCGTGCCCGGTCTGGTGCGCACAGCCGACGGGCTCGTGCGTCTGGCGCCGCACCTGGAGTGGCGGGACGCCGACATCGCAGGTCCTCTGGCGACCGCCCTCGGCCTGCCCGTCACCGTCGGCAACGACGCCTCGCTCGGCGCTCGCGCTGAGAGGACGTTCGGCGCTGCGCAGGAGCACGAGAACATCGTGTACCTGAACGGCGGCGCGAGCGGGATCGGCGGCGGGCTGATCCTGCACGGACGGCTCATCGGCGGGGCGGGCGGGTATGCGGGCGAGTGGGGGCAGACGGCTGCGGCTTTCTCAGACCCGGCTGATCGCCGGGTCCAGGGCGGCGTGCTCGAGGACGAGGTGAATCGCGCGCGGCTGCTGGCATCCGCCGGCCTGCACAATGCGGACGACGCCCGACTCGAAGAGGCGCTCACCGCACCCGGCGCGGTCGAGACGGCCGAGGAGGTCGCGCGCCAGCGCCGCATCCTGGCCGCGACCCTCGGCAATGCCGTCACCGTGCTGAACCCGTCGATGATCGTGCTTGCCGGATTCCTGGGCGTGCTCCGCGAGACCGACGCAGACGGATTCGACCGCGAGGTCAGCCGGCGCGCACTGGCGGCGTCTGGAGAGGGCGTGCTGCTCTCGTCTGCGGCGCTCGCCGCTGATCGGCTGCTCATCGGGGCCGCCGACGCGGCCTTCGACCGCCTGCTCGCCGACCCGCTCGGCTGATGAGCAAGAGCCGTATTTGACCTTGCCCCGGGGGGAGACACCACCGTTGCGGTGTCGGCGAAGGTCGCCGACGCGATGAGAGGGAACGCATGGAACTCATGTCGATCGGCGACTTCGCCCGAGCTGCAGGCCTGACGCCCAAGGCTCTGCGCATCTACGACGATCTGAGCCTGCTGCGTCCGGCTGAAGTCGACGAGCGCAACGGCTACCGGTACTACGCGGCCGATCAGCTGCAAGCCGCACGCCTGATCGCGGCGCTGCGTCGTGTCGGCATGCCACTCGAGCGCATCCGGGTGGCGCTCGCCCTTCCACACGCCGCGGTCGCCGCCGAGGTCACTGCGTTCTGGCGCCAGACCGAGGCCGACCTGCGCTCACGGCGCACCCAGGTTCTCGCCCTCATCGCCGACCTTCGATCGAAGGAGAGCACCATGACGACTGCACGCACCCCTGGTACCCGTGTCGCTCACGCCCTCGGGTTGGGCGCAAGAGCCGAGCAGCTCGACGCCGTTCATATCGCCGATGCGCTGTGGGCGGTCGCCGACGGCTTCGGCGGCGCGCCGGCGGTGAGCGGCCGGTTCGTCGACCTGCTGGCCGCCGAGCCGCAGCCGATCAGCGCCGAGCGGTGGGATCTGCTGGCCGCGGAGTGCGCGGCGGAGATCGGCGGTGAAGCGCGGGGGAGCACCTTCACGGCGATCTCTCTGCGCGGCGACGTCGCGACGATCGCGCATCTCGGCGATTCGCGCGCGTGGCTGCTGCGCGATGGCGTGCTGCGCCAGCTGACCACAGACCACACCGAGGTCGCTGCTCTGGTCGAGGAAGGCAGGTTGTCAGAGGAGGAGGCGCGGCTGCATCCTCGTCGTGCGATGCTCAACCGGGCGCTCACCTCGGGGACCTCGACGGATCCCGATGTCATCGGCACGACGGTCCGGCGGGGAGACCGGCTGGTGCTGACGACGGACGGCGTGCACGCCCTCTTCTCCGAGGCCGAGCTGAGCGCGCTGCTGACGGAGCGCGATGCCGACGCCGCGGTGGCGGCGACGATGGCAGCGGTGCATGAGGCCGGAGAGCCCGACAACCATGCAATCGTGGTCGTCGACATCGAAGACTGACGAAGGAGACCCCCGCCGACCCGATTCGGCGGGGGTCTCGCGGTCCGTGACCGCGGCGGGAGCATCGCTCACCGCGGCGCGGAGATCTCGGCAGCACCCGATCCGGTCTGAGTCTCTTCCGCGCAGAGACAGTTGTACCTGCGCAAGGTGACGCGTCGGTGAACGCGGCTGGAACATCTGCGAGGCGGCCCCATCGGGTGGGCGGAGGCGAGCCGACGAGCGGGTCGAGCTGGGCGGGGTCGACAGATAGTTGGTGTCCCTAGTATTTCGTCTGCCCGCCGACTATCCTGATCACTGTGCCAAAGAAGGCACGGAGGAGCGTCAGCACAATGACTCGTTTGATCCCACACTTCGTAGGCGGAAGGCACGTCGAGACCGCCGGCGGCCGCGTCGCGGACGTCTTCGACCCCAGCTCGGGGGCCGTGCAGGCGCGCGTGCCGCTCGCCACCGCCGACGAGGTTCGCACCGTGATCGAGAACGCGGAGGCGGCCCAGCCGGAATGGGCGGCGACGAACCCGCAGAAGCGCGCCCGCGTGATGATGCGCTTCGTCGAGCTCGTGCACCGCGACATGGACGAGCTCGCCCGGCTGCTGTCGAGCGAGCACGGCAAGACCTTCGACGACGCCAAGGGTGACATCCAGCGCGGCATCGAGGTGATCGAGTTCTGCATCGGAGCACCGCACCTGTTGAAGGGCGAGTATGCGACAGGGGCGGGTGCCGGCATCGACGTGTATTCGATGCGCCAGCCGCTCGGCGTCGTCGCCGGCATCACGCCGTTCAACTTCCCCGCGATGATTCCGCTGTGGAAGGCGGGCCCGGCACTCGCATCCGGAAACGCGTTCGTGCTCAAGCCGAGTGAGCGCGACCCGTCTGTGCCGGTGCGCCTCGCCGAGCTGTTCCTCGAGGCGGGTCTGCCCGCCGGCGTCTTCAACGTCGTGCACGGTGACAAGGAGGCGGTCGACACGCTCATCACCGACCCGCGCGTGCGGGCGGTCGGCTTCGTCGGCTCGACGGCCATCGCCGAGTACATCTACACCACGGCGACCGCGCACGGGAAGCGCGCACAGTGCTTCGGCGGTGCGAAGAACCACATGATCGTCATGCCGGACGCCGATCTCGACCAGGTCGCAGACGCCCTGATCGGCTCCGGGTACGGATCTGCAGGCGAGCGCTGCATGGCGATCTCGGTCGCCGTGCCCGTCGGGGAGCAGACCGCTGATGCGCTCGCCGCCAAGCTCACCGAGCGTGTGGCCGAGCTGAAGGTCGGCCCTTCGCTCGACGAGGGCATGGACTACGGCCCGCTCGTCACGCGCGCCGCGGTCGAGAGGGTCACCGCGTACATCCAGCAGGGCGTCGACGAGGGAGCGACCCTGCTCGCCGACGGTCGCGGCTTCACCGTCGAGGGGCACGAGGAGGGCTTCTACCTCGGGCCCACCCTGTTCGACCATGTCACGACCGACATGGCGATCTACCGCGAAGAGATCTTCGGGCCGGTGCTCGTGATCGCCAGAGCATCCGACTACGAAGAGGCGCTCGCCATGGCCTCGGACCACGAGTACGGCAACGGTGTCGCGATCTTCACGCGAGACGGGGATGCCGCCCGCGACTTCGTCGCCAGGGTCAACGTCGGGATGGTCGGTGTGAACGTGCCGATCCCCGTGCCGATCGCGTACTTCACGTTCGGCGGCTGGAAGCGCAGCGGATTCGGCGACCTCAACCAGCACGGGGCCGACGCGTTCCGGTTCTACACCAAGACCAAGACCGTCACCAGCCGTTGGCCGGCCCACGGCATCCGCGAGGGGGCCAGCTTCGTGATCCCCACTCTGCACTGATCCCCGCTCCCAGGACCACCTCGTACAAGGAACTGAAGATGACCACCACTGCCACCACCGTCACGACCACCGCCGAGGAGCGCGAGGCGATTCTCGGCGCCGTGCGCGAGTTCACCGAAGCCGAGCTCACGCCGTTCGCCGCCGAGCGCGACGAGAAGCACATCTTCCCCCGCGAGAGCCTGCATCGCGCGGGCGAGCTGGGGCTGGGCGGCATCTACGTGCGCGAGCAGTTCGGCGGCACCGGGCTCGGCCGTGTCGACACGGTCGCGATCTTCGAGGAACTCGCCAAGGGTGACACCGCGGTCGCGGCGTACATCTCGATCCACAACATGGTCGCCTGGATGATCGACACGTACGGCACGGAGGAGCAGCGAGTGCAGTGGGTGCCGCCGCTGGCGGCGATGGAGGCCTTCGGGGGATACTGCCTCACCGAGCCGGGCGCGGGATCGGATGCGGCGAACATCGCCACCAGTGCCATGCGCGATGGCGACGACTACGTGCTGACAGGCGTCAAGCAGTTCATCTCCGGCGCGGGCGAAGCCGGCGTGTACGTCGTGATGGCACGCACCGGCTCCGCTTCCTCCGGCGCCAAGGGTATCTCGGCGTTCCTGGTTCCCGGCGACGCCAAGGGACTGAGTTTCGGGGCCCCCGAGAAGAAGATGGGCTGGCATGCGCAGCCCACCCGACAGGTCATCTTCGACGGGGTGCGGGTTCCCGCTTCCTCGAGGCTGGGCGGCGAGGGCGAGGGGTTCGCCATCGCCATGTCGGCGCTCAACGGCGGACGACTGAACATCGCGGCCTGCTCGATCGGCGGTGCGCAGTGGGCGCTCGACCGCGCCGTGCAGTACGTGCACGAGCGGGTCGCATTCGGCGAGCCGCTTGCAGAGAAGCAGTCCATCCTGTTCACCATCGCCGACATGCGCACCGATCTGCAGGCGGCGCGGCTGATGATGCGTGACGGTGCGCAGGCGGTGGACGACAAGGCGCCGGATGCCACGATGCGCTGCGCCATGGCCAAGCGGTTCGCCACGGATGCCGCGTTCGACGTCGCGAACAGGGCCCTTCAGCTGCATGGCGGCTACGGGTACCTTCAGGACTACGGAATCGAGAGGGTCGTGCGCGACCTGCGCGTGCACCAGATCCTGGAAGGGACGAACGAGATCATGCGACTCATCGTCGGGCGCGAGATGCTGCGGCCCGCGGGTTCCGCCTCGCTCCAGCGCAGCGGCGCAGACCGGGAGGCATCATGACCCGTATCGCCTTCCTCGGCCTCGGGCACATGGGACTGCCCATGGCGAAGAACCTCGTCGCCGCCGGACACGAGGTGCACGGTTACGACGTCGTGCCCGCCGCGGACGAGGCGGCCAGGGCGGCGGGCATCCCCGTGGCAGACAGTGGCGCTGCCGCCGTCGCCGACGCGGACGTCGTCATCACCATGTTCCCCGCGGGCAAGCACGTGATCGCGGCGTACCGCGACGAACTGCTCGGCGCGGCGAAGCCGGGCACGCTGTTCATCGAGTCCTCCACGATCGCGGTCGACGAGGCGCGCGAAGCACATGAGATGGCGATCGCCGCGGGGCACCGCAATGTCGACGCCCCCGTCTCCGGCGGCGTCGTCGGGGCGGAGAACGGGACGCTCGCTTTCATGGTGGGCGGCTCCGACGAGGACTTCGCTGAGGCCCTGCCGCTGCTGGAGGCGATGGGCAAGCGCATCGTGCACTGCGGCGGGCCCGGTCTGGGGCAGGCGGCGAAGGTGTGCAACAACATGATCCTCGGAATATCGCAGATCGCCGTCGCGGAGGCCTTCGTGCTGGGGGAGCGGCTCGGCCTCGAGCATCAGGCCCTTTACGACGTGGTCTCGCAGGCGTCAGGTCAGTGCTGGGCGCTCACCACCAACTGCCCGGTGCCCGGACCCGTGCCGACCAGCCCCGCGAACCGCGACTATCAGCCGGGCTTCGCAGGGGCGCTGATGGCCAAGGATCTCGGGCTCGCGCTGCAGGCGATCGAGGGCACGGGGACGGATGCCAGAATGGGGCGTCTCGCAGAGCAGATCTACGCCGCCTTCGCCGCGGGCTCCGGCGCCGGACGTGACTTCTCCGGCATCATCACGGATATCCGCGTCGCGGGCTGAGCGGCCGGCCGCGCGATCGGCGCGAGCTGCTGTCCGAGGTTCGCATCGGCGGAACAGGCGGTGAACGAGTGCGCGGACGGGGGCCTGCGACGCCCGGGCGTGCGCACGCCTGGAATACTGGAGGGGCCGCAACGCCGCGGCGGAGGGAGCGAACATGTCCGAGTACGAGACGATCCTCGTGGAACAGCGAGGACGGGTGGGATGGATCACCCTCAACAGGCCGGAGGCCCTCAACGCTCTCAACGGCCGGGTCTCCGAAGAGGTCTCTGCGGCGGCGTCCGCATTCGACGCGGATGAGGGAATCGGCGCGATCGTCGTCACCGGATCGGAGAAGGCGTTCGCGGCCGGAGCCGACATCAAGGAGATGGAGTCGAAGACCGGCGCCGAGATGCTCGACACCGACCACTTCGGCGCATGGAACACCTTCGCCGCCGTGCGCACCCCGGTGATCGCCGCGGTCTCCGGCTACGCGCTCGGAGGCGGGTGCGAGCTGGCGATGATGTGCGACATCATCCTCGCCGCGGATTCGGCCACCTTCGGCCAGCCCGAGATCAACCTCGGCGTGATGCCGGGCATGGGTGGCACGCAGCGCCTGATCCGCGCCGTGGGCTATTACAAGGCCGCCGAGCTGATCCTCTCGGGCCGGTTGATCAAGGCCGACGAGGCCGAGCGCATCGGCCTGGTGTCGCGCGTGGTGCCGGCATCCGATCTGCTCCGAGAGGCGAGCGAGCTCGCCGAGACCATCGCCTCGAAGTCGCTGCCGTCGGTGTACGCGGCGAAGGCGGCGCTGGATGCGGCGATGGAGACCTCCCTGTCCGACGGCCTCGCGCACGAGAAGCAGGCCTTCGCGGCACTGTTCGACACCGCCGACCAGAAGGAGGGGATGGCCGCATTCCGGGAGAAGCGCCCCCCTCACTTCGTGCACCGATGAGCGGCGCGATCGACGTGCTGCCCGACGACGCCGACCTGACTCTTCCCGAGACCGATCGTCGCGCGCTCGTCGAGTGGACGGTGGCGTGCGCCGAGCGACTGCTGCCGCTGTTCCGTGCGGAGCGACCGGACGACGACCGGCCCCGTGAGGCGCTCGACGCCGCACAGGCCTTCCTGCGGGGTGAGCTGCAGATCGGCGAGGTGCGCGAGCGCGCCTTCGCCTGCCATGCCGCCGCGCGCGAAGCTCGCGATCCGTCGGCCATCGCGGCGGCTCGGGTGTGCGGCCAGGCGGCCGCCGTGGCGCACATGGCGGGACACGCCAGGCAGGTGCCCCGCTACACGGCCAAGGCGTTCCCCGGCGACCGGTCGCGGCGCGACGAGGAACTCGCCTGGCAGCGCATGCAGGTGCCTGAACGCTTCGACCACTACGTGTACCACGGCGACTAGCGTCGACGCGCTGCCCGGCGCGAGCGCTCTCACAGGCGGAACACGGCTCCTGCGCGAGAAACCACTTCTGGCACGAAACACCCGCGCGCACGTGGGTTCTCATGCCGAACGTGGTTTCTCGCGGACGCGCGGGGCGCGCCGACACGGGGCGCGAGCGTCAGCTGCGCAGCTCCTCCAGCGCCTTCGCGAGACGGCGCTCGCGGGTGGCATCCTGTTTGGCTTCGGCGATCGAGCGCGCGATCTCCTTGCGGCGCGAGTACGACAGTCCGTCGAAGGCGGCCTTGGCGTCTGCATCCGATTCCAGCGCAGCGGCGAGTGCTTCGGGAACCTCGACCGTCCGTTCGGCGGTGTCTGGCGCGATCACCACATCGAACTCATCGCCGAGCTCCACACCCATCTCGGCACGCGCCGCCTTGCTGAAGCCGATCAGGTTCTGCCCGCCCATCCGCGCGAGGCGCAGCCGCGCGGCGCGTTCGCCGATCGTGACGACGACCGGGAACGTCTTCGCCGCGCTGAGCGTCGCGACCTGCTCATCATCGAGCACGATGGCACCGGCGGGACCCATGGGCTGAAGGACGGTGTGCAGGCGGAGTTCGCTCATGCCAGGCATCATACGCGGCGGGGTTCTCACGTCGACAGCGGTGATCGTGCAGGCCTAACCGGGCAGGCGGCTCCTCGCAAGGGGGTCCGGCGCGGGGAGGCGGCTGGTTATCGTCGACCCATGAGCGACGTGACGATCTTCGCCCCCTCGCCGACACTGACGGTGACCGTCGAGAACGCGGGCGACGCCGACGAGATCCACATCCACGCGGGCGGGCAGGGGGTGTGGCAAGCCCGGATGCTGCGCCGGCTCGGCGTCTCGGTGACGATGTGCTGCTCCCTCGCCGGTGAAGCCGGAGCGGTCATCCGGCACCTGCTCGAGGACGACGGGGTGGAGGTCGTTGGCATCGAGCGGCCGGGCCGTGCATCCGCCTATGTGCAGGACCGCCGCCGGGGCGAACGCAGAGAGGTCGGCGCCGAGATCGGCGACCCGGTCGCGCGTCACGAACTCGACGAACTCTACGGGGCGGTCATCCGCGAGGGGATACGCACCGGCACCGTCATACTCAGCGGGCCCGTGGCTGACGACGTGCTGCCGGCCGACACGTACCGCAGGATGGCGGCCGATCTGCGAGAGGCGGGATGCACTGTCGTCGCCGACCTCTCCGGCGAGCGGCTGGATGCAGCGCTCGAGGGCGGGCTGCACCTGCTGAAGGTCAGCGACGAGGAACTGCGCGACCACGGCTTCGACACCGGCTCGATGCAGGCGCTCACCGAGGCGATGGCTTCGCTGCGATCGCGCGGCGCCGGAACAGTCATCGTCACCCGTGCCGCTGAACCACTGCTGATGCTCGACTCGGAGGGGATGCTCGAGGTCACCCCGCCGAAGCTCGAGGTCGCAGACAGTCGGGGCGCGGGCGACTCGCTGATTGCGGGAGTGGTCGCAGGCCTCGTTCGCGGTGAGCCGGCGCGTACGGCGATCACGCTCGGAGCGGCCGCCGGAACGACGAACGTGACCAGGCACGGCCTCGGCACGGGCGACGCCGACACGATCGCCGAGCTCAGGGGTCACGTGCGCACGCGTCCACTCGGCCACGAGGACGACGAAAGCCGGGGTGTGAGCCCCGACGGCCTGGCATCGCTGATCGAGACGGAGGAGGAAGGATGACCCGCGTCCTGGTCACCAATGACGACGGCATCGCCTCGCCCGGGCTGCACGCCCTCGCCACAGCCCTCCTCGGCCGTGGGATGGACGTGGTGATCGCCGCGCCGGTGGCGCAGTCCAGCGGATCGAGCGCATCGATCATGGCGGAGGATGCCGAAGGGCGCATCCGCGTCGAGCGCCGCACCCTGGAGGGGCTGGAGGAGATTCCGGCGTACGCCGTGCACGGCGGTCCGGGACTGATCGCGCTCATCGCCGCCAGGGGAGCCTTCGGCGACCCGACCGATGTGGTCGCATCCGGGGTGAACCACGGGGCGAACGTCGGGCGCGCGATCCTGCACTCGGGAACCGTGGGCGCCGCACTCACCGGCGGGCTCAACGGGGCGTGGGGCGTCGCGGTCTCACTCGATGTGGGCCTGGCGCCGCGGGAGTTCCAGTGGGATGCCGCCGCCGAGGCGGCTGCCGACCTGGTGCCCGCTCTGCTGCGGCATCCGCGTGGCACCGTCATCAACGTGAACGTGCCCAACACGCCAGACAGGCGTGGCGTCGTCGAGGCCGACCTCGCTCCGTTCGGAATCGTGCAGACGACACTCACCCAGCACGACGAGCACAACGTGCGCCTCGCCGTCGAGGACCTTCCGCGCGACCCTGTCCCCGGCAGCGACGCGGCGCAGCTCGCCGACGGCTGGATCACCGTGACGGGACTGGATCCCGTCTCGCACGTGCCGCTGGGCATCGTCTGATGCGAGCCTCGCTCAGGAGAAGTGGGCGCTGATCCCGTCGTTGCGCTCGCTGATGACGGCCATCAGGTGACGCCGCATGGCAGTCGCGTCCACGACGCGGCCCAGCAGACCGAACGGCGAGCGGAACTCGATCGTGTCGCGCATTCGCGTGCCATCCGCATCCGGAAGGAACTCGTGCGTGTGCACGAACGACGCGAACGGGCCGCGGACCTGCCTGTCGCGGAACCGGTGCGGGCGGTCGAGGTCGTACACCGCCGAGGTCAGCCGGAACCGGATGCCGAAATGCCTGGCGCTCCACGTGATGCAGTCGCCCTCCCGCAGCATCCCCGAAGTCGGGCCGGCGACCACGCGCTCGCGGTGCGACCTCTGTGATCGCACGTGCAGCCCGACGTCGAGAGAGAGGTCGAACACCTCGGAGGGCGAAGCGGGGACCACACGCTCCAGCACGAACGACGGCATCGACGATGTCCGGGTCAGAGCGGGTCGGGCAGGGGGCGCGGATCGGTGAAGTCGCCGGCGTTGCGGCGCAGCCGCGCCACGATCCCGACCAGGGCGCCGGCGTCGTCGGCGTCCACTCCCGGATTCGTGAACACCTCGGTGTTGAGCGCGAGGGTCGCCCGCTCGACCAGCTCACGACCCGCATCCGTGAGGGTGAGCATCGCAGCGCGACCGTCGTGCGGATGCGGTTCGCGATTGACCAGGCCGTCGCGCACGAGCCGCTCCGCCGTGCTGGTGAGGCTGGTGGCGTGCACCTGCAGACGGGCCACCACGCTCGACAGGGGCAGTCGGCCGTTGCGGCTGAAGGCGAGCAGGCGCAGCACCTCGTAGCGGGCGAAGCTCAGGCGGAAGGGCTTGAGCGCGGCATCCACCCGCGCCAGCAGCAGCTGCTGCGCGCGCATCACCGAGATCACCACGGCCATGCCGTCGGCCGAATCCGTCCACCCGTGAGCGAGCCACTGGCGCTTCGCCTCGGCGAGCGGATCGATGGGAAGGGGGCGGGGACGAGGCACCGTCTCAGCGTATCGCTCGTGACGAAACGCCCGGTTATGTATACATACGCCCGCGTTCCGTGTGTTGTTCCGCGTGGTCAGAGCCGCTTTGGGTACATAGACCCAGATGCGGATAGACTCGGCCATGGCGTGAGGAGATGTCGATGAAGATCTACGTCCTGGTGAAGGAAGTGCCCGACACCTACGGTGACCGCAAGCTCGATCTCGAGACCGGGCTGGCCGATCGCGCGGCCGGCGATGTGGTGCTCGACGAGATCACTGAGCGTGCGCTCGAAGTGGCACTGTCGTACGCAGACAAGAACGCCGGCACCGAGGTCGTCGCCCTGTCGATGGCGCCCGAGACATCGACGGCATCCGTCCGCCGGGCGCTCGCGATCGGTGCGGCATCCGCTGTGCACGTCGTAGACGAAGAGCTGCGCGGCGCCGACTTGGGGCTGACCGCCGAGGTGCTGGCCGCCGCCATCCGCCGTGGCGAGCCCGACCTCGTCATCACCGGGAACCTCTCCACCGACGGCTCCGGCGGGATGATCCCCGCCATGCTCGCCGAGCACCTCGGCTTCGCACAGGCGACGGCGCTCAGCGCGGTCGAGATCGGCGACGGGCAGCTCACCGGCACTCGCGCGGCTGATGCCGGTTCCCAGCAGGTGACGGTTCCGCTGCCGGCGGTCATCTCCATCACCGAGGCACTGCCCGACGCGCGCTTCCCGAACTTCAAGGGCATCATGGCCGCGAAGAAGAAGCCTCTCGAGGTTCTCTCGCTCACCGACCTCGGCGTCTCTGCCGATCCCGCTGCCGCCCCCCGCACGATCATGACCACGGTGGCCGAGAAGCCGCCGCGGGCCGCGGGCGTCAAGATCACGGATGAGGGCGACGCCGCAGCGCAGCTCGTCGAGTTCCTCGTACAGAACAGGCTGGTGTGACATGGCATACCCGGAGAACCCGATCCTCGTCCTCGTCGACGTCGACCCCTCGGGCGCCGCGGCGAGCAGCACCGCCGCCCTGATCGGCGCGGCCTCGACGATCGGCGCCCCTGTCGCGCTCATCGTCGGCGGCAGCCAGGCGGCCACGGATGCCGCGGCTTCCGCCGGTGCCCAGGTGGTGCTGACGGCCGCCGGAGACGCCACCGCACTGACCGTGCCGATCGTCGACGCGCTGCAGGCGGCGTACCGGCAGGTGCGCCCGGACGCCGTGCTCATCTCGAACTCCATCACCGGCCGCGACGTCGCCGGGCGCTTCGCCGTGCGCGAGAAGCTCGCCGTCTCGGTCGACGCGATCGGCGTCTCGCGCGATGACGAGGGCATCGTCGCGCATCATTCCGTGTACGGCGGCTCCTATCTCACCGACTCCGCGCCCACGTACGGCGCACCGGTCATCACCGTGCGCCAGGGCGCTGTCGATACGCGTGCCGAAGCGACCACGCCCGTCGTCGAAGAGCTCGCCGTGACGGCATCCGGGGCTGCGGCGGCGACGGCGGGCGAGATCGCCGCCGTCGAGCAGACCTCCTCCCGGCCCGAGCTGCGGGGCGCCACGAAGGTCGTCTCGGGCGGGCGGGGCCTCGGGTCGAAGGAGCAGTTCGCGCTGGTCGAGCAGCTCGCCGATGCCCTGGGGGCCGCGATCGGCGCCTCGCGCGCCGCCGTCGACGCCGGTTACATCCCTTACGCCCACCAGGTCGGTCAGACCGGTGTCTCGGTCTCGCCGCAGCTGTACGTCGCCCTCGGGATCTCGGGCGCGATCCAGCACCGCGCGGGCATGCAGACCGCGAAGACCATCGTCGCCATCAACAAGGACGGCGATGCGCCCATCTTCGAGGTCGCCGACTTCGGCATCGTCGGCGATCTGTTCACGGTCGTGCCGCAGGTGATCGAGGCGCTCGAGGCGCGGAAGAAGTAGTCATGGCAGAGCGGATGCTGCGCCGCGGCCTCCCGCGGGTGAAGGGCGGGGAGCCCTGGCCTCCCGTCGGTGCCGTCGACGTGGCGGACGCTGCGGATGACGTTCTGGGGGCCGGCGCCCCGGGGGCCGACACGCCAGATGTCGGACCGATCCCGGCATCCGGTCCGGCGAGTGGCGTTTCGGCCCCCGATCCGTCGCTCCGAGGCGTGGCGGACCCCGCGGTGGCGGGTGCTGCGAGCGCGGATGCGGATGCGGCGGGTGCGACGGCGGCTGCACCGCATGCCGAAGGCGTACGCCTGCGTCGCGGCCTTCCGCGGGTGAAGGGCGGCGAGGCATGGCCTCCGGCCGGTGGGGTCAGCGCCGCATCCGCCTCCGCAGCCGCCGCGGCGCCCGCCGCGGCTGCCGCGCCCGCGGATGCAGGAGAGCCGCCGAGTGCGCGCGATGCCGCCGAGCGCACCGGCTCCGTGCCCGAGGAAGCCGTGCAGTCGACCGCGAGCGGTGCACTCGACCCGCGGCCTCTGAGTGCGGGCTCGGCAACAGGGAGTGCGGCGCTGCGTCGAGGACTGCCTCGCGTCAAGGGCGGGGAACCGTGGCCTCAGGCCGGAGTTGCACCCCGGGTTGCGCCGAAGCCCGCACAGGGGGCCGACACGCCGGATGTCGGACCGATTCCCGCATCCGGCCCGACGAGTGGTGTGCCGTCCGCCGATTCGTCCGCTGTCGCGGTCGCTTCCCCAGCCGCCGTCGTCGCCACCAGGCCCGACGTCTCCTCGCCGCTGCCGTTCACGCGCACGGTGTGGCAGGGCACGGCTCCTCGCCACGGCGTGGCCGAGCCCGAGCGATCGAAGCTGCGCCCCACCTGGACCCAGGCCATCTCGGGTCTGCTCGGCGCCGCGGCACTCGGCATCCTCGGGCTCGCGGCGATCGCCCTGGTCCGTGCTTTCCTCAGCCTGCCGTTCATGCAGGACTTCCTCGTCGCGTTCCCCGGCGAGTACGAACCCGCCGTGCACGTCGAGCCGGGCTTCGCCCCGTGGGTCGGCTGGCAGCACTTCTTCAACATGTTCCTGATGGTGCTCATCATCCGCTCGGGCCTGCGGGTGCGCTCCGAGAAGCGTCCCACCGTGTTCTGGACCCCGCGTCGCGACAGCAAGGGCAAGATCAGCCTCACGCTGTGGTTCCACCAGTCGCTCGACCTGCTCTGGCTGATCAATGGCGTGATGTTCGTGATCCTGCTGTTCGCGACCGGCCACTGGGCGCGTATCGTGCCGACGAGCTGGGAGGTCATCCCGAACGCCGTCTCGGCCGGGCTGCAGTACGTGTCGTTCGACTGGCCGGCGGAGAACGGCTGGAACAACTACAACAGCCTGCAGCAGCTGGCCTACTTCATCACGGTGTTCGTCGCCGCGCCGCTGGCCACCGTCACCGGGTTCCGCATGTCGGGATTGTGGCCGAAGAAGGCCGAGAAGCTCTCGAAGGCCTACCCGGTCGAGTGGGCGCGCGCGCTGCACTTCCCGATCATGCTGTACTTCGTGGCGTTCATCATCGCGCACGTGGCGCTGGTGTTCCTCACGGGAATGCTCGGCAACCTCAACCACATGTTCGCCTCGCAGCAGTCGGACAGCTGGCTCGGGTTCTGGGTGTTCGTCGCGGCGATGGCGGTGATCGCCGTCGGCTGGTTCGCCGCGCGTCCGCTCGTGCTGGCGCCGATCGCGAAGCTGTTCGGGCAGGTTTCGGGGCGCTGAGTCCACTCGACACAGGGTTTTCCCCGGAAACAAGAAGCGGAGTTCTTTCTGCGTCATCCGGCGCGATGCACCCCGATTCCTTCCAGACGCGTCAGTAGTCTGAGCGGAGCATCAGGCCGCACCCCCGACGCGGCCGTCGACCCGGCGCAGTGGCCGGATGGAAGGATCGCAGTGTTGCAGATCGGAATCGTGCAGGAAGGGCCGGATGAGGCGCGGGTCGCCGCGACGCCGGCCACCGTCAGGACGCTCCTGGAGCTCGGGTACGCCGTCGCCGTCGAAGCAGGGGCGGGCAGCCGTGCGTCATATCCGGACGAGGCTTACCGCGAGGCCGGCGCGCAGATCGTCACGGCCGACGACGCGTGGGCCAGTGCGATCGTGCTGAAGATCGCCGCACCCACGGATGCTGAGATCACCCGGCTCTCGGACGGCGCGACGATCGTCGGTCTGCTCTCGCCGGCGCTGCGCCCCGATCTCGTCGAGGGGCTGGCGCAGCGGCGGATCACCGCGATCTCGCTCGACGCGGTTCCGCGCATCTCGCGCGCGCAGTCGATGGACGTGCTGAGCTCCATGGCGAACATCGCCGGCTACCGGGCCGTCGTCGAGGCCGCCCACGAGTTCGGGCGCTTCTTCACCGGGCAGGTCACCGCCGCCGGCAAGGTGCCGCCCGCCAAGGTACTCGTCGCCGGTGCCGGCGTCGCGGGTCTCGCCGCGATCGGTGCGGCCTCGAGTCTGGGCGCCATCGTGCGGGCCACCGACCCGCGCCCCGAGGTCGCCGACCAGGTGTCGTCGATCGGCGGCACCTACCTCGCGGTCGACGTGGAGGTGGAGAAGTCGACCGACGGCTACGCCAAGGCCACCAGCGCCGACTACGATCGCCGCGCAGCCGAGATCTACACCGAGCAGGCCGCGGAAGTCGACATCATCGTCACCACTGCGCTGATCCCGGGCCGTGCCGCACCGCGGCTCATCACCGCATCCGACGTCGCCCTCATGAAGCCGGGAAGCGTGATCGTCGACATGGCCGCGGCCCAGGGCGGCAACGTCGAGGGCTCGGTGGCGGGGGAGCGCGTCGTCACCGACAACGGCGTCGTCATCCTCGGCTACACCGACCTCGCCTCGCGTCTCGCGACTCAGGCGTCGCAGCTGTACGGCACCAACGTCGCCAACCTCATCGCCCTGCTCACCCCCGGCAAGGACGGCCTGCTGACGATCGACTTCGACGACGTCGTCCAGCGCGCGGTGACGGTCGTGCGCGACGGCGAGATCACCTGGCCACCGCCTCCGGTGCAGGTCGCCGTGGCGCCCGCCGCATCCACCCCGCCCCCCGCGCCGGCGATCGCGGCCGAGAAGAAGCCGATGGGCGTCGGACGCAAGGCGGGCCTCATCGCCGCCGGCGTCGTGGCCCTCTTCCTCGTGAACCTGTTCGCACCCGCCCCGCTGCCGCAGCACTTCACCGTGCTCATGCTCTCGGTCGTGATCGGGTTCTACGTCATCGGCAAGGTGCACCACGCGCTGCACACCCCGCTGATGTCGGTCACCAACGCCATCTCGGGCGTGATCGTCGTCGGCGCCATGCTGCAGATCACCGACGCGAACCCGCTCGTGCAGGCACTGGCCGCGATCGCGGTGCTCGTCGCCAGCATCAACATCTTCGGAGGCTTCGCCGTGACCCGACGAATGCTCGCCATGTTCACCCTTGGAAACTCCGCGAAGGGCGGCCGGAAGTGACTGTCGACGCGCTCGCCGGCGCGGCGTACATCGTCGCCGCCCTGCTGTTCATCCTGAGTCTCGCGGGGCTCAGCCGCCACGAGTCCGCCCGTGCGGGCGTGATCTACGGCATCGCAGGCATGACCATCGCACTGGTCGCGACCATCGCCCTCACCGTCGCCCAGGCGTGGGGCGGCGCGGGCTCCACGACCGGCCTCGTGCTGCTCGGCGTCGCCGTGCTCGTCGGCGCCGCCATCGGCCTGTGGCGCGCACGGGTCGTGCAGATGACCGGGATGCCCGAGCTCATCGCCCTGCTGCACAGCTTCGTCGGCCTCGCCGCCGTGCTCGTCGGCTGGAACGGCCACCTGGCGCATCCGGTGCTGCCGGCCGAGCTGGTCGGCATCCACAACGCAGAGGTGTTCATCGGCGTCTTCATCGGCGGCGTGACCTTCACCGGCTCGATCGTGGCGTACCTGAAGCTCTCGGCGAAGATCTCCTCCCGTCCGCTCATGCTGCCGGGCAAGAATGTGCTGAACGTGCTCGCGCTCGCCGCGTTCCTGGCGCTCACGGTGTGGTTCGTCGTCGATCAGCAGCTCTGGCTGCTGATCGCGGTGACGGCGCTCTCCTTCGCCCTCGGCTGGCATCTGGTGGCGTCGATCGGCGGCGGCGACATGCCCGTGGTCGTCTCGATGCTGAACAGCTACTCGGGCTGGGCCGCCGCCGCCGCCGGCTTCCTGCTGAACAACGATCTCCTCATCGTCACCGGTGCACTGGTGGGCTCGTCGGGTGCGTACCTGTCGTACATCATGTGCAAGGCCATGAACCGCTCGTTCCTGTCGGTGATCGCGGGCGGATTCGGCATCGTCGCCTCCGCCTCGAGCGACGAGGAATACGGGGAGTACCGCGAGGTCACGGCGGATGCTGCCGCAGCCCTGCTCGCCGAGGCGAAGAGCGTCGTGATCACTCCCGGCTACGGCATGGCCGTCGCGCAGGCGCAGTACCCCGTCGCCGAGCTCGTCTCGCGGCTCCGCGACCGCGGGGTGGAAGTGCGATTCGGCATCCATCCCGTGGCCGGGCGTCTGCCGGGGCACATGAACGTGCTGCTCGCCGAGGCCAAGGTGCCGTACGACATCGTCCTCGGCATGGACGAGATCAACGACGATCTGGCGTCGACCAGCGTCGTGCTGGTGATCGGCGCCAACGACACCGTCAACCCCGCGGCCGCGGAGGATCCCGGCAGCCCGATCGCCGGGATGCCGGTGCTTCGGGTGTGGGAGGCCGAGAACGTGATCGTGTTCAAGCGGTCGATGGCCGCAGGCTACGCGGGTGTGCAGAATCCGTTGTTCTTCCGTGCGAACGCGCAGATGCTGTTCGGCGACGCCAAGGAGCGCGTGGAGGACATCATCAAGGCGCTGTGACGGATCCGCACACGATGAAGCCCCTCCCGCTGAGCGCGGGAGGGGCTTCATCGCGAGGTCAGGCCCGAACGAATCGCACTTCGGTGAGGGTCTCGCCCAGGAAGGGCTCCGTGTGGCTGGCGCCGTCGAGCGAGAAGCCGTTGCGCGTGTAGAAGCGGTGGGCGCGAGGGTTGTCCTCTGCGACCCACAGGTACAGCGGCTCGTCCTTCTCGACGGCCGCGTCGAACAGCTTCTGGCCGATGCCGGTGCCGTGCCACTGATCGAGGAGATAGATGAAGTACAGCTCGCGGAACGCCGGAGCATCCTTGTCGCGCGCGGGGCCTGAGCCGACGAAGCCGACGATCTCGCCGTCGACGAGTGCTGCGCTCATCTTGAACTCGGGACCCTGGGCGGCCCAGTGGGTCCAGAGCTCGGCCATGCGACGCGGAGAGATCTTCTCCAGCGCGGCCTTGCTGATCAGGTGGTCGTAGGTCTCGTGCCAGCACTGCGCATGCACGCGACCCAGAGCCTCCGCATCCACATCGCGGACCGGACGGACGATGATCTCGGGCTGGGCTTCGGCGCTCATGCCCGTGACTCTACGCGCGCTCGCGCCACAGGTGAAATCGGGCGCCGCCCCTGTAGAAATACGCCAATGGAGTTTGGGTGTCCGTCCACGATGGCTACCATCGCTGACCGTGAACGTGATCTGGCGCACTCTCCTCATCATCTGGCAGGCCCGACGGCGCGCCCGCCGTGGCGAGACCCTCGAGCCCACGGCGGTCGGCCGCATCCGGCTCACCACCCTGCCGACCGACCTCGACATCCTGCGGCACATGAACAACGGCCGCTACCTGTCGCTGTTCGACCTCGGTCGCTGGGACCTGCTGATCCGCACGGGCCTGTTCGACGCCATGCGCAAGCGCGGCTGGTATGCGGTGGTGTCGAGCGAGACGGTCACGTTCCGCAAGTCGCTGGAGCTGTGGCAGCGTTTCGACATCGAGTCGCGCTTCACGGGCCACGACGACCGCGCGCTGTTCATGGAGCACAGGGTGGTCGTCGACGGTGAGATGTACGCCAGGGTCATCGTCAGGGCCCGGATGCTGCGCCGCACCGGCGGCACTGTGCCGCACGACGAGCTGTTCGCCACACTCGGCCGGCCCGAGGGTGTGCCCGACATCGCCGAATGGATCCATGAGTGGGCAGCCGCATCGGCTCTGCCCTCGACCAAGCGACCGGCGCCGAGCGTCTGGCGCTGACGGCGCGCCCGCCCGACGGACCCCGGACTTCCGCCGCTGCGCCTGCGCGGATCAAAGATGCTGCTCGCCGCGGCCGGGAGCAGCATTTCCGATCCGGCCTGGTGTGGGTCGCGGGTCCGCCGCGCGGTAATCTGAGCGCGTGCGGGAGATCCTGGTGTCGACCGGCCGGAGCCTCTGGCGGCACTGGCCGGCCATGCTCGCGTGGTATCTCGCCGGCATCTTGGCGCACTACGTCATCGTGCAGCTCGCCGGAGCCGTTGGCGGCCGATCCGCGACGCTCGGATTCCTTATCCTGCCGCTCGCGATCCTCGCCAGGCTGATCAGCTATGTCGCGATGTTCCTCGTGCTCCGCGACGGGCTGCGCGAGCTCGGCGCGATAGCGCCGCTTCCCGAGTCGCCGGCTGAGCGCCGGCGCACCTTCCTCTCGGCGCTGCTCGCCGGCATCCTGCCGTTCTTCGCGGTGTACTGGGCGCAGGGTCTGCTCAGTGAGGACGTGCAGGCGTACTCCGCCCGCGCCCTGGAGATCCGCACCGACGTGGTCGTCGTCGCCGCCCTGACGGGCGAGGAGCCGGTGAGCAGCGTCGACACCGTCCTGAACCTGCCCCTCAACGTCTGGACCGTGTCGATCATCGTGGTGTCGTTCGCGGCGCGCTGGGCGTGGTCGAAATGGTCGGCACGGCTGGCGAAATGGCTGTCGCCGCTGGCCGTGTACTTCGAGGTCGTGTGGGTGTTCTTCTCGGTGATGGTCATCGGCGATGTCACCGACTCCGTCAAGGGCTGGATCGACAGCAGAGCCGCGATCGCGTTCCTCGAGCGGCTGCGCGAGCAGGTGCTGGACGCCGTCGCGCCGCTGCGCTGGCTGTGGGACGCGATCGGCTGGGTCACCGCGGAGGCGGGACCGGTGCTGCTGGCGCCGCTGGCGTGGCTGACGATCGGCGGCATCGTCTACGGCCAGGCCATCGTCGCAGAGAAGCTGCGGATCGAGCACCGCGTGCTCACCCGGCTGCGCGAGCACGCCGCCTTCGTGCCGAACCCGCTGATGCGGCGGCTGAAGGACCTCGGGGAAGAACTCGGGGCTCGCTTCCGGCCGATCGGCAGGGCGCTGCTGTTGATGTGGCGCGCCGGTCCGCTGCTGGTCGCCTCGTACGCGCTGGTCTACGTGGCGGTGAAAGCGTTCGAGTCATACCTGGGCCTCGCCGTCAGCAGGCTCGTGGGACCGCAGGAGTTCCTGTTCTGGGCGGTCGCCGGATCCGTGCTCTTCCTCATCCCGGCGCTCATCGTCGAGCCGTTGCGCATCGCGGTGATCGCCGGTGCGTACGATGCCACGCTCGGGCGGCTGCGTCGCAGGCAGAGCGAGCGTCCGGAGGCCGGGCAGTTCTCGACAGCAGAAGCCGAGGTGCGCGCAGTGGCGGACGCCGCAGGACTGCTGCCCGCATCCGTCGATGCGGTCGCCGCCGCGGTGGTCACGGCCCAGAACCGCGACGCGGTGAGCGGTCAGGGGTCGATCCGGAATCTCACGAACGCACCCGCAGTGGAGGAGGGCGCGACGTCGACCCAGAACGGTCCTTCGACGTCGTCGGGCAGCACGAACGCGACGACGAGTTCGTAGGGCGTCGTCTCGGTCGAGAGGCAGGTGGACGGCTCGTCGGCGTCGTAGCCCAGACCGATCTCCGATCGCACCGGCCTCCACGTGCGCCCCGTGCTCTGCTGCACGAGCTCCGGTGTCGCGCAGGCCACCCCCTCGACCTCCGGGTCGACCGGGATGGCGGCCGCGATGACCATCGTTCCCCCTGGCACATCAAGGCCGCTGAGATCGTCGATCTCAGCGCTGCGCACCGGCCCCCACGTGGCGTCCGCCAGCTCGAGGGATTCCTTCTCCTCTGCGACGACCGGCATGTAGGGGCGGGCGCCGTAGCCGTACCAGCCGTGCCACTCGTGCCATCCGATGGCGATCGCGGTCACAGGGGCGAGGACGGCGATCGCGAGCAGCGCCCAGCGGTTCCTCCGCCACCACGATGCCGGGTGGGAGGCGAGAGCGGCTTCGGACTCGTCCGTCGCGGCGGGGGCGGCGGGTACGGGGGGAATGGTCATCGGCGAGCCCAGCCGTTCTCGCGAAGGGTGATCTCGTCGTGCCGCGTAACCCGGTCGAGGTCGAGGCGCAGTTCGATGATGCCGTCGAGTGGCGCGTCGAGCCGAGGACCGCTCGGCGCGCCGAGTCGCAGCGTCGCCTGCCCGTGCAGGGCGTCGGCCGGCAGCTCGAAGGCCAGGCTGCCCTCGCGGGGGACACCCGGGATCAGCGCCTGGCCGCGGAACGTGGTGCCGCGCTCCGTCGCCGTGAAGGTGCGCTCCCCGATCACAAGGTCGTGCAGTCCCAGGACTGAGCCCTGGGAGAGGACGGCGGAGGCCTCCAGGTCGACGACGAGCCACGTGCCCTCGGCCGACCAGCCCGTGGAATCGGTCACCCGCTTCGCGGCGCGCACCTCGTCGATGGTGACTTCGAGATCGCGCGCGGTCGCCAGCTCGCCCAACTGCGCCGCCGTGGGGAACGGGGCGCTGGCGGCGTCTTCCGGCAGTGTGATCTTCGATACGCCCCAGGCGCAGGCCAGCAGCACCCCGGTGAGCAGCCAGATCGCGGGCTTCGAGCGCAGCCACGTCGCCGTCACGGCGCCGCCACCGCCTCGATCCGGGCGTCGACCCAGGCTCCGAGCCGGACATCCGCCCAGTAGTCGCCGCTCATCACGCTCTTTCCCACGTAGTGGGTCGAATCGGGAAGCGAGATGCGCACGGACTCACCGGGCCGCAGATCCTTCGGACCGACGACCCACGCGGCGATCACCCGGACGGGCACATCGGGCTGCAGCCGCGGAGTGACGAGCCCCTCGTCGCCCGCGCGAGTCAGCGCCGGCGCTCCCTCCACGCCGTCGACGCGGATCCCGTCGAGAGCCGGCGACGGCCGATCGGCCGTCGCGGCGCTGCGCGCGGAGGTGAACGTGTTCACCACGTCCAGCACGACGACGAGCGCCTTCTCGCCCTTCCCCTCGTCGGGGAAGACCGCGGCGTCACCGCGCTCATCGCGGAGCTCGACGGCCCGCACGGTCACCTCCAAGTCCGATCCGGCGAAGGTGTCGCCGACCGCGAGCTCAGGCACAGGGGAGGCGGGAACCGTCTCCAGTCCGCCGAAGACGGCGGTGGCCGCGAGCAGCACCGCACCAGCGCCCGTGATCAGCCACTTCGTGGGGATGAGGTCGATGCTGCGCCGAGCCCACGCGAGCACCTTCGCGCGCGCGTCGGCGTTGGAGCGCGCCACGGCGGCGGCATCCTGCTGCGGCGCCGTCCCCTCCGGCGGTGTGCTGTTCACGGCATCAGCATAGGGGTGGCTTTCGGCACGGTGGATCAAAGAGGCATCCGGCGCCGGTCTCGGCGCTGCCTTCCGATCCACGGACGGCTCGTACGAAGCCTGCGCGGCGGTTCGCACGCCACCGCCTCGATCATCCGCCTTCCGGCCGACCACGTGCCTAGGCTGGACGCATGCCAGAGCAGTCGTCGCCCGCACAGTATCCGAGTGCGCCAGAGGCGCGTCTCTCCGACGCGGCCGTCGAGTTCGCGCACCGCTGGGTGCAGGAGGCCGCCGCCGCCGACGTCGACCCCGCGGCGGAGCGGCTGGCAGGTGTGCTGCAGGATCCGGACGGGCTGTCCTTCACACTCGGTTTCGTCGACGGCGTCATGCGGCCCGAGAGTCTGTCAGCCGCGGCATCCAACCTGCGCCGGGTGGCTCCGCTGGCACCGCAGTTCCTGCCCTGGTACCTGCGCGGGCTGGTGCGCGTCGGAGGCGGGGTCGCGCCGGTGCTGCCCATGCCCACGGTGCCGGTGGCCAGGCGGATGCTGCGCGAGATGGTGGGGCACCTCATCGTCGACGCCCGCCCCGACAAGCTCGGGCCCGTGCTGGAGAAGATCCGCGAATCGGGCGCCAGGCTCAACCTCAACCTTCTCGGTGAGGCGGTGCTCGGCGAAGCCGAGGCGAAGCGCCGGCTCGAAGGCATCCACGATCTCGTGCGCCGCCCCGATGTCGACTACGTGTCGGTCAAGGTCTCCGCGATCATGAGCCGCATCTCGATGTGGGCGTTCGACGAGGTGGTCGACGAGGTGGTGTCGCGCCTCACGCCGCTGTACGTCACCGCCGCGGATGACGGCACCTTCATCAACCTCGACATGGAGGAGTACAAGGACCTCGACCTGACGATCGCGGTGTTCACCCGCATCCTCGAGGATCCCCGCCTGAAGCGACTCGAGGCGGGCATCGTGCTGCAGACCTATCTGCCCGACGCGCTGCCGGCGCTGCGCGAGCTGACGGCCTGGGCGCGGGAGCGCACCGAGCACGGCGGCGCGCCGATCAAGGTGCGGCTCGTGAAGGGCGCGAACCTCGCGATGGAGCGGGTGGATGCCGTCATGCACGGCTGGCCGCAGGCGCCGTACGGCTCGAAGCTCGACACCGACGCGAACTATTTGCGCTGTCTCGATGCGGCCCTCCAGCCCCGTGACGCCGCGGCGGTGCGTATCGGCGTCGCCGGGCACAACCTGTTCGACATCGCGTACGCCTGGCTGCTCGCAGGCGAGCGCGGCGTGCGGGACGCCGTCGAGTTCGAGATGCTGTTGGGCATGGCGCAGGCGCAGGTCGCCGCCGTGTCGCGCACTGTGGGACCGGTGCTGCTGTACGTGCCCGTGGTGCGGCCCGACGAGTTCGACGTGGCCATCAGCTATCTCGTGCGCCGACTGGAGGAGAACGCTTCGACATCGAACTTCCTCTCCGCGGCCTTCCACCTCGCGGACGACCCCTCGCTGTTCGAACGCGAGCGACTGCGCTTCGTCGACTCCGTCAGCCGGGCGAAGGATCATTCCCTGCTCGCCGGGCCGCGCCGCACGCAGGACCGTGGGGCGCCCATGCACGAATCCGTGCGCCCGCTCACGCAACCGGCGACCGCCGACGAGGATCTCACCGGCGTCGTGCTGGGCATCGCCCGCGGCTCTGCCGACGACGACGCCGGCGAGGCGTTCCTCGAGACGGCCGTGTACGCCAGGCAGGAGCTGTCCGCAGCGGGGGCGGCGGCGGGAGCTCCCGGGTTCGCGAACACCCCCGACAGCGACCCGGCGCTGCCCGCCAACCGGGATTGGGCGAGGGGGGTGTTCGACCGGCTCGCGGCCGCCGCCGCATCCCCGCTCGGCGTCGCCACCGTGCGTGCATCGCGCATCGATGACGAGGGGATGCTGGTGCAGACCGTCGCACGGGTGAAGGCGGCCGCCGCGTCATGGGGAGCGCGCCCGGCGTCCGAACGCGCCGAGATCCTGCTGCGCGCGGCAGCGGCCCTTTCGGCACGGCGAGCGGAGCTGATCGAGGTCGCCGCCGACGAGACGGGCAAGGTCTTCGCCGAGGCCGACATCGAGGTGAGCGAGGCGGTCGACTTCGCGAAGTACTACGCGGCGACCTGCCGTGAGCTCGACGGCATCACGGGCGCCGCCTTCGAGCCCGCGAAGGTCACCGTCGTCACCCCGCCGTGGAACTTCCCGCTCGCGATCCCTGCGGGCGGCGTGCTGGCGGCGCTCGCCGCCGGCTCTGGCGTGGTGTTCAAACCCGCGCATCAGTCGCGCCGCTGTGGCGCCGTCATCGCCGAGGCCCTCTGGCAGGCAGGCATCCCGCGTGACGTGTTGGTGCTCGTCGACCTGGAGGAGCGGGAACTCGGGCGGCGTCTGATCAGCCATCCCGACGTGGACCGGGTCATCCTGACCGGCGCGTGGGACACGGCGGCGCTGTTCCGCTCCTGGCGCCCCGATCTGCCGCTGCTGGCCGAGACCAGCGGCAAGAACGCGATGATCATCACCCCCACCGCAGACCTCGACCTCGCCGTCGCCGACCTGGTCAAGAGCGCGTTCGGCCACGCCGGCCAGAAATGCTCGGCGGCATCCCTCGCCATCCTCGTCGGCCCGGTCGGCCGTTCCAAGCGTTTCGCCCGCCAGTTGGTCGACGCGACTCGCTCTCTGCACGTCGCCTGGCCGTCGGATCCACGCTCCGAGATCGGGCCGGTCATCGAGAAGCCGCACGGCAAGCTCGCCTGGGCCCTCTCCGAGCTCGAAGGCGAGGAGAGGTGGCTGATCGAGCCGCGCCTGCTCGACGACGTCGTGCCCTGCGCGCCCGAGGATCGGGGCAGGCTGTGGAGCCCCGGCATCCGCGTCGGCGTGCAGCCCGGTG
Source organism: Microbacterium sp. (assembly GCF_031178445.1). Lineage (GTDB taxonomy): Bacteria > Actinomycetota > Actinomycetes > Actinomycetales > Microbacteriaceae > Microbacterium. The sequence continues at coordinate 59,841 of NZ_JAPSIY010000004.1, forward strand.
CGCGCACGCACCTGGAGGAGTTCTTCGGGCCGATGCTCGGCATCATGCACGCTCCGACGCTCAGCGCCGCGATCGAGATGCAGAATGCCGTCGCCTACGGGCTGACCGCAGGCCTGCACACGCAGGATCCCGACGACCTCGCGCTGTGGCTCGACAGCGTGCAGGCCGGCAACCTGTACGTCAACCGCGGCATCACCGGCGCGATCGTGCAGCGTCAGCCGTTCGGCGGTTGGAAGCGCTCGTCGGTCGGGCCAGGAGCCAAGGCGGGCGGTCCGAACTACCTCATCGGCCTCGGCTCCTGGCACTCGCGGCCCCGCGGCAAGTCGTCGAGCACGCTTCACCTTCGCGGCCTGGACAGCCGCATCTCGGGCCTGATCGAATCGGCCCAGCCGTCGCTCGGCTTCGAGGAGTTCGAGTGGCTGCGCCAGGCCGCCCTGTCGGACGCCGTCGCCTGGGATCGCGAGTTCGGCCAGGTGCGCGACGTGTCGCAGCTTGGTGTGGAACGCAACCTGTTCCGCTATCGCCCCGTGCCGGTGATGGTGCGGGCGGCATCCGATGCCGGACTGCACGAGGTGCTGCGCGTGGTGCTCGCCGGCATCCGGTCGGGGGCCGGTTTCCTCGTGTCGATCCCGGAGGGCGTTCCCGCCGCCGTGCGCGCCGAGCTGGGAGCGCTCGGCGTGATGGTCGCAGTGGAGAGCGATGCGGAATGGGTCGAGCGGATGCTCCGCCGGGAGGAACCGCCGAGCGAGGGCGCGCAGCCCGCGACGCCTGCGCCGGCGGTCGCGGGGCGCGTGCGCCTCGTCGGCGGGCGAGAGACGGTCGCCCAACTGCACTCGTCGCTGGCCGTTGCGACGGGAGGCGACCCCGACCTCGCGGTGTACGCCGACGAGGTCACCTCGGCCGGCCGTATCGAGCTGCTTCCGTTCGTGCACGAGCAGGCCATCTCGATCACCGCGCACCGCTTCGGCAATCCCGACTCATGGAGTGCCGGGGTGATCTGAGAGGCCGGCGGGCGCCTGCGGTCGAAAAAGGTGTCGCTGCCGCTTGAAGTCATCAGCTGAACCCGCCCTGGCGGTGCCCAGGCTCCGGATGCAAAAATATAGGTGGCGTGCCCGTGTCGCATCTTCCCCGCGCGCTGCCCGGTACGGGCGGCGCGGGTCGAACTTCCGCCGGGCCCCTGGACAGCGTCCGCCGCGTCTTCATGAGGAGCATCCATGTCCACGCCTGAGACCGCGACCGCCACCGCGCCGGCACGCACCGCGCATCACCGGCGCTATCTGATGTGCCGCCCCGAGCACTTCACCGTCAGCTACACGATCAACCCGTGGATGGAGCCGGCCAGGCCGACCGACACGGCCAAGGCGATCGCGCAGTGGCAGCGGCTGTACGACCTGTATCTCGAGCTCGGTCACGAGGTCGAGCTGATCGAACCGCTCGCCGGCTACCCCGACATGGTCTACACCGCCAACGGCGGCTTCGTCATCGACGGTCGGGCCTACGTGCCCGAGTTCCGCTTCGTCGAGCGACAGGGCGAGGCGCCGGCGTTCGCCGAATGGTTCCGCGCCAACGGCTTCGACACCGTCATGCCGAAGGAGGTCAACGAAGGCGAGGGCGACTTCCTGCTCGTCGGCGACGTGATCCTCGCCGGCACCGGGTTCCGTTCGACCGGCGACAGCCACAGCGAAGTCGGGGAGGTGTTCGACCGCGAAGTCGTGACCCTCAACCTCATCGACCCCCGTTTCTACCACCTCGACACGGCGATCGCGGTGCTCGACCCTGTGCAGGGTGCGGAGAACGGCGGGCCGGAGCGCGCCAACATCGCGTACCTGCCCGGTGCCTTCGACGACGCGAGCCGCGCGATCCTCGAGGAGCGCTTCCCCGACGCGATCCTCGTCTCGGACGACGATGGTGCCGTGTTCGGTCTGAACTCGGCCAGTGACGGCTACAACGTCATCATCTCGCCGCGCGCCACGGGCTTCGAGAAGCAGCTGCGCGAGCGCGGCTACAACCCGATCACCGTCGACCTCTCCGAGCTGCTCCTCGGCGGCGGCGGCATCAAGTGCTGCACCCTCGAGCTGCGAGGCGCGAAGTGACCGCGGTCGTGTCGGAGACGACGACGGCCGTGGAGCCGCACGTCGCGAACAACTACAGCCCGCTGGCGATCTCCATCGCGAGCGCCGAGGGCGCTTGGGTGACGGATGCCGACGGCAAGCGCTACCTCGACCTGCTGGCCGCGTACTCGGCGGTGAACTTCGGACACCGGCATCCCGCCCTCGTCGCCGCGCTCACCGAGCAGCTCGGCCGGGTCGCCCTGGTCAGCCGTGCGTTCCGCAGCGATCGCCTCGAGCCGTTCGCGGCCGCGCTCGCCGACCTGTGCGGCAAGGACATGCTGCTGCCGATGAACACCGGTGCCGAAGCGGTCGAGACCGGCATCAAGGTCGCTCGTGCGTGGGGCTACCGCGTCAAGGGCATCGCCGCCGGGAAGGCGCGCATCATCGTCGCCGCCGGCAACTTCCATGGGCGCACCACGACCATCGTCAGCTTCAGCGACGATGAGCAGGCGCGCGCCGACTTCGGTCCGTACACCCCGGGATTCGACATCGTCCCGTACGGTGACGCCGAGGCGATCGCCGCCGCCGTCACCGACGACACCGCCGCTGTGCTCATCGAGCCCATCCAGGGCGAGGGTGGTGTGATCATCCCGCCGGAGGGCTACCTGCGCCGCATCCGCGAGATCTGCGATGAGCGGAACGTGCTCTTCATCGCCGACGAGATCCAGTCGGGCCTCGGTCGCGTGGGCGAGACGTTCGCCTGCGATCGCGAGGGCGTCGTGCCCGACCTGTACCTGCTGGGCAAAGCACTGGGAGGCGGCCTGCTGCCGGTCTCGGCCGTCGTCGGCAATCGCGACGTGCTCGGCGTGATCCACCCGGGTGAGCACGGCTCCACCTTCGGCGGGAACCCGCTCGCCGCCGCCGTGGGCACGCAGGTCGTCGAGATGCTCGCCTCCGGCGAGTTCCAGGAGCGCGCCCGTGCCCTCGGCGCTCATCTCGCGGGCAGGCTCGAGCCCCTGATCGGCCAGGGTGTGACCGCCGTGCGCATCGCAGGACTGTGGGCGGGAGTCGACATCGACCCTGCCATCGGCACGGGTCGGGAGATCGCTGAGAAGCTGCTCGATCGCGGTGTGCTCGTCAAGGACACCCATGGGCAGACGATTCGCATCGCCCCGCCGCTGGTGATCCGCGCCACCGAGCTCGACTGGGCCGTCGAGCAGCTGCGCCTGGTGCTCGAGGGCTGACCCGGAGCATCCCGCCCGCACGAGACACGTCGGCAACGACGGCGGGTCTCGTGCGGGCGGTCGATTCCCGCCGGGCCGCTGCGGTCTCAGGCCGGCGAGTCGTCGGGGTCGAGTCCCTTCAGAGCATCTCGCTCGACGGCGGTGTCCGCCTCGAGCTGCTGCTCAGTCGTCTCGTCGCCGCCCAGCGGCGCGTCGCCGCTGTCGCCGGGCTGCCCATCGGGGGCGGTGTTGTGCGCGGGGATGTCCTCCGGCGCGCCCGTGTGGCCGCCGGGCTGCTCGGCGCCGCCGGCGGTGTCGCGCTGCGACTCCGGCACGACGGGGCTGCGCGGAGGTGAGTCCTCCTGGCCGGTCGGCTCGGGCTGGCGCGGTTCGCCGCTGCCGTCCGGATCCTGCCCGGGGGAGTGCGGATACTGACCGGCGTCGTCTCGCGGGCTGCTGTGCTGATCGCTCATGGGAGCGAGGTTAGACGGCGCATCCTCCCCCGTACGAGGGCATTGACAGACGCGCCCGGCTCAGTCGGCTCGCCGGTCGTCGTCCCGCGGCAGGCGGATGGGCGTCGTCGCGGCGGTGCGATCGTCGAAGGAGGTCGGCTCCATGGCGCGCACGACCGACAGCGGGCGCGTCTCGTCGAGCGTGAGCAGGAAGCGGGTGTGTTCCTGACGGTGCAGCCGACCCGACCACAGCATCCATCCGATGCCGATCGAGAAGGCGACGATGCCGGCCAGACCGCCGACCATGATCGACGTGCGCGCCGAGAACGCATCGACGATCCAACCCGCGATCGGGGCGCCGATGGGGGTGGAGCCCATGATCACGGCCATGTACAGCGCCAGCACCCGGCCGCGCAGCGCGGCATCCGTCGTCGTCTGCACGTACCCGTTGGCGGTCGTGAGCATCGTCACTGTCGAGAACCCGACGAACACGAGGACGGCGGCGTACGTCCAGTACGACGGCATCAGCGTGGAGATGACGGATGCCACCCCGAAGCCGCCTGCGGCGAGCACCAGCACCCGCACGCGGGCGCGGTCGCGGCGGGCGGCCAGCAGGGCACCGGCCAGGGACCCGATGGCGAGCACCGAGCTGAGCAGGCCGTAGCCGTCGGCGCCTCTGCCGAACTCCAGCGCCATGGTCGAGGCGAAGATCGGGAAGTTCATGCCGAACGCGCCGATCAGGAAGACCATCACGAACACGACCACCAGGTCGGGACGACCCATCACGTAGCGGAAGCCGGCCGCGAGGCCGCCGCCGCTGCGGCTGTTCACGACCCGCGGAACGAGCTCTCTCGTGCGGATGAGCATGAGCGCCACCAGCATCGCGAGGAACGTCACGGCGTTCGCGATGAACACCCAGCCGGAGCCCAGCGCGACGATCAGCAGACCGCCGACCGCGGGACCGATCAGGCGCGCCATGTTGAACGAGGCCGAATTGAGAGCCACGGCGTTCGACGTGTCCTCCAGGCTCACCATGTCGGACACGAACGCTTGCCTCGCCGGAGCGTCGAAGGCGTTGGTGATGCCGAACGCGGCGGCGAAGCACAGCATCAGCGGCAGGGTCATCACCCCGGTGAGCAGCAGCACCGCGATCGCGACGGCCAGCAGCATCAGGGTCGACTGCGTGACCAGCAGCACGCGGCGCCGGTCGAAGCGATCCGCCACCCATCCGGTCAGGCTCACCAGCACCAGGGGAGGGCCGAACTGCAGTGCCATCGTCGCGCCCATGGCGGTCGCGTCGTTGTCGGTCAGCTCGGTGAGCACCACCCAGTCCTGCGCGGTGGCCTGCATCCAGCCGCCGATGTTCGAGACGACCGCGCCGAAGAACCAGGTGCGGTAGTTGAACGAACGGAACGATCGGAACATCGCGCTCATGCCTCGACCACCCTTCGCAACAGCGCGGCCGCCTCGCGCAGCACCGCCAGATCGTGATCGTCGAGGTCGGCGTCGCGCAGCATGCCGGCCAGCAGCTCGTCGCGGCGGCGGATGGTCTCGGTGACGACTTCGGCGCCCTGTTCGGTGATCTCGACGTGCACGCGCCGGCGGTCCTCGTCGTCGGGGATGCGCACCACGAACCCCTGGTCGGCGAGGCCGTTGATCATGGAGCTCATGGTCGGCGCCGTCACGCGTTCCCGCTCGGCGAGACGGGAGAGGGTGTGCCGCCCGTGCAGGCGCAGTGCGGCGAGCACGGCGAGCTGGGCATCGCTCATGGCGTCGAGGGCCCTGGCGGAGCGCAGCCGCCGGGCGAGGCGGAAGACGGCGAGGCGCAACTGCGTCGCCGTGTCGTCGAGATCTTCGGGGGAGGCAGTCATTACTTAGATAGTCTAACTAATCTTCTGGTCGCGAATCCACCTCGGTGCGACATGCGGTCGCGGGTGCCGTGCGTCGGGATGAGAAAATGGCGGAATGCCCCTCGCGTTCGAAATCGCCGTCCAGGACCCCGCAGGAATCCGCATCGCCCGCGAGATCGGCGCCGCCAGGGTCGAACTCGGGCAGGCCCTCGCGCTGGGAGGGCTGACTCCCTCCGCGGCGACCATCGAGACGGCGCTCGAGACGGCAGGCGACGGCGGGCCCGAGGTGCACGTGCTCGTTCGTCCGCGCGCGGGCGGGTTCCACTACGACGCCGACGAGCTCGCGCTCACCGCGCGCGACATCCGCCATGCTCTCGCCGCCGGCGCGCACGGCGTGGTCATCGGATGCCAGCGGGCGGACGGCGCCCTCGATCGCGAGGCTCTCGCCCGTCTGGTCGACGCGGCCGGCGGAGCATCCGTCACCCTGCACCGCGCGATCGACGTGACTCCCGACCCCGTCTCGGCGTTGCGCATCGCCAGGGAGCTCGGGATGCGGCGGGTGCTCAGCTCCGGTGGTGCGTCGGCAGCGATCGACGGACTCGACGTGCTGCGCGACCTGGTCGCCGAGGCTGCGGGTGTGATCGAGATCATGGCGGGCAGCGGCGTGAGCGCATCGAACGTCGCCGAGATCGCGGCGACCGGCGTCGATGCCGTGCACTTCTCGGCCAAGCGCGCCGTGGAGTCCGACATCGCAGGCGCCGGTGGCTCGGTGCGGATGGGGTCGGCCGCTGACGGCGTCGGAGGCCACGAGGTCACCGACCGCGAGACCGCACTGGAGATCGTGACGGCACTCGCCGCCGTGTGACCGAGGCCCGAGAGCGCCGTCCGCCCGTAGAGGTTCCCTCCCCGGCGCGCGCTCGCGAGAATCGCCTCGCGCGGCTCGGATGAAGCCAGTATGCGTCTTCGGATGCGGCGACGCCAGCCCCTCGCGCTCGCCATCGTCGAAGAGCATCGTGGTCTCCGAGACGAGAGGAGAGCGACATGGACAACGAACTGGTGCCGCTGCAGGACACCGATCGCACCGTCGCAGAGGATGACGACATCCGGGGCAGGACCGTCAGGGATGCCGACGGCGAGGACGTCGGAAAGGTCGAAGGACTGCTGATCGACACGACCGAGAACAAGGTGCGCTTCCTGGTCGTCGCGTCCGGCGGGTTCCTCGGCCTCGGCGAGCACAAGTCGTACATTCCCGTCGACGCCGTGACGGGCGTTGACGACGACGAAGTGCGCGTCGATCAGAGCCGTGAGCACCTGGCGGGCGCTCCCGGCTACGATCCCGAGCTCATCAACGACCGCGAGTACAACGAGAGCGTGCTCGGCTACTACGGCTACACGCCCTTCTGGGCGGCGGGGTACGTGTATCCCGCGTTCCCGTACTACCGATGAGCGCGTTCCCGCAGCACCCCTGAGGCGGTCGGTCTGCCCACCGGGGGCGATGAGCGTGTCTGTCCGTAGACTCGCACCATGACCGCGACCACGACGGAGTTCACCGACGCCCACGGGATCGCCATCGTCTACGACGTGCACGAGGCGGCCGGCACGCCGAGGGGAGTCGTGCAGCTGCTGCACGGCGTTGGCGAGCACGCGGGACGGTACGCCGCGCTCGTCGAGGCGCTCACGGCAGCGGGGTTCCACGTCTACGCCGACGATCATCGCGGGCACGGCCGCACCGGGATACGCCAGCACGGCGGTCCTGCGAAGCTGGGCCGGCTCGGGCCAGGGGGGCTGCGCGCGGCCGTTGCGGCCTGCGCACAGCTGACCGGCATCATCCGCGCCGAGCATCCCGACCTCCCGCTGGTGCTGATCGGCCACTCCTGGGGGTCGTTCCTCGCCCAGAAGCTGCTGAACGGCGACCCGAAGGCCTACGACGCCGTCGTGCTGAGCGGATCGGCGCATCTCACCCCTGCCGACCTGAACGCGGCGCCGCTGAACGCGCGGTGGAAGGGTCCGGATGCCGACGGGCTCGAATGGCTGTCGCGCGACCAGGCGGTCTGGCAGGCGTTCCACGACGATCCGCTGACGACCGAGACGCCGCTGCTGAAGCTGTTCGGACCCGTCGAGGCCGCACGGCTGTACGGCCGCCCGCGCCGGGACCTTGAGAGCGACGTGCCGCTGCTGCTGATCGTCGGGCGCGATGATCCGGTGGGAGGTCCGCGCAGCGTGCACAAGCTCGCCGACGCCTACCGGAGGCGATCGGGTCTGACCGACGTCACCACGCTGGTGTACCCCGACGCGCGACACGAACTGTTCAACGAGATCAACCAGGCCGAGGTGCGCGCCGACGTGCTCGCGTGGCTCGACAAGCACATGCCCGCCCGCACCTGAACTCTGCACCGCCTGCCCGCCTAAGCTGGAGACGTGCATGGTGAGTACAAGGTCCCAGGTGGGAAGCTCGTCGTCGTCGACCTCGAGGTCGAGAACGGGCTGATCCGCGATTTCCGGCTGGCCGGCGACTTCTTCCTCGAGCCCGACACGGCGCTCGACGCCATCAACGCGGCCGTCGAGGGGATGCCGGTCGAAGCGGATGCCTCGACGATCGCGGCCGCCGTGCGCGGCGCGCTGCCGGCCGGCGCTCAGCTGCTCGGCTTCTCGCCCGAAGCCGTCGGAACGGTGGTGCGCCGCGCACTGGTCACCGCGCCGGGCTGGCGCGACTTCGACTGGGATATCGTGCACGAGAAGGCCGTGTCGCCGCGCATGAACCTCGCACTCGACGAGGTGCTCACATCCCGCGTAGGGGAAGGCCGTCGGCGGCCGACGCTGCGCATCTGGGAGTGGGACGAATCGGCCGTCGTGATCGGGTCGTTCCAGTCGTACCGTAACGAGGTCGACTCCGAGGGTGCCGCCAAGCACGGCTTCGACGTGGTGCGCCGCATCTCGGGCGGCGGAGCGATGCTGATGGCGGCAGGGCAGATCATCACGTACTCGCTGTACGTGCCGGCCTCGCTGGTGCAGGGCATGACCTTCGCCGACTCCTACGCCTTCCTCGACGACTGGGTGCTGCACGCGCTGCGGTCGGTCGGAGTCGATGCGACCTACCAGCCCCTCAACGACATCGCATCCCCGACCGGCAAGATCGGCGGAGCGGCCCAGAAGCGCCTCGCCAACGGCGGGGTGCTGCACCACGCGACGATCTCGTACGACATCGACGGTCAGGTGATGACCGAGGTGCTGCGCATCGGCCGGGAGAAGCTCAGCGACAAGGGCACGACATCGGCCGCCAAGCGCGTCGATCCGCTGCGCACCCAGACCGGCATGGCGCGATCCGAGATCATCGAGCGGTTCAAAGACACCTTCCGCGCGCTCACAGGCGCCGAGGACGGCTCGATCGCCGCAGACGAGTACGCCGACGCGGAGGCGCTCGTGCAGACGAAGTTCGCCACCGAGGCATGGCTGCACCGGGTCCCATGACCCCGGCGCCTCACGAGGAGCGGGAAGAGCGGGATGAACCGCCCGGATCCGTCGAGATCATCGAGGGTGACAACCTCCTCGTGGCAGGCACGCTGCCTTCGGCATCCTTCACCCTCATCTATCTCGACCCGCCGTTCAACACCGGCCGCGCTCAGGAGCGCCAGGTGATCGAGGCGCGCCGAAGCCACCCTGCGAGCACTGAAGAGGCGGTGTCGTCGGCGCCGGCGCCGGTCACGGCGAAGGAGATCCGGCACGGCTTCCACGGTCACGCGTACGAGCGGGTGCGCGGGATGCTGCGCGCGTACGACGATCGCTTCGACGACTACGGAGACTTCCTCATGCCGCGGCTCGAGGCGGCTTGGCGGCTGCTCGCCGACGACGGCACCCTCTACCTGCACCTCGACTATCGCGAGGCGCACTACGCCAAGGTCATGCTCGACGCCGTCTTCGGGCGTGACGCGTTTCTGAACGAACTGATCTGGGCCTACGACTACGGCGCGAAGTCGCGCCGGCGCTGGCCCACCAAGCACGACACGATCCTGGTCTACGTGAAGAACCAGCGCGAGTACGTGTTCAACTCCGACGAGGTCGATCGCGAGCCCTACATGGCACCCGGTCTGGTGACGCCCGAGAAGGCCGCGCGCGGCAAGCTGCCCACCGACGTGTGGTGGCACACGATCGTGCCGACGACCGGCCGCGAGAAGACCGGCTACCCGACGCAGAAGCCAGAGGGCATCCTGCGCCGCATCGTGCAGGCCTCCAGCCGGCCCGGCGACCGGGTGCTCGACCTGTTCGCCGGCTCCGGCACGACGGGCGCCGTGGCGTCGGCGCTCGGCCGCGACGCCGTTCTCGTCGACCACAGTCCTGAGGCGATCCGCGTCATGCGCGAGCGGATGCCGCACGCGCGCGTGACTGCTTCCTGAGCGCGGCCGATCGGGTGACGCTGCCCTCGTGCAGCGTGAGGACCTCGTCTGCGCGGCGGAACTCGCTGAGATCGTGGGTGACGGCGATCACGGCTGCGCCGTCTGCGGTGAGACGGTCGACCGCGTCGGCGATGATGCGGCGAGAGCGCGTGTCGAGGCCCGCCATCGGCTCGTCGAGCAGCACCAGGTCGGCCCTCTGGACGAGGGCTTGGGCGAGGAGCGCGCGCTGGCGCTGCCCGCCCGACAGGGCGCCGATGCGCCGAGTGGCGTGAGGTCGCAACTCGACGGCGTCGATGGCGTCCGCGACGGCCGCCCTGTCGGAGCGTCGCGCTCTGCGCCACGGCCCCAGACGCGCCCACGTGCCCATCGACACCACATCGGTGACCGTCAGCGGCAGGTGAGGCGGCAGAGCCGTGGTCTGCGGCAGCAGGGCGATTCTCAGATCATCACGTCGTCGCACCGTACCCCGCTGGGGTTGGAGCAGCCCGGCGGCGACGTCGAGCAGCGTCGACTTGCCTGAGCCGTTGGCGCCGGCCACCGCCAGCAGTCGGCCGGCGTGGGCATCGGCATCCACCCCTCGCAGAGCGACGTGGCCCTCTCGGTCGACGTGGATATCGCGCAGGGTCAGGACGCGCGTCGTGTCGAGCAGCGGGGGATCGGTCATGGGTTCCATTATTGCAAATGAGAATCGTTATCAATAACTGCTACAGTCTGTCGGGTGCCTTCTCTCCTCGAACCCTTCGCCGCCGGCTTCCTGCAGCGCGGACTTGCCGCGGGTCTTCTCGTCGCGCTGATCTGCGCAGTCGTCGGCACATGGGTGGTCCTGCGCGGCATGGCTTTCCTCGGTGAGGCGGTGGCGCACGGCATGCTGCCGGGCGTCGCGGTGGCCACGATCGCCGGAGCGCCCCCGATTATCGGCGCCGGCGTCAGCGCCACGGCGATGGCCGTGGGGATCGCCGTGCTGCAGCGGCGTGGGCGGCTGTCGGCCGACACCAGCATCGGCTTGCTCTTCGTCGCGAGCCTCGCGCTGGGGGTGATCATCATCTCCGCCTCGCGCAGCTTCGCCACCGATGCGACGGCGATCCTTTTCGGCGACATCCTGGCGGCCGAAGCGAGCGACATCCTCACCCTGGGGATCGTGGCGGCCGCTACCCTCGCGCTCGCCGTCAGCGGCCATCGAGCGTTCGTGGCGCTGACCCTCGATCCGCGTCAGGCCCAGCTGCTGGGCCTGCGGCCGCGACTCGCACACATCCAGCTGGTCGGCATGGTCACGCTCGCCGTGGTCGCGGCGTACCAGGCTGTCGGCTCGCTGCTCGTCGTCGGCATGCTGCTCGGCCCCGCGGTGGCCGCCGGCCGGTGGACGGCGCGCATCGTCTCGACGATGGCGCTTGCGGCCCTGATCGGCGCGGGGAGCGTGGTCATCGGACTGCTCATCTCCTGGCACGCCGGTACCGCCGCCGGATCGACGATCGCGTTCATCGCCATCCTCGCGGCGGGGCTCTCGGCGCTGCTGCGGCAGCTGACCACCGTCGCACGCACCCGGCGAACCCGAGGCGCATCCCTGAACCTCCCCGTCGAAAGGACCACATGAGAAACCCCCTGATCGCCGCAGCATCGCTCGTGCTCATCGCCGTCATGGCCGGATGCTCCGCGGCGCCCGCGCCGGCGCCTGTGGCGCCGCCCTCGGGCGATGCCGGGCACGGAGAGGTCGCCGGTGCGCGAGAGCTCGCCGAGCCGGCGCTGCACCTGGCCACAGTGTCGGCCGACGGCGAGGTCGCTCACCTCGATCTGCTCGACGAGCGCAGCGACGTGATCGCCCGGGTAGAGCCGGCCGCCGAGGTGATCACCGACGGGCGCTACCTGTTCGCGATCCGTGAGGGCGCGGTCACAGTGATCGACAGCGGGGTCTGGACGTGGAGCCACATCGACCACTTCCACTACTACGAGGCCCCATCACGCGTGATCGGGGACGTGAAGGGTCGCGGCGTCGCCACCGTCGTGCCCGGCGAGACCGGCACGGGCATCCTCTTCGACGACGTGGCTGTGCTGCTCGACTCACCGGCTCTTGCCGACGGCGACATCGTGGAGCGTTTCCGCGTCGACGTCGACGAGCACGACGGGCTCGTCGTGCCGCTCGCCGCCGGCGCGCTCGTCACCGCTCCCGATGCCGACGGCGTACCGCAGGAGGTTCGGGTGATGACGGCAGCCGGCGAAGAGAGCGGCCGGTTGCCGTGCGCCCGCGCCGCGGGGACCATCACCACCGTCGTCGGCGTGGTGGTGGGATGCGCGGACGGCGCCCTGCTCGCCGTCGGCGGTGATGCGACCGACACCGAGCGCATCCCCTACCCGGCGCAGGCGCCCTCGCGAGCGGTCGAGTTCGCCGCGCGCAAAGCCCGTCCGAGCGTCGCCGCCACGACAGGAGGATCGGTCTTCTGGGTCCTGGACACGAGGGCGAGGCGCTGGACCGTCTGGGACGCAGGGCAGCAGATCGTGCGCGCCACGGCGATCGACGACGCCGACGATCGCATGCTCGTCCTCGCCGCGGACGGCTCTGTGCTGGTGATGGCGGACGGTGCGGTCGTGGCGCGCACCGCCCCACTGGTGGCGGAGTCGCTGGCCGATGACGAGACGGCCGGCCATGTCCGCTTCGTGGTGGATCAGAAGCGGGCGTACCTGAACGGTCCGAAGGAGAGGACACTCTGGGAGATCGATCCGGCGGACGCCGCGCGCATCGCCCGCGTGTTCACGACGGACGACGAGCCGCTGCACCTCGCAGGGACCGGCCGATGAGCCTGCGCGGCGGCAGGTTCCGCCTCGCAGCAGGTTCCGCCGCGCTGGTGCTGGCCGCCGCGCTGAGCGGCTGCGCACCCGCCGGTGACGACCGCCCGACCGTGTACGTCACGACGAACATCCTGGGCGATGTCGCAGCGGCCATCGCGGGCGACGATCTCGAGGTCGTCGTTCTCATGCCTCCAGGCGCCGACCCGCACTCCTTCGAGCTCTCGGCGCAGCAGGCGGCAGGGATGCGGGACGCCGATCTGATCGTCGCCAACGGCCTCGGCCTCGAGGAGGGACTGCTGCACCACGTCGAATCCGCCGCCGACGACGGAGTGCGGGTCTTCACCGCCGGCGACCACGTCGATGTCGTCGAGTACGCGGAGGGGTCGGCGCCGGACCCGCACTTCTGGACCGATCCCGGCCAGATGGCGCTTGTCGCCGAGGAGCTCTCAGCGGCGCTCGCCCCCCTCGCCGGCGACCGGCGCGAGGACGTGCTCGCCCGAGCCGATGACTACGGCCGCAGCCTCCACACGCTGGAGCAGCGGATGGCGACCGCGCTCGGCGGCATCCCCGAGGAGCATCGCGCACTGGTGACGAACCATCATGTGTTCGGCTATCTCGCCCGCCGATTCGATGTGCGCATCCTCGGCGCGGTCATCCCCGGTGGCACCACCCTCGCGGCACCGAGCCCCGCCGACCTCCAGGAGCTCGTGGACGCCATCGACGAGGCGGGCGTGACGACCATCTTCGCGGAGTCCTCGCAGCCCGACCGGCTCGTGCAGGTGCTGGCGGAGGAGGCGGACCGGGAGGTCGCCGTCGTCGAGCTGATCTCCGAGTCCCTCGCTTCGCCGGGCGACCCCGGTGACACCTACCTCGACATGATGCGCGTGAACACCGAGCGCATCGTCGCCGGACTCAGCCCATGACCGGCCCGACCACCAGAAGCCCTGGCCATCAGGGCCCGCTGACCACAACGGCCCTGCACTCGACGGGGCGAGAAGAAAGGAAGAACACCATGACAGGATCTGATCGGAGCGCTCGCGCCGTCGGTCTCGCAGCGGTCGCCGGCCTCGCCGTCGCCGTCCTGGCGGGATGCGCCGCACAGCCCGCTGCGGAGGCGTCGCCCGAGGGTGCGGCTGCCGCGCACGACGGTCCCCGCGTCGCCGTCGCGTACGCGGGAGGCGTGCTCGTGATCGACGGCGAGACGCTGGAGGTGGTCGACGACTTCGCCTCCGAGGAGTTCGTGAGGGTGAACCCGGCCGGCGACGACCGCCATGTCGTGGTCACGACCTCACGGGGATTCCAGTTCCTCGACATGCGCGAACCCGCGCTCACCGAGCACGTCGTCCCGGCCGCAGCGGCCGGCCACGTGGTGCGCCACGCCGGGCGCACCGTCCTCTACGACGACGCCACCAGCGACACCACGATCTTCGAGAGCGCAGAGCTCGCCGGCATGGACGACGAGCTTCCCGAGTCGCAGGTGGTCCCCGGCGTCGAAGCGCACCACGGTGTGTCCGTCGTGCTCGAGAACGGCCAGTTCGCCACCACCGTCGGCGATGAGACGGGCCGCACCGGCATCCGCGTGACAGGGCCCGACGGGTCCGAGATCGCGGTGAGCGCCGATTGCCCCGGGGTTCACGGCGAAGGCGCGGCGCAGAACGAGGCCCTGGTGTTCGGCTGCGAGGACGGTGCGCTCCTATACCGTGACGGCGAGATCACCAAGCTCGCAGCTCCCGACGAGTTCGGGCGGATCGGCAACGCGTATGCCACGGAGGACAGCAGCCTGGTGGTCATGGATTACAAGGACGACCCGGATGCCGAGGGCTACCTGCTGGGAAAGCTCGCCCTTGTCGACACCGAGGCCAAGAGCCTGACCACGGCCGCACTGCCCGAGGGGATCCGCTACACGTGGCGCGGCGTCGTGCGTGCGCAATCCGGTGAGGCGCTCATGATCGGCTCGGACGGCCGTCTGCATGTGATCGACCCCGCGACCGGCGAGATCACCGCATCGCACGAGGCGATCGAGGCCTGGGACAGTCCGTCGGAGTGGCAGCAGCCCCACCCTGCCATCGCCGTGGTGGGCGAAGTGGCGTACGTGACGGACTCCGCGAACCGGGAGATCGTCGCCCTCGACGCAGGCACAGGTGAAGTCCTCGCGCGCGGCGACCTCCCCGAGGTGCCGAACGAGATCGCCGCCGTCGAATGACGGCGTCCGCTCCCGTCGCGGGTCGACCTTCGTCGACGGCCGACTCCGGCGGGAGCGGGAATCGTTCCCGTCAGGAGGCGGCGGCCCGGTGGGAGGCGAGGGCATCGGCGAGAGCGCCGCGAACAGCGCGGATGCCGTCGGATCGGCTGACCGCGCGGATCGCGGTGAACACCTCGCGCACCGGATCGCCGGGCAGCGGAGCGAGCACGACCTCGAGTTCGCGATCGCCCCAGATGAGATCGGGCAGCATCCCGACTGCGTGACCGGCGGCGATCAGCCGCACATGTGCGGTCAGGTCGGCGGCGTCGAAGCGCACGTCGGGGTCGAAGCCGGCGGCACGGCACTGCTGCACCGCCCACTGCCGAGCAGCGGTGCCCTCCGGCTCCATCACCCACGCACGGTCGCGCAGCTCGTGCAGTGGCACCGGACGCTCGGCAGGCGGCAGGACCAGTCGGATCGGGTCCTCGCCGAGCAGTTCGTGCACGACCCCGTCGCGGCGCTCCCGCGTATGGCCGGGGTACTGCTCGGCGATCACGAGGTCGAAGCGTCGAGCCCACAGCTCGAACAGGCTCTCCTCTGGCGGCAGCTCCGCCAGCTCCACGCGCAGCTCGGGTGCGCGCTCGGCGAGCAGGGTGAGCGCGGCGGGGACGATGGTCTCGGCGGCGGTGGGCATCGCGGCCAAGCGCACCGGCTCCCAGCCGGCGTGCCCCGCGAGGGCCGAACGAGCGGACTCGTCGAGCTCCAGCGCGCGTGCGGCGTGCTCGGCGAGCAGCCGTCCCTGCGGGGTCAGACGCACTCGGCGTCCGTCTGGTTCGAGCAGTGCGACGCCGGCCTCGCGCTCCAGCAGCGCAAGCTGCTGCGACACGGTCGAGGGGCTGTACGACAGCGATGCCGCCACTTCCGCGATCGTGCCGCGCAGCGACAGCTCGTGCAGCAGGCGCAGTCGGCGCAGCTCGAACACCATGCGCTCCTATCCATTCGATTATCTCGAATATTATCGTTCAG
The DNA here is from genome assembly GCF_031178445.1 of Microbacterium sp. Lineage (GTDB taxonomy): Bacteria > Actinomycetota > Actinomycetes > Actinomycetales > Microbacteriaceae > Microbacterium. The sequence continues at coordinate 75,797 of NZ_JAPSIY010000004.1, forward strand.
AAACAGTCGCTTTTCATAGTGAGTCGCAAGCCTCATCCTGAGATCATGAGCACCACTGCGGCCGCCCCCTCAGCGGCATCCATCCCCGAATCCCGCGCCGAACTCGCCGCCCTCGCTGACGACGCCGTCGCGCTGGTGCGCCGCTGGCTCGCCGAGAGCCGCGACATCCCCGTCGATGTCGCCGCCCAGCGCCTCGCCGGCGTGCTGCGCGACCCGAACGGGCTCGACTTCACCGTCGGCTTCGTCGACGGCGTGGTGCGCCCGGAGGACACCAGGGTCGCCGCCCGCAAGCTGCGCGAGCTCGTGCCGCTGACGCCGAAGTTCCTGCCCGCACCCCTGCGCGGCGCCATCGCCCTCGGGGGCGCCGTCGCCCCGATCCTCCCCGGCATCGTGGTGCCGATCAGCCGCCGCGTGCTGCGCGGCATGGTGCGCCACCTCATCGTCGACGCGCGCGACTCTCAGCTCGGATCGGCCATCAAGCGCATCCGCAGCACCGCCGACGTGCGCCTCAACGTCAATCTGCTCGGCGAGGCCATCCTCGGCAAGGAGGAAGCCACCCGCCGCCTCGAAGGCACCCGCCGCCTGCTACGGCGCGACGACGTCGACTACGTCTCGATCAAGGTCTCCTCGACCGTCGCCCCGCACAGCCCGTGGGCGTTCGACGAGGCCGTGCAGCACGCCGCCGAGGCGCTGCGCCCGCTGTACGACATCGCCGCCAGGTCGGGGAAGTTCATCAACCTCGACATGGAGGAGTACAAGGACCTCGACCTCACGATCGCGGTCTTCACCGGCATCCTCGACCGCCCGGAGTTCAAGAGCCTCGAAGCAGGCATCGTGCTGCAGGCCTACCTGCCCGACGCCCTCTCTGCCATGATCCGCCTGCAGGAGTGGGCCGCCGCCCGCGTCGCAGCCGGCGGAGCGCCCATCAAGGTGCGCGTCGTGAAGGGCGCCAACCTGCCCATGGAGATCGTCGACGCGGAATCGCACGGCTGGGCGCCGGCGACCTGGTCGACCAAGCAGGAGTCGGACTCGTCGTACAAGGCCGTGCTCGACTATGCGCTGCGCCCAGAGCACATCAGGAACCTGCGCATCGGCGTCGCCGGTCACAACCTGTTCGACATCGCGCTCGCGTGGCTGCTCGCCGAGCAGCGCGGGGTGACCGAGGGCATCGAGTTCGAGATGCTGCTCGGCATGGCCTCGGCGCAGGCAGAGGTCGTCAAGCGCACCGTGGGTTCGCTGCTGCTGTACACGCCCGTCGTGCACCCGGATGAGTTCGACGTCGCCATCGCCTACCTGATCCGCCGGCTCGAAGAGGGTGCGTCGCACGAGAACTTCATGTCGGCCGTCTTCGACCTCGATTCCGATCCCGCGCTGTTCGAGCGCGAGAAGCAGCGCTTCCTGGCATCAGTCGAGACCATGCCCGCCGAGGTGCCGGGCCCGAACCGTGTACAGAACCGCCAGCAGCCGGCCGCTCCCGCCCCCCGCGACCGCTTCGAGAACACTCCGGACACCGACCCGTCGCTCGCCGCCAACCGCGCCTGGGGTGACGCCATCCGTGCTCGCATGAAGGACTCCACTCTCGGGGACGACACTGTCGCGGCGAACACGCTCGACGAGATCGCGCAGGTCGAGGAGCGCATCGCCGTGGGCGTCGCTGCGGGCGAGGCCTGGCGCGCGCTGGGCGCCGAAGGCCGCGCCGAGATCCTGCACCGCGCCGGTGATGTTCTCGAGGCGCGTCGCGCAGAACTGCTCGAGGTCATGGGCTCCGAGGCGGGCAAGGTCATCGAGCAGGGCGACCCCGAGGTCTCCGAGGCGATCGACTTCGCGCACTACTACGCAGAGAGCGCGAAGAAGCTCGTGCACGTGGACGGCGCCGTCATGCAGCCCGTCGGCCTCACCGTCGTCACCCCGCCGTGGAACTTCCCCGTGGCGATCCCGGCCGGTTCCGTGCTCTCGGCGCTCGCCACCGGTTCGCCCGTCATCATCAAGCCCGCCCGTCAGGCGCGCCGCTCCGGCGCGGTGATGGTCGAAGCGCTGTGGGAGGCCGGCGTGCCGCGCGACGTGCTGCAGTACGTGCAGCTCGACGGGCGCGAACTCGGCACCAAGCTGGTCAGCGACCCGGCCGTCGGCCGCGTCATCCTGACCGGCGGCTACGAGACCGCCGAGCTGTTCCGCGGCTTCCGTCCCGACCTGCCCCTGCTCGCCGAGACCAGCGGCAAGAACGCCATCATCGTGACCCCGTCGGCCGACCTCGACCTGGCCGCCAAGGACGTCGCGTACTCGGCCTTCGGCCACGCCGGCCAGAAGTGCTCGGCGGCATCCCTCGTCGTGCTCGTGGGGTCGGCGGCGAAGTCGGAGCGTTTCCGCCGTCAGCTCGTCGACGCGGTCCGCGCCTATGAGGTGGGCGACCCGAGCGACGGCAGCAACCGCATCGGCCCGCTGATCGGTCCCGCCGAGGGCAAGCTGCTCAGCGCGCTCACGGAACTCCACCCCGGTCAGTCCTGGCTGCTCCAGCCAGAGAAGCTCGACGACGCCGGTCAGCTGTGGAGCCCCGGCATCCGCGACGGGGTCCAGCGCGGCAGCGAGTTCCACAGGGTCGAGTACTTCGGGCCAGTACTCGGCATCATGACCGCGGATTCGCTCGCTGAGGCGATCGACATCGTGAACGACATCGACTACGGGCTCACCAGCGGCATCCACTCCCTCGATGACGACGAGATCCAGCAGTGGCTCGCGCGCATCGAAGCCGGAAACGTGTACGTCAACCGCGGCACGACCGGCGCGATCGTGCAGCGCCAGCCGTTCGGCGGCTGGAAGAAGGCCGCCGTCGGCGCCGGATCCAAGGCGGGCGGCCCGAACTACCTCGTCGGCCTCTCGGAGTGGGCGGATGCTCCGGTCTCGAGCACCACTGAACTCGACGAGCTGGGACGATCGGCCCTCGCTCTGGCCGACGGCGACGACACGGCGTGGCTGCGCGGTGCACTGGCCACCGACATCGACGCCTGGTCCTCCGAGTTCGGCGTCGTGCGCGACGCCACGGGCCTGACCACCGAGCACAACGCGCTGCGCTACCAGGCTCTGCCCGTCACTGTGCGATTCGAGGGCGACCGGGTCGCCGAGCTTCTTCGCGTCGTGGCCGCAGGTCTGCGCGTTCGCGCACGAATCACCGTGAGTGCGGCGGCTGCGCTGCCGGCGAGCATCCTCACCTGGCTCGGCACCCACGACGTGGCCGTCACCACCGAGGACGCCCAGACCTGGGCCGCACATGCGCGCCGTCTCGCCGGCACCGGCGGCCGCGTGCGTCTCATCGGCGCCGAGGTGTCGGAGACCGCGTCGGCGGTGAAGGGCTCCCCGAGCCTCGCGCTGTACGCGAACCCCGTGGTCGCTGCCGGCCGCGTGGAGATGCTGACGTTCCTGCGCGAGCAGGCGGTCTCGGTCACCGCCCACCGCTTCGGCACCCCGCACCGCTACGAGATCCCGCTGCTCGACCCGGTGCGCTGAGCCCCTGCCTGAACGCCCCGCGCCCCGGCATCCGCTCTGGATGCCGGGGCGCGATGCGCTGGGCCGAAGCCGACGTGGATCAGAGGCGCAGGTTCCGGCGTCAGCGGGGGTGCGTATCCGATCCGCGCAGCGAGGATCAGTTGTGCAGGGAGAACGAGAGCGTGGCGCCGGCGGTGCCGGAAACGTTGATCGTCAGGCGCACGCCGTCGCCGTGCCGCGCGAGGGCGACCCGGCCGGCATCGGAGCCCTTGACACGCGTCGCGGCCGTGCCGGCGACGTCGACCGTCAACACCGCACCTGCCTGCGTGGGATCGCTCACAGACATGCGCACCATCCCGGGCGTGATCCTGGCGATCACGCATGCGGCTCGGTCGACGCTGACGGCACCCGCCGTGCCCGCCCTCCAGAAGGCCGCCGCGGTCACATGCCCGGAGTGCGTGATCGCCTGGGCCCCCTCGTCGTTGCGAAGCACCTCCGCGCGCGGGGAGCGCGAGGCGTCAGCCGTCGCTGCGGCGTCGGCACCCGGGTGGACGACGTACGCGTAGGTCCCGCCGACGTCCGTGCCCGTGCCGTGCGACAGGCTCAGCGAACCGTAGACCCTGCGCTGCACCACGTCTGTGCCTGCCACTGCGTTCGTGCTGTTACGGCGCCAGGTGCCCTCACGAGTCGAGACGCCGGCGATGAGCGCTGCGGAATCGTCGAGGAGGACGTAGCCGCCGACCCCCTCGAGATGCGCCCAGCGCGCCCCTTCGACGGTCCTCTCCGTCGTCACCCCGGCGCCGTCCACGACAAGCCGCCTCGCCTGCTGGCCGAGGTTGCGATGCTCGATCACCGTGCGCACCTCGCCGTCGCTGCCCGTGGAGATGTCGGCGCCCAGTGCGACGAACGCGTCGGGCAGGGTGAGCCATGCCTTGCGGGCGACGAGCCCAGTGCCACCCGGCGCGACAAGATGCATCGCGGCGAGCGCGGTGTCCTCGAAGGTCACCCCGCCGGTCCACTCGTTGCCAGGTGTGCGCTCGCCCCACTCGCCCTCGGGATTGCGGGGCAGAGGTGTGAGATCGACGGTGGTGCCGGGAGGAGCAGCAAGGTCGGACGTCGACCAGAACTCGTCGTCGAAGTGGTCCTCGTCGCCGCGCAGGTAGAGGTAGGTCATGCCCTGACTGGTCTTCACGCCCTCGAAGTTCTCGGCCTCGGTGCCCTCGTGCCAGGCGATGCGGTTCGAGCACATCGCGACGCACACCGCCCAAGAACCATCCGCGGAGCGATGCACAAGGCGGTCCATCGCCGGGAAGAAGCGCGGGCCGGTGGGATCGGTCACGAGCGCCGTATCGGATGCGAGCAGCTCGGTGACCAGTGAGAGCCGCACCACGTTCGTGGTCGAGGTGATGTTCGCCGCAGAGTTCCCCTCGATCCACTGCCGGCACAGCCCACGCCAGCGTGCAGCCGTCGCGGGATCCGCCGACTGCGCCAGACGGAGTGTGTGCTCGATGAGATCGTTGCCGTTCGTGATGCTGCGCTCCGCATAGCGGGCGACAGCGCGGCCGCGCACCGCATCCATCATCTGGCCGCGGAACATCAGCGGCGCGAACGACGCCTCGACGACCCGGGTGACGTTGGTCCTGCTGGGGTCTGCGACATCGAACGCGGTGCCCGCGAGCAGGGCGAACAGCTTTGCCAGACCGCCGAGCAGCACCAGCCCGTATGTGCCGGTGTACCCGATCGTGGAGTGCTGGATGAACGAGCCGTCGCGGAAGAAGCCGTTCCCCTCCGTCACGTACTGCCAGGTGTCGCCGAGTGCGGCCACCGCGGCGGTGAGCAGGTCGGGATCGGGCTGCGCGATCGCCCGCACGATGATCGCCTGGCAGATGTCAACGCGGTTCGCGCCGTCGGATTCCTTGGGCCCGGTCGGATGCTGCTGCATGCGCGGGTCGCGTTCCGGCAGGAAGTGATCGATGGCCGCGCAGTAGGCGTCGATGTCGGCCTGTTCGAGCTCGTCGTGGAGGATCGCCATCGTGTTGGCGAGGGGCTGCGCGGCGCCGATGTTCCACGACCACCAGTTGCCCCACCACGAGGTCGCGGTGTTGTAGACGCGCTCGTGCATGTGCGCGAGGCCGCGCAGCGCGGCATCCCGCACCGCAGAGGAGCCCTGATGCTTCGATCCCGGTGTGGCCCACGAGACGGCCAGCGCCTGAATGCCGACGTAGTTCATGCGCATCGAGTTCGACTTCGCGATCTCGGTGGCGCCGATCGCCCAGTCCTGATCGGAGAAGAACCGGGTGGCGGTGGGGCTCACCTTGCTGAGCAGCGCATCGGTGGCCCTGTCCTGGCGCGCGATCGCCGAGGCGAAGGTAGTGGGCGAACCCGAGATGATCGTGCGCCCGGTGAGCGTCTCGACCCATCGGGCGCGCAGCGCCTCGATCTCGGGGACGTCGACGGCGAACGGTCGGACGGATGCCGTCGCGGCTGCCGGACGGCTCGCATCGGTGAGCAGCGTGGCGGCGGCGGCCAGACCGCCGAACTGCAGAACGGTGCGTCGAGAGGGGGTGAACATGCGAACTCCTTCGGTCGTTGGCAGCGACGCTAGGAGCGATGAAGATGAGGAATCAATGTTGATTCCTCATCTTCACGGCGCCTTGAATGAGCGGGTGCTCGCACTCGCGGGCGTGAAGGGAGCCCATGGCGATGCGACCGAACATCCTCGTGGTGATGGCCGATCAGTTCCGCGCCTCGGCGCTCGGCGTCCTGGGTGAGGATCCGGTGCACACCCCGAATCTCGATCGTCTGGCGAGGGAGGGGTGCCTCGCCACGCAGGCGGTCAGTTCGTACCCCGTGTGCAGCCCGCACAGGGCCATGTTCCTGACCGGCATGCGGCCCGAGGTCAACGGCGTCACGCTGAACGTGCACTCCGAGTCGGCGCTCGACGGAGTGGGCCTGCGCGACGGGCTGCCCACCTGGGCGAGCCTTCTGCGCGACCGGGGCTACCGCACCGGATACATCGGCAAATGGCATCTCGAACCGCCCGTCGCGGAGGACGAACTGCACGGCGAAGGGCGCAGGGACGACGGCAAGGTGTGGGATGCCTGGTCCCCGCCGGCACGCCGGTTCGGATTCGACTTCTGGTACTCCTACGGCGCCACCGACCGTCACCTCGCGCCGCACTACTGGACGACCGACGCCGAACGACACGAGCGCGTCGAGGTGGACCGCTGGTCGGCCGAGCATGAGACCGATGTCGCGATCGCGTATCTGGCCGACCTCGACGATGCCGCGCCCTTCGCGCTGATGGTCTCGCTCAACCCACCGCATCAGCCGTTCGATCAGGTGCCCGACCGCTACCGCGCGCCGTACGCCGATCTCGACGAGCGGACATTGCTCAACCGCCCCAACGTGGCGCACGGTACGCCCGTCGCGGAGGAGGCCGCCGCGATCGCCCGTGACTACTTCGCCGCGGTCACCGGCGTCGACGAGCAGGTAGGCCGCCTCGCCGAGGCGGTCGCGCGCCGCGAAGGGTCGCGCCCCACCGTCACCCTCTTCACCTCGGATCATGGGATGCAGCTCGGCAGTCATGGGCTGCTGTACAAGAACGTCGCCTACGAGGAGTCGGTGCGCCTGCCTCTCATCGTCCATGCGCCGGGGATGGTTCCGGCGGGAGAGACCGGGCTGATCATCGACTCCCTGGACTTCGCGCCCACCATCCTCGGCCTCGCAGGCATACCCGCCGACGACCCGCGGATGGTCGGGCGGGATCGCTCCGCGGTGCTTCTCGAGGCGGAGTCGTCAGCCGCCGGCGCAGATGACAGCGAGGCCGCACTGTATCTGCGGCACGCGTCGCGCGCGGACCCGGCCAGCGGGCGGGGCCTGCGAACTCGGACTGCCAAGGTCATCGCGACGTGGCATCCCGAAACCGGGCTGGATGTGCAGTTCTTCGACCTCGTGAGCGACCCCTTCGAACTCGACAGCCGGCCGTCCTGCGCGGACGCGGCTGCGCTCGCCGGCGAACTGCTGCGGGTGCTCGACGCGACCGACGACCCGTGGGCGGGCCGCAGCGCGCTCACCGCGGCCTACCCGGCAGGGGCTCGCGTCACGGGCTGATCGAAGGGTCCGGCGGAAGCCCGACCTCCGCACGCCAGCGCACGTGCGCCCGCTCCAGCTCCTGCACGAGCTGCGGTCGTCGGGCGGCGAGGTTGTCGCGCTCACCGGGGTCGCCGGCGAGGTCGGTGAGGATGAGCCCGTCTCCGGTCTCCGTGTGCTCGATCTCGCGCACGTGGGCCGCTGTCGGGTCGTTCCCCGAGACGGACAGCAGCTTCCACCGGCCACGGCGCACCGCCCACTGCCAGCCGCAGTCCCAGTGCAGCTCGCGGTCCGGCGCCGACACACCAGCGGCACGCGCAGAGACGCCCGCGGCGCGCCCCGCGTCGGTTAGCACGGGCCGCAGGTCCTTCCCGTCGTCGTCATCCGACCCAGGCACGCCGGCCGCGGCAGCGAACGTGGCGGCAAGATCCAGCGCGCTGACCGGTGTGCTCACCATGCAGCCGGCTTCGGCGACGCCGGGCCAGCGCACCAGGAACGGCACCCGGATGCCGCCTTCCCAGAGCGTGTACTTCGTGCCGCGCAGCCCGCCGTTGTCGCCGTAGTTGCACTGCGATCCGCCGTTGTCGGTGAGATAGACGACGATCGTGTCGGAGGCTGCGCCCTGCGCCTCCAGCGCATCGAGAAGACGGCCGATCGCCCGATCCATGAGTTCGAGCTGCGCGAGGTAGAACGCGCGCCCGTTCGGCAGGTTCGGGCTGATCGCACCGTCGTACCAGTCCAGGTACTCAGCGGCACCCGGGTGCCAGTCGGCGTGACCCGCGAGCCCGCGAGCCTCGAGCTCGTCCTCGGGCAGTTGCCAGCAGAAGTTGTGCACGGCGTTGAAGGCGACCATCGCGAAGAACGGCGCCTCTCCGGCCTGGCGGCCGATGAACTCGATGGCCCGATCGGCGATCTCGTCGGTGGTGAAGCCGTCGAACTCGGCAGGCTCCTCGCCCGACCAGAAGGGCTGCACCCCCAACGGGTGGGCAGCCTCGCCATATTCGGCGACCGCCACGTCGGAGTGGTGCAGGTAGTGCAATCGGCCCATCGACTGCCCGGCCAGACCGTAGAACGACTCGTCGAAGCCGTGGTGAGGAGGTGCGCCCCTGTCGGCTACGGTCTCGTCGCCATAGTGCACCTTGCCGAAGTAGCCGGTCGTGTACCCGGCATCGCGCAGCCGCTCGGCGATGGTGGGGGCGGTGCCGATGTCGGCGGAATCGAACCACAGGCCTCCCCAGCGCTGCTGGTAACGGCCGGTGATGATCGCGGCTCGCGAGGGCGAGCAGATCGGGGCCGAGACGTAGGCGTCGGTGCAGGTTGCCCCCTCGGCCGCCAGGCGGTCGAGCACCGGCGTGTGCACGCCGGGGGTGCCGAGGGCGGAGCGGTCGGCGTGGCCGTGATCGTCGGAGACGATCAGCAGGATGTTCGGCCGGCTCATCGGGCACCGTCCCAAGCCGGCAGGGCGAACGCGCCGAGCGGGTCATCGTCCAGCGGCCGAATCTGACCGGCGCCGAACACCGGCAGCGACTGTCCGTCGGCGTCCGCGACACTATACGCCGCGAACCAGTCCCGTAGCATGCGCCGCATCCGCGCGATCTCGTCGGCCCGCGCGGGGTCGTCGACCAGGTTGTCGCGCTCGCGTGGATCGGTCGTCAGGTCGTAGAGCTCGTGCGGACCATAGGGATGCCGGTGCACGTACTTGCGGTCGCCGGTGCGGATCATCCGCACCGGGCCGTACTCGCTGTGCACGACCACCGGCCGTTCGGCTTCGTCCGTGTCTTCGCCGCGCAGCATCCCGGCGAAGCTGCGGCCGGGCCCGGACTCGAACGGCCCCGCATCCAGGCCCAGCAGGTCGAGAAGTGTGGCGGGCAGGTCATAGGCGCTCAGCAGCCGGTCGCTGACCGCGCCCTGCGGCAGCATGCCCGGTGCCGAGATGATGAACGGCACCATGACCGACTCGTCGTACATGTTCATCGGGAAGGTGCCGTTGCCCTTTCCCCAGAATCCGTGCTGCCCGCAGCTGAACCCGTTGTCGCTGAGGAACACGACGACCGTGTCGTCCTCGATTCCGTGCGCGCGCAGCCGTTCGAGGATGCGCCCGATCGCGGCGTCCATCGCCGTCACGGCGGCGAAGTACCCGATCAGCGCCTCGCGGGTGTCGACCTCACCGCCGATCGGGGCGCCGTGCAGTGTCTGCAGCCAGGGGTGTGGCTGCTCCTGGGGGCAGGTCTCGAACGCGCAGTCGCGGTACACGTCGGTGTATTCGTCGGGATGCTGTCCGGCGAAAGGCTTGTGGGGCGCGGTGAAGTTCACCGCCAGGAAGAAGGGGGTGTCATGCTCCTGCTCGGCGTCGATGAAGGCCGCGGCGTCGTCGGCGATGACATCGGTGAGGTAGCCGGTGACGTGCTCCGGAACGCCATCGCGATACATCACCGCGCGGTGATACGGACTGCCCCCGCCCTCAAGCGCGTACCAGTGCACGAAGCCGCGGCGGGGGACGTCGCTCGCGCCCAGGTGCCACTTGCCCGACAGTCCCAGCCGGTAGCCGGCGTCCGCGAGCGCATCCGTGAGGGTGGGAAGACCCTGCAGGTGGTCGCGACTCGTGGGGCCGGCGTGCGCGCCGTCGAGGTAGTCGTGCACGCCGTGCGCCGACGGTATCCGGCCGGTGAGCAGCGATGCCCTCGCCGGCGAGCACACGGGTGAGGCGCAGAAGAAGCGCTCGAGGCGCACTCCACGCCGCGCAAGGTCATCGAGCACGGGGGTGCGTATCTCGTGGTTGCCGGCAGCGCCGAGTGCCCACGGTCCCTGGTCGTCGCTGACGATCACGACCAGGTTCGGAGGAGAGGCGGTCATACGACGGCATCCACTCGGTCGAACGACACCGCGGCTCGCTCGTGCGCGGAGCGATACGCGGCGAGCACCACCTCGACCACGTGGCGCGCGTGCGCGAGCGGCACGGCGGGTTCGGCTCCGCCGACGACCGCGGCGAAGTCGGCGAGCTGTGCGGTGAACGCCCGCTGGATATCGTCGTCGTCGGCGGTGTGTACCTCGCGAGTACGCCCGTCGACGTGCACGGTGGCACCGCGACGCGGATCGAGCTCTATGACGCCGCCGTCGCATACGAGCGTCATGCTGTCCCCGCGAGTCGCCGGGTCGCTGATCACCGCGATCGTGACGCCGACGCCGTTGTCGAGCCGTACCAGCATCCCGCCGTCGGTCTCGACCGGCGATCCGAAGCGGTTCACCGCGCTGGCGAGCACCTCGATTGCGCGCCCTCCGCCCAGCCAGAGCGAGCGGTCGAGGCAGTGACCGCCGATGTTCATCAGCGCTCCGCCGCCGGCGACCGCGGGGGAGAAGAACCAGTCCGAGCGCGTACCCGGCCGATAGTCGGTGCTGCGGTTGTCGCGGATCATTCGGACGGCCCCGAGCTCGCCCGAATCGATGATCCGGCGGGCGGCGAGCTTGTCGGGCATGAAGTGCTGGATGTGACCCACCGTGAGGGACACGCCGGCTTCTGCGCAGGCTTCGACGAGCCGATCGCAGTCCTCCAGGGTCGTGGCCATCGGCTTCTCGACCATCACGTGCACGCCGGCAGCCGCGGCGTCCAGGGTCATCGGCAGATGCAGGGCGTGCGGCGTGTTCACGATCACCGCGTCGACGACGCCGGCGTCGAGCATTGCGCGGTGGTCGGTGAAGATCGCTGCCGAACGGCCGGACACCGCTCGCCGTGCCGCCTTCTCGTCGATGTCGCAGACCGCGACCATCTCCAACCCGTCCAGCACGGTCGCTGCCGTGATGTGGAACGGTGCGACCGCTCCTGCTCCGATCAACCCGATGCGCACGTCTTCTCCTCGTCGGCCTTGGTCCGCTGTTCGTCAGTGATTCTCTTGGCGGCTGTTCGTGCCGCACGAATGCCTGATCACGATCCGGGGGCGGAGCCTGATCTGATGCAGCGGGCACTCATCTCCCTCGATGAGTCGCCGGAGCATGATGTCGCCGGCCATCCTGCCGATGCGATACTTCGGCGGCGCGACGGCGGTCAACGGGACCTCGGCCAGATCCGCCACTTCGTCGTCGTACGACACCAGCGCGAGATCGTCGGGGATCGAGACCCCTCCTCGGCGCGCGGCGCCTTCGAGCATGGTCGCCTCGCGGTCGCCGAAGATGAGCGCTGCAGTGGCCTCGAACTCGCGCAGCGCACGGAAGGCGGATGCCGCGCCGTCGGCCTCCCATTGCGCCTTGCCCTGCGAGAACTCCAGACCGGCGGGCAGCCGGAGATCCTCGACAGCGCGGCGGTACCCCTGAATCACGCCGGATTCGGTCACAGTGCGGGAGCGGGTGAGAAGCGCGATGCGCGTGTGGCCGAGCCGGGCGAGATGCGCGACCGCGTCGAAGGCGCCCCCCGCGTGATCCGAGCAGACGTGCTCGGTGGTGTCGGCCGGACCCAGCTCCTGAAGGCTGCGCTCGACGAGTACCACGGGAACCGGCAGCGCCATGAGCTGCTGAGCGCGTTCGAACGGCGCGTCGATGCCCGTCAGGGTCGGCGCGAGCAGCAGGCCGTCCACTCCGGCTTCGAGGAGCGCGGCGATCGATTCGTCTTCACGCTCGGGGCGATATCGGTACGTCGCGAGCTGAAGCGATGCGCCGGCCGCCGACAGCGACTCGTCGATGCCCTGCAGCACCCGGGGGTAGTAGAGCTGGGTGTCGGGCAGCAGCACACCGATGCGCCGGCGCACGCTCTGCTCGCGCGGTCGCGCTTGGGCCACGAAGCTGCCAGCGCCCTGCCTGCGCACAACGATCCGCTCGGCGACCAGCTCGTCGAACGCCCGGCGCACCGTGGTCAGGGACAGGCCGGTCTCCTTCGACAGCTCCTGTTCCGTCGGGAGCTTCTGGCCGGCTGTCCAGGTGCCGGCCAGAATGCCGCGGCGCAGCTGGTCGGCGAGCACCTCGAACTTCAACCCGCGCGACTCCGCGTCGCGCACGGCTGTGCGCTTTCCCGGCATGCCCATCCCTCCGTCGTGCTTCCTACGATTCTGTTGCCGTGTAAGGAAGGAATAAAGACGTATTTTCCGATTCCTCTGGTCCGTTTAGCCGGTGGCTGCCGAATGGAGGCGGTTTCGACGATCATCTCTTCGCCACGAGTTTGCGATTACTCCTTGAATGCTCACTTCAACTGGCGCGAGAGTCGACCGACGCAGGCGAAGACGCCGCTCTCAGACGGGAAAGGAAATCCGATGGCGAAGATCCGAAAGCTCTCAGCAGTCGCCCTCATCAGCGCGGTCGCGCTCTCCGCTGCCGGATGCGCGTCCGGCGCAGGCGGCTCCGCCGACTCGACGGAACTCACCTACTGGTCGATGTGGAAGGAGGGCGAGGCGCAGCAGAAGGTCGTCGCCGCCGCGATCGCCGACTTCGAGAAGGAGACCGGCATCGACGTGAAGGTGCAGTGGCAGGGACGCGACAACATCAAGAAGGTCGTCCCCACGTTGAACACGAACAAGGTCCCCGATCTGGTCGACGGATCGTTCGCGAAGCTCGCGCCCGTCCTCGCCGAGACCGGGCAGGCCAAGCCGCTCGTCGAGGCGTATGACGCCGAGGTCGACGGCGAGAAGGTTTCCACGCTGGTGCCCGAGGCGTATCTCAAGGGTGACGTTCTCACGGTGGAGGGTGAGGACGCGCCCTGGATGCTGCCCTACTCGCTCACCAGCGACGCGATCTGGTTCAACGCTGCGCGTCACCCCGAGCTCGCGGACAGCCCGCCGAGAACGTGGGAGGACTTCCTCGCGGTCATGGACGAGATGAAGGCTGAGGGCGAGACGCCGCTCGCGATCGATGGCGATGTCGCAGGATACAACGCCTACTGGTTCACGTCGGCGATGGTGCGCGTCGCCGGTCCTGGGTCGCTCAAGGAGATCGCCGCCGACGAGACCGGTGAGGCGTGGGACTCCGACGAGGCGATCGAGGCCGCCGAGCTCGTCGAGCAGCTCGTCGACGGCGACTACTTCATCGACGGCTACAACGCCAGCAAGTGGCCGGCGCAGCAGCAGGCGTGGGCCGGCGATGACGCTGCACTGCTGTTCAACGGCACGTGGATCCCGACCGAGACCGGGCCCTACGCCGCGGACGGCATGGAGTACTCCTCGTTCCCGTTCCCGCTCGTCGACGGCGGCAGCAACGCCGAGCGCGCCGACTTCGTGGGCTTCGCGGTGCCGGCGAGAGCGCACAACGCCGGAAACGCGCAGCAGTTGGCCTCGTTCTTCCTGCGCAAGGAGTACCAGGACGCGCTCGGCACTGACGCGAAAATCCTGCCGATCCGACAGGACGCTGCCGTCAGCGAGGAGATGTCGACTGTGAAGGCTGCGCTGGATGCCGCCGACGGGTACTTCCTGCAGAACGACGGGATCAGCTTCCCCGGCTACACGGAGAAGCTGCTCTGGCCGGCGATCAACGACCTCGTGCTGGGCAAGACCGGCGCCGGCGAGTTCGTGAAGACGATGAAGAACGGCCAGATCGACTACTGGAAGCAGAACTCATGACGGAGGCGGCCACGGTGCCGGTGGCCCGCCCCGCCGTCCCGCGAGGACGGCGAGGCGGGGGCACCACGATCGACAAGGCCCGGCGGAGGCTGTTCGTGCCCTTCGTCGGCCCGGCGTTCCTCTTCTACACCGTGCTCTTCGTCGCACCGGCCGTGTTCGCCGTCTGGATCAGCTTCAACAGATGGGCGGGTGCGGGGCCCATGGAGTTCGTTGGACTCGGCAATTACACGCGGCTCTTCGCTGACAAGCTGTTCCTGCGCTCTTTCGGCAACACGCTGCTGCTGCTGTTCGTCGTCGGCCTGGCGATCTTCGTCATCGCCTTCGGCCTCACGCTGGTGCTGCGCGACATGGTCGGGCGCAAGGTCGCCCGGTCGGTGATCTTCTTCCCCCACCTCGTGAACGCCATGATCTTCGGCGTCCTGGCCGGTTTCATCTTCAATCCCGGCGGGCTCGTGAACACGCTGCTCGCCGGTCTCGGCGTCGAGGAGCCGCCGGCATGGCTGTCGCAGGACAATCTGTTCCCCCTCATCATGGTGATGCTCACCTGGATAACCACGGGATACTTCACCACCATCCTCATGGCGGGCGTCGACCGCATCCCGCCGTACTACTACGAGGACTGCGCGCTCGCCGGAGCCAGCGCTTTCCAACGTCTGCGCTACGTCATCCTCCCGCTGACCTGGGATGTCTTCGGCACCTGCGCGGTGCTGTGGACGATCTCGTCGGTGAAGATCTTCGAGATCATCTGGATCTTCGGCGGCTCCAGCGGACAGGGCATGCCGCCCACTCAGACCTGGACGACTGCCGTGTACACCTATGTGACCGCGTTCTCCGGCGAATCCGTGCCCGCCTACGGCGCCGCCTCTGCCTCGGCGGTGCTGTCGCTCGCGCTGGTGTCGGTGCTGGTGCTGCTGCTGCGCCGCGTGATGAAGCGCGACGCGATCGAGTTCTAGGAGAAGACCGTGACCGTGACAGAGATGCCGCCCGTCACCGACGTGACCACCCGAACCGTCGTGATCCCGCCTGATCGTCGCCGACCACGCCCCAGGCGGGCCGCCATCGGACGCGACCGTAGCCTGCTGCGCGGGATCGGCCTCGTGTTGCTGTGGCTGTTCGTCGCGCTGAACATCGCGTGGATGGTGTGGATGGTCATCCAGGCGTTCCGCGACACCCGCTCCATCCTCAACGACCCCTGGGGGCTGCCGACCTCCCTCGATCCGGTGAACTTCGTCGCGGCCTGGACCGTCGGTGATTTCGCGACCGCCACCATGAACAGCGTCGTGACCACCGTCGTGTCGTCGTTCCTCACCGTCGCGGTCGCAGCCCCAGCCGCCTACTACCTCAGCCGCGTGGAGAACCGCGTCACGAACTCCCTCACCCTCTACTTCGTGCTCGGCCTCGGGATCCCCGCGCAGGTGATCGTGATCCCGCTGTTCGTGATGCTGAACGAGGTGTACCTGACCGACAGCCTGATCGGGCTCAACCTGGTGTACATCGGCGTCTCGATGCCGTTCACCGTGTTCCTGCTGACGGCGTTCTTCCGCTCTCTCCCCCTCGAGATGGAGGAGGCGGCAGCGCTCGACGGCTCCACCGCGTTCGGCACGTTCTGGCGCATCACGCTACCGCTCGCGAAGGGTGGCATCCTCACCGCATTCGTGCTGCAGGTCATCTCGCATTGGAACGAGACCCTGCTCGCGCTGACGCTGCTCCAGTCCACCGAGAAGTACACTCTCCCGGTTGCGCTCATCTCTTTCATCCAGCAGCAGACATACTCCGGTGCCGACTGGGGAGGGCTCTTCGCCGGGCTGTGCATCGTCGTGCTCCCGATGCTCGCCATCTACCTGTGGCTGGGTCGACGACTGACCGAAGGGCTCACCCTCGGCATGGGCAAGTAGTCGGGCAGGCGAGTGAGCCGGCGCCCTCAGAAGATGACGAGGAGGCCCAGTACCGCCACGGCGACCGACCCGACAGCGAGCACAAGGGGAACCAGGAACGGCTCGCCGCGACGCGCGTGCGTGACGATCGCGCCGGCCATGAGGGCGGCGAGCGACAGCCCGGCGACGGGGCTGAGGCCCATCGCGACTCCGGACAGCATCGGCAGAACGAGCCCAGCTGCCCCCGCGATCTCCGCTGCGCCGATCAGCTTCACCTGAGCATCGGTGAAGTCATCGACGTAACCCATGCCGGCGGTCTTGAGCGCGGATCTCGACCGCAGCAGCTTGGTGACGCCCGCCACGAGGAAGAGGACGGTGAGAGAGCCGGCCGCGGCCCAATAGGCGATCCACATGATGATGTCTCCTCTCGAGCACCGTATCGATGGTGCGATGGCTTTCCGGACAATCGGAGTACAGAGTCTTCCGGGGCGAGGGCCGCCCGTTCATCGCCGCCGGATGCGACGGTCGACGAGCAACGCCACGACGATGCCGATGATCGCGCGTCGGCGTCGGGAGCCCGAACATCATCTCCAGTTCGAGGGCAGGGCGCCGCCTCGCAGAATCGTCAGGCACTCGTCCTCTTGACGACCGACTGGGCGCCCCACGCGATGAGGCCGCAGACGGCGCCGGTGAGCGCGCTGGTGAACATCCCGCTGAACAGCGCCGCGATTCGGGGGATGACGGTCGCGCCCGGACTCTCTCCGAGCGCCGGTGGGTGGCCCTGGTAGGCCGCCTCCCAGAGCAGTTGGTGGGTGGTGACGAGCATCACGCCGAAGATGACGCCGATGATCAGCACCGTGATGAACGGGCTGGGAACCTTCTTGATCACGGCAGCTGCTATCCAGATCGCCATCGGACCCAGAGCGAGCACCCAGCTCAGGATGTGGTTCTGCTCGATGATGTGAAGGTCGTGCAGGATCACCCGGGGGAGTCCGAGGGCCGCTAGGCCGACCAGTGCGACGAAGGGGAACCCGAGGCCGGTGTTCCGTGGAGTTTCGGAGGGCGCGTGATGAGTCATGCCCGCCACGGTAGGCGGCCGGATCGGGACACGTCATCCGCTTGGTGACGACAACGCGGTCGCGCGCAGGAGACAATCCGCGTCGACCCGCTTGACTACTCATCGTGCCGGTCGTGCACCGTTCCCCGGACGTCGCCCGTCGACGGGCGACGTCGCTCCGGAGCGACGGCAGCCTCCGTCGCGGATCAGCAGTGGAAGTCGCCCCTCGAGGGCTTCACCGACACCACCCGCCGAGCAGGCTGTCCGTGCATCGTCCACTACGAGCGAGGACCGTCGTGAGCATCAAAGAGCCGAACCTGAACGTCATCACCCTCGACCGCACCGCTACGCACCGCGCCGCTGTGCTGCTCGGGAGAGGAATGGCAGACAATCCCGTCCACGTCGCGGTGTACCGAGGGGGCGATGAGCACCGTGCCCGCTGCCACGCGCGGCTCACTCGAACGCTGCTGACCACGTCGGCGCTGGACATCGAGGGCGTGGAGCAGGCGGGCGAACTCATCGGCGTCGCCGCCTCAGCCGCGCCAGGACGATGCCAGCCGTATCCCCCGGCGCGATTGAGGCTGCTGGCGACGGCCTCGACGCTGGGCGTGCCGATCCTCTCGCGGCTGCTCGAATGGAACCGGACGTGGGCGCGTCACGACCCGACAGAACCACACGTGCATCTCGGGCCGGTGTCGGTCGACCGCCACCTCCGCGGACGCGGCATCGGTAGTCTGCTCCTTCTGCGTCACGTCGCGAGACTGGACGCGATCGGTGCAGTCGGATACCTGGAGACGGACCGCCCCGAGGCGGTGGGCTTCTACAACCGGTTCGATTACGCGGTCATCGGCGAAGCCGATGTGCTCGGCGTGCCCACGTGGTTCATGCGCCGACCGGCGGGGTGATCGGTCACTCCTCGACCAGCCCGGATCTGTGCGCGAGCACCACGAGCTCCGGTCGGTCACGGGCGCCGAGCTTCGCGAGGATGCGGCTGACGTAGGTTCGTGCGGTGGCCGGGCTCAGATGCAGCCGGACCGCGATCTCATCGTTCGTGTCGCCGTGTCCGATCCGTGCCAGCACCTCGAGCTCGCGGGCGCTCAGGAACGCCAGCCTCGGGTCGGGTGCAGCTGCGGCCCGCCCCGTCGCGACCATGTTCATCAGCCGCTCGGTGATCGCGGGCGAGAGCAGGCGCTCACCGTTCGCAGCGCGGTGGACGGCGGCGCGCAGCTCGTCGCGGGGCGTGTTCTTCAGCAGGTAGCCGACGGCGCCCGCCCGAATGGCCTCGACGATGTCCTGGTCGTCGTCGAACGTCGTGAGCACCACGACGCTGGTCTCGGCGAGACGGTCGTCCGCGCGGATCATCCGTGTCGCCTCGATGCCGTCCATGACCGGCATCCGCAGATCCATCAGGACCACATCGGGCCGGTGTCGGCGCACCGCTTCGACACCGCGACGCCCGTCGGTGGCCTCCGCGACAACGCGGATCGACTGGTCGCGGGAGAGGAGCGTCCGCAGCCCCGTCCGCACCAGATCCTGGTCATCGACGAGCACGACGGAGGTCATGACGCAGCCTCCGCCGGAAGCGACGCGCGTACGGCGAATCCGGATGCTTCCCGACCGGCCGAGAAGCTACCACCGAGGAGCAGTACTCGCTCTTGCATCCCGGCAAGGCCGCGTCCCTTCCACACTCGGTTTCGCGGGTCCGCAGGCGTGCGGTCCCCCACCCCGTCGTTGACGACGCTGACGTCCACATGGCCCTCCCGCCGGATGATGTTCACGTCGACGCGGGACGCCGCGGCATGGCGCACGACGTTCGTGATCGACTCCTGCACGATCCGGTAGATCGCCTCCTCCACCCCGGGCGGCAGCGGTGACGGCACCGACACGTGCGTGTGTACCGTGAGACCGGACTGGCGCGCGGGACGGATCGCCGTCTCCAACTCGCTGAGCCTGGGCGCCGCATGACCCGCTCCGTCCTCCTTTCGCAGGCGCGCGACGGTGCGCCGAAGCTCCTCGAACGAGCCGGACGCGGTCTCGGAGATCACCCGAAGCGAGTCGCGGATGGTCGCGTCGTCCGGGTACGGTCGTTCGTCGGCGTCGAGCGTCTCCTCGGCGATCTGCGTGTGCAGGGTCACCACCGTGAGCGCGTGCCCGACCGAATCGTGCAGCTCTCGGGCGATCGCCAGCCGTTCTGACATCGTCTGCTTCTCCGCCTCTCGCAGGGACCGTTCCGCGACCAGCGACGCGATCTCGGATGCCTGCTGTCGCAGCGATCGCCGGGAGCGCACGCTGTCGCCGAACGCGATGGCTCCGCCGAGGAGCAGTGCGTGGCCCGGCAGGTCGTAGCCGACGACCACGGCCGGGTCCTGGCCGGCGGCGAGGCGGTAGGCGACGGAGATCAGCAGGAGGGCGGCCGACGTGATGATGGCGGCCGTCATCCGTCCGCGCTCCGCGGCGGAGAACACGGCCGCGGCGAGCGGCACCGCAACGCCGATGGCGGGGTATCCCGCCGCATAGTACGACAGGACGGCGGCGGCGGACAGGACGACGACCACGACCGGGTACCGCCGGCGAGCGAGCATGAGACCGCCCAGACCGAATGCCCACAGGTACGCCCACCCGTCCGGATCGGCGTTCTCGATGTCCGCCGCGATGAACAGGGACACGATGAGCGTCACGCCCACCCCGAGTATGACGTCGAGGAACCGCGGCCGCGGGTGCGCGATGCGGTCGTCCTCCGCGTGGGCCTTGCCTGTCATGCAGTCATGCTAGATCTTGCGGTCACCACCGCGGAGTCGCCCGCAGGCGACATCCCGCGCGCGGCGCGGGCGCGGTGAGGGTCCGAAGCGGGACCCACGCGAACGGACCTCCGCGGCGCTGTCGCCTCCGGACGACGGGTCTGTCGATCACCGACGTACGCGGCGGCCTCCTCGCCATCCCTAACGTGCACGACATGACACAGAGAGCAGATCGCAGCCGGCACGGCCGGAGTCGGAAACACACCGGCAGGCTGATCGGTCCTGGAATTCTCCTCGGCGCGACCGTGCTGGTCGTGGCGACGACGTTCACCGCCTGCGCCTTCGAGTCGGATCTCCGCTCGGACTCGACGGTGTTCGCGCCAAAGAGCCCGCCGTCCTTCGACATGGCGCTGCCCATTCCGCCGCTGGCCGATTCCGAGGTGATCGACGGCGTGCGGGTCTTCTCGCTGACGGCAGAGGAAGGCATGTCGGAGTTCGTGGACGGCGTGATGACCACGACTTGGGGCTTCAATGGCGACTATCTCGGGCCGACGCTTCGTGCGCAACGCGGCGAGGACGTCGCTGTCGAAGTGTCGAACCACCTCGCCGAGACGACCACGGTGCATTGGCACGGCATGCACCTCCCCGCCGCTATGGACGGTGGGCCCCACCAGCCGATCGAGGCCGGCGGGAACTGGCGTCCGCAGTGGCGGATCGACCAGCCGGCGGCGACCCTCTGGTACCACCCGCACCCGCATGGCGAGACGGAGGAGCATGTGATCCGCGGACTCGCCGGGATGTTCATCCTCGACGACGAGAGATCCGGCGCTCTTGGGCTGCCTTCCCAGTACGGCGTCGACGACGTTCCGGTGATCGTGCAGGACAAACGCCTCCGCTCCGACGGGGAGTTCGCGCTGGACTCCGAGGGCAACGAGATCGGCCTGCTGGGAAACATGGTGCTCGTCAACGGTGCATGGGGTGCGATGCTTGACGTGACCACCGAACTCGTGCGCCTGCGCATCCTCAACGGCTCCAGCGCCCGCACCTACGACTTCGCCCGCGACGACCGACGGGACTTCGCTCTCGTGGCCACCGACGGAGGACTACTCGAACGGCCGGTCACCACCGATCACGTGCGTCTCTCGCCCGGTGAGCGCGCCGAGATCGTCGTCGCGATGCAGCCCGGGACGGAGACGATGCTGCGGTCGCTGCCTCCCGACCTCGGTGACGTCGCCGAGCCGTTCGCCTTCGGAGGCAACTCCGAGTTCGACGTGATGCTGCTGCGAGCGGCCGACGTGCTCGAGCCGTCCGCACCGCTCGCCGAGCAGTTCGCCGAGATAGAGCGATTCGCTGAATCCGACGCCGACAACACCCGGACGTTCGAGGTGCAGAATCGGGAGATCAACGGCCAGCGCATGGATATGGACCGCATCGACGAAGTGATGCAGGTGGGCTCGACCGAGCTCTGGAACGTCACCAATCGCGATCTCTTCCCGCACAATTGGCACGTGCACGACGTGCAGTTCCAGGTGCTCGACATCGATGGGAAGGCTCCGCCGGAAGAGCTCAGAGGGTGGAAGGACACCATCTATCTCGAACCGCGACGGCGGTACCGGATCATGATGCGATTCGAGGACTACGTCGACGACGAGAATCCGTACATGATCCACTGCCATCTGCTGCTCCACGAGGACGAGGGGCTCATGTCGCAGTTCGTGGTCAGCGATGACCGTCCCAGCCGCAACTCCGGTATGGGCGGCTCCGGTGACGGCCACGGGCATTGACGGCGCGACCGGGAGATGGATCTCGCGGCGGCGGTGCTGGCACGATCGCTGTGGTGTGTGGTCCGCGAGGAGACCGCCCCGGCCCGGACAAAAGAGGTCCGACGTTGAGCATCGAACCCGATGAGCAGGAAAGGGACCTGCTCCGGCGCGTGAACAGCCGGCACCGGCTCTGGAGCCGCTCGGACGCGGTCGACGTACTCGCGAGGAGCGTCGAGAGCACGACCTTCGCCGTCGGCGGCTGCATCGTCCGGCACGGTGACGGCGAGGCCGTCTCACGGGAAGCCGCGCTGCTCGCCGCTCTCACGAGTGCGGGGGGTGTTCCCGTCCCGACTCCCCTCGTCCACGAGGCGACCCTCGGGGTGCTCGTCACGCGACGGCTTCGCGGCACGCCGGTCATCCGGGGCTCGCGATGCGACCCGGCATCCGTGCAGCGTGCAGTGGTCGACGTGCTGACGGCATTGCGCCGCGTCGGCCCGCCCGTAGGGCTGCTCGCCGACCTGTATCCGAACGAAGCGTGGCACCGAGAC
Organism: Microbacterium sp.; assembly: GCF_031178445.1. Taxonomy (GTDB): domain Bacteria; phylum Actinomycetota; class Actinomycetes; order Actinomycetales; family Microbacteriaceae; genus Microbacterium. The sequence goes on from NZ_JAPSIY010000004.1 coordinate 97,882, forward strand.
GCGGTCGAGGGGTTTCGTGCGGTCCGTGGGCACCTCTCCGGCCAGCGCATCCGACTCGTCGAGGATTTCCTCGACGAGCCCCCGCCGCCGACCCGAGGAGAATCCGAGCCGCAGCACAACGACCTCGGTGCCGAGCACATCCTGGTGGATGAAGCCGGACGGGTGACGGGGATCGTCGACTGGGCCGATGCCGCACGAGCGGACCGCGCCCGCGACCTCGGGTCCATCTTCCGCGATTTCGGCGAGAACGTGATGCGCGGGGCGGCATCAGGCCTGAGCATCGCGGTGACCGAAGCGGAGTTCGGCAGGATCGTCTTCCACGCCCGATGCAAATGGATCGAAGACATGGCGTTCGCTGTGCAGGATCCGGTGCACCGCGCGGCTTATCTCGCGAACGCCGACCGCACCTTCGAGCACACCTTCGCCACGACGCGGTGAGCGTGCCGTCAGCGCAGCAGCCGCCGCGCTTCCGCCAGAGCACGCGCCAGCGGATGATCGGCATCGCCGACGACGACATCCGGAGTGATGCCGTTCTGATCCCAATTGGTGCCGGTGCGCGGATCGACCGGGGCCCCGGTCGGGATGAGTACATGGAAGCCGCTGCGATCGGCGAAGCTCTCCACCGGGTTGGCTGCACCGGCGGTCCGCCGCCCGACGATCACGGCTCTGCCCGTACTCTGCAGCGTGTAGGTCAGGCTCTCGGCCGCCGACGCCGTTCGTTCATCCACGAGGGCGACAAGCGGAATATCCGCGAGCCGGCCTGCCGGACGGCGCGGACGAGTGCGGACCACGCGTGCCGGCTCGCCTCTGCGGGTGAAGGTGAGTACGTGCACGGCATCCGGCCCAAGGAATGCGGACAGCAGGTGCTCGGTCATCGACGGCCAGCCGCCAGGGTTGCCACGCACATCGACGATGGCCGCGTCACAGTGCTCCAGACCGGTCAGGCAGTCGTCGGCGAGTGCGGCCGCATCCGCCGACATCGCGTCGTCGAACCTGCTGACCGCGAGGATCCCGATCCCGCCCACGGCGCGCAAGCTCATCGCGGAATCGGAATCGGCATCGCGCTGGGGAACCGAGCGAATCAGCGATGATGGCGCCCCCCAGGTCACCGCGAAGTGACGGTCGTGGGTGCGCAGCTGCGCAGTGAGTTCGCGAGCGAGCGCCGAGGAGGAGAGTCCGCTGGAACGCACCGGACGGCGACGCAGCCCGTCCGCGCACACGTCCGCAACGGAGGGGAAGACGTAGTGCTTCTCGATAAGGTCCGCAAGGCCGTCGAGTGCCTGCCGCTGGGCGGCCGCCGTGACCCAGCGGATCGTCGGGCCGGGAGGGGTGGTGGTGCTCGTCACGACGTATCTCCTCTTGTGAGTCCATGGATGCGCCACGATAGTGAGCCGTCGGTCCGGGCGATGTCGCCCCAGAGCGACGACTCACGTCGATCGGTGTCTCAAGCCAGCGGCAGCGCGTCGTCGTACGCCGAACGCGAGAGTTTCGGCTGATCGCCGAACACCCGGGTCATGCCTGGCTCGGTGCGCCAGGCGGGCCAGCCCGGGTCGCCGTCACGGACGAAGGAGACGGCGGCGGCGTGCATGTCGTCGGCGAGCCACTGCGGCGGGTCCTCGCCGGCGAGGGCGGCTACGTGCTTCTCGCCGAGGCAGTCCCACCAGAACGGCACGTCTAGGCAGTGACACGACCATCCCTGCGCCGGTGAGACCCACGCGAACCGGTAGACCCAGGTGTCGGAGCCGCGTCGCGCTTCGGCCACGCGCACCACGAGCGAGCGGAACACCCTGTCGGTGACGAATCGGCCGAGCACGGCGACGGCCCCGCGGCGGGTGCGGTTCGCCCGCAGCCATCGGCGGCGTCGCGGGCCGGCCGTCTCGAGCAGCCGAAGGGCGAGACGCGCGGGGATGCGGCGCAGCATCCGCGGTGCGGTGTCGAACACCATCGTGAACTCGTCGTCGGTGGCCCCGAGGAGCAGCGGCTTGCCGGCGCCGACGCCCGCCGCCAGAGACTCCGGCGCCGGGCGCTCGATCAATTCACCGTCGATGACGGGGCCCCAGGGCAGTCCGTCGGTGAGCACGGCCGTGGTCGCGGCGAGTCCGGCCTTGCCGAGCAGCGACGCCTCGTACTGGCGTCGGGTGAGCTCACGCTCCTTGACCGCTCTGAACCCGTCGAGCGTCGCCTCGGTCACGCCTGCCATCCCCGCGAGCTGGATGCTGCGCCGACGGGCGCGTTCGCGGGGCAGATCGCCGAGTGCCGCGCTGAACGCCATCCCGGCGCGGAACAGATGCTGGGCGCTCGCCATGCCGAGCAGCGTGAGCACCGCCCCGCCCCCGGCGGACTGTCCGGCGATGGTCACCTTCTCGGGATCTCCGCCGAACGCCGCGATGTTGCGCTTCACCCACTCGAGGGCTGCGAGCCAATCGCGCACCCCACGGTTGTCGGGCGCATCGTCGATGACGCCGAAGCCGTCGAACCCGAGCCGGTAGGACAGGGTGACGGTCACCACGCCGTCGCGGCTGAACGACCGGCCGTCGTACCAGGGGCTCGCAGGGGAACCGGCGGAATACCCGCCGCCGTGGATCCACACCAGCACTGGGAGAGAGCCTTCCACGGCGGGGGTGAAAACGTTCACGTTCAGTGTGCTCGCGCCCGGCACGCTCGGTTCGGGGATGAGCGCGTTCGGCTCCTCACGTCGCTGCGGTGTGGCGCCGTACGTGGTCGCATCCAGCACCTCGGTCCATGGTTCGACCGGCTGCGGGGCGAGGAGCCTGCGCCGGCCTGTCGGCGGTGCCGCATACGGGATGCCGAGGAATGCGAGGTCGTCGTCGCGGCGGAGACCGCGTACCGGGCCCTCTGCGGTCTGCACGATCGGCGCTTCTGTCATGAGCATCACCTCGCCTCCAGTATCGCGGTCGTGCTGGCATACGGCATCCAGACGAACGACGCGAGTGTTGTCCACGTATTCGTTGTCGAAAGGTGATCTCACAACGGATCCCGTCGCATTCTGCGAAATGTTCTTCGCTTTTCGCTTCCGAACTCGGTCTCCTTGTGGTTGACTGTCGGCACGGTATTCCTCGATGCGGAGGTCCAATGGGTGCTCAGGCAACGTCGTCGGATGGCGGCACGCGCACAGGCGGGGTCGAGATCGCCGGGGTCACGAAGACCTACGGCGACGCAACGGCCGTCGATGACCTGTCGCTGTCCGTCCAGCCGGGAGAATTCCTCTCGCTGCTGGGGCCGTCAGGATGCGGCAAGACGACGACGCTGCGCATGATCGCCGGGTTCGAACACCCCGACGACGGCGATATCCGGATCTCAGGGCGCAGCGTGCTGGGCCTGCCGCCGCACCGGCGCGAAGTCAACACGGTCTTCCAGGCCTACGCGCTCTTCCCGCACATGACGGTGGCCGAGAACGTCGCCTACGGGCTCCAGCAGCGCCGCGTGCCCAAGGCCGAGCAGCGGCAGAGGGTCGCCGAAGCGCTCGACATGGTGCAGCTGCGCCGATTCGCCGACCGCAAGCCCACGCAGCTGTCGGGCGGCCAGCAGCAGCGCATCGCCCTGTCGAGAGCGCTCATCAACCGCCCGAGCGTGCTGCTGCTCGACGAGCCGCTCGCGGCGCTGGACCGTCAGCTGCGCGAGGAGATGCAGGTGGAGCTCAAGCTCCTGCAGGCGCGTCTGGGGACGACGTTCGTCTTCGTCACCCACGATCAGGGCGAGGCGCTGTCGATGAGCGACCGGATCGCCGTGATGCGCAACGGGCGCATCGAACAGCTCGGCGATTCCTCGAGCATCTACGCCGAGCCCGCCTCGGCCTATGTGGCCTCGTTCATCGGACAGCAGAACTTCCTGCACGGCACCGCCGGCGAGGCGGACGACGTGCAGACCGCACGGGGCAGGTTCGAGGGGCGCTGGGGTGGAGAGCGGGTCGCCGCGGGAGAAGCCGCGCTCGCGGCGATCCGGCCCGAGTTCATCCGACTGGAACCGGCGAACTCCGTCGGGACCGGCGTGGACGGGCGCGTGCTCGGCGTCTCACACCTCGGCGAGACGCTCCAGGTGGTCGTCGGAATCGGAGACGGCGAGACCCTGCTCGTGCGCACCCCGGCACCCACCGCGCCCCGCGTGCAGGAAGACGATCCCGTGCGCTGCACCTGGTCGCCCGAACATGTGCGGCTGTTCGGGGCGGAGGGTGTGCCCACGACCGCCACGCACGTCATCGCGCTCCCCGAGACCGTGCGAGCCTGACCAGAAGACCGACCGACCACAGCCCGAAAGCACGAAGGAGTGCAGACATGAACGACGCACCCGGCATCCGCATCCTCGCCGACAGCAGCCTCGCACCCGTGCTGCGGCATCAGCTCACGCGCCGCGGCTTCATCGGCACCCTCGCGGCGCTGGGGGCCGCGGGAGTCCTCACCGCGTGCTCGCCGGGGGGCGGGGGGCAGCCCGCACCGCAGGCCACCGGCGGAACCGTCGAGGACACGCTCTCCGTCTACAGCTGGGGCGAGTACGACGCCCCGGAGGTCGTCGAGGCGTTCACCAACGAGCACGGCGCGAAGGTCGTGATGGACACCTTCGCATCGAACGAGGAGATGATCGCCAAACTCGTCGCGGCGAAGGGCACGAGCGGCTACGACCTCGTCGTGCCGACCGGGGTGTTCATCCCGCAGATGATCGAGAACGGCCTGCTCGCCAAGCTCAACCTCGACCTGATCCCCAACATCGAGCACATGGACCCGGCGTTCCTCGGTCGCGCGTGGGATCCCGAGAACGAGTACTCGATCTGCAAGGCGTGGGGCACCACCGGCTTCGTGTACGACAAGACCGTCATCACCCGTGAGCTCAAGACTTGGAGCGACTTCATCGACGCCGCGCAGAACGAGGCATCCGGCAAGACCTCCGTCCTCGATGATCCTGCGCCGCTGGGCGGCATCTACTACTGGGCGAACGGGATCGACTGGAACACGACCGACCCTGAACACCTCGACGCCTGCGAGAAGTTCCTCGTCGAAGAGCTCGCCCCCCACATCTCGGCGTTCGACTCCTACCCCGGCGGCAGTGCCATCCCGCAGGCGTCGCACGTGCTGATGCAGGTGTGGAACGGCGACGCGCGCATCGGCATCATGGAGTCTCCCGACCCGGATCGCTGGCAGTGGGTGCTCGGCGCACCCGACACCGAGCTGTGGATGGACAACTGGGCTCTGGCGACCGGCGCGCCGCATCCCGAAGCCGCGCACGCGTTCCTGAACTTCATCCTCACCCCCGAGAACCAGCTCGCCCAGGTCGACTACATCGGATACGACACCGGCGCCAAGGGCATCCGCCAGGCGGCGGAGGAGGCTGGGCTCGAGATGCTCGACATGGTGTTCTTCGACGAGGCGCAGGTCAAGACCATGCACGAGGGCAAGGTCACCGAGGCGCAGGAGCGCGTCGTCGAGATCTGGAACAAGACGAAGGCCGCTGCCGGTGCGTAGCCCGCGCTTCGCGCTGGCGCTGCCTGCGTGGGCGTGGCTGCTGTTCTTCTTCGTCGCGCCGATCGCGATGGTGGTGTGGTTCAGCTTCGGGTACAAGCCGGGCATCTTCGGCACGCACGCGAACGACCGGCTGTCCTTCGACCGATACCTCGAGGCGCTCTCGCCGACCTTCTTCGCCACGTTCCAGAACACACTCTGGGTCGGGGTGCTCGGCACGGTGCTGTGCCTGATCATCGGCCTGCCGGTCGCCTACTGGATGGCCGTGAAGGCGCCGCCGGAACGCCGGGGACTGCTGCTGGCACTCGTGATGGTGCCGTTCTGGACGAACTTCCTGGTGCGCACCCTCGGTTGGCAGGTCGTGCTCGCGCCGGAGGGCTGGCTGTCGTCGCTGCTTCAGGGCGTGGGGCTCACGGAGGGCCCGCTCGAGATCCTCTACACGCGCTCGGCCGTGCTCATCGGCGTGGTCTACAACTACCTGCCGCTCATGATCCTGCCGCTGTTCGTCGCCTTCGACCGCGTGACCGCCCCGCTGCGCGAGGCGAGCAACGATCTCGGAGCAGGCCCTGCATCGACGTTCCTGAGAGTGACCGTCCCGCTCGCCAAGCCCGGCATCATCGCCGGCGTGCTGCTGGTGTTCATCCCGCTGATGGGCGACTACATCACGGCGACCGTCCTCGGCGGTGCGCAGGGCAACATGATCGGCCAGCTCGTCGCCAGCCAATTCGGCACGGCGCAGAACTGGGCGCTCGGCTCGGCGATGGCTGTGATGCTGATCCTGGTCATCGCCTTGACCGTGGCGGTCGCCGCCGCCGCGCTCTGGTTGGTCTCGCTGCCCTTCCGCCTGCGAGACCGGCTCGTCCTCGGCCCCGAACCGACGGCCTCCACCGCCGGCCCCGTCACGAAGGAGGCGGCCGTATGACCGCGCAGTCACGGCGGCGTGCAGGCCGCGTCGGCGACCGCTTGCTCACCGTCTGGGCTGTGCTCGTGTTCGCCTTCCTGTTCCTGCCGATCGTGGTCATCATCATCTCGTCCTTCAACTCGGGACGCCTGCTGGTCGCCTGGGATGGCTTCAGCCTCGCGCCGTTCGCCGCGCTCGTCGAGCGGCCGGTGATCCGCGAGGCGGTCATGGTGTCGCTGCGCACGGGCCTGATCGCCGCACTGCTGGCGTCGCTGCTGGGAACGCTCGCCGGGATCGCCATGGCGCGCCGCCCCGGCCGGTGGACGTGGTGGTTCCTCGGGCTGCTGCTGCTGGTTTCGGTGACCCCCGAGATCGTCGACGCCGTCGCGCTGTTGCCCTGGCTCGTGTTCCTGGGCCAGGATCTCGGCATGGCACTGTTCAGCGACGGGACGGCACGACTGGTGATCGGCCACTCGCTCTTCTCGATCGCGATCGTGTCGTACATCGTCAGAGCCCGCCTCGTCGGGCAGGACGCGCGCCTCGAGGAGGCATCGGCCGACCTCTACGCGACGCCCGCTCGCACCTTCCTCAAGGTGACGCTGCCGCTCGCGATGCCCGCGGTGCTCGCCGGATTCCTGCTGTCGTTCACCCTGAGCCTGGACAACACCATCGTGTCGGCCTTCGTGCAGGTGTCGGGAACGACCCCGTGGCCGGTGTACGTGCTCAGCTCACTGCGCAGCGGCCTGCGCCCGGAGATCGCCGCGGTGTCGACCGTCATGCTGGCGCTCACCCTGATCGCGCTCGGACTGGTCGCCCTCGTGCTCAAACGCGCCGGGGACTCGGCGTCCCAGATCGCCCGCACCATGGCAGGAGGCTGACATGCACGCCGATCTCGTCTTCACCGGAGGCGCCTTCGGCGGGCGCGTGTTCCTCTCCGACGCGTCGCGCGCCCGCGCGGACGCCGTCGCCGTCCGCGACGGCCGAATCGTCGCCGTGGGTACGGATGCCGCTGAGCTGATCGGCACCGGCACGGAGGTCGTCGACCTCGATGGGCGCCTGCTCATCCCCGGGTTCCAGGATGCCCACGTGCACCCACTGTGGGGTGGGCTCGACATGCTGCGCTGCGATCTGGCCGATATCGGTACGCAGGACGAGTACCTGGATCGCATCCGCCGCTACGCCGGCGCGCATCCGGACGACGAGTGGGTGCTGGGCGGCGGGTGGCAGATGTCGGCCTTCCCCGGCGGCACCCCGACGGCGGCGGCGCTGGACTCCGCCGTGGCCGACAGGCCGGCCTTCCTGCCCAACCGCGACGGACACGGCGCCTGGGTGAACACCCGCGCGCTGGAGCTCGCCGGCATCACCCGCGACACACCGGATCCAGCGGACGGCCGGATCGAGCGCGACACCGACGGCAACCCGTCCGGCACGCTGCATGAGGGTGCGATGGGTCTCGTGAACCGGCTGCTGCCGCCCGAGCCGCACGAGCGCCTGCGTGAGGCGCTCGCTGTCGGGCAGCGGCATCTGCACTCTTTCGGGATCACCGCCTGGCAGGACGCCATCGTGGGAACCCAGTACGGCGACGCCGGTGATCCGCTGCCGGTGTACGTCGCGGCCGCGCAGGCGGACGAGCTCTCTGCCCGCGTCGTCGGCTCGCTGTGGTGGGACCGCAATCGCGGGCTCGAGCAGATCGACGACCTCGTCGCGATGCGCGAGGCCGGCCGAGCAGGCCGCTTCGCCGCGACGAGCATCAAGATCATGCAGGACGGTGTGGCCGAGAACTTCACGGCGTCGATGCTGGAGCCGTACTGCGACGGACACGGGCACCGCACCGACAACTCCGGCATCTCGTTCGTGGAACCGGAACTGCTCAAGGAGGCGGCGGCCCGGCTGGACGCGCTCGGGTTCACCCTGCACTTCCACGCCATCGGCGACCGTGCGGTGCGGGAATGCCTCGACGCCGTCGAGGAGGCGCTGCGCCGCAACGGGCCGCGGGGCAACCCGCATCACATCTCGCACATCCAGGTGGTGCACCCCGACGACGTGCCGCGCTTCCGCCGGCTGGGGGTGACCGCCAACATGCAGATGCTGTGGGCGACGCTTGAGCCGCAGATGGTGGAGCTGACGCTGCCGTTCCTCGGGGATGAGCGCTCGAGCTGGCAGTATCCGTTCGGCGACCTGCTCCGTGCCGGCGCCGCGCTGGCCGCCGGCAGCGACTGGTCGGTGTCGACTCCCGACCCGATGGCGGCGATCCACACGGCGGTGAACCGTCGTTCGGCGCCGTCGGAGTGGGAGGGCGACTATCCGGCGTTCCTGCCCGAGCAGGCGATCGACCTGGGCACGGCACTGCAGGCGTACACGGCGGGTTCGGCTCGGGTGAACAGTCTGCCCGAGACCGGCAGCATCCGGGTCGGGATGCTCGCCGACCTCGCCCTGCTCGACCGCGATCCGTTCGACGGCCCCGCCGACGAGATCGGCAACACACGGGTGCTGGGCACGTGGGTCGAGGGCGAGCGGGTCTACACCGCCGAATGAGGCGCGCCACGACAGGACGGTAACCGAGAACAGGACGATTCTCGCGAGATCGTCCTGTTCTCGGCGAATCTCCTGTTCTCGGCGACTGCCCGCTGCGCGGGCGCGTCGGTGGCGCGGCGCCCGCGCAGCGGAGGTCAGAGGATGCCGGCCGCCTCGCTCAGCACCCCGCGCAGGATGCCGGAGATCTCGCGGAACTCCGGCTGGCCGATGGTCAGCGGCGGGGCGAGCTGGATGACGGGATCTCCGCGGTCGTCAGCGCGGCAGTACAGGCCGGCGTCGAACAGCGCCTTCGACAGGAACCCGCGCAGCAGCCGCTCGGACTCATCGGCGTCGAAGGTCTCCCTGGTCGACTTGTCCTTCACGAGCTCGATACCGAAGAAGTAACCGTCGCCGCGCACATCGCCCACGATCGGCAGGTCGAGCAGCGTCTCGAGCTCGGCGCGGAACAGGGGAGAGTTCTCGCGAACGTGCGCGTTCAGACCCTCCTCCTCGAAGATGTCGAGGTTCTCCAGCGCCACGGCCGCCGACACCGGATGCCCGCCGAACGTGTAGCCGTGCGGGAAGAAGGTCTGCCCCTTCGAGAACGGCTCGTAGACGCGGTTCGACACGATCGTCGCCCCGATCGGCGCGTAGCCGCTGGTCATCGCCTTGGCACACGTGATCATGTCGGGCACGTATCCGTACCCGTCGCACGCGAACATGTGGCCCAGCCGCCCGAACGCGCAGATCACCTCGTCGGAGACCAGCAGCACGTCGTACCGGTCGCAGATCTCGCGCACCCGCTGGAAGTAGCCGGGAGGGGCAGGGAAGCACCCGCCCGAGTTCTGCACCGGCTCCAGGAAGACCGCTGCCACCGTGTCCGGGCCTTCGAAGAGGATCATCTCCTCGATGCGGTCGGCGGCCCAGCGGCCGAAGGCCTCGGGGTCGTCGGACGGCGCGCCCATCTCGGCGGCGCGGTAGAAGTTCGTGTTCGGCACCCGGAAGCCACCCGGCGCCACGGGCTCGAACATCTCCTTCATCGCGGGGATGCCGGTGATCGCCAGCGCGCCGTGCGGGGTGCCGTGGTACGCGACCGATCGCGAGATCACCTTGTGCTTGCCCGGCTTGCCGACCAGCCGCCAGTACTGCTTGGCCAGCTTGAACGCGGTCTCGACGGCCTCACCTCCGCCGGTGCTGAAGAACACCCGGTCGAGATCGCCCGGGGCGTGTTCGGCCAGCCGGTCGGCCAGCTCGATCGCCGAAGGATGCGCGTACGACCACAGCGGGAAGAAGGCCAGCTCCTCAGCCTGCCTGGCCGCGGCCTCGGCGAGGCGGCGCCTGCCGTGCCCGGCGTTGACCACGAACAGCCCCGCCAGTCCGTCGATGTACTTTCGCCCGTCGGCGTCCCAGATGTGGTGCCCCTCGCCCCTGGTGATGATCGGCACGTGCCCGGCGTGCATCGTGGACTGTCGGGTGAAGTGCATCCACAGGTGGTCGGACGCCTGCTGCTGCCACCGCTCGCTCTGCGCGCTCATGCCGTCGTCCTCTCGCCTGCCGCATCCGCGTACTCATCCGCCACCGACAGCGCCTCGTCGATTGCCGACAGGCCGCGTACCAGCTCCTCCTCCGAGATCACCAGCGGCGGCGCGATGTGAGTGCGGTTGAAATGCATGAACGGCCACACGCCGCTCTTCTTCGCCGCCGCCGCGAACGCGCCCATCGGGGCGGCGTCGGCGCCGGTCGCGTTGAACGGCACCAGCGGCTCGCGCGTCTGCTTGTCGCGCACCAGCTCCACGGCCCAGAACAGGCCGCGGCCGCGCACCTCTCCGACGCTCGGGTGCGTGTCGACCCACGAGCGCAGGGTCGGCTCGACGATGCGTTCGCCGAGGTCGCGCACGCGCTCCAGGATGCCGTCGCGCCGGAAGACCTCGAAGGTCGCCACGCCCGCGGCGCAGGCGAGGGGATGACCGGAGTAGGTGAGCCCACCGGGGAACGGGACGGTGTCGAAATGCGAGGCGACCCGATCCGAGATCACCACCCCGCCCAGTGGGACGTAGCCGGAGTTCACGCCCTTCGCGAAGGTGATGAGGTCGGGTTCAGCGTCGAACGCGTCGATGCCGAACCACTCGCCGAGGCGCCCGAACCCGACCATCACCTCGTCGGCGATGTAGAGGATGCCGTGTCGGTCGCACAGCTCCCGAACGCCCTGCAGGTAGCCGGGCGGCGGCGGGATGACGCCGTTGGTGCCGACCACGGTCTCGATGATGATCGCGGCGATGGTCGAAGGGCCCTCGAGCAGCACGGTCTGCTCGAGGTGGGCGAGCGCGCGCTCGGCTTCCTGCTCGGGCGTCTCGGAATGGAACGGAGAGCGGTACAGATACGGCCCGAAGAAGCGGACCGCGCCGTTGTCGCCCGGATCGTTCGCCCAGCGGCGCGGGTCGCCGGTCAGCGAGATCGCCGTCGACGTGGAGCCGTGGTAGCTGCGATACATCGACAGCACCTTGCGGCGGCCGGTCGACTGCCGTGCCATGCGCACCGCGTATTCCACCGCCTCCGCGCCGCCGTTCGTGAAGAACACCTTCTCGAAGCCGGCGGGTGCGACCTCGGAGATGAGCCGGGCGAGCTCGCCGCGCACATCGTTGGCGACGGAGGGCTGGATGGTCGCGAGGCGACCGGCCTGCCGCTGGATGGCGGCGACCAGGTCGGGATGCTGGTGGCCCAGGTTCAGGTTCACCAGCTGACTGGAGAAGTCCAGGTACTCGTTGCCCGCATAGTCCCAGAAGGTGGACCCCTCGCCCGCGGCCACCGGCACCGGGTCGATGAGGGCCTGGGCGCTCCAGGAGTGGAACACGTGCGCGCGGTCGTCTGCTCGCACCTGCGCCTCGGCTTCGGCGGAGGGGAGGGGGTGCGTCACGCCGTGCCGGTCGGTGAACTGTGCCATGTCGTGCTCCTTCGTCGTCGGCGTCAGTGGTTGCTCGGGAAACCGAGGTCGACCTGGGCGGGGGTGTGGTCCGGCCAGCGGGTCGTGACCACCTTCGACCTCGTGTAGAAGTGGATCGACTCCGGACCGTAGATGTGCGAGTCTCCGAACAGCGACTTCTTCCAGCCGCCGAACGAGAACGCGCCGACCGGGACGGGAATGGGCACGTTCACCCCCACCATCCCGACCTCGACGTCGAACTCGAACTGGCGGGCGGTGCCGCCGTCGCGGGTGAAGATGGCGGTGCCGTTGCCGAACGCGTTGGCGTTGATGAGCTCGACCGCCTCCTGGTACGAGTCGACGCGCACGACCGCGAGCACGGGGCCGAAGATCTCGTCCTCGTACACCTTCATGCCGGGTCGCACCCCATCGATCAGCGAGACGCCGACGAAGAAGCCGTCGCCCTCGAAGGTCTTCCTCGTGCCGTCGACGACCACGGTGGCGCCCTCCGCCTCGGCTCCCGAGACGTACGAGGCGACCCTGTCGCGGTGCTCGCGCGTGATGAGCGGGCCCATCTCGCTGGCCGGGTCGGTGCCGGGACCGATGCGCAGCTGTGCGATGCGCGAGCGGATGCCCTCGACGAGGTCGTCTGCGACGTCGCCGACGGCGACCAGCACCGACACGGCCATGCAGCGCTCGCCCGCCGATCCGTAGGCGGCAGAGACCGCCGCGGCCGCGGCGCCGTCGATATCGGCGTCCGGCATCACGACCATGTGGTTCTTCGCGCCGCCCAGCGCCTGCACCCGTTTCCCGTTCGCGGCCGCGCGCTGGTAGATCGCCTGCGCGACGGGGGTGGATCCGACGAAGCTCACGGCGGCGATGTCGTCGGAATCGAGCAGTGCGTCGACCGCCTCCCTGTCTCCGTTGACGACGTTGAGCACGCCGTCGGGCAGACCGGCCTCCTGGAAGGCCCTCGCGAGCCAGATCGCCGCCGAGGGGTCCTTCTCGCTCGGCTTGAGCACGACGGTGTTCCCGCAGGCGATGGCGCTGGCCACCATCCACAGCGGCACCATGACAGGGAAGTTGAACGGCGTGATGGCGGCGACGACCCCGACCGGCTGCTTGACCGAGTGCACGTCGACCCCGCGCGAGACCTGCTCGGACCGCTCGCCCTTGAGCAGGTGCAGCAGGCCCGCGGCGAATTCGACGTTCTCGATGCCTCGGGACACCTCGCCCGCCGCATCCGAGAGCACCTTCCCGTGTTCGCTGGTGACGATCGCCGCGAGTTCGTCGGTGCGCTCCGCGAGCAGCTGGCGCAGCCGGAAGAAGACATCGGCGCGCTTGATCAGGCTCGAGGCCCGCCATGCCGGCTGCGCCGCTTTCGCAGCGGCGATGGCCTCTCCCACTTCGGCAGTCGAGGCGGCGGCGACCTGGCGGTGAGCCTCGCCCGTGGCCGGGTCGTAGACGGGTAGTGTGCGGGCGGCCTCGCCCGATTCGGCGCCGTGGATGAAGTGTCGGATCGTGGTCACTGCTGCTCCCGGGTGGATGGGTCGAGGTTCGGGCATCCGTACACTCTGACCGAGCGCAACGATGCATGTTGTCGCCCATGGTTTCAGAGGACAGGATGGATGTATGCCTGCAGATCGTCGGAATCTGGCACATCGTCGTACAGAGCGTACGGATGCTGTGGCGCTGCCCAGTGTGCGTGACGTGCTGAAGGTCGAGGCGCTGCGCCGTGGCGAGCCGGAGGTGCTCGTCGGCGGCACCGCGCTCGACGCCGCGGTGCGCTGGGTGCACGTCTCGGACAGCGACAGGGTGGCTGCCCTGCTCGACGGAGGCGAGCTGCTGTTGACGACGGCGGCCGGATGGCCGGGGACGACGGGAGCTCTGGTGTCGCTGGCCGCATCCCTCACCGAGGCTGGCGTCGCGGGAGTCGTGCTCGAACTCGGCACCCGGTTCACCGTCGTGCCGCCGGCGTTCGCGGCGGCATGCCGTGAACGGGGACTCGCGCTGATCGCACTGGAGCGGGAGGTGAAGTTCGTCACCGTCACCGAAGCCGTGCACCGCCGGATCATCACGGGCCAGCTCGATGCGCTGCAGGAGCGTCAACGGCTGCATGAGTTGTTCACCGGCCTGAGCCTGCGCGGTGCCGCCGCCGAGGTGGTCGTGCAGGAGACCGCACGCGCGCTGCGTGCACCGGTGGTCCTCGAGGACCTCGCGCACGAGGTGATCGTCGCCGACGCGTTCGACCTCCCGGACGGGGAGGCTCTCGGCGGGTGGGTCGACCGCTCGGCGCGCCGGCCGGCGGAGTGGACGCGCGTTCCGGTCGCCGCCCGCGGCACCCACTGGGGAGAGCTGGTCGCTCTGCAGGGGCCTGCGCATCCTGCCGGCCGGGCGACCGTGCTCGAACAGGCGGCGACGGCCCTCGCCCTCTCGCGCCTGGCCGAGCCATCGGACCGGTGGGAGAGGCTGCGAGGCGATCTGCTGCTCGGGGCGCTGCTGGGCGAGCGCTTCGTCGCCGAGTCCGACATCGAGGCGCGCCTGCAGGCATCCGGATTCCCCGTGCACGGGCGCGCACTCCACGCGATCGCCGCTGGGCCGGCCGTGCACGACGTTGCCTGGCATCCCCAGGCACTGGCGGAGCGTTTCGCGGAGCACGGCGCGCGGTGCCTGTCGGCGGCCGTCGGCCCCGAGCTTCTCGTGCTGGTCTCGCTGCCCGGAGGGCGCCGGCTGCCGGACGAGATCCTCTCGGGGCTGGGTGCGCTCGCCGTGAGCGATGCAGCTGGCTCAGTCGAGGAACTGCGATCGGCGCTCACAGTGGTGCGCCGGCTCGCACGCACCACCGGCTCGGGGGAGGTGCTGCGGGTCGCCGAGCATCCCCTCGCGCGCCTGGCGGCGGAGCTGGGCGGCGATCACAGGCTCCGCCGGCACAGTACGCGGCTTCTGGCGCCGCTGATCCGCCACGACGCGGCGAACGGCGGTGATCTCCTCCGAGTGCTGCGCGCGGTTGTCGCGCATCCGGGCAGTCGCACGGCCGCCGCGGCGGCGTCGCATCTGTCGCGGTCGGTGTTCTACCAGCGGCTGGCGCTCATCTCCGAACTCACGGGCGCCGATCTGGACGACGGCGAGACGCTCGCCGCGCTGCATCTCGCCCTGCTCGCGCATCGCTCCTGAGGAAACGGTCGGAACCCGCGCACGACGAGTGCGGGTCAGCGAGTCAGGTACACCTTGCGCAGAGTCTCGGTCACCGTCCACACCGTCCGCATGCCCGACGCCAGGCGCATGACGGAGCCGGGGCCGATGTCGACGGACGGCAGCGCGGGTGATTCGAACTCGATCCGCGCCCGGCCGGACAGCACGACGAACACCTCATCGCTCTCGACATCCGCCGCGACCCCCGGCGTCATCTCCCACACCCCGAGCTCGGCGCCCCCGAATGCGCCGAGCTCGAGCGCGCCCGCGCTCGGGGTTCCCGCCCGGATGTCGGATGCCGGCAGCGGCTCATGTGCGAGAGAGACGCCGGCGGCATCCGCCGCCGTGCCGGGATTGAGCGGTGTCATGAATCGAATCCCATGCCGACCGCGTCGAGCGCCTTCAGGAACAGGTTGCGCCTGCCCTGGTTGTGATCGGCCCGGTTCATGGCCGCCCGCACGAGGTTCACGCCGATCGCCGCCGCGGGCTCAGGTGGGAAGGGGATGGGGCGGGTGCGCACCATCTCGAGCTCCGTGCGCTCGGTGCTCACGCCTGCGAGCTCATCGAGCATGACGTCGGCGGCGAACCGGGTGGCGCCGACGCCGAGCCCGGTGAAACCGGTGGCATAGGCGACCCGGCCGCCTCGTGCGGTGCCGAAGAACGCGCAGAACCGGCTGCACGAGTCGATCGCTCCCGCCCAGCGATGGGTGAACCGCAGTCCCTCCAGCTGCGGGAAGGTCGTGAAGAAGTGCGAGGCGAGCCGGCGGAAGCTCTCGGGACGCTCCTCGTAGCGCTCGCGCACCTTGCCGCCGAAGTGGTAGATCGCGTCGTACCCGCCGAACAGGATCCGGTCGTCGGCGGTGAGCCGGTAGTAGTGGAACTGGTTGGCGCTGTCGGCGAGGCCCTGACGGTTCCGCCAGCCGATCGCCTCACGCTGCTCGGCGGTGAGCGGCTCCGTCATCAGCACGTAGTCGTACACGGGTACGGTCATGAGCCGGTTGCGCTTGAGCAGGGAGGGGAAGGCGTTGGTGGCGAGCGCCACGTGCTCGGCGACGACCGATCCCCGCTCGGTGCTCACGGTCTGGATGCCGTTGCCCGAGACCCCGGTGACACGCGTGCGCTCGAAGATCTGCACACCGAGCTCGGTCGCGACGCGGGCCAGCTCCAGCGCGAGCTTCGCCGGGTTCACCATGGCGCAGCCTTCGCGATCCCATGATCCGGCGAGGTAGGTGGGCGAGGCCACTTCGGACTGCACTTCCGCCTGGTCGAGGAAGTCCTTTCCCTGCATCCACTCGACCTCGTGGGGTTCGACGGCGACTGCCAGCTGCCCGGTGCGCTCCCATTCGACGTCCATGCCGTAGCGCTCGATGGTGTGCTGGATGCCGTCGAGGTTCTCCAGCCCCAGCCGCTCGAGCTGCACCATCTCCCGTGGCCACCGGTTCATGCCGTTCTCGCGACCGTGGGTGAGGCTGGCCTCGCAGAAACCGCCGTTGCGTCCGGATGCCGCCCAGCCCACCCGATTCGCCTCGAGCAGCACGATGCTGCGCTGCGGATCGCGTTCCTTCGCGCGGATGGCGGTCCACAGCCCGGCGTACCCGCCGCCGACCACGGCGAGGTCGGCGCGCACCTCGCCGTTCAGTGCCGGGTGGGCGGTGCGCTCGAGCTCGTCGAGCCAGAACACGCTGTGACGCGTGTCGTGCAGCGCGTGGTCCACGACTGCCGCGGCGGGTCGGAGCCGTTCGAAGACGGTTGTTCCCATGAGTGTCGCTCCGTTGCGAACGGTCACACGCTCAGCGCGTTCCCCAGTTGTAGAAGTCCTTGTGCAAACCGGCGTAGAGGAAGCACTCCGTGTGCACGACGCCCGGGATGGTGCGCACCCGCGTGGAGACCAGTTCCAGCAGATCCTCGTCGGTCTCGCAGATCGCCTCCGCCAGCACGTCGTACGCGCCGAGCGTCACGACGACGTAGGCGATCTCGTCGTACGCCTTCACGGCCTCAGCGACCTCGCGGGGGTCGCCCTGCACGCGGATGCCGATCATCGCCATCCGTGCGAAGCCCAGCTGGCGCGGATCGGTCACGGCGACGATCTGCATGATCCCCGACTCGGTCAGGCGTTGCACGCGCTGGCGCACGGCGGCCTCGCTGAGGCCGACAGCGCGGCCGATCTCGGCGTACGGGCGGCGGCCGTCCTGCTGCAGCAGCTCGATGATGCGCTTGGACACATCGTCGAGCACGGGAGCCTTCGTCTTG
Source organism: Microbacterium sp. (assembly GCF_031178445.1). Taxonomy (GTDB): domain Bacteria; phylum Actinomycetota; class Actinomycetes; order Actinomycetales; family Microbacteriaceae; genus Microbacterium. The sequence goes on from NZ_JAPSIY010000004.1 coordinate 115,130, forward strand.
TCGCTCATGTGTCGATTCTGTCAATACCAGACGTCTCTGGCAACTGAATTCGCAGAGTTTCTGTCTCAACAGTGCCGAATTCGTAGCAGAACGGCTATCGTGTGGCGCATGCAGACCACGTTGAAGAACCACATCGCCGGGGCATCACGCGACGCTGCCGGTACGGGAAGACTCGACCTGATCGATCCGGCGACCGAGGACGTGCACGGCAGCATCCCGATCTCGGATGCCGCCGACGTGGACGCCGCGTACGCCGCGGCCGCCGCAGCCTTCCCCATCTGGCGCGAGACGACCCCTGCCGAGCGGCAGCTGGCGCTGTTCCGCATCGCCGACGCCATGGCGGAGCGTGCCGAGGAGTTCGCCGATCTGGAGTCGCAGGACACCGGCAAGCCCCGAGCGACGCTCGTCACCGACGAGATCGACCAGTCCGTCGACCAGCTGCGCTTCTTCGCCGGCGCCGCGAGGAGCCTCGAGGGCCGCGCGGCAGCCGAGTACCTCGCCGGCCACACCTCGTTCGTGCGTCGTGAGCCGATCGGCGTCATCGGCCAGGTCACGCCGTGGAACTACCCGCTGAACATGGCGGTGTGGAAGATCGCACCCGCGCTCGCCGCGGGCAACACCGTCGTGCTCAAACCCGCCGAGACCACCCCGCGCTCCACGCTGCTGCTCGCAGAGATCGTCGCGCAGCACACTCCGGCCGGAACGCTCAACGTGGTGCTGGGGGACAGGGAGACCGGTGCGGCGCTCGTCGGGCACCCGACGGCGCAGATGGTCGCGATCACCGGCTCGGTGCGCGCCGGAATGGCGGTCGCCCGGTCGGCGGCATCCGACCTGAAGCGCGTGCATCTGGAGCTCGGAGGCAAGGCCCCTGCGGTCGTCTTCGGCGACGCACCGCTCGACAAGGCCGCGGAGGGCATCGTCAGCGCCGCCTTCTTCAACGCCGGCCAGGACTGCACGGCCGCGACGCGGCTCATCGTGCACGCATCGGTGCACGATGAGGTCATCGCCCTGCTGGTCGCCCGCACCGCCACGCACGCCCGCACGGGAGGGCCGCACGAAGAGGGAGTGTTCTTCGGGCCGCTGAACAGTGCGGCGCAGCTGGCCCAGGTGCAGGGGTTCGTCGATCGCCTCCCCGCGCATGCACGGGTGGAGACGGGCGGGCACCGCCACGGTGACAGAGGGTACTTCTTCGAGCCGACCATCGTGTCCGGCATGCGACAGGATGACGAGGCCGTGCAGAACGAGGTGTTCGGGCCCGTGCTGACGGTGCAGTCGTTCGAGACCGACGACGAGGCACTCGCGCTGGCGAACGGCGTGCGATACGCGCTGGCCGCCTCGGTGTGGACGAGGGACCACGCCAGGGCCATGCGTTTCACGAGGGACCTCGACTTCGGCTGCGTGTGGGTCAACACCCACATCCCGTTCGTGTCCGACATGCCGCACGGAGGGTTCAAGCACTCCGGGTACGGCAAGGATCTCTCGCAGTACGGCTTCGACGACTACACGCGCGTGAAGCACGTGATGACCGCGCTGGACTGAGCCGAACGGCTCGACACGTGTGACGCGAGGTGCCAGACTGGGGCCCGATCGACACGCGAGGACCACCGTGACACGACCGCTTGCCGGACCGCAGAGCCTGCTGCGATCCCTCAACGCGCGGGCCATCCTGGAAGCACTGGCGAGGCGAGGCGCGCTGACCCGCGCGGAGCTCATGCGCGAGACCGGCTTGTCGAGGACCGCCGTCACACAGGTGCTGCGGATGCTCGACGGGGGAGGTTTCGTGGCGCCGGCCGGCGAGGACCGCACGCCGAAGGGGCCCGCCGCCGCTCGCGTCTCGCTGCACCCGCAGCTGGGTTTCGCCGCCGCCGTTCATCTCGACCACCGCACAGCGCACGCCGTGATCGTCGACCCGGCAGGCAACGTGCGGGCACAGGACAGCGCACCCCTGCCGGCCGGTTCGGAGCGCGCGGAGGTGATCGCACGACTGGTCGACGGCTGCCGCCGCTCCGCGCCGCTTCACGCGGTGGTCGTGGCCGCGCCGGGCATCGTCACCGGGGACGGCCAGGTCCGCGACGACCTCGGTCCGGACGGCGGTGCCCTGCGCCACACGCTCGCCGAGCTGCTCGGATGCCCGGTGCGCATCGAGAACGACGTGAACCTCGCCGCGCTCGCCGAGCTCTCCGGCCCGGTCGGTGCCGTCACCGGCAGCTTCGCCCTTCTCGCGCTGCTCGACGACGGCATGGGCGCAGGCTTCATCATCGACGGCGTGCTGCACCGCGGTGCCTCCGGCCTGGCGGGCGAAGTGCAGTACGTGCCGCAGACACCGCTGCCCATCGGTGCGCCGGTGCTGAGCCCCGAGGTGATCGCCGACCTCGCGCTGGCGCACGACGGCGACCCCGCTCTGGGCCTGCGAGCGCAGATCGCCGCAGCCGAGCACGGCGATCCCGCCGCGCACAAGGTGGTGGCCGAGGTCGCCAGGCGCATCGTCCTCACCTGCGGCAGCATCGCCCTCATCCTCGACCCCGAGGTCTTCGTGCTCGCGGGGGCCGCGACGCACCCGCTGCTGGCGGCGGCCGTCCACGACGCTGCGGCCGAGTTCGCCGACAGGCTGCCGCTGCAGTTCGCGGCGGCATCGTTCGGAACGGAGGCTCCGTTGGTCGGAGCCATCGCCCAGGCGGCCTCCGCTCTGCGTTCGACGCTCTTCTCCCACGCGCTGTCGCCCGAGAACAGGAGACGCTGATGCTCACCACCCGGCTCGGTCTCGGCGCTGAGGCCAGGGCGATCATCCTCAACGCCGACGACTTCGGCATGTGTCATGCCGCGAACCAGGCGATCGCGGCGTTGCTCGACGAGGGCCGCCTCGATTCGGCCACGGTCATGGTGCCGTGCGCCTGGTCGCCCGAGGCACTGGCGTTCTCGGCGGCCCGCACCGATCTCGACGTCGGCGTGCACCTGGTGCTGACCAGCGAATGGTCGAACTACCGCTGGCGCCCGCTCACCCCCGCCGCCACGCTGACCGACGCAGGCGGGTACTTCCCTCGCACCGTCCGCGAGGTCGAGGACCGCGCGGATGCGAAGGAGGTGGCTCGTGAGCTGGAGGCACAGCTGGACGCGGCGCTCGCGGCCGGAGTCGACGTCACGCATCTCGACAACCACATGGGCTCTGTCTACGGAATGGAGACCGGCCGTGACTTCCTCGCACCGGTGCTCGAGCTCGCCGCTCGCCACGGTCTGCCGTTCCGGCTGCCGCGAATCTCCGAGGGCCTGCAGCTGGACGCCGCTCAACTGCAGCGCTTCGAGCAGGCAGTGGCTGCGGCCGATGCCGCCGGCGTGGTGATCCCCGACAGGCTCTGGACGCACGCGTTCGAGCTTGCCGGCGAGGGCACGCCGCAGGAGGAGACGTACGAGCAGGTGCGCGACGCCTTCATCGCGATGCTGCGGAAGGTGCCCGCCGGTGTGACCGAGGTATATCTGCATCCGATGGCGGACGGCGATGAGCTTCGCGGCGCGGTCGACTACGGCGCGGCGAAACGCGGGTACGAGTTGCGTCTGCTTGCCGACCCCGTGGTCGAGCGGACCATCGCCGATGAAGGGCTCGTGCGGCTGCGGTGGCGCACACTGCGCGACCTGCAGCGCCTCGGCGGAGCAGACGCGTGAGCCTCGCCGGTATCCGCGAGCGTCGCCTCGAAGGGGCGCCGACGCGCGCCCAGTCGATCGCCTTCGGGGCATCCGGATTCCCGATCCAGCTGATGACGCAGACCTTCTCGGCGTTCGTGGTGTACTTCTACGTCGCCCGACTGGGAGTGCCTGCGGATTGGGTGGCCGTCGCGATGATCGCGCACGGCGTCCTGAACGCGGCGCTCAACCCCGTCGTCGGTGCGCTGTCCGACCGGCTCCGCTCGCCGTGGGGGCGCCGCATCCCCTGGATCGGGGTGGGGCTCGTGCCGCTCGCGGCCGCCTTCGCACTGATCTGGATGCCGCCGGCTCTGCCGGCCGCCGGCCTGATCGCATGGTTCCTCGTCGTCGTCGCCGTCTACGACATCGCGTTCGTGGTGGTCGTGCTGAACATCTCCGCGTTGTTCCCCGAGATGTTCCGCACCACCGAGGAGCGAGCGCGAGGGAACGTGCCGCGGCAGATCTTCGCGATCGTGGGCATGGTGCTCGGCACGGCCGGTGCGCCGCTGCTGTACGGCACGATCGGCTGGCACGGGATGGCGATCGCGCTCGCCGCGGTGTGCCTCGTGCTGCTGATCTGGTCGTTCGCGGGCGGCATGATCGAGAGGCACGGCGCAGTGGCGACGGCTCCGCCGATGCCGTGGCGCGATCAGCTGCGCCACACGTTCGCCAACCGCGCCTTCGTGCCGTACGTGCTCGGCTCCCTTCTCGTGCAGAGCGCGATCGCGGTGATCCTCGCCGCCATCCCGTTCTACGTCGAGTTCTCGCTGCGGGCCGATGAGACCAGCGGAAGCATCCTGCTCGGCGCGGTGTTCGTGACCGCCATCCCCGCGATCGTGCTGTGGAGCGCCGTGGTGCGCCGCACCACCCCGCGCACCGCGCTGCTGTGGTCGGTCGCCGTCTTCGGCGTTGCGGTGGTGGGTTATCTGCTGCCTGGCGACGTGCTCGGCGCGGCGCTCGTGGGAGTGGGCGTCGGCGGGCTGCTGCAGCTGCTCGAGGTGGTCCTCGCCCAGATCATCGACCAGGACGCCGCTCGCACCGGACACCGCCGCGAGGGCGTGTACTTCGGCGTGAACGGCTTCGTGGTTCGCGGCTCGGTCGTGCTGCAGGCCGTCGTGGCCGCCTGGGTGCTGAACGCGAGCGGGTTCGACGCAGCGCTCGGCGACGCTCAGCCCGACTCGGTGGACGGCGGCATCCGCATCATGCTCACGCTCGTACCCCTCGCGCTCACGGCGCTCGCCTGGCTGTGCTTCTGGTTGTACCCCATCCGCACGCGCGACCTGTGAGACGGCTCAGCCGAGCCTCTTCACATGACGCAGCTCGTTCAGCACCAGACCGGGCCTCTCCTCGATCTTCGTTCCGCCGTCGGCGTGCCAGCCGTGTCTCTCGTAGAACCGTATGGCACGCTCGTTGCCGGCGAGCACCCAGAGGTACGCGATCTCGTGGCCAGCGGCGCGCAGTGCCTCCTCGACACCGCCGAGCAGTGCATGACCGACCCCGGTCGACCAGGCGTCGGGGTGGGCGTAGATGCCCCACAGTTCGCCCGTTCCGGGAGCATCCTCGTCACGGGCGGCGCCGAACCCCGCCCAGCCCGCGACAGTGCCGTCGCGCTCGACGACCAGGGTGAGCGAGCGCCGATCGGGATCGTCGAGGATCCGCTCCCAGCCGGCCTCGCGGTCGGAGATCGACAGGCCGTCCAGCACATCCTGCGGCATGAGACCGCGGTACGCCCTCTGCCAGCCGCGCACGTGCACCACGGCGATGCCGTGCGCGTCGCGCGGTTCGGCTGTCCTCAACAGCAGTTCGCCTGTCAGCATCCGATCATTCTGCCCGAGGCGAGCGCCTCACGTGTCGCGTCGCGGCCCGTCGGAGGGGGTGACCGTGAAGATGTGCGGGGCGGTGAAGCGCGCCTCCGCGAAGGCCCGTTCCACGGCGTCGGCGATGGGGGCCACCTGCGAGCGCTCGACAAGGGCGATCGCCGCGCCGCCGAAGCCGCCGCCGGTCATCCGGGCGCCGAGCGCCCCCTGAGCGAGGGCGGTGTCGACGGCAGTGTCGAGTTCGGCGATGGAGATCTCGAAGTCGTCGCGCATCGAGGCGTGCGACGCGACGAGCAGGTCGCCTATGCCGCGCGGACCCTCGGTCTCGAGCACCGAGACGGTGTCGAGCACGCGCTGGTTCTCGGTGATCACGTGACGCACGCGGCGGAAGGTGGTGTCGTCCATCAGCTCGGCCGCACGGGGCAGGTCGGCGGTGGTCGCGTCGCGCAGCGACCGGATGCCGAGCAGGGCGGCCCCGCGTTCGCAGGCGTCCCGCCGCTCACGGTAGCCCCCGGTGGAGTGCGCATGCTTCACCTGCGTGTCGATCACCAGCAGTTCGAGACCCGCGGCCTCGAAACCCGTCGGGATGGAGCGCGTCTCGAGCGTCCGGCAGTCGAGGAAGGTCGCGGCATCCGCTCGGCCGAGCGTCGATGCCATCTGATCCATGATGCCGGTGGGGGCGCCGACGGCCTCGTTCTCGGCGCGCCGTCCGGCCTGGGCGAGCGCGACCGGGTCGAGGCCGAGTGCCCACAGCTCGTCGAGCGCCGCTGCGACGGCGCCCTCGATGGCCGCGGACGACGACAGGCCCGCGCCGACCGGTACGTCGGAGGCGATCGCGATGTCCACACCGATCGGGGCGTCCACCCGCAGCGCGCCCAGCGCCCACGCCACGCCCAGTGCGTACGCCGACCATTCCGGCACGGCCGGAATGGTGCCGGGAGCAGTGGGGAACAGCGTCTTCAGATCGCCGAGCGACACCTCGACCGGGTGGTCGGCGAAGGTGGAGGCCACCCGGATGCGGTCGTCATCGCGCGCCGCCGCGGCGGCGAAGGTGCGGTGCTGGATGGCGAACGGCAGCACGAAGCCCTCGTTGTAGTCGGTGTGCTCGCCGATGAGGTTCACCCGGCCGGGCGCCGACCACACGCCGTCCTGCTCTCGGCCGGTGAGGTCGGCGAACAGCGTGCGGGCGTCGTGCAGGGCGGTCATGGTGTCTCCCGGAAGGATCGGAGGTCACGCTTCGTCGCAGATCTGCCGTTCTGCGGATGCGGCGGTCGGAACCTCTGCGAATCTGCGCAGATCTGCGAGGGTGGTGCGGGCGGGGGTCAGGGGGCGGGGACGGATTCGACGGCGGCGCGCAGTCGCTCGGCTGCCGTCTCGGGCAGGATCTCGGCGGTCCAGGCGTGCATCGCCGATTCGGATCCGGCCAGGAACTTCAGCTTGTCGGCAGCGCGTCGGGGGCTGGTCAGTTCCAGGCGCAGTCGCACGGTGTCTCGTCCGACGTGCACCGGCGCCTGGTGCCATGCGGCGATGTAGGGCGTCGGGCCGGCCGCCAGTGCCGGAACTTCAAGCGAGCCCTCGGCAGCGGGCGCACTGCGCTCGGGCTGATACAGCGCGTCGACGCCCCGCAGCAGACGCAGGTACAACGGGGCGAGCTCGTCGCGCTCGGCGTCGCTCAACGCGGCGATATCGGGTACGTGACGGTGCGGCATCAGCTGCACCTCCAGCGGCCAGCGCGCGGCGAACGGCACGAAGGCGGTCCAGTGCTCGCCGCTCAGCACGACCCGCTCGGAGGCCTGCTCGAACGCCAGCACTCTGGCGAACAGATCGGGTGCGGTGCGGTCGATGCTCTCGAGCAGGCGCTGGGTGCGCGGCGTGACGTACGGGTAAGCGTAGATCTGGCCGTGCGGGTGGGGCAGGGTCACGCCGATCGCCTCGCCACGATTCTCGAACGGGAAGACCTGCTCGATGCCCGGGAGCGCGGAAAGGGCGGCGGTGCGGTCGGCCCACGCCTCGATCACCGTCCGGGCCCTGGTCACCGACTGCGTGCCGAAGGAGCCGGAGTGGTCGGGGCTGAAGCACACCACCTCGCAGCGGCCGATGCTCGTGCGGGTGCGGCCGAGGCCGAGGTGGGCGAGATCGCCGAGGCCGCGCGGCGCGTCGGATGCCGCTGGTGCGCCGCCGGTCGCCTCGGCAAGCGCCGGGCCGAACGAGGGGGAGCGGTTCTCGAAGACCGCGACGTCGTAGCGCGAAGGGATCTCGGAGGGGTTGGACGGCGTCTGCGGGGCGAGCGGGTCGGCGTCGGCGCTGGGCAGCATCACCCGGTTCTGGCGCTTGGTGGCGAAGGTGATCCAGTCGCCGCTGAGCACGTCCTGCCGCATGGTGGCGGACTCCGGGCGCGGGTCGAGTGCTCGCGCGTCCACGCTGCGCTCGGGACCGAGCGACGTTCCGGGGTCGTCGTAGTAGAACAGCTCGCGTCCGTCGGCGAGCAGGTCGCTGCGCTTGGTGACGCCTGCCCCGAGTGTCTCGGTGCTCAGCTCAGCGGATCTCGGCATGTTCACGTAAACACGATAGTCCGTCGACCGTGGTAGCGTCAACACGCGGCCATGCCCGGCACGGGCCGGCCGCGACGGGGCCGGGTCGTCGTGCCGCATGCACGGCAACGCCGGTAGGAGAGTTGCGGAGTGCGGGGAGAGCGGATGCCGCAGGCGAGACGCGTGTCCATGGCGATGGTGGCCGAGCGTGCCGGGGTGTCGGGGCAGACCGTCTCGAGGGTGGCGAACGACAGCCCCAAGGTCGACCCGGAGACCAGGCGCAGGGTCGAGCAGGCGATGTCCGAGCTCGGCTATCGGCCGAACCGGGCCGCCCGCGCCCTGCGCACCGGTCGCACGCACACGCTGGGACTCGTCGCGCAGACGCTCGCGAGCGTGGGCAACTCGCGCATGCTGCAGTCGGTCGCCGAGGCCGCGGCCGCGCGTGGATACGCGCTCACCGTGGTGACGCTCGGCGCAGACGGTGACATCGCCGGTGCCTTCGATCGGCTGCACGATCAGGGTGTCGACGGTGCGATCGTGCTGAACGAGGCGAGCGCCCTCGCCCGCGGCGCAGCATCCGCCGGCCTGCGACTGGTAGTGGTCGACTCGCCGCCCGACGAGCGCTTCACGGTGGTGGCGACGGATCACGCCGCCGGGGCGCGGGCCGCGACCGAGCATCTGCTCGCGGCAGGGCACCACACGGTGCACCATCTTGCGGGCCCATCCGGCTCCTTCGCCGCCGCCGAGCGGGAGCGAGGTTGGCGGGAGGCCCTCGCATCCGCCGGGGCGCCGGCATCCGAACCTCTGCGCGGAGACTGGACATCGGCCTCCGGCCGTGCTCAGGCGGAGCGGATGCTCGATGCGCAGGTCACGGCGCTGTTCGCGGCCAACGACCAGATGGCGCTCGGCGCGCTGCGCGCTATCGCGGAATCGGGGCGGCGCGTGCCGCAGGATGTCGCGGTCATCGGATTCGACGACATCGCAGACGCGGCAGAGTTCATCCCTCCGCTCACCACCGTGCGCCAGGACTTCGACGCGCTCGGCGAACACGCCGTGCGCGCCCTCGTGGCCGCGGTCGAGGCCGGCGAGGAATCCGGCGACCTGCGGCTGGTGCCCGAGCTGGTGATGCGCGAAAGCGGCTGACGCGTCACCCGGCTCAGCGCAGTGCAGCCGCCTCGTCCGGCCGCATCTCGGTGCGCTCGCCGTCCGGCCAGGTGATGCGGAACACCGGCGAACCGGCGGCCTCTGCCGACGGTGCCGGCGGGGCGGCGGCGGGCGCACCCAGGAAGACGGCGACGATCTGCCAGTCTCCCGGTGACGCCTCCGTCTCGATCCACGGAACGGCGGTGCGCCCGTTCAGCGGCGTGACGTCGTCCTGCAGCAGCACCCCTTCGGTCACGTCCTTCAGGCCGTGCAGCGCGATGACGCGAGTGGCCAGTCGAGGCGACTGCGCCCATGCCCCTTCGCGCACCTGGCTGTCCGGCGCGGTGAGGGCCCAGCCGCCGACGCGCAGTCGCCCGGATGCCGCGGCATCCGCTTCGCGCACCCTGACGAACCGCACTTCCCACGCACCGCGCACCACCGAGACCGTGTCGATCCAGGGGCCTTCGTCGGTGCGGCCGGCGTGCGTGCCGACTCCGATGTCGGCGGCGAGCCGCAAGCCGATCGGCCAGTGCGAGCGTGCCGTCGACGAACCGATCAGGGTCTGGTCGTCCAGCCGCGCCGTGCGCCCCGCGACGAACCCCGACCGGTGGCTGGGCTGCCCGTCGCGCAGCAGTGCGACCGTGCCGTCGACGGGAGCGATCGCGGTGGCGCCGTCGAGCACGGGTGAGGTGGCCGTGGAGTATCCGAACTTCGCATACAACGGGGCGTCCGGGTGCAGGGTGCCCTCGACGCGGTGGTCGGTGCCGTGGTTGACGACCCGCACGATGCCGTCGTCGGCCGTGCCGATGGCCAGCCAGCCCGGCGCGGCGATGACCCGTGCGAACGAGCGGCGATCGATGGGCAGGGGCTGTTCCCGCGCGGTCCAGACGGGGTGCTCGGTGGGCAGGGCGAGCCCGAGCATCCCCTTCGACGCCCAGTACGGCGAGCCCAGCCCTGAGTAGGTCTGAGCGAGGGGCCGCCACGGGTGGTGCCAGCCGAGGGTGAGCACGCCGTCGGCGTCGGGGGCATCGTGCTCGACGAAGTGCCTCACCTGACCGCTGGCCGCGCGGCGCAGCAGCCCAGGATCGTGCCGCGAACGACCGTGGAACGCGGCGGCCCATGCGGGCGCTGCGGCGGCGAAGCGGTACGTCAGGCTGCGTCCCTGGAGCAGCGGTGCACCGTCGGCGCCGATGAGATGCAGGGCATCGTCGAGATAATCGTCCAGGCGGGCGGCGTACCGCGCGATTCGGCTCGAGTGCTGCGGATCGTCGCGCACCATGTCCGCCCAGATCACGGGGTAGAACGGCAGTGCCCAGCCGCAGTAGTGATCGAAGTTGCGGCCGTCACCGTCGGCTACCCATCCGCCGTCGCGGTCGAAGGAATCGAGCAGAGCGAAGTCCTGCTCCCGGTCGGCGTCGGAGAACGGTCCGCCCACGCTCTCGAGAAACTGCTCGACCATGATGCGGAACCACGCCCAGTTGTTCGGCGGGTACGGGGCGCCGATGAATGTCGCCAGATAGTCGATGGTCTGCTGCTGAGCCTTCGCATCGAGCCTCGCCCACACCGTGTCGCGTGTCAGGTGCAGACCCAGCGCGAGCGCCGCCGCCTCGACCTTGGCCTGGTCGTGCTCGTCGGGACGCAGCCAGCGCTCCGGGTGACGGGGGTCCACACCGGCCGCAATGCCCTGTGCGTATCGTTCGGCGAGATGCGCGGTGGCCTTCTCATCGCCGGCGATCCGGAACGACGCGAGCATGAACGTGCGAGTGAAGCCCTCGAGGCGGTCGATGTCGCGACCGAGGCCTCCCGGCTCGCCCGGGTAGCAGATCAGCGATCCCGCCGGGCTCGCGTACCGCGCAGCCCCGTCGAGGATCGAGTCGGCCACGGTCGTCCAGTGTGCGCGGGTCCAGCCCGTGTACGGCGAGATCGCCGGGTCTTCGGCGGGCAGGGCGATCGTCATGCGCTGATCTCCAATTCGGCCTTCGTCACCGGATGCAGAGGCGCCTTCCCCGACGCGTATGCGGCCAGCTCGTCGAGCGCGGCGTCGGCGAGCCTGCGAGCCTCCGTGCCGAGCGATCCGGCCAGGTGCGGTGTGATCGCCACGTTCGGCAGCCGACGCAGTTGCGCGTCGGCTGGCAGAGGCTCAGGTTCGGTGACGTCGAGCAGCGCATCGATCCTGCCCGTGCGGCATTCCATGAGCAGCGCCTCATGGTCGACCAGCGCGCCGCGCGCGGTGTTGATCAACGTCGCACCGTCGGGCAGCATCGCGAGCTCGCGCGCCGAGATCATGTGTCGCGTCGATGGAAGGGAGGGGGCGTGCAGTGAGAGGATGTCGGCCTGGGGCAGCACCTCGTCGAGCGGGATCAGCGTGGCCCCGGCGGCTGCCACGGCCTCCGGGTCGGCGAAGGGATCGGCGACCACGGCGCGGAGGCCGTCGAACGGTCGCAGCAGCTCCACGACGCGGCGGCCGATGCGTGAGAAGCCGACGATGCCGACCGTGCGGTCGACGTTGCCGATGCTCCGCTGCGACCAGGCGTCCCAAGTCCCGTCGTAAGGCGCGCGAATGTGAGTCAGCGCCCGCTTGCCCGAGAACAGGATGGCGGCGATCGTGAACTCGGCCACGGGAACGGCGTTGACGTCGGCGGCCGACGTGACCCTGATGCCCCGTGCCCACACTTCCTCGGTGACGATGTCGCGCACGCTTCCCGCGGCGTGCAGCACCGCGCGCAGGCGCGGCATCCGTTCGAGACGGGCCGCATCCAGCCGAGGCGCGCCCCATGACGTGATGAGAACCTCGGTCTCTGCGAGTGCGCCCGCCACCGCCGGGTCGTCACTCACCAGCATGGGGCCCGTCACCTCGGCGAGTTGAGCGAATCGCGTTCGCCTGGTGTCATCGAACAGCAGGGCGAAGGCGTCCGCAGCCATCATCGCCTGCGCGCGGATTCTTGCCACATCGTCTCCCTGGTGAGTCCTACACGCACCCTGCCACAGTGCGGACCGCCCGCAGGCTTGCAGTTACGGCGAGAACCTGCTTTCATGGCGGAAAGCGTTTACCCGAAGCGTATCAGCTTCCCACCCCGAACGACAGAAACGGACAACCATGGCAGACGTGCGCGAGATCGGCATCATCATGAACGGCGTCTCCGGGCGCATGGGGTACCGGCAGCATCTGGTGCGCTCGATCCTCGCGATCCGCGATCAGGGTGGCATCGAGCTTCCGGACGGCTCGAAGGTCACCGTCAAGCCCCTGCTCGTCGGCCGCAGCGAGAGCAAGCTGGCTGAGATCGCTGCGAAGCACGGCATCGCCGACTACACGACCGACCTCGACGCCGCCCTCGCCGACCCGCGGTGGGAGATCTACGCCGACTTCCTCGTCACGAAGGCGCGCGCGACCGCGATCCGCAAGGCGATCGCGGCAGGCAAGGCGATCTACACCGAGAAGCCGACGGCCGAGTCGGTCGAGGAGGCGATGGAGCTCGCGCGCCTGGCCAGGAGCGCCGGCGTGAAGACCGGCGTCGTGCACGACAAGCTGTACCTGCCCGGCCTGCAGAAGCTCAAGCGCCTGGTCGACTCCGGCTTCTTCGGGCGCATCCTCTCGGTGCGCGGCGAGTTCGGCTACTGGGTTTTCGAGGGAGACTGGCAGCCCGCGCAGCGTCCGAGCTGGAACTACCGCACCGAAGACGGCGGCGGCATCATCAGCGACATGTTCCCCCACTGGAACTACGTGCTCGAGAACCTGTTCGGCGAGGTGAAGAGCGTCTACGCGCAGGCAGCGACGCACATCCCCGAGCGCTGGGACGAGAAGGGCGAGAAGTACACCGCCACAGCGGAAGACGCCGCCTACGGCATCTTCGAGCTCGAGGGCGGCATCATCGCCGAGATCAACTCCTCGTGGACGGTGCGCGTGAACCGCGACGAGCTCGTCGAGTTCCAGGTCGACGGCACGCACGGCTCGGCCGTGGTGGGGCTGTTCGGCTGCAAGATCCAGCCGCGCAACGCCACTCCGAAGCCCGTGTGGAACCCCGACCTCGAGGACGCGCACGACTACGACGCCGACTGGCAGGCCGTGCCGACGAACGATGTGTTCCTCAACGGCTTCCGCCAGCAGTGGGAGGAGTACCTGACCTCGTACGTGCTCGGAACCGACTACGCCTTCGACCTGCTCGCCGGCGCGCGCGGTGTGCAGTTCGCCGAGGCCGGGCTGGCCTCCAGCGCCGAGGGCCGCAAGATCTCGCTGTCGGCGCTGAGCCTGGACTGATCCGATGAGGACTCTTCGTCTTCTCTCCGCCGATGGCACGGCGACGGATGCTGCGCTCAACGACTCCGGCGGGTACGAGAGGCCCTCGTCGGCACTTCGCAGCCGGGTCGCCTATGCCGCCGCACACGTCGTGCCGAAGGTGCACGCCGACAACACTCCTGGTCAGCCGGCCGACATCGACTGGGACTCGACACTGGCGTTCCGCCGCAACGTCTACTCCTGGGGCCTCGGCGTCGCCGACGCCATGGACACGGCACAGCGGAACATGGGGCTGGACGCCGCGGCGACCCGCGAGCTCATCGCTCGCAGCGCCGAGGTCGCGCGCGAGGAGGGCGGCTCGGTCGTCGTCGGCGTCAACACCGACCATGTCGATGAGGCCCGCATCGCGCTCGATCAGGTGATCGACGCTTACAAGGAGCAGTTGCATCTCACCGAGGAGCAGGGCGCCGGACCCGTGCTGATGGCGTCCCGTCACCTCGCCAGGGTCGCGGCATCCGCCGACGACTACCGTCGCGTGTACCGATCGGTGCTCGAGTCGGCGACCACCCCTGTGGTGCTGCACTGGCTCGGCACCGCCTTCGACCCTGAGCTGCAGGGCTACTTCGGCGCCGACGACTGGCAGACGGCATCCGGCGTGCTGCTCGACATCATCCAGGAGAACCCGGGGAAGGTCGCGGGCGTCAAGATGAGCCTGCTGAACGCCGAGAGCGAGATCTCGGTGCGAGAGCGCCTTCCCGAGGGCGTGCGGATGTTCACAGGGGACGATTTCAACTACGTCTCGCTGATCGGCGACTCCGGCGTCGGCGAGCGGCCGTACTCCGACGCGCTGCTGGGTGCCTTCGCAGCCATCACTCCGGTCGCCTCCGCAGCCATCCAGGCACTCGACGCCGGCGACCCCGCCTCGTACGAGCGCATCCTCGGTCCGACCGAGGAGCTCAGCCGCCAGGTGTTCGCGGCGCCGACGTTCTACTACAAGACCGGCGTCGCGTTCCTGGCCTGGTTGAACGGCCATCAGCCTGCGTTCCAGATGGTGGGTGGCCTGCACTCCGCGCGCAGCCTGCCGCACCTGTCGCGCATCGTCGAGCTCGCGAACGCGTCGCTCGCGCTCGAGAATCCCGACCTCGCACGCGAACGGTGGCACGGGATGCTGCGCCTGAACGGAGTGGACGCATGAGCGCCGTCGATCCCCGCCTGTCGATCAACCAGGCGACCATCAAGTACGCCGACCTCGAGACCGCTCTGGCGGTGACGGCGGATGCCGGCATCCAGGCGATCGGGCTCTGGCGCGAACCGGTGAACGCCGTCGGCCTCGACGTCGCGGCGAAGATGCTGGCCGACTCCGGGCTGCGCTTCACGACGCACTGCCGCGGCGGGTTCTTCACGCTGCCCGATGGCCCCGAGCGCTCTGCCGCGCTCGACGACAACCGTCGCGCGATCGAGGAGACCGCGACGCTGGCCGCCGCCGGCGCCGAGGGTTCCACCGCGGTGCTCGTCCTGGTCGCCGGCGGACTGCCCGCCGGCTCCCGCGACCTGGTCGGCGCCCGGGAGCGGGTGCGCGACGCGCTCGGCGACCTCGCCGACGACGCGAAGGGCAGCGGCGTGACGCTGGCGATCGAGCCGCTGCATCCGATGTACGCCTCGGATCGCTGCGTCGTGTCGACGCTCGGACAGGCGCTCGACATCGCCGCCGACTTCGACGCGTCGGTCGTGGGCGCTGCTGTCGACACCTTCCACATCTGGTGGGACCCGCAGGTGCTGGAGCAGATCGCCCGCGCCGGACGCGAGGGTCGTATCGCGACGTACCAGGTGTGCGACTGGAGGACACCGCTCGCCGAGGACGTGCTGCTGTCGAGGCACTACACCGGCGACGGCGTGATCGACTTCGGCTCGCTGACCCGCGCGGTGGTCGAGACGGGGTACGACCGCGACATCGAGGTGGAGATCTTCAACGCCGACATCTGGGCCGACGACCCCGCACGCGTGGTCGCGCGCACCGCGGCCTCGTTCGCCGAGGCGATCAGCCCGCACCTGCCCTGACCGGCGAGGGGATCGGCAGCACGAGAGGATGGGCAGATGACGATCAGACCAGGACTCTGCTCGGTGACGTTCCGGCAGCTCACCGCCGAGCAGGTCGTGGCGGCAGCCGCCGGCGCCGGTCTCGAGGTGATCGAGTGGGGCGGCGACGTGCACGTGCCGCCCGGCGACCCCGAGCGGGCGGCTGAGGTCGCGCAGGCGACGACGGATGCCGGACTCGAGGTGTGCTCGTACGGGTCGTACTTCCGCGCGGGCGCCGACGAGCAGCTCACCCCGATCCTCGACAGCGCCGAGGCTCTGGGGGCCGACCGCGTCCGCGTCTGGGCGGGAACGGTCGACGCCTCCGACGCCGACGACGCCGACTGGGCGGCAGTGACCGGCCGCCTGAAGGATGCCGTCTCCGAGGCGTCGGAGCGCGGCATCCGTCTCTCCCTGGAGTACCACCGTCGAACTCTCGCCCCCGACCCCGCGTCGGTGAACCGGCTGCTGCAGTACGTGCCCGGCCTGGGCACGTACTGGCAGCCGGCGGTGGACGCGCCCGACGCCCAGGCGCTCGCCGAGTTCGACGCGATCGCCGCGCATGTCGATGCCGTGCACGTCTTCTCGTGGTGGCCGGCGGCCGAGCGGCTGCGCCTGCACGAGAGGGAAGCGCTCTGGCAGCGGCTCTTCGGCGAAGCATCAGCTCTGCCCTCCCCGCCGCGCGACGCCCTGCTGGAATTCGTACCCGGCGACGACCCCGCTCTGCTCCCCGCCGAGGCGGCGACACTGCGCGGCTGGATCGCCGCGGCGCAGTGATGGTCGCGGAGGATCAGCGCTCCCGTCGCACCCACGAGTTCGAGATGTCGATCGATAGGCTCTGCACATGACTGATGCGGCACGGCGTGCGGGACGCGCCACCACCCCGACGCTGCACGATGTGGCGAGGGCGGCCGGCGTCTCCCTGGCCACGGCATCCCGCGTGCTGAACGGCTCTGAGCGCAAGGTCGCCGACTCGTTCCGGGAGCGCGTCGAGGCGGCGGCGGCCGAGCTCGGCTACACCGCGAACCTCTCGGCGCAGGCCATCGCGCGCGGC
The DNA here is from genome assembly GCF_031178445.1 of Microbacterium sp. Classification (GTDB taxonomy): domain Bacteria; phylum Actinomycetota; class Actinomycetes; order Actinomycetales; family Microbacteriaceae; genus Microbacterium. The sequence goes on from NZ_JAPSIY010000004.1 coordinate 131,657, forward strand.
ACCTCGCAGGTCATCGCACTGCTGGTCGCCGATATCGCCGACCCCTACTTCGGCCTGATCGCCTCCGGCGTCGCGCGCGGCGCCGACGAGGACGGCCTGATCGTCACCGTCGCGATCACCGAACGCGAACCGCAGCGCGAGGCCCGCATCCTTCACGCGCTGCGCGGACAGCGACCCCGCGGTGTGATCCTCGCGGCATCCAGGTCGGAGGAGGGCGAGACCATGACCTCCGGCGAGCTGGCCGCCTTCCGCGCGCTCGGCGGACGAACGGTCACCTTCGGTCCAGGGGGTGACCGCAGCATACGCATCGACAACCGCGGAGGTGCCGAGCGGCTGGGGCGCGCCATGGCCGGGCTCGGTTACCGGCGCGCCGTGGCACTGGGAGCTGTCGAGGGTGTGCGCACCTCGGACGATCGCCTCGACGGCTTCACCGCCGGTTTCGAGTCGGGAGGGGGAGAAGTCGAGCGGGTGTACCGCGGCACCTTCGAGCGCGAGTCCGGCGCCGAGTCGATGGCGAGGGCGCTCGCCGACGGGATCGAGCCGGGCACTCTCGTCTTCGCGCTCAGCGATGTGGTCGCGATCGGCGCCATGACGGCCGTCCGCGACGCTGGCCGTGCGGTCGGCGCCGACATCGCGGTATGCGGCTTCGACGACGTGCCGGTCAGCCGTGACGTCACTCCGCAGCTCACCACCGTTCGCGTGCCGCTGAGCGATCTCGGGTACCAGGCGTTCCGGGCGACGGTCGATGCCGAGTGGCAGCAGGAACCGGCTGAACTCGAGGTGCTGCTGCGCGACAGCACGCCCGGCATCGCCCGATGAGGGTCGTCTTCGCGCCGGACAGCTTCAAGGGCACGGTCACGGCGGCCGATGCGGCCCTGGTGCTGGCGGATGCCTGGCGAACGGTCGATCCCGAGGCCGATGTCGTGCTGCGGCCGATGGCCGACGGCGGGGAGGGCACGGTCGCGGCGTTCGCGGCGGCGGTTCCCGGTGCGGAGCGGATGCCGATCGTGGTCGATGGTCCCGTCGGCAGCCCGGTCGAGACGTCGTGGCTGCTGCTGCCACCCTCCGACGGTGCCCCGCACGGCACGGGTGTGGTGGATCTGGCATCGACGTCGGGCATCGAGCTGCTCGACGAGCTGCGCCCGTTCGACGCCGACTCGACGGGGTTCGGCCAGGCGATCGCCGCCGCCCTCGATCACGGGGTGTCACGGCTGGTGCTCGGCATCGGATCGAGCGCATCGACCGATGGCGGCATCGGGATGCTGCGGGCCCTCGGCGCCCGTTTCGACGACGCGACCGGAATGCCCGTGGCGTCGGGAGCGCGGGGCCTCTCAGCGGTCGTGCACGTCGATCTCTCGCAGTTGCGCCCCGTGCCCGAGGCGCTGGTGCTCACCGATGTGACCAATCCGCTCATCGGGCCGCGAGGAGCCGCCGAAGTGTTCGGTCCCCAGAAGGGGCTCGCGGATGCCACTGACCGCGCGCTCGTCGATGCCGGCCTCGGGCGTCTCGCTCGACTGCTCGGACTGGATCCCACTGTGGCCGGCTCCGGCGCGGCGGGCGGCGTGGGCGGAGCTCTGGTCGCATGGGGCGCGAAGCTCCTGCCCGGCGCTGCGGAGGTGGCGCGGCTGATCGGACTCGGCGACGCCGTGGCCGCAGCAGACGTGGTGGTGACCGGCGAAGGGTCGTACGACGGTCAGTCGGGCGAAGGCAAGGTGCCGTCGTTCGTCGCGCAGCTGGCCGCCGAGGCCGGGGCACGCGCGGCGCTCGTCGCGGGACGCATCACCGCCGAGGCCGACACTCGGCCGTTCGCGGCATCCGCATCGCTCACCGACCTCGCCGGCTCGCCGGCATCCGCCCTGGCGGAGCCCGCACGCTGGCTGCACGAGGCGGGTATCAGGCTGGCGCGCCAGCTCGGCTGACCCCGGCCGCGCGTGGGACCGACGGCGCCGGCGGCAGGTGCTCCGCTCCCCGTCGGGTGCGTGCTCAGGCGTCCAGCGCCGCGGCGACCACCGACCTGGCCTCCTCCTGCACCTGCGCGAGATGGTCGGGCCCGAGCAGGCTCTCGGCATAGAGCTTGTAGACGTCCTCGGTGCCCGACGGGCGCGCCGCGAACCAGGCGTGCTCGGTCTGCACCTTCAGCCCCCCGATAGCCGCGCCGTTGCCGGGCGCGTGCGAGAGCTTCGTGGTGATCGGCTCGCCGGCCAGCTCCGTGGCGCCCACCGCATCCGGCGCGAGCCTGCCCAGCGTCGCCTTCTGATCCGGCGTCGCCGGCGCGTCGACCCGCTGATAGGCGGACGACCCGAAAGACTCCTCGAGCTCGCGGTAGCGCTCCGACGGCGTCTTGCCGGTGACCGCGATGATCTCGGCCGCGAGCAGGCACAGCAGGATGCCGTCCTTGTCGGTCGACCAGACGCTGCCGTCCATGCGCAGGAAGGAGGCGCCGGCGGACTCCTCGCCGCCGAACGCGACGGTGCCGTCGAGCAGGCCGGGAACGAACCACTTGAAGCCGACCGGTACCTCGAGCAGGCGGCGCCCCAGCGAGTCGGCGACCCGGTCGATGATCATCGACGACACCAGCGTCTTGCCGATCACGGCGTCCCGAGGCCAGTCCGCGCGGTGAGAGAAGAGATAGTCGATCGCCACGGCGAGGTAGTGGTTCGGGTTCATCAGGCCGGCGTCCGGCGTGACGATCCCATGCCGGTCGGCATCCGCGTCGTTGCCGGTGAGCACGTCGTAGTCGCCGCGCTTCGCGACGAGCGACGCCATGGCGCTGGGTGAGGACGGATCCATGCGGATCTTCTCATCCCAGTCGAGCGTCATGAAGCGCCAGGTCGGGTCGACCTCGGGGTTCACCACACGCAGGTCGAGCCCGTGCATCTCGGCGATCAGGGCCCAGTACTCCACGGATGCTCCGCCGAGCGGGTCGGCGCCGATGCGCACACCGGCACGCTTGATCGCGTCGATGTCGATGATCGACGGCAGATCGCGCACGTAGGCGTCACGGAAGTCGTACTCGCCGATGGAGTCGCCGTCGACGTCTGCGTAGCGGATGCGCTGTACGCCCTCCAGGCCCGCTTCGATGAGCGCGTTCGCGCGCTGCGCGATCCAGCCGGTGGCGTCGGTGTCGGCGGGACCGCCGTGCGGAGGGTTGTACTTGAAGCCGCCGTCGCGGGGCGGGTTGTGGCTCGGGGTGACGACGATGCCGTCGGCCCGACCCCGATCGGACGCGGCCCTGCCGCGGTTGTAGGTGAGGATGGCGTGGCTGAGGGCTGGTGTCGGCACCCAGGAGTCGCGGGAGTCGGTGCGCACGTCGACGCCGTTCGCGATCAGCACCTCGATGGCGCTGCGCTCGGCCGGCAACGACAGGGCGTGCGTGTCGCGACCGAGGAACAGAGGCCCCTCGATGCCCTGCTCGCGGCGGTAGTCGACGATGGCCTGGGTGGTGGCCAGGATGTGGTCCTCGTTGAAGCTCGATGACAGGGAGGAGCCTCGGTGGCCGCTCGTGCCGAAGGCGACGCGCTGGGTCGCGACCTGCGGGTCCGGATGCCGGTCGTAGTACGCCGCGATCAGCTCGTCGACGTCGATGAGGTCCTTTTCCTCCGCGGGGAGGCCAGCTCGGCTCGTCATGGGGATAGTCTGCCCCGCTGGGCGCCGGGATGCATCCTCGGTGTGCAACCGGCCTCCGGCGTCCGGCATCATCTGTAACCGAACAGGCACGGGAAGTCGGAGCGCGCGGGCCGCCAGTAGGCTTGCCGGGTGATCGAACGCCGCACCTACAGCTATCTGGGCCCTGCCGGAACCTTCACCGAGGCGGCGCTCGACCAGGTGCCCGAGGCGCGCGGGCATGAGTGGAAGCCCGTGCACAACGTCGGCGAGGCGCTCGCCGACGTGCTCGAGGGGCGCAGCGATGCGGCGATGATCGCGATCGAGAACTCGATAGAGGGAGGCGTGTCGACGACTCTCGACGCGCTGGCCACGAAACCGGGACTCCGCATCGTGGGCGAGTACCTGGTGAAGGTGAACTTCGTGCTGGTCGCGAATCCGGGCATCTCGCTCGATGACGTCACCGTGATCGCCGCACACCCCGTCGCCTACGCCCAGTGCCACAGCTGGCTCGGCGCGCATCTGCCTCGGCACGCGCACGTGCCCGCCGCGAGCAACGTGGCTTCCGCCCTCGGCATCCTCGACGGCACCCTGCCCGCGCAGGCCGCGATCGCGGCCCCCGGCATCGTGCAGCACCATGAGTTCGAGGTGCTCGCCGAGAACATCGGAGACAACGACAACGCCGTCACCCGCTTCGTGCTGGTGGCCCGCACCGTGGCGCCGGGGGAGCCGACCGGGGCCGACAAGACGTCCCTCATCGTCGAGCTGCCCGATGACCGGCCAGGCGCGCTGCTCGAGATGCTCGAGCAGTTCTCGACCCGCGGCATCAACCTGTCGCTCATCGAGTCCCGTCCGATCGGCGACGAGCTCGGCCGGTACCGGTTCGTGCTCGACGCCGACGGGCACATCCAGGACGAGCGGATGGCCGACGCCCTGCTCGGCATCCGTCGTTTCAGCCCCCGCGTGGTGTTCCTGGGCTCGTACCCTCGCGCCGACCGCCGCATCGTGCAGTACCCCGACCGCTACGCCGACGAGATCTTCGTCGAAGCGCGCGACTGGCTGCGCGGACTCATCGCCGGCGAGCCGGAAGAGGGCTGACGCCGGCGCGATCCGCGTCGGCGAGCCCCGGTGTCGACGGGGAAGGTCAATACCCCAACCTGGCCCGTAGATCATTGAGCGCTTGCGATGAGCGCAGCGCCGCGTCGGGTGCCACTGCCGACACCGCCTGCACGAGCACGTCACTGACGAGGACCCCCGGCATTCCCTCGGCGGTCAGGCCTGTCGGCGTGTGCGGTGCCCTCAGCACGACGTTCACCCGTGAGGCGAGCACCTCGTGCAGCTCATCGGTGATCAGCAGCGTGCTCGCGCCGACGAGCTGGGCCTGATCGAGCAACACCTCCATGTCGCGCGTGACACGGCCGGGCGCGAAGAGGACGAGCAGGTCTCGCGCTCCGAGAGCCAGCGCTTCGTCGGCGAGGCGGAAGCCGTCGGCGGTGAGGCGCCGTGTCGAGACGCCGATCCGCCGCAGCCGCAGCGCGATATGCTCGGCGGGCATTCCCGAGGCACCGAGGCCGTACGAGAAGACGGTGTCGGCGTGGACGATGAGGCCGACCGCCGCCTCGTACTCCGCATCGCTGTTCGTGCGACTCGCGAGGTCGATGAGCTCCTCGGCCTCGGCCCAGATCTCCCGCTGGATCTGAGCCAGATCACGGCCGAGGTGCTCCAGACGACTGCGCAGGCGCACGTCGGGGGCGACACTCGAACTGAACGGCGTCGCGACCTCCTGCTTCAGTTCCGACAGACCGGAGTAACCCAGGGTCTGCAGGGTGCGCACCACGGATGCGTTCGACGTGTTGCTCTGCGTTCCAAGGCTTGCCGCGCTTGAGTAGAGCATCCGCTCGGCCGACATCGCCATCAGCACGCGGCAGACTGCACGTTCCGACTTCGACAGTTCATTCCACCGTTCCGAGATGCGATCGCGGAGTCGAGTCAGCGCGAGATTGTCTGTATCGGTTGTTACAAATGAGTCCATTGATGTATCGTCTCTTCCCAGTGGAGGGAATCCGTAACGGATGTTCCACCATCATTCTCTGGGCCGCAGGGAATCGCAACCCTGTAACGCGGCCACGCCGTGAGACATCGAGGAGGATTTGATGGGCGATGTACGGCAGATCCGCGTGCTCGAGGTCAGCGGCAGCGCCCGCGAACGTGGTCGCCAGCACGGCGAGGGCGCCCGCGATCTCATCGCGGCCTCTCTCGCCTACTACGCCGAAGCGCTCACCCAGCAGACCGGACTGACCTGGAACCAGATCACCGACTCGGTGTCGAAGTGGCTTCCGATCTCCGAGCAGCTCGCGCCGCACCTCGTGGAAGAGATGCGCGGCATCGCCGAAGGGGCAGGCATTTCCTTCGCGGAGGTGCTCACACTCAACGTCCGCGGTGAGTTCGTCTACGACTCCCGAGTGTCGGGATCGTCCGCCCGGGATTCGGCACTCGAGCACGATGAGGAGCGGGACGCCGTCGACGGCTGCACCTCCTTCTTCCTCACCGGGGCGGCCAGTGGAACCGGCCATACGCTCGTCGGACAGAACTGGGATTGGCGGACCCTCACCGCCGACACGACGCTCGTCATCCGTATCGTGCAGGATCCGCTGCCCACCGTCGTCATGCAGGTAGAAGCAGGCCAGGTCGGAAGGCATGGCGCGAACTCGGCGGGAATCGCACTCAACGCCAACGGGCTGGGGGGCAGTTTCGGCGACACCATCGGACTGCCGCAGACCCTCATCCGGCGCCTCGTGCTCGATCAGTCGAACCTCGCCGGGGCGCTGAACACGCTCGTGAAGACGCGCCCGCACATCGCCAGCAACGCACTGCTCGCTCACAAGAGCGGCTACGCGATCGATGTCGAGACGACCCCTGACGGAGTGGATTGGATCTACCCCGACGATCACGGCGTCATCGCGCACGCGAACCATTTCCAGGCGTCCGTTCCGCCCCAGCTGGCGGGACGCTACCGGCCTGTCTCCGCCGACTCGCTGCTGCGTCTGCCGCGCGTGCGTGCCAGACTCGCGGAGGTCGCCGATGCGAAGGACGACGCCGAAAGCGTCGCTCGCGTCAAGGCAGCCATGTCCGACCACCTCGGCTACCCGGAGGGCGTCTGCACGCATCCCGATCCGGGCGCGCCGAGGCTGCGGCAGTGGTCGACCCTGCTGTCGAGCTGCGTCGACCTGACGACCGGCGTCTACCGGATCGCCGCCGGATTCCCGTGCGAGACCGACTACGAAGCACTGCCCTGGAGCCTGTATGACGGCCCGGGGGAGGCTCCGCGGAACCCCTGACTGTCAATCCCGAGAAGGAGGCGTTTCAATGAAGAAATCACAGCACCGCCGTCTGCCCCGCACCGCCCTGGGAGTCGCCGCCATCGCGGCGCTCGCGCTCACAGGCTGCGCGGCGGGCGGAGAACAGAACAAGCCCGAGGTCAAGCTCGACGCGCCCTTCGCGGCGGTGACGGCGAAGGCAGCGGGTCCCATCGAGTCGGTGACCTGGATGCTCGGCTCGGAGCCGACCACCATGGATGCCGACATCGATGCGACGACCGCCGACGACACGGTGCTCGCCAACACCTGCGATCGCCTGATGCAGGTGCAGCCCGACCTCACTCTCGGCCAGGGCATCGCGTCGAAGGCCGAGTGGATCGACGACACCCACGTCGTGTTCACGATTCGTCAGGATGCCGTGTTCCACGACGGCAGTCCTGTGACCACGGCCGACGTGCTGTGGAGCATGAACCGCCATGCGGCCGAAGGGGCTGCTGAGTCCGATGAGTACCAGAACGTGGTCTCGATGTCGCAGACCGCAGATGACCAGATCACCGTCACCACGACGCAGCCCGACGCGATCTTCCTGCAGGCGATGGCCGGTGACGGCGGGATCGTGTGGAACCCGCGGGTCATCGAGGCGGAAGGTGATGGTTTCGGAGGGCCCGCCTCGGCCTCCGCGTGCAGCGGTCCGTACCAGATCGAGTCGTGGGAGCCCGGTTCGCAGCTGACCATCACGAAGGTCGACGACTACTGGGACGCCGAGGTCGAGGCGCTCGCCGAGAAGGTCGTCTTCCGCTGGGCCGATGAGTCGGCCACCGTGAACAGCCTCACGACGGGAGAAGCGCACGGCGCCTACCTCGAGAACGCCGGTGCGGCCGTGACCTTCGCGGGCAGTGACAGCGTGTCGGTGTTCCAAGGGCCCTCGACGAACGCCTGGGTTCTGGAGACGACCGATCGCGGGGCCCTCACCGACGTGCGGCTGCGGCGGGCGCTCTCCCTCGCGCTCGACCGTGAGGGCATCTCGGCGGCCGCTTTCAGTGGCCTCGCTCAGCCGTGGAAGACGCCGGTCGGCGCGGGTGCCTGGGGCTACGAGGCGGATGAGTTCCAGGCGGCGTACGACGAACTCACCGGCGCACCGTCGAAGCCGAGCGCGAAGGACCTCGAGCAGGCGAAGAAGCTGGTGCAGGAGGCCGGCGTGCCGTCCGAACCGCTGATCGTCGCCTCGAACGGATCGTCCACGCACAACGTGATCGCAAACGCACTCGTCGCTGCGGCGAAGTCGATCGGACTGGACGCCGAGATCACCGTCGTGCCGGAGGCGCAGTACGGGGACTTCTACTCGGATGCCGAGCTGCGCGACAAGGCAGACCTGTGGCCCGACGAGTACTACATCTCGAAGAACGACCCGCTCGGGTTCTACAAGAACGGCAAGTCGGACGCGGGCGTGAACTTCGGCGTCTTCGCGGACCCGGAGTACGACGCGCTGGTGGCCGCCGGGTACGCGGCCACGGACGATGCCGAGCGCGCGGAGATCACCATCGATCTGCAGCGCCGCTGGGTCGAGGACGCCGTGTGGCTGCCGGTCGTGGCCACGCCATCGACCCTCATCATGGCGAACACCGTCACGGGCGTGCCGTCTTCAGCGGCATACATCTACTACCCGTGGGCGGTCGACCTGGGCAGCACGAAGGGCTGAGCGATGTTCCACGCGATCCGGAAGCTCGGCGGCATGGTCATCACGCTCGTCGTCGCGTCCTTCATCATCTTCGTCGCCATGTTCGCCGCGCCCGGAGACCCGGTCACCTTCCTGATCGGCAACCCCGAGAACATGACTCCGGAGCGGATCGCCAGCGTCCGGGCCCAGTACCATCTGGACGAGCCGATGCTCGCCCAGTACTGGCACTGGGCCGCGGGCGCGCTCACCGGCGACTTCGGCCAGTCGTTCCAGTATCACCAGCCTGTCAGCGCGATCCTTGCGGCGCGCATCCCCGTCACTCTCGCCCTCGTCGGATACGCGGCGGTCCTGCTGATCGTGATCGGCATCGGGCTGGGCGTGCTGGCAGCGGTGAAACGCGGACGCACCCCCGACACCTTGGTCGTGGGCGCCACCACTCTCGCCGCCAGCGTCCCCTCCTTCGTGGTCGGCATCGCGCTGGTCGCGCTCTTCGCCGTGCAGCTGCGGTGGTTTCCCGTTGCGGGCGCCGGCACGGGCGGACCGGATCGGCTGTATGCGCTGACGCTGCCTGCGGTGACTCTCGCCATCGGCGCGTTGGCGATCGTGAGCCGTGTGACCCGGCAATCGATGATCGAGCAGTTCTCGTCCGAGCACGTCGAGGCGGCGCGTGCCACCGGCCTTTCCGAGCGCTTCATCGTCCGCGATCACGTGCTTCGCGCGTCATGGGGGCCCATCATCACGATGGTCGCCCTCGTCATCGCGAGCATGATCGCGGGAACGGTCGCCGTCGAGACGGTGTTCGGCCTCTCGGGCGTCGGCTCGCTGTTGGTCGAGGCCATCAACACGCATGACTTCCCGGTGGTGCAGGCCGTGCTGCTGTTCATGGTGGTCGCCTACATGGTCGTGACCACGATCGTGGACCTGCTCCTGCCGGTCCTCGATCCGCGAATCAACCGAAGGGTGGTCTCGTCATGACCGTTCTGGTGCTTCCGCGACTGCGCGCGAGACAACGCCGTTCCGGCCCGGCCATCGGCTATTGGGTGGCGCTCGGCTTCCTCGTGCTGGCGGTCGTAGCAGCGCTGCTCGGCCCGGTGCTCGCCCCGCACGAATCCGACGAGATCGACTTCGGCGCAATCTGGTCGGGTCCGAGCGTCGCGCACCCGCTCGGCACCGACCAACTCGGGCGCGACCTCCTCTCCAGGCTCCTCGTCGGCACAGGCGAGACACTCGTCGGCCCTGTCCTGCTGCTGATCCTCGCTTCGCTGCTCGGCGTCGCGATCGGCGTGTTCGCCGCCTGGCACGGAGGATGGATCGACACGCTGCTCGCCCGCGTCACCGACGTGATGTTCGCCTTCCCCGGCCTTCTGTTCGTCGTCCTCGTCATCGCTGTCTTCGGCAAGGGGCCGGTCACCGCTGTGATCGCTCTGGCCCTCGCGTACGCTCCGGTGATCGCGAAGTACACGCGCAGTCTCGCGCTGAGCGAGATGGCGCGGCCGTACGTGGATGCCTACCGCGTGCAAGGGTTGGGCGGGCTGGCGATCTGCATCCGCGCCGTCATACCGAACCTCCTGCCCGCCCTGGTCGGCTATCTCGTTGTGCTGTTCGGTGAGGCGCTGATGAGCCTGGCGACGCTCAGCTACCTCGGATTCGGTGCGCAGCCGCCGAGCTCCGAGTGGGGGCTGATGGTGCAGGAAGGTCAGGCAGGGCTCGTGCAGGGGCACTTCCTTCCGACCCTCGTCCCCGGCGTCGCGATCGCCCTCGTGGTGGTCGCAGTGAACGTCGTCGGAGTCCGTATCGCCGACCGCCTGCTTGCGAAGGGATGAGCTGATGCTCCTGGACATCCACAACCTCCATCTGAGCTTCGCGGGCGACACGCCGACGCGGATCCTGCACGGGATCGACCTGCAGGTCGCGCCCGGCGAGATGGTCGGCCTCGTCGGCGAATCCGGCTCCGGCAAATCGACGACCGTCCGTGCCGCCCTGCGGCTGTACGGTGACGAGGCGGAGGTGACGGGAAGCATCCGGATCGAAGGCACCGAGATGGTCGGTGCCGACGCGGCGACTCTGCGGCGAACCCGCGCCTCGTCCGTGGCCCTGGTCCAGCAGGATCCCCGGGGGGCGCTGAACCCGGTGCGCCGGATCGGGGATTCACTCGCCGAACGGCTCGTGCGCGTCCACGGCATGCGACGCAGAGAAGCCGACCGGCGCATCCTCGATCTGCTCGCCGAGGTCGGGCTGACCCAGCCCGCCAGACGCATGCGGCAGTACCCGCACGAGTTGTCAGGCGGGATGCTGCAGCGCGTCGTGATCGCAGCTGCGCTCAGCACGGACCCGAAGCTGATCCTGGCGGACGAGGCCACGAGCGCACTGGACGTGACCACGCAGGCGGAGATCGTTGCGATCTTCCAGAGCCAGATGAGGGAGCGTGCACTCGGCATGTTGCTCATCACACACGATCTGCATCTCGCCGGAGCCATCTGCGACCGCGTGTACGTGCTGCGTTCCGGTGAGATCGTGGAGACTCTGGCAGGGCGCAATCTGTTCGACGCAGCCGAGCATCCGTACACCCGTGCACTCATCGACGCCGCACCGGCGCTGGAGCGGAGGACCGCATCATGAGCCTCGTCGAGGTAGAGAACCTGCACCGCGTCTTCCGCATGGGGCGCGGCGCCGATGACGTGACGGCCGTGAACCGGGCGAGCTTCCACATCGATGCCGGCGAGGCGCTCGGACTCGTCGGCGAGTCCGGATCCGGCAAGAGCACGATCGCCCGCATCCTCGTCGGTCTCGAGCGCGCCGATTCGGGCGCGGTGCGCATCGACGGCGTGGACCGGCTGCGACCGGTTCATGGGCGGCGGGCGAGGCTGGCGCGGGCGCAGGCTGCGCAGATGGTCTTTCAGGACCCGAACGGCTCACTCGACCGCCGGCTGTCGGTCACAGAATCGCTGCAGCGGGTGCTTCTCCTGCATCGTCGCGTCTCGGGACGCGTCGCCGCGCGTTCCGAGGCGCTAGCGCTCCTTGATCGCGTGCGACTGTCTGAACGGCACGCCGAGGCGAAGCCACACGAGCTGTCGGGAGGACAACGCCAGCGCGTCGCGATCGCCCGGGCGCTAGCCGTCTCGCCGAAGCTCGTGGTGCTCGACGAAGCGGTGTCCGCGCTGGACGTCTCCGTGCAGGCTCAGGTGCTGGACCTGCTCGGCGAGATCCAACGGGAGTCCGGAGTCGGCTACCTGTTCGTCAGCCACGACCTCGCCGTCGTGCAGGAGATCTGCCAGCGGGTGATCGTGCTGTTCCGAGGCGGCATCGTCGAGCGGGGGCAGACGCGGAAGGTGCTCGACGCGCCCGACCACCCGTACACCCAGCTGCTGCTGGCGTCGACCCCCGGTCCCGACTGGAAGCCGGAACGAGTTGCCCAGGCGAGGATGACGTTCACACAGCGCATGTCCGTCGTGACCGAGGCCTGATCCCCGCTCACCCGACCAGCAGCTCCAGGGACTGGGCGCGACCGGCGGCGGCGTCGAGCGGCTCGGAGTCGTAGGCCCCGGCGACAGGTGAGATCATCACTTCGTCGACGCCGTGCCTGGTGGCGAACTCAGCCACCGACGAACGCACGCCCGCCGCGCCGCCGACGAACCAGCGAGAGCGGATGCCGTCGATGAGCGTCCACTCCTCGGAATCGGCGGTGGCCTGCAGCCCCTGCTTCGCCTGCTCGACCGTCTCGAGCGCAGCGAGGGGCTGGTTGCGGCGCAGCCGCGCCATCATCCGCAGCTGCGGCAGCGCCCGCTCCTCCGCCTCCTCCGCCGTCGGGGCTGCGACCACATTGGCCGTGAGGAAGGTGCGCGGCTCCGAAAGGGTCTCGCTCGGACGGAACGCCGAACGGTAGAGGTCGAGGGCCCGCTCCAGCCCCTGCCCGGAGAAGTGGTTCGCGAAGACGTACGGCATGCCGAGCGACGCTGCCAGCTGCGCGGAATAGTCGCTCGAACCGAGCAACCAGATCTCCGGCACGGCGGATGCCGCGGGCGTGGCCAGCACCGCGTACTCCCCGCCGCTCGTGAACTGCACCGTCGCCCCTTCCGGGCGCAGCATCAGCGCGATGTCCTGCACATGCGAGGGGAAGCGCTCCACGTCGCCTGCAGTGCCTGTCGCGCGCAGCAGCTGCGTGATCACCGGGTCGCTGCCGGGCGCTCGTCCGATGCCCAGATCGATGCGGCCGGGGGCGATCGCCTCGAGCGCGGCGAACTGCTCGGCGACGATGAGAGGCGCGTGGTTGGGCAGCATCACCCCGCCCGACCCGACCCGGATGCGGGCGGTTCGCGCGGCCGCGGCCGCGATGAGCACCGGCGGGGCGGTCGATGCGACCGACGGCATGTTGTGATGCTCGGCGAACCAGTAGCGGCGGTAGCCGAGCTCGTCGGCCCGCTGGACGAGGTCGAGCGACGCTGCCACGGCCTGCGCGCTGGTCTGGCCGGTGCGCACGGGGACGAGGTCGAGTATGGAGAGTGCGGGAGAAGTCATCTTCAGGGGCAACCGCGGGTGCGCTTCGAGCATTCCGCGAGGGGCTTGACCGTCTCGGCTCGGGTGGCGTAGTCCAGGTGGCAGGAGACGTCATGTGGAGTTTCGAGGACCGCACGGACGCCGGATGGCAGCTCGCCAGGCGGCTGAGCCATCGTGCGCAGGAGGACGCCGTTGTGCTCGCGCTTCCGCGCGGCGGCGTTCCCGTCGCGGCCCCTGTCGCTCGCGCGCTGGCGGTGCCGCTGGACGTGCTGATCGTGCGCAAGGTGGGGGTCCCGGGTCACGAGGAGGTCGCGATGGCGGCGGTGGGGGAGGATGGCGCCGCCGTGCGGAACGAGGCCGTCGTCGACACGGCCGGCATCGACGAGCGGACGCTCGCCGCCGCGGAGGATCGCGAGCGAGCAGAGGTCGAGCGGCGATCGCGGATGCTGCGGGCAGGTCGGGAGGCCGAGCCGATCGAGGGCAGAACGGCGATCATCGTGGACGACGGGATCGCCACCGGCGCCAGCATCCGCGTCGCATGCGAGATCGCGCGCGCACGCGGCGCCGCGAGCATCGTCGTCGCCGTGCCCGTCGCACCTCCGGAGGTGATCGACGAGCTGCGCACGACGGCCGACGAGATCGTGGTGCTTACCGCCCCGAGCAGCTTCATGGCGGTCGGGATGCACTACATCGATTTCCGGCAGACGTCCGACGAGGAGGTCGTCCGGCTGCTCGCGGCCGCGGGCTGATGGGCACGGCGCGAGCTCAACGAAGCTGCGCAGTGCGGTGACCGCGGCGATGCGCCCACGGACGGGTGGGAGCCGGGCATTAACCTTTCCGCATGGACGCTGGGATCTTCGTCGTCATCGTCGGAGCGGTCGCCGTGGCGGCGGTGGCACGATCGAGGGGTTGGCCGGCACCGCTGCTCGTGACGGTCGTGGCGCTCGCGGCATCCTTCCTGCCCTTCATCCCCGACCTCGCGATCGACGGGCACGTCCTGCTCAACCTCGTGCTGCCGCCACTGCTGTACTCCGCGGCCCTGGACGTATCGTTCGTGAGCTTTCAGCGGAGCCTGCCGCAGATCCGCCGTCTCGGCATCGGCCTGGTTGTCGTCACCGCGGTGATCGTGGGACTGGTCGCCTGGTGGCTGATGCCGTCGCTCACGCTTCCGGGTGCGCTGCTGCTCGGAGCGATCGTCGCCCCGCCGGATGCGGTATCGGCCGCCGCGATCGGCCGCAGGCTCGGGCTGCCGCGGCGGGTGATGACAGTGCTGTCGGGTGAGAGCCTCATCAACGATGCCACGTCACTGACCATGTATCGCGTGTTCGCCGCGATCGTGGCCGGCTCCGCGGCGTTCGACCTCGGCGAGACCATCTGGCAGTTCGTGGTGGCCGTCATCGTGGGCGTGGTCGTGGGCATCCTCTTCGGCGCAGCGATGCATCAGCTGCGCATGCGCGTCAGCGACCCCGTGGTCCATGGCACGTTCGGGCTGCTCGCCCCTTTCGGCGCCTACGCGATCGCCGAGGCGCTGGGCGGCTCGGGCGTTCTCGCCGTGGTGGCGATGGGGCTCTTCGTCGGGTTCAACGCACCCCGCACGAGCTACACGACCCGTCAGCAGGAGGCGCCGCTGTGGCTCTCGGCGGACTTCCTGCTGGAGTCCTTCGTGTTCGCTTACATCGGTCTGCAGCTGCCGCGAGTCATCAGCGAACTGAACGACGGCGACGTCGGCCCGGTGCTGCTGCTGTCGGGGGTCGTGCTGCTGGTCGTGCTGGTGGTGCGGCCGCTGTTCGTCTACCCGGCCGGTGCATGGGGTCAGTGGTGGACGCGCATGCGTTTGCGCAAATGGGAGCGCATCCAGGCGCTGCACGGCCAGGCTACGGTGCAGACGAGGCGGGGTCGGCATCCGCTCACGGACGAGCAGCTGCGGCGCCGACTCGCCGAGACGAGCCTGTCGTGGCGCGACAACGCCGTCATCTCGTGGGCGGGCATGCGCGGAGTGGTCACGTTGGCGACGGCGCTGGCCGCCGCCGACCTCGCAGGGCTCGAGGAGGACGCGGCTCACGCCATCGTGGTCGTGGCGTTCGTGGTCACGGTGGGAACGCTGCTGCTGCAGGGGCTGACCCTTCCGTGGCTGATCCGTCGCCTCGACGTCGTGGACGATTCGGAGGCGCAGGAGGATGCCAGGCAGCTCGCCGCAGTGCGGGAGAGAAGCCGCGAGGCCGGCAAGGCGTACCTGCGCTCGATGCGCCGCGAGTGGGCGAGCGATCAGGGGGATGCTGCACTGCCGGCGTTCGACGCCTTCGCGAAGCGGCTGGTGAAGATCGAGTCGGATGCCGAGCGTGCTGATGCCGAGGCGCAGCCGCGACCGACCTACGAACAGCTCCTCACGCTGTCCAAGGGTTGGCTGGCGGTGCGCAGGCAGGTGCTCCTCGAGGAGCGCGATGCCGGCAACCTCAGTGAGGAGGTCATGCACGAGCTGATCACGGCGATGGATGCCGAGGAGCTCGCGCTCGACACCCGCGGCGCCACGCGTCCGCAGCCGCGGGCGTGAATCGGTCGCACACGATGAGGCTGTTCAAGGGGAGCGACAGAGCGCCCCGCCCCGGGAGGGGCGAGGCGCTCTGAATGAGGAACGGGGTCAGCGTGCGCCGACGGACTCCTTGCCGGCAGCACCGGGCTCGGCCTCCGGGCTCTCCGCAGCTGCGTCGGCGGCGGCATCCGCGTCATCGATGTCCTCGTCGGCGAACGGCAGGCCGCCTCGCGGAGCGTTGTACAGGTCCTCGTCGAGGATTCCCTCACGCTTGGCGACGATGGTCGGCACGAGCGCCTGCCCTGCGACGTTCACCGCGGTGCGTCCCATGTCGAGGATCGGGTCGATCGCGAGCAGCAGTCCGACGCCCTCGAGCGGCAGGCCCAGGGTCGACAGGGTCAGCGTGAGCATCACGGTGGCGCCCGTGGTGCCCGCGGTGGCCGCGGAGCCCAGCACCGAGACGACTACGATCAGCACGTACTGGATGAAGCTCAGCTCGATGCCGAAGAACTGGGCGACGAAGATCGCTGCGATGGCCGGGTAGATCGCGGCGCAGCCGTCCATCTTGGTGGTGGCGCCGAACGGCACGGCGAACGAGGCGTACGAGGCCGGCACGCCGAGGTTGCGCTCGGTGACGCGCTCGGTGAGCGGCAGGGTGCCGATCGACGAGCGACTGACGAAGGCGAGCTGCACGGCGGGCCAGACGCCCGAGAAGTACTGCTTGATCGAAAGTCCGTGGGTGCGAACCAGGATCGGGTACACGACGAAGATCACCAGAGCGAGGCCGATGTAGATCGCGCCGGCGAACCAGGCGAGGGAGGTGAGCTTGTCCCAGCCGTACTTGATGACCGCCGAGCCGATCAGGCCGAAGGTGCCGATCGGGGCGATGCGGATGATCCACCACAGCACGCGCTGGATGACCTTGAGCAGCGACTCGGTGAAGACGAGGAAGGGCTCGGCCTTCTTGCCCGCCTTGAGGGCGGCGATGCCGACGACGGCGGCGACGACGATGACCTGCAGGATGTTGAAGCTGACGCCGGTGGTGGCTGTGCCGGCTTCGAGGTCCAGAGACGTCGACGCGCCGATGCCGAGGAAGTTCTGCGGGATCAGGCCGAGCAGGAAGTTCCACCAGGTGCCGACGCTGTGCGGCTCACCGGTCTCGAGGCCCGCACCGGCCCGTGAGCCGGGCTGGATCACGAGACCCAGCACGATGCCGATCGTCACCGCGATGAATGCGGTGATCGCGAACCACAGCAGAGTCTGCCCCGCCAGGCGGGCGGCGTTCTGCACGCGGCGCAGGTTCGAGATGCTCGCCACGATCGCGGTGAAGATGAGCGGCACCACGGCGGCCTTCAGCAGCGTGACGTACGAACCGCCGATCGTGTCGAGGGTGTCCGACAGGACGGTCGGGTTGTCGGCGCTGGCGCCGAGGTTGCGTCCGATGACACCCACGGCGATGCCGAGGATCAGAGCTGCGATGATCTGGAACCCGAAGGAGGTCAGCAGCTTGCGGACCGGTCCTCGGGTGTCTGGCGCCTTCTGTGCGCGTGCGTTGGTGCTCACGGGATCTCCATGTCTTCCGCGCGCACGGTGCGCGCCATGGGAGTCAACGTTAGGAGCAGCCAGGAATTCCCGGGGCGGATATGACGAAGGATGACGGATGGGAGGAGACGTCGAAGTCGCCACTCAGGTCATGCGGTTCGGCTTCGATCGCGTGGATGCTGCTTCGCGGGCCAGGACCAGCAGATCGCCCACTTCGCACTCGAGCGCCTCGCACACAGCGCGCAGTGTGGAGTATCGGATCGCTCTCGCCCTGTCGTTCTTCAGCACCGACAGGTTCACGATGCTCACCCCGACGCGCGCACTGAGCTCGGTCAGCGTCATTCCGCGCTCCGCGAGCAGCTCGTCGAGCCGGCAGTGGATGCCCGTGAACTCCTCGTCCGCATCCGCGGGGCTCATACCAATCCCTCCGTCTCGCGCTGCAACACCGAACCACGACGGAACGCGTAGGCGATGAGTCCGAGCGCGCCGACGATCGCGAAGCCCATCCAGTAGCTCAGCGGCGTCCAGCTCCCGATCTCTCCGAACCCCGCCGCCGACCGCACGCTGCGAGCGATCGCGCTGTCGAGCAGATAGCAGCCAGTGGTTCCGAGCAGCACGACAGCCGAGATCGCGGCCAGCAGGCGGTTCGACCTGCGCGAGAACGGCCGGCCGCGGGAGATTTCGAGTGCGAGCGCGAGATACAGGATCACGACGGCGATGCCCGCGAAGGCGGCGAGCAGGATAGTTCCGACGGCCAGCGCCGCGAGGCCGGCATTCGCGCTCGGTACTGTCACGATCGCCTGCGTCACTTGCAAGGCTGCGCCGGAAGGAGAGGTTGGGGCGCCATGCTCCGCGGGGATCGGCACCTCAAGCGCGAGCCCATCGGCGGTGAACGCCGTCAGGAACCGGTTCGCCGCGACGAACGCGATGCCGACGATCGTGAACACGGCGACGATGATCGTGCCGATGAGCTGTCCGCTGGTGAGTCTGTCACGGGCTTTCACGTTCATCACACCAGTCCTTCCGTCTCGCGCTGCAGGCGCGTGCCCCAGGTGAACGCCATCGCCACGAGGGCGAGGGCGAAGCCCCATCCGAGGGGAGCCAGATCGAGATCGAGCGAGAAGGCGGCGAAGGAGTCGTAGACGCCATCGTCGGATGCCGCCAGCCGGTCGACGATCATCGCGCGGGCGATGGCCCCGAAGATCTGACTGAACAATCCGCCCGCCGCCACGAGGCATGCCGCTATGCCGATGGTCGTCGACATGGTCTTGCGGAACGGACGCCCGCGGATCAGCGAGACTCCGAGCCGCCAGGCGACCGCGCACACCCCCACCGTCGCGAGCGCGGGCAGCGCGCCCTCCAGCAGCAGCATCCATCTGGCACCGGCCGAGAGGGCTTCGAAGGTGACCTCCGCTTGTGAGTACGCGGCGGAGTCGACCCCGTCGAGCGCAGCGAGCGGTGCGGCTGCGCCGCCATCGACCGGCATCCGCACCGCCACGTCCGCGCCGAAGACCTCGAGGGCGCCTCTGACCACGGCCACCAGCGCGGCGACGGCGACGCTCACCGCGCCCGTCGCAATCAGGCCGAGGCCGAAGCCGTCGGCGCGGGACAGGGGAGAGGCACCGTTCATGATCGTTCTGCTCGCTTCCATATCGACAGTCGTTGTTATCGCTTTTCGTTAACATAACGACAGTCGATAAGGGCGTCAACGGCAGATCCGCTTGCAGGGCCGATCTCGCGCACTGCCCGGAAATCAACCCCGCTATGCCGAGGGCGAACACGGCCTTGCCGCATCCGCTCGCTCGTTACGCTCGATGTACAAGGCGCTACCGCCGCTTCGCCGCGTGCGAAAGGAAGTCACAGCATGTTCGAGAGATTCACGGACCGAGCCCGTCGAGTGGTCGTCCTCGCCCAAGAAGAGGCGAAGATGCTCAACCACAACTACATCGGCACCGAGCACATCCTGCTCGGCCTCATCCACGAGGGCGAGGGCGTCGCCGCCAAGGCGCTCGAGAGTCTGGGCATCTCCCTCGACGCAGTGCGCGAGCAGGTGCAGGACATCATCGGTCAGGGTCAGCAGCAGCCGACCGGCCACATCCCCTTCACCCCGCGCGCCAAGAAGGTGCTCGAGCTGTCGCTGCGTGAGGCGCTGCAGCTCGGCCACAACTACATCGGCACCGAGCACATCCTGCTCGGTCTGATCCGCGAGGGCGAAGGCGTCGCCGCCCAGGTGCTCGTCAAGCTCGGCGCCGACCTGAACAAGGTGCGCCAGCAGGTCATCCAGCTGCTCTCCGGGGCACCCGGTCGCGAGCCCGCGGCCGTCGGGGCGACCGCCAACGAGAACCAGCAGTCCGCGCAGGGTGGCTCGCAGGTACTCGATCAGTTCGGCCGCAACCTCACCCAGGCCGCGCGCGAGAACAAGCTCGACCCGGTCATCGGCCGCGAGAAGGAGGCCGAGCGGGTCATGCAGATCCTCTCGCGCCGCTCCAAGAACAACCCCGTCCTCATCGGCGAGCCCGGCGTCGGCAAGACCGCCGTCGTCGAGGGCCTCGCGCAGGCGATCGTCAAGGGCGACGTGCCCGAGACGCTGAAGGACAAGCAGCTGTACTCGCTCGACCTCGGCTCGCTGATCGCCGGCTCCCGCTACCGCGGAGACTTCGAGGAGCGTCTGAAGAAGGTCACCAAGGAGATCCGCACCCGCGGCGACATCATCGTCTTCATCGATGAGATCCACACCCTGGTGGGTGCGGGCGCTGCCGAGGGCGCGATCGACGCCGCCAGCATCCTGAAGCCGCTGCTCGCCCGCGGCGAGCTGCAGACCATCGGCGCGACCACGCTCGACGAGTACCGCAAGTACTTCGAGAAGGATGCCGCGCTCGAGCGCCGCTTCCAGCCGGTGCAGGTCAACGAGCCCACGCTGCCGCACGCCATCAACATCCTGAAGGGCCTGCGCGACCGCTACGAGGCGCACCACAAGGTGCAGATCACCGATGGCGCGATCGTGGCCGCTGCGAACCTCGCCGACCGCTACGTCTCGGACCGCTTCCTGCCGGACAAGGCGATCGACCTGATCGACGAGGCCGGTGCGCGACTGCGCCTGAGCATCCTGTCCTCCCCGCCTGAGCTGCGCGAGTTCGACGAGCGCATCGCCAACGTGCGCGAGCAGAAGGAGACAGCCAGCGAGGAGCAGGACTTCGAGCGGGCAGCCGCGCTGCGCGACCAGGAGAAGGAGCTGCTCGGCGAGCGGCTGCGCTTGGAGAAGCAGTGGCGCGCGGGCGACGTGCAGTCGCACGCCGTGGTCGACGAGGGCCTGATCGCCGAGGTGCTCGCCCAGGCGACCGGGATCCCGGTGTTCAAGCTCACCGAGGAGGAGTCCAGCCGTCTGGTCTTCATGGAGAAGGCGCTGCACCAGCGCGTCGTCGGCCAGGAAGAGGCCATCGCCGCCCTGTCGCGCACGATCCGTCGTCAGCGCGCCGGTCTCAAGGACCCGAAGCGCCCCTCGGGCTCGTTCATCTTCGCCGGTCCCACCGGCGTGGGAAAGACCGAGCTCGCCAAGGCGCTCGCGGAGTTCCTCTTCGATGACGAGGGCGCACTGATCTCGCTCGACATGTCGGAGTTCGGCGAGAAGCACACCGTCTCGCGTCTGTTCGGAGCCCCTCCCGGGTTCGTCGGCTTCGAAGAGGGCGGACAGCTCACTGAGAAGGTGCGCCGCAAGCCGTTCTCCGTGGTGCTGTTCGACGAGATCGAGAAGGCGCACCCCGACATCTTCAACTCGCTGCTGCAGATCCTCGAGGAGGGTCGTCTGACCGACGGTCAGGGACGCATCGTCGACTTCAAGAACACCGTGATCATCATGACGACCAACCTCGGTTCGTCGGCGATCGCGGGCGGTCCGGTCGGCTTCCAGATCGAGGGCAACGCGCAGACCACCTACGAGCGGATGAAGGGCAAGGTCGACGAGGAGCTCAAGCGCCACTTCAAGCCCGAGTTCCTCAACCGCGTCGACGACATCATCGTCTTCCCGCAGCTCAACAAGGACGAGCTGCGTCAGATCGTGGGTCTGTTCACCAAGCAGCTCGGGGATCGCCTGCTCGATCGCGACATGACGGTGGAGCTGTCGGATGCCGCCAAGGACGAGCTGATCGAGATCGGCTTCGACCCGGCTCTCGGCGCCCGGCCGCTGCGCCGCGCCATGCAGCGTGAGATCGAGGACCAGCTCTCGGAGCGCATCCTGCACGGTCAGCTGAACGCCGGCGACCATGTGAAGGTCGACGTCGTGGACGGCAAGTTCGATTTCCAGCACGCTCCGCGCGGCGAGAAGGTCTCGGTGGGCGTGAACACGGGTGGCGGCATCTCCGCCACGCCGGATCTCGCCGCCGGCTGAACGGACTGATCGAAACCGCTCCAAGGGGCGCGGATGCTGCGGCATCCGCGCCCCTTCGTCGTCTCAGGGGATGGCACGCGACCCGTGGTGCGGCGGGCGACACGGCGTCGGACGCGCGCCCCCGGGGTTCCGGCACCGTGGGGGAGGCGGCCGGCCGGCCGGCCTCGTAGCGTCGGGGGCACACCGACCGCGAGGAGCGCGATGTCCGCCGCCAGCCAGATGCTCGACACGCTGCGGGCCTGGGGCGTGCCGCACGTGTTCTGCTGCCCGGGTACGAGCGAGATCCCGCTGCTCGATGCCCTGGCGGAACCCGAGTACAGCGATCGCGACCCCCGGTTCGTGCTCACCACGCACGAGGCGATCTCGGTTTCGAGGGCCGACGGCTACGCCCGCGCATCCGGTGGCATCGGCGTCGCCTATCTGCACACCAACGTCGGCCTGGCGAACGGGCTGGCGCACCTCTATGCCGCGCAGGTCGCCCGCAGCAGCGTCGCGGTGATCGTGGGTGTGAAGGGCACGGCCACGCTGCCGCACCGTGCTCTGACCACCTCCCCGCGCCTGCTCGACACGGCGGCGCCGTACGTCGGGCACGCGTGGCTCAACCTGCGCGCCGACGCGCTCGTCGACGACGTCGACCGCGCCCTGTGGCGCAGCACCGTGGTGCCCGAGCAGCCCTCGATCCTCGCCGTCCCGCAGGATCACCTCGCCGCCGCGGACGCGACCGGGACCAGTGCCGGACGGAGGATGCCGGCGCGCCAGCGCCCCTCCGCGGAATCCGTTGTATGCGCCGTCGAAACGATCCGCGCCAGCCGCAGGCCGGTCATCGTCGCAGGCTCCGACGTGGCGCGCAGGCGGGCGACCGCCGCTCTCGAGAGCATCGCCGAGCGGATCGGGGCGCCGCTGTACGCGGAGTCCCGCCGTGACCTGGAGAGGTGGCCGCTGCGCACCTCGCACCCGCACCACTGCGGTCTCTTTGATCCGCGCACTCCGGCGGTCGCGGAGAGCGACCTCGTGATCCTCGCCGGTATGCCGACGCCGCTGGAGTTCTCGGCAGAGGTCGCGATCCTGCCGCACGGCGTGCCGGTGCTGCACATCACCGAAGACGCGGCCGAGGCCGGACGGCGCTACGCGCCGGCCGCGGCACTGGTGGGCGACACGGCCGCCGCACTGGCAGACCTCGCCGCCACCCTCGACGCCGCGACGCGGGACGTCGTCGACTCCGCCCCGCAGCGCGAGCATCTCGCGCAGGCCCGAGCCGAGCACGAGTCCCGGCTCGCGGGGTGGCGGCGTGATGTCCCGGCGGATGCCGAGGGCGGGGCCTTCGACGCCGCCGTCGCCATGCGCGTGCTCGCCGATTCCCTCGGCACCGAGGGAGTGCTCGTGCTCGACGGCGTGACCTCGACATTGCCGCTGCTGCGATTCCTCGAACGTGACGACGACGACTCGCTGTTCGCCACTGCGAGCGGATCGCTCGGCTGGGGGATGGGCGCGGCGGCCGGCGTGGCGCTGGCCAGGGCAGAGCGCACCATCGCGGTCGTCGGCGACGGCGTGCTGCAGTTCGGCGTGCCCGCGCTGTGGACCGCCGCGCGCCACTGCATCCCCGTGACCTATCTCGTGGTGAACAACGGGCGCTATCAGGCCGTCATCTCGGGGCTGATGAAGAGCGGCGGCGCCGCCAGTCGCACCGGGGAGTACCCGCTCACCGACATCAGCGGTCTCGACATCGGCGGGCTCGCCCGCTCCTTCGGCATCCCGTCGGAGACGGTGACCGGGGCCGCCGGACTGCGGGCGGCCGTCGCAGCTGAGCTCGGCCGCACCGCGCAGGACGGGCCCCGGCTCATCGAGGTGCGCGTCAGCGACGCGCTCTGGCAGTAGCGGCGCAGAGGCCGACCGCGACACCGCGTCGGATGCGGCTCTCCGATTTCGCTACGCGGCGCGGAAGCCGGCCCGCTCAGGCAGCGGCTAGCATCGCAAGGGCTTCGGATCACGCGACGGCCGAACAGGCGACAGGCAGGAGGGCGCGATGGCGCGCTGGGACAGGGAGGCGGTGGACGGCCGCATCCACTCCGACGGCTGGCGCGAGCCCGGCGGCGGCAACCAGCCCGTTCGCTCGCCCGGCGATGGCGGACTCGTCGGCACCGTCGGCATCGCCGACGAGCAGGACGTCGAGCGCGCCGGCGCCCGTGCCGTCGAGGCACAGCCCGCCTGGGCCGCCGCGTCGTACCGCGAGCGCGCGGGCGTGCTCACCAGGGCCGCGCAGGCGCTGCGCGACATCCGCGAAGACGCCGAGCACGTGCTGATCCGCGAGAGCGGCTCGCTGCCGGCCAAGGCCAGGCACGAGATCGACAAGGCGATCGACGAGCTCGTCGAGGCGGCGAGCCTCGTCACCGTGTCGCAGGGTGACGTGCTGCCCGTCGACGACCCGACGACGCTCGGCATCGCCCGCCGCATCCCGGTCGGCGTGGTCGGCGTGATCTCGCCGTGGAATGCCCCGCTCATGCTCGCCATCCGCTCGGTCGCCCCGGCCATCGCCCTGGGCAACGCCGTGCTGGTCAAGCCCGACGTGAAGACCGCCTTCTCGGGCGGCGCGCTCATCGCCGAGATCTTCAGCCGCGCAGGGCTCCCCGACGGCATCCTGCACATCCTGCCCGGCGGACCCGAGACGGGCGAGGCCGTGGTGCGCTCGCCGCACACCGGCGTCATCTCCTTCACCGGCTCCTCGGCCGCGGGCAGGCGCGTCGGCGAGGTCGCCGGCGGGATGCTCAAGCGGGTGGTGCTCGAGCTCGGCGGCAACAACGCCTTCATCGTCATGCCCGACGCCGACCTCGACCACGCCGTGGCCTGCGGCGTCGGCGGATCGTTCCGCCACCAGGGCCAGATCTGCATGGCCACCGGCCGCCACCTCGTGCACGAGAGCGTCGCCGACGAGTACGTCGAACGGCTCGCCGCCGCGGCGGACGGGATGCGACTCGGCGACCCGCTCGCCGAGGGCACCACGCTCGGCCCGCTGATCACAGTCGGCCAGGCCGAGCGGGTGCAGGGCATCGTCGACACGGCTCTCGCCGACGGCGCCCGCCTGGTGCGTGGCGGATCGCACGACGGCGTCTTCTACCAGCCCACCGTGCTCGATGCCGTCGCCCCCGACAACGCCGCGTTCCGCAGCGAGATCTTCGGACCCGTCGCGCCGGTTACCCGCTTCTCGACCGACGACGAGGCCCTCGCCCTCGCGAATGCCAGCGACTACGGCCTGACCGCCGCCATCCACAGCCGCGACGTCGCCAAGGCGCTCGGCTTCGCGTCGCGGTTGCGCGCCGGCATGGTCGCGCTCAACGGGCAGACCATCTACGACGCCGCGCACATCCCGATGGGTGGCATCGGCGCCTCGGGCAACGGCGGACGCCACGGCGGCCACTGGAACCTGGACGAGTTCACCTACTGGCAGTGGGTGACCGTCCCGACGATCACAGGCTGAGACCCGGCCTGCGCCAGGGAGGAGGGCGGGTCGGCCTGAGGGGGATGGCCCGCTCTCCTTCGTCGTGCCCGCGCGGATGCCGCGATGCGACATCGTGTCGGAACGAGCCGCGGAGTTTCGCATCTTCCTCACGTATCGGCGCCGGATCGGCGCTTCCTAGCCTGGGATTCCCGCATCCGAGGAGGAGTCCGTGCCCGCATCCGTGAAGAGCCCCCGCGCCCCGCTGCCGCCCATCGACGAAGACGTCTGGAACGACACGCAGGTCCTGATCATGGGCGGAGGGCCCGTCGGCCTGTCGTGCGCGATGCTGCTCGCACAGCAGGGCATCGAGGTGCTGCTCGTCGAGCGTCGCGACTTCGTGTTCCGCTTCCCGCGCGCCCATCTGCTCAACCCTCGCACCATGGAGGCGTTCAGCGACATGGGCGTCGCCGACGACATCTACGCGGCCACCCCCACGCACGACCGCTGGCGCAAGGCCGTCTGGTACACCACTGCCACCGGGCCCGGCCGCTTCGACGGCATGAAGATCGGAGAGGTGCCCGCGTGGGGCGGGGGAGAGGATGCCGAGCGCTACCGCTCCTCCAGCCCGCGGGCGTTCGCCAACATGCCGCAGCTGCGCCTCGACCCCCTGCTGTACCGGCACGCGCTCGACGCTGCGCCCGGCCGCATCCGCAAGCGCCAGGAGGTCATCGGCATCGACCAGGACGCCGACTCCGCCGTCGTCACGATCCGCGATCGCGACAGCGGCGAGACCCGCCGCATCCGCGCCGACTATGTGATCGCTGCCGATGGCGGGCGCGACAGCGCCGAGATGCTCGGCGTCGGGCTGGAGGGCCCGCGCGACATGCGCGAGGTGGTCAACTACCACGTCAGCATGGACCTCTCTGCGTGGTCGGAGCCGGACGCCCTGCTCGGCCACTTCCTGCACCCCGCCGGCGGCGCGCGCCGGCGCGGCACGATCCAGGCGCTCGGCCCCACGCACTACAACCGGGACTCCGAGGAATGGCTGGTGTCGGTCGCGGCGTGGATGGTCGAGGGCGACACCGACGACGAGGCGGCCCTGTTCGCCTCCATCCGGCGGATGCTGGGACTCGCCGACGATCACGAGATCACCATGCACTCGATGACCCGGTGGAGCTATCACGGCCTGGTCGCCGACCGGTTCCGGGTCGGCCGGGTGTTCCTCGCCGGCGACGCCGCGCATAAGCATCCACCCACCGGCGGGCTCGGGCTCAACAGCGGCATCCAGGATGCGCAGAACCTGTGCTGGAAGATCGGGGCCGTGATCGCCGGTCAGGCGCCCGACGCTCTGCTCGACAGCTATCAGGCCGAGCGCCGCCCGATCGTCGCCTGGTACACGGCGCACTCGCTCGAGAACGCCAACCGGCATCCTCCGATCGCCGCGGCGCTGGGGTTCGGCGACGACGAGCAGGAGGGCTTCCGCAACCTCGAGGTGTTCGTCAGCGACACCCAGGATGGCGAGGCGATGCGCGCACAGGTCGCGGCCGAGGTGGCGCACAACGCGCACGACTACAGCCAGCTCGGCGTGGAGGCCGGGTACCACTACGACGACGGTGCGCTCGTGCCCGATGGCACCCCCGTGCCGGGCGACCCGTCCGACCCGGTCGCCTTTCACCCGACCTCCCGCCCCGGCCACCACTTGCCGCACGTGTGGCTGTCGACCGAGGGCGAGCACGTCTCCTCGCACGATCTGATCGCACCCGCTGGACTGACGCTGCTCACCTCCGCGTCGGCGGCGCCCGCCTGGCGCGAGGCAGTCCAGGCCGCAGGCGGCGGCATGCCCGTCGTCGTCGTAGCGATCGCCGACGATGACGTCGCCTGGCGCGACGCCAGGCAGACCGGCGACGACGGCGCGCTGCTGGTGCGCCCCGATCGCAAGGTGGCGTGGCGTGCCGCATCCCTCCCGGCCGATCCGGCGGCGGCGCTGGCCGACGCGCTCGCCGTGATCGTGCGCGGCGGCGACCGCCTCGACCACGACCCCGCCGAGCCGTACCTGCGCCGCATCCGGGCCGCGGCCAACGTGCTGGTGCAGTGATGACGGGATGCTCGCGCCGGTCGCACCGCCTGTTCGTACACGGTGTCGGATCGGTTGGCGCAAGTTTCCCGCAGCGCACCGATCCTCTCGGAACGGCGCTCTCGTAGCGTCGAACCAGCGCCGCTTCCCGACCTCTGCAGCCTCAAGGAGAAACCGTGATCATCGACGTCCACGGCCACATGTCCGCCCCCGACGCGTACTACGCGTGGAAGGCCTCGCTGCTCTCCCATCGGGGTGCGCACGGCGGCAAGCCTCCCGTGATCAGCGACGACGCCCTGATCGAGTCGTACAACGCGCCGCACCCGAGTTTCGGAAACGTCTCGCACATGGCGCACATCGACGGCGCCGGCATCGACCTGCAGATGATCTCGCCGCGTCCGTTCCAGATGATGCACAGCGAGCGGCCCGCCAAGCTCGTGCAGTGGTTCACCGAGGAGACCAACAACCTCATCCACCGCGCGACCGAGCTGTTCCCCGGGCGCTTCAAGGGCGTGGCCGGGATGCCGCAGAGCCCCGACCTGTCGCCGGCCGAATGGACGAACGAGCTGCGCCGCACGGTCGCCGAGCTCGGCTTCGTCGGCGCGATGCTGAACACCGACCCGCATGAGGGCACCGAGACGCCGCCCGCGCTCGGCGAGCGCTACTGGTATCCGGTGTACGAGACGCTGTGCGAGCTCGACGTGCCGGTGATGATCCACTCCGCCGGCTGCAAGCCCCCGGCCCGCGAGCCGTACAGCCTGCACTTCATCCAGGAGGAGACGGTCGCGGTGTGGAGCCTGGTCAACTCGCAGGTGCTGAAGGACTTCCCCGACCTGAAGGTCATCGTCTCGCACGGCGGCGGCGCGATCCCCTACCAGGTCGGGCGCTTCCTGCCCTCGGTGGTGCGCACCGGCGTCTCGTACCTCGACAAGCTCCGCAGCCTGTGGTTCGACTCCTGCCTGTACACGCAGGACAGCCTGGAGCTGCTGATGAAGGTCGTCGGCACCGACCGGGTGCTGTTCGGCTCCGAGAAGCCGGGGACAGGGTCGCAGATCGACCCCGAGACAGGCCGCTGGTTCGACGACATCCACCTGCTCATCGACGACATCGAGTGGCTCGACTCCGACCGTCGCGCCGACGTGCTCGAGAACAACGCCCGCAGCCTGTTCCGGCTCTGAGCAACGCACTTCGAGAAGGGAATCCACCATGACCGAGATCGTCGCCGGATTCGGCACCTCGCACGGGCCGCAGCTGAAGGCCGCCCCGCCGGAGGCATGGGAGACGCGTGGCGTCGCGGATCGCCGTAGCAAGGGCCTGAAGTTCCGCGGGGGCACCTACACCTACGACGAACTGCGCGAGCTGCGCGAGGACTTCTCGCACGAGATCACGCACGACGTCATGCAGCGCCGCTGGGACAGCTGCCAGGCGTCGATGGACAAGCTGTCGCGCTTCATCGCCGAGCAGGATGTCGACGTGCTCGTGATCGTGTCGAGCGATCACAAGGAGACCTACGGCGACGAGTGGCTCGCGCCGTTCTCGGTGTTCTGGGGCGACGAGGTGGCGCACGTGCCGTTCACCCAGGCGCAGCTCGACGAGATGGCGCCCGGCCTCGCCGAGGCCGCCATGGGCGACGTGCCCGACCACACCATCGTCCGCCCGACGCACCGTGAACTGGGCAAGCACATCATCCAGTCCACCCAGGCCGACGACTTCGACACCGGCGCCACCGAGATCGTGCCGGCCGGTCGCTACGAGAACCACTCGATCCCGCACGGCTTCGGCTTCATCTACCAGCGGTTCATGGGCGAGGAGTCCACGGTGCCGATGGTGCCGATCTTCATCAACACCTTCTGGGAGCCGAACCCGCCCAGCGCCAAGCGCTGCTACGACTTCGGCCGCGCCGTCGGCCGCGCCATCAGGTCGTTCCCCGGCGACCTGCGCGTCGGCGTCGTCGCCTCCGGCGGCCTCAGCCACTTCGTGATCGACGAGAAGCTCGACAGCGAGTTCATCGAGGCGATGCGGAAACACGACGCCGAGTACCTGTCGTCGGTGCCGGCATCCGAGATGATGTCGGGCGCCTCCGAACTGCGCAACTGGATCGCCGTCGCCGGCATCGCCGACGAGGTCGGCCTGCAGGTCACCGGCGTCGACTACGAGCCGTGCTACCGCACCGAGGCGGGCACCGGCAACGCGATGGGCTTCGTCATCTGGGAGCGCGCCTGAGATGACCTCGCCATCCGAGATCGTCGCGGCGCTGGGGATGCTCGACAGCTGCGCCGTGTCGGACGCCCTCGACACCCTGGGGCTGCCCGGTGCGGTGACCGTGCTGCGGCCGATGTGGCCGGCCGGCCGCACGGTCGCCGGCCGGGTGCGCACCGTCACCGCGGCGCCGAAGGCGGCGGCCGGGCCGGCGACGCACATCGCGACGCCGCTGGTCGCGATCGCCGAGCCCGACGACGTCGTCGTGATCGACAACCACGGCCGCATCGACGTCTCGTGCTGGGGCGGCCTGCTCGCCGAGGCCGCCGTGCAGCGCGGCATCGCCGGCGTGATCGTCGACGGCGCCTGCCGCGACGTGCAGGAGAGCGAGGCGCTCGCCCTGCCGGTCTTCGCACGCCAGGCCGTGCCGGTCAGCGCCCGCGGGCGCATCGTGCAGCAGGCCATGGACGAGCGGATCCAGGTCGCCGGCGTCTCGGTGGCGTCGCACGACTACGTGATCGCCGACGTCAACGGCGTCGTGTTCGTCGCAGCCGATCAGGCCGAACGCGTGATCGCCCTCGCGCAGCGCATCGCCGACCGTGAGGCGCGCATGGCCGAGGCCGTGCGCAGCGGCCGCGACGTCAGCGAGGTCATGCACGACTCGCAGTTCCCCACCGTCACCGCCGACCAGCACTAGCAGCCGGAGCAGACATGTCAGACACCCTCATCGAGCGCTTCGCCGCGCTCGGCACCGCCACCGTCTCGGACGCGCTCGACAAGCACAAGCGCCCCGGCAGCCTGCTCGGCCTCGCGCCGCTCGCCGACGGCCAGCACATGGCCGGTCGCGCGTTCACCGTGCGCTACGTCAGCGCGCAGGTGCCCGCCGGCACCGTCGGCGACTTCATCGACCAGGTCGAGCCGGGCCAGGTGGTCGTGCTCGACAACGACGGCCGCGTCGACTGCACGGTGTGGGGTGACATCCTCACCGCCGTCGCCCACCACCGCGGCATCGCGGGCACCGTCATCGAGGGCGTCTGCCGTGACACCCATCGCGCCCTGTCGATCGGCTACCCGATCTACAGCCGAGGCCGGTTCATGCGCACCGGCAAGGACCGGGTCGAGGTGGCCGAGGAGCAGGGGCCCGTCACGATCGGCGGCGTCACCGTGCGCCCCGGCGACATCCTTCTCGGCGACTCCGACGGGGTCGTGGCGATCCCGCAGGACATCGAGGAGCAGATCCTCGAGACCGCCGAGATGATCCACGCCCGGGAGGAGTCGATCCTCGCCGCCGCGCTCGGCGGCGCGTCCATCGCCGAGGCGCGGGCGCAGTTCGGGTACCACGACCTGCAGCGCGCGGGAGCGGAGGCATGACCGACCTCGATCGGGATGCCGAAGAGCTGCTGCGACTGGGCACAGCCACCCTCTACGAGGCATCCCGCAGCGACCTCTTCCTCGACCCGGCCTTCCGCCCGGCGTGGGGCGGCGCGCAGCTCGTCGGACGGGCGTTCCCGGTGTCGGCGCAGCTCGGCGACAACCTGGCGCTGCACCACGGCATCGAGTCGGCCGGCGCCGGCGACGTGCTCGTCGTGGACGCGGGCGCCGGGGCGTACGGCTACTGGGGCGAGGTGATGACAGTCGCCGCCCAGGCGCGCGGCATCCACGGTCTCGTGATCGACGGCGGCGTGCGCGACACCGCCCAGCTCGCCTCCCTTGGGTTCCCCGCCTTCAGCACCGCGATCTCGATCCGCGGCACGATCAAGCAGTGGCCGGGCGCTGTGGGTGCGCCGATCACCCTGCGCGGCCGGGTGGTGCGCCGCGGCGACGTGATCGTCGCCGATCGCGACGGCATCGTCGTCATCCCCGCCGAGCGCTACGACGAGGTGCTCGCCGCCTCGCGCGAGCGTGCGGTCAAGGAGGACGCCTTCATGGCGCGGCTGCGCGCGGGCGAGACGACCCTCGACGTGTACGACTTCCGCGGGCTCGGCGAGCCGATCCACGGCACCGACCGCTGAGACGGAGAGACATGAGCCAGAAGCCGGACGCGGACGTCCTCATCATCGGCGCAGGGCCCGTGGGCCTCGTCGCGGCCCTCGACCTCAGCGCGCGAGGCGTGTCGGTCATCGTGGTCGAGCAGCGCGAGTTCCTCGAGCCCCCGAACGTGAAATGCAACCACGTCGCCTCGCGCACCATGGAGAGCTTCCGCCGGCTCGGCATCGCCGCCGAGGTGCGCGAGGCCGGCCTTCCCGCCGACTACCCGCAGGATGTCGCCTTCCGCACGGCGCTCACCGGCGTCGAGCTGGCCCGTATCCCGATCCCGGCGAGCGGCGAGCGGTACACCTCGCGCGCCGGCCCCGACACCAGCTGGCGCACACCGGAGCCGCCGCACCGCATCAACCAGACCTTCCTCGAGCCGATCCTGGCGCGTCACGCCGCGCAGGCGCCCGGGGTGACGCTGCTCAACCGCACCCTGTTCCACACGCTGCGGCAGGATGCCGAGGGCGTCACCGTGGTCGTGTCCGACCTCGACGGCGAGAACGAGCGGGAGCTGCGCGGCCGCTACCTGATCGGCGCCGACGGTGGCCGCTCGAACGTGCGCAAGCAGATCGGCGCGAAGCTGAGCGGCGACCCCGTGCTGCAGCACGTGCAGTCCACGTGCATCCGCTCGGCCGAGCTCTACGACCGCATGACCGCTGCCGAGCCGCGGGCGTGGGGGTACTACACCTTCAACGCGCGCCGGCTCGGGCACGTCTACGCGATCGATGGCCGCGAGACCTTCCTGGTGCACACGTACCTCACGTCGGAGGAGGCCGAGCACGGCTCGGTCGACAGGGACGCCGCGATCCGCGCCATCCTCGGCGTCGACGACGACTTCGAGTACGAGGTCGTCTCGAAGGAGGACTGGATCGCGCGCCGGCTGCTCGCCGACCGCTTCCGCGACGGCCGCGTCTTCATCGCCGGAGACGCCAGCCACCTGTGGGTACCGTTCGCCGGCTTCGGCATGAACGCCGGCATCGCCGACGTGCTGAACCTCACCTGGCTGGTCGGCGCGCACCTGGGCGGCTGGGCCGAGGAGGGCATCCTCGATGCCTATGAGGCCGAGCGCAGGCCGATCACCGAACAGGTGTCGCACTTCGCCATGAACCACCAGCGGAAGCTGGCCAAGCCGGCCTTGCCGGTCGAGCTCGAGGATCCCACTCCGGAGGGCGAGGAGGCCAGGGCCGCGTTCGGCGCCGCCGTGCGCACGCTCAACGAACCGCAGTTCGCTGCCGCGGGCCTCAACTACGGCTACGTCTACGACGCCTCGCCGATCATCGCGTACGACGGGGAGCAGGCGCCCGGGTACTCGATGGGGGAGTACACCCCGTCGACGGTGCCCGGATGCCGCGCGCCGCACTTCCCGCTCGAGGACGGCTCCTCGCTGTACGACCGGCTCTCGGCGGGGTACACGCTGGTCGCCCGGCGGGGGACGGATGCGGCGGCGCTCGCCGCGGAGGCCGAGGCCCGCGGCATCCCGTTCCGGATCGTCGAGGTCGACGCCACCGCGCTGCCGCCCGAGTACCGGATGCCGCTCACCCTGGTCCGCCAGGACCAGCAGGTGGTGTGGCGCGGACAGGCCGTCGACGCCGACCGCGCTGCGGAGCTGTGGGAGCTGCTGCGCGGCGCACGGTCACGGCATCCGTCTGAGCGCGCATCGCACGATGGAAAGGGGCCGATCACCCGACGGTGACCGGCCCCTTTCCACGCCGTGCTCAGCGGCGGATGACCTTGGTCGCGGCCATGGCCTTGAGCCCCTCCACGCCGAACTCGAGGCCGTAGCCCGAGGCCTTGGTGCCGCCGAAGGGCACCTGCGGGTCGACGCCGCCGTGCTGATTGATCCACACCGTGCCCGCCTGCAGCCGCTCGGCGACCTGCGCTGCCGCATCCGCATCCGCACCCCACACCGACGCGCCCAGTCCCTGCTCGGTGCCGTTCGCGCGACGCACCGCGTCGTCGACGTCTGAGTAGCGGATCACCGGCAGCACCGGACCGAACTGCTCCTCGTCCACGACTGCGGCGCCGTCCTCCACATCGGCGATGATCGTCGGGCGGTAGAACAGCGGGCCGAGCTCGGCGGCGGGCTCGCCGCCCGTGACGATCCGGGCGCCGCGCTCGCGGGCGTCGTCGACGAGACGCGAGACGATGTCGAACTGCGACGGATTCTGCACCGGGCCGAGGCGGTTGCTCTTGTCGTGTCCCGAGCCCATCGGAGCGGATGCCGCGCGCTCGGCGAGGGCGGCCACCATCTCGTCGTAGACCGAATCGTGCACATACAGCCGCTTGAGCGCCGCGCACACCTGGCCTGTGTTCATGAACGCGCCCCAGAACAGCTTGTCCGCGACGGCGTCGACGTCGGTGCCAGGCAACACGATGCCCGCGTCGTTCCCGCCCAGCTCGAGCGTGAGGCGGGCGAGGTTGTTCGCCGAGCTCTCCACGATGCGCCGGCCGGTGGCGGTCGAGCCGGTGAAGACGATCTTCGCCACGCCGGGGTGCGAGGCCAGCGCCGCGCCCACCTCTCGGTCGCCCGAGACGGCGGTGACCACGCCCTCGGGCAGATGCCGATTGAAGATCTCGATGAGGGCCAGCACGCTCAGCGGCGTGTTCTCGGACGGCTTGATGACGAGCGTGTTGCCCATCCGCAGGGCGGGGGCGATGTGCCAGACGGCGATCATCACGGGGAAGTTCCACGGCCCGATCGAGGCGACGACGCCCAGCGGCACGTAATGCAGTTCGGCGCCGTCGCCGATGCGCTGCGGCTCGAGGACGATGTCGGCGGTATCGCGCAGCCAGTGCGCCGCGCCGTGCGCCTCGCCGGCGCCGGCGACCTTGCCCTGCTCGTGCGTGATGATCTGGCCGAGCTCCTCGGCCTGCGCGTCGATGTCGTCGGCGATCAGGCGCATCAGCCGTGATCGCTCGGCGTGCCCGAGGGCGGCCCAGGCGGGCTGCGCGGCGGACGCGGCCACGATCGCCGCATCGAGGTCGGCGACGGTCTGCACGGGCGCATGGCCGATGACCTCCCGCGTCGCGGCATCCAGGATCGGGCGACC
Source organism: Microbacterium sp. (assembly GCF_031178445.1). Taxonomy (GTDB): domain Bacteria; phylum Actinomycetota; class Actinomycetes; order Actinomycetales; family Microbacteriaceae; genus Microbacterium. Next base: position 165,995 of record NZ_JAPSIY010000004.1, read on the forward strand.
GGTGCCGGCATCGGCGGACACGGCGGACAGGAGTGCGTTCATTGCGGGTCCTTTCCCGGCGGAGCGGACGGCGCCGTCGCCGCGCGAGCTATGAGATACATTCAATATATTCAATTCGTAGATGTGGCGCCAGGCCCCGGCCGCCGGTGTGCCACCTGGTCGGTCCGCTCACAGTCGCGGGGCTGGGGCGGGGCTCAGCGCAGGCCGGCGAGCGTCGCGACGCGCAGGGCGGCGTGCAGCTCCCGCCGCACCAGTCCGTCGGACAGATCGACATCGGTGATCGCGCGCACCCGGTCGAGTCGGTAGTACAGCGTGCTGCGATGCACGTGCAACTCCTGCGCCGTGCGCTGCGCATCGCAACCGCAGTCGAGGTAGGCCTCGAGGGTGCGGGCGAGGTCGGGACCCGACTGCTCGTCGAGCAGTCGCTGCACCGGCGCCGGCAGGTCGCTCATGGTGATCCTCTCGAGCGGCAGCTGCAGCAGCACCCGGTCGAGGCCCAGCTCGTCCCAGTGCACGACGGGGCCCCTGGTGGGATCGATCGACGCGCCGCGAGCGGCGATCCGGGCCTCGCGGCGCGAGCGGTGCGCAGCGGCCAGCGGGGAGTGCGCCCCGCCGACTCCCGCGCGCAACGACGTAAAGGCGGGCAGGGCCAGCAGCGCCGCGAGTCGTTCCCGATCGATCTCATAGGGCACCACGAGCACGGCCTCGCCGTCGATCACGGTTCCGACCGCCTTGAGCGAGGGGAACACCGGGATGGAGGCCAGTGCGCGGTCGAGCGCCAGCCGCAGGGTCGCCGAGCCGGCATCAGCGCCCGGCGGGGGCGAGAGGGTGATCACGGTGTAGTGCGGCACGGGCGAGATCAGCCCGCCGGTGAGCAGCTCGTCGGCCGCCCTGGCGCGCTGATCGGGGTCGCCGTCGAGCAGCGCCGTCACCAGTCGCAGCGCGCGGTCCTCGTCCTCGCGGTTGCCCAGGGCCATCGCGGCGAGGATCATGCCGATCTGCGCCCTCGCCTCGCGGATCGCGTCGTCCTCGACGAGCTCCGCATCCGGCGCCTCGTCGGGGATCGTCGCCGAGATGTACCCGACCAGGTGGCCCTCATGGCGCACCGGCGCGACGTGGCGGGTCTTCCCGCCGTCCAGCGGCGGGATCCGCACGGGGCCGTCGGCCTGCCCGACCCGGTACTCGCGGATCGAGTCGCGGGCGCGCGAAGATCCGCGGTGCGAAAGGATGATCGCGAGCCGGGCATGGTCGACGTCGCGGTCGTGGACGCTGAAGGCGATGACGTTGAAGTCGACGTCGAACACGATGATCGGCCGGCCGAGCCGGTCGGCGTACGCCTGTACTTGCCCTTCGAGATTCATCGCCCACCTCACTACGCGGCGCGGTGCGCGCACCGCCCGATTGTATGTCGTCGTCCGAGCCGGGGCCGCGCGACTTGTGGCCCCCGGAACAACGATCTATATTCAATATAGTTATTTTCCGAGAGAGGCGAAAACGTATGGCGAAGATGACAGGCGGCGACGCGCTCACCCAGGCCCTGATCAGCGAGGGGACCGAGACCGTCTTCGGCATCCCGGGAGTGCAGCTCGACGGCCTCACCGACGGCATGTACCGCCGGCAGGACGAGCTCGACCTGCTCGTGCCGCGCCACGAGCAGAGCACCACCTACATGGCCGACGGGTACCACCGCGTCACCGGCCGTCCCGGCGTCGCGATGGTCGTGCCCGGTCCCGGAGTGCTCAACGCCGGCGCCGGCATGGCCACCGCCTACGCCTGCTCCTCGCAGGTCATGCTGCTGGCCGGCACGATCCCATCGACGCTGGTCGGCTCCGGCCTCGGCGCGCTGCACGAGATCCCGAAGCAGACCGAGACGATCGAGGGCCTGACCAAGTGGACCGCGCGGCCCACCCGGGTCGAGGAGATCCCCGAGCTCGTGCACGAGGGCTTCCGCCAGATGCGCACCGGGCGTCCGCGCCCCGTGGCGCTCGAACTCGGCCCCGACATCCTGCACGCCGTCGCCGATCTCGAGGTCGGCGATCCCTTCGCCGTCGAGGCGCCGGTCGCCCCCGAGGACGGGGTCGCCGAGATCGCGGCGATGCTGGCCGCGAGCAGCAAGCCGGTCTTCCACGTGGGCGGCGGCGTACGCGGGCCGAAGGCGTTCGAGCTCGTCGCCCGCCTGGCCGACCTGGTCGACGCACCCGTGGTCATGAGCGAGAACGGGCGTGGCGCGATCGACGCCCGCGACCCGCACGCGCTGCCGGCGTTCGCGCTGTGGGGGCTGCGTGAGACCGCGGATGCCGTGGTCTCGTTCGGCAGTCGCTTCCTGACCCCCTTCGGCCAGCAGCTGAACATCGGCGACGCCCGCCTCGCGCTGGTCAACATCGACGCCGATGACCTGCGCGCGCCGCGCCGGCCCGACATCGCAGTGAACGCCGACGCCACCGCCGTGCTCGAGGCGCTGGTCGACCGCGTCGAGCGCCGCGAGGGCTGGGGTGGCGAACTGCGCCGGCTTCGCGAGGAGTGCGAGGCGCGGGTGCGCGCCGAGGTCGCCCCGCAGATGGCCTTCGTCGACGCCATCCGCTCCGCGCTTCCCGCCGACGGCATCTTCGTCAACGAGCTGACCCAGATCGGCTACGTCTCCACCTACGGCTATCCCGTGCACGCCCCGCACTCCTACGTCTGGCCCGGCTACCAGGGCACGCTCGGCTACGCGATGCCGACCGCGCTCGGCGCGGCCGTGGGCGCCGGCGGACGCCCGGTCGTCGTCGTTACGGGCGACGGCGGCATCGGCTGGTCGCTGCAGGAGTTCGCGACGGCGAAGAAGTACGGTATCCCGCTGATCACGGTGCTCTTCGAGGACAACCGGTTCGGCAACGTCTGGCGCATCCAGCGTGACACCTACGGTGGGCGCTTCATCGGCTCCGACCTGACCAACCCCGACTTCGAGCTGCTCGTCAAGGCGTTCGGCATCGACTTCACGCTCGCCGAGGATGCGGATGCCGTGCAGCGGGCGATCGGCCAGGCGATCACCGCCGGCCGACCCGCGGTGATCAAGGTGCCGGTCGACGTGTTCCCGTCGCCGTGGGGCTTCATCCACGAGAAGAAGCACTGACCGCGCCCGCCGTGCCGGATGCGGGTCCGTCACGGCGGCGCGCGCGGGGATGCATCGTGTATGTCTAATCTGTAGACACGCCTGCCCTCGGTGGTCGTCGTCGGAATCGAAGGGGAGCGTCATGTCGCAGATCACCAACGCCGCCGTCGCGGTGCAGGTCGCCCGTGCCCTGGAGGAGGAGATCACCTCGGGCGGCTGGCGTCCCGGGCACTTCGTCGGGCGCAGGCAGGAGCTCGCGGCGCGGTTCGGCGTGGCTCCGGCGACGCTCGGCGAGGCCATCCAGCTGCTGCGCTCCCGCGGCGTGGTCGAGGCCAAGCCGGGTCCGGGTGGGGGCATCTTCGTCGCCGCGCGCTCGCCGTTCATGCAGCTGAGCGACCAGCTGCTGCGGCTGCGTGAGGGGAGCGCGACCCTGACGAACTGCCTGCGGGTGCTGGACGCGCTGGACGGCGCCGTGCTGCTCGACGCCGTCGAGCACGCCACCGAGGCAGACATCGCCGACATCAGCCGTCTCGCGCAGGAGCTCGAGGCCGCCTGGGGCGCGCCGGATGCCGCATCCGCCATCTGGGTCCTGCATGCGCGCATCGCGCGGGTCACGCCGAACGAGCTGCTGCGCAGTCTGTACACGAACCTGGTCGACTACATCACGCTCGAGGAGCTGGAGGGCGCGACCGCCCCGAGCACCCCCGAGCGGCTGCGCACGCACCTCGATTTCGCCGAGGCCATCGCACGCCGCGATCATGCGCTCGCCGCATCCGCCGTGGAGCGGCATCGCGGCACCTCGATGGCCGACGTGCTGTCCTGATCCGCCCCTGCAGAGGGTTGACAGCAGACCGTTGGCCACCTAATGTTCATATTCAATATTAATAATTTCTTGCGCTCAGAAGGAGCTGCCTGATGCTCGAGTTCCGCAGCGTCATCGACGACATGCTGGCCGCCCCCAACCGACCGGCCGGGGCCACGCCGCCGCCCATCCGGCTCTCCCAGAACGAGATGCCGTGGAGCCCCGCCGACGTGATCGTCGACGCCATGTCGGCGGCCGCCCGCACCGCGCACCGTTACCCCGACTACCACCGCACCGCCGCGCGCGAGGCCGTCGCCGCCTCGATGGGGCTCGACGCCGGGCGCGTCGCGATCGACAACGGCTCCGGCTCGCTGCTGCACGGTCTCGCCCGGCTGGTGTGCGAGACCGGCGTGAACGGCGTGTACTGCTGGCCCTCCTTCGAGGCCTACCCGGCGGCGCTCGGCCTCGCCGGCGCCAGCCGCACGCCTGTCGCGCTCGCCGACGACGGCGCCATGGACCTGCCCGCCATACAGGCGGCGATCGGCGACGACACCCGCATCGTCTACCTGTGCAACCCCAACAACCCGACCGGCGGGTTCGTCGGCGTCGAAGGCATCCGCGAGTTCCTGAGCGCCGTGCCCTCGAAGGTGCTGGTCGTGCTCGACGAGGCCTATCGCGAGTTCGTGACCGCCGAGCCGGTCGATGCAACGCAGACGCTGCTCGACGAGTTCGAGAACCTGGTCATCCTGCGCACGCTGTCGAAGTCGCACGGCCTCGCCGGCATCCGCGCCGGCTACGCGGCGGCCTCGCCGCGCGTCGCCGAGGCGCTGCGACGCACCTCGGTCGGCTTCGCTTTGAACGGCGTCGCCGAGGCCGCCGTGATCGCCGCCTTCGGCCCCGAGGCCCAAGTCGTGTCGGCAGAGCGCATCGCCGCGATCACGGCCGAGCGCGAGCGGATGCAGCAGGCGCTCAGCGCCGCAGGCGTCTCGTTCCTGCCCAGTCAGTCGAACTTCATCTTCCTGCACGGCGACGCGCAGGACCTGATGACCCGCTTCGCAGCGCAGGGCGTGCTCGCCCGCCCGTTCCCGCAGTCCGGGGGTGCCCGCGTGACCGTCGGGCTGCCGGAGGAGAACGACGCGGCCCTGTCCGCCCTGCTCTGAGCGGACCTGTCCGAACCGGCCTCCGACACTGTGTCGGAGAGGCCGGGGAGGACTTCGGAGCGGCGACCGATGCTCATCCCGACCCTCGGTTCGTACGCTGACCAGACACCACGGACGCAGCGGTCCGCACCCGAAGCGGGACCGCGACGACGCCCACACTTTGCGCGAAGGGAAGTGGCAGTGACCGCGACGATGGATTTCGAGCGCGACCGGCGGGCCTCGCTGCGCCGCTCGATCACCGGCGGTGCGCTGTGGTCGGCATTCGTGCTCGCTCTCGCGCTGGTCTTCGTGTACCCGGTCTCGATGATCATCATCGGCACGTTCCGCGACGGGCTGCCCACACAGGCCGCACCGCTCACGCTCCAGGGCTTCCTCGACGCCTTCACGTCGGAGATGACCTGGGAGACGCTGCTGCACTCCACGATCCTCGTGGTGGTGTGCGGCGCGATCGCGGTCGCCGGCGGTGCGATGTTCGCCTGGGTCGGCGCCAACACCAACGTGCCGGGCCGGCGCTGGCTCACCCCGCTGATGGTGATCAACCTCTTCATTCCGCCGCTGTTCCACACCATGGGCTGGCTCATGCTGGGCAACAAGCAGAACGGACTGCTCAACCAGCTCGCCCAGCTCGTCGGCCTGCCCGAGGGCTTCATCAACATCCAGTCCTGGCCGGGACTGATCATGCTGCTGTCGCTTGGCTACATGCCCTTCGCCTACCTGCTGATGCTGGGCGCGTTCAAGAACCGCGACCAGGCCCTCGACGAGGCCGCCGCCATCAGCGGCGCGGGCACGCTGCGCACCTTCTTCACCATCACCATCCCCTCGGTGGGGCCCGCCATCACCGGGGCTGCGCTGCTCATCGCCGTGCTGGTGTTCCAGTCGTTCGACAGCCCGCAGATGATCGGCCGCCAGGCCGGCATCCACGTCTTCTCGACGCAGATCTACCGCTACATCCGCGACTCCGTGCCGGCCGAGTACACCCGGGCCTTCGCGCTGGCCCTCATCCTGATCGTGCTGGTGCTCGTGCTGTTCCTGCTGCAGCGCGCCCTGCTGCGCGGACGCAGCTTCACCACCCTCACCGGCAAGACATCGCGCCGCGAGCCGCAGGAGCTCGGGCCGGTCCGCTGGGTGTTCGCGGTGCTGATCTGGATCTTCATGCTGCTGAACCTGATCCTCCCGCTGGCGGCCATGATCATCGGCAGCATGCAGAAGATCTACGGCGTGATGAGCCTCGGACTCTCGCTCGACAACTACGTCGCCATCCTCGACGACCCCAAGCTCAGCGCCACACTCACCACCACCGCGCAGCTCGCCCTGCTCGGCGGCTTCGGCTCCATGGCCGTGGCGTTGCTCACCACCTACGTCGTCGCGCGGCGCGGCGGCTTCCTCAAGGCCTACACCTCGTTCGCGGTGTGGATCCCATGGGCCCTGCCCGGACTGGTGCTCGCCCTGGCCTACATGTTCGCGATCCTCTACATCCCGGCATTCCGCCCGCTGTACGGCACCTCGGCGCTGATGACGATCGTGCTCATCGTCGCGACCATCCCGGTCTCCAGCCGCATCGCCGAGGGCGCGCTCGCGCAGCTGTCGCCCGAGCTGGAGGAGGCCGGTGCGATCTCCGGCGCCAACCGGATGCGGGTGCTGGTCAGCATCGTGCTGCGCCTGGTGCTGCCGAGCTTCTTCGCCGGATGGTTCCTCGCGGCTCTGTTCATCATCGGCAACCTGGCGGTGCCGCTGCTGCTCGCCCCGCCGAAGGTCACCCCGGTCGCCATGGCGGCGTACGAGCTGTTCCTCTCCGGTGAGATGAGCACCGGAGCCGCGCTGTTCATGATCATCCTGCTCGCCGCCACGGTCGTGGTGGTGGCCGGTGCCGTCATCATGAAGGCCGTCTCGGCGCTGCAGGCCCGCAGGGGCCGATCCGGCACCTCCCTTTCCCACATCGCATCCTGACGATCACCCAGGCGCCAAGACCGACATCGTGACCCGACGAACATCCAGCGCCGCACCCGTCCCGAACCACCAAGGAGAAGAATGATGAAGTTCACATCCGCCCTGCGCGTCGCGACAGCCGCCGTCGCGATCGGCAGCCTCGCCTCGCTCGCCGCCTGCTCCAGCTCCGCCGCACCGCCCGCCGAGCCGGGTGGCTCCGGCGAGACGATCGAGATCCCCGGCGCGAGCGCCGAGGCCACCGAGAAGCTCAACGAGTTGTACCAGGCGGCCGTGGAGTCGGGGAACACCGACATCGTGTTCTACGGTCCGTCGGCGAGCACCTCCCAGGCGCTCCTCGAGGTCTTCACCGACCGCTTCCCGGAGGTCTCGGTCACACTGAAGGACATGGCCGACGCGCAGATCCTGACCACCATGCAGACCGAGGCCGCCACCGGTCAGCGCGTCGGCGACCTGTGGTGGGGCGGCGACTCGATCCAGGCCGCACGTGAGGCCGACATCTGCACGCCGATCGACGTCGTCACCGGCCCCGAGGGCTGGGACCCGCCGACCGCCGAGGAGGACCGCCTGATCTACTTCGCGTACCGGATGTTCGGCTTCGCCTACAACAGCGACGAGGTCAGCGAGGACGAGGTGCCCAAGAGCTGGAACGACCTGCTCGAGCCGGAGTGGAAGGGCAAGATCGCGATGGGCGACCCGAACGCGGGTGCCCTCCGTCACATCTTCACCGGGATGCTGCGCCCCGACGGGCAGAAGGACAAGTTTGGCGAGGAGTTCATCGAGGACTTCGCCGCGCAGGACCTGCAGTACGTCGACCCCGAGCGCAACGTCTCGGCCGAGATTGCCAGCGGCCGCTTCCCGGTCGGCGCCGGAGTGTTCTACGGCTACTACCTGCAGCAGAAGGAGAAGGGCGCCAACGTCGAGTTCGTCTTCCCACTCGAGGGCGGCGGCAACTTCCTGAGTCGCTCCAGCCTGTGCGCGGCCAAGGACGGCCCCGCGGCTGAGGCCACCGAGCTGTTCGTGAACTGGATCTTCACCGAGGAGGGCCAGCAGGCCCTTGCCGAGAAGGACCTCTCGTACGGCAACACGCCCACCGCCCCCGGCCCGGAGGGCATGGCGTCGCTCGACAAGATCGACAAGCTGCCCTTCGCGAACCCCGACCCCGAGTTCAACAAGCCCTTCTTCGAGTACATCGAGAAGACGTTCAAGAACCCGAACGCCCAGTAAGAACCGCACGGGACGACAGAGAGAGCGCACATCAGCATGACTGAGGTCCAGGTTTCCGGACTGACCAAGCGATACGGCGGCAAGTCCGCTCTTCACGGGCTCGATCTCACGATCGGCTCGGGGGAGTTCGTCACCCTGCTCGGCCCTTCGGGCTGCGGCAAGACGACGACGCTGCGCTGCCTCGCAGGCTTGGAGAGGCCGACCACGGGCCGCATCACGATGGGTGAGCGCATCGTCGTCGACACCGAGCGGCGCACGTTCGTGCCGGCCGACAAGCGGCACGTGGGCATGGTGTTCCAGAGCTACGCGCTCTGGCCGCACATGAGCGTCGCCGAGAACGTCGCCTACCCGCTCAAGGTTGCAGGCCTCGGTGGGCAGGACAGGCAGAAGCGTGTGCGCGAGATGCTCGGCGCCGTCGGCCTGGCCGATCTCGAGAACCGTCCCGTCACGGCCCTGTCGGGCGGTCAGCAGCAGCGCGTCGCACTCGCGCGTGCGCTGGCCGCCCGACCGGGCATCATCTTCTACGACGAGCCGCTGTCGAACCTCGACTCCAAGCTGCGCTACCAGATGGGTCAGCAGGTGAGGGCGCTGCACAACCGGTTCGAGACCACCTCGGTCTACGTCACCCACGATCAGGAGGAGGCGATCACCCTCTCCGACCGCATCATCGTGATGAGCGAGGGCGCGATCGTGCAGGATGGTGCGCCGGCGGAGCTGTACGACCGCCCGCGTTCGGCATACGTCGCCGACTTCATGGGCTTCCAGAACATCCTGCCCGGCACGGTCGTCGCCGTGTCGGACGGCATCGCCGACGTGCGGGTCGACGGCACCGCCCTCGTGATCGCCGGCACGGCCACTGAGGACGTCGCCGTCGGGGATCGCGCCGACGTCGCGTTCCGCGCGGCCCATGTGCGCATCGATGCGCAGGATGCCGCCGCCGGCGCCGGACGCTTCGAGGGAGCGGTCGAGCGGAGCACCTACCTCGGCAGCGCCGTGAACCTGCTCGTCCGCGCCGACGGCCTGCCGCTGCGTGTGCGGGTGGAGACCTCGGAGTTGCGCGCCGAGGACGTGCCGGGCGTCGGCGACGCGCTGCGCTTCGCGGTCAACCCCGCCCGTGCGGTCGTGATCCCGCAGGCATCCGCCGAAGACGACTACCTGACCGTCGAGACCAACGCGATCGTCTCGCCCCGCTGACGCACCCGACCGCAGAGAGGAAAACATGAGTGATCTGCCCGCCCCCCGTTCCGACGGGCCGCGCGTCCGCGAGCTAGCCGAGATCGGAGGACGCTCCGACACCCGCGACGTGCTCGCACACGCTACGAAGCAGGCAAAGGACGACTACGACGACTACTTCATCGTCGACATCGACGCTCACGTCTCGGAGGACCACTTCTGGGGTGAAGTGCTCGAGCTCATCGACAACGACGTGTGGCGCGACTTGGGCATGAGTCAGTACGCCGGCTTCGCCGGCAACAACGCGCTGCTGAACATCCAGCCCGGAATGTCACACCAGAGCGTCGGCGGACGTATCGGTCATCAGGGCCGTAAGGAGCCCGTGGAGGGCACCGAGGGCCATCCGTTCGTCACCGCGGCCAAGCGCGGCATGGACGCCATGGGCCTCGACTACCAGGTGGTGTTCCCCAGCGCCATGCTGCTGCTGGGCATGCACCCGCAGGACGAGGTGGAGGTCGTGCTCGGCCGAGCGTTCAACCGCTGGCTGACGGAGGCCATCCTGCCGCCGAACCCGCGCCTGAAGGGCATGCTCTACCTGCCTTACAACACCCCCGAGGTTTGCGAGGAGCTCGTCGAGAAGTATGCAGACGACCCGGGCATCATCGGTTACACGGTGTGCTCGACTCGCAACAACCCGGTGCACTCAGACGTCTACACGCGCCTGTACAAGCTCATCGAGGACAGCGGCAAGCCGCTTGCGTTCCACTCCGGCTACCACTGGGGAGACCCCTCGTTCGCGCAGTTGAACCGTTTCCTGTCGATGCACGCACTGTCATTCACGCACTACAACCAGATCCACGTGACCAACTGGATCATCAACGGCATGCCCGAGCGGTTCCCGAAGCTCAAGATGGTGTGGGTCGAGAGCGGTCTGGCGTGGATCCCGTTCCTGATGCAGCGACTCGACCACGAGGTGCTCATGCGCCCGAGCGAGGCGCCAGGGCTCAAGCGGCTGCCGAGCGAGTACATGAAGGAGATGTGGTACACGACGCAGCCGATGGAGCGCACCAACATGGAGTTGCTCGAAGCGACCATGAAGTCGTTCAACGCCGAGACGCAGCTGCTGTACTCCTCGGACTGGCCGCACTGGGATTGGGATGCACCGTCGACCATCACTCGCCTGCCGTTCCTGTCGGAGCAGGCGAAGCGCAACATCCTCGGCCTGAACGCAGCGCGGGTGTTCAACCTCCCAACCGACCGCCAGAAGCCCACCGCGGAGCAGGTGCTCCAGAACCGACCAGGAGTCTCGTGATGACTGAACCGATCGCCGCCGCGGAGCTCGCGGAGCTGCAGGGCCTCGTCTCCCGTCTCGGTGAACTGACTCGCCATGTCACCGAACGGGAGCTCGGCGCTGAGGTCTCCGATGAGCAGATCGCGGACGTGCTGTACGCCGCCGCACGACTGTTCTCTGCGAAGCAGGATCGGGTCGGGAAGATCGCCTGGCCGATCCGCGAAGATGCGCTAAACGCGACCGAGACCGTCGTGCTCGTGACGGCGCTGCTGGATGCTGCGGATGTGAACCTGTTCGATATGGCGATCTGGTACCGGAGGGCCGTATGAGCGCCGCCATAGTGCGTCGTGACATCGTCGTCGCGAGCCTCGAGGACCTCAGACAGCGTGAGCGGATCGTGCTCGACGTCGACGGCGCCGAGTTCGGCTTGTACTTCCATGCCGGTGAGGTGCGCGCCTGGCACAACATCTGCCCCCACCAGGGCGGTCCGGTCTGTCAGGGAAAGATCATGCCGCGCACTGTGCAGCTTGTGCGCGGCGAGGACGGCCTGAAGAGCGGCGGGCCGGGGTTCCACCCCACCGACCGCAACATTGTCTGCCCCTGGCACGGGTTCGAGTTCGACATCCTCACCGGAAAGCACCCGGCCGACCAGCGAGTCGGCCTGCGACCGCTCCCGGTGCGGGTCGAGGGCGACGACGTCATCGTCACGCTCTGAGGCGTCCAGACCGGGAACCCACTCGAAGGGGCGCGGATGCTGCGGCATCCGCGCCCCTTCGTCGTCTCCGCGACACCGGGTCGCACACGATGCTCCCAACCGGGCGGTTCTAGGCTTGAACCGTGAGCGACTACATCGTGCGCGCGGCGCGCAGCACCGACATCGCCGACATCCACGCCCTCCTCGAGCCCCTCGTCGACCAGCGCATCCTGCTGGGCAAGGATCTCGCCGTGCTGTACGGAGCTGTGCAGGAGTTCGTCGTCGCTGAGGCCGACGGCGTGCTGATCGGTTGCGGTGCCCTGCACGTGATGTGGGAAGACATCGGCGAGGTGCGCACCCTGCTCGTGCGCGATGACTGGCTGCACCACGGAGTCGGCCGCGCCATCGTCGAGGATCTCGAACGCCGCGCGCGCGAACTCGGCCTGTCGCGGCTGTTCTGCCTCACCTTCGAGACTGAGTTCTTCACCCGCCGCGGGTTCGCGCCCATCGGCGAGCAGATCGTCGACGCCGACGTCTACTCGCAGCTGCTTCGCAGCGGGGACGCCGGCGTCGAGGAGTTCCTCGACCTCGCCCACGTCAAGCCGAACACGCTCGGCAACACCAGGATGCTCAAGCACCTGAACTAGCCTGGAACGCATGCCAGGAACTCCCGCACGCCGCCACTCGCCGGCGGTCTATCGCCGCCGCAGGCTGGCCGTGCTCATGGTGCTCGTCCTGGTGGTCGCCGCCGTCGCAGCGGGGGCCTGGCTCGCCATCGCGCAACCCTGGAATGCGGCATCCGTGTCGGCGCCGAGCTCCACGGCCACCGCGACGCCGTCCGGCGACGCGTCCGAATCGCCCGCTCCGACCGATTCCGCCGAGCCGGAGCCGTCCAGCACGCCCGAGATCGTCGCGTGCACGGCCAAGGACGTCGAGGTGAAGGCGGTGACGGATGCGGACTCGTACGCCGCCGACGATCTGCCGCAGCTGTCGATCGCGCTCTCGAACGTCAGCGACCAGGACTGCACGATCAACGTCGGCTCCAGCACCCAGAAGTTCACGGTCTCCAGCGGTACGGACGTGTGGTGGCGATCGACAGACTGCCAGACCGATCCGAGCGACATGATCGTCACGCTGAAGGCCGGCACCGACGTGAGCAGCGTGACACCGGTGGTGTGGGATCGCACCCGCTCGTCGGTCGACACCTGCGATCAGAAGAACCGTCCGCGGGCACCCGGCAACGGTGCCTCGTACCACCTGGCCGTGTCGATCGGTGGCTTCGAGAGCGCCATGACGAAGCAGATCATCCTGCGCTGAGGCCGGTTCCACGCCGGGCCGAATCCCGGTGCGGATACGGCTGACACGGCCAGAATCTTGGGATACCATGGAATCTGGTTCTCCGGATCATGCGGCACAGCCATCCCCAGTGGTGTCGATTCCAGCGTCCCCAGCGCTTCGACAGTCGCCGCTCTGAGAGCCAGAGGGCCCTCTCGAGTTCCCCAGTCCCCAATGGAGGATTCGAGAGGGCCCCATCACGTCCGCAGGGGCACGCTCTCCTAGGCTGGACTCATGGCGAAGAAGAGACCTGCCCGCAAGCGCCCCGCTCCCGAGGACTTCCGTTCCGAAGCGCTCGCACAGGCGCTCGAGAAGCAGGACATGGCGGCTGTCGCCCTCGCGCTGCGCAACGGCAACACCGTCGTGCCGCTGATCAAGCCCGGTGCGCGCGACAACCCGCTCGACGGCGGAGAGGTGTGGACCTACCGCGACCCGAACACCGGCGACGTGGCCCTGCTGCTGTTCAGCGACGCCACGAACAAGCCGGCGAACCTCCCGCCCGGGGTGGGCATCTACTCGCCGGCGTGGCTGAAGTCGTTCCTCAGTTCGCACCGTGACACGATCACCACCGTGTTCCTCGACATCGCCGGCCCTCATCCCATGCAGGCGCCGCCGTCCGAGCTGCTCAGAGCCCTGGAGACCTGATGCCGCAGTACCGTGCGGTCTTCGACGCCGAAGTGACGTTCGCCAACGACGGCGCGCTTCAAGCCCAGGGGTTCCGCGTGGATCTGCCCGGACCCGACGCCACCGACGAGGAGATCGGGCGCCTGTTCGTCACCTCGCTCGACCTGCTGATGGCGGCCACCGTCGAGGTGCGCAACGTGCGGATCATCGAGGAGGCGCACAAGGGCACCAGGGGCGGACCGAGCGATCCTCGCCGCACCTGAACCGCCGCGAACCGCCGGGGCGCCCACGCGATCAGAACGCCGGGATCTCCTCCTCCGCGCGACGCGCCGTCGCCCGCGAGCGCACGTCCGCCAGAGCGGAGCGCAGCGTCTTCGAACGATCGTCGACCACCTGGCTGTATCCCAGCCGGGCGGCCTCGCTGCGCCGCTGCGCGGCCTGAGTGACCGGCCGGATCTCGCCCGCCAGTGACAGCTCGCCCACCGCCGAGACGGTGCGCGGCACGGAGAATTGGCGGATCGAACCGGCGACGGCGACGGCGATCGCGAGATCAGCGGCGGGCTCGGTGAAGCGCACCCCGCCCACGGTCGACACGTAGACATCCAGCTTCGAGGTCGCGATTCCCGCCCGTCGTTCGAGGATCGCCAGCACCATCGCCACGCGCGACGAGTCCAGTCCGTGCACCACCCGCCGAGGATTCGGCGCGTTCGATTCGATGGTGAGCGCCTGCACTTCAACCGGCATGGCTCGCCGGCCCTCGAGAGCGATCGCGACGCAGGTTCCGGGCTCGGCGGCGCCCTGCGAGAGGAACAGCCCATTCGGATCCGGCACCTCGGCGATGCCCGCACCGGTCATCTCGAAACAGCCGACCTCATCGGTCGGTCCGAAGCGGTTCTTCAGCGCGCGGATGAAGCGCAGCGCGGTCTGACGATCTCCCTCGAAGTGGCACACCACGTCGACCAGATGCTCCAGCACGCGGGGCCCTGCGACCTGGCCGTCCTTCGTGACGTGACCCACGATGATGATCGGCAGATCGCGTTCCTTGGCGATGCGGATCAGCGTGGCGGCGACTTCGCGCACCTGGCTGGGCTGCCCGGCTGAGCCGTCGACGAGGCCGGAAGACACCGTCTGCACGGAATCGACGATCACCAGTTCGGGGCGCACCTCGTCGATGTGGCCGAGGATCGTGGCGAGATCGGTCTCGCTCGCGAGATACAGATCATCATGCAGCGCGCCGGTGCGCTCGGCGCGCAGACGCACCTGGGCCGGCGACTCCTCGGCGCTCGCGTAGAGCACGCGTCGTCCGGCACGGGCGGTGGACGCGGCGACCTCGAGCAGCAGCGTCGACTTGCCGACGCCGGGTTCGCCGGAGAGCAGGATGGCAGCGCCGGGAACGATGCCGCCGCCCAGCACGCGGTCGAACTCTCCGACGCCGCTCGTGCGCCGCGGAGCATCCGCCGTGGTGATCTGCGTGATGGGGCGAGCGGTGCGCCCGGGGGCGGGTGTCACGGCATCGAGCTGGCGGACAATGCCCGTCTTCGCGGCCTGCTCCTGCACGGTTCCCCACTGCTGGCATTCGCCACAACGGCCCACCCACTTCGCCGTCGTCCAGCCGCATTCCGTGCAGACGAAGGCGGGTGGTGCGGGTTTGCGGGTGGCCATGCTGCAAGGGTATCCGCGCCGTACGACATCCGTTCGCCGGAGCATGATGCACCCCCGCTATCACGGGCATCCGGCATTCCTATCGTCATCGGGGCTTTTTCACTGTCCGAAACCCCTGCCGGGCGACACCACCGGCCGATAATGGAGGCAGAGCAGGCGGCGGTCCCGGCCCGGGGCCGATCCCACCCCGCGCAGCGCCGCGCCCCACCTCTTCCGGACGAGAGCGAGGACACGTGCATGGAATGGCTTGACCCCCTGGCGCTGTCGCGGTGGCAGTTCGGGCTGACCACCATCTACCACTACCTCTTCGTGCCGCTGACGATCGGCATGGCGACCGTCGCGGCGATCTTCCAGACCGCGTGGGTGCGCACCGGCAAGGTGCACTACCTGCACCTCACACGGTTCTTCGGCAAGATCTTCCTCATCAACTTCGCGATGGGCGTCGTGACCGGCATCGTGCAGGAGTTCCAGTTCGGCATGAACTGGTCGGACTACTCCCGGTTCGTCGGCGACGTGTTCGGCGCCCCTCTCGCCTTCGAGGGGCTGCTCGCCTTCTTCTTCGAGGCCACGTTCATCGGGCTGTGGATCTTCGGGTGGGACAAGCTGCCGCAGAAGCTGCATCTCGCCACCATCTGGTGCGTCTCGATCGGCAGCACCCTCTCGGCGTACTTCATCATCGCTGCCAACGCGTTCATGCAGAACCCGGTCGGCTACGAGTACAACCCGGTGACGAACCGCGCCGAGCTGGTCGACTTCTGGGCGCTGCTGACCAACCCGGTCGCGCTCGCCGCGTTCCCGCACACCATCTTCGGCGCGTTCATGTTCGCCTCCGGTGTCATCATCTCGGTCTCGGCATGGCACCTCGCTCGAGGCCAGCACACCGACGTCATGCGGGTGTCGATGAAGTTCGGCCTGTGGGCGATGCTCGTCTCCACCGCGGGCGTGGTGCTCACCGGCGATCAGCTGGGGCTGGCGATGTACGCCACGCAGCCGATGAAGATGGCCGCGGCCGAGGCGACGTTCAACACGGTGTGCGGAAAGGACGCCGCGTTCAGCCTGTTCACGCTCGGCACGCCGGACGGCAAGACCGAGCTGTTCAGCATCCGCGTGCCGTATCTGCTCTCGGTGCTGTCGAATCACACACTCGACGGCTGCGTGCACGGCATCAACGACCTCAACGCCGAGTACGTCGACCGGTTCGGCGAGGCGACAGGGCTCACCGACTTCACCCCGGTGCTGTGGATCACCTACTGGGCGTTCCGCTGGATGATCGGCCTCGGCATGCTGCACGCCTTCATCGCGCTGGTCGGACTGTGGGTCACCCGCAAGAGCGCGAAGACGACGCCCGCGCCGTGGATGTGGAAGATCGCGATCTGGTCGTACCCGCTGGCGCTCGGCGCCAACATCGTCGGCTGGGTCTTCACCGAGATGGGGCGCCAACCCTGGATCGTCTTCAGCCTGATGACCACGCAGGACGGTGTCTCGCCGGGGGTGAACGGGGTCGACGTGCTGATCTCTCTCGTCGCCTTCACCGCTATCTACGCCGCGCTCGCCGTGGTCGAGATCCGCCTCATCGTCAGGGCCGCGCAGAAGGGCCCAGACACCACGGAGACCCACGACGAGGCCGCCCCTGTGCCGTCGGTCGTCTACTGATCGGAAGGACTGCTCATGGACCTCTCCTACCTCTGGTTCTGGCTCATCGCCTTCTTCTTCGTCGGCTACTTCGTGCTCGACGGGTTCGACTTCGGCGTGGGCATGACGCTCCCGTTCCTCGGCCGCGACGACATCTCGCGCCGGCAGGTGATCAACACGATCGGCCCCATCTGGGATCTCAACGAGACGTGGCTGATCGTCGCGGGCGCGTGCCTGTTCGCGTCGTTCCCCGAGTGGTACGCCTCGCTGTTCAGCGGGTTCTACCTGCCGCTGCTGATCATCCTGCTGGCGCTGATCCTGCGCGGGGTGTCGTTCGAATACCGGCATCAGCGTGAGGATGCGGCCTGGAGGGCCCGCTTCGACCGCATGATCGTGATCGGCTCGGTCGTGCCCGCATTCCTGTGGGGCGTCGCCTTCGGCAACATCGTGCAGGGCGTGGCGCTGAACGCCGATCACGTCCACGTGGGCGGCGTCTTCGCACTGCTCAACCCGTACGCGCTGCTCGTGGGCGTCACGACGTTGATGCTGTTCTTCCTGCACGGCGTGTACTTCGTCGCGCTGAAGACCGACGGGCGGGTGCAGGCGGATGCTCGTCGTCTGGCGAAGCTGGCGGCCGGTCCGACTCTGCTCGCGGCCGCGGCGACGGTGATCTGGACGGCGCTGCTGGCCTCCGGCCGCGACGCTCCCGGGCTGTGGGCGGTGATCGCAGCCGGCGTCGTCGCTGCGGTCGCGCTGCTGGTCTCGGTGGTGCTCTCCGTGCGGGAGCGGGACGGACGCGCGTTCGCCGGGGGAGTGGTCGCCGTGCTGTTCGCCGTGGTGATGCTGTTCGCCGCGCTGTTCCCGTACGTACTGCCCTCGACCATCGCCGAGGCGAACAGTCTGACGATCGAGAACGCGTCGAGTACGCCGTACACCCTGCAGATCATGAGCTGGACGGCCCTGGTCGCCCTGCCGCTGGTGATCGCCTACCAGTCGTGGACATACTGGGTGTTCCGCAAGCGCGTCACCCGCAGGTCGATCGAGGCGGCGCCGGCCCACGCATGAGCCAGGTGTGCGGTCACCATTCGCGGACTTCGTCCCAATCTGCGGAGGGATTCGGTGAGAACGTGGGCAGATCGGGACGGCATCCGCTGAACGGGCGCCGCTCATGAAGCCGGTCGACCCCCGGCTGCTGCGGTACGCGCCCTCAGCCCGCCGGTACCTGGCGGCATCCGCTCTGATCGCGATGGCGCAGACGGCCGTGACCATCGCCTTCTCGTGGCTGATCGCCGACGGCATCACGTCGGTCGTCGAGGGCCGAGGATCGGATGCCGCGACGCCGGCCTTGCTCGCTCTGATCGTCGTCGCGCGCGGCGTCCTGCTGTGGGCGTCGGAGGCGTGGGGGTCGGCAGCCGCCGCGAGGGCGGGTGCTCAACTGCGCGCGGCGCTGCTCGCGGCGATCGGCCGGCGCGGTCCGGCGTGGCTGGCGAATCGCAACCAGGCGGCTCTCGCGGTCACGGCGGGGCACGGGCTCGATGCGCTCGACCCGTACTTCTCTCGCTACATCCCGCAGCTGGTGCTCACCGCCGTCGCCACGCCGGTGATCGTCGGGGTGATATGGCTGTCGGACTGGCCGAGCGGCCTGACAGCGGCGCTCACTCTGCCGCTGATCCCGCTGTTCCTCGTGCTGATCGGTCTGGCGACGCGCGGTGTGCAGCGCCGCCAGCTGCAGGTGCTGCAACAGCTCGCGGCTCGCTTCACCGACACGGTGCAGGGCCTGTCGACCCTGCGGATCTTCGGCCGGGAGCGTCGCGCTGCCGCGCGCACCCGTGACACCGCAGACCGGTACCGCACCGAGACGATGCGCGTGCTGCGGTACTCGTTCCTGTCGGGTTTCGCCCTTGAGCTGCTGTCGTCCCTTGCCGTCGCGCTCATCGCGGTGGCCGTCGGCTTCCGGCTGCTCGCGGGCGACATGGAGCTGGGGGTGGGCCTGTTCGTGCTGCTGCTCGCCCCCGAGGCGTTCCTGCCGCTGCGTCAGGTCGGAGTGCAGTTCCATGCCGCGGCGGAAGGTGTCGCCGCGACCGAGCAGGTGTTCGAAGTGCTCGAGGCGGAGGATCGCTGCGCCGTCGGCTCGGAGGAGGCGGAGACCTCCCGGAGCGCCGAGGTCGGTCGCGAGACGGCTCCGGTCTCGCCCGCTCGCGACATTTCAGGAGCCGCGGGGATGCTGCAGGTGCGCGAACTGCGGGTGCGGGGGCTGCCTCCGGTATCGTTCGACGCGACGCCTGGCACGATCACGCTCATCGAAGGGCCGAGCGCGTCGGGCAAATCGAGCCTGCTGGCGGCGCTGCGGGGAGCGGCGCCTTTCTCCGGCGAAGCACGCCTCGACGACGTCAACGTCCGGCTGCTCGAACCGGCGGACTGGCTGGCCTGGGCGGGTCAGCGACCGGGATTGCTGCAGGGCAGCATCGCCGCGAACGTCGCCCTGGGCGATCAGCGGCCGGATGCTGCGCGGGTCCGCCGCGCGCTGGACACGGCGTGCGCATCGGGCCTGGATCCGGCGACGGTGCTCGGTGTGCAGGGCGGGGGGCTTTCCGGCGGTCAGGCGCAGCGCGTCGCCGTCGCCCGCGCGCTGTATCGCACGGGCACGCGCGGCATCCGTGTGCTCGCACTGGACGAGCCGTCCAGTGCGCTCGACGCCGACACGGAGGGGCGACTGTGGACCTCGCTGCGCGCGACGGCAGACGCCGGCATGACCGTGCTGCTCGTCTCGCACCGCCGCTCGGCGCGCGAGGTCGCCGACTCCGTCGTCGAACTCGGGGTGCCGGCATGAGTGCGGTGCGCACGACTCCAGGACGTCTGCAGGAACTCAGGGTGCTCGGCGCCTTGCGATCCGTCAGAATCGCGTTCGTCCTTCAGACTCGGGGCGCGCAGGCCGATCGGATGCCGTCATGATGGGCGCGAACACTCGCGGCATCCTGCGGCAGGCGATGCCGCCGCTTCGCCGCTTCGCGCCCGGGCTGATCGCCGGAGTGCTCTCGGGCGCTGCGGCGATCGGGTTGCTGCTGGTCAGTGGTTGGCTGATCGTGAGCGCCTCGGTCGTCGACTCGCTCGTACCGCTGTCGATGGCGGTCGTCGGCGTGCGCTTCTTCGCGGTGTCGCGCGCCGTGTTCCGCTACCTGGAGCGGCTCGCAGGGCACGACGCGGCGCTACGGCAGCTCGCTGAGCTGCGCTCTGGCATCGTGCGCAGACTCATCCCGTTCTCCCCTGCGGGCCTCGGAGCCACCGACCGCGGAGCGGTGCTGTCGGCGCTCGTCGACGACGTCGAGAACCTGCAGAATCTGCCGCTGCGCGTCGTGCAGCCGCTGGTCACAGGAAGCCTGGTCGCTCTCGCGTCGATCGCCGTGATGGCGATCGTCTCGCCGGCCGCCGCGCTGGCGCTCGCGGTGTGCCTCGTCGTCACCGTCGCCATCGCCGTGCTGATCGGCTGGGTGCTGGGTGCCCGTGCCGAGCGGCGGGTCGCGGCCCGGCGGTCCGAGCTGTCGGCCGCGCTGGTCGACTACCTCACCGCACTGGATGTCCTGATCGCCTACGGCGTGGAGCCAGACGCCCGCGAGCGCATCCGCGTTGCGGATGCGGATCTTCGCCGCACGGTCGGTCGCGCGACCCTGGCTCAGTCGCTTTCGGCTGCGGTCGTCTCGGCCGCGGCGGGGGCCGCCTCCATCTGGGCGCTGGCGGTCGCGGTGCCGGGGGCGCCCGGCGGTGCGTCCGACGCGGCGTGGTTCGCCGTGGCCGTGTTACTGCCGATGGCCGTATTCGAGGTGTTCTCCGTGGTGCCGCAGGCGGCGGCCTGGTGGCGGGGAGTGGCGGCGAGCGCCGAGCGGATCGACGGGGTGCTCCCCGACGCGATCCCTGCAGAGCTGAGGCGCGACGAACCGGAGGCGGTAGAGGGCTCGGCCGGCGGCGGCCCGGCGCTGCGACTGCGGGGCATCCGGGCATCCTGGCCCGGCGCATCCCGGCCCGCGCTCGACGGCGTCGACCTCGATGTCGCACGAGGGGAACGCGTGCTGGTGACCGGCGCGAGCGGTGCGGGCAAGTCGACGCTCGCCGCCGTCTTGGTCGGCTTCCTGGCACACGAGGGCCTGTACGAGGTCGACGGCACTGCCGCCAGGAGCATCCCCGGTCCTGCCCTGCGGGCAACGGTGGGCCTGTGCGAGCAGACGCCGCAGCTGTTCGACGAGGACCTTCGCCAGAATCTGCTGTTCGCCCGCGACACCGCGACCGATGACGAGCTGCTCGACGTGCTCGACCGCGTCGGCCTCGGCGACTGGGTGCGCAGGAACGGCGGGCTCGATTCGCGTGTCGGCGACAGGGGCGCACTGGTCTCGGGGGGCCAGGCGCAGCGCATCGCGCTGGCACGTGCCCTTCTGCGGGGCTTCCCGGTGCTCGTCCTCGACGAGCCGACCGCGGGAGTCGATCCTGAGGCGTCCGACGCCCTGCTGGCAGACCTGCTCTGTGCGGCCGGGGAGCAGACCGTCGTACTGATCTCGCACGTCGCTCCGCCCGACGGAACGGTCGATCGAACTCTGCGGATCGCCGACGGGCGCACGGTCTGAGCGCTCTCACGGCTGCCGTCCTGCGCAAGCGCCGACCTTCGCCGTCAGTCAGTTGAGTGGCGCCGGAGGCTCCATGACGATGCCGTGCGCCTCGAAGGCCAGGCGGCGCTCCTCGATGCGGCGATGCATCTCGGCCTGCGCCTCGGCGACGAGTGCCTCGGGCAGGTCGACGGAGCGCGGATTCGGGTCGCCGTTGCCATCGGCGATGTAAGCGTCGAGCTCGGGACCGGACGTCCACGACGTGATGAGCGCGTAGCGCGGAGCGCCGCCGCGATGCCACACGGCATGCCAGAAGCGCTGGGTGTCGACGATGATCCGGGAGCCGGTCGGCAGGGGAAGGCGCACCTCGGTCGTCGGATCGAAGCGGTCTGAGCGCAGGATGAGGAGTGAATCGGCGTCGTCGGTCAGGTTGCGCCAGGAGCGCACCACCCAGCCGGTTCCGTCGTCGTTGAGACGGTTGTTGTCGTCCTGATGCAGGTTGTAGATCGCGTCAGCGTAGGTGTTGGGCTGCAGCTCGATCACCCGGCAGCGACCGACGTTCGCGTCCGGTTCCAGGGCGAGCCTCTGCAGCGTGGGAGCCTTCTCGATCTGTGAGCGCACCCAGACGCCGTCCTTGTCGGCGCGTGGCGGCGTGTGATTCCAGAAGCCGTTGCACTCGAGGTCGCCGGCGTAGCTGGCCAGTGGTGCGAAACGGGTGATGCCGGAGGAGCGCCAGCCGATGTACTCCAGGTCGAGCCATTCCGATGGGTCGACCGACCGTTCGTCGCGATCGAGCACGACGTAACCGGTGGCGCTCAAAGCGGCCGAGGTGAGGAATCCCATCGCGATCTCCGTTCCGGCATCCGTACTGAGGCGATCCTAATCCGTCTGCGTGTGGGGTCGGTGAGCCCGGCCGTGAGCGAGAAGCGCGTTCGCGCGGCCTAGCCTGGAGTCATGACCCAGCCTCAAGGTGCGCTGCTCGTCGGCAGCGTGAACTATGACGACGCCGAGAAGACCATGCGAACCGCTGCGGAGGTGCTCGGCGACCGGCTCAGGCGCATCCCGGATGGCGAGGTGGGCAAGAGATTCCACTGGATCATGTTCCAGCCCGACGTGCTCGGGCAGGCCGAAGGGATCGAGCGCGTCGGCGAGCAGCCGATCCCGTTCGGCGCGGGGCTCGACGCCCGCCCGTTGCGCATCGCGGACGGCGTGGATGCAGCCCCCATCCAGCTGCCGTCACTCGGATACGCGGATGCGGCGATCTCGTCGTACTCGGTGTTCTCGCGACTCCGCGAATCCGGCGACGTGCCGCAGGGCGTGCGCTTCCAGGTGTCGCTGCCCACTCCCGTGGCCGTCGTGTCGTCGTTCTTCTCCGGTGAGGATCGTGCAGCCATCGAGCCGGTGTACGCGGAGGCTCTCCTGCGCGAGCTGGCACGGATCCTCGATGCCATCCCGCATGGCGACCTCGCGATCCAGTGGGACGTCGCCAGTGAGCTCGGCATCATCGAGCGTGCCTCCGGATACGGCAAGACGATGGAGGCCTGGTGGGAGGGCGACCCCTTCGACGGGCTCGTCGCGCGGCTCGTGTCGCTGGTCGATGCCGTACCCACCGGGGTCGAGGCGGGCGTGCATCTCTGCTACGGCGACGCGGGGGAGCGGCACTTCATCGAGCCGACGGATGCCGGACCGCTGGTGCGCTACGCGAACGCCGTGATCGCGGCATCCACCAGGCGGCTGGACTGGCTGCATCTGCCCGTGCCGATCGACCGCGACGACGATGCCTACTTCGCACCGCTGGCGCAGCTCGCGCCCGTCGCCGAGCTGTACCTCGGCCTGGTGCACCGCGAGGACGGTGCAGAGGGTGCGCGCCGGCGCATCGCGGCCGCATCCCGCTTCGTCACGGACTACGGTGTGGCGACGGAATGCGGCATCGGCAGGGCGCCCCGAGGAACGACGGAGGCGATCCTGCACACGCACGCCGAGGTCGCCGCAGCCTGGTGACCCGCGTGCGCGCATCTGCGTGGCCGGCAACCTCCGGATGCCGCTGTGCTCGCGGGCTCCTCCCCGGGTAGCATGTGCCACATGACACATGTTGGAGGTGCAGCGTGAGCGGCTTCGGCACGCTGCTCGCGCCCGCCGAGAGCCTGCGGGAGCAGGTCGAGAATCAGCTGTCCTCCCGCATCGTGTCGGGAGAGATCCCGCCGGGGCAGGTGCTCACGGTGCCCACCCTCGCCGGAGACTTCGGCGTGAGCGCGACACCGGTGCGCGAGGCGATGCTCAATCTCGCCCGCCGCGGGTTCCTGCGCCCGATCCGAAACCGCGGATTCGAGGTGACCGAGGTCTCGGATGATGAGCTCCGTGAGCTCGGAGAGGTGCGGACGCTGCTCGAGGCGCCGCCCATGAGGCAGATCGCGGGCACTCTGACCGACTCGGTCGTCGCCGAGCTGCGCGCGCTGGCAGATGAGATCGTCGAAGCCGGGCGGGACGGCCGGTTCGCCGAGTATCTCGCCGCCGACACGGCGTTCCATCTGCGCATCCTCGAGATGGCGGGTAACCGCACGCTTGTGGAGGTCGTCCGCGAGTTGAGGCAGCAGACGCGCCTCGTCGGGCTGGCGCACTTGGCCGAGACCGACGCGCTGATGTCGACCGCGCTCGAGCACGGTGAGCTGGTCGACATGCTGGTGGCCGGCGACGGCGAAGGTGCCGAGGCTCTCATGCGGCAGCACATCCGGCATGTCGGCGGCGTGTGGAGCGGACGCGACGAGCACTGAATGACGCGCTGACCGATCGTTCGGTCACGGATTCATCTCGGCTGTTCCGTTTCGACGACCCACTGAGTAATGTGTCACGTGCTATCCGGTCGCAGTGCAACGAAGCATCCAGGAGGTCCATCACATGAACACCCGAACCCCGCGCCTCGCGCGCGCACTCTCGCTGGCAGCAGCGGCCAGTGCGATCATCCTCACCGCAGGCTGCTCCGGTGGTCTGGCAGGCGGCGGTGACGACGGCGGGTCCGAGGAAGGGCCCATCAAGCTCGGCATGCTCGCTCCGTTCTCGGGAAGCGAGTCCGCCTTCGGCGACTACATGCAGAACGGCGCGCAGCTCGCCGTCGACGAGATCAATGCGGACGGCGGAATCGACGGACGCGAGCTCGAGCTGGTCGTCGAAGACGATGCGTGCGACGCGACCGCGGCCGTGTCCGCGGCGAACAAGCTGGTCACAGAAGGCATCGTCGCGTCGGTCGGCGGATACTGCTCGGGCGCCACGCTGCCCACGCTGCCGATCTTCGACGAGGCCGGCATCCCCATGGTCATCCCGGCGGCGAACTCGAACGAACTCGTCAAGCAGCAGCTGCCTGGCGTGTTCCTCATCAACGGCACCGGCACCCAGCAGGCCGAGGCAGCGGTGACGTACGCGCAGAAGAGCGGTGCCACCACCGTCGCCACCATCGACGACGCCACGGCGTACTCGGCCGACCTGGCGAAGTCGTTCGTCGAGCAGGCAGAGGCCGCCGGGCTCGAGGTGTCGTTCGAGGCCACCGTCACGCCGGGTGAGAACGACTACGCGGCCGTCGCCACGCAGCTCGCCTCCGAGAAGCCCGACCTCGTCTACTGGACCGGCTACTACCAGGAGGGCGGTCTGATCGTCCGCCAGGCGACGGACGCCGGCTACGAAGGGGCGTTCCTCGTGGGTGACGGCTCGGTCGACGCCAAGTTCGCCGAGATCGCCGGCAACGGGTACACCGAGCACGTGCTCGGCACGTTCACGCAGACGCCCGACATGATCGAGGGTGCCGAGGACTGGATCGCCGACTACGAGGAACTCGCGGGCGGCAAGCCCGGGCCGTACTCGACCCAGTCGTACGATGCCGTGCGCGTGATCGCCGAGGCGATCAAGGAGGCGGGCAGCACCGAGTTCGACGAGGTGGTCGCCGCACTCGAGGGGCTGAAGGACTTCGACACCTTCGCGGGACCGCTGACCTTCACCGAGGACCACACGCTCTCCGGCGGTGGATTCGTGATCGTCGGCATCGACCCGGCGACGGGCAGCTTCGTGCTCGAGGACGACCTTCAGGGCTGATCGACCAGGCGGGGCGGCGCGAGCCGCCCCGCTCTCGTCGTCCCTCGACGCGGAAGGACATCCTCAGTGATGCAACTCATCTGGAACGGCCTGATCGTCGGCTCGTTCTACGCCCTGGTCGCCCTCGGGTACAGCATGGTCTACGGGATCATCAAGCTGCTGAACTTCGCCCACGGTGACATCTACATGCTCGGCGCGTTCGCCGGCTTCGCGGCCATGTCGGCCTTCGGCATCTCGAACGAGACCTCCATCCCCCTGCTGCTGGTCATCCTGCTGCTCTCGATGGTCACGACGGGGCTGATCGGCGTCGGCATCGAGCGCGTCGCCTATCGGCCGTTGCGAAAGAGCCCACGGCTGGCCGTGCTGATCACGGCGATCGGCGTCTCGTTCACCCTCGAGTACGCGGTGCGCCAGATCTTCGGCCCCAACCCCGAGGCGTTCCCGGTGCGACTCGCCTCGAGCGGCTTCGACTTCGCCGGCATGCGTATCACCGCCTCGCAGATCGTCCTCGTCGTGATCGCTGCGGGACTCATGCTCGTGCTGGCCCACATCGTCGAGCGCACCCGTCAGGGTCGCGCGATGCGCGCCATCGCCCTCGACCCGCAGGGCGCCCAGCTGATGGGCGTCAACGTCAACCGCGTTATCGCCACCGTGTTCTTCATCGGCTCGGCGCTGGCGGGCGCCGCCGGTGTCATGGCGGGGGCGTACTACGGCTCGATCGACTTCCTGATGGGCTTCATCATCGGGCTGAAAGCGTTCACCGCAGCCGTCATCGGAGGCATCGGCAACCTCTACGGCGCCATGCTCGGCGGGCTGCTGCTGGGACTTCTCGAATCCTTCGGGTCGGCCTGGTTCGGCGGCGAATGGCGAGACGTCTTCTCGTTCGCCTTCCTCATCCTGTTCCTCACTTTCAAACCGACCGGGCTGCTCGGCGCCCGCGTCGTCGAGAGGATGTGACATGTCCCGCTCCACTCTCACGCGAGACGCGGCGCTGCGCGCACCCTCGCCGCAGTTCGAACGCCCAGCCGCGGCACGCGGCGTCTTCACCTCCAACAGCGGATTCCTGCGCGCGCTCGGAATGCTCAGCATCGTGCTGCTGGCCGTGCTGCCGTTCCTCGACGCCTCTCGGTACACGATGTCGATCGCGACCAGCGCGCTGATCTACATCATGCTCTGCATGGGTCTGAACGTCGTGGTCGGTTACGCAGGGCTGCTCGACCTGGGCTACATCGCCTTCTTCGCCGTCGGCGCGTACATCTCCGGCATCCTCACCACGGTGGTCGGCTGGCCGATGTGGGCGGCGCTGCCGGCCACCATCCTGGCCTGCATCCTCGCCGGGATCATCATCGGCGCGCCCACGCTGAGGCTGCGCAGCGACTACCTCGCCATCGTCACCCTCGGCTTCGGCGAGATCATCCGCATCACCGCGAACAACCTCGACATCACCGGAGGTCCCTCGGGCATCCACGGCATCCCCACCTGGACCTTCGGAGACTGGAGCTTCGCCGACGGGTTCAGCCTGTTCGGCCTGGAGTTCCCGCAGCGCGTAGTCTTCTACTACTTCGTCGCGATGGTCGTCGTGCTCGTGGGCGTGATCGGCGCCGGCCGCCTCGCCAGGGGTCGGCTCGGCAGGGCGTGGAAGGCGGTGCGCGACGACGAGGACGCGGCTGAGGCGATGGGCATCAACACCTACGTCGCGAAGATCACCGCCTACATCATCGGCGCGGTCTGGGCGGGCATCGCGGGACAGCTGATGGCCACGCACCTGTCTGCCATCAGCCCGAACAGCTTCCAGTTCCTCTACTCGGCCCTGATCCTGATGGCGGTCGTTCTCGGTGGCATGGGCTCAACCCCGGGCGTGATCATCGGCGCGCTGTTCGTGTCGCTCGCACCCGAGCTGCTGCGTGACTTCTCGGAGTGGCGCTTCCTGATCTTCGGCCTGCTGCTGATCGTGGTCATGCTGTTCCGCCCGGCGGGGCTGTGGCCGGCGACCGCCGTGCTGCCGTGGCTGAAGAAGAAGCGGCCCGTTCCGCCGGCCACAGCGGGCTTCATGGCGGTGCCGCAGGCGTCGGCGAACGAGGATCTCGAGCCCGTGGAACGCGAGGAGGACCGATGAGCGCTCTGCTGGAAGTCAAGGACCTCCGCCTGCAGTTCGGCGGCGTGAAGGCCGTCGACGGGCTCAGCTTCTCTGTCGAGGCGGGCGAGATCCTCGCCGTCATCGGGCCGAACGGTGCCGGGAAGACCAGCGCGTTCAACTGCATCTCGGCGTTCTACCTGCCCACCTCCGGCTCGGTGGTGTTCGACGGCAAGGACATCGTGCGCGAGGCGCCGGCGTTCTGGCGCACCCTGCGCATGGTCGATCTGCTGCAGAGCTTCGGGTTCTACCGGGTGCTGCCCTCGCGGGTCACCAAGTGGGGCATGGCACGCACGTTCCAGAACCTGAGGCTGTTCCGTGAGCTGAGCGTGCTCGACAACGTCAAGACCGCGATGCACGCCAACCTGCGCGAGGGCTTCTGGGCGACGCTGCTGCACACGCCCGGCTACCGCCGGGCAGAGCAGGAGTGCGCGGAGCAGGCTCGCGGGTGGCTCGATTTCGTCGGCTTCACGGGCGACGAGAACCTGTACGTCACGCAGCTGCCCTACGGCGAACAGCGCCGGGTCGAGATCGCCCGAGCGCTCGCCACCGGCCCCAAGCTGCTGCTGCTGGACGAGCCTGCCGCCGGCCTGAACTTCAACGAGAAGCAGGCGCTCATGCAGCTGATCCGCCGCATCCGCGACCTGGGCGTCGCGGTGGTGCTCATCGAGCACGACATGGGGCTGATCATGGAGCTGGCGGAGCGGATCGTGGTGCTCAACTACGGCAAGGAGATCGCCGAGGGCACGCCGGAGCAGATCAAGAACGACCCGATCGTGATCGAGGCCTACCTCGGCGTCGAGGACGAACCACTCGACGACACGAAGCTGCAGACCGGCACCGTCGATCTGTCGCTGCTCGAGAAGAACAGCAAGGAGAAGCGCTGATGAGCACGCTGACCGTCGACGCCGCCGACGTCTACTACGGCCGGGTGCACGCCCTGCGCGAGCTGAGCTTCGAGGTGCGCGCGGGTGAGATCGTGTGCCTGTTGGGAAACAACGGCGCCGGCAAGTCGACCACCATGAACATGCTGTCGGGGCTGGTACGCCCGAAGTCGGGGGCGGTCCGGTGGGGCGACATGGACCTCACCACGGCCAAGCCCTGGGACATCGTGGCCGCAGGGCTGATCCACGTGCCGGAGGGGCGCCGGATCTTCTCGACCATGACCGTGCACGAGAACCTTCTGCTGGGCGGGTACACCGTTCGCGATCAGAAGGTGATCGCCCAGCGCGTCGAGCAGGTCTACTCGCTGATGCCGCGGCTGGCCGAGCGGCGCAAGCAGCAGGGCGGCACGCTGTCGGGCGGTGAACAGCAGATGGTCGCGATCGGCCGTGCCATCATCGGCGGGCCCAAGCTGCTGCTGCTCGACGAGCCCTCGATGGGTCTCGCGCCCCTGGTCGTGAAGCAGGTCATGGAGACGATCCAGGCCGTGAACGCGCAGGGGACCACGGTGCTGCTCGTCGAGCAGAACGCCAGGGCCGCGCTGAAGATCGCCGACCGCGCCTACGTCGTCGAGACCGGGCAGGCGACCATGTCGGGCCCGGCCTCGGAGCTGGCGGCCGATGCCCGCGTGATCGACGCGTACCTGGGCGGGTGAATCGGGAGACGCGCCATCCCGATGACGGGGTGGTGCGTCTCAATCTTCCAAGGTAATATGTCACACGTCACTAAGTTGGAAGGGGGTCGGGATGCGGATCATCGTGATCGGTGCGGGCGCGGTCGGCGCCGCCTGCGCGCTCGCCCTCACCGAGGCCGGCGCCGAGGTGATCGTGGTCGATCGCAGCGGGGTGGCCGGCGAAACCTCCAGCCGGTGCGAGGGCAACATCCTCGTCTCCGACAAGGAACCCGGCGCCGAAGCGCTGATGGCCATCGAGGCGAATCGCGCGTGGCGCGAGCTGGCCGAGCGGCTCGACGCCGACCGTGTGCCGGGTCAGCCCGCGACCGAGTTCGAGGCGAAGGGCGGCGTCGTCGTCGCGTTCGCCGAGGGAGCCTCCGCGCTGGAGCGCTTCGCCGCCACTCAGCGGGAGATCGGCATCCGTGTCGACGTGCTCGACGAGCGGGCCCTGCGCGCCGCTGAGCCGCACCTCGCACCCGATCTCGCGATCGGGGTGCACTACCCCGACGACGCGCAGGTGCAGCCCAGCCTGGCCGCGCAGGCGATGCTGGCCCGAGCCCGTCACCTGGGCGCCCGCCTGCGCATCACCGAGGTGACCGGCGCCGTCGTCGACGGCGATCGCGTGCGCAGCGTGCTCACCGGCGAGGGCCGGATCGACGCGGATGCGGTCGTGAACTGCGCGGGCCCGTGGGCGGGTGAGGCGGCAGCATTGTTCGGGGCTCAACTCGACATCCGCCCGCGCCGCGGCACCATCCTGGTGACGACCGCGATGCCGCAGCGCGTCTTCCACAAGGTCTACGACGCGGACTACGTCGGCGCCGTCGGCTCGGGGGATGCCGCGCTGCAGACCTCCACCGTGGTGGAATCGACCCCGTCGGGCACCGTGCTGATCGGATCGAGCCGCGAGCGGGTCGGCTTCTCGGAGCACGGCCTGCTGCCGCCACTGGCCGAGATCGCTGCGAAGGCGACGCGTCTCTTCCCGTTCCTGCACGACACGATGCTGCTGCGCACCTACTTCGGATTCCGCCCGTACGCGCCCGATCACCTGCCCGCCATCGGCGCCGACGCTCGCATCGCCGGACTCTTCCACGCCGCGGGGCACGAGGGCGCAGGCATCGGCCTCGCCCCGACGACAGGCGCGCTGATCGCCCACGCCGTGCTCGGTACCGTCGCGCCGCTCGACCCGACGCCCTTCCTGCCGTCGCGCAGCACCCTGCAGGGGGTGGCCGCATGAGCGTCGGCATCCGGTTCGACGGCGACGAGCTCGCCGGGCGCGAGGGGCAGACGATCGCCGGCATCCTGCTCGCGAACGGCCGCCGCACGTGGCGGGATGCGGCGGGAGCGGAGCGGGGCATCTTCTGCGGCATCGGCATCTGCCAGGACTGCGTTCTCACCGTGAACGGCGTCGAGGGCGTGCGAGCCTGCCAGCGCACCGCGTGCGACGGCGACGTCATCGAGCGGGAGGGGCGCTCATGAGCATCCGCCGCGTCGTCGTGATCGGTGCCGGGCCTGCGGGGCTCGCGGCCGCGGCATCCGCCACCGCCGCCGGGGCAGAGGTCGTGATCGTCGACGAGGGCGAGCGCGTCGGTGGCCAGTTCTGGCGCCATCACCCGGATTTCACCGACGGTCGGCTGCAGCATCAGCTCGGTCGCTTCGCGGCGTTGAGGCAGGCCCTCGAGAGCGTCCGCATGCTGTCGTCTGCGAGCGTCTGGCGCGTCGAACCCGGAATGCCGTTGCGCGTCCACGCCCTGGTCGGCCCGGCCGACGGGGCCGGCCGCCGCGGCGAGACCCTGGTGGCGGATGCCGTCGTGATCGCCACCGGCGCGCATGACCGCGTGCTGCCGGTGCCGGGCTGGACCCTGCCCGGCGTCACCTCTGCCGGCGCAGCGCAGGCCCTCGCCAAGCGCGACGGCATCACGCTGGGCACCCGCACCGTGGTCGCCGGCGCCGGGCCGTTCCTGCTGCCGGTGGCGCAGAGCATCACGCTGCTCGGCGGCGAGGTCTCCGAGGTCGTCGAGGCGGCATCCGTCGGCACCATTCTGCGGGGCTGGGGCGCGCGTGCCTGGGAGCTCACGGCGGCGGTGGACAAGGCCGGCGAGCTCGGCTCGTACGTCGCATCGCTCCTGAGGCGCCGCACCCCTTACCGGTTCGGCAGCGCGGTCACCCGCATCCACGGCGGCTCGAGCGTCGAAGCGGTCACCGTGCAGCGTGTGGACCGCGACTGGCGGCCCATCGCGGGCACCGCGCGCACGGTCGAGTGCGACGCCGTCGCGCTGGGCCACGGGTTCACGCCCCGGCTGGAGGCCGCCCTGCAGTTCGGCTGTGAGGTCACGCCGGATCGCTTCGTGCGCGTCGACACCCAGCAGCGCACCAGCACGCCCGACGTGTACGCCGCCGGTGAGATCACGGGCATCGGCGGGGCGGACGCCGCGCTCGCCGAGGGCGAGATCGCCGGGCTCGCCGCCGCCGGCGTCGCCGAGGCCGACCTTCGCTACCGCGCTCCGCTGGCCGCGCGCCGCCGCATGCGCGCCTTCGCCGCCCGGCTCGACGTGCACGGCATCCGCTCCGGCTGGACCACCTGGCTCGACGACGACACCATCGTGTGCCGATGCGAGTCGGTGCGCAAGGCGACGATCGACGAGTACTCCGGGGTCTCCTCGCGTGGAATGCGCCTCGCGACCCGCGCCGGGCTCGGCGCCTGCCAGGGCCGCACCTGCGGCCGCAGCGTCGAAGACATCCTCGGCGCCCCGTTCGGCTTCGACCGCCGGCCCGTGCTTTCCTCGGTGCGCATCGGCGAGCTCGCCGCGCACTGCAGCCCAGCCCCCGACCCCGGGGACGCGGCGGATTCGGCCACACACGCCGAGCACTTCCACACCACACAAGCTCACACCACACAGGAGAAGAGATGACTGAGCAGAACATGGACCTCGGCGGCGTCGTCGTGGCCACCACCCTCGCGTTCAAGGAAGACGCGTCGGCGCCGGCAGGACTCGCCGTCGACTACGACAAGTTCGGCGAGCACGTCGACTTCCTCATGGCGAACGGATGCCGCGGCGTCGGCCCGAACGGCTCGCTCGGCGAGTACTCGTCGCTGAGCGACGAGGAGCGCCGCAAGGTGATCCAGGTCGCCGTCGAGGCCGTCGACGGTCGCGGCATCGTGATCGCGGGCGTGCACGGCGTGGGCAGCCACCAAGCGCGGAAGTGGGCAGAGTACGCCCGCGAGGACGGTGCCGACGGCGTGCTGCTCCTGCCGCCGACCATCTACCGCGCCAACGAGTCAGAGGTCATCGCGCACTACGAGGAGGTCGCTAAGGTCGGCCTGCCGATCATGGCCTACAACAACCCGTTCGACACCAAGGTCGACCTGGTGCCCTCGCTCGTGGCGAAGCTCGCCGAGATCCCCGAGGTCGTCGCCATCAAGGAGTTCTCGGGCGACGTCCGTCGTGTCTACGAGATCAAGGAGCTCTGCGACATCGACATCATCGCCGGAGCCGACGACGTGCTCTTCGAGCTCATGGTCAACGGCGCTGTCGGCTGGTTCGCCGGCTACCCGAACGCCTTCCCGCGCGAGGCCGTCGAGTTGTACAACCTGTGCCGTGACGGGCAGTGGCACGAGGCCAAGGCGCTGTACGAGCAGCTCGTCGCCGTGTTCCGGTGGGACTCGCGCACCGAGTTCGTGCAGGCGATCAAGCTGTCGATGGACATCTGCGGCAACTCCTACGGCGGCCCGACGCGTCCGCCTCGCGGCCCGCTGTCCGACGAGCAGCGCGCCCAGGTGACCGCCGACACCGAGCGCGCGCTCACTGCTCTCGCCGCCCGCGCGACAGTGGCCGCGTAACACGTGTGACAATGCTTGGCGGGGATGCCGCGGCGCGGCGTCCCCGCCAGACCCCCACTCTCCATGGAGGCAGCTGATGCGCGCTCGCCGCACCATTCAGGCCGTCGACTCCCACACCGAGGGGATGCCGACGCGCGTCGTGACCGGTGGCGTCGGCCGCATCCCCGGCGCCACCATGAACGACCGGCGCCTGTACGCGATGGAGCATCTCGACGGGCTGCGCGGGTTCCTGATGAACGAGCCTCGCGGTCATGCCGCTATGTCGGGTGTGCTGCTCCAGCCGCCCGCCCGTGATGACGCCGACTGGGGCATCGTGTTCATCGAGGCATCAGGGTTCCTGCCGATGTGCGGACACGGCACGATCGGAGCGGCGACGGTGCTCGTCGAGACCGGCATGGTCGAGGTGGCCGAGCCGGTCACCGAGATCCGCCTCGATGTTCCCGCCGGGCTGGTCATCGCCCGCGTGCGCGTCGAGGACGGTCGCGCGGTCGACGTGACCATCGAAAACGTGCCGAGCTTCGTCGACAGGCTCGACGAGCGCATCGACGTGCCTGGCATCGGCGAGATCACCTACTCGGTGGCCTTCGGCGGCAACTACTACGCCCTGGTCGATCTCGACCAGGTCGGCCTGCCGTTCGATCGCGCCCGTCAGGACGATATCCTCTCGGCGGGCCTGGCGATCATGGACGCCATCAACACGCAGGCGCCCCCCGTGCACCCGGTGCTCGAGGGAGCGAACCACGTGCACCACGTGGAGTTCATCGCGCCGGGATCGGACGCCGTGCGCTCGCGCCACGCCATGGCCATCCACCCCGGCTGGTTCGACCGCTCGCCCTGCGGTACGGGAACCAGCGCCCGGATGGCCGAGTTGCACGCGCGCGGCGAGCTCGCCCTCGACAGCCCCTTCGTGAACGAGTCGTTCATCGGCACCGAGTTCACCGGCCGGCTGGTGGGGGAGACCGCGGTGGGTGACCGGCCCGCCGTCATTCCGACCATCACCGGGCGAGCCTGGGTGACCGGGCTGGGGCAGTACATGCTCGACGAGAACGACCCGTTCCCCGAGGGATTCGTCTTCTAAGGAGAGAAACGTGACCGACAACGAGATCACCGTCGACGAGGTGGCCGCCCGCGCGGCCGCCGCGGCACGCCCGTTCGCCCGCACCAGCCCCCGCGAGCGCGGTGCGGCGCTGGTCGCCGTGGCAGGCGCCCTCGAGGCGGCCGGCCCGGAACTGGTCGGCATCGCCATGCGCGAGACCGGCCTGGCCGAGGCGCGGCTGACCGGCGAGCTGCGTCGCACCGCCTGGCAGCTGCGGCTGTTCGCCGACACCATCGTCGACGGCGGCTACCTCGACGCGCGCATCGACCCGGCCGACCCGGATTACGTGATCGGCCCTCGGCCGGATGTGCGACGGATGCTGGAGCCCGTGGGGCCGGTGCTGAACTTCGCGGCATCAAACTTCCCGTTCGCCTTCTCGGTCGCCGGCGGCGACTCCGCCGCCGCGCTCGCCGCCGGCTGCCCGGTGGTCGTGAAGGCTCACTCCGGGCATCCCGAGCTCTCGCGCCGCACCGCCGAGGTCGTCGCCGGTGCGCTGGAACGAGCGGGTATGCCCGACGGCGTGTTCCAGCTCATCTCCGGCCAGGAGAACGGCGTCGCGCTGCTGAAGGACGAGCGCATCCGCGCCGGAGCCTTCACCGGTTCCACGCACGTCGGGCGGATGTTGGCCGACATCGCCGCTTCCCGGCCGGTGCCGATCCCGTTCTACGGCGAGCTCGGCAGCGTCAACCCGGTCTACGCCACCTATGCGGATGCCGCGCTGCTCGACGGCTTCGTCGCATCGGTCTCGGGCTCTGCGGGACAGCTGTGCACCAAGCCCGGCTTCCTGTTCGTGCCCGAAGGGGCGGAGCTGAGCTCGGTCGGCGATGCCGCGGCATCCGTCAGCGAGCACCGCCTGCTGAACCCCGGGATCGGCCGGGCGTTCGCCCAGCGCCGTGACGACGTGCTCGGCGCGGAGGGAGTGACCGTGCTCTCGGAGGGTGAGGTGCGTGTCGACGACGCGGGTCAGACCTACGCGACGCCCACCGTGGTCACCGTCGACGTCGACACCCTGGCCGAGCACCGCGAGGCCCTGCTGGAGGAGTCGTTCGGGCCGCTGTCGGTGATCGTGCGCTACGCCGACCGCGACGCGCTGCCCGCGCTGCACGCCGAGCTGTTCCCGGGCAACCTCACCTCGACCGTGCATGCCCGCGCCGAGGAGCTCGCCGACGGGTCGCTCTCGGAGCTCGTCGACGCGCTGGCGGAGACGAGCGGTCGCGTGCTGTTCGGCGGCTGGCCGACCGGCGTCTCGGTGACCCCTGCGATGCAGCACGGCGGACCGTACCCGGCGACCACCAGCGACGCGACGAGCGTCGGCACCGCCGCGATCACGCGCTTCCTTCGCGGTGTCGCATACCAGGGCGCTCCGCAGGAGCTGCTGCCCGCGCCGCTGCGCGACGACAACCCGTGGGGCGTGCCGCAGCAGCGCAGCGAGCCAGGGCACTCGACGTCGTGGGGTTCCTTCGCGGGCTGAACCACTCGGCGAGGGAGCCCCTCATGTCGATCGTGAGGGGCTCCCGCCGTCAGGGCTGCACGACCCGCCGCCCGCCGCGGATCACCGCTTCCCGCGCCTCCTGCCGCCATAGCACCGAAGGGTCGGCGAGGGGGTCCCCGGTCAAGAGCACGGCATCGCCGTACGCCCCTTCGTCCAGATGCCCCAGTGCGGAGTCACCGATCAGATCGGCGTTCACCGCGGTCATCGATCGCAGGGTTGCCGCGGGGCCGCTCGCCTCGATCTGCAGCTTCACGCCGGTGAGCTGATCGTCTTCGAGATCGCCCATCAGGTCGGTGCCGAATCCGACGCGCACGCCGGCCGTGTGCGCAAGCCGGACGGCCTCCTGGCCCTTGGACAGCACCTCGGCGTTCTTCGCGAGCGAGACCGGGTTGAGGCCGATCTCGGCACCGCGACGGTCCATGGCGTCGTAGGCGGCGAGCGTTGGCACCAGGTACGCCCCTGCCTCGGCCATGAGTCCGGCCGTCTCACGATCGATCAGGTTGCCGTGCTCGATGGATCGGATGCCGGCCGCGACGGCGTGCTGCACGGCCTCTGACGAATAGGCGTGCGCGGCGACGTAGCTTCCGCGACGAGTGGCCTCATCGACCACGGCGCGCAGCTCGTCGGCGGAGTACTGCGGGATGCGAATCGGGTCGGTGAGCGAGAAGACGCCCCCTGACGCCATCACCTTGATGGCGTGCGCTCCAGTGCGAAGCCGTTCACGCACGGCCACACGCAGCGCGTCGACCCCGTCGACGACCTCGCACATGTGACCGTGCGAGAAGCACACGTCCACGTGTGCCGAGCGTGCGTCGCCGTGCCCGCCGGTCTGGCTGAGTGCAGGACCGGTGAAGTGGTACCGCGGCGAGGGGAACAGTTCGGCATCCACCGCCTGTGCGAGCCCGATGTCGCCGCCGGCGACGTCTCGGACTGTTGTGAAGCCGCGCTGCAGCGCGCGGGTCAGGCGTCGCGCGCCGTTCAGCGCGGCATAGCTGAGCGGCCCTCGCTCGTTCTCGAGACCGTCCATGCTGGTCGCGTAGGCGTGGAAGTGCGCGTCGATCAGGCCGGGCACGAGCCATCTTCCCGCGGCGTCGAGGGTCGCAGTGCCCTCAGCCGCCTCCGCTGCGACTCTGCCCCCTGAGATGTGCACGTCGCGACGGGTGAATGCCGCACCGTCCCAGACGTAGGCGCCGATGATCGACAATGACTCTTCTGGCATGCTCGCTCTGCTCCTTGAACGTTCGCGGTGGGATTGTCAGCGGAGGCTGAAGCCGTCGGGCAGGGGATCGCCTTCGTCGAGCTCGAAGGAGGACGAGCCCACCCTGAAGGCGAGTCCGCTCACTTCTGGGATCACACCCGCTGGGGTGCGCTCGGCTATGCGGGCGTGGAAGCGGGTGCCGACGATCGAGTCGTGCGTGAGTACCTCTTCTTCGGTGAGTTCCCCCGTTGCCGCGAGCAGCGCCACGCGCGCGGCCGTGCCTGAGCCGCAGGGGCTGCGGTCGACCTCGCCGTCGGCGAAGACGGTGACGTTGCGCTGCCAGGGTCCGTCGTCGGTGCGGCCGAGGTCGTCGAACAGGATCGTGCCGTACACACCCGAGAGGCGGTCGTCGGCGAGCTGCGCCGACGGATGCTCGTTGAGCGCCCATTTGATCTCGCGACCGATCGCGATCAAGTCAGTGGTGTTCTGCGGCGTGACTTCGAGCCCGACGGATGCTGCCGAGAGCGTGGCGTACACGGCGCCGCCGAAGATGAGGTCGACGTCGACCTCGCCGCGCGAGGTGCTCAGCCGGATGCCGCGCTCCAGAACCCGGGACTCGACGTTGCGGAACACGATCTCGTCGATCGCGCCGCCGGAGCGCCGCACCAGCGCCTGCACGCGGCCGCTGGGCACGTCGATGGTCACGGTCGTCTCGCCGTCGGGGTCTGACGGCACGCGACCGGTGCGCACGGCCCAGGCGCCGAGCGCGATCGTGCCGTGCCCGCACGCGGTGGAGAAGCCGTCCTTATGCCAGAACAGCACGCCGAAGTCGGCGCCGTCGTCGTCGGGCGGGGTGATGAAGCCGCCGTACATGTCGTCGTGGCCGCGCGGCTCCAGGCAGAGGAAGCGGCGCACCGCATCCGCCTCGCCCGCGATCGCCTCGACACGGCGTTCCGCGACGGTGGAACCGTGCGTCGCGACCCCCTCGACGATGCGAAACGGCTCGCCGGCGGTGTGCCAGTCCTCGGTGCTCCAGCGCATTAGCGGGCTCCTCTTCCGGTGGTCGTGCCGTTTGGGGCAGGGGTCAGACGGCGAGGCGGGCGACCGCGAGATCCTGCCAGCCCATGCCGCACGTCTTGATGACGCGCGGGCGGTCGCCCGCAGGCGAGAAGCCGGCGGTGAACAGCTCGTGCATGGTCACGAGGTCGTCGTGGCGCAGCATCCCGGCCTCGACCGCGACGATGACGTCACCGGCCTCGGTATGTGCGACGCGCTTGCTCTCGACGATCACCTGCGAACGCCCGAGGAGGGCCGGGTCGAGCTCGGTGCGGTCGGGCTCGTGCGACCCGATGGCGACGATCGTGGCATCGTCGCGCACGACGTCGGAGGGGAACAGGGGAGTGGATGCCGTGGTCGCGCACACGATGAGGTCGGCGGCGGTGATGTCGTCCAGGCTTCCGGCGCGGACGTCGGCCTCGGGTGCGTACCCGCGGGCGGCTTCGGCGGCGGATGCTGCGCGTCCGGCATCCCTGCCCACGAGGCGCACCGTGCGGAGGGGGCGGATGGCCGCGAACGCCTCGACGTGGCGGATGGCCTGCGGACCCGTTCCGATGACGACGAGATCGCCGGCGTCTGGGCCAGCGACGAGGTCGGCGCAGGCGGCGGAGACCGCGGGGGTGCGCAGGCTGGTCAGTGCGGTGCCGTCGAGCAGGGCGATCGGGGCGAGGGTGTCGCCGTCCATGAGGATGTAGACGGCCTGGATGCGCTCGAGACCCCGTGCCGGGTTGCCTGGCGCCACGCTCGCCAGCTTCTGGCCCACCGCACCGCCCGCCGCCGCCGGCATGAGCAGCAGCTGCCCGTTCGGCACGTCGACGATCGAACGGGCGAGGTCGTCCTCGGGGTCGAAGCCGTCGCGCAGGGTGGTCTGGATGGCGGCGATCGCACCGGACATGCTGACGCGCTCCTCGACCTGTCGGGCACTGACGAGGGCGAGATTGGCGATCACATCGAGCATGATTCCAATGTAAGTCGCGAGCAGTAATATGTCACGCGCTATGTCGGGGCGCGGACCGAGATGCCCGATTCGCGCGGCGGGCCGGCTTACCGTAAACTTGTCCGCGGTGACGTGTCCGAGCGGCCGAAGGTGCAACTCTCGAAAAGTTGTGTAGGGTAACCCCCTACCGTGGGTTCAAATCCCACCGTCACCGCCATGGAAACCCCCGAGAAATCGGGGGTTTTCGCGTATGCGGAGGGGCAGTCGCGGAAGGTCATCACACCGTGCGTCGCGATGCGCGTCATCGGGCCGCATGTCGATCGTCGTTTCCGTGCCGAGAAGCCAATGAAGCGCTTTCGGCCAGAAGGTTTCGCGGAATCGCTGGTGGAAGAGGCCGAAGTGTCCGATCTCGTCCACTCCGAGGTCTCGGGGATCGACGAACCATTCCTCACACGTAGCGGATGACAGATACCGGAGCGTTCTTCGCACCGCCGCCGGCGTGGCGTACGGATCGTCCGTGGGGTTCACCGAAAGCACGGGCAGCGTGAGCTGGGAGACCCGGTGCATGATCCTCTCGCCGTCGGTGCCGATGGTTTTCGCGTAATCGGAGGCTCCGCGAGCCCAATCGAGCGCGACTCCGCGGGGCAGGTTCTCCAGCCAGCCGAGCTTCTTTCCGGGGAAGTATCCGAGCAGCATGGTCACGGCCGGCATGAAGACGTGCCATCTGAGGATGAAAGCGAGACGTCGATGCCTGTCGTAGTCCGTCCAGTGCGCGTGCTGTGCTCCCACTAACATCACTCGCTCAAACTGGTGGGCGTGCTCCGCGAGGAGGCTCGCGAATCCTCCGAAGCTGTGGCCGACGGCGCTGATCCGTGGCCGGCCTCCAAGCCGATCCAGGAGCCAGGCGATGCACGCCTCGACGTCCTGAGTCCCCCACTCGTGCCAGCGCGCCTTGAGGCGTCGATACTCGTTCGCGTCGGGTGGGGCAGAGCGTCCGATCCCACGGAAGTCGGGCACCAGGACGTTGAAGCCGTTGTCTGCGAGGTAGCCCGCGAACCGCCGGTAATAACTGCTCTGCACTCCGGTGGCGGGGGCGATGATCACGCCTCGCGGTTCTCCTTCCGATGCCCTGAGCGCGTACAACCTGGCCTTGATCACCTGGCCGTCATCGCAACGAACTTCGACATCCTCGCCATCGAAATCGGTCATCACGTGCCGCCCGTGACGTCGAGGATCGCCCCGTTGACGTAGCTCGCCTCCGAGCTGATGAGCCATTCCACGGCAGCGGCGACCTCGTCGGTGGTGGCGGGTCTGCCCATCGGTGAGCGTGAGCCGACTTCCTGGGCGCGGTTGGGCTTGCCCGCTTTGGCGTGGATCGTCGTGGCGGTGGTTCCAGGACTCACGGCATTCACTCGGATGCCGAGTCTCGCGCCTTCGACTGCCAGGCCGGTGGTGAGCGCGTTCACACCCGCCTTCGCCGCGGCGTACCAGACGTACTCGCCAGGGGCCCCGGTCTTGCCGGCGATGGACGAGACGTTGACGATGCTCCGCGGAGTGTCGGCGCCGGGCGCCGACCAGTGTCGCATCGCCTCCCGGCAGAGCATGATGGTCGCCGTGAGGTTGACGTCGATCGTGCGCCGGATCGTGTCTTCGTGCGCGTTTTCGAGCCTGCTGATCTGACCGGTGATGCCCGCGTTGTTCACAAGCGCGACCGGAGTGCCGATCTCCGACGCGCGACGAAAGACGCGTTGCGGCGCGTCCAGCCCGGAGATGTCGCACTTGAGGGAGATGACCTTCGTGGTCTGCGTTGCGCACCGCCGAACCGTCGCAGCGGCGTCGGTTTCGTTGTGCCCGTAGACCAGGAGCACGTGATGGCCGATGCGTGCCAGACGGCGGACGATGTCTGCGCCGATTCCCCGGCTTCCGCCGGTGACGATAGCGACCGTCCTGCTCATAGATCTGCTGTCGCGTTGGTTCCCTCGCCGGGCGAGAACACGACGTACATGAGCAGCGGCTCGACGATCTCCACGAAGGAATGGTGTTCGCCTGCGGGTACGAAGAGGGCAGCTCCTGGCACGGCGAGAGCGTCTCCGCTCTCGGCGCGCAGTATGCCTTGCCCTCTGAGGATGACGTAGACCTCGTCTTCGGTGTGCGGGCTCTGCGGGTCTGTCGCTCCAGCAGGCAAATGGTAGGTGCCGACGCTCATCGTCGGCACCCTCAGCACTTCCGTGTACGCGATGCGATCGGCCTGTTGTGGCGGGTTGACGAGTTGTTCCATGCGCGGGTTCCTCCTCAGGGGAGTCCACCACCTCACACGCGTGCACCACATGTCCACTTGAACAAAGTGGACCCGTGCGGTGTCAGACCATCGATGGAAGGCGTGGCGCCTCGGGTCCCGCCACGTCGCGGACGCTGAACTGCTTCCAGGCCTGAGCGAGCAGCAGAACGCCGTCCTCCAGATCGGCGATCGGCGAGGTGAACGGAAGTCTGATGTGGCGTTCGAAGGCACCGTCGACGGAGAACTTCGGCCCGGCGACCAGTGAGAGCCCGTGCGCCTCGCTGAGACTCGTCAGCGCCGAGCTTGCAGGCTTGTCCAGTTGAACCCAGAGCGACAGCCCGCCTTCGGGATGCGGCACGATCCACTGCGGCAGATGCTCCTGCAGCAACCTCGTCAGCACGGTCCGATGTTCGATGAGCAGCTCTTGGCGGCGGCCAAGGAGTTGCGGCATCGCAGCGAGGATCTGTTCGCCCAAGATCTGTTCCATCTGCGGGGTGCCGAGATCGCCGGCGGGCCGTGCGTTCGCGAGACGACGGATGACTGCCGTGTCAGCGCGTATCCATCCCAGTCGCAGGCCGCCCCAGATCGACTTGCTCAACGATCCCACCGTGATGATGCCCGATCCGTCCGACGGGGATCGGCGTTTCGCGTGGCGGGCGAACGGGCCGTCGTCCCAGGCGCGGTCGATGTTCAGGTCGGCCGTCGTCTCATCTATGACGAGGGTCGTGCCGAGCGCACGGGCTGCTCTGGCGACCTCGACCCTGACCTCGGGCGGCATGGATGCTCCGGTCGGATTGTGAAAGTCCGGGACGAGATACGCCAGTGCCGGCCTTGCGGCTGCGAGGGTATCCCGCAGATGTTCGAGGTCCCATCCCGCGGTGGTCACAGGCGTTGTGACGAGGCGGGCGCCCGCGCGCCGGAGCGCGTCGTAGGCGTGCGGGTAGGTGGGCGCTTCTATCAGAGCGACGTCGGCGCGCGCGAGAAACGTGTGCGCGATCAGGGAGATGGCATGCTGGCCGCCCATCGTCACCATGATCTGATCAGGGGTCGTCGGAAGACCGCGTTCTGTGTACCGCTGGGCGATGGAGCCGCGCAGCGTGACGTTTCCGAGTAGGTCGAACCCTGGCCCATCCAGCGCTTCGGCCATTCGGTGGCCGGCGCGGACGACGATGTCGCGCAGTCCCTCCACGGGCGGCGGCACTGCCCGCGCGAAATCGATCGTCCGCGATCCTGCCGCGGCGTTGCGCCGATCCGATCCGGGGAGTGTGACACGGCTCCCCGAGCCTCGTCGGCTTACGAGATAACCCGCATCTCGTAGCGACTGATACGCGGCGACGATGGTCGTGCGGCTTCTGCCCGTCTGAACGGCGAACTCCCGCTCCGAGGGAAGGCGGGTTCCCGCTGGTATGCGACCATCCGTGACGAGGAGACGTACGCGTTCGGCCAACGCGTCGTAGACGGGTTTGCCCGGATCGAGCTCGCCTATCAACCCGATCAGTTGACGGGCGGAGATGCGGGTGCCAGCTCCAGCGGCCATAAGTCCACATTATTCAGGTGGCACTGTCCGTCGTGCGTCACCATCAGATTGGATCGCTTCATTGGTCATCCCTAGTCGAGGAACCCTGATGAACGCGCATCCCTGGCTGAGCTCCACGCCGCAGACGCCCACCGCACGGGTCGGGTTCATCGGCTTGGGTCTCATGGGGTCGGCGATGGCCGCGAACCTGCAGAAGCAGGCGCAGC
Organism: Microbacterium sp.; assembly: GCF_031178445.1. Taxonomy (GTDB): domain Bacteria; phylum Actinomycetota; class Actinomycetes; order Actinomycetales; family Microbacteriaceae; genus Microbacterium. Next base: position 208,689 of record NZ_JAPSIY010000004.1, read on the forward strand.
TCGTCGTATGGAATCGCACCGCCACGGCTTGCGAGCCGTTCCGCAGCGCGGGCGCGATCGTCGCCCCCTCGGCCCAAGCGGTGTTCGACGACGCCGCTGTCGTGTTCATCATGCTCTCGGACGAGAACGCCATCGACGCCGTGCTGATGGCTGTCGATCCCGATTCCATCAGGGGACGAACCGTCGTCCTCATGAGCACGGTCGCCCCGTCCTTCTCGGAAGCGCTAGCGGGCAGAGTGAGAGAAGCCGGCGGGGCCTACGTCGAAGCACCGGTCTCCGGATCGCGGCAACCCGCGATAGACGGCACTCTGATCTCGATGCTCGCCGGAGACGACAGCGCACTCGACGACGTCGAACCACTGATCCGCACGATGTGCACGACGGCGTTCCGGTGCGGCACCGTACCGTCGGGTCTCACAATGAAGCTCGCGGTGAACACCTTTCTCATCACCCTCGTCACCGGTCTCGCCGAGGCGTTCCACTTCGCGGAGACCAACGACCTCGATCGGGACTTGCTGCGTTCGATCCTCGATGTCGGTCCGATGGCATCGGCGGTTTCTCGTGCGAAGAGCGCCAAGATCACGGCCGAGGACTGGACGCCTCACGCAGCGATTCCCGATGTCCTCAAGAACAGCCGCCTGGTTCAAGATCACGCGCAGAAGACCGGCAATGCGACCCCGCTGATGGAAGTGTGCACTGCGCTGTACGCTGAGGCGGAATCTCTCGGTCGCTCGGGAGATGACATGGCGGCGGTGATCGCAGCCCTCCGACATCGCACGCGAGCGGCGACCGAAGCGAGGGCTTGGCCGCATGACCTGGATGAAGGCGGGGCATCATGACTGATTCATCCACGCGCGGTCAAAGCGGCTCGGCGACCAGCCGATCCTCAGCGCTCCATCAATTCGGTGCGAACGTCGCGCAGAGCATCGGCATCGACGCCGATGAACTGGCGGCCCTCAGTCCTGTTCAAGCCTTGCCGGACTGGAGGTCGAACCTCGGAGTCGGGAAACTCGCGTACGACAGTGTGGCCCTCGCCTCCCTGGCGGTCGCGCTCGTCGGAGCGGACCGTAGCGGCATCCGACCACATGATCAACGTGTCGCTTCCGACGCCGCGAAGGTGCAGGCATCCTTCGGCAGCGAGAAGGTGCTCCGAGTCGATGGCGTCGCGCCATCGATCTGGGCGCCGCTCTCCGGGTTCTGGAAGGTCGCCGACGGTTGGGTGCGGACGCACGGCAACTATCCCCATCACGCCGAGCGGCTCGCGCGGCTGCTCGGTGTTCCGGCGACCGCCGACCGATCCTCCGTGGAGCGTGCGATGCTCGGCTGGTCTCGATTCGAACTCGAGAGACGGTCGGCCGAGGCGGGAGCGCTCGCCGTAGCGGTCCGGAGCTCCTCCGAGTGGGAGGCGCACCCGCAGCACGCGGCGCTCCGTGAGAGCCCCGTCGTGCGATTGGAGTCCGTATCAGGAGCCGGTCCCCGTGCGTGGTCGGGTCGCGGTGACCGGCCTCTGTCCGGGATTCGTGTCCTCGACCTGACTCGGGTGATCGCCGGTCCCGTCGCCACGAGGGACCTCGCCATCGCGGGTGCCGATGTGCTGCGCATCGATTCTCCCTGGCTTCCGGAGGCAGCATGGCAGCATCTCGACACCGGCCAGGAGAAGCGATCCGCCCTGCTCGACCTCGCCGACGCCGCCGACCTCGAGCGACTGCATGCCCTGCTCGACGACGCTGATGTTCTCGTTCACGGCTACCGTCCTAACGCGCTCTCGCAGTTCGGACTCGATGCCCAGACTCTGCACGAGGAGTACCCGGGGATCGTCGTAGCCCAGCTCTCAGCGTGGGGCGTACAAGGTCCGTGGGGAGATCGACGCGGATTCGACAGCCTCGCTCAGGCCGCCACGGGCATCGCCATGATCGAAAGCCCCGACGACGGCGCGACGCCCGGTGCGCTGCCCGTGCAAGCCCTGGACCATTCGGCAGGTCACTTCTTGTCCGCGGCCATAGTGACCGCGCTCCGGGCGCAACGGACCAGCGGTGGCTCCTATGCGATCAACATCAGCCTCGCGAGAATCGCCGATGAGCTCCTCGCGGCCGGCCGTTCGCACGGCGCGCCGGAAGCAAGGGAAACGCCGGAGCTGCTCACTACGCAGGTCTCGATCCGGCCGGTGACTGGGAACGGGCCGACCGCCGTCACCTGCGCACCGCCGGCGCTCGCGTTCCCGGGAGCGCCGAGCGAGTACCCGTCACCAGTTCATGTGTGGGGAAGCGATCAGCCTCGATGGGTCGTCGAATGAGGTGGACCACGTGTCCGGATGGGCGTGGATGCCGAGACCGACCGACCGAACCGGTCCCATCGGCCTAGCGCGACCGGCGCCGCGCGTCATAGCATCCGAGGGACTCGATCCGCGAGGGAGACAACCATGGTGCAGTACACGCTGGCTCTGCCCGAAGTCGATCTGGTCTATGACGTGCACGGCCCGTTGCGACCGCGGACGGGCGCCCACCGCTGATGATGATCGGTCAGCCGATGGACGCGAGCGGATTCCAGGCGCAGGTGAGGCTGTTCGAGGACCGTACCGTCGTGACGTACGACCCGCGCGGTCTTGGTCGGAGCACGCGCAAAGACGGGCGCGTCACGAACGAGCCCGAGACTCAGGCCGAGGACGTGCATGCACTCATCGAAGCGCTCGGCGCAGGCCCGGTGGACATGTTCGCCAGCAGTGGAGGCGCGGTGACCGCGCTCGCCCTGGTCACCGCGTACCCCACGGATGTGGCGACCCTCGTCGCGCACGAGCCTCCGATCGACGCTGTGCTGCCCGACGCGGATGCCGTCCAGCGGGCGAGGGAGGCCTACACCCGGGTATACCGCGAGAAGGGCTGGGGCGCCGGCATGGCAGCTTTCATCGCGATGACCGCGTGGGAGGGCGAGGTCACCGACGAGTTCCTCGCCCAGCCGGCGCCGGACCCGGCGGCGTTCGGGATGCCGACCGAGGACGACGGCGACCGATCGGATCCGCTGCTCTCCGACGCGTCGTGGGCCGTGCCCCTCTACCGGCCCGACCTGGAGGCGTTGAAGGCCGCGTCGACGCGGATCGTGATCGCGGTCGGTGAGGAGTCGCTGAAGGTCTACACCGGTCGAGCCGCCATCGCGCTGGCAGAGCAGCTCGGGCAGGAGCCGACTGTGTTCCCGAGCCACCACGGCGGGTTCATGGGCGGGGAGTTCGGCTACGCAGGCCAGCCCGAGGCCTTCGCCGCCAGGCTTCGCGAGGTGCTGCAGCATCCTCGGACGGTGGGGCAGTAGGCGCGTTGGCGTCCACTCGGTGGCCGAGCGATCCGCGTCGCGCCGGGCTGGTCTGCTCGAAGCATCCGTTGGCGCGTCGGTGCCGGAATCGACGGAGGAGCACGTCGTTCGAGACCTTGATCGATGAGGGGGCGTCTGCCGACGTCTCCGGCTGGGACTTCTCCTGGCTGGACGGCCGGGCCGCAGTGAAGCGCCCGCCGTGGCGATACGCCGATCGGCTCGCGGAGCGGCTGAGCGCGGCATCATCCTCCTTGGACATCCAGACCGGCGGCGGCGTGACCTCCGCGACCTGATCCAACGTGACGGTTCGTTCGTGGCGCACTCCACGAGGCACCTCATCGAAGCACGCCGGCCCTGAGCCGGAGGCGCCACACATCTCTCGCCTAGGACGCGACCGCTATTGTGAGCCTCAAACTACATCTGACCCACGAGGAGTACCCCGTGAGCCACCAACGCACCTCCACCGATCAGGAGGGTCGATCTTCGTACCCCCTCGTTCTGAGAGGGGGTGAGATCTGATGCTCGAAGCAACGCTGACGTTATTGCTCGGCATCCTGCTGACTCTGGCGATCATCGCCGCCTGCGGCTTCTTCGTTGCGCAGGAGTTCGCATACATGTCTGTCGACCGGTCGCGGATGGCCGCCCGTGCGGCGGAGGGAGACGCGCAAGCCCAGCGTGTCCTCGCGATAACCAGGCGAACATCGTTCATGTTGTCAGGTGCGCAGCTCGGCATCACCGTGACCGGGCTGCTCATCGGCTACGTGGCGGAGCCGCTCATCGGCGAGTCGATCGGAACACTGCTGGGCGGAGTCGGTGTCGAACCGGCCGTCTCAGTGCTGATCGGCACGACCGGCGCTCTGCTGCTCGCGACGGTCGTCACCATGATCTTCGGCGAGCTCTACCCGAAGAATCTGGCCATCGCGAGCCCCGAGCCGTTGGCGCGAGCGCTGGCCGTGCCGACCCGCATCTATCTGCTTCTCTTCGGGTGGCTCATCACCGTGTTCGACATCGCAGCCAATTCCCTCCTGCGCCTGCTGCGCATCGAGCCCCTGGAAGATGTCGATGAAAGCGCGACTCCACGCGACCTGGAGGCGATCATCGAGGACTCACGCGCGACCGGCGACCTTCCAGACGACCTCTCCTTGATCATCGATCGGATCCTGGACTTTCCGCGGCGAGATGTGGAGCACGCGATGGTGCCGCGCTCGCGGGTCGAATCGGTCACGGCGGACACCCCGATCGCACAGGTGCGAACCATGATGGCGTCCGGCCACACGCGTTACCCCGTTGTCGGCGACGAGGACGAACCGCTGGGAGTGGTCGAACTCGTGGACCTGCTGCGTGAGCCCCATTCGCTGGATGCGCCCGTATTGTCGGTCATGCGTGATGCCGTCATCGTCCCCACGTCCATGCTGCTTCCCGTCGCGCTCCGACGAATGCGCGCATCAGGCAACCAGCTCGCCTGCGTCGTCGACGAGTACGGCAATTTCGACGGCATCCTGACGACCGAGGATCTGACCGAGGAAGTCATCGGAGAGATCGAGGACGAGTACGACCTGCATGTGAATGAGGTCGTGCCCCTCGGTGGCGACCGCTGGTCGCTGCCCGGAGAGGTACCGCTCGACGAGGTCGAGCGATTGATCGGGCACGACATCCCGCATGACTCTCAGACCGTCGCAGGCCTGGTCATCGGGGTGCACGGCGACCTCGCGCCCGTTGGCACGGTGGTTCGCGTTCATCTTCCCGAACGTCCGCGCGAGGCCGTCCAGGGCAACAGCAGACAGCGCTGGCTGGACATCGAGGTCACAGAAGTCGGGCGGCACGTACCGTCGCGGCTCGAGCTCCGGCTGCACGACGTGCAGCCCTCGGGGAACCATGACGACAGCGCGGAAGGACCGCTCGCCGACGACGAGGAGGTGAATCGATGAGCTGGTGGATGGTGACGATCATCACCGGAGTGCTCATCGTCGCCAGCGCGTTCTTCGTCATCGTCGAGTTCGCGCTTCTCGCGGCGCGAACGCACCGACTTGAGAAGCAGGCGGAGCGGAGCGCGTCTGTGCGCGCGGCGCTTCGCGGTGTCAACGAGCTCACCATCATGCTTGCGTTCGCGCAGCTCGGGATCACGGCATGCACGTTTCTCCTGGGCGCGATCACGAAGCCGGCTATCGACTACGCGCTGTCGCCACTGTTCGCGACCTGGGGAATGCCGGACGTTCTCTCCGACGTGACCGCATTCGTGCTGGCTTTGATCTTTGTGACGTTCCTGCACCTGGTGATCGGCGAGATGGCGCCGAAGTCATGGGCTATCGCGCACCCTGAGACAGCGGCGAAGGCCACCGCGATCGCGGCACGCGCGCTCGCCTGGCCATTGCGGCCGTTCCTGACATGGATCAACCAGATTGCCAACCGTCTGGTGAAGGCGTCAGGAGTCGAGCCCGTGGAGAAGGCGGCGGTCGGCGGTCAGGACGTCGAGACGATCCGTGCGCTCGTGGCGCACTCGCAGGCGGCGGGAACCCTCGAGGAGCAGTACTCCACGCCGATTGCCCGTGTGCTCTCCCTGGGCACTCTCACCATCGCGGACGTCGCGCGAATAGAGCACGACCCCGTCGCGGTCCCGGAATCTGCGACAGTCGCAGATCTGCAGGCGGCGGCTGCGGCGTCCGGCCATCTGCGCATCCTCGTAGGAACCGGCCCGGGAGCCCGCGTCGCCCACGTGCGCGACACTCTCGGCCTGGACGGAGGGGTGCCCGCGGCGACAGTCGCCCGCGCACCGCTCGTGCTCGCACCGGACGTGCCCGCATACGAAGCGCTGGCAAGGATGCGCCGCGGTCGAGAGCAGCTGGCCACGGTGGTCGAGGAAGGGCGACTCATAGGCGTCGTGACGCTCGACGACCTGCTGACCGAAGTGCTGCCTGGCGCGCCGGGCGACGATTGAGCCCGCGGGCATCCATCGACCTGCCCCTCACCACCTCTCGGAAATCCACTGTTGAGCTTGACGTTGCGTAAAGGTTTACCGTCGTCGTCATGACCACACGAAGGATGCAGTCGCCATTGTCAGGCGCAGAGAAGAGAGAACTCTGGGGTGAGTTCGCCGATCACGAGGAAGAGCTTCTCGATGAGGTCCAAGCCCGCTGGGGTGACAGTGCGGCCTACGAGGAGTCGGCTCGTCGCGTATCCCAATACGGCAGAAAGGAATGGGAACTGATCAACGCCGCCAACGCGCAGATCGAGATCCGCATCGCCGAGCTCATGGATGCGCGATGCTCACCGGCGAGCGAAGAGGCGATGGCTGTCGCCGAGGCGCAGCGCGCCCACATCGACCGGTGGTTCTATCCGATGGACCACGCTTTCCAGGTGCTCAAGAGCGCCCTCTATGTCGATGATCCGCGATTCCGCGCAGGGATCGAAGAGAACACGCGTCCCGGCGCCGCCGAGTGGCTCAGAGACGCGATCGTCGCGAACGCCGCCCGTCACGGGCAGCCCGCGATGGATCAGGAAACGAAGGAGGGATGATGCTTCTCAGTGTCAACACGTTCGTCAGTCTCGACAGCGTCATGCAGGGACCGGGAGCTCCCGACGAAGATGAGAGCGGTGGGTTCGACCGCGGAGGGTGGATCGTTCCACTCGTCACGGACGAATCCGACGCCGTGGTCAACGGCTGGTTCCGCAAAGCCAGCGCGATTCTGGTGGGACGGAACACCTTCCAGATGATGCGCGCCTACTGGTCTCGGGTCACCGATCCTGATGACATCGTCGCCACCGCGTTGAACACCTGGCCGAAGTACGTCGTCAGCGACACGCTCTCCGACGAGGATGCCGCCTGGGGGCCGACGACCGTTCTGCGCGGCGATCTCGTCGAGAACATCCGACGGCTGAAGGAGCAGACGCCCGGTGATGGCGAGCTCCAGGTACACGGCAGCTGGCGGCTGGCTCGCGCGCTGCACGATGCGGGGCTGGTGGACATCGTCCGGATCCTGCAGTTCCCGGTCGTCGTCGGCTCCGGGAAGCGTCTCTTCCCGGTGGATGCCGTGCCTGCGGGCTACACCGTGGACTCGGCGGAGTCACGGATTCTCGGAAACGGGACCGTGGCGCTGACACTGCGCGCTGCGTATGTGGGCCGCATGGACGCGGGCTCGTATCTGGTGGACGAAGGGCAGCGGATCGAATCGTCCTGAGACCGACGAGTCGTAAACGTCGGCCGGCGAGACCTCGACCGGTGTGCTGGCGATCCAGTCGTCAGCACACCGGGCGGACGCCCGTTCACGCGAGGAGGCGCATCGGATGCTCGATCAGGGTGGTGAGCGAGTCGAGGAACCGTGCTGCGAGTGCGCCGTCGATGATGCGGTGGTCGGCGGACAGGGTGAGACGCATCGTGTGTCTGGCTGCGATCTCGCCGTCGCGGACGACGGCTTCGGGCAGCGCGCTACCCACGGCGAGGATCGCACCCTCGGGGGGATTGATGATCGCCGTGAACTGTTCGACGCCGTACATTCCGAGATTGCTGATCGTGAACGTGCCACCCGTCAGGTGAGTCGCGTTGAGACCCTGCGCCTGCGCGAGCCTCACCAGATGCTTGGACTCCGCAGCGATGTGGGAGACGGTCTTCTCATCGGCATCCGGGATGACCGGCACGACCAGGCCGGCTTCCGATGCAACTGCGATGCCGATGTTCACGCGTCCGTGAAGCAGCGTGCTTCCTCGATCCTCTGCCGAGTACGAGGCGTTGACATCCGGGTGCAGCCGGAGGGCGATCGCACAGGCGCGGACCACGAGGTCGTTCACGCTGATCCTGGTGCGAGACTCCTCGAGCTGAAGGTTGAGTTCCGCTCGGAGGGCGAGCAGATCCTCGACATCGGCCACAGCAGTCACGGAGAAGTGAGGCGTCGTGCTGCTGCTCTCGGCCAGGCGACGGCTGATGACCTGACGGACCTTGTCGAACGGCACTGCTTCGGAGCCCCGAGGATCGGATGCGTCCCTCGCCACCGGCACCTCGGGCGCCGTTGACACCGTCGCCTCCGACTCTGCGTTCGTGCCGTGGTGCGCCAGCGCGTCCTCGATGTCGGCACGCACGATTCGGCCTCCGGGACCTGATCCCTTGACCGCGTCGAGGTCGACGGAGTGCTCGCGGGCGAGCCGACGCACGAGAGGGGTGGCGAGTACCCGTCCCGTTGGGCGAGCGCTCGAGATCGCCGCCGAAGCCCGGGCATCGGCCTGCGCCACGCGATCAACCGACGTGGCGCGAACGTTCGCGACGCCCTGACCGGTCGCCGGTTCGCTACCCCGATCCTCACCGCCGGCATCGGCGGCGGTGAGGCGCGGGGTCTCCGTCGCCGCCGCCTCCGCGCCGTCGTCCAGCCGGGCGATGACGGTACCGATGGCCGCCTCCTCCCCGGCCGGGACGAGGATCTCTCGCAGGATTCCGGAGTCGTAGGCCTCGTAGTCCATCACGGCCTTGTCGGTCTCGATTTCGACCAGGACGTCGCCCACGGCGACTGTGTCGCCAGGTCGTTTGTGCCACGCGGCGATGGCGCCCTCTTCCATGGTGTCGGAGAGGCGGGGCATGTGAATGTCGATCATCAGTCGTCCTTCAGGCGCGGCGCGAGACGGCAAGGAGCGTCTGCCGGATCGCGGTCTCCGCGTCGGCCGCGGAGGGGAGGGCCGCCGTCTCCAGCGGCTTGGAATAGGGGAGGGGCACTTCGGCCATGGCGACGCGACGCACGGGGGCGTCGAGCCAGTCGAACGCGCCATCCGAGATCGTGGCGGCGATCTCGGCACCGATGCCGTAGGTGAGCCAGTCGTCTTCGAGGACGACCGCACAGTGGGTCTTCCTCACCGAGGCGATGACTGTCTCGCGATCGAGAGGACGCAGGCTTCGCAGATCGACGACCTCGACGTCGATCCCATCGGACTCGGCGAGACGCTCTGCGACCTCCAGAGCCACCGCGGCCATGCGCGAGTATGCGACGACGGTGATGTCCGTTCCCTTTCGGGTGACGGCCGCGCGACCAATCTCCGCGGGCACGTCCTCATCGGGGACGTCGCCCTTGCTGTTGTAGAGAGCGAGGTTCTCGAGGAAGAGCACGGGGTCGTCGTCGCGGATCGCCGCGAGGAGGAGGGCTTTCGCGTCTGCCGGGCTGGACGGCGCCACCACTTTCATCCCTGGGACGAAGGCGTAGTAGAGCTCGATGTTCTGCGAGTGAGTCGCACCGAGCTGCTGGCCTCCGCCGCCCGGCGTGCGGATGACGAGCGGAACCTTGGCCTGCCCTCCGAACATGCCGTAGATCTTCGCCGCGTGGTTGACGATCTGATCGAGGGCGAGGAGTGAGAAGTTGATGGTCATGATCTCGACGACGGGGCGCAGCCCCAGCATCGCGGCCCCGATCGCCGCGCCCGTGAATCCTTCCTCCGCGATGGGCGTGTCGCGCACCCGCCTCTCGCCGAACTCGGCGAGCATGCCCGCCGTGATCTTGTAAGAGCCTTCGAAGACGCCGATCTCCTCACCCAGGAGGACGACGTTCTCATCGCGCAACATCTCCGAGCGCAGCGTGTCGTGCAGGGCCTGCCGGTAGGTCATGAGGGTCATTCGGATGCTCCGATCGTGGCGAAGGGTGCCGGTTCGAACAGCGCTTGCCCTGGCAGCCGCCGCGAGTCGTTGGGTACCGGCGTGGCGTACGTGTAGTCGAACAGCGTGTCGGTCGCGGGATGCGGACTTCCCTCGGCGAATGCGACGGCATCGGCGACGTCCTGGGCGGCTGCTGCATCGATCTCGGTGATCGCCTCATCGGTGAGGATTCCTTTTTCTGCGAGGCGCACAGCGAATGCGGCGATCGGATCACCGGCCTTCAACGTCTCCGCCTCAGCCTTCGTCCGGTACTTCGCCGGATCCACGACCGAGTGGCCCTTCAGGCGTGCGCTGACGGTTTCGAGGAGGAAAGGCCTTCCCTCACGCGCCATGGACAGTGCGGCCGAAGTCGCGTCGTGGACCGCGACAGGATCGTTACCGTCCACTCGCGCCGACGACATCCGATACGACGCGGCGCGCTTGTAGAGCTCGGGCTCTCCGGATGCCTTCTCGACCGTGGTTCCCATTCCGAGTCCGTTGTTGACGATGACGTAGACGATGGGCAGGTTCCAGAGCGCGGCGATGTTCAGCGACTCGTGGAACGCGCCGATATTTGTCGTGCCGTCGCCCATGACGCAGACGACCGCTTCGGTGCCCTGACGGTAGTCGACGGCGAAGGCTGCTCCGGTGGCCAGGGGCAGCTGACCGCCGACGATGCCGTAACCGCCGAGAAGTCGCGATTCCATGTCGAAGAGGTGCATCGAACCGCCCCATCCTCTGGATACGCCGCCGCTGCGCCCGTAGAGCTCGGCCATGATCCGTCCAGGCGCGATTCCGCGACCCAGCGCATATCCGTGTTCCCGGTAGTTCGCGAACAGGTAGTCGCTCGGCCGCATGGCGGAGGTCACGCCGACGACGGTCGCTTCCTCGCCCAGGTTCAGATGGCAGTATCCACCGATCTCCGCTTGGGTGTACGACCGGGCCGCGCGCTCCTCGAACCGCCGGATGAGCACCATCTGCCGGTAGAAGGCCAGTAGCCCGTCGCGATCAGCGGTTTCCTCCTTCCGCGGCGCGGTGGCGATCGGCTTCCGTGATGTCGTCGACTTGCGGCCGGCCATCGGGCTCCTCCTGTCACGCCCTTACCCGGGCTCTGGTGTCCATCGCTCGGTGATGGTCGAGTGATGTAATGATACGAGTACGTGTCATTATAGGATGGTGCAAGCGCCGGTCGCGACCGGCAGGGCGAGCGAGAGGACCACGTGAGCGAAAAGCCGGCACGCACATCCCGCAAAAGGGGCCGCCCCACCGAAGTGGAGAGGGCGGAACGTCGCGACCAGATACTCGACTCGGCCGTAGAGCTCTTCACAGCGCACGGATACGGCCGCGTCACGATCGATGAGATCGCTTCTGCCGCTCGCGTCACCAAGCGGACGATCTACACGTACTTCGGCGACAAGGCCGAGGTCTTCACGGCGGCGATCGAACGATTCCGCCTCCGTGCGCTAAAGGATCTCGCGCGGCCCGCGAGATCCATCGAAGACGTGTCCGCAGGGATCATCCAGGTGTTGCATGCGGACGATGCGGTGGGCATGCACCGTCTCATGATCAGCGAGTGCCAGCAGTTCCCGGAGTTGGCGTCGAACTTCTATGACAGCGGCCCGCGAGGATACGTCGAGCTGCTTGCGTCCATTCTCACGAAGACCTCCATCGCCGAAGACGCGGCGCAGGTCGCCGAAGCCCTCTTCGGGCTGTTGCTCGGCGAACCGCATCGCCGCAGACTTCTCGGCCTGTCACCGGCTCCGACGAAGGATGCCGCTCGCCTGTACGCGCTCGAAGCGCTCAGCCTTCTCGGCCTCGACGGTGCACCCGGAAGTCGGAGCCCGAACGGGCGTCGGCATTCCTCAGGGCCGGTCGATGCACAGGAAGAACCGCGGATCCCCTCGGCGGCACGAACGGAGGTCGACTGAATGTCTGAAGGTGCGCGCAACATCGCCGAAGCACTCGCACAGGTCCCGGGCCCTTGGCAGCCGTTCAGGCTGGCGAGCATCGACGACTACGACATGAAGGTGGTCAAGCTCCTCGGTGAGTTCGTCTGGCATTCGCACCCCGAAGCCGACGAGTTGTTCGTCGTGGTGAGCGGTCGGCTGACAATCCAGCTGCGCGATCGTGACGTGATCCTGGGGCCCCTCGACGCGTTCGTCGTCCCGAAGGGGGTGGAGCACCGCCCGAAGGCCGAAGCTGAAGTCCATGCGATCCTCTTCGAGCGGAAAGGCACAGTCAACACCGGCGATGCCGGCGGTGACATGACCGCTCCCCTGCAGGTCTTCGACTGACCCTTCGCCGGTGGCCCGGCTTCGGTGTTGTCGATCGAGGCTCACCGCCCGAAGTACGCGGTCAGTCTCTCGAGCACCTGCTGATGCAGTGACCGCACCGACACGCGCTCGCCGCGCTCCACTCTGATCACCCATTCGTCGAAGCTCAGTCGCACCGCTGTGCCCATCGCGGTCAGCACTGTGCGCGCCTGGAGTTCGCCGATCGCTGCGTCCGCGTTCGTCACGATCTCGAGCAGCACGAGCGCGCGCTCGGCATCCGCGGCCAGAGCGATCGCGAGAAGGCTCGGCTCGGCGATCACCAGGCGTCGCACGCGCAGGGCGTGCGACTGACGATCCGCCGACTCCCGGTCGAAGTCGTCGATCAGCTTCAGATGCGCTCGCTCGATGGCGGTGATGACGTCGATGTTCTCGTCGAGTGCGTCGCGCACGCGCTCGACGAGAATGTCGAAGCCGTCGTCATCCGCGAAGAGCGCGTGCTCCTTCGTCTCCGCGTAGCGGAAGAAGGTCCGCGTCGAGATGCCGGCGGCCTCGGCGATTTCCTCGGTCGTGGTGTGGCGCAGCCCCTTGCGCTCGAACAACTCGAGCGCGGCGGTGGCGAGTTCACGCCGCGTGTCACGCCGTCGGCGTTCCCGCAATCCTGGCGCCGCGGATGCCGCAGATCTCGGTGCTTCGATCACACCACTATTCTCGCACCCTCTGCCGTATTGGCAGTGTCTGCCATATATACTCGTAACCTCGTGGCCCACCGGTGTGCCTGTCCGCCGCCTCGCGCACAGACCAGAAAGCACCCCGTGACCCTCGAGAAGAACCCGGCCACCGCTCCCGTCCCGACGGATGCCGTCCTGCCAGCCCGAACGGGCTCCGTCATCGCGCTGCTCGTCGCCTCGGCCTTCGTCGTCATCCTGAACGAGACGATCATGGGCGTCGCGCTGCCGCGGCTCATGGTCGACCTCGACATCACCGCCGCGACGGCGCAGTGGCTGACCACCGGATTCCTGCTGACGATGGCTATCGTCATCCCGCTCACCGGCTTCCTGCTGGCGAGGTTCCCCCTGCGCTCGCTCTTCATCACCGCCATGTCGCTGTTCGCCGCCGGTACGCTGATAGCCGCCGTCGCGCCGGGCTTCGAGATGCTGCTCGCCGGGCGTGTGGTGCAGGCATCCGGAACGGCGATCATGATGCCGCTGCTGTTCACCACCGTGCTCAACGTCGTCCCCGCTACGCACCGCGGGCGCATGATGGGTGTCATCTCGATCGTCATCGCCGTGGCGCCCGCGGTGGGCCCGACCGTCTCCGGCGTGATCCTCTCCGCCCTCGACTGGCGCTGGATGTTCTGGCTTGTCCTGCCCATCGTGGTCATCGCGCTCGCGCTCGGCGCGGTCTGGGTGCGAAACATCACTGAGACCCGGCACGCGCGTTTCGATGCACTCTCCGTTGTGCTCTCGGCCCTCGGCTTCGGCGGGCTGGTCTTCGGACTGAGCTCGATCGGCGAATCCGCTTCGGGCCATGCGCCCGTCCCCGTGTGGATCCCTCTCGTCGTCGGCGCCGCATCCCTGGCGGTCTTCGTGGTTCGGCAGCTGCGCCTGCAGAAGTCGGACTCCGCCCTGCTCGACCTGCGCACCTTCACCTCCCGCTCGTTCTCGCTGGCCGTGGTCCTGGTCGTCGTCGTGATGGCGGCGCTCTTCGGTTCGCTGATCCTGCTGCCCATCTACCTGCAGCAGGTGCTCGCGCTCGACACGCTCGCGGTCGGCCTTATGCTGCTCCCCGGTGGCATCCTCATGGGAGTCATCGCCCCCATCGTCGGATCGCTGTTCGACCGTTACGGTCCTCGGCCGCTGGTCCTTCCCGGTATGGTCGTCGCCGCCGGAGCACTCTGGGGGATGGCGACCTTCGACGCACACACCTCGGTCGGCTGGATCATCGCGGTGCACGTCGCGCTCAACCTCGGGCTCGGTTTCGTCTTCACGCCCTTGCTCACGTCGGCGCTCGGCTCGCTGCCTCATCACCTCTACTCCCACGGAAGCGCGATGACCAGCACGCTGCAGCAGGTGGCGGGCGCGGCAGGCACTGCGTTGTTCGTCACGCTGATGTCGGTCGGATCAGCCGAGGCGCTGGCCGCCGGTGCGGATGCCGTCACGGCGATCAGCGAAGGTGTGCACGCCGCGTTCCTGCTCGGTGCCTGCGTCGCCTCGGCTGCCGTGGCGCTGACGCTGTTCGTGCGGCGCCCGGCCGCCGTCGAGGAGCCGGCCCCGGCGCCTCACCACTGACATCGCCGGCGACGGCGAACCCGTAAGCTCGACACTCATGGCAGCAGGCGCGACGATCCACACCTTCGATGTGAACCTGGCGGACGTCGACAGGGGCGTCTACGAGGAGCTGTCACTGCGCGTGGCACGGCATCCTCCGAGACCGACGCCTACATGGTCACGCGACTGCTCGCGTACTGCCTCGAGCATGAGGAGGGCATCGCCTTCACCGCCGGCATCTCCTCGGTCGATGAGCCCGCAGTGCTGGTGCGCGACCTCACCGGTCGCGTCACCGCCTGGATCGAGGTCGGCGCTCCGGACGCCTCACGGCTGCATTTCGGCAGCAAGCTCGCCGATCGCACCGTCGTCTACACGCACCGCGATCCCGCGAAGGTCGCCCTGCAGTGGGCGGGCAAGACCATTCACGAGGCCGATCGGATCCCCTTGCGAAGCTTCGACCCCGGGTTCATCGATGGCGCCGCCGGCGCACTCGAGCGCCGCAACACCCTCACCGTCTCGGTCACCGAGCGTCAGCTCTATCTCGAGATCAACGGAGTGCATCTCAGCTCGGCGCTGCACGAGCAGCCCGTTCACGGCTGAACGTCGACGGCTCGACTCGTCGTCCGCACCGCTGTCAGCACCGTGACCGTCAGGATCACCCCCACGAGCACGCGCAGTCGTGTTCTGCGCCAGCCGCCCGTTACGGGACTCGCCTCCTCTGGCGCCGCGAACACGGTGCCAGCCGAGCGCTCAGCATTCCGTCCGTGCAGCTCTACGTGATCCATCAGCCACGACGCCAGGGCGTCGAATACACGAGGGGCGTGATCGTGCACGGGAAGGATCGCGGTCTGCGCGCGACCGATATAGGTCGCGAAGCGGCGACGCCGCGGTGCTCGCACGATTGCGCGTGCCACTCGCGCCGGTGACGTCGTCGGGGACAGCGGGCGCACGAGGCGGCCGGTCACGTTCGCCGCGTGCTGGTAGACCGGGGTGTCCACGGAGCCGGGGACGATCAGGCGCAGGCGGATGCCGGTGCGTCGCAGCTCGGGACGCAGCGATTCGGCGAATCCGAGCAGACCGAACTTGCTCGTCGCATACGGCGTGATCGCCGGTGAGCCGACGCGCGAGTACAGCGAGCCGACCAGGATGAGCGTTCCGCCGTGCTGCGCCCGGAAGTACGGCAGCACCGCACGGGCGCCGTGCACCTGACCCATGAGGTTCGTCTCGACCACCTGCCGGAAGATGTCCGAAGGCAGATCTGCGAAGGCGCCGTACGCGAACACCCCGGCGTTGTTCACCCACACGTCTATACGGCCGAATCTCGACACGGCCGCTGCGGCGAGCGCGCGCACGGCTCCTTCATCCGATACGTCGGTCGGCACGACCAGCACCTGCCCGCCCAGTTCGCGGCACTCCTGCGCGACGGTCTCGAGGGCTGCCCGGCTGCGCGAGGCGAGTACGAGCCGCGCGCCCTCGCGGGCGTATCTCCGCGACGTCTCCCGGCCGATCCCGCTCGACGCGCCGGTGATGACGACGACGGGCATGCGCTTCGACTTCATGCTCGGGTTGAGGCCAGGTCGGAGTCCATGCGGGTGAGGCTATGCGGGACGATGCCTCCCGGCGTCCCCCTTGACAGCGCAGGCGGATGGCGACATCAGGGACGTGGGGAGAGGTCGGGCAGGGTCCGTGTTCCGAAATCGTGCCGCAACGCGCTGAGCGCGGCGAGCCAGCCCGGCATTCCCGTGACGCCCGGCCCCGGCGCTGCGGAGGCGGAGGCGAGATAGACACCCGGGATCGGCGTCCGCCAGGGATCAGGGCTCAGGACGGGGCGGTTGAAGAGCTGCCACAGGTCCGGCGCTCCTGCCGCGATGTCACCGCCTGGATAATTCGGATTGTGCTGCTCCACCTCTCGCGCGGTGCGCGAGCTGCTGGCGACGATCGTGTCGCGGAAGCCGGGAGCGAAACGTTCGATCTGACGCACCACGGCTTCCTGACGATCAGCGGTGCTGCCCGCTGGCACGTGGGTGTACGTCCAGAGGGTGTGCATCCCGTCGGGCGCGCGCGTGGCGTCGAACAGCGACGGCTGCGACACGAGGACGTACGGATGCTCGGGCAGGCGGCCGCGATGCACCTGGTTCTCGGCATCCGCGACCTCCGCCCGCGTTCCGCCGACATGCACGGTACCGGCGCGGTGCAGTTCGGGATGCTGCCAGGGGACGGGCGCGTTCAGCGCGAAATCGACCTTCGCCACGCCGTCGCCGTATCGGAAACGCTCCAGTGCGCGCCGGTAGCGCACGGGCATGGCGCTTCCGGCCAGGCGAATCAGGGCCTTCGGGGTCACGTCGAGGAGGGTGACCGTCGCGGCAGGCAGCTCGTCGAGCGAGCTCACCTCGTGGTCGAGGATGACCTCTCCGCCGTTGGCGCGAAGGTCGTCGACCATCGCATCCGCGATCGCCTGGCTCCCGCCTACCGGAATCGGCCAGCCCTGCGCATGGGCGTACGCGGTGAGCGCCAGTCCGGCACCCGCGCCGGCCACGCTCGGCTGCGCCAGGATGGTGTGAGCGGCGACGCCGGTGAGCATCGCCGGTGCGGCATCCTCGCGGAAGCGGACGTTCCACGCACCGGTGCCCTGCTCGAGGGCGCGGAGTCCGAAGAGGACGGCGGTGGTCAGATCGGGCGGGACGCGCAGCAACGTGGATCCCGTGAAGTCGGCCACCTTCGTCGACCGGTCCGCAAGCGGACGCATCAACCGCTCGTACGCCGGTCCGTCGACGCCGAGCGCCTCGCGAGTGCGCGAGAGATCGCGATAGGCGATGCCGGCGCGGCCACCGTCGAGCGGCTGCGCGAACGACACCTCCGGCGTGACGAACTCCACGCGTCTGCGCAAGCCGAACTCGCGGAAGAACCTCGACTCGAACGCCATCGGATGCACGGCCGAGCACACATCGTGCCGGACGCCGGGCAGCGTCAGCTCACGGGTCGCCGTGCCGCCCCCCGCCTGATCGGCGCGCTCGTACACTCGCACGCGAAGCCCGGCTCTAGCGAGCGTGACGGCTGCCGCGAGGCCGTTCGGACCGGCTCCCACGACGACAGCATCCAGACCTGCGTCGCCACGCCGACGGTGCACCCTCACGATTCCCGGCTCTCCTGACCGTCCGCGTGCGGTTCCGGCTGCCTGCGCGACCCGTTTCGCTCGTCCTTCTCGCTCGCCTTGATCCGATCCTCGTCGTCGGCCAGTTCTCGATCAGCCGTCGTGCTGGACGAGCGGATCACGGCCCGACCCTCGGCGAGGTACGCCAAGCGGTGCAGGGTCTCGGCGTTGCGCCACAGCAGCAAGGCGTCCATGATCGGGCGCGGCACCAACCGGGCGGGGCCGGCGATGGCCTCCTCCTGGATACGCACCACCGTCTCGTCGCCCCTGGCTTTCACATCGATCGTCACGCGTGCCTCTCCGACGGGCCATCCGCGGGCACGCATCACCATGGTGCGCGGCGGGGCGATCTCCTCGACGACCGTCCTGTCGTTGATGAGCACCGGCCACACTCCGAATGAGTGATGCAGCTGCGCCCCTGGCATCGGCCAGGTCTCGTCGACCTCTCGCATCCGGGAGGCGCCGACCACCCACGACGGGTACAGCCAGCCGTCGGAGAGCACCTCGAACACGTCCTCAGGGGCGCAGTGCAACACCCTCACGTTGCGCGACATGTTCTCGGCCTTCCGTCGTCGTCCTCGTGCGTTCGACGTTAGACCCTCGCACGGACGGGCACGAACGGCTTGCGTCCTCGTGCGCCGTGTGGCATGCCGCCAGCGGATCGCGAGTTCGACGCGGACTCTAGACAAGCCGTGGATGCCGACATCCGTGCACCCGAGGTCCTCGCGCCGACGCCGCGGCGGCTGCGGCCCTGGCGTAGCGCCTGGCTGTGGGGCATCCGGCTGCTCGCAGTGGCGGCGCCCTGGTACCTCTCGGGGGCCGGGCTCGACCTGCTGCCCTACCTGCTCACCCTCGCCGGCGGCTGGGCGATCGGCTTCGCGCTCGTGAGCATCGGGGGAGCGGTCGTCGCCCTGATGATCGCGTCGCTCAACGAGGTGCGGATGCTTCGCTGGCGCACCGACGGCGGGGAGGCTCGGGTCGAGGTGGAGACCGTTGCGCTGCGCCTCTGCCTGATCGCGGGCATCGCCCGTACCGAGAAGGGGGCGGCCGCGGCGCTCCCGCCGCTGCCGCGGCACGTGCGCCGTTCGCTCGAACGTGCCGGGCTCGCGCTCGAGCCGGGCAGGAGGAAGGGCGTGTCCGTGTGCGTCGAGCTGCAGCGCCTGACCTAGTCGGCGCGCGAACCTGACGCGTCCGCATCCGCCGTGGCCGCCTCGACGGGATTGCGCCGGATGCCGATCCACGACACCACCCCGCCCAGTGCGAACAGCGCTGCCGTGACCCAGGCCGCGTTGTGGAACCCGTCGAGGTCGAGTGCACCTCCCACGATGGTCGACAGCAGCGCGACGACGAGCAGCCCCGCGACGCGCGAGACCGCATTGTTCACCGCCGACGCGATGCCGCTGCGGCTCTCATCGATCGCGCCGAGGATCGCGGAAGTCAGCGGTGCGACGGTCAACGACAGTCCGAGGCCCAGCACGATCACCGAGGGCAGCACCTGCCACCAGTAGTCGAAGTCGCTGCCGACCGTGAGAAGGAGCAGCGCGCCGCCCGCCATCAGCAGGGGCCCCGCCGTCATGAACAGCCGCGGGCCCAACCTGCCCGCCCATGCGCCTGCGCGCGAGCTGAGCAGGATCATCAGCACCGTGATGGGCAGACTCGCGAGTCCCGCCGCCGTCGCACTGAGGCCCGCGCCCTGCTGCAGGTAGACCCCGATCACGAATCCGTTCAGCGAGAGCGCGGCGTAGACGAACAGCGTGGCCAGGTTGCCCCATCCGAAATTGCGCACACGGAACAGCGACAGCGGCATCAGCGGAGCCTCCGATCGCATCTGCCGTACGAGGAAGAGCGCGGTGAGCGCGACACCCGCGGCCCCCGGGATCCAGATCGCGGGGGATCCCCATCCGAAACGCTCCTGCTCGATGAGCGCGAAGACGAGGGCGCCGAGGCCGAGGGCGCACAGTGCACCGCTCCACCAGTCCACCCGGATGCCGCGGGGGTGCTCCGGCAGCCGCAGACGCTGCAGAAGGATGAGGTTCACGGCGATCGGCAGCACGTTGATGAGAAAGACGAATCGCCACGAGAGGAAGTCGACGAAGATGCCGCCCATGAGCGGGCCGACCAGCTGCGCCGCGGTCGTGAAGGCCGTCCACACCCCGATCGCTCTGGACTGCACCTCGCCGCGCATGGTCGCGGTGATGAGGGCGAGCGAGCTCGGCACGAGAAGTGCGCCGGCCGCACCCTGCGCCGCCCTCGCGATGATCAGCACCAGCGGGTCGGGCGCCAGCGCGACGGCGACCGAGGCGATGCCGAACGAGATCAGGCCGATGCGCATCACCGTCACCCGTCCGTACGCATCCGATACCGAGCCGGCGAGCAGGATCAGTGCGCTCAGAGTGATCAGGTACGCGTCGACGACCCACTGCTGGGTGAGAATCCCGCCGCCGAGTTCGCGGCTGATCGCCGGCAGGGCCACCGTGACGACGGTGCCGTCGAGAAAGGTCACGAATGAGGCGAGGATCGCCACCGTCACGACGAGGCGCTGAAGAGAGGTGAACGGCGTCACAGCCTGACCTTACTCCCGCCTGGCGACGGCGGGGTCGATCAGGCTGAGTCGCCATGGACTCGCCGTGCAACCCGATCATCACCGTCCCCGACGTAGACTTCTCGTGTGCTGTTCGCAGAGGGCGCCCTGGTGGCGCGAGAGGCGGTCGTCGGCGCGTCGCGCGCCGACGGCAGAGGCTGAGAGCGATCCGGCGGCGGAACTCCCGTCACCGGAGGTTCGTCGCACCCGGCATCCGATCTGAAGGATGCCCTCCTCTCATCCGTCTTCACCGACGGCCCGAATAGAAAGCACTCTCATGCGTCCCATCGACGAGCGCGCCATCCGCGCATCCTTCCGCAACGCCTCCCGCAAGGAGGTCTCGTCCCTGACCCTGCCCGCCGACTTCGCCGAGCTGGACTTCCAGCGCCTCGACTATCTCGGCTGGTTCGACCCCAAGATGCCCCGTCGGGCCTACATCGTCGCGGAGGTCGACGACGAGCCTGCAGGCGTCCTGCTGCAGCGCGCCGAGCAGCGCATCGTCCGCCGATCACAGTGCGCCTGGTGCGAGGACGTCACGCTGCGCAACGACGTGCAGTTCTTCGCCGCACGCAAGGTGGGCGCGGCCGGGCGCAACGGGGGCACGATCGGCACCCTCATCTGCGAGAACTTCGGATGCTCCGCGAATGTGCGCCGCCTGCCGCCGCTGGCGTACGACGGGTACGACCGCGAACTCGCCCGCGACATGCGGATGCTGAAGCTGCAGGAACACGTGACGGCATTCGTGCGCGAGCTCGGCTGACCGACGGCGCGCCCCTGACGGTAATCCTCACCCGGTCGTGCACTGCTGCACGTGCTGCAGTGCACGACCGGAGAGCTCGCGGGACAGACCCTCGAACGTCGCCACGCTCCGTGCGCCAGGCCAGTCGGCAGGAAGCAGCTCGGCCGGGAGCCCAGGGTCGATGTACGGCAGCACCCGCCAGCTGTCGATCAGGCGCACGTACGCGGCGAACGGCGCTGACGTGTCGAGCGCTGCGACAGAGGTGAGGAAGCGTTCGTGCTCGGCGCGCAGCGCCGTCAGGTCCCACCACGCGCTGACGGCCTCAGCCAGCGGGCGGGCCGGTCTGGGGTCTGCGGTGCGGAACAGCGTGGCGAAGGAGCGGGCGCCGATCTCATCGAGGAGCATCTCGAGCTCGCCGTCGAGGTGCCCAGGCACGATCCACAGTCCAGGGGCGACAGCGCCGGCGCCGAGGAACTGCAGCCGGCTGCGCAGCTGATGGCGCAGATCGCGGCGCGTCTCCGGGATGGTCGCGGACACCAGTGTCCAGTCGTCTCCGGCACGCATGGTCCGCACCTCGAAGATGCGGCGGTCGCCGCGCTCGAGCATGGGCACAGCGGCGGGGTTGAGGTCGTAGCTCGCGTTCGGCGCCGCGATCAGCAGCCCGCGCTGCTTGAGCCGGGTGATCGCGGTACGAGCGCGTGCGGTGGGGATGCTCAGATCGGCCGCCAGCCGCACCAGGGCTGCCGAGGAGATCGTGCCTCCGAGCGTGCGCAGGTACAGCCCGATGAGGGTGCGCAGCAGCGAGGTCGTGCTGCCGGGCCTGGCGTCGATGTCGTCGAGAACGACGGCATCCGCCGCGACCGCCGACGGGTCCATGGTCGTGGTCATGCCAAGGCGTCGCGCACGGCGACGACGCCACGCAGCGTCTCCTCATGCGAGGTGCTCAGCGGCGAGAGACCCAACCGGATGCCGTCGGGGAAGCGGAAGTCGGGGATCACCCCGTCCTTCCAGAGCTTCTGCGTGACCTCCTGGAACGAGTCGTGGCCGATGGTCACGTGACCGCCGCGCAGCGAGGCGTTCCTCGGCGACTGCAGGCGCACGCCGAGGGGCGCGAGCAGCTCGTCGTACGCGCGCACGGCGAAGTCCGTCAGCGAGATCGACTTCGCGCGCACGGCCGCCATCCCCGCATCCGCGATGAGGTCGAGCATGCCCTGCATCGCCAGCATCGAAAGCACCGGTGGCGTGCCGCTCAGGAGCTGGCGGATGCCGGCGACAGGCGCGTACTCCGGTCCCATCGCGAAGATGTCCGCCGCTCCCCACCAGCCGTGGATGGGCTGGGAGAATCGGCCCTGATGCTCGCTGCGCAGGTACGCGAAGGCCGGTGAACCGGGGCCGCCGTTCAGATACTTGTACGTGCATCCCACTGCCATGTCGACGCCCCAGTCGTCCAGCTGCATCGGCACCACGCCGACGGAGTGACAGAGGTCCCACAGCATGACGGCGCCGGAGTCCTTCACCGCACGCGTGATAGACGGCATGTCGGCGAGCGCACCCGAGCGGTAGTCGACGTGGCTGAGCACTACGAGCGCGGTGCGGTCGGAGACGACCGTTGCGACCTCTTCTGCGGTCACGCCGGTCACGGCGTCCGGCTCGATCCAGCGCAGCGTCGTACCCGTCTCCTCGGCGACACCGGCCGCGATGAACCGGTCGGTGGGGAAGTTGCCGCCCTCGATGACGATCTCGTCGCGGCCGGGTCGTGCCGCGATGGCCGCACGCATCAGCTTGTACAGCAGGACGCTGGTCGAGTCGGCGACGATCGTCTGACCCGCCGCGGCTCCGAGGGCCACGTCGGCGATGCGATCGCCGAGTCGCATCGGCAGCTCCATCCACTGCTCGTCCCACGACCGGATCAGCCGGGTGCCCCAGTCCTCGCGGATGAACCGCGCGGCCGTCTCGGGCATGTCCTTGAGCGGCCGGCCGAGCGAGTTGCCGTCCAGATAGGCGGCGACGCCGGGAGCGTCGACGAACACGTCGAGCTGCTGCGCGAGCGGATCGGCTTCGTCGAGCCGGCGCGCTTCGGCGAGCAGGTCGGGCGAGAGCACCTGAGCGAGGCGGCGGTGCTCGTCTTCGAGCGATTCGGTCATGTGTCAGTCCTCCAGATCGGCGAGTGTCAGCGGACGTGCGAGGGTGGGGTCGCCGGCCGGCAGCACCAGCGGGGCGGCGCCCGGCGCCAGCGGCGAGACGAGCGCGAGTGCGGTGAGCAGCGGGATGCCGTCGACACCGGCGTCGCGGAGCGCGGCGATCTCGCTGTCGCGCAGATCGACCGGGGTGTCGCCATTGCCCATGTCGCTGCCGTAGAGCACCGTGCCGCCGGCGGCGCGGAAGCGTCGTACGTTGTCGATCGCCACCGCTCGCGCTGCATCCGCATGGACCGCCAGCGTCGAGACCCACGAGACCGATGCCGCCTGCTCGGCGATCTCGTCGTCGGTGAGCCGCTCGCTGAACGGGGCGTGTGCGAGTCGGGTGGCGCCCAGCCGGACGGCGCGTTGGGCTTGACCCGCGCCCTCGGCGTGCGCGACCACGGGAAGATCGTGCGCCCTTGCCGCGCGCACGATCGCGGCGAAGGTCTTGTCGTCCAGCACCGGTCCTGCGACGCTGTGCGCGACGACCTTGACGACGGATGCTCCCGCCGCGGCGAGCTCGTGGACGGCGACGTCCGCGCTCGCCGCATCCGGGATCTCGCGCACCGCACCAGGGGGCGCCCATGTGCGATCCGACGGATAGCCGCCCACGGCAGTGAGGAAGGGGCCGGCGTACTCGACCGCGACGGGGCCGATGGATGCTGCCGGTCGGGCGGCACCGGGATCCGCCGAATCGATCCGCGGGCCAGGTGCGATCCCGGCGATCCAACCGAGATCCGCTCCGAGATCGACCACCCGTCCGAGCCGCGAGCCTGCCAGCAGGGTGTGGTCGACCAGCTGCAGGTGCACGTGATGGTCGCTGAACCGCCCGGTGACGATGCCCTGCAGTCGGGGAGCGCCGTTCGGAGCAGGCTCCTCGAGCAGGCGCACGGCACCGTCGTGCTGCACGATGGCCCCCTCGTGCAGCATCCCGTCGTCGAAGAACGTGACGGCCCTCATCCAGCGCCGATCTCGGTGCGCACGCTGTACAGCTCGGGGAAGAAGGTGAGATCCAGTGCGCGCTGCAGGAAGCCGACGCCGCTCGACCCTCCGGTGCCGACCTTCATGCCGATCGTGCGGGTGACCGTGCGGAGGTGGCGGAAGCGCCAGAACTGGAAGTTGTCCTCCACGTCCACGAGCTCCTCGCATGCCTCGTACAGATCCCAGTACTCGTGCGGGTTCTCGTAGATCTCCCTGATCGCGTCGACCAGCTCCGGGTGCTCCCGGTAGGGCTGGCGCACATCGCGCTCGAGGACGTCGTGTGGCACGGCGAGCCCGCGGCGTGCCACGTAGCGCAGGAACTCGTCGTAGAGCGTCGGGCGCTCCCATTCGGCAGTGAGCTGAGCCAGGTTCTCCGGGTGGTTCTTGAAGACGCTCAGCATCCGCTCGTTCTTGTTGCCGAGCGCGAATTCCACGCACCGGTACTGCACGGACTGGAAGCCGGAGGAGTTGCCCAGATCGCCGCGGAACTGTGCGTACTCGGTCGGAGTGAGTGTGGCGAGGACGGACCACTGCTGGGTGAGCACCTCCTGGATGTGCTTGACCCTGGCGATGTGCTTGAGGGCCGAGCGCAGGTCGTCGCCGGCGAGCCGATCGCGCGCGGTGCCGAGCTCGTGCAGCACGAGCTTGAGCCACAGCTCCGTCGTCTGGTGCTGGATGATGAACAGCATCTCGTCGTGGTGCTGCGGCTGCGAGACCGGATGCTGCGCGCTGAGCAACCGGTCGAGGTCGAGGTACGCCCCATACGTCATCCGGTCGTCGAGATCGGTGACGATGCCGTCTTCGAGCGCGCGTTCATTGGCTTCGGTGCTCATGGCGCGACGATATCATCATCATGACGACCGTCACAATGCTGAAATGTCAGTCTGACTTGGAGCCGCTGTCGGGTTCGACCGATAGCGTCACCTCATGGGAGATGACGTCACCGCCAGGAGCTTCACCAGGCAGGACCGCACCAGGTTCCGCGGCCGGGTCGAGCGCTGCCTGGACGCGCTGGCGGTCATGCTCGACGAGGGCCGGTTCGAGACGGGGGAGCCGCAGCTCGGGCTCGAGATCGAGCTCAACCTGGTCGACGAGCACTGCGCTCCCGCGATGTCCAACGAGGCCGTGCTGGAGGCCATCGCCAATCCTGCTTTCCAGACCGAGCTGGGCCGATTCAACATCGAGATCAACGTCGCGCCCCGGCCGCTCGGCGGCGACAATCTGTCGAAGCTGGAGAACGCGCTGCAACTGGCGTTCCGCGCCGCCGACGATCGCGCACGCGGAACAGGCTCTCGACTGGCGATGATCGGCATGCTGCCGACCCTCGACGAGCACCACTTCACCGAGCGCTGGCTTTCCGCCGACCCGCGCTACGGTCTGCTGGGGCAGCAGATCCTCGCCGCACGTGGTGAGGACATCGAGCTGCGCCTCGACGGCCGACCGCTGCAACCCGGGCGGGCAGAGGACCTCGACGTCGTCTGCGACACGATCCTTCCCGAAGCGGCCTGCACATCTGTGCAGCTGCACCTGCAGACGCCGCCGGAGGAGTTCGCCGCGTACTGGAACTCGGCGCAGGCGATCGCAGGGGTGCAAGTGGCCCTCGCCGCCAACTCTCCGTTCTTCGCGGGCCGCGCGCTGTGGCACGAGACGCGGATCCCGATGTTCGAGCAGGCGACGGACACACGTCCGCAGGAGCTCAAGAACCAGGGCGTGCGCCCGCGGGTCTGGTTCGGCGAGCGCTGGATCTCGTCCATCTTCGATCTCTTCGAGGAGAACTCGCGTTACTTCCCAGCGCTGCTTCCGGAATGCAGCGACGAGGACCCGTTCGAGGTGCTGGAACGCGGCGGGAGCCCCGCGCTCTCGGAGATGCGGATGCACAACGGCACGGTGTACCGGTGGAACAGGCCGATCTACGACGTGACCGAGGACGGGCATCACATCCGGCTCGAGAACCGGGTGCTGCCGGGCGGGCCGAGCATGACCGACGTGCTCGCCGACACCGCGTTCTACTACGGACTCGTGCACAGCCTCGCGACCGCCGAGCGCCCGCTGTGGACGCATGTGGCCTTCGAGTCGGCGCAGGAGAACCTGCACGCCGGGGCGCGCGACGGCATCGGGGCGCGGCTGCACTGGCCGGAGGCAGGCATGATCGACGCGCGCGAACTGGTCCTGAGCCGGTTGCTGCCCGCCGCATCGGAAGGACTGGACGCGTACGGTGTGGATGCCGACGTCCGCGACCGCTTCCTCGGCATCATCGAGCAGCGATGCGTGACAGGCAGGAACGGGGCGGTGTGGCAGCGCGAGCAGGTCGCCGCGAGGGAGGCCGCAGGTGAGACGCGCAGCGCCGCACTGCACGGCATGCTCGGCGACTACCTGGAGCGGATGCACGGCGGCGAGCCCGTGCACACCTGGTGGGACTGAGCTGCGCCGCGCCTCAGGCCGCTAACCCAGAACCTGCGCCGTCGTCGCCAGCGTCAGCTGCGGCGGGTACAGACCCATCACATGCAGGGCTGCCGCATGGTTCTCCTCCGTCGAGCCCGCGCAGGCGTCAGAGACGACGGTGACGTGCGCGCCGGCATCCGCCGCGGCGAGCGCCGTCGAGAGCACGCAGCAGTCTGTAGAGACCCCGGTGAGCACGATGCGCGCACCACGACCCAGGATCGCCTCGATGGCGTCGCCCCACTTGCCGAACGTGGGCAGATCCAGGGTGGGATGCGGCGACAGGTCGCGTGCCTCGTCGATCAGGTCGAACAGGGGGTCGGATGCCGGCCTGTCGGCGAACGGCCAGGCGGCGAAGTAGTCGCCCCACGAGGTCGATCGATCGGCCGTCGGCATCCACCTCGTCACCAGTACGCGCTCGTCGAAGTGTCCGGCGAGCAGGCGGACGTTCGCAAACGCCTGCGGAAAGAACGGTGAGCCCCACGCCGAATCGGGCGAGGCGAAGATGTTCTGCGGGTCGACGACGATCAGCCAGGTGTCGTCGCCGACCGCATCCGTCATGCCTGCTCCTGCCGCCGGATCCGACCCGCCCGCGCGAACCAGGTCACCACGAACGAGAGCACGAGGGCGAAGAAGACACCGAGGTTCGCGTAAGCCCACTCGCCTTCCTTGCCCCCGATCAGGCCGAGGAAGTACCCCTGCCAGTTGTTCCACGGCGCGGCATCCGCGAACGAGTTGATGACGAAGCCCCAGCCGATGACGGAAGCGACCAGCATCGTGACGATCGAGGTCCAGTCCCAGGAGCCGTAGCGCCCGGCCGGGTCGAACAGCGCCGCCTCGTCGTAATCCCTGCGCCGGCGCAGGATGTCGGCGATGAGGATGCCGGCCCAGGAGGCGAGCGGCACACCCAGGGTGATCAGGAAGGACTGGAACGGGCCGAGGAAGTCGGCGGCGAAGAACACCACCCAGATCGTGCCGAGCGTGAGGATGACGCCGTCGATGGCGGCGGCCGATGGCCGGGGGATGCGGATCCCGAGGCTGATCAGGGTGAGCCCCGACGAGTAGATGCCGAGCACCGCGCCCGAGACGAGCGCGAGCACCGCCGTGAGCAGGAACGGGACGAGCACCCAGATCGGCAGGAGCGAGGCGAGAGCGCCGATCGGGTCGTTCTGCACGGCGGTGAACAGGTCGTCATCCGAGCCCGCCAGCAGCAGGCCGAAGACGACCAGCAGCACGGGAGCGATCGAGCCGCCGAAGGTGTTCCAGAAGATGATCGATCCGTCCGAGGTGGTGCGCTTCTGATAGCGCGACCAGTCCGCGGCGATGTTGATCCAGCCCAGTCCGAAACCGGTCATCACCATGACCAGGGCGCCGATGACCTGCCCGAACCCACCGTCGGGCTTGGCCATCACCGCGGCGAGATCGATACTGGGCGCGGCGAGGATCACGTAGACGATCGTGACGATGCCGGTGATCCAGGTGAGCACCGACTGCAGCTTCATGATGGTGTGGTACCCCAGCACCGAGGCGGTCACGATGAGCGCGGCCACGATAACGGTGGCGATGACCTTCAATGCGATGCTGTCTCCGTCGCCGCCGAGTCGGGTGATGACGGTCGCCGTGGCGAGCACGGCCATGATCGCGAGGAAGGTCTCCCAGCCGATCGACGTCAGCCACGACACGACGCCGGGTACCTTCTGCCCGTGCACGCCGAAGGCGGCCCTCGAGAGCACCATGGTCGGGGCTGAGCCTCGTTTGCCCGCGATGGCGATCAGCCCGCAGAGGAAGAACGACACCACGATTCCGATGACCGACACGAGTGTCGCCTGCCAGAAGGAGATGCCGAAGCCCAGCACGAATGCGCCGTAGCTCATGCCGAACACCGACACGTTCGCGGCGAACCACGGCCAGAAGAGGTCGCGCGGCCTGGCCGTCCGGTCGGACTCGGGGACGATCTCGATACCCGTGCGCTCGATGAGAGCAGGGGTTGCGGGAGCTGCGATGGTCATGACCTCATCCTGGCACTGCGTGGAGGGCGTAGGCGAGGGTCAGCGCCCGAGCAGATGCGCGACCGACTCGATGGCCTCGTCGACGATGCGGTAATAGGCCCAGGTGCCGCGCTTCTCGCGCTCGAGGAACCCCGCCTCTGTGAGCACCCGCAGGTGATGCGAGACCGTCGGCTGGCTGAGGTCGAGGGGCCCGGTGAGATCGCACACGCAGGACTCCCCGTCGGCGTGTGCCGCGATCATCGACAGGATGCGCAGCCGAGCGGGATCGGCCAGCGCCTTGAGCGATGCGGCGAGCGACTCGGCGTTGCCGGTACTGAGCGGCGCGCGGGTGAGGGGCGCGCAGCACGAGCGCAGGTCGCGCAGCTCGATCATGGTCACGGTTCGATTCTGCGCAAAACATTGACAGTCGTCAATATATGCGCCACGATCGCCACCAAAGATATCGATGACCATCGATGAAAGGAGGCGCGACATGGACGACTGCTGCGAGATCGGCTGCTGCTGACGCGCCGCGCCGCGGGGTCGCCGAGTACACCGGCCCCGCGGTGCCGAAAGGCTCGTCGGCGGTGATCAGCCGGCGAAGAACGCGCGCACCGCGCGCGACAGGTCGTGCAGATCGCTCACCCCGGCGAGTTCGCGAGCGGAGTGCATCGACAGGATCGGGATGCCGACGTCCACCGTGCGGATGCCGAGGCGGGTGGCCGTGATCGGGCCGATCGTCGATCCGCAGGGCACGCTGTTGTTCGACACGAACTCCTGCGACGACACGCCTGCCTGCTCGCACCATCCCGCCCAGGCGGCGGCACCGACGGCATCCGTCGCATAGCGCTGGTTCGCGTTGATCTTCAGGATGGGGCCGGAGCCGAGCACGGGCTGCACGACGGGGTCGTGCTTGTGCGCATGGTTGGGGTGCACGGAGTGACCGACGTCGCTCGACAGGTGCCAGGAGCTCGCGATCGCGCGGCGCTGCTCGGAGGCATCGGCCCCGAGCGCCTCATAAACGCGGGCGAGCACGTCCTCCAGGAAGGGACCCGCCGCGCCCGAGCGCGACTCCGATCCGAGCTCCTCGTGGTCGAAAGCCGCGAGCACCGGGATGACGTCCGCCGCCGCGCCGGCGGCCTCGATCAGAGCGACGACCCCGGCGTGCACCGACGCCAGATCATCGAGGCGACCGGATGCGAAGAACGCATCGTCCTTGCCGAACACGGCGCCGCGTGCCGCATCGGCCACCACGGCGTCGAACCCTCGGATGTCGGCGGCGTCGACACCGGCGGTCGCCGCCAGCTCGGCCAGCAGATCGGCCGACTCCGCTTCACCGAGCCCCCACACCGGCTGCGTGCCGGTCTGCTTGTCCAGCGCGAGACCGTCGTTCACACCGCGGTCGAGGTGGATCGCCAGCTGCGGCAGGCGCAGCAGGGGTCCGGTCGCCGCGAGCACGACGCGTCCATCGGCCAGCGCGAGGCGGCCGGCCAGGCGCAGCTCTCTGTCGAGCCAGGAGTTCAGCAGCGGGCCGCCGTAGACCTCGACGGCCGCCTGCAGCCAGCCCTTCGCGCCGACGGTGGGCTTGGGCTTGAGCTTGAATCCGGGAGAGTCGGTGTGTGCCCCGAGAACGTGCACGGGAGTGGTCGGAGTGGCGCCGGAGGGCACGGTCCACGCGATCACGGCGCCGTCGCGCACCACCACGTAACGCCCCCCGGGCTGCGCTGGCCACGCGGCGGTCTCGTCGAGCCGTGAGAATCCGGCATCCTCGAGCCGGAGGGCGACCTGCTCGGTCGCGTGGTAGCTCGAAGGCGACTCCGCGACGAAATCGGCGAGATCGGTGGCATGGGCGAGGGCGGCGGGACTCACGGGCATGTCTTCGATGCTAGTCGGGCGGCGTGCGCGGCCTGTCCGGCGCTCGAGCATCCTGGGGCTAGGGTGGAGGCGACAGCGCCTAGGGTTCCGGGACCCCGCTGCTCGTCAGAGTGCGGAGTCCGGCTGGTCCGAGCGGCGCCACGCACGGCCGTCGGCCCGCGTCATCTGAACGGACAAAAGCCTGGAGGACCCGTTCGTCGCGCCCCGCGACGGGCAGAAGGGTCTTCGCATGCCGGTCACCGCCATCGCCCTCGCGTTGAGCGCCGCCGTCGCGCACGCCGCGTGGAACATCATCGCCCACAACGTCAGCCGCGCAGGTGCGCCCTTCCTCTGGTGGGGTGCGTTGGCGAGCACGGTCGTCTGGATCGGGGTCGTCCCGTTCACCGGGGGGCTCGGAACCGATGACGTCGCCGGCTTCGCGCTGGGCGTCGCCGTGTCGGCGGTGCTGCATGTGCTGTACATGTCAGTGCTGCAGCGGGGCTACCAGTCGGGCAACCTGTCGACCGTATACGCCACCGCGCGGGGCAGCGGTCCTTTTCTGTCGGTGATCGTCGCCGTGCTGCTGCTCGGTGAGCGACCCTCCGCCCTCGCCCTGGCCGGTGTGGGACTGGTCATCGTCGGCGTCGTGGCCGTCGGCTTCGTCGACCGCGGCTCTGCAGCGGGTGGACGCCGGCTCGATCCCGCACTGCTGTTCGGCCTGCTCACCGGCGTGATGATCGCCACCTATACGATCTGGGATGCGCACGCCGTGCGTGAATGGAGTCTGTCGCCGGTGGCGTTCATGGTCGGCACGACTCTGGCGCAGCTGCCGTTCTACAGCTTCGCCGTACGCGGACGGTGGCGGGCGGTGGGCGAGCTGGGCCGTCGCCAATGGCGCCGCATCCTGGCCTTCGGGATCCTGTCGCCGCTGTCGTACATCCTCGTGCTGCAGGCGATCACGATAGCCCCGGTCGCCCTCATCGCGCCCCTGCGCGAGGTGAGCGTGGTGCTCGTGAGCCTGTTCGGCGCCATCCTGCTTCGCGAATCGCGCCCGGCCTGGCGCATCGCGGCGTCCATCATCGTGGTGGCCGGAGTGGTGCTGATCGCGCTCTGAGGGTGGGCCGGCATGCAATGTCAGAGGCCCGTCGTACTCTGGGATCACCGGACAGAACCCGACCACGCTCTCTGCAGCACGAACGCCCGAACCCGGCTTTCCCCTTCTGCGATCCAGAGAGCGAGACCATGGCGGAGCACCTGGCACCCCTGTACGAGGCGATGGCCCGCCTCGAAGAGGCGTGGGCGGATGCGGAGGGTGCATCGAGTCTGACTCGACCGCGTCTGGTCGCGACGAACGAGGCGATCGGGCTGATGCAGCGTCGGCTGGACGCGCTGCGGGTCGAGGTCGCCACCGAGATCGCCCACGAGTCGCGACCCGAGCTGGGGCCGGATTCGCTGGCAAGGCAGCAGGGGTACCGCAACACGGCGCAGCTGATCGCCGCCACCTCCGGAACGTCGGTGGGCGACTCAGCGCGTCTGGTGAAGGTCGGAGAGGCGATCGCGCCGCGCACGAACCTGGTGGGTGAGCCCCTGCCGGCGAGATATCCGGCCGTGCAGCGCGCCGTTCACGCCGGCGTGGTGAGCGCCCAGGTCGCGGGGCAGATCATCGGCGTGCTCGAGCGGTGTCGCTTGGCGGCCGGAGCCGAGAGGATCGCCGAAGCCGAGGAGATCCTCGTCACGAAGTCAGCAGGGTTCTCGGTCGACGACGTGCGCAGGCTGCTGGCCCGCGCCGAGGCGTGGCTCGATCCCGACGGCATCGAGCAGCGCGAAGACCAGCGGCGCCCTCGCCGCTCGGCGACCATGTTCGAACGCGACGGCATGTTCCACCTGAACCTCGTCACCACTGCTGCGCAGGGCGCTCCGATCCGGACCGCCGTGCAAGGACATGTCTCGGCTGTGTTCGCTGCCCGCCATGGCGCGCTCGCCGCCGACGCCCCCGATGCTGATCAGCGCTCGGTTGCGATGATCCAGGCCGACGCGCTCGCCGCGATCTGTGAGCATGCGCTCGGATGTGGGGAGGCCGGATCGGTTCCGCTGAACGGGGCGAGCGTCATCGTCCGCGTGAGTCTGGAGCACCTCACCGCGGGCGTCGGCCACGGCACGATCGACGGCACCGACGAGCCCGTCAGCATCGCTGCGGTCCGCCGCATGGCTGCTTCGGGCGGCGTCATCCCGTGCGTACTGGGAAGCAGGGGTGAGGTTCTGGACTGGGGTCGTGAGAAGCGTCTGTTCACCCGTGCTCAGCGTCTCGCACTCGCCGAGCGTGACGGAGGATGCGCCATGTGCGGGCTGCCGCCCGGCATGGCCAAGGCCCATCACATCCGCTGGTGGACCAGGGATGCCGGGCCGACTGACCTCGACAACGGAGTGCTTCTGTGCGAGACCTGTCACCATCGCATCCACGACAACGGCTGGGACATCCGGATCGAGGGAGTCGGCGTCGCTGCGCGCGTGTGGTTCATCCCGCCGCCGTACGTCGACCCGCTGCGCGCACCGCGACTCGGCGGCAGGGCGAGATTCGACGTCGCGGCCTGAGGAAGAAGCACGCCTCCGGCCCGGGGGGAGGGGAGCGGAAGCGGGGGTCGGGGAGCGGAAGCGTACGCCGCCGCATCCCACGATCGTCCCTAGCCGCCTACGGCGCGGAGGTACTGGCCGTCTGCTGAGATGCCTGATGCGGCGACGGTGAAGCGCACCACCTCGCTGAGATAGCGATCCTCCGAGGCCTCGAAGACGCGGCCCTCCGCATCACGGGAGATGCGGCTCAGCCTGAGGATGGGCGAGCCCGCGGGCACGCTCAGCAGCGCGGCGTCCTGGTCGTCGGCCGCGACGGCGTCGATCTCGTGCTGCAACCCGACGATGGGGTGCCCTTGCGACGCCAGGTATTCGGTGATCGAGATCTCGTCGGGATCCACCTGAAGCAGCAGTCGGCCGACGTCCTCGCGGTAGTACAGCCGCTCCAGCATCGTCGGACGCCCGTCGAGCAGACGAAGCCGCACGACGCTCACGATCGTGTCGTCGGGGGCGACTCCCAGCGCCGAGGCCTTCTCGGGCCCCGCCTTGCGGATGCTGAGTTCCTGCGTGATCGCGCCGGGAATGACGCCGAGGTCCCGCGCCCAGCGCGTGAACGGCACCGACATGTCGACGGCCTGGTTCGCCTTCTTCGAAACCACGCGCGCAGGCCGCCCCCGATGCGTCTGGATCAGGCCTTCGGCGCGCAGGGATGCCAGGGCATTACGGATGGGGCCCCGGGACGTGCTCCACCTCTCGGCAAGCTCGGCCTCGGTGGGCACGTCGTCGCCGGGGCGCAGCTCGCCCGCGGCGATCCGCCCGCGCAGGTCGTCTGCGATCTGGGTGTAGACAGCTTCAGCCACATAGGCATACTAGTTGGCCATTCATCGTCCTGCGTATGCGTTATTGCAGAGTTCATTCCGGAAAAGCCTTGGTGAACGAGCGCTGAACAGTGGCGAGATAGGTACATTTCTGAGGCTCTACGCTGCCAGAGTTGCTGGCGGATACCCGTCCCACACCTCCGAAAGGTCCTCATGAAGCTTCGCGCTCTCCCCGTTCTCGCCGGCGCCGCTGTGCTCGCGCTCGGCCTCGCCGCCTGTTCCGGGTCTGCCGGTGCCAGCGGTGGCTCCGAG
Organism: Microbacterium sp.; assembly: GCF_031178445.1. Lineage (GTDB taxonomy): Bacteria > Actinomycetota > Actinomycetes > Actinomycetales > Microbacteriaceae > Microbacterium. Next base: position 242,741 of record NZ_JAPSIY010000004.1, read on the forward strand.
GGGTCGTCGGCTGCCGGCGGCTACGCCGTCGACGAGAACACGCTGGTCTTCGGCGTCGTACCCGACGCGGTCGACACGGAGACCAACTATCAGCCCCTGATGGACTACATCGCCGAGAAGACCGGCAAGAGCGTCGAATACCACGAGTCCACCGACTACGCGGCGCTGATCGAGGCCGCCATCGCGGGCAAGGTCGACGTGGCCTCGTTCTCGGGTTTCACCTACGTGACGGCCACGAACAACGGCGCTGAGCTCACGCCCATCTCGTCCATCGTCACCGCCGAAGGCCAGGAGCCCGGTTACTACTCGCAGGCGATCGCCCCGAAGGGCAGCGACATCTCCTCGATCGAGGACTTCAAGGGCAAGAAGGTCTGCTTCGTCGACCCGTCGTCCACCTCCGGCTACCTGTTCCCGAGCTACAACCTGCTCGAGGCCGGCATCGACCCCGAGAACGACATCACCCCGGTCTTCGCAGGCAAGCACGACGTCAGCGTCACCAAGGTCGGCGAAGGCAAGGAGTGCGAGGTCGGATTCGCCGAGGACAGCGAGGTCGAGAAGTCCGACAAGGTAAAGGTCATCGCCGAGACGATGGTTCCCGGCGCCCCGCTGGTGTACTCCGACACGCTGCCGAAGGACATCAAGCAGACGCTCACGGATGCTCTCTCCGAGGTCACCATCGACGACATCATCGCAGCCGGCGTCGACAGTGCGGACTCCGACGCGTTCCGCTCGGTGTTCCACGCCACCAAGCCGGTCGATGACGAGTACTACGACCTGATCCGCGACATCTGCAAGCAGACGCACGCGACGCAGTGCCAGGGCTGACCGCCTGACGACGGACCCCGGGAGACGAACATGAACGCGATCAACACCACGGCCTCGGCCGCCCTTGCCGAGCCGGTCGTCCGCATCGACTCGCTCACCAAGCGCTTCGACCAGACCACCGCGCTGTCGGGCGTGGATCTCACGGTCGGCCGCGGAGAGATCGTCGTGCTGCTCGGCCTCTCGGGGTCCGGCAAGTCCACTCTGCTGCGACACATCGACGCGCTCGAGCTTCCCACCTCCGGATCGGTGAGTGTGCTCGGCGAGAAGGTACCGGCACTGCGTGGTCGGGCACTGCGCCGGCTGCGCAGTCGCGTCGGCTTCATCTTCCAGCAGTTCGAGCTGGTCGGCTCTCTCACGGTGCTCGAGAACGTGCTGACAGGATCCCTCGCAGGCCTGCGCGGCCCGCGGCTGGGACTCTTCTCCTACTCCCGCGCCGACAAGCTGCGCGCCCTCGGCCACCTCGACAGGGTGGGCCTGCTCGATCGCGCCTACCAGCGCGCCGACACGCTCTCGGGCGGTCAGCAGCAGCGGGTAGCGATCGCGCGCGCCCTCATGCAGAATCCCGAGGTACTCCTTGCCGACGAGCCGGTGGCCTCCCTCGACCCCGAGTCAAGCTCGCAGGTGATGGCGCTGATCCGCGAGATCGCCGCCGACGACGGACTCACGGTGCTGTGCAGCCTGCACCAGGTCGACCTCGCCATCGACTGGGCCGACCGCATCGTCGGCCTCCGCCACGGCGAGGTCGTGCTCGACACCACCACCGACTCGCTCGACAAGGCGCAGGTCATGGAGATCTATGGCCGCGTCGCCACCAGCACCGCCGAGCTGCAGGCACTGGAATCCGAGCTCATGGTGGCGGAGACGATGGCATGACGCTCACCGCTTTGCGGCCCGGCTCCCCGACGCACCCGGCCTCCGACCTCGACGCCCGCGCGCCGCGGCGCCGCATCAGCCCCGAGCGCATCTGCGCCACGCTCACCCTGCTCGTCATCGCAGGCCTCGCCGTCGCCGCGCTCATCGACCTCGACATCACGTTCGCCGGGGTCGCAGGCAGCATCGACAGCGCCGAGAACTTCTTCGGCCGCGTCGGCGGTCTGCGCTTCCCCGAGCCGGCTGAACTGCTTCGCCTCACGGTCCTGACCGTGGGGCTCGTGGCCACCGGGACGCTGCTCGCGGCTGCGCTCTCGGTGCCGGTGGCGTATCTGGCCGCGTCCAACACCACGCCTCACTCCACAGCCCGCGCCGTCGCGCGCTTCATCGGCGTCTTCACCCGTGCACTGCCCGACGTCGTGCTCGCCATGGTCTTCGTGCTGATGTTCTCGCTCGGCACGCTTCCCGGCATCCTCGCGATCGGCATCCATTCGATCGGGATGATCTCGAAGCTGTTCGCCGATGCGATCGAGCAGATCGATGAGGGTCCGCGCCTCGCGATTCGCGCTGCGGGTGGCACGAAGCTGCAGGAGTTCGTCTCTGGCGTGCTCCCGCAGGTGCTCCCCAGCTGGGTGGCGACGGTTCTGCACCGCAACGACATCAACCTGCGCGGCTCGGTGGTGCTCGGCTACGTCGGAGTCGCCGGCCTCGGCCTCGAGATGTCGCACGCCTTCAAGTCGCTCGACTACGGCCTCGGGCTCGGCATCGCCCTCGTCATCTTCCTGCTGTGCGTCGGCATGGAGATCGTCTCCAGCGCCGTGCGTGTCGCGATGCTCGGCGAGACGAATGCAGGCAGGGGCGTGTTCGTGAGACTGTTCACCCGCAGGAAGACCTCCGCCGGGCGCCCGTCCCCGTCGGCGCGACGCTTCGCCTCCGCCGAGCAGGCGCTCCGCCGGCCCTGGACCGCGTCGCGCGTGCGCAACACCGCAGCCGGTTGGATCGCCGTCGCCGCCGTGATCGGATCCGTCGTGGTGAGCGACATCATCTGGGCCGACTTCCTGGCCTTCTGGGGTCGGGTGCCGGAGGTCGCGGCATCCTTCTGGCCGCCCGACTTCGGCAGCTACGGGTTCGCGGTGATCGGCGCCGCCATGCTCGACACCATCCGCATCGCGCTGGCCGCGACGCTCATCACCTTCGTGATCTCCCTCGTCATCGGCTCGCTCGCCGCTCGCAACGTGGCCCCGAACGCCGGCGTGCAGGGCGGGTTCCGGCTGTTGCTGGTGATCATCCGCGGCATCCCCGAGCTGATCCTCGCGATCGTGCTCATCATCATCACGGGCCTCGGGCCGCAGGCCGGCACGATCGCACTGGCCATCGGCGGTATCGGCCTGCTCGGCAAGCTCATCGCCGACTCCTTCGAAGAGGTTCCCCGCGGCCCCGAGCGAGCGCTGCTGGCGACCGGGGCGAGCAGGCTGCAGATGTATGCGGCGGCGACCCTGCCGCAGGGCTCGCGCGCGCTGATCGGCCACACGTTCTACATGCTCGACACCAACGTGCGCGCAGCGACGCTGCTGGGCATCGTCGGCGGCGGGGGTGTCGGCTACTACCTGCTGAACGCCGGCCAGGGCTCCAACTACCCGCTGGTGACGAGCATCGTGCTGATGATCCTCGTGACAGTGCTCGTGGTCGAGGGGATCGCGATGTGGATGCGGCAGGTGTTCCGATGAGTGCGGCACGCGCCGACCTCGTCGTCGTCGGCTCGGGGATCGTGGGTCTCGGCGCCGCGTATGCGGCGGCGCGGCGAGGCATGAGCGTCATCGTCGTCGACCGCACCGAGACCCCGGTCGGATCGACCGTGCGCAACTTCGGGCATCTCTGCATCGGCGCCCAGACCGGGGTCGCCCGCCGCTACGGCGATATCAGCCGCGAACTGTGGCTGCGCCTGGCCGCCGACGCCGGGTTCTGGCTTCGCGAGTCCGGCACGCTCGTCGCCGCACGCCACGACGACGAGCTGGCTGTGCTCGAGACGGCCGCCGACGATGCGCAGACGGACGTGCGGATGCTGGACGCCGCCGAGCTTCTGCGCCGCGCACCGCTGCGCCGCGGAGACATCGTCGGCGGGGCGCTCATCGAACCCGACCTCCAGGTGAACCCGCGCGAGGCCGCAGGCGCGATCGTGCGCCACCTCGCCTCCCTCGGTGTGGACTTCCGCACGCGCACCGCTGTCACCGGCGTGAGCACCGGTCGCGTTGAGACCACCCGCGGGACCATCCACGCCGGCATGGTCGTCGTCGCCGTCAACCATGACATCGACCAGCTGCTGCCTGACATCGCTGAGCGCAGCGGGATCGTGCGCTGCGCTCTCGACATGATGCGCGTCGCCGCAGCCGATCTCCCTGTTCCGCTCGATGCGCCGCTGCTGACCGGCTGGTCGCTGGTGCGCTACGGGCGCTTCGCCGGCCTGCCCGAGACGAGCGCTCTGCGCGGGCGCCTGTACGCCGAACGCCCCGATCTCGCCGCGCTCGATCTGAATCAGATGTACACCCAGTTGCCCGACGGGTCGCTCATCCTCGGCGACTCGCATGCCAAGGCCGTGCAGCCGGGACCGTTCCAGCCCGAGGCGGCCTTCGAGGCGTTCCTCGACGAGGCGCGCGCCCTTTTCGCCGTCGATCGCTTTCACGTGCTGGAGCGCTGGCAGGGCGTGTACGCGTCCGGGCCGGGGGAGTTCCTCGACGAGCGCCCCGCCGAAGGCATCCTCGCGCTGGCGGCGACCACCGGCATCGGCATGACCTGCGGACTCGGACTCGCCGAGACCGCCCTTTCCGCACACCTCCAGGAGGCGTTCACATGACACCCATCGAACTCGTCGTGCTCGACATGGCCGGCACCACCGTCCGCGATGACGGGGTGGTGGAGAAGGCGTTCCACCGTGCGGCCGAGCGCACCGGTGTCGCCGATCGGATGCCGTGGGAAGACGCTCTGCAGTACGTGCGCGACACCATGGGCCGGTCGAAGATCGATGTGTTCCTGCATCTCGCCGACGGCGACCGCGCCCTCGCGGAGCGTGCGACCTCCGCCTTCGAGGCCGCGTACGACGAACTGATCGCCGAGCAGGGCGCCGAAGAGATCCCCGGCGCGCGAGAGGCGATCGAATCGCTGCGCGCCAGTGGCGTCAAGGTCGCGCTCACGACCGGTTTCGCGCCGGTGACCCGTGACGCGCTGATCGATGCTCTGGGGTGGCGCGACGTCATCGACGTCGCCCTTTCGCCTGCTGACGCGGGCCGCGGCCGGCCTGCGCCCGACCTGGTGCTCACCGCGCTGCTGCGCGCCCGCGTCTCGTCGGTGCAGGCGGTCGCCGTCGCAGGCGACACGGCCAGCGACGTGCTGTCCGGGCGGCGCGCGGGGGCCGGGTTCGTGGCGGGGGTGCTCACCGGCGCGCACGGTCACGAATCGCTGGAGAGCGCGGGTGCGGATGCGGTGCTGCGGAGCGTCGTCGACCTGCGCGCAGCGCTCGCAGAGCGCGAACTGCTCTCCCTCGTGCAGGCTCCCTGACGTGCGCGCCACCCTGGAGCCGGCGACGACGCCGCCGTCCGGGCGCGGGTTCACTGACGTCGTGCTGCGCCCGGCCGCGGTCGCCAAGGCGTTCCTCGGCGAGGGGCATCCGCTCGAGACGATCGCCGTCCCCGGCGTCGCCCTCGCCGAGAACGATGTGCTGATCGCCGTCGAACTGTCGACGATCTGCGGCTCTGACGTGCACACCGTGCACGGGCGCCGACCGGCGCCGGTGCCGCTGGTGCTGGGGCACGAGAGTGTCGGGCGCGTGGTCGCGATCGGGTCGGCCGGTGCGCACGCCGTCGACGGCGCACCGCTGCGGCTCGGCGACCGCGTGGTGTGGTCGGTGACCGTGTCGTGCGGATCGTGCGACCGATGCGAGCGGGGCCTCACGCAGAAGTGCCGTGACCTCGGCAAGTACGGGCACGAGCGGATCGGTGCGCATCGTGAGCTCACCGGTGGGTTCGCCAGCCACGTGCAGCTGCGCCGTGGAACGACGATCGTGCGGGTGCCGGAGGCGCTGCCCGCCGCCGCGCTGGCCCCGGCGTCGTGCGCCACGGCCACCGCCTGGGCTGCCGTGGCGAGGGCGGCGCAGGTGCGCGACCTCGAAGACGCCAGGGTGCGGATCCACGGCGCAGGCCTGGTCGGCCTCACCGCCGCGGCCATCGCGGCGGAGCAGGGCGCCAGAGTGGAGATCTCCGACCCCAACCCTTTGCGCAGGGCTCTCGCCGCCCGCTTCGGTGCGCGAGAGGAGCCCGACGCAGTGCGGCCCGAAGGGCCTGACGTCGTAATCGAGGCGTCCGGCCACGCCGTGCCGGCAGCGCTCTCCGAGGTCGCCACCGGAGGAGTGGTGGTGCTCGTCGGCAGCGTGTTCCCGGCGGATCCGGTGCCGCTGGACGCCGAGTCGATCGTCCGCCGGGTGGTGACCGTCGCAGGCGTTCACAACTACACGGGGTCGGAGCTGGCGGATGCGGTGGGCTTCCTCGCCGGGCGAGGGCGCGCCTACCCCTTCGCCGATGCCGTTGGGGTGGTGCGTCCCCTCTCCGAGCTGGACGCGGCCCTCGCCGAGGCCGCCGCACCGGCAGCGCCGCTGCGGGTCGGCGTCGTGGCGCGCTGAGCGCCGGCGGGGCGATACGGCGGCGATGCCGGCGCCGGAACACGGGGATCAGACCGGCATCGGGTAGCGCCTGCGCAGCAGGATGCGCTGCACAAGCGTCCAGGTCACCGTGACCACGAGGTACAGGGCGGCGGCCAGCGGCACGAACACGGCGAACGCCGCCGTCAGGTAGTGCAGTGCGTTCATCATGCCGAGCATTCCTGGCGTTGCCAACGGCCCTTCCGCTGGCACCTGCGGGCGGAACCGGCGCCTGGTGATGTCGGCCACCACCAGGATCACGACGAGTACGACGGCCCAGACGAGCGCCGTCGCCATGTCCAGACCGCCGCCGATCGCCGAGAGCAGCGACGTGCCGAGCGGGGCCCCGAGCAGGTCGTGTGCGAGAAGCTCATTCGGATGCCTCGCGATCTCGGGGCGTAGGAACAGGGTGTAGAGCACGCCGACGACAGCGGCCTGTACCAGCAAGGGCAGGCATCCTGCGAGCGGCGAGGCGTTCTCCGAGCGGTAGAGCTCGAGCATCTCCCGCTGCAGGCGCTCGGCGTTCTTGCCGTGCCGTTTCTGCAGTTCGCGCAGGCGAGGGGCGAGTCGGGCGCGCATCTGCTCCGACTTGGCCTGGGAGACCCCGACGGGTATCAGGGCGGCGCGCACGATGACGGTCACGAGCATGACCGCGATCGCGGCGGAGGCGCCGCCGGCGACGGGTTCGAGAAGGTGCGACAGGGCGAGCAGCGCTCGGTAGGCGCCGTCGAGAAGAAGGGTCAGGGGCGGAAAGGCGAAGATGTCCATGGGGTCCGTTCACGAGCGGGAAGGGTCGGCGGAGCGCCGCGATCCCGATCGCGAAGGACGAAGGGATCACGCGGCGAGCGCGAACCCGGGAGCTCGTGGGCGTGGATGCCCGTCGGCATCCGGATCGCTCTGGGCGAGCAGCACTGTGGCGTCGACAGCGCCACCGGGGTGCACGGAGAGCCGGAGCCCCGAATGGGGGGCGGCGAGTGCGACGACCAGCGCCAGCACGGTCACCGCGACGAGCACTGCCGCGACGCCCAGGACCCCGTCGGTCAGGGGCACGGCGCCGAGGGCTGTCAGCAGCAGCTGCAGCAGCGTGCCGATCTTCTCGCCCATGTGGCCTCCCTCGCGAAGAGGGTACACCGCCAGCCTGCCGGCCCGCCGCGAACGTCAGCCGTCCTTGACCTCCTGGCCCTCGCGCTCGGACTCCTGGCCCGCCCGCTCAGCGGAGTAGTCGGGGCGTCGCGGCTGCGGAGGCTGGTCGGACAGTTCGCCACCCTCCCGGCCACCGAACGGCCGTCCGTGATCGGCGAACTCGTCGCGCTGGAACACGAGCGTCCACTCTCCGATGGTGAATCGCGCACCCGTTCGCAGGATCTCGGACCGCTCACCGGCCAGTCCTTCCGCGCTGTTCGCGTTCATCTCCCCCTCGCCGTGCAGAGTGAGCACGTACTCGTCCCGGTCGTCATGGACGATCGTGGCATGCACGGGATCCGCGCCTGCCAGCAGCAGATCACTGCCCGCCGCCGAGCCCAGACTCACCCTGTCGCCGGTGATCTCGAACACCGATCGATCCGCGTCGTCGCGGGAGACGAGCAGACGCGGCTCACCAGCCCCCCAGGATGCGTGCGTGGTCATGTCGCCGTGCTTCTCCGGCATTTCGCTCATATCTCCTCCTCCGGGACGGCCGGCCGTCAACGCGAGATGCGCTCGACGGTCTCGCCGGTGGTCTCTGCTCCGAGGTGCCGCGCGATGTCGGCCTGGCTGATGATGCCGACCAGGTGGTGGTCCGCGATCACAGGCACGCGCCGCACCTGGTGGCGGCGCATGACCTCGACGGCCGCCTCGATGTCATCATCCGCACTCACCGTGATCGGCGTGCCGTTCGCCAGGCGTCCAGCATTCGTCGTGTCGGGATCCTGCCCCTCGGCCACGGCCTTCACCACGATGTCGCGGTCGGTCAGCATCCCCTTCAGGCGGCCGTCCTCTCCGCAGATCGGCAGCGCCCCCACGTCCAGTTCCCGCATCATCTCGGCGGCGATCGTGAGCGCATCGTTCTCTCCGATGCATTTGGCACCCGCTGTCATGACGTCTCGCGTCAGCGTCATCGCCACATTCCCTTCGTACGTGTTTCGTGCCGTGCATGTGTTGGTGCAATCGACGCTAGAGAGTGCACCGCGGCCGGCTAATGGGGTTGACAGTTCGCACCCGGTCCGTCAAGGCTCTATCTGCCGGCGTGCGGCGACGTCAGGATCCGGGTACGACACGGGGAGGGAGCACGACATGTCTGAACAGGAGCCGATCGGAGCCAGGACGATCTTCTGGATGTGGATGGGCACGTTGCTGGCCGGTTTCGTCGCGATGGCGATCGTGCTCATGGCAGGGCGATGAGCATCGTGCGCTTTCCGCGATCGTTGCGCGACAACGCGCTCAGTCTGTTCTTCTTCGTCATCTTCGTGCTCGCGCTGATCGGCCAATCGATCGCCGGATTCCTGCGTAACAACGAGGAACTCGCTCAGCACGGCATGCCGGAGCAGGGTTATCTGTCGTTCGTATTCTCCAGCGACTTCATCGTGGACGTCGCAGAGAACTGGCAATCGGAGTTCCTGCAGTTCCTGCTGTTCATCGCGGCGACCGTGTGGCTCGTTCAGCGCGGCTCCCCCGAGTCGAAGAAACCCGGCGACGAGGGGGTCGGCACCGACGAGGATCAGAAGGTCGGTCGTCACGCCCCTGCGGATGCTCCGAAGTGGGCCCGCGTCAGCGGCTGGCGCCGTGTCGTGTACGAGAACTCGCTGGTCATCGTGATGGGCGCCATCTTCGCGCTGTCATGGCTGATGCAATCACTCAGTGGCACCGTGGTGATGAATCAGGAGAACGCCGAGCACGGCACAGCGCCGGTGACCTGGGGCGAGTACGTCGTCTCGCCCGAGTTCTGGGATCGCACCCTGCAGAACTGGCAGAGTGAGTTCCTGGCCGTCGGCACGATGGTCGCCTTCTCGATCTTCCTGCGACAGCGGTCGTCGGCCGAAGCGAAGCCGGTCGGCGCCCCTCACACCGAGTCGGCAGAAGAGTCTCAGTGACGTCTTCAGCGGCGCCGATTCACTCCTCGTTCTCGACCTGCTCCGGTAGGAGCATGATTCCGCCGCTGGTGTTCGCGGAGTGCGCCATCGCGGTGATCCATTCGGCGCTGAGTTCGGGCGGCTCCGGCTCGTCGAAGACGAAGCGGAGGGGGATGGACGGGTGCAGCCAGATCGTGGTGCGCCCCGGTTCGGCGCCATCGGGGTGCTGCCAGGAGAGGGTGAAGCTCTCGTTGCGTCGCAGCTTCGTGGCCACCACCACCTTGAGGTGAGCGAGTGCACGATCCTCGACCATTATCGGATCGCGGCTCCCGCCGTAGTAAAGCAAGCCCATGCCGATAAGCTAGCCGGGCGGGGGTCGGTAATCCAAGAAACTCGCCGACTGCGGTGGCGAACGACGAGCAGAGGTTGGGCATCCATGGGCAAGTTCATCTACGACGGCACGGTCAAGACCGAGGTCGAGGACCGTGCCCTGACGCATCTGCAGCTCGTCATCACCGCGAAGCTGCGCCGTGGAGAGCCGTTCCCGTTCAGCTGGCGTGAGGACCCGAGCGTGGGCGGCGGTCGCACCACGGTGTGGCTGCACTCGGCCAGTTCGCTCGTGTTCAAGTACTACGGCAGCCGGAAGCCGGCGATCAATCGGGCGTGGATCGAGGCGCTCGCCTTCACCGCGAACTCGCCCGCCGGGCTGCACCTCGTTCCGGAACCGGCCGAGGAGCCGCAGGCCGACGACGTCAACGCAGCCCCGACCGTCGCCTGATCGCGCCCGTCGTCAGAATCTCTCCCGCACTCTCGGAGGCGTGCAGCCGCTACGTCACCCTGCCGCGCGGCGTCAACCCCCGCGCGCGACCGGCGACGGACTCGTAGCGTCGAAGTCGACGAGAGGAATGATGACATGGAGAAGGTCACGGCCGAGATCGAAGTCGACGCTCCCGTGCGTCGCGTGTACGAACAGTGGGCGCGTCTGGAGGAGCTCCCCTCGTTCATGTCGATGGTCGAAGAGGTTCGCCGTACCGGTGACGACCTGACTCACTGGACGGTGCGGGTGGCAGGCGTGCGACGCGAGTTCGACGCCAGAACCACGGAGCTGGTCCCCGACGAGCGGATCTCATGGGTGAGCGTCGCTGAGGAGATGCATTCGGGTACGGTGCGCTTCGTCGCGCTCGACGCGCAGCGCACCCGCGTCTCGGTCGAGCTCGGCTGGGCGCCGAAGTCGTTCATCGAGAAGGCGGGTGCCGTGCTGCACCTCGATCAGGGAGCGGTGGAGGAGGATCTGCGCCGCTTCAAGGAGAACATCGAGGGCGAAGGCCGCGGCACGGTCGCGGGCGGCGATCCCGGTCTGCGTCCCTGAGTCGGCCGACGAGGTGGTCCACGGTGACCCGGATCGGATTCCACGCCTCCCACGAGCAGCACGCGCCGAGCAAGCTGCTGCGTGACGTCATCCGTGCCGAACAGGTCGGGTTCGACGAGGCCATGTGCTCGGATCACTTGGCCCCGTGGCTCACGGCGCAGGGAGAGTCCGGTTACGCATGGTCGTGGCTCGGTGCCGCCCTCGCGCGCACCGATCTGCCGATCGGTCTGGTCACGGCGCCGGGACAGCGCTATCACCCGGCGGTCCTAGCCCAGGCGCTCGCGACTCTCGAGGAGATGTTCCCCGGTCGTGCGTGGGCGGCCCTGGGCAGCGGCGAGGCGCTGAACGAGCACGTGACCGGTGACACATGGCCGCCCAAGGACGACCGCGACGCCCGTCTGCTCGCATCGGCCACCGCGATGCGGAGACTGCTGGAGGGCGAGGAGGTCGACTCGGACCCGCCCGTACGCATGCATCGGGCACGCCTGTGGAGCCTGCCCTCGTCCCCGCCACCACTGCTCGCGGCTGCGATCAGCCCGCACACGGCGGCCATGGTCGCACCGTGGGCAGATGGCCTGATCACCGTCGGCGCCGACGCTGCGAGCGTGCGCGAGAGCCGCGACGCCTACGTCGACGCCGGTGGCCGCGGCCGCACACTGCTTCAGCTTCACATCAGCCTCGAACCGACCGAGGAGCAGGCGCTGGACGCGGCACGCACTCAGTGGGCGCAGGCCACGGTGCCGCCCGAGCTGATGTGGGATCTCGACAGTCCCGAGGCCTTCGAATCCCATGCCGATCCCACCGACGAGAAGCTGCGCGCTGCGGTGATCGTCGGATCCGAGACGGATGAGGTCGCCGAGCGGATCGCGACGGTCGCGTCGGGTTTCGACGCCGTGTTCCTGCACCAGGTCGGGCTCGATCAGCCGGCTTTCCTGGAACGGTGCGAGTCTGAACTGCTCCCGGCACTGCGGAGGCTGCTGTGAACCCGGCGGACACTAGCGATCTGTGGTGGCGCACCGCGGTCATCTACTGCCTCGACGTCGAGACCTTCCAGGACTCGGACGGAGACGGCTACGGCGACTTCGCCGGTCTCGCCAGGCGCATCGACGACCTCGACGCACTCGGCGTCACCTGCATCTGGCTGATGCCGTTCCAGTCCACGCCCGACCGCGATGACGGATACGACATCTCCGACTTCTACAGCGTCGACCCCCGCCTCGGCGATCTCGGCCGGGTCGCCGAGACGATCCGCATCGCCCAAGACCGCGGCATCCGGGTGGTGATGGATCTGGTTGTGAACCACACCTCCGACCGACATCCGTGGTTCCGGGCCGCGCGTCGCTCCCGCGACTCGCCGTTCCGTGACTACTACGTGTGGCGCGACCGGCCGCCGCGCAAGAAGCAGAAGCTCGTCTTCCCCGGTGAGGAGACCAGCGTCTGGGAACTGGACGAACGCACCGGCCAGTACTTCCAGCACAGCTTCTATCGCCATCAGCCCGATCTGAATCTCGCGAACCCGCAGGTGCGAGCCGAGATCGCCCGCATCGTCGGGTTCTGGCTGAAGCTCGGCGTGGATGGCTTCCGCGTCGACGCTGTGCCGTTCCTGATCTCGGGCGAGGGCACTCCCGATGCCCAGGATCCGCACTCCTTCCTGCGCGAACTGCGACGGTTCGTCGGACGGCGCGAAGGTTCGGCGCTGCTCCTGGGCGAGGTCGGCCTGGCACACGAACAGCAGGTCGAATACTTCGGCGGAGACGCCACGCAGCTCGACCTGCAGTTCGACTTCGTGACGGCCGAGACGGTGTTCCTGGCTCTCGCCAGGCGAGACGCCGAGCCGCTCGCCCGGGCGCTCTCAGCACGGCCCGAGGTCGACGTCAGGCAGGGGTGGGCCATGTTCCTGCGCAACCACGACGAGCTGTCGCTGGCGCTGCTCGCCGACGAGGAGCGCGAGGAGGTGTTCGAGGCCTTCGCTCCCGAGGAGCACCAGCGCGTCTACGGTCGCGGCATCGTGCGCAGGCTCGCACCCATGCTCGGCGACGATCCCCGCCGGCTGCGCCTGGCGTACAGCCTGCTGTTCTCGCTGCCGGGCTCCCCGATGCTCTTCTACGGTGAGGAGATCGGCATGGGCGAACTCGACGGCGATATCGGCCGCGGTGCCGTCCGAGGGCCCATGCAGTGGGATGCGGGGCGCCATGGCGGTTTCACGACCGCTCAGCGCAGTCGCCTGAACCGCCCCGGTCCCGTCGAGGGGTACGGCCCCGAGCACGTGAACGTGCACGACCAGCGCCGTGACCCCGAATCGCTCTGGTCGTTCATCTCCACGCTCGCCTCGCGCTATCGATCCACCCCGGAGATCTCGTGGGGCAGGTTGCGCGTGCTGGACGGCGGCGACTCGCGAGTGCTCGTGCACGAGGCGGCATCCGAAGGCTCCAGCTTCATCGGACTGCACAACTTCTCGCCCGAGCCGCTGACGGTGATCCTGCCCGATCTGAGCGACGGGCAGTCCGCCACGGTGCTGATCGAGTCGAGGGGCAGCGCCCCGCAGGGCGAGCACTCGGAGCAGCGTCTGGACGGCTACGGGTTCCGCTGGCTGCGGCTGTCGTCGTCGGCGGCCTGACCGCGGCGGTCGTTGCGCGCGAGCCGCTCGGCGTCGGCCCTCTCATCGTCCGAGATGCCGGCGAGCACCTCGTCGACCTCGTCCTGCTCGCGCGAGCCCGCACCGTCGCGGTGCGGTACGTCGTCCGCTCTGCCGGTCGCGGCGGCGGGATCCTCGGCATCCGGGGGAGACGTGACGCGCTCGTCCATCGTGTCGTCATCGGACTCCTGCGGCTGCACGTGCCGGGGCATCATGCCCTGGTCGCCGATGCCGCTCATGACCGGTCCTCGTGGACCTCGCCGGACGGCGCCTCGGTGCGCAGGTCCTCCGGAGCGTCGCCGGAATGCTGTCGCGCATCGCCCTCCGCGAGATCGCCCTGGCCGTCGTCCCCCAGCTCGGCTTCGAGCGGGACGTCGTCCTGGGTGTCCGGCTGAAGGTCGGGTCGGCCGACGATCGCTGAATCCTGCTTCGGCATGTCCTCGGCGTCGTCGGGGACACCTGCGGCATCGCTCATCGTGCGCTCCTCTCATGGGCGTGCGACCAGCATGCGCGCGGAGCGTCTCGTCGGCACACCCGTTGACAGCGTTCGCGCCACGGGATAACCGGTCGGTCGTCGTCATCCGGTGCGCACATGCCGTCCGGCGCTCTGACTGTCAACCCCCTGGTTCCTGACGGGCGCCGAGCGGATGCTGTGTTGACCGGTTCCTGTTCGATACTGACTCGACATCTGAAGAGAGGCGCACGATGACTGAGACCACGTCCGATCCCCGCCACGAGCACCACGACGATGCCTTCCCTCCCCAGCAGCAGGAGCAGCCCGGTCATACCGACGAGACGCGGCCCACACCGGATCACGGTGAGGAGACGTATACCGGCCACGATCGCCTCCGCGGCAGGAAGGCGCTGATCACGGGTGGCGACTCCGGTATCGGACGAGCGGTCGCGATCGCCTTCGCACGCGAAGGGGCCGACGTCGCGATCGTGCACATGCCCGAGGAGCAGGAGGACGGCGACTCCACCGTGCGGGCCATCCGGGAGGCAGGGCGCACCGGCGTGAGCATCCCCGGCGACCTGCGCGAGGAGAGCTTCGCGACGGACGCCGTTCGCAGAGCGCGAGAAGAGCTCGGCGGGCTGGACGTCCTCGTGCTGAACGCCGCCTACCAGCACGACATCGACGGCTTCGGCTCACTCGCCACCGAGGACATGCGACGCGTGTTCGACACCAACCTCGCAGGCACCATCTTCACCGCCCGTGCGGCGTACCCCGACCTCCCGCCGGGCGCCAGCATCATCGTCACCGCCTCCATCCAGGCGTACAACCCGTCGCCGGGGCTCATCGACTATGCGATGACCAAGGCCGCCCAGGTCGCCTTCGTCAAGGCGCTGGCCACCGAGGCGGGCGAACGCGGCATCCGCGTGAACGCCGTCGCACCCGGGCCGATCTGGACGCCGCTCATCCCCGCCACCGGCTGGGACGCCAGCAAGCTCGAGAGCTTCGGCGCGGATACTCCGCTGGGCAGGGCGGGGCAGCCAGCAGAACTCGCCGGCGCCTACGTGTACCTGGCCGCCGAGGAATCGTCTTACACATCGGGCAGCGTCATCGCTGTGACAGGAGGCAAGGCACTATGAGCACCGCACTTTCCGACGTACCGAGATCGCCCGCCCCGCACGGGGACTGGGAGATCACTCCGCTCGGGCGCGACAATTGGCGGGTGTGCGATCGCGCCCGCAAGCAGGGCGACGCCGACTGCCTGATCGCGTACGTCGAGCGCAACAGCACAGGAACGCTCGATGTTCTCTGGCTGCGCACGCCGTGCCCTCGCCGCTCTCGCTTCCGTGACATGGCGCAGCTGCTGGATGCCCTCGACGAAGCCGTTGCCGCTGCGTCCGACCGCTCGCGTCCTCCCGTGGCGATCCGCCACCTGCCCCCACTCTGATCCTCGGCGGGGCGTACTCCACCCCCGTCGCCATCGTCGGCACCCTCCCCCGTCGACGACCGGCGGCGGGGGTGACCCATGTCGCGACGGGCGGAAGAAGCGGGCATAGTCTCGAAACATGAACGATCTCCGCGACGTACTCGGCATCCGGCATCCGATCGTCCTCGGGCCGTTCGGCGGACTCTCCTCCATCGCGCTCACCGCCTCGGTGAGCGAAGCCGGAGGACTGGGCTCCTTCGGCCTCTACGGCTACGACGCCGAGCGGATCCGGTCGACCGTCGCCGAGCTGCGGCAGGCGACTTCCGCCCCGTTCGCCCTGAACATCTGGCTGCCCTCGGGCGACGAGGTTCGACCCGGGCCCGAGCACGACGACTACGCCACGGCGCTCGCCCCGTTCTTCAGCGAGGTCGGGATCCAACCGCCGGCGCGTCCCGATCGCTACCTGCCGTCGCTCGACGAGCAGCTCGGGGCGATCTGGCAGGCCGCACCCGCGGTGCTCAGCGTCGTCTTCGGCGTGCCGTCGCGATCGATCGTCGAGGAGGCGCATCGTCGCGATATCAGGGTCGTCGGAACGGCGACGACAGTAGCCGAAGCCGTCGCGCTCGAGGCGGGAGGAGTGGACGCGATCGTCGCCACGGGCGCTGAGGCGGCCGGGCACCGCGTGTCGTTCCTGAAGCCGACATCCGATTCACTGGTCGGGCTGTTCTCGCTGCTGCCGCAAGTGGCGGATGCGGTTGACATCCCCGTCATCGCGGCCGGCGGCATCGCCGACCGTCGCGGCGTCGCCGCCGCGTTCGCGCTGGGAGCCGCCGGGGTGCAGGTGGGCACGTCGTTCCTGGCGACCGCCGAGTCCGCCGCGAACGACGTGCATCGCGCCGCGATCCGTGAGACCGCAGCGGATGAGAGTGTGCTCACCCGGGCGATGAGCGGAAGGCTGGCGCGCGGGGCTCGCAACAGGGCAGTGACCGCCATCGAGGAATCGGGCGCGATAGCTCCGTTCCCCGCGCAGAACTGGCTCACCGGGCGCTTCCGCGCTGAAGCGGGGCAGCGCGGCCTGGGGGATCTGCAGTCGCTCTGGCTGGGGCAGTCCGCTCCGCTCGCTCGATGGGATGCCGCCGCCGACGTCTTCGAGGAACTGCTCGCCGGCGTTCCCGCGTGACAGAGCCCTACAGGATGACGGTCGAGCGACCGTGCACGATGACTCGGTCCTCGGCGTGCCATTTCACGGCGCGGGCGAGCACGTAGCGCTCGACGTCGGCGCCGCGCCGCTGCAGCTCAGCCGCCGATTCGGCGTGCGTGACGCGGGTGACATCCTGCTCGATGATCGGCCCCTCGTCGAGATCGGCGGTCGCGTAGTGCGCCGTCGCGCCGATCAGCTTCACACCGCGGTCCTTCGCGCGCGCGTACGGATTGGCTCCGATGAACGCGGGCAGGAACGAGTGGTGGATGTTGATGACCGGCGCGCCGAGCCCGGTGATGAACCCGTCGGTGAGGATCTGCATGTAGCGGGCGAGCACGACGAGGTCGACGTTCCCCTGCAGCAGCTCCAGCTGTCGCCGCTCCATCTCGGCCTTGGCGTCGTCGCCCGTGCCGCGCGGCGTGTGCACGAACGGCACGCCGAACGAGCGGACCGATTCCGCGAGGTCGGGGTGGTTAGAGACGACCATCGTGACGTCGATGTCGAGCTCGCCGCGCTGGGTGCGCCAGAGCAGCTCCAGCAGGCAGTGGTCGTACTTCGAGACGAAGATCGCCACGCGCTTGCGGCGCGATGCGTCGTGCAGCGACCACTCCATCTCGAACCGCTCGGCGACCTCGGCGATCGACGCTTCTAGTGCAGGGCGACGCGCGGCGAGCCCGTCGAGATGGATGACTGTGCGCTGGAAGAAGCGGCCGCCCTCCGAATCCGTGGAGTGCTGGTCGAGCGAGATGATGTTCGCGCCATGCGCAGCCAGTGCTCCCGCGACCGCCGCCACGATTCCCGGCTGGTCATCGCAGGCGACGAGAAGGCGTGCGGTGTCGGTCTGAGACATGGGTGCTCCTTGAACGGTGTGCATCGATTCTGCCCGCATCCGGCCGGTGCGGACGAATCGTTACCCTGGGAGGGTGACCACGACCGCAGCCCTGCTCGACGGCGCACGGCGCCGCCTCGCAGGCACGCCGCGGGTAGCGCTCGGCGTGCTGCGCACGTCGCGGTGGCGCGCCGACCGCATCACCAGGGCGGGGGAGGCCTGGCACCTGGGAGTGCTGCTGCTGACCGACGACGGTGCGCTGGCGACGGGTGAGATCCTGCGGGCGGCAGAGGAGGTGCGCCGCGGTTACGCGGCGGAGTCCTCGCGAGAGCGTGCCGCGCGTCGCGCCCTCGCGCGCCGTGGTGGATTCGACGAGGGTGAGGTCGTGCACGTCGGCTGGCAGGAGATCGACGTCGAGGCGGTGGATGCCGGCGGAGCATCCGGTCCGCTCGCGCTCGTCGACGACGTGCCGCGCATCCGCTGGGCAGTCGGCGGCGCGCTGGTGCCGCTCGCCGGCTACCTCGAGGAGCGGATCGCCCTGCTGGGGGCGTGAGTCACGGGGAAAGCAGCGCAGGAAAGCGCCCGAGCAGGTCGGCCCCGTCGACGGACGCCGACAGCACCATCGACTCGGTGGCGGCGTACTCGCTCGGGTCGAAGTAGCCGGATGCACGGTACACGGCCATGCGGTCGGCGAAATCCTGCGGCGACGCCTCGGGATGGAACTGGGTGGCGTAGAGGTGATCGCCCACCCGGTACGCCTGCACGGGGCAGGTGTCGTTCGTGGCGAGCAGCACGGCGCCCGGAGGGGTCTCGGCCGCAGACTCCTTGTGTGCGGTGAACACCGACATGGCAGGCGCATTCGGGCCGAAGAGGGGGTCGCTCCGTCCCTCGGCGGTGATCGCGATCGTCGCGGCCTGCACCCGTTCGGGATGATCCATGGTCACCGCGCCACCCAGCATCCGAGTGACGATGCCGATTCCGTAGCAGGTGAACAGCGCCGTCGCCTCGCCGGCCAGAGCGCGCGCCGCGATCCGCTCCAGGTCGTGCTCGACGACGAGCTGCGCCTCGCTCTTGACGGTCTCGGTCACGTTGAACGGGGAACCGCCGATCACGAAGCCGTCGTACCGCTGCCACTCGACCGTCTCGAGTGAGGCGTGCAGCAGATCGATGCGATCGAGACTCTCGAGCCCGAGATCGCGCCGGAACGAGCGGTGCTCGGCATCGGCCGCGCTCCGCTCGGGGCGAGCGCACACGTACAGCACCGAGGACATGAGGGGAGTCTATTCGGCCGGCTTGACCTGGGCCGGGAATACGAGTCATCATGTGACGTTGAACTTGATAGAAGTACGCTCAAGTTTGAGAGGAAACGAAATGCCCAACGACTTCAACGAGGCGGGAGCGGGCTCGTTCGACGAGTTCCTGGCCCGTTACCTCGCAGGTGAGCAGGCCCGGCAGGCGCGATCCATCGACCTCAGCAGGTTCCTCACCACGCGCACCCAGCAGATCCTGCAGCGTGCCGGTCGTTTCGCGCTGGAGCGCGGTCAGACCGAGCTCGACGCACTGCACGTACTGCGCCTGATCGTCGAGGACGACGCCGTAGCCGAGGCGATCGAGCACCTCGGCGTGAAGCCGCAGACCATCATCGACGCCGTTGACGCGCGCCTGCCGATGCCGGGGACAGCGGCGCGTCAGGGCGCAGCCACCATCACCCCGAGCGCGAGCCGCGCGCTGTTCCACTCGTACCAGGTGGCGCGCTCGTCCGGGGCGACCTACATCGAGCCGGAGCACCTGTTCTTCGCACTCGTGCTCGGACAGGACGTGCCGGCCGGGCAGATCCTCGCCCGTGCGGGCGTCACGGCAGAAGCGCTCACGCAGAGCCTTCGGGAGCCGGTGCCCGCCGGAGTCGACGCCGAGGCGGATACCGCGGCGGGCGCCTCCGAGACGCCCATGCTCGATCAGTACGGGCTCGACCTCACCGCCCGCGCCCGCGCCGGTGAACTCGACCCGGTCATCGGCCGGGCGACGGAGATCGAGCAGACCATCGAGATTCTGAGCCGTCGGACCAAGAACAACCCGGTGCTGATCGGTGAGGCGGGCGTCGGCAAGACCGCGATCGCCGAGGGCCTGGCCACGGCGATCGTCGAGGGCGCCGTGCCGGCTCAGCTGAAGGACCGCCGAGTCGTGGCACTCGACCTGCCTGGGATGCTCTCCGGCACGCGCTACCGCGGCGACTTCGAAGAGCGGCTCACCAAGACCATGGACGAGATCGCCCAGCACAAGGGCGAGGTCATCGTGTTCCTCGATGAGCTGCACACCGTCGTCGGTGCGGGCGGCTCGGGCGAGGGCGGCATGGATGCGGGCAACATCCTCAAGCCGCGTCTGGCCCGCGGCGAATTGCACCTCGTCGGCGCGACCACTCTCAGCGAGTACCGCCGCATCGAGAAGGACCCGGCGCTCGAGCGCCGATTCCAGCCGGTGAAGGTCGGTGAGCCCTCGATCGAAGACGCCGTGCGCATCCTCGAGGGGCTCAAGCCGGCCTATCAGGAGCACCACGCCGTGACCTACACCGACGAGGCGATCCGCGCCGCCGTCGAGCTGAGTGCGCGCTACCTGCCTGACCGCGTGCTGCCCGACAAGGCCATCGATCTGATCGATCAGGCGGGAGCTCGACTGCGCCTGCGGCTCGGCGCCGTAACGGACGTCTCGGCTCTGATGGCGAGGCTCGCAGAACTGGAGGCCGAGAAGAACGCCGCCGTGAGCGCCGAGCTCTACGAGGAGGCTTCGCGCATCCGCGACGAGATCGGCCAGGTGCAGCGCCGGATCGACGAGGCCGGGTCCGGTCTCGCGGCCGGCGCCGCGCCCGGCGACGCCGTCGTCGATGAGGCGGAGATCGCCGCCGTGATCTCGCGTGCGACCGGCATCCCGGTGAGCCGCCTGACCGAGACCGAACGCGAGCGCCTGCACGACCTCGAGGCCGACCTGCACGCCAGGGTCATCGGCCAGGAGGACGCGGTCGCGGCGGTGGCCCGAGCCGTGCGGCGCAGCCGCACAGGAATGGGCGATGCCCGCAGGCCGGTCGGCTCGTTCCTGTTCCTCGGGCCGACCGGTGTCGGAAAGACCGAGCTGGCCAGGGCCCTGGCGGACCGCCTGTTCGACGACGAGAACGCCGTGATCCGCTTCGACATGAGCGAGTTCGGCGAGCGGCACACCGTGTCGCGTCTGGTCGGTGCCCCTCCCGGATACGTCGGCTACGACGAGGCCGGTCAGCTCACCGAGCGAGTGCGGCGCAACCCGTACTCGATCGTGCTCTTCGACGAGATCGAGAAAGCGCACCCCGACGTGTTCAACCTGCTGCTGCAGGTGCTCGATGACGGGCGCCTCACCGATGGGCAGGGGCGCACGGTCGATTTCCGCAACACGGTGATCGTGATGACATCGAACATCGGATCTGAATTCCTGGCCTCGCGGTCGGGAGCGCTCGGGTTCGTCGCATCTCAGGACGCATCGGCGAACGGGTTCGCGTCTGCCGATGATCTGCGCGCTCGCGTCATGGGCAAGCTGCGAGAGGCCATGCGGCCTGAGTTCCTCAACCGCATCGACGAGATCGTGCTGTTCCAGAAGCTCAGCCGCGATGAGCTGGGTCGCATCGTGAGGCTCATGCTGCAGGCCACATCTCGCCGCCTCGGAGACCGCGACATCTCGTTCGAGGTGACGGATGCCGCCGTGGCCTGGCTCGGCGAGCACGGCTACGAGCCCGAGTACGGCGCGCGTCCCCTGCGCAGGCTCATCCAGCGCGAGGTCGACGATCGCATCGCGGACCTGTTCGTCTCCGGCGAGCTGGGCGATGGAGGGCGAGTCGTGCTCGACGCCTCGGACGGCGAGCTGCGCGTCACCGCCGCGATCGGCGTCGTCGCCGCGGCGTGAGCTGACGCGAGGGGGCGGGAGCGGTTGCTCCCGCCCTCTCGCGTCTCAGCGGGAGGAGTTCGCGGTGCGACCCCGGACGATGCCGACGAAGGCCTCGACGTCGGCGGTCGTGCGCTCGCGATCCCAGGCGAGTGCGACAGTGGAGACCGGCCCGCTCTCGAGCGGCCGGTGGTCGACGTCCTTGCGGCGGTGCAGGCGCGCGAGTGACATCGGCACCACGAGGATGCCCACGCCCGAGGCGACGGTAGCCACGGCCTCCTCTGTCGTCTGGATGGCGGGGAAGCGCGGTGCGACCGTCGGCAGTGCGAGCGGACCGAGCACGTCGTCGAGAGGGGTGATGAGCACCTCGCCCGTGAGGTCGTCGGCGGTGAGCCGGTCGGCGGCCATCAGGTGTGATTCGGCCGAGGCCACCACCACGGGCACCTCGTCGTAAAGCCGGATCAGGTGAAGGTCGTCGGGACGATCGATGGGCAGGCGCACCAGTGCGGCGTCGAGATCGCCGAACACGTCGCGCTGCTCGGCGACGGAGATGGGAACGAGCTCGATCTCGACACGAGGCATCCGCTCCTTCCACGCATCCACCCACTTGCCCGGCGTCGCACCGGGGATCACGCCGAGGCGGAACCTGCGCGGCCCCTCGGAAGATGGCGGCTGCGCGCTCTTCTGCAGAGGCTGCGGCGCCGACTTGCTCGGAGCTCGCTTCGGCGCCGGCTTCTTGGCTGCGGGCTTGCCGGGGCGGGGTCGTGCGGGGCGGCGCCGGTCTCTGCTCACCGCAACAGCGTAGCCCGGGCGGTGTGCGCGGATGCCGTTGGTCTCGCCCGGGACAGGGTCGTTGCCGGCAACAGGACGGTTTCGCTGTATCCGTCCTGTTCTGGGCGAAGGGCCTGTTCTCGGGTGCGACGGATGTCCGGCGGGCGTGCCGGCCTCGGCTCACCGCAACACTGTGGGTGTGGCGGGCCGTCGCCGTGAGTCTTCACCCGGGACAGGGTCGTCGCCGGGAACAGGACGGTTTCGCTGCATCCGTCCTGTTCTGGGCGAAGGGCCTGTTCTCGGGTGCGACGGATGTCCGGCGGGCGTGCCGGCCTCGGCTCACCGCAACACTGTGGGTGTGGCGGGCCGTCGCCGTGAGTCTTCACCCGGAACAGGATCGTTGCCGGCAACAGGACGGTTTCGCTGCATCCGTCCTGTTCTGGGCGAAGGGCCTGTTCTCGGGTGCGACGGATGCGGCGGATGCGCCGGACGCGGCGAAGCGGGGGTGCAGTGGGGCGGTCAGTCCGCCTGGCGGACGGTGACGCAGCAGCGGCCGTCGTGCGGCTCGGCGTGTGCGGTCAGATGCTCGCACCCGAGCCCGTCGAGCAGACCGCCGACGAAGGCGTGGTTGGCCGCGCAGACCACGGCCGTGTGCTCGCGGGCCAGGCTGTCGAACGGGCAGTTCGCCAAGACGAGTGCGGCATCCTCGGAGCGGGGTTCGAATCCGTGGCCGGCGAGGGCGTCGGCGGCACGCGACAGTTCGTCGAGGCCGGGCGCGACGTCGACGGATGCGGCCGTGCGCAGCCCTTCGTCGTGTGCCACCTTCTGCAGGGCGGCCTCGGGCGCGACGCCCTCGCCTGCGCGCTCGATCGCGAGGGCGAGCAGATGGCCGACGAGGTCGTAGCGGCGCTCGGGCAGAGATACGGAGACCGTGGCTTCGGTGCGCCGATAGAGCTTCGACGGGCGACCTGCCCCCGGTCCCGAGCGGCCGGTGAGGCGGCGGAACTCGGTCGCGAGCAATCCCGCTTCGACGAGCTTGTCGAGATGAAAGCGCGCCATGTGGACGGGCACGCCTACGGCGTCGGCCGCTGCCTCGCGCCCCACGGCATCCGGCTGTGCGACGACGTACTCGTAGAGCGCTCGGCGCGTCTCGTCGGCGAGACTGCCGATGCTCGATGCGCGTGCGGCGATGTCCATCATGACCTCTGGAAGTGTGAGCCTCGACTCGGGGCTTCTATCGCAGAGTCTAACTTCTTTTAGAGCGAGCGGCGCGTGCATGTCGAGCCGCGGCACGCGGGCACGCCCCGCCGGTGGAGATGCCGGATCAGGCGGCGAGCCAGAGACCCTTCCGGTCGGTGGCGATCCGCAGCCCGGCCGCGACGGTCTCGTCATCGCCGATGCGCGCTCCGCGTGCGATCCTGGCACCCGCACCGATCTCGGTCCGCACGCCGATCTGCGCGCCTTCTCCGACGGCGGCGCCCTGTCCGATGTGCGCGTGCGCTTCCACTCGGGCGTTCTCGCCGATCACGGCATCCGGCTCCACCCACGCGCCTCGGGCGATGCGCGCGCCGGCTCCGACGCGCGCTCCCGGTTCGACATAGGCCCCGGCCTCGATGAGTGCTCTCGGGTGCACCTTCGCGCCGTGCGCGACGAGGCCTCGACCGTTCGCGTGCTTGCGGTACCGCAGCGTCGCGCCCTGGTCGTCCTCGATGTCGATGTAGTTCTTGCCCACGTTTCCTCCCGTGTCCGGGGTGTTCCGGATATAGCTACAACCACGGCAGCGGGGATTTCATTCCCCATCAGGGATGCTGTGCGATGAGGGGTGGTCAGCGCTGGCAGTTCGGGCACCAGAATGTGACGCGCTCGCGCGTCGGATCGGCGCCGAGCGCGCCCCTCCGTATAAGCGTGCCGCAGCGGCGGCACGGCCGGCCGGCACGGCCGTACACCCAGTCGGTGAATCCGCGTCTGGCGTCGCCGGTGAAGGTACGGTGAACCCGGTCGCGATTGGCGCGGATGGTGCGCACGCCGAGCTCGAGCAGGGCGGCGACATCGACCTGAGGCGTGGGCGTCTCGGGCAGGATCCCGCGCAGGAACAGCAACTCGGCGGCGTACTCGTTGCCGAACCCTGCGACGTTGCGCTGGTCGAGGAGAGCTACATGGATGCTGCGGCTGTCGTCGCTCAGCCGCCGCACGGCCTCCGCCGCATCCCAGTCCTCAGCCAGCGGGTCAGGGCCGAGGTGACCGACCAGTTCGTGCTCGTCGCGAGTGGCGACGACCTTCACCTCGGCCAGATCGATGCCCACCGCCTCACGGCTCGCGGTGCCGACGATGGCACGAACCTTGAACGCCGGATGCCGCCACCTCTCCCCGGGTCGGTACACACGCCACGCGCCTTCCATGCGTAGATGGGAATGAAGCGTGTGCGCGCCGATCCGCATCAGCACATGCTTGCCGCGTGGCACAACCTCGTGCACGGCCTGTCCGGTGAGATCGACGGTGGCGGCGCGGGGCACCCGCAGGTCGAAGCGCGTCACCTCGTGACCGGCGAGCGCCTCGTGAAGACGTCGCGTGGTCTGGAAGACGGTGTCTCCCTCAGGCACGGCGGGGCACCTGCGTCGTCGATCCGGTCAGCAGGTCGCGTGCGAGCAGCGTCGCGCCCGCGACCGCCGTCGGCATGATGAACACAGCACCGAGGGGCACCATGAAGCAGAGCTGCGTGGCGACGCCGAAGCCGAGCAGGCGCGAGCGGCGCCCGGCGAACAGTCGCGTGCGGTCGTGGCTCGCGATGTCACGCGCGTTGAGCGCCCGGCCGGTGAGCTCCCGCGCGAGCAGGCGCCCGGTGAGCAGGATGCTCGTGACCGTCGCGAGCACGGCGCCGACGAGGGGGATGAACCCGATCACCAGGGCGAGCAGGGCGACGAGTGCGCCGAGTGCCACGAGCCTGATGCTCTCGGCGACAGCGACTCTCAGCCCTCCGTCGCCTTCTGGCACTTCGCCGCCGAGGTCGTTCTCGACCGAGCGCCAGATGCGCTGATAGAACGGGTCGCCGATCAGCAGGGTCAGCGCGGTGAACAACACGCTCGCGAGCACCAGCGCCCCGATCGCGATCACGACTCCCAGGGCTGATCGCAGCGCGGTAGCCCAGAAGGGTTCCCAGCCATCGGCGAACGGGGTGATCCACGTGGTGATCGTGCCGAGCGAGAGCAGCAAGGGGATGATCGCGGCGGCGAGCAGCACCAGCGCGATCAGCCCCGGAAGCAGGCCGAGAGTCATGAGCCCTGGGCGCCGGCGCCAGTAGCCGAAGCCTCGGCCGAGGAAGCGGATGCCGGTGAGGAACTCGCTGATCATGATCGCCAGACTATTTCAGCCGTCGCTCAGACTGCTTTGCGCAGTGTGTAGCCGCGGGGCGTCGCCACGAAGCCGGCGTCCTGCAGCGCGAGGGCGAACGGTGTGCCGTAGACGCCGGCGCCGTTGATCTTCTCGACTGTGAGGGTCTCGAGGCGACGAGCTCGGGAGGTGGCGACCAGGTCGGATGCGGCAGCGCGCAGCACGCCGGCGTCGTCATCGAAGGCGAGTACCGTGCGGCCGCCGCGTTCGAGGTAGAGCACGAGGGAGCCGTCGACGAGCACGACAAGACCCCCGGCCTTGCGTCCTGGCCGGTGCGACACCTCGTCGAGACGCGGCCAGGGGAGGGCCGCACCGTACGGGTTGGCCGGGTCGGTCGCGGCGAGGGTGACGGTGTTGCGCGGGGGCGGATCGGCGAGGCCGGCGAACGTCCGCAGCCGATCGACCGTCGTGGAAGCGGCGAACTGCGCGGCGCCCAGCTTCTCGATCACGTAGCCCCGGCGGCAGTGGCCGGCCTCCTCGAATCCGGCCAGCACGCGGTAGGCCTGCGCGAAGCCGCCGGGTACGCCCTCCGCCTGCACGGCACCTCTGGTGACCACGCCGTATCTGTCGAGCAGGAGGCCCGCTGTCACGGTGGCGCGGCGGGCGGCATCCGGATCGGTCTCGGGCAGCACGGCCCAGCGCCCCCCGAAGCCTGTCGACGACGGCCGCGCCGTCGGGCGCGCCAGCGAGATGCCGCGGTAGGTGCGGGTGCGCGGAGCCCTGCGCGTGGTCTTGTGCGCCTGCGAACCGCCGGCGATCAGCGCCCTCACGGGCGAGAACGTGTCGTTGGTGACATGGCCCTGCCAGGTGAGCGTCCACAGGGCGTCGAGCACGGATTGCTCGTTCTCGGCCTCTGTCATCGCACGCAGGGCGCCGGTGAACGAGGCGCCGCTCAGACGGAGCACGTCGAGGATCCTCTCCTCGAGCGAGCCGGCCGCCGGCGCCTCCTCGGGAACGGGAAGCGTGAACGGGGCCAGGTCGGCGGGATGCAGCGAAACCCACCCGTCGCGTCCGGGCAGCGCGCCGTGCCCGGCCCAGAGCACCTCTCCCGCAGCGGTGAGCTCGTCGAGCAGTGCGGGGGCGTAGTCGCGCACGCGGCCGGGGAGCACGAGCGACTCCCAGGCGCTCGCGGGGATGGGGACGCCTGCGAACTGCTCGATCACGCTCAGCACGCCGTCGACGCCTTCGAGCGGACGGGTCAGATGCTGCCAGTCGGGCAGGAACCGCGCGTACGCCTGCGGGCTGACCGGCTCGACGCTGCCGCGGATCGCCGCGAGGGAGCGCATCCGCAGCCGCCGCAGCACCTCGGAATCGCACCACTCCTTGCTTCCGTTCGGGTCGGCGTCGGCCGCGGGCAGGAAGTAGCCGCTGGCGAGTCGTCCCGCCGACTCGAGCCGTTGGAGGGTGTGCCGCGCCACGGCCGCGCCGATGCCGTACCGCGCGGCGACGGATTCGGTGGTGAACGGACCGTGGGTGCGGGCGTGACGCGAGAGCAGATCACCGAGCGGGTCGGCGACAGGCTCGAGGAAGGCGACCGGGATACCCGTCGGAAGGGCGGCGCCCAGCGCGTCCCGCAGCCGCCCGGCGTCCTCGATCGCGGCGAAGCGGGGGTGGCCGGCGACGGTGACCGGGATGGCGCGGCGAGCGGTGACCAGCTCGTCGAGAAGCGAGGATGCGCTGAGGGCCTCGCCCTCTTCGAGTCGTTCGGCGATCTCCGCTGCGTCCATCGGGCCGAGCATGCGCAGCAGGTCGGCGACGCCCTCGACGCCGTGCGCCCTGCGCTGGGCGTCGAGCCGCTGCACCTCGCGTTCGAACTGCGCGATCACGTCGGGGTCGAGGAGCTCGCGCATCTCGACCGTGCCGAGCAGCTCGCCCAGCAGCGCGGGATCGACCGAGAGTGCCGCGGCTCTGCGCTCGGCGAGCGGCGAGTCGCCCTCGTACATGAACGCGCCCACGTAGCCGAAGAGCAGGTCGCGCGCATACGGCGAGGGTTGCGAAGGCTCGGTCTCGACGAGACGGATGCGGCGCTCGGAGACGTCGATGATGAGGCGACGCAGGGAGGGCAGATCGTAGACGTCCTGCAGGACTTCGCGCAGCGTCTCGAGGATCACGGGGAAGGTCGGATGCCGCCTGGCCACCTCGAGCAGCTGAGCCGAGCGCTGACGCTGCTGCCACAGGGGGGTGCGCTTGTTCGGGTTCATCCGGGGCATGAGCAGCGCTCTGGCCGCGCATTCGCGGAAGCGAGAAGCGAACAACGCTGACCCGCCCACCTCTGCCGTGACGATCTGCTCGAGCTCGTCGGCATCGAACACGAACAGTTCGGCCCCCGGCGGCTCTGCGTCGGCATCCGGGATGCGCACGATGATGCCGTCGTCGCTCGCGACCGCCGATCCCTCCACCCCGAGGCGCTCGCGCACGCGGGCGTTGATCGCCAGCGCCCATGGTGCGTGCACCTTCATGCCGTAAGGGGAATGCAGGATGAGTCGCCAGTCGCCGACCTCGTCGTGCCCGCGCTCCACGGTCAGGGTGCGATCGGTCGGAAGCGTGCCTGTGGCCTCGCGCTGCTCGGCGAGGTAGCCGAGCAGGTTCTCACGGGCCATCTCGTCGAGCCCGGCGTCGATCAGCCGCTGCTGCGCCTTCGCCGGTGTCGCGGCCGACACCTCCCGCGAAAAGCGTCCCAGCGCCTCGCCGAGCTCGAAGGGGCGCCCGATGCCATCGCCGTGC
Organism: Microbacterium sp.; assembly: GCF_031178445.1. Lineage (GTDB taxonomy): Bacteria > Actinomycetota > Actinomycetes > Actinomycetales > Microbacteriaceae > Microbacterium. The sequence continues at coordinate 270,866 of NZ_JAPSIY010000004.1, forward strand.
CAGAAGGGGACTTTGCCCGGCTGTCCGTACGCGGGGAGCACATTCACTCGATCATGGGTGATCTCGGCGATCCGCCAGCTGGTCGTGCCGAGGGTGAACACGTCTCCCACCCGCGACTCGTAGACCATCTCCTCGTCGAGCTCGCCGACGCGAGCTCCGGTCGACTCGCCGGCGACGAAGACCCCGAACAGCCCGCGGTCCGGGATCGTGCCGCCGCTGGTCACGGCGATGCGCTGGGCACCTGGACGTCCTGTGAGCGTGCCGGCATCCCGATCCCACACCACTCGCGGGCGAAGCTCGGCGAACTCGTCGGAGGGGTACTTGCCCGCGAGGAGGTCGAGTGTCGCTTCGTAGGCCGAGCGGGGCAGCGTCTGGAACGGGGCGCTGCGCCTGACCGTCTCGTACCATTCCTCGACCGAGATCGCGTCCAGCGCGCATGCGGCGACCGTCTGCTGGGCGAGGATGTCGAGCGGGTTCCGCGGCACGGCGATCGCCTCGATCTGCCCGGCCAGCATCCGCTCCGTGACGATCGCGGTGTGCAGCACGTCGCCGCGATGCTTGGGGAACAGAGAGGCGCGGCTCACCTCGCCGACCTGGTGCCCTGCACGCCCGACGCGCTGCAGTCCCGACGCCGCCGAAGGCGGCGCCTCGACCTGGATGACCATGTCGACCGCGCCCATGTCGATGCCGAGCTCGAGGCTGCTGGTCGCGACGACGCAGCGGAGGGCGCCCGACTTCAGCTCTTCCTCGACGATCGCGCGCTGCTCCTTCGACACCGAGCCGTGGTGCGCCTTCGCCAGCACGGGGTCCGCTCCGGCGGTGGCGCCCGCCTGCGCCATCATGGCGGCCGGTGGTGCGGCCTGCTCGGGCACTGCGACCCCGATGCGCTCCGAATAGATCTCGTTCAGCCGCCCGGTGAGCCGTTCGGCGAGACGGCGCGAGTTGGCGAAGACGATCGTCGAACGGTTCTCGAGCACCTTGTCGACGATCGCCTCTTCGACGTGCGGCCACACCGACCCGGTCACCTCGGTGTATTCGGCCGGCTCATCGGTCGAAGCGGCGGCGCCGGGTGGAGGGGGAGGGTTGCGCATGTCCTCGATGGGCACGACGACGCCGAGCTCGAAGGTCTTGACCGCCCGTGGTGCGACGATGTCGACCGGCGCCGAGCCGCCGAGGAACCGGGCGACCTCGTCGATCGGGCGCACGGTGGCCGACAGGCCGATGCGTTGTGCGGGAGCATCCGCCCCCCGCGCTCTGCGGAGTGCGTCGAGGCGCTCCAGGCTCACGGCGAGGTGGGCGCCGCGCTTCGTCGCGGCCACGGCGTGCACCTCGTCGATGATGACGGTGTGCACCCCGCGCAGTGTCTCACCCGCACGGCTGGTGAGCATGAGGTACAGCGATTCGGGTGTCGTGATGAGGATGTCGGGCGGGTCGCTGACCAGTTTGCGTCGATCACTCGACGTCGTGTCGCCCGAGCGCACGCCCACCGTGACCTGCGGCACGGGCACGTCCAGGCGGCGGGCGGACTGGCCGATGCCGATCAGTGGCGAGCGCAGGTTGCGCTCGACGTCGACGCCGAGAGCCTTCAACGGTGAGATGTAGAGGATGCGCGTGCGTGCGCCGTCGTCGGTCGACGCAGCCTCCGACCGCTCGCGGAACACGCTGTCGATCGCCCAGAGGAAGGCCGAGAGCGTCTTGCCCGATCCTGTCGGAGCGACGACGAGCGCGTTGCGGCCGGCAGAGATCGCCTCCCACGCTCCGGCCTGAGCGTCCGTAGGCGCGTCGAACGCCCCACGGAACCAGTCCTGCGTCGCGGGGGTGAATCGGTCGAGCACGTCGCTCACCCCTCCATCATGCGGGAGGCCGCCGACATCGGGCTCCGGGGTTGCCGACGTCGGTGGGGCGGGGCAGTCTTGCGGAATGGCCGCGCACACCACGAACTACACCGCCACCTTCATCGAAGTGGCCGAGGACTGCCCCACGGACCATGCGCAGGAACCGCCCATCGGCGAGAAGCCGACGATCGCAGCGCTGCACTATCGGCTGATCGCCGAGCAGCCCTTCGCGCACACATCCGACGACGTGATCTTCGAGACCCATGCCGTCCGGCGGGGCATCGACGACGCCGATCGGGTCGCCGCCCGCGAGGCGTTCTTCAGCAAGGGCCAGCCGTGCCTTCGGTCGTCCCCGCTCGGCAAGCGCTACGGCTGGGGCATCCTGCACGACGCCGAGGGAAGAGTCTCGCTCGTCGCTCGTGAATCAGAGGAGTACGCCCGCCTCGCCGCCGACCCTGCGCTGGCGCACACGAGGGCGATGCGCTCGAAGCGTGCCTGACCTCTGTGACGCTCGCGCTCCTGCCGGACATGACAAGGTATGAGCGACAATACGGACGAGACCGCGATCTGGGAGCGGGCCCTCGCGGGCAGCGGTGAGGCCTTCGCCGAACTGTTCCGCGGACACCGGCATGCCGTGTTCCGACGCGCTGCCGCGCTGGTCGAACGCACCCAGGACGCGGAGGACGCCACGGCGGTTGCGTTCTTCGAACTCTGGCGGAAGAGGAGATCGGTCACCCTCGTCGACGGCACGGTCCTGCCCTGGCTGCTGGTGACCGTCGCCAACACTGCGAGGAACCAGCGTCGCGGCGGCGTCCGCTACCGACGGCTGCTTGCAGCGTTGCCTCACGCGGATCACAGGGACGCCGAGCAGGAGGCGTTGGCCGCGGCCGAGGCCGACATCCTCGGCGTCCGGCTGCGCGACGCGCTTGCCGAGCTTGATCCGAAGGATGCTGCGCTCCTGACGCTCACGGCACTCGACGGCCTCACCATCGTCGATGCGGCAGCGGTGGTCGGACTCAAGCCCGGAGCGGCGCGGACGCGGTTGATGCGGGCGCGCCGTCGTCTGCAACATCAGCTGCGGACGGATCCGCTGCCTGTCACCTGGTTCCTCACCGAAGGAGAACGCGCATGAACCCCACACTCGATCCTGTCTTCGCCGCTGGTGTCGAACGCGAGCTGATGGCGATCGGCACGAGCCGCAGCCGTCTGCAGCGCCATCAGCGTAGGGTGCGGACGGCATCCCTCCTGGGCGGGTCGCTCGCGGTCGTCGGCGCCCTCACCGGAGCGGCCGCCGTCTTCAGTGGCCTGCCGGGGGCCGTCACGGTGACTCCCTTCGCAGAAAAGGTGAGCGGCGCGTACACGGGCACCGCCTCGATCGCGCTCGGGCCTGCTCCCGCTGATGCCGACCGAGTCATCCTCGATGTCACCTGCGCCGATGGCGGCCGCATCGAGGTCCCGACGAATCCAGGGCCCGGAGCCGCAGGCGGCTCCGTCACCTGGGACTGCTCCGACCCCATCCGGGTGAGGGACACCACTCATATCGACGACGGGCTCCTGCGCGCGGATGGCACGATCACGATCACGGCCGATCCCGGGACGCGCTGGTCGGTCGTCGCCCGGTACGGCACCTCGAGGACGACGCCCTGGGGCGTGAACGCCCGCGGCGAGAGCTACGGGGTGCCCAACGACAACGGCATCCCCGACCTGGTCTCAGCACAGGCGACCAACGGCGAGATCGGCTACACCCGCGAGTCGGAGCAGAGAGCCTTCGAGGGCGAGGGGTACATCAGGGTCTACGAGGCGGACGGAGAGACCGTCATCGGATGGTTCCCGATCGGGGACCCGGCTCAACTGGGCGACCCGCCCGCACTGGGGGAGTGACCCGACCCTCATTCCTCCTTCGGGATCACGATCCACAGCAGCACGTACGCCCAGAGCGAGAGGCCCGCGAACAGCACGGCGAGCACGGTGATGACGCGCACGATCGTGGGACTGACGTCGAAACGCCGCGCGACGGCCGAGCACACTCCTGCGATCACGCGATCCCGGCGGGGCCGGACGAGGGGGTTCATACCTTCATCCTGCCCGCCGGGACCGCGATGCGGAACCCTCAGCCGATCTGCGTCAGCCGCCCGTCCGCCCCGAGCTCGAGGGTGAGGTCAAGCCCCAGCCGGCCGAGGAACACATCGTCGTGACTGACGACGAGCACCGCTCCGCGGTAGGCGCGCAGCGCCTCGACGAGCTGATCGACCGTATCGAGGTCGAGGTTGTTCGTCGGCTCGTCGAGCACCACGAGGTGCGGGGCGGGCTCGGCGAGCAGCAGCTTCGCGAGTGCGACGCGGAAGCGCTCGCCTCCGGAGAGGGCGCCCACCGGGCGGTCCATCGCTCCGCCGCGGATCAGGAACCTGGCCAGTCGGTTGCGCAGCTCCTTGTCGGGTACGTGCGGTGCAGCGGCCGCGATGTTCTCGACGACCGATGCCGTCTCATCGAGTCCGTCCACACGCTGGGACAGATACCCGATCCGGTCGGTGTGCGCTTCGATCCGCAGCAGGGATGCGACTTCGAAGGACGCATCCGCTGCGTCCGTCCTGAACTCCTGCGAGCCTCCTTCGGAGTCGACGGCGGAAGTGTCGGATGCGGAGGCGAGGAGGCGTCGCAGCAGGGTCGTCTTGCCGACGCCGTTGCGACCGATCAGTGCGACGCGCTCCGGCCCCTGGATGACCCAGGAGCGGTCCTCGTCGCCGACGCTCGCGATGCGACGTGACGTCGATACACCAGGATCGGGTAGCTCGATGCTCATGCTGTCCTCATCGCGCACGCGCCGGCCCGCCTGGTCGAGCGCCTGTCTCGCGGCATCCTCCTTCGCACCGACCTCGACGCGCAGCCTGCCTGCCGACACCTGCGCGGCCATCTTGCGGCCGTGCGCCACGATCTTCGGCACGCGCTTCTCGATCTCGGCTTTCCGTGCGGTGCGCGCGCGGTGCGCCAGCTTCGTCTCCGCCTCGATGCGCTGGCGCTTCTCCTTCTTGAGGTTCTGCGCCGCATCGCGTTCGGCCTGCCGGGCGGCATCCTGCTCGGCGTCCAGCCACGATCGCCACTCCGAGTAGGGGCCGCCGAAGACGCTCAACCGGCGGGAGTACAGCTCGGCCGTGTCGTCCATCAACTCGAGCAGCGCGACATCGTGACTGACGACGATGAGGGTGCCCTTCCAGGAGCGCACCATCTCGGCCAATCGTGCCCGCGCCTCGCGGTCGAGGTTGTTCGTCGGCTCGTCGAGCAGCGTGATCGGCGCGCGACGAAGTCGGATGCCGGCGATCGCGACCAGCACGGCCTCGCCGCCCGACAGCTCGCCGACCGTTCGATCGAGGAACGACGGGTCGAGACCGGCCTCGGCGAGGGACGCCTCGGCACGCGCCTCGATGTCCCAGTCGTCGCCGACCGAGTCGAAGTGCGCGGGATCGACATCGCCCGAGGCGATGGCACGCACGGCATCGAGCGGGGCGGCGATGCCGAGCAGCTCTGCGACCCGCCTGGTGGTGTCGAGCGTCAGGCGCTGCGGAAGATACGCGACCTCGTCGTTGCCGACGACCTGCCCGCTGGTGGGTGTCAGCGAGCCTGCGATCAGGCGAAGCAGCGTCGATTTGCCCGTGCCGTTGCGGCCGACCAGGCCGGTGCGTCCGGATCCGAACGACCCCGATACGGAGTCGAGGGCGACCGTTCCGTCGGGCCAGGTGAACGTGAGCCGGTCGAGCGTGACGGCGGCGGTGGAAGGTGAGGTGGTTGGTGATGACATGGGCGACTCCCGGGTGTGCGGGTGCGCGGATGCCGACGGTCACATCACGTCGTGGAAGACGTGGAAAGACTCGATGCCGGTGGCAGGAAGGATCGTCGGATCAACGCGTGGATGTGTACGCGGAGGCGACGATTCAGATCAATGGACTTCCAGACACGGCGGACAGGACCTGACGACTATACCGGCGGTCGGGCGTTCACGCAACCCGGGCGTGTCGTATCCGTCGAGGGGTGGATGCCGCGCGTGCCCGGCGTCCGTAGCCTTGAATCATGGACGACAGACCGCCGAGCTCTCACGAGACCTTCACGCGCCTGGGCTGGGGCGCGGGCATCGCGATCGGCATGGGGGTCGGTGTCGCACTCGGATCGGCTCTCGACAACATGGGAGTCGGCCTTGCCATCGGCCTGACGATCGGCATCGCCGTGATGAGCGCCTTCCTGGTCGCTGGGGCGAGATCAGGGCGGACATCGCAGCGGCAGCCGGCTTCGGACGAGCCGGATGCCGATGCAGAGCAGGACGATGCGCCAGAGGCGCCTGACGATCGGGACGACGAGCACCGATAGGCGACAGACGCCGTCAGGCGACGGCATCCTTCCACTGCGAGAGGAACACGCGCACATCCGAGAGCTCCTGCTCCGAGATCGAGTGCGTCAGGCCCTGATAGACGCGGCCGGAGAGCTCGCCGTGATCCGGCAGCCACTGGGCGGTGTGGTCGATCAGCTGGGCGGGGATGACGTCGTCGTGCGTGCCGCGGCCCCAGAATACCGGCGGCCGTTGCTCTCGCAGCCTGAGGTCACCCGGCAGGTCGCCTGGAGCCGCGTACCCGCTCAGCACCGCCACCGCGTCGATGCGGTCGGGCGCGAGGCGCAGCGCCTGCAGCGACACGGCGGCCCCCTGCGAGAAGCCGAGCAGAGCCACGGAGGCGGCATCGGCCGCTTCGGCGTCGAGCCAGCGCAGCAGCGATTCGGCAGCCAGGGTGATGCCTGCGGAATCCCTGGTGTCCAGCGAGTCGACGGGGAACCACGAGCGTCCGGGCATGGGCCACGGCGGAGACAGGGGAGCGGCGACCGACGCGACCGCCAGCCCGTCGGGGAGGAAGGGCACCAGGCCGAACAGATCGTGCTCATCGGCGCCGTACCCGTGCAGCATCACGAGCAGCGCTTTCCCGGCGCGCTCACCTGGCGCCCAGAGCGTGGCGGCGGGGTCGATCGAGAGGCTCACGCATCAATCATGCCCGCCTGCGCCGACATGCCGCAGGCAGACGCCGGACCACCCGGCGGGACCGGCTGGTAGAAAGGAGACATGGCGGTGCGCACCCCTGATCCAGACCCCGATGACGGCTTCGGGTTCGACGACGTGCCGTCGGCCGGTGCGAACCCGGCCTGGCTGAGCGACATCGAGCTCGAACGGGCCAGGCGCCGGCTGCCGATGCTCTACGTCGAGGCGATCCCGGTGCGAAGCGACGGGTCCGGTCAGGTGACGTCCGTCGGCGTGTTGCTGCGTTCCACCCCGTTGGGTGAGATGACCCGCTCGATCGTCTCCGGCCGCGTGCGCTACGGCGAGACGATACGCGATGCGCTTTTCCGGCATGTCGAGAACGACCTCGGTCCCATGGCCTTCCCGCTGCTGCCTGCCTCGCCCGCTCCCTTCGCGGTGGCCGAGTACTTCCCGATCCCCGGTGTCAGCGCCTTCCACGACGATCGGCAGCACGCTGTCTCGCTGGCCTTCGTCGTGCCGGTCACCGGCACGTGCGAACCCCGGCAGGACGCGCTCGAGGTCACCTGGTTCTCGCCGGAAGAGGCGGCTTCCGATGCGCTGTCGGCCGAGATGGAAGGCGGTCGCGGCACGCTGATCCGCCAGGCGCTGGCCCACCTCGGCCTGCTGCGCTGAGCGCTTCTCGCACCGCGGGACGCGCACGGATAGGCTCGGGCGGGTGACCGCACACATCGTCTTCCCCACCGCATCCGGCGACTGGCTCGCGTTCGTGTCCAACCGCACCGAGGACCGGCTCGCCGAGGTCGCCGACCTGGCGGGCCGCCTCAAGGACGGCGCCTCCCGCACCGCACTCGAGACCCTCGAACTCTGGAACGACCTGCAGATCTCGCTCCGGCGGGCTCGCAGCGAGTCGGACGTGCTGTGCGAGGTGCACCCGGACCCCGACGTGCGGGCGGCCGCGGAGAAGGGCGTCGCCGCCGCGCAGGCCGCAGAGGCGGCGCTGATGGCGGATGCCGAGCTCGCGGCCGTCTTCGCGGCGGCCGACCCGGCTGGTCTCGAAGCAGACGCGGCGCGCGTGTGGGAGCATCTGCTGCGGGACTTCCGTCGCGGCGGCGCGGATCGGGACGATGCCACCCGCGAGAGGGTGCGGCAGCTGGCCGCCCGCGACAGCGAGCTCAGTCTCGCGTTCGCGCGAAACATCCGCGAAGGGCGCCGGGAGATCCGGGTGGCCCCGGAGTCGCTCGCCGGCCTTCCGAAGGACTTCATCGAACGGCATCCGACCGGCGATGACGGGCTGGTCGCGCTCTCCACCGACAATCTCGATGTCATGGCGGTGATCAACTACGCCCACGACCGAGAGACCCGCATCGCGCTGCGAAGGGCGCGGGCCGACCTCGCCTGGCCGGAGAACGACGCCGTGCTCGCCGAACTGCTCGAGGTACGCCGGCATCGTGCCGAGCTGCTGGGCTATGCGAGCTGGGCCGACTACGAGACCGAGACGCGCATGGCCGGCTCCGCCGCACGGATCGCCTCGTTCCTCGACGAGGTCGACGACGCCTCCCGGTCGGTCGCCGACGAGGAGTACGAGCTGCTGCTCGCCCGATTGAGGCAGGACGTTCCCGACGCCTCGGAGGTCACCGGCGCCGACCACCAGTACCTGCTCACACGACTGCATGAGGAGCGCTTCGCCGTCGACGCGCAGGAGGTGCGCCGCCACCTGCACTTCGACCGCGTGCTCGCAGGCCTGCTCGACATCACCGGGAGGCTCTTCGACATCGAGTACGTGCCGACGGCGGATGCCGCGTGGCACGAGGACGTGCACTCCTACGATGTGGTCCGCGCGGGTGACAGGCTCGGGCGCATCCACCTCGATCTGCATCCGCGAGAGGGAAAGTTCAACCATGCCGCTTGCTTCCCCCTCGCGCCGGGCGTGCGCGATCGGGTGCTCGCGGAGGCCGTGCTGGCGTGCAACTTCCCTCGCGGCCTGATGGAGCACCGGGAGGTGCAGACGTTCTTCCACGAGTTCGGTCACCTGGTGCACGACATCCTCGGCGGGGACCAGCGGTGGGCGGCGTTCTCGGGTGTGGCGACGGAGTGGGACTTCGTCGAGGCGCCGAGCCAGATGCTCGAGGAGTGGGTGTGGGACGCCGAGGTGCTGGGCGCCTTCGCGACTGACGAGACGGGCACTCCGATCTCCGCAGCCCTGGTGGAGCGGATGCGGGCGGCCGACGCGTTCGGTCGTGCCACTCACGTGCGGATGCAGCTGGGCCACGCGAGGGTCTCGTACCACCTGCACATGGACCGGCCGGCCGATCTCGCCGCGGCGACTGATCACTGGTACGAGGTGTCGAACAGGGTGCGCACGCTGCCTGGAACGCACACGTACGCGTCGTTCGGGCACCTCACCGAGTACGGCTCCTGCTATTACACGTACCAGTGGAGCCTGGTGATCGCGCGCGACCTGCTCACCGGCTTCAGCGGCCTCATGGATGCCGCATCAGCCACCCGTTACCGCCGCGAGATCCTCGAGCCGGGCGGTAGCCGCGATGCGGCTGAGCTGGTGCAGTCCTTCCTGGGCCGGCCGTTCACGGTGGACGCGTACCGGGAGTTCCTGGGCGCTCCTGCCGCCTGACGTGCGCTCGCCCGCCGACGGGCGCGCCGGCTGATCCGGCCGGTCGTCAGGCCGTGGTGAGGCGGCCCAGCTCTGCGACGAAGGCGTCGACGTCGGACTCGTGGGTGTCGAAGCTGCACATCCAGCGCACTTCGTTGCGCGATGCGTCCCAGTCGTAGAAGCGGAACGTCTCGCGCAGGCGATCGGCGACCCCGTCGGGCAGGGTCGCGAAGACGCCGTTCGACTGGGTGGGCTGGGTGAACTCCACACCGCGGATGCTGCCGTCGGCGAGCCCCTGCTCGACCTCGGACCGCAGGCGCTGCGCCATCGAGTTGGAGTGGCGTGCGTTGCGCAGCCACAGGTCACCCTCGAGCAGGGCGATCAGCTGCGCCGACACGAACCGCATCTTCGACGAGAGCTGCATGTTGTACTTGCGGCCGTAGATCAGCCCGTCCGACGCCTCGGGGTTCAGGACGACGATCGCCTCGCCGAGCATGGCGCCGTTCTTCGTGCCCCCGAAGCTCAGCACGTCGACGCCGGCGTCGCGCGTGAAGGCGCGCAGGGGCAGGTCGAGGGCTGCGGCGGCGTTGGAGATCCGTGCGCCGTCCAGATGCAGCTTCATACCGCGCTCGTGCGCGTGATCGGCGAGCGCCTTGATCTCCTCGACCGTGTACAGGGTGCCCAGCTCGGTGGACTGTGTGATCGAGACGACCAGCGGCTGCGCGCGATGTTCGTCTCCCCAGCCCCAGGCCTCGCGGTCGACCAGCTCGGGGGTGAGCTTGCCGTCGTCGGCGGGGACCGTCAGGAGCTTGAACCCGCCGATGCGCTCGGGGGCCCCGCCTTCGTCGACGTTGATGTGGGCGGTGGATGCCGAGATGACGGCGCCCCAGCGCGGCAGCATCGACTGCAGGCCGGTGACGTTGGCGCCGGTGCCGTTGAACACGGGGAACGCCTGCACGCCCTCGCCGAAGTGCTGCGCGAACACCTGCTGCAGGCGTTCGGTGTACTCGTCCTCGCCGTAGGCGATCTGGTGCCCGTCGTTGGCAGCCGCGATGGCGGCGAGGACCTCGGGGTGGATGCCGGAATAGTTGTCGGACGCGAAGCCGCGAACGGCGGTGTCATGCAGAACGCTCACCGAACCAGCCTATTGTCTGCGCAGGTGGTGCAGCATCGCCTCGGAGTGACGAAGTGCACTGTCGGATGTCGGCGACCCTGATTACGCTCGACCTCGTGGAACGCACCGTAGAGACCAGGGCCTTCGCGAACGTCCTGGTGAACACGCTCATCGCCAACGTGACGACGAGCTTCCTGTGGTTCGCGCTGACCTTCTGGGTGTACATCGAGACGCAGTCGGTGCTCGCCACCGGTGTCATCGGCGGCGCCTACATGCTGTTCATCGCGTTCTTCTCGATGGTGTTCGGCACCATCGTCGACCGGCACCGCAAGCACACCGTGATGGTGCTGTCCAGCGTCGTGTCCGCGGTCGCCTTCGCGATCGCCGGCATCCTCTACCTCTGGCACCCGGAGAGCGCCCTGCTCGATCTCGGCGGGCCGTGGTTCTGGCTGTTCTCCGGGATCATCCTCTTCGGCGGCGTCATCGAGCAGCTGCGCAACATCGCGCTCTCGACCACCGTCACGCTGTTGATCCCCGAGGAGCGCCACGCCAACGCCAACGGGCTGGTCGGCACGGTGCAGGGCATCGCGTTCCTGGTGACCAGTGTGTTCTCCGGCCTGTCGATCGGCTTCCTCGGCATGGGGTGGACGCTCGTCATCGCGATCGCCGCGATGATCCTCACCTTCGTCCACCTGCTCTTCGTGCGCATCCCGGAAGAGCAGCCGGTGCCCGATCCTGACGCGCCCAGCGCGCTGGACTTCCACGGCAGCGTGCGGGCGATACGCCTGGCGCCCGGACTGTTCGCGCTGATCGTCTTCTCGACCTTCAACAACCTCATCGGCGGCGTCTATATGGCGCTGATGGATCCGTACGGCCTGACCCTGTTCTCGCCGCAGCTGTGGGGCATCGCCCTGGCTTTCGCCTCGACCGGCTTCCTGATCGGGGGGGCGCTGGTGGCCAAGTTCGGACTCGGCAAGAAGCCGGTGCGCACGATGCTGCTCGTGGTCATCGCGATGGGCGTGCTGGGCTCCGTGTTCATGCTGCGTGAATGGTGGCCGTTGTACGTGGTCGGCATGTGGCTCTACATGATGCTCGTGCCGCCGGTGGAGGCCGCCGAGCAGACGGTGATCCAGAAGGTCGTGCCGTTCACCCGCCAGGGCCGCGTGTTCGGCATGGCGGCGGCGATGGAGGCCGCGGCCGCCCCGGTCACCGCCTTCCTCATCGCCCCGATCGCGGAATTCCTCATCATCCCCTACATGCGCGAGGGCGAGGGGCGCCAGCAGTGGGGGTGGCTGCTGGGTGAGGGTGAGGCACGCGGGATCGCGCTCATCTGCCTGTTCGCCGGCATCATCATGGTGATCGCCGCCGGACTGGCGTTCTTCACCCGCTCGTATCGCAAACTCACCGAGCTGTACGCCCGTGCGCCCGCCGACGGCGATGCGCCGGCCGGTGACGCCCCGGCGACCGGCGGCGACGGGGAGCGGCCCGAGGCCGACCTCATCCTCGATCCGGTCGCCGCTCGAGGCGGTCGTGCCGAGGGCGAGTCGGCTGTCGGTCGCGGAATGGACGAGCCGGACGGCACGGAAGCGCCGGACGAACAGCGGTGAGCCCGCGTGCCGCCTCAGTCGGTCGCCGCTGCGGTGGCGTCGAGGGTGAGCACGGTGTCGTTCAGCTCTTCGGCCGGGGCGTCCCACAGGCCGACGACGGCTCGAGCGAGAGTAGCGGGTTCGAGTGCGCCCTTGGCGCGGAGGATCACGGACGCTGCGCGCAGCGGCGTCGCGGCATCCCGTGCGGCCTTGGCATAGCCCTGCGCCACCGCGCGGGCCCAGGCCTCACTCGCGGCTTTCACGCTGGCGTAGTTCGCGCCCCCGGCGAGCGGCCGGGTTACCACGGTCGACGATACGATCGCGAAGCGGCCGGCATCCGACGCCCTGATCGCAGCGTCGAACGCCCGGCTGGTCGCGCGGACGGCCTGGAAGGCCGGCAGCAGCGCGTCGAGGTCAGCATCGCTCTGTGCGGCGAGCCCGCCGCCGCCGCGCCATCCGCCCACCAGCGGGATGACGGCGTCGACGGCTCCCATTCGCTCGCCGAGCGCGGTCATCGCCGAGAGTGACGTCGCGTCGGCGATCACGGCCTGCGCGCCGGCATCCGTCAACGGCTCGAGCCTCTCCGCAGAGCGACCCGATGCGATCACCCGCGCGCCGGCACCGATCAGCGCCTGCGCGATCGCCAGTCCTGCGGCGCTCGTGGCACCCGCGAGAAGGACGGTGCGTCCGGATGCGGTCATAGTCGGCTCCATCTTCGGGAAAGGATGTCGTGGGAGGCCGCCGTCGGCGGGAGATTCCTGGCCGCACGCCCGGCCAGGCCTCCCGCCAACCGCTGTGGATGGCGGCTCAGTCGTCGGTGCCGCGAATGCCGACCGTCGACTCGATGACCGGATTCATCTTCTTGTCGAGCGCCTCGAAGAACATCGAGAGCGGGAACTCGTCGTCCAGCACGGCGTCGGTGTAGCCCTTCGGAGCCCCGGAGAGCACCTCGTCGGAGAGACCGCGTGCCCAGGCGGACGCCGGGTGCGGGGTGAGCACACCGCGGACCAGCTCGTACGCGGCCAGCCAGTGCGCGGTCTTCGGGCGATCGATCGATCGCCAGTACAGCTCGTCGATCGCATCGCCGAGTGCGACGACCGCATCGGGCACGCCGTCCCAGTCGAAGGCGAGCCGGGTGTCGGTCCAGTGCAGCACGCCCCGCTGGTGCAGCCAGGCGAACAGCAGCTGGCCGCCGAGTCCGTCGTAGTTGCGCACCCTCGTACCGGTGATCGCGAAACGGAAGATCCGGTCGAAGATCACCGCGTACTGCACGAGGGCCGAATGCTCGAGCATCTCCTGCTCGGCATCGCTCAGGTCGTCGCTCGCCGAAAGGCGCTTCTGGATCTTCACCGACTCGCGGAACGCGGTCAGATCGCACCGCAGCTCTTCCAGGGAGTAAAGGAAGAACGGCATGCGCTGCTTGATCATGAACGGATCGAAGGGCAGATCGCCGCGCATGTGGGTGCGATCGTGGATGATGTCCCACATCACGAAGGTCTTCTCGGTGAGAGCCTGGTCGTCGAGCATCCGCGCCGCCTGCTCCGGCAGGTCGAGTTTGGTGATCTCGGATGCTGCGCGGACCACGCGCCGGTAGCGGGCGGCCTCGCGATCCTGGAAGATGGCGCCCCATGTGAAGGGCGGGATCTCGCGCATCGCGACGGTCTCAGGGAACAGCACCGCGGAGTTGGTGTCGTACCCGGGCGTGAAATCCACGAGCCGCAGCGACACGAACAGCTTGTTGCCGTAGTCGCCGGCCTCGAGCTCGGCGATGAACTCCGGCCAGATCGTCTCCACGATGAGCGCCTCGACGAGGCGGTCGCTCGATCCGTTCTGGGTGTACATCGGGAACACGACGAGATGGCGGATTCCGTCGACGCGGTGCTGCTGCGGCTGGAAGGCGACCAGCGAGTCGAGGAAGTCGGGCACGCCGAACCCCTCGTCGGCCCAGCGCTGGAAATCCTTCACCAGCGCCTCGAGGTACTCGGCGTCGTGCGGGAAGGCGGGCGCCAGGGCACGGATGCCTGCGATGATCGCCGCCACGTGCTGCGCCGCCGCGGCGTGGTCGGCCTCCACCGGGATCGAGCCGTCCTTGACCTGCAGTGGCCGGATGGCGATCGCGGCGCTCTTCAGCAGGTCCCAGGCAGCGCTGCCTTCGGCGTTCGCGGCGTCCTCGACGACCTCGGGCTCGCCGATGATGGCCTGGGTGTTGGCGGTGGTGATGGACATCGGAACCTCCGATCGTGAGGAAGTGACGGAATGTTTCCGGCGATTGCCGGGTATGGGCGATATTCTTCCATGTATGGATGATCCTGTCGACCGCGCGATCCTGGCCGAGATCTCCCGCGACGGACGTGCAACGCTGGCCCAGCTCTCCGAATCGGTCGGGCTGTCGACCTCCGCCGTGCAGTCACGGCTGCGCCGGCTCGAAGCGCGCGGCGTCATCACCGGCTATCGGGCTGTGCTCGATCCGGAGGCCGTCGGGGCACCTCTGTCGGCCTTCATCGAGATCACCCCGCTCGATCCCGCCCAGCCCGACAACGCGCCGGAGCTGCTCGAGCATCTCACCGCGATCGAGGCGTGCCACTCGATCGCCGGCGACGCGGCGTACATGCTGTTCGTGCGTGTGGCGTCGCCGCGCGCGTTGGAGCAGCTCGTGCGCGATGTGCGCCTCGCCGCCAACGTGAGCACGCGCACCACGGTGGTGCTGCAGACCTTCTACGAGCACCGGCCCCTGGTGTCGCCCGCCTGACCCCGCCGGCGAGCGTCCAGCCGCAGCAGGCCGACAGATCGCGGACATCGGCGCGCTCGCTAGGATGCCTGCGTGGCACGAACCTCCAAGCAGACGAAGAAGCGCGCACCGCAGAAGCGGCGCACCAGCGGCAACCCGGCGAAGCGTCCGGTGATCGAGCTGGGGCCGCTGACCGCGAAGGACTGGATCGGCGCCGCTCGCCTGCGTACTCTGCCGCTCGCCATCGCCCCGGTCGTTCTCGGCACCGGCGCGGCGCAGACGGTCGATCACAACCTCCACTGGGTGATCGCCCTGGCGTGCCTCGCTGTCGCCGTACTGCTGCAGATCGGTGTGAACTTCGCGAACGACTACAGCGACGGCATCCGCGGCACCGACGCGCAGCGGGTCGGCCCCGCGCGGATCACCGCATCCGGCCGGGTTCCAGCCAAGCGGGTGCTCCTGGTCGCCCTCGTCTTCTTCACGCTCGCCGCGCTGGTGGGTCTCACGATCGTGATCCGCACACAGCAGTGGTGGATGCTGGCCATCGGTGCGGCGTGCATCGTCGCGGCTTGGTTCTACACCGGCGGCAAGCGGCCGTACGGGTACAACGCGATGGGCGAGCTGTTCGTCTTCGTGTTCTTCGGGCTCGTCGCAACCCTCGGCACCACCTGGGTGCAGGCGTTCTCCCTGCCGCTCGAGGCGTGGCTCGCCGCCATCGCGGCCGGCCTGTTCGCCTGTGCCGTGCTGCTCGCGAACAACCTGCGCGACATCGATCAGGACAGGCAGGTGGGCAAGCGCACGCTCACGGTGCTGATCGGCCGACGTGCCACGCAGGCACTGTTCACCCTGTTCGTGCTGGTGCCGTTCGTGCTCTCCAGCTGGATCGCGCTGCTCTACCCGATCGCATGGCTCGCGCCGTTCGCACTGCTCGCAGGCATCCCGGCGATCCTCATCGTCTGGACCTACCGTCAACCGCGCGAGCTGGTGATCGCGCTGGGCCTGACGTCGCTGACAGCGCTCGGCTACGCCGGGCTGGTCTACTGGGGGCTGGTCGGCTGAACGTGTCGCGGATCGTCTACTCCCTTCCCGCCGAGCCGGGTAGGGAGAGCGAGGATGCGTGCGCTGTCGGTGACGGCGTCGCGGTCGTCGTCGACGGGGCGGGGCTGCCGAAGGACATGCGGCTCGGATGCTCGCACTCTGTCGCCTGGTACGCCCGCATACTCGCGGAGGCGTTCCGGATGCGGCTCGAGGATCGGGCGAACGAGATGACCGAAGCTCTCGCGGGCGCGATCGCGGAGGTCACCGCGGCGCACGCCGGGACGTGTGACCTTCGACGCGGTTCTCCGAGCGCCACCGTGGCGGCCTGGCGGATCGACGGTGACGAGGTCGAGCACCTGGTGCTGAGCGACGCCTCGATCGTGCTGATCGGCGCCGATGGCACCGTGCAGGAGGTCACCGACGACCGGATCAACGACGCCGTCGAGCGCGGATCCGCGGAGCTGCTCGAGAACGGTGAGTTCTCGCAGGTCGCAGCTGCGCGTTTTGCCGCGCTCGACCGGACCCGCAATGTCGACGGCGGGTTCTGGTGCTGCCAGACCGACCCCGAGGCAGCGCGGCACGCCTTCACGGGGCGAACCCCGGTCCGCGACCTGCGGGCGATCGTCGCCGCCTCCGACGGCGGAAGCCGCGGGTACCAGCTGCTCGGAGCGCACTCACTCGAGCGGTTCGGCGCGCTCGCGGCACGGGGTGAACTGGCGCGTATCGCGCAGGACATCCGCGCCGCGGAGGACGCGCATGGCGTTCCGGCATTCACCAAGCCGCACGACGACATCGCGCTGGTCGCAGCGCTGATGTGACGAGGCTCAGAGCGTCGCCCCGATCAGCGCCTCACCGAGCGGCGTTCGCAGATGAAGCATGCGGTTGGCTTCGCGGGTGCTGGCGATCAGCCCCGCCTTGCGCAACACGGTGAGATGGTGCGACGCCGTCGACGTGGCGAGTCCGGTGTCGGCCGCCACCTGGGATGTGGTGCGGGCTACGTGCGCGGCGAAGAGGATCTCGGCGCGGGCGGGACCCAGCAGGGCGGAAAGCGCAGCCGCGACGTCGTTCGCCTCACGCGCCCAGCTCGCCGTGACGCCGCGGGCCGGGTAGAACAGCGTCGGCTGCGCGGGCGGCTCGGTGAGCACCTGGCATCCGAAGGAACTCATCACGGACGGGACCAGCACCAGGCCCGAGCCACGGCAGTCGATGAGCTCGCTGTGCCGTCGCAGCGACACCCGCACCGCGCCTTCCGCCCACGTGACGGCCGGATGGATGCCGGCCGCCATGCCCGCGATGCCCTCCGTTGCGATCATGCGTGAACGGAAGGCGATGTCGGTGCGAAGCAGGCGATCGAGCTGCGGCCAGACGGGGGCGAGCGCGACCTCCCAGACGCGTTCCCAGGCATCGGCGATCAGGCGCCGCGCCCGCGTCGGATGCTCCCGCATCCGCGCCAGCCGAGCACGGCGAGCACCGGACGAACGGACGACCATCTTCCCGAGGTCCACACGCATCCCGGCCGGTGATGCGGTGCGCAGCGCCGCGAGCTCGGTTTCCGGCGTGCGGTCCCAGCGTGGCTCGGCGGTCAGGAAGTCGGGTACATAGCCGTCGATGCCGATCACATCGGCGAGCAGGGCGAACGGCTCGCGAGGCACGCGGGAGCGCACCTCGCGCAACCATCCCCACTGCAGCGGATGCTGCGCCGGGCGCAGCAGCGCACGAACTGCGTGAGCGAGCTCGTGGCCAGGTGAGACGCCGAAGCGGACCGCCTCGACGTCTCCCGGAGCGAGGCGGAACTCGGCCCGGTGGTCCGGATGATCGACGCCCTCGACCGGATCGGTGTTTCGACGCACATCGAAACTCTAGCCCGCGGAAATGCCGCGCGGGAAGAGTGGGATCGCAACGACGAGAGGAGCGCAGCGTGGTCGAAACACTCGCGATCCCGACCCTGGTCGAGCCGGAGCGGATCCGGCTCGGAAACGGTCGGGGACGCAGGTTCGAGGGCGCCGATCACGGTGCCGGGATCTCGTACTTCTACGTCGACAACCAGCCCGGTCAGGGATCGCGGCTGCACTGGCACCCGTATCCGGAGACGTGGGTCGTCATCGAGGGCGACGTCACGTTCGTCGTCGGTGATGAGACCATCATCGCGACGGCGGGAGACACCGTCACGGGCCCGGCGTTCGTGCCGCACCGGTTCACGAACACCGGCGCGGGCGCCATGCGGCTCATCGGCATCCACGCTTCCGCCGTGATCATCCAGACCGACCTCGACTGAACCCCTCCCACCCAGCTCACATCAGGAGAAACCATGTCCTTCCAGGCATACCTCGACAACATCGAGACCAAGACCGGCCTCACGCCTCGTCAGTTCGTCGAACTGGCCACGGAACGCGGCTTCGGACCCGACACGAAGGCCACACCGATCCTGGAGTGGCTGAAGTCGGACTACGACCTCTCCCGCGGGTACGGCATGGCGCTCGTGCACGTCATCACGAAGGGCCCGAAGATCAGCGCCAAGCACGTCGGCACCGACGGCGTACATGCGGACGACAGCGACACGCTGTGGCTGGACGGCAAGGACACCAATCCAGCCACAGCCTGAGGTGATGGGATCGCCGTCAGCTGCTGCGCCGCATCGCCCGCACGCCGACCAGCAGGCCGACGACGGCGACGGCGATCGCCGACACCCAGCCCCACAGCACCGCTGACTGTGAGAAGTCCCCACTGAAGAGTGCGCGTTCAGCCTGCACGACCCAGTTGACCGGGTTGACGGAGGCCACGGCCCGCATCCATCCCGGCCCGGAATCAAGGGGCAGCAGCATGCCGGAGAGGATCAGCAGGGGGAAGATCAGGGCCTGCTGCACACCCCAGAAGAGCCACTCGTGCTGCTTCGTCGCCAATGCGAGCGTGTACGAGAGCGAGCCGAGACCGACACCGAACACCGCCAGCAGCGCCAGGCCGATGAGCAGCCCGCCTACATGTGCGATGAATCCGAACGGCCAGGCGATCAGCACGATGATCACAGCCTGCAGCACGATCGGCGCGATCTCCTTGAGTGCGCGACCGATGAGCAGAGAGGAGCGAGAGAGCGGCGCGACCAGGGTGCGCTCGTGAGACCCCGTCATCATCTCGTACTGAAGGTTGGACCCGGTGGCGCCGGTGCCGAACAGCACGATCATCACGAGCACGCCGGGTACGAACCACTGCAGTGTCTCAGATGCTGATTGCCCGGAGCCGCCGATCAGCAGCGGCGCGAAGAGTCCGAGGAAGACGAGCGGCTGCAGCAGGCTGAAGATCAGCGAGAACGGGTCGCGGACGACCGGGCGCAACTCGCGTATCAGCACGTCGTAGGTGTCGCGGGCCACGTTCGGGCGGACGAGAGTGTCTGAAGAGGTCATCGCTGGGCTCCTGTCTTGATGTCTCCGGCGACGGTCGCCGCCCGATGTTGGTCGTCGGGCGTCCGAGGCTCGCCCGCGGGGTGTGCCTCGTCTTCGCCAGGCTCGTCTTCCTCGCCCTGACCCGCACCCGATTCCCGCAGTGAGCGCCCGGTCAGCGCGAGGAACACGTCGTCGAGCGTCGGCGGGACACCGCTGGCGCGCAGCACCGGTGCTGCCGCAGCATCGAGCTCGCGGATGACGATCGGCAGCAGACGGTCGCCGTCCGGCGCGGCGAGTGTGATCGTCGCGTCCGATCGCGTCGGCTCCACGGTGGTGAGACGCGTGACGACCTGGACGGCACGCGCCGCCCGGGCGGCATCCTCGAATGTGAAGGTGAGCACATCCCCGGCCAGGGTTGCCTTGAGTGCGGCGGCGGTGTCGTCGGCGATCATTCGGCCCTTGTCCATGACCATCACGCGTTCGGCGTAGCGATCCGCCTCCTCCAGGTAATGCGTGGTGAGGAAGACGGTCGTGCCGTGCTGACTCCGCAGATCCTGGATGTGCCCCCAGAGATTGGCGCGGCTCTGCGGATCGAGACCCGTCGACGGTTCGTCGAGGAACAGCAGCGGCGGAGCGTGCATCAGGCCGAGAGCGATGTCGAGGCGCCGCTTCTGCCCGCCGCTGAGCTGCTGCACGGTGCGCGTCGCGAAGTGTCCCAATCCCAGTGACTGGATGAGTTCGTCGGCGCGTCGATTGCTGGCGCCTCTGCTCATCCCGTAGAACGCGCCCTGGCTGAGCAGTTCGTCGCGCACACGCTGCGAGAAGCTCCCGCTGGTGAGCTGGCCGACGTAGCCGATGCGGGCGCGGACACCGGCGGCATCCGAGCGGATGTCGTGGCCGACGACGCGAGCCGAGCCGGAAGTGGGCGGCAGGAGCGTGGTCAGCATCCGCAGACTCGTGGACTTCCCGGCGCCGTTGGGCCCGAGGAAGGCGACCAGCTCGCCTGGCCAGGCGGTGAAGGTGAGGTCAGTGACTGCGTGGACCTGCTTCTTCTTGACGGTGAAGACCTTAGTGAGGCCTTCCGATTCGATGATGGGTTGGTTCGGCATGACACGAGCGTAGAAATCAACCCGGACAGTTTCTGTCCTCATGATCTGGCACTCTGACAACATGTCCGACACCACCACTCGTGCGCTCGCGCTGCTGAACCTGCTGCAGACGCACCGCCACTGGCCCGGCTCGGAACTGGCTGCCCGGCTGGGAGTGACAGAGCGAACCGTGCGTCGCGACGTCGACCGGCTGCGCGAGCTCGGCTACCGGGTGGAGTCGACGCCGGGTGCGGCAGGGGGATACCGGCTCGAGGCGGGCAGCGCCCTGCCGCCGCTGCTGCTCACCGACGACGAGGCCGTGACGATGGCGATAGGGCTCAGGGTCGCGGCCACCCAGCAGCTGATCGGCGGACCGGAGGTCACTCTGACCGCCTTGGCAAAGCTGGAACAGGTGCTGCCCGGTCCGCTGCGGCGGCGTGTGGCCGCGCTCGCCGCGGCCGTGCAGCCGACGCGCCTCGGACCGGAGCCGGTGGTCTCGCCGACGGTTCTCGGCGAGATCGCGTTGGCAGCGCGCGACCGCGAGCGGCTGCGACTGCGCTATCGCGACAGGAATGATGTCGAGACAAGGCGTCGCGTCGAACCGCACATGCTCGCGCCGGGTGGGCGTAACTGGTATCTGCTGTGCTGGGACCTCGACCGTGACGACTGGCGCACTCTGCGTGTCGATCGGATCGAGGCCGTCGAGCACACCCGGGTGCTGTTCGAAGCGAGAGAGCTCACCCCCGAAGAGATCGAGGAGCGCATTCTCATCGCCGCGTCATGGTCGCCTCAGAAGGTGGAGGTCGATGTCGTGATGGAATTGCCGCTCGCCGAGATGCAGGAGCGGTTCGGCGGTTGGTCGGAAGGCGCTGCAGCAGAGGGCGAGACTTCCACGCGCTGGCCCGTCGGCGGCGGCGACTGGCGCGAGGTCGCCTACGCGCTGTGCTGGATTCCTGAGGGCGTCGAGTACGTCGCAGACCTGGCGGAACCGGCCAGAAGCGAACTGCGCGAAGCGGCGTCGCGGATGCTGCGTGCGCTGGAGTCTCCGCCGCCTGGTTCCCGCGGGTGAGCTTCCAGTACGGGGATGCGGGACTCAGGCCCGAGGGCCGGCTTCGTCCTCGGCGTCCTCATCCGGGCGGCTCCGGTGACGTTTTTCGAAGATGTCCCGGGAGGCGTCGGACAGAGGGGCTCGCAGGAACAGCAGCGAGATGCTCATACCGATGAGCGCCGAGAACAGGGCCGCCAGCCACCAGTACTCGCGGAAGATCGGGAAGAAGAACCACAGGATCGCCAAGGGCACGAGGAAGGCCAGCAGCCGCAGCACGGTGTACACGAGGAGGGGCGGCAGCTTCACCCATCCAGTCTAGGAGCCGCCGGTTAGGCGCCCGCTGTGCGAGACCGCGGGAACCGGCGGTCTCGCGAGGGGCTGCGCCGATCCAGGGCCGCCCAGCCGACCTACACTGGATGCATGGCACGCATCCTGATCATCGGCGGATTCCTGGCCGTGCTCTTCTGGGTGTTCAGCATCGTGGACTGCGCTGTGCAGCCGGCGGAGCGGCACCGTGGCGTGTCCAAGGCCAAGTGGGTTCTGATCGTCGTGCTGCTGCCGGTGATCGGCGGCATCCTGTGGTTCGCCATCGGACGACGACGCCCGGGGCACGACGACTCGCCGCTGTTCCGGCCGGATGACGACCCGGAGTTCCTGCGCGGCATCTCCCGCAAGGAGCAGGACGCCCGCATCAAGCAGCTCGAGGAGGAGCTCGCGCGTCTGGATGACGAGACCGACGGCACGGACAATCGCTCGTGACCGCGTCGCCCGCGAGCGCGGCGGCGGGTGAGCTGCTCGCCGAGCTGATCGGCAGTGGTGTGCGCGATGTGGTGCTCTCGCCAGGATCCCGCTCTCAGGCGCTCGCGCTCGCCGCGGCATCGCTCGCCCGCGTCGGGGTGCTTCGCGTGCACGTGCGGATCGACGAGCGCGTCGCCGGGTTCACGGCGCTCGGCATCGCCCGAGAGACGCGCCTGCCCGTCGCCGTGATCTGCACCTCGGGGACGGCGGTGGGCAACCTGCTGCCGGCGACGATGGAGGCTTTCCACTCCGGCGTGCCGCTTCTGCTGCTCACGGCCGATCGGCCTCCGGAACTGCGTGGCGTCGCCGCCAACCAGGCCACTGTCCAGCCCGGAATCTTCGGCTCGTTCGTTCGCTGGCAGAAGGACGCCACCACGCCGGTGCCGGACGACGGAGCGGCCACGTCGTGGGCCGGGCTGGGGCGCGAAGCAGTGGCGGCCGCCCTGGGCCTGACCGGTTCCGGCATCACCGGCGTCGCCGGGCCGGTGCACCTCAATCTGCCCGCCAGGGCACCGCTTTCCGACGACACGGCCGCGGTCGCGCACCCCGGCCCCGCGCCTGCTCGATCGGAACCCACGGCGACGACGCTGCGCCGCGGGCCGCGCACGGTGGTCATCGCGGGCGCTGATGCAGGAGCGGACGCCGAGGCGGTTTCTCACGCCGGCGGATGGCCGCTCATCGCCGAGATCGTCAGCGGATCGAGGTACGGGAGACTCCTCGTCCACGGCTATCGCGCGCTGCTGGGTGACGAGGCGCTCGGCGGCAGAGTCGAGCGCGCGATCGTCTTCGGGCACCCGACGCTCAGCCGCGAGGTCGCGGCGCTGCTGTCTCGCGACGACGTAGAGGTCGTGGCCGTGCGCTCAGGTGGGCAGGCGGTGAACTTGAACGGCCGCTCGCAGCCCGCCGACGCCATCTCGGTGGAGGCGGGGGCGGCGGATCGGCAATGGCTGGGCGCCTGGATGAACGCCTCGGCGGCGGCCGCCATCGATCTGAGCGCTCCCGCACCGGATCAGGCCGGACTGTACGCGGCGGACAGCGCCGCTCGGCTCACCGCGGTGCGTGCCGAGCTCGAGGCGGTGCGCCGTCCCGTCGACCGGGAGCTCCTGGCGGATGCGGTGTGGCGCGCGACCTGGCCGCACGACCGCCTCGTGTTCGGGTCGTCGCGGCTCGTTCGCGTCGCCGACCAGGTGCTGGGCGGCAAGAAGGTTCCCGTG
This sequence comes from Microbacterium sp., assembly GCF_031178445.1. Taxonomy (GTDB): domain Bacteria; phylum Actinomycetota; class Actinomycetes; order Actinomycetales; family Microbacteriaceae; genus Microbacterium. The sequence continues at coordinate 294,311 of NZ_JAPSIY010000004.1, forward strand.
CACGCCAACCGCGGTCTCGCCGGCATCGACGGCACGATCGCCACCGCGATCGGGATCGCCGTGGCCAGCCAGGCGGAAAGTACGCCCGGTGTGACCAGGGTGCTGCTCGGCGATCTCGCCTTCCTGCATGATGTCGGTGCCCTGCTGCTGCCCGTCGATGAGCCGACGCCCCGGATCCAGGTCATCGTGGGCAATGACGGCGGCGGGACGATCTTCGACGGTCTCGAAGTCGCCGCGTCCGCGCCTTCGGCCGACCTCGATCGGGTCTTCTACACCCCGCATTCGGCCGAGCTTGGTGAGCTGGCCTCCGCGTACGGCTGGGACTACACGCAGGTCGCGACCCGATCCGCCCTGGATCAGGCGCTCACGTCGCCAGTGACGCGACCGCAGATCATCGAGGTCCCGCTCGAGCGATGAACCGCGCCCTCGACCAGAGCACCCGCTAGCGATCAGGGGGCTCGGGGGTTCACTGCGGGTGGCAGCGCTGTTCACTGCAGGCGATCGGCGATGGAGTCGACGTCGGCGCGGGCGTAGCGGGTGCCGCTGTCGCGGGGCGCGTCTGAGCCGCCTGCCTCGATGGCCGGCAGGCCGTCGTCGTACAGATCCGCTTTGGAGGGCGGAATCGCGAGGGCTTCCACCGGGGAAGTGTCGCTGAGCACCTCGTCCAGGCCCTGCAGGGCGCTGAACCGGCGGGCCTGGGTCACGACGTTGCGGTCGAGCGAGCCGGCGAAGCGGTTGTAGGCCTCGACGGTGGTGTTGAGGCTGCGGCCGAGCTTCGCGAGATGGCTGCCGAGCGTGCCCAGCCGCTTGTGCAGTTCCTTGCCGACGGCGAAGATCTGCTGCGCCTCCTGGGCGAGCTGATCCTGTCGCCAGGCGTGGCCCACCGTGCGCAGCAGAGCGATCAGCGTCGATGGGGTGGCGATCACGACGTTGCGCTCGAAGGCGTACTCGTAGAGCGTGGCATCCTGGTCGAGCGCGGCGACGAGGAAGGGCTCTGCAGGCACGAACATCACGACGAACTCGGGCGAGCCTGCGACGACGTCCCAGTACTCCTTCGCGCCGAGGTCGTCGATGTGCTTGCGCAGGTGGCGGGCGTGGGCCTGCAGACGCTGCACGCGCACCGCCTCGTCGGTGGCCTCCATCGCCTCCAGGTAACCGCTGAAGGCGACCTTGGAGTCGACGACTACGCGCTTGTCGCCGGCGAGGTGCACCACCAGATCGGGGCGCAGCGCGCCCTCGTCGGTGTCGTGATGCAGCTGCTCGTCGAAGTCGACGTGATTGAGCATCCCGGCCGCCTCGACCACGCGCCGCAGCTGCAGCTCGCCCCAGCGACCACGCACCTGCGGGGCGCGAAGCGCGTTCACCAGGTTGCGGGTCTCCGAACCCAGCGTCTCCGACGACTGCCGCATGAACTGCAGCTGCTCGGCGAGCGCCGCGTTCGCCTCGAGCCGCGCCTTCTCGGCAGTCGTCATCTCGGTCTTCACCGTGTCGAGCGTCTTCTGGATCGGCTCGATCAGCTGCTGCACCGCATCCTGGCGCTTCTGCAGCTCGGCCGCCCCCTCGCTCTGGCTGCGCTTGAGACGCTCTTCGGCCTGTTCCAGGAATGCCCTGGTGTTCGCCTCGAGCGCCTTGCGGCTGAGGGCGTCGAACTCATCGGAGAGCCGCTTCTGGTCGGTGCGCAATTCGTCGAGGCGTTCGCTCGCGCGCGTGCGCTCGAGCGCGAGATCCGCCTCAGCCTCCTCACGCACCTCCGCCAGCCGCCTGACGTGCTCCGCTCGCTCCTCGCTCAGGCGGGTCTGCGCTTCGCTCTTGGCCTGAGCCACTGCGGCCTCGCCGTCCCGGCGCGCCTCCGCGACCCGGCGATCGGCGAGGGCGCGCTCCTCCTCGACCCGCACACCGATCTCGGCGCGCAGCGCCTCGGAGTCGCGCTCCAGCGCCTCGACGCGCAGACGCGCTGACTGCAGCTGGGCCTGCTGCGCTGCATCCGACGCCCGCCCGCGTTGCATCCCGAGCACGAGCCCGAGGCCGCCGGCGAGAGCCGCGGTGAATGCGGCGACGGCGATGACGAGAAGCGAGGTGTCCATGTTGCGATTGTGGCGGGTGCCTCCGACATCGGCGGCGGGTGCATGATGTCTGCATGAGCAAGCACGTCTGGACCGCGCGCCCCGATCGAATCCTGCGGGCGGGGGAGGGCTTCCGTCTCGACGCGGTCGATGCCGGTGCGACGCCGGGTTTCGCGGGCGACAAGGCCGTCGCGAGAAAGCAGCTGGCGGTCCGCTCGCAGCTGCTCGGAGATCTGCAGGAGCGGCTGTATGCCGGAAGCCGGACGGGTGAGGCGACGGATGCCGTACTGCTCGTGCTGCAGGCGATGGACACGGCAGGCAAGGGCGGCATCGTCCGCCATGTCGTCGGCGGCGTCGACCCTCAGGGCATCGAGCTGGCCGCCTTCAAGGCGCCGACGGAAGAGGAGCTGAAGCACGACTTCCTCTGGCGCATCGAGAATCGGCTCCCCGCGCCGGGGTTCATCGGTGTGTTCGACCGCTCGCACTACGAGGACGTCCTCATCGCCCGCGTGCACGGCCTGGCCGACGGCCGCGAGATCGAGCGCCGGTACGACGCGATCGAGGCCTTCGAGCGCCGTCTCACGGAATCGGGCACGCGCATCGTCAAGGTCATGCTGCACATCTCGCGCGACGAGCAGAAAGAACGGCTGATGGAGCGTCTCGATCGCCCCGACAAGCATTGGAAGTACAGTCCCGGCGACGTCGACGAGCGGCTGCGGTGGGACGATTACATGGCTGCCTACCAGGCCGCGCTCGAGCGTACGTCGACACCCGACGCTCCCTGGCACGTCGTTCCTTCCGACCACAAGTGGTACGCGAGGCTCGTCGTGCAGGAGCTCCTCATCGCCGCGCTCGAGGACATCGACTCGCAGTGGCCGCAGGCCGATTTCGACGTGGCGGCCGAGCGGAAGCGGCTCGTCGCGAGCTGAGCCGGGACGAGGTTCAGCGCGTCAGGCCCCGGGCTTGCGCCCCCGGTGCAGCGCGACGATGCCGAAGCTGAGGTTGCGGTAAGCGACCTCCGTCCAACCGGCCTCGCGGATCCACCCGGCGAGCGTGCGCTGATCGGGCCAATCGCGGATCGACTCGTTCAGATAGTCGTACGCGTCGCCATTCGTGCCGGCGAGACGCGCGACCCGAGGCAGCACCTGCGCGTTGTAGAACCGGTACAGCCCTCGGAACAGCCGGCCAGGCGGAGTGGAGAACTCGTTGATCACGAGACGTCCGCCGGGCTTCGTCACACGGAACAGCTCGCGCAGCGCCTTCTTCGGATCCTGCACATTGCGCAGTCCGTACGACATGGTCACCGCGTCGAACTCGCCGTCGCCGAACGGCAGCGCCGTGGCGTCGGCCTCGACGAAGGTCAGATTGGCCAGATGTCCGTGCCTGCGCCGGCCCTCAGCCAGCATCCCGGGCGAGAAGTCGGCGGCGACCACGTCGGCGCCGCTCGCCGCGAGTGACGCCGATGACGAGGCCGTGCCCGCCGCGAGATCGAGGATGCGCTCGCCGCGCTTCGGCGCCACCGCACGCGTCGTCGCGGCGCGCCAGAGAGCGTCGTTGCCGAACGTCATCAGCGTGTTCGTGCGGTCGTAGCCGCCGGCGACCTGATCGAACATGCCGCTGACGCGAGACGGGTCTTTGCCGAGGTCGGCGCGGTTCGGCTCCATGCCTCGATCCTAGTTCCAGCGGCGCGCGCACTCAGGGCGCCGTCGGGCCTACGGCGACCGGTCGTAGACTCGGCGGGGTGAATGCGAATCGTCCCGAGCCGGGCACACCGATGATGGTCCAGTGGAGCAAGTGGGACGGATCGCCGCACTGGGCCAATGAGGAGGTCTACCTCGGCCAGGACGAATGGGGTGACTGGCTCGGGCAGCCCGTCGGCTGGCGCAACACCCGCCCCGGCCGCGATTTCGCGGCGGGCAATCCGAACGTCACCCTGATCCCGCACCCGGATGCTGAGCTCGGCGCGGCCGATTTCGCCCTCACAGTGAACCGTCGCCACCCCAAGGGCATGCGCATCTACATCGACCTCGCCTGGGAGCTGCGCTGGATCGGCGAGACCGGCAGCTCCCGGACGGATCTCGATCTTCCCGTCTACGCCACGGGCATCGACATGGACCTCGATGTGGTACGCGTCGTCGGTGAGCGCGGCACGTGGATCGACGACCGCGACGAGTGGGAGGAGCACCTCGTGCAATACGGTTATCCGGCCCACGTCATCACCCACCTCGAAGCGCTCGCCCTCGATCTCGAGCAGCGGGTCCTCGGGAAGCTTCCTCCTTTCGACGACGCCACCGCCGACGTCTGGCTCGACCGGCTGGAGTCCCTCGGACTGGACCGTTGACGTCGGTTCCGTGATTCTCGATCCCGGCGCGGATCGAGAACGCATCCGCAACCCGCGGGGGACATGTCCTTTTGATCCGCGGCACGTGTCGGTGCACGGCAGGGCGTCCACCGCGCGCGTCCGCCCGCGGCGGGGGCGCTCGTGCTCAGCGGTGAACAGTAGGCTGGACGGGTGAGCAGCATCCGCCTGGTCGCGCAGACCCGCGAGATCCCACCCGTCGACGATCTGCTGGCCCACACCTCCGCTTCTCGTCCGCTGGCGTGGCTGCGCCGCGGCGAAGGGATCGTGGCCGCCGGCGACGGGGCTCCGGCGATCATCCGCATACCAGCCGGAGAAGGACGCCCGCGCAGCGCGGCCGTCGCGGAGGCCTGGGCCGCCCTCGCCGGCGACGCCGATGTCGACGATGCGGTGCGGCTGCCCGGCACGGGGCTCGTCGGCTTCGGCGCGCTCACGTTCGATGAGCGGTCGGGTGCCGACAGCGTCCTGATCGTGCCGTCGACCGTGATCGGTCGGCGCGGAGGGCGCAGCTGGATGACCCGCATCCGGGTCGACGACGGCGACTTCGCCGACGTTCGCGAACCGGTGCCGTACGGCCCGCACTGGGCGGGTCGGGTCGGTCCAGGCGCACAGACTCCGCAGGGATATCAGGACTCCGTGCGCCGCGCCCTCGAGGAGATCGCGGCGGGCGCCATCGGCAAGGTCGTGCTGGCGCGCGATCTCACAGGCACGGTCCCGGCGGATGCCGACCTGCGCCGCCTCGTGCGCGCGCTGTCGACCGACTACCCCGACACGTGGACCTTCTCCGTCGACGGGCTGATCGGCGCGAGCCCAGAGACCCTCGTGACGGTGCACGAGCGCACCGTCACAGCCAGGGTGCTCGCAGGAACCGCAGGGCGCGGAGCGGATGCCGGCGCCGATTCCACTGCGGCGGCGGCGCTCGCCGCCAGCGCCAAGGACCTCGACGAGCACGCCTACGCCGTTCGCAGCGTGCTCGAGTCTCTGGCGCCGCACACCGTCGGGCTCTCCGCCGACCCGTCGCCGTACATCCTGGAGCTGCCGAACCTCTTCCACCTCGCAACCGACGTCGCGGGCGAGCTCAGCGACGGCGCCTCGGCGCTCGATCTGGTCGGCGCTCTGCATCCCACGGCCGCCGTTGCAGGCACCCCGACGCCGCTGGCGCTCGAGGCGATCCGGCGTCTCGAGCCCTTCGACCGCGGACGTTACGCGGGCCCCGTGGGCTGGGTGGATGCCGCCGGGAACGGGGACTGGGCGATCGCCCTGCGCTGCGCGCAGTTCGCGGATGCCGTCGAGGGCGCGTCGGGCGCACGCCGGGTGACCGCGTTCGCGGGCGCTGGCATCGTCGCGGGCAGCGACCCAGAGTCGGAGCTGCTCGAGACCCGCGTGAAGTTCCGGCCGCTGGTCGACGCTCTGGCCTGAACGTCGACATCCGCGTGGCCCCGCCGGCGCATCCGCAGCGGACTTCAGCGGTTCCGCACGCGGGTAGGCTGGAGGGCGTGACTTCGAGCCCCGCCACCCCGGGCACGCGACTTGCGAGCCGACTCGGCTTCAGCGACCGCGTCTTCGTCGGTCCCGCAGCGCGACGTGTGGCGAAGCAGATCGAAGACGGGCTCGAACTCGTAGAGTCCGGCCTGGCAGATGACCTGAAGGTCGCCGATTCGGTCGCCGACGCCGCGAGCCGCTACCTGTACGAGGCCGGCGGCAAGCGCATCCGTCCCGTGCTCACGCTGCTCACCGCACAGCTCGGTGAAGGCAACATCCCGGCCGTGATCGATGTGGCCAAGGCACTGGAGCTCACCCATCTCGGCTCGCTCTATCACGATGACGTCATGGACGGCGCCGACAAGCGCCGGGGTGTGCCGGCCGCGCACGCCGTCTGGGGCAACAGCGTCGCGATCCTCACGGGCGACATCCTGTTCTCGCGGGCCAGTCAGATCATGTCGCGCTACGGCGACCGCGCCATCCGGCTGCAGGCGGACACCTTCGAGCGCCTCGTGCTCGGCCAGATGCACGAGACCGTCGGGGCGCAGCCGGGCGATGACCCGATCGAGTTCTACATCCAGGTGCTGGCAGACAAGACCGGCTCGCTGATCGCAGCCGCGACGCAGGGTGGCGCCATCTTCTCCAATGCCTCGCCCGAGCTCGAAGAGCCGCTGCGTGTGTATGGCGAGAAGGTGGGTGTCGCCTTCCAGCTGCTCGACGATGTGATCGACCTCTCGGCCGATCCCGGTGAGACGGGCAAGGTGCCGGGCACCGACCTGCGTGCAGGCGTGCCGACGATGCCGTCGCTGCTGCTGAAGGCAGGCACCGACACCGCCGATGTCGAGCTGGCGCAGCGCATCGACGAGGGCGTCGCCCGGATCGCTGAAGGCGCGGACGCGGGGATCCTCGACGGACCGTTGGCGGCGCTGCGCGACCACAGCGCGACCGCGCGCACCCTCGAACTCGCACGCACCTGGACCGCCGACGCGATCGCGGCATTGGAACCGCTGCCGAAGGGCACAGTCCGCGAGGCGCTCACCCGCTTCGCCGAGTCGCTCGCCGACCGCAGCAGCTGATGGAAGGAACCCCATGACGAAGCTCAGGCTGGCCATCGTCGGGGCGGGACCGGCAGGCATCTACGCCGCCGACATCCTGCTCAAGGCGGAGCGCAAGTTCGACGTGTCGATCGACCTGTTCGAGCAGCTCCCCGCACCCTACGGCCTGGTGCGCTACGGCGTCGCTCCCGATCACCCGCGCATCAAGGGCATCATCACCGCTCTGCGTGACGTTCTCGACCGCGGCGACATCCGCCTCTTCGGCAACGTGCGCTTCGGTGAGGACATCACCCTCGACGATCTCAAGCGGCACTACCACGCCGTGATCTTCGCGACCGGTGCCGTCCGCGACGCCGACCTCGCCATCCCCGGCATCGACGCGGCGGGCTCGTACGGCGCGGCCGACTACGTCAGCTGGTTCGACGGGCACCCCGACGTGCCTCGCGAGTGGCCGCTGGACGCGGCATCCGTCGGTGTCATCGGCAACGGCAACGTGGCGCTCGACGTCTCACGCATGCTGGCCAAACACGCCGAGGATCTGCTGGTCACCGAGGTGCCGGACAACGTCTACGAGGGGCTTCAGGCAAGCGCGGTCACCGACGTGCACGTGTTCGGTCGTCGGGGTCCTGCCCAGGTGAAGTTCACCCCTCTCGAGCTCAGGGAGCTCGGCGAGCTGCGCGACGTCGACATGGTCGTGTACGACGAGGACTTTGACTACGACGAGGCGTCGCGGGATGCCGTCGCGAGCAACAAGCAGGTGATGGTCATCGACCGCATCCTGCAGTCGTGGCGCAAGCGCGACTCCGTGAACAACGCCGGCGGCACCGCATCCCGGCGCCTGCACCTGCACTTCTGGGCACGGCCCGTCGAGGTACGCACCGACGAGAACGGACGGGTCGCCGCTCTCGTCTACGAGCGCACGAAGTCCGACGGTGCCGGCGGCATCATCGGCACCGGAGAATTCCGTGAGGTGCCGATGCAGGCCCTGTACCGGGCGGTCGGGTATTTCGGCTCGCCGCTTCCCGGCGTCCCGTTCGACAAGAAGCACGGTGTGATCCCCAACCGCGAGGGTCAGGTGCTCGAGGCGAAGTCGAACCAGCGCGTGCCGGGCATCTACGCCACCGGGTGGATCAAGCGCGGACCGGTCGGTCTCATCGGCCACACCAAGTCCGATGCGATGGAGACCGTTCGGCACCTCATCAACGACCAGGGGTCGTGGTGGCAGCCCGAGGACCCGTCGGAGGCATCGATCCCGGTGCTGCTCGAATCGCGCGGCGTCGCGTGGACCGACCTCGAGGGCTGGCACCGCCTCGACGAGCACGAGATGGCTCTCGGAGTTCCGCAGGAGCGCGTGCGCGTGAAGGTCGTGCCCCGCGACGAGATGGTGCGCATCTCCCGCGGGGAGTGACTCGGGCCGGGCGCGCCCCGAGGCTCAGGCGGGCACGCGGATGGCCGGATGTCGCCGGCCGATAGGGTGGCGGCATGGGGGAGTGGGTTCCTGACGTCCTCGGTGACGGCTTCGCGCAGCAGACGCTGCCGCTCGGCGAGGATTCCGAGGGCGAACTGTTCGCGACGGTGGTGCGCGCGCTTCCCGATCCCGCTCCGTGGTGGCGATTCGGTGATGACCCGCGACCGCTGAACGACGTCGACGTGCTCTATGTGCACGGCTGGTCGGACTATTTCTTCCAGAAGCGGCTGGCGCGGTTCTGGACCAGCCGTGGAGCGCGCTTCTTCGCGCTCGACCTGCGCAAGTACGGCCGCAGCCTGCGGCCGGGGCAGACGCCGGGGTTCATCACCGACCTCGGCGAGTACGACGTCGACATCGCCGCGGCGCTCGACGCGCGAGGGGATGCCGAGGGCAGACGCCTGGTGCTGCTCGGCCACTCCACCGGTGGCCTCGTGCTGAGCCTGTGGGCGTCGCGGCATCCGCGCGAGGTGGACGCGGTGATACTCAACTCCCCGTGGCTGGAGTTCCAGCTGGGAGCCGCACGTGCGGCGATCGCCCCGATGGTGGGGTTGCAGGCGAAGTGGTGGCCGATGGATGCCGCGCCGCAGGTGGATCTCGGCTTCTACACCCGCGCGCAGGCAGAGGCTGCAGATCCGGACGACCCGATGGACATCAACCTCGAGTGGCGGCCGGAGCAGTCGATGATCGTGCACGCCGCGTGGCTGCACGCGATCCTCGAGGGCCATCGCGCGGTGTCGAAGGGGCTGGAGATCGACGCCCCCGTCTGCGTGCTGCTGTCGGCGCGCACGGCTCTGCCGACTCGATGGTCCGACGAGCTCACCCGCACCGACAGCGTGCTGGTCGTCGACGACATCGCGCGCGCTGCGCTGAAGCTCGGGCCGTCGGTGACGATCGAACGGATCGAGGGAGCCCTGCACGACGTGTTCCTGTCGGCGCGCGACGCCCGCGAGGACGCATACGCCCGACTGGATCGCTGGGTGACGGGGTGGGCCGCGTCGCAGTCCGAGGGGCGGTCGCGCCGACCCTCACCGGATGCCGTGCGGCAGCCGGTTCGTCAGAGAACGCCGTAGACGGCGCGCGCGGCGAGTTCCGCTGCTCTGGCGTCGCCGGTGAGGATCGCCGAACGCAACTCGGCGAGGGCGTCGATGCATGCGGCGTGCTGCTCGGGGGTCGGCTCCCACAGGCGAAGGCTTCGCAGCGTCGCCATGCTGGCCTCCGTCGCGAGAGCGTTGAGCATGCGGTTCTCCGAGCGTTCGCCGAGATAGTCGAACAACTCCCATCGCGCGTGCGACAGGGCCTGGTCGTCCTCGCTGTCCTCGAGCGCCTTATCGATGATGCCGGCGGCGTGCCGGCGCTCTTCCTCGCTGAGGTGCGCCACGGTCAGGGCGCAGAGGAAGCCCGACTGGAAGGCGGCGTAGACGCGCACGTCGTCGATGAGCTCGGGCGAGGGCTCTGTGACACGGGTGTAGCGGCTCGGCGACATCTCCACGAGACCGAGTCGCTCCAACCGCTGCAGCGCTTCGCGCACCGGGGTGCGCGAGACGTTGTACTTCGCCGCCAGTTCGCTGTCTCTCACCCGCTCGCCTGCAGCGAGGCGGCCCTCGACGATCGCCGTGCCGATCTCGCGGAAGAGGTCTTCAGCGAGCAGGCGCTTCGTCGTCCTGATTCCCGACAGGTCTTCATACATGCAGAACACCCTCCCCAACGGCGTTCCGGCCTCCCCCGAGACCGACCCGACCCCACACGGGGCCTTCTCGACAGTCTAGCCACGCCGGCGACGACCATGCGCTGATGCATCTCGCGGAGGCGGTGTCAAGGCCGCTCAAGCCTGATCGAGCGCGTCCTAAAGTGGATGACTGTCGCCCGATTCCCGAGCATGGTCGGCAGGGAGGACATCTATGGCTGCGGTGGAGCCGCCTCCGACGGAGGCGATGCTGGATGGCCGGTACCGCCTCGGCGTGTGCGTCGGCGAGGGCGGCATGGCCCGCGTCTATCGCGGCGAGGACGTCACGCTCGGCCGGACGGTGGCGATCAAGATGCTCCGCCCGACGGTCGACAGCGTGGCGACGCCGGAGCGGGCGCGCAGCGAGACGACGGTCCTCGCCGGTCTCAACCATCCGTCGCTCGTGACGCTGTTCGACGCGCACCTCGTGCCGGGGCAGCCGGAGTACATGGTCATGGAGTTCGTCGACGGTCCCACACTCAGCCGGCGACTCGCCGAAGGGGCGATGCCTGCCGATGAGGTCGCGCACCTGGCTGCCGATCTGGCAGAGGCGTTGCACGTCGTGCACAGCGCGGGAGTGGTGCACAGGGACATCAAGCCCTCGAACGTGCTGCTCGCCCCGTCGCACCTTCCGGGCGGGCGCTGCCGTGCCAAGCTCGCGGACTTCGGGATCGCATGGCTGCTCGACACGACACGGGTGACCGCACCCGGCATCGTCATCGGCACCGCGGCGTACCTGGCACCGGAGCAGGTCAGAGGCGCACAGCCCTCTCCGCCGGCCGACATCTACTCCCTTGGTCTGGTCCTGCTCGAGGCGCTCACCGGGTCTCGTGCGTACCCAGAGGCGGAGGGCATCGCCACCGCCCTGGCGCGGCTCACCAACCCGCCGGTCATCCCCGCATCGGTCGGTCCGCGCTGGGCCCGGCTGCTGACGCAGATGACCGACATCGATCCTGCCCGCCGCCCGACGGCCGCGGAGATCGCTCGCACGGCATCCGAGATCGCGGGGGATGCTCCTGTCGTGTCGGGCGCTGCAGCTGCGTCGGCCGACATGGCGACCATGCCCTCGGCCGCGCTCGCCACCATGGCCGATGCCGGGATGATGGTGGATCCCGACCACGACCTGAGTCGCACCCGTCCGCTCCCCGTCGCGGCCTCCGAGACCGGACCGGCCGCCCGCGTCGCGCCGCGGCGCCGCAGGCGTGCGCTCCTCGTCGGCGGCTGGGCCGCCGGGTCGGCCGTGATCGCGATCGCCGTCGGCATCTGGGCGGCGGGAATCGACGCGGTGCCCGAGCCGACCCCCGCAGACACCCCCGTCACCGAGCGTTCAGTCGATCCGGAGCCCTCGTCACCCACGGATGCCGAGACGGTGGACGGCGGCACCGTACCGGTCGTACCCGCAGACACCGGCGGGGGACCAGGCGGTGGCGTCGGGAACGAGAAGGCCGAAGAAGCCCAGCGCAAGGCCGCCGAGAAGGCCGCAGAGGAAGCCCGGAAGGCCGAGGAGAAGGCGGCGAAAGAGGCGCAGAAGGCCGAAGATGACCTTCGCAAAGAGGCCGAAGAAGCGCAGAAGAAGGCCGAAGAGGAGCAGCGGAAGGCCGCGGAAGAAGCGGCCGAGGACCAGGAGGACGACGGCTGAGCGGGCCGGGGTGTCTGGGGTCTACGCCGACCATCTTGCCCGCGAGTCTCGGGCGAGCGCGCCTCAGCGGTAGTTGATGAACTGCAGATCGATGTCGAGGTCGCTGCCCTTGAGCAGAGCGATCACGGCCTGCAGGTCGTCGCGGCTCTTCGATTGCACGCGCAGCTCGTCACCCTGGATCTGGCTCTTGACGCCCTTGGGCCCCTCGTCACGGATGATCTTGCCGATCTTCTTCGCGTTCTCGCTGGAGATGCCGTCCTTCAGGGTCGAGACGATGCGGTACTCCTTGCCGCTGGCGACCGGGTCGCCCGACTCGAGGCTCTTCAGCGAGATGCCGCGCTTGATGAGCTTGGACTGGAAGACATCGAGCACGGCCTTGGCGCGTTCTTCGGCGTTGGCGGTGATCACGATCTGCTCGCCGCTCCAGGCGATGGACGCCCCGGTGCCCTTGAAGTCGTAGCGCTGCTCGACTTCCTTGCGGGCCTGGTTCAGAGCGTTGTCGGCTTCCTGGTGATCCACCTTGGAAACGATGTCGAACGAAGAGTCAGCCATGCAGGCCAGTGTAGCGAGCGCACCCGCGGTCCATCGATATGGAAGCGCTTCCACGAATCGGTCGACCCTCCAGCTCTGGTTACAGGTCGATATCGGTGGTTCGGATCATTGCGAATCTCCGCGCGCGCAAGGCATACTGTAAGCGCTTGCAGTCCTTGCAGGCCCCACGCATCGAGAGAGGCACGCACCAATGAAGGTGACAAAGAGGAGCATCCTCGCGTTCGGCGCCATCGCCGCCACGTCCGCACTGGCCCTCGCCGGCTGCGCATCGTCCCCGTCGGGCGATGCGCCCGATGAGAAGGCCGACTTCTCCGGCCAGATCACCGTCTGGGTCGACGCCGACCGCGCAGAGGTCATGAACGACGCCGCCGAGGCGTTCACCAACGACACCGGTGTGAAGGTGACGCTGGTGCAGAAGGAGTTCGGCGAGATCCGCGACCAGTTCGTGCAGCAGGCGCCCACGGGCAAGGGCCCCGACGTGGTCGTCGGCGCGCACGACTGGCTCGGCGTCCTCGTCGACAACGGCGTGGTGGCACCGGTCGAGCTCGGCGACCGTGCCGGCGAATTCGAGAAGGTCGCGCTCGACGCGTTCAGCTACGACGGCCAGGTCTACGGGGTGCCGTACGCGATCGAGAACATCGGTCTGCTGCGCAACACCGACCTCGTGGCGGAGGCGCCGGCCGACTTCGACGACATGATCGCCAAGGGCAAGGAGGCCGGCACCGAGTTCGCGTTCCTCGTCGGGCTCGACCCCGAGCAGGCCGACCCCTACCACCTGTACCCGTTCCAGACCTCGTTCGGCGCTCCCGTCTTCGGTCAGAACTCCGACGGCAGCTACAACGCCGACGACCTCCAGATCGGCAATGACGGCGGCAAGGCGTTCGCCGCGTGGCTCGGCGAGCAGGGCAAGGCCGGTGTGCTGAACACCAACATCACCGGCGACCTCGCCAAGGAGAACTTCCTCGCCGGCAAGTCGCCCTTCTTCCTCACCGGACCGTGGAACGCCCCGGCCGCTGTGGAGGCGGGCCTAAACGTCGCGGTCGACCCGATCCCGTCGGCAGGCGGCGAGGACGCGCAGCCGTTCGCCGGCGTGCAGGGCTTCTTCCTCAGCTCCGAGAGCAAGAACAAGCTCGCGGCCAATGAGTTCCTGCTCAACTACGTCGGCTCCGAAGAGGTGCAGACCGCGCTCTACGAGGTGGGCGGCCGTGCGCCGGCGCTGACCTCAGCCTTCGAGGCCGCAGTCGAGGGCGACCCGATCACCGCGGGCTTCGGCGAGGTCGGTGCGAACGCCGTGCCGATGCCCAGCATCCCCGAGATGGGTGCCGTCTGGCAGTTCTGGGGCGTCACCGAGACGGCACTGATCAACGGCAAGGGCGGCGACCCCGCCGCCCTGTGGGACAAGATGACGGCCGACATCCAGGGCGCCATCAAGTGATCTCCTGAGGCGGGCGGCGTCACGAAGACGCCGTCCGCCTCAGCCCGCACCGGCCGATCTGCTGATTTCGACGAGGACAGCCATGACGCTCATCAAGGACCCGGACGACACCGCTCCGCCCACCGCCCGCCAGCGCCGCGCCGCCCGCCTCTCCGAGGCCGCAGGTGGAGGGTGGGGGCTCGTGCTGTTCAAGATCATCGTGCTGGGCCTGATCCTCGCACTCGCGGTATACGCGGCTCTGGTGCTCGTGCGTACCGGGCAGTGGATTCCCGCCGTCATCGTCGCCCTGGTCGCCGCCCTTGCGGTGTGGATCTACCTCGGCCGAGGCAAGCTCCCGGCGAAGTACCTCATGCCGGGGCTCATCTTCCTGTTCGTCTTCCAGGTCTTCGCCGCGCTGTACACCGGGTACGTGGCGTTCACCAACTACGGGACCGGTCATAACGCCGACAAGGACAGTGCCGTCAACGCGCTGATGCTCTCGGCACAGGAGCGCGTGCCCGACTCGCCCGCCTACGATCTGACGATCGTCGAGCAGCTCGGGGAGCTGTCGTTCCTCGTCACCGACCCCGACGGCGACGTGCGGCTTGGCGGCGAGGAGCGGCCGCTTCAGGAGGTAGACGGCGCCGAGATGGAGGGCGGCAAGGCGGTCGCGCTCTCCGGCTACACCACGCTCGCGTTCGGCGACATCGTGGCGCAGCAGGAGCGCATCGCCGAGATGTCGGTGCCGATCAGCGACGACCCCAACGACGGTGCACTGCGCACGCCCGACGGGTCCTCGGCCTACGTCTACCTCTCGAAGCTCGTCTACGACGAGGCATCAGGCACGATGACCGACACCCGCACAGGCGTGGAGTATCGCGACATCGGCACCGGCGCCTTCACCGCCGACGACGGCACGGAGCTCAAACCCGGTTGGCAGATCGTCGTCGGCTTCGACAATTTCGTCCGCGCCTTCGCCGAGGAGTCGATCCGCGCCCCGTTCCTCTCGGTGCTCGTCTGGACGTTCGTGTTCGCGTTCCTGTCCGTCTTCACGTGCTTCGCTCTCGGCCTCTTCCTCGCGATCGTGTTCAACGACCCGCGGATGAAGTCGAAGAAGTACTACCGGGTGCTGATGATCCTCCCGTACGCGTTCCCCGGGTTCCTGTCGGCCCTGGTGTGGGCGGGCATGATGAATCAGGAGTTCGGCTTTCTGAACGTCGTGCTGTTCGGCGGTGCCGACATCCCGTGGCTCACCAATGAATGGCTGGCGAAGTTCAGCATCATCCTGGTGAACCTCTGGCTCGGCTTCCCGTACATGTTCCTCATCTGCACGGGTGCGCTGCAATCCATCCCCGACGACGTGCAAGAGGCAGCCCGCGTCGACGGGGCGAGCGCCTGGCAGGTGTTCCGCTCGATCAAGCTGCCGCTGCTGCTCGTCGCGGTCGCCCCGCTGCTGATCTCGTCGTTCGCCTTCAACTTCAACAACTTCAGCCTGATCTACATGCTGACCGGGGGCGGCCCGCGCGACATCACCGCGGGGGTCAACGTCGGAGCCACCGACATCCTCATCACGATGGTCTACAAGGTCGCCTTCGTCGGCTCGACATCCGACTACGGGCTCGCCAGCGCCTTCTCGATCATCATCTTCATCCTCGTCGCGACCATCTCGGTCATCGCGTTCCGGCGCACCAAGGCCCTGGAGGATCTGAACTGACATGAGCACCTCGCAGATCACCGGATCCACCGCATCCGCCGCGCCCTCCACGGCCGTCATCGTCACCGAGGCCGGCGTGCGCGGCGAGGGGCGCGACCCTCGCCGCCCGTTCGGAAGGTACTTCCGAGAGACCGGCTGGCGCCACCTCGTCGGCATCGTCGCAACGGTCTTCGCGCTGTTCCCGCTGCTGTACGTCATCAGCGCGTCCCTGAACCCGGGCGGCACCCTGCTGACGGCCAATTCGCTGTTCAGCAAGATCAGCCTGGAGAGCTACCTGACGCTGTTCCAGAGCACGACCCACCCGTACGGCAACTGGTTCGTGAACACCCTGGTGATCGGCCTGATCACCTCCGTGCTCACTGTGCTGCTCGGTGCGCTCGCTGCCTACAGCTTCTCTCGGATGCGGTTCACCGGACGCCGGTTCACCCTGACCGCACTGCTGGTGGTGCAGATGTTCCCGCAGATGCTCGCCATGGTCGCGATCTTCCTGCTGATGGTCACGATCAGCGACATCTTCCCCGCGATCGGGCTCAACACCCAGATCGGCCTGATCATGGTGTACCTCGGCGGAGCGCTCGGCGCCAACACCTATCTGATGTACGGGTTCTTCAACACCGTGCCTGCGTCGATCGATGAGGCGGCGAAGATCGACGGCGCCGGTCACGCGCGCATCTTCTTCACGATCATCCTGCGACTGGTCGCGCCCATCCTCGCCGTCGTCGGCCTGCTCAGCTTCATCGGCACCTCGAGCGAGTTCGTGCTGGCGAGCGTCATCCTCGTCGACCCCGAGAAGCAGACGCTGGCTGTGGGTCTCTACCGATTCGTCTCCGACGAGTTCTCCAAGAACTGGAGTGTGTTCGCCGCAGGCGCCGTGCTCGCCGCGATCCTCCCGGTCGCGCTGTTCCTGGCGCTGCAGAAGTACATCGTCGGCGGGCTGACCGCCGGAAGCGTCAAGTAGCGGGGGCCGTAGCGTGCCGGTGTCGGCGCGCTGTGCCAGACTCCACAACAGAAGAACAACCCAAGGGCTCTGTCATGGCCACGGCCGTGCAACCACGTCGACTTGCGGCGGGTGCACCGCCGACCTCACGAAAGGCATGACATGTCCGTTCTCGAACCCCACCACGACGGCTCGGCGCTGTACGTCTCGAACGACGAGCCCGCGCTCGGCGAGACCGTCACCGTCCGCCTGCGCGTGCCCGCCGGCTACGGCCCGCTCGCTGCCGTGCGCACACGGTCCAATCCCGATCACGAGCCGGAGTGGACGGTTGCCGTTCGCATCGGATCCGCCGACGGCTGGGACTGGTGGGAGGCGCCCGTCACGGTGCGCAACCCCCGGCACGGCTACCGCTTCGTGCTCGTGCACGAGGGCAGCCGAGTGGAGTGGCTCAACCAGACCGGCATCCACACGCTCGAGACCCTCGACTCCGAGGACTTCGCACTGGTCGCGAACCCCGCACCGCCCGCATGGCTGCGCGATTCGGTGATGTACCAGGTGTTCCCCGACCGGTTCGCGCGGTCGGCGGAGGCTGATCGGCATCCGACCCCGGAATGGGCGATCCCCGTCTCGTGGGACGATCCGGTCGATCCCGTGATGCCGGGTCGCTCGCAGCAGTTCTACGGCGGCGACATCCCCGGCATCATCGAGCGTCTCGACCACCTCGTCGATCTCGGCGTGAACCTGTTGTACCTCACCCCTGTCTTCCCAGCGGCATCGAATCACCGCTACGACGCGGCCAGCTTCGATTCCGTCGACCCGCTGCTGGGCGGCGACGAGGCGTACATCCGGCTGATCGAGCAGGCGCATGCGCGCGGCATCCGGGTGATCGGCGACCTCACCAGCAATCATTCCGGTGACCGGCACGAGTGGTTCCAGCAGGCGCTAGGCAACCCCGGTGCCGAGACCGAGAGCTACTACTACTTCACGGATGCCGGTAACACCGAGTACGAGTCGTGGCTCGGCACGCCGACGCTGCCGAAGTTCAACTGGGCGTCCGAGGCGCTGCGCGAGCGTTTCATCACCGGCGACGATTCGGTCGTGGCGAAGTGGCTGAAGCCGCCGTACTCGATCGACGGGTGGCGCATCGACGTGGCGAACATGACGGGCCGGCTGGGAGACGTCGATCTGAACGCCGAGGTCCGTCAGCTGCTGCGGGAGACGATGCTGCGCATCAACCCCGATGCGATCCTGCTCGGCGAATCGACGAACGACGCCGCGAGCGACCTGCAGGGGGATGGCTGGCACGGTGCGATGACCTACCCCTCGTTCACCCGACCGCTGTGGGGATGGCTGAGCGAGCCGACGGGGGAGCCCTACCTCACGGCCGAGGGCGACGAACGCACCGAGCCCTGGTTCTTCGGGCAGCCTATCGGGGGCATACCGCGATACACCGCCCGGGAGTTCGCGGATGCCGTCACGCGGTTCACCTCCGGCATCCCGTGGCGCGTGCGGCTCGGCAACATGCAGCCGCTCGACACGCACGACACCGGCCGCTTCGCCACGAACGCCGCCGAAGGCACCCTGCCCGTGGCGGTCGGCCTGTCGATGACGCTGCCCGGCGTGCCCGTCGTGTTCGCGGGTGACGAGTTCGGCCTGACGGGCGCCGACGGCGAGGCCAGCCGCACCCCGATGCCGTGGTCGAGGCAGACCGAGCCGGAGCTCGCCGAGCGCCTGCGGATGTACCGCCAGCTGGTGGGTCTGCGCCGCGCGCATCCCGTGCTCGGCGACGGAGGCCTGCGCTGGCTGCACGTCGACGATGAGACGGTCGTGTTCGTACGAGAGGGAGCGGACGAGAGCGTGCTCGTGCTCGCGACCCGCGGGGGAGCGGATGCCGAGCTTGCACCCGGCGCACTGCCTGGCGCCGAAGGGGCGGAGACGCTGATCGGTGAGGCCACGCTCGCCGTCGCATCCGACGGCGCGGTCGCGCTCGCCGCCGACGGCCCTGCCTTCGCCGCATGGAGCCTGCCAGGGGTCGCGCTGCCCTGACGATCGTCGGCGACGAGGCTTCTGCTCCGGCACGGAAGGCGCCCCGGCGTGCAGCGCCGTGCTGGAGCGGGAGTCTCAGGTGAGAGTGGAGTTGTGGCTAGCGTGCGTCGCACGATAGCTTGTCAAACATGACAGCGGACGTCGGCGCGCAGATGCGCAAGGGCGTGGTGGAGTACTGCGTGCTCGGCCTGCTCGCACGCGAGCCGATGTACGGCTGGCAGCTCGCCGACGCGCTCACCGCGACGGGGCTCATCGCGAGCATCGGCACCCTGTACCCGCTGCTCGGGCGTCTGCGCGACAACGGATGGGTGACCACCTTCGATCAGCCGTCGGAGGCCGGGCCCGTGCGCCGCTATTACCGGCTCACGGATGCCGGGGTGGCGCAGCTCGCGCAGTTCCGGGTGCAATGGCAGCCGTTCGCCAGGACCGTCTCATCGCTCGTGGGAGAGGAATGACCATGATCACCGCCGCCGAATACCTCGCCCGACTCGACACCGCCCTGCGTGATGTGCCGCACGGCATCGCATCGGACATCCGCGCCGGTATCGCCGAAGAGCTCTCCAGCCTCGAACCGGATGCCGCGCAGGCGCGCATCGCACAGCTGGGCGATCCGGAGCAGATCGCTCGTGAGGCGATGGATGCCGCAGGATACGTGCCGGCGGTGGCCGCGCCCGCGCCTCCGGCGCGGCGTCTGCCGCTGACCCGTACGCGCGGATTCGCCATCGCCGCGGCGATCGCGCTCGGCGGCGGAGGGTTCGTCGTGCCGATCGTCGGATGGTTCGCCGGCGTCGTGATGGTGCTCATGAGCGCGATGTGGCGGACGTGGGAGAAGCTGGTCGCGGTGCTGCTGCCCTCTGCCACCTTCGTGCTGATGGCGGCGGTGTCGGCGTTGTCGCAGTCCTGGGCTGCCGCAGGACCGGAAGGGTCGGGCGTGAACCCGCTCATGCCGAACCTCGCGCTGCCGGGGTGGCACGCGACGTTGCTCATCGGCTTCGTGCTCGTCCCGGTCTCGGGACTCTGGCTGCTCTGGCGCATGCGCGGCCGCAGCCCTGTCGACACGATGCGCGCCTGATCCTTCCCGCACAGGCTCGGGCGTATCCTCGGTTGCATGGGGGCACGTGTCGGCGGGCGGAACCTGGCGATCAGCTGGATCGTCGGGGTGCTGTGTGCCGCAGTGGTGGGCGCGTTGCTGTGGCTCTCGCTGCCCGCCGGCCCCGGACTCCTTTCCGTCATCGGCGTGCTCCTCGACGGCACGGTGCCGCGCTGAGACGGCGCCGCGGCTAGCATCCGGGCGACACGTCGGCAAGCCTCCCTCACGCGGGATCGCGCGGGCGATACCCTCGCTGTGCACCCATCAGGAGAGGCGACCCCATGAGCGACCCCGAGGTTCCCAAGAACGAGCAGCCGCACGACGTCGACCACGTCGTCGGCAGCGCCAACGAGGGTCTCGACGCTGCGGCTGCGGCCCGAGGCGATGTGCCCGGCGCTGAAGAGCCCGCCGTCGACGCACCCGCGTCCGCCGACTCGTCGGCCGCCCCCGTGCCCGCCGACGACAGCTCGGCGCGGACCGAGACGACGCAGGCCGATGCGGCCCAGGCCCAGGCCCAGGCAGAGGCCGACGCGGATGCCGCCCAGGCGCAGCGCGACGCCGACCTCGCCGCATTCGAAGCGGCCGAACGCGACTTTCCCGGCACGTTCGGATCGAACGCCTCCGGTCCTGAGCGCGCAGACGATGTGACCCGCGGCACGGAGACTGCGGCCGCGGCGGCCTCCACGCCCACGGCGTCCGAGGCGCCCGCAACGTCCGCATACGAGTACACGCCTCCGGCGGCTCACGAGCCGACGGTCGCCGACACGGCGTACGGCGCGTCGGCCGGCGTCGGCACCGACGCGGAGACCAGGGTCGTGCCGGCGGAGCCCGTCGTCGTGCCGGCACCCCAGCCGATCTTCGTGCAGGCTCCCGAGCCCCCGCGCGAGCTGGGCAACCGCGGCGCCGCTGGCGCGATCGGGCTGATCGCCGCGATCGCCTTCGGCATCCTGTACCTCGCCGCCATCCTCGGCTTCGGTGCACTCTCGGGCGACGTCACCGCCGAGAACCTCGGCGAGTCGGCGCTGGCACCGCTGACCACCTGGTCGTTCTGGGTGCCCGTGGTCGTCTTCTTCCTGGCGTTCTGGCTGCTCGGCGCGTTCATCAACCGCGGGCGGTGGGGCAAGTGGGTCATCTTCGGCCTCTTCGTCGGCGCCGCCGCGTATGGCGGGCACCTCCTCGGTCAGCTCTTCCAGGAGCCCTTCTGGCGCGTCACCGCGAGCGAGTCGGCCGAGCTGGTCAACGAGCAGCTGCTCGCACCCCTCGCGATCGCGGCCTTCATCTTCGGCCGCGAGCTGACCATCTGGTTCGGCGCATGGGTCGCCCGCAGCGGTGCCCGCAAGAAGGCGCTGAACGCCGAGGCGCAGGCCGAGTACGAGCGCACGCTCGAGGCGGGTCCTGCCGCCCTGCGCTGAGCGTAGAGTGACGGCATGAGCAGCATCCGAGACCCCCGCGGCGATGAGCCCGCGGGGGTCTCGGTCATCCTCGCCCTGGTGATCGGCGTGACCTCCTTCGTCTCGCTGACCATCCTGGGGCTGGGGATGCTGAGCTATTTCGCCGACGTCGACATCATCTCGGTCCCGGAGCTCAGCATGTGGCCGGGCATCGTCGGCATGGTTGCGGCGACACTCGTGTTCGCGGTCATCACTCGCTCCGTCCTCTCGCGACCGCATCCGTCGTTCCGTTCCGCCGCGACCATCGGGTTCTGCAGCGCCCTCACACACCTGGCGGGGGTGTGGCTCGGCGCACTGCTCGGCGGGGTGGGGCTCGTGCATGCCGCGGCCGCGGTGTCGCAGCTCATCGTGAGAGGTTCGAGCCTGGTGGTGCTGACCGCGGCTGCCGTCGGCGCCTGGGCGGCGATCGCGCTTCGTCGCACTCGCGCCAGCGCCCCCCATTGGCCGTGGGAGCGCGCCGACGAGGAGTGACACGACGGAGCGATGCTGCGCCTCGGGGCGCGCCGGGTCGTACGCTGTAATCGTGGAGCGCTCGCTGGAGACGCAGGTGAGCCAGGCCGTCGACGCCTGGCTGCGCTGGGTGCCCCGCTGGGAGCCGGCCACGCACCGGGGGAGGGTCGCTCCCTGTCGTCGCTGCCTCGGCTCGCCGATCCTCTCAGCCGCCGGCATCGGCGCCAACGTGCCGCACGGCGTGCAGCATGGCCTGTCCACCCGCATCAAGACCATCGTCGATCACGCCGTCGCGCAGTACACCGCGCAGAACCTGCCGATGCTGCAGGCCGAGCTCGACCAGCAGGCGGCGCGCAACAGAGCGCGCGCCTACCGACCGGCCGAAGGGCTCGACCCGGAGTACGAGGGGCTGCCGCTGGATCCCGAGCCGGTGCCGGGCGCGCCTTTCCTGTTCACCGTGGCGGGGATGGCAGACGAGGCGGTCGCCGACCTGCCGCCGCTGCCGCCGTTGACCGAGGAGGCGAAGGCCGCCCTCCGGCAGGAGGTCGCGCTGGCCGACGAGTACGCCAACCTCGTCGGACGGGAGATCTGCGGCATCCTGCTGCGCCACAGACTCAGCGTGCAGGACGCGATCTCGCAGTATGTCGAGCCGCAGATCGAGGCCATGCTCAGCGAGCTGAGCGAGGCGCTGGACTCCCCGTTCGACCCCGACACGCCCTGAGGGATGACCGGATGCTGCGTAGCACAGCATCCGCCCGATTCATTTGACCGCCACGGTTACGCGGCATTACACTTGATCGAGTGTGCGCACGGCTGTGCGCGCATGCAGGGCGCCGGCACCGCCGGTTCGCCCCCACGGCATACCCACCACACCAAAAGCAGAGCGGTTCCGCTGTGCCGGTGGGTCATGATGTGAACCCCATCACGCTGTCACCGTGCAGCACTACTAGGAGAGAACGTGCCAACCATTCAGCAGTTGGTTCGCAAGGGTCGTTCGCCCAAGGTCGCCAAGACCAAGGCCCCCGCCCTGAAGTCGAACCCGCAGCAGGCCGGCGTGTGCACCCGTGTGTACACCACCACCCCCAAGAAGCCGAACTCGGCGATGCGCAAGGTCGCCCGTGTGAAGCTTCGCAACGGTACCGAGGTCACCGCCTACATCCCCGGTGAGGGCCACAACCTGCAGGAGCACTCGCTGGTGCTCGTGCGCGGTGGTCGTGTGAAGGACCTCCCCGGTGTCCGCTACAAGATCGTCCGCGGTGCACTCGACACCCAGGCTGTCAAGAACCGTAAGCAGGCTCGTTCCCGCTACGGCGCGAAGAAGGGTTGAGTTAGATGCCTCGTAAGGGACCCGCCCCCAAGCGCCCCGTCGTCAACGACCCGGTATACGGCGCTCCGATCGTCACCTCGCTGGTGAACAAGATCCTCGTCGACGGCAAGAAGTCGCTCGCCGAGTCGATCGTCTACGGCGCCCTCCGTGGTGTCGAGGCGAAGAACGGCCAGGACGCCGTCGCCACGCTCAAGAAGGCGCTCGACAATGTGCGCCCCACCCTCGAGGTCCGCAGCCGCCGCGTCGGCGGCTCGACCTACCAGGTTCCGGTCGAGGTCAAGCCGCACCGCGCGAACACGCTCGCGCTGCGCTGGCTGGTCAGCTACGCGAAGGGCCGTCGTGAGAAGACGATGACCGAGCGCCTGCAGAACGAGATCCTCGACGCGTCGAACGGCCTCGGTGCCGCGGTCAAGCGCCGCGAGGACACCCACAAGATGGCCGAGTCGAACCGCGCCTTCGCTCACTACCGCTGGTAATGGGCAGAGCGGATGCCGCCACCGCGGCATCCGCTCCCACACTCTCTGATCGTTCCTGAACCATCCCGGAGGAACCCCCGTGGCACAAGAAGTGCTCACCGACCTGAGCAAGGTCCGCAACATCGGCATCATGGCGCACATCGATGCCGGCAAGACCACCACCACCGAGCGCATCCTGTTCTACACGGGTGTCAACCACAAGCTCGGCGAGACCCACGACGGCGCCTCGACGACCGACTGGATGGAGCAGGAGAAGGAGCGCGGCATCACGATCACGTCGGCCGCCGTGACCTGCTTCTGGAACAAGAACCAGATCAACATCATCGACACCCCCGGTCACGTCGACTTCACGGTCGAGGTGGAGCGTTCGCTCCGCGTGCTCGACGGTGCGGTCGCCGTCTTCGACGGCAAGGAGGGCGTCGAGCCCCAGTCCGAGACCGTGTGGCGCCAGGCCGACAAGTACAACGTGCCCCGCATCTGCTTCGTCAACAAGATGGACAAGCTCGGTGCGGACTTCTACTACACCGTCGACACCATCGTGAACCGCCTCGGTGCGAAGCCCCTCGTGCTTCAGCTGCCGATCGGCGCCGAGAACGACTTCGTCGGTGTCGTCGACCTCATCGAGATGCGCGCGCTGGTGTGGCCCGGCGATGCCAAGGGTGACGTGACGATGGGTGCCTCGTACGAGGTGCAGGACATCCCGGCCGACCTGAAGGACAAGGCCGAGGAGTACCGCCAGCAGCTGCTCGAGACCGTCGCCGAGACCGACGACGCTCTGCTCGAGAAGTTCTTCGGCGGCGAAGAGCTCACCATCGCCGAGATCAAGGGCGCGATCCGCAAGCTCGTGGTCGCGAACGAGATCTACCCGGTGCTCTGCGGCTCGGCGTTCAAGAACCGCGGTGTGCAGCCGATGCTGGACGCCGTCGTCGACTACCTGCCGAACCCGCTCGACGTGGGCGCCATCGAGGCCCACGACCCGAAGGACGAGGAGAAGGTCATCGAGCGTCACCCCGACGCCAACGACCCGTTCTCGGCTCTCGCCTTCAAGGTCGCCGTGCACCCGTTCTTCGGTCGCCTGACCTACGTGCGCGTGTACTCGGGTCACCTCGACTCGGGCTCTGCCGTGGTCAACTCGACCAAGGGCAAGAAGGAGCGCATCGGAAAGATCTTCCAGATGCACGCCAACAAGGAGAACCCGGTCGACTCGCTGACGGCGGGCAACATCTACGCCGTCATCGGCCTAAAGGACACCACCACCGGTGACACCCTCGCCGACCCGGCCGCCCCGGTCGTGCTCGAGTCCATGACGTTCCCCGAGCCGGTCATCGAGGTCGCCATCGAGCCGAAGACCAAGGCCGACCAGGAGAAGTTGGGCACCGCGATCCAGAAGCTCGCCGAAGAGGACCCGACGTTCCGCACGGAGCTCAACCCCGAGACCGGTCAGACGACCATCAAGGGCATGGGCGAGCTGCACCTCGACATCCTCGTCGACCGTATGAAGCGCGAGTTCCGCGTCGAGGCGAACGTCGGCAAGCCGCAGGTGGCGTACCGCGAGACGATCCGCAAGTCGGTCGAGAAGCACGACTACACGCACAAGAAGCAGACCGGTGGTTCTGGTCAGTTCGCGAAGATCCAGTTCAACATCGAGCCGCTCGAGCTCGACTCCGAGAAGACCTACGAGTTCGTGAACGCCGTCACCGGTGGCCGCGTGCCGCGCGAGTACATCCCTTCGGTGGATGCGGGCTTCCAGGACGCGATGAACGTCGGCGTGCTCGCCGGCTACCCGATGGTCGGCGTCAAGGCGACGCTCGTCGACGGCGCTGCGCACGATGTCGACTCCTCGGAGATGGCGTTCAAGATCGCGGGCTCGATGGGCTTCAAGGAGGCCATCCGCCGCGCCAACCCGGTGCTGCTCGAGCCGCTGATGGCCGTCGAGGTCCGTACTCCCGAGGAGTACATGGGCGACGTCATCGGCGACCTGAACTCGCGTCGCGGCCAGATCCAGTCGATGGAGGACGGCCAGGGCATCAAGGTCGTGCGCGCCGCGGTGCCGCTGTCTGAGATGTTCGGCTACATCGGCGACCTGCGCTCGAAGACGTCGGGCCGTGCGGTCTACTCCATGGAGTTCGACAGCTACGCCGAGGTCCCCAAGGCCGTCGCCGAGGAGATCGTCCAGAAGACCAAGGGCGAGTAAGCCCTTCGTTCCGGATGTCGCCGGCAGGCTCGACAGCCTCGCCGGCGGCATCCGGGACACCCCACAACTTCACATTCACTCTCTACTAAACTGAGAACCTATCCCGTAGCGAGCCGGTCGCAATCCAGTGCCCGGAGTCTCTACACGATCGTCCTGAGGAGGACCCAGTGGCCAAGGCCAAGTTCGAGCGGACCAAGCCGCACGTCAACATCGGTACCATCGGGCACGTCGACCACGGCAAGACCACGCTGTCGGCGGCGATCTCGAAGGTGCTCGCCGACACGTACCCGTCGGACACCAACGTCCAGCGTGACTTCGCCTCGATCGACTCGGCGCCCGAAGAGCGTCAGCGCGGTATCACGATCAACATCTCGCACATCGAGTACGAGACCCCGAAGCGTCACTACGCTCACGTCGACGCCCCCG
>NZ_JAPSIY010000020.1 GCF_031178445.1 Microbacterium sp.
AGGTCATCGACTGCGGAACGATCCAGCCCGCGTACGGCTTCAGCTCCGTGCATGCGGCCTGCGCGTAGCCCTTATCGGCGTTGTTGCGGTACTTCGCACCGGGCAGCAGGGAGATCGCCGGATCGGGCTGACCCTCGCCACCCACTGCGTCAGACGGTGCTTCCGCGTCCTTGCCGACGACAGGGGAGTTCTCGGCGAGTCGCATGAGCCATTCGTGCACAGCGTCGCTCTCCTCGCCGCTCCGCTCTTCACCGAAGTACTCCTCGTACGCGTCGGCGAACTCTTCGGCGTGATCCCGCGCCGACTGGTTCCAACCGATCGGGATGACGGCGAACTTCTCCGGGTCCATGAGCGAGACGCGGCCCTTCCACTCGGGCTCGGTCAGCTCCCAGATGTTCTCGACCGGGCATCCGTCCGGGAAGATGGCGGAGTTGTAGGTCCAGGCGTAGGTCTCGTACAGATTGAGGAACGGGTAACGCGCGGACTCGGGGACCTTGTCGAACATGTCGCCAGGCACCCAGCTGGTGAGCAGTCCGTCCTCAACCAGCGAGTACACACCAGCGATCTCAGCCGAGGCAAGCACGTCACCGATGACGTTGCCGGACTTGCCCTCGGTACGCACCTTCTCGATCACATTCGTCTCGATCTTGACGCCTGTGGCCTCGATGCCATATTTCTTCGTGAAGGCCTCGGCGATCTGAACGACCTTGCCAGTCTGATCGTAAATGGTGATCGGCCCCTCTTCCTTCGCCTTGGCGACGAGCTCGTCCAGGTCGAAGCCCTCGGGCGACTCGTCTGCGGCGAACTGGTGATCCGGTTTGTCATCCTTGACGGCGGGCTGGCCGCCGGCGCCGCCCGGAGGCGCGCAGGCAGTGAGCGCGAACAGCGCAGCGGCCACGCCTGCGATGGCCGGGAGCAGGCGCCGGGTAGGGATTCTCGGGTTCATGATTGTTCCTTCTGTGTGGGTATGTGTGTGCTCAGACGGAGGCATCGGTGCGGGTCTGGGATCGGAGGATGGCGTCGATGAGCGGGAAATCGGCGTCGGTGACGGTGCCGAAATACACGCTGTTGTGGTGGTCGCGGGACTCGGGGAGCAGCTGGCCGTCGCCGTAGGAGCGGTAGACTCCCCCGGCTTGGCGCAGGATGAAAGCCGGCGCGGCGACGTCCCACGGATGGATGTTGAAGCCGAAGTTGGCATCTGCCCACCCGGTTGCGACATAACACAGCGCAATAGCGGCACTGCCGAGATCGCGCACGTGCGCGAATCCATCGGCAAGCTGCGCGAGCGCCTCAAGCTTTTCGATCCGGCGGGTCACGAGCGTGTTGGCCGGCGGGAAGGTGGCGAGCACCGTCGCCCGCTCGGGCACCGTCATTCCTCGGGCGCGCAGCGCCGCCCCATTGAGGAAGGCTCCCCGCTCGTCGGCGCGCCACAGTTGATCCGCCACGGGGTCGTACACCACGCCGGCGACGACCTCGTCTCCACGGACTGCCGCGATGACCACCCCCCACAGGGCGATGCCCCGGGCGAAGTTCGACGTGCCATCGATGGGGTCGATGTACCAGGTGATCTCGCCCTGCCCGCTTGCCCCCTCCTCCTCGCCCACGATGTGGGCGCCGGGAAGATGCTGCTCGATGACCGCTCGCGCGCGCTGCTCGCTGCGCCCGTCGTATTCGGTGACGAAGTCGTGGAACCCGTTCTTCGTCTCGAACGCCATGCCCGGCGAACGGAACCCTTCGGCCGCGACCGCCCCGGCTTCGCGGGCGGCGCGCTCCGCGATGTCGCCGAGCACGACGGAACTGGCGATTTCCCCGGTCATGCTGCGGCCGCTTCGATCCGCTGCTCTTCACGGTCAAAGACATGCAGCGAGTCGGCGTGGGCGCTCACCGTCACCTCGTCGCCGGGACGCACGTCGCCCGCCACCGAGGACGTCGCGTACACGTGTCGGCCGCCCATCCTGATATCGGTGATCCAGTTGCCGCCGGTCGGCATGATCGACTCGACGACCCCGCGCATCACGAGATCCCCGACGCCAGTGGCGGAGCTGGGCGGCGCAACGCGCAGCGATTCCGGCCGGATGCCGAGGGAGCCCAGCCGGCTAGAGTCGACGCGACGCGACAGGTAGGCGTGCGCTTCGGCGGCGTCCTCCCCGAGCGGGTCGAATTCGAAGAAGTTAATGGGCGGCACGCCGAGAAAGTTCGCGACGAAGCGGTTCGCGGGTCGATCGTAGATGTCCAGCGGCGTGCCGACCTGCTGCAGCTCGCCGTCGTACATTACCGCCACCCGAGTGGCCAAGGTCATGGCCTCCCACTGGTCGTGGGTCACGAACACGATGGTGGAACCTGTCTCGTCGTGGATCCGTTTGAGTTCGGCTCGCATCTCAAGCCGCAGACGCGAGTCGAGGTTGGAGAGCGGCTCGTCAAGCAGCATCGTCTCCGGTCGCACCGCGAGCATGCGCGCCAGGGCAACGCGCTGCTGCTGCCCGCCCGACAGTTGGGCGGGGTACCGGTCGCGATACTTCTCGATCCCGAGCGACGTCAGCACCTCCGTGATGCGCTGTTCGCGCTCGGGCCTCCCGAGCTTCTTGAGCTTGAGCCCGTAGTCGATGTTGTCCGCCACCGTGAGGTGCGGCCACAGCGCGTAGTTCTGGAAGACCATGCCGAGGTCGCGATCCTCCGGTGCGATGAACACGCGCCGCTTCGGGTCGTCAACGACACGGTCGCCGATCGTCAACGCTCCCGCCGTGACAGTCTCCAGGCCAGCGATCATCCGGATGGTCGTGGTCTTGCCGCAGCCGGAGGGGCCGAGCAGACACATGAAGTCGCCGTCTTCGATGACCAGGTCGAGTCTGTCGATCGCGTTGGCGGACGTGCCATAGTTCTTGGCGACGGCGTCGAGTGTGATGGTGGGCATTGTCTCAAGCTCCTAGTCCGCGGGAGAGATCTGTTTTCATGACTTTCTGCACGGTGTACGTGCCGATGAACGCGAGGGCCGACACGATAAGCACCACGCCGTTGCCGGCCTGGCTGTAGCCCAGGTCGATGAGCCGGATCGACAGCGTGGTGAGCACGTCCAGGCCCGGGACGGTGAGGATGATGACCAGGCTGAGGCTCTTGATGCCCGAGATGAACGCCATCACCATGGCGACGGCCACGGCGCTCTTCTGGACGGGCAGCACGATCGTGCGGAACCGATGGAACCATCGCGCGCCGGCGACCTTCGCCGCCTCCTCAGGTTCGCTGCCGAGCTGCATCATGGAGGAGATACCGGATCGCGATGCGAACGGCATCTGCTCGGTGAAGTAGATGATCACGAGCAGCGCCGCCGTACCGTACAGTGCGGGGATCGGGCCCCGCTGCTCGCCGAAGAGCGCCATGTAGGCGGTCGCGAACGCGATCCCGGGCACCAGGTAAGGCAGGAAAAGCATCTGGCGCAGTCCCGAGGAGACGACAAGGGAGTTCGACCTGACGACGACGTATCCCATGAGCAGTCCTACGATGCCGGCGAGGATCGACGAGATGCCGACGATCCACAGGCTGTTCCACATGGCGCTCCACACCTCGCCATTGAGCAGGATGCCGTTCGGGAATCCGAGAGTATCCAGGCCCTGACCCACCCACCAGTCGAGTGTGAAGTTCGACGCGGAGAAGTCGCCGGGCTTGCGCATGAGGGTCGACAACGCGAGCACGATCACCGGGACTGCCACACTGAGCGCGAAGAGCACGCAGCACGCGACGGTCGCAAGGCCGCGCACCCGCCCGAGGCGCAGAACAGAACCGGAGCCGCCGCTCTTGCCGGAGATCGTGACGAACCGCTTGGCCTCGCGCACGAAGTGGACATCGACCCAGAGCGAGATCGCGCCGATCAGCACGATGACCATGGCGATGACCGCTGCAGTGCCGTGCTGGTTGCTGTAGATGTTGCGGTACAGGCTGGTCGCGAGCACGTTCATGTTCGTCGGCAGGCCCAGCACGTAGGCCACACCGAACTCGCCGATCACCTTCGCGAGGATCAGCGTCACCGCCGAGACGAGCGCCGGTCGCAGGATGGGCAGGACGATGGCTGCCGCAGTGCGCAGTCTGGAGGCGCCGAGGATCTGCGACGACTCTTCGAGCGTCGAGTCGAAGCGCTTCAGCGCGTTGCCGACGAGGAGGATCACGAACGGCGTGAAGTGGATGGTGAAGATGAGGATGATCGGAAGCTGTCCGTAGGCGAGCCAGTTCGGCGTCGTGATGCCCATCGCCTCGAACCATCCCACCTGTCCACCGGCGGTTCTGTTCTTGAACAGTGTCAGCCACGCCAGGGCGAAGGTCCACGAGGGCAGCATGTACGGCACGATCAGCGCGGTCGCGAACCACTTGCGCCCCCACATGTCGGTGCGCACGAGCAGCCACGCGATCGCGACGCCGAGCAGCAGCGCGAGCACGATACTCGCCGCGGCGATGAGCAGGGTATTGCCCAACGGCTTCCAGAAGATCGCAGCCGCCTGCGGCGAAACGAAGATGCGCCAGAAGTAGTACGAGGTGAGGCTTCCCTCGTCCTGCTGCGTGATGCGGGTGTCGGGCTCGCCGACCACCACGCCCTCGGCGAGCAGCGCGATGATCGGGATCACGATGAGGTAGCCGAAGAGGATGAGACCGAGCACGCCGATCATGTTCGTGGGGTTGCTCAGAACGGCGCGAACCCGCTGGCCGCGCAATGCAGCGCGGCGGTTCTGGGAGGGAGCCTTCGGCCGAGGTCGCACTGGCGTCGTGGTGCCTTCTGACAAGACTGCCTCGTCTTTCCTGAAATAGGTACCTAATTAGGTATCTATACCGTAGCGAGCGGCGCGGCCCACGTCAACCGATGCCCGAAAAGCGACGAATCCGCCGGCGTCAGGCGACATCGGCGGATCCGGCGTATCGACGGCGGGGCACGGGGATCAGCCCGCGGGTGTCTCCTCGGGTTCCCCAGACGGCGGCGTCTTGCCTTTGGTGCGGTCAAGGCCTATCACGACCGTGAGCTGCGGGGTCTCCGAATCGTTCAGACCCGCATAGAAGTCGCTCTGCTGCACGTCCGCGCCGCCGAGCAGGTCGGCAAGGCCGAGGGCGGCCGCCTC
>NZ_JAPSIY010000012.1 GCF_031178445.1 Microbacterium sp.
CCACCGACATGTCGGTCGAGCTGATCCAGCCGATCGCCATGGAGGAGGGCCTCGGCTTCGCGATCCGTGAGGGTGGCCGCACCGTCGGCGCCGGCACGGTGACCAAGGTCGTCGAGTAAGCACTGCTCAACACAGAGGGGTCGGACCTGCGGGTCCGGCCCCTCTGTCGTTGAGGGTGCACTGTTGCTCGCGCACCCGATCGCGTAGAAATGTAGCTGACGCAGAGAACTGCGTGAAGCGACAGGGGGAGGAAACCCATGGGCATCGACGACGTGGTCGGCAAGGGCAAGGATCTCTACGAGGAGAACAAGGACAAGATCGCGGAGGCCGTCAAGAGCGAGCAGGCTGAGGACATCAGCGACAAGGTGCTCGACGGCGTCGCCGACTTCGCCAAGAAGATCGCGCCGGGCGCCGCGGACAAGATCGACGAGATCCGCGACAACGCCGACAAGTCGATCGGCAACGAGTAAGCGACTCGTCGCGCGAAGGGCGGTGCACCGGAGAGGTGCACCGCCCTTCTGCATGCCGTGGCTCCGCGACGGGGATGCGGAGCGCGGGATTCCAGAACCAGATCCATCTTCACCCCGGGAGCCTTCTCATCTAGACTGTGGGCGTCGCCTGGGGTTCTGAGCGACGCAGGGGCGCTGGGGAGCGCCCTCTTGAATGGGGATTCATCTTGGGGACACAGCGTGCTCAGCGCGCGGGGCAACCGCCGGTGCATCACCATGCCCGCGCGACCATCGGTCGCGCTCCTGGACGGGCCTGCCGGCATCCCTTCTCGTCGGCCGGTCCTGTCCGGTGTGCCCCCTCCCACCGGACATCCCATGGCGCGGGGCGGGGCATGGGGATGCTCCGCCCCGCGTCTTGACTTCCGCGGAACGACGCGCGACACGCCCGGGTTTGCGGTACCCGAATCCGGCATGGCAGAATAGACAGGTTCCACATTCCTGCGCTCTTCGTGATGCGCGGGATCACTGTCACGACAGTGCATAGACGGCGGGCCGCTCAGGGCGGCGCGCAGGGTTCTAGGCCGCGGGCAGCAGAACACACAATCCGACACCTCCTCACGGGGGTCCTGTCGTGCCTGCGCGGCAGGAGTCGGCATCCGCATGTTACGGCGTGCGGGCTGACAGCAGAACAGTGGTGCAGCAGATCGGTTCCCAGAACCGCTCGAGTGCCGAGGCGTGAACAGCGCCGACGTGCGTCCAATGCCCCAGGGTCACCCGGCCCAGGACGGTAAGACGCTTGAAGAGAGAGAGCAGACAATGGCGGGACAGAAGATCCGCATTCGCCTGAAGTCGTATGACCACGAGGTCATCGACACGTCGGCGCGCAAGATCGTCGACACCGTGACCCGTGCGGGCGCGACTGTCGTCGGCCCGGTGCCGCTTCCGACGGAGAAGAACGTGATCGCCGTGATCCGTTCGCCCCACAAGTACAAGGACAGCCGCGAGCACTTCGAGATGCGCACCCACAAGCGTCTGATCGACATCGTCGACCCGACGCCCAAGGCTGTCGACTCGCTGATGCGTCTCGACCTTCCGGCCGACGTCAACATCGAGATCAAGCTCTGAGGTTCGACATGGCTGACATCAACGCAAAGATCTCCAAGGGCATGCTCGGCACCAAGCTCGGCATGACCCAGGTGTGGAACGAGAACGGGAAGCTCATCCCCGTCACCGTCATCGAGCTGGCTCCGAACGTGGTCACCCAGGTTCGCACCCCCGAGAAGGACGGCTACAACGCCGTTCAGATCGCCTACGGCCAGATCGACCCCCGCAAGGTCACCAAGCCCCTGACCGCTCACTTCGAGGCAGCAGGCGTCACGCCGCGTCGCCACGTCACCGAGATCCGCACCGCGGATGCCGCTGACTACGCGCTCGGCCAGGAGCTCACGGTCGACGGCACCTTCGAGGCCGGCCAGCTGATCGACGTCGTCGGCACCAGCAAGGGCAAGGGCACCGCGGGTGTCATGAAGCGCCACAACTTCAAGGGCGTCTCGGCTTCGCACGGTGCACACCGCAACCACCGCAAGCCCGGTTCGATCGGCGCCTCGTCGACTCCGAGCCGCGTCTTCAAGGGAATGCGCATGGCCGGCCGTATGGGCGGCGAGCGTGTGACCGTCCTCAACCTCACGGTGCACTCCATCGACGCCGAGAAGGGACTCATGCTCGTCAAGGGCGCCGTCCCCGGTGCTCGTGGCCGCATCGTCTTCGTCCGCAACGCAGTGAAGGGTGCCTGATCATGGCTGACTCCACTCTCGCGCTCGACGTCGTCTCGGTCGACGGCAAGAAGGCCGGCTCCATCGA
The DNA here is from genome assembly GCF_031178445.1 of Microbacterium sp. Classification (GTDB taxonomy): domain Bacteria; phylum Actinomycetota; class Actinomycetes; order Actinomycetales; family Microbacteriaceae; genus Microbacterium. The sequence goes on from NZ_JAPSIY010000012.1 coordinate 2,310, forward strand.
GCTGCCCGCCGCGATCTTCGACGTCAAGACCAACGTCCCGCTGATCCACCAGGTCGTCGTCGCGCAGCTCGCCGCCGCACGTCAGGGCACCCACTCGACCAAGCGTCGCGGTGAGGTCTCCGGTGCCGGCCGCAAGCCCTTCAAGCAGAAGGGCACGGGTAACGCCCGTCAGGGTTCGATCCGCGCGCCGCACATGACCGGCGGTGGCATCGTCCACGGCCCGAAGCCGCGCGACTACTCGCAGCGCACCCCCAAGAAGATGATCGCCGCCGCCCTCCTGGGCGCGCTCAGCGACCGCTTCCGCGGTGAGCGCCTGCACGTCGTCGAGGCCTTCGTCGCCGACAGCACCCCTTCGACCAAGACCGCTGCGGGCCTGCTCGCCGCCGTCGCCGGTCCGAAGAACGTGCTGGTCGTCATCGAGCGTCGTGACGAGCTGACCGTGAAGAGCGTTCGCAACCTGCCGAACGTGCACGTGCTCAGCTTCGACCAGCTGAACGCCTACGACGTGGTCGTCTCCGACGACATCGTCTTCACCAAGGCCGCGCTCGAGGCGTTCATCGCTTCGAAGACCGGCGCAACCGAGGAGGTCTCGGCATGACTGAGCAGAACATCCTCGCGACGGCCCTGAACAAGGACCCGCGCGACATCATCCTGGGCCCGGTCGTCTCCGAGAAGAGCTACGGGCTGATCGATGAGGGTAAGTACACCTTCCTCGTCGACCCGCGCGCCTCGAAGACTGAGATCAAGCTCGCCATCGAGAAGATCTTCGGCGTCAAGGTCGCTTCGGTCAACACGATCAACCGCGTCGGCAAGGCCCGCCGCACCCGTTTCGGCACCGGTAAGCGCAAGGACACCAAGCGCGCCATCGTCGCGTTGAAGTCGGGCTCCATCGACATCTTCACGGCAGTCGGCTGACCGGGGGATAAGGACAGATAATGGCTATTCGCAAGTACAAGCCCACGACCCCGGGTCGCCGCGGTTCGTCGGTGGCCGACTTCGCCGAGATCACCCGATCGACGCCTGAGAAGTCGCTGCTGCGCCCGCTGTCGAAGACCGGTGGTCGCAACAACCAGGGTCGCATCACCACCCGTCACATCGGTGGTGGACACAAGCGTCAGTACCGCGTCATCGACTTCCGTCGCAATGACAAGGACGGCATCAACGCCAAGGTCGCTCACATCGAGTACGACCCCAACCGCACCGCACGCATCGCGCTGCTGCACTACTTCGACGGCGAGAAGCGCTACATCCTCGCGCCGAACAAGCTGAAGCAGGGCGACGTGGTCGAGTCGGGTGCCGGCGCTGACATCAAGCCGGGCAACAACCTGCCGCTGAAGAACATCCCCACCGGTACCGTCATCCACGCGATCGAGCTGCGCCCCGGTGGCGGAGCGAAGATGGCACGTTCGGCCGGCGCCTCGGTGCGTCTGGTCGCGAAGGACGGCCCCTACGCTCAGCTGCGTCTGCCCTCGGGCGAGATCCGCAACGTCGACGCGCGCTGCCGTGCGACGATCGGCGAGGTCGGCAACGCCGAGCAGTCGAACATCAACTGGGGCAAGGCCGGCCGCAAGCGCTGGAAGGGCGTCCGCCCGACCGTCCGCGGTGTCGCCATGAACCCGGTCGACCACCCGCACGGTGGTGGTGAGGGCAAGACCTCCGGTGGTCGTCACCCCGTCTCCCCGTGGGGCCAGGCTGAGGGTCGTACCCGCCACGCCAACAAGGAAAGCGACAAGTACATCGTGCGTCGCCGTAACGCCGGCAAGAAGCGCAAGTAGGAGTAGAGGAAGATGCCACGCAGTCTTAAGAAGGGCCCCTTCGTCGACGAGCACCTGCTTCGCAAGGTGGTCGTGCAGAACGAAGCAGGCACGAAGAACGTCATCAAGACCTGGTCGCGCCGTTCGATGATCATCCCGGCCATGCTGGGTCACACCATCGCCGTGCACGACGGTCGCAAGCACATCCCCGTGTTCGTGACCGAGACCATGGTCGGTCACAAGCTGGGCGAGTTCGCGCCCACCCGCACCTTCCGCGGCCACGAGAAGGACGACAAGAAGGGTCGTCGCCGCTGACGCGGCGACGCTCTGGAGAGAAGCAGAGGAGGAGAACAATGGTGGAATCCATCGCACGCGTCAAGCACATCCGCGTGACCCCTCAGAAGGCTCGTCGTGTCGTCGCCCTCATCAAGGGCAAGCAGGCGCAGGAGGCACTGGCCATTCTGAAGTTCGCCCCGCAGGGCGCCAGCGAGCCGATCTACAAGCTCGTGAACGCTGCCATGGCGAATGCACAGGTCAAGGCGGATCGCGACGGCGAGTACCTGGACGAGCAGGACCTGTACGTGAAGAACGCGTACGTCGACGAGGGCACCACGCTGAAGCGTTTCCAGCCCCGCGCTCAGGGTCGCGCGTTCCAGATCAAGAAGCGCACGAGCCACATCACGGTCGTGCTGGCCACGCCCGAGGTCGCTGACGCGGCCGAGACGGCCACGACGAAGAAGGCGAGCAAGTAATGGGCCAGAAAGTCAACCCGTACGGCTTCCGCCTCGGCATCACCACGGACCACGTGTCGCGTTGGTTCTCGGACTCGACCAAGCCGGGCCAGCGTTACGCCGACTACGTCGCCGAGGACATCAAGATCCGTCGCCTGTTGCAGACGCAGCTCGACCGTGCCGGTGTCTCGGGCATCGAGATCGAGCGCACCCGTGACCGCGTGCGTGTGGACATCCACACCGCGCGTCCCGGTATCGTCATCGGCCGCCGCGGCGCCGAGGCCGAGCGCATCCGCGGTGACCTCGAGAAGCTCACCGGCAAGCAGATCCAGCTGAACATCCTCGAGGTCAAGAACCCCGAGGCCGACGCTCAGCTCGTCGCACAGGGCATCGCCGAGCAGCTCTCTGCTCGCGTGGCGTTCCGTCGTGCGATGCGCAAGGGTCTGCAGGGCGCGCAGCGCGCCGGCGCCAAGGGCATCCGCATCCAGGTCTCCGGCCGCCTCGGCGGCGCGGAGATGAGCCGCTCGGAGTTCTACCGCGAGGGTCGTGTGCCGCTGCACACGCTGCGCGCGAACATCGACTACGGCTTCTACGAGGCCAAGACCACCTTCGGCCGCATCGGCGTGAAGGTCTGGATCTACAAGGGCGACCTCACCAACAAGGAACTCGCACGCGAGCAGGCGAACCAGAAGTCGTCGCGCGACCGTGGTGGCGACCGCCGCCGTGGCCCGCGCAACGAGGCGCCTGTCGCAGAAGGAGCGACGGCATAATGCTCATCCCTCGCAAGGTCAAGTACCGCAAGCAGCACCACCCGAAGCGTTCGGGCCAGGCGACCGGCGGCACGAAGGTTTCCTTCGGCGAGTTCGGCATCCAGGCTCTGACCCCCGCTTACGTGACCAACCGTCAGATCGAGTCCGCTCGTATCGCGATGACCCGTCACATCAAGCGTGGTGGAAAGGTGTGGATCAACATCTACCCCGACCGTCCGCTCACGAAGAAGCCCGCCGAGACCCGCATGGGTTCGGGTAAGGGCTCGCCGGAGTGGTGGGTCGCCAACGTCAAGCCGGGCCGTGTCCTCTTCGAGGTCGCGGGCGTGAACGAGCAGCTCGCACGCGAGGCGCTCACCCGGGCCATTCACAAGCTGCCGCTCAAGGCACGCATCATCAAGCGCGAGGAGGGCGACGCGTAATGGCGATCGGCACCAAGGAGCTCGCACCCGCCGAGCTCGACACGTTCGAAGACCAGCGCCTCGTCGAGGAGCTGCGCAAGGCCAAGGAGGAGCTGTTCAACCTCCGCTTCCAGTCGGCCACCGGCCAGCTGGAGAGCCACGGCCGCATCCGCGCCGTCAAGCGCGACATCGCGCGCCTGTACACCGTGATCCGTGAGCGCGAGCTGGGCATCCGTGCGACGCCCGCTCCGGTCGAGGTCCCGGCGAAGAAGGCGTCCAAGGCGAAGGCGAAGAAGGCCGATGAGGCCGAGACGCCGAAAGAGGAGGCCGAGTAATGGCTGACAAGAACACTTCGACGGAGCTCAGTGCAGGGGCGGCCTCCAAGGCCGGCCACGAGTCCGCCGAGCACGACGTACGCGATGTGAACGCTCGCGGTTACCGCAAGGCCCGCCGTGGCTACGTCGTCAGCGACAAGATGGACAAGACCATCGTCGTCGAGGTCGAGGACCGCGTGAAGCACCCGCTCTACGGCAAGGTCATCCGCCGCACCTCCAAGGTGAAGGCGCACGACGAGAACAACACCGCCGGCATCGGCGACCTGGTCCTCATCAACGAGACCCGGCCGCTGAGCGCCACGAAGCGCTGGCGCCTGGTTGAGATTCTGGAGAAGGCCAAGTGATTCAGCAGGAGTCCCGCCTCAAGGTCGCCGACAACTCCGGCGCGAAGGAACTGCTCACGATCCGTGTCCTCGGTGGCTCGCGCCGCCGCTACGCAGGTCTGGGCGACACCATCGTCGCAACGGTCAAGGACGCGATCCCGGGCGGCAACGTCAAGAAGGGCGATGTGGTCAAGGCCGTCATCGTCCGCACTGTCAAGTCCACGCGCCGTCCCGACGGCTCGTACATCAAGTTCGACGAGAACGCCGCCGTGATCCTGAAGAACGACGGGGAGCCCCGCGGCACCCGCATCTTCGGGCCGGTCGGCCGTGAGCTTCGCGACAAGAAGTTCATGAAGATCGTCTCGCTCGCCCCGGAGGTCATTTGATCATGGCGAACATCAAGAAGGGTGACCTGGTTCAGGTCATCAGCGGCCGCAAGCAGGACAAGGGCGGCGATCGCGGCAAGCAGGGCAAGGTCCTCGAGGTCCTCGTCGAGCAGAACCGCGTCGTGGTGGAGGGCGTGAACTACGTCACCAAGCACACCCGTGTCGGCCAGACCCAGCGCGGCACCAAGACCGGTGGCATCGAGACCGTCGAGGCCCCGATCCACATCTCCAACGTCGCCGTCGTCGACCCCGAGACCAAGAAGCCGACTCGTGTCGGCCACCGTGTCGAGGAGCAGGTCAAGGACGGCGTGAAGCGCACGGTTCGCGTGCGCTACGCGAAGAAGTCAGGTAAGGACCTCTGATGGCAGCGACTGACGCTGCGGGCGCTGGCAAGACCCAGCCCCGCCTCAAGGCGAAGTACAACAACGAGATCAAGAAGGCTCTGCAGGAGGAGTTCGGCTACGCGAACGTCATGCAGATCCCCGGTCTCGTGAAGGTCGTCGTCAACACGGGTGTCGGCGAGGCGGCTCGCGACAGCAAGGTGATCGATGGTGCGGTCGACGACCTCATCAAGATCACCGGCCAGAAGCCGATCGTCACCAAGGCTCGCAAGTCGATCGCGCAGTTCAAGCTGCGCGAGGGCCAGGCCATCGGCGCGCACGTCACCCTCCGCGGCGACCGTGCGTGGGAGTTCGTGGACCGCCTGGTCAACCTCGCTCTGCCCCGCATCCGCGACTTCCGCGGCCTGTCGGGCGAGCAGTTCGACGGCAACGGCAACTACACCTTCGGTCTCCAGGAGCAGAGCGTGTTCCACGAGATCGACCAGGACAAGATCGACCGCGTCCGCGGCTTCGACATCACCGTGGTGACGACCGCCAAGACGGACGACGAGGGCCGTGCGCTGCTGCGCCACCTCGGCTTCCCGTTCAAGTCGACCGACGCCGCGGCCTGATCCCTCGGGATCGGACCGGCTCGCAGGAGGGATGCCGGATGCTTCGGCGTCCGGCATCCCTCCGAGCGTGCCGTACAATTGAAGATTGCGTGTTCATCGCAGGCCGTCTGTCGTGTAACGGCAGCCGGAACCTCATGATCGAAAGAAGACAACAATGACAATGACAGACCCGGTCGCAGACATGCTGACCCGTCTGCGCAACGCGAACTCGGCGCACCACGACTCCGTGACGATGCCGTCGAGCAAGCTCAAGACGCACATCGCCGAGATCCTCCAGCAGGAGGGCTACATCGCCGGCTTCGAGGTCTCCGACGCCCGCGTCGGCAAGAACCTCACGCTGTCGCTCAAGTACGGTCCCAACCGTGAGCGCTCCATCGCCGGCATCAAGCGCGTGTCGAAGCCCGGTCTGCGCGTGTACGCGAAGTCGACCGAGCTGCCCCGGGTCCTCGGTGGCCTCGGCGTTGCCATCCTGTCCACCTCCTCCGGTCTTCTCACCGACCGTCAGGCTGAGCAGAAGGGCGTGGGCGGAGAAGTTCTCGCCTACGTGTGGTGATCTGACATGTCGCGTATCGGACGACTTCCCATCGACATCCCCGCGGGCGTGACCGTTTCGGTCGACGGCCGTGAGGTTGCGGTGAAGGGCCCCAAGGGTGAGCTCACCCTTCAGGTGGCCAGCCCCATCGAGGTCGCGGTCGAGGAGAACCAGGTTCTCGTCACTCGTCCCGACGACGAGCGCGAGTCGCGGTCGCTTCACGGCCTGACCCGCACGCTCATCAACAACAACATCATCGGCGTCACCCAGGGCTACTCCAAGGGCCTTGAGGTCGTCGGCACCGGTTACCGCGTGCAGCAGAAGGGCGGCTCGGTCGAGTTCGCGCTCGGCTTCTCGCACCCCGTGCTCGTCGACCCGCCGGCCGGCATCACGTTCACGGTCGAGGGCACGAACAAGCTCACCGTGAGCGGCATCGACAAGCAGGCCGTCGGTGAGGTCGCCGCCAACATCCGCAAGATCCGCAAGCCCGAGCCGTACAAGGGCAAGGGTGTGCGCTACGCCGGCGAGGTCGTGCGTCGCAAGGCCGGAAAGGCTGGTAAGTAACCATGGCTGTGAAGTCGAAGTCCGCCGCCCGCGCGCGTCGCCACGCCCGTCTTCGCAAGAAGATCCAGGGCACCGAGCTGCGTCCGCGCCTGGTCGTCACCCGTTCCGCACGCCACGTGTTCGTGCAGCTCGTGGACGACAGCAAGGGCCGCACTGTGGCATCCGCATCCACGCTCGAGACCGACCTGCGCTCCTTCGACGGTGACAAGACCGCCAAGGCACGCAAGGTTGGCGAGCTCGTCGCCGAGCGCGCGAAGGCCGCCGGTTTTTCCGAGGCAGTGTTCGACCGCGGCGGCAACCGCTACGCCGGTCGTGTCGCGGCCATCGCCGAGGGCGCCCGTGAAGGGGGGCTGGCACTGTGAGTGACAACAAGGAGAACGAAGTGACCGAAACCGCTCCGGCCGAGGCTCAGGCTGAGCCGCAGCGCGAGCAGCGCGACGGCCGCCGCGGCGGCCGCGATCGCGGCCAGGGTCGCGACCGCAACTCGCGTGACCGCGGCGACAACCAGTTCCTGGAGCGCGTCGTCACCATCAACCGCGTCTCGAAGGTCGTGAAGGGTGGTCGTCGCTTCAGCTTCACCGCTCTCGTGGTCGTCGGCGACGGCAACGGTCTGGTCGGTGTCGGCTACGGAAAGGCGCGCGAGGTCCCGCTCGCGATCTCGAAGGGTGTCGAGGAGGCCAAGCGCAACTTCTTCCGCGTGCCCCGCGTCGCCTCGACGATCCCGCACCCGGTGCAGGGCGAGGCCGCTGCCGGTGTCGTGCTGCTGCGTCCGGCCGCTGCCGGTACCGGTGTCATCGCCGGTGGTCCGGTCCGCGCCGTGCTCGAGTGCGCCGGCATCCACGACGTCCTGTCGAAGTCGCTCGGCTCGTCGAACACGATCAACATCGTGCACGCGACCGTCGAGGCACTCCAGTCGCTCGAGGAGCCGCGCGCCGTCGCCGCTCGTCGTGGCCTGGACTACGACGCCGTCGTGCCGGAGATCATCATCCGCAACGAGGCGAAGGCCGCTGCCGCCGCCGCGCAGAAGGTAGGTGCCTGATGGCTGAGCGCCTCAAGGTCACGCAGATCAAGTCCAAGGTGAGTGAGAAGCAGAACCAGCGCGACACGCTGCGTTCGCTCGGCCTCAAGCGGATCGGCGACTCGGTCGTCCGGCCCGACGACGCTCAGACGCGCGGCTACGTCCGCACCGTCGCTCACCTCGTGAAGGTTGAGGAGATCGACTAATGGCTGAGAAGAACGAAGCCGTCGAGGCCGAGAAGGCCGAGAAGAAGACCGCCGCCAAGAAGCCGGCAGCCGCCAAGGCGGCCCCGGCCAAGGCTGCGGCGAAGAAGGCGCCGGCGAAGAAGGAAGCGGATGCTCCGGCATCCCGTCCCTCCGTGCTGAAGGTGCACCACCTGCGTCCCGTCCCCGGCGCCAACACCGCGAAGACCCGTGTCGGTCGCGGTGAGGGCTCGAAGGGCAAGACCGCCGGTCGCGGCACCAAGGGCACCAAGGCCCGCAACACGGTGCGCGTCGGCTTCGAGGGTGGGCAGATGCCGCTGCACATGCGCACCCCGAAGCTGCGCGGGTTCAAGAACCCGTTCCGCGTCGAGTACCAGGTCGTGAACCTCGCGAAGCTGGCCGAGCTCTACCCGAAGGGCGGCGACGTCACCGTCAGCGACCTGGTCGCCAAGGGTGCCGTGCGCAAGAACGAGAAGGTCAAGGTCCTCGGCGACGGCGACATCTCGGTCAAGCTCACGGTCTCGGTCGACAAGGTCTCTGGCAGCGCCGAGCAGAAGATCGTGGCAGCCGGCGGATCCGTCAAGTGATCCGCAGGTGACATGCGCCAGGAGGGGTCGGAGATTCTCCGGCCCCTCCTGTGCGTTACCCTGGACTTTCGGCCGTCCGTCGACGGCCGGATTCCCTTTCAGGAGGAACGCCCTTGTTTAGCGCCATCGCGCGAATCTTCCGCACGCCAGACCTGCGGCAGAAGATCCTTTTCACCATCGGAATCATCGCCCTCTATCGCCTGGGGTCGAATGTCCCCGCTCCGTTCGTGCATTTCCCGAACGTCGAGCAGTGCCTCGCGGCGAACGCCGGCACCGAGGGCCTCCTGGGGCTCGTCAACCTCTTCTCCGGTGGCGCCCTGCTGCAGCTGTCGATCTTCGCGCTCGGGGTCATGCCCTACATCACCGCGACGATCATCACCCAGCTGCTGCGCGTGGTCATCCCGCACTTCGAGACCCTTCACAAGGAGGGCCAGGCCGGGCAGGCGAAGCTCACGCAGTACACCCGCTACCTGACGATCGCTCTCGCGCTGCTGCAGTCGACCACGCTGGTCACCGTGGCGCGTACCGGCCAGCTCTTCGGCACCACCGACGTCGCCGCGTGCCAGAACCTGCTGACGAACGACGTGTGGTGGGCGCAGCTGCTCATCATCATCGCGATGACCGCAGGCACCGGACTGATCATGTGGTTCGCCGAGATGGTCACCGAGCGAGGCATCGGCAACGGCATGTCCCTGCTGATCTTCACCTCGATCGCAGCCACCTTCCCCGCAGCGATGTGGGGCATCTGGGAGGCACGTGGCTTCGAGACGTTCCTGATGGTGCTCATCATCGGCATCATCGTGATGGGCCTCGTCGTGTTCGTCGAGCAGTCCCAGCGACGCGTGCCGGTGCAGTACGCCAAGCGCATGGTAGGCAGGCGCACCTACGGCGGCACGAACACCTACATCCCGATCAAGGTGAACATGGCGGGCGTGATCCCGATCATCTTCGCCTCGTCGCTGCTATACATCCCGATGCTGGTCGCGCAGTTCAACACGCCCACCGACGGCGTGACTGAGCCGCCGGCATGGGTGGTCTGGGTCTCGACCTACTTCACCACCGGCGATCACCCGCTGTACATGGCGGTGTACTTCCTGCTGATCATCGGATTCACGTACTTCTACGTCGCGATCACCTTCAACCCCGTCGAGGTCGCCGACAACATGAAGAAGTACGGCGGGTTCATTCCCGGCATCCGTGCGGGCCGCCCCACGGCCGAGTACCTCGACTACGTCATCACCCGCATCACGTTCCCCGGTTCGCTGTATCTCGGCATCGTCGCGCTGATCCCGCTGGTCGCGCTGGCGACCGTGCAGGCCAACCAGAACTTCCCGTTCGGCGGCGCCTCGATCCTGATCATCGTCGGCGTCGGCCTCGAGACCGTCAAGCAGATCGACGCGCAGCTGCAGCAGCGCCACTACGAAGGGCTCCTCCGATGACCGCATCCGCACGTCTGCTGATCGTCGGCCCGCAGGGCTCGGGCAAGGGCACTCAGGGCGTCCGCGTCGCAGAGGCCTTCGGCATCCCCGTTGTCTCCACCGGCGACATGTTCCGCGCGAACATCAAGCAGGGCACCGAGCTCGGCAAGAAGGTCACCGCCATCCTCGATGCGGGCGACCTGGTTCCCGACGAGCTGACCGGCGAGATCGTGCGCGACCGACTTTCGCAGGAGGACGCGGCCAATGGCTTCCTGCTCGACGGCTACCCCCGCAACACGGCTCAGGTGTCGCACCTCGATGCGTTCCTCGAGGAGCGCGGCGAGTCGCTCGACGCGGTCATCCTGCTGGATGTGCCGCGCGAGGAGAGCCTTGAGCGCCTGAGGCTGCGCGCCATCGAGCAGGGGCGCTCCGACGACACCGACGAGGCGATCGCGCACCGGCTCGACATCTACGAGCACGAGACAGCGCCGATCATCGAGGTCTACCAGGAGCGTGGCATCGTCGATCGGATCGACGGCGTCGGGTCGCTCGACGAGATCACCGAGCGCATCTCGGCCGCGCTGAGCGCGCGCGGCGTGGGCCAGCAGCTCGTCTGAGCCAGTCGTGTTCCGCAAGTCGATCTACAAGACACCAGCGCAGCTGCGCGCGATGGTGGAGCCGGGGCTGATCACCGCGGCGGCGCTGGATGCTGTTCGTGCTCTGGTGCGCCCCGGCATCACGACGGCGGAGCTGGATGCAGCGGCCGAGCGCGTGATGCTCGATCGCGGCGCGGAGCCGAACTTCAAGCTCGTGCGGGGCTACCACCACACCACCTGCATCTCGGTGAACGAGCAGGTGGTGCACGGCATCCCCGGCGACCTGGTGCTGCAGGCCGGCGACATCGTGTCGATCGACTGCGGCGCGCAGTTCCAGGGATGGAACGGCGACAGCGCGATCACCATCGTGGTACCGGATGCAGCGCGGCCGGATCTGGTCGCGCGGCGCGAAGAGCTCTCGCGTGTCACTCAGGGGTCGATGTGGGCGGGCATCGCCGCGATGGCGACCGCATCGCACATCGGCGAGATCGGTGAGGCGATTCAGGAGTACATCGAGGCGCAGGGCGTCTCGGAGGTGTCGGGGGAGACCTACGGCATCCTGCGCGAGTACGTCGGGCACGGCATCGGACGCAAGATGCACGAGGCGCCGAGCGTGTTCAACTACCGCACACCCGATGCGGGCGCCGAGGTGCGACCCGGCCTGGTGCTGGCCATCGAGCCGATGGTCACCGCCGGGGGCGAGTCGACCTTCGTGGAGGACGACGACTGGACCGTGTCGACCACCGACGGCACGGACGGCTCGCACTGGGAGCACAGCGTCGCCCGTCACGCCGGCGGCATCTGGGTGCTCACCGCCCCCGACGGCGGCGCTGCAGGCCTCGCCCCGTTCGGCGTGACCCCGGTTCCGATCGCGTAGCGCCGCACGCCCCCACCCCTAACCGCGAGAATTGCGTTGCCGGGTGAGACGGCTGCTGCCAGGGCAATTTTCGACGCGCAAAGCAATTCTCGAGGCGTGAAGTGGAGCGCGGACTCACCCTCCACAAGCGAAGGATGCGTGGTGGGGCTGTGGAGAGCCGCAGAACGGCTGCGGGAGCACGCAAGCTGGGCGGATGCCGCTTCTCCTTTCCGATCGCGCACGCGTGTCGTCGCCGTTGCCGCTGTACCGCTTCGACGAACTCAGGATGCTGGGCATCCACCCGCGAGCGGCCGAGTGGATGCGGCTGCGCAAAGGTGTGTATGTGGCGCGGAGCGAGTTCGCGAAGCTCGAGCCGTGGCTGCGCTACACGGTCCGCGTGCATGCGTTCGTGCTGACGAACCCCACGGCGATCCTCTGCCTGGAATCAGCGGCGGTGGTCCATGGCATCCCCTTGTTCGGCGAGACCAAGGACATCCACGTCTTCGAACCCGACGGCAAGAGCACGACCCGCAACGGCGACGTCTGCTTTCACACCAGTGCGGATCCACGGGTGATCGAGAGGGTCAGTGGGATCTGGGCCACGTCGATCCCTGACACCGTGTCGGATCTCGCGCGGGTCCTGCCTCCGGCGAAGGCACTGGCGGCGGCGGATGCCGCGATCTCCCCGGCGCAAGGCGGCGCCTTCACCATCGACGAACTGCGCTCCCGCGGCTCACATCAGCAGAATCGGCGTGGCGTACGCATGCGTGAGTGGGTGTGGGAGCACGCCGACGGACGCTCGGAGTCACCGGGAGAGAGCGTGAGCCGGGCGGTCATCCTCTGGTCGGGGTTCGAGACTCCGGAACTCCAGCGCGAGTTCCGCTACGAGAGTGTCGTCGACAGGACGGACTTCTTCTTCGCGTCGTGCGGCGTGGTGGGGGAGTCAGACGGGTGGGGAAAGTACGACCTGTCGGATCCGGAAGCCGCCGAGCAGCACCTGCGCCGCGAGAAGATCCGGGAAGATCGGCTGCGACGCAACGGAAATCCGATGGCCCGCTGGACGGCGAGCGACGCATGGAAGATCGATCCGCTGTGCGGAGCGCTCCTTCAGGCGGGCGTGCGGCGGGTGGAGCATCCACACGCCGCGTTCCTGGCGTCGCTTCACCGCAGCCCACGAGAACTGCGCCGCCTGCGGTGATCGAGAATTGCCTTGCGCACTGAGGAGGATGTTGGCAACGCCAGTTCCGCGCGGCGAGGCAATTCTCGCGAGAGGGGGGCGGCGGATGCTGCGCAGCGGCTCACATGACAGGCATAGCGAAAGCACGTCAGAATAGGGCGATTGCTTTCTGTACAGAACGGATACTCCATGGCTGCGGCAGCACAGCGCAAGAACAACTGGTTCGCGATCGGCATCTCGATCGCCGTCGTCGTGGTGCTCGTCGCCCTCGGCGCGGTCGTCGTCTACCTGAACAACCAGGCCAACGACGCGGGCCCCGCTCCCAAGGGAGACATCATCAACTCCGAGACCGGCGCGATCAGCTTCGGCGACGGCGATGACACCGTCGCGGTCTACGTCGACTTCATGTGCCCGATCTGCAACGACTTCGAGCAGCAGTACGGTGAGGCGCTGCAGCAGGCGGCTGAGGACGGCAAGATCACCCTCGAGTACCACCCGATCTCGATCCTCGACCGCTTCTCGCAGGGCACCGAGTACTCCTCCCGGTCTGCGGGGGCCGTCTTCTGCGTCGCGGAGGACGCGCCCGACAAGACACTCAAGTACATGGAGTCCCTGTTCACGAACCAGCCCGCCGAGAACACCTCGGGTCTGACCGACGATCAGCTGGCCGACTATGCCAAGGAGGTCGGCGCCGACGGCGCGGCTTCCTGCATCGCAGACGGCACGTACAGCAAGTGGGGCGTCGCGCAGGCGAAGCAGCACGAGATCGCCGGCACGCCGACCGTCGAGGTCAACGGCAAGCGCCTCGACCTGCAGAAGGGCGAGCTCCAGGAGATGCTCGACGTCATCAGCTGACCCGAGTTGCCGGGAGCGCCCGGACGGTCTAACATAGATCTTTGGTGCCTTGCGCCTTTTCTCGGCGTGTCCGAACAAGCCCGGCACCACCATCACCCATCCACCGCAGATCGACCGGTCTGCAGAAGCGTCAGCGAGGCTATGGCTAAGAAAGACGGTGTCATCGAGATCGAGGGCGTCGTGTCCGAGGCGCTGCCCAACGCGATGTTCCGCGTTGAGCTCACCAACGGACACAAGGTCCTGGCGACGATCTCCGGAAAGATGCGGCAGAACTACATCCGCATCATCCCCGAGGACCGCGTGGTCGTGGAGCTGAGCCCCTACGACCTGACACGCGGACGCATCGTCTACCGCTACCGCTGATCGGTCGAGAAGTAACACCCCAGACGTCCGCGTCTGCCCGGTGAAGACAGCGAACAGGAAAATCATGAAGGTCAACCCCAGCGTCAAGCCCATCTGCGACCACTGCCGCGTGATCCGTCGTCACGGTCGCGTCATGGTGATCTGCAAGAGCAACCCGCGCCACAAGCAGCGCCAGGGCTGAGCCCGGGGCCGGATCGGCAGCCTTCGCAGCATCCGATCCGGCATCTGCACAACTCAATATCGAATGACAGGCAGCATCGGAACCCGCTCAGGCGGGGGACACCTCGGGGCGGAGGCCCGAGACCGGATGCTGCTCCACACCTCCACCAACACTCCAGGAGAACCGCATGGCACGTCTTGCCGGCGTTGACATCCCGCGCGACAAGCGCGTGGTGATCGCCCTCACGTACATCTACGGCATCGGCCGCACCCGTTCCGTCGAGATCCTCAAGGCGACCGAGATCGACGAGTCGATCCGCGTCAAGGACCTCAGCGACGAGCAGCTCATCGCACTGCGCGACCACATCGAGGGCAACTACAAGGTGGAGGGTGACCTGCGCCGCGAGGTTGCCGCAGACATCCGCCGCAAGGTCGAGATCGGCTCCTACGAGGGCCTCCGTCACCGTCGTGGCCTGCCGGTCCGCGGTCAGCGCACCAAGACGAACGCGCGTACCCGCAAGGGCCCGAAGCGCACCGTCGCCGGCAAGAAGAAGGCCCGCTAAGCGGCCAGGGAATAGGAGAACACTTTCATGGCTGCACCCAAGGCCGCCGCGCGCAAGCCGCGCCGCAAGGACAAGAAGAACATCGCGCTGGGCCAGGCCCACATCAAGTCGACGTTCAACAACACCATCGTCTCGATCACCGACCCGTCCGGCGCTGTCATCAGCTGGGCATCGTCGGGTGGCGTGGGCTTCAAGGGCTCGCGCAAGTCGACGCCGTACGCCGCCGGCATGGCAGCGGAGTCCGCTGCCCGCCAGGCCGCGGAGCACGGCGTCAAGAAGGTCGACGTGTTCGTGAAGGGCCCGGGCTCGGGCCGCGAGACCGCGATCCGCTCGCTTCAGGCCGCCGGCCTCGAGGTCGGCTCGATCCAGGACGTGACGCCGCAGGCTCACAACGGCTGCCGTCCGCCGAAGCGTCGCCGCGTCTGATTTCGTGCGGCGAGGCGCGCTCGGGACCCGCTGAGGGACCCGGCGCGCCTTGCCGCCCGCAGATTTCCACAACTCAAGACCTCACCCAACACATGTCATATAGCGGGCATGTGATCGAAAGGAACACATAGTGCTCATCGCACAGCGTCCCACTCTCACCGAGGAAAAGATCTCCGAGAACCGCAGCCGGTTCGTCATCGAGCCGCTCGAGCCCGGCTTCGGATACACGATCGGCAACGCGCTGCGCCGCAGCCTGCTGTCGTCGATCCCCGGCGCCGCGGTCACCACCATTCGCATCGACGGCGTGCTGCATGAGTTCAGCACGATCCCCGGTGTGAAGGAGGACGTCACCGAGATCATCCTCAACATCAAGCAGCTGGTCGTCTCCAGCGAGCGTGACGAGCCCATCACCGCCTACCTGCGCAAGACGGGTGCAGGCGAGGTCACCGCCGCCGACATCTCCGCTCCGGCGGGTGTCGAGGTGCACAACCCCGACCTGGTCATCGCGACGCTCAACGACACTGCGCGCTTCGAGCTCGAGCTCACCATCGAGCGCGGCCGCGGCTACGTGTCGGCTTCGCAGAACCGCAACGAGTACGCCGAGGCCGGTCAGATCCCGGTCGACTCGATCTACTCGCCGGTGCTGAAGGTCAGCTACCGCGTCGACGCCACCCGTGCGGGCGAGCGCACCGACTTCGACAAGCTCGTCCTCGACGTCGAGACGAAGTCGGCAATCAGCCCCCGCGACGCCGTCGCATCGGCTGCGAAGACCCTCACCGAGCTGTTCGGCCTCGCACGCGAGCTGAACGTCGAGGCGGAGGGCATCGAGATCGGTCCCGCACCCGTCGAGGCCGTGCTCTCCAGCGAGCTCTCCATGCCGATCGAGGACCTCGATCTGTCGGTGCGCTCGTACAACTGCCTCAAGCGTGAGGGCATCAACACCGTCGCGGAGCTGGTCGCCCTCTCCGAGACGCAGCTGATGAACATCCGCAATTTCGGACAGAAGTCGGTCGACGAGGTGCGCGACAAGCTCGTCTCGCTCGGTCTGTCGCTGAAGGATTCGGTGCCCGGTTTCGACGGCGCCCACTTCTACAGCGCAGGCGAAGACGAGTCCTTCTGAAACCCGACCTCTTTCTGACCAGGAGCTAGACGATTATGCCCAAGCCCACCAAGGGTCCCCGCCTCGGAGGCGGCCCCGCCCACGAGCGCCTTCTTCTCGCGAACCTCGCGGCCGCGCTCTTCACCCACAAGTCGATCAAGACGACCGAGACCAAGGCCAAGCGCCTGCGTCCGCTCGCTGAGCGCCTGATCACCCTCGCCAAGCGCGGGGACCTGCACGCTCGTCGTCGCGCACTGACCGTGCTGCGCTCCAACAAGGACGCAGCGCACGTGCTCTTCAACGAGATCGCTCCGCTGGTCGCCGAGCGTGAGGGCGGCTACACCCGCATCACCAAGGTCGGCAACCGCAAGGGCGACAACGCCCCCATGGCCGTGATCGAGCTCGTCCTCGAGCCCGTCACCCCGAAGAAGAAGGCCGCGAAGCCTGCCGCCAAGGCCGACGCGCCGAAGGCCGAGAAGGCTGAGAAGCCCGCCAAGGCCGAGAAGGCCGAAGAGGCTCCCGCCGAGGAGACCGTCGAGGCTCCGGCCGACGAGGCTGCTGACGCCGGCGCCGAGTCGCAGGCCGAGGGCGCTGCCGCTGAGGCAGCCGCCGAGGACGCTGTCGAGAAGAAGTAAGCACGCTCCTTCAGACGAAGCCCGCCGCCCCGCTGGGGTGGCGGGCTTCGTCGTACCCGGCACCGTCCGGCGTGCGCCCGAGCCCTGGCAGCCACGAGGCAGGTGCGCCCCGATGGCGTCACTGCGACGTGGAGACCGGCTCGTTGGCGCGGTACCGGGTGCCAGGACGGCCCTTGGTGCCATAGTCCAGCGATCGCAGCGCCCGGCCGGTGCTCGCCAGATGCTCGAGGTAGCGCCTCGCGCTGACCCGTGAGATCGACATCTCGGCTCCGAGCTCGGCCGCGGATGCGTCGGGATGCATCGCGAGAGCGCTTGCGACCCGCTCGAGGGTCTCCGCACTGAGCCCCTTCGGCAGACCGGCACGCTGCCGGAAGGCGATGATCGCGTCGGCCGCGTCGACCCGGCGCACCACATCGTGCAACTCGGTGTGGTCGCGCAGCAGCAGCGTCGCCTCCACGGTCTCGCCGTCGACTCGCGCGCCCGTGCTGCGGGCGACCAGCACGTTGCTGCCGACGATCACCGGCCGGCCGGAGTCCTCGCCGTCGCGCAGCACAGCCAGCAGCTCTTCGCCGAGCACCTCGAATGCCGCCGCGCCGGTGAGCCCGGCAGCATCCGAGCCCAGCAGACGTGCGGCCGCGTCGTTGACGAGGGTGATGACCCCGTCGGCCCCGACGGTGATGACACCCTCGCTGAGGCCGTGCAGAGTCGTCTCCTGGTTTCGCACCAGAGCCGTGATCTCATGCGGCTCCAGCAGGTGGATGCGCCGGCGGATCACGGCGGTCACCCAGGCGGAGCCGAACACCCCGAGCACCACGGCGACGAGCATCGCGCCGATGATCCAGAACAGGTTGCCCGCGAACTCCCCGGCGCCCTCCGACTCGAGGATCCCGACTGAAGCGGTTCCGATCACCTCGGAGTCGTCGTCGAAGATGGGGACCTTCACCCGCCAGGAAGAGCCGAGGGTGCCGGTCTCCGTGCCCATCCAGATGCGGCCGGACAACGGGATGGTGGGATCCGTCGAGACCCTCTGCCCGATGCGGGCAGGGTTCGGGTGCGAGAAGCGGATGCCGTCGGCGTCGGCGACCACGACGTACGTCAGATCGGAGGCCTCACGGATCGCCTCCGCCAGCGGCTGGATGGTGGCCGACGGATCGTCATCGTCGAAGGCGGCGCGGATGACCGGCATGGAAGCGACCGACTGGGCGACGGCGAGCATCCGGTCCTCGTACGCGTCGCGGATCGTTCGAGCCTGGATGACGCCGGCCGTGACGCCTGCGATCAGGGTGACCACCGCGACGATCAGCGCCTGGAGCAGGATGAGCTGCACCCGCAGCGTCATCCTGCCGTCCTGCGTCATCCGTGACGCGCGCTTCGTCTTCGAGGGCACACAGCCATTCTCCCCGCACTCACGGGTGGCGAGAAGCGGGTGGTGGCGGCATCCGCGACCAATACTTTCGTAACGCCGACCAATGGTTTCAGAAGCACGGGCACGGCCTTCCCGCCGCATACGGTCGTCTGCATCCCGACACCGCTCAAGGAGGAGCCGATGAAGAAGTCACGCAGTGCCCTGGTTGCGATCGCGGCGATCGCAGCCCTCGCCGTCACCGGATGCTCGTCGCAGACCGGAGGCGGCGGCTCAGCCGGTTCCGGCGAGGAGACGAGCTTCACGGACGTCAAGCTCGTCGTACCCGCCGACCCCGGCGGCGGCTGGGACCAGACCGGCCGCGCCATGTCGCAGGTGCTCACGGCCGACGGGATCGTGGGCTCGGCCCCGGTCTCCAACGTGGGCGGAGCAGGCGGCACCGTCGGCCTCGCGCAGCTGGCGAACGAGAAGGACCCGGCAACCCTCATGGTCATGGGCCTCGTCATGGTCGGCGCCGTGGAGACCAACGCCTCGCAGGCCCGTCTGGAGGACACCACGCCCATCGCCCGTCTCACCGACGAGCCTCTGGTCGTCGTGGTCCCGAAGGACTCGAAGTACGACACCCTCGAGGAGCTCGTCGAGGACGTCGTCGACAAGGGGCAGGAGGTGACGGTCACCGGCGGATCGGCGGGCGGCGCGGATCACATCCTCGCGGGCCTGCTGCTCGAGGCCGCTGGACTCGAAGGCGCCGAGATCCCCGAGAAGCTCAACTACACGCCGAACTCGGGCGGCGGAGAGGCCGTCTCGCTGCTCGTGGGCAACAAGGTCGCCGCCGGCATCTCAGGGGTCGGTGAGTTCCTGCAGTACATCGAGGACGGCTCGATGCGTGCTCTGGCGGTCTCGAGCGACGAGCCCGTGGAGGCGCTTCCCGAGGTGCCCACGATCACCGACGCCGGCTACGACGTCGTGCTGACCAACTGGCGCGGCGTGATCGCCCCCGGGGGCATCTCCGACGCGGAGCGGGCCGAGCTGGAACGCATCGTCACCGAGATGCACGAGTCCGGTGCCTGGGAGGAGGAGCTCGAGACGAAGGGCTGGGCGGATGCGTTCCTCACCGGCGACGACTTCGACGGCTTCCTCGAGGAGAGCATCGCCGACGTCACAGGCACACTCGAGAACATCGGGCTGATCTGACATGAACGCCCCGAACACCGGGGCGACCGGGCGGGCCGAGGCGACTCGGTCCGCCCGGCGGGTTCCCATCGGTGAACTCGTCTTCGCCCTGCTCATGCTCGCCCTCGGCGTCTTCGCGCTGGCTGGTGTCTTCACAATCCATGTCCCCGTCGGCGTGAAGGTCGGACCGACCGTCTTCCCGATCTTCGTGTCGATCGTCCTGCTCGGATCCGCCCTCTCGGTATTGCTCGCCGTTCTGCGCGGCAAGCGTGCGGAGGTGGAGGAGAGCGAGGACATCGACCCCGAAGCCAGGACCGACTGGCTGACGCTCGCGAAGATCGTCGGTGCGCTGGTCGCCCACCTGCTGCTCATCGACATCGTCGGCTGGGCACCGTCCGCAGCAGTGCTCTTCGGCGTCGTCGCCTGGTCGCTCGGCGCCAAGCGGTGGTGGCCGGGCTTCGTCGTCGGGCTCGTGCTCGGCATGGCCGTGCAGGTCGTCTTCGGCGGGTTGATGGGCCTGTCCCTGCCCTGGGGGCCGGCGCTCGAATGGCTGGGAGGGATGCTCTGATGGAC
Source organism: Microbacterium sp. (assembly GCF_031178445.1). Classification (GTDB taxonomy): domain Bacteria; phylum Actinomycetota; class Actinomycetes; order Actinomycetales; family Microbacteriaceae; genus Microbacterium. The sequence goes on from NZ_JAPSIY010000012.1 coordinate 22,119, forward strand.
AGTTGGACCCTGCTCCTGGAGGGCTTCGCCACGGCGCTGCAGCCGCAGTACCTCGTGTTCGCGTTCTTCGGCGTGCTCATCGGCACCGCGGTCGGCGTTCTTCCCGGCATCGGGCCGGCGATGACCGTCGCCCTTCTGCTGCCACTGACCTACACTCTCGACCCCACCGCCGCGCTGATCACGTTCGCCGGCATCTACTACGGGGGCATGTACGGCGGATCGACCACGAGCATCCTGCTCAACACGCCCGGCGAGTCCGCATCCATCGTCACAGCCATCGAGGGCAACAGGATGGCCAGGCTCGGCCGTGGCGCCGCGGCTCTGGCGACTGCTGCGATCGGATCGTTCGTGGCCGGCACGATCGCCACCGTCGGCCTCACCCTGCTCGCACCAGTGCTGGCACAGTTCGCCGTCAACCTGGGCCCCGCCGACTATGTCGCGCTCATCGTCATCGCCTTCGTGACCGTGGGGGCGCTCATCGGCAGCTCGGTGCCGAGGGGCATGACGTCGCTCGGCGTCGGGCTGTTCCTCGGGCTGGTGGGCACAGACACTCTGACGGCGCAGCAGCGCTACACGCTCGGCCTGCTGCCACTGTCGGACGGCATCGACATCGTGCTCGTCGCGGTCGGATTGTTCGCGGTCGGTGAGACGCTCTACATCGCCGCGCGACTGCGGCACGGAGCGATCGACGTGATCCCCGTCACCCGGGGCTGGCGCAGTTGGATGACGAGGAGCGACTGGAGGCGCTCCTGGAAGCCGTGGCTGCGCGGCACCGCGATCGGCTTCCCGATCGGGACGATCCCGGCCGGCGGTGCCGACGTGGCGACGTTCCTGTCGTACGCGACCGAGCGCAAGCTGTCCAGGCACAAGAGCGAGTTCGGCCGCGGCGCGATCGAGGGCGTGGCCGGGCCCGAGTCCGCCAACAACGCCGCGGCGGCCGGCGTGCTGGTTCCGCTGCTGACCCTCGGCCTGCCGACCACCGCGACCGCCGCGATCATCCTCGTCGCGTTCCAGGCCTACGGCCTGCAGCCCGGACCGCAGCTGTTCCAGAACCAGCCCGCGCTGGTGTGGGCACTGGTTGCGAGTCTCTATCTCGGCAACGTCATCCTGATCGTGCTCAACCTCCCCCTGGTCGGCATGTGGGTGAAGCTGCTGCAGATCCCGCGACCGTACCTGTACGCAGGCATCCTCACCTTCGCGGCCTTCGGCGCCTACGCGCTGAACTTCGCCGTCGTCGACATCCTGATCCTGTCGATCATCGGCGTGCTCGGATACTTCATGCGCCGCTATGGATACCCGGTCGCGCCGCTCGTCGTCGGCATGATCCTCGGCCCGATGGGGGAGGAGTACCTGCGTAAGGCACTGCAGCTCAGCCAGGGCGACCTGTCGACGCTCGTGCTGCAGCCTTTCGCGGCCTCGGCGTACGCCGCGCTGGCCCTGCTGGTGCTCGGGGGCCTGTGGCTGCGGCGGCGTCAGCGTCGCTACGAGCAGCAGCTCACCGAGACGATCGCGGTTCCCATCAAGGCGGACCAGGAGGTCAGAGCGGGAACGGGCAGAGGGCTCCCGGGATAGGCTTGATCGGTGCACGCGGATCAGGCCATCACCCGGGAGCCCCGCGCGTATCTCGCCTACGTCTTCATCGGCTTGATCGCAGGACTTCTGTCCGGATTGTTCGGCGTCGGCGGCGGAACGGTCATCGTGCCGCTTCTCGTACTGATGCTGCGCTTCGACCAGCGTCGTGCCGCCGGCACCTCGCTGGCCGCGATCGTGCCGACGGCGAGCGTCGGCGTGATCTCCTACGCGATGTCGGGATCAGTCGCCTGGATCGCCGCCCTCATCCTCGCCGCCGGCGCCGTCGTCGGCGCCCAGATCGGCTCACGGATGCTGCCGCGCATCTCGCAGACGGCGTTGCGCTGGGGATTCGTGGCCTTCCTGCTGGTCGTGATCGTCAGCCTGTTCCTGGTGATCCCTTCGCGTGCGGCCGACCTCGAGCTGAGCTGGCTGAGCGGCGCGGGACTCGTCGCGGTGGGCGTCGTCACCGGCGTCATCGCCGGGCTCATCGGCGTCGGCGGCGGTGTGATCGTCGTACCCGTGCTCATGCTCGTGTTCGGCACCAGCGACCTGGTCGCCAAGGGCACCTCGCTGCTCATGATGATCCCCACCGCGGTATCGGGCACCATCGGCAATCTGCGACACCGCAACGTCGACCTGCTCGCGGCGGGCGTCATCGGCCTGTCTGCGTGCACCATGACCGCGCTCGGCGCCTGGCTCGCCACGCTCATGGATCCGCTGCTGGGCAACATCCTCTTCGCGGCGTATCTCGTCGTCATCGCGGTGCAGATGGGCATCAAGGCGGTCCGCGGCCGCGGACGCTGACCCCGCGGCCGATCATCGCCGGCAGCCGCTCGCCGGCGGACGACCCGCGACAAGCGAAAGGGCGGTGCCTCCGAAGAGGACACCGCCCGTGCTGTTCGCATCACTCGCAGTGGAACGTGGCGTCACCCCACACGCCGTGCGCGCCGTTGATGCTGCCCGGCGCCTCGACGATCAGATCGACGTACTGCGCACCGGTCAGATCGACATCCACCGTCTCGGGTGCGAAGCCCGGGGTGAACGTGCGCGACTGGTACAGGTTCTCGCCGTCGGCATCCACCTTGAAGATCACGTTGCCGGCGAAACCTGCTTCGAGGCCCACCTCCGCGGTGAACGCCGTGCAGGCGCCGCCCGTGTAATAGGTGATCTTCGACAGCGCGTGCACGCCGAGGCCCTTCTCATAGGTCGGGTTCTCGCCGGTCTGCGGGTCGATGTGATTGATCGCCAGCGGCTGGTCCGGCGAGGACGCCGAGTCCTTGTTGGCGACGTTCTTGCCGATCACACCCCACCCGTTGACTGCGCTGAGCCATGGCAGCTCGGCCGCACCGATCGTGCCGCTCGGGGCGGGGGGAAGCGGCTGGTCGACGACCTTCCAGTCGAAGATCTTCAGGCGGCTCTCGGTGGGCAGCACGACGTACGCGAGCTCCTTCGCCGGGTTCAGTCGCACGAGGTTCGAGTACACCTGGTACCTGTAGGTCGGATACTCGTACACGTTCGGGTTGGTCGCGCTGTTGCGCCCGAGCGAGGAGATCGCGACGCTCGCGCCTCCCAGCCCCGATGCCTGCGGCAGCCAGTTCGGGATGAACAGGTTCTGCTTCGAGACGGTGCCGTCGGCATAGTGCAGCTCGAGGGCGGGGTTCACACCGCCGCCGGATGCGGCCGATGCCAGGACTGCCAGGTGCGTCCCCTTTCCTGTGAGGGAGACGGTCTGACCAGCAGGAGCGACCGAGTCGTTCGCACCGGACGGTGCTGGCCAGGTGTACTCGATGGCTGCATCGCCTTCGCCGACGGTCACCGTCGATCCCGGCTCCACCCCGGCCCTGGCGAGCGCCTCGGCTGAGAAGGTCGCCCCACCGCCGTCGAAGTCTCCGGCCTTCGCCGTCTCGAGCGTTGTGACGGAGTCGGCGTTGTAGGCGCCGGCCAGAGACCCGTAGGCGACGTAGATCTGATTGGCGCCCGACACCGTCTGCGGCGACTTCTGCGATGTGTACTCGGCGACCACCGTCACGGTCTGCAGGTCGGCCTTCGCGGCATCCGTGACGGTGTACCCGAAGGTCGCCTCCGCCGTGGCTCCGGCTTCGACCGAGCCCGGTTCGGCGCCGTCGGAAGAGAGAAGCGTCCAGCCATCCGGAACCTGCGGCGTGAGCGTGACGCCGTCCTTCTTCTTGGTGCCGGTGTTGCGGAAGGTCGCGGTCACGGTGGTGTCCTCGCCCTGGAAGACGCGGTCGGCCAGGTCGACGGCGACGGATGCCGCGGCGGCATCCGCGTCTCGCCCGCCCACGGCGCTCGTCGCGGCCAGCACGACCTCGGCACTGCGATCGGATGCCACGGTGCCCGCCTTCACGGTGATGACGCCGCCGGCGTTCTCGGCGTCGAAGAACCATCCGGTCTCCTGCTCCGACAGCGCGTCGAGCGAATCCGCCTGCTTCAGGCGCTTGCCGTCGACTGTCACGTTCTTCGGCGCCGAGCCGGTGTGCGCCTCGATGACGTACGGGCGGGCGCCAGCCTTGCCTTCGTAGTCGCCTTCCCGCTCGCCGATGGTCACCGTCACGGTGCCTTTCTTGCCGGCATCCGGAGCGTCGACTCGGATGCTCTGCGAGCTCGACTCGCCGTCGGCGTAACCGCGGGTCACCTTGTCGTCCTCGTACAGGGTGAAGGCGCTCTCGCCCTGCGGGAACAGCGACAGGGTGATCGGGGAGTCCTCCGGCACGAGCGAGGCGTTGCGGGCGACGATGCCCTGCGGCACGAGCGCTCCTGCACGCACGAAGATCGGCAGCTTGTCGAGCGGAGCCGGGTGGCCGTTGATCACCTGCCCGCCCTCGTAGAGCTTTCCGGTCCAGTAGTCGACCCAGCGCTCACCGGCCGGGAGGTAGATGCCGTTGCGCACGGTGGTCTTCGTGTACACCGGCGCGACCAGGTAGTCGCCGCCGAGCAGGAACTCGTTGTTGGCCTCGGCGCTGTAGGCGCCCGGGTCGTCCGGGTACTCCAGAGCGAGCGAGCGCATCATCGGCAGGCCGCTGCGGTGCGACTCCGCGGCCAGCGTGTAGATGTACGGCATCAGCTTCTGCCGCAGCTGCAGGTACGAGCGGTTGATCTCGGTCGCCTCGTCGCCGTACAGCCACGGCCGCTTGTCGACCGACGCCCAGCCGCTCATCGAGTACAGCGCCGGGGCGAACGCCTTCCACTGCAGATCGCGTACGTAGCTCTCGGGTGAGCCGCCGAAGATGCCGTCCACGTCACCGGTCGAGAACGCCAGACCGGAGTTGCCCGCACCGGTCAGAGCCGAGATCTGCCAGCGCACCGCGTCGAGGTTGCCGGAGTGGTCGCCCGTCCACTGCATGCCGCAGCGCTGCGACCCGGCCCATCCCTCGACCATGAGAGAGGTGCCGCGGGCGTCGGAGTACTGCTCGATGCCGTCATGCGCGGCCTCGCAACCGGTCAGCGCAAGGCGGTAGCCCGAGCCGACCCACGCGACGTCGAGCTTGCGCAGGCGGATGCCGGCGTCGCCGACCTCGTATTCCTGCTCGGTCAGCGACCGCTGCGTCCACAGTCCCGTCTTCAGCGCGGTCTGCTCCTCGATGGCGTCGACGGTCTCGGGCAGCTCCTGGTACTCGCAGCCGTAGCCGTCGTTCACCAGCATCCAGCCGGCCGGCATGTCGTGTTCGACGAACTCCTTGGCGAAGTCGAGCGCCTGCGGTGTGCGCAGCTTGGACGGTGTGCGCGTGCCGCTGTACGTCGGGCTCGACCGGTTGTAGCAGTCGGCGTCGCCGTACTCGAGGGCGTAGACCGGCGGCATGATCGGCCTTCCGGTGAGCTGCGTGTACGACTCCAGCGACTGGGCGTAGTCACCCACGAAGTAGTACGCGTCGAAGCGGCGCTCCTCGTGGGTGGTCGTGCCGTTCTTGAAGTCGTAGGTGCCGCGGGCGAAGGTGTTGCGCAGCACGCCGTATCCCTCGGACGACATGTAGTACGGCACGGCGTTGGGGTAGCCGTCGTCGTCCCAGTCGTAGCTGCGGGCGATGTTGATCACCGAGCCGGTGTGGATGGAACGGCCGTTCTGCATGCCGCCGCCCAGGAACTGCTCGCCGTCGGCGGACGCCAGGTGCTGGGTGGCCGACTTCGCGCCGAAGGTGATCGGCGCCGACTCGGTGAAGATCGGCGTCCCGTCGGCGCGCGCGGCCTGGACGGCACCCGTGGCGCGGTCGACGGTGACGGTGACGTCGGGACTCGCGACGGTGATCGCCTCTCCTTCCGTCACGGTGAGGTCGGCGCCGCCGAACGTGTCTGCGCCGACGACGATGTCCGCCGTGCGTGCGGGGTCGTTCTGCGGGGTGTTCGCCGGATCGGTGAACGATCCGCTCGGATCGGCCTCGAGGCGGAAGGTGCCGCCCTCGAGGAAGGTGATGCGCATGGCGCCGCGCTCGCCGGTGAGCGTGACGGCCGCGCCGTCGCGTGAGACGCCGGTGATCGCGCCGATCGAGGAACCGGACTCGTCCACGGGAACCTCGGGGGTCGCGGGCTTGGGCGTCACGAGGGTGGGTTCGGAGGAGGATGCCGCGGTCGCGGCGACGGCGGATGCGCCGAAGCCGGTCAGCCCGACGCCGGTCACGGCGAGAGCGGCCGCCAGGCCGAGCGAGGTGAGTTGCCGCCGGCGAAGCCGGCGGGGAGAGGGTAACGTCATTGTTCGCCTAACTCTTGATTGTCTATGCGTGGAAACTGCACTAAACAATCACATAGCAACACACGACTGGCCGCGCGTCAAGGATTCGCTCGAAGATGAACATGGTTTCCTTCGGACGCGCACCGGGAACGGGCTCAGGCACCACGGATAGGATCGAGGAGTGCCTGTGAACAACGATCTGGTCGGCAGGGAGTTCCCGCCGACCGCCCCGTACCTCGTCGGACGAGAGAAGGTGCGCGAGTTCGCCCGCGCCGTCTTCGCCGACGCGCCGCTGCACACCGATGTCGAGGCCGCGCGCGCCCTCGGTTACGCGGACGTGGTGGCCCCGCCGACGTTCGCCATGGTCGTCCAGGACCACACGCTGCAGCAGCTGCTTGCCGAACCCGACTCCGGCATCGTGCTGTCGCGCACGATCCACGCCGAACAGAGGTTCACGTACACGCGGCCGATCGTCGCCGGCGACGAGCTCACAGGACGGCTGCGCGTCACCGGGATCCGCGCCCTGGGCGGCAACTCGATGATCACCAGCGAGGCCGAGATCACGGATGCCGCCGGGGAGCACGTCGTGACCGCGACCAGTGTGCTGCTCGTCGGCGAAGCGGAGGGCGAATGATGGCCGGGTTCGTCGTCGGAGACGTCGTCGCTGAGCGCACGCTGCATCTCACCCGCGAATCACTCGTCCGATACGCGGGAGCCTCAGGGGATTTCAACCCGATCCACTACCGTGACGACGTCGCGGCGGAAGTGGGACTCCCCGGCGTGCTCGCTCACGGGATGCTGACCATGGGCATCGCCTCTTCCGTGGTCGTGGCCGCGCTGGGCGACGTGAACGGGATCCTCGATTACGGAGTCCGGTTCACCAAGCCGGTCGTTGTGCATCCGTCCGACGGGGCCGACGTGCACGTGCTCGCCAAGGTCGGAGCCGTCGACGAGCAGTCGGCACGCATCGACCTGACCGTCAAGCACGCCGACACCACAGTGCTGGTCAAGGCGCAGCTGCGGGTCGCGCTCTGACATGACCCAGGCCGCATCCGTCCCGCTCCGCGAGCTCACCACGCTTCGCACCGGCGCCGCACCCGACATCATGCGGGAGGCGTCGTCGACGACCGATCTGATCGCCGAGCTCCGCTCGGTGTGGGAGCGCGGCGGCGACTGGTTCGTGCTCGGCGGCGGCTCCAACCTGTTCGCCGGCGACGAGCCGTTCGACGGCACCGTGATCCGCATCCTCACCTCGGGTATCGAGGAGCTGCCCTCGCCCCATGAGGGGCGCATCCGGCTGCGCGTGCAGGCGGGGCATTCCTGGGATGACCTGGTCGCTTACGCTGTCGGGCGTGGTTACGCCGGCATTGAGGCGATGAGCGGCATCCCTGGCACGGTCGGGGCCGCCCCGGTGCAGAACGTGGGTGCCTACGGACAGGAGATCCAGGAGACCCTCGTCGAGGTGGAGCTGATCGACGAGCATGCGGAGGCGCCGATGGTGGCGCCTGCCGCGGAGCTCGGCCTCGGATTCCGCACCTCGGTGCTCAAGCACCATTACGGTGAAGCGCAGGGCCGCCGTGCGGTGATCCTCTCGGTCACCCTCGACCTGGCTGTCACCGGTGACGCTGGGCGGGTGGTGCGCGGCGAGCAGCTGCGCCGCGCGCTGGGCCTGGAGGACTACGAACCGGTTCCGCTGAGCTGGGTACGCTCGCGCATCCTGCAGACTCGCGCCGCGAAGGGCATGCTGCTCGACGACGCCGATCCCGACACCTGGAGTGCCGGGTCGTTCTTCCAGAACGCGATCGTGCCAGAGCATGTCGCCCGCACTCTGCCGCCGGAGTGCCCCCGCTGGCCGGTGGAGCCCGACCTGGATGCGGTCACCGTCATCCCGCTGGACAGCTACGCCGGCGTGTCACCGCGCCCCGAGCGGCCCGAGGGCCTGGTCAAGGTGAGTGCCGCATGGCTCATCGAGAACTCGGGCATCCGCAAGGGTTTCAGCCTGCCGCGATCCCGTGCCGGCGTGTCGACCAAGCATGCGCTGGCGCTCACCAACCGCGGGGGAGCGTCCGCCGCCGAACTCAGCGAGCTGGCCAGGTTCATCCAGAGCCGAGTGCACGCCGAGTACGGATTGCTGCTGCAGCCTGAGCCCGTGCTGGTCGGCGTCGACCTGTAGCGAAGAACGGCCGCCAGCCCGGGAGGGATGGCGGCCGTTCTCCACGGACTCGCGTCAGGAGGCGAACAGGCGCTGCAGCCGCTGCACGCCCTCGAGAAGCTGGTCGTCTCCCAGCGCGTAAGACATGCGGATGTAACCGGACGGGCCGAAGGCCTCGCCGGGGACGACGGCGACCTCGGCCTGCTCGAGGATGAGGTCGGCCAGCTCCAGCGAGGTGGTCGGAGTGACGCCGCCCCAGGTGCGACCGAGCAGCCCCTGCACATCGGGGTAGACGTAGAACGCGCCGAGCGGGTTGGGTACGACGAGCCCGTCGATCTTCGACAGCTCCGACACGATCAGGCGGCGACGGCGGTCGAACGCCTCGCGCATCCGCTCCGCTTCGTTCTGCGGGCCGGTGAGGGCGGCGATCGCTCCGCGCTGGGCGACGTTGTTGACGTTGCTCGACAGGTGCGACTGCAGATTGGCGGCGACCTTGACGGCGTCGGCGGGCCCCACCATCCATCCGACGCGCCAGCCGGTCATCGCGTAGGTCTTCGCGACCCCGTTGACGAGGATGGTCTGCCCGGCGATCTCGGGCAGCGCCTCGACGATCGATGTCGCCTTGGCGCCTTCGTAGGTGAGGTTCTGATAGATCTCATCGCTGATGACCCAGATGCCGTGCTCGAGCGCCCACTCCGCGATGGCCTTGGTCTCCTCGGTGGTGAACACAGACCCGGTCGGGTTGGACGGCGACACGAAAACCAGCACGGTGGTGCGCTCGGTGCGCGCGGCCTCGAGCTGCTCGACGGTCACCTTGTAGTCCTGGTCGGCTCCGGCGAACACCTCGACCGGGATCCCGTCGGCGAGGCGGATCGCCTCGGGGTAGGTGGTCCAGTACGGCGCGGGCAGCAGCACCTCGTCGCCAGGATTCACCACGGTCTGGAATGCCTGGTAGACCGACTGCTTGCCGCCGTTGGTCACGATCACCTGTGACGGCGAGACGTCGAGGCCGGAATCGCGCAGCGTCTTCGCGGCGATCGCCTCGCGAAGTGCGGGAAGGCCTGCAGCCGGCGTGTAGCGGTAGTTCGCCGGGTCGGCGAGAGCCTCGGCCGCGGCATCCACGATGAACTGCGGCGTGGCGAAATCGGGCTCGCCAGCGGCATACGAGATGACGGGCTTGCCCTCGGCCTTGAGCGCCTTCGCCTTGGCATCGACCTTGAGGGTCGCGGACTCGGCAATGGCGGAGAGCTTGCGGGAGAGAGGTGCGCGTTCGGTCACGATAGAAGCGTACCCGGGCAGGATGCGGGGCCACAGGCGGAACGCCCGTCAAGAATCAGCGTTCTTGACGGGCGTCCGCCGATCATGGCTTCTGTCGCGTCAGCCGGCCATCCCGTGCGCCTCTGCCACCGCCTTCAACGCGATCCGGCCGTCGGTGACGTTCAGCCCCTTGGCGAGAGCGGCGTCGTCGTTCGCCGCGCGATCCCAGCCCTTGCCGGCGATCGCCGAGACGTAGGGGAGGGTGGCGTTCGTGAGCGCCCGAGTGGCGGTCTCCGGTACGGCACCGGGCATGTTCGCGACGCAGTAGTAGATGGAGTCGTACACGGCGAAGGTCGGATCGTCGTGTGTGGTCGGGCGGGAGCCCTCGAAGCATCCGCCCTGGTCGATGGCGATGTCCACCAGCACCGACCCCGGCTTCATGGCGGCGACCATCTCGTCGGTGACGAGCTTCGGAGCCGCAGCTCCCGGGATCAGCACCGAGCCGATCACCAGGTCGGCGTCGGCAAGGGCCTCGGCGATGTCATACCGGCTCGACGCCCTGGTCTCCAGCGCCCCGCCGTATCGGTGCTCGAGCTCGCGCAGGCGGGGCAGCGAGATGTCGAAGACGGTGACCTTGGAGCCGAGGCCGAGGGCATTCGCGGCCGCATGCTCGCCGGCGACGCCACCGCCGATCACGACCGTCTTCGCGCGCGGCGTGCCGGCGATGCCGCCGAGCAGTGTGCCGCGACCGCCGTTCGAGCGCAGCAGCGAGTATGAGCCCATCGTCACCGACAGGCGGCCGGCGATCTCGCTCATCGGAATGAGCAACGGCAAGCTGCGGTCGGGCAGCTGCACGGTCTCGTAAGCGACCGCGGTCGTTCCTGCGTCCACGAGCGCCGCGGTCAGCGGGCGGTCCGCGGCCAGGTGCAGGTAGGTGAACAGAGTGAGGTCCGACCGAAGGAAGCCGTATTCCTGCGCGATGGGCTCCTTGACCTTGAGCAGGAGGTCCGCCCCCGCCCAGGTCTCCTCGGCCGAGGAGACGATCTCTGCCCCTGCTGCGCGGTACGCCTCGTCTTCGATGCGCGAGCCGAGCCCGGCGCCGGACTGCACGAGAACCCGATGACCCTCGTGCACGAGTCGATCGACGCCGGCGGGAGTGAGCGCGACGCGGTTCTCGTTGTTCTTGACTTCGGTGGGTACGCCGATCTTCATCGATCCTCCAGGGTGTGCGGCGGTCCGCAGGGTGAAATCCAGAATCGCAGAAACGGCGGGCGCTCCGCTGAAAGTCCGAAGAAGATTCGTTCTGAGAACGCATCCTGAATAATGATTCGGATGGACATGTCATCCGAGGGCCTTCCGCCGAACACTGTGCACCCCGCCACGCTCGATGCCGTGGACGTGAAGATCGTGAGGCTCCTGACGGCTGACGGCCGCATGACCAACGCCGAGCTCGCGGCGAGGCTGGGCGTCGCGCCGTCAACGGCGCATGCGCGCCTGCGATCGCTGATCGACCGCGGTGTGATCACGGGCTTCCACGCCAGTGTCGACGAGCGCAAGCTCGGCTCGGGTCTTCAGGCGGTCATCGGTGTGAGCCTGCGTCCGAGCGCCCGCCGTGAGAGCATCGTCGCGTTCGCCGAGCGGGTGCGGGCGCTCCCGCAGGTGATCCAGGTGTTCTTCCTCGGTGGAGACGACGACTTCCTGCTGCACATCGCCGTCGCCGATTCCTCGCAGCTGCGCGAGTTCGTGCTCGAGCACCTGTCTGCGCAGAGCAGCGTGGCGTCCACCCGCACCAGCATCGTCTTCGACTATCACCGCAACGCCGTCGCCGCGTCGTTCCTGTGAACCGTTCGCCTCGCCTGTCTCGACTCGCCGAAGAGGCCGGATGCTCACATCGCGGCATCCGGCCCCTCCGATCGATGTCGTCAGCTGAACTGATTCATCGTGTTGTGCTGGCCTCCGGCCTTCAAGGCCGCGTCGCCGGCGAAGTACTCCTTGTGGGTGTCGCCGATGTCGCTTCCCGCCATGTTCTGGTGCTTGACGGTGGCGATGCCCCGGCGGATCTCCTGACGCTGGACGTCTCGCACGTAGGTCAGCATCCCCTCGTCGCCGAAGTAGCCCCGTGCGAGGTTGTCGGTCGACAGGGCGGCCGTGTGGTAGGTCGGCAGCGTGATGAGGTGGTGGAAGATGCCGGCCCGGGCCGACCCGTCGCGCTGGAAGGTCCGGATCTTCTCGTCGGCGATGCGGGCGATCTCGGTGCCGTCGTATTCGACGCTCATCAGCCTGTCGCGGTCGTACGCCGAGACATCAGCGCCCTCGGCGGCGAGCTGGTCGTACGCCTGCTGGCGGAAGTTCAGCGTCCAGTTGAACGAGGGGCTGTTGTTGTAGACCAGCTTCGCGCTGGGGACCTCCGCACGGATGCGATCGACCATGCCGGCGATCTGCTCGACATGCGGCTTCTCGGTCTCGATCCACAGCAGGTCCGCGCCGTTGCGCAGCGACGTGATGCAGTCGAGCACGACGCGGTCTTCGCCGGTGCCCGGACGGAACTGGTACAGGTTGCTGGCCAGCCGCTTCGGGCGCAGCAGCCTGCCCTCGCGCCTGATCACCACATCGCCGTCGCTGAGCTCGCCGGCCGCGATCTCCTCCACGTCGAGGAAGGAGTTGTACCGGTCGCCGAGGTCCCCGGGCTCATGGGTGACCGCCAGCTTCTGTGTGAGCCCGGCGCCCAGCGAGTCGGTGCGCGCGACGATGATGCCGTTGTCGATGCCGAGCTCGAGGAAGGCATAGCGCACGGCGTTGATCTTCGCGATGAAGTCCTCGTGCGGAACGGTGACCTTGCCGTCCTGGTGACCGCACTGCTTCTCGTCGGACACCTGGTTCTCGATCTGGATCGCACAGGCGCCCGCCTCGATCATCTTCTTGGCAAGCAGATATGTCGCCTCAGGATTGCCGAACCCGGCGTCGATGTCGGCGATGATCGGCACGACGTGGGTCTCGTGGTTGTCGATCTGCGACTGGATGAACTCCACCGCGGTCTCGTCACCGCCGGCGCGCGCTTCATCCAGCTGGGTGAAGAGCAGATCCAGCTCGCGGGCGTCGGCCTGGCGCAGGAATGTGTAGAGCTCCTCGATCAGCGCGGGCACTGCCGTCTTCTCATGCATCGACTGGTCCGGGAGCGGGCCGAACTCGGAGCGCAGCGCAGCCACCATCCATCCCGACAGGTAGAGGTAGCGCTTCCTCGTCGACTTCAGGTGCTTCTTGATCGAGATCAGCTTCTGCTGCCCGATGAAGCCGTGCCAGACGCCGAGCGACTGCGTGTACAGCGAGGAGTCGGCGTCGTACTCGTCCATGTCGCGCCGCATGATGTCGGCGGTGTACTGCGCGATCTCAAGGCCGGTGCGGAAGCGATTCTGCGCCCTCAGGCGCGCGGCGGACTCGGGGTCGATGCCCTGCCAGGCCGAGCCGTGCACGTCTCGCAGGGCCCGGATGGCGTCGATGTCGTCCTGGTACTGGGTCATGTCTGGTCCTTCGTGAGTGGGTGAACGGTCAGTCGGTCTCGGTGAGGAACCGGGTGTACGCACCGAGGGTGAGGAAGGCCGGGAACTCGGGCTGCAGCGCGACCTCACGGAAGACGTCGGCCGCATCGTCGAATCGGTCGCCTTCGAAGCGGATCGCCTCGGCGAGCACCTCGCCGATCAGGCCCTCGACGTACGCGGAGGTGATGGGCGTGCCGTCCTCGGTGCTGCGGTCCTGATGTATCCACTGCCACACCTGAGAGCGGCTGATCTCGGCCGTCGCGGCATCCTCCATCAGGTTGTCGATCGCGACGGCGCCGAGGCCACGCAGCCATGCCTCGAGGTAGCGGATGGCCACGGACACGTTGTCACGGACGCCCTGAGCCGTGATCGGCCGGCCGATGTGCAGGTCGAGCAGGTCGGATGCCGTCACGTTCACGTCCTCGCGCAGACGGTCGAGCTGATTGGGGCGCTCGCCGAGCACGGCATCGAACTCGGCCCGAGCGGTCGGGATGAGGTCGGGGTGGGCGACCCAGGTGCCGTCGAACCCGTCGCCGGCCTCACGCCTCTTATCGGTGGAGACCTTCTCGATCGCGCGCTGCGTGACCTCCGGGTCGCGGCGGTTGGGGATGAAGGCACTCATGCCGCCGATCGCGTAGGCGCCGCGCTTGTGGCAGGTCTGCACGAGCAGCTCGGTGTAGGCACGCATGAAGGGCACGGTCATCGTGACCTCGCTCCGGTCGGGAAGAACGAAGCGTGCGCCCCGGCCGCGGTAGTTCTTGATGATGGAGAAGATGTAGTCCCAGCGTCCGGCGTTGAGGCCGGCGCAGTGATCGCGCAGTTCGTAGAGGATCTCGTCCATCTCGAAAGCGGCGGGCAGGGTCTCGATGAGCACGGTGGCGCGGATAGTGCCGTGCGGGATGCCGACGTACTCCTCGGCGAATGAGAACACGTCGTCCCAGAGCTTCGCCTCCTCGCTCGACTCGAGCTTGGCGATGTAGAAGTACGGGCCGCGACCCGCGTCGATGAGCTGCTGCGCGTTGTGCAGGAAGTACAGTCCGAAATCGACCAGGGAGCCGGATGCCGCAGTGTGGCGCCCAGTGCGGTCGGTGAACTCGATGTGCTTCTCGGGCAGGTGCCAGCCGCGCGGCCGCATGACGATGGTGGGGGTGCGTTCGGCGGTGACGCGATACTCCCTGCCTTCGGGGGAGGTGTAGGCGATCTCGCCCTGGATGGCGTCGCGCAGCGACAGTTGCCCGCCGATCACGTTGCCCCAGGTGGGGCTGGTGGCGTCCTCCTGGTCGGCCAGCCATACGCGCGCACCCGAGTTCAGCGCGTTGATGGTCATCTTCGGGTCGGTCGGCCCGGTGATCTCGACGCGGCGGTCCTCGAGGCCTGGGCCTGCTCCGGCGACGCGCCACGCGTCGTCCCCGCGGATGTGCGCCGTGTCTTCGCGGAAGTGAGGGTCATGCCCGTTGCCGATCTCGAAGCGGCGCCGCATCCGATCGGCGAGCCGGTCGTGGCGTCGGCTGGCGAAGCGATGGTGCAGCTCGGTGAGGAACGCGATGGCCTCCGTCGTGAGGATCTCATCGAAGCGCTCGTGCATCGGTCCGGTGATGCGCATCGCCGGACCGATGGCGACCGATGCGGCGGTGCTTGCGATCCCGGACGGGGCGGTCGGCGACGCGGTGTCAGTGGTCATGGTCTGTCTCCTCCGTGAGATGCGGACCGGCCCTGCGAGTGTCGTTGAGCCGGGGTGCTTGGCATCCACTCTGAGAGAAGAACGGCCGGGGACTAGACCATTGAGGGGCAGAACTTTCGAGATATTTCTGCTTCTGTGACAGAATCGCCCGCATGAGCAGCGCTGACGTCATAGAAGATGCCGATGCCCTCACTGTCGGGCGCCGCATCCGCCAGCTGCGGACTGCGCGCGGCATGACGTTGGAGGACCTCGCCTCCGCCGTCGACCGCGCGCCGAGTCAGCTGTCCATGATCGAGAACGGCAGGCGCGAGCCGAAGCTGTCGCTCTTGCAGACCATCGCTCGGGCGCTCGGCACCACGATCGACGCCCTGCTCGCGGGCGAGCCGCTCGACGAGCGCAGCACCATGGAGATCGCGCTGGAACGCGCGATGAAGGGCCAGACCTTCCAGACGCTGGGGATCGCGCCGTTCCGCATCGCGAAGACGCTGCCGACGGATGTGCTCAAGGTGATGCTCGCCCTGCACGGCGAGATCGAGCGGCTCCGGGACGAGCGCGCGGCGACGCCGGAGGAGGCGCGCAGGGCCAACGTCGAACTGCGCGACCTCATGCGCACGCAGGACAACTACTTCGCCGATCTCGAACAGCAGGCGGCAGACATCCTCGCCGCCGTGAAGCATCCGGGTGGCCCGCTCACCCAGCGGATCGCCTCGGAGATCGCCGCGCACCTCGGGTTCACCCTGCACTACGCCCCCGACCTGCCGCAGACCACCCGCAGCGTCGCGGACATCGCCAACGGCCGGCTGTATCTGTCGAGCCGTGTGCCGACCAAGAGTGACGCGCGCACGGCCGTGCTCCAGGCGCTTTCCAGCCGCATCCTCGGTCATGGGGAGCCGCGCAGCTACGCCGAGTTCCTGCGTCAGAGGGTCGAGACCAACTACCTGACCGGTGCGCTGCTGATTCCCGAAGCGCACGTCGTGCCCGTGCTGCAGGACGCGAAGGCGCGCCGCGCGATTTCGATCGAGGATCTGCGGGATGCGTACTCGGTGTCGTACGAGACGGCGGCGCACCGGTTCACGAACCTCGCGACCCGTCATCTCGGCATCCCGGTGCACTTCCTGAAGGTGCACGAGTCGGGCACCATCACGAAGGCGTACGAGAACGACGACGTGAACTTCCCGACCGACCGGCTGGGGGCCATCGAGGGGCAGATGTGCTGCCGCCGCTGGACCAGTCGTGTGGTGTTCGATGTCGAGGACCGGTTCAACCCGTACTACCAGTACA
The DNA here is from genome assembly GCF_031178445.1 of Microbacterium sp. Taxonomy (GTDB): domain Bacteria; phylum Actinomycetota; class Actinomycetes; order Actinomycetales; family Microbacteriaceae; genus Microbacterium. The sequence continues at coordinate 38,279 of NZ_JAPSIY010000012.1, forward strand.
CCGACACCGGCAACGGCACGTACTGGTGCACGGCGCGGGTCGAGGCGTCGAGTGAGGGCATGCACTCGGTGAGCGTCGGGGTGCGCTTCGACGACACCAGATGGTTCGTCGGTCGCGACACTCCGAACCGCGGGGTGTCGAAGCACTCCGTCGAGGCGTGCTGCCGCCGTGCGCCGGCGGAGCTCGAGGAGCGCTGGCGCGAGAACTCCTGGCCCAACGTGAAGACGCCGAGGACGCTGCTCGCGACGCTGCCCACAGGATCGTTCCCCGGGGTCGACACGACCGACGTGTACGAGTTCCTCGAGGCGCACGCGCCGCGCTGAGACGTGGTCGACGTGCGCCGACCTGGCGCGGTCAGGCCGTCACCCCGCGCAGCACGATCTGCAGACCGCGCTCGAAGGCGACATCCACATCGCCGCCCTGCCGGAAGCCGCCGTTCTGCTCCATGGTGCAGAAGCCGTACGCCCAGGCGGTGAGAGTGCGTGCGGCGGGCAGCGGATCCCCGGGCGATATCTCGCTCACGGCGGCCAGCAGGATCGACATGATGGGAGCAAGAGCCTCGGGCGACGGGTTCGCGGCCGGGGCCGGCGCACAGAACAGCAGGGTCGTCACGTTCGGCGAGCGTGCCGCCAGTGCACGCAGTGCACGTGCGAGGCCGGCGAGCACGTCATGCGGGTCGGTGGCGCTCTCGGCGATCGCGGCGACTTCGGTGCCCAGTTCGGACGCGGCGTCGTCGGCGGCGAGCTGCAGGAGCGCGTGGCGATTCGCGGCGCGCTTGTACAGGCTGGGTGCACGGACCCCGACGGCCGCAGCGACGCTGCTCATCGTCACGGCGTCGAGGCCCTGCTGTTCGGCGATCGATCGCACGGCGGCGACGAGCGTCGGCGTGCTCACTCTCTGAGGTGCAGGCATCGGTTCCTCCCGGTTCCAGCATATGGCTATTGACCATAGCCATCAAGGCTATGTACTGTAGCCAACATGACTGATCAGCTGCTCCGCATCGGCGATGACATCGTCGCCATCCACGCCGTCGTGACCGATGAAGGCGTGACGCTCATCGACGCCGGCTTGTCAGGCGACCTCGGGATCGTCGCTTCGGCGCTGCGCCGAGCGGGAAGGTCGCTCGATGACATCAGGGGCGTCGTGCTGACTCACGGCGACGCCGACCACATCGGCGTTGCCGAACGGCTGCGCGTCGAGCACGGTGCCGTCGTCCACGTGCTCCGGCCCGACGCGGACCTGGCCACAGGGGCTGAGCCCTCCCGCTCGGTGAAGGCCGACGGCTGGCGCCTGGGACCGACCCTGCGCTTCCTATGGGTGGGCTTGCTGCGCGGCGGTCTGCGCACTCGGCATCTCCAAGAGGTGCGGCCGATGTCCGACGGCGACGTGCTCGATCTTCCTGGGCGCCCTGAGATCATCGCGATCCCCGGCCACACGCCCGGGTCGGCGGCGATCCGCATGCCGTCGGTCGGCGCGTTGTTCCTGGGAGATGCGATAACGACGCGGCACGTGCTCACCGGTGCCGAGCGTGCGTCCATCGCCCCGTTCAGCGAGCAGCCGCAGCAGACCCTGCGCAGCCTGGAGAGGCTGCGCGGCCTGCCTGAACGCCGCATCTTCCCCGGTCACGGGCCGGAGTTCCGTGGCACGGCCGACGATCTGCTCGAGGCGCTCCCGCGCTGATCGGCACGCCGCCGACGCGTGGCCTTCCCCCGTGGCCACCGGCCTCTCAGAGCCGGGGCGTTCGCGGCGGGGGCGTGCGTCGCTCACCCGCCGCGCCCGAGGCCTCGAAGGCGTAGGCCAGGCGCAGCAGCGCCGCATCGTCGTAGGCGCGGCCGATGAAGGTGAGGCCGATGGGCATGCCGATGTCCGCCATCAGCCCCATCGGCACCGTGACGCTCGGGATGCCGAGGTGACGGATCGCGAGGTTGCCGTTCGCGATCCAGGTGCCGTTGCGCCAGCCGAGATCGGCCGATGCCGGATTGACGTCCATGTCGGCCGGACCCACGTCGGCGACCGCCGGGAACACCACCGCGTCGAGGCCGAGTTCGTCCATCCAGGCTTCCAGGTCGGTGCGGCGGGTCTCCTCGAGGCCGCGCAGGCCGTGCTCGAGCTCCGGGATGTCGATCAGCGCGGCACCCGGGTGCTCGCGGACCCACGCCGGGTACTCGGCGATGTCGTCGTCGAAGCCCTCGTAGCGATCGGGAAGGGCGCCGGCCGGATGCGGGAAGATCTTGGCGCCGTCGACGTCGGCCAGCGTGCTCAGCGCAGGGTCGCCGTTGGCCTGCAGGAAGTCCTCCCAGCTCCAGGCGGACAGGTCGACGATCTCACGCCGAAGGTATTCCGGGCTCACCAGTCCCCTGGTGAAGAGGGTCGGGGCGCCGGGGCGGTCGCCCTCGTAGTTCGACACGACGGGCAGATCGACCTCGACCACCGCCGCTCCGGCGGCCACGAGATCGCGGCGCGCGGCCTCCCAGCGTTCGATGACCGAGTCGCGGGTCTGGATGCGCCGGCCGGTGGGGCCGCCGATGCCGGGCGTCTCCGACGTCCCGGCATCCGGGTCGGCGTTGATGTACATCTTCGGGATGCCGATCCGCCTGCCCATCAGGGCCGCGCCGTCGGCCAGCGCCGGATACGACGCCGGGCGCACCGAGGATGGCGCAGGGAGCGCGACCCACGGCTGGGCCCGCCAGAAGTCACCACGCGTCTCTTCGTCATCGGCGACGATGACGTCGAGCACTTCCAGCAGATCGGCCATGCTCCGGGTGTGGGGTACGACGACGTCCATCGTCGGCACCAGCGGCCAGTTCCCGCGAACCGAGATGACTCCGCGTGATGGCGTGTAGGCGCACAGCGCGTTGTTGGTCGCCGGACCTCGCCCGCTCGACCAGGTCTCCTCGCCGAGCCCGAAGGCCGCGAAGCTCGCCGCTGTCGCGGTGCCGGAGCCGTTGGATGAGCCGGAGGCGAACGGGGCGGTGAGGAAGTCGGCGTTGTACGGGCTCTCGGCGCGGCCGTACACGCCGCGCTGCATACCGCCGTTGGCCATGGGCGGCATGTTGGTCAGCCCGAGGCAGATGGCACCGGCCGAGCGCAGCCGCTCGATCGTGAACGCATCCTTCTGGGCGACGAGGTCCTTGAAGGCCGGGCTGCCCGATGCCGCAGTGAGGCCCCGCACCAGGTAGCTGTCCTTCGCCGTGTACGGGATGCCGTCCAGGGGTCCGAGCGACCTGCCACGGGCCCGGCGCTCGTCCGAGGCGGCGGCCTCGGCGCGCGCCTGCGGATTGCGCACCACCACGGCGTTGAGCCGCGTCGCGGTCTCGGGGCCGTCGTAGGCGTCGACGCGTGCGAGGTAGGCGTCCACGAGCCCGACCGCCGTCACCTGCCCGGACTCCAGGGCCCCGCGCAGCTCTGCGATGGACTTCTCGACGACGTCGAACACCTCAGACCTCCTTCGGCAGAGCGGGCTGCTGCTGCGTGATGCAGTGGATGCCGCCGCCCCGGTCGAACAGCGGACGGGCGTCCACCGAGACGACGGTGCGTCCCGGGTACGCGTCCGACAGGATCGCGCGCGCCGTCGCATCGGCCTGCTCGTCTCCGAAGCCGCACGCGATCACGCCGCCGTTGGTGACGAGGTGGTTGACGTAGCTCCAGTCCACGAACCCCTCGTCGTCGCGCAGCGTCTGCGGAGCGGGAAGGTCGACGATCTCGAAGCTGCGGCCGGCGGCATCAGTCTGGGCCGCCAGGTGCATGCGCAGCTGCGCGGCGACCTCGTGGTCGGGGTGCGCGGGGTCCGGCTGCGCGTGCAGAAGAAGGCGGCCCGGTGACGGGATGGTGGCGACGATGTCGACGTGGCCGTTGGTGCCGAACTCGTCGTAATCGCGGGTGAGCCCGCGCGGCAGCCAGATGGCCTTCTCCGCTCCGATGGTGCGGCGCATCTCGGCCTCGACTCTGCCGCGATCGAGATACGGGTTCCTTCGAGGGTCGAGCTGCACGGTCTCGGTGAGCAGCACGGTGCCCTCGCCGTCCACGTGGATTCCGCCGCCCTCGTTGACGAGTGCCGAGCTGATCAGCTCGGCGCCGGTGTGCGCGGCGACGATGCGGGCATGCTCCGCGGAACGATGCCATTCGGCCCATTCGGGCGCACCCCAGCCGTTGAACACCCAGTCGACCGCGCCGAGGACACCCGGTCGCTCGTCGTCTACGACGAAGGTGGGGCCCGAGTCACGCATCCAGAACTCGTCGACCGGTGCCTCGACGACCTCGATGCCCTGCGACAGGCTCCGGCGGGCGCGGCTCAGCTCGGTGGGGTCGACGAGCATGGTCACGGGAGTGAAATCGGCCACCGCGTTCGCCACTGCCGTCCACGCGTCGTAGCCCTCCCGGCGCAGTTCCGCGGTGTCGCCGAGGGTGACGCCCTCGCGGGGGAACGCCATCCAGATCCGCTCGTGTTCACCGGTCTCCGCCGGCATGCGCCACGCCATCGTGCCTCTCCATCGTGTTATTGGCCGAATGTATAACAACAGTGACAGTAGCTGCACCTGACTGCGGCGTCAAGGCGTTCGGCGCAGGGCGCCGCGCTCCAGACCCAGCACGTGCTCGGCCGTCTCCGCCACGAAGCGGGCGGCCGTCGCGGTGGCGTACGCCTCCGGATCGTTGGCGTAGGCGCACACGCCGTCGACTGCGAGGAGAATGCGGACGGCGGCGGATGCCGCATCCGGCACGACGAAGTCGCCGCTTCGCACGCCGTCGTCGATCACCTCGCGCAGACGCGCGTGATCCTTGGCGTCCTGCTCGGCGAGCGCCGCCGCAAGCGGCGCACTGAACCGCGACAGGTGCCTCGCGTTGAGCCAGAGGCGGGCGAGCGGCCCGGCCTCGATGCTGTCGTTCACGCGCGCCAGGTGCGCGATGCGCTCGAGCGGCGTGCCCTCGGCGGGGAACATCACCTCGCGGTCGGCCGAGGCGGCGGCGATGAAGGCTTCGACGACCAGATCCTCGGCGGCGTTGAAGTAGTGGGTTATCAATCCGTGTCTGACCTCGAGCCGGTCGGCCACGGCGCGCAGCGTGACCCGCTCCAGCCCGTCGGCGAGCGCGAGATCGGCGGCCGCGGAGAGGATCTGGGCGCGGCGTGCGGCGGGGGCCAGGCGTGCGGCGCGCGGCGCCTGAGTCGACTTCATGCCTGCCATGCTAGGTCGCATCGCGCCTGCGGCAGCGGCGTGCCGCGAGCGAGGCGGGCCGGCCGCTCCGGGCGTCTACGCCGGCGTCGACGAGCCGGCTGCGGTGCGCAGAGCCGCCCACACCTCGGCGCGCGCCGGAAACGAGGTGAGATCGGTCTCGAGCAACCCGGCGGCCTGCGCGATGCGCGAGCGCAGCGTGTGACGGTGGATGCCGAGTGCCGTCGCGGCCGCTTCCGTTCGGGTGTCGTTCTCGAGCCAGACGATCAGGGTGCGCTCGAGCTCGGTGCCGGCTGCGGCATCGTGCCTTCGCAGCGGCGCGAGGCGGCTCAGAGCGACGAGCCTGGCCTCCTCGGTCGCCAGGGCGTCGAGCACCCCGCCGGCGGACGCGTCCGAGTAGCGTGCGACACCGTCGGCGCCCCGGCGCAGGGCGGTGAGCGCCTGAGCATGCGCATGCGAGAAGCCGGCGTAGTCCGCCGGCTCCGACACCCCGAGTCGCAGGTCCAGTTGCTGCGCCAGCAGATCGAGCGCGGCATCGTCTCCGGCCGGGATGCAGATCGTGAGGCCGTCCTCGCCCTCGGCGACGAAGGATGCCGTACCGGCATCCGATCGCCGTCTGTCCCACCATTCGAGGATCGCCGAGGCGCGTGCGGCATCCGTCACGGCGACGACCACCGGCGCGGGCGGCAGGGCGCCGAGCACCCGGCGGGCGAGCCCCGGGTCATCCTCACGCAGCGAGGAGAGCAGCTGGGTGTGCAGCCGCCGGCGGGCGCGGGACGTCTGTTCGTTCTGCTCGAGCGCCAGCCCGGCCATGGCGATCACCGAGGTGACGACCGCGCGCGTCTCGGCATCGAGCGCCGTCGCGGCGACGGCGATCACTCCGCGCAGATGCCCCGAGCGTCCGAGCGTGAACAGGGTGTAGCCGGCGTCGTCATGCTCGATCGTGCGGCTCGCCGAGCCGCCGCGGGCGAGCAGATCCGCGACGCCCGTGACGAGCTCGCTCCGGTCGGCCACGGTTGCGGGATGCTGGTGCGCGAGCGCACCGGTCGCGTCGAACATCCCCACCCAGCATCCGAGCCGTCGGGAGAGCTCCGTCAGCGTCGCCTCCAGCCCGCGCGGTCGCAGTGCCGCGATCGCGAGCGAACGCTGCGCCTCGAGCGCCCAGGTGCGCCTCGCGTACGCCTGCGCGGCGATGGCCTCGGCGTGCGCGCGGGCGACGGCGAGGAACGGGATGTCGTAGGGCACTTCGAAGAGCGCCAGGCCGGCGGCGGTGCACGCGGTGACCAGTTCACCGGGCACGCCGACGCGATGCACGCCGGAGCCGAATCCGAGAGCCAGCACTCCGCGTTGCATCAGGCGGAAGACATAGTCGGCGACCCACGCGGCGTCGTGCTCGGCGAACTGCGTGCCGGTCGTGAGCAGCACCAGATCCTCGGTGAGGAACGGGGTCGGATCCACGAGGTCGGAGTTGTGCACCCAGCGCACCGGGCGGTCGAGCGCGCCGCCCGGCAGTGCCGATTCCTCGGTGACCAGGCGCAGACGCAGGTCCCGCCGCCCGATCAGGGTGCGCAGCGTCGGCGCGGCGGCTGGATCCATGGTCGCTCCTCGACTGCCTTATACGGTTGGGCGAAATCTTCTCGACGATTGTACGACCGGGCGAGTGCATCGGTGTCGACGTCGTCGTAGCCTCGCCGCATGACACTCATCGACGAGACCACCTCCGCACCGACCGGCGGGCCCGCTCTTGCGCAGGTCCGTCGTGTGACCACTCCGCTTCCGGGCCCCCGTTCAGCCGCGATCCTCGCCCGCAAGGCCGACGCTGTCGCCTCGGGTGTCGCGCACTCGATGCCCGTGTCCATCGTCGCCGCCGGCGGCGGCGTCGTCGTCGACGCCGACGGCAACTCGCTGATCGACCTCGGCAGCGGCATCGCCGTCACCACCGTCGGCAACGCGCACCCGAAGGTCGCCGCGGCCGTCGCCGCGCAGGCGGCGCAGTTCACCCACACCTGCTTCATGGTGTCGCCGTACGAGTCGTACATCGAGGTGGCGGAGGCGCTGAACCGGCTCACCCCTGGTGACTTCGCCAAGAAGAGCGCCCTCTTCAACTCGGGCGCGGAGGCCGTCGAGAACGCGATCAAGATCGCCCGCAAGCACACCGGCCGTCAGGCCGTCGTCGCGTTCGACCACGGCTACCACGGGCGCACCAACCTCACGATGGCGCTGACCGCCAAGTCCATGCCCTACAAGAGCGGCTTCGGTCCGTTCGCACCCGAGGTGTACCGCGTGCCGGGGTCCTATCCGCTGCGCGACGGACTGACCGGCGTCGAGGCTGCCAAGCGCGCCATCACACTGATCGAGAAGCAGATCGGCGTCGACAATCTCGCCGCCGTCATCATCGAACCCATCCAGGGCGAGGGCGGCTTCATCGTCCCGGCCGACGGATTCCTCGACGCCATCGTCGAGTGGAGCCGCTCCAACGGTGTGGTCTTCATCGCCGACGAGGTGCAGACCGGCTTCGCGCGCACCGGCGCCATGTTCGCGAGCGAGATCTTCGGTATCGAGCCCGACCTGATCACCACTGCCAAGGGCATCGCCGGCGGTCTGCCGCTCGCCGGCGTCACCGGCCGCGCCGAGATCATGGACGCGGCGCACGCCGGCGGACTGGGCGGCACCTACGGTGGCAACCCGATCGCCTGCGCCGCCGCGCTCGCCGCCATCGACGCCTTCGAGAACGACGGTCTCGTCGAGCGCGCTCAGCAGATCGGCGAGATCCTGTTCGGGCGGCTGAACGGCATCCGCGAGAAGGACGCCCGTATCGGCGAGGTGCGCGGTCACGGAGCCATGGTCGCGGCCGAGTTCGTGAACCCCGAGACCGGCGAGCCGGACGCCGCCCTCACCTCGGCGGTCGCCAAGGCATGCGTCGCAGAGGGCGTCGTCGTGCTCACCTGCGGCACCTTCGGCAACGTGATCCGCTTCCTGCCTCCGCTCGCCATCGGCGACGATCTGCTGAACGAGGGCCTGGACGTCGTCGCCGCCGCCCTGGCGAGCGCCTGAGACCGTCGGCCGCGATCCCGGTCGGGGGATCACGGATCGCGGCCGGCAACACCGTCGACCCCCCGCAGACCCATCCGTATCGAAGGAGATCACCCATGACCGAGCACGAGATCAGCCGCGACGTCGTGATCGTCGGCGCGGGCGCCGCCGGCACCACCGCCGCGAACGAGCTGCGCAGGGCCGGGCTCTCCGTGGCCGTGTTGGAGGCCCGCGATCGCGTGGGCGGGCGGCTGTGGACCGACATCATCGACGGCGCCATGCTCGAGATCGGCGGGCAGTGGGTCTCACCCGATCAGGACGCTCTGAAGGAGACGATCGAGGAACTGGGCCTCGAGACCTACAGCCGCTACCGCGACGGCGACAGCGTCTACGTCGGCCCCGACCGACAGCTGCACCGCTTCACGGGAGAGATGTTCCCCGTCTCGCCGGCGACCGAGGCGGCCATCGCCGAGATCACCGAGCGCCTCGACGCGATGGTCGCCGAGATCGACCCCGACCGCCCCTGGGAGCATCCGAACGCGGCCGAATGGGACGCGGTCACCTGGGACGCCTGGCTGCGCGAGCAGACCGACGACGACGAGGCCGTCCGCAACCTCGCCTTCGCCACGGGTTCCGCGATGCTCACCAAGCCGACCCACGCCTTCTCACTGCTGCAGTCACTGCTGATGGCTGCATCCGCCGGCTCGTACTCGAACCTCGTCGATGCCGACTTCATCCTCGACAAGCGCGTCGTGGGCGGACTGCAGCAGGTCCCGCAGCTGCTCGCCGAGCGCCTCGGCGACGACGTCTTCCTCAATCAGCCCGTGCGCACCCTCGAGTGGGGTGAGAGCGGTGTCGTCGCGACGACCGACGAGATGACCGTCCGGGCGCGCTACGCGATCCTCGCGCACGCCCCCGTTCTCTACGACCGCATCTCCTTCGTGCCGCCGCTCCCGCGTCGCCAGCACCAGCTGCACCAGCACCTGTCGATGGGCTTCGTGATCAAGGTGCACGCCGTCTACGACCGGCCGTTCTGGCGCGAGCAGGGCCTCAGCGGCACGGCGTTCAGCCCCTACGAGCTCTGCCACGAGGCCTACGACAACACCAACCACGGCGACGAGCGCGGAACACTGGTCGCATTCGTGTCCGACCGCAATGCGGACGACGTCTTCGCGCTCAGTGCCGAGGAGCGCAAGGAGCGCATCCTCGACTCGCTGTCGCACTATTACGGCCCGGAGGCGAAGAATCCCGTCGTCTACTACGAGAGCGACTGGGGCAGCGAGGAGTGGACCCGCGGCGCGTACGCGGCCAGCTTCGACATGGGCGGTCTGCACCGCTACGGGGCGGATCTGCGCACCGCCGTCGGACCGATCCACTTCGCCTGCAGTGACATGGCTGGTGCCGGATACCAGCACGTCGACGGCGCGATCCGCATGGGACGCCTGGCAGCGGCGAACATCGTCGAAGCGAGCCGCTCGTGACCGCGCCCATCGTCGTCGGGTACACCGCGACGGACGCCGGAGCCGACGCCCTCGCGCTCGGCATCAGGCTCGCGCGCAGCCTCGGAGCAGCCCTGCACCTGGTGATGGTGCTGCCGGCCGAGGGCACCAGGAACGCCGCCGTCGCACCGGAGCGGGCGTACGAGGACCTGCTGCGGGAACAGGCGCGCGAGTGGCTGACTCAGGCCGTGAGGGGTGTGCCGGAGGGCCTCGCGCGCACGGGACACGTCCGTTTCGGCGAGTCGTTCGCAGAGGGACTCATCGCCGCGGGCGAGGAGTTCGGCGCCCGGCTGATCGTGGTCGGCGCGGCCGGAGGCGGCCGCTTCGGCCGGCATCGTCTCGGCAGCGTCGCCTCGGAACTGCTGCACTCCTCGACCATCCCGGTCGCCCTGGCGCCGGCCGGCATCGCCCAGCAGGACCAGCATCTCGTGTCGCGGGTGACAGCGGCGCTCGGCACCCGGCCGGGCGCCGACACCCTTCTCGATGAGGCCGTGGCGCTCGCGGGTGACACCGGTACCGGCCTGCGGCTCGTGTCGCTGGTGCCGTTCGACGTGCCGCCCGGCCTCGACACGGGCATGATCCGCCTGGTCGGCGGCGCGCACGCGCACGACGTGATGACGGAGGCCCGCGGCCGCCTGCCCGAAGGCATCGACGCCGTCGTGGAGGAGGCGCCGGGCGACACCGTCGAGGACGCCGTCGGCCACCTGGCGTGGCTCCCCGGCGAGGTCGTGCTGGTCGGCTCCAGCAGGCTCGCGCAGCCGCGCCGGCTCTTCCTGGGCTCCACTGCGGCGAAGATGCTGCACGTGCTGCCCGTCCCCATGATCGTCGTACCGCGCACGAGCGCCGAAACAGGAGTCCGCTGATGACCAGCACCAACAGGGCGACGGAGCCCGAAGCCGGAGTGACGACCGGGATCTCCCAGAAGGGTCTGAGCGCCGGCGCCGTCGGCGTGCTCGGGGCCGTCGTCATCGGGGTCTCCACGATCGCCCCCGCCTACACGCTCACGGCGTCGCTCGGGCCGACCGTGGCCGTCGCGGGCACCCAGGTGCCCGCGATCATCCTGGTGGGCTTCATCCCGATGCTGCTGACCGCGTTCGGCTACCGCGAGCTCAACCGCGTGATGCCGGACTCCGGCACCTCCTTCACTTGGGGCGTTCGGGCCTTCGGGCCGTGGATCGGCTGGATGACGGGGTGGGGACTGGTGGCCGCGACGGTCATCGTGCTCTCGAACCTGGCCGGCATCGCGGTGGAGTTCCTCTTCCTGCTGATCGCGCAGCTCACCGGCAACGCCGGCATCGCCGATCTCGCGTTCAACCCCTTCATCAACGTGATCGTCTGCCTGCTGTTCATGCTCGGCGCGACGCTGGTGTCGTACCGTGACATGCAGACCACCCAGAAGTTCCAGTACATCCTGGTGGGGTTCCAGGTGCTCGTGCTGGTCATGTTCGCCACGGTGGCGGTCGTCAAGGCGATGCAGGGGGATGCTCCCGAGCCGACCGCGTTCTCGTGGTCGTGGTTCAACCCGTTCGAGGTGCCGACCTTCAGCGCGTTCGCAGCAGGGCTCTCACTGTCGATCTTCATCTTCTGGGGCTGGGACGTGGTCCTCACCATGAACGAGGAGACCAAGAACCCCGAGAAGACCCCTGGTCGCGCTGCGATGGTCACCGTGGTGATCGTCGTGAGCCTGTACCTGCTGCTGTCGATCGGTCTCATCATGTTCGCCGGAGTGGGAAGCGGCGGGCTCGGCCTCGCCAACGAGGACATCTCGGCCAACGTCTTCTTCGCGCTGTCCGACCCTGTGCTCGGGCCGCTCGCCTTCCTGGTGTCGCTCGCCGTGCTGTCGAGCTCGGCGGCGTCACTGCAGTCGACGGCAGTCGGCCCCGCCCGCACGCTGCTCGCTATGGGACACTACGGAGCGCTGCCCAAGAAGTTCGCGCGCGTGAGCCCGCGCTTCTTCACCCCCGGCTACGCCACCATCGTCTCCGCGGTCGTCGCCTCAGTGTTCTACGCGGTCATGCGACTGCTCAGCGAGAACGTGCTCACCGACACGATCCTGTCGCTCGGCATGATGATCTGCTTCTACTACGGCCTCACGGCGTTCGCGTGCGTCTGGTACTTCCGCCGCCAGTGGTTCGACTCCGCCCGCAGCTTCTTCTTCGCCTTCCTGTTCCCGCTGATCGGTGGCGGCATCCTCGCCGTGCTCTTCGTGACGACATTGATCGACTCGATGGACCCCGCCTACGGCAGCGGATCGAGCATCGGCGGCGTCGGGCTCGTGTTCGTCCTCGGCGTCGGCATCATCGTGGTCGGCATTGCGATCATGATCTGGCAGTCGATCCGGCGCCCGGCCTTCTTCCGCGGTGAGACCCTGGGTATGGACGCCCCTCCCAGCATCCGTCGCCGCTGACCCACCTCATCCCTCACAGAATCGAGACGAATCATGAGCACAGTCGCATCGAACGAGCAGGAGCTGCTCGCCGGCATTCCCTCCGGCCTTTTCATCGGGGGCCAGTGGATCGACGCAGAGGAGGGGCGCACCTTCGACGTGCACGACCCCTCCACCGGTGATGTGATCGCCTCCATCGCCGACGCGACACCCGCCGACGGCATGCGCGCCCTCGACGCCGCCGTCGCCGCACAGGACGAGTGGGCGGCGACGCCTCCGCGCACGCGCAGCGACATCCTTCGCCGTGCGTTCGACCTCGTGCAGGTGCACAAGGAGGACCTCGCGCTGCTGATGACTCTGGAGATGGGAAAGCCTCTGGCGGAGTCGCGCGGCGAGGTCGTCTACGGCGGCGAGTTCCTGCGCTGGTTCAGCGAGGAGGCCGTGCGCATCACCGGCCGCTACGGGTTGAATCCCGAGGGCACCGGACGCATGGTGGTCTCGCAGCGCCCTGTCGGCCCTTCGTTCTTCGTGACGCCGTGGAACTTCCCGTTCGCAATGGCCACGCGCAAGATCGCCCCCGCGCTCGCCGCGGGCTGCACCGTGGTCATCAAGCCCCCGGCACTCACGCCGCTCACGACCATGTTCTTCGCGAAGCTCCTCGAAGAGGCCGGCCTGCCCTCCGGCGTGGTCAACGTCGTCCAGACCTCTCGCTCCGGAGCGCTGTCCGGGCCCATCATCGCCGACCCGCGCCTGCGAAAGCTGTCGTTCACCGGATCGACCGAGGTCGGCCGCAAGCTCATCGCCCAGGCGGCGGAGGGCGTGCTGCGGGTGTCGATGGAACTGGGCGGAAACGCACCGTTCGTCGTGTTCGAGGACGCCGACCTCGACAAGGCGGTCGACGGCGCGATGCTGGCCAAGTTCCGCAACATCGGCCAGGCGTGCACCGCGGCGAACCGCTTCATCGTCCACCAGGACGTCGCCGAGGAGTTCGCGCGCCGGGTCACCGAGCGCGTGCAGGCCATGAAGATCGGTCGCGGCACCGAGGAGGGCGTGGCGATCGGTCCGCTGATCGACGCCGACGCCGTCGCCAAGGCGCAGGAGCTCGTCGGAGACGCGGTCGATCGCGGTGCGCGGCTGCTCGCCGGCGGCAACGCACTCGAAGGCACCGGTACGTTCTACGAGCCGACCGTGCTCACCGATGTCGTCGCAGGCAGCGCCATCCTTCGTGAGGAGATCTTCGGCCCTGTGCTCGCGGTCGCGACATTCGCCGACGAGGCGGAGGCCGTGCGCCTCGCCAACGACACCGAGTACGGCCTCGTCTCGTACGTGTTCACCCAGGACCTCGGCCGAGGGCACCGCATGATCGACGCGCTCGAGACCGGCATGATGGGTCTCAACGTCGGTGTGGTCTCGAACGCGGCCGCTCCGTTCGGCGGCGTGAAGCAGTCCGGCGTCGGCCGCGAAGGCGGATTCGAAGGCATCCACGAGTACCTGTCCACCAAGTACACGCTCATCCCCAACAGCTGACCGCCGCACCATCCGGAAAGGACAAGACATGACCGACTACGCCGTCGTCAATCCCGCCACCGGCGAGACCGTCGCCACCTATGACACGTTCACCGACGCCCAGATCGAAGACGCGGTCGCGCGCGCGGCAGCCGCTGCCGTGACGTGGGCGGCCACCTCGCCCGCCGACCGCGCCGCGGTGATCCGTCGCATCGCCGAGCTGCACCGCGAGCGCAAGGACGAGCTCGGCTCGATCATCGTGCGCGAGATGGGCAAGCCGATCGCCGCAGCCGTCGGCGAGGTCGAGTTCGCCACCGACATCATCGAGTTCTATGCCGACAACATCGAGAAGATCACGGCCGACCAGCCGCTGGACATCCTCGGCGACGGTACCGCCGTCGTGCGCCGCGCGCCGCTTGGCGCCCTGCTCGGCATCATGCCGTGGAACTTCCCGGCCTACCAGGTGGCCCGCTTCGCAGCGCCCAACCTCGCGATCGGCAATACGATCATCCTCAAGCACGCCCCGCAGTGCCCGGAGTCGGCCGCCGCGATCGAGGCGATCTACCGCGACGCCGGCCTGCCGGACGGCGGTTACGTCAACGTCTACGCGACGAACGAGCAGGCGGCGACGATCATCGCGGACCCGCGCGTGCACGGCGTCTCGGTGACCGGGTCGGAGCGGGCAGGTGCGGCCGTGGCCGAGGTCGCAGGCCGCAACCTCAAAAAGGTCGCGCTCGAGCTGGGCGGGTCCGACCCGTTCATCGTGCTGAGCGCGGACGACCTCGACGCCGTGGTGCAGAACGCGGTCGACGCACGCCTCGACAACAACGGGCAGTCGTGCAACGGCGCGAAGCGATTCATCGTCGTGGACGGGCTGTACGAGGAGTTCACCTCGAAGTTCGTCGCGTCCCTCGCCGCGGTCAAGGCGGAGGACCCCACCCAGGAGGAGACCGTGCTCGGCCCGCTGTCGTCGCTGGCCGCCGCCGAGCGCCTGCAGCAGCAGGTCGACAACGCGGTGGCGCAGGGGGCGACCCTGCTCACCGGCGGTACCCGCGAGGGTGCGTTCTTCGCTCCGACGGTGCTCGCCGACGTGACCGCCGACATGGACGTCTACCGCGAGGAGCTCTTCGGTCCCGCTGCGGTCGTCTACCGCGTGGCCGATGAGGACGCCGCGGTGAAGGTCGCCAACGACACCTCGTTCGGCCTCGGCTCGTACGTGTTCACCACGGATGCCGAGCAGGCCGAGCGCGTCGCGAACGGCATCGAGGCCGGCATGGTCTACGTCAACCTGGTGCTCGCCGACAGCCCCGAGCTGCCCTTCGGCGGGGTGAAGCGCAGTGGCACCTCGCGTGAGCTGGGCCTGCTCGCCGCCGACGAGTTCGTCAACAAGAAGCTCATCCGCAAGGCCTGAGCGCGAACCCAACCGCGCCGGAGCAGGAGTTTCACCGGGAACAGGACGGATGCGCCAACGCCGTCCTGTTCTCGGCGGATCTCCTGTTCTCGTACGACTCGTGCGGCGAGTCCCGAGGTTCGCTCAGTCCAGCAGTGCCCGCACCTGCGCGGCCTCGCCGGTACGGCCAAGATGCTCGAGCACGTCGCCGAGCTCCAGCGCCGCGACCTGTCGCAGCGGCGGGATCTCCGCTGCCCGGTCGAGCACGCCGCGGTACAGCGAGACGGCGTCGTCGTGCCGCTCGGCCGACACCAGTGTGCGCGCGGCGAACAGCTCCGACCCGCCGGCGGAGCCCACGTCTCCCAGCCCTGCGAAGCCGTCAGCCGCGTTGAGCAGAGCAGAGACGGCCTCGTCGATCCGGCCGAACTCCGTCAGTGCCCGTCCGCGCGAGTCGGTGACGTCGGCGAGCAGCCAGTCGGCGTCGTGCTCGACTGCCAGGGCTGCGACCTCGTCGAACAACCCGAAAGCCCGTTCATCGGATGCCGCCCCGTACGACTGCCCGAGGTTGTGAAGCACCTCGACGACCGCACCCACGGCCTCTGTCGGACGAACGATCTCGGCGGCCTGCTCCAGCAGCTCGCGCGCGTCGGAATGCTCGCCGAAGCGCGCCAGGATCTTCGCCTGCTCGGTGAGCATCAGCGCCTGCTCGGCCGGCTCCTCGGCCTCGCCGTGCAGCTCAGCGGCATAGCCGAAGGCGCCCACCGCCTGGCCGAACTCCTCCGAGGCCGCGAGAGCGCGCGCGAGCAGCGCGACGGTCACCGCACGGGAGGATCCCGGAGCCCCGGTCGCCTCCTCGCGCTGCAGCACGTCGCCGAGCAGCTCCGCCGCTTCGGCGGCGTGGCCGGCGGCCAGCATGGCGCGGCCGAGGCGGAAGTCTGCTCCGATGGCGTCGCCGCCGTGCTGGGCGATCAGACGAGCACCGAGCCGGAAGCGCAGCAGGGCGCTGTCGGCGTCGCCGGCATCCTCCCAGAGGGCGCCGGCCAGCATTTGCGCCGACGCCAGGGACTGCGACCCTCCGAGCGACGCGAGGATCGCCGCCGCCGCGTCGGCATCCGCCGCCCCTTCGGCCACCATCCCCGCGCCGCCTCGCATGCGGGCTCGCATTTCCAGCACGCGGGCGCGCTGGCCCGGGTTGAGGTCGTCCTGAGCGAGCAGGGCCTCCACGATCCCGTCTGCGCGCTCCATGTCGCCGGCGCGCAGCAGCGCCATCAGCGCCATCAGCGACGTGCCCGCCACGAGGCGGGTGTCTCCTGCCTCGTCGAAGGCCCGTGCGGCGTGCTCGGCGAGGTCCAGAGCCGCCGCCGTGTCGTCGGCCCGCAGGCGACACGATGCCAGAGTCAGCGCCAGATCTCCTCGCGTCCATGCGGGCAGCCGCGCGGCATCCGCCCACTCGCTCTCGAGCGCCGCGACATC
Organism: Microbacterium sp.; assembly: GCF_031178445.1. Lineage (GTDB taxonomy): Bacteria > Actinomycetota > Actinomycetes > Actinomycetales > Microbacteriaceae > Microbacterium. The sequence goes on from NZ_JAPSIY010000012.1 coordinate 54,734, forward strand.
GCCGTCCTCGACGCGGCCGAACAATGCCAGGCCCAGTCGGTCCTCGAGGGCCGCCTGTTCCTCCTTGCCGGCCTCGCGGAGCGCAGCGGCACGCTCCGGAAGGAGGTCGGATGCCTCGGACCAGCGCTCCAGCGACGCAAGCGCGCCGATCCGCAGGCCGAGCAGTCGAGCCCGCTGCAGCGGGTCGGCGACTGACGCCGCACGCGGCGCGGCAGCCAGGGCGTCGTGTTCAGAGCCGTAGCTGCCCAGCGCCACGGCGCGATCGAACCAGCCCTCGGCATCCGACGGCTCCGGCGCGACCGGGGCCGTCACGAACGCGTCGGACTGGATCGGCACGTCCCAGCTCTCCGCGGCGAGAGCGTGCAACCGCGCACGCCGATCCGCGTGCCCGGTCGTGCCGTCGCGCTCGTCGAAGTCGGCGCCGATGCGCTCGGCCGCAGCCGCGGCGGCTGCGGCCAGCTCGGATGCCGTCCATGCGCCATCATGCGGCCCGAAGAACGGCTGCAGACTCGGGGCATCCGCTCCGCGCACCGGGGTGTCGCCGTGCCCGGCCTCCGCGACCCTGCCGAGGGCGAATGCGATCGCCGACAGAGCGGCGAAGTGCCCGTCGACGTTCAGCCGGTCGTGCGCCAGCCAGGGCAGGTGGCGCTCGACCAGGGCGAGCGCTCTGGCCTCGTTCCCGGTGACCGCGGCGAAGACGAGGTTGTTGGCGATGATGCCGATGTTGTCGGGGTTGTCTTTCGCGAGGCGGTAGCTGCGCAGATGCGCGGCCCGTGCGTCCTCCGTGCGTCCTGCGCGCAGGTATGGCAGCAGCACACGGGAGAGCGCGTGCTCCGGCTCCTCGCCGCAGGAGAATCCGCCCGCGATCATCTCCTCGACCAGGCGGATGGCCTCCTCGTTCCGACCCGTTTCGGCGAAGAAGCCCGCGACCTGGCTGCGACCGCACGCATCGCAGTGGCTGTAGTCGTCGCGCGGCGTCGCCTCCAGCTGCACGCGCAGCCGCTCGGCCTCATCGTGCCTTCCGGCGTCCCACGCGTCCTCGAAGCGCGCGGTGAGCACCCCGCTCATGCCGAGTCCCGAACGCCGGTAATGCTCTTCCATGTCGTCGAGCACCGCGGCGATCTGAGCCGCCGAGAACGCGGGGGAGGAGCGCAGCGCCGACGCCATCCATTTGAACTGCCACATGAGGTCGGCGGCGCCGTTCTCGATGTCGAGCGGGAAGCGTGCCGGGTCGGCGTCGTGCCTGGAGAGGCACCAGGCGAACGAGTTGAGCATGACGTCGGTGTGGCCGCCCATGTTCGCCGAGGCCGTCTGCCGCATGCGAGCCTGGTACTCCAGCTGCTCGTCGCCGAGATCCTGCGCGAGCGCTACGGCCTCCGCCACGAGCGCCTGCTCCGCGGGTCCCCACGGGGTGCGGTCGATCTCCTCCAGCAGCTGCGAGAACCGCGCCTGCGATGATGCCATCGGGAACCTCCTGGATGAGACGGATGCGTAATGGAGCGGGCTGTCAGAGGTCGAAGGGGAAGCCCTCGGCGCCGACACCCGCCGACAGCGCGACCAGATCGGTGAGCGCTGCGGTCATGAGCGACCGGTCCGCGTCGGACAGCGGGTGGTGCCCGGCGAGCAGCGCCTGGATGTAGAGCAGCTGCACGGTGCGGGAGAAGACGGCCTCGTCCTCGACGCCCGACAGGGTGCGCACCACGCGGTTCGACCAGTTCAGACACAGCCGCGCCGACGTGTCGTCGTCGGGCACGCCGACGGCATGGTCGATGCGCGAGAGCACGTCGCCCCACAGTCCGTTCGCGATGCCCCTGGTGCGGCTGCGGTCGATGGCGCGCAGCACGCTCGGGTCGGCGACGTAAAGGCCGGTGAGCTGCCCACGATCGATGGAGCGCACGATCACGGCGCATCCGGATGCCGCCAGCACGGCGCTCGCGCGGTCTTCCAGCCGGACGGCCGCTGCGCGATCGTCGAGCGGGGGCGGGTCGAGCCGATCGAGCTCGCCGGCGACATCGATCTGCTCCACGACCAGGTGCGGGTACTGCTCCGGCAGGGACGCCACGAGTTCGGCGTCGAAGAGGTAGCCGCCGTTGACCAGCACCTCGGATGGCGGGACGATGCCGGCGACCTGGCGGAACTCGTCGACCGTGCGGGCATATCGCACCGTGCCGAACCGCTCCACGAGATCGCCGACGCGCATCGATCCGTGCGTGGTCTCCACCGTCAGCCAGCGGGTGATGAAGCGCGCGAGCTCGTCGTCATGCCGTACAAGCGACTTCAAGCCCAGTTCATGCACCGCGACGAACTGGGCGAGACGGTGCGGAGCGGTGAGCCCGAGCTCCAGCACCCACCGGCGGATGCCTGCGCCCAGTTGCTCGCGCACGTGCTCGAGCGCACGGTCTTCGACGAGCGATTCGCGGCTGGCTGTGGGGGACAGACCGGTCGAGTCGACGACCGCCCGCACGAAGAACGCCCAATCCGGCAGCACGTCCGCGGCGCGTTCGGCGAGCAGCATCCGCCCGAGGTACATGCGGGTGGCCTGACGCGCACCCGGCGGGGGAGCATAGGGCAGCACATAGGCGAGACCGCGCGTGCCGGTCGCCGGTTCGCCGATCTCGATCACGTCGAGCGGAGACGTTCCGATCAGATCGCGCCCGTACTCGAGCGCGGCATCCGCCCCGCCCTCACCGAGGAAGGGTGCCTGGCGAGTGATCTCCTGGTCGCCACCCGGCATCTCCACGACCACCCGCACCGGCAGGAACTCGGCGAACGCGGTCGCCAATTCGCGCACGGCGGCAGGACGCAGCAGATCGTCGGAGTCGAAACGCGGCGTCAGATGCACGCTGGTGCCGACGGGCAGCCGCTCGTCGAGCTCGACGACCTGGAAGGTGCCGTCTGCGTTGCCCGTCCACTCCACGCTCGCGCCGCCCCTGGCGCTCTGCGAGCGGATCACGATCCGGTCCGAGACCATGAAGCAACTCAGCAGGCCGATGCCGAACTGACCCAGGTAGTCGCTTCGCGGCATGTCGAAGATGTCGCGCTTCGAGCTTCGGCCGACGGTGGCGAGCAGATCGGCCACCTCGGCGGCCGTCAGCCCCACGCCGTCGTCGCGGAGCACGAACTCGCCGCTGGTGTGGCTGAGCGGCGTTATGCGGATGCTGCCGCCTGCGCCGTCGACTTCGGATCGGGCGGCGATCGCATCGCGTGCGTTCTGCAGCAGCTCGCGCAGGTAGACACGAGGGCTCGAGTAGATGTGCCTGCTCAGGAGGTCGACGACGCCGCGCAGGTCCACCTGGAACTGCTGCACGTACGCACTCATCTGATCCACCTCCTCGCCGTGTCGCTCGCCGTGACTAACAGTCTGCCCGACTGCGGCAGCGGGGCGGGCCAGTGGGCGCGACTCACGCGGGAGTGCCGTCCGGTTCGGTCGGGCTCCCGGGATGACGTACACTTGAGGGGCAGTTGTCTGCATCCTTCGCCGTGCCTGAGATGGTGCGTGTCGGTTGCAGACCCAGAGGCCACCCGGTCTCTAGGGCGGTAGCTCAATTGGCAGAGCAGCGGTCTCCAAAACCGCAGGTTGCAGGTTCGATTCCTGTCCGCCCTGCGCGTCAGCGCACACGCTGGCTCACGAAAGGTACGTCAGGATGGATCAGGACGAAGTTCGCGGCGACGTCGTCGCAGCAGGCTCGTACTCCCTGGGCGACAAGAAGCTCGGCTTCTTCGGCCGGATCGCCCTGTTCTTCCGCCAGGTGATCAGCGAACTGCGCAAGGTCGTCACTCCGACCCGCAAGGAGCTGGTCAAGTTCACGCTCGTCGTTCTGGTCTTCGTGGTGATCGTGATGGCCCTGGTCTACGGCCTCGACTGGCTGTTCGGAACCGCCACGCATTACGTGTTCGGAGTGCCGAGCTGACGCACCTGCGGCGACTGCCGCAGTGATTGGAAAGAAGCAAAGTGTCTGAACGATATTCCGACGACGCCGACTGGGCCACCGCTGCAGAGCAGTCCAGCGAGGAGGATGAGGCCCAGGAGGGCAACATCCTCGCCGAGCAGGAGCTCTCGGCGACCTCGGCGGAGCACATCGCCCTGCATGTCGAGGGCGACGGCGAGATCGAGGAGTACGACGACACGGATGACACCGACATCGACGACCCGGAGGCGGACGCGATCGTGAACGACGCTCTCAACCTGAACGAAGCGGCCGAAACCGAGGCCGCCGCTGAGGTTCTCAACGACGCCGTGGCGGAGGAGACCGCCGAGGCCGAGGCCGCTGAGGCCTCGGAGGTGACGCCCTACGACGGCCCGGATGTGACCGACGACGAGGATGCGGACGCAGCCGAGGAGGACCCGTACGAGGCGTTCCGCGCCGACCTGCGGATGCTCCCCGGCAAGTGGTACGTCATCCACTCCTACGCCGGCTTCGAGCGCAAGGTGAAGGCCAACATCGAGCAGCGCAAGTCGACGCTCGAGGTCGAGGACGAGATCTACCAGGTCGAGGTCCCCATGGAGGACGTCGTCGAGATCAAGAACGGTCAGCGCAAGATGGTCACCCGCGTGCGCATCCCCGGCTACGTGCTGGTGCGCATGGAGCTCAACGAGGACACCTGGTCGGTCGTCCGCCACACGCCCGGTGTGACCGGCTTCGTCGGCAATGCGCACAACCCGACGCCGCTGCGTTTCGAAGAGGCCTTCAACATGCTGAAGTCGCTCGTCGAGGTCAAGGACGTCCCCACCGCGAAGTCCATCGCGGCGAAGGGCGGCGTCGCCGTCGCCCGCCCGGTCATGGCAGAGGTCGACTTCGAGATCGGCGAGACCATCACGATCAAGGAGGGCTCGTTCGCAGGCCTTCCCGGCACGATCAGCGAGATCAAGCCGGAGAGCGGCAAGCTCACCGTGCTCGTGTCGCTGTTCGAGCGCGAGACCCCGGTCGAGCTGTCGTTCGATCAGGTCACCAAGATGATCTGACCCCTCTTCATCGAGAGCGGCCGTCCCTTCGGGGGCGGCCGTTCCCGCATCCGCCGGTCGTTCTCGCGTCCGCGGTGTCCCCGCGTCGCACGCGGGCTCGAGGTGGGCGTAGGGCATCCACCGGATCGGGTAGACTTACATGGTTTGTGTGCCGCTTCGGCGTGCGCGCGAGCAGCACCGCGACCCGGAGACGCCGGGTTCGCGGGAGAGGGATGCCGCACGGCATCCGCTCGATGAAAGGAAAGAGAATGGCACCGAAGAAGAAGGTGACCGGCCTGATCAAGCTTCAGATCAACGCCGGTGCAGCCAACCCGGCGCCGCCGATCGGCCCCGCGCTCGGTCAGCATGGCGTCAACATCATGGAGTTCTGCAAGGCGTACAACGCCGCGACCGAGTCGCAGCGCGGCAACGTCATCCCCGTCGAGATCACCGTCTACGAGGACCGCAGCTTCACCTTCGTCCTGAAGACCCCGCCGGCAGCAGAGCTGATCAAGAAGGCGGCCGGAGTGCAGAAGGCCTCGGCCACCCCGCACACCGTCAAGGTCGGCAAGATCACCAAGGATCAGGTCCGCCAGATCGCCGAGACCAAGCAGGCCGATCTGAACGCGAACGACATCGACGCCGCGTCGAAGATCATCGAGGGCACCGCCCGCTCGATGGGCATCACGGTCGAGGGCTGAGGGAGATAACTATGGCTACCAAGTCCAAGGCTTACAAGAACGCCGTCGCGAAGATCGAGGCGGACCGCTTCTACACGCCCACCGAGGCCGTCGCCCTGGCGAAGGAGACCGGTTCGGCGAAGTTCGACTCGACCGTCGAGGTCGCGCTGAAGCTCTCGGTCGACCCGCGCAAGGCTGACCAGATGGTGCGTGGCACCGTCATGCTCCCGCACGGTACCGGCAAGACCGCTCGCGTCATCGTGTTCGCCAACGGTCCGGCCGCTGAGGCCGCGATCGCCGCCGGCGCCGACGAGGTCGGTGGCTCTGAGTTGATCGAGAAGGTCGCGGCCGGATGGACCGACTTCGACGCAGCCGTGTCGACCCCCGAGCTCATGGGCCAGGTGGGTCGTCTGGGTAAGGTGCTCGGGCCCCGTGGTCTGATGCCGAACCCGAAGACCGGCACCGTGACCCCCAACCCGGCCAAGGCCGTCGAGGAGATCAAGGGCGGAAAGATCGAGTTCCGCGTCGACAAGCACGCCAACGTGCACTTCATCGTCGGCAAGGCCTCGTTCTCGGCCGAGCAGCTCGACGAGAACATCAAGGCCGCACTCGAGGAGATCGTGCGCCTGAAGCCGTCCAGCTCGAAGGGCCGCTACATCCAGAAGGGCGCCGTGTCGACCACGTTCGGCCCCGGCATCCCGCTGGACGTCAACGCCATCTGAGACTGACGCTCTCATTCGAAGACCCCCGGACCGCCTGGTCCGGGGGTCTTTCGTCTTCGTCATACCGGAGGGTCAGCCGCCCAGCACCGGTATCACCAGGCTCACCCCGAGCACGACCATCACCACGGCGATGCCGGCGTCGAGAATCCGCCACGCGCGTCGCGTGCGCAGCCAGCGACCGACGTGGCGCGCACCGAAACCCAGTCCGGTGAACCACAGGATGCTGGCCAGCACCGCCCCCGCCGCGAACACCCACCGACCGCTGCCGTGCGTCGCCGCGACGGAGCCGAGCATGAGCACCGTGTCCAGATACACGTGCGGGTTCAGCCAGGTGAGCGCCAGCACGGTGGCGAGCACCGGGGCGAGACGTGCGGGTGCGGCTGTGCGGGTGGTGGTGAGCGAGCCACCGGCGGTGCCATAGCCCGTGCCGCCGTCGTCCGCCGTCAGCCCCTGATCCTCGCCGCGCCAGGCGCGCCGTGCAGCCAGCACTCCGTACGCCACGAGGAACACCGCGCCCGCCCACCGGGCGACGACCACCAGCCAGGGCGCGTTCCCGATCACGAAGCCGAGGCCGGCCACGCCCGCGACGATCAACACCGCATCCGAGAGTGCGCAGATCGCGACGACGGGAAGCACGTGCTCGCGGCGCAGGCCCTGCCTCAGCACGAAGACGTTCTGCGCTCCGATCGCGATGATGAGCGACAGGCCGAGGCCGAGGCCGGCGAAGAAGCTGAGCATGTCTCCACGCTAGGGCGCCATCTCCATGAGAGCCAGCGAACAGAACTGCACTGGCATTAGCCTGGCTTATGTGAGGATCGACGCTCAACTCGCAGCCACGGTCGCCGCCGTCATCGACGAGGGCAGCTTCGACGCCGCCGCGCGGCGACTGCATGTGACGCCGTCCGCGATCAGCCAGCGCATCAAGACCGTGGAGCAGCAGCTCGGCAGGGTCGTCGTCGTGCGGTCCAAGCCGGTGCGGCCGACCGAAGCGGGAGAGGCGCTGGTCCGGCTGGCCAGGCAGGTCGAGCTGCTCGAGCACGATGCGGTCGCCGCCTTCGGGCTGGGAAGCGCAGAGGGCGGCGCCGCGCGCATCCGCATCCCGCTCGCCGTCAATGCCGACTCCCTGGCCACGTGGTTCCTGGCGCCCATCTCTCGCATAGCGCGACGGCATCCGATCGACGTCGACCTGCACCGCGACGACCAGAACTACACCGCACGGCTGCTGGAGTCGGGGGAGGTGATGGCGGCGGTCACGAGCGAGTCCGACCCCGTCGGCGGAAGCATGGTCACACCCCTCGGAGTGCTCGAGTACCGGCCCATGGCAAGCGCCGAGTACCTGCAGCGCTGGTTTCCCGACGGCGTCACCGCCGATGGACTCCGCTCGGCCCCCTTCGTCGACTTCGACCGGCGTGACACGCTGCAGCACGACTGGCTGCGCGATCGCGGCGTGGAGCCGTGGTCCGTGCCGCGGCACTACGTTCCCGCGTCACACGACTTCTCTCAGGCGGTGCGACTGGGTCTGGGCTGGGGACTGATTCCCGTGCCGCAGACGAGCGACGACCTCGTGGATATCGGTGGGCCGCCGACCAGGATCGCGCTCTATTGGCAGCAGTGGAACCTGCGATCGCGGCTACTCGACGAGATCGCCGCAGAAGTCGGGGATGAGGCGCGCCGCGTTCTCGCGCCGCTATGAGCAGCGGCGCGGGTCGGCGCGACTACGAGGCGTCGGTCCGATCGGCGCCGGCCTCGCCCTCATCCGCCCGTACGGCATCGAGAGCGTGCTCGTCGCGCGCGGGGTTCTCGCCTGCGCTTAGGGCGTGCAGCAGGCGCGAGAGATTGTCGATGTCGTCGACGTCCCATTCCGCGAGGGTGCGGCGCAGCCGCATGTCGTCCTCGGCGCGCGCCGCCGACAGGCGTTCACGTCCCTCTGCGGTGGCGACGACGAAGCTCGAACGACCGTCCTCGGGATCAGGGGTGCGCTCGACCAGCCCATGACTCTCGAGCTCGCGCAGCAGCCGGCTGACCAGCGACTTGTCGGCCGCCATGCGCTCCGACAGCTCCGACGGGCGCATCCTGTCACCCGTGGCGATGAGGCTGAACATCTTGTACGCGCCTGGAGAGAGACCGGGAGCGAGGCGTGTCGCCAGCTCGAGGTACATGCGGCGCACCCGGGCGAAGAGTGTGCTGAACTCCTGCTCGAGGCCGCGCAGCGCCCGTTCCCTGTCGTCGTCGAGAATCGGCTCAGCCATCGCGACGTCCCCGTCGTGTCGCCTGCGTCGGCACGGGCCCCGTGGCGGCGACGCCCGCGGTCATGCCCTCCTCGGTCGTGATGGTCGCCAGGTCCACCTCGCTCGCCGCGAGCCGCTCCTTGGTGGTCATGCGGGTGAGGGGCAGGTTCGGCAGGAAGAGCACCGCGATCAGGCTGAGCACCGCGAACGGCACGGCGATGAGGAAGGAGGCGGCGATCCCGTGTGCGTAGATGTCCTCGACGATGATCCGCACGACCTCAGGCAGCTTGCTGACCTCGGGCAGGGTGCCGGCCGCCAGCTGCTCGCCGAGCGCCGCGCCCTTCTCTCCGAGTCCTGCGAGCGCCTTGCCCAGCTCGGCCTGACGGTCGGCGAACAGATCGGCGACGCGGGTGCCCAGGGCTGCGCCCATCACCGAGACGCCGACCGTGCCGCCCAGGCTGCGGAAGAAGGTCACCCCCGAGCTGGCGGCGCCGAGATCCTCGGGGCGGGCCGTGTTCTGCACGATGAGCACGAGGTTCTGCATGGTCATGCCCACGCCCGCACCGAGCAGCAGCATGTACACCGAGACGAGCACGAAGTTGGTGTCGTACTGCAGCGTCGACAGCATCACCGAGCCGGCGATCGTGAGCGCCGCTCCCGTGATCACGAATCCCTTCCACCTGCCGTAGCGCGTGATCAGGGCCCCGACCACCATCGACGACACCAGCAGCCCGCCGATCATGGGCAGCGTCATCAGCCCGGCCTGGGTCGGCGTGGCGCCGCGGGCCATCTGCATGTACTGGCTGAGGAACACCGAGGTGCCGAACATGGCGATGCCGATGGCGATCGAGGCGAGCACCGAGAGGGTGAAGGTGCGATCGCGGAACATCGTCAGCGGCACGAGAGGCTCGGCCGAGCGCAGTTCGACGATCACGAACAGCACACCGCCGACGACGGCTCCGCCCACCATGAGGATCGTCTCGACGCTCCACCAGTCGAAGTTCGTGCCGGCGCTTGTCACCCAGATCAGCAGCAGCGAGACCGAGGTGGCCAGCAGCACGATGCCGAGATAGTCGATGCGCACCTTGTCGCGAGTGCGGACGGCAGGCTTGAGGGTGATCTGCAGGATGATGATGGCGAGGACGGCGAAGGGGATCGCGACGTAGAAGTTCCAGCGCCAGTTCGCGACGTCGGTGAGGAAGCCGCCCAGCAGCGGGCCGCCGACCGTCGCTAGCGCCATCACCGCGCCGAACAGGCCCATGTAGCGGCCGCGTTCGCGCGGGCTGATGATGTCCGCCATGATCACCTGGCTCAATGCGGCCAGGCCGCCGGCGCCGATGCCCTGCACGGCGCGGAACGCGATCAGCATCCCGGCATCCTGAGAGAAGCCGGCGGCGGCCGTGGCGCCGACGAAGATGATCAGAGCGAGTTGGATGAGCAGCTTGCGATTGAACAGGTCGGAGAGCTTGCCCCAGATCGGAGTCGCGATCGCTGTGGTGAGCAGCGTCGAGGTCACCACCCAGGTGAAGGCGTTCTGGTCGCCGTTCAGCTCGCTGACGATGACCGGCAGCGAGGTCGAGACGACGGTTCCGGCGAGCATCGACACGAACATGCCGAGCAGCAGGCCGGACAGTGCTTCGAGCACCTGGCGGTGGGACATTGACGGGGTGGCGGGCGCGCTCATCGAACTCCTGAAGTAATGGACAAGCGTCCACTATAGATCGATGGTGGATGGATGTCAACTAACCTCCGGCGCCGGTCGCCGACCTCGAAGTTCACGGCTGACCACGCTCTTCACGCGAAGAACGTGGTCCTCGGTGAACGAGGTGGTCGAAGACGCTGCACTCGCTCTGCACAGGCGGCGTCTACAGCGGAGGCGGCGGGAAGGATGTGGATGGAGGCGATGGGCGAAAGCGGAGACGGCAGGGTGAGGGGATGCCGGAACCCCAGCCCGTGTCACGACGCGCCATCACCATCGACGTGGCGGAACGACTGCTGAGATCGCGGGCGCGCCTGGTCGCCGACGGTGCGACCGATCGGATGCTGAGCGCACGTGTGGCCGATGGGCGCCTCACTCGCATCCGGCGGGGGCACTACGTGCCCACCGATACCTGGGAACGACTGTGGCCCGAGGGGCGGCATCTGCTTCGGGTGTTGGCGGCAGCTCGCGACGCGGAGGCGCCGCCGGTGTTCTGCGGGCTCTCCGCGGTCGTGCTGCACGGTCTGCCGCTGTACCGCGTTCCTGTCGGTCGAGTGCACGTGCTCACCCGGGATCACGTCGGCAGCAGTCGGGTCGTGCAGAGGCATCCGGCCGTAGTCGACGATGCCGATGCCGTCGAGATCGGTGCCATGCGGGTGACGGGGCTCGCGCGCACCGTCTTCGACGTGAGCCGGGTGCTGCACGCGGAGGCAGCGCAGTCGATCGCCGACGCAGCGCTGCGGCGAGTGGCCGTGCGCGGGCAGCGGCAGGAGGATTCGCTGGCCGACGCCTGGCGCGAGGGGATGCTGGCGCGTTTCGACTCCGTGCGTGGTGCGCCGGGGAGCCGGCGTGGCCGCGCGATCGTGCGCTTCGCGGACGGCCGTGCTCAGCTGCCAGGTGAGAGCGTCAGCAGGATGCACCTGATGCGGCTCGGGTTCGAACGCGTGGAGCTGCAGGTCGCCGTTCCGGCATCCGATGGCGGCGAGCATTTCGTGGACTTCGGCCTCGACGAGATCGGCGCATTCGGCGAGTTCGACGGCGCCGGCAAGTACGTCGATCCGGAACTGCGCGGCGGCCGGACCGTCGAGCAGGCGGTGCTCGACGAGAAGGAGCGCGAGGACTGGATCAGGGGTGTGACGGGTCGGCGGATGCTGCGCTGGGGCAGCTCGCACATCCGCACGCTGGCCGACTTCGCGGCCCGCCTGCGCGCGTTCGGCGTACCGCTGACGGGCGATCTGAAGCTCGATCGTCGCCGTCTGCTGTGACCCCACCTCCGCGAAAGACCAGGAAGTTCGCCGAGAACCACGAAGTTCGCGTGAAGAACGTGGTCACGCGTGAAGAACGTGGTCACGCGTGAAGAACGTGGTCACGCGTGAAGAACGTGTCGTCCGTGAACCACGATCGTGAACCCGAAGCGCGGAGACGCGCTCAGTCCGACAGGGCGAGGGCGCGGAACATGTCGCGCTCGCGGAGCGCCTCGCGGCGGGGCGGTGCCGACACCGAGAGCGACGGGGGGACCTGTCCGGTGGTGCGGTGGTAGAGCTCGTCGATCAGGCGGGTCGCGAGGCTCACCAGCCGGCCGATCTCCTTGTCGTCGCGGTCGATCCACACGCACCGCGGCTCATCGTGGATCGGGTTGAAGTCGTCGTGCTCCTCCCAGACGAAGAGCGTGCGTTCGGCGCCGAGCACGTGCTGCTGCCACCAGACCTGCCGCAGGTAGGTGCGCGGGATCGTGCGCCACGACTTGTTCGTGGTCTTGATCTCGGCGAGCAGCACCCGGCCGTCCCCGTCGACGCAGATCCCGTCGGGGGTGGCGAGATGGCGCTTCTCGATCTCGGCGTGGAACAGGGCAGAAGAGGGCAGGATGCTGTGCGTGGCCGCGACCCACGCGGCGATCTCGGGCTCCCGGCGACGGCCGTGGTCGGTGTACGCGTTGCCGCCGAAGCGGGGTCCGGCGCCGAGCTTCGCGTCCGCGGCGCGGGTGATCGACGCCTCGCCGGACAGACCCGCGACGTCGGTCGCGGTGATCCCGCGCGCCCTGGCCCGCAGCCACGCCACCCGGTCGCGGGAATCCGCGACGATGCGGGCCTGCAGTTCGGGAGTCACCGTTCGACCCTACGCCTGCCTGGCGACATCTCCGCACTCACACGCCGCTCTTGAGGCGACCGGCTGTCGAGCACCGATCGGCTCGCCGAGTGCGCCGGGCGCCGTAGCCGGACGCTCGGATTTGGGGGAGAGGGCGGGATGCCGTAGAGTTGTGGCAACCGAAGACCGCCGGTCATCGTCGTGTGCGAACACGAGGATCGAAGCACTGCTCAGCAGGGGCCCGCGCAGGTGACACGAACGAATCCCGAGGATCACGCTCCGTGCGCTTGCGCCGGAGCGTTTTTGTTTGTGTCGTGTGGGGGTCGAGGCCGGTGTCGCACCGCCGTGCGGCGCCACGTAATCATCAAGGAGTGACCATGGCGCAGAAGGATGCATCGGTCGCCGAGCTCACGAAGTCATTCGAGAACTCGAACGCCGTCCTGCTGACCGAGTACCGCGGTCTGACGGTTGCCCAGCTCAAGGAGCTGC
>NZ_JAPSIY010000021.1 GCF_031178445.1 Microbacterium sp.
GCGGGGGAGGCGAGGTGGTAGTCGATCCGCCAGCCGGAGTCGTTGTCGAACGCCTTGCCGCGCATCGACCACCACGTGTACGGCCCGTCGACCTCGCCGTGCGCGGCGCGGCCCACGTCGACCCAGCCGAGACCCGTGGCGCCGGCGCTGAACGACCGGGTGTCGCTGAGCTCGCCCACCATGCCGCGGCCGACGCCCTCCTGGCCGCGGACGGGCTCGCCCGCCGCGCCGAGCAGGCGGTCGAAGTACGCGCGCTCGCGTGCCAGGAAGCCGGCCTTCTTGACGTTGCCCTTCCAGTTGCGGATGTCGAGCGGACGGTGACCCACGTTGAGATCGCCCGTCACGAGCGCAAGACCCCCCGAGAGCTCGGCCATCCGGTGCTCCATCGCGTCGAGGAACGCCCACTTCGCATCCTGCTTGGCCGGTGTGTCGGCCTCACCGGTCGGGACGTAGGCGCTCACCACGGTGAGGGTCTCGCCGCCGAACGCGAAGTCGGCCTCGATCCAGCGGCCGTTCGACTCGAGCGCGTCGTCGCCGAGCTCGATGCGTGAGATCGCGCACTCCTCGCGGCTCGCGATCGCAACGCCCGCGCGTCCCTTCTGGAGCGACGCATCGGCCACCACGCGCCACCCGGGCAGGGCCGCCTCGAGATGCTCGAGCTCGGCGCGCACCTCCTGCAGCGTGATGATGTCGGGCTGCGCGGCGTCGACCCACGCCCCCATGCCGTTGCGGGCCGCGGCGCGGATCCCGTTGACGTTGACAGAGGCGATGCGGACGCTGCGGGGCATGCCTCAAACGTAACAAGGGGCCCCGACATCGGATGTCGGAGCCCCTCGTCGAAAGCGGGATCAGCGTCCCCGCAGGACCGCCTGCTTGACCTCGGCGATCGCCTTGGTCACCTCGATGCCGCGCGGGCACGCCTCGGTGCAGTTGAAGGTCGTGCGGCAGCGCCACACGCCCTCCTTGTCGTTGAGGATGTCCAGGCGCACGTCGCCCGCGTCGTCGCGCGAGTCGAAGATGAAGCGGTGCGCGTTGACGATCGCGGCCGGACCGAAGTACTGGCCGTCGGTCCAGAACACGGGGCACGACGACGTGCACGCGGCGCACAGGATGCACTTCGTGGTGTCGTCGAAGCGCTCGCGGTCGGCGATCGTCTGGTGACGCTCCTTGCCCTTCTCGGGCTTGGAGGTCGCCTGCAGGAACGGCTGCACCTCGCGGTAGGCCGCGAAGAACGGATCCATGTCGACGATGAGGTCCTTCTCGAGCGGCAGACCCTTGATCGCCTCGACGTAGATCGGCTTCGAGATGTCGAGGTCCTTGATCAGCGTCTTGCACGCGAGACGGTTGCGGCCGTTGATGCGCATCGCATCGGACCCGCAGATGCCGTGGGCGCACGAGCGGCGGAACGCGAGCGATCCGTCCTGATCCCACTTGATGCGGTGCAGCGCGTCGAGGACGCGGTCGGTCGAGTACATCTCGACGTCGTAGTCGACCCAGCGCGGCTCGCTGTCGACCTCGGGGTCGAAGCGCCGGACGATGAACGTGACGAGGTACGCCTGGACGTCCGTTGCCACGGACTCCGGGTCGGTGTCTGCGACGGGCTCGGTGACGGCGGTGGCGGCCATCAGTACTTCCTCTCCATCGGCGGGTAGTTCAACTCGCCCTGCTCGTTCTTGGTGAACACGACGGGCTTCCAGTCCAGCTTGATGTGGTCCTCGGGGTCGGACGAGTGCGGATCGCCCGTGAGGTACGCCATCGTGTGCTTCATGAACTGCTCGTCGTTGCGCGCCTGGTAGTCCTCGCGCATGTGGCCGCCGCGGCTCTCGCGACGGTTGCGCGCGGCGTAGGCGACGATCTCGGCGATGTCGAGCAGGAAGCCCAGCTCGACGGCCTCGAGCAGGTCGGTGTTGTACCGCTTGCCCTTGTCGTCGACGTAGATGTTGCGGTAGCGGTCGCGGAGCTCGGCGATCGTGCCGAGGACATCCGTCAGGGTCTCCTCGGTGCGGAACACCTGGGCCTTGTCGTCCATCTCGTCCTGCAGCTTCTTGCGGATGTCCGCGATGCGCTCGGTGCCCTTGGCGTTGCGGATGCCCTCGATCATCTCGCGGACGCCCGCGGCCGGGTCCTCCGGGAGCGGCACGAAGTCGGCGGTCTTGACGTACTCGACCGCGTTGCGGCCCGAGCGCTTGCCGAACACATTGATGTCGAGCAGCGAGTTCGTGCCGAGGCGGTTGGCGCCGTGCACGGACACGCACGCGCACTCGCCGGCCGCGTACAGACCGGGCACGACCGTGTCGTTGTCCGCGAGCACCTCGCCCGCGTTGTTGGTCGGGATGCCGCCCATCGCGTAGTGGGCGGTCGGCATGACGGGCACGGGCTCGACGACCGGGTCGATGCCCAGGTACGTGCGCGCGAACTCCGTGATGTCGGGGAGCTTGGTCTCGAGCACCTCGGCGCCCAGGTGCGTGCAGTCGAGCAGCACGTAGTCCTTGTGCGGACCGGCACCGCGGCCCTCCCGCACCTCCTGCACCATGCAGCGCGCCACGATGTCGCGCGGAGCGAGGTCCTTGATGGTGGGGGCGTAGCGCTCCATGAAGCGCTCGCCCGAGGCGTTGCGCAGGATCGCGCCCTCACCGCGGGCGCCCTCGGTGAGCAGGATGCCGAGGCCGGCCAGGCCGGTCGGGTGGAACTGGAAGAACTCCACGTCCTCGAGCGGCAGACCCTTGCGCCACACGATGCCCACGCCGTCACCCGTCAGGGTGTGCGCGTTGGAGGTGGTCTTGAAGATCTTGCCGAAGCCGCCCGTGGCGAAGATCACGGCCTTCGAGTGGAACACGTGCAGGTCGCCCGTGGACAGCTCGTACGCGACGACGCCCGCGATCTGGGTCTTGCCGTCGGCGTCCTTCACCGTGATGAGGTCGAGCGCGTAGAACTCGTTGAAGAAGTTGATGCCGAGCTTGACGCAGTTCTGGAACAGCGTCTGGAGGATCATGTGGCCCGTGCGGTCGGCCGCGTAGCACGCGCGGCGCACCGGGGTCTTGCCGTGCTCGGCCGTGTGACCGCCGAAGCGGCGCTGGTCGATCTTGCCGTCGGGCGTGCGGTTGAACGGCAGGCCCATGTTCTCGAGGTCGATGACGGCCTCGATCGCCTCCTTGGCGAGGATCTCCGCGGCGTCCTGGTCGACGAGGTAGTCGCCGCCCTTGACCGTGTCGAACGTATGCCACTCCCACGAGTCCTCCTCGACGTTCGCGAGCGCCGCGGCCATGCCGCCCTGCGCCGCGCCCGTGTGCGAGCGAGTGGGGTAGAGCTTCGTGATCACGGCGGTCTTCGCGCCGGGGCCGGCCTCGATGGCCGCGCGCATGCCGGCGCCGCCGGCGCCGACGATCACGATGTCGAACTGGTGGTAGTGGACGCCGTCGCGCACGACGGACTCGCTGGTCTGGCTCGTCATATTCCTTTATTCGTCTTCGTCAGGCCGCGGCCTGGCACATCTCCCACAGCGTGCTCTCGGGGTTCACACCCAGGCACGGGTCGAACGTGAACACCACGAGCGTGCCGAGCACGATCATGACGGCGGTCACGATCCACGTCACCGCGACCAGCGTCTTGCGAGCGGTGCGGTTGAGGACGTAGTCGTTGATGATCGTGCGCATGCCGTTGGCGCCGTGCAGGAACGCCAGCCAGAGCATCAGCACGTCCCACCACTGCCAGAACGGCGAGGCGAACTTGCCGGCGACGAACGCGAAGTTGAGCGCCTGGACGCCGCCCTCGGGCAGCACCAGGTTCACGAGCAGGTGGCCGAAGATCAGCACGATCAGCACGACGCCCGAGGCGCGCATGTAGACCCAGCCCCACTTCTCGAGGTTGAGCCCCTTGTTGCGGGGGACGCTGTGCGGCGTGCGAGGCGCGGCGAGGCTGTCGGCGGTCATCAGTGACCCCCTCCCATGTGCGAGAACGTGTTGATGAGCTGGCGCGGCACGAAGGCGGCCATCGTGACGGCCCAGACCGCCAGGACGCCCCAGAACAGCTGACGCTGGTACTGCGCGCCCTTGGACCAGAAGTCCACGAGGATGATCCGCAGGCCGTTGAAGGCGTGGAACACGATCGCTCCGACGAGTGCGATCTCGCCGAGTCCCATGATCCAGTGCTTGTACGTGCCGATCACGGCGTCGTACGCCTCGGGGGAGACCCGGATGAGCGACGTGTCCAGCACGTGCACAAGGAGGAAGAAGAAGATCGCGACACCCGTGATGCGGTGCAGCACCCAGGACCACATGCCTTCACGGCCGCGGTACAGCGTTCCTCGTGGGACCTTCGAGGTGGTCTCCGTCACCGACAATGTCGTTCGCGTCTCAGCGGACATGTCGTTCCTCCCTGATCGTTGCGAGGTCGTCGCCCGGGAGGCGCGCGACGCGGCCGTGGGCACCCCAACTCTACTTCGCTCCTCGCGAGCACCGCAGTGAAGGCGTGCCTAACTATCTCGATGTCGAGAGAAGTGACCACGGTCGCGTGCCGGAAAACGCCGCCAGATAGCCTGGCGGCATGTCTGCACCGATCCAGGACTTCTTCGCCGTGATCCCCGCGGGCGGCGTCGGGTCCCGCCTCTGGCCTCTTTCCCGAGCGGAAGCGCCGAAGTTCCTGCACGACCTCACCGGGTCGGGCGTCTCGCTCCTGCGCAACACGTGGGATCGGCTGCTGCCGCTGACGGGGCCGGATCGGATCGCGGTGGTCACGGGGAAGGCTCATGAGCACCGGGTCGAGGAGGAGCTGCCGGAGGTGCCTCTCGACAACGTGTTCATCGAGTCGTCCCAGCGGGAGTCCGCCGCGGCGATCGGCCTCGCGGCCGCGATCCTGCAGCGCCGGGAGCCGG
>NZ_JAPSIY010000005.1 GCF_031178445.1 Microbacterium sp.
CGAGCCGCTCGTGCAGCCGGCTGAGCCGGCCGATGTCGATGTCGACGGCATCGTCCGTGGCATCCACCGCGTCGCTCAGGGCGAAGGCGAAGGTCCTCGCACCCAGCTGTTCGCCTCCGGCGTCGGCCTGCCGTGGGCGCTGGAGGCCCAGCAACTGCTCAAGAGCGATTGGGGCGTCGTGTCCGACGTGTGGTCGGTGACGTCGTGGAACGAACTGCGCCGCGACGGCCTCGCCGTCGACGAGCACAACTTCCTGCACCCGGACGAGGAGCCGCGCACGGCTTACCTCACGCAGAAGCTGCAGGGAGCTGAAGGCCCCGTGATCGCGGTCAGCGACTACATGCACGCCGTGCAGGACCAGATCCGCCCCTGGGTGCCGCAGCCCTTCTACACACTCGGCGCCGACAGCTACGGCTTCTCGGACACCCGCGCAGCGGCACGTCGGTTCTTCAAGATCGATGGGCCCTCCATCGTGGTCCGTGCCCTGCAGGCGCTCGCCGACGAGGGCAAGGTCGACCGTGCACTCGTGGGACAGGCCATCCAGAAGTACAGCCTGTTCGACGTGAACGCGGGCACCAGCGGAAACGCAGGCGGCGAGAGCTGATTCCGTGACCGGTTCCTCTCAGCCGGCCATGGACAAGGCCGCCACCCTCGCCTGGCTCCGCCGGATCTCCGGCGACATCGCCACGGTGACGATCAAGCGGCTCGAAGACACCCTGCCCTGGTATGCCGACATGCCGCCGGCCCGACGTTCCGCCGTCGGGCTGGTGGCCCAGGCAGGCATAACCTCGTTCATCCAGTGGTACGACGACCCCAACTCGACCCCGTGGATCGCCGCTGACATCTTCGCAGCCGCCCCGCGAGAGCTGCTGCGCAGCGTGAGCCTGCAGCAGACGCTGCAGCTCATCCGCGTCACCGTCGCGGTGACCGAGGAGCGCGTCGCAGGCAAGGGCGAGCACCTGCGCGAGGCCATCCTGCTGTACTCGCGTGACGTGGCGTTCGCCGCGGCCGACGTCTACGCCAGGGCTGCGGAGGCACGCGGGCTGTGGGATGCGCGCCTCGAGGCGCTCGTGGTCGACTCCATCCTCACCGGCGAAGCCGACGAGGAGCTGCCCAGTCGGATCGCGGCTCTGGGGTGGCACGGGCACGGCGAGGTGAGCGTGATCGTCGGCACCACGCCCCCGCAGTTCGACGTCGACCAGGTGCGCCGCGCCGCCCGCAAGATGGCGGTCGATGTGCTGATCGGCGTGCAGGGCTCGCGGCTCGTTCTGGTGATCGGGCGTGCCAGGGTGCCTGGCAAGGAGAACGAGACGGACGATCTCCCGTTCGACGAGATCGCCGCACGATTGGAACCGTCGTTCGGCCCCGGGTACGTGGTGCTCGGGCCGCCCGTCGCAGCGCTCGTCGACGCGGGTCAGAGTGCGCGTGCCGCTCTCGCAGGCTTCGCCGTGGCGCGCGCGTGGCGAGGAGCCCCCCGTCCCGTCGAGGCGGACGACCTGCTGCCGGAGCGCGCCCTCGCAGGCGACGTGCTCGCGAAGCAGACGCTCATCGAGCGGATCTTCCGCCCGCTGCAGGCCCACTCACCCGATCTCGTGACCACGCTGTGGAGCTACCTGGACAACGGCCGATCGCTCGAGGCGACCGCACGCGAACTGTTCGTGCACCCCAACACGGTGCGCTACCGGCTCAAGCGCGTCAGCGAGGTCATCGGCTGGGACGCCACGGGCCCTCGCGAGGCGCTCATCCTTCAGACGGCCCTGATCCTCGGATCGATCGGGTCGACAGAACCGGGTCGCCGTCGCGCACCTGCTCGCCGCCGCTGAGGGGCTCGCTGTACGCCACGCACAAGCGAACTCCGGATTCTTGTGATGGTTCATCCACCGCATCCGCCGAAACGTTGGCAGACTGGATGGGTGATCGTCGTCGCCTGCCCAGGACAGGGCTCCCAGACCCCCGGTTTTCTCGAACCCTGGCTCGAGCTCGATGGAGTCGCCGAGCAGCTCGCCCGGTTCTCCGAGGCAGCCGAAGTGGACCTGATCGCGCACGGCACCCGATCGGACGCCGAGACGATCCGCGACACACGAATCGCGCAGCCGCTCATCGTCGCCGCCTCGATCATCGCCACGAAGCAACTGACCCAGCGCGCGCAGCGACGTGCGGATGGGATCGCCGGCCACTCCGTCGGCGAACTCGCCGCCCTCGACGGTGCCGGTGTGATCGGCTCCGAGGATGCCATGCGACTCGTCGGGATCCGGGGTCGCGCAATGGCGGAGGCCGCAGCACGGACGCCCACCGGCATGAGCGCCGTGCTGGGCGGGGACGCCGACGAGGTGATCACCCTGCTGGAGGAGCTCGAGCTGACCCCGGCGAACTATAACGTGGCGGGACAGATCGTCGCCGCCGGTGAGCTGCCCGCGCTGGCGCAGCTGGCCGAGCGCGCGCCGCGAGGCGTACGGGTCATGCCGCTGCAGGTGGCCGGTGCCTTCCATACCTCGCACATGGCCCCTGCGGTCGACACGCTGCGCGCCGCCGTCGCCCAGACGACGGCGAGCGACCCGTCGATCACGCTCTGGTCGAACCGCGACGGCGCTGTCGTCGCGGACGGTGCCGACGCGCTGCATCGGATCGTCACCCAGGTGTCGTCGCCGGTCCGGTGGGACCTGTGCATGGAGTCGTTCGCCGAAGCAGGCATCGCCGGGTTCATCGAGGTCGCTCCCGCAGGTGCCCTCGTCGGCATGGCCAAGCGCGGCCTGCGGGGCGTTCCGAACGTCGCTGTGAAGACTCCTGAAGACCTCGATGCGGCCGTCGCGCTGCTGAACGGAGAAGCCGCATGACCGCGCTCAAGCAGGCCACGGGTCCCGCGTACACCCGCATCTACTCCGTCGGCGCCGCCAGGGGCGAGAACGCGATCCCCAACGACGACCTGGTCGGCCCCATCGACTCCAGCGACGAATGGATCCGCCAGCGCACTGGCATCATCACGCGCACCAGGGCCGTGCCGGAGACGACTGCGATCGAGCTCTCGACGGACGCCGCCGCCGAGGCCGTGCAGCGCTCGGGGATCGACCCGGCCGAGATCGACCTGGTGATCGTCGCAACGATCAGCAACCCCAAGCAGACGCCCTCCGTCGCCGCCATCGTCGCCGACCGCATCGGAGCGAACCCGGCGGCCGCATACGACATGAACGCGGCGTGCGCCGGGTACGCGTACGCGGTCGCGCAGGCGGATGCCCTGATCCGCGCCGGCGCCGCGAAGTACGCCGTCGTCATCGGGGCCGAGAAGCTCTCCGACATCGTCGACCCGACGGACCGCAGCATCTCGTTCCTGCTCGGAGACGGCGCCGGCGCCGTGGTGATCGGCCCTAGCGATACCCCGGGTATCTCCGCCACCGTGTGGGGCTCGGACGGCTCCAAGGCCGACCTCGTCGGCATGAACCACACGCTCACTGACTTCCGCGACGGCACGGCTCCCTGGCCCACCCTGCGACAGGAAGGCCCCCGTGTGTTCCGATGGGCGGTCTGGGAGATGGCGAAGGTGGCTCGTGAAGCACTCGACAGGGCCGGCATCGAGCCCTCCGATCTGGCCGCCTTCATCCCCCACCAGGCCAATCTGCGCATCGTCGAGGAGTTCGCCAAGCAGCTGAAGCTGCCGGAGTCCTGCGTGATCGCCCGAGACATCGAGACGACGGGAAACACCTCGGCCGCCTCGATCCCCCTCGCCACACACCGCATCCTCGAGGAGCACCCCGAGCTCAGCGGCGGACTCGCCCTGCAGATCGGCTTCGGCGCCGGCCTCGTGTTCGGCGCGCAGGTGGTCGTGCTCCCCTGAGCGCGCGCAGACCTTCCCTAGACTGTTCCCGGTAACCACCCCTAGAAAGAGGAAACACCATGGCTCTCACCAACGACGAGGTCCTCGCGGGCCTTGCTGAGCTGGTCACCGACGAGACCGGCATCGACGCATCCGAGGTTCAGATGGAGAAGTCGTTCACCGACGACCTCGACATCGACTCGATCTCGATGATGACGATCGTCGTCAACGCCGAGGAGAAGTTCGGCGTGACCATTCCGGACGACGAGGTCAAGAACCTCAAGACGGTCGCCGACGCCGTCAACTTCATCGTCGCCGGCCAGGAGTAAGACTCTGCGGATGCCACCCTCGCGGACCGCGAGGCGTGGCATCCTCCTTTGACTGATCCCTCACATCCCGAAGGACCATCCCATGACCAAGCGCATCGTCGTCACCGGCATCGGCGCCACCTCTGCCCTCGGCGGCACCGCTCCGGAGAACTGGACGAGCCTGCTGGCGGGCACGCCCGGAGCGCACACGCTCAGCCACGAGTGGATCGAGAAGTACCAGATCCCCGTGACCTTCGCGGCGGAGGCGTCCGTGCGCCCGGAGGAGGTGCTGCCCCGTCATGAGGCGAAGCGCCTCGACCCGTCGACGCAGTTCGCGCTGATCGCCGCACGCGAGGCGTGGGAGGATGCCGGGTCTCCCGAGGTCGCCCCCGAGCGCCTAGGCATCGACTGGGCCACCGGCATCGGCGGCGTCTGGACGCTGCTGGACGCCTGGGACACCCTTCGCGAGAAGGGACCTCGTCGCGTGATGCCGCTCACGGTGCCCATGCTGATGCCGAACGCCGGAGCGGGCAACCTGTCACTGCACTTCAACGCCAAGGCCTACGCTCGCACTGTCGTGAGCGCGTGCGCCTCGAGCACGGAGTCGATCGCCAATGCGTACGAGCACCTGCAGGACGGGCTCGCGGACGTCGTGATCGCCGGTGGCGCCGAGTCCGCGATCCACCCGATCACGATGGCGGCTTTCGCCTCGGCGCAGGCGCTGTCGCGCCGCAACGACGACCCCGAGGGAGCGTCCCGCCCCGGCGCGATCGACCGTGACGGCTTCGTGATGGGCGAGGGCGGTGCCGCGCTCGTCCTCGAGACCGAGGAGCACGCCAAGGCGCGTGGCGCCAAGATCTACGCCTACCTGGTCGGTGGTGGCATCACGGCGGATTCATACCACATCACCGGCAACGACCCCGAGGGCGCCGGCGCCGCACGCGCCGTCGAACTGGCGCTCGAGCAGGCGGGCGCGACCCCCGACGAGGTGGCGCACATCAACGCGCACGCCACCTCGACGCCGGTCGGCGACCCCAACGAGTACGAGGCGCTCAAGCGCGTGTTCGGCGATCGCATCGACGAGATCCCGGTCTCGGCCACGAAGGCCTCCACCGGTCATCTGCTCGGCGGCACCGGGGCCCTCGAAGCGGTCTTCACCGTGCTCGCGCTGCGCGACCGGGTGGCGCCGCCGACGATCAACATGACCGAGCCCGATCCTGCGGTGCCGTTCAAGCTGTCGGGCGAGACCCAGCCGCTGGGAGACGGGGAGCTGCTGGCCATCAGCAACTCGTTCGGCTTCGGCGGGCACAACGCAGTGGTGGCGTTCCGCAGCGCCGACTGAGTGACCGCCGAGGCGGCCCCGGGAGTGATCCCGGGGCCGCCTCGGCGTTCAGCGAGCGATGGTCGCGGCGGCGGATCTTGCGATGCTGCGGCGTGCGAAGACGGCGAGGAACCACCCGATCAGCGGGCCGACGCCGAAGGCGAAGAGAACGGTCCCGACACCGACCGGCCCGCCGAGCACGAAGCCGATGAGCAGCACGCCTCCTTCGATGAGGGTGCGCACCTGCCACACCGGGCGGCCGGTGCGGCGCACCAGACCGGTCATCAGGCCGTCCCGTGGACCTGGCCCCAGGTCGGCCGAGATGTACAGGCCGGTCGCGAACGCCAGCAGGATGAGCCCGGCGACGAAAAGGGGCACGCCCACCCACGCCGAGGCGGCAGGAGGCACGATCATTAGCGTGATGTCGGCCGCGGGGCCGATGACCACCGCGTTCAGCAGCGTGCCCACTCCGACGCGCTGCCGCAGCGGGATCCACAGCAGCAGCACGACACCCGCGATCAGGCAGGTGAGGACGCCGAATCCCAGCCCCGTGCGGCCAGCGAGACCGACCGAGAGCACATCCCACGGCGCAACACCGATGTCGGCGCGGACCATCAGCGCGATCGCCGCACCGTAGAGGACCAGCCCGCACAGCAGCTGCACGACGCGTTCGACGAGTTCTCGTCGACTGGTGGCGGCGATGGGAAGGAGGATCGACCGGAGCATGAACCCATGCTGTCGCCGCTCGGATGCCGCGGAAGCAGACCACTGCCCGCGAAGTGGTCTGCTTATGCGAGGCCAATCTGCGGCATACTTGAGTCATGTCCTCCCGTCTCGTGCAGCAGCTGGGCGCGCAGAACGCCGCCGGCGCGACCGCCGCCGCGCTCGCCGGACAGATCGAGGCGCTCATCCTGGACGGCAGGCTGACCATCGGTGAGCGTCTGCCGAGTGAGCGAGCCCTCGCGTTCGAACTGCGCAGATCCCGCTCCACTGTGACGCGGGCCTACGATCTGCTCGCCGAAGACGGGTACGTCACCAGGGTGCAGGGAGGCGGCACCAGAGTGGCACTCCCCCACGCTCAGGTCTCGACAGCGCCTCCCGAGACAGCCGACGCGATCGACCTGTCGATCGCGTCGATGGACTCGACGCCAGGGCTTTACGACGCGACGGTGCGCTCTCTGCCGCGGCTGGCCGCCATGCGCGGGACGAGCGGCTACTCCCTTCAGGGCCTGCCTGAGCTGAGGGATGCGCTCGCACAGCGGTTCTCGCAGCGCGGCGCGCCGACGTCACCCGAAGAGATCATCGTCACCTCGGGGGCGCTGAACGGCATGAACCTGATCCTGGCGACCATCGGCCGGCGCGGCGAGCGAGCATTGGTCGAGCAGCCGACGTTCCCGCATGCGCTCGAAGCCCTGCGCCGTCATGGATATCGGATGCTGCCGACGCCCGTCGACACCGACGGGTGGGACGCGCAGCATCTGATGGAGCTGCTGCTGACCGGGCGCCCGCACATCGGCTACCTCATCCCGGACTTCCACAACCCGACGGGCGCCTCGCTGCCGGATGACGTGCGGGCCCGCATCGCGGCCACGGCCCGCAGCGCGGGGACCCACCTCATCGTCGATGAGACGACGGCCGAGCTGGACATCGACCGCGGATGGTCTCCGACACCCATGGCTGCGCACGGTCCGCACGTCCTCACGATCGGCTCCATGTCGAAGATCGCCTGGGGCGGCATGCGCCTCGGCTGGATCCGCGCGGATCGTGCGTTGATCGCCAGACTGCTCGCGGTGCGGCCCTCGTTCGAGCTCGGCACGGCGCTGCTGGAGCAGTGCATCGCGGTCGAGCTGCTTGCCGACATGCCGGTTCTCACCGCCCACGTCGCTCAGCGTCTGCGCGCGGGACGCGAAGCGGTGGCCGGCGCGTTGACCGGTTTCGACGGACTGCGGATGGCTCCGACTCCCGGCGGCCTCTCCGCGTGGATCGACCTCGGCGCCCCGATGTCGACCCGTCTGTCGCTCGCCGCGCGCGAGCATGGACTCGTGCTGCCTCCCGGTCCGCGTTTCGCCACCGGCGGCGTACTGGAGCGACGGGTGCGGATCCCGATCACGATGCCACCGGACCGTACAGCCGAGGCGATGCGGCGGCTGCGTCTGGCGTGGGAGGACCTGCGCGGCGGCACCGAGCCGGACTCCAGGGCACTTGTCAGGGCGGCCGTGATCTGAGCCTGCACAACGAAGCCCCCTGCTTCCCCGGCAGGGGGCTTCGGTCATGTGCGGAGGATTCGGTTTCCCGGAACCCGGGAGCTGGTCACCGGCTCCCGGTACTCGCGCCTCCTCCGCAGATCTCGTGTGTGCGTCGCGCCACCTTCGGCGGCAGTCGCTCATCCCACCTTGTGCAGCCAGACGACGTGCGCGTCATCGCCGGCGTGGCGGAAGGGCTCCAGCTCCTCGTCCCACGCCGAGCCGAGGGCGACGTCCAGCTCGCGCTGCAGTTCGACCGCGCTGCCCGCGGCGATCTCCATGGCGTAGCGGATGCGGTCCTCGCCGATCACGATGTTTCCGGCCGCATCCGTCTGGGCGTAGTGGATCCCCAGCCCGGGCGTGTGAAGCCATCGACCGCCATCGCTGCGCGGCGTGGGGTCCTCAGAGACCTCGAAGCGCAGATGCTCCCACCCGCGGATGGCCGTCGCCAGCGCAGCGCCGGTGCCCACCGGACCGTCCCAGTAGAACTCCGCGCGTCGTGTGCCCTGTTGTACAGGCTGGTCGGTCCAGTCGAAACTGACGGCACGACCGATAGCGCGTCCCACCGCCCATTCGAGGTGCGGGCAGAGCGCGCGTGGCGCCGAGTGGATGAATACCACTCCGCGTGCGTATCCCGTCGCCATGATCTCTCCGTTTCATCAGGTACGTCTTCCCCTACGACCTGATCCGAAGATGCGGCGAACTATGCGGTTATACGGCGATTATCGCCCAGATCCGGTGGAATCACAAGCATGTGATTCCACCGACGACATCGGCCCCCGATCCGAGGACCGGGGGCCGATGTCAGGATGGAGTATCAGGCCTCGCTCATGGCCTGCTTGACCTGCTGGCCCTTCGCTGCGTAGTACGCGGCGCGAGCCGCATCCTTGCGCGCCTGCTCGGCGTAGCCGTTCTCGAGGACGTCCTGCGGCACCTCGACCTGCGTGTGCTGATCGGTGCCGTGGTACTTCTCGATGTACGCGTCGAGCTCGGGGCCCGACTCCCACGACGTGATGAGGCAGTACCGGGGCTCGGTGCCGTTGTGGGTGGTCGCGTGCCACAGCCGCTGCGTGTCGACGATCAACTGCGCGCCGGCGGGAAGCGCGATGCGGTACTCGATGCTGGGATCCGTGCGGTTCTCACGCAGCACGAAGTAGCTGTCCTTGTCGTCGGTGAGGTTGAAGAACCCGCGCACGACCCAGCCGGTGCCGTCCGGGTTCAGGCGGTTGTTGTCGTCCTGATGGAGGTTGTACAGACACTCGCCGTACGGGGTGGGCTGCAGCTCGATGATGCGGCAGCGGCCCACGTTGGCGCCCGGCTCCTGCGCGCGACGAGTGAGAGTCGGCGCGATGGCGGTCTGCGAGTCGATCCACACGCCGTCCTTGTCGGTGCGCGGCGGCTTGTGGTTCCAGAAGCCGTTGCACTCGATCTCGCCCTTGGCAGAGGCCAGCGGCGCGAAGCGCGTGTCACCCGAGGACTTCCAGTCGACATACTCGATGTCGAGCCACTCCTTGGGGTCGATCTCTTCCTGGTAGCTGTCGAGGATGACGAAACCCTTTTCCTCGAGGGCAGCGGACTTGATGTATCCCATGATCTGAGTCATGTCCTTTCGTAGGGGGCCAGCACGTTTTAACAGGCCCTACTTAGGCAAGCCTACCTCGCACCCCTGAGCGGTCCCGCGAGCCACCGCCGTGCGAAATCCGTGCCCGGCTAGACTCGGTCCGGCGGCTCTCGTCTTCCCGCCGCACGGAGGAATCACGCAGTGATGGCAACGGCGACCAATGTCGAAGCGACCGCAACCGGCACCGTCGAATGGCTTTCCGCTCCCTCGACGAACATCGTCGTCCCGGTGTACCAGCGCCAGTACCGCTGGGACATCGGGGGCTGCGAGAAGCTGCTCTCGGATGTGCGAGCAGTCGCGGATGAACCCGAAGCGCATCGGCACTTCATCGGGTCGATCCTCTCCGCCGCAGAGGTCGCAGGCGGGGATCTCATCCTGATCGACGGGCAGCAGAGGATCACGACGATCATGCTGCTGATCGCCGCGCTTCACCATGCGGTGCGCGACACCGATCCGGCCATGGCGGCAGAGCTCGAGCGCGTGCTCGTGCGAGCGGATGACACCGAGCGCACCAAGCTGCGGCCCCATCACGCGTGGGCCGAGCTGTACGAGTCGGTCGTCCTCGACCGGCGTCAGGACGCCGACCGCGAGTCGCGATTCGACGACAACTACGCCTTCTTCCGCAGCCAGGTCCACGCCGAAGAGGCTCCACGCATCTGGAGGGGGCTGCAGCGACTCGAACACGTGTCGATCACCCTCGGCGCCGAAGCGAACGCCCAGCAGATCTTCGAGAGCCTCAACTCCACCGGCGAGCCCCTGCGCGACCACGAGTTGATCCACAACTACGTCCTGATGGGGCTGTCGCACGCCGAGCAGCTCGCCGTCGAAGAGGAGTTCTGGCTTCCGATCGAGCGGCACACCGGCGAGGCGATCGGCGCGTTCTGGCGCCACTACCTCGTGATGAAGACCGGCCGAGAGGTCGCGCCGGCGGGCGAGCACGGCGTGTACGCGGCCTTCCGCGACCGCTTCCCGCGCCTGGATCTGGAGCATCTGCGCTCGGATGCCGCGGTGTGGCGGGAGTATGCCGAGATCTACGGGATCCTGCTGGATCCCAGCCGGGAGCAGGATGCGACCATTCGCAAGCAGCTGGAGCACGTGAACACCTTCGGCCGTGCGACGTATCCCCTGGTGATGAGCGCCTATGGGGACTACCGCCGCGGCGCGATCGGGCAGGACGAGCTCATCGAGACGCTGGAGTGGGTGCAGGCGATGTTCCTGCGGCGTGCTGTGGTCGGGCTGCCCGCCGACCGACTGATAGCTCGTCTCTGTCGTGCGCGATCAGAGAGTCGCGAGGAATTGGAGCGCGCGATCGCGCGCATCACGCCGTCGGACGAGCGGGTCAGCGCCGTGCTGAAGTACGGCGAACTGCCGCACGCGGCGTACGTGCTCGGTCGGATCGAGGGCGTCGACGACCCGTCCGCCTACGATGTGGAGAGCATCGTGCCCGCGGTGCCAGCCGACGACTGGTCGGGCGACGGTGACCGGCGATGGAGCGAGTTCAGCGAGGACGAGCAGAACAGTCACCGCGCGCTCGCACCGACACTCGGCAACCTCACGCTGCTGGAGCCCGGGCTGAGCGAGCGCGTGTTCGGCGCCGCCTTCCCTGACAAGCAGCGCGACGCCTACGCACGCAGCGCCGTCGCCGCCACCCGGGCGCTCGCCGACGAGGGCATGTGGAACACGGCGGCGATCACTGCGCGCACCACACGGCTGACGGCGGACTTCGTCCGGGTGTGGGCGCGCCCAGCCCTTCCCGAGATCGACGACGATGGTCTCACTCCAGTGCTGGACGCCGTGCGGCGACGCGGCTGGCCCGCAGGCTGGGACCGCGAGTTCGACTACGTCGAATACCGCGGCGAGCACTGGGAGGTGAAGGACGTCAGGGCGCTGTTCAACCGGATCTTCCGCCGCGCCTGGACCGATGACCGGCCCTCCGCTCTCTCCTACAGCGCCAGGCATGGGGGGCCGATCTATGACGAGATGGCCTGGAAGGGGCACTGGGACACTCTCGCCGACGGCGCCCACCTCTACATGGGCTGGGATTCCAACTACATGATGACGGCCCTGCAGGGGGTGCTGGAGGAGTCCGGCATCGCCGCCGAGGTGTTCGTCAAATACTCATACATAGGGAACGTGATGTGATGACCGCTCCGACGCGCAGACGCCGCATGCTCGATCTCACGATCGAGGAGCACACGCTCAGCCTCCCGCTGGTCTGGGGGAACCCCCAGGACAGCCGGACGATCGATGTGTTCGCCGCAGTCGTGAGCCGCGACGGCGGCGAGGATCTGCCGTACCTCGTCTTCCTCCAGGGAGGGCCGGGGCACGAGGCGCCGCGCGCGTTCCACTCGCCCGCCGGCCCCGCCTGGCTTGACGCGGCGCTCACCAGCCACCGCGTGGTGCTGCTCGATCAACGCGGCACAGGTCGTTCCACGCCCGTGGGCGATCGCGACCTGGAGCGCGGAGACGATGCCGTCGCAGAGCTGCTGACCCACCTGCGCGCCGATGCGATCGTGCAGGACTGTGAAGCGTTCCGCCAGCATCTGGGGGCCGAGCACTGGAGCGTGCTCGGCCAGTCGTTCGGCGGCTTCACGACACTCGCGTACCTCTCGACGGCGGCATCGTCCCTCGATCGGGTGTACATCACGGGCGGGCTCAGCACGATCGACCGCTCCCCCGACGAGGTGTACGCACTGTGCTACGACAAGATGCGCGAGGCGTCGGAGCGGTACTACCGCCGGTTCCCCGAGCACCGCGACCGGATGCGCCGGCTCGTGGACCTCGCCGCTTCGGGCAAGATCGTCCTGCCGGACGGCGAAGTCGTCTCCCCTTCGCGGATGCGCTCGATCGGCTCCGCGCTGGGCACGAATGACGGCTGGCAGACCGTGTGGTCGCTGCTGGAGCACGACCCGGCATCCAACGCCTTTCGCTATGACCTCGCCGGTGCGATGCCCTTCGACGGCCGTAATCCGCTCTACTTCGTGTTCCATGAGTCCAGCTACGCCTCGGGCAGCGCCACGCGCTGGGCCGCCGAGCGTGTGCAGCCGGATGACTTCGCAGACGACGCCTCGCTCTTCACCGGCGAGCACGTCCGTCGGGAGTGGACCGAGACGGTTCCTGCGTTCCGTCCCTGGCGCGGCGTCGCGCTGGCGCTCGCCGAACACGAGTGGCCGTCGATCTACGACGCACAGGCACTGCGGCAGTCGGGCGCCAGAGGTGCGGCCGCCGTCTACGTCAACGACGTGTATGTGCCTGTGGAGTTCTCGCTCGAGACCGCACAGCTGCTGCCGGAGGTGAAACTCTGGGTCACGAGCGAGCATGAGCACAACGGGCTGCGATCCGGACCGGTGCTCGAGCGGCTCTTCGACCTGGCGCACGACCGGCGCGTCCGCTGACCCGACCGGGCCGCCGGGACCACCAGGTTCAGCCCGCGGAGCGCTCTTCCTCGTCGTCGTCCGGCACCTCGATGGTCTGCTCGGCGACGTCCGCTGGATTCGCCTCGACGCCCTCGACGTCGGGCGAGCGCGTCGTTCGCTCGGGGTCGTGGGTTTCCTCCCACGGCTCGCGCGCCTGCTCCAGGCGGTCGCCTTCGGCTGCCTGCGAGAGATCGTCCGATCGGCCGGTCATGGTGGCTCCCTTCTCGACGCTGGCCTCCAGGATCTCTTCGCGGCCGCCCAGGGCGGAAGGGGGTTGCGGGTCCGCACACCGTCCGCGTAAGGGCCCGCGGGGCGTTTGCGGTCGAAGGCTGCTCCCGTCAACCCCGATGCTCACGGAGGGGTCATCCCGTAGCGTTCCTGTTCGATGGAAGGGAGCACGATGGATGCTGTGCGCGGCCCCTCCGCTCCCGGACGGATCCGGGTGGGGACATCCGGCTGGCGGTACGTCTCCTGGCGGGGTGACTTCTATCCGCGTGGCCTTCCTCAGCGTCGTGAGCTCGAGTACATCGGCGAGAGCTTCTCGACGGTCGAGCTGAACGGCAGCTTCTATTCGCTGCAGCATCCTGACAGCTATCGGAAGTGGCGGGCGAACGTGCCCGACGGCTTCACCTTCGCAGTCAAAGGCTCCCGCTACATCACGCATATGCTGCGATTGCGAAACGCACGCACGGCACTGGCCAACTTCTTCGCCTCGGGCGTGCTCGCCCTCGGGGACTCGCTCGGGCCGGTTCTCTGGCAGCTGCCGGAGCGGCAGGAGTTCGATCCCGATCGCCTCAGGGAGTTCCTGTCGATGCTTCCCCGAACGACAGCCGAGGCGCAGGCGATCGCCCGGGAGCACGACGAGCGTCTCGACGGCCGTGAGTGGCTCCAGATCGATGAGGATCGGCCGATCCGGCACGCTCTCGAACCACGGGCGGCGAGCTTCGAGCATCCCGATGTGGCCGAACTGCTTCGCGACCAGAAGGTCGCGCTCGCGATCGCCGACACCGCCGGTCGCTGGCCCCGCCTCGAGGCGGACACGGCCGACTTCGCGTACATCCGGCTGCACGGTTCCGCGGAGCTGTACACGAGCGGGTACTCAGTGGCCGAGCTGCGCGAGTGGGCAGACTTGTGCAGACGGCTGTCGACACGCCAGGCGGAACGCCCAGCGGACGTCTACGTGTACTTCGACAACGACGCGAAGGGGCACGCTCCGCACGACGCGCGCGCACTCGCCGAACTCGTCGGAGACACCCCCGAGGGCGCATCGTGAGAAGAGAACCGGTGTCGTCCGCGGCGATCACGTCGGTGGGGTACGACGCGGCCCACGCCGTGCTCGAGATCGAGTTCACCGGCGGCGACGTCTACCGCTACTACGCCGTGCCGCCGTCCGTGCACGCGGCGCTGATGGGGGCGCCGAGCCTTGGCCGCTGCTTTCAGCACAGCATCCGCGACCGCTATCCCACTGAGCGGCTGTGAACGCCTCTCAGCGTCGCGATCGGCGGAACCGGCGTGCGGCTCGTGCCTCTTCGAGGTCGGCACGCGCGTTGCGGCGCAGGCGCTCGGTGTCTCGCAGCGGCACCTGAAGATCCCGCTCCGCAGGCACACCGTCGCGCAGCTCACGGATGCGCTCGATCTCGGCGTCGAAGAGCGCGCCGATCAGCAGTGCCATGTTGCCGATCCACAGCCAGAGCAGCAGCATCACGATGCCGGCGAACGAACCGTAGATCCGGTCGTAGTCGGCGAGGTTGCTCACATAGAACCCGAATCCGAACGATGCGAGGGCAAACAGGGCGATGGCGATCACGGCGCCGAGGCTGATCAGCCGGAAATGCGGATGCGCGATGTTCGGCGCGAAGTAGTACAGCAGCGCCACCACGACGACCACCACAGCCACCAGCACCGGCCACCGGGCGATGCGCCACACGAGCAGCGTCACGTCGCTCGCACCGGTCGCCCGGCCGACTGCCTGCACGACGGGCCAGCTCGCGACGGCGGCACCGCCGGCGAGTGACACCAGCACGAACACGGCGAGGGTGACCAGCAGGTGAACGGGCTTGGCCTTCCAGAGCACGCGACCCTCCGGCACGCCGTAGACGCGGTTGATCGCCCGGCCGAGCGCGGTCACGTACCGCGCGACCGACCACAGGGCGATCACGAGCGCTATGACCAGGTACCAGCCGGCGTTCGCCGCCGACGCCAGCTGCTCGACGGGTTCGCCGATCGCCCGCACGACGTCGGGCGGCAGCACGTCCCGCGCCACGTCGAGCACGGCACGAACGCCGTCCTTCCGCTCACCCACCAGAGCGATCAGAGAGAAGGCGGCGACCACCGTCGGCACCATCGCGAGCAACGCGTAGAAGGTGAGGCCTGCGGCGGCATCCGGCGAGGCGGTGCGGAAGAAACCGCGAACCACTCGCCGCATGATCGAGCCGGCCTCCGCCCTATGCCGCGCACGCGTCACCTTGGTCCCCATGCGGCACAGTCTCGCGCATGCCGCGCATTCACGCACACGACTTGCCGCCACGGACGAGGCGGTGCTATCGGAGGCCGAAGTCAAGCCCCTCCCGCCGCGATTCCGCACGGGCGACGGTGGAGGCATGAGCGACGGAACAGACGACCCCGACCGCATGGCGACACCGGAGGGTGAACAGGAAGCGCCCGCGACGGATGAGCCGAGTGCGGAGCAGCCGACTGACGAGCAGCCCGGCGTCTCGGAGCTCGAGGAGCCGAGCACCGAGAAGGAACCGGGCGAGGAGCCCACGGCCGCTCGCCCGCACGACCCCGAGCCCGACCATCAGGCAGTGGGGATCGGCGTGGTGGGTGGCCCGCAGACCGACACCGGCCAGGATGAAGCCGATAGGAACGGCGGGGAGCCGCAGTAGTCCTGACTCGCATCGGCGATCGGCTCAGGCTGCCGCCCGCAACGACGACTCTCCCCGCTCCCAGCAGTCGAGGATGTGATCGCCGGCCCACCCGTCGATCGCGAGGCAGGCCGCGGCGCCGAACAGGATGTCGGCGAGCAGGCCGGGCTCGTCCTCGGCCAGGGAGCCGGCGAGGTCGCGCCCGGCGATCTGCTCATGCACGGCGTCCGCCTCCACGTGCTCGTCGTAGTAAGCGGCCACGTCGTCACCGAACCCGACACGGCGCAGTCCCTCGGCGATCGCACGACACGGCAGCGACGACGTCATCTCGAACGCCGCGAGATGGCCCACCGCCGCCCCGCGCAGCCGGCGGTTCATCCCGAACATCGTCATCAGGTTGAATGATGCGAGTGTGATCGCAGGGACGGCATCGACATACGCGCCGTAGGAGTCATCCAGCCCCGCCCCGCGCATCGACCGGGCGTACATGGTCTGGTGCATGCGGTCAGGGCGTCCTCCGCCGTACTCATCCGACTGGATCTCGACCAGTGCCACCTTCGCCCGGCCGGTGAGCCGCGGGATGGCCCACGAATGCGCGTCCGCTTCGCGGAGCGTGTAGATGCTGCGCTGGATGAGCAGTTCCCGTGCCTGCTCGACCGTCGCCTTCCTGCCGACGAATCGCGAAAGGCTCGGACCCGGCTCCGGAGCCGTCATGCGGAACAGCTCTGCTGCGACGGCCTCCTTGGTGGGCGCGGGGATCGCAGGCGGCTCGACAGCGGCCCGTACGGCGTCCTCGAAAGCTCGCTCCAACGCGGCGCGTGCGGCGATGAGCGATGTGTCCCACTCCCAGTGCGCGCCGAAGTCGGGGATCGATCCGTACGCGACGGAGTAGAGCAGGAAAAGTGAGAGCTGCAGATCGCCGTCGCGAATCGGGTCCTGGGCGAGTGCGGCCTCCTCGGCCAGCTGCGGCAGTCGATCGGCTCCTCCGGCATCGCGATCGGTGAGCACCTCCAGCAGCGCCGCGCTGAGCGGTCCGCGTGCGGCGAAGGGGGTCGAGAGTTCTGGTTCCGAGGCGAGGCCGATGGTCATGCGAGGTCTCCTTCGTCAGTGCGTGACCTCACCCTAGAGTGCCCGCACGGGGCGTTCACCGGGCTTGACACGGGCCCGCCGCAACTGCCAGTGGCCTCCCGCCAGTACCGGCCTGTCGTGGGCGAGTCAAGTCCCTGCATCCAACCCGATGGGCGCGGCAGAATCGGCGCGACGGCGATGAGGAGAACGATGAGCACAGAGCACGAACCCGTGTCGATCACCGCGTGCCCCGACGGCCCGCTCCTCGTGAGGGGTGAGGTCGATCTGCGCTCCCCCGACGGGACGCCGATCGAGCGTCGCCGGCGCACGGTCGCACTGTGTCGCTGCGGCCTGTCCACCATCAAGCCCTTCTGCGACGGGGCGCACAAGACGTCAGGGTTCCGCACTGACGTCTGAGCGTGACCTTCGGCACATCCCGAGATCCGGCGGTCTTACGTAAGCTTCGGCTATGGCAGCGGTCACGGGGCTTCCGCGGGGACGACGATGACGGATCCGATTCGGGTGCTTGTCGTCGACGATCAGGCACTCGTGCGGCAAGGGTTTCTGAGCTTGCTGTCCCTCAGCAGCGAAGTTGACGTCGTCGGGGATTGCGCCGACGGCGACGAAGCGCTGCACGTTCTGGCGCGCGAGCAGGTGGACGTCGTCCTGCTGGACCTTCGGATGCCGAGACGCGACGGGATCGCCACATTGCAGACGATGCGGGAGCGGGGCTTCGAGGTTCCGGTTCTGGTGCTCACCACCTTCGATGACGATGAGCTGGTCTACGCCGCGATGCAGGCAGGCGCCAAGGGCTACATGCTCAAGGATGTGACGTTGGACCAGTTGATCGGAGGGGTGCGCACTCTGGCGAGCGGCGGCACCCTGCTGCAGCCGGCGCTCTCCGAGCGACTCCTGCGCGCGGTCGCGCGCTCACCGCTGCCGTTCGAGCCTCGACGCGACGCCTCGCAACTCAGTGACCGCGAACTGGACGTGCTGCGCCTGGCGGCGAGCGGGTGGTCGAATGCGCAGATAGCCCGAGGACTCTTTCTCGCAGAGGGCACGGTGAAGAATCACATGTCCAGCGTGCTGCTGAAGCTCGGGGTCACCGATCGCACGAAGGCAGTGCTGCGGGCCCTCGCGGACGGCATTCTCGCTCCGGACGGCGGCGCGGACGAAGAGAGGACCTCTTGATGGCGACCGACCGGGCCGCCCGCGAAACGGCCGGATGGATCGTGCTGACCAGTGTCGTGTGCGCCGCGGCGATCGGCGTGGTGGTGGTCTTGGAGAGCATGATCGATGCACCGGGGAACGCCTTTCGACTGGGGCTGTGGTGGGTGGCCTATGCACTGTTCGTGGTCACGCTGATCGCGATCCATGGCTGGCTGCCGTGGCCGAGGGTGCGGTCGCCTCATCTGCCGCTCGGCGTGCTCATCGGGCTGGCCGCGCTTCTCGTCCTCCTCCTTCCCGACCAGACGTGGATGCTGACCCTGTTCGTGATGACGGCGGCGATGGCCGCCTTCTTCTGGCCGCCGAGAGCGGTGGCACTGCTCATCGCCGCTCAGATCCTGCTCACGCTGGGGATCGCCGTCACGGGTGGCCGGTCTGTCGCGGAGCTCGTCCTCGCGATCGTCGGGTTCGGGAACTTCCAGGTGTTCGGCGCGCTGGTCGTCTTCGCGGTGCGCAGCGAGGCGAAGGCGCGCCAGGATCTGGCTGTCGCACACGCCGAGCTGCGCGCAACCTCGGCGCTGCTGGAACTGACGACTCGTGAAGCCGAGCGGCTGCGGATCGCACGTGACCTGCACGATCTCGCCGGCCACGACCTCACCGCGCTCTCGCTGGAGCTGGAAGTCGCAGGACACCTGACGGCGGACGGTGCGGCCCGGCAGCACCTGCAGCGGGCGAAGACGATCGCCAAGGACCTGCTCGGCTCCATCCGGGCAGCGGTGGGGACGATGCGCGGCGAGACTCCCTCTCTGGAGCCCGCACTGCGGGCGCTGACAGCGGACATCCCGGGGCTGGACGTCGCGGTCCACGTCGACCGCGACATCGCTGTGGACGGCGATCGCGTGATCGTCATCCTCCGCAGTGTGCAGGAGGGGATCACCAACGTCCTGCGGCACTCCGGCGCAGAGCGCGCCAGAGTCGTGGTCGAGATGCGTGGAGGCGACGTCCTCCTGACGATCTCGGACCAAGGCAGGGGCGTCGACGACATCGTGCCCGGACACGGGCTGACCGGGATGCGGGAGCGTTTCGAAGCACTCGGCGGTCGCCTCGAGCTGTCGAGTGTGGTCGGCAAGGGCATGACGGTCACCGGCACGCTCCCGCGGAGCGAACCGGCGTCCCCTGGGTCCTGACGCGAAGGCGTACCGATGCGCGCATCATGGACGAGCCGACTCTCATCACGTCCTGGCGACCGCGGCCGACCGTCGAGCCGCTCCGATGCGGGTGACGCGCCGCCGGATGCGGATGGCACCGAGCCAGGCGAACAGGACCGTCGTGCCGATGAGCGACGCCATCACGAACGGTGCGGCGACCGGCAAGTCCCCCACTGAGAGGTCGAGGCCGAAGTACGCGCGGAGCTGGTCGCGCGCTCCAGGGTCGGCAGCCGCGATGGCATCGAGCCCCTCCCCGGCGAACTCCCGCCGCATGAGCATCGACGCCTGTGCGAACGGCAGCCCGCCGATCACCGCCTGCGCGCTCGCCGGAAAGGACCCGACGGGGACGTACGCGCCGGCGAGGAATCCGAGGGTGGTTCCGACGATCGTGCACAGGGCCGAGTACGCCCCCGGGGTGGTGACGAACGACGTGACGAACGCCGACACCGCGGCGAACGCCGCCGCCGTGACGACCATGACCCCCACCGCCCTCGCCACGGCGCCGACCGGCAGAGCGACGCCGTCCGCAAGACGGAGATACGTGAGGCTCACCGTCAGCACGCCGAGTGTGATCGTCACAGCGATGATGAGCGCGGCGCCGAAGTAGCCGAGGACGAGCTGTCCCGGACGGATCGGAGAGACCAGCAGATCGCGGAACCGGCCGGTTGAGGCATCCTCGACGAACACCCCGAGTGCGCCGAGACCGGTTGTGATCGAGGCCATGCTGACGACGCCCGCGAACATCCACGAGTCCACGAACGCCCTGATCTCCCGGTGCGGCGCCGATGGGAAGGACTCTTGCAGATCGGAGGTCTGCAGCTGCCCGAGGAACAGTGTGTAGAGCACGAACAGGAGCATCGCCGCCATCAACGAGAAGAACACCGTCATCCGATCGCGGAAGAACAACCGGAGGTTGCGACCGATGAGCGCGCCCACGGCCTTCACGGTTGCACCTCGAGCCCGCGCCGGTCGGTCAGCGCGAGGAACACATCGTCCATGCGCCCGTGCCGGAACTCGAAGTCCACGATGGCCTCTCGGTGCGTGGCGAGAACGGCCATCGCCTGCGCTGCGCTGTCGATGCGGACCGTCACGGCTCCGCCTGTCGCCGTGGCTTCCCCTCCCCCTCGCCGGAGGATCGACACCAGCCGCTCAGCGTCCCCTGTGGTGATGGTCAGGGTGCTGCGGCTGTGCGCTTCTCGAAGCCGGCGAGGGCTTCCTCTGGCGATGGTCCTGCCAGCGTCGATGATGCAGATCTCGTCCGCCTCCTCGGTCTCCTCCATGTAGTGCGTCGTGAGGAACACGGTGAGGCCTCGACGTTCGCGAAGGAGGCGGATCGTTGACCAGACGGCGGCGCGGCTGGCCGGATCGAGTCCGGCCGTCGGTTCGTCCAGGAAGAGCAGCGAAGGTTCATGCACGAGCGCGCGGGCGATGTCGGCCCGGCGACGCTGCCCGCCGGACAGGCGGCCGTATCGACGATCGACGAACGCCGGGAGGTCGATGAGGTCCGAAAGCTCGTCGATGCGGGAGGCGCTCGTCGATGCGTCCATCCCGTAGAGCCGTGCACGGGTGAGCAGATTCTCCCGCACGGTCAAGGCGGCATCCATCATCGATTCCTGGAACACGACACCGATCCGCCGTCGTACCGAACGCGGGAACCTTGCTACATCCTCGCCCGCCACGAGCACAGTGCCGTGGTCGAACGGGGTCGTCGTGGTGAGGCATCCGATCGTCGTCGACTTGCCCGCACCGTTCGTCCCCAGGAACGCGAAGACGCTCCCGGCGGCGACCGTGAACGACAGATCATCCACCGCTGCAACGGATCCGTACCGCTTCGTGAGTCCCACCACGTCGATCACATCGGTCACGGCCTCTCCGTCCTCGTATCGCCGACCGATCGCCGGCCGTCGCCCATCTGCGCGATCGACGCTAGGCGCGTGTCACGACCGCGCGCATGTGCCGCCGGTCATGTTCCCGATGCGCGCCGGATCGACGGCGAGTTCCTCGGACGTGACCTTCGGCACCTGTCCGAATGCCGCGCTGACGCCTACCGTCTATGGCATCGGACCCTCCTAAGCGAACAGAGAGGTACTGTCATGAACGTCACCAGCGTCTATCCGGTGCTCGCGACCACCGATGTCGCCGCCACCACGGACTTCTACCGGCACCACTTCGGTTTCGTCACCTCGTTCGAATCCGACTGGTACGTGAGTCTCAGGCTCGCGTCGTGGGAACTCGCGATCCTGCACGCCGACCATCCCACGATCCCCGCCCTCTTCCGCGGCAGGCAGGCAGGCGGGATCCTCCTCAACATCGAGGTGCCCGACGTCGACTCGGTGCACAAACGTCTCGTCGCCGAAGGGCTCGACCCGGTACTGCCGCTGCGCTCGGAGGAGTTCGGTCAGCGTCACGCGATCTTCGCCGGGCCCGACGGGGTTCTGATCGACGTCATCACGCCGATACCGCCCGGCGACGGCTATTCCGAGCAGTTCTCGGCCGCGGCGCTCGAAGAGACCAGAGGACGGGCGGAGTGAGAATGGCACGCGCATCCCTGGCCCGCTATCGCTTCTGGTTCGTCGTGGATGCCGTGGTCACCGGCGTGAACGCCGTCGTCTATCTGAGTCTGCACCGCGTGCTGCCCGATGTGCTCGGCTCCTCCGCGCAGCTGTACATCGTGGCGGGAATCGTGCTGGGGATCGTCACGGTCGGCCTTGTGATCGTCGGGGCGTCCTCACAGCGCTTGCGCGGTCTGCCCGAACTGCTTGTGGCGGTCAACGTGACCTGGGCCGGCGGCTCGCTCTTCGTCGCCCTTGCCGACCCGTTCGGCCTGACCGGCTGGGGAACCACCTGGGCGGTCGTGCAGGCGCTGGTCGTTTCTGCGCTGGCGATTGTTCAGGCGCGTGCCCTGCGACGGTCCGGCACGGTGGGAGCGGGGGTGCCGGCATGAGACTGCCGGCCGCCGAGCACCTCACCCGGGATTGGCACATCCACCGCATCGTCCCCGATTTCGTGGTGGAAGACGTATGGGCGCTGCCGGTCGGCGGTCGCGCACAGGATTTCGGATGCCTCGTGGACTTGATGACCTCGCACGACGCGGAGGACGAGCACGGGAGGATCGACTTCCTGGACTCGGCGGCGGCGCGACTCCTGTGGCGGCTACGCGATCTGCTCGGACGCCTGCTCGGACTCGGTGCGATCACCGACAACGCCGGGGTCCACGAACGATACTCCGTCCCTGGCACCGATCGGCAGCTGACCCTGGCAGAGCGCGTCGACGAGGAGCTGAGGGCGACCGCGGATGGGATTCGGTTCTCGTCGGTGCCGATGAACGCGCTGTACCTCCTCCACGATGAATTCGCCGCCGAGATCTCGAACGCCACCATGCACGGCGTGATGCATCTGTCCTGGGTCTCCCTGGGCGAGGACGTCTACGAAGGGCGGATGGCAGTGCTCGTGAAGCCTCGCGGACCGCTCGGGCGCGCCTACATGGCTGCCATCAGGCCGTTTCGCCACTTCATCGTGTACCCGGCGCTCCTGCGGTATCTCGAGAAGTCCTGGCCGATTCACGCACGCACAGCATCGGGGAGTTGAGATGGAACGCATCGTTCAGGTCGGCGCGGCGGAACTGTGCGTCGAGACCTTCGGAGATCGCGGCGGCGAACCGGTGCTTCTCGTGGCAGGCACCTCTTGTTCGATGGACTGGTGGCCGGCCACGTTGTGCAGGGGACTCGCAGATCAGGGGCTTCTCGTCATCAGGTTCGACCAGCGCGACACGGGGCGGTCGTCGTACGACCCTCCCGGCCGGCCGTCCTATTCGCTCCCGGATCTCGTCTCGGACTCCGTCGGACTGCTCGATCTTCTCGACCTCGACTCCGCTCACTGGGTCGGCTTCTCACAGGGCGGGTGGATCGCGCAGCTCGCGGCGCTCGACCACGCCGCCCGGGTGCGCTCACTGGCTCTGCTTTCCACGCGGGCGACGGGTCACGGCCCGGCCGACCCCGACCTCCCTGAGGTCTCGTCCGACCTGCTCGAAGCGTGGAGCGCAGCGCCGGCGGAGCCCGACTGGGCGGACGCGGATGCGGTGATCCGCTTTCTCGTCGACGGTGAGCGCTCCATCGCAGGCGATGAGTTCGACGAGCGCCATGCGCTGAGGATCGCGGAGGACTGCGTACGACGGGCCCACCAGGTGAGATCCGCCATCGCGAATCACCCTATGGCGGACCAGGGGCCGCGCTGGCGCCATCGCCTCGGTGCGATATCCGCACCGAGCCTGATCCTGCACGGCACGAAGGATC
Source organism: Microbacterium sp. (assembly GCF_031178445.1). Taxonomy (GTDB): domain Bacteria; phylum Actinomycetota; class Actinomycetes; order Actinomycetales; family Microbacteriaceae; genus Microbacterium. The sequence goes on from NZ_JAPSIY010000005.1 coordinate 23,317, forward strand.
CGATGTTCCCGGTCGGGAACGCCGCCGCCCTGGAGCGCGAGATTCCCGGAGCGCGATTGGAACGACTGGCAGGGGTCGGACATGAGATCCCACCGCGGGTCTGGCATCGCGTCACCGAGCTGATCACCCGTCACGTGCACGACGCGTCCGTAGGCCGGTGAACGCAGTACCGCTGGATGCGCCGATGCTGTGGGCCTTGGGCGCCGCCGTGGCTTACGGAGCATCCGATTTCATCGGCGGGGTGACGAGTCGAGTGGAGAAGGTGTGGGCCGTCGCTGCGACAGGCCAGGCCGCGGCGACCGCGGCGACCCTGCCTTTCGTTGTGGCCACGTGGACGGTGACGCCTGCAGCCGACGTCGGCTGGGCGGTGCTGGCCGGCATCGGCGCAGGGGCTGGCAACGTCCTCATCTATCACGGGCTGGCCACGGGCCGTGTGATGACCGTCGCGCCTCTCGCCGCAGTCGCTTCCACGACGCTGCCTGTCATGACCGACATCATCGGCGGACGACAGCTCAGCCACACGCTGGCGGCCGGAGTGGCCGTTGCGCTCGCAGCCGGATGGCTGGTCTCAGGCGGCGGCGCACGGGCGAACGGGAGGTCGGATCGAAAGGTCGTCGCGATCGGGCTGCTCGCGGGAGCGGGTTTCGGGACGCAGTTCGCGGCGCTCGGTCAGATTCCGGCCGGCTCCGGTCTCGCTCCTCTGGGCATCAGCCAGCTCGCGTCGGTGGTGCTCATCATCGCGATCGCTCGCGCGTGTCGGGTGCATCCGGTTCCCCGGAGGGGACGAACGGCGCTCGCCGCGATCTCGGCCGGCCTGTTCGCCGGCATCGCGACGTTGCTCTTCCAGGTCTCCGCTCAGGCCGGATCCCTGACTGTCGCGGTGGTGCTGACCTCTCTGTACCCGGCCGTCACCGTCACCCTCGGAGCCGCCCTGCTGCGCGAGCGCGCGACGGGGGTGCAGACGATCGGACTCGCGCTGGCTGCAGCGTCCATCCTGCTCGTCAGGCTGGGCTGAAAGCGCGTGCACGGCGCAGAATGGTCGACGGCGGTTCGGTGGGGCGGGCGGGACTCGAACCCGCGATCGTTGGGTTATGAGCCCACTGCCTTGACCAGCTTGGCCACCGCCCCGTGCGCACTAGCCTACCGAAGCCGACGCAGTCCTCAGACCGGTGTGGCGGCGCCGTGTGTCGCAGAGTGCTCCAGGTAGATGGCCGCGTTGCCGATGAGGCTTTGACGTTCGTCATCGGTGAGCTGTCTGCGCACTTTGGCCGGCACCCCGGCGACCAGGGACCCGTCCGGCACGTCCGTGCCGCCGAGGACCACAGCTCCCCCTGCCACGAGGCATCCGCTGCCGATCACGGCGCCGCTGAGAACCACGGCGCCCATGCCGATCAGCGTTCCGTCGCCGATCGTGCACCCGTGCACGACCGCATTGTGGCCGATTGAGACGTCTCTGCCGATCTCGACGGCGTGGCCGCTGTCGACATGCACGGAGACGTTGTCCTGGACGTTGCTGCCCTCGCCGATCGTGATCGGTGCGGAGTCGGCGCGCAGCACCGCGTTGTACCAGACGCTCGCCCCGGCACCGAGCGCGACGGCGCCGACGATGCGCGCGCCATCTGCGACGAAGGCGTCGGGAGCGATCTGCGGACGCCTGTCCGCCAAGGCGAGGACGGATGCTGTCTCGGCGATGCTCATGTAGGCGAGACTACCCTCAGAACCGCGGAATCACGCGGCAGTAAGCGTTGCCTTCGCTTGCTTGCGGAATACTCCTCACTGAGTAGCGTTGGTGTCACACGAGCCCGCAGATCCTCAGGAGGACCCCATGAGCAAGGCACAGACCGTCCCCACCACCGCCGTCGACCCGACCGTGGCCGCGGCCGCCGCGCAGTTCCTCTCCCCCGTCGTTCTGGGCCTCGAGGCGCTCACGGTCAACGGCAAGCAGGCGCACTGGCACGTGCGCGGCGCCAACTTCATCGGCGTGCACGAGCTGCTCGACACGATCGTGGCGCACGCCGGGGACTTCGCCGACACCGCTGCGGAGCGTATCGTCGCCCTCGGCCTGCCGATCGACGCACGCATCGGCACCGTCGCGGAGAAGGCCGGGAAGACCGCCGTCCCCGCCGGCTTCACGCAGTCAGACGACCTGGTGCGCGCGGTGATCAGCGACATCGACGCCATCCTGGTGGACGTGAAGGCCGCGATCGACGGTCTCGACGAGGTCGACCTGACCAGCCAGGACGTCGCGATCGAGATCATGCGCGGTCTTGAGAAGGACCGCTGGTTCCTGGTCTCGCACATCGCCGCCTGAGCGAACACCGCAGGACGGGCGTCGGAGCATCTGCTCCGGCGCCCGTCCGCGTTCATCCGCGATGTGTGACTCTGCCACCCAGAATCGTGGCCACGACGGGCATCGATCGCAGTTCCTCGCGGTCGGCGGTCAGCGGGTCCATACCGCACAGCGCAAGATCCGCTGTCGTGCCGAGCGCGATCGTCGCGTCGCCGTGCCGGCTGCTCGCACGCAGCGCGGTCTCGGGCGACACCCGCTCCTCGGGGTGCCAGGCGTCGCGATCATCGTGCGTGCGGTGCACGGCGGCAGAGATGGTCAGCCACGGGTCGAGAGGTGCGACCGGTGCGTCGGAACCGAAACGCACCGGGATCCCGGCTGCCAGCAGCGTGGCGAGCGGATGCCCGATCGCCTGCTGATCCCGCCACAGGTCCGCTGCCATGTCACGGTCGTCCACGGCGTGCTCAGGCTGGACGCTGGCGACGACGCCCAAACGGGCGAAGCGCATGAGGTCGGCATGCCGCACCAGTTGAGCGTGCTCGATCGTTCCCCTGGCCTGTGTATACGTGAAGGCGTCCAGCGCGTGCGACACGGCACGATCGCCGATCGCATGCACCGCGACATCGAGGCCGGATCCGGCTGCGATCATGAGCAGATCGCGCAGCTCGTCCGGTTCGATGGTGAGGACGCCGAAGTTCTGCGGGTCGTCTGCGTAAGCGTGCGAGCAGGCGGCCGTTCGAGTCCCCAGCGACCCGTCGGTGATCAGCTTCAGGGCGCCGACCCTGACCAGCCCGTTCGTCTCGCCGAGTTCGTCGCCGCTGCGCAGGCCTTCCCGGATCGCGCGCTGCAGATCCGCGCGATAGAACGCGAACTCGACGCGGTGAGAGTCGAAGCCGCGGGCGACGCGGCGGCGCCACGCGTCCGCGTTCCACGCCATGTCGAAGTCGACCAGTCCGGTGATCCCGCGCGCCGCGGCGCGCGCGCCGGCGGCATCCACCGCGGCATCCACCACGGCGTCGTCGGCGGCGTTGAGGCGACGCGAGATCTCGAACGCGTCCTCTTCACGCAGCAGCCCGTCGTCGTCGAAGCCGTCGAAGCCCTCTCGCCGCAGCGCCGCGGAATTGAGCCAGACGCTGTGCACATCGGCGTTGATCAGGTACGTGGGCCGCTCTCCGGATGCCGCATCGAGCAGCGCGCGCGTGGGCCGGTCGGGCCAGAGCCCGTCTCTGAAGCCGGTTCCCACCACCCTGTCGTCGGGCAGCGGGGACGCCCCGGAGATCAGGCGAGCGGCCTCCGCTGCGCTGGATGCTTCCCCGAGCGGCAGGCGCTGCGCATCCAGCGCCCACTGCACGGTGTGCACATGGTGATCCCAGAGGCCGGGAACCACCCAGGTGCCTTGGGCGTCGAGCACGTCGGCAGTCACCTTCAGGATCCCGGCGGGTGCGATGTCGGCGATCACGCCGGACCGGATCAGGATGTCGACGGGCTCATCGGTGGGCAGGAGCTCTCTGCCCGGCCCGGCGATCCGCGCGGACCGCACCAGGAGATCGCCGCTCATGCCCGATGCGCCAGACGTGCCTCGTGCGCCCGGCGCATCTCGGAGGCGAGTGCGGGGTTCGCGTACACGCCGTCGCCATCCAGCTCGGCGATCACCGTCTCGACGATGCTGTCGGGCTTGTTCTGGCTCAGCTTGCGCTTCGCCGAGACGCGCGTGGGTGTGAGCCGGAAGCCGACGGTGCCGGCCTCGAGAGCATGCACGAACTCCTCGGTGTTCGGGGGCTCCCACATCAGGCGCGGTTGCTCCAGCCTGCCTTCGAACCGTGCGACCAGGTCGTCGAGGATCTTCAGGTTCTCCTGCGGATCGACGATCTCGGGGATGCCCGCCAGGTGAACGGCAGTGTAGTTCCACGTCGGCACCGCACGCACGTCGCCGTACCAGCCGGGCGAGATGTAGCCGTGCGGACCTTGGAAGACGAGTAGGAGCTCACGCTCACCCAGATGGAGCACCTGATCGTCGGGTTTGCCGACATGCCCGACGACCGTGAGGTCCTCGCGGTCCGGATCCAGAAGCACCGGATAGTGCGAGGCGACCAGGCCGTCGTCACCGATCGCGATGGCCGTCGCCCACGGGTTCTGTGCGATCACCCTGCGCAGCTCTGCGACATCGGTCATGGCGAAGCTGGGATTCTGACGCATGAGACCAGATTACGGTGCGGCGGCGGGGACGGACCTGCGCCCGCCGCCCGCCGCCGCGAACGTCACTTCCTGTCGCCGACCACTGGGATCGCCTGTGTCTTCCACTCTTCGAAGTCCTTGTCGCCGGCCATGAAGGCGTCGACCTCGTCCTTCGTCGCTCGCAGCTTCGGATCGTTGTCGAGGTACTTCTTCGTCTCCCGTGCGATGAGCCCGGAGAGGATCAGCAGACCGATCAGGTTGGGGATCGCCATCAGGCCGTTCATCACGTCGGAGAACGCCCAGACGACGCCGAGCTGCACCGTGCAACCCACGAACACGACGAGCGAGAAGAGCACCCGGAACGGCATCACGGCGCGGCGGCCGAGCAGGCGCTCGATGTTGCGCTCGCCGTAGTACGACCAGCCGAGGATCGTCGAGCCGGCGAACATCACCAGGCCGATGGTGACGATGTAGTGGCCCCAGTCGCCGGGAAGACCGTGCGAGAACGCCTCGCCGGTCATCAGGGCGGGACTGATCTGCTCGCCGGTCTCGGGATCGGTCATGTTCCACACACCCGTTGTGATGATCACGAGGCCCGTGCAGGTGACGACGATGATGGTGTCGATGAAGGTCTGCGTCATCGACACCAGCCCCTGACGCACCGGGTGGCTCGTCTTCGCCGCAGCGGCGGCGATGGCCGCCGAGCCCATTCCCGACTCGTTGGAGAAGATGCCGCGAGCGACGCCGAACTGCACGGCGATGATGATCGCCGAGCCGGCGAAGCCGCCGACGGCGCTCGTGCCCGTGAAGGCGTCGGTGAAGATCTGCGCGAACGCGGCGGGCACGCCGCCGATGTTCGCGATCAGGATGTACAGCGCGCCGATGACGTAGAAGATGATCATGATCGGGACGAGCCCGGCGGTGACCCTGCCGATCGACTTGATGCCGCCGACCAGCACCAGCAGGGCGAAGATCGTCAGCACGAGGCCGGACACCCAGGTGGGAACGTTGAAGCTGTTCTCCATGTTGGTGGCGATCGAGTTGCCCTGCGTCATGTTGCCGATGCCGAAGCAGGCGATCACCGCGGCGATCGCGAAGAACAGCGCGAGGAACTTGCCGAAGCGGTTCGGGATGCCGCGTTCGAGGTAGTACTGCGGGCCGCCCGACTTCTCACCCGCCTCGTCGGTCTTGCGGAAGCGCACGCCGAGGAAGGCCTCGGAGTACTTCGAAGCCATGCCGAGCAGGCCCGTGACCCACATCCAGAACAGCGCACCGGGACCGCCGATCCCGATGGCCGTCGCCACGCCGACGATGTTGCCGGTTCCGACCGTTGCGGCCAGCGCGGTGGTGAGCGCCTGGAACTGCGAGATGTCGCCATCCGTGCCCGGGTCCTTGCGCGTGAAGAGACCGAGGCGCAGTGCTGCACCAAGGCGGAGGAACTGCAGGCCGCCGAGGCGGATCGTGAGGTACAGGCCGGTGCCGAGCAGCAGCGGAATGAGGATCCAGGGTCCCCAGATCCACGAGCTGAGCCCCGCTAGAAAGGTCTCCAGACCGGTCAGGTCCATGGCTTCTCCTGTCGTGCGTCGTTGCAAAGGGATTCCGTCATCATATTCTCAGCAGGCGCACAGGTTCACTTCGACCTGCGGCGTGCCGAGGCCGGCGTACAGCTCTCACCGCTGGCAGAAGGGGCACCAGTAGAGCTTGCGCGCCCCGATCTCCTCGAGTGCGATCTCGGTTCCGCACACACGGCACGGCAGGCCGGCGCGGTGATAGACCCAGTGCCGGTCGTCCCTGTGAGCCATGGCGGCGCGGTACGCCTCCGGCGAGAGGTCGTCCATGGTCATCATCTGACCGGTCTCGACGCCGATCGCCAGCAGGCGCACCCAGTCCCGCCACAGTTCGCGGACGACGTCTTCGGGGACGTCTCGGCCGGGGGTGTGCGGCTCGAGCCGGGCCCGGTACAGCATCTCGGCGCGATACACGTTGCCGATGCCGCTCACGACCGCCTGGTCCATGAGCAGAAGAGCGATCGGAACGGCCTTCCGGCGCACGGCGGAGACGAACCGCTCCTCGCCCTCAGCGGGATCGCCCACGAGCGGGTCGGGGCCGAGCTTCGCCACCGTGGCGAGCATCTCATCCGGGGTCTGCAGAGCGCACGCGGTCGGGCCGCGCAGGTCGGCGCACGTCACGGAAGTCAGCAGGCGGAGCCGCACCTGACCGACGATCGGCGGCGGCCATTCATCGCCTTCGTCTTCCAGCCCCCTAGTCTGCTCCGACATGCGCACATGCACTCTCGTCCGGCGAGGGGCGCCGATGGAGTTCAGCGAGTTCTCCCCCGCGGCGTCGAAGATCGGCGTCGCGGGATCCGTGTCGTCGAGCACCGCGCCGCGCTGGTTCGTCTGTCCCATTCGCCCATTGGCCGATGCGATGGTCGGGTCGACGAGGATCTCACCCGCGAAGTCCCAAGCGCCGTACAGACCCAGATGCACCCTCAGCCAGATGTCACCGTCGAACTCGAGGAACATCTGCTTGCCGACCGCCTTCGCCTGCATCATCTCGCGGGCGTCGATTACCGCAGCTCCCTCGGCGAAACGCCCCTGCGGGCTGGAGGCACCCACCTGCCTGCCGACGAAGTTGCGGGCGAACTGCCGAGCGATGCGATGGACGGAGTGACCTTCGGGCATGTCAGGACCGCGGGTCGGGCAGCAGGGAGCCGTCGCGTTCGAAGTCGGCGATCTGGCCGATTCTCCGTACGTGACGTTCGTCGCCGGGGAACGGCGTTGCGATGAACGTGTCGATGAAAGAAGTCACCTCTTCGAAGCTGTGTTGACGCGCACCGATCGAGATCACGTTCGCATCGTTGTGCTCGCGTGCCAGCTCTGCGGTCGACAGGTTCCACACCAGCGCCGCGCGGATCCCTTCGACCTTGTTCGCCGCGATCTGCTCCCCGTTGCCTGAGCCGCCGAACACGACGCCCAGCGCCTCGACGCCGGTGCGCTGATCTGCGACGACCGCCTGCGCGGCGCGGATGCAGAACGCGGGATAGTCGTCGAGCGGGTCGTACTCCACAGGCCCGTGATCGATCACCTCGTGCCCGGCCGTGCGCAGATGCTCCTGAAGTCGCGTCGAGAAGTCGAGGCCGGCGTGATCGGTGGCGATGTGGATGCGCATGCGGACGATTCTATTTCGGCGGCGTGGCGCACGTCGGGCGGTGATCCGATCCGATCGGCGGGCGTGGGCTCAGGGAGCGATGCCGGCAGCCGCGGGCTTGAAGCCCGCGCGAACGTTCTCGCAGCATCCCGGCCTGCAGACGTCGAACGCAGGCCCGAGCGACGTCACATGAGCGCGATCGGACGGCGGGCGCCCCTCCAGCCGCTCCTGGATGAGGTCCACGATGCCGGCGACGAACGAGGCCGACACGCCAGGCGTCGGTGTGCGCGTGAACTCGAGTCCCGCGCTCTCGGCCGCATCCTTCGCCTCGGTGTCGAGATCCCAGAGCACCTCCATGTGATCGCTCATGAATCCCAGGGGGACGACGACGACAGCCTTGCGGCCGCGCCGGGGAAGCTCACCGATGACGTCGCACACGTCCGGCTCCAGCCACGGCTGCGTCGGCGGCCCCGAGCGCGACTGGTAGACGAGCTCCCACGGCACCGACGCCGCCGAAGGCAGCAGCTGCGCGACCCGGTCCATGACCCACGCCGCCACAGCCTCGTGTTGGGCGGCGTACGCGCCGCCCCTCCCCCAGTCCACGTCCCGCGGTCCGGAGCGCTCGGCATCCGCGGTGGGGATGCTGTGCGTCGAGAACAGCACCTGCACCTTCTCGGGGGCGATCCCGTCTTCGATGAAGCGGGCCACCCCGTCGTGCACGCCCTCGACGAAGGCCTGCACGAACCCGGGGTGATCGTAGAAGGGGCGGATCTTGTCGATGGTCACCACGCCGTCGTACTCTGTGCCGTCCAGCACACGGGCGAAGTCCTCCCGGTACTGACGGCAGCTGGAGAAGGAGCTGTAGGCGCTGGTGGCGAAAGCGAGCAGGGTCGTGTCGCCGTTGCCGGCCGCTTCGGCGACCGCGTCCTCGAGGTAAGGCGTCCAGTTGCGGTTGCCCCAGTACACCGGCAGCTCGATCGAGCGCGCCGCGAGTTCCGCCTCGAGTGCATCCTTCAGCGCGCGGTTCTGCCCGTTGATCGGGCTTACTCCGCCGAAGTGCCGGTAGTGGTGGGCGACTTCTTCGAGGCGCTCGTCCGGGATGCCCCGACCCCTGGTGACGTTGCGCAGGAACGGGATCACGTCGTCCTGCCCCTCTGGCCCGCCGAAACCGGCGAGCAGTATCGCGTCGTATGCGACGGGCCGCTCGGTGTACGGGGCACCTGCTGCGGCTGCGGGAGAAGCGTGGGGAACGACATCCGGTACAGAGGAACTCACGACCTCGATCCTTCCACCCGTGGCTATGAGCCAGCGGCGAGACGATTCGCGAGATCGCGGCGCTGGCGTAGGCTGTCAGGGTTGTCGTCGGCGCCAGCAGCGTCGACGCGGGACGACATCCCCTCACCACTGGGAGAATCAGCTGTGCCTGGAGAAAACCTCACCCGTACCGAAGCGCAGGAGCGCCGCGCCGTCATCGACACGCAGTCCTATCAGGTCTCGCTCGATCTCACCAAGGGAGCCGAGGTCTTCGGCTCTCGCAGTGTGGTGCGCTTCAGCGCCACGCCCGGCAGCTTCACCTTCATCGACCTGATCGCCCGCGATGTGCGCGAGATCACGCTCAACGGCGAGCAGATCGACCCGACGGAGGCGTTCGCCGACTCACGCATCGCGCTGAGCGATCTGCAGGCCGAGAACGTGCTCATCGTTGACGCCGACTGCCTCTACACCAACACGGGTGAGGGCCTGCACCGCTTCGTCGACCCTGTCGACGGCGAGGTCTACCTGTACTCCCAGTTCGAGGTCCCTGACTCCCGTCGCGTCTTCGCGGTGTTCGAGCAGCCCGACTTGAAGGCGACCTTCCAGTTCACGGTGACGGCGCCGGCCGCGTGGAAGGTCGTGTCGAACTCTCCCACGCCCGAGCCGATCGTCCACGACGACGGCGGGACGGCCACTTGGGGATTCGAGCCGACCCCGCGCATCTCCTCGTACATCACGGCCCTGATCGCGGGTCCCTACGAGTCCACCTTCTCTGAGCTGACCAGCGCGTCCGGCCAGGTCATCCCGCTCGGCGTGTACGGCCGCAAGAGCCTCTGGCAGCACCTCGACGCCGACTACATCTTCGACAAGACGCGTGAGGGCTTCGCCTACTTCGAGTCGAAGTTCGGCGTGCCCTACCCGTTCGCGAAGTACGACCAGCTGTTCGTCCCCGAGTTCAACGCGGGCGCAATGGAGAACGCGGGCGCGGTCACCTTCACCGAGACGTACGTGTTCCGCAGCAAGGTGACGGATGCCGTCAAGGAGCGCCGGGTCGTCACGATCCTGCACGAGCTCGCGCACATGTGGTTCGGCGACCTCGTCACCATGAAGTGGTGGAACGACCTGTGGCTGAACGAGTCGTTCGCGGAGTGGGCATCGACCATCGCCACCGCCGAGGCGACCGAGTGGACTGAGGCCTGGACCACGTTCAACGCGATGGAGAAGACGTGGGCCTACCGGCAGGACCAGCTGCCCTCGACGCATCCGATCGTCGCCGAGATCAACGACCTGCAGGACGTGCAGGTCAACTTCGACGGCATCACGTACGCCAAGGGCGGCTCGGTGCTCAAGCAGCTGGCCGCCTGGGTGGGTATCGACGCGTTCTTCGCCGGCGTCGGCCAGTATTTCCAGAAGCACTCCTGGGGCAACACCGAGCTCAGCGACCTGCTCACCGAGCTCGAGGCGACGAGCGGTCGTGAGCTGAGCAGCTGGGCGAAGAAGTGGCTGGAGACGGCCGGCGTGAACACGCTCTCGCCCGTGATCGCCGAGGACGCCTCCGGTGCGATCACCCGGTTCGCGGTCACCCAGACCGCCCCCGCCGATTACCCGACCATCCGGCCGCACCGACTGGGCATCGGTTTCTACAACCTGTCGGCATCCGATGACGGCAAGGGTGACGCGCTGGTGCGCACGCACTACGTCGAGGTGGACGTCGACGGCGACCGCACCGAGGTCCCGGAGCTTCAGGGGCTGAAGCGCCCCGACATGGTGCTGCTCAACGACAATGACCTCGCGTACGCGAAGATCCGGCTCGACGAGAGGTCGCTGGAGACGGCGATCGCCCACCTCGCGGACATCAGCGACCCGCTCGCACGCTCCCTGGTGTGGGGCGCGGCGTGGGATCAGACCCGCGACGCCGAGACGGCGGCATCCGCCTATATCGACCTCGTACTGGGCAACATCGGCCGCGAGACGGAGTCGACCACGGTGCGCACCACCCTGGCTCAGCTGCAGCTCGCCGCGAACCACTATGTCGCGCCGGGCTCACGTGCCGCTGCCCGCGAGAGGATCGCCGACGGACTGTGGGCGCTCGCCCAGCACGCCGAGGCCGGCAGCGACAGCCAACTGCAGCTCGTCATGGCGTTCGCGAACGCGCTCGTCACGCCGGAGCACGCCGGGATCGTCGGCCGTCTGCGCGCGGGCGAGGAAACGCTGCCCGGCCTCGAGATCGACACCGACCTCTCCTGGCAGCTGCTGATCGGCCTGGCTGCCGCCGGTGCCACCGACGCCGCCGCGATCGATGCGGCCCTCTCGGCGGACAACACCGCCAAGGGCGCGGAGTTCGCCGCGCAGGCGCGCGCGGCGCTCCCGAACGCCGAGGCGAAGCAGGCCGCGTGGTCGGCGCTGATCGAGCGCGACGACCAGCCGAACACGATCGTCCGCGCCGCCGCTGCCGGCTTCGTGCACCCGTCGGGCGCCGATGTGCTCGGAGAGTTCATCCCGAAGTACTTCGACATGCTGATCCCGATCTGGGAGGGCCGCACGTATCAGATCGCCGACTATCTGATCGTGGGCCTGTACCCTCGCCCGCTGGCGAATGTCGAGCTGCGCGACGCGACCAGATCCTGGCTCGCGGCGAACCAGGACGCCGCGCCCGCGCTGCGACGCCTGGTGCACGAGAACCTCGCCGACGTGGAGCGCGCGTTGGCGGCACAGGCGCGCGACGCCGAGGACTGATCCCCACGGCCCCCTCCGACCGTCGCTCCGCGCCGCATCGGACTCCGAGCGGGCCTCTGAGCATCCAGTGTGCGCAGAGGCCCGCTCGCTAACATCGAGGTGATGAACATCACCTTCACTGCGGAGACGCCTGCTCCCGAACCGACCGACTCCGGATGGTGGGGAGACGTTCTCGACGGACTCCTCGCCACAGGCGGCAATGCCCTGGGTGTGGTGCTCATCGTCGCGGGCTGTGCGCTCATCGCGTTCGTCCTGCGTCTCGTGATCCGCCGCGTCGTGCAGCGCATCGTGAACAGCGCCAAGTCCAAGGCGCGTGTGGACGACACGCAGGCTCTGGAGCGGTCGCCGCTGGCCGACATGCGGCTCGTGCAGCGCACGCGCACGCTCGGGTCGATCCTGCAGAACATCGTGAACGTGATGCTCGTGGTGATCGCCGTCGTCCTCGTCGTCAATTTCCTGGCCCCGAGTCTGCTCGGCTCGCTCACCCTGCTGACCGCCGCCGTCGGCGCCGGTCTGGGTTTCGGCGCCCAGAACATCGTCAAGGACGTGCTGAATGGCATCTTCCTCGTCGCTGAGGATCAGATCGGCATCGGCGACGTGGTGGATCTCGGGCTCGCCTCCGGCGTCGTCGAGTACGTCAGCGTCCGCGTCACGCAGGTGAGAGATGTCAACGGCACCCTCTGGTACGTCCGCAACGGCGAGGTCACCCGCATCGGGAACATGTCGCAGGGGTGGGCGCGCGCGATCGTCGACCTCGGCGTGCCGGCGGATGCCGATCTCGAGCTGGTCGAGTCCACCATGCTCGCCACGGCGCAGGACCTGGCCAAGGATCCGAAGTGGCGCACCCGCATCATCGAGCGCCCTGAGGTGTGGGGCCCGGAGTCGATCGACGGTGACGCGTTGGTCGTGCGCGTGGTGATGAAGACCCGGGCGAACGCCATGGACGATGTGTCGCAGGAGCTGCGACGCCGACTGCGGAAGGCGCTGCTCGAGAAGGACGTGCTGATCCCCAGCCTGTCGTCGGTGACGCTCACCGGCCCGGACGGCGCGCGCCGCGTGCGCGGCGCCAATCCGCCGAAGACGCGCCCCAACCCCGTCACCGGCGTGCCGAAGGTCGTCGAGCGCGGCATCTGGCGGCGCAAGAAGAACGGCGACGGATGGCCCGGCAAGGGAGGCGAGGAGAAGTGAGCTTCTACGAGGAGGTCGGCGGCTACCCGACGTTCGAGCGGATCGTGTCGGTCTTCTACCGCGAAGTCGCCCTGGACCCGGTGCTGAAGCCCATGTACCCCGAGGAGGATCTGGGTCCTGCCGCGGAACGCCTCACCTGGTTCCTCGCCCAGTACTGGGGCGGCCCGTCGACGTACGGCGAACGCCGCGGCCATCCGAGGCTGCGCATGCGCCACATGCCGTTCCACATCGACCCGGATGCCAGGGATCGGTGGCTTCGGCACATGCGCACGGCGGTGGACGAGGCGGACCTGTCGCCTCTGCACGAAGCGACGCTCTGGGACTACCTGGAACGCGCGGCGTATGCCATGGTGAACACATTCGAGCCCTCGGGCATCGGGCCGGCCCCCGGCGGCCGCTCGACACTCGAGACCCGCGCCAGCCAGGAGCCGACGGAGACCGCATGACCAGAACGCCCCGCACCCGTTCCGCTGATGTCCTCGTCATCGGATGGGGGCTGTCGGGGTTGGTCGCGGCGGCAGAGGCTGCTGCCGCGCGGCGAAGCGTGGTGATCATCGACCAGCAGCCGCGTGCGGATCTCGGCGGTCAAGCGTGGTGGTCGTTCGGCGGGCTGTTCCTGGTCGACTCCCCTGAGCAGCGGCGGATGGGCATCCGCGATTCTCTCGAGCTCGCGAAGCAGGACTGGTTCGGGAACGCGGGGTTCGATCGCCCTGAGGACGAATGGGCCGAACGATGGGCGGACGAGTACCTGCAGTTCGCCGCCGGCGAGAAGCGCGCCTGGCTACGCGAGCGCGGCGTGGGATTCTTCCCCGTGGTCGGCTGGGCCGAACGCGGCGGAGGCAGCGCGATCGGCCCCGGCAACTCCGTGCCCCGCTTCCACATCACCTGGGGTACAGGGCCAGGCATCGTCGCGCCGTTCGCGGATGCAGTGGAGAAGGCGGAGAGCGCCGGCACCGTCACTGTGCTCCCCCGCCATCGCGTCACCGAGCTGATCGTCGAGGGCGGCTCCGTCGTGGGTGCCAGGGGGAACGTCCTGGTCGACAGCGGTGCGGAGCGGGGCGCGGTGTCCCCGCGGGATGAGATCGGCGACTTCGAGGTCCGTGCCGCCGCCACGGTGGTCGCCTCCGGCGGAATCGGCGGGGACCATGACCTCGTGCGGGCCGCGTGGCCGTCGTCCCTCGGCACCCCGCCTCGGCACATGCTGACGGGTGTGCCCGCGTACGTCGACGGATCGATGCAGTCCGTCGCGCGCTCCATCGGGGCCAACCTCATCAACGGCGACCGGATGTGGCACTACGTCGAAGGCATCACCAACTGGGATCCGGTCTGGCCCGGCCATGGCATCCGCATCCTTCCCGGACCTTCGTCGCTGTGGCTGGACGCCACCGGGACGCGCCTCCCCGTGCCGCTGTTCCCCGGATTCGACACTCTGGGCACGCTCGCCCACCTGCGCCGGACCGGCCACGACCATTCCTGGTTCATCACTTCGCTCAAGATCGTCGAGAAGGAGTTCGCGCTGTCCGGCAGCGAACAGAACCCGGATCTGACGGGGAAGGACGTCGCGCTGCTGTTGAAGTCGCGCCTGGCGAAGGGTCCGACGGGGCCCGTGCAGTCGTTCCTCGACGAGGGCGCTGACTTCGTGGTCGAGAACGACCTGGAGTCGCTGCTGACCCAGATGGCGCGGATGCCGGGTGGCGAGGTGCTTGACGTGGACCGTGCACGGCGGGAGGTGATCGCGCGTGACTACGAGATGGGCAACGAGTTCACGAAGGACGCGCAGATCGCCATGCTCCGCTCGATGCGCGCCTACCGCGGCGACCGCCTGATCAGGACGGCTCCTCCGCATCGACTGCAGGATCGCGGGGCCGGGCCGATGATCGCCGTGAAGCTGCACGTGCTGACCCGCAAGTCGCTCGGCGGCATGCAGACCGACCTCGACGGCAGGGTGCTCGACGCATCCGGCACGGTGGTTCCAGGGCTGTTCGCCGCGGGCGAGGCAGCGGGCTTCGGCGGCGGAGGCATGCACGGCTACCGGGCGTTGGAAGGCACGTTCCTCGGCGGATGCCTGTTCTCGGGGCGCCGGGCGGGCCGAGCGGCAGCGCGCTGAGCCGCGGCTAGACGCCGCCCCCGGGCTCGGCCACGGTACCGGTCTGACGCACAGCGGTCAGCCCCGTCACCGCCGGACCTCTGGAAAGCACGTGTCCTCTCGCGAAAGCGAGGCGGGTCCACCGGCCGGATGCCGTGACACGCACGTTCTCGGCGCCGGAGATGAAGCCGAACGCGTGCGCGGCGAACGCCACGCCGCGAGGCAGTCCGAGCAGCGCTTCATCGGGCTCGCCCCAGATCCGCGCACGCAGTGCGCGCACCGCCTCCTCCCCCGCGCCGGCGGGAGTGCCGTGGGCCACCGCCGAGATCCCCCACTGTGCGCGCTCCGCGACGATATGCGTCTGCAGCGAACCGGTCTGCTGCCAGCCTGCCCGCGGCGGGGCGATCCCCGCCCACGCGGGCGACAGGGCTGTCTCGGGGAGGCTCAGCTGCGCGGGATCGTCGGTCTCGCCCAGGCCTTCGACCACGAGATCGCAGCGCAGCTCCGGGTCGGCGCGCACGATCCGCATCGCCAGGACGGTGGGCGTCTGGTCGAAAAGTCCCTGAGGGGCGAGCGCCGCCGCGGAGAGGGCGAGGATGCCGTCGGACGCCTGCAGGCGCACACCGTCGGCACCGGCCTTCGCCGCGCGCCCGGAGAAGGTCAGCACGTCGCGCGCGGTCTGGGGATCGGCGAGCACGAGAGGTCTGGTCACTCCTCCTAAACTAGTCGGATGACCGCCGAGGAGAACGCCCGCCGATCTGTCGACAACCTTCTCGATGTGCTCGATCTCGCGGTCTCCGAGGCGCGCACCACAGAGGACATCTTCACCGGTCTGTCGCATCCGATGCCGACCGGTCGGGTGTACGGCGGGCAGGTGCTGGCCCAGTCGCTCATCGCGGCCGAGCGCACGCTGCCCGAGAACCGCGTCGTGCACTCGATGCACGGCTACTTCCTTCGACCCGGCGACGCCGCCAAGGGCATCACGTTCGCCGTCGACCGCATCCACGACGGACGGTCCTTCTCCACCCGGCGTTCGCAGGCGTACCAGGGCGGCGTGCCGATCTTCTCGATGATCGCCTCGTTCCAGGACGAGGATCCCGGCGTCGAGCACGCGCAGCCGATGCCGGACGGCATCCCCGCCCCGGAGGACGTCCCTTCGGACGACGAACTGATCGGCTCTGTGCATCCGCTCACCGGCCGGATGCTCGCGGAGCGACCCGCCGACGTGCGGCATGTCAGCGGCCCCCTCTTCCTCGACGTCGACGGTGAGAGGGTGCCGCAGCAGGCGGTGTGGATGCGGATGCGCGCCCCGATGCCGGACGACCCGCGTCTGCACCGAGCAGCGCTCGCCTACCTGAGCGACATGACGATCCAGGAATCCATCCTGCGTGCCCACGGTGTCACCTGGAGCACCCCCGGGCTCAAGGTGGCGAGCCTTGACCACGCCATGTGGTGGCACCGCTTCGGCAGGGTCGACGAATGGATGCTCTACGTGCAGGAGTCGCCCAACGCACGCGGCGGTCGCGGCCTGGGCCAGGGGCGCATCTACCGTCGCGACGGGGCGCTGATCGCCAGCGTCGCGCAGGAGGTCATGGTGCGAGTGCCGGACGACGCCGCGTCAGCCTGAGTCGCCCGACGCGATCGCAGCGACCGAAGTGCGGGAGGATCTGCAGGACTGCGGGCTCGTCAGCGCCGGTGGTACGTCAGCGGTTCGCCGACGAGAGGCTCCCAGGCCTCCCGCATCTGCGGAGTGAGGCGCACGGGCCGCCCGCTCTCGGCATCCACCAGCACGATGACGGTGGTGGCACGCGCGTACAGCATCGGCTCGGCGCTGCCGGGGTGGTTGCACACCTCATAGCAGACCTCGATGCTCGATCCACCGATCTTGCCGAACCACAGCTGCACATCGAGCGGATGCCGCTGGTAGGGCACCGGTGCGAGATACTCGATCTCCTGCCTGGCGATCAGGGTGAGCAGTCCGTGCGCGATTCCGGAGTCGAGGACAGCGGTGCTCGGCGCCTCTTCACCCGCCGCCGGCTTCCAGAAGGCGCGCACGCGCGCCTCCTCCAGCAGCTTGAGCATCGAGGTGTTGTTGACGTGGTTGAACGCGTCGAGATCTCCCCAGCGCAGATGGATCGGGATGTGCAGACGCTCAGAGGTCACGATCACAGCTCTCGTCGGGGTTCGGTCGACTCGGGCGCCCCGCGGGCTCCCGGCCGCGCGAAGCGATGTTCGGCGTGGGACGTGGGGATCAGTCGCGAGTCAGCTTGCGGTGCGTGGTGCGGTGCGGACGCGCCGCCTCCGGGCCCATGCGCTCGATCTTGTTCTTCTCGTACGCCTCGAAGTTGCCCTCGAACCAGTGCCACTGCGCCGGGTTCTCGTCGGTGCCCTCGTACGCCAGGATGTGCGTGGCGATGCGGTCGAGGAACCACCGGTCGTGGGTGATGACCACGGCGCAGCCGGGGAACTCGAGGAGCGCGTTCTCGAGCGAGCTGAGCGTCTCGACGTCGAGGTCGTTGGTCGGCTCGTCGAGAAGCAGGAGGTTGCCACCCTCCTTCAGGGTGAGCGCCAGGTTGAGGCGGTTGCGCTCACCGCCCGAGAGCACGCCGGCCTTCTTCTGCTGGTCAGGGCCCTTGAAGCCGAACTTCGACACGTAGGCGCGTGACGGGATCTCGATCTTGCCGACCGTGATGTAGTCCAGCCCGTCCGACACGACCTCCCAGAGGGTCTTGTCGGCATCGATGCTGGCGCGGGACTGGTCGACGTAGCTGATCTTGACCGTCTCGCCGATCTTGAGGTCGCCGCCGTCGAGCGGCTCGAGGCCGACGATGGTCTTGAACAGCGTCGTCTTGCCGACGCCGTTCGGTCCGATCACGCCGACGATGCCGTTCGGCGGCAGGCTGAAGCTCAGGCCGTCGATGAGCATGCGATCACCGAAGCCCTTCTTCAGGTTCTTCGCCTCGATCACCACGTTGCCGAGGCGAGGACCCGCGGGGATCTGGATCTCCTCGAAGTCGAGCTTGCGCGTGCGCTCCGCCTCCGCGGCCATCTCCTCGTAGCGAGCCAGACGGGCCTTCGATTTGGTCTGCCGGCCCTTGGCGCTGGAGCGAACCCACTCGAGCTCGTCCTTGAGTCGCTTGGCGAGCTTGGCATCCTTCTTGCCCTGGATGTCGAGACGCTCCGCCTTCTTCTCCAGATAGGTGGAATAGTTGCCCTCGTAGCCGATCAGCCGGCCGCGGTCGACCTCCGCGATCCACTCCGCGACGTTGTCGAGGAAGTATCGGTCGTGCGTGATGGCGATGACCGCGCCCTTGTAGTCCTTCAGGTGTTGCTCGAGCCAGAGCACGCTCTCGGCGTCGAGGTGGTTGGTCGGCTCGTCGAGCAGCAGCAGGTCCGGCTTCTGCAGCAGCAGCTTCGCCAGCGCGACACGGCGCTTCTCTCCACCCGACAGCGGACCGATCGCGGCGTCCGCAGGCGGCGTGCGCAGCGCGTCCATGGCCTGCTCGAGCTGGGAGTCGAGATCCCACCCGTCTGCGGCGTCGATCTCCTCCTGCAGCACACCCATCTCGGCCAGCAGCGAGTCGAAGTCGGCGTCCGGGTCGGCCATGAGCGCGGAGATCTCGTTGAAGCGGTCGACCTTCGCCTTGATCGCCACTCCGTCCTGGATGTTCTCGAGCACGGTCTTCGACTCGTCCAGCACAGGCTCCTGCATGAGGATGCCGACCGAGAAGCCGGGGGTCAGCTTGGCCTCGCCGTTGGACGGCGTGTCGAGACCAGCCATGATCTTGAGGATCGTGGACTTTCCGGCGCCGTTCGGACCCACCATGCCGATCTTCGCGCCCGGCAGGAACGCCATCGTCACGTCGTCGAGGATGAGCTTGTCACCCACGGCCTTGCGGGCTCGCACCATGGAATAGATGTACTCGGCCACGAAGCAGCGCTCCTTCTGTCGGCGGGCGGCGGGGATCGGAACCCGGAGGAACCGACTCACCAGCCTACCCGTCTTCATTCCTCGCTCTGGCCCGAGCTGGGCGGGGGAACGGCCCGAATGGTCCTCGAACGCCCCGCGGATCCCGGTCAGGCGGTCTCGTCGACCTTCGCCGCGCCCCTGCGCGCGGCCGGCGCACGTCGCGACCAGAACGCTGCCAGGAGCGAGCCGGAGACGTTGTGCCAGACCGAGAAGATCGCGGCGGGCAGTGCGGCTTCGGGAGTGAAGTGCGTGCGGGCGAGACCCGCGGCGAGACCGGAGTTCTGCATGCCCACCTCGATGCTCACGGCACGGCGAGACGACTCATCCAGGCCGACGGCGCGCGCGGCGCCGTAGCCGAGCAGAAGGCCGACCCCGTTGAGCGCGATGACGATCGCGAAGATCAGCAGTCCGGAGCTGAGGATGGTGGCGGCGCTGCCGGCGACGACGGCGAGCACCACGAGGGTGATGCCGAAGACCGAGACGAGGGGCATCCACTCGACGAGCACCTCGACGACTCGAGGAAGGAAACGACGCAGCAGCAGGCCGACGGCGATCGGGATGAGCACGATCTGGACGATCGACAGGAACAGCCCCGGCGCGTCCACAGGGAGGTAGGAGCCCGCGAGGAAGAGAACCAGCAGCGGCGTGAGGATGGGTGCCAGCAGGGTGGAGACGGTCGTCATCGCGACCGAGAGGGCGACGTCTCCCTTCGCCAGATACGTCATGACATTGGATGCGGTGCCGCCCGGCGCTGCGGCGACCAGGATCACGCCCACGGCGATCGCCGGGTCGAGCTGCAGGAGCGTCACGAGCAGCCAGCCGGTCGCAGGCATGACGACATACTGCGCCAGCACGCCGATCAGCAGGGCCACAGGTCGCTTGGCGACGACGGCGAAGTCCGATCCGCGCAGGGTCATTCCCATGCCGAGCATGATGATCATCAGCAGCGGGTTGATCCAGGGCCCCAGCACCAGGAACGGTCCGGGCAGGAAGACGGCCACGGTGCCGGCTGCAAGCACGATGAGCGGGAACCAGGCTCCCGCGATCCGTCCGATGCGTGCGGCTGTGGTCTCGGTGTGCGGCGTCGGCTCTGCGGTCTTCACCCGGACAGACTAGCGACTTCCGTTCCCGTCGCTGCGCATCGTGACGCCGTCACCCGCCGCCGGACGGCCGGCTGCCGGTCGATCACCAGTCGATGGGCCTGGTCTTCCCGACCAGGCACCGGCCTTCGGCGAGCTGTGGCAGTACGGCGGTCACCGGCTCACCCGTCGAGGGCCCGACCTGGCCGATCAGGCACTGATCCTCGCGCCACGCCACCGAGAACTGGATGCTCTCAGCGGGGTTGCCCACCGTCGAGCGGTCTGCCGTGACCTGCATGCGCTCCTTGTCGAACCCGGCCTCTGTAAGCGCGTCGACGTATGCACGACCGGAATCGCGGTCCGCAGACGTCCAGACCTCCGCCGTCACTGCGGCGAACAGCGGCAGGTTGTCCTCCGCGCTCCCGTCCGGCGCGAAGGTAGGCGGCGAGGGGGCGATCGTCGGGGGCGGCGTGCTGGCTTCAGGCGACGGCGGGACCCCGGCGCCGTCTGGCGTACAGCCCACGAGAGCGACCGCCAGCGCCGTCAGCACCAGCCCCGCCGACACAGGTGCGTGCGAGGATGCACCCCGGGAGCGCGCGGCGAAGGCAGCTCTTACTCGGGTCACGTCAGCAGTCTAGAAGGTGCCGCCCGAGCATCCGGCCTCCGCCGCGCGAACGGTTCACGCCGAGGCGTACGTGGTGTCCTCCTCGCGATCGCCGTCCGGCTCGACGGGCTCCAGCCCTGCGACATCCCACGTCCGTCGTTCGTCGGGCGACGGCTCCTGCCCGAACTGCGCCTCGCTCTCGCCCTCGGGCGCCATCTCGTCGCGCGTCGGATCGGCAGGGTCAGCGGCCGATGGGCGGCCATCGGCCGCGGGCTGGGCGGACTGCGCCGAGGGCCGCGGAACACGCACGAAGGCGCTCGTCCCCCACCGCAGGTCGTGACCGATCGAATCAGCGTCGAGGTCGGCGCTGAAGCCCCGTTTGCCGTTGCTCTCCCATTCGCGCAGCTTCAGCGTGCCGGTCACGATCACCGCGTCGCCACTGCGCAACGAGGCCTTCGCGTGATCAGCGAGCTGCCGGAAAGCCGAGACCGCATACCAGTTCGTGCCGCCCTCGACCCAGCTGCCGGTTCGCCGATCCCAGTAACCCGAACTCGACGCCACACGGAAGTGCACGACGGAGACACCGCCTGGCGTCGTGCTCTTCACAGGATCGCCGCCGACGTTGCCTCGAATCGTCACCGTGTCGTTCATGTCGTACTCCTCTGTATCCCGGGACGATGCCCGGCTGAGTACAGCGTGCACAAGCCCTCGCAGCGCCCGGCGCGCGGTCTCCGCAACCGGTGGAGAACTCCGTCGATCACGGAGATGTGGAGGAGGGACCGGTCAGGCGAGGTACTCGGCGAAACGCGCTCGGACCTTGTTGACCTTCGGCACCGCCACGGCCATGCAGTATCCCTGGGTGGGGTTCTTGGCGAAGAAGTCCTGGTGGTAGTCCTCCGCGTCGTAGAACTCGCCCAGGGGCTCCATCGTGGTGACCGGCTCGCCGTCCCAGATGATCGCGGCGCGGTCGCGAGCGGCCTCGAAGATCTCACGCTGCCTGTCATCTGCAGGGAACATCGCACTGCGGTACTGGGTGCCGACATCGTTGCCCTGCCGGTTCAGCTGGCGCGGATCGTGCATGGTGAAGAACGCATCGAGAATCACCTCGGCCGGGATCTCATCGGGGTCGAAGGTCACGGCCACAGCCTCGGCGTGCCCCGTCGTGCCCGTGCACACCTGTTCGTAGCTGGGGTTGGCTGCGGAGCCCCCGGTGTATCCGGAGACGACGGACTTGACGCCGCGGAGCGGACGATACGCGGCATCCAGGCACCAGAAGCAGCCGCCGGCGAGCACGAAGGTTTCCATGTCCACAACGCTACGCCCTCCGCAGCGTGCGTCGCCCACACCGCTAATGGACGAACAGCAGAAGTGCTGCGACGGCGATGAACAGCACACCGAACACCGAGTTGAGCACGCGCTGACCCCGCTCGCTGCGCGTCAGCCGGCGGAATGGCTTCGCTGCGGCGGCGAAGAAGAACCACATCACCAGCACGTCCACGGCGATGACCGTCGCGATGAGGATGAGGTATTGCGGCAGCGGATCGCGATCGAGGCGGACGAACTGCGGCACGAAGGCCAGAAAGAAGACGATCGCCTTCGGGTTGAGGAGGTTGACCCAGAAGCCGCGACGGAAGATCGACCAGGCGGTCTCACGCCGGGGCGACACATCCGCCGCATCGATGGGCTGAGGCCGTGCGAGCAGCAGCCGGATGCCGAGGTACACGAGATAGGCGGCGCCGAGGTAGCGGATCGTCTCGAACACGATCGGCGATCGCGACACCAGCAGACCCACGCCGGCAGCCACGATCACGACGTGAACGATCAGGGCGGCCTGCTGCCCGAACACGCCCCAGATGGAACGACGCCAGCCCTGGTTGAGAGCGTTGCTCATGGTGTTGATCGCACCGGCGCCCGGCGTGAAGCTGATCACGACGCACGCGGCGAGGAGCGATAGCCATACCGTCCACGTCACCACAAGATCCTATGGGCGTCTGAGACGTGTTCCTGACGCGATGTCGGACACGGACCCTACCGTGAGCTCATGACCACGGTTCCGCAGGTTCCCTCCTGGCTGACACGCATCGGCGTCTTCGATCTCGAGACGACAGGCGTCGATGTCACGAAGGATCGCATCGTCACGGCGCACATCGGCGTGCTCGACGGGCGCGGGCGCGAGCTCGCCGCACGGGACTGGCTGGCGAATCCGGGTGTGGCGATCCCGGACGGCGCAGCAGCGGTGCACGGGATCACCACCGAGCACGCCCGGGCACACGGTCGCCCCGCCGGCGAGGTGGTCGCAGAGGTGACCCACGCGCTTCGCACGCTCTTCTCACAGGGCCTGCCGATCGTGGCCTACAACGCGTCCTATGACTTCTCCCTGCTCGCGCATGAGGCCCAGCGGTACGGCGTCACTCCCCTGGCCGAGCCGTCTCCGGTGATCGACCCGTTCGTGCTGGACAAGGCATACGATCGCTATCGCCGGGGGAAGCGCACCCTGGCGGTGGTCGCCGAGCACTACGCCGTCCCCCTGGACGAAGCACACGAGGCCGCAGCCGATGCCGTCGCCGCGGGTCGCGTCGCGCTGGCGCTGGCTCAGGAGTTCGCACTTCCCACCTCAGCGGCCGAGCTGCACACGCAGCAGATCGGCTGGGCGCGCGACCAGGCTGCCGGCCTGACCGAGTACTTCATCAGGATCGGCAGGCTGGACCCCGACGACTCCCTTGACGGCACCTGGCCCGTACGGAAGTGGTGATCAGTCCGCGGCGGATGCGCAGGCGCCGTGATCCGCCGTCGACGATCGACGGCGACCGCATCCGCGCAGAGCAGCACGAAGGCCCCCGTCTCGTGAAGAGGACGGGGGCCTTCGTGCAGCACGGCTCAGTTGGACGAGCCGCCGAAGCCCTTGAAGCGCTGGTTGAACTTCTCGACGCGACCGGCCGAGTCCATGATGCGCTGCTTGCCCGTGTAGAACGGGTGCGAAGCCGAGGAGATCTCGACGTCGACGACGGGGTACTCCACGCCGTCCAGCTCGATCGTCTTGTCGCTCGTGACGGTGGAGCGGGTGAGGAAGGTCTCGCCCGAGCCGAGGTCACGGAACACGACGGCCTGGTAGTCGGGGTGAATGTCAGTCTTCATGCGGAATCCTTGGATCGCGGAGGGTGTACTACGGAAAAAGTCGGAGGGTGCAGGCGCACCAAGGATCGATCTTATCAGATCGGAGCCTTCACGCGGCGCGCGCCGCGAAGCGCCCGCCGTCGGAGGTGAGCGCGATCGGCATGCCGAACGCGGTGCTGAGGTTCTCGGCGGTCAGAGTGTCGGCGATGGCGCCGGAGGCCACGACTCCCCCCTCCCGCAGCAGCAGCACATGGGTGAAGCCCACCGGGATCTCCTCGACATGGTGCGTGACCATCACCATCGCCGGCGTCGTGGGCGACGCCGCGTAGCCGCTCAGAAGCTGCAGCAGCTCCTCCCTGGCACCGAGGTCGAGGCTGGCTGTCGGCTCATCGAGCAGCAGCAGCTCAGGATCCGTCATAACCGAGCGGGCGATCTGCACGCGCTTCTGCTCGCCGTCGCTGAGAGTGCCGAACAAACGCTCGGACAGGTGCTCGAGCTTCCACTCGGCGAGCACGCGCTGCGCACGGCGCTGGTCGATGCCCTCGTACGTCTCGTTCCAACGCCCCAGCACCGAGAACGCCGCCGTCATGACCGTGTTCAACACCGTCTCGTCACGCGGGATGCGCCGGGCCATGGCCGACGACGCGAAGCCGATCCGCGGGCGGATCTCGAACACGTCGGTGCGGCCGAGCGTCTCGCCCAGCACCTCGACGGTGCCGGACGTCGGATGCATCAGGGTGTCGGCCAGCTGCAGCAGCGTCGTCTTCCCCGCGCCGTTCGGCCCGAGGATGACCCATCGCTGATCGTCGGAGACCTGCCAGGTCACATGATCGACGATGTTGCGTCCGTCACGACGCACGACGACATCGGTGAGTTCGAGAGCGCTCGGCATGCCGCCAGCCTATCGGCTCAGATGGCGAGCTCCTCGTAGAGGGCGCGCGTGGTGTCGGCGATCGATGCCCAGCTGAAGTCGCTGCGGGCGCGCTCCCGGCCCGCGGCTCCGTACTCTGCGGCACGGCGCGGATCGCCCGTCACCTCGGTGAGAGTCGCCGCCAGATCGGAGATGAACCGTTCCGGGTCGACGGGCGTCCCGGTGCCGTCCTGCACCTGGTCGATGTGGACGAGCCGGCCGGTGACCCCATCGGCGACGACCTCCGGGATTCCGCCGGTGGCGGTGCCGACGACGGCGGCCCCGCAAGCCATAGCCTCGAGGTTGACGATCCCGAGCGGCTCGTACACGGACGGACACACGAACGTGGTCGCGGCCGCGAGGATCGCGGACAGCTCGTCGCGCGGCAGCATCCTCTCGATCCAGATCACGCCGTGTCTGGTCTGCTGCAGCAGACGCACGAGTTCCTGCACCTCGGCCATGATCTCGGGCGTGTCCGGTGCTCCGGCGCAGAGCACCAGCTGCACATCCGACGGAAGCTGCTGCGCTGCGCGAAGCAGGTAGGGCAGCCCCTTCTGACGGGTGATGCGGCCGACGAACACGACCGACGGACGGTCCGGATCCATCCCGATCCCCCGCAGGAACTTCGGATTCTGCACGGGCCGCCAGCGCTCGACGTCGATGCCGTTGTGGATCACCCTCACCCTCGCGGGATCCACCTGCGGGTAGCTGCGCAGGATGTCCTGCCGCATGCCGGCACTGACCGCGATGATCGCCGCCGCGTTCTCATAGGCGAGCTTCTCGATGCCACTGGAGATCGCGTAGCCCCCGCCGAGCTGCTCCGCCTTCCAGGGACGCAGCGGCTCGAGGCTGTGCGCCGTGAGCACGTGCGGGATGCCGTGCAGCTGCGAAGCCAGATGTCCTGCGAAGTTCGCGTACCAGGTGTGACTGTGCACGACATCGGCGCCGGCGACATCCGCGACCATGGCCAGATCCGTGCCGAGCGTCTGCACGGCGGCATTCGCACCGACCAGTTCGGCCGGCGTGCGATAGGCGTGCGTGCCGGGTTCCGAACGCGGCTCACCGAAGGCCCGCACCTGCACATCGATGCTGCGCCGCAGTGCCGACACCAGCTCGGCGACGTGCACTCCTGCGCCCCCGTAGATCTCCGGCGGGTACTCCCTGGTGATGACGTCGACGCGCATGACTGCACGCTAGTACATCGCCCTCTTCGCCTCTATGGTGGTTGCATGTCGGCACCTAAGAAGGTTTTCGGGATCATCCTCGCCGGCGGCGAGGGCAAGCGACTGATGCCTCTCACTGCGGATCGTGCCAAACCTGCGGTGCCATTCGGAGGCCAGTACCGGCTGATCGACTTCGCGATCTCGAATCTGATCAACTCCGGCCTGCGGCAGATCGTCGTGCTCACCCAGTACAAGTCGCACAGTCTCGACAGGCATATCACGCAGACCTGGCGGATGTCGTCGCTGCTGGACTCATACATCACGTCGGTGCCGGCGCAGCAGCGTCTCGGCAAACGCTGGTTCTCCGGCTCCGCCGACGCGATCCTGCAGAGCCTCAATCTGATCAATGATGAGAAGCCCGACATCGTCGTCGTCATCGGTGCTGACCACGTGTACCGGATGGATTTCCGGCAGATGGTCGAGGCGCACATCGAATCCGGAGCCAAGGCGACCGTGGCCGGCATCCGTCAGCCGGTGGCGCTTGCGTCGCAGTTCGGGGTGATCGATGCCGACGCCGAGACCGGTCGCATCCGGGACTTCCTTGAGAAGCCGAGCAACCCCACGGGACTGGCCGACTCCCCCAACGAAGTGCTCGTCTCCATGGGCAACTACGTGTTCGACACCGACGCCCTCGTCTCGGCTGTGGAGGCCGACGGCGAGTCGGCCACCTCCGGGCACGACATGGGCGGCGACATCATCCCCTACTTCGTGGAGCGCGGCGAGGCAGGCTACTACGACATGAAGCAGAACGACGTGCCGGGATCCTCACCGCGCGATCGTTCCTACTGGCGCGATGTCGGAACGATCGACTCGTACTTCGACGCGCACATGGACCTGATCTCCACACTGCCGATCTTCAACCTCTACAACACCCACTGGCCCATCCGCACGCAGAGCGTCAACGCCCCGCCGGCGAAGTTCGTCCGCGATGCGGTCGGGCGCATCGGCAACGCGATCGATTCGATCGTGTCGCCCGGCTCCGTCCTCTCGGGCACGCACCTCGAGCGCAGCGTCGTCGGGCCGGGAACGCTCGCGGCGGGCGGATCGACGATCACCGATGCCGTGCTGCTCGACCAGGTGCAGGTGGGTGCCGGCGCTCGGGTGCACAGGGCGGTGCTCGACAAGAACGTCGTCCTCGAGGACGGTGCCACCGTCGGCGTCGACCGGGAGCGTGACCTCGAACGCGGCTTCACCGTGACGGATTCCGGCATCACCGTGGTCGGAAAGGGCATACACATCGCCCGCTGACCCGTAGCGCGCACCGGGAGGCGCGGCGATCACCGCTACGCTCGTCGGGTGACCGCTGCGCGTTTCCTCGTCGTCCTGGATGCCGATTCGACCCTCATCCGCAACGAGGTGATCGAACTGCTCGCCGACGAGGCCGGCCGCCGCGCGGAGGTGCATGCGGCGACCGAAGCGGCGATGCGGGGCGAGGTGGATTTCGCGACCAGCCTGCGATCGCGGGTGGCGGCCCTCGAGGGCGTGGCCGTGACCGCCTACGAACGGGTCCGCGCTCGGATCGAGCCGACTCAGGGCGTGCGGGAGCTGACGGCGGCCGTGCACGCCAGGGGTGGCGTCGTCGGCGTCGTGTCGGGCGGCTTCCACGAGATCCTCGACCACGTGGCTCCAGGCCTCGGGGTGGATCGCTGGCGGGCGAACCGGCTCGACGTGGCGTCCGGCGCACTCACCGGCACGGTCGACGGCGAGATCGTGGATGCGGCGGTCAAGGCGGCATCGCTCCAGCAGTGGGCGGATGAGCTGGGCGTCTCCCGCCGCGCGACGATCGCGATCGGAGACGGAGCGAATGACCTGACGATGATGTCCGTCGCGGGACTCGGCCTCGCCTTCAACGCCAAGCCCGCCGTGCGCGCCGCCGCCTCGCTGGTGATCGGTCCGCAGGATCTGGCTGAGGTCATCCCGCTGCTGCCCTGACCGCGCGCTCGCGGCCGGGGCTCAGTGCCCCATGCCGAGTCCGCCGTCCACGGGGATGACCGCTCCGGAGATGTAGCCCGCATCGTCGCCGGCGAGCCAGGTCACCGCGCCTGCGACCTCGTCGGCCGTGGCGAAGCGACCGGCCGGGATGCTCGCCTTGTACTGCTTCTGCGTCTCCTCCGGCAGCTCAGCCGTCATGTCGGTCTCGATGAATCCGGGCGCGACGACGTTGGCGGTGATGCCGCGACCGCCCAGCTCGCGTGTCAGGGAGCGCGCGAAACCGACCAGGGCGCTCTTCGACGCGGCGTAGTTGACCTGTCCGGCCGATCCGTAGAGACCCACCACGCTGGAGATGAGGATCACGCGGCCGAACCTGGCGCGCAGCATCCCCTTCGACGCACGCTTGACGACCCGGAACGAGCCGCCCAGGTTGGTGGCCACGACGCTGTCGAAGTCGTCTTCGCTCATGCGCATCAGCAGCGTGTCCTTGGTGATGCCGGCGTTCGCCACGACGATCTCTACCGGGCCGAGCTTCTGCTCCACCTCGGTGAACGCGGCATCCACCGCCGCCGCATCCGTCACGTCGGCCCTGACCGTCAGCGTGCCCTCCGGCCCCTCGCCGCTGCGCGCGGTCACGGCGACCCGGTAGCCCTCGCGCACGAAGCGTTCCGCGATCGCACGGCCGATGCCGCGGTTTCCACCGGTGACGAGAACGACGCGATCAGCGGTCATTGAGGGCTCCTGCCTGTCGGGACGGACGCAGGCCATCCTATCGACCGGTCCGATGGGCCCGCGCGGCGTTTGACACGCGATACGGCTGCTGACAGCCTGACTGTGACGAAGGGGAAGCCGTGAGCGATCAGTCCGCGCCGGATCAGAATCAGACCGGATCGAACCGGGTACGGCCTCCGGTGCCGCCGGTCCCGCCCGCTCCGCCGTACGCGCAGCCCGCAGTCCCGCCCGCTCCCCCGTACTCGCCGCCGACTGCGCCGTCCTACGGAGTTCCCGATACGGCCGTCCCGACGGATCAGACTTACCGGTCCGCGCCGCAGCAGCCCCCGTACGCCGGCACGCACGCGGTCCCGGCCGCACAGCCGACGTACCCCGTTCAGCCCTACCTGCCGCAGGGCAGGCAGTCGCCGCAGCCGTACGGCCACCAGTACCCGGCCTACGCCGTGCAGCCGGTGGCGCCGACGCGCCCGTCGAGCGGCCTCGCGATCGCCGCACTCGTCTGCGGCGTCGCGGGCTTCGTCCTCAGCCCGGCCATCCTGTTCATCGTGGCGCCGGTACTGGTCTCGATCGCGGCCATCGTGCTCGGCCACCTCGCGCTCTCGCAACTCAAGAAGCGGCCCGAGCTGGGCGGCAAGGGCATCGCGATCACCGGGCTCGTGCTCGGGTACATCCCGGTCGCGATCAGTGTGCTGCTGCTGGTGCTCGCGCTGGGCGCGGCGGTGCTCTTCGGTGCGTTCGCCATCCCGTTCCTCTCGAGCTGATCGCGCCGCTCGAGGGCGTCTCGGCGCTCCGGCGCGGCGTAGGCTGGAAGCACCGTGAAACGCTCCAGACACGCCCCGGCCGTCACCTCGCTGCCGCAGGCTCCGAACGACGAGGCAAGCCGCCGTGTGCGCCGTTATGCGCTCACGATGGGCATCCGCATGGTGTGCTTCCTGCTCATGTTTCTCGTGCAGCCGTACGGCTGGTACACATGGCTTTTCGCCGTCGGGGCGGCAGTGCTCCCCTATGTCGCCGTGGTCTTCGCGAACGCCGGCAGCGACAGCACCGAGACCGCCGTCGAATCGCCCTCCCAGCAGATCGAGGCGCCTCGTGCGGCTCCGCAGAAGGGCGATGACGCTGTGATCACCGTTCAGGAGACCCGCGATCCGGAGCAGCCGCGAGACGATGAGCGATGACCGACGAGTTCGAATGCTCGCGCGCCTCGTGCCGCCGCACCGCGACGCATCACATCCTGTGGCGGAACCCGCGGATCCACGCTGAGGACAGGCGCAAGACCTGGCTCGCCTGCGATGAGCACGTCGGCTTCCTGAGCGACTATCTGCGGGCGCGTGACTTCCCGGTCGATGTGCGAGAAGGGCTACCCGGATGAGTCAGCGGATGCTGCGCTGGGGAGCGTACCTGCTCGTCGCGATCGGCTTCGCCGTCGCGTGCGCGTTCCTCTCGGACTGGCAGTTCGACCGCAACGAGCAGCGCACGACGCAGATCCGGCTCGTGGAGCGCAACTACGATGCCGCGCCGGTTCCGGTCGCCGAGCTCATCGACCCCGAGGGCGGGTTCGATCCCGAGGATCAGTGGCGCCCGGTCGAACTGCGCGGTGAGTACCTGAGCGCGGACCAGCTGCTGGTGCGCAATCGCCCGCACGGGGGCACGAGTGCCTTCGAGGTGCTGGTGCCGTTCCGCGACGTCAGCGGCCTGGTGCTCCTCGTCGATCGCGGATGGGTGCCGCCAGGCGACGGCGACGCCCCCGACGCCGTACCCGCCCCACCGGAGGGTGAGGTGACCGTGATCATGCGACTGCGCGAGGGCGAGTCGCTTCCGCCGTCCGGTCGTGGCGCGCCTCCAGGCCAGGTTCCGACGATCCATCTGCCGACGGTGGCGGACGCCGTCGGATCCGACCTGGTGACCGGCGCCTACGGACAGCTGATCTCGGAGCAGCCGGCCGGTGCGGAGCGTCTCGGCGGATTCGCCTCGCCCACCGAAGACCCTGGCCCGCATCTGTCGTACGCGATCCAGTGGATCATCTTCGCCGTGATGGGCTTCGCGTTCATCGGCTACGTGATCCGGATCGAGATCGTCAAGGCCAAGGAGGACGCGGGCGAGCTTCCCGTGCGCTCGCGCCGTCGCCGCGATCGCGACGCCGACGATGAGGACGCCCTCCTGGACACCGTGCAGCGCTGAACAGCACCCCCGCTCGGAGCCTGCATGCCTGCCTGCCTGCCTGCCTGCCTGCCTGCCTGCCTGCCTGCCTGCCTGCCACAGCTTCGCAGTTCTGCACGATTTCGCACCCATTCGGCCGACATTCTGCGGAGTTGTGCATATCTGCGACGTTGCGCCGACGCTCGGGATGCGGATCGCAGATGCGTCCGAATGCGGACTATCCCGCTGAAGACCGGTGCAGCCCCTGTGCGACCGCGCGCATGATCAGATCCTGCACCACGTGCCACTCATCCATCACCTGGCGATAGCCGACGCGGATGACGTGGTAGCCCATGAGGGCGAGCGCCGCGTCATGCCGGATGTCTTCATTGCGCTGCGCTCCGGTGTGCGTCGCACCGTCGATCTGCAGCACGAGCCGATCCCCGATCAGGGTGTCGACTCGGTGACCGTCGATCCAGATCTGAAAGCGCAACGGCAGTCTCAGCCAGCGCCGGCGCGGATGCAGATAGGTTTCGAGACCGGAATCGGCGAACGGCGTGGCGTCGTCCAGGATGCGCCGTGCCGACGACTTGAGGGGAAGCCGCGTGAGAGCACCGCGTTGCACCAGGCCCTTGTTCAGCGCCGTTTCCCAGGTCGCGAGTGCCTGCTCGTACGGCGCGCAGTCCGCCACGAGGGCGAGCACGTTCTCGAGCGGGTCCTCGAGAGCATCCGGATGCCGCGGAAGCAGCGGCTTCGCCCAATGCACGTGCGCCGTGCCCGGCTTCCCACCGCTGCTTCCCGGAGTCGCACCCCAGTGCAGACCGGGGTCTGTGTCGTGCACCCAGAGCCCGAGACGCTTCGCCTGGGTAAGGCAGGTCAGCACCACCGCATGGCGCGCCGCCTGCACCAGCATCCGATCGGCATCCGAGGTCGCCAGCCATCCGCGTCGCACACGCACCGCGATGCCGGCGCGCATCGCGAGGTTCATGTCATGTCTGCTCACACCGCGATCGAGCAGGGTCGTGGTGCGGGCGACCCCGCCCAGGGCTCTGATCATGAGGCCGACGTGCTGGGCCCTCTCGAAGCGACTCATGCGCTTGATGATGTCGGTTCGCAACCGATGTGCGATCGCGAATCTCCCGCTGTGGACAGATCGCGCACAATCGTCCGCGGTGCAGAACGCCCAGCGCCGCAGATCTGTACAACTTCGCAGGCAGGCGGCAGAACGGCTGCGAAATACGGCAGATCTGTGGAGTTGCGACGAAGCGCCGGCCCGCGCCGGGGTCAGGCAAGCTCGATGAGGTCCTGGTACTCCTTGCTCCAGATGTCCTCCACGCCGTCGGGCAGGATCAGCACCCGCTCGGGATTCAGCGACTCCACCGCCCCCGGATCGTGCGAGACGAGCACCACCGCGCCCTCGTAATGCGCCAGCGCACCGAGGATCTCCTCGCGCGAGGCGGGATCGAGGTTGTTGGTCGGCTCGTCGAGAAGCAGCATGTTCGCCGACGACACCACCAGTGTCGCGAGCGAGAGCCGGGTCTTCTCACCGCCGGAGAGCACACCGGCGGGCTTGTGCACGTCGTCGCCGGTGAAGAGGAACGAGCCGAGGACCTTGCGCGCCTCGGTCTCGTTGAGGTCGGGCGCGGCGGAGATCATGTTCTCGAGCACCGACCGCTGCACGTCGAGGTTCTCGTGCTCCTGCGCGTAATATCCGACCTTGAGGCCGTGGCCGGGTTCGAGCTGGCCCGTGTCGGGCTGGTCGACGCCGGCCAGGATGCGCAGCAGCGTCGTCTTGCCGGCACCGTTGAGCCCCAGGACGACGACCTTCGAACCGCGGTCGATGGCCAGATCCACATCCGTGAAGATCTCCAGCGAGCCATACGACTTCGACAGCCCCGACGCCATGAGCGGCGTCTTGCCGCATGGCGCCGGCTTCGGAAAGCGCAGCTTCGCCACCCGGTCGACCTGGCGTACCTCATCCAGACCCGACAGCAGCTTCTCGGCGCGAGCCACCATCTGGTGCGCCGCGGCAGCCTTCGACGCCTTGGCCCCGAAGCGTGCGGCCTGCAGCTGCAGCTGGGTGGCCTTCTTCTCGGCGTTCGCGCGCTCCTTCTTGCGGCGCTCCTCGTCCGCCACCCGCTGGCGCAGGTAGTTCTTCCAGTTCATGTTGTAGATGTCGATCACCTGACGATTGGCGTCGAGGTAGAACACGCGGTTGACCGTCTCGCCGACGAGCTCGACGTCGTGACTGATCACGATCAGGCCGCCCTTGTAGCCCTTCAGGAACTCACGCAGCCACACCACGCTGTCGGCGTCGAGATGGTTCGTCGGCTCGTCGAGGATCATCGTGCCGGCATCCGAGAACAGGATGCGGGCGAGCTCGATACGTCGGCGCTGACCTCCCGACAGGGTCTTCAACGGCTGCTCGAGGATGCGGTCGGGCAGAGAGAGGTTGTTGGCGATGGAGGCCGCCTCAGCCTCGGCCGCGTAGCCGCCCAGCGCCTCGAACCGCTCGGTGAGGCTGGCGAACTTCTTCATCGCCTTGGCCGCCACGGCCTCGTCTGCCGAGCCCATCTCCTCGGACGCCTTCGCGATGCCGAGCTGCAGTGTGCCAAGGCCGCGCGCGTCGAGGATGCGGGTGCGGGCGAGCATCTCAGGGTCGCCGGTTCGCGGATCCTGGGGCAGATACCCCAGCTCACCTGACCTCGTGACCTTGCCCTCGGAGGGCAGCACGTCGCCGGCCAGCACCTTCGTCAGCGTGGTCTTGCCCGCGCCGTTGCGCCCGACGAGTCCGATCTTGTCGCCGTCGGCGACGCGGAACGACACGTCCGACATGAGTACGCGCGCTCCCACGCGTATCTCGAGTTCATGCACGGCAAGCACAGCAGATGTCCGTTCGTCAGGGGTGAGCGGCCGAAGGGCCAGCCCCCCAGTATAGAAGTCGGAGCTGCATGGAGCCCCGCACCTCGAATGCCCCTCTGGAGTATGACGCGGGCGATACTCCAGAGTGATGTGCGTGTGCGCGGCGCTTCGTAGCGTCGAGACGTGGAGATCATCAACGAGCTCATCCTGCAGGCGACGGCCTCCCCCTGGCTGTACCTGGTCATGTTCGCGACGGCCGTGATCGACGGGTTCTTTCCTCCGATCCCCAGCGAGACCGTACTCGTCGCAGCGGCCGCCGTCGCCGTCTCCACGGGGCAGGCAAACATCCTTCTGCTGTGCGCCGTAGCGGCGGCGGGGGCGATGCTCGGCGACAACATCGCGTACGCGATCGGCCGCTCGGTGGGGACCGCTCGGTTCGCCTGGATGCGGCGGCCTCGGGTCGCTGCCGCGTTCCAGCGGGCGCAGAGCGCACTCGACCGCAGCGGCGCACCGCTCATTCTCGGCGCCCGGTACATCCCCGTCGGCCGCGTCGCGGTCAACATGTCCGCCGGAGCGCTCGGCTATCCGTGGCGCCGCTTCCTGCCTCTGAGCGCCGTCGCCGGCGTCACCTGGGCGCTCTACAGTGCGGGGATCGGGATGCTGGCCGGCCAGTGGCTCGCCGACCAGCCACTGCTCAGCCCGGTGTTCGGCGTCGCCGTGGCACTCGTGATCGGGTTCGCGATGGACCGGGCTGTCGTCATCGCGCGGCGCAGGCGTGCACGCCGGGAAGTCACGACCGCGCAGGAGCGCAGCGGGGCGGGCGAGGCCGAGCGCGTCCCGGTGGCAGGATGACTCCCATGGGTGCGAGACGAAGACGGCGTGATCCCTCCCGCCGTCTCCGCCTGTGGCCGCGCGAACGCGGCACGGCGCTGATCGTCGTTCTCGCGGCGATCGCCGTCGCGCTCTACTCCGTTGTCGTCCCCGTGCACACCGCGGCGTACGGCAGCCCGGTGGCCACCACCATGGCGCTGGCACTGGGCGCGGTGACCGCTCCCCTGGTGTCACTGCGGCATCCGAACATCGCGATCGCCGTGTTCACCGGGTCGGCAGTGCTCATGCCGCTGATGGTCAGCCGCGATGCCGCCGTCGGGGCGCCGTGGCCCTGGTCGGTTCCGATGCTGATCGCGTTCGGCGTCGCCGTCATCGCGATCACGTTCCGGCACGGCTGGAGACCCGGACTGATCCAGCTGGCCCTCGGGACCGCAGCCGGGATCACCGTCGCGGTCATGCTGCCCTCCATACCCGCCGGCACGTCGATCATCGTGACGACCTCGGTGGTGTCGGGCGTCTACCTCATCGCGGTGCTGCTCGCGGGTCGACTCCGGCTGGGTGCTGAGCTCACCCGCGAGCGTGCGCACACCGCTCAGGAGCAGTCCAGACGGGAGCTGGTCGAGGAGCGCACCCGGATCGCACGGGAGTTGCATGACGTCGTCGCTCACAGCATGTCGCTGATCCAGGTGCAAGCGTCCACGGCGCGCTACCGCGTTCCGGACCTCCAGCCGTCCGCGGCGTCCGAGTTCGACGACATCGCGGCATCCGCCCGGTCTGCGCTGACCGAGATGCGCCGGATCCTCGGGGTGCTGCGCACGGAGGACCACACCGCCGAGCTCGCGCCCCAGCGCGGGATCGACGACATCTCCTCGCTAGTGGAAACGACGCGTCGCGCGGGTGCGACGGTCTCGCTCAGCCATTCCGTCGCAGACGAGGTCTCCGCCTCGACGCAGCTGGCCGTCTACCGCATCACCCAGGAGGCCATGAGCAACGCGGTGCGGCATGCCCCCGGTTCGCCGATCTCGATCTCGCTGATCGGCGGCGACGACGACATCTCGGTCGTCATCCGCAATCCGTACTCCGGCGAAGCGCAGCAGGCGCCGGGCGGCCACGGCATGCGGGGAATGAAGGAGCGCGCCGCGTTGCTCGGAGGCTCGGTGACGGCGGGTCCGGACGGCGCGGGCTCCTGGGTCGTCGACGCTCGGATGCCGCGGCACCCCGCTGTTGTAGCCCAGGAAGGATCCCAGTGACGATCGAAGTGCTCATCGCCGACGACCAGGCGATGGTCAGGGCCGGTTTCGCCGCTCTGCTGGACGCGCATGACGGCATCCGCGTCACGGGGCAGGCGGCGAACGGCGCGGAGGCGGTCAGCCTGTCGGCGCGGTTGGACCCCGACGTCATCCTGATGGACGTGCGGATGCCTGAGCTCGACGGCATCGAGGCGACGCGCCGCATCCTGGGACCGTCCTAC
The DNA here is from genome assembly GCF_031178445.1 of Microbacterium sp. Classification (GTDB taxonomy): domain Bacteria; phylum Actinomycetota; class Actinomycetes; order Actinomycetales; family Microbacteriaceae; genus Microbacterium. The sequence goes on from NZ_JAPSIY010000005.1 coordinate 59,057, forward strand.
CCCGCTGCGAAGGTGCCGCGGATCCTCATGCTGACCACCTTCGACATCGACGATTACGTGTACGACGCACTGCAGGCCGGGGCCAGCGGGTTCCTGCTGAAGGATGCGCTGCCCGACGAGCTGGTGCACGCGGTGCGCGTCGTCGCGTCCGGCGACGCCCTGCTGGCACCGAGCGTGACGCGCCGAATGATCGAGCACTTCTCGTCTCGACGGCCACGTACCCCGCGCGCGGTCGGCGCCCTCGCCGAGCTCACCGAACGCGAGCGCGAGGTGCTGACCCTCATCGGGCGCGGACGGTCGAACGCCGAGATCGGCACCGAACTGTTCATCGCCGAACAGACCGTGAAGACGCATGTCGGCAAGGTCTTCGCGAAGCTGGGCCTGCGCGATCGCGTGCAGGCGGTCATCCTGGCGTACGACGCCGGGCTCGTGGAGCCGGCCGGCTGAGCCGTCAGGGCGGCCGCCCGCACGACGGCACCACGGTATGAGGGACATCGACCCTCTGGTGTGATGACCGTAAGGTCGACGGATCCATAGCCTCCGGGGAATGAACTCAGGAGGCCTCCTCATGACCACCCTCACTCCGACTCGCGACCGCGCGGTCGATCTCGTCCGCGCGCTGTGCATCGCAGGTGTCGTCGTCCTGCATTCGCTCATGGTGGGCGTCACGATCGGACCCGAAGGCCCGGTCTTCGCCAACGCGGGAGAGGCGGGCACGTGGCTCGTCCCCGTGAGCTGGCTGTTGCAGGTGATGCCGCTGTTCTTCGTGATCGGCGGGTTCTCCGGCGTGACGGCGTTGCGCGCAGCGCGGCGACGGGGCGAGAGCGGAGCTGATTTCGCGGCGGCGCGCGTGCGTCGTCTGCTGCTGCCTGCGGTGGCGGCGGTCGGCAGCGCTGGGGTGCTCCTCGTCCTGCTCGGCGATGCGGGCGTCGACCCTGAGATCATCGGCATCGCGGGCCACCGGTTCGGGCAGCCGCTGTGGTTCCTCGGAGTGTTCCTGCTCTGCCAGACCCTGCTGCCCGTGCTGGTGCGCCTGCACGAGCGTGCACCGCTGCGCACCGTCACCGCTCTCGTCTGCCTTGCCCTGCTGGTCGATGCGGTGCGCGCGGTCACGGGGACGGCCGGCATCGGCTTCCTGAATCTCGTCTTCGTCTGGCTGGCGATGCAGCAGCTGGGTTTCCTGCTCGCAGACGGGTGGATCGATCGTCTCTCCCGCGCGACTCGTCTGTGCGCGGCGGGCGCATCGCTCGGGCTGTTGGCGGCCTCGTTCGCGTTCGGGTTCCACTCCCCCGATCTGATCGCAAACATCAATCCTCCGACCACTGCCCTGATCCTGGTGGCCGTGGTCCACACGTGTGCGTTCTCGCTGCTACGCGGACGCCTCGCCGTGGCAGCATCCCGCCCCCTGCCCGCGCGGTTCACGCGTTTCGTCACTGCGCGGGCGATGACCATCTACCTCTGGCACATGCCCGTGCTGCTGACGCTCGCGGGGATCTCGGCGCTCGTGGGCATGAGCACCGGCGCGCCGCTGCCTGCACCCGCTTCCCCGGAGTGGTGGCTGACCCGACCGCTGTGGCTGGTCGTCGCCCTCACGGCGACGGCGCTGCTCTCGGTGCCCCTCGCCCGACTCGAGTCCTTCAGGACCCGTTCCTTCACCGTCACCGGCGGTGCGGCGACGGCGGCAGCGTCGATCGGCATCGCGGGAGTCGCACTGCTTCTGCTGGTCGGCACCTCGCCCACGACCGCGGTCGTCGCGGTCACGGCGTGGCTGCTCGCCCTGCTCGTCACATCTCCGGTGCGGGCGGCGGTCGCAGCCCGTGCCGAGCAGCCGGCTTCGGCTCAGCCGAAGTACAGCGCGTGATGCGCTCGCGCATCAGCGCGCGATCCCGCGCGCCACGATGGCGTCGCCGACATCGTCGGCGTGGCGCATGGTGAGAACGAGCAGTGGCAGCGCCGCGCGCGGCCCGAGTCGTGCACCTCTGGCCCGCTGGGCATCTCGCACCTGGTCCGCGAAGCCCGCGACGACCGGGACCATCGCGATCGTCAGGGAGACGGTGAGCGCGACCGGCCCGGGGTCGACTCCCAGCCTGCGGAGCGGCGCGAGGGCGCGAGTGAGTACGTCGAGGATGGCGCCCGTGCGCGTGGTCGCGGTGACCACGCTTGCCAGCAGCAGCAGGGTCACCACCCTCCCTGTGCTCGTCATCGCCTGAGCCGGAGAGGTGAAGAGCCAGAGCGCGCCGCCCAGCACGACGACGAGCCAGCGCAGGCGCCACCATGCCTCGAGGAGTGTCGCCAACGGCAGCCCGCTGAGCGGGTGGAGTGCCGACGCCGCGATGAGGGTCGCCGCGGTGCCGGCGACGCCAAGCGGGACGAGTGACAGTGCGAGCGCGCATGTCGCGAGCGCCGCAAGCTTCACACCGGCCGGCATCCGGTGGAGGACGCCGGTACCGGGTCGGTAGAGCGAGATCACGCGCAGCTCCTGCGATATTCGTCGATGACGGATGCGGGGTCACCGGCAGAGCGCACCGTGCCGTTCTCGAACAGCACCACCTCGTCGCATCGGGCCGCGAGCTCGAGATCGTGGGTGACGAGCACCAGCGGCGACTCGAGAGAGAGCAGCAGGTCGCCGATGCGGCGGGAGTTGCGCAGGTCGAGCAGCGTGGTCGGCTCGTCTGCGACCACGAGCGCCGGGCCTGTCGCGAGCACGGCGGCGATGGCGAGCAGCTGCCTCTGCCCGCCCGAGAGCGCCGAGACGGGCACGTCGCCCTGCTCGGCAAGCCCATACAGCTCGAGAAGCGTCCGCACCTGCTCTGCGCGCACGTGACGGGGCAGGTCGCGCAGCGACAGGGCGAGATCCTCCGCCGGGGTCGGCATGAGGATCTGCGCCTCGGGGTTGGTGAACACGAATCCGACACGACGGCGCAGCTCGGCGCAGTCCCGTCGCGGATCGAGTCCCTGCACCCGGATGCGGCCGCTGGTGATCGGGCGCAGTCCGTTCAGCAGCCGCGCGAACGTCGATTTCCCCGAGCCGTTGGCGCCGATGACAGCGGTGCGCGGCGCGCTCAGCTCGAGACTGACGTCGCGCAGCAGCACCGCGCCGTCGACCGCGACCCGGACCCGATCGAGCGCGATCGCCGCACCGCCCGTGGTCGCCTCGGCGCGCGACGCCCGCTCAGATCGCGTACGACTCACGTGCACGGCCGGGGAAGGCGCGCGGGTAAGCCCGCCGCAGCGCCACCGCCAGCGTGGTCGCGGCGGCGGCCTTCAGGAGGTCGCCGGGCAGGAACACCACACTCGAAAGCGCGGTGGGACCGAGCGGCACTCCGGTGACGAACGCCTGGACGGGGATGCCGAAGAGGTAGACGACGACGATACCGCCAGCGAACGCACCGAGTGCCGCCCGCCACCACGTGAAGGTTCGGTGGTGGGCGATCACCCCCACCACGACCGAACCGACGATCCAGCCCGCCATGTACCCTGCAGTCGGTCCCATGAACGCCCCCAGACCTCCGCGTCCGCCGGCGAGCACCGGCAGGCCCACTGCAGCCAGCGCGAGCACGACCAGCACCGAAAGCGGAGCGCGGCGAGCGCCGAGCACGAGCCCGGCGAGCATGACCCCGAGCGTCTGAGCGGTGACGGGCACGCCCGAGGGCAGGGGGATGGTCACGGTGCCGAGCACGACGATCAGCGCCGCGAACACGGCGACCCTCGCGAGATCGGCGCCGAGGGGTCGGGTGGGTTCGGACATCGGGTTCCTTTCCGAGGCGCGGGATCTCCGCACCTGAACACTGTTCACCTGAACGGTGTTCACTATACTGATTCCCATGTCTCCCGCACGCCACGATCGCCGAAGCGTGGTCGAGCGCGCCCTGCGGCTGCTCGACGACGTCGGCCTGCCCGACCTCTCGATGCGCCGGCTCGCGACCGAGCTCGATGTGCAGCCGAGTGCGCTGTACTGGCACTTCCCGAACAAGCAGCAGCTTCTCGCGGCGGTCGCCGACCGCATCCTCGAGGCGGTGCCGCAACCGGACGCTGGGGCCCCTGTGCCCGACACGGCCCGCGCCATCCGCGACGCGCTGCTCGCGTACCGCGACGGTGCGGAGGTGGTGATGAGCACCTATGCGCTGCGTCTCGGCGCACGGAGGGCACAGGACGCGCTGACCGCATCGCTCGGAGGTGACGCCGGTGAGACGCTCGCGGATGCCGCGTTCGAGTTCATCCTCGGCCACAGCGCGCTGCTGCAGCAGCGCATGCATGCGCAGAGCATCGGAGCCGTGGAGGCGGACTCCGCAGACCCGGCGCATCGAGCCGACCTGGTGTTCGACGCCGGCATCCGCAGCTTCGCCGCGCTCAGCGGCGCCCGTCGCCCATCCTGAGGCCGGGCAGCAGCGACACCAGCAGGATCGCCGCAGCGATCAGATAGACGGTGAGGTAGCCGGAGCCGCCGATCGGCAGCAGCACGAAGCCGAGACCGGCGAGTGCGATCATCACCGCGGAGCCGGTCGAGTCCGAGATCGACAGAGCGGCGGAGTTGAAACCCTCGTCCGCCGTCGTCGAGTATGCGAGCGTCAGCACCGTGAGGCGCGGATAGATCAGCCCCATGCCCGCTCCCGCCAGCCCCCAACCGACCACCGCCACCCAGGGCGCCGCGTCGACGATCACGACGAACAGGATGGATGCGACCGCGAGCATCATCAAGGGGACCCCGACCATCACGATCCTGGTGCTGCCGAGCAAGTCGCCGTAGCGCCCCTGCACGGCCGAGGCCGTCGACCATCCCAGCGCGGCGAGAGTGAGGGCGAGCCCGGCGATCGTGGGCGAGAACTCGAAGCGGTCCATCAACAGCTTCGGAACATACGCCTCCGCGGCGAAGAAGGCGCCCGCGGCGAGCCCCCTCATCAGCACGGTGCTCGGCAGCCCGGCTGACGCACGCAGGGTTCCGCGCGGCAACAGGGGCAGGATCGCGATTCCGATGACCAGGATCGACGCCAGCGCGATCGGCGCGCCGAACGCGGGCGGAGCGTCGGCCGAGAAGCCCACCGCCACGGCGCACACGGCCACGACGACGGCGAGCAGCATCCGGGTCACGATTCCGCCGCGCCGAGCGGGGGCGGGAGATTCGGGTCGCACGCGGTCGGCCTGCGGATCGGCCGGCTCATCGGCGTCCTTCGCCAGCGACACCCCCCGCAGTCGCGCCGCCACCAAGGTGAAAGCGGCGGCCGTCAGCACCGCGACACCGAGGAACGCCCAGCGCCAGTGCAGGAACTCCGCCACGGCTCCGGCGAGGAACGGGCCGATCATCGATGGCACGACCCACGCGGCCGCATATGCGGCGAAGATCCTGCCGTGCAGGTGCGACGGATACACCCTGGCGACCACGACGTACACCGCGACCGTCTGGCCACCGGCGCCGAGTCCCTGGATCAGCCTGCCGACGATGAAGGTGTACATATCGAGCGCGAAGCCCGATACCAGGAGCCCGACCGCGAACAGCAGCACCGCCGTGTACAGCGGGGCGCGGGGCCCGGATCGGTCGCTCCACGCTCCTGCGCCGACCATACCGATGACGCCGGTCGCGAGCGTGCCCGAGAACGCGACGGCGAACAGCGCCTCGCCGTGCAGATCAGCGCTGACGACGGGCATCACGGTGGTGACCGCGAGTGCCTCGATGGCGGCGAGGAAGATCAGTGCGACGGTGCCGACGGTGATGCCGAGCCTGGTGCGATCCCAGATGCTCGCCGCTGCTGTGCTGCTCACTCCTGCGCCGCGCCCGACGCGGCCCGCACCCGTCCGATGCGCTCGAAGGCCTCGGTGAGGATCTCCGGACTGGTGCCGAAGTTCACCCGGACATGCCCCTCTCCCTCGGCGCCGAACGCGGGCCCGAAGTGCAGGGCGACCTTCGCCTCGCGCAGGATGTGCTTCGCGGGGTTCGCCCCCCAGCCCAGCTCAGTGAGATCGATCCAGGCGAGATACCCGGCATCGGGCAGTCTGTATCGCGCCTCGGGCAGGTGATCGGCGAGCAGGTCGGCGATCAGCCTCCTGTTCTCGTCGAGCGTCGCGAGCAGACCGTCCAGCCACTCATCACTCTCAGGTGCGAAAGCCGCCACCGCCGCAAGCATCCCGAACTGACCCGTGCGCCATTCGACCTCGACCGGCAGCCCTCGCAGCAGCGCCGCGTTGGCGTCGGACGCGGCGATCATGAGCGCGCATTTGAGCCCGGCGAGATTGAACGCCTTGCTCGCGCTGACGACCGCGAACCCGACGCGCTCGGCCGCCTCGCCGCTCGCGAGGAACGGGGTGAAGCGCACGCCGGGCTGCGTCAGCGGGGCATGGATCTCGTCGGAGATCACAGCCGCTCCGTACTGCTCGGCGAGCCGGGCCAGCGCGTCGAGGCTCTGAGCGAAGTGCACTGTGCCGGTGGGATTGTGCGGATTGCACAGCAGCACCGCCCTGGCTCCCCCGGCCAGCGCATCCTCGATGCCGTCGAGATCGAGTTCCCAGCCATCGCCCGTGTCGCGGAGCGGCACCCGCTCGACGACCCCGCCCGCCTCATCGACGAGGTCGAAGAACGGCGGGTACACCGGCGGGTTCACGATGACGCGCTCCCCGGGCTGGATGACCCTGCGCAGGATCTCGACGATACCCATGCTGACATCGGCGGTGGAGCGCATGCGCGCGGCATCCGGATGCCAGCCGAAGCGCCGCTGCGCGAAGCCGGCGTAAGCGGCCGCCAGGGGAGTTCGCGATGCGACGTACCCGGTGTCGCCGGTGCGCACCGCCTGCTCGAGCGCACGGGTGATCGCTGGAGCCAGCGGGAAGTCCGTCTCCGCGACGAACAGCGGAAGGACATCCTCCGGATACTCGCGCCACTTCTCGCTGCTGCGCTCGCGAAGCTGCGGAAGGCTCAGGGCTCTGACCGGCATCGTCATACTCTCAGCCTACGCGCGCAGGCGGCCGTCCCTCACGGGGCGACCGCCTGCGGAATGCGTGTGTGAAGCGGATCAGATCGCGAAGCCGAGCGCCCGCATCATGTCGCGGCCATCGTCGGTGATCCGCTCAGGGCCCCACGGCGGCATCCACACCCAGTTGATGCGGAACCGCTCCACGACGTTGTCGAGGGCCTGAGCGGTCTGCTCCTCGAGCACATCGGTCAGCGGGCAGCCGGCACTGGTGAGCGTCATGTGGATGACCAGCGCGTCGTTCTCGTCGTCCCAGGCGAGGTCGTAGATCAGGCCGAGATCGACGACGTTGATCCCGAGCTCAGGATCCATGACGTCCTTGAGAGCCTCGGTGACCTCGTCGTACTTCTCCTCGGTCAGCGTTGCGGTCATGACACCAGCCTACGCTTCGACGGGCGCGCCGGGGTCGAGGAACCGGTCGTAGCCCTCGTCCTCCAGGCGGTCTGCCAGCTCGGAGCCGCCCTCCTCGACGATCTTTCCCGCCACGACGACGTGCACGTAGTCGGGGCGGATGTAGCGGAGGATGCGGGTGTAGTGCGTGATGAGCAGCACGCCGAGGTTCGTGGACTCCTTGGCGCGGTTGACGCCCTCGGACACGATCTTCAGCGCGTCGACGTCGAGACCCGAGTCGGTCTCGTCGAGCACGGCGAGCTTGGGCTGCAGCACCTCGAGCTGAAGGATCTCGTGGCGCTTCTTCTCTCCGCCTGAGAAGCCCTCGTTGACGTTGCGCTGCGCGAACTTCGGGTCCATGCGCAGGTTGGCCATCGCGCCCTTGACATCCTTGGTCCACTGACGGATCGAGGGTGCCTCGCCGTCGAGAGCGGTCTTCGCGGTGCGCAGGAAGTTCGTCACGGTGACACCCGGGATCTCGACCGGGTACTGCATGGCGAGGAAGAGGCCGGCGCGGGCGCGCTCGTCGACGCTCATCGCCAGCACGTCCTCACCGTCGAACGTGATGGAGCCCTGTGTGACGGTGTACTTCGGATGCCCGGCGATGGTGTAGGCCAGAGTCGACTTGCCGGAGCCGTTCGGGCCCATGATGGCGTGTGTCTCTCCGGTGCGGATGGTCAGGTCGATGCCGTTGAGGATCGGCGTGGTGCCCTCATCGGTCTCGACCGTCACGTGCAGATCGCGGATCTCGAGAACAGACATTCAGACTTCCTTCGTGACAGTGGGGTCGATGAGCACGTCGTCGCCGTCGATCTCGACGGCGTAGACGGGGACGGGCTCGTAAGCGGGGAGGTTCAGGGGCTTTCCGGTGCAGAGCGAGAACGCCGAGCCGTGCGCCCAGCACTCCAGCGTCTTACCCTCGACGAAGCCCTCGGACAGCGAGATGTCGCCGTGGGTGCAGGTGTCGCCGATCGCGTGGATCTCTCCGTCGGAGTCCTTCACGATCGCCATGGGGACGCCGTCGAGCTCGACGCGCAGCGGGGCGTCCTGCTCGAGCTCGGCGACACCGCAGGCGCGCTGTGCGCTCACTTGGGCTCCCCCTGGGTAGTCAGCGCCTCGAGAGCGTTCCCCTGTGCGAGCTCGGCCTCGATGGCGGCCAGCAGCTCCTGCTGCAGGGAGGGGATCCCGATGCGCTGCACGATATCGGTGAGGAATCCGAGCACGACGAGGCGACGGGCCTCCTCCTCGGTGATACCGCGGGCCTGCAGGTAGAACAGCTGCTCGTCGTCGAAGCGACCCGTGGCGCTGGCGTGACCCGCGCCGACGATGTCGCCGGTCTGGATCTCGAGGTTCGGGATCGAGTCGGCACGTGCGCCCTCGGTGAGCACCAGGTTGCGGTTCGCCTCGTACGAGTCGGTGCCGGTGGCATCCGGTCCGATCAGCACGTCGCCGATCCACACGCTGTGAGCGCTCGTCCCCTGCAGCGCACCCTTGTAGAGCACGTCACCGACGGTGTGGGCGCCCTTGTGGTGCAGGTAGACCTGGCTCTCGAGGTGCTGCCCCGCGTCGGCGTAGCTGAGGCCGTACATGCGTCCCTCGGATCCCGCTCCGGCCAGCTCCAGGGTCGGGTTCACCCGCACGACGCCGCCGCCGAAGCTGACGACGATGTGGGTGAGCTTCGCATCGCGGTCGACACGGGCCTGGTGGGCTGCGCTGTGGATCGCGTCGTCCTGCCACTGCTGCACCGATACGACGGTCAGCTGTGCGCCGTCGCGCACGATGATCTCGACGTTCTGCGCATACTGCGCGGTGCCGGTGTGACGGAGCACCACCGTGGCCGAGCTGTGCGTCCCGGCTTCGATGACGACGTGCCCGTCGGCACGGCCGCCACGGCCGTCGATCCGCACCACGACGGGTTCCGAGAGCTCCTCGTCGTTCGGGATGCGGATGTGCATCGCCTCATCGGCGCCCTGCCATGCCACGGCGGAGACAATGTCCTCAGGGCGGAAGAACTCACCGCGCGGCGCGTCGCCGTGCGCGAGCGCGGGGCGGATCGCCCCGCTGTGGCTGACCGAGTACTCGACGCCGTCGTTCGACGTCGCCACCTCGAAGAGCGGCTTCAGCTGTGCGACGGGAGTGTGCTTCCAGTTGACCTCGCGACCGTTCGGAGCGCCGAAGTCGGCAGGGTCGAACGAGACGGGCCGCTCGGAGCGGGTCTGCACCGGCACGAAGCCTGCGTTCGCGACCTGGGCGGCCGGGTCGATGTGCGCGTTCGCGTGCGGCGCCTGCTCGGGCGCCTGGGTGGGGGCCGTCATATCAGCCGACCGATCCTTCCATGCCCATCTCGATGAGCTTGTTCAGTTCCATCGCGTACTCCATCGGCAGCTCGCGCGCGATCGGCTCGATGAAGCCGCGCACGATCATCGCCATGGCCTCGTCCTCGGGCATGCCGCGGGACTGCAGGTAGAACAGCTGCTCTTCGCTGACCTTGGAGACCGTGGCCTCGTGGCCCAGCTGCACGTCGTCGACCCGGATGTCGATCGCGGGATACGTGTCGGAGCGCGACTTGGTGTCGACCAGCAGGGCGTCGCAGCGCACGGTGTTGGCCGAATGATGCGCAGCGGCATCCACCCGCACCTCGCCGCGGTAGCCGGCGCGACCGCCGCCTCGCGCGATGGACTTCGAGATGATCGACGACTGCGTGTACGGCGCCATGTGGATCATCTTCGCGCCGGCGTCCTGGTGCTGACCGGGGCCGGCGAACGCGACCGACAGGGTCTCGCCCTTGGCGTGCTCCCCCATCAGGAAGATCGACGGGTACTTCATCGTGACCTTGGAGCCGATGTTGCCGTCGACCCATTCCATGGTCGCACCCTCGTGCGCGACGGCACGCTTGGTGACCAGGTTGTAGACGTTGTTCGACCAGTTCTGGATCGTCGTGTAGCGCACCCGCGCGTTCTTCTTGACGATGATCTCGACGACGGCCGAGTGCAGCGAGTCCGACTTGTAGATCGGCGCGGTGCAGCCCTCGATGTAGTGGACGTAGCTGTCCTCGTCGGCGATGATCAGGGTCCGCTCGAACTGGCCCATGTTCTCGGTGTTGATGCGGAAGTAGGCCTGCAGCGGGATCTCCACGTGCACGCCCTTGGGCACGTACACGAAGGAGCCGCCCGACCATACCGCCGTGTTCAGCGCGGCGAACTTGTTGTCGCCGGCGGGGATCACGGTGCCGAAGTACTCTTCGAAGAACTCCGGGTGCTCGCGCAGCGCGGTGTCGGTGTCCATGAAGATGACGCCCTGCTGCTCCAGGTCCTCTCGGATCTGGTGATAGACGACCTCGGACTCGTACTGCGCGGCGACACCGGCGACGAGCCGCTGGCGCTCGGCCTCGGGGATGCCGAGGCGCTCGTAGGTCTCGCGGATCTCCGCGGGGAGATCCTCCCAGGTCTGCGCCTGCTTCTCAGTGGAGCGCACGAAGTACTTGATGTTGTCGAAGTCGATCTCGCTGAGGTCTGCGCCCCAGGTCGGCATCGGCTTGCGATCGAAGAGGGAAAGTCCCTTGAGGCGCGTCTTGAGCATCCACTCCGGCTCGTTCTTGAGCGTGGAGATGCCGCGGACGACCTCTTCGGAGAGACCGCGTCTGGCGGTGGCGCCGGCGGCGTCCTCATCGTGCCAGCCGAATTCGTACACCCCCAGACCTTCCAGTTCCGGGCGGTCGATCAGCACATCCGACATCACACACTCTCCTCAATCGGGCCTCAACGGTGTCATCCGCCCCGACACACCTGATCTCCGTCGAGTATGCGGAGATCGGATGCCGCTGGTGGGCCCTCATCATCGGCGCTCGCGTCGCGCCTAAACTGTCAGTGATGGACGTCGCGCAACGCGCACCATCCCGAACAATCCGATTCTACAGGTTCCACCTGATCAGCGGGCCGTGCCCGCGGTCGATCGGCGAGCCCGGAGGCATCATGACCGAAACCGCCGCACCCCGAACGAACGAGCGCTCGAAGGGGTCTCAAGGCGGCGCCGTCGACGGGCTGCCCGGCGCCGGCAGGGGGCTGAGGGTGTTCGCCTGGCTGTCGTTCCTCGCCGAGGTGATCATCATCGGCACCGGCGGTGCGGTGCGTCTGACGGGCTCGGGTCTCGGGTGCTCGGAATGGCCGCTGTGCACGCCCGACTCGCTCGTACCGCTGCCCGAGCAGGGCATCCACGGCATCATCGAGTTCGGCAACCGGACGATGACCGGAGTGGTGGGACTGATCGCGCTGGCGGTCGTGCTCCTCACCCTGCACGCTGTGAGCGGTCGCGCGGCCGTCATGCGCGCGCTCGGCTTCGCGGTCGGAGGCGTGATCCTCGGCGTCCTGGTCTACATCGCCGCGTCCGTCCTGTCCCTGCCCGCCGCGGCGCTGATGTCCGGGGCGCTGCTGCTCGCCGTGCTCGTCGGTGCGGTCGACTCGCTCCGGCGCCCGATGCTGCGGCGCGATCTGGCGGTACTCGCCTGGATCGTGCTGGCCGGTGTCATGGCGCAGGCGGTCGTCGGCGGCTTCACCGTGCTGAGCCAGCTCCATCCGTTCATCGTGGGCTTCCACTACACGGCATCACTGCTGCTGGTCTGCGTGACCGCCGCGTATCTCGTACGTCTCGGCTCCGTCCCGGGGCCGCGCACGCACGCCGTTCCGCTCTGGTTCGCGATCACGACCCACGTCACGGGCCTCGCCCTCGCGGCGACGATCCTCTTCGGCGTGCTGACAACCGCCTCCGGTCCGCACTCGGGCGATCTCGCCGTGATCCGCAACGGCTTCGATGCGACGGTGCTCGCCCACGTGCACTCCTGGCCCGGCTACATCCTCGGCGCGCTCGTCGCAGTACTCGCGGTCTCGGCATGGGCTCTCCGGCTGCCACTGCGCCGGTGGCTGCTCGTGCTCGTCCTCGCGATCCTCGTCCAGATCGGCGTGGGCGTGTGGCAGGCCCGCGAGGGGCTGCCACAGCTCCTCGTCGGCATCCACATGGTGCTCGCCTCGCTGTCGGCCGCGGCCTACACGGTCGTGGTGCTGAAGCTGAAGCGCCCCATCGAAGACTGAGGCCCACGGTCCTGCCGTGTCCGCCGCCCGTGCTCCGTGGCACGCAGGCGTGCTGACGGCGCGCCGGGCGCGGATCAGAAGGGCAGCAGCGGGTCGACCGCGACCGCGAGGAAGATCAGCGTGAGGTACGTGATCGAGGCGTGGAAGACGCGCATCGGGCGGGCTTCGCCGCCGCGCACGGCGCGGTTGTAGAGGCGGTGCGACTCGTAGATGAACCAGCCGCCGAACACCAGTGCCGAGACGGTGTACACGAGCCCCATGTGCGCCACGGGCACGAGCAGCAGCGAGCACGCCACCGTGGCCCACGCGTAGAGGATGACCTGCAGCCCGACCTGGGACGCCGAACGCGTGACACCCAGCATGGGCACGTCGACGTCGTCGTAGTCGTCCTTGTACTTCATCGAGAGCGGCCAGTAGTGCGGTGGCGTCCAGAGGAAGACGAGCGCGAAGAGCACGAGCGGCGGCCAGTCGAGGGAACCGGTGACCGCGGTCCACCCGATCAGCACCGGGAAGCATCCGGCGATACCGCCCCAGATGATGTTCTGCTCGGTGCGTCGCTTGAGGATCATCGTGTAGATCACGACGTAGAAGAAGATGGCGCCGGCCGACAGCGACGCCGCGAGCCAGTTCGTGGTGACGAGCAGCCAGATCGTGGAGACGACGGCCAGCACCCAGGAGAAGACCAGCGCACCGCGCGGTGACACCTCGCCCGTCACGAGCGGGCGGTTCTCGGTGCGCTTCATGTGCACGTCGATGTCGCGATCGAGATACATGTTGAAGGATGCCGCGGAGGCGGCGCTCATCGCCCCGCCGATCACCGTCGCCAGCACCAGCCACATGTCGGGCAGTCCGCCTTCGGCGAGGAACATGACCGGCACCGTGGAGACCAGCAGCAGCTCGAGCACGCGAGGCTTGGTGAGCGCGATGTATCCGCGGAACTTCTGACCGAACGAGTGGCTCGTCCCGATGGTCTGCGACGTCGTCGAGATCGCGATCGCCTCCTCCTGCGCGCATGTGGACACTCCTTCCAGTCTATGCCACCCGGCGTGTCGGACCGCTCCCCCGCGCACCCCCTTCGCACGAGGAAATCTGCCCCCGTCGCGTGGTGGCGCCCCGCTATGCTGAAAGCCACTCGCGCGCCTGGCGCTGTGCACTTCCACCTCCGTGACGACGCGGACCGCGCAGGGAATACGGGCGCCTTCGCAAGTGTCAGAAGGAGCATGGCCGTGACAGAACTTCAGTGGGACGAGATCGACCGGCGCGCGGTGGACACCGCGCGTGTTCTGGCGGCGGATGCCGTCGAAAAGGTCGGGAACGGCCACCCCGGCACTGCGATGAGCCTTGCTCCGGTCGCCTACCTGCTCTACCAGCGCGTGCTGCGTCACGATCCGAGCGACACCGACTGGCTCGGCCGCGACCGTTTCATCCTGTCGGCAGGGCACTCGTCGCTCACCCAGTATGTGCAGCTGTACCTCGGCGGGTTCGGACTCGAGCTGGAGGATCTCGAGTCCCTGCGTACCTGGGGGTCCAAGACGCCGGGTCACCCCGAGTACGGGCACACCGAGGGGGTCGAGATCACCACGGGGCCGCTCGGACAGGGCCTCGCCTCGGCCGTCGGCTTCGCGTACGCGGCGCGTTACGAGCGCGGCCTGTTCGACCCGGATGCGGAAGCGGGCACCAGCCCGTTCGATCACCACGTCTACGTGATCGCGGGTGACGGCGACCTGCAGGAGGGCGTCACCAGCGAGGCGGGCTCGCTCGCCGGTCACCAGCAGCTGGGCAACCTCATCGCGATCTACGACTCGAACCAGATCTCGATCGAGGATGACACGGACGTCGCCTTCACCGAAGACGTCGCGGCACGCTACGAGGCGTACGGATGGCATGTGCAGACGGTGGACTGGAAGAAGTCCGGCGAGTACGTCGAGGACGTTGCGGAACTGAACGCAGCGCTGGAAGCCGCGAAGTCGGAGACGGCCAAGCCCTCATTGATCATCCTGAAGACGATCATCGGCTGGCCCTCCCCCGGCAAGCAGAACACCGGCAAGATCCACGGCTCGGCGCTCGGCGCGGATGAGCTCGCGGCCACCAAGAAGGTGCTGGGCTTCGACCCGGAGAAGAGCTTCGTCGTCGCGGACGACGTGATCGAACGCACCCGCTCGGCGCTGGCGGAGAAGGCGAAGACCGCGCGCGCCGAATGGCAGAGGTCGTTCGACGCGTGGGCGGAGGCGAACCCCGAGCGCAAGGCGCTGCTCGACCGACTCGAAGCGGGTGAGCTCCCCGAGGGCATCGCGGACGCGCTGCCGGTCTTCGAGGCGGGCAAGGACGTCTCGACCCGCGCCGCGTCCGGACAGGTGATCAACGCTCTGGCCGCCGAGCTGCCCGAGCTGTGGGGCGGTTCCGCCGATCTCGCGGAGTCGAACCTGACGACGATCAAGGACGCGCCGTCGTTCATCCCGTCCGAATGGTCGACGCACGAGTGGAAGGGCGACCGCTATGGTCGCGTGCTGCACTTCGGTATCCGCGAGCACGCCATGGGCGCGATCGTCAACGGCATCGTCCTGCACGGCCCGACTCGTGCGTTCGGCGGCACGTTCCTCATCTTCAGCGATTACATGCGCCCGGCCGTACGTCTGGCCGCGCTGATGAACATCCCCAGCATCTTCGTCTGGACGCACGACTCCGTCGCGCTCGGCGAGGACGGACCCACCCACCAGCCGGTCGAGCAGCTCGCCTCGCTGCGCGCCATCCCGAACCTCACGATCGTCCGCCCCGCGGACGCCAACGAGACCGCGGCCGCATGGCTCGAGCTGCTGCGCCGCCAGGCCGGCCCCGCAGGCATCGCGCTGACGAGGCAGAACATCCCCGTGTTCGCTCGCGGCGACGGAGACGCCTCCGGCGACACGTTCGCGTCGGCGGAGAACACGGCGAAGGGCGCCTACGTGCTCGCGGAGGCGCCGAACGGCACCCCCGACGTGATCCTCATCGCGACCGGCTCCGAGGTGCAGCTCGCCGTCAGCGCCAGGGAGACGCTGGCCGCCGAGGGCGTGAACGCGCGCGTCGTGTCCGCTCCGTCGCTGGAGTGGTTCGCGGAGCAGGACGAGGAGTACCGCGAGACGGTGCTGCCCGCATCCGTCACGGCCCGCGTATCGGTCGAGGCGGGGTCCGTGCTGAGCTGGCGGGGAATCGTCGGCGACCGCGGCCGCTCGGTCGGCATCGACCACTTCGGTGCGTCGGCCGACTACAAGACCCTGTTCCAGAAGTTCGGCATCACCGCCGAGGCCGTCGTCGAGGCGGCCCGCGAGACTCTCAAGGAGAACTCATGAGCACCCCCACCGCAGACCTTTCCGCCGCCGGCGTCAGCATCTGGCTGGACGACCTCTCTCGCACCCGCATCGCCACCGGCAACCTGCAGCACCTCATCGAGAGCCGCAACATCACCGGCGTCACCACCAACCCGACGATCTTCGCCGGCGCCATCACGAATCCCGACGACACGTCCTACGACGCTCAGGTCGTCGAGCTTGCGGCATCAGGAGCGAGCGCCGAGGAGGCCGTGTTCGCCGCGACCACGCAGGACGTGCGCGACGCCCTCGACGTGTTCCGGCCGGTGTGGGAAGCCACGAACCACGTGGACGGCCGCGTCTCGATCGAGGTCTCCCCCGACCTCGCGCACGACACCGAGGGCACGGTCGCACAGGCCAAGGAGCTGTGGTCGAAGATCGACCGCCCGAACCTGCTCGTCAAGATCCCCGCCACCAAGGCCGGACTTCCCGCCATCAGCGCGGCCATCGCGACCGGCATCAGCGTGAACGTGACACTGATCTTCAGCCTCGAGCGCTACGAGGAGGTCATCGACGCCTACCTGACCGGGCTCGAGCGGGCGCACTCCGCCGATTTCGACCTGTCGAGCATCCATTCCGTCGCGTCGTTCTTCGTCTCGCGCGTCGACTCCGAGACCGACAAGCGCCTCACCGAGATCGGCACCGACGAGGCACTAGCCCTCAAGAGCAAGGCCGGCCTCGCCAACGCACGGCTGGCATATGAGCTCTTCGAGAAGAAGTTCGCCGAGAAGCGCGCACAGGACCTTCTCGCGCTCGGCGCCAACCTGCAGCGTCCGCTGTGGGCGTCGACCGGCGTCAAGGACCCTGCGCTCCCCGACACCCTGTACGTCACCGAGCTCGTCGCTCCCGGCGTCGTGAACACGATGCCGGAGAAGACCCTCGAGGCGACGTTCGACCACGCCGTCGTCACCGGGGACACCGTCACCGGCGGCTATGAGGAGGCGCGCGAGGTGTTCGCCGGGCTGGCTGCGGTCGGCGTCGATTTCGACGACGTGACGCGGGTGCTCGAGGAAGAGGGCGTCTCCAAGTTCATCGACTCCTGGCATGGTCTGCTCACCCAGGTCACCGAGGGGCTGGAAGCCGCGCGATGACTGTCTCGGTGCACGTGTCGCAGGCGGCCAGGTCCGCCGTCGACGAGCTCGTGCCAGGGCTGGTCGCGGGCCTGATCGCATCACGTGTCACCGCCGGCGACGCCGGCCTGTGGGGTCCGGATGCCGAGCCCGAGGCGGCGATCCGCCTCGGGTGGGTCCAGACGGTCTCGGTGTCCCGGCCGCTCGTCGACGAGATCACGGCGCTGCGGCGCGATCTCGCAGCGAGAGGCGTCGACCGCGTCGTACTCGCGGGGATGGGCGGATCCTCCCTCGCCCCCGAAGTCATCGCGAACACGGCGGGCGTGCCGCTCACCGTGCTCGATTCCACCTCGCCCGCTCAGGTGCTGGCCGCGTTGGACGGGGACCTCGCGCGCACGGTCCTCGTGGTCTCGTCGAAATCCGGGTCGACCGTCGAAACCGACTCGCAGCGACGCGTCTTCGAGGCGTCCTTCCGCGACCTGGGGCTGGATCCCGCCGAGCACATCGTCGTCGTCACCGACCCGGGATCTCCGTTGGACGAGTCGGCGCGCGAAGCGGGGTATCGCGTCTTCAACGCGGACCCCGAGGTGGGAGGGCGCTACTCCGCGCTCACCGCGTTCGGACTGGTCCCCGCGGGCCTGGCGGGCGCCGACATCGCCGAGCTGCTCGACGAGGCCGAGGCCTCGATGCTGCAGTTCGCGGTCGATTCCGCGGAGAACCCCGCGCTCCGTCTGGCAGCGGCGATCACGGGCGTCGCACCGCGACGCGACAAGCTCGGCCTCGTCAGCGACGGGACCCACATCGCGGGTCTGCCCGACTGGATCGAGCAGCTGATCGCGGAGTCGACCGGCAAGAACGGCACCGGCATCCTGCCCGTCGTCCTGCTCCCGGTGTCTCCCGAGCTCGAATCACGACCGCGGGATCTGCAGATCGTGCGACTGGTCGACGATGCGGACGAGTTCCACATGTCGGAGCGTCACCCCGGCGAGATCCTGGTCAGCGGAACCCTCGGAGCGCAGTTCCTCCTCTGGGAGTACGCGACGGCGATCGCCGGGCATCTGCTCGGGATCAATCCCTTCGATCAGCCTGACGTCGAATCCGCCAAGGCGGCGGCCAGGGGCCTGCTAGACGCGCAGCCCAGCACGGCGGCTCCCGCCTTCGTGCAGGACGGCGTCGAAGTGCGCGTGTCCGATCCGCGCCTCGCCGCATCCGGGACGATCGAGGGGGTGCTCGACTCGCTGTGGGCCACGCTCCCCGCCGACGGGTACGTCTCGGTCCACGCGTACGTGAACCGCCTCGATCTCGGACAGCTGCAGGGACTTCGCGAGATGGTCGCGGCCGACTCCGGCCGCCCTGCCACCTTCGGGTGGGGTCCTCGTTTCCTGCATTCCACCGGCCAGTATCACAAGGGCGGGCCCGCGCAGGGTGCGTTCCTGCAGATCCTCGAGCGCAGCGAGGTCGACCTGGAGATCCCGGGCCGCCCGTTCACCTTCGGCCGGCTGCTCGAGGCTCAGGCCGCCGGCGATGCCGAAGTGCTCGCCGCGCACGGTCGTCCCGTCGTGACTCTGACGATCACGGATGCGGTCGACGACGTCCTCGCCCTCTTCGAAGCCGCTCAGTAATCCTCTCGGAACCCTGGAGATAGCCCCCACCGATGACTGCCCCTGTCTCACGCGGAAGCAACCCGCTCCGCGACCCAGATGATCGCCGCCTGAACAGGATCGCCGGCCCGAGTGCGCTGGTGATCTTCGGCGTCACGGGCGACCTTTCCCGCAAGAAGCTCATGCCCGCGGTGTACGACCTCGCCAACCGGGGTCTCCTTCCTCCCGGTTTCGCGCTCGTCGGATTCGCCCGTCGTGACTGGGAGGATCAGGACTTCGCCCAGGTCGTCTACGACGCGGTGAAGCAGCACGCCCGAACGGAGTTCCGTGAGGAGACGTGGCAGCAGCTGTTGCAGGGCATCCGGTTCGTGCAGGGCACCTTCGACGACCCCGAGGCGTTCCGGCGACTGCGTGAGACGGTCGAGAAGCTCGACGTCGAACGCGGCACCATGGGCAACCACGCGTACTACCTGTCGATCCCGCCGAAGGCCTTCGCCGAGGTGGCCAGGCAGTTGCGTGAGTCGGGGCTGGTCGGGCCGGACAGCGACGACGCCTCGCACTGGCGCCGCGTGGTCATCGAGAAGCCCTTCGGCCACGACCTGGAATCCGCGCGCGCGCTCAACGAGGTCATCGAGCAGACGTTCCCGGTCGATTCGATCTTCCGCATCGACCACTACCTCGGCAAGGAGACGGTGCAGAACATCCTCGCGCTGCGCTTCGCCAACGAGCTGTACGAGCCGCTGTGGAACCGCAACTACGTCGACCACGTCCAGATCACGATGGCAGAGGACATCGGAGTCGGCGGGCGCGCCGGCTACTACGACGGTGTCGGCGCGGCGCGCGACGTGTTCCAGAACCACCTGCTGCAGCTGCTCGCGCTGACCGCCATGGAGGAGCCGATCAGCATGTCAGCCGACCACCTGCGCGCGGAGAAGGAGAAGGTCCTCGAAGCCGTGCGTCTGCCCGACGACCTGTCGCTCGCCACCGCGCGCGGCCAGTACGCCGGCGGGTGGCAGGGCGGTGAGCGGGTCAACGGCTTCCTCGAAGAGGAGGGCATGGACCCGCAGTCCTCGACCGAGACGTACGCGGCCGTCAAACTGGAGATCGACACGCGCCGCTGGGCCGGGGTGCCCTTCTACCTGCGCACGGGAAAGCGGCTGGGCCGCCGCGTGACCGAGATCGCCGTCGTGTTCAAACGCGCGCCCGAGCACCTGTTCGGACGCGCCCAGACGGCGGAGCTCGGCCAGAACGCCCTGGTCATCCGCGTGCAGCCCGACGAGGGCGTCACCATCCGATTCGGCTCCAAGGTGCCGGGCAGCGGCGCGAACGTGCGCGACGTGACCATGGACTTCGGTTACGGTCACGCATTCACCGAGGCCAGCCCGGAAGCCTACGAGCGTCTCATCCTGGATGTGCTGCTCGGCGATCCGCCGCTCTTCCCCCGGCACGAGGAGGTCGAGCTGTCCTGGAAGATCCTCGACCCTGTCGAGGAGTACTGGGCCTCGCTGCACGCGCCTCTGGAGCAGTACGCCCCCGGCTCGTGGGGCCCCGCGTCCGCGGACGCACTACTCGCCCGCGACGGAAGAGTCTGGAGACGCCCGTGATCATCGACCTTCCCGACACCACCGTCAGCCAGGTGGCGAAGCAGCTCGTGAAGGTTCGCGAGGAGGGCGGCGCAGTCGCCCTCGGCCGGGTGCTGACACTGCTCATCATCGCCCGCCACGGTGTGGCGGAGGCGGCCATCGACGCCGCGAACGACGCCTCACGCGAGCATCCGATGAGGGTGATCGTGCTGATCACCGACGAAGGGGAAGCGCATCTGGATGCGCAGATCCGCGTCGGTGGCGACGCCGGGGCCAGCGAGGTCATCGTGCTGCGGGCGTACGGCGAGGCATCCAGCAACACCGAGAGCCTGGTGACGGGTCTTCTCCTGTCCGACGCTCCCGTGGTCGCGTGGTGGCCGGAGGAGGCGCCGGTGGATGCTGCGGCCTCACCTCTGGGCCGCATCGCGCAGCGGCGCATCACCGACGCCGCCACCGCGCGCGACGTGCCAGAGAGACTCGCCCTGCTGGGCAGGACGCATGCACCGGGCGACACCGACCTGGCATGGACGCGTCTGACGCATTGGCGCGAGCAGCTGGCCGCTGTGCTCGATCAGCCGCCCTATGAGCGGGTCACCGGGGTCGAGGTGCGCGGAGCGGCCGCATCGCCGTCGACGGCCCTGCTCGCGGCATGGCTGCGTATGGCCCTGGATGTGCCGGTGACCTGGTCGTACGAAGACCCGGAGCACTGGCAGGAGGGCATCAAGTCGGTGCGCCTGACGCGTGCGAGCGGCGACATCCTCCTCGAGCGACCCGAGCCGGGCGTCGCCGTGCTCACGCAGCCGGGTCAGCCCGACCACGAGCTGCACCTTCCTCGCCGCACACTGCGCGAGTGCCTCGCCGAGGAGCTCAGGCGCCTGGACGCGGATCTGCTGTACGGTCGGGTGATCACCGAAGGATGGGATCGGCTCGGGCCGGCGGGGAAGTGAGCAGGAGAACATGAAGGTGCAGGGATCGACAAAGACCGTCGTCGTCGAGCCGACGCCCGCCGCGCTGGCGGCACGGGTCGCCGATCGATTCCTCACCAGGGTGGTCGCGCGCACGCGCAACGGCCGACTCGCGCACATCTGCCTCACCGGAGGGTCGATGGGCGGCGCCGTGCTCGCGGCCGCCGCCCACGATGAGCGCATACGCACCATCGACTGGTCACAGGTGCATTTCTGGTGGGGTGACGAGCGCTTCGTGGAACTCGACGACGCCGATCGCAACTCGCGCCTTTCGCGTCAAGCGCTCCTCGACCGTCTGACGATCCCGGCCGAGAACATCCATGAGGTGGCCGCTCCCTCTTCCGGGCTGGATCTCGATGAGGCCGCGGCAGCCTATGCGGCGGAGCTGGCGCGGTTCGGCCGCGCCGACGAGCCGTGGCCGTCGTTCGCCGTGTGCTTCCTCGGTGTCGGGCCCGACGGGCACATCGCCTCGCTGTTCCCGGATCGGGCCGAGGTCACGGTGACGGATGCCGCGGCGCTGGCGGTGCGCAACTCGCCCAAGCCGCCACCGGAGCGGGTCACACTCACCCGCCCGGTGCTGAACGCATCCAAGCGCGTGTGGCTGGTCCTCACAGGCGCTGACAAGGCGTCGGCGCTGGGGCTGGCCCTGGCCGGCGCCAGCTATCAGAGCGTTCCCGCCGCCGGGGCGAAGGGGCGACGGCGCACGGTGTTCTTCGTCGACGAGGCGGCCGCGGCCGAGGTCTCCCCCGACCTCATCGACCGCGACTACTGACTGTCGCGGCCGTCCGGGGCGCCCGGATCGGTGGGTGGATGATCGGGCCCTAGCGGCCACTGCGGCTTGGCGCCGTCGTGTCCCTCCCCCTGCGCCGCAGGCGTTCCGTCGCTCCCGCGGCGGATGGCGAGCTCCTGGCTCTCGCTGAGCACCTGTGGATGGTAGCGGGCCAGCCCGAACACACCCCACACGGCGATCGCCCCGGCGATGACGAAGACGATCACGACCCACAGCGGCGCCGCCTCGGCCTCGCCGAGCACAAGCGCGCCGATGAGGACCGCCACGATCGGGTCGATGACGGTGAGCCCGGCGATCACGAGATCGGGCGGTCCTGAGCTGTACGCGGTCTGCACGAAGTACGCACCGACGACACCGGCGGCGATCAGCGCGATCACGCACACGACGGTCAGCCACTCGAAGTTCCCCGCCTGGATGCGCTTGATGACGGCCTTGGCGAGGGTGGCGACGAACCCGTAGAGGATGCCGGCGCCGGTGACGTAGAACAGCGCGCGCATGCGGTGCCGCAGGATCAGCCAGCAGGCGCCGAGCACGATGATCACCAGTAAGAGCACGGTGAGGATCGTGAAGAGGTCCTCGTTGCTGATCTCCCGCTCTGTGGCGTACAGCGCTGCAAGCGCGACGAAGAGGAAGATGCCGCCCAGACAGCACCCGATCGCGATCATCGACTGCCTCGTCGGCGCGTGGCCCGATATGCGGGCGTTGAGCAGCGTGGTGATCACGAGGGCGACGGCGCCGAGCGGCTGTACGACGATCAGTGGCGCGATCGCGATCGCACTGAGCTGGCACACGATCGCGAATCCCAGCATGACGGTGCCGACGATCCACGAAGGACGTCGCAGCAACCCCCGAAGCTGAGCGCCGCTGAGACCGGTCGTGCCTTCGACGCCGGTGATCCGCTCGACCTTCTCGACGCCGCGATGCTGGTACTGGGCACCGAGCGACATGAAGACAGCGCCGGCGAGGGCGAGGGGGATGCCCAGCAGCAGCGCCGGGTTCTCGAATACGCCGACCAGCTGGTCGCCGACTCCCTCAGCGATCTCCACCCCATGATGCACAGTACGACCTTACCGGCCGTGGGCCGCCCAGTAGTGTTGTGGCGTGGCTGTTCTTCCGATCCGCATCATGGGCGACCCGGTCCTGCACTCCCCCGCGAGCGAGGTGGGCGAGGTGACCGACGAGATCCGCACGCTCGTCGCCGACATGTACGAGACCATGGATGCCGCTCCCGGCGTCGGGCTCGCGGCTCCGCAGGTGGGCGTGCCGCTGCGGATCTACGTGTACTCCTATGTCGACGACGACGAGCGGCCGTGGCGTGGCGTGATCCTGAACCCGGTGCTGTGGATGACGCCGCCCGAGCCCGGCTCGCCCGACCCCGATCTGGAGTCGGAAGGGTGCCTGTCGTTCCCCGGTGAACGGTTCCCGCTGCGACGCGCCGACCGAGTGATGGTGACCGGCACCGACCTCGGCGGCGCCCCGGTCCGCATCGAGGTGGACGGGTGGCGCGCTCGCATAATGCAGCACGAGTTCGATCATCTGGACGGCATCCTGTACATCGACCGTCTGTCGGACAGCGACTGGAAGACCGTGCAGAAGATCGCCCGCAAGCGCGGGTGGGGACGCCCCGGCGCCAGTTGGATGCCCGGCGTCGACAACCTCGAGGGCTGATGCTCGCCGTCGCCGAGTTGCTCTCTTCGCCGCGCGGTCAGTAGCGTCTTCCTGGCGGGTTCTCCGCCGTTCCCCCATTTTCTCTTTCGCCTTCACATGGCCCTGTTCAAGGGAGCAGTCCAGCATGCCCGCCAACCGCACACGCCGCACCATCGCCTTCACCGGAACCGCCGTCATCCTTGCCGCAATGCTGTCCGGATGCAGCATCGCCGGCAGCGTCTTCGGCGGCGGAGACGCCCAGCGCGACGAGGACGGCAACGTCACCCAGGAGAAGGAGATCGACATCTTCTCGCTCAAGGTCGGCGACTGCCTCACCGAGGCCGCCCTGAGCGGCGGCGAGACCACGACGGCACCGGTCATCCCGTGCGACGAGGCGCATCCCTACGAGGTGTACGCGGAGTTCGAGCTCGAGGACGGCGAGTTCCCCGGCACCGCCGCGATCGAGACTCCGGCCGACGAGTTCTGCCTCACCGAGTTCGAGAAGTTCGTCGGCGTCGCCTACGACGCCTCGGCACTCGCCTACACCTGGTTCGAGCCGACCGCCGAGAGCTGGTCTGCGGACGATCGGCTGGTGCAGTGCGTCATCGGCGACCCCGCGGGCGACGTCGAGGGCAGCCTCAAGGGCGTCAAGCGCTGATTCCTGATGATGGAGGCAGCGCCTTGGGGCCTGCCTCCATCATGGACACCGAGCGCGTGCATCGAGCGCACGGCGTCTCGGACCGATGCGCCACGGGAACGACGAAGCCCCGCCACAGGGGCGGGGCTTCTGTTGGCTCCCCGGCTTGGACTCGAACCAAGAACCTGCCGGTTAACAGCCGGCTGCTCTGCCAATTGAGCTACCGAGGATCATGTTCCCCGCCGTGCGGGCAACTCCCCCAGCTTAGCAAACTCCGGCGCGACTCCCGAACACGGGCAACCTCCCGGGCGTGGCGCACTCAGCGCTGGGAATCCGACTCCTTGTTGGGCGCCCAGATGAGGTTGCGACCGACGCCACGAGCGACCACGTGTCCTGCGCGGAGCATGAGCGCCTCGGCGTCCAGCTCCCTGATGAAATCGGCATCGTTCGTCACCAGCAGCGCAGCCATCGACCGCTCCGTACGCCGACGCGTGATCGCGTCGAACACCACTGGCCTGACCTCGAGATCGAGGTTCGACAGCGGCTCGTCGGCGATGAGCACACGGGGCTCCATCACCAGCGCCCTGGCGATCGCGACGCGCTGACGCATCCCGGCGCTGAGCTCGTAGGGGAACTTCGACGCCGCGCCGAGCGGAAGGTGCAGTTCGTCGAGAAGCGATGCCACGCGGATCGCCAGGGCCTTGCTGTTCACCTTCTTCTCGCGCCGGGTGATCGGTTCTGAGATCACCTCACCCACCGTGAGTCGCGGCGGGAGGTTCGCTCCAGCGCCCTGGCCCACGTAGCCGCTCAGCGCCGTGAGCACCCGGAGCCTGCGTCCTGGTCGGCGCACGTTGACCCCGCACACCTGGGCCTGGCCGCCGGCCACCTTGAGCGACGCGTCCCCCATGCCGGCCAGCGCCGTCACCAGTGTGGACTTGCCCGACCCGGTCGGCCCTCCGACGCAGAGGAGCTCGCCGGGCGGGATGCGGAAGGTCACACCGTCGATCGCGCGCGTGACTCCGCCATGACCGATACGATCGATCACCAGGTCGGAGCACTCGATCGCGTTCTCAACGTCGGCAGGCATGTTCCCATCCTGCCCGTTCCCGACACCTTCGCGCTCAGGACTCGGCGAATCTGAGCCGCTCGACGTCCAGGTCGCGTAGCCGCATGCGCAGTGCGCGACCGCCGTCGGAATCGGCCGGCACGCGCTGAACCGCGCCGAGCAGCTCGTTCTTCTCACGGTCGATGCCGCGCAGGATCAGCCGACGGCAGAGGTCTGCGGCAGAGGCCAACGCCCCCTCCTCGTCCCGTGCGGGGAACGGCATCATCAGCAGCTCGCCCGCAAGCCCGCGGTACGGTTCGCGGACCGCATCCGCCGCCTGCGTTGCCCATCCGACCCTGGTGCGGTCACCGACCGCCGCGACCGACTCTCGGACCGCGTCGAGCGCGGGGTGGCGGAACGGCTCCGCCAGGGCACGCGAGAGCAGATCGACGTCGATCCGGTGTCCGTACTGCAGCACCCCCATCAGCGCGTCCCGCTCGATCGCTACGTCGGCGCTCCGAGGCAGGTCGGCCAGCCGCACACGGGTGGTGGGTGCTCCCTCTGCTTCCTGGCCCGGCCGCGCCGCCTGTTTGGGGTCCTGCCTGCCGTTCGATGCCGCGCCGCGCGCGGCGCGCACGACCTGCTGGTGCACGGCCGTTGGATCCATCCCCAGGCGCCTGGCCAGCACGCGCTCGTAACCGGGTCGGAGCAGCTCATCCCGGATCTCGGCGACGATGGGCGCGGCGGCGCGCAGCGCGCCGACCTGCCCCTCGACCGTGGAGAGCTCGTACCCGGCGAGTTTGCGGTCGATCGCGAACTCGAACATGGGCACCTTGGCGTCCATCAGACCGCGCACGGCGGCGTCACCGCGCTGCAGCCGCAGATCGCAGGGGTCGAGCCCGTCCGGTGCGACGGCGACGAAGGTCTGCGCGGTGAAGCGGGAATCCTCCGAGAACGCACGCAGCGCCGCCTTCTGTCCCGCCTCGTCGCCATCGAAGGTGAACACCACCTCGCCGGCCGCGGAGTCGTCGCCCATCACCCGCCGCAGCACCTTGATGTGCTCGGGACCGAATGCCGTGCCGCAGGTGGCGATGGCGGTGGTCACGCCGGCGAGATGGCAGGCCATCACGTCGGTGTAACCCTCGACGACGACCACGCGGCGGGGGTCGCCACGGGCGATGTCGCGCTTGGCGAGATCGAGCCCGTACAGCACCTGCGCCTTCTTGTAGATCGGCGTCTCAGGGGTGTTCAGGTACTTCGGCCCCTGGTCGTCGTCGTAGAGCCTGCGCGCCCCGAAGCCGATCGTCTGTCCGGTCACGTCGCGGATAGGCCAGACCACCCGCCCGCGAAAGCGGTCGTACACGCCGCGCTGACCGGTCGACACCAGACCAGCGGCGCTCAGCTCGTCACGGGTGAAACCCTGAGCGGTGAGGGCCTTCAGCATCCCGTCCCAGCCTCGCGGCGCGTAACCCACCCCGAAGTGCGCCGCGGCGCCCGCATCGAACCCGCGCTCGCCCAGGAACCGCCTGGCACTCTCCGCCTCGGGGCTCAGCAGCTGCGACCGGAAGAACTCCCCCGCAGCGGTGTTCGCGGCGTACAGCCTGCTGCGGCCGCTGGTCTCGGGGGCGGCGCCGCCGTCCTCGTAGTGCAGGGAGAATCCGATGCGTCCGGCGAGCCGTTCCACGGCCTCGGTGAAGCTGACGTGGTCCATCTCGCGGAGGAAGGAGTACACGTCGCCTGATGCCCCGCATCCGAAGCAGTGGTAGTAGCCCACCTGCGGTCGCACGTGGAAGCTGGGGCTCTTCTCGTCGTGGAACGGGCACAGTCCCTTCAGCGACCCGACGCCGGCGGACTTCAGCGCGACGCGCTCCCCGACGATGTCGGCGATGTTCGTGCGGGTTTTGACCTCTTCGACGTCGGCCTGCCGGATGCGGGGCATCAGACGGCCCCTTCGACGACCGCCTGCGCCTCGGCACGCCTGTGCGCGCCCGGGCGCGCGTGACGCGGCGTCCAGATCCCGACCTCGGCGGGATCGATCTCGCCCACGAGCCGGTTGTGCCAGTCGACGGCCGTCTGATCGGTGAGGCTGGCCACCTGATCGACGACCACGCGAGCGCGCGCCGCGTCGTCGGTCGCCGCCATGAAGTCGGCCGCGAAAGCGGGCTCGAGCACGTCGGCGCCGGCCGACCACAGGGCATCGGTCGACCACAGGGCGTCGGCGAGTCGCTTGAGCACGCGGCGCTGCTCCTTGTAGACGCCCTTGCGCGCGTCGATCGTCACGATCGACTGCCCCATGATGCCCTTCAGCACGGCGATCTCCGCCTCGACGACGCGCGGGACCACCACGTGCGCGTTGTAGCGCGCGAGGGTGGGCCCGCCGTACGCTTCGCGCGTGGCGGCGACGGCCGCGCGCGCGAAGCGTCCGATCAGGTCGCTGGTGAGGTTCTTCAGGCGGGCGAGATCCTGCCGTGACCGGTCGAACGACTTCAGCCACATCGGCTGCCTGGTGAGCCTGTACAGCGCGTCGGCGAGCTCCTCGCGCGTGAAGTCGTAGCCGACCCACTGCTGGATCCGCCCGACCAGCGGGTGGTGCTCGACGGGGTCGGAGAGCTGGGCGACGTCGAGGTAGCCGTTCACGATGGCGTCCTCGAAGTCGTGCACGGAGTAGCCGATGTCGTCGGAGAGATCCATGATCTCGGCCTCGATGCAGCGCAGACGACCCGGCGCGCCGTCGCGCATCCAGCGGAACACCGCCTCGTCCTCGGGGTACACCCCGAACTTCAGCCGTCCGCCGGGGTCGGGCAGCGGACTGTCGACCGTCCACGGGTACTTGCAGGTGGCGTCGAGGCTGGCGCGGGTGAGATTGAGGCCGACCGAGTGGTCGTCGTCGTCCAGCACCTTGGCCTCGAGACGCGTGAGGATGCGCAGCGATTGCGCGTTGCCCTCGAAGCCGCCGATGGGCTCCGCCCAGTCGTTCAGGGCGCGCTCGCCGTTGTGCCCGAACGGCGGATGCCCCAGATCGTGACTCAGGCACGCAGTGTCGACCACGTCGGCCGAGACGCCCAGTGCGTGGGCCAGCTCACGACCGACCTGCGCGACCTCGAGGGAGTGGGTCAGTCGGTTGCGGGCGAAATCGGCCGTGCTCGCGGGGCTCAGCACCTGGGTCTTCGCCGCCAGGCGTCGCAGTGCCGCAGAGTGCAGCACCCTGGCCCGGTCCCTCGAGAAGTCGTCGCGCTCGGAGCGGTGCGTCTCGGCGAAGAAGCGCTCGGCGTCGTGCGCGTCGTAACCGTCGACGAGGCGCGCGCCCGCGGTCTGCGGTGCGGACGCCGCGAACGCCTCAGCCACCACTGTTCTCGATCTCCGCCCCGCGCATCATGTCGCCGGTCTCGGCGGCGATGTCGCGCGACTCCAGCCACCCCTCCGGCAGTGCCGTGCGCTTCGGTGAGCCGGCTCGCCCGCGCTGCCCCTCGGCTCCCGCACCGGGGTAGGGGGCGTCTTCGACCGGCCCCAGCAGGTCGTCGATCTCCTGCAGCGTCGACACTCTGGCGAGCGACGCGCGCAGCTCACCACCGACCGGGTAACCCTTGAAGTACCAGGCGACATGCTTTCGCACGTCCTTGCAGCCGCGATCCTCGTCCTCGAAGAACTCGACGAGCAGCTGGGCGTGCCGTCGGAACGCGGCAGCCACGAAGTGCAGGGTGGCGTCGACCTTCGGCGCCGACACGGCACCGGCCGGCCCGAGGGCGTCGGCCAGCTCGCCGAAGAGCCAGGGCCGCCCCAGGCAACCGCGCCCCACCACGACTCCGTCGCAGCCGGTCTCGGCCATCATGCGCACGGCGTCGTCGGCCGACCAGATGTCACCGTTGCCGAGCACCGGGATGCTGGTCACGGCCTGCTTGAGTTCGCCGATGGCGCTCCAGTCCGCGTGGCCGGAGTAGTACTCCGACGCGGTGCGGGCGTGCAGTGCGACCGCGGCGGCCCCCGCGTCCTCGGCGGCACGACCGGCGTCCAGGAACGTCAGGTGGTCGCGGTCGATGCCCTTGCGCATCTTGACCGTGAGCGGGATGTCACCGGCCGCCTTCACCGCGCGCTGCACGATGTCGGCGAAAAGCGTCGTCTTCCACGGCAGGGCTGCTCCCCCGCCCTTGCGGGTGACCTTGGGCACCGGGCAGCCGAAGTTGAGGTCGATGTGGTCGGCTCGGTCTTCGGCCACGATGATGCGAACGGCCTCGGCGATCGTCGCCGGGTCGACGCCGTACAGCTGGATCGACCGAGGCGTCTCGCTCTCGTGGTGCTGGATCAGCCGCATCGTGATCGCGTTGCGCTCCACGAGCGCACGCGACGTGATCATCTCACTGACGTACAGACCGGCGCCGTACTCGCGGCACAGGCGGCGGAACGCCGTGTTCGTGATGCCGGCCATGGGAGCGAGGACCACCGGCACGTCGAGCTCGATCGGGCCGATGCGAAGCGCGGGCGCGGGCGCGAGGGAGGGGGCAGTGGCGAGAGTCATGTCCTCTCCATTGTCCCAGACGAAGACGCTCGGGGGCGGCACCGGAATTAGGGTGGGGATATGACAGAGACGCCGCTCCGCCAGATCCCGTTCGCAGACGCCGCAGGCGACCGGAAGACCCTCGACGACTACGGCTCCGACGTCGTGCTCGTGGTCAACGTGGCCTCGAAGTGCGGGCTCACCCCGCAGTACGAGCAGCTCGAGCAGTTGCAGCGCGACTACGGCGATAGGGGTTTCACCGTGCTCGGCTTCCCCTGCAACCAGTTCCTGGGGCAGGAGCCCGGCTCGATGGAGCAGATCCTGGAGTTCTGCTCGACGACGTACGGCGTCAGCTTTCCGGTGAACGACAAGGTCAAGGTCAACGGCAGGAACGCCCACGAGCTGTACAAGGCGCTCAAGCAGACCGCTGATGCCGACGGCAAGGCGGGCAGGGTGGAGTGGAACTTCGAGAAGTTCTTGGTCGGCCCGGACGGCTCGGTCCAGCGCTTCCGTCCGAAGCAGCGCCCCGACGCCCCGGAGATCATCGCCGCGATCGAAGCCGCGCTGGTCACTGCCCGTCGCTGACGATCCGCCTCGGTTCGCACGGCTCCCTTCGTTCACCTGCTCGTCGTCCTCGCGCCATCTGCTCCTCCTAGTCTCACGGCGGCGATCTCCGCCGCAGACGACAGAGGAGTACAGGAATGCCCGACCGAATGCCGATGAGCCGACGTGCCGTCATCACCGCAGGGGCGCTCGGCGCCGTCAGCGCGGCGCTGCCGATCGGTGCAGCGCATGCAGCCCCGGCGACCCCAGCCGGCCCCGTATCCGGGCGCCCGGGCCCGAAGGCTCCGCGCCTGCGATTCCGCACCGACGGAACGTTCAAAGTGGTGCAGTTCAACGACACGCAGGACGACGAGCGCACGGACCGGCGCACGGTCGAGCTGATGGAGAAGGTGCTCGACCAGGAGAAGCCCGACTTCGTCGTGATCAACGGCGACGTGATCACGGGCGGCTGCGAGACCCGGCTCGCGGTGAAGCAGGCGATCAACAACGTCGTCTGGCCGATGGAGTCCCGCGGGATCCCGTGGGCGGTCACCTACGGGAACCACGACGAGGACTCGCTGCCCCAGTCGGGCGTCGATGAGGCGGGCATGCTCGAGATCTACCGTTCGTACGACCACAACATGAACGCCGAGAACGAGCGCGGATTGACGGGCACCAGCAACACGATCGTGCAGATCTCGTCGTCGGTGAAGAAGAACCGTGAGGCCTTCGCCCTGTGGCTGCTCGACTCTGGCCGGTACGCGCCCAAGACGATCAACGGTCAGGACTTCGCCGGCTATCCGACGTGGGACTGGCTGCGCATGGACCAGGTCACGTGGTACCGCGAGCAGTCGCAGCGACTCGAGCAGCATCACGGCCGCAAGCTGCCTGGACTCATGTTCCTGCACATCGCGCTGTGGGAGCACCGCTTCATGTGGTGGGGCGGCGTCGACACCCGCACGGCCGCGGACGCAGCGCGGGGCAAGGCCCGCCACGGCATCATCGGCGAGCGCAACGAGGACGAGTGCCCCGGTCCGATCAACTCGGGGATGTACAACGCGATCCTCGAGCGCGGCGATGTGAAGGGCGTGTTCGTCGGCCACGATCACATCAACGACTACGTGGGCGACTACTACGGCGTCATGCTCGGCTACGCGCCCGGTACCGGCTTCGGTGCATACGGCCTCCCCGGCGCACAGCGCAACCGCATGCGCGGGGGCCGCGTGTTCGAGCTCACCGAGAACGGCGACGACGTCGCGATCGCGACCCGCGTGGTCTACGCCCGCGATCTGGGCATCGACCTGACGGCGAACGATCAGCCCATGGAGCCGCTGCCGCTGGCGCCGAAGCAGCAGCAGCTCTGACCCGAGTAAGCGCGCGGCGGCGCGGCAGGTGCTCGCGATCGAGCGACCGTCGCGCCGCCGCGATGTTCGGCGGTCTTCTCAGGCCTGGACGGGCGTTCCGCGCTTGGCCCACATGTCGCGCAGCACGTTCTCGAACGCCGCAGGCGGCTGCGCCCCTGAAATCCCGTACTGGCCGTCGAGTACGAAGAACGGCACGCCGTTGATGCCGTACGCGCGCGCCTGTGCCTGATCTGCGCGCACCGCGTCGAGGTACTCGGCCGACTCCAGCGCCGCGCGCGCCTCGTCCGCGTCCAGCCCCACCTCGACGGCGAGTTCGACCAGGTCGTCGATGCGGCCAACGTGCCTGCCCTCGGTGAAGTAGGCCGACATCAGCCGCTCCTCCATCTCGGACTGCAACCCCTTCGCCTTCGCGAAATGCAGCAGCTCGTGGGCCTTGACGGTGTTCGTGTGCTGCAGCAGGTCGAAGCGGTACTGCAGGCCGGCACCGGCGGCGACGTCCGTGACGTTGGACAGCATCTGCTCGACATGCTCGCGCGGCATGCCCTTGTGGCCTGCGAGGAAGTCCACCTCGTCGCCGTCGAAGTCGACCGGGGTGTCGGGCGAGAGCTCGAAGGAGTGGAAGGTGATCGTGACCTGCGGGGCGTCCGCGTCGCCTGCCGTCGCGGCGATTCCCTTCTCCAGATTGCGCTTGCCGATGTAGCACCAGGGGCATGCGATGTCGGACCAGATGTCGATGGAGATGGGTTCGCTCACATTGAGGCCAACCGCGCCCGCGCCGAACGTATTCCGTTGATAGCATCTTCGGATGCTCTCAGCCGGCGATCCGCTCCCCTTGCGGCCTGAGCGCGTGCTCATCGCAGGGGTGACAGGATCGGGCAAGACGACACTCGCACGGCGGCTGGCCGCCCGCTGGGGTCTCGTCCATCATGAGATCGACGCGCTGTTCCACGGACCGGACTGGACGCCGCGTCCTGAGTTCCTCGACGACGTGCGCGCCTTCGCCGCGACCGACCGCTGGATCACCGAATGGCAGTACACCAGCAAAGGCACCGGCGAGATCCTCCCCGGTCGCGCGGATCTCGTCGTCTGGCTCGACTATCCGTTCCCTCTGGTCCGCCTTCGGCTCCTACGGCGCACGGTGAAGCGCCGCCTCCTGCGCACGCGACTGTGGAACGGCAACGTGGAGCCTCCCCTGTGGAGCCGCGAGGCGTGGAGCGGGGACAACGACATCCTGCGCTGGCAGAAGGATACGCGCGGGAAGTGGGACGAGCGGATGCCGCAGGTGGAGGCATCCTTCCCGCATCTCACGATCGTCCGGCTGCGTCATCCGCGCGAGACCGAACGGTGGCTGAATCCGTGAGGGCACCGATGCTGAACGCCCGCGACCCGCTCCCCTTCCGGCCTGAGCGCGTGCTCATCGCAGGGGTGACAGGATCGGGCAAGACGACAATCGCACGGCGGCTGGCCGCCCGCTGGGGTCTCGTCCATCATGAGATCGACGCGCTGTTCCACGGACCGGACTGGACGCCGCGTCCTGAGTTCCTCGACGACGTGCGCGCCTTCGCCGCGACCGACCGCTGGATCACCGAATGGCAGTACACCAGCAAAGGCACCGACGAGATCATGACACCTCGCGCCCAGCTGGCGATCTGGCTCGACTATCCGTGGCCGGTGGTGCGTGCACGACTGCTGCGACGCACGCTCGGCCGCAGCATCTTGCGGACGGCAATGTACAACGGCAACGTCGAGAAGCCGCTGTGGCGGCTGGTGGCGACCCGCGATCCGTACGAGAACATCCTCGCGTGGCAGACCAGAACACGCTCCTTCTGGACCGAGCGGATGCCGCAGAAACGACAGCAGTTCCCGCACCTGACGATCGTCCGTCTCGCCCACCCGCGTGAGACGGAGCGCTGGCTGCGCCACCTCCCCTGATCGGCGGCCGAGGCCGGCCCTTCTCGTGTCGCTCAGCGAGACGAGTCCGGCGCGTCCACGGCACCGCCGAATCGGCGGTCGCGCGACAGGTAGATCTGGATCGCCCGCCAGAGCTCCTCACGGGAGAAGTCCGGCCACAACGTGTCGAGGAACACCATCTCGGCATAGGCCGACTGCCACAGCAGGAAGTTGGAGGTGCGCTGCTCTCCCGAACTGCGCAGGAACAGATCCACATCGGGCATGTCGGGCACGTACAGGTGGCGCCGGATCTGCTTCTCGGTAATGGCGCCCGGCTTCAGGCGGCCCGCCTTCACGTCCTCCGCCATCGCGCGCACGGCGTCGACGAGCTCGACCCTGCCGCCGTAGTTCACGCACATCGTCAGCGTGAGCACGTCATTGCCGCGCGTGAGCTGCTCGGCGTACTGCAGCTCCTTGATCACGGAGCCCCACAGTCGCGGCTTGCGGCCGGCCCAGCGCACGCGCACGCCCCATTCGTTCAGCTGGTCGCGCCGGCGGTGCAGCACGTCGCGGTTGTACCCCATCAGGAAGCGCACCTCCTCGGGCGAACGGGCCCAGTTCTCGGTCGAGAACGCGTACACCGACAGATGCTTCACCCCCGCTTGGATGGCGCCGGCGACCACGTCGAGCAGCACTTCCTCACCGGCCTTGTGCCCTTCGATCCGGTTCAGCCCCCTGCGGTTCGCCCAGCGGCCGTTGCCGTCCATGACGATCGCCACATGGTTCGGCACGGCGGCGAACGTGGGAGGGTGCACTCCGGTCCAGTCCAGCGGCCGGTACGGCACGGCGTCCTTGTGCGTGTACGGTTTCGGGGTCACCTGGTTCCTTCCGAGCGGCCGTCCGAGACATGGGCGAGCGAGCGGATGCCGCGCTCGAGGTGGTACTGGGCATAAGCGGCGATGGTGCCGGATGCGGCGGCCGTGTCCGGCACCGGCGCGGCGTCCACCGTGTGCCAGTCCCCCGCCATCAGGGCTCGCAGCAGCGCGAGCGCTGACGGCGCGATGCGTGGGCTGCCGGCCGGCGCGCATGCGGAGCAGACCAGCCCGCCCAGTGGCGCGCCGAACGTCGCGTGCGGCCCCGGTGCGCCGCAGCGCGCGCAATCATCCAGCGCGGGAGCCCACCCCGACAGCGCCATGACCCGCAGCAGGTACGAATCGAGGATGCTGCGAGCGGCGTGCTCGCCGCGTGAGAGCGCGCGCAGACCCCCGACGAGCAGGAGATACTGCTCAAGGGTCGCCTCGGCTTCGTTGAGCCTGTCCGCGGTCTCGACCATGGCGTTGGCTGCGGTGAACCGTTCGTAGTCCGCGGCGATCTCGGCGCCGTAGGCGCCCAGCGACTCTGCCTGCTGCACGATGTCGAGGGAGCGCCCCCTGTACAGCTGGACATCGGCGACCATGAACGGCTCGAGACGGGAGCCGAACTTCGACGAGGTGCGCCGCACGCCCTTGGCGACGGCGCGGATCTTGCCGTTTCGCCGTGAGAGCATCGTGACGATGCGATCCGCCTCACCCAGCTTGTGGGTGCGCAGGATCACCGCTTCGTCTCGGTAGGTGGGCATCCATCGATTATCCTCCGCGCACGCGAGAATGGACGCGTGACAGAACCGCTCTTCACCATCCCGCTGTGGGCAGATCTGCTGGGCGTCGGCCTCGGCGGCATCCAGGGTGCCATGTTCGCCTCCGGGTTCCAGGGGCAGCGTCGGCTCGACTGGCTGGGCGTCGCGATCATCGGCGTCATGATCGGCATGGGCGGCGGCCTCATCCGGGATCTGCTGATCGGCCAACCTCCGGCGACGCTGCAGAGCAATTGGTACCTGCTCACAGCTGTGGGTGCCGCGCTGTTCGGCATGCTGCTCGCCGGCGTCTTCAACCGCATCAACACATTCATCGTCGTGCTCGACGCCCTCGTCATCGGCATGTTCGGCGCGTTCGGCGTGAGCAAGGCCATCGCGGTCGGATTGCCCGAGGTGCCAGCGGTGTTCATCGGCGTCTGTGCGGCGGTAGGGGGCAGCGTGCTGCGTGACATGCTGATGGGCCTTCCCGTCGCCATCATGCACGTGGGCTCGCTGTACGCCGTGGCCGCAGGCGCCGGGTGCGTGTTCATCGTGGCCGCACACGCCTTCGGCATGCAGATCAGCCTGGCCGCCGTCATCGGCATCATCGTCACCGCGGTGATCAGGGTGCTCGCCGTGGTGTTCGACGTGTCGCTGCCCGAGCAGCGCCGCATCTACCGGCGCAAGGTCGCTGCGGAGACCGGCGTCGTGCCGACGATCAAGCCGTAGGGGTGCGCGGCCCTTCGCACGACGGCGCCCCGGATGCGGTATGTGCTTCCGGGGCGCCCTCGCGATCGCACGGACGGGTGGTCACGGGCGGACGCTCCACGCACGGGTGACGGCGCGGAGGCGGATCTGGGTGGCAGTCAGACCGCGGCCAGCTCACCCTGGCGGGTGCGGATGGAGCGGTTCACGCACGACACGATGGCCTTCAGGCTCGCGGTGGAGATGTCGCCGTCGATGCCGACGCCCCACAGCCGCTGGTCGTCGACCTGCAGCTCGATGTACGCGGCTGCCTGGGCGTCTCCACCGGTCGAGAGAGTGTGCTCGACGTAGTCGTACAGCGAGATCTCGAACCCGCGTTCGCGCAGCACCTCGATGAACGCCGCGATCGGTCCGTTGCCGCGGCCGGAGGTCTCGATCCGCTCGTCGTCATCGCGCAGCACGACGTCGAGCGAGACCTCGCCCGACATGTCGCTTCGGGTCTGCGTGCCGAGCAGCTCGAAGCGCCCCCACTTGGCGGCGCTGTCAGCGGCCGGAAGGTACTCGTCGGTGAAGATCGACCAGATCTGGTCGCTGGTCACCTCACCGCCCTCGGCGTCCGTCTTCGCCTGGACGACGCCCGAGAACTCGATCTGCAGCTTGCGCGGCAGGTCGAGCGCGTGGTCGGTCTTCAGCAGGTAGGCGACGCCGCCCTTGCCGGACTGCGAGTTGACGCGGATGACGGCCTCGTACGAGCGCCCGAGATCCTTGGGATCGACCGGCAGGTAGGGAACGGCCCATTCGATCTCGTCGACCGTGACGCCCTCGGCTTCCGCCTTGGCTGCCATCGCCTCGAAGCCCTTCTTGATCGCATCCTGGTGCGATCCGCTGAACGCGGTGAACACCAGGTCGCCGGCCCAGGGGCTGCGCTCGGGCACCGGCAGCTGGTTGCAGTACTCGACGGTGCGCTTGACCTGGTCGATGTCGCTGAAGTCGATCTGCGGGTCGATGCCCTGAGTGAACAGGTTGATGCCGAGCGCTACCAGGTCGACGTTGCCGGTGCGCTCGCCGTTGCCGAACAGGCAACCCTCGATGCGGTCGGCCCCGGCCATGTAACCGAGCTCGGCCGCCGCGATCGCCGTGCCGCGGTCGTTGTGCGGGTGCAGCGAAAGGATGACGTTCTCGCGCTGCGCCAGGTGCCTGTTCATCCACTCGATCGAGTCGGCGTAGACGTTCGGCGATGCCATCTCGACCGTCGCCGGCAGGTTGATGATCACCTTGCGATCGGGGGTGGGCTCGAGCACTTCGATGACGGCGTTGCAGACCTCGACGGCGTATTCGAGCTCGGTGCCGGTGTAGCTCTCCGGCGAGTACTCGTAGTACACCTGCGTGCCGGGGATGCGCTTCTCGAACTCGCGGCACAGCCGGGCGCCCTCGAGGGCTATCTGCTTGACGCCCTCGCGGTCGGACCGGAACACCACCTCGCGCTGCAGCACGCTGGTGGAGTTGTAGAAGTGGACGATGGCCTGTTTCGCACCGGCGATCGCCTCGTACGTGCGCTCGATGAGGTGCTCGCGGCACTGCGTCAGCACCTGGATGGTGACGTCGTCGGGGATGAGGTTCTCTTCGATGAGCTGACGCACGAAGTCGAAGTCGGTCTGGCTCGCCGACGGGAAGCCGACTTCGATCTCCTTGTAGCCCATGCTGACGAGCAGCTCGAACATGACGCGCTTGCGCTCGGGCGACATCGGATCGATGAGAGCCTGGTTGCCGTCGCGCAGGTCGACGGCGCACCACCTCGGCGCCTCGGTGATGCGCTGGGACGGCCAGGTGCGGTCGGGCAGATCGAAACGGATCTGCTCGTGGAACGGCCGGTACTTGTGCACCGGCATCGAGGAGGGCTTCTGGTTGTTCTTCATGGTGGGAGTGCTTCTCTTCGTCAGGAATTGTGCTCAGGCCAACACGAGCGCCGCGACGAGAGAGGCCCGAAGATCAGGACTCGTCGCGGCAGCTAAGAAGAAGCAGTCCGCCCAGAGGCATGGGTCGATCGTAACAGCATCCCCGGCCTGCTCGCACGACGACGGTGAGACGATCCGCTCACGGCTGACACTAGAGATCATGAGCACAACGCCCAGAACCCCGGCGCTCGCCGGCATCGCCCTTGTCGGAATGCTCAGTCTGAGCGCGTGCGCCGGCTCCCCCGGTTCGCGCCCTCCGGCTGACGGCGCGTCTTCAGAACCGGCACTCGCGACCGCCGTGCCAGCGCCGCCTTCCGGGGAGGTGATCGGAACCGGCACGGTGATGGACATCGGCGGGTCCGTCGAGCTCTGCCTCGGCGCGGTCGCCGAGTCGTATCCCCCGCAGTGCGCGGGCGTGCCGATGACGGGCTGGACGTGGGACGGAGTCGAGGGGGCCGAGCGGAGCGGTGAGGTGAGCTGGGGCGCCTACGCGGTGACCGGCCGCTACGACGGCGAGACGTTCACTCTGACCGGGCAGCCGATGCTGCTCGCCCTGTACGATCCGATGGCTCCGGAGGATCCCACCGGGGGCGGCACGGGCGACACGGCCGAACCGCGGCTGATCGAGATCCAGGACCAGCTTCCCGAGCTGCTCGGCGATGACGGCGCAAGCTAC
Source organism: Microbacterium sp. (assembly GCF_031178445.1). Lineage (GTDB taxonomy): Bacteria > Actinomycetota > Actinomycetes > Actinomycetales > Microbacteriaceae > Microbacterium. Next base: position 97,409 of record NZ_JAPSIY010000005.1, read on the forward strand.
CTGGGCTCGTTCCCTGACCGCGGCTACCTGTGGGTGGACATGGTGTGGGATGACGGCACGCTGCAGGACGCCGCGGACGAGGACTTCGGCGATGACGTCGTGGTCATCCGCTCGGCGTTGCGGCCGGTCGAGGGCTGAACCGGTCAGGGGACCAGCGCCACCTTGCCGCCGGGGTGTCCGTCGGCGAGGAAGCGGAGCGCGGCAGGGGCGTCGCTCAGCGCGAACATGCGCGACATCGGCACGACCAGCCGTCCTTCCTCGGCGAGCTCGACCAGGCGGGCACGCACGCCGTCACGGAAACGTGCACTCTCCGGCTGCGACCCTGCGATCGCCCGGAAGCCGTGCTGCTCGGCGCGGCCAGCCGCAGCGATCGTGACCACGCGCGAGAGGTCGGACAGGAGCGCGAGCGAGACGTCCACTGCCTCGTCCGTGCCGACCGCGTCCAGGGCGGCGTCGATGCCGGCCGCTCCCGACGCCTCCACCGTCTCCAGCACCCGCGCCAGCAGACCGTCGCCGTAGGCGACGGGTACCCCTCCGAACCGGCGGACGACGTCGAAGCGTGCTCGTCGCGCAGTGCCGATCACCCGGATGCCGCGCAGCGCTGCCAGCTGGAGAACGCTCACCCCGACCGCACCCGAGGCGCCGTGCAGCAGCACGGTCTCCCCTGGCGCCGCGCGGACGGTCTGCAGCATGTCGGCCGCCGTCGTCCCTGCCAGCAGCAGGTTGGCCGCCTCGGGATGCGACAGCGTCGCGGGCTTGCGCAGCACCTTCTCGGCGGGGACCGTCAGCTCGTCGGCATAGCCGCCGCGCACGCGGAACGCGATCACCTCGTCGCCGACGGCGACCGCACCAGTCACGATCTCGGTTTCAGGGCCCACCGCCGTCACCACGCCTGAGACCTCGTACCCGATCGGCACCGGCAGCTCGACGCCGGTCCGCGGGGCGGCGACGTGCTTCGCGTCGGCCGGGTTCACGCCCGCGGCGAGCGTCCGGATCGTGACCTCCCCGCGCCGCGGCGCCGGAGGTTCGTATTCGACCAGGCGCCACCCGTCAGGCGATCCCCAGTTCTCGGCGATCCAGCGGTGTGCCATGTCAGAAGCCGAGACGACCCAGCTGCTTGGGGTCGCGCTGCCATTCCTTCGCGACGCGCACGTGGAGCTTCAGGAAGACCCTGGTGCCGAGCAGCTGCTCGATGCCTTCGCGTGCGTTCGCGCCGACATCGCGCAGGCGTGCGCCCTTGCGCCCGATGATGATCGCCTTCTGACTGTCGCGCTCGACCACGATCGAGGCATGCACATCGGTGAGGTCGCTGTCCTCACGGGGCTCCACCTCGTCGACGACCACGGCGATCGAGTGCGGCAGCTCGTCCCGCACCCCCTCGAGCGCCGCCTCCCGAATGATCTCGGCGATGCGGTCCTCGTCCGACTCATCGGTGACGATCCCGGCGTCGTACAGGCGCGGACCTTCGGGCAGGAGCTGCAGCATCTCGTCGGCGAGCACGTCCAGCTGCTCGCGCGTGAGCGCTGACAGCGGGATCACCGCCGCCCAGTCCTCGCGCAGGGAGTCGACCTCCATGAGGCGCTCGACGATGTCGTCCTTCTCGGCCGCATCCGTCTTGGTGACGATCGCGACCTTCTTCGCACGCGGGTAGCCGTCGAGCGACGCGGCGATACGGCGGTCACCAGGACCGACTTTCTCGGTCGCCGGAACGCAGAAGCCGATCACGTCGACATCGCCCAGCACCTGCTCCACAAGGTCGTTCAACCGTTCACCGAGAAGCGTACGGGGCTTGTGGATACCGGGCGTGTCGACGATGACGAGCTGGCCGTCGGGTCGGTTCAGGATGCCGCGGATCGCCCGCCTGGTGGTCTGCGGCTTCTCGCTGGTGATCGCGATCTTCTCCCCCACGAGAGCGTTCGTCAACGTCGATTTGCCGACATTGGGCCGCCCTACGAACGTCACGAACCCACTGCGCGTGTTCTCAGTCATTCCGCTGTCCTCCGTCATCCTCGCCCGCCTCTGTCTTCTCGGGGGCACGCTCGACGAACACCGTCGCGATCCCGCGGCCTCGTCCGCGCGATGCGCCGCCGGTGAGCACAAGACCGTCCACGGTCGCGCTCGCGCCCGGCTGCGGGACCTGGCCGAGTGCCTTGCCGAGCAGGCCGCCGATCGAGTCGACGTCCTCGTCCTCGAGTTCCAGTCCGAACAGGTCTCCGACGTCTTCGAGGGGCAGCCGCGAGTTCACCCTGAATCGCCCGCCTGCCAGCTCGACGATCTCGGCTGGACCTCGGTCATACTCATCGGCGATGTCGCCGACGAGCTCCTCGATCAGATCCTCGAGGGTGATGATCCCCGAGATGCCGCCGTGCTCATCGACGACGATGCACACGTGCACGGCGTCGCGCTTCATCTGCTGCAGCAGTGTCTCGGCGCGCATCGACTCGGGAACGAAGACCGCGGGGCGCGCGATGGGCCGCACGGGCGCACCTCGCCAGGCGCTCTCATCGCGGTAGGCGAACTGCACCAGGTCCTTGAGATACAGCACCCCGACGACATCGTCCGCGTCGTCGTCCACCACGGGCATCCGCGAGACGCCGGTGCGCAGGAAGAGCTCCATTGCCTCGGTCGTGGTCGCCGCGGCATCCACCGTCATCATCTCGGTGCGGGGCACCATCACGGCACGTACGAACTGGTCGGTGAAGTCGAACACCGAATGGATCAGATCACGGTCGTCCTCTTCGATCAGTGCGTTCGAGGCGGCCTCGTCGACCATGCTGAGCAGCTGCTCCTCCGAGGCGAAATTGCTGCGTACCCCACCAGGGGTTACCCGGCGACCGGCGGCGACCAGAAGCTGAGCGAGTGGGCCGAGCAACGTCCTCACCCCGCGCACCGTCGGTGCCCACGCGCGCAGGATCCCGGGGGCGCGCAGGCGGCCGTACGACCGCGGGCTCGCCCCGACCAGCACGAACGTGATGCCGGTCATCAGCACGGCTGCGGCCAGCATCGCCCACCAGATGCTGGGCAGCAGGGCATCCAGCGCGACGGTGACCAGCACGGCGGCGGTCGTCTCCGAGAGCACGCGCATGAACGCCACGGCGTTCACGTGCGGGTCGGGGTCGTCGGCGATGCGCTGCAGCGCCTTGGCGTTCCGCCCCGTCGAGGCGAGCTCTTCGAGGTCTGCTCTGGAGCTCACCGAGAAAGCGGCATCCACCGCGGTCATCAGGCCGCCGAACGCGACCAGCAGCACGGCGGCCGCAAGGAGTATGGCCGGGGTCATCGGCGGCGTTCGGCGTGGGCGAATCCCTCGATCAGCGACCGCTGCAGCCCGAACATCTCACGCTCCTCTTCCGGCTCGGCGTGGTCGAAGCCCAGCAGATGCAGCAGGCCGTGCGTGGTGAGCAGGATGAGCTCGTCCATCAGCGAGTGGCCTGCGGTCTGCGCCTGCGCCTCGGCCACCTGCGGGCACAGCACGATGTCGCCGAGCAGCCCGGGGGCGGTGGGGCGGTCGGGCGTGCCAGGACGCAGCTCGTCCATCGGGAAGCTCAGCACATCCGTCGGACCGGGCTCGTCCATCCACTGCACGTGCAGCGACTCCATAGCGCCCTCATCGACGAGCACGATGGCGACCTCAGCGTCGGGGCTGACGTGCAGCTGCGCGAGGTTGAACTCGGTGAGCCGCTGCAGCACCGTCTCGTCGACGCTGACCGCCGACTCGTTGTTGATCTCGATCATTCCAGGCCTCGCTTCGGCTTGCGGTCTCGGAGGTTGGGGCGCATCCCCGCACGCCGATCGGCGCGGTTCGCGAACTCATGCGCCTGCTCGCGTTCGACCCGCGCGGCGGTGCGGCGCTCGTCGTACTCGCTGTACGCGTCGACGATGCGTCCGACGAGCGAATGGCGCACCACGTCGTCACTCGTCAGCCGTGAGAAGTGGATGTCGTCGATGTCGCCCAGCACGCGCGTGACCAGGCGCAGCCCTGAGGCACCGGTGGGCAGGTCCACCTGCGTGATGTCACCGGTGACGACCATCTTGGTGCCGAAGCCGAGCCTGGTGAGGAACATCTTCATCTGCTCGGGCGTGGTGTTCTGCGCCTCGTCGAGCACGACGAAGGAGTCGTTCAGCGTGCGCCCGCGCATGTACGCCAGCGGGGCGACCTCGATCGTGCCCGTCGCCATCAGCCGAGGGACGATCTCGGGGTCCATCATCTCGTTGAGAGCGTCGTAGAGAGGGCGCAGGTAGGGATCGATCTTGTCGGTCAGCGAACCGGGGAGGAATCCCAGCCGCTCTCCCGCCTCCACGGCCGGACGGGTCAGGATGATGCGCTGCACCTCCTTGCGCTGCAGCGCCTGCACCGCCTTCGCCATCGCCAGGTACGTCTTGCCTGTTCCGGCCGGTCCGATGCCGAACACGATCGTGTTCTGCTCGATGGCGTCGACATACTCCTTCTGGCCGAGGGTCTTGGGGCGGATCACCTTGCCGCGGGTGGACAGGATCGCCTCGCCCAGCACCTCACTGGGCCGCGGTCCCTCCTCGCGCCTCAGCATCCTGGCCGAGTTCTCCACGTCGCTGGGAACGAGGTCGTAGCCGGAACGGGTCATCTCTAGCAGTTCCTCGACGAGCTTCCTCGCCGCCGCGACGTCTGCCTCGGTGCCGCCGAGGGTGATCTCGTTGCCGCGCACGAGCACCTGCACGCGTGGATGCTGCTTCTCGAGCACACGCAGCAGGCGGTCCTGCGGGCCGAGCAGCTGAACCATCGCGACGCCGTCGGCGAAGATGCGCTCGGTGTGCTCGGGCTGAGCGGGAAAACGGGGTGTGGGTTCGTCAGAAGCCAACGAGCTTGCTCTCCTCGATGTCGCCGAGCACGTGTGCATGCACATGGAACACGGACTGGCCGGCGCTGGCGCCGTTGTTGAATATGAGTCGGTACTCGCCGCCGGCGTGCTCGTCGGCGAGACGCTTGGCCATCGCGATCATCGCGGCCAGCAGTTCCGGGTCGCCCTGAGCCAGCTCGGTGACGTCACGGTACCGCTCGGTCTTGGGGATCACGAGCGCGTGCAGCGGGGCCTGGGGGTTGATGTCGCGGATCGCGAAGACCCGGTCGTCGTCGGCGAGCAGCTCGCCGGGGATCTCCCCGTTCAGGATGCGGGTGAAGATCGAGGGTTCCGTCATGGGGTTCAGTCTACTTACCGGCCGCAGCCGCCGGCCGGATGCTCACCAGCGTCCGAGCATGGCCGACAGCACGGCGATCGCCGCCGGCCCTGCGGTCGACGTGCGAAGCACCGTGTCTCCGAGGCGCACCCGCTCGGCTCCCGCCGCCTCCAGTCGCTCGAGCTCCTCGGGCGCGATCCCACCCTCGGGCCCCACGACCAGCACGATCTCCCGTCCGTCCGGCCTGATGCTCGACAGCTGCGTGTCCGCCCAAGGGTCGAGCAGCAGCATCCGAGATCCGGCAGCCCGCTGCGCCAATCGAGCGGTCGACTGCACCTCGGCGACATCGGGGATCCACGCCCGGTGCGCCTGCTTGGCCGCCTCCCGGACGATGCTCGACCAGCGCTCACGCCCCTTCGCCGCCTTCGCCCCCTCCCAGCGGGAGACGCTGCGCGCCGCCTGCCATGGCACGATCTCGTCGACGCCGAGTTCGCACGCCGCCTGTACGGCCAGCTCGTCCCGGTCGCCCTTCGCGAGCGCCTGCGCCAGGACGATCCGTGATTCGGGCTCATCCTGCACGGAACGGCGTGCGATGCGAACGCTGACCTGCGACGCCGACACGTCCTCGACCGAGCCCTCGAGCCAGACGCCGGATCCGTCACCGATCGAGACGCTCTCGCCGACTCGGACCCTTCGCACGACGGCAGCGTGCTTGGCCTCCGCCCCCGTGAGCGTGATCAGCTCGCCGACGTCTGCGGTGGAGCAGTCAGGAACGATGAAGTGCAGTGCCATGAGGCTCCGATCCGGGGTCGATCAGTGGCTGCGGAACCGGTCGCGAAGCTTCGAGAACAGTCCCTGCTGGAACTGCGCCAGCTTCGGAGCAGGCGCCTTGGCGCGCTTGGCGAAGTCCTCGATGAGCTTGCGTTGAGCCGAGTCGAGCCTGGTGGGGGTCAGCACCTGCACTCCCACCCGCAGATCGCCGCGCTGGGTTCCCCTCAGCGGGGTGATGCCGCGTCCGCCGATGGTGAGCACATCGCCCGACTGCACTCCTGGACGCAGTTCGAGCTCCACCGCGCCGTCGAGTCCGTCGATCGTGGTCGTCGCGCCGAGGATGGCGTCCGTCATCGACACCTCCAGCGTCGCCAGCAGGTCGTCCCCGTCGCGGCTGAACACGGCGTGCGGCGCGACGGTGACCTCGACGTACAGGTCGCCGTTCGGACCGCCGGCCCTGCCGACCTCGCCTGAACCGGGAAGCTGCAGTCGCAGACCGGTCTCGACGCCGGCTGGGATGTCGAGCGAGACGGTGCGACGCGAGCGCACCCTCCCCTGCCCTGCGCACGTGCCGCACGGATACGGGATGGTGGTGCCGTAGCCCTCGCAGCTGCCGCAGGGCTGAGTGGTGACGACGTTGCCCAGCAGGCTGCGCACCTGTCGCTGCACATGCCCGCTGCCGCCGCACACGTCGCAGGTCACCGGCGCCGTGCCCTCCTGGCAGCAGCTTCCCTTGCACGTCTCGCAGAGCACGGCCGTGTCGACCTCGATGTCCCTGTGCACACCGAAGACGACGTCGCCGAGGTCGAGGTTGATGCGCACCAGCGCGTCTTGGCCGCGCTCGCGCCGTGACCGCGGTCGTGCTCCCCTGCCACCGCCTGCGGCGCCGAAGAACGTCTCGAAGATGTCGCCGAAGCCCCCGAACCCGCCGAAGCCGCCGTTTTCGCCGCCGCCCATGTCGTAGCGGCGCCGCGATTCCTCGTCGCTGAGCACGTCGTACGCGTGCGTCACCAGCTTGAAGCGCTCCGCGGCGTCGTCACCGGGATTGACATCCGGGTGCAGCTGCCGCGCCAGCCTGCGGTAGGCCTTCTTGATCTCATCCTGGGTGGCGTCGCGAGACACCCCGAGAACCTCATAATGGTCCGCCACGATCACCTTTCTGCGTGTGCGTGCTGCTCTGCGGCCGACCGCGTCAGCGGCCGGCCTCGTCTTCCTCGAGCATCCGCGACAGGTAGCGGGCGACCGCCCGTGCCGCTGCGAGGTTGCTCGGATAGTCCATGCGCGTCGGGCCCATGACCCCGACGCGTGCCGTGCCGCCGGGAGCGGCGTAGTTGCTAGCGACGATCGACGCCTCACCGAGTCCGAACGGTGCGTTCTCGGTGCCGATACTGGTCGCCAGGCCGTGCTCGTCTGTGACCATCTCGCTCATCAGCCGCAGCAGCGTCACCTGCTCCTCGATGGCCTCGAGCAGTGGGTGGATGCTGCCGCGGAAGTCGTGCTCCCTGCGTGCGAGGGTCGCCGCGCCCGCCATCACCAGTCGCTCCTGCCTGAACTCGGCAAGCTCCTCAGCGATCACCGTCCCCAGCGAGAGCAGAGCGGGATGCAGGCGCGCGGCCGGCGAGCCCGGTTCGGGGTGGACGAGGGAGGCGAGCCGATCTGCGGCGTCACTCACCGCGCGGCCCGTGATCAGCGACGAGAGGCGCGCTCGGAGAACCGCCACATCCTCGTCGTCGACCTCGACCGGCAACGGCGAGATGCGCTGGGAGACACCGCCGGCATCGGTGACCAACACCACCAGAATCCGGTTCGGCGCGAGGGCCACGAGCTCGATGTGCGTGATGTTCGCGCGAGCGAACGAGGGATACTGCGCGAGGGCGACCTGACCGGTGAGCTGCGTGAGCACTCGCACGGTGCGAGCCATGAGATCGTCGAGGTCACTGGGGTCGGCGAGGAACGTCTCGATCGCGCTGCGCTGCGCGGCGGAGAGCGGCCGCAGCTGCGCGAGGTGGTTCACGAAGAGGCGGTAGCCCTTGTCGGTGGGGACGCGGCCGGACGAGGTGTGCGGAGCGGTGATGAGCTCTTCATCCTCGAGCAGGGCCATGTCGTTGCGGATGGTCGCCGCCGAGACGCCGAACGCGTGCCGCTCCACGATCGACTTGCTGCCGACCGGCTCGTGGGTCTCGACGTAGTCCTGCACGATCGCGCGGAGGACCTGCAGCCCTCTCTCTGTGACCATGACCCCTCCCGCTGGCACTCCAACCTTCTGAGTGCCAATCCTACTCGTGTCCGCCTGGGTCGAGCCCGAGACCCTCCGCGTTATCGCGTCGAGGCCGCTCGGCGAGATCGGAAACGCCTCTGAGGACTCGCTCCGCCACGCATCACCGATCCCGACCGGCGGGGCTGCGGGTGGGGCTGCGTCAGAGGGCGCGAGGGGCGGCGGCCAGGATCAGTCCGTGAGCGCACGCACCACCGCGTCCGCCAGGAGTCGTCCGCGCAGGGTGAGGCGAACGCGCCGTTCCCGCAACGCAGCGGTGGGGTCGACGAGGCCGTCGGAGAGCAGACCCGCGACCCGATCGCGACGATCTGCGGCGATCTCGTCGATGGCCAGCCCTTCGACGAGGCGGCTCTGCAGCAGCACCCGCTCGAGCAGCCTGGCCTCCGCGTCGGGGCGCTCTCTGCCCGCCGCCGGCGAATCTCCGGCGTCGAGCCGCTGGGCGTACGCTGCCGGGTGCTTGACGTTCCACCATCGCAGTCCGGCGACATGACTGTGCGCGCCCGGCCCGAAGCCCCACCAGTCGCTGCCCCGCCAGTACGCCAGGTTGTGCCGCGATCGGTTGCCGTCGTGACGCGCCCAGTTGCTCACCTCGTACCAGGCGAAGCCCGCTGCCGACAGTCGGGCGTCGGCGGCCTCGTACATGTCGGCCTGCAGATCGTCGTCAGGGGCCGGGACCTCGCCGCGTCGGATCTGCCTGGCCAGCTTCGTGCCGTCCTCGATGATCAGGGCGTATGCCGAGATGTGGTCGGGCTCCAGTGCGAGGGCGGCGTCGAGCGACGTCTCCCAATCGGCGAGCGACTCCCCCGGCGCGCCGTAGATGAGATCGACGCTGACGTCGAGGCCGGCGTCTCGCGCGGCGTGCACCGCGGTGCTGACGTTCTCGGGCCGATGGGTGCGATCCAGCGCCGCGAGCACGTGCGGAACCGCGGACTGCATCCCGATCGACATCCGCGTCACGCCGGCATCGGCGAGTGTGCGCACCACCTCGGGTGTGACCGTGTCGGGGTTCGCCTCGACCGTCACCTCGGCGCCGTCGCGGATGCCGAACGCCGAGACGACGCCGTCCAGCATCCGCCCGAGATCTCCGGCCGGCAGCAGTGTCGGGGTGCCGCCTCCGAAGAAGACCGTGTCGAGCGGGCGGAGTGCGTCCGCATCGGACAGGACTCCCTGCGCCAGCGCCACCTCCCTCAGGAGAGTCGACGCGTAGTCCTCCTGCTTCGCGCCGCGCAGCTCGCCCGAGGTGTAGGTGTTGAAGTCGCAGTAGCCGCAGCGGACCCGGCAGAAGGGCACGTGCAGGTACGCGGAGAACGGTACGGCGATATCGGGCGTGAGGTCAGCGGGCAGTCGCCCGTCTGCGGGTGCGGGATCGCCCAGCGGAAGTGCACCCGCCATCAGATCGGTGTCGCGTACAACGGGGAGATCGCCCGAAGATAGAGCGCGAACAACTCGCGTCGGCGTCGCTTGACGAGACCGGGAAGCCGATACAGCATCGACACCGGAGCGTCGAAGGCCCGCACCGTGAACCAGACCTCGTCGGTGTCCTCGCGCCAGTCGACGTCGAACGACTCCTCGCCACTGACGACCGAGCCGCCGATGGTCCCCAGCACGAAGCCGATGCGGCGCCGCTCCTCGGTGACCGAGATGACCCGCAGCTCGGCATCGGCGCGCATGCCCTTCACGCGGCCACGCAGCTTCAGCGTCATGCCGGGTGCGACGAACGGGGTGCCCTCGGCGTCGAATCGCTGCTCGACCTGAGTGCGGTTCGGTGCGATCGGCGATCCCTCCGCGTCGAAGCTCACACCCGTGTACGCCGTGCCCGAGGCCGGACGGACGTCGGAGAGCTCGAGCCCCGCGGCGCGCTGAGCCGTCCAGGACAGCAGTGCCTCGCCGGCACTGCGGAATCGTTCCTCGCCGCTGCCGATACGCCAGGACTCCTCGGCGGGGATGCTGCGCTCCGGCGGATACTGCATCAGATCGGGGGCGTGCGTCGCCCCGACCGCGGCATAGTCCACCGTGCCTTCTCGGAATGTCCCGCGACGCATGGGCTCAAGCCTACGTGAGCTGCCTGGACAGCGGCTCACGACCCGCAGCATCCGAGGATGCCGCGGTGATCACTTCTTGTCCTTGCCCTCGACGTCGCCCGAGAGCGCGGCGATGAACGCCTCCTGCGGCACCTCGACGCGGCCGACCATCTTCATGCGCTTCTTGCCCTCCTTCTGCTTCTCGAGCAGCTTGCGCTTGCGGCTGATGTCACCGCCGTAGCACTTGGCGAGCACGTCCTTGCGGATCGCGCGGATCGTCTCGCGCGCGATGATGCGTGCGCCGATGGCCGCCTGGATGGGCACCTCGAACTGCTGACGCGGGATCAGCTTGCGCAGTCGCTCGGCCATCATGGTGCCGTAGCTGTACGCCTTGTCGCGATGCACGATGGAACTGAACGCGTCGACCTTCTCGCCCTGCAGGAGGATGTCGACCTTGACCAGATCGGCCTCCTGCGAACCTGCGGGCTCGTAGTCGAGCGAGGCGTAGCCCTGGGTCTTCGACTTCAGCTGGTCGAAGAAGTCGAACACGATCTCACCCAGCGGCATGTTGTAGCGCAGCTCGACGCGCTCCTCGGAGAAGTACTCCATGCCCAGCAGTGAGCCGCGCCGCGACTGGCACAGTTCCATCACGGTGCCGACGTAGTCCTTCGGCAGCAGGATCGCCGCCTTGACCATGGGCTCGGAGACCGAGCCGATGCGCCCGTCGGGGTACTCGCTCGGGTTGGTGACGGTCACCGTCTCGCCGGTGTCGCTGGTCAGCACCTCGTAGATGACGCTGGGCGCGGTGGTGATCAGGTCGAGCCCGAACTCCCGCGACAGCCGCTCGGTGATGATCTCGAGGTGGAGCAGGCCGAGGAAGCCGCAGCGGAACCCGAAGCCGAGCGCGACGGAGGTCTCCGGTTCGTACTGCAGCGACGCGTCGGACAGCTTGAGCTTGTCGAGCGCCTCGCGCAGCTCGGCGTAGTCGCTGCCGTCGATCGGGTAGATGCCCGAGAACACCATCGGCTTCGGGTCGGTGTAGCCGGGCAGGGCATCGGATGCCGGCTTCCGCGCCGTCGTGACCGTGTCGCCGACCTTGGACTGGCGGACGTCCTTCACACCGGTGATGAGGTAGCCGACCTCTCCGACGCCGAGCCCCTTGGACGGGATCGGCTCCGGACTCGAGACGCCGATCTCGAGCAGCTCGTGGGTCGCCCCCGTGGACATCATCTGGATGCGCTCGCGCGGAGCCAGATTCCCGTCCACCATCCGGACGTAGGTGACGACGCCGCGGTAGGCGTCGTAGACCGAGTCGAAGATCATCGCGCGCGCCGGCGCCTCGGCATCGCCGTGCGGCGCCGGGATCTCCTGCACGAGGCGGTCGAGCAGCTCTTCCACCCCTACTCCCGTCTTGCCCGACACCCTCAGCACATCATCGGGGTCGCCGCCGATGAGCGAGGCGAGTTCCTTGGCGTACTTGTCGGGGTCGGCGGCCGGGAGGTCGATCTTGTTCAGCACCGGGATGATGTGGAGGTCGTTCTCCAGCGCCAGGTACAGGTTCGCGAGGGTCTGCGCCTCGATGCCCTGCGCCGCGTCCACGAGCAGGATCGCTCCCTCGCACGCCGCGAGCGAACGAGACACCTCATAGGTGAAGTCGACGTGCCCAGGGGTGTCGATCATGTTCAGAGCGAAGGTGTCACCGTCGATCTGCCACGGCATCCGCACCGCCTGGCTCTTGATCGTGATGCCGCGTTCGCGCTCGATGTCCATCCGGTCGAGGTACTGCGCGCGCATGTCGCGATCGGAGACGACCCCGGTGATCTGGAGCATCCGGTCGGCGAGGGTCGACTTGCCGTGATCGATGTGGGCGATGATGCAGAAGTTGCGGATCTGCGACGGCGGCGTCGCGGCAGGCGGGAGCGGAGTGAGAGCGCGGGGAGACATGTGGTCCTTGGAAGTCCGAAAGGGTTCTGATGATTCTACGTTCAGGGCGGCCTAATCCCCCATTCACGCTGAGCGGTGATAGTCTCGCGAAGTTGCCTAGGCGGAACCGGTGAGACCGGATGCCGCGTGCGACAGGACTCCGTCACAGCCCGAGTGCGGAAGCGGATGTGCGTAACCCTACGGATGATGCTTGAATTGCATCCCGACCCAGCGTTGCGTCGGCAGATCCCGCGCACGGCTGTAGAAGAGAAAGAATCACCACCTTGATCAAGTATCTCGTGCGCCGGACACTCGGCTGGCTGCTCATGATCGTGGTCGCGACCAACATCACGTATTTCCTGGCCTGGTCCTTCCTCGATCCTCGAAGCAACTACGTGGCCAGAAGGCCCCCTCTCAGTCCGGAGCAGATCGAGAATCTGCTTGCTCCGCGCAACCTCAGCGACAGCGTCCCGCTGATCGAAAGGTGGTGGAACTGGTTCACCGGCATCCTGCTGCGGTGGGACTGGGGAGTCAGCCCCACCGGCGGCTCGGTCAACGAGCAGATCGGCTTCCGCATGTGGGTGAGCGCCGAGCTCGTCCTCGGTGCGACCGTCATCATGACGGTGCTGGGCATCGCGATCGGCGTGTACACCGCTTCGCGTCAGTACAAGGTCGGCGACCGCATCTGGCAGGCCGTGTCGATCGTCACGATGAACATCAACATCATCGTGGCGGCTCTGGCCGTGGTGATCCTCGCGATCAACTTCAACAACTGGGTCGGCGAGCGGGTCTTCTACGTCACGGGGTCCTCGTCCGAGGGCGTGACCGGGTTCTTCCCCGTCATCATCGACACCCTGCAGCACCTGATCCTGCCGACGATCGCGTTGGTGATCACGGGCTATGCGGCGACGCACTTCCTGCAGCGCTCGCTGCTGCTCGACAACATCAAGGCCGACTACGTGCGCACCGCACGTGCCAAGGGGCTCACCAAGCAGCAGGCGATCCGCCGTCACGCGCTGCGCACGGCCCTCATCCCGGTGTCCACGCAGGTCGCTTTCGCCATCCCCGGCATCTTCACCGGCGCCATCCTGACCGAGTCGATCTTCGCCTGGCAGGGCATGGGCCGCTACTTCCTGACCACCATCAACGGCAACGACGTGCACGGCGTCGTCGCCGTCGCGGCCTTCGGCGCCGTGCTGACCGCGATCGGCGCCCTGCTCGCCGATATCGCCGTCGTGGTCCTCGACCCGCGAGTGAGGGTGAGCTGACATGAGCACCGAGATGATCGATCCCCAGGTCCAGCCGCCGGTCGGCCCTGAGACCACGGCCGAGCGCATCCCCAGCAAGCAGCTCTCCAAGTGGACGCTGTACACGCGGCGCTTCATGCGCAACAAGCCCGCAGTGGTCGGCGTGGTGATCTTCGTGCTGATGGTGCTGTACTCCATCGTCGTGCCGCTGACGTCGCCGTACACGATCGAGGACATGGACTTCCTGAACCTCAGCACCGGCCCCTCGGCCGAGCACTGGTTCGGAACGGACGCCTCCGGTCACGACATCTGGACCCAGACCGCCGTCGGCCTGCAGCGCTCACTGATGATCGCGGTGACGGTGTCGGTCGGCGTCACCGTGCTCTCCGCGATCGTCGGCGCCGCCGCGGCCTACTTCCGCGGCAGGGTCGAGCGCTTCACACTGCTGGTCATCCACTTCCTGATGGTGATCCCCACCTTCCTGATCCTCGCCCTCGTCTCCAACAACGCGGGCGGCGACTGGCGGGTCATCTCACTGGCCATGATCTTCATCAGCTGGTTCTTCCCTGCTCGCGTGATCTGGACGATGGCGCTCTCGCTGCGGGAGCGCGAGTACGTCGATGCCGCGCGGTACATGGGCGTGAGCGGCATGCGCATCGTGATGCGGCACCTCGTGCCGAACATCGGCTCCCTGCTCGTGATCAACTTCACCCTCGGCGTGGTGAGCGCCGTTATGACCGAGACCGGCCTGTCGTTCATCGGTTTCGGTGTCAAGATCCCCGATGTCTCTCTCGGGTCGCTGATCGGCATCGGCGCGGCGAGCGTGACGAGCGCCCCGTGGCTGTTCTACTTCCCCGCTCTCGCGCTCACGCTGTTGACCGTCTCGATGGCGCTGGTCGCCGACGGCCTGCGCGACGCGCTCGATCCCACTTCTGCGGCGGGAGGCCGCGCATGAGCTCCAACACTGTTCTCTCCGTCCGAGACCTCAAGGTCAGCTTCCCGTCCGAGGCGGGCCGCGTCGACGCCGTCCGCGGCGTCTCCTTCGACCTCGAGGCCGGCAAGACGCTCGGCATCGTCGGCGAATCCGGTTCCGGCAAGTCGGTGACCTCACTGGCGATCATGGGCCTTCTCGACGAGAACGCCAAGGTCACCGGATCCGTGCAGTTCAACGGGGAGGAGCTGCTCGGCAAGTCCGACAAGCAGATGTCGATGATCCGCGGCAACGGCATGGCGATGGTCTTCCAGGACCCGCTGACCTCGCTGACGCCCGTGTTCACGATCGGCGACCAGCTGGTCGAGGCGCTCACGGTGCACCGCAGCATCTCGAAGCAGGAGGCGTGGGATCGGGCGATCGAACTGCTCACGCTCGTCGGCATCACCAGCCCCGAGAAGCGGATGAAGTCCTTCCCGCACGAGTTCTCGGGCGGTATGCGGCAGCGTGTCGTCATCGCCATCGCCATGGCGAACAACCCGAAGCTGATCATCTGCGACGAGCCCACCACTGCGCTCGACGTGACGATCCAGGCGCAGATCCTCGACCTCATCGAAAAGGCACAGGACGAGACCGGTGCGGCCGTCATCATGATCACCCACGACATGGGAGTCGTCGCCCGCACGGCCGATGACGTGATGGTGATGTACGCGGGCAAGCCCGTCGAGCACGCGCCCGCCCACGAGTTGTTCCACCGCACGCGGATGCCGTACTCCATCGGGCTGCTGGGAGCCATCCCCCGCGTCGACAAGGCCGAGAAGGAGCCTCTGATCCCGATCAAGGGCAATCCTCCGCTGCTCATCGACCTGCCGGACGCCTGCCCGTTCGCAGCACGCTGCCCGATCGCGATCGACGCATGTGTGCGACGCGAGCCCGACCTCGCCCCTGTCGCCACAGGCAGCGGCGAGCCGCACACCGCCGCATGCATTCGCGCAGACGAGATCGACGACGACGGGCGCATCGGCGGACTGCCGGTGTTCCCTGTGCCCGTCATCCCCGAGAGCGACCTCACGCGCATGCCACGTGAAGCGCGACCCGTCACGCTCGAGGTCAAGAACATGACCAAGACCTTCCCCCTGCTCAAGGGAGCGCTCTTCAAGCGGAAGGTCGGCGAGGTCCACGCCGTCAAGGGAATCAGCTTCGACGTGCGTGAGGGCGAGACGATGGCGATCGTCGGAGAATCCGGCAGTGGCAAGACGACCACGCTGCTGCAGATCATGGACTTCGCCAAGCAGGAGCACGGCGACATCGTCATCGCGGGCACCAGCGTCAACGACCTCCACGATCGCAAACTCGAGCGCACGCTGCGACGTGACATCCAGATCGTCTTCCAGGACCCGATGGGCGCGCTCGATCCACGCATGACCGTGTCGGACATCATCGCGGAGCCGCTGTTCGCGATCGGCACGCCCAAGGACGAGGCGTTCGCACGCGTCGAGGAGTTGATGGACCTGGTGGGTCTGAATCCCGCTCACCGCGACCGGTTCCCCGGCGCGTTCTCGGGAGGGCAGCGTCAGCGCATCGGCATCGCCCGTGCGCTGTCGACGAACCCCAAGGTCGTCGTCCTCGACGAGCCCGTGTCAGCCCTGGACGTGTCGATTCAGGCCGGCGTGATCAACCTGCTCGACGAGCTGAAGGTCAAGCTCGGGCTGTCGTACCTGTTCGTCGCGCACGACCTGTCCGTCGTGCGCCACATCGCCGACCGCGTGGCGGTGATGTACCTCGGCGAGTTCGTCGAGCACGGCGATGTCGACGAGGTGTTCGACAATCCGAAGCATCCCTACACGCAGGCCCTGCTGTCGGCGATCCCGGTCCCCGACCCGGACATCGAGCGCACGCGCGAGCGCGTGGTGTTCGATGCCGAGACGATGAGCACGCGACCCGCCACCGTCTGATCGCCAGGGGAGGCCGTGCGCGCGGCCTCGGAGCGATCACCGTCGATCACCGTCCGATAACAGTTAGTCACGATTCACTCACGCGCACCGCCGTCGCGGTCGCACGAGAACTATCCTCCCCTTATGACACGCCGAAAGGCGAAAGGAGCACCATGAAGCAGTACAAGCTGATGGGAGCGCTGGCACTCACCGGCGCTTTCGCACTCGCTCTGAGCGGGTGTGCAGCCAACACCGGCGACAACGGCGAAGGCGGCGACAACGGCGAAGGCGCCAAGGAAGTCGAGCAGGCTGACTACAACCCGCAGCCCCGCGAGAACCTCAAGGAGGGCGGCACCGCCAACTTCCCGATCAACGAGATCCCGGAGCAGCTGAACTCGTTCCACGGTGACGGCAGCGCCGACACCGCGCGCGTTGCCGCGTGGTACATGCCGCAGATCCTTCTGCAGGAGCCGGACGGCACGCCCTACAAGCACGACGCGTACCTCGACGAGTGGAAGATCGACACCGTCGACGGCAACACCCAGATCACCTTCACCTTCACGGAGGAGGCGACCTGGAACGACGGCACTCCGATGGACTGGACCGCCATCGAGGCGACCTGGAAGGCCAGCCGCTCGAACGACGAGGGCTACGTGCCCAACGCGATCGACGGTTACAAGGAGATCGCGTCGGTCGAGCAGGGCGACACCCCCAAGACCGCCATCGTCACCTTCGACGGCGAGTTCGCCTGGCCGCAGATGCCGTTCCTCACGGGCATCATCCACCCGAAGCTCGCCGAGAGCCCCGAGGTGTTCAACACCGCGATGATCGACAACCCGCACGCCGAGTGGGGTGCGGGCCCGTACACGATCGACGAGTTCGACGCGAACACCGACTTCGTCTCGTTCAAGCCGAACGACAAGTGGTGGGGCGACAAGCCGCTGCTCGAGAAGGTCACCTTCAAGGGCATGGACGCACAGGCCTCGATCAACGCGTTCAAGAACGGCGAGATCGACACCGTCGGCGTCGGCACGAAGGACCGCATCGCGCAGGTCGCCGACATGGAGGGCATCGAGATCTACCGGGCGATGCAGACCGCCAACACCCTGCTCGAGGTCGATGCGGAGAAGCCGCAGTTCGCCGACGTCAAGGTTCGCGAGGCGTTCTTCAAGGGCGTCAACATCGAGCAGCAGAAGAAGATCGCCTGGAACGGTCTGGACTACGAGGAGGAGCCGGCCGGTTCCTTCACGCTGTTCAACTTCCAGCCGGGCTACAGCAACGCGCTCGAAGAGGCGGGCTGGGAGTACAACCCCGAAGAGGCGAACAAGATCCTCGACGAGGCCGGCTGGGAAGCCGGAGCTGACGGCGTCCGTGAGAAGGACGGCGTGAAGCTCTCGGTGACCTACCCGATCTTCAGCGACGACCCGACCCAGGCCGCCCTGGCTCAGTCGCTGCAGGCGTCGCTGAAGGAGATCGGCTTCGAGGTCAAGGTCGACGTCCGTCCGGCGAACAAGTTCGCCGAGGACTACAACAACAAGAACTGGGACATCATGAGCCTCCGGTTCACGTCGTCCGACCCGTTCGGCGCGGCGTGGTTCTTCCAGCTCTACGGCCAGGACCAGGGTCTGAACCTTTCGGGTGTTCAGAACGAGGAGACCGACAAGCGGATCCACGAAGAGGTCGAGTCGATCAAGGACCCGGTCAAGCAGACCGAGGCCGCGATGAAGCTCGAGGCTGAGATCTTCCAGGAGTGGGGCCTGATCCCGCTCTACAACGGTCCTTCGGTCACCGCTGCCAAGGAGGGTCTGGCCAACCTGACCCCCGAGCCCTACGTGGGTCTCGACCTGTTCGGCGTCCAGCCCGTCGAGAACGTCGGCTGGGAGAAGTAATCCCTGACGGACCGCTGAGCTTCGGCACGGCGTCCTGACAGCGGGGCCGGTGGTTCATCCACCGGCCCCGCCTTCATATGCTGGGAGCGTGACGCCTCAGGTCGTTCTCGTGCACGGCATCCGCACCTCCGCGACGATGTGGCGCGCCCAACTCGCCTGGCTCGAAGAGCACGGCGTCCCCGCCCGCGCGGTGGATCTGCCGGGGCACGGCAGCCGGATGGCGGAGCAGTTCACGCTCGATGGGGCGTTCCGCACCATCGACGAGGCCGTCCGCGACGCGGCCGAACGCGGACCGGTGCTGCTGGTCGGGCACTCGATGGGCGGGCTGCTCTCGCTGGAGTACACCGGCGCCGAGGATCCGCCGCCCGTCGCCGCTCTCATCGCCGCATCCTCCACCGCACTCCCCCGTGGCGCGGCCCTGTCGACCTATCGCGCGCTCGCCGGCGCCTTCGACCGGCTGCCCGGCCGGGGCATGTGGATCACCGAGCGCGTGTTGGCCGCGACCATCCCGCCCGAGACCCGCGGCGATTTCGCCGCCGGCGGGTACGCCCTCGATGCGCAGTCTGTGGTGCTGCGCAGCCTGTCAACGCTCGATCTGACCGCCGCGGTGCACCGCATCCATGTCCCGCTCTGGTTCGTGAACGGGCAGTTCGACCAGCTGCGCTCGCATGAGCGGCTGTTCCGCCGCCTCGCGCCGCACGCCGAGCACATCGTGGTGCCGCGCACCTCGCACCTCGTGACGGCGATGCGCCCGCACGTGTTCAATGCCGTGCTGAGACTGGCGCTGGCTGTCGTGCGACAGGGATCGTGACGCCCCTAGGGCCGGCGACAACGATCTCGCCTCCGAGTTCCGTCCGGCGCGTCGCGCTCCGGCCGTTTCGCGCTCAGCCGCCGTGTGCTGGTAACATTGACTCTTGGCTTGCGTGTGGGTTCGTCCCTCACGACCATCGCATGGCGCCCCTCTCGCGCTCGCGACATCCGAATCCATCAAGACAGAAAGCGTCCACACGTGGCAAACATCAAGTCGCAGATCAAGCGCAACAAGACCAACCTGAAGGCGCAGGAGCGCAACAAGGCCGTCAAGAGCGAGCTGAAGACCCTCGTCCGCAAGACCCGCGAGGCTGTCGCCGGCGGCGACAAGGAGGCCGCTGAGGCCGCCCTCAAGGTCGCGTCCGTCAAGCTCGACAAGGCCGTCAGCAAGGGCGTCGTGCACAAGAACCAGGCGAAGAACCGCAAGTCGGCCATCGCCAAGCAGGTCGCCGCTCTCTGAGCTTCGTCTTCATCAGAAGGCCCGTCCCGTTCGCGGGGCGGGCCTTCTGCTCTGCCTGCGTCCGGTAGCCCGGCGCAGTCAGCAGTGGTCGTGCGACGGCCACGGGAACGAATCGTCTCCCCGCGCGCTCCGTCACCGCGCGATATCGCCGCCGAAAGGCTCGCGAGTCGCAATCACCGTGACCATGCGCTCCAGCGCGAAGATCGGGTCGCGCGCGGCGCCCTTGACCTCGGCGTCCGCACGCGCGGTCGCCTGGATCGCCATGCCGAGCGATCTCTCATTCCACCCGGCCAGGTCGCGGCGGGCGCGATCGACCTGCCAGTCCTTCATGCCGAGCCGCTGGGCGAGCTGGCGGCTGGGCTCGCGGTTGCCCGCCACCCTGGCCATCGTGCGCAGTTTCATGGCGAACGCGGCCACCATGGGCACCGGATCGGCGCCGGAGGCGAGAGCGTGCCGCAGCGCGATGAGCGCCTCACCGTAACGGCCCGCGATCGCCGTGTCGGCGACCACGAAGGCCGAGACTTCGACGCGGCCACCGTAGTACTTCGTGATCACCTCGTCGGTGACGTCGCCCTCGACGTCACCGATCAGCTGCTGGCAGGCCGCGGCGAGCTCGGTGAGGTCGTCGGCGAACGCAGACACGAGTGAGCGCAGTGCGCTCGGGGCGATGCGCTTCTTCGCAGCCTTGAACTCGCCCGCCGCGAAGTCGACGCGGTCCGAGTCGCGCTTGACAGCCGCGCAGGCGATCTCGATGCCCCCGCCCGTGCCCGCCCGGATCGCGTCGAGCAGCTTCTTGCCGCGCACGCTCGCCCCGGTGTGCCGCAGGATGACGGTGGCACCCTCCTGCGGGTTCTCGATGTACTTGAGTGCCTCCTGCAGGAACGCGTCGGTGCACTTCTCGACTCCTGCGACCCTCACCAGCCGCGGCTCGCCGAACAGCGACGGTGAGGTCATCGCGAGCAGCGTGCCCGCACCGTAGTCGTCGGCACGAATGTCGCTCACCTCGAGTGCAGGATCCTCCGCGCGCAGATAGTCGCGCACCCCTGCGGTGGCGCGCTCGGCGAGGATCTCCTCGGGGCCCGAGACCAGCACGATGGATGCCGGCCTGGGCTCGCGCCACGGAACCTGAGGGATCTTCGGCCCCTTCGCGCCGCCCCCGCGCGCATTCGACCCGCGGGCGGAGGAGCGAGGAGCGGACATGGATCCAGCCTACCGGCGGCCGGCGACGCTGCAGCCGGCGACCGCGCGTCTGGTCAGAGACCGAGATACACCACGAATGGCGCGTCGAGCGCCCACAGGCACGCGCTCTGCTCGTCCACTCGTACGACGGCATCCAGCCGCACGCGATCGGCGAACTCCTGCGCATCGATCCTGTCCATGAACGACACCGTGAAGAACTCGGCGTCCGGATCGGGATCCTGGTGGTTCGAGTCCTCCAAGGAGAGGGGTTCGATCCGCCAGACCTCCACGGTCAGCGGCTGAGGCGGCCGCGGGTCGTCCTTCGGCGTCTGCACCCGCCACGGCTCCTCGCAGACCAGCCCTTCGAGCGCGTGCGTGTCCAGGGTCGACAGCGCCCCGGCGATCCGCTCGGCCTCGTCCTCGACGGCCCGCGCCCGCATCTCCGGCGACGACAGCAACGGTGTGCAGCCGCTCAGCACGAATACCACCGCCACGGCCAGCGCAGGCACCGCATACTTCTTCCTCAAGATCTGTTCCTTCATCGATCCGTCCTCGTTCCGTCAGTCGTCTGCAGCATCCGGTGGCGCCCGCTGCGTTCGCACCTCGATACCGTCCGCTCCCCCGCCGAGCAGGGTCAGACCGTTCTCGTCCGTGCGCAGCACACGCGCACCGACGGCGTCGAGCAGCGCCACGGTCTCGGTGCGTGGATGCCCGTAGTCGTTGTCCTCCCCCACGCCTATCAATGCGACCGTGGGCCGAGTCGCCTGGTAGAGGCCGGGCTCCTGATCGCGGCTGCCGTGGTGCGCGACCTTGACGACGGCGTAGGGGCCACGCAGTCGTCCGCCCGACAGCAGCATCCGCTGAGGCGCCGCCGACAGGTCGCCGAGCAGCAGCGTGCGGGGCACGCCGCCGCCCGCGATCTCGATCACGATGCTCGCGTCGTTTCCCGCGGGAAAGGCCTTCGAGCCCGGTTCCGGCCAGAGCACGCGCCAGCGAGCACCGCCGAGGCTGCCGTGCACTCCCGCCGCGCCCTCCATGAGCGTCGCTCCCCCGGCGCGGAGCGACGTCAGCGCGCGAACATCCTGCCCTTCCGCACCCGGACCGTGCAGCACCGTGCCCACTCTCCCCTGCACGGCGGCGACGCCTCCGGCGTGATCGAGGTCGAAGTGCGTGAGCACGAGCAGGTCGATGCGATCCGTCGCGGTCTGTTGCAGGCAGTCCTGCAGCGCGTCAGGGTCGGGCCCTGTGTCGATGAGCGCCGTGCGGTCGGCCGAGCGGATCAGGAACGCGTCTCCCTGACCGACATCGCAGGCCGCGATCGACCAGTCCTCCGGCGTAGACAATGCCGCCAGCGGGCCGGTGAGCAGCATCCGCGCGCCGCCGAGACCGACGGAGACCGCCAGGACGAGTGCCGCGCCCGCGTGCAGGATGCGCGAGTGGGGACGCACCAGGGCGACCGCCACCGCGGCGCTGAGCGCGGTGACCAGCAGGGCTGCGACCGGCCCCGCCACGACGGCGAAGGTCGCACCCGGGACTGCAGCGCTCACCGTCGCCGTGGTGGCGATCCAGGCCGAGGGCAGCCAGGCCGTCGCCGCCAGCAGATCCGCAAGCCAGGGCACAGGCGCCGCAAGACAGGCCAGCAGGCCGATCACCGTCGCGACCGGCGCGGCGGGGGCCGCGAGCAGATTGGCCACGACGCCGACGAGCGACTGCTGTTCCGAGAACAGCGCGATGATCGGTCCGCACACCACCTGAGCGGCGAGCGGTACGGAGATCGCCAGTGCCAGCGGCTGCGGCATCCAGCGCCCGAGTCCCGAGAGCAGAGGCCGCGACAGCACGAGAAGTGCGGCCGTCGCCGCGGCCGACAGTGCGAAGCCCGGCGACGCGGCCAGCCAGGGATCGGCGAGCAGGATGCCGCAGACGGCGACCGATAGCATCGCAAGGCCCGCGCTGGGGCGCCCGAGCAGCACCGTGAGCATCGCCAGCGCCGCCATGACTGAGGCGCGCACGACGCTGGGCTCGGGCGTCACCAGCACCACGAACGCCGCGAGAGCGACCAGCGCGACTACGACCCGCATGCTCCTGCCGCCGCCCAGCAGCGAGATCATCCAGAACACGGCGGCGACGACGATCGCACAGTTCGCGCCGGAGACGGCGGTGAGGTGCGACAGTCCCGAGGCAAGCATCGCGTCGTTCAGCTCGTCGGAGACGGCTCGGGTGTCGCCGACCGCGAGCCCGGGCAGGAGCCCGGCCCCCGGCTCCGGCAGTATCGACGCTCTGGCCACGAACCCTGCTCTCGTGTCGGCGGCGATGGCGAAGACGCCCGAGGCCGGCCGAACCACTTCGGCACTCGATCCGAACACGACCAGTCCCGCGCGCTCGAACGGATCGGTCACCTTGCCCTGCCCCATGATCCGCACCGTCGCCCCGAGATCGGCGCCGGCGATCGGCGCGATGCCCACGCGGACGGGTGCGGCGACTGCGACGAGACGCCCCGGCGGTCCGAGCTCGGCCGTGACAGCGTCGAACCACAGCCGACCGTCATCGCCGATGGATGCCGAGGACGCGACCTGCACGACCGCCTCGACGGCGCGACCGTCGGATTCGGCCAGCAGCGCGCGCTGCGGCTGAGCGGCCGAGACGTTGACCCCCGCCCCCGTGATGCAGAGCAGCGCGAGCACTGCCAGACCGGCTCCCGCCGCCGGGGCACCCCGTCGCAGCCGGACGACGATCAGCAGGACGACGGCGCCCGTCGCACCCAGCGCGGCGCCTGGCAGCGCGACGGCGGGGAGGCAGACGGCGGTCAGGGCCGCCGCCCACACGACGGCGGCGAGCACCGCGCTGCGCAGATCCCTCACACGCGCACCTTCTCCCGGATGCCCGCGAGCAGTTTCTCGCCGATGCCAGGAACAGCGAGAAGATCCTCCACCGCGCGGAACCGGCCGTTCTCATCGCGCCACTGCAAGATGCGCTCGGCCAGGGCGGGACCGATGCGAGGCAGCGTCTCCAGCGCGGCCTGATCGGCCGAGTTGAGGTCGATCCTGCCGTCGGAGGGCGGCGGGGGCGACTCGCCCGAGGGCGTCTTTCCGCGAGCAGGGACGACGATCTGCTCGCCGTCGCTGAGCGGGCGCGCGAGGTTGACCGCCTGCAGGTCGGCGGCTTCGAGAGTGCCACCCGCCGCGGCCAGCGCGTCGACCAGCCGCGCCTGCGGATCGAGGATGTACAGCCCCGGCTTCGCCACCTCGCCCAGCACGTGCACGTACAGCTCTGCGCCTTCGGTCACGACGGCGCTGCTCGCCCCGTCGTCCAGAGGAATGCTCTCCACCGGCGCCGTCTGACCCCGGAGGATGCCCCAGCCGACCGAGGCCGACAGCACCACGAGCCCCAGGGTTACCGCCGCGCCGATGCCCAGCTTCAGACGCGGACGCGGCGACGGCTCCGGAACGATCGACTCAGCTGGGGCCACCCCGCCACGCTAGACACGCCTGTTGCCGCGCCGTGCCGCTTCGTCAGCGGATGTGGAGAACTCCTGCACGCTGCGACGCTGTGCAGGAGTTCTCCGAGTGCGTTCAGCTCTTGACGGCGAAGTTCACGATCTTCGGAGCGCGCACGATCACGCGGATGATCTCCTTGCCGTCCAGCGCGCGCTGCACGCGCTCGTCGGCGCGCGCCAGGGCTTCGAGCTCCGCCTCGCCGATCTTCGCCGGTACCTCGAGGGTCGCCCGCACCTTGCCGCCGACCTGCACGGCGACCGTGGCGGTGTCCTCGACGAGCAGGGCAGGGTCGGCGTGCGCCCACTGCACCAGCCCGACCGAAGGCTCATGACCGAGCATCTCCCACATCTCCTCCGCGGTGTGCGGGGCGATGAGGTCGAGCATCACCGCGAGCGTCTCGGCAGCCTCGCGCACGGCCGGATCGGCAGCACCAGCGCCGGCGTCGATCGTCTTCCGGATCGCGTTCACCAGCTCCATGAGGCGCGCGACCAGCACGTTGAACTTGGTCTGCTCGACCAGCCCCGGCGCCTCGGCCAGCAGGTGATGGGTGACACGGCGCAGCGAACGGTCTCCGCCGTCGAAGCCCACGCCCGCCTCGCTCGACACCTCACCGGCGATGCGCAGTGCGCGCGTCAGGAACTTCTGCGCTCCCGTGGTCGAGACGTCGGCCCAGTCCTTGTCGTCCTCCACCGGTCCGGCGAAGGCCAGGCCGACGCGCAGTGCGTCGGCTCCGTGCGCGTCGAGCTCCTCCTGGAACAGCACCAGGTTGCCCTTCGACTTCGACATCTTCGCGCCGTTGAGGATCACCATGCCCTGGTTGATCAGGCTCGAGAACGGCTCGGTGAAGTCCACCAGACCCATGTCGAACAGCACCTTCGTGATGAAGCGCGCGTAGAGCAGGTGCAGGATGGCGTGCTCGACGCCGCCGATGTACGAGTCGATCGGCGCCCAGCGCTTCGCCTCGTCGCCGTCGAACGCGAAGTCGGTGCTGTTCGGCGACAGGAAGCGCAGGTAGTACCACGAGCTGTCGACGAAGGTGTCCATGGTGTCGGGGTCGCGCAGGGCCGGCTCGCCGGTGCCCGGCACCACCGTGCGCACCCACGACTCCGCCGCGCCCAGGGGCGAGGTGCCCTTGGGGCGCAGATCGAGGCCAGCCGCATCGGGCAGGCGCACGGGCAGCTGGTCCTCCGCCACCGGCACGATGCCGCCGTCCTCGGTGTGCAGCATCGGGATCGGCGTGCCCCAGAAGCGCTGACGGGAGATCAGCCAGTCGCGCAGGCGGTAGTTCTTCGCCGCCCGCCCGACACCGTCCTTCTCGAGGCGCTCGATCTGACGCGCGATCGCGTTGCGCTTGGACAGCCCGTTCAGCTCACCGGAGTTGATCATCCGACCCTCGCCGGTCAGGGCGACACCGGTCTTCGCGGGATGCTGGTCGTCGAGCGAGTCGATGTCGGCATCCGCGTCGACGACGGGGATCGCACCCGTGACCGGCGCCGTCGTGTCGACCACGACCTTCACGGGCAGGTCGAAGGCACGGGCGAAGTCGAGGTCGCGCTGGTCGTGAGCGGGCACGGCCATCACCGCACCGTGGCCGTAGTCCGCCAGCACGTAGTCGGCGGCCCAGATCGGCATCCGCTCCCCGTTCACGGGGTTGATCGCATAACGCTCCAGGAACACCCCGGTCTTCGGGCGGTCGGTCGCCTGGCGGTCGATCTCGCTCGTCTTCTGTACCTGCTCGAGGTAGTCCTGGAAGCGCGTTCGTACCTCGGCGGGTGCCGCGGCGGCCAGTTCGGCAGCCAGATCGGAGTCGGGGGCGATCACGAAGAACGTCGCGCCGTGCAGCGTGTCGGCGCGGGTGGTGAACACGGTGACCGGCTCTTCGCGCCCTTCGATGCGGAAGTCCACGTCGGCTCCCACCGACCTGCCGATCCAGTTGCGCTGCATCTGCAGCACCTTGTGCGGCCAGCGGCCCTCCAGCTGGTTCAGGTCGTCCAGCAGGCGGTCGGCGTAGTCGGTGATCTTGAAGTACCACTGCGTGAGCTTCTTCTTCACGACCTCGGCCCCGCAGCGCTCGCAGCGACCGTCGACGACCTGCTCGTTCGCGAGCACCGTCTGGTCGTTGGGACACCAGTTCACCGGGCTCTTCTTGCGGTACGCCAGCCCCCGTTCGTACATCTTGAGGAACAGCCACTGGTTCCACCGGTAGTACTCGGGGTCGGAGGTGTGCAGCACACGTGACCAGTCGAACGAGACGCCGTAGGCGCGGAACCCCGTCTTCTGCTGATCGATGTTCTGATAAGTCCATTCGCGCGGGTCGGCGCCGCGGCGGATCGCGGCGTTCTCAGCCGGCAGGCCGAACGAGTCCCAGCCGATCGGGTTGAGCACGTTGTGGCCGCGGTGCCGCCAGAAGCGGGCCACGATGTCGCTGTACAGGTAGTTCTCCGCATGCCCCATGTGCAGGTCGCCTGAGGGGTACGGGAACATCGCCAGCACGTACTTGCGGGGCCTGGTGTCGTCAGAGCCGCCGGCGAGGAACGTCTCGTTCTCGGCCCAGTACTTCTGCCACTTGTCCTGGAGCGCGTGCGCAGAAGGCGTGTCGTGGGTCTCGGCGGTGGGTGCGGACGAATGCTCGGACAAGGATCGGCCAATCTACGGATGCGGAACATCCCGGAAAATCGGGAGATTCCAGGTTATCGCGAGTTGCCCTCTCCCCCGGCCTCGGTGAGGTCGGCGGTGAGTGCCGCCCATTCTCGCGGCAGCTCGGCGGCGAGCGCGGCCAGCGGCGCGCGCGCCTTGGTCGCGACCTCGGCAGCCTCGGCATCGGGGCGGGAGAGCCAGGTGATGCCGCCGCCGGCTCCGACGTAGGCGCCGTCGCGCTCGACCACGATCGAGCGGATCACCATCGCCAGATCGACCCTGCCGTCCAGACCGACGTGCCCGAAGCATCCCGCGTACACCCCGCGGGGCGCAGCCTCGAGCCTGTTGAGGATGCTCATCGCCGACAGCTTCGGCGCGCCCGTCATACTGCCGGCGGGGAAGGTGGCGTCGCACAGCTCTCCGAAGCGGATGCCGTCGCGCAGTCGCACGCTCACCGCGCTGACCAGTTGATGCACGGCCGGGTAGGTCTCCACCTGCCACAGCCGTCCCACGTTCAGCGTCCCCGGCACGCCGACGTGGGAAAGGTCGTTGCGCATCAGGTCGACGATCATGACGTTCTCAGCGCGCTCCTTCACATCCGTGCGCAG
This sequence comes from Microbacterium sp., assembly GCF_031178445.1. Taxonomy (GTDB): domain Bacteria; phylum Actinomycetota; class Actinomycetes; order Actinomycetales; family Microbacteriaceae; genus Microbacterium. Next base: position 124,736 of record NZ_JAPSIY010000005.1, read on the forward strand.
CTCCTCGGCGAGCCGCGCGTCCTCGACCGGATCCTGCGACCGGGGTCGCGTCCCCTTAATGGGGCTCGTCGACACGAAGCCACGGGACACGGCGAGGAACTGCTCGGGGCTCGCGCTGAGCAGGCTGCGGTCTCCGGCCCGCAGGTAGCCCCCGTGGTGCGCGGGCGTGGCCGCCCGCAGCCTGCGATAGGCGGAGAGCGGGTCAGCCGGCCGCGGCGCGCGGAAGCGGGTGGTGAGGCAGAGCTGGTACGCATCGCCGCGCCGGATCGCCTCCCGGCATTCCTCGATGAGCCCGGTGTACTCGCGCACGCCGTGCCGTGCGACAGCCGTCGACGTCGCCGGTACGGGCGGAGGAGGCGGCGCGGTGTCATCCGACAGGGCCGATCGCACCTGCGCCTGCCATGCCTCGGCGCTCGCCGGGTCGGCGAGCGTCCACAACCTGCGTCGCGCGTGATCGAGGGCGATCGCCCGATGCACCGCGATCCATGCGCCCTGCGGTTGCCGCTCCGCACGGGTCACGGGTGCTCCGGCGCGACCGGCCCCCGACTCGTAATCCAGCCAGCCCACCCATCCGCCCCGGAAGGGCACGGGAGATTCGGCCGCCGCGTCAACAGCCAGCGGCACCGCCCGCACGGCATCCGCATCGCTCTCGACCTCGCCCGCGCCGAGGATGCTCCAGCCGTCGGCCGCATCCGGACCGGCATCGAGCCAGAATGCCGCGTCGGTGTCGGCGAACAGACGCAGGAACAGGCTCTCGGCGTCCGTCCACCCGTCGAGCGGGAGAGCGGTCAGGGTCGCGGGAGATGACACGATTCTCAGCGTACGACCCGCATCGGGCTCGTAAGCTCGTGGCGTGAACGACTTCGTGCTGTGGGCCATCGAACTGGTGCAGTCGGTCGATCCCGTCCTGCGCACGGTGCTCGCTGGCATCGCGATCATGCTCGAGACGAGCATCCTGATCGGGCTGGTCGTTCCCGGGGACACGGTCGTGCTGGTCGCTTCGATCGGCGTGTCCGGGTGGGTCGAGGGCGTCGTGCTCGGGGCCGTCGTCGTCGTCGGGGCCCTGATCGGGGAATCGATCGGGTTCTGGCTCGGCAGATGGATAGGCCCGCACATCCGCACGTCATGGCTGGGCAGACGCATCGGCGAGGCGCACTGGGCGCGCTCCGAGCGCTACCTGCGCCGTCGTGGCGGGATCGCCATCTTCCTCTCCCGCTTCCTCCCCGTGCTGCACTCGCTCGTGCCGCTGACCGTCGGCATGAGCGGGTTCGCCTACCGGAGGTTCCTGGCCTGGACCTTCCCCGCGTGCGTGCTGTGGACCTCGATCTACGTGGGTGTCGCGTCCGTGATGGCAGGCAACTACAAGGAGCTGTCGCAGACGGTGCACTACGCGGGCTATCTTTTCGTCGGCGTGATCGTGCTGCTGCTGATCGCCGTGCTGGTGGCGAAGAAGGTCATTGCCAAGCGCGAGGAGCGGCATATGACCGAGGAGAGCCCGCACGACGCGTGAGCCTCGGCGTGGAACCGTGAAAGACTGAAGGAGATGTCCCCAGCCTCAGCGGCCAAGATCCACTGGTTCGCTCGACTCGAGCACCGTTTCCACGTCTGGCGCGAACGCCGCGCCCGCAGGCGAGGGCGTTCGGCGACCGCGGTGCCGTTTCCCGGCTACGGTGGCTCCGACTGGGTGCGCGTGGTGGGCCGTGTGCTGATCGTGCCGCCCCCGCCCAAGCGCGCGCGAGGCGAACGAGCCGGTGTGCGCGGCTGGCGCTCGTTCGTCGGCATCCCGGTCAGCTTCGCCTCGGCCCGCGTCGAGATCGGCGGCCGTGTGCACGAGGTCGTGGCCGATCGCGGCGGCGTGATCGACACGGTCGTCGAAGCCCACCTGGAGCCGGGCTGGCAGACGTTCACCATGTCGGTGGAGGGGCAGGAACCGGTCGAGGCGAGCGTGTTCGTCGTCGGGGATGACGTGCGCTTCGGCGTCGTGTGCGACGTGGACGACACCGTGATGGTCACCGCCCTGCCGCGCCCGTTCATCGCGGCGTGGAACTCGTTCGTGCTCGATGAGCACGCCCGCACGCCGGTACCGGGGATGGCTGTGCTGCTGGAGCAGCTGCGACGGGATCACCCCGGCGCGCCCGTGATCTACCTGTCGACAGGGGCGTGGAACATCGCGCCGACCCTGCGCCGCTTCCTCAGTCGGCACCTGTTCCCCGCCGGCGCCATGCTGCTCACCGACTGGGGTCCGACCCATGACCGCTGGTTCCGCAGCGGACGCGAGCACAAGACGCGCAATCTGCGCCGGCTCGCGCAGGAGTTCCCCGAGGTGCGCTGGCTGCTCATCGGAGACGACGGGCAGCATGACGAGGCGATCTACTCCCAGTTCCTCGAAGAGCATCCATCCTCGGTGGCCGGCATCGCGATCCGCCGGCTGCTCCCTGCGGAGGCCATGCTCGCGGGCGGTCGGGCCACAGCACCTCACGACGAGAACGCCGTGCCGTGGGTGAGCGCCGAGGACGGCGCCGGACTGCGCGACCGACTCGGCGACGTCGGCATCCTCGACGCGGGCTCATGATCGCCTCGCCCGCCGCATGCCTCCCGCGAGCGGATTGGCTCGAGCGGGCCGAGCGCCATGCGCAGCGTGCCGACGCGCTGACGGCGGCGCATCGCGAACGCGCCGCCCGCGGCCAGAAGCACCCTGTCTGGGACTTCCTCTTCACCTATTACTCGTACAAGCCGGCGCAGCTGCGCCGCTGGCATCCCGGTGCCGGCGTGACCCTCGAAGATGCCGCGGAGCGGACGGGCTGGCGCTGGTACTCCCCCGCAGCGCGCCCCGTTGACCTCTTCCCGGACGCAAGGGCGTTCGCCGACGACAAACCCGATCTCGCCCGGCTCGTGGAGCGGATGCTGCGCCGCACCGCGTCACGACCGGGGCAGTTCGGGTGCTTCGGCCTGCACGAGTGGGCGATGGTCTACCGCGCCGACGAGCATCGGCATCCGGTTCCGCTGAGGCTGGGACAGGCGGGAACGGATGCGGTCGTCGAGGCGCACGAGCTGCGCTGCACCCACTTCGACGCGTTCCGGTTCTTCACCCCGGAGGCCGTGCCCCGCAACCGGCTCGCGCCCACCAGGGAGACTCAGCCGACGCTGGAACAACCGGGCTGCCTGCACGCCGGCATGGATCTGTACAAGTGGGCGATGAAGCTCGGCCCGCTCATTCCCGGGGAGATGCTGCTGGACGCCTTCGAGCTCGCGCGCGACATCCGCCTGCTCGATATGGAGGCGGCACCGTACGATCTGTCGGCGTGGGGCGTGCGGCCGGTGCCGATCGAGACTCCCGAGGGCAAGGCGGAGTACGTGCGACGACAGCGCGGCTTCGCAGAGCGCGGCGCGGCGATGCGCGAGCGGATGCTGCGCGCCTGGCTCGGCGCATCAGTCTCAGCCTGAGCCCCCACTAGGGTTGCCTGGGAGGGGAGGACGAGTGAGTTCGAGGGCAGAGCCGTCTTCGCGTGCGCGTGCGCGGATCCGTGCGTTCAGCGCCGGGTACACGCTGGTGGCCCTGGTGCTGATCGCGCTCATCGCGTGGCCCTTGCTCACCTCGGCAGCCGACGGATACCGCCCCGGACCCGGTGGCATCGTCACCTCGGACGACTACTACGACCCCTGGGACGACCCTGAGCCGACCGCCGCCTCCGCGGAGGGCGACACCTGGACCGGTCACGGCCAGCAGTACATCCCTCTCACCAGCCTGACGCCGGGCGAGCCGCTGCTGTTCACCTACCTCGACGACGAGACCCCGATCTCCGCGGTGTTCCTCAGTGAGCGCGGCGCTGCGAGCGAGGATCTCGCACCGGCCGAGTTCAGCGACTATTCCACCGAACCGTTCCACCTGCTTCCCACCTCCTCGGAGATGACGGTGTGGCTGCGTGCGAGGACCGCTGACGAATGGCGCGTGCGCATCGAGCCGGCCGACCTCGAAGAGCGTGCAGGAATCGTGTCGGGCAGCGGATCCACCTCCTTCCTCTACACCGGCACGGCGACCGCGGCTCGGGTGACGGCTCGCGGCGAGTACACGGTGCGGCTGCACATCACGACGGGCGAGGGTCACGACCCGGAGTACCGCACCTTCCAGGACTCCTCGTCGACGGTCGCCTGGCCGGACAGCCCCGCCGTGGTCTTCTCCGTCGACAGCTACGACGACTCCACCAGCTGGTCGATCGAGTTCTTCGAACCGGCTCCGACCGCCTCGCCGACGCCCAGCGCCGACGCCTCGACACCCGAGGGGGATGCGGATGAGTGACCCGGCACTGCACCGCATCGGCGTCTTCTCCCGCGCCGCCTGGGGCGTTGGCGCGCTCGGTGTCATGGTCGCCGCCTTCTTCGTCGTCCCCCAGGTCGCGCTGGTCGACGGCGCACTCCACGTAGACCCCGGGCAGGGGCTCGTCGCCGATCGCGTCTACCCGTACTACGAGGAGGACCCCGTGCGGCTCGAACTCGTCGACGGACGGCTCAGCGGCGACGAACGCGGTGGCTGGCTCCCCTTCCCCGCTGACTCCGAACCGCTGGCGTTTCGCATGACGCATGAGCACGACGACTACGTCAACGTGTTCCAGACCGCCGACGCGGCGTCGTTCGAACTCGGCCAGGATCGTCCCGAGAATCTCGAGGCTCTCTGGGATCCGGACGATGTCGTGTACGCGACGCCCGCGCTCACGGACGGCAGGCTCTGGTTCTCGGCCGGCACGGAGAGCTGGGATCTGGTGGCCGAGCCGGTCGAGAGCACGCCGCTCGTCGACGGCGCCGCCAACGGTTCCGGTGATGCCCTGCTCTCGTACCGCGGCGACGCGCTCAGCGCGCGATTCTCCCATTCCGGGCCGGGGTTCCTCCGGGTGACGCTGTACGCGCCGGAACTCGAGTACGCCGCAGACCCGGCGGTCAACGACGTCGATGACTTCAGCACCCGCGCCTCCTGGCGCGCGCCGGGTACGGTGCTGTTCAGGATCGAATCGACCGGCGGCGAATGGTCCGTCGACGTGGACGAATGAAAGGGATGGCATGACGTTCGCCCAGACGCTCGACGAGGCCTTCAAGGCCCGCCTGCCGCTGCTGTACCTGGAGACCGGCGAGGAGGTACGCGCCATCGAAGCGGTGACGCAGGCCGCCGCCGCCCAGCGGCATCCTCGTCCGGTGTGGACGTGGACCAGCGCGCTCGGCCTGATCGACCCCGACGGCAAGAGCGTCGCGAACACCGCCAACCCCGCGCGGGCGCTCTCGCACATCGCAGGAGTGCCGGACGCCGGCGTCTTCGTCTTCTGCGATCTGCACGCCTACTTCGGCTCCGAGCATCGCCAGGGCGAGCCGCTCGTCGTCCGAACCGCGCGCGAGACGGCGCTGGACTTCCGCCACGGCGACGCTTCCAGGGTGCTTGTTCTCATCTCGCCCGTGCGCACCATCCCGCCTGAGCTGAGCGAGCTCACGCATCTGCTGGAGTTCCCGCTGCCGGACCCGGCAGAGATCCGCGAACTGCTCGACACCATGATCGAGCGCAACTCGTCGGGGCCTGGGCGGATCCGCATCGACGCCGACGACGACGTTCGAGACCAGCTGGTGCACGCCGCGCTCGGCCTGTCGATGGCCGAGGCGGAGAACGCGTTCGCTCGCGCCATGGTGAACGACGGCTCCCTCGGCGCGGCAGACGTCCACGTCATCCTGGACGAGAAGGGGCAGATCGTCCGCAAGTCCGGCCTGCTCGAGTTCATGGACGCCGGCATCGACCTCGACGACGTCGGCGGGCTGAACAACCTCAAGCGCTGGCTCTCGCGTCGTAGCGGCTCGTGGCTCAGCGGGGCCAAGGAGTACGGCCTGCCCGACCCCAAGGGCGTCCTGATCACCGGCGTGCCGGGATGCGGCAAGTCGCTGACAGCGAAGGCGACCGCAGCATCATGGGGACTGCCACTGCTGCGCCTCGACATCGGCCGCATCTTCTCGGGACTGGTCGGCTCCAGCGAGCAGAACCTGCGCACGGCGATCGCGACAGCCGAGGCCGTCGCACCGTGCATCCTGTGGGTGGACGAGATCGAGAAGGGCTTCTCCAACACCACCGGCAACGGCGACTCCGGCACCTCCGCGCGCGTGTTCGGCACGTTCCTGACCTGGATGCAGGAGAAGAAGCGGTCGGTCTTCGTCGTGGCGACAGCCAACAACATCGACGCGCTGCCGCCGGAGTTCCTGCGTAAGGGACGCTTCGATGAGATCTTCTTCGTGGACCTGCCCACGGCCGTCGAGCGCGAGGTGATCTGGCGGCTGCAGCTGGAGGCGAACGCGTCGGATGCGAACGGGCTGCGCGCCGTCGCGCAGGACCCGGATGCGATCGCCGAGCTCGTGCGGCGCACCGAGAACCACTCCGGAGCGGAGATCGAGCAGGCCGTCGTCGCCGCACTGTTCGAGGGATACAGCCTGGGCCGTCCGGTGGACCGCGGCGTACTGGAGCAGGTGGTCGAATCCACCATCCCGCTTGCCGTGACGCAGGCCGAGGAGGTGCGGCGCATCCGCGATTGGGCTTCCGAGCGCGCGGTGCGTGCGACCGGGTCGGAGGATCTGGACCCGATCGAGACCGGCGCCGAAGCGACGGGCGGACTGTCGTCGCGCCGCGGCGGCCGTACGGTCGACTACTGAGGGCCCCTGAGATCGGAGGAGAAACGTGCAGAAGCAGCTGATCGTCAACCTGCGCCCCGACGGCTCGGTCGCAGCAGAGACACTGGGTATGACCGGCGACGAGTGCCTGGCCTACATCTCGGCGCTCGAGGATCTTCTCGACGCCACCACGACGTCCTCGGCGTACACCGCCGATCACGCGGGGATCGCCACCGATGCCAAGGCGCAGCTCCTCGACGAGGAGCGCCGCATATGAAGGTGCACGCCGAAGCGGCGGGCATCTCCGTACCCAGCCTTCTGGGGTCGTGCCCTCCTCCGCACGCGGACGGTCCTCTGAGGTGGTCGCGCTTCCTCCCCGCGACCGACGCGGAAGGGCCGGGCCGCCGCGCCGCGGTCTGGGTGCAGGGCTGCCGCGTGAGATGCCCCGGATGCTTCAACCCGCAGATGTGGGCGGAACGCGGCGGCGAGCGCTCGGATGCCGCCGAGATCGGCGCCCGCTGGGCGGCCGAGGCCGCCGCTGCCGGATCGACGGGTCTGACGCTGCTCGGCGGAGAGCCCTTCGATCAAGCGGCGCCGCTCGCCGCTGTCGCGAGGGCGTTCCGCGATGCCGGTATGACCGTGATGGCGTTCAGCGGGTACACGCTGGGGTCGCTCACGGCGTGGGCGGGCGAGCGGACGGATCTCGCCGAGCTGCTCGAGCACACCGACCTGCTCTGCGACGGCCCCTACCTGCGCGAGCATCCCGAGACCCGTCGCCCCTGGATCGGCTCCGCGAACCAGAGCATCCGCGCTCTGAGCCCCGCCCACGCCGACGAGGTGCGCCGCATCTCCGCATCCGGAGGCGCCGACACCGTGGAGGTGCGCATCGCGCCCGACGGAACGGTGAGCGTCAACGGCTGGGCATCCGACGCCGCCCTGGCGGCATTGTTCGACGACCTCGGCGTGCGCGCCGACCGACCCCGGGAGCGTGCCGCATGAGCGTTTCGCTGATCCTGATCCCTGCCGCCCTCGCAATCGCCGGCGTCGTCGGCGGCGCGGGCGCAGTCGGGATCGCCTCGCAGACGGATCGACAGGCGTACGCCCCGGCGGGACCGGGCGGTGCCGCATCGGTCGCCGTGCAGACGCGGATGCGGGATGCCGCGCTGCTGAGTGCCGCGCTGCGCGAGCTCGGCGCCTCGGCTGTCGACCTGCAGGGCGACGAGCTGTCGGCGGTGGTCGGCGACCTCGCACTGACGATGACGCGCGACGCGGACGGCATCTGGGCGGCACGCATCACCGGTGCCGACGGTCGCGAGGCCGTCCTCGCGGAGGCCGAGGAGCTGATCGGCCGTGTGGACGCCGCGTACGCCGGGCAGGTGCAGCGCGCGGTGGCCGCGCGGATCCGCGAGCGCGCCGACGACGCCGGCTTCGAGCTTCTGTCGGAGTCGCGCGAGGACGACGACAGCGTGACCATGGTGCTCTCGGTGCGGGACCAGCGATGACGGATCCCCGCAGAGCCGTGCCTGGCATCGGGTGGATGCTGCTGATGAGCACCTGGATGATCTCGACCGTCATCCCGGGTTCGCTCTTCGGCTGGCTGGGATTCCTCAGCATCGGGATCATCGGTCGGATGCGGCGCTGGGTGGTGGTCGGCGTCGCGCTCGGGGTCGCCGCGATCGTGGCGACCCTTCCGCTGTGGGGGCAGTGGCAGCCGATGGTCGCAGCGATCGTCTACCTCGGTGGGATGCTGCTCGCGCTGGCCGCGAATCCGTCGTGGCTGCGCGCGATGTGGACACGATCGCAGGTGGCGGTCGGTGCGGCATCGGTGAAGGCGCCGGTGAACGCGCCGCCCGCTCGAACGACCGGCCGAAGCACCGACGGGCGCTCCCGCGGTGGCCGGCGGCGCAACGACACGACCGCATCGCGTGACAGCGGCCCCACGCGAGCCGCCGTCGACACCACGGTCGACAGCGAGGCCGAACGCCTCGCCGATCGCGCGGGAGCGTCGACTGCAGCGTACTTCGCTGCCGCCGAGACGCCCGCGGCGGGGCCGGTGGACGTGAACGCGGCCGATGCCGCTGCGCTCGCAGACCTCCCTGGCATCACCCGCGCCCGCGCGCGCAGCCTGGTCAAGCAGCGCGAGCGACAGGGCGGGTTCGTCTCGCTGGACGCGTTCGCCACCGCTGCCGGACTGCAGCCTCACGAGCTGGTCCGACTGCGGGCGGCAGCCGTGTGCTCCCCGCCTGCGCGAGGCCGGCGTCGGTTCGGCCGCCGCGTCGACTACTGAGCCGGCGGTCAGTCCGTTGAATCGGCGGAGAGCTGCAGCCGCAGGCGCATGACGCGCTCGGCGGCGTCCCCGAGCCGTGCGGCGGGGAGCCGACCGTCGTCGACCGCTCGGGCGATGGCCGTGGCCATCGCGTGCGCGGTGTCCGGCGTCGAGCCCGCGATCATCAGCACCATGTCGTTGCCCGCCGCGATCGCCGCGACCGCGTTCGCAACAGGATCGCCGTAGGCGGCTCCCGAGGAGCTCAGCATGCCCAGGTCATCGGTGATCAGCACTCCCTCGAAGCCGAGCTCTTCGCGGGCGATCTCATGCCACCGAGACGAGAGGGACGCCGGCGCGGCGTCGACCGCTGTGTATGCGAGGTGCCCGAACATCAGCAGCTCCGCGCCTGCCTCGATGCCGGCGATGAACGGTCGCGCATCGCTCTCACGCCAGTGCTCGAGGCTCATCGGCGTCGACGGGATGGCGTGGTGCGAGTCTCCCGGTGCGGCACCGTGCCCCGGAAAATGCTTCAGCGTCGAGAACACGACGCCCTTCTCGCCCGTCACAGCAGCGCGCACACGATCCGCGGCCGCTGCCTGGTCGGCGCCCAGTGCGCGCGACGCGATGAAGGAGGAGGCGTCGGCGGGCACATCGGCGACGATCCCGAAGTTCACGTTGGCGCCGACGTCGGCCACGAGCGATGCCCGCTCGGCGAACGACGCACGAGCCGCCTGCGCATCGGAGGACTGCAGGCTGCGACCGGCGGGCAGGTCGTCCCACGGCAGTCGGGAGACCACGCCGCCCTCCTGGTCGATGGCGATCAGCGGCGGCAGAGCGGAATCCAGCGTCAATGCGGCCGTCACCGACCGCACCTGGGCGGCGTCGCCGCTGATGTTCGCTCCCATGAGAATGAATCCGCCCAGCGGTGCTCCGTCCGGGCCCGACGCCATGTAGTCGCGCAGCGCGGCCGGGTCGGTGGTGGGTACATGTCCCATGACCACGCTGGCCGCCTGCTCGGCGGTGGTCATGCCCTCGACCGCCGCTTCGGCCGGGTCCCGGGTCGGCGTGACCGTCGGGCTCGGAGAGGCGCCGGCCGTGGCGGTCGGCGACGGCGGGCTCGTGTGCGGCGGCGTGCAGCCCGCCAGAGCCGCCATCAGGAGTGTGACGACGACGATTCCTCGCACGGCTGCACGCATGACTCGACCCTACGCGCATCGGCCACTCAGCGGATCACGGGGCCGGCGCGGCACTCCACGCCGGCATCAGCGTCCTCTCGAGCTGTTCCCGCACGCCTTTGGCGGCCGACCGCCCGGCGCGGTTGGCGCCGATGGTGCTCGCCGACGGGCCGTACCCGACCAGCTGGATGCGCGGGTCGGCGACCGCTGTCGTTCCCCGGCCGTTCCGGTCGAGTCGGATGCCGCCTTCATGGCTTCTCAGATGAAGCGGCGCGAGATGCGCGATCGCCGGCCGGAACCCGGTGGCCCAGAGAATCACGTCCACCCGTTCGAACGAACCGTCCGCCCAGCGGACGCCATCGGGCTCGATCCGCTCGAACATCGGACGTCGAGCCGCATAGGCGCCGAGTCTCTCGGCCTCCCGCTCCTGCGGGCGCAGCATCAGGCCGGTCACACTCACGACGCTCTCGGGCGGCAGCCCCTGCGCGACGCGCTGCTCGACCAGCGCCACGGCCGCCGCGCCCGCTTCGGGTGTGAACTCGTCGGTGCGCCACACCGGCGGGCGACGGGTCACCCAGATCGTCTCTGTGATCGGTGCGAGAGCGCCGAGGAACTGCACCGCCGAGGCGCCGCCGCCCACGACGAGCACCCGCTTGCCCACGAAGTGGCCGGGGCCGGGATAATGCGCCGTGTGCAGCTGCTCCCCGAGGAAGGTCTCCATTCCGGGGTAATGCGGCAGGAAAGGTCGCGTCCACGTGCCAGTGGCGTTCACGAGCGTTCGTGTGCGCCACTGCCCCGCATCGGCGTCGACGACGAGGATGCCGTCGTCATCGGCGACGCTGCGCACCACAACGGGTCTGATCACGGGCAGATCGTGCGTGTGCTCGTAGCTGTCGAAGTAGTGCGGTACGACCAGGTTTGCGCGCTGTGTCGTGCGCGCCGGGGGCATGTCGCCCGGCAGCTCCGCGACACCGTGCACATCCCGCATCGTCAGGGCGTCCCAGCGGTGCTGCCACGCTCCGCCCGGTCGCCCGTTCGCGTCGAGTACCACGTGCTCGACACCGAGCCGCTTCAGGTGGTACGACGACGACAGGCCCGCCTGACCGGCACCGATCACCAAGCTCTCGAGGATGCTCACATGCCATCTCAACGCCGTGGGATGCACGGATGTTCCGCGGCGGATACCCTGGAGGCGCAAGCAGACCGCGGGACGACCCGTCGGTGAGATCGTGCGCGGGGACGACCCCGCAGATTCGGACACCGCCCGTGCGCACTACTTCCCCGCTTCTCAGTCGCGTCGTGACCCGCTCCGCGTTGCTGCGCCTCGTGCTCGGCTGGGGGTCGTTCCTCGCCGTGCTGCTCGCCGCTCCGCTGCTCCACTCCCCTCTGCCGGCTTGGGCGCTGTGGACGCTTCTCGCCGGCATCGTCGCGGTGATCGTGATGTGCGCCTTCGGCGTCGTGATCGAGGCCGAGCAACTCGCCCACCGCCTCGGTGACCCGTACGGCACGCTCGTGCTGACCCTATCGATCGTGCTGATCGAGGTGATCCTCATCTCGGCCGTCATGCTCGGGCCAGGCGAGCACGCGACGATCGCCCGGGATTCGGTGATGGCCGTCGCGATGATCATCCTGAACCTCGTTATCGGCGCAGCGCTGGTCGTCGCCGGGCTGCGGCATCCGAAGGCTCGCGCGAATCGAACCGGAGTCTCCTCGTACATCGCCGTGCTGCTCGTGCTGCTGGCGGTCGCGTTCGCCCTGCCCGGCCTGATCGGAGCCGGAGGCGGCTACGCGCCGGGCCAGGCGATTCCCCTCGTCGTGCTCACCCTGGCGTTCTACGCGTTCTTCCTGTGGCGCCAGACCGGCGCGCAGCGCGGCGACTTCGTAGAGGAGGCGCCTGCCGCCTCGGCCGGCGCTCCGACGACCGGCGACACGCACCCGCCGTTCCGCGAGGTCTGGTCCAGGCATCGCCCCGAGCTGGTGCTCAGAACCGCCCTTCTCGTCGCCACCGTGCTTCCCATCGTGCTGCTCTCGCACGACATGGCGACCCTGCTCGACGATGGCCTCGAGCGGGCAGGCGCTCCTGTGGCGCTATCGGGGGTCCTGATCGCGATGATCGTGTTCCTGCCTGAGACGATCACGGCCGTGAGGGCGGCGTACGGCGGTGAGATGCAGCGGGTGAGCAACCTCTGCCACGGCGCGCTGGTCTCGACGGTGGGGCTCACCATCCCGGCCGTGCTGACCATCGGGCTGCTGACCGGCCAGCCGGTCGTGCTGGCGGGGAGCCCTGCGAATCTGATGCTGCTCGGCGTCACGATGCTGCTGACGATCGCCTCGTTCTCAGGGCGGCGGGTGAACGCCCTGCACGGCGCCGCCCACCTGCTCGTGTTCGTGCTGTACGGCATGGTCGTGCTCGCCTGAGCGAACCGACGTCCCGAGACGACGAAACCCCCGCGACGCTTCGCGGGGGTTTTTCGGTGGACCTGAGGGGACTCGAACCCCTGACCCCCTGCATGCCATGCAGGTGCGCTACCAGCTGCGCCACAGGCCCCGATGCTGTCACCGTGACAACTCCATCAGCTTACTACACGGCTTGAGAACGGCGCGAATCGGGCCCGACCCTCCGGGCGTGTCATGACATTCGCGTGCACTGACTAGTGTGCCGCTAGCGGGCCGGGCGTGCGCCGTCAACCCGCTCCGGCCGCGACCTGCCCGGGGGTATGGTCTCGACATCCCCAGCGAGAGGAACGGCGATGTCGAACCCCACCCCCAACTACCTGCCGGAAGACCCCGACGCCGCGGCCGAGGACGACCTCGTCACGCGCGAAGTGGACGGAGAGACTGTGCTCGACCCGGATGCCGACGACGATCTGATCGACAGTGCCGAAGCCGACCGGCTGGCCGCGGGTGCCGACGACGAAGCCGACATCGGTGAGGTGCCGGCAGGCGGGGCGGGAGCGGACAGCGGCGCCGCCGACGCCGTGCAAGTCGACCCCGACGACGAAGCAGAGATCCCGGACATCTCCGAGACGAACGACGAGCCAGGCGTCGGAACCCGACGACCGGAGTAGTGCGGCGGGGCTACTCCCCCGGCGCCGTGGCCGGAAGGTCGATCGGAACGACGGGGCAGTCCTTCCAGAGCCGTTCCAGCCCGTAGTACACGCGTTCCTCGGAGTGGAACACGTGCACGATGAGGTCGCCGAAGTCGAGGAGCACCCAGCGCGCCTCGGCGCGCCCTTCGCGACGCACGCGCTTGTGGCCCGCCTCGATGAGCTTGTCCTCGATCTCATCGGCGATGGCGGCGACGTTTCGCTCGCTGCTGCCGGTGACGAGCAGGAAGATGTCGACGAGCGGGAGCGGCTCCGAGACGTTCAGGGCGACGAGATCCTCGCCGCCCTTCGAGTCGGCCGCTGCTGCGGCGATCTGGAGCATCTCGACAGCGGATTCAGGTGATTGCATCATCCAAAGAGGTTCGTGGTGAAGGCGATGATGAGCACGGTGGCCAGCGCGAGCGCGAGGCCTCCGGCGATGACCGCGAGGGTGAGCATGAGCTTGTTGCCCTTCTCCGGCGCAGGCGGGCGGATGACCTCGCCTGCGGGCTTCGAAGTGCTGACCGCGGAGCTGGCCGCGATCGGGGTCGGCGATGACGCCGGTGCGAGCTCGCCATCGATGAGTACAGCGTCGACGTCTTTGCCGTCGGCAGCGCCCAGCGCATGTCCGCGCGAGCCCAGCCCTTCCGGCAGCTCGTACGTGCCCGTGATCAGCAGCTCACCGGTGGACGCGACCGGCCCGGAGAGCGAGCCGACACCAGGAGTGTGCGTGAAGATCAGGGCGTTCGAAGCGGTGTGGTGCGAGCCGGCCGAGTCGCCCTCCAGGATGGCGTCGAACAGCGGCGGGAAGGGCTGAGCGGAGTCAGAGCCCTTGACACCGAGCCCGAATGCGGCGCCCACTTTCGGTCGCTCCTCAGACTCGGCCCCGGCGACCGGCGCCTCGTCCGTCTCATCCGACGCGGTCTCATCGTCCGCGGGTTCCTCGAGGATGGGCTCCTCGCCGTGAGGGGCGTCATCCACGACGTCTTCATCGTCCGAGCCCGCCGCATCCGGATGCGTCTGAAAGAGGTGGCTCACCGGCGCGGCCGCTTCCGGCTCGTCGGTCTCGTTCGCATCACCCTCTTCCGAGACGCCGGTGGTCTCTGTCGGCACGGCGACGGGTGCGGTGTCGACGGCGGCCTCGTCGGGCGCCGGCGAGTCGAACCGCGGCACCTCCGAGACGATCTGCGGCTTCTCGTCCACTGCGGGGGCGTCGGCGTTCGAGGCGTCAGCGGATTCCGGGGCCGCCAGCTCCTGCGAATCCGCACCGGATTCACCGTCATCGGCGGGCTCGTCGGTGACGGGCACCGAGCCGGTGCGGGTGCGCTCCTGCTCACGTGCCTGCCTGCGCGTCAGGGGGGTGCCATCGGCCTCTTCCTGCGCCGGTTCAGGGGCTGGCTCGACGATGATCGGCTCGGCGGCGCGAGGCAGCACGGGCGCCGGCTGGGCGGCGTTCGCGGCCTCCTCCTCGCTGATGACCGGCGTCGAACCGGTCAGTCGGAGCTCACGCAGCTGCTTGCGCGTCAGCTGCCTGTTTCCGTCCTGATCCGATGTGCTCATGCCTTGCTCCGATACAGATGATGCTTCGCGATGTACTGGACGACTCCGTCGGGAACGAGATACCACACGGGTTCCCCGTCGGAGACCCTCTCCCGGCAATCGGTCGACGAGATCGTGAGAGCCGGCACCTCGAGCTGGCTCACGTCCTCCGTGGGGAGACCGTCGGTGCTCAGCACGTGTCCAGGGCGGGAGACTGCGACGAAGTGGGCGAGGTCCCACAGTTCATCATGGTCCCTCCAACTGAGAATCTGCGCCACGGCATCCGCGCCGGTGATGAAGAAGAGCTCGGCGCCGGGTCGCTCGCGCTTCAGATCGCGCAGCGTGTCGATCGTGTACGTGGGCCCGTCGCGGTCGATGTCGACGCGACTCACAGTGAAGCGGGGGTTCGAGGCGGTCGCGATCACCGTCATGAGATAGCGGTGCTCGCTGGGCGACACCTGCTGTTTGTGCCAGGGCTGTCCGGTGGGCACGAAGACGACCTCGTCGAGGTCGAAGGAGTGCGCGACCTCGCTGGCAGCGACCAGGTGCCCATGGTGGATGGGGTCGAACGTACCGCCCATCACGCCGATGCGCGGTGCCCGTGAATCATGCATGCGCGCCTTAGTGGCCGTGTCCGTCCCTGCCGTGCTTCTCGGCCCAGGCCTCGGCCTTGGCCGAGTGACGGTTGGCGACGTTGCGGTACGACAGGGTCACCAGCCCCAGTGCAGCGAAGACGACCGCCGCGATGATGCCGTAGATCACCGTCTCTGCGGCCACATTCCCGTGGTGCTCCGCCTCGGCTGCTGCCATCGCGATGTGTGCGACGAGGTTCATCCTGTCTCCGTTCCTAAAGCAAACGCCTGTCCATTCTAGACCTCAGCCGCGGATCTGCCCGGCTCCCCGCGCCAGCCATTTGGTGCTGGTCAGCTCGGCGAGCCCCATCGGCCCCCGCGTGTGCAGCTTCTGGGTCGAGATCCCCACCTCGGCGCCGAAACCGAACTCGGCGCCATCGGTGAAACGCGTCGAGGCGTTGGCCATGACGACGGCCGAGTCGACCTCGGCCAGGAACCTCTCCGCGTTGCGGGAATCGGTCGTGATGATCGACTCGGTGTGCCCGGTGCTGTACCGCCGGATGTGCTCGAGGGCGTCGTCGAGCGTGTCGACCACCTTCATGGCGATGTCCATGCTGAGGTACTCGGTCGACCAGTCCTCCTCGGTCGCCGGGATGACATTCGGGACCAGTCCCGCCACCATGTCATCTCCGTGGATCGCGACGCCCTCGCTCTGCAGAGCACTGGCCACCACCGGAATCAGCAGTGGTGCCGCCTGGCGGAGGACGAGCACCGTCTCGACCGCGTTGCACACGCTCGGACGCTGCACCTTGGCGTTCACGACGATGTCGCGAGCCCAGTCCTGCGGGGCGGACTCGTCGAGCACGATGTGCACGACTCCGGCGCCGGTCTCGATCACCGGCACCGTGGATTCCGTCACCACTGTCTCGATCAGGGCGGCGCTGCCTCGAGGCACGAGGACGTCGACGAATCCGCGGCCATGCATGAGCGCCCTGGCGCCGTCGCGACCGAAGTCGTCCACCGTCTGGATCACCTCCGCGGTGACGCCGGCGCGGTCCAGCGCCTCTCGCATCACCTCGACGAGGACGGTGTTCGACTCGCGCGCCGCACTGCCTCCCCTGAGCACCACGGCGTTTCCGGCTCGGAGGGCGAGGGCTGCGATATCCACGGTGACGTTCGGGCGCGCTTCGTAGATTGCTCCGACGACGCCGAAGGGGACCCGCACCTGTTCGAGCGCGACGCCGTTCGGCATCCGGTGCCCACCGACCACCTGGCCGATGGGGTCGGGCAGCAGCGCCACATCCCGCACGGCGGATGCCAGCGCCGCGATGCGCTTCTCGTCGAGGCGCAGCCGGTCGATCAGGCCCTCGCCGATGCCATCGCGACGGCCGCGTTCGACGTCCTCCTCATTGGCTGAGATGATGCGCGAGGCGGCATGCTCGATGCCGGCGGCGATCGCCTCAAGGGCATCGGCCTTGCCTCCGCTGGTGAGCTGCCCCACGATGCGGGACGCTTCCTTCGCGCGTGCAAGGCGGTCCTGCGCGGTGTCCGCGGGGGCATCGGTGGCGGTGCTCATCCGGTCAGTGTATCGGCGCCGGATGCTTCGCGAGGCCGCTGTTTCCTCGTGGGCGAAGCGGAAGTTCAGTCCTGCACGCGTGGTTCGAACCAGGTGCCGATCTCGACGCCCTCGAGCGCTTTCGAGACGAGATCGGCGCTGGTCACCAGCACGCCGATACCGGAAGCCGCCGCCATCCGCGCGGCCGACACCTTCGTCGCGGCGCCGCCCGTGCCGACGCTGTTCACCACCGTCGCCCCGAACTCCAGGCCGGCCAGGTCTGCATCGGCGGGGATGATGTCGATCGGCTCGGCAGACGGGTCCGTCGGGGGCTTCGTGTAGAGCGACTCGATGTCGCTGAGCAGGACCAGCGCGTCGGCGTTCAGAAGCTGAGCCACGAGGGCCGCCAAGCGATCATTGTCGCCGAAGCGGATCTCCTGGGTGGCCACCGTGTCGTTCTCATTCACGATCGGCAGGATGCGCAGCGACAGGAGTCGTTCCATCGCTCGGCGGGCGTTGCTGCGCGATGTGGGGTTCTCGAGGTCACCAGTTGTCAGGAGCACCTGCCCCGCGACGATGGAGAACGGTCGCAGCGCCTCCTGGTAGCGGAACACGAGCACGTTCTGTCCGACCGCGGCCGCCGCCTGCTGGGTGGCGAGATCAGTCGGACGCGCGTCGAGTGCCAGGAAGGGGATGCCTGTGGCGATCGCTCCCGAGGAGACGAGGATGATCTCGGCCCCACGACGATGCGCGCTCGAGAGGGCCTGCACGATCATGGGGATCCGCCAGGAGGACTCTCCGCTGATCGACGACGAGCCGACCTTGACGACGATCCGCTCGGCGGTGGCGAGCTCGGCCCTGGTCCGCGCGGTCATTCCTCGTCCTCGCGGGATGCCCGGCGCTGCGCCTCCAGTTCCTCGCGTGCGGCCGCCTTCGCGTCCATCCGCTCGTAGTACTGCTCGCGGCGCTGGCTCGTCGTGCGGCGCGTGCTGCGGTCGAAACGCGCATCCGTTCCGCGAGGCGCGGTGACCAGCTCCGCCGCCGATGTGATCGAGGGCTCCCAGTCGAACACGATGCCGTCGCCAGGTCCGATCATCACGGTGGAGCCGGCGGTCGCTCCCGCCCGGAACAGCGCGTCCTCGACCCCGAGACGTTCGAGCCGCTCGGCGAGGTAGCCGATGGCCTCTTCGTTCTGGAAGTCGGTCTGCTGCACCCAGCGCTCGGGCTTCTCACCCAGGATGCGGTAGAAGTTGCCGTAGCTGCCGCCCTCGAGACGCACGGTGAACTCGGCCTTCGAGCCCTTCGGGCGGATCACGATGCGCTCACGCGGCGCCTCCGCCGCTACCTCGACGCGATGCTCTTCGACGATCTCGGCCAGCGCGAAGCTCAGCGCCCGCAGCCCCTCGTGCGACACGGTGGAGATCTCGAAGACGCGGAAGCCGCGGGCCTCGATGTCAGGGCGCACCAGCTCGGCCAGGTCACGAGCCTCGGGCACGTCGACCTTGTTCAGCGCCACCAGCTGCGGGCGCTCGAGCAGCGGAAGCTGCCCCTCCGGCACCTCGTACGCGGCGAGTTCGGCGAGGATCACGTCCAGGTCGCTCAGCGGGTCACGGCCCGGTTCGAGGGTCGCGCAGTCCAGCACGTGCAGCAGCGCGGTGCACCGCTCCACATGGCGCAGGAACTCCAGGCCGAGGCCCTTGCCCTCACTGGCGCCCTCGATGAGGCCGGGGACATCGGCGACGGTGTACCGGCTGTCACCCGCCTGCACGACGCCGAGGTTCGGGTGCAGCGTGGTGAACGGGTAGTCGGCGATCTTCGGCCGTGCGGCGGACATGGCCGCGATCAGGCTCGATTTGCCCGCGGACGGATACCCGACCAGCGCGACGTCGGCGACGGTCTTGAGCTCGAGGACCACATCGCCCTCGAATCCGGGCGTCCCGAGCAGCGCGAAACCGGGTGCCTTGCGCTTCGGTGACGCGAGCGCCGCGTTCCCGAGCCCGCCACGCCCGCCGGGCGCGACGACGAAACGCTCGCCCGGGACGACCATGTCGCGCAGCACTTCGCCGTCGACGCCCTTAACCACGGTGCCGACGGGCACCGGTAGCTCGAGCGTCTCGCCTGCGGCTCCCGCGCGCAGATCGCCCATGCCGAATCCGCCGTTTCCGCCGTGTCGGTGCGGGGAATGGTGGTACGACAGCAACGTCGTGACCTGGGGGTCGGCGACGAGCACGACGTCACCGCCGTCGCCGCCGTTTCCGCCGTCGGGTCCGCCGAGCGGCTTGAACTTCTCACGGCGCACCGAGACGCAGCCGTTGCCGCCCTTGCCCGCACGCAGATGCAGGGTGACGGTGTCGACGAACGTGACCATGACGGTACCTCCTGAGGTTCGTGCCGGGTGGAAATGCACGGACGGGGCGGGCCGAAGCCCGCCCCGTCCGAGGAAGTGCGTCGCGCTTACTGCGCGGCTGCGACGATGTTGACGACCTTGCGGCCGCCCTTCGCGCCGAACTCGACCGAGCCTGCGGCGAGGGCGAACAGGGTGTCGTCGCCGCCACGGCCGACGTTCACGCCGGGGTGGAAGTGCGTGCCGCGCTGACGGACGAGGATCTCGCCGGCGTTGACGGTCTGGCCGCCGAAGCGCTTCACGCCGAGTCGCTGTGCGTTGGAGTCACGACCGTTGCGTGTCGAGCTCGCGCCCTTCTTGTGTGCCATTGTTCAGCCTCTTCCGTGCTTACTTGATGCCGGTGATCTTGACGCGCGTGAGCTCCTGGCGGTGGCCCTGACGCTTCTTGTAACCGGTCTTGTTCTTGTACTTCTGGATGATGATCTTCGGGCCGCGGAGGTCGCCGATAACCTCGGCGGTGACCTTGACCTTCGCCAGCTTGTCGGCGTCGGTGGTCACCGTGGTGCCGTCGACGAGAAGCACGGCGGGAAGCTCGATCTTCTCGCCCTGGGCAGCCTGAACACGGTCGAGCTGAACGATCGTGCCGACCTCGACCTTCTCCTGCCGGCCACCGGCGCGCACTACTGCGTAAACCACTTCATACCTGTTTCGTTGGGGAGCACTTCGACTCCGGGAATCTCACGGGAAGACTGTTGCTTGCGTACGTCGCGCTGCGACGGATGCGGACGCAAGACTTGTCCTGAGCGACTGGGAAAGCCGACAGGGGTCGCGCACCAAAGGACAACTTTACCGGAACCGCGGCGATGCCGCAAAGTGAGCCCGTCGCGCGCCGCCGTCCTAAGCTCGGCGACATGACCGTACTCGTCGACGATCCCATCTGGCCGGCGCACGGACGGCTGTGGTCGCACCTGATCAGCGATCAGAGCCTCGACGAGCTGCACGCCTTCGCGGCGGCGCAGGGCGTTCCCGCACGCGCGTTCGATCGCGACCACTACGACGTGCCCGAGGAGTCACTGACGAAGCTCCTTGCCGCCGGCGCTGTGCACGTCGGCGGCAAGGAGCTGGTCAGAAGGCTGATCGCGTCAGGACTGCGCGTCCCCGCCCGCGATCGGCGCTGAGGTCTCCGGCCGCACCATGGGAGTGCCGGTCAGGGCTGCTGTGCTGACGCGGCGGCGGTTGCGGCCCTGACCCGGTGCCTTGGGCTCGGGGAGCGCGTCGAGCACCGAGTCGAGAAGCTGCTCCGCCTCGGTCTTCGGCGCCTTGCGATCCGAGCCGCGCTTCTTGCGGGCCTTCTTCGGGCGCTCCGCCGGTTCGACGGCCGCGGGTTCTGCGGTCTCCTGCTGCGGCTCGCCGTTGGAGACGATCGTCGACGCCGCGATCTGGGCGAGCGCCGACTTCGCGCCCTCGGTGATGCTGTGCGTGCCGCCGTTCACCATGGCGGGCGCCTGCTGTTGCGGCGCGGGCGCCGACTGGCCGCCGCGCGAGCGCCGCCCCTGACCGCCGCCGTTCGACGCGCCTCCACGGTGCTTGACCACGGGGTCGTGATGCACGATGACACCGCGGCCGGCGCAGACCTCGCACGGTTCGCTGAACGTCTCCAGCAGGCCGAGGCCGAGCTTCTTGCGCGTCATCTGCACGAGGCCGAGAGAGGTGACCTCGGCGACCTGGTGCTTGGTGCGGTCACGGCTGAGGCACTCGATGAGCCGGCGCAGCACGAGGTCGCGGTTCGACTCGAGAACCATGTCGATGAAGTCGACGACGATGATGCCGCCGATGTCGCGCAGGCGCAGCTGGCGGACGATCTCCTCTGCGGCCTCGAGGTTGTTCTTGGTGACGGTCTCCTCGAGGTTGCCGCCGGATCCGACGAACTTGCCGGTGTTGACGTCGACGACCGTCATCGCCTCGGTGCGGTCGATCACCAGCGATCCGCCCGACGGCAGCCAGACCTTGCGGTCGAGGGCCTTCTCGATCTGCTCGGTGACCCGGAACGCGTCGAATGGATCGATGTCGTCGGTGTACGACTCGACGCGCTCGAGCAGGTCGGGCGCGACACCCTCGAGATAGGCGCGGATCGTGGTCTGCGCGTCATCGCCCTGGATCAGCATCTTCGTGAAGTCCTCGTTGAAGACGTCGCGCACGATCTTGACCAGCAGGTCGGGTTCGGCGTGCAGCAGCGCGGGTGCCTGCTGGTTCTGCACCTGCTTCTGGATGTGCTCCCACTGCGCGGTGAGGCGCTGCACGTCCCGCGTGAGCTGCTCCTCGGTCGCCCCCTCGGCTGCGGTGCGCACGATGACGCCGGATGACTCGGGAAGCACCTCCTTGAGGATGCGCTTCAGCCGCGCGCGCTCGTTGTCGGGGAGCTTGCGCGAGATGCCGTTCATCGAGCCGTTCGGCACGTACACGAGGTAGCGCCCTGGCAGCGAGATCTGGCTGGTGAGGCGCGCACCCTTGTGTCCGACCGGGTCTTTGGTGACCTGCACCAGCACCCGGTCGCCGGGCTTGAGTGCGAGCTCGATGCGACGCGGCTGATTGCCCGTCTCGACCGAGTCCCAGTCGACCTCGCCTGAGTACAGCACGGCGTTGCGGCCTCGCCCGATGTCGACGAACGCGGCCTCCATGCTGGGCAGGACGTTCTGGACGCGGCCGAGGTAGACGTTGCCGATCAGCGATGCGTCCTGATTGCGTGCCACGTAGTGCTCGACGAGCACGTTGTCCTCGAGCACACCGATCTGGGT
The DNA here is from genome assembly GCF_031178445.1 of Microbacterium sp. GTDB lineage: Bacteria > Actinomycetota > Actinomycetes > Actinomycetales > Microbacteriaceae > Microbacterium. The sequence goes on from NZ_JAPSIY010000005.1 coordinate 146,698, forward strand.
GCGCCCGTTCTTGGCACGCACGACCATCATCCGGTCGACGGCCTCGCGGCGCGCCAAGAACTCGGCCTCGGTGACCACCGGACGACGGCGGCCCGCGTCGCGACCGTCACGGCGGCGCTGCTTCTTGGCCTCGAGTCGCGTGGAACCCTTGATCGCCTTTGGCTCCGTGATGTACTCCACGTGGCGCTGACGCTGACGGGGCTCATCGCGGCCCTCATCACCGTCTGCTCCCCCGCGGCGACGGCGTCCGCGGCGGGCGCCCCGCTCGTCGTCCTCGTCCTGGTCGTCGCGCGTGCGTGCCGGCAGCGGGGTGATCTCCGGAGCGTGGAAGTGCAGCTGCGTCGAGACCCTGGAGACGAACACTTCCGGCAGCAGGCCGAGGCTCACCGCCGTCACCGGCTGCGGCTCGGACGGCGCTGCCTGCTGCTCGGGGGCTGCCGGCTGCTCGGGCGCGGCCGGCTGCTCCGGCGCGGCAGAGGCGGCCCCGGCGTCGGGTGATGCCTCGGGCGCGGCCTGGGAGTCAGCGGCGGTCTCCGTCTCGGACGCCCCGTCCTCGGTAACGGATGCCGCGGTGCCGGATGCCTCGGTGCCGGAGCCGGCAGTCTCCCCCGTCTCAGATCCAGCGGCACTCGTGGTCGAAGGTGCGACGTCCTCGGCGAGTGCGTCACCTGCTTCCACAGCCGGCGCCACGGACGCATCGGCTGCCGCATCCGTCAGCGCGGCCTCGGCATCCGTGTCGGCGTGCTCCGTGGAAGCGGGCTCGGCGCTCTGCGCGGCGGCGTCCTCGGCTACCGGCTGCGCCGGAGTCTCGTCGAGGTCGGGGGTGTTGTTGTCATTGCTCTCATCGGCCATCTCTGGCTTACTCCCTGCGCGGGCACTGGGTGCGCCGCGGAAACTCGTGCGGCGAAACTGCGGCCGCGAACTCAATCGGCATGCGGTCTGCGCTGTGGCGATGACCGCGTGGGGCGACTCGCCCCGAAGTCTTGTCGATGCGGCCGCGACTGCTCGCGACGCCATCTGAAGCCATTATCGCACCTATCGGCGCGCCGCGTGGCATTCCCGCTCAACGGGCACGGCGGGGCTCACGCCCGCCGCATAGCCAGCGCTGGGATAATCGCGCCATGACCGCGCAGCGCAACCGGCACATCGGCTACGGAATATGGCTCATCGTGGCGAGCCTCGTCGGCTGGTGGGCGGCTTTCCAGCTCACGCTGGAGAAGTTCTTCCTGCTCGAGAATCCGGGTGAGCTGACCAACTGCTACGTGAGCGTGCTGCTGCAGTGCGACCGCAACCTGGGCTCGTGGCAGGGCGAGGTGTTCGGCTTTCCCAACCCGCTGATCGGGGTAACCGGGTGGATGGCGGTGCTGGTGATGGGGGTCGCGGTGATCGCCGGTGTGCGATTCCCGCGCTGGTTCTGGGCGCTCTTCGGCGTCGGCATCGCCGGCGCGTTCGCCTTCGTCTGCTGGCTGATCGGGCAGAGCGTCTTCGTCCTGAACACGCTGTGCCCGTGGTGCATGGTCACGTGGGCGGTCACGATCCCGACATTCATCTCGACGGCAGTGCACCTCGTGCGCAACGGAACGCTCACCACCTCCCCGCGTGCGAAGGAGCGCGCAGGCCGTCTGGTGGTGTGGATCCCGCTGATGACGATCGTCGCCTACGCGATCGTGATCGCGATCGTCCAGCTCGCCGGCCTCGACCTGCTCGGCGAACTGGTGGGGATGGTCTTCTGACTGCGATCCCCTGAACGCGAAGGCGGGCTCCTCGATAGGAATCGAGGAGCCCGCCTTCGCGTTCAGGGTCAGCCGAACCAGATGCCGAGTTCGCGTGCTGCCGACTCCGGGCTGTCCGAACCGTGCACGAGGTTCTGCTGCACGGCCAGGCCCCAGTCGCGGCCGAAGTCACCGCGAATGGTGCCGGGTGCCGCCGTGGTCGGGTCGGTGGTGCCGGCGAGAGAGCGGAAGCCCTCGATGACGCGGTTGCCCGCCAGACGGATCGCCACCGACGGGCCCGACATCATGAACTCGAGGAGCGGCTCGTAGAACGGCTTGCCCTCGTGCTCGGCGTAGTGCGCGGCCAGCAGTTCGCGATCGGGCTCGACGAGACGGATGTCGACGAGCGCGTAGCCCTTCGCCTCGATGCGGGCGAGGATCGCGCCGGTGAGGCCTCGGGCGACGCCGTCGGGCTTGACCAGTACGAGGGTTTCTTCAGTGGCCATGTCATTCGCTCTCTGTGTGAGGTTGAGCCGGAGGGCCCTGGGGACGCTGTCTGTCGATTCGGGCCCCCACGATCGTCGCATATGCCCACATGCCGCCGAAAATCAGCGCCACGAGGGCGATCGCCGGCACGAGGACGCTCGAGGCGAGCACCAGGCACTGCAGCACCCATCCCGCCGCGATGGCACCTGGCCGGGAGATGGCGCCGGCCACGCCGATCATCACGACTGCGAGCACCGCACCGCCGACGATGGCCCACCACGAGGGGATGCTCTCGGGCAGGACCCGCAGGCCGTAGACGGTGAGACCAGCCAGGAACACGACGATCGACTCGAAGCCGAGCACGATCGCGCCCAGCTTCTGGGTGAGGGTCCGTACCGGTCTGGTCGTCGGTCGCACGCGGCGCGCGCTCACGACCGCCATCCGCTCTTCCAGTCCTCATCCTCGGCGAGAAGCAGCGCCTCACCGGCGAGCACGACCGACCCCGCGATCACGACCGCGCGACGATCGGATGCCGACGCCCATTCGCGTGCGGCATCCGCCGCCTCGGCGAGACTCGGGTGCACGCTGGCGCGGCGCCCGCGTGCCTCGACCAGATCGGCCAGCCCGTCGGCGTCGGCCGCCCTGTCGCTCTCGGGGGCGGTGGTGAACACCTCGGCGACCGCCGGCAGGAGCCGCTCGAGGATGCCGTCCGCGTCCTTGTCGCCGAGCACGCCAACCACGAGCCCCCACTCGTCGAAGTCGAAGCTGTCGTCGAGTGACTGCGCGAGTGCTGCGGCGCCGTGCGGGTTGTGCGCGGCATCCACGACGACCGTCGGGGCGATGCCGACCAGCTGCAGCCGTCCGGGCGAGGTCGCGTCCTGCAGGCCGTCCGTGAGGATGTCCCCCGCGATCGCCTGGGTCGCCCCTCCGATCAGGGACTCGACCGCGGCGATGGCGAGTGCGGCGTTGTGCCCCTGGTGCGCACCGTACAGCGGCAGGTACTCGTCGGCGTACTCGCCGGCGAGGCCACGCACCGAGATCAGCTGTCCGCCGACCGCGAGCTTCTGCGCGGACAGGCCGAACTGCTCACCCTCGAAAGCGATGGAGGCGTCCTTCTCGGCCGCGACGCGGCGAAGCACCTCTGCGGCCTCGGCCGGCTGCTGAGCCGAGACGACGGCCGCGCCGTCCTTGATGATGCCGGCCTTGACCTCGGCGATCGCGGCGATGGTGTCGCCCAGCCGATCGGCGTGATCGAGGTCGATCGGGGCGAAGACGGCCACGTCGCCGTCGGCGGTGTTCGTCGAGTCCCATGACCCGCCCATGCCCACCTCGAGCACCAGCACATCGACCGGAGCGTCGGAGGCCGCGACGAAGGCGAGCACCGTGAGCAGCTCGAAGAAGGTCAGCGGCTCGTCCCCCGCCGCCTCCAGCTCGGCGTCGACGATGTCGGCGAAGGGCTCGATCTCCTCCCAGGCGTCCGCGACCGCGGCATCCGCGACGGGTTCGCCGTCGATCATGATCCGCTCGGTGAACCTCTTGAGGTGAGGGCTCGTGAACAGCCCTGTGCGCAGGCCGTGCGCGCGCAGCAGGCTCTCGATGATCCGCGCCGTGGAGGTCTTGCCGTTCGTGCCGGTGATGTGCACCACCCGGTAGGTGCGCTGCGGATCGTCCAGCAGGGTGAGGATGCGCGCGACCCGCTCCTTGCGCGGCTGGACCCAGCGCTCCCCCGCCCTTCTCAGCAGCTTCTCGTAGACCAGGTCAGCGCGTTCGCGATCAGACATTCGCCGCTCCCTCGATGTTCGCGTCGATCGTTACGATGATGGGCGCCTTGTCCGAGCCGATGGCCGTCGCGGCGGTGCGGAACACGCCGTCGCCCGGGCTGACGACACTCGTCACGAGCCGGTCCATCTCCTCGGTGGGCTGAACGGCGTACCCGACCGCCAGTGTCTCACCCGCGATCAGCTCCGCGTGCGCGCGGAGCGCATCGACATGCTCCGGCGACACGTTGAGCGCCAGCACGATGCGGTCGCTCACGTCGAGCCCGGCGTTTTTGCGGGCTTCCTGCACGACACGGATGGCATCGCGTGCCATCCCCTCCGCCTCGAGCTCGGGGGTCGTCTTCGTGTCGAGCAGCATGAAGCCGCCCGTCGGCACCAGGGCGAGCGCCTCGCCCTCCGGACGCCCGGAGGTCTCGAGCACCAGCTCGTACTCGCTGGGTTCGAGCACGACGCCATCGGCGGTCACGACGCCGTTCTCCTCGGTCCAGAACCCCTCTTTGGCGGCGCGGATGACCTTCTGCACCTCCTTGCCGAGACGGGGGCCGGCCGCGCGGGCGTTGACGCTGAGGCGGTGGCTGATGCCGTAGTCGATCGCGGTGTTCTCGTCGAGCTGCACGAGCTCGACGTCCTTGACGTTCAGCTCCTCTCGCAGGATCCCCTCGAACTGTGCCAGCTCGCCCGCAAGGGGCGATACGACGGTGAGCCGCTTCAGCGGCAGCCGCACCCGAAGCTTCTCCTTCTTGCGCAGCGCGTTGCCGACGCTCGAGAGCTCGCGCACGGCATCCATCGCATCGCGCACGTCGCCGGCAGCGGGGAACGCGGCCTGGTCCGGCCAATCCTGCAGGTGCACACTGCGTCCGCCGGTGAGGCCCTGCCAGATGCGCTCACTCACGAGCGGCACGAGCGGAGCCGCGACGCGCGTGACCGTCTCGAGCACGGTGTAGAGCGTGTCGAAGGCCTCGCGGCTCTTCGGGTCGTCGGTGACGCCGGTCCAGAACCGATCCCGCGAACGACGGATGTACCAATTGGTGAGCACTTCGGCGAAGTCGCGCAGGCGCGACGCTGCCGTCGTGGAGTCGAGCCCCTCGAGGTCGGCGCGAACCTCGCGCACGAGATCGCCGAGACGGGCCAGGATGTAACGGTCGAGCACGTCGGTGGAATCCGTGCGCCATTCGGCTTCGTAGCCCCCTTCGGATGCGTTCGCATACGTGGCGAAGAAGTACCACGAGTTCCACAGCGGCAGGAGGAACTCACGCACCCCGGCGCGGATGCCCTCCTCGGTGACGGCGAGGTTGCCACCTCGCAGCACCGAGCTCGACATCAGGAACCAGCGCATCGCGTCGGAGCCGTCGCGATCGAGCACCTCGGAGACGTCCGGGTAGTTGCGCAGCGATTTCGACATCTTGTACCCGTCGCTGCCGAGCACGATCCCGTGACAGCTGACGCCGGTGAACGCCGGGCGGTCGAACAGCGCGGTCGAGAGCACGTGCATCACGTAGAACCAGCCGCGGGTCTGACCGATGTACTCCACGATGAAGTCCGCAGGCGCGTGCGTGTCGAACCACTCCTGATTCTCGAACGGGTAGTGCACCTGCGCGTAGGGCATCGAACCCGAGTCGAACCACACGTCGAAGACGTCCTCGATGCGACGCATCGTGCTCTTGCCGGTGGGATCGTCGGGGTTCGGGCGGGTCAGGTCATCGATGTAGGGGCGATGCAGGTCGACCTCGCCCTCCGGGTTGCGCGGCAGCGTGCCGAAATCGCGCTCCAGCTCCTCGAGGGATCCGTACGCGTCGACGCGCGGATACTCGGGGTCGTCGCTCTTCCAGATCGGGATCGGCGAGCCCCAATAGCGGTTGCGGCTGATCGACCAGTCGCGCGCGCCTTCGAGCCACTTGCCGAACTGGCCGTGCTTGACGTTCTCCGGCACCCAGGTGATCTGCTCGTTGTTCGCGAGCATCCGGTCCTTGATGTCCGTCACGCGGATGAACCAGCTCGACACCGCCTTGTAGATCAGCGGGTTCCGGCACCGCCAGCAGTGCGGGTACGAGTGCACGTAGCTCTGTTCGCGCAGCATCCGCCCCGCAGACCGCAGGAGGCGGATGAGCGGCGTGTTCGCCTCCATCCAGAGCTGACCGGCGACATCGGTGACGTGCGGGAGGAAGCGTCCGCCATCGTCGAGCGAGATGATCGTGGGGATACCGGCGGCGTTGGTGATGCGCTGGTCGTCCTCGCCGTATGCCGGCGCCTGGTGCACGATGCCGGTACCGTCGGTGGTGGTGACGTAGTCGTCGACGAGGATGCGCCAGGCACTCCCCGTGCCCCAGGTCTCCGCGTCGGCGTAGTAATCGAACAGCCGGTCGTAGGCGACGTCTTCGAGCTCCTTGCCCACGACGGTCCTCTCGACGGCGGCGAGCGCCTCGTCGGCCGACTCGTAGCCCAGGTCCTTCGCGTAGCCGCCGAGCAGGTCGCGCGCCAGCAGGTAGCGATGTGAGTCGCTCTCGGCGGGGTCGTCGCCCTGCTTGATGTCGGCGGCGCCGTTCGGGCCGGCCGGAAGCACGACGTAGTCGATATCCGGGCCCACGACGAGTGCCATGTTGGTCGGCAGGGTCCACGGGGTCGTCGTCCAGGCGAGAGCGCGCACGGCGGTGAGGCCGAGCGCCTCGGCCTTCGCCCCCGCCAGCGGGAAGGTGACCGTGACCGACGGGTCCTGGCGGTCCTGGTAGACGTCGTCGTCCATGCGCAGCTCATGCGCCGACAGCGGTGTCTCATCGCGCCAGCAGTAGGGCAGCACGCGGTAGCCCTCGTACGCGAGACCCTTGTCGTAGAGGGTCTTGAACGCCCACAGCACGCTCTCCATGTAGCCGAGGTCGAGGGTCTTGTAGCCGCGCTCGAAGTCGACCCAGCGCGCTTGGCGAGTGACGTAGTCCTGCCATTCGCGCGTGTACGCGAGCACCGAGTCGCGGGCTTTGGCATTGAAGACGTCGATGCCCATGGCTTCGATCTCGCTCTTCTCGGTGATCCCGAGCTGCTTCATCGCCTCGAGCTCGGCGGGCAGGCCGTGGGTGTCCCAGCCGAACACCCGGTCGACCTTCTTGCCGAGCATGGTCTGGAAGCGCGGGAAGACGTCCTTGGCGTACCCGGTGAGCAGGTGGCCGTAGTGCGGCAGTCCGTTGGCGAACGGAGGACCGTCGTAGAAGACCCACTCGTCCGCGCCCTCGCGCTGCGCGATGGAATCCCGGAAGGTGTCGTCCGCCTTCCAGAAGTCGAGCACTTCACGCTCGATGTCGGGGAAGCGCGGGCTCGGAACGACGGAGTCGGCGGCGGGGCCGAAGGAGGAGCGCGGGTAGGTCATCGTCTCTCGCAGTGATCGTGGTGGCGGATGCTGCTCGCGAGGACGATCGTTTGACCGCGGTACCACCCCGCTTGCGGCACCTCACGGCGACGCCACTCTCACTGCGGCGATGACGGGCCTGCCCCGCTCGGTTCTAGTGGGCCCGGGGGCCGTTCTTCCGAGAGCTCCCCGGTGATGGCCGGATCAAAGCTGGTGGGGTCATTCTACGCCCTGTGGCGAGGATGCGGAGCGCAGCAGCGCGGCGAGATCGGCCAGCGCCCGCTGGCCGGTGAGTTCGCCCGCGATCAGCGGGATCTCGGCGATGACTGCATCCGGCATCCTTCGGCGAAGTCCCGCGAGCTGTCGGTCCTCGACCGTTCGTCTCGCGCGAAGCAGCGCTCCGGCGTCATCCGGGGAGCGGCGGTTCGCGATCAGCGCCGCGACGTTCACGCGCATCTCGTCGAGGGATTCGACCACCTCGAGCGTCTCGGCCACCGGCAGTGCCTCTGCGGTGAACACGACCACGAACCCCGTTCGCTCGCGATCGGTGATATCCCGCTGCAGCGCGTCGAACCGCTCGCGTCGACGATGAAGCGTCTGTCGCAGCTCGCTCTCCGCCGAGGTCTGCGGTGCGGAGCGCCCGGCGAGGCCGCGCATGGCGGCTGAGAACCGCTCGGATCGATCGCGATTGCGCAGCAGGGTGTCCGTCCAGCCCGCCAGCTGCCCTGGAAGCGCGAGCAGGCGCAGCGTGTGACCGGACGGCGCGGTGTCGAAAACGACGAGGTCGTAGTCCCGCTGTCCGCGTTCAGCCGCCTCGGCGATGCGCTCGAGCACCGCGGACTCGTGGCTGCCTGGAGCGTGCCGCGCACGTTCCAGATGTGCGCGCACCTGGGCGTGCTGCTGCTCCGGCAGCATGCGCGTCATCGTGCGCTCGACCGCCGCCAGGTGCCGATCGATCGTGGCGTGCGGATCGATCTCGACCCCGTCGACGAGCCCGCCTTCGGCGGTATCCGCGAGCCGGATCGGGTCGTCGCCGACCCTGCGCTGCCAGAGGTGGCCGAGATTGTGCGCCGGATCTGTCGAGACCACGAGCACCCGCCCACCCTCCTGCGCGCGCGCCAGCGCGAGTGCGGACGACAGTGAGGTCTTGCCGACTCCCCCTTTGCCTCCAACGAAGAGGATGCGGCGGTGCAGCACGTTCAGCAGCATGCGACGTGGTCCAGCGGCGACCGCGGCATGCCCATGCGGCGATGCCACGCATGGAAGTCCTGCGCCAACATCGGCAGCAGCTCCGCGCTGTAGTACGCGGCGGTGTCGGGCACGCCGAGCGCCTCACCGAGCACGACGAGTGTGAACAGGTCGTCCTCGTCCCGCCGCTCGCGCGCCAGAGTCTGCCGGTAAGGGCCGGCGTAGTACTCGGCCAATCCGCGCCGGAAGGCGGCCCAGCCCTCGATGAGACGCCGGGCCGCCTTGTGGTCCGTCACCGATCAGACCTCCTCACGTACCGCTTGCCGCTTCGTGTCCTCGTCCTCCGCCTCCGGCGGTTCCGTCGCAGCCCTGCGCATGGCGATGACCGCCTCGATGGCCACCCAGATGCTGGAGACGATGATTACCACGTCGAGCACGAACAGCAGCCAGTCGGGCTGTGCCGGATCGGCGAAAGACGACAGCTGCTCGATCGCGGCCCAGAAGGACATCACGAAGACGAAGGCCAGCGGGAGGAGCGCCGGCAGCGGATTGCGGCGCTTGCGGATGAGCATCACGGCGATGATCGACAGCGTGAGCGATGCCATCAGCTGGTTGGTCGTGCCGAACAGCGGCCAGATCCGCAGGCCTCCGTCGCCGCCCAGGCCCTGCGAGAAGGTCAGCCCGAGCCCCACCACGACGACGATCAGCGTCGCCGGGATCTTTGTGATGCGCAGACGCATCGACTCGCCGATCTCCTGCACGACGAAGCGCAGCAGCCGCATCCCGGTGTCCATCGTGGTGGCGGCGAACAGCACGGCCATGGTGGCGAGCACGGTGGCGCTGAGCGAGGCGGGAAGCCCGATGCCGTTCTGCATGAGCGCGCCGCCGCCCTCGACGAAAGCCGCCACGCCGCCGGCGCCGAACGCGCTGTACACTTCGTCCCACTCCGCCGCGGTGCGGAACCCGCCGATCACGGCGAGAATCGTGCCGAGCGAGAGCAGGCCTTCGCCGACGGCCCCGAAGTAGCCGACGAAGCGAGCGTCGGTCTCCTTGTCGAGCTGCTTCGAGCTCGTACCGGATGACACCATCCCGTGGAAGCCCGATATGGCTCCGCACGCGATGGTCACGAACAGCAGCGGCAACAGGCTCGGGGTGCCCTCGGGCACGGCGGTGTTGATCATCGGGGCGACGATCTCTGGCTTCTGACCGGCGAAGATCGCGCCGATGAGCACGGCGCCGTACAGCAGTCCGAGGCCGACGAAAAGCTGAACGCCGTTGATGTAGTCGCGCGGCTGCAGCAGCACCCACACGGGCAGCAGCGAGGCGATCGCCCCGTAGACGAACAACGCGACGATCCAGAACGTCGCCGGGGTCATCCCGAGGAAGCTCTCGGGCAGCACGACCGGCATCTGATCACCGAGCACGATCAGGCCGTACAGCGTGACGACGCCGACGATGGTGACGGGAAGCAGCGGCCAGCGCAGCCGGTACACCGCGACACCGACGAGCAGGGCCACGACGATGGCGCCCCATGTCGGAATGACCGCGGTCGGAGTGCTGATCAGCAGGTTCTTGATGACCACCGCGAAGGCCGCGATCACCATCAGCAGCAGCAGGAAGATCACGACGAGGAACAGATTCGCGCCGCGCTTGCCGATGTAGCGCGCCGAGAGCGCGCCGATGGAGCGTCCCTTGTTGCGCGCCGAGGCCCACAGTGCGCCGAAGTCGTGCATGCCGGCGAAGAACACGGTGCCGAGCGTGACCCAGAGGAAGGCGGGCAGCCAGCCCCAGATGATCGCGATCGCCGGCCCCACGATCGGCGCGGCGCCTGCTACCGAGGTGAAGTGATGTCCCCACAGGATGAACTTGTTCGTCGGCACGTAATCGACGCCGTCGTTGAGCTCATGCGCCGGGGTCTTGAACGCCGGGTCGAGACGGAAGATCCGGCGTGAAAGGAACTTGGAGTAGACGAGATAGCCGAACGCGAAGAGCGCGAGGCCTATGAGCATCAGGAGTACGGAACTCATGGTGGGAATCCTCTCTCGTGGCGACCGCATCGTCGCCACTCGCGCATCACCCTAGCAAAGGCTGGGAGAATGCTGTGGATCCCTCGCGGTGGTAGCCGTACAGGTCGTCCTGGATTCCGTTGATCCACGCATCCGGATCGGTGACCCGGATGGTGCGCGCGTAGGCCTCATCCACGACGGAAGCCGCGAAGCTCGCGTCGACCAGCCGGGCGGCGAGCGCATCTAGGTCTCCCCTGGCGAGGAAGCCGAGCCCGATCGACGGCTCGAGGGCGGCGTGCACGCCGACGCAGCCGCCCCCGTCCGCGTGCATCTCCACCCATCCCCCGCGGTCGGCGACGATGTCCGCACGCAGACCGAGCGCCTCGAGGATGCCGCGGGCCTCCGCCACGTCCTCTTGGAACCAGATGGGCTGCATGAGCAGGTCTCCCGACGTGGCCTTGGCGCCGGCGGAAACGGTGACCTGCACACCGGAGGCGGCGCGCACGGTGAGCACCTCCCCTACCCCCTCCATCACGGAACGGACGACGTCGCGCCCCGCGACGGCCCGCTCGGCGGCCTCCAGATCATCCACCAGCAGGTGCAGATCCGCCGTGCCATCGGCGTGGTCGTCGATCTCGCGGTGCACGGCGAGCACACCGCCGCCGTCGAACTCGGCCCAGTCCGCTGCCGGCGGGAACGGCGCGACAAGTCCGAGTGCGGTGGCCAGCGCATGCCAGCGCTCGGGGTGTCGTGCGTACACGATCTGCTGCACCGTGATCATGATCCGTCCCTCTCCAGATACCCGCGCAACGCCCGCTCGACGAGCGCTGACAGGCTGGAGCCCTCGTCGATGGCGCGATGCTTCACGGCGCGCACGACGTCGGGCGGCAGATAGACGTTGAACTGCACCTTCTGCGCGCTAGGCCGCGGCTTGCTCGATTGCATGCTAGCAATTTAGCCTTCGAAATCCGACGGCGCAAGAGGATACGGCGGCGTCGGAGCCCTCACCTAGAGTCGCTGTCATGCCCCGTCGCACGGACGAACTCCGCCCTCCCGTCATCTCGGCCCCCGACCTGCCGCCGCACCTCGAGAAGGCGGCGGCCCATCGCGGCGCCGACGTTCACGGCTGCCTCTTCGAGCTGGACGGCGACACCGACCTGGCACATGGGTCGCTGGAGGGATGCGCCATCACCGGCACGGCTGACAGCCTCGATCTGCGCGGAGCGACGCTCATGGACGTCGAGCTGCGAGATATGCGGGTCGCAGATCTGTCTGCGCGTGACGCCAACCTGCGCCGGGTGCGCCTCGTAGGCGGCCGGATCGGCACTCTCGACCTGAACGACACGCGCATCGATGAGCTGGAACTGCGCGGCGTGCGCATCGACTATCTGAGCCTCGCCGGTGTCAAGGCCGTCGATGCCATCGTCGACGCCTGCCACATGACCGCGCTCGACATGCCCGCCGCCACGCTCACCCGCGTCGCCTTCAGAGCCTGCCGCGCCGACGAGGTGGACACCCGCGGCATGCGTGCCGAGCATGTCGACCTGCGCGGGCTGGATGCGCTGTCGTTCCTCGATGTCGCGTCCCTGCGCGGCACGACGATGACCCCACGCCAGATCGAACTGCTGGCCCCGGTGTTCGCCACCGCCGCCGGGATCAGTCTGCGCGACTGAAGTCGCGACCGAGCGAGCGATCGCGCCTCGCCCGGCGGCCTCAGCCGCCGGCGGCGAGCAGCTCGCGGGTGAAGGGATGCTGCGGCGCGGCGAACACGTCACGCACCGGCCCCTGCTCCACGATGACGCCGTGCTGCATGACCAGCACGTCGTCGCAGACGGCCGCGACGACGCCCAGGTCGTGCGAGACGAAGACCATCGTCAGCTCGCGCTCCTGCTGCAGACGAGCGAGCAGCTGCAGCACCCGCTCGCGCACGGTCGGATCCAGAGCCGAGACCGGCTCATCGAGCACCAGCACCTCGGGGTCGGCGGCGAGCGCTCTGGCTATCGACGCGCGCTGCCGCTGGCCTCCGGAGAGCTCGCGCGGCCGGCGACGCGAGAGCTCCGGGTCGAGTCCGACCTCGTTCAGCAGCTCTGAGATGCGACGCGTCCGATGCCTGCGCAAGACTCCAGCCGCCTCCAGCGCCTCCGATAGGGAGCGGCCGATCGTCCACCGCGGATCGAAGGCTCCCAGCGGGTTCTGGTGAACGAGCTGCACCCGTTGGGGCGATGACCATTCCAGCCGCCCTGAATCCGGATGCTGCACGCCGACGAGCATCCGAGCCAGTGTGGTCTTGCCAGAACCGGACTCTCCGACGATCCCCAGCGTGCGCCCGGCGGTCAGGGTGAACGACGCGCCGTCCACGGCCGGACGGTCGAACGACTTCGTCACGGCGTGCGCGACGAGGAGCGTCGACCCCGCACCGCGGCGAACGGCCCGTGGCTGCGGGATGCTGGCCGCCAGCAACGCCCTGGTGTACTCGTCCCGCGGGGCGCGCATCAGCTCGGCCGTCTCGCCGCGTTCGACGATCCGCCCGTCGCGCATCACCAGCACGCGGTCGGCCACCCGACGCACCGCCGCGAGGTCGTGGCTGATGAACACCACTGCGGTGCCGCGATCAGCGATGCCGCGCAGCAGCGCGAGAATGCGTGCCTGCACCGTCGCGTCCAGGGCCGTCGTCGCCTCGTCGGCCACCAGCACCGCAGGGTCGCCCGCGAGAGCGGACGCGATCAGCGCCCGCTGCCTCATCCCTCCGGAGAGCTCGTGCGGCCTGTCGCGCGCCCGGCGTGCCGGCTCGGGCATCGCGACGGATGCGAGCAGATCGATCACGCGCGTCTCTCTGTCGCTCGCGTGCAGACCGTGGATCTCCATGGGCTCGGCGATCTCCCGGCCGATCCGGCGCAGGGGGTCCAGCGCCGCGAGAGCGTCCTGAGCGACCAATGCGATCGAGCGGCCGCGCAGCATCCTCCAGCCGGCATCGTCGAGCCCCGCGGCATCCGTGCCGTCGATATCGAGACGGCCGCTCGCGGCCCTCGCTCCTTCCGGCAGCATGCCGAGCAGGGCGCGCGCGGTGAGCGATTTGCCCGCGCCGGATTCACCCACGATCGCGACGCACTCCCCCGGCGAGACCGTGAAGGACACGTCGTCGACGAGCGTGCGTGGGCCGGCGACGATGCGCAGCCCCTGAACGTCCAGAGCATTCACGAGCGACGCCCTTCGGCTCGTTCGCGCAGCGTGCGGCCGACGACGGTGGCGCTGATGACTGTCAGCGTTATCGCCATTCCGGGGAACACGGATATCCACCATGCCTGGCCGAGCACATTGCGACCTCCGGCGAGCATCAGCCCCCACTCCGGCGAGGGCTCGGCGGGTCCGAGACCGAGGAAGCTCAGTCCCGCGGCGGCCAGGATGCTGGAGCCGACGCCGATCATCGCCAGCACGCTGAGCGAGCCGAGCACCCCGGGTACGACGTGTCGCGTGAAAGCGCGAAACGGGCTCACCCCGACGATGCGCGCCGCCTCGACATGTTCTGCGAGCCGCAGCGTGCGCGTGCGGGTGCGCGCCAGCCGGACGTAGACGGGCGCGGCGGCGATCGTGACGGCGATCGCGACGTTGGTGTGTCCAGGGCCGAGCAGCGCGACGACCACGAGCGCGACGAGGAACTCCGGGAACGCCAGCAGGATGTCGGTGACCCGCATCAGCACCGCGTCGACAGCACGCGGCGCTGCCCCGGATGCGGAGCCGACGACGAGACCTGCGATAAGCGCGAGGGAGGTGGCGAGCAGGCCGATTCCCACCGAGGAGCCCGCACCGTGCACGACCCGCGAGAACACGTCGCGGCCGCTCTGGTCGGTGCCGAACGGATGTTCCGCGTTGGGCGGCAGCAGCGCAGAGGCGACATCGGTCTGAATCGGATCGTGCTGCGCGAGCACTCCGGGGAACGCGGCGGCGAGTGCGATCGTCACGAGGAACGCACCCGCGACCCAGGCGCCGATGACGCGCGCCCTCATCGCCGTTCCTCCAGTGCGGGTGCCGGCAGCCGCAGGGGCGCGGAGCGCAGACGTGGATCGATCACGGGATGCAGCACCTCGACGACGGTGTTGACGGCGACGAAGACCACCGCGCTGAGCATGATCACACCGGTCACCACTGGCAGGTCACGGTCGGTGATCGCCGCCAGGGTGACGCTGCCGATGCCGGGCCGGGCGAAGACGGTCTCGACGAGCACCGCACCGCCCAGCAGCGACCCGACGAGGTAGGCGGTGAGAGTGAGGGCGCCGGCGGCGCCGTGCCGCAGCGTGTGATGCAGCGTGAGCCGCGTATGGTCGGCGCCGCGCGACCGCACGGTCTCTGCGAACGGCTGGCGCTCCGCCTCGTCGATCCCGTCGCGGAGCACCTGCCCGATCAGTGCCGAGACGGGCAGGGCGAGTGTGAGTGCGGGGAGCACGATGGTCGCCGGATTTCGCGATCCCGCGACGGGAAACCAGCCCAGTCCGAACGCGAACACGCTCAGCAGCACGAGTCCGATCCAGAACACCGGAGACGACAGCACGACCAGCTCGAGAGCCCCCACGATGGTCCTGGCAGCTCCCCGGCGCGCCAGCAGGGCTGCGGCGAGCGCGAGCACCAGGGCAATCACCAGCGCGAGCAGCGCGAGCTGCACGGTCGCGCCGAGCTGTCGTCCGATGACCTCGGTCACGGGCATGCGCAGCTGATACGACTCGCCCAGATCACCGCGCAGCAGCCGTCCGAGGAAGTCGAGGTATTGCTCGCCGGCCGGCCGGTCGAGCCCCAGCTCGGCGCGGATGCCGTCCTTCACTTCGTCACTCACCTGCGCCTGCGGGCCGAGCATCACCGAGACCGGGTCACCGGGGATGAGCCGGAACGAAACGAAGGCGAGCGTCGCCGCGCCCCACAGCACCACCACGACCGAAGCCAGCAGCCCTCCGCTACGGCGCAGGATGCGGAACACGGCGAGGCCTCTCGCCCGCGGACGGTTCACCGGTGCGGGTAGGTCAGCGTGTGACCGACACGTCGTAGAACAGGGGCCGCCCGTACAGGTCGTACGAGAGTCCGTCGACGCCGTCGTTCACCGCGGTGATCAGCGAGGGGACGTACAACGGCACGATCGCGACGTGCTCCGCGTTCCACTGCTGCAGCTCGATGTACACCTTCTCGCGAGCGGCCGGGTCGGTGGTGCTCAGTCCCTGCTGGAGCAGCGCGTCGACCTCGGGATCCTTCACCTGCGACGCGTTCTGGAAGCCTTCGCTGCCCAGGTGGCTGCGCAGCAGATCGGCGTCCACACCCGAGAAGCCCCAGTCGGTGATGTCGAAGGTCTTCGGACCGTACTGCTCGTTGTACGCGCCGGGCTCGAGCACCTCGCGTTCGATCTCGAAGCCCACCTTCTTCAGATCGGACTGGATGGCGTTGGCCAGCGCGGCGCGGTCGTCGGGGACGGGCGTCCAGGCGATCCAGCGCGCCGAGAGCCGTTTGCCGTCCTTCACGCGGATCCCGTCGGCGTCGCGCTCCGTCCAGCCTGCGTCGTCGAGCAGCTCGTTCGCACGGTCCGCGTCGAATGGCCAGCTGCCCTCCAGCGTCTCGTCATAGCCGGGAGTCGTTGAGCCCAGCACGCTCCAAGCCCGAGGGAATTGACCGAAGAAGATCTTCTCGACAGCCGTGTCGACGTCGATGGCCCGCTCGAACGCCTCCCGGACCTTCTGATCGGCGAACACGCCGTACGCCTCATTGAGGAACAGCGAGTAGGGCATTCCCGGGTATTCGATCGACTCGACGGTGAGCTGCTCGCCGAGGCCGGCCGCGATGTTCGGCGGAAGCTGGCTGGCGAGGTCGGCCTCACCCGACTCGACGACGCCGGCGCGCACGGACGCCTCGGGGAGGATCTGCACGCGCAGCGTCTCGAACCGGGGAGCCTTCTCGCCATGCGGGCCCCAGGCGTAGTCGTCGTTGCGGGTGTACACGATCTCCTGGTTGGGCGTGTACTCGGTCAGCTCGAACGGTCCGGTGCCCACGTTCACATCCGGGCCGCCCGCCTTGAGCCGGTCGCCGGATTCCGCGATCGCTTTCGGCGACCAGAAGCCCAGTTGCGCCGTGCTCGCGGCCTGAAGGAACGGCGCGTACGGGCCGGTGAAGTGCACGGCCACAGTGTGGTCGCCGAGGACCTCGGTGCTCTCGTACAGGTCGCCGCCCAGCATGCTGGCCGCCTGAGCGGAGGCAGTCGCCGGATCCATGATGCGATCGAAGTTCGCCTTCACCGCAGCCGCGTCGAAGGGCGTGCCGTCGGTGAAGGTGACGTCGTCGCGCAGTTCGAAGGTGTAGGTCATGCCGTCATCGGAGACCTTCCAGCTCTTCGCGAGCCACGGCGAGAACGTGCCGTCCGCCTCCTGGAACACCAGCGAGTCGAGCACCTGACGCTGCACCATCGCCGAGACGTCGAGTTGGCTGATCTGCGGGTCCATGTGTCCGGCCGACAGGTTTGCGCCCTCGATGGCCCAGATCAGCTCTGCATCCGGATCAGCACCGGCCGCCTCGGTGTCGGAGGAGGGGCCGGCACATGCGCTCAGGATGAGTGCGGATGCCGCGGCGAGGGCGGCCAGCGGAAGAAGGCGACGCACGGAAAGGGAAGGCATGAGCGACCTCGGGTGAGTGCGGATGGGTGACATTCCATACTACCTGCGATTCTTGGACGCAGTCGATCTAGCTGTTGCCGGGCAGGTCGTCGAACGAGTGCTGCCCGGACGAGGCGAGACACCTCCTCGCCCAGTAGACTTTCCCCACAACCCACACTCAGGCACGCTCACACAGTGCCGCACACATCGCTCAAGGAGACCCTCATGTCCGCGATCCCCGACAAGCCCGCCCTCGAAGGTCTCGAAGCGAAGTGGGGTGAGCGCTGGTCCGAGCAGGGCACGTTCCTCTTCGACCGCGCCGGCGCCGCGGCATCCGGACGCGAAGGCGTCTACTCGATCGACACTCCCCCGCCCACGGCATCCGGTAGCCTGCACATCGGTCACGTGTTCTCGTACACCCACACAGACATCAAGGCACGATTCGAGCGAATGCGCGGCAAGAAGGTGTTCTACCCGATGGGCTGGGACGACAACGGCCTGCCCACCGAGCGCCGCGTGCAGAACTACTACGGCGTGCGCTGCGATCCGTCGCTCCCGTACGACCCCGACTTCACCCCGCCGTTCGAGGGCGGAGACAACAAGTCGTCGCGCGCGGCCGACCAGGTGCCGATCAGCCGTCGCAACTTCATCGAACTGTGCGAGAAACTCACGGTCGAGGACGAGAAGCACTTCGAGGCGCTGTTCCGTCAGCTCGGGCTGAGCGTGGACTGGACGCAGACCTATCGCACGATCTCGGATGACACGATCCGGCAGAGCCAGCTCGCCTTCCTGCGCGGACTGGACCGTGGTGAGGCGTATCAGTCCCTCGCCCCCACGCTCTGGGACATCGACTTCCGTTCGGCCATCGCACAGGCCGAGCTCGAGGACCGCGAACAGCAGGCCGCCTTCCATCGCATCGCCTTCCACAAGAGCGACGGCTCAGGCGATATCCACATCGAGACCACTCGGCCCGAGCTGCTTCCGGCTTGCGTGGCCCTGGTCGCCCACCCCGATGACGAGCGCTATCAGCCGTACTTCGGCTCCACCGTGCGCACCCCCCTGTTCGGCGTCGAAGTGCCCGTGCTGGCACATCACCTCGCGCAGCCCGACAAGGGCTCGGGAATCGCCATGATCTGCACTTTCGGCGATGTCACCGACATCGTCTGGTGGCGCGAGCTGGACCTTCCCAACCGCACGATCCTCGGCATGGACGGGCGGGTGCTCGTCGACGCCCCGGAGGCGATCGAGTCCGACACCGGCAGGGCCGCCTACGCGGAGCTCGCGGGAAAGACCGTGTTCAGCGCGCGCAAGCGCATCGTGGAGCTGCTCGGCGACAGCGGCGAGCTCATCGAGGTGTCGAAGCCGTTCAGCCACGCCGTGAAGTTCTTCGAGAAGGGCGACCGTCCTCTCGAGATCGTGTCCACCCGCCAGTGGTACATCCGCAACGGCGCCCGCGACGAGCAGCTGCGCGACGATCTCCTCACCAACGGACGCGAGCTGGCGTGGCACCCCGACTTCATGCGCGTGCGCTACGAGAACTGGGTCGGCGGCCTGACCGGCGACTGGCTGGTCTCGCGCCAGCGCTTCTTCGGCGTGCCGATCCCGGTGTGGTACGCGCTCGACGAGAACGGCGAGCGGGACTACGACCGCGTACTGGTGCCCTCGCACGACAGGCTGCCGATCGATCCGACCACCGATGTGCCCGAGGGGTACACCGAGGAGCAGCGTGGAGTCCCCGGCGGGTTCGACGCCGAGAAGGACATCTTCGACACCTGGGCCACTTCCTCGCTCACCCCGCAGCTCGCCGGCGGATGGCAGCGGGATGAGGAGCTGTGGAACCTGGTCGCGCCGTTCGACCTGCGCCCGCAGGGTCAGGACATCATCCGCACCTGGCTGTTCTCGACCATGCTGCGCTCCACGCTGGAGGACCACCGCTCACCGTGGCGCAATGCCGCGATCTCCGGCTTCATCGTCGATCCCGATCGCAAGAAGATGTCCAAGTCGAAGGGCAACGTGGTCACGCCCGCCGACATCCTCGACAAGCACGGCTCCGACGCAGTGCGCTACTGGTCGGCATCCAGCCGCCTCGGAATGGATGCAGCGTTCGACCCCCAGAACCCGACGCAGGTGAAGATCGGACGCCGCCTGGCGATCAAGATCCTCAACGCGGCGAAGTTCGTGCTCTCGTTCCCCGTGCCCGAGGGCGCGCAGATCACTCATGCACTGGACGCCTCGATGCTGGCGACCCTCGACGGTGTGATCCGCGAGGCCACCGCAGCCTACGAGAACTACGATCAGGCCAAGGCGCTCGAGGTGACAGAGGCGTTCTTCTGGACGTTCTGCGACGACTACCTCGAATTGGTCAAGGAGCGAGCGTACGATCAGTCCGATGTCGGGCAGGCCTCCGCTGCCCTCGCGCTGCGACTGGCGCTGTCCACATTGCTTCGCCTTCTCGCCCCGATCGTGTCGTTCGCGACCGAGGAGGCGTGGTCATGGTTCGAAGCGGGCTCCATCCACACAGCCGCCTGGCCCGATCCGCTCGGCATCGAGGGCGATGTGGCCGTGCTGTCCGCGGCGAGTGATGCCCTGATCGGCATCCGCCGGGCGAAGACCGAGGCGAAGGCCTCGCAGAAGACGCCCGTGTCGAGTGCTACCATCGCCGCGCCGGCGACGAAGATCGAGGCGCTGAAGGCCGCGGCCGGCGACCTGAAGGCGGTGGGCCGGATCGCTGAGCTGCACTTCGCCGAGGCCGACGCGCTGGCTGTGACGCAGATCGAGCTGGCTCCGGTGGAGGCGTGATGCAGCTCGGGACTCGCTGGGCGACGGGTGCGGAGCCGCCGGCTTCCGTGCCCGCTGCCCTGCGCCCGGCCATCGCCGAGGTGGAGGCGGGTGGCCTTGTAGGCCATTGGACGCTGACCTGGCTGGAGGGCCGGCCCATCGCCGAGCTGGACGCCGGGTGGGAAGTGCTGCTCACCGCTTCCGGCGACGTCGTCGCCCGGCCCTTCCAGGACTGATCTCCGGCGCCCCTCCGGTGAACACCGCGCGTTCAGCGCGGACGCGAGCCGAGAGCCAGCAGTGCGGTGTCGAGGGCTTGCGGATCGTGTCTGCGGGTCTGCTGCTCCCGCAGCATATCGAGCGTGATCTCACGGCGCTCGGCTCGGGCGGCGATTCGGCGAGCGACGTAGTGCGAGATCGCGTCGGCGATGTGCTGCAGGCCGCGCTCGAGAGCGGTCGGGGCGGTGAGATGAAGCGTCGCACTGGTCATGATCACTCCTGATTCATCGTCCCGCGGCTGTTCGCCGCGGGGAGGTCGAAGATCTCCGCGCGCAGCGATACGCGTCGGGTGCCTGGCATGGATTCCTGTCCGCGGTAGCGCTCGATAGCGTTATCGACCACCGCGGTCAGCTCGTCCTTGAGTGCCTGCATCTGATCGGGCGTGAGATCGAACATGGTGGTCATCACCAGGCCTGCATCCCGCCACTCCTCGGGCTTCTCGGACTCGGGACGGCTGAGGTAGTCCATCAGCGTCTGGTGCCTGAGCCGGAAGAACTCGGACGTGACGATCTGCGCGGCGGCGCGGCTGGACGGTGTCATCTGCTCGTCGGGTCCGGGCAGGTTGATACGCCCCTTCGGGCGTTCCCACCAGCGCTCCCGTGCGGTGCCTCGCCCCTGCACTTCGCGGATGAGGTCGTGTGCGGCCAGCGCTCGCAGGTGGTAGCTGGTGGCGCCCGAGGTCTCTCCGATGAGCGTGGCGAGACTGCTCGCCGTCTGCGGACCGCGCTCGCTGAGCAGATCGTAGATCCTCACCCGCATCGGGTGCGCGAGTGCCTTCAGCGCGCTGGCATCGAGGGTGCGTCCCTGCTCGTTCTCCGTCATATATGCAAAGATACCTTTGCATTACTCTCTTTGCAAGCTTTTCTTTGCAAAGAGAGTAATGCTATTCGAGGCGCGGAGGTCGGCGCCCCCGCAGACGAGACGGGCGGCAGGCGCCGTCAGCTCACCGCAGCGCGTGCCGTCACGAACGCCGCCACACAGCGCTCGACCTGTTCAGCGGTGTGTGCGGCGGACAGCTGCACGCGGATGCGGGCCAGGCCTCTCGGGACCACGGGGAAGCTGAACGCCGTGACATACACGCCCTGCGCCTGCATCTCCTCGGCGATGCGCGCGGTCAGTGCCGCATCGCCGAACATGACGGGGACGATAGGATGCTCCCCCGGCAGCAGGTCGAAGCCCTCCGCCGTCATCCGCTCGCGGAACAGTGCGGCGTTCTCGCGCAGTCGGGCACGCAGATCCGCGGACCCTTCGACGAGGTCGAGGGCGGTCAGCGTCCCTGCGACGATCGCGGGCGCCAGGGTGTTCGAGAAGAGGTACGGGCGCGACCGCTGGCGCAGCAGAGCCACGATCTCCCGGTGCGAGGCAACGTATCCGCCGGATGCCCCGCCGAGGGCCTTGCCGAACGTGCCGGTGTAGATGTCGACGCGGTCGGCGACCCCGCACAGCTCAGGTGTGCCGCGGCCGTTCTCGCCGACGAATCCGACAGCGTGGGAATCGTCGACGAAGACGAGGGCGTCATAGCGCTCTGCGAGGTCGCAGATCGCCTCGAGCGGCGCGATGTAGCCGTCCATCGAGAAGACGCCGTCGGTCACGATGACGCGGAATCGCGCCTGGGATGCTGCCTGCAGCTGCTCCTCGAGGTCGGCCATGTCACGGTTGCGGTAGCGCAGCCGGCGAGCCTTGGACAGCCGGATCCCGTCGATGATCGAGGCGTGGTTCAGCTCGTCGGAGATGATCGCGTCCTCGGCCGAGAACAGCGTCTCGAAGACGCCGCCGTTCGCGTCGAAGCACGACGAGTACAGGATCGCGTCGTCGGTGCCGAGGAAGTCGGACAGCCGTCGCTCGAGTTCGAGGTGCTGCTCCTGGGTGCCGCAGATGAAGCGCACGCTCGCGAGCCCGTAGCCCCATTCGTCCAGGGCGCTGCGGGCCGCGTCCAGGATGCGGGGATCGTCGGCGAGACCGAGGTAGTTGTTCGCGCAGAAGTTCAGCACCTCGGCACCGTCGGCGATGATCTCGGCGCTCTGCGGGCCGCGGATGCCACGCTCGTGCTTGGTGAGTCCTGCCTCCTCGATCCCGGCGAGTTCAGCGGCCACGTGCGTTTTGAAGTCTCTGTACATCACAGCTCCGTCCAGTCGAGGATGATCTTGCCCGTGCCTGCCGACTCCGCGGCAGCGAAGCCCTGCTCCCACTCGCGCGCGGGGATGCAGTCGGCGATGACGCGGCTGATCGACTCACGAAGCGTGGCGCTGGTCTGCAGCATCGCGCCCATCGCGTTCCAGGTCTCGAACATCTCGCGTCCGTAGATGCCCTTGATCGTCAGCATGTGCGTGACCAGCTTGCCCCAGTCGATGTCGAAGCCGCTGCTGGGCAGCCCGAGCATCGCGATGCGGCCGCCGTGGTTCATGTTGTCGATCATCGAAGGAAGCGCCGACGGCGCACCACTCATCTCGAAGCCGATGTCGAACCCTTCGCGCATGCCGAGCGCGACCTGTGCGTCATGGATGTCCTGCTGCGACACGTCCACCACGCGGTCGGCACCCATGGCCCGCGCCATCTCCAGGCGGGGCGCGCTGATGTCGGTGGCCGTGATGAAGCGCGCCCCGGCGTGGCGGGCCACGGCGATCGCCATCAGCCCGATCGGTCCGCATCCGGTGACCAGCACGTCCTCACCGACGAGCCGGTAGGTGAGGGCGGTGTGCACGGCGTTGCCGAGTGGATCGAAGATGGCCCCGAGTTCGGGAGTGACGTCCGCGTGGTGCACCCACACGTTCGTCGCGGGGAGCGACAGGTACTCGGCGAACGCGCCGTCGCGCTGCAGCCCGAGCCCGATGGTGCGGATGCACATCTGCCTGCGTCCTGCACGGCAGTTGCGGCAGGTGCCGCAGACGATGTGCCCTTCGCCCGAGACGCGATCGCCGACGGCGATGTCGCGCACGAGATCGCCGACCTCGACGACCTCGCCGTAGAACTCGTGGCCGGGGATCAGCGGTGCCGCAACGGCTGACGCCGCCCAGTCGTCCCAGCGACGGATGTGCAGGTCCGTTCCGCAGATGCCGGTGCGCAGCACGCGTATGAGCACCTCATCGGCGCCGGCCTCAGGATCGGGCCTGTCGACCAGCTCGAGACCCGCTCCGGGTGCGGGTTTGAATAGCGCCTTCATGCTTCGATCTGATCGCATTCGACGGTGTAGAGCAACCACATGTTCCTGCAACATCCGTTAAGGACGCCTAATAAGATCGTCTGGTGGAACTTCATCAGCTGCAGATCCTCCGCGAGCTGGGTGCGTTGGGGAGCGTCACCGCGGTCGCGGAGACACTGCGTGTCACTCCTTCCGCTGTCTCGCAGCAGCTCGCCGCACTGCAAAGAGGATTCCGCACTCCTCTGACGCAGAAGCAGGGACGCGCACTCACCCTCACCGCCGCCGGCAGGGTGCTCGCGGCCGCCGGAGCCGAGGCGATCGATGCGATGGCCGCGGCGCGCAGCGCTCTCGATGAGTTCGAGCACGACGTCACCGGCGTCGTCACCGTGAGCGGCTTCCACAGCGCAGGGCAGGCGCTGTTCGGTCCGCTGCTGCGTGAGCTGAGAGCGGCTGGAACGGCCCCGAGCGTCCGGCTGACCGATGAGGACGTCGCGCAGACCGAGTTCCCTGCGCTCACCGCGCGTTACGACCTCGTGCTCGCGCACCGCATGGAGCATTCGGCCCCCTGGCCGACGCAGGGCGTGCGCAGCCTGACATTGGTCCAGGAGCCGCTGGACGTCGCTGTCGCGGCCTCGCATCCGCTCGCCGCCCGCCGGTCGCTCACGCCCGCGGATGTTGCGAGCGAGCGCTGGGTCACGAGTCGGATCGGCTACTCCCCCGACGACGTGCTCAGGGCTGTGGCGGCGATCGCGAACCGCTCCGTGCAGGTTCAGCATCGCATCAACGACTACGGGGCGGTGGCGGCCGTCGTCGCCGCCGGAGACGCGATCGGGATGCTGCCGCGGTACACCTCGCGCAGCGTGGACTACGACCGCGACATCGTGCGACTGCCACTCGAAGGCGTGAACACCCTGCGTTCGATCGATCTGCTCGGCAGGCCTGAGAATCTGCGCCGAAGCTCGGTCCGAATGGTCGTCGAGGCGCTGCAGCGGGTGATGGCGCGCCTGAGCGGATGACCGATCCGTCGGGTCATAGGCTCGAGGGATGACCGAGGCCTCGAATCCGCTGCTCCAGCCGTCCACGCTCCCCTATGGGCTGCCCGACTTCAACGCGATACGGCCCGAGCACTACCTGCCGGCGTTCCGCCAGGCCTTCGACGAGCACCGCCGGGAGGTGTCCGCGATCACTGCCGTGCGTTCACTGCCCACCTTCGAGAACACGATCGAGGCGCTGGAGCGCAGCGGTGAACTGCTCGACCGTGTCGCGCACGCCTTCTACACCGTGAGCTCGGCTGATGCGACGCCTGAGATCCAGGCCATCGACGAGGAGCTCGCACCGCTCATGGCGGCGCACCAGGACGCGATCCGCCTCGACGCACAGCTGTACTGGAGGGTCTCCCAGGTGCACGGGCAGCTGGACGACCTCGATCTCGACGACGAGCAGCGCTATCTCGTCGAGCGCCACTTGCGCGAGATGAGCCATGCAGGCGCGGGCCTGGATGACGACGCGAAGGCTCGCCTCACCGGTCTCAACCAGCGTCTGTCGTCGCTGAGTACGACCTTCGAGAAGAACCTGCTGAACGACACGAACGAGCTCGCCGTGCTCTTCGACGATGTCGCCGAACTGGACGGGCTGAGTGCGGGAGAGCTCAGCGCGGCTTCCCGAGCCGCGGCTGATCGCGGCGAGGAGGGCAAGCATCTGGTCACGCTGCCGTTGTTCAGCGGGCACCCGTATCTCTCGGCCCTGACCGTGCGGGAGAGCCGCCGGCGGATCATGGCAGCTTCCCTCACTCGCGCATCACGCGGAAACGGGAACGACAATCGCGCGGTGCTCACCGAGATCGTGCGTCTGCGCGCAGAGCGCGCAGCGCTGCTGGGCTACGCCTCGCACGCCGCCTACATCACGGCCGACGAGACGGCCGGCTCCCCCGAGGCTGTCGAACGGATGCTCCGTCGCCTCGCGGTGCCGGCCGCGCGGAACGCGGAGCGGGAGCGGGTCGCTCTGCAGGAGATCATCGACCAGAGCGCGCCCGAGCCGTTCGAGCTGGAGGCGCACGACTGGGCGTTCTACACCGAGAAGGTCCGCCAGGCCCGCTACGACATCGATACCGCGGCGCTGCGCCCGTGGTTCGAGGCCGAGCGCGTCCTGCGCGACGGTGTCTTCTTCGCGGCGACGAAGCTGTACGGCGTGAGCTTCACCGAGCGGGAGGATCTGGACGCGTATCACCCCGGCGCCCGGGTCTTCGAGGTGCACGACACCGACGGCGCCGCGGTCGGACTGTATGTGCTCGATCTTTACACGCGCGACTCCAAGCGCGGAGGCGCCTGGATGAATCCGATTGTGAGCCAGTCGGCCCTGCGCGGAACTCTGCCGGTGGTGGCGAACAACCTCAACGTCTCGCAGCCCGGCGAGGGTCAGCCGACCCTGCTCACCCTCGACGAGGTGACGACCCTGTTCCATGAGTTCGGGCACGCCCTGCACGGTCTGTTCGCACGCGTGACGTATCCGCACTTCTCCGGCACCAACGTGTTCCGCGATTTCGTCGAGTTCCCCAGCCAGGTGAATGAGATGTGGATCCTCTGGAGCGAAGTGCTCGACAACTACGCCCGCCACTACGAGACCGGTGAGGCTCTGGATCCGGGCATCGTCGAGCGCCTGCGCGCGACGGAGACGTTCGACCAGGGTCACGCGACCAGCGAGTACCTCGCCGCGGCCTGGCTGGATCAGGCTTGGCACCGGGTGCAGGACGGGCCGGAGATCGGCGATGTCGCGGCGTTCGAAGCGGCCGCGCTCGAGGACGTCGGGTTGCGCAACGCGGTGGTTCCGACCCGCTATTCCTCCACGTACTTCGCTCACGTCTTCTCGGGCGGCTACAGCGCCGGGTACTACTCCTACATCTGGAGCGAGGTGCTCGATGCCGACACCGTCGAGTGGTTCCGCGAGAACGGCGGACTGACGCGGGAGAACGGCGACCGGTTCCGGCAGCGGCTGCTCGGCGTGGGCGGTTCGAAGGACCCGCTGGAGGCGTACCGCGACTTCCGGGGCCGGGATGCCGAGATCGGTCCGCTGCTGACGCGCCGCGGGCTGGCGGACTGACGCCTGATCATGCCGATGCGCGGCTGAGCCACTCCCGCGCCTTGTACCAGGTCAGCTGATGGTAGCTCTGCTCGAGCTCTGAGCCGAGGGTGTCGAACGGCCGCTTCCGTACGGCGATCGCCTCCCCCTCGTCGAGTTCCTGCTCGGCGAGGTGCACGCAGTGCAGCGCGAGGAAATGGTGCACGCGGTTGGTGTGGTTGCCGAAGTTCGCCCAGGTCGCACCGAGGTCGACGATCTCCGCGGCTGCGTGGCCGGTCTCCTCCAGAAGCTCGCGACGAGCGGCGTCCAGAGGCTGCTCGCTCGCCTCCACCGCACCGCCGACCGTACCCAGGGCTACGGCGCCGGCGCCGTGCCGGTACTCCTCGACCACGACGGCCTCCCCGTCGGGAGTGAGCGCGAGCAGCGAGATCCACTCCGCTGGTTCGAGTACGTAGTACGGCGCGATCACGCGCCCTGCGGCATCCTCGCACTCGTCGGCGCGCAGACGTATCCAGCGGTCGGCGACGATCGTCTCGCTGCTCCGCACCCGCCATGGCAGGGGTGCGGCTGTCATGACTCGGGACCCCTGGCCGGAGTCAGGTGCTCCTGTGCTTGCCTGCGAGCACGGCGGTGGATGGTGCTCCAGCGTCGACGGTGGCCGTCGTGACGGTGATCCTGGTGACGCACCGACCTCACCCTTCCTGTCAGCCGAGCACCCGTACCGGGAGCTCCGTCTCCACGCCCGCACCGCCGTTGCGAGACACGGCGGCAACAGATCTGTCTCCGCGCTCGCTGACCGCTTCCACGATCTCGCCGTCGCGCCAGACGATCGCGGTGTAGTCGTCGGCTGCGTGGCCCTCGGGGACCGCCCCGGAGCCGACCCAGTCCAGGTACAGCTCCCGGCGACCGGGTTCGCCGAGGTAGTGGGGGCAAGCGCTCCCCGGCAGGAAGCCGAGCCCGTCAGACAGCGGGGCGAGGGGGCCGAAGGAGTCCGTCGACGAAGCTTCGAACCAGCAGTTCATCCCCGCGCTGAGACCTGCCAGGATCGTTCCGGCCGCAGCGGCCTCTCGCAACACCTCGGGAACGCCGTGCAAGCGCCAGATCGCAAGCAAGTTCGCCGTGGAACCACCGCCGACGTATATCAGGTCCTGCTCCAGCAGCACCTCCGGGTCGCTGTAGTCGTATGCCGAGTTGCCGAACAGCGACAGCACCGAGGCCTGCGCCCGCCCTGCGAACGCGGCCTCGAATCGTCTGCCGTAGTCGACGGAATCGCCGCTCGCCGTCGGCACGAAGCACACTCTCGGCCGCCCACGCCCCGTGAGTTCGAGCAACAGGTCATCGATCGCCGAACCGCCGTCGTCGGACATCGAGAAGCCGCCGCCACCGAGCGTGACGATCGTGCCAGGAACCGCCACGGCTCACGCGCTCTTGCGCTTGCGTGCCAGCACAACGGTGGGCGGTGCCCCCTCGTCGACGGCGTCCTTGGTGACGATGACTTTGGTGACGTCCTCGGTCGAAGGGATCTCGAACATGATCGGGCCCAGCACGTCCTCCAGGATCGCCCGCAGCCCACGGGCACCCGTCTTGCGCTCGACGGCCAGGTCGGCGATGGAGCGCAGCGCGTCCTCTTCGAACTCGAGCTGCACGCCGTCGAGTTCGAACATCCGCTGGTACTGCTTGACCAGCGCGTTGCGAGGGCCGGTGAGGATGTCGATCAGCGCTTCCTGATCGAGCGGCGACACGGAGGTCACCACGGGGAGGCGGCCGATGAACTCGGGAATCAGGCCGAACTTGTGCAGGTCCTCCGGCAGCACTTCGCTGAACAGATCGAGGTCTTTGCCCTTGTCGTGCAGCGGTGCACCGAACCCGACGCCGTGCTTGCCGACGCGCGCCGAGATGATGTCCTCGAGACCGGCGAAGGCGCCGGCAACGATGAACAGCACGTTCGTGGTGTCGATCTGGAGGAACTCTTGGTGCGGATGCTTGCGTCCGCCCTGCGGCGGCACCGAGGCCACCGTCCCCTCGAGGATCTTCAGCAGGGCCTGCTGCACGCCCTCGCCCGACACATCACGGGTGATCGAGGGGTTCTCCGCCTTCCGCGCGATCTTGTCGATCTCGTCGATGTAGATGATGCCGGTCTCGGCGCGCTTGGTGTCATAGTCTGCTGCCTGCAGCAGCTTCAGCAGGATGTTCTCGACGTCCTCGCCGACATACCCCGCTTCGGTCAGCGCTGTGGCGTCGGCGACGGCGAACGGCACGTTCAGCCGCTTCGCGAGCGTCTGCGCGAGATAGGTCTTGCCGCAGCCGGTCGGACCGAGCATGAGGATGTTGCTCTTGGCGACCTCGATCTCGTCGGCCTTCTGCTCGGCGGGCTGCAGCGTGCCGCGGGCGCGGACGCGCTTGTAGTGGTTGTACACCGCCACCGCGAGCGACCGCTTCGCGGCATCCTGACCGACGACGTATTCCTCGAGGAAGGAGAAGATCTCACGCGGCTTGGGCAGCTCGAAGTCGGCGACGGGACCGCTGCCGGACTCGGCCATCCGCTCTTCGATGATCTCGTTGCACAGCTCGACGCACTCGTCGCAGATGTACACGCCGGGGCCGGCGATCAGCTGCTGCACCTGCTTCTGGCTCTTCCCGCAGAAAGAGCATTTGAACAGGTCAGCGCTTTCGCCGATGCGTGCCATGCGCGTCCTCCTCGAAGCCTGCCTTCAGGCGGGGTCCTGAGGGCACAGATCGAGCCTAACCGCTGGGTCGGACACCGGGGCGTATTGGCGCGCGAGGCGAAGGCCGGATCTGCTGGCAGCAGATCCGGCCTTCGCCGCCTCAGATCGTCACACCATGCTCTTGGTGTGCCACACCGTCTTGGTCTCCGTGAATGCGGTGATGCGGTCCAGGCTCTGCTCCACGGACCCCGGTCGCAGCACCCGCTTGAGCGTGTCGGCCGCTGCGATCTCCATGTCGATCCAGTCGAGACCGCCCGCGCCGGCGAGATCGATGGCGTTGACGTCGGCGTGCGCGGCGAGCCACGGCGCGATCTCAGCCGGAGAGCCGGTCAGCACATTGACCACTCCACCCGGAACGTCGCTGGTCGCGAGCACCTCCGCGAGGCTGATCGCAGAGAGCGGGAAGCGCTCGCTCGCAATCGCGACCACGGCGTTGCCCGTCACCAGCGCCGGCGCGACGACGGACACCAGACCGAGCAGCGCGGAGTCCTGCGGTGCGACGATCGCGACCACTCCAGTCGGCTCCGGCACCGAGATGTTGAAGTACGGACCGGCGACGGGGTTCGCGTTCCCGCCGACCTGCGCGTACTTGTCACACCAGCCGGCGTACCAGACCCACATGTCGATGGCAGCATCCACCTGCGCAGCCGCGGCCGTCGCGCTGACGCCCTCCTGGTCGACGATCTCGTCGACGAACTGGGCTCGGCGCCCTTCGAGGATCTCAGCGACGCGATAGAGTACCTGACCTCGGTTGTAGGCGGTCGCTCCCGACCAGCCCTTCACCGCCGCTCGGGCCGCGACGACGGCGTCCCTGGCGTCCTTGCGCGAAGCCTTCGCTGCGTTGGCCAGGAAGCGGCCCTTGGCCGAGACCACCTCGTACGTGCGCCCCGACTCGCTGCGCGGGAAGGCACCGCCGATGGCGAGCTTGTAGGTCTTCGGAACGGTCAGCCTCTTGCTCACGCGGATGCTCCCTTCAGGTACGCGGTCAGGCCATGCCGTCCGCCCTCTCGGCCGTAGCCGGACTCCTTGTAGCCGCCGAACGGGCTCGACGGGTCGAAACGGTTGAAGGTGTTCGCCCACACCACTCCCGCACGGAGCCTGTCGGCCACGGCGAGGATGCGTGAGCCCTTGTCGCTCCAGATGCCGGCCGACAGCCCGTACGGGGTGTTGTTCGCCTTGGCGATGGCCTCGGCGGGGGTGCGGAACGTGAGCACCGACAGCACCGGACCGAACACCTCGTCGCGGGCGATGCGATGCGATGCCTCGACGCCGGTGAAGATCGTCGGCGCGAACCAGAAGCCCTTGTCGGGGATGACGCAGTCGGCGGTCCACCGCTCCGCCCCCTCGGACTCGCCGATGTCGCTCAGTTCCCGTATCCTCGCCAGCTGCGCCGCCGAGTTGATCGCGCCGATGTCGGTGTTCTTGTCCAGAGGGTCGCCGAGCCGCAGCGTCGAGAGGCGATCCTTGAGCCTGTCGATGACCTCGTCATGGATCGACTCCTGCACCAGCAGACGGCTGCCGGCGCAGCACACGTGCCCCTGGTTGAAGAAGATGCCGTTCACGATTCCCTCTACGGCCTGGTCGATGGGGGCGTCGTCGAACACGATGTTCGCGGCCTTGCCGCCGAGCTCGAGGGTGACGCGCTTGTCGGTGCCCGCGATCGCCCGTGCGATGTCACGGCCGACCCCCGTCGACCCGGTGAAGGCGACCTTGTCGACATCAGGGTGCCGTACCAGCGTCGCACCGGTCGCACCGGCGCCGGTGACGATGTTCACCACGCCGGCGGGCAGGTCGGCCTGCTGCAGGATCTCGGCGAAGATGAGCGCCGTCAGCGGCGTCGTCTCCGCCGGCTTCAGCACCACGGTGTTGCCCGCCGCGAGGGCGGGGGCGATCTTCCACGCCAGCATGAGCAGCGGGAAGTTCCACGGGATGATCTGACCGGCGACCCCGAGGGAGCGCGGGTCGGCGCCGAGGCCGGCGTGGTCGAGTTTGTCGGCCCACCCGGCGTAGTAGAAGAACCAGGCCGCGACGAGCGGCACGTCGACGTCTCGGCTCTCCTTGATCGGCTTGCCGTTGTCGAGGCTCTCGGCCACCGCGAGCTCTCGCGCGCGCTCCTGCACGAGGCGGGCGATGCGGAACAGGTACTTGCCGCGATCGCGGCCGCTCATCCTGGACCACACCTTGTCATAGGCGCGGCGCGCGGCGGCGACGGCGCGATCGATGTCGTCATCGGATGCCGAGGCGACCTCGGCGATGCGGCTCTCGTCGGCGGGAGAGATCGTGTGGAAGCTCGATCCGCCGCCGTCGACGAACTCGCCGTCGATGAACAGGCCGTAGGCGTCCTTCAGCTTCAGGATCGCCTTGGACTCCGGGGCGGGAGCGTATTCCAGGAATGACATATGAGGCTCCTCAGTCGATCGTGACGTAGTCGGGGCCGGAGTAGTGTCCGGAGATGAGCTTCTGGCGCTGCAGCAGCACGTCGTTGAGCAGGCTCGATGCGCCGAAGCGGAACAGGTGCGGCTGCAGCCATTCCTCGCCGGCGGTCTCGGCGACCGTCACGAGGTACTTGATCGCATCCTTGGAGGAACGGATGCCGCCGGCCGGCTTGACGCCGATCTTCTCACCCGTGGCACGGTGCCAGTCGCGCACCGTCTCCAGCATGAGCAGCGTCGTCGGGAGCGTGGCGGCCGGCTGAACCTTGCCCGTGGAGGTCTTGATGAAGTCCCCGCCCGCGAGAATCGAGAGCCACGACGCGCGCTTGATGTTGTCGTACGTGTTCAACTCGCCCGTCTCCATGATGACCTTGAGCGATGCATACGTGCCGTCCTCGCGGCGGCACGCCTCCTTCACACGGGCGATCTGGTCGAACACCAGCCCGTAGCGTCCTTCGAGGAAGGCGCCACGGTCGATCACCATGTCGATCTCGTCCGCACCGGCAGCGACCGCTTCAGCGGTGTCTGCCAGCTTGACCTCGATCGACGCGCGGCCGGACGGGAATGCGGTCGCGACGGCGGCGACGGCGATACGACCGTCGTCAGGGTCGCCGTGCACGTCGCCGAGCGCCGCCACCGCGTGCCCGACCATGTCGCCGTATACGCAGACTGCCGCCACGAGAGGCGTGCCGGGGTCGGCGGCGTCCGGATTCTTCGCCTTGGCGACGAGCGATCGCACCTTGCCTGCCGTATCGGCGCCCTCGAGAGTCGTGAGGTCGATCAGCGAGATGATCTTGTCGAGAGCCCACGCCTTGGATGTCGTCTTGATCGAGCGGGTGCCGAGGCCGGCAGCCCGCTGCTCGAGACCCACCGCGTCCACGCCGGGCAGGCCGTGCAGGAACCGGCGCAGAGTCGCGTCGTCGGGTTCACCGCCCAGCACATCGACGGCATTGCGCCGGACGATTTCTGTGGTCGTCACATGTCCTCCAAGAGTGCTTGTGCTGTGGATTCGTCCGTCACCACGACGCTGCACAGCCCGTTGCTCACGACTGTACGCGCGATGTCGTGCTTGAGGGCGCCGGCGGTGACGAAGATGGATCTGGGCGCTGAGCGCAGCTGTTCGAGCGCCACGCCGACGGTGCGCGCGTCGAGCTCGGGATCGACGATGTTGCCGTCGGCGTCGATGTACCGGCCGAGCACATCGCCGACGGCACCGCGGCGGGCGAGCTCGGCGATGTCGTCGACGGTCAGGTAGCCGTTCTCGACATGCGCGGAGGCAGGATCGCACGGTCCTGCGGTGAACAGGAAGGTGCTGGCGTGCGCCGCCTGATCGAGGATACCCGCGACGGTGCGATCGGACTCGATCGCCTGCTTGGTCTCCACGCGCTCGAGAATCGCGGGGCTGGGCAGCAGCACCGCCTGACCTGCGCCGCGATGGGCGATCGTCGCCGCGACGGATGCCGCGCCGCCGGAGCGGCGGTTCAGGCTCACTCCTCCGTTGGCCTGCACGACGGTGACGCCGCGCGCCCAGCCGTCGGGCAGCGCGTCGGCGATGGCGGTCAGGGTGCGGCCCCAACTGACCGCGAGCACCCGGGGAACGGGCCGCAGTGTGGTGAGCAGATCGGCCGCGGCACGCGCGACGCGATCGAGCACGGCATCCTGCTCATCGGGCGCGGGCACCACGATGGCGTCTTTGAGGGCGAAACGCTCCACGAGCGAGCGCTCGAGGCCGAGCCGGCGGGCGCGGGGATGCACGATCTCGATCCGCACGATCCCACGCTCGCGCGCCTGCACGAGCAGCCGGCCGACCTTCCACCGGGAGATGCCGAGGATCGCTCCGATCTCGTCCTGCGTCCTGTTCTCGTCGTACGAGAGTTCAGCGACCCTGACCATCAGCAATTCGTCGTCCACGGCATCCTCCTTCCTCCGCATCCAGCCTACGAGTCGGCCGACGCACGCGCACCTGTCTGCTCAGATGAGCAGCGCGCCCTGCCTGCATGCGCATCTGCAGGCCGCATCCGGCCCCCTCGCACCGCTCGCGCCGTTCGGCTCGCGCGGAGCTGGACGGTTGCCGCGGAGGACGCGACGAGAACGTCTGCCCCACGTGCAGGAGAGTCGACGTGTCCCGCCGACACGACAAGAGCGGCCCGAGTGTCCCGGGCCGCTCTTCGTCTCTGATCGATTCAGACGCGCTTGCGAGAGGTGAGCACCTGGTCGACGATGCCGTACTCCTTGGCTTCGTCGGCCGAGAGGATCTTGTCGCGGTCGATGTCCTTGTTGATCTGCTCGACGGGCTTGCCCGTGTGACGAGCCATGGTCTCCTCGAGCCAGGTGCGCATGCGCAGGATCTCCGCCGCCTGGATCTCGATGTCGGAGGCCTGACCGTGACCGGCCTCACCCATCGCCGGCTGGTGCATGAGCACGCGGGCGTTGGGCAGTGCGAGGCGCTTGCCCGGCGCGCCGGCGGCGAGCAGGACGGATGCCGCCGAGGCGGCCTGACCGAGCACGACGGTCTGGATCTGCGGCGCCACGTACTGCATGGTGTCGTAGATCGCGGTCATCGCGGTGAACGAGCCACCGGGCGAGTTGATGTACATGGTGATGTCGCGCTCGGAGTCCTGGCTCTCGAGCACGAGCAGCTGCGCCATGACGTCGTCTGCCGAGGCGTCGTCGACCTGCACGCCGAGGAAGATCACGCGGTCTTCGAACAGCTTGTTGTACGGGTCCTGGCGCTTGAAGCCGTAAGCGGTGCGCTCCTCGAACTGCGGGAGGATGTAGCGGCTCGAGGGCAGATCGCCGGCGGAGCGGAACGTGGGTGTGTACATGTGGTTCTGTCCTGCCTTACTTGTCCGCACCGGTGCCACCGCCGCCGTGCACGTCGCTGGCGTGCTCGCGGATGTGGTCGACGAATCCGTACTCGAGCGCCTCGTCGGCGGTGAACCAGCGGTCGCGGTCACCGTCGGCGTTGATCTGCTCGACGCTCTTGCCGGTCTGCGCCGCCGTGATCTCGGCGAGACGCTTCTTCATCGACAGGATCAGCTGGGCCTGCGTCTGGATGTCGCTGGCCGTGCCGCCGAATCCGCCGTGCGGCTGGTGCAGCAGAACCCGGGCGTTCGGCGTGATGTAGCGCTTGCCCTTGGTGCCGCTGGTCAGCAGCAGCTGACCCATCGACGCGGCCATGCCGATGCCGACCGTGACGATGTCGTTCGGGACGAACTGCATGGTGTCGTATATGGCCATGCCTGCGGTGATCGATCCGCCGGGTGAGTTGATGTAGAGGTAGATGTCCTTCTCGGGATCCTCGGCGGCGAGAAGGAGGATCTTCGCGCAGATCTCATTCGCGTTCTCATCGCGCACCTCAGAGCCCAGCCAGATGATGCGATCCTTCAGCAGTCTGTCGAAGACGCTCGTCGCGACCAGGGGTTCAGCCATGTCAGCTCCTGTTTCCGTGTTTCGGTGATTCGAATCTACCGGCGGGCGACAGCGCCATCTCCCGTGTTCGCCGTCGGCATATCAGCCCGCCGGCCCAGCTCTCCCGCATATGCGCCCACGGACCTGCCGTAGCGCGGCAGATGAGGCGCGAGCGCCTCCAGCGCGACGGCCGTCGCCGCGATCGGATCGCCTGCGGACGCGAGCGACAGCGCGTAGAAGGCGGATGCTGCGTCGCGCAGCGGTCCCCCGCGCTCACGTTCGATCCGCAGCAGTTCGAGGCTCTCGACGACACGACCCAGATTGCGCAGCGTGCTCGCCAGCTGGATCGTCGCCTGCGCGCGCAGATCATCGGGAAGACCGAGCTCGAGCGCACGCCGGTACAGCGGCTCGGCCTCTGCCTCGAGGCCCGCGGCGTCGCGTGCCCCCGCCTGCTCGAAGGCGGCGCGCGCCGCGTCGCCGCACGTCTGGGCGATCGCGTCGATGCGCGAGATCCGCTCCTCATCCCCCAGGGATGCGTCATCCCAGACCGCCCCGAAGCGATCGTTCCCGTCCATGCGTCTCCTCAGCAGACGAAGAAGGGCGGATGCTGCGTCAGCATCCGCCCTTCTCAGCGATCGTGGATCACTCGGCCTTCTCGGCGTCGTCCTTCTTCGCGGCGGCCTTCTTCGCCGGAGCCTTCTTCGCGGCCGGCTTCTTCTCGGTCTCCGCGTCGCCCTCGGCGTCGGCGTCCTTCTTGGCCGGAGCCTTCTTCGCGGCGGCCTTCTTGGCAGCCGGCTTCTTGGCGGGCTTGTCCTCGGCGCCGGCCTCGGTCTCCTCACCCTCGTCAACGTCGCCGATGAACTCCGACAGGTCGACGTCCTTGCCGTTGCTGTCGACGACCTTGACCTTGCCGAGCACCGACGCGAGCGCCTTGTTGCGGGCGACCTCACCGACCAGTGCCTGCAGCTGGCCCGCACCCTGCAGAGCCTCGACGAACTCCTGCGGAGCCATGCCGTACTGCGCGGCGGACTGGATCAGGTACTGGCTGAGCTCCTCCTGCGAAACCTGCACGTTCGCGCCCTCGGCGATCGTGTCGAGCAGCACCTGCGTGCGGAACTGCTTCTCACTCGCCTCGGCGACCTCGGCACGGTGCTCGTCATCCTCGAGGCGGTTCTCGGACTCGAGGTGGTTGTGCACCTCGTCCTCGATGAGCTGAGCCGGAACCGGGATCTCGACCTTCTCGAGCAGCGTCTCGATGAGCTGGTCGCGGGCCGAAGCGCCCTGGGTGAACACGCCCTGCTGGCCCACGCGCTCGGCGAGGCTCGCCCGCAGCTCGGCCACGGTGTCGAACTCGGAGGCCATCTGCGCGAAGTCGTCGTCGGCTTCGGGGAGCTCGCGCTCCTTGACAGCCTTGACGGTGACCGAGACCTCGGCCTCCTCGCCTGCGTGGTCGCCGCCCACGAGCGTGGAACGGAAGGTGGTCTCCTCACCTGCGGTGAGCGAGTCGATGGCCTCGTCGATGCCCTCGAGGAGCTCACCCGAGCCGACCTCGTAAGACACGCCTTCGGCGCGGTCGATCTCGTTGCCCTCGATGGTGGCGACGAGGTCGAGCTCGACGAAGTCGCCCTTGGCAGCCGGGCGGTCGACCGGGATGAGGGTGCCGAAGCGCGCACGGAGGTTGTCGAGCTCGGCGTCGATGGCGGCATCATCGGCCTCGACGGCGTCCACCGTGATCGTGATGTCGTCGAAGGAGGGCAGCTCGATCTCAGGGCGCACGTCGACCTCGATGTCGACGAGCAGATCACCCGAGAAGTCCTTCTCGTTCGGCCACTGCGTGATGTCCGCTGCGGGGCGCCCGACCATGCGGATGCCGTGCTCTGCAGCAGCCTCACGGAAGAAGCCGTCGAGTCCCTCGTTCACGGCGTGCTCGATGACTGCACCGCGGCCGATGCGCTGATCGATGATCGGCGCGGGGACCTTGCCCTTGCGGAAGCCGGGGATCTGCACGTCCTGAGCGATGTGCTCGTACGCGTGCTTGATGCTGGGCTTGAGGTCCTCGGGGGTGACCGTGATGCTGAGCCTCACCCGGGTCGGGGACAGCTTCTCGACGGTGCTGTTGGCCATACTGGTGTGTTCTCCTTGTGGTTCCCGCGTGTACGACGCGGTCGTGAAGTCTTGTGACCGTGGTCGGGGCGACAGGATTTGAACCTGCGACCTCCCGCTCCCAAAGCGGGCGCTCTACCAAGCTGAGCTACGCCCCGGCTTGAACCCGCGCGCACGGGAACGGCCTCAACGAGTCTAACGGACGGGAGCACCTCCGCCGTCCGCTATGCTTTACAGGGCGCTCCGATGATCTCGGTGCCATCACGGGGATGTAGCTCAATGGTAGAGCCTCAGTCTTCCAAACTGATTACGCGGGTTCGATTCCCGTCATCCCCTCTGATGAGAAGGCCCCCGCCGTCCGGCGGGGGCCTTCATTCATTCCGGCAGGCGCGACAGCGTCCGCAACGCGCGTCGCGGCGCCGCCCGCCGGGGTCGGACGCGAAGAGGCCGCCGTGTCATCGACACGGCGGCCTCTCGTCTTCGGGCT
This sequence comes from Microbacterium sp., assembly GCF_031178445.1. Lineage (GTDB taxonomy): Bacteria > Actinomycetota > Actinomycetes > Actinomycetales > Microbacteriaceae > Microbacterium. The sequence continues at coordinate 184,249 of NZ_JAPSIY010000005.1, forward strand.
CGTCCTCAGCTCTGGCCGCGACGCTCCCGCAGCTGCGTGAGCGCGTCCTCGAGGAGCTGTTCGGCCTCCTGGTCGGTGCGGCGCTCCTTCACATACGCCAGGTGAGTCTTGTAGGGCTCGGCCTTGGCCAGCTCCGGCGGGTTCTGCCTGTCACGTCCAGCCGGAAGCCCGCTGTGCGGGTGATCGATGATCTCGGGGATCTCCTCGTCGGGCAGCCCGGCGGCGAAGTACCGAACGGTTTCGTTGCCCAGCCCGTCCCAGTAGGAGACGGCGATGCGGTCGGCGTGATAGCCGTGGTCCTGCTCGCCCATGGGGCCCGATCCGACACGAGTGCCTCGGATCGCGTTTCCACCGGTTGCCATCAGATCACCTGAACCTTCGTGATGAGACCGAGCGCGACGATCGACACGAACCACACCAGTGCGAGCACCACGGTGAACCTGTTGAGGTTGCGCTCAGCGAGCCCGGAGGACCCCACGGCCGCGGACATGCCGCCGCCGAACATGTCGGAAAGGCCGCCACCGCGGCCCTTATGGAGAAGGATGAGGAGCGTCAGCAGCACGCTGCTGATACCCAGCAGCACCTGCAGCACGAACTCGAGAACCTGCACGAGAAGAAGCCTTTCGCCAGGGCCGCGAACGACCCGCCTAGCTGTCGATTATAGGACGAGGCGCATGCGCGCCCCGTCCGACTCACACGCCGACGTGCTTCTCGAAGCGAACGATCGCCGCGAACTCGTCGACGACGAGGCTCGCGCCGCCCACGAGGGCGCCGTCCACATCAGGCTCGCGCATGAAGCTCGCGATGTTGCCCGACTTCACTGAACCGCCGTACAGCACGCGGGTGCGCGCCGCCGCATCGTCGTCCAGAGCCGATGCGATGACCTTGCGCAACGCGGCGCAGACGTCCTGCGCCTGTGCCGGCGTGGCAGCCTGGCCGGAGCCGATCGCCCAGACCGGCTCGTAGGCCACGACGATGTCGGCAGAGGCCGGAACACCGTCGAGCGCCTTCTCGAGCTGGCCTGCAGGGACGGCACTGGCACCGAACCTCTCGAGATCCTCCGCCGTCTCGCCGACGCAGATCACCGGCACGAGCCCGTGCTTGAGCGCAGCCTTCACCTTGGCGTTGACCAGATCGTCGCCCTCCTGATGGTACTCGCGGCGCTCTGAGTGGCCGATGATGACGTAGCCGACGCCCAGCTTCGACAGGAACGCGCCCGAGACCTCACCCGTGTACGCACCGGAATCATGCGGCGAGAGGTCCTGCGCGCCGAGGGCGAACGGGATCTTGTCGGCATCGATCAACGTCTGCACCGAGCGGATGTCGGTGAACGGCGGGAAGACCGCCACCTCGACGGAGTCACCCTCGTGACCGGCGTCCTTCAGAGTCCAGTGCAGCTTCTGCACGGTCGCGACCGCCTGCAGGTGATCGAGGTTCATCTTCCAGTTGCCGGCGATCAGCGGGGTGCGCCGGTTCGGGGTCGCAGTGTTCACTGCCATCCGAGGACCTCCAGTCCAGGTAGCTTCTTGCCCTCGAGGAACTTGAGGCTCGCGCCCCCGCCCGTCGAGATGTGTCCGAACTCATCGTCGCCGAAGCCGAGCTGACGCACTGCGGCAGCGGAATCGCCGCCACCGACGACTCCCAGGCCGTCGACCTCCGTCAGCGCGCCGGCGACGGCCTTGGTGCCGGCCGCGAAGGCCGGGAACTCGAACACGCCCATCGGACCGTTCCAGAAGACGGTCTTCGAACCGCGGATCGCGTCGGCGAAGCGCGCGGCGGTCTCCGGTCCGATGTCGAGGCCGATTCCGGATGCGCCGAACGAGGTCTGCTCGATCGCCTCGGCGGAGACCACCTCGTGCTCGGCATCCGCGGCGAAGGCGGATGCGACCACGATGTCGGTCGGGAGCACCAGCTCCACGCCGCGCTCCTTCGCCTCTGCGATGTAGCCCCGTACGGTGTCGAGCTGATCCTTCTCGAGCAGGCTGGATGCGACCGCGTGTCCCTCAGCAGCGAGGAATGTGAAGAGCATCCCCCCGCCCACGAGCAGACGATCGACGCGCGGCAGCAGATGCGAGATGACGCCGAGCTTGTCGCTCACCTTCGATCCGCCGAGCACCACCGTGTACGGGCGCTCGGGATTCTCGGTGAGGCGGTCGAGGACGTCGAGCTCTGCGGCGATCAGCAGGCCGGCCGCCGACGGGAGGATCTCGGCCAGCTCGTAGACGCTGGCCTGCTTGCGATGCACGACGCCGAAGCCGTCCGAGACGAACGCATCGCCGTGCGCCGCCAGCTCGCCCGCGAACGCACGACGGGTCTGGTCGTCCTTGGCGGTCTCCCCGGCGTTGAAGCGGAGGTTCTCCAGGACGACCACATCGCCGTCCTCCAGAGCCGCGACCGCTTCGCGCGCCGACTCGCCGACGGTGTCGCGTGCGAAGGCGACGGGCTTGCCGAGCAGCTCTGACAGGCGCTGGGCCACCGGCTCCAGGCTGTATTGGGGGTCGGGCGCACCGTCGGGCCGCCCCAGGTGCGAGCAGACGACCACGCGAGCGCCGGCGTTGATGAGTGCGTTCAGAGTCGGAAGCGAGGCTCGAACACGACCATCGTCCGTTATGACCCCGTCCCGCAGGGGGACGTTGAGGTCACAACGGACGATGACGCGCTTGCCCTCGAGTGAACCCAGAGAGTCCAGGGTGCGCAGAGTCATGTGTATGAGCTTAGAGACGCTCGGCGACGTACTCGGTCAGGTCGACGAGGCGGTTGGAGTAACCCCACTCGTTGTCGTACCAGCTGGAGACCTTGACGAGGTTGCCGCTGACGTTGGTCAGGCCGGCGTCGAAGATCGACGAGTACGGGTTCTGCTGGATGTCGCTCGAGACGATCGGGTCCTCGTTGTACTGCAGGATGCCCTGGAGACGACCGTCCGCGGCGGCGGCGCGGTACGCGGCGTTGATGTCGTCGACCGTGAGGTCCTCGCGACCGGTCACAAGGGTGAGGTCGACGATCGAGCCGGTGGGCACCGGCACACGGTACGAGGAGCCGCTGAGCTTGCCGTTGAGCTCGGGCAGCACCAGGCCGATGGCCTTGGCGGCACCTGTCGACGCCGGGACGATGTTGATCGCCGCCGCGCGGGCGCGGTGCAGATCGCTGTGCGGGCCGTCCTGCAGGTTCTGGTCGGCGGTGTAGGCGTGCGCGGTCATCATGAAGCCGCGCTCGATGCCGAACTCGTCGTTGAACACCTTGGCCAGCGGCGCGAGGCAGTTGGTGGTGCACGAGGCGTTCGAGATGACGTTCATGGTGGCCGAGTCGTAGCTGTCCTCGTTCACGCCCATGACGAAGGTGCCGTCGACATCGGTGCCCGGCGCCGAGATGATGACCTTCTTGGCGCCGCCTGCGATGTGCTTGGAGGCGTCTGCGGCCTTGGTGAAGCGGCCGGTCGACTCGATGACGATGTCGACGCCCAGCTCGCCCCACGGCAGGGCCGCCGGGTCGCGCTCCTCGAACACCTTGATGGCGCGGCCGCCGACGTTGATGACGTCACCCTCGTAGGAGACCTCGTCGGCGAGGCGTCCGCCGACCGAGTCGTACTTCAGAAGGTGCGCGAGCGCCTTGTTGTCGGTGAGGTCGTTGACTGCGACGATCTCGAGGTCCGCGTTCTGCGCGAGCGCCGCGCGGAGGAAATTTCGTCCAATACGACCGAAGCCGTTGATACCGATCTTGACAGACACGAAAGTCTCCTGGTTCTTAAGGTGTTTTCCGGCGGGTTTCGCGGACAACGGCGTCCTGATGGGCGTTTCACCCATCAGGACGCCCATCTTTTACGACAGTACCAGCAGGCCGGCCGTCTTCTCACGGGCCGTTACGAAGCGCTGGGACACGTTCTCCCAGTTGGCGATGTTCCACGCGGCCTTCACGTAGTCCGCCTTCACGTTCAGGTAGTCGAGGTAGAACGCGTGCTCCCACATGTCGAGCTGGAACAGCGGCACCGTGCCCTGTGCGGTGTTGGAGTGCTGGTCGAACAGCTGCTGGATGATCAGGCGGGCGCCGATCGGGTCCCAGCTCAGCACGGCCCAGCCGGATCCCTGGATGCCGGTCGCGGCGGCGGTGAAGTGGGCCTGGAACTTCTCGAAGGAGCCGAAGAACTCGTCGATGGCCGCCTTCAGCTCACCCTCGGGCTGTCCCCCGCCGTTCGGCGACAGGTTGGTCCAGAAGATGGAGTGGTTCACGTGGCCGCCGAGGTTGAACGCGAGGTCCTTCTCGAGCTTGTTCACGTTCGCCAGGTTGCCGCTCTCACGGGCCTCGGCGAGCTGCTCGAGCGCGGTGTTCGCACCGGCGACGTAGGCGGCATGGTGCTTGTCGTGGTGCAGCTCCATGATCTTCGCGCTGATGTGAGGCTCGAGCGCCGCGTAGTCGTACGGGAGGTCAGGAAGCGTGTAGGTCGCCATGTCTCTTTCATCCAATCCGCGCCGCGCCGCGGCGCTTGCCGGTCCCCCGCGCGCCGAAGTGCGCAGCGAGGCAGACGTTTCACATCCTACTGACGGCAACGTGACACGTCAGGGGATCCTTCCCGGGATGACGAGATCGAGCCTGCGTCGCAGGCCGCCAAGGGGTCGGCGACGCCGCGCGGGCGCTGTCGAGGCGCCCGGCTGAGCCGCCCTGCGGACGGGTTAGTCCTCCAGGCCGGCCGGGACGGCGTCCTCGGTGCCGGGAATCCCCTCCTGCTGCGCGCGCTTGTCGGCCATGGCGAGAAGACGGCGGATGCGGCCCGCGACGGCGTCCTTCGTCAGGGGCGGGTCGGCGTGGTGCCCGAGCTCGTCGAGACTCGCGTCGCGGTGCGCCAGACGCAGATTGCCGGCCGTGCGAAGGTGATCGGGCACGTCATCGCCGAGGATCTCGAGCGCGCGCTCGACACGGGCGCAAGCGGCCACCGCCGCCTGCGCGGAGCGGCGCAGATTCGCGTCATCGAAGTTCACGAGGCGGTTGACACCCGCTCGCACCTCGCGCCGCTGACGCATCTCCTCCCAGGCGGCCGCAGTGCGACCTGCGCCCATGATGCTGAGGATCGACCTGATCGCCTCGCCCTCGCGGACGACGACACGGGGAAGACCGCGCACCTCACGCGCCTTGGCGGTGACGCCGAGGCGGTGTGCCGCGCCGACCAGAGCCATCGCGGCCTCGCCAGACGGGCAGGCGACCTCGAGCATCGCCGAACGGCCGGGCTCGCTGAGCGATCCGGCGGCGAGGAACGCTCCACGCCAGAGGCCGGCGAGCTCTTCGGGCGAGCCGGTCGTCAGGCGGTTCGGAAGGCCGCGCACGGGACGACGGCGTGCGTCCAGAAGCCCGGTCTGACGGGCGAGGGTCTCACCCGCCGCGATCACGCGCACCGCCCAGCGGGCGCCGTCACCCGCGGACTGCGCGCTGCTCGACTTAACCTGTGCGATCTCAGGACGAACACCGTAGATCTCAGCCAGGTCACGAGCGACGCGACGAGCCAGGAGCTCGGCGTCGACCTCGGCCTCGACGGCCACGCGACCAGCGATGGAGTGCAGTCCACCGGCGAAACGGAGAATGGTCGTCACCTCCGCGACGCGCACCGTCGGGGGCGCATTGCGAATGCTGACGAGCTCTGCCTTGACGTCGGTGGTTAGTGCCACGAGACTCCTTCACGATCCGCGCGCCGGATCGCGACGCAAGGGAACAGCCTACAAGGCCCGGGTCGATCCCACCGACTCGAGCGCCCCGCGATCATTCCCGTCCGAGGTCCCTGTGGCGCACGTTGACCGAGACGCCGGGCGCGTCGGCCAGGCGTTTCGCGAGCTCCTCGGCGGTGGCCACGGATCGGTGCTTCCCGCCAGTGCATCCGATGGCGACGGTGGAGTGACTCTTGTTCTCCCGCTGGTAGCCCTCGAGCACAGGACGCAGGGCCGCAGCGTAGGCGTCGAGGAACTCTTCGGCGCCGGGCCGCGACAGCACGTAGTCGCGTACGTCCTCGTCCTGCCCGGTGTGGTCGCGCAGCTCGTCCTTCCAGAACGGGTTGGGCAGGAAGCGCATGTCGGCTACGAGGTCCACATCGGTGGGCAGCCCGTATTTGAAGCCGAAGCTGATGATGGTGAGGCGGTGACGCGCGGCGCCCTCTTCGGAGAAGAGTTCTGAGACCTGCATGGCCAGCTGATGGACGTTCAGCATCGAGGTCTCCACCAGGAGGTCGGCCGCCTCGCGGATCGGCGCCAGCCGCTGACGCTCTGCCCTGATGCCGTCGAGCAGCGTCCCCTCGCCCTGCAGCGGGTGCGGTCGTCGCACCGACTCGTACCGGCGCACGAGCACGTCGTCCGACGCGTCGAGGAACAGCACCTTGACCCCGCCGCGGGCGCGCAGTGCCCGCGCCACGCCCGGGAAGTCGTCGAAGAGGCTGCGTCCGCGCACGTCGACCACAGCGGCGATCTTGGGCAGGTTGCCCGCTCCCATGTCGGTGAGTTCGAGCAGGGGCCGCAGCATCTGCGGTGGCAGATTGTCGACGACGTACCACCCGAGATCCTCGAGGGCGTTGGCGGCTGTCGTGCGTCCTGCGCCCGACATACCGGTGACGATCAGGAATTCGCCCTTTTCAGCGGCGGCCATCGACGACTCCTCTCCCGGGTCAAGCCTATCCAGTCGCGGGCATCCCTCCACCATCGGGCACCGGAGTTGATGCGAGAGTCGCGGGCTCCGGCGATGCGGATTCGCGTCTCGGCGCGCTCGCCCCGGCGAGGTGCATGCAGATCGACGCGGCGAGAGCCGGGCCGATGCCGTTCACCTCCGAGACCTGGGCAGCGGTGGCGGCGCGCAGTGCAGCCACCGATCCGAAGTGCTTCAGCAGCGCCTTGATGCGCGCCTCACCGAGGCCGGGGATCTCGCTGAGCACCGTGGAGATGTCGCGGCGTCGGCGCCGTCGCTGATGCGTGATGGCGAAACGGTGCGCCTCATCACGCAGACGTTGCACGAGATACAGCGCCTCGCTCGTGCGCGGGAGGATCACCGGGAAGTCGTCGCCGGGCAGCCAGATCTCCTCGAGCCGCTTGGCGATGCCGCACAGGGCGATCTCGGTGTGACCGCTGTCCTCCAATGCACGAGCCGCTGCCTGCACCTGTGGCCGCCCTCCGTCGACGATCAACAGCTGCGGACGATAAGCGAACCTCGGCTTGCGCCGGCCCTCCTGCTCCTCGGCCTCGCCCTCGTCGGAAGGCGCATCGACCCTGGCGAGGCGGCGCATGAGCACCTGGTACATGGAGTCGGTGTCGTCGGTGGTCTCGGCGATGTTGAAGGAGCGGTACTGATCCTTGCGCGGCAGACCGTCCTCGAACACGACCATCGACGCGACGACGTTCGTGCCGCCGAGGTGCGAGATGTCGAAGCATTCGATGCGCAGTGGCGCCTCTTCCATGCCCAGCGCCTCCTGCAGGTCGGTGAGCGCCTGGGTGCGGGCCACGTAATCGCTGGTGCGCCGGGTCTTGTGACGCAGCAGCGCCTGCTGTGCGTTCAGTGTGGCCGTGCGCATGAGCTCGGCACGCTGGCCTCGCTGGGCGACGGCGATCTCGACCTTGCGCCCGCGTCGTCCCCGCAGCCACTGCTCGAGCTCGGGGGCGTCGGGCGGAAGCGTGGGGACCAGCACCCGACGCGGCACATCGGACGCGTCGCCGTAGGCGCGCTGCAGCACCTGCTCGACCAGCTCTCCGCCGGAGATGTCGAGCTCCTTGTCCAGCGTGACCGCGCGAACCGCGCGCACACGCCCACCGCGGATCACGAAGTGCTGCACAGCTGCCGCCAGCTCGTCCTCGGCGATGCCGAACAGGTCTGCATCCTCGTCGGACGGCAGCACCAGCGCGCTCTTGCCGAGCACCGCCTCGATGGCGAGCAGTTTGTCGCGATGCTTCGCGGCGGCCTCATAGTCCATTGCGGCGGATGCGGCATGCATCCGCTTGGTCAGCTCGCGGGTGAAACGCTCGTCGCCTCCTGCCATGAAGGCGACGAAGTCGTCGACCATGGCGCGGTGCTCCTCGATGGTCACCTTCATGGAGCATGGACCACCGCATTTGCCGATCTGCCCGGGGAAGCACGGCCGACCGGTCTGCATCGCCCTCTTGTAGCTGGCATCGCTGCAGGTGCGGATCGGGAAGGCCTTGACCATCAGATCGATCGTCTCGTGCACGGCCCATACCTTCGGGTACGGGCCGAAATAGCGCGCACCCGGGATCCTGCGGTTGCGGGTGACCATCACGCGCGGTGCTTCGTCGCCGAGCGTGATCGCCATGAACGGATACGACTTGTCGTCGCGGTAGCGCACGTTGAACGGCGGATCGAACTCCTTGATCCACATGTATTCGAGCTGAAGCGAGTCGACGTCCGTGGCGACGACGGTCCACTCCACCGAGGCGGCGGTCGTCACCATCCGCCGCGTGCGCTCATGCAGCGTGCGCAGCGGTGCGAAGTAGTTCGACAGCCGCTGGCGGAGGTTCTTCGCCTTGCCGACGTAGAGCACCCGGCCGTCCTTGTCGCGGAAGCGGTAGACCCCGGGGTCTGTGGGGATCTCACCCACCCGCGGCTTGTAGGGCAGGACGTCCGCCATCAGCCCGCCTTGCGTGCCGCGCGGCCCTCGCCCAGGATCTCGGCGAGGAACTGACCGGTGTGGCTCTCCTCCACGCGGGCGATCTGCTCTGGGGTGCCCGTGGCGAGGATCTCGCCGCCACCCGATCCGCCCTCCGGTCCGAGGTCGATGACCCAGTCGGCGGACTTGATCACGTCGAGGTTGTGCTCGATGACGATGACGGTGTTGCCCTTGTCGACGAGTCCGCCCAGCACTTCGAGCAGTTTCCGGACGTCTTCGAAGTGCAGACCGGTGGTGGGCTCGTCGAGCACGTAGATGCTGCGGCCGTTGCTGCGGCGCTGCAGCTCGGTGGCGAGCTTCACGCGTTGCGCTTCACCACCGGAGAGCGTGGTGGCAGCCTGACCGAGGCGCACGTAGCCGAGGCCGACGTCGACGAGGGTCTTCATGTACCGGTGGATGGCCTGGATCGGCTCGAAAAAGTCCGCAGCCTCCTCGATCGGCATCTCGAGCACCTCGGCGATGTTCTTGCCCTTGTAGTGCACGGCGAGCGTGTCGCGGTTGTACCTCTTGCCATGGCACACCTCGCAGTCGACGTACACGTCGGGCAGGAAGTTCATCTCGATCTTGATCGTGCCGTCGCCCGAGCACGCCTCGCAGCGTCCTCCCTTGACGTTGAAGCTGAACCGGCCCGGCTGGTAGCCGCGCACCTTCGCCTCAGGGGTCTCGGCGAACAGTGCACGGATGCGGTCGAACACGCCGGTGTACGTCGCGGGGTTCGATCGCGGCGTCCGGCCGATGGGCGCCTGATCGACGTGCACGACCTTGTCGAGGTTGTCGAGCCCTGTCACCCTGGTGTGCTTGCCCGGGACCGTCCTCGCACCGTTGAGCCGTGAGGCGAGCACCTGGTAGAGGATGTCGTTCACCAGGGAGGACTTGCCCGATCCGCTCACGCCGGTGACGGCTGTGAGCACACCGAGCGGGAAGTCTGCCGTGACGTTCTTCAGGTTGTTCTCCCGCGCACCGACGACACTCAGCATCCGCTTGCGATCGATCTTGCGCCGCTTCGCCGGGGTGGCGATCTCGCGACGTCCGGAGAGGTAGTCGCCGGTCATCGACTCGGTGTCGGCCAGCAGGGCGCTGTACGGCCCCGAGTGCACGACCTCTCCCCCGCCGACACCGGCGCCCGGCCCGATGTCGACCACCCAGTCGGCTGCCTCGATCGTCTCCTCGTCGTGCTCGACGACGATGAGCGTGTTGCCGAGGTCGCGGAGCTTCTCGAGCGTCTGGATCAGACGGCGGTTGTCGCGCTGATGCAACCCGATCGACGGCTCGTCGAGCACGTACAGCACCCCGGTGAGACCTGACCCGATCTGGGTGGCCAGCCGGATGCGCTGGGCCTCTCCGCCGGAGAGCGAGCCGGCCGAGCGACTCAGGTTGAGGTAGGCGAGGCCCACCTGAAGCAGGAAGTCCAGACGCAGCCGGATCTCGCGCAGCACCTGCGCGGCGATCTTCGCCTCGCGATCGGTGAGCACGAGCTTCTCCATGAATCCGCGGGCCTCGGCCAGGCTGAGGTGCGAGACCTCGGCGATGGAGTGGCCGTGCACGAGCACCGACAGCACTTCGGGCTTGAGCCGGTCGCCGTTGCACACCGGGCAGGGCACCTCACGAAGGTACTCACCCCAGCGGTTGCGCTGAGTGTCGCTCTCCGCCTGCAGGTACTGGCGCTCGATATAGGGCACCACTCCTTCGAACCCCGAGCTGTAGCGCATCTCTCGGCCGTAGCGGTTCTTCCACTTCACGGTGACCTTGTAGTTGTCGCCCCGCAGCACGGCCTCGCGCACGTCGGAGTGCAGCTTCTTCCACGGGGTGTCGAGCGAGAAGTCGAGATCGCGGGCGAGGCCCTCGAGCAGGCGTTCGTAGTACTGGAACAGGCCCTTGCCCTGGGTCGTCCACGGCAGGATCACGCCCTCCCGGATGGAGAGCTCCTCATCACCGAGCATGAGGTCGACATCGACCGACATCCGCGTTCCGAGACCCGAGCACGCCGGGCACGCCCCGAACGGCGCGTTGAACGAGAACGTGCGCGGCTCGATCTCGGTGAGCGTGATGGCGTGGCCGTTCGGGCAGGCGAGCTTCTCGGAGAACGACTGCCAGGCGGCATCCCCCTCTTCGTCGACGAAGTTCACCTGCATCACACCGCCGGCGAGGCTGAGCGCGGTCTCGACCGAGTCTGTGACCCTGCCGAGGATGTCGGGCGATGCGACCAGGCGGTCGACGACCACCGCGATGTCGTGCTTGTAGCTCTTCTTGAGCGTCGGCGGTTCGGCGAGCTGAATGAGGTCGCCGTCGACGATGGCCCTCGAATAGCCCTTGGCGCCGAGCTCGCGGAAGAGGTCGACGAACTCGCCCTTCTTCTGCGAGACCACCGGCGCCACGATCTGGTAGCGGGTGCGCTCTGGCAGCTCCATCAGCTGATCGGCGATCTGCTGCACCGTCTGCCGCTGGATTCGCTCACCGCACTGGGGGCAGTGCGGCACGCCGATGCGCGCCCAGAGCAGGCGCATGTAGTCGTAGATCTCGGTGATCGTGCCCACCGTCGAACGGGGGTTGCGGTTGGTCGACTTCTGATCGATCGACACCGCGGGGCTCAGGCCCTCGATGAAATCGACGTCGGGTCGGTCCACCTGCCCCAGGAACTGACGCGCGTAGGCGCTCAGCGACTCGACGTAGCGGCGCTGCCCCTCGGCGAAGATGGTGTCGAACGCGAGGCTCGACTTGCCGGACCCCGACAGACCCGTGAACACGACGAGGGAGTCGCGCGGGATGTCGATGTCGACGTTCTTGAGATTGTGCACGCGGGCACCGCGAACACTGAGTTTTCCGGAGGAGGCGACGGGAACGATGGGCACCCGTCAAGTCTAAGAGGGGCCACCGACACCGGCTCCGCCGGCGGCGCTGTCTCAGCGCTCTGACAGGTCGCGCTGCGCGGGGCGGGCTGCCGAGAAGGCACGAGTGCGCTGTGCGCGCAGCATCCTTCCGGCCACCGCCGCCAGCAGCAGCGCCGCACCCGCACCGGCGAGCACGGCGATCGGTGCGGCCGGTGACTGCGGCATGAGGCCGACCGCGAGGGCGATGACCTGGCCGATCGCCTGCACCCATGCGAAGCGGATGCAGGTCGGGGCGAGCGCTCGCAGAGCAACGGTCGCCCGCATCGGGATCACCGCTGCGAGTGCGGCCAGCACGTGGAGCACGTGCACGACCGCGAGGGCGACCGCCGTCCGGCCGGGGTGCGGGTCGTGCAGCAGCAGGACGATCACGAGCGCCGCGCCCGCCAGCCAGACGCCCCCGGTCTGCGCCCAGAGGGCCCCCGTCGCGCAGACCACCGCGATGACGACGACCCAGCCTAGGGGCGCCCCCAGAAGCAGCGCTCCGACCACCGCGGCGGCGAACGCGGCGGCCCGCAGGCTGTAGCCGGGCAGAGCCGCCCCCACGGAGACAGTGTCGTTGCGTCTCATCGCGCCACCATCGCCGCACGTCGCTGGACCGGGCCCGTGTTCGCGGCCGACGCTCGTGACAGTGCGCCCAGCTCTGCCGCCGGATCCCGGGCCCAGGAGATCGTCGCCACGCCGGACGTCCGCAGACCGTGAAGCATGTCGTGCCGCTCCGCGAGCAGCACCTCGAGGGCCAGCTCGCGCTCTGCGGAGAGTCTGCTCGCGTCGAGTGCGGGAAGGGTGTCGACAGCGACCACACGGTGCCCCGAGTTGCGCCATCTGAGTGCGATCTCGGCCGCTGCGCCGTCGAAGAAGGTGGAGAGGACGTAGATGATCGACCCCTGCGGAACCGGCGGGGTGCGCCGGAAGCGGGAGTCGTCTCCCCCGCGGCCGCTCGCCGAGATCTCGGCGGTGACTCGGGCCAGGTGTCGGGGACCGCTGCCGCTGCGCACGGATCGCCCGCCGTGGGCGAGAGTGTGGAACGCGACCCGGTCGCCGCGCTCGATGGTGGCCGCCGCGATGGACCGTGCCGCGCTGCGCGCGTGGTCGAGCGAGGTGATGCCGCTGCGCTCGAGGTCGGGTGTTCCCCACATCGCGACGACGGCGCCGAGCTCATCGGCGGTGTCCATCGCGATGACGACCGAGGCATCGCTCAGGGTGTTCGTACGCCGGACGAGCAGGTCGCCGGGACGGCGCGCCATCCGCGCGGTGGCCTTCCAGTCCACACGGCGCAGTTCGTCACCCGGCGCGAACGGATGGATGTCTCGGAAGTCACCGCCCTGACCCGGCCTGGACCCTTCGTGCGCCCCGTGAAGTCCCGTGAGCCGGGGAGCCACCGGGAGGTGTCCCAGCCGGTGCAGCGGAGGCTGGACCGAACGGTCAGATCGCATGGGGTCGCCGGGCGCGGCGATCATCCCGCCATCCGCATCGAGACCGCGAGCCACCGCCTCGACGGTGCGCACCGGCCCGGAGTGCATCACCCGGCTGCGGGTACGGATGCGTGACGTCCCCGCGACGAATGCGCGCTTCCGCGCGCGTTCGCTCTGCACCAGCGACACCTCGACCATCTCGGTCGTGGAGCGGACCTGAATCTCGTCATGAAGCCAGCCATGCTCGTCCGACTCCGACGTGCGCACGTCTATCTCGCATCCGCCGTCGGTGCGCCTGCCGCCCATGACCGCGGCCGCCCAGAGCGCCAGGGGCATGGCGACGGCGATCGCATCCGGTCGTGAAAGGACCACCCCACCCGCCAGCAGAGCGAGTGAGCCGAGTCCGGCGAACACCACGGAAGGGGCGGGGCGCCACCCTTCCCGCGTGCCGCCGCTCTCCAGGCGAGTCATCGGTTGCCGGCCGCGATACTCGGCGGCACGGGCACCGTCGGCACGAGGCCGCCCACGATTTGCTCCGGATCGACGCCCTGCGCCCAGGCCTGCGGTGTCAGCGTGAGCCGGTGTGCGAGCACGGGCACGGCGACGCGCTTGATGTCGTCGGGGCGCACGTAGTCGCGTCCGTCGAGCGCGGCGAGCGCGCGGCCGAGCAGCATGAGCGACTGTGAGCCACGCGGGGATGCACCGACCGCGACGTGCTGCGCGCTGCGCGTGGCCGAGGCGAGGTCGACGCAGTAGCGCGCCACGTCCGGATCGACGTGGATCCGCTCGACCGCGCGCTGCAGGGCGGCGAGATCGCCCGGCGCGAGCACGGGGTCCACATTCGTGGACTCCTGTCGACGGCGAACGCGGCCCAGAAGGATCTCGGCCTCACCCTGCGCATCCGGGTAACCCACCGACAGCCGAACCATGAACCGATCGAGTTGAGCCTCGGGAAGCGAGTAGGTGCCCTCGTACTCGATCGGATTCGACGTCGCGATGACATGGGACGGGTCCGGCAAGGGGAAGCTGTCTCCCTCGACCGTCACCTGCCGCTCCGCCATCGCCTCGAGCATCGCGGACTGCGTCTTGGGCGTGGTGCGGTTGATCTCATCCGCCAACAGCAGCCCCGTGAAGATGGGGCCGCGGCGGAACACGAACTCGCCGCTGTCGGGGGCGTACACGTATGACCCGGTGACGTCTCCGGGCAGCATATCGGGGGTGCACTGGAGCCGGCGGAACGACAGACCCAATGCCGACGCCAGACTGCGCGCAGCCACGGTCTTCCCCAGCCCTGGGACGTCTTCGAAGAGCACATGCCCGCCTGCGAGGATGGCTGCGAGCGCGATCTCGAGCGGGTCGTCCATGCCCACCACCACGGTGGCGACCGCGGCCCGGATCCGACTGCCGGCCTCGGCGATGTCCTCGAAGTCCATGGTTCCCTCTTTCTCGGCTTTCTCAGCCAGGCGGTCGTCGTTCCACGCTGCCGTGTCCGTCATGGTCTCTCCTCGGGTGTCAGCCGCTCGGCCGCGGCCAGTGCGTCGCGGATGTCCTGTATGCGCGCGCCTCTGCCGGTCAGCCTCCGCCACAGGCCCGCACCCAGCGCTTGCTCCACGGCGGCGGTGTGCGAAGGGTCATCCGGATCGAGATCCACGAGGGCGAGGCGACGGCGCAGGGTGGCCCGCACACGCCTGGTGACCGCCTCACCCACGTCGCCGTTGCGCGGATTGATCGCCCACGCGAGCCGCGACACCTCGGAACCACGCGACGAGTCGCCGGACTCCTGCCCCGGGGCATCCGCCCGCGGGTCGTCGGGAAGCGTCACACCGAGCAGCGCGATCACCCCCGCCACGAGGCCTCCCCATGCCCAGGCGAAGGGAGTGTGCACACCGATCCCCGAGAAGGCGACCGCGGCGAGGACGCCGGCGACGACCGCCAACGGGATCCTGACTCGAGTCCTCATCGCCATCCTCTCTCGATCTCGATCAGCGCCTCGCGGGCCGCCTCCCTGTCCTGTTCGGACGCGCTGCGCCCGGCGAAGCGCACTCCTTCGTAGAGCCGGAGCAGGCGCCTCGTCGGAGCGTCGATCCCGGTGCGGCGGAGCAGGATCCTGAGCGTGAACTCCGCGGGCGTCTCGCTCCTCCCGCGTGCAGTGCCGGAATCGGCGGCGGTCTCCTCCAGCCCGACCCAGGCTGCGACGATCGCATCGCCGGGCTCGGCGTAGGTGGTGATGTCGGCGCGTGCCGCAGCGAGGCCGCGACGAATGACCGCAGCGTCCGGCGCCGGTGCCCCGGACTCCGCGCCGAGCGCCTCGGCATCCGTCGGTGCGGGGTCCTGCGCAGGTGGGCGCACTGCGCGTGAGCCCGCCCAGCGGAGCAGTGCGCGCACGAGCACGTACGCGACGGCCAGCACCACGGCGATCACGAGCAGCAGCAGCACGATGCTCATGACCATGCCGAAGATTCCCGTCTCCTCCGGCTGTGCCGGAGGAGACGCCGTCGGGGTCACCTGCTCCTGCGGGACGACGATCGGGGCAGGACGTTCGGTGTCGGGCAGCGAGATGAGCGGCGGCCCGGCGATGGATGCAGCGAGCATCGCGACCAGGAAGAGCACGAGCGTGACGATGACGGGCAACCGCAGCGGCCATCGCGGATCATCGGCCGGCCGCGTCCGCTCGTCAGCCGCACCGATCTCCATGCAACCACCCTAGGCGTGTGCCGCGGAGTGGAGGTCAGGGCTGTGGATAACCCGGTCGGCGCTCGCGCGGCATGCGGCCCGCGAAAGGGCGCAGCGCCTCTCGGAGTGCGGCCACCGACTCGAGGTCGAGGCCGGCCCTGGCCATGACCTGCCGCGGAACGTCGACCGCGCGATCGCGCAGAGCGCGGCCAGCGTCGGTCAGCCCGATCTCGAGGCGTCGTTCATCTCGCGCACTCCGAACCCGCTCGACGATCCCGTCGTGCTCGAGGCGCTTGACGAGTGGCGATGCCGTGGCCGGTTCCAGTGCCAGTTCTTCGGCGAGCTCGCCGAGAGAGCGCGGCGAACGCTCCCACAGTGCCAGCATCACCAGATACTGCGGATGGGTGAGACCCAGAGGTTCGAGGATGGGGCGGTAGATCGAGACGACGTTGCGGGCAGCGGTCACCATCGCGAAGCACAGCTGGTTCTCCAGCAGAAGCAGCTCGTCATCGGTCGTCACCCATGCATCCTATCCACACGAACAGTTAGTACACTAATGATCATGTCCGAGCACCCACCCCGCGTGCCGTTGCGCACCCGCATCCGCGAGGCCGGCGGCGTGTACGCCTGGCTCAACTCCCGGCTGATCCGCTATGCGGGCCCCGCTTCCGTCGGCCCCTACGAGAGCACCCCTCCCCCGACGGCCGCGGAACGCGCCGAACGGGCGTGCCCGCTGTGCGGGGCTGCGATGAACCGGCATCAGATCGACCGCAGCGGCCCGAAGCCGCTCGTGCACTGTCCCTGAAGGCCGTCGCGTCGATCGCGGGAGACGGTTCGATGCCGAGCCGACGTCGCCAGGCACACCGGGGCCTCACCGTCCCCGCGCCACATCGAGCCAGAACTCCAGTGCATCGTCATCCAGCACGCAGAGCTCGACGATCCGCTTCTTC
Organism: Microbacterium sp.; assembly: GCF_031178445.1. Lineage (GTDB taxonomy): Bacteria > Actinomycetota > Actinomycetes > Actinomycetales > Microbacteriaceae > Microbacterium. The sequence continues at coordinate 200,810 of NZ_JAPSIY010000005.1, forward strand.
TCCAGCGCGGGCTCGCCGGACAGCAGTGCGCGCACCCGATCGGTGAGCCGGTCTTCAGCAGCGTCCGCCCCGGTCTCCAGCCGTCATGCGTGGCCCGCCCGTTCCATCGCGCGCAGCTCCTTCTTGAGGTCCTGCACCTCGTCACGCAGACGCGCGGCGAGTTCGAACTTCAGCTCCGCGGCGGCGGCCAGCATCTGATCCGACAGATCGGCGATGGTCTCCTCGAGCTGCAGGGCACCTTCGGCCGCGATCCCCTCGCGTCGGAGGTTGGGTGTCGGAGACTTGCCCCGCCCCGCCTTGCCCCGGCTCGCGCGCATGTCCGCTGTATCAGCCGCCTCGCGCGCGAGCACCTCAGTGATGTCGGCGATCCGCTTGCGCAGCGGCTGCGGATCGATGCCGTTCGCCTTGTTGTAGGCGATCTGCTTCTCGCGCCGCCGCTCAGTCTCCTCGATGGCGTTGCGCATCGAATCCGTCATGTTGTCGGCGTACATGTGCACCTGGCCAGAGACGTTTCGCGCCGCGCGGCCGATGGTCTGGATCAGTGAGGTGCCCGAGCGGAGGAATCCCTCCTTGTCGGCATCCAGGATCGCGACCAGTGAGACCTCGGGAAGGTCGAGACCTTCCCGCAGCAGGTTGATGCCCACGAGCACGTCGTACACGCCGGCACGAAGCTCGGTGAGCAGTTCGACTCGGCGCAGGGTGTCGACATCCGAGTGCAGATAGCGCACCCGCACCCCGTGCTCGCCGAGGAAGTCGGTGAGCTCCTCCGCCATCTTCTTCGTGAGCGTGGTGACGAGCACGCGCTCATCACGCTCGACGCGCAGCCGGATCTCCTCGAGCAGGTCGTCGATCTGCCCCTTGGACGGCTTGACGATGATCTCCGGGTCGATGAGACCGGTCGGGCGGATGATCTGCTCGACCACCCCGTCGGCGATCCCCATCTCATACTTGCCCGGCGTCGCCGACAGGTACACGGTCTGGCCGATTCGGTTCTTGAACTCGTCCCACCGCAGTGGCCTGTTGTCCATGGCGCTCGGCAGACGGAAGCCGTGCTCGACGAGGGTCCGCTTGCGCGACGCGTCGCCCTCGTACATCGCGCCGATCTGAGGCACGGTGACGTGCGACTCGTCGATGACGAGCAGGAAGTCGTCGGGGAAGAAGTCCAGCAGCGTGTGCGGCGGTTCCCCAGCCTGGCGGCCGTCCATGTGCCGGGAGTAGTTCTCGATGCCGGAGCAGAAGCCCAGCTGCTGCAGCATCTCCAGGTCGAAGGTCGTGCGCATGCGAAGCCGCTGCGCCTCGAGCAGCTTGCCCTGGCGTTCCAGTTCGGCGAGCCGCTCGGCGAGTTCGGCCTCGATGGTGCCGATCGCGCGCTGCACGACATCCGTTCCGGCCACGTAGTGCGACGCGGGGAAGATCGGCACCGAATCGAGCTTGGCGATGACCTCGCCGGTCAGCGGGTGCAGCGAGTAGAGCGCCTCGATCTCGTCGCCGAACAGCTCGATGCGGATCGCATGCTCCTCGTACACGGGGATGATCTCGATCGTGTCGCCGCGGACGCGGAAGTTGCCCCGCGAGAAGTCGACGTCGTTGCGGTTGTACTGCATCGCGATGAACTGCCGGATGAGTGCGTCGCGGTCGTACCGCTCCCCCACCTGCAGCGCGACCATCGCACGAAGGTACTCCTCCGGTGCGCCCAGGCCGTAGATGCATGACACGGTGGAGACCACGACGACGTCCCGCCGGCTCAGCAGCGAGTTCGTCGTGGAATGCCTCAGCCTCTCGACCTCGGCGTTGATCGACGAGTCCTTCTCGATGAAGGTGTCGGTCTGCGGCACGTAGGCCTCTGGCTGGTAGTAGTCGTAGTACGAGACGAAGTACTCCACTGCGTTGTGGGGCATCAGCTCGCGGAACTCGTTCGCCAGCTGCGCCGCCAGCGTCTTGTTGTGCGCCAGCACCAGCGTGGGACGCTGCACCTGCTCCACCAGCCACGCGGTCGTCGCCGATTTGCCCGTTCCCGTCGCACCGAGCAGCACCACGTCCGTCTCGCCCGCGTTGATGCGCGCGGCGAGTTCGGCGATCGCCTGAGGCTGGTCACCCGCCGGGACGTACTCGCTGACGACCTCGAAGGGGCGGACGCTGCGCGTGGGTTGCATGCTTACCAGCGTAGAGCGGCCCACCGACACCGGCGCTCCCTTGGCCGAAGCGACCAGCGGCCGGCCGAAGGACGAGACCCTAGAGTGGAGCGGTGATCGAGTTCGTCATCGGCTCCAGCCTCGCCGCATCCGCAGGTCTGAACGCCTGGATGCCGCTGTTCCTGCTCGGGCTCGCCGACCGCCTGATCCCCGCGATCCAGCTGCCTTCGGGCTGGTCGTGGCTCTCCGGCGACATCGCACTGTGGGTCCTCGGCGTGCTGCTCGTGCTCGAGATCGTCGCCGACAAGGTCCCCGCTCTCGACTCGGTCAACGACATCGTGCAGAGCATCCTCCGTCCCGCCGCCGGCGGCATCGCTTTCGGTGCGGGCTCCAGCGCTCAGACGATCGCCGTCACCGATCCGGCGGCGTTCTTCACCGACAACGCCTGGGTTCCGATCGTGGCTGGCATCGCGATCGCGCTCGTCGTGCATGTCGTGAAGGCGACGGGCAGAGTGGCGGCCAACGCGATGACGGGCGGAATGGCCGCTCCTGCTCTCAGCGCTGCGGAGGACGGCGCATCGTTCGCGCTGGCGGCTGCGGCCATCGTCGTCCCCCTGCTCGCACTGGCGATGCTTGTGGGCCTCGCAGCCGGTGCCGTCGTGCTCGCGCGTCGGATACGGGCGCGACGCCGGCAGCCGGAGGCGGGTACTGGGTCTGCGGGCGGCTGAGCCTCCCCGGCGCATCCGGTCCGATCACGCCGGCCGGATCCGTGCCCACAGTGCGTCGACCTGCGACAACGTGTGCTCGAGAGTTCCGGAGGTGTCGACGAGCACGTCGGCGATGGCACGCCGCTGATCGTCGTCGATCTGGGCGGCGACCCGCGCTCTCGCGCTTTCGGCATCCAGCCCCCGCATCTCCACCAGCCGGCGGATCCGCTGCTCTGCCGGGGCGTCGGCCACCACGACCAGATCCCACGGATCATCCCGGCGAGCCTCCGCGAGCAGCGGCACGTCGTAGACCACCACAGCATCCGGGTCAGCGGCGAACGCCTCGCGGAAGCGTCGTTCCGACTCGATTCGGACGGCAGGATGCACGATCGCGTTCAGCCGGGCGAGCCTGGCTGGATCCCCGAAGACCTCGGCGCCCAGCGCCGCACGATCGAGGTCGCCGTCAGGCCGGATCACCTTCCTCCCGAACTCCGAGGCGATCTGCGCCAGCACGGGCGATCCCGGCCTCTGCACATCGCGCACGATCCGATCCGCGTCCACGACGACGGCGCCGTGCTCGGCGAGGCGTGCTGCGATGGTCGACTTGCCCGAGGCGATGCCCCCGGTGAGCGCGATGAGCGGCATGCCTCAATCCTGGCACGGCGCGCCGACGGCTCCCGCTTACGCGAAGCGGGCCGCCACGCCCACCCGAGGGTGAGGTGACGGCCCGCTTCTGAAGGGTGTGCTTTACGCGTTGCCGCCCGAGAGCTTCTCGCGCAGAGCGGCGAGAGCCTCGTCGTCGGCCAGGGTGCCGGCACCGGCGGAGTCGCTCGAGAACGACGGAGCGACGAACTCGTCGCCCGCGGCGGCCTCGGCCTCTGCTGCCTTGAGCACCTGAGCCTTGTGCGCCTCCCAGCGAGCCTGGGCTGCGGCGTACTCCTGCTCCCATGCCTCGCGCTGAGCGTCGAAGCCTTCCTTCCAGGCGCCGGTCTCCGGGTCGAAGCCCTCCGGGTACTTGTACTCGCCGTTCTCGTCGTACTCGGCGAGCATGCCGTACAGAGCCGGGTCGAACTCGGTGCCGTAGGGGTCGACAGACTCGTTGGCCTGCTTCAGCGACAGCGAGATGCGACGACGCTCGAGGTCGATGTCGATGACCTTGACGAAGACCTCCTCGCCCACCGACACGACCTGCTCGGCCAGCTCGACGTGCTTGCTCGAGAGCTCCGAGATGTGCACGAGGCCCTCGATGCCGTCAGCGACACGCACGAACGCGCCGAACGGAACCAGCTTCGTGACCTTGCCCGGGGTGACCTGGCCGATGGCGTGGGTACGGGCGAAGACCTGCCACGGGTCCTCCTGGGTCGCCTTCAGCGACAGCGAGACGCGCTCGCGGTCCAGGTCGACCTCGAGGATCTCGACGGTGACCTCCTGGCCGACCTCGACGACCTCGGAAGCGTGCTCGATGTGCTTCCACGACAGCTCGGAGACGTGCACGAGGCCGTCCACGCCACCCAGGTCGACGAACGCACCGAAGTTGACGATCGACGAGACGACGCCCTTGCGGACCTGGCCCTTGTGAAGGTTGTTCAGGAACGTGGTGCGCGACTCCGACTGCGTCTGCTCGAGCAGCGCACGGCGGCTGAGCACGACGTTGTTGCGGTTCTTGTCCAGCTCGAGGATCTTCGCCTCGAGCTCCTGACCCAGGTAAGGGGTGAGGTCGCGGACGCGACGCAGCTCGATCAGCGATGCCGGCAGGAAGCCGCGCAGGCCGATGTCGACGATGAGGCCGCCCTTGACGACCTCGATGACGGTGCCGGTGACGACCCCGTCGTTCTCCTTGATCTTCTCGACGTCACCCCAGGCGCGCTCGTACTGCGCGCGCTTCTTGGAGAGGATCAGACGGCCTTCCTTGTCCTCCTTCTGGAGGACGAGGGCCTCGACCTGGTCGCCGACGGCGACGACCTCGTTGGGGTCGACGTCATGCTTGATGGAGAGCTCGCGGGAGGGGATGACGCCCTCGGTCTTGTAGCCGACGTCGAGCAGAACCTCATCGCGGTCGATCTTGACGATCGTGCCCTCGATGATGTCGCCGTCGTTGAAGAACTTCAGGGTCTTCTCGACCGCGGCCAGGAAGTCCTCAGCAGAGCCGATGTCATTGATCGCGACCTGCTTGGTGGCCGGGGCGGTCGTTGCGCTAGTCATGTAGTGGGTTGTCCTTGTGAATGGAAACTCGGGCCTCGGACTCTGGCGTGCCAGGATGATGCCGAGGCGGATGGATTTGGATTGCTTGTCACGAAGGCATGCGGATGCTCGCCACGAATGACACTTCAGATTATCAGATCCGCCCGCCTTCCCGCACGCCTGTTCCACCTGCCAGCCCTCGTATGCTGATGCCGTGACCGGACGCCTGATGCTGCTCGACACCGCAAGCCTGTACTTCCGCGCCTTCTACGGGGTGCCGGACAAGGTGAAGGCTCCGGACGGGTCGTCCGTGAACGCCGCCAGAGGGTTGCTCGACATCATCGCGAAGCTGGTCACCACCTACCGTCCGTCCGAGCTCATCGCGTGCTGGGACGACGACTGGCGCCCGCAGTGGCGCGTCGACCTGATCCCCAGCTACAAGGCGCATCGGGTCGTGGAAGTGGTGCCGAGCGGTCCGGACGTCGAGGAGGTGCCCGACCCGCTGGAGCAGCAGATCCCGCTGATCAGGGAGGCGCTCGACGTGCTCGGCATCCCGATCATCGGCGCGGCCGAGCACGAGGCCGATGACGTGATCGGCACACTCGCCACCCATGCGACGCTGCCCGTGGACATCGTCACCGGCGACCGCGATCTGTTCCAGCTCGTCGACGACGCACGCGACGTGCGGGTGATCTACACGGCACGCGGCATGAGCAACCTCGAGATCGTGACCGACCGCACCGTCGTCGCGAAGTACGGCGTGCTCCCCGTTCAGTACGCGGACTTCGCCACCATGCGGGGCGATGCCTCCGACGGGCTCCCCGGCGTCAAGGGCGTCGGCGAGAAGAGCGCCGCCACGCTGCTGCAGGCGCACGGCGATCTCGACGGCATCCGCGCCGCGGCGAAGGCGGGAGCGCTGAGCGCATCGGCATCCGCCCGCTTCGAGGCGGCCGCCTCCTACCTCGATGTCGCCCCGACCGTCGTGCGGGTGGCGACCGATCTCGACATCGCCGCCCCCGGCACCCGCCTGGGTGCGCTCACGGAGGATGAGAGGGCGTCCGCCGAGGCGCTCGCCGAGCAGTGGAACCTCGGCACGTCGATGACGCGGGCGATCACTGCGCTCACGCTCTGAGCGCGGGTCTCGGGCGGATGTCCGCCCTCACTGCGACCGCGCCCACGCGCGCAGTCGCTCCAGGCCCCAGGTCGTGACGATCCGCTCCGCGGGGACCCCCGCGGCCTCCGCACGCTGTGCGCCGTGATCCAGCAGCGACAGCTGGCCCGGCGCATGCGCATCCGAGTCGATCGAGAACAGGCATCCTTCCGCGAGAGCCACCGCGATCAGGTCGTCCGGCGGATCCTGCCGCTCGGGCCGTGAATTGATCTCAACCGCGACACCGTTCTCGGCGCACGCCGCGAACACCGTCCGGGCGTCGAACTCGGATCGGGGCCGCGTTCCCCGCTCGCCCTGCACGAGACGTCCTGTGCAGTGCCCGAGCACGTTCACGTGCGGGTTCGACACCGCCGCCAGCATGCGCCGTGTCATGGGGGCGGCATCCATGCGCAGCTTGGAATGCACGGATGCGACCACGATGTCGAGCTCGGCGAGCAGCTCCGGATCCTGATCCAGTGCGCCGTCCTCGAGGATGTCGACCTCGATCCCGGCGAGGACTGCGAGCCCCTCGCCGGATTGTGCGCGCACGAGCGGCATCTGCTCCCGCAGACGCTCCGCGGACAGTCCGCGCGCGACGCGCAGCCGCGGCGAGTGGTCGGTGATCGCGAGGTACTCGTGGCCGAGGGCGCGCGCCGCTTCGACCATGTCCCCGATGGGCGTGGTCCCGTCCGACCAGTCCGTGTGAGCGTGCAGATCGCCACGAAGGCGGTCCCGCAGCGCCGTGCGTATCTCCGGCTCGACCTCGCCGCGCAGCTCGACCAGATAGGCGGGCACGCTCCCCTGCTGGGCCTGGCGGATCACCTCGAACGTCGACGAGCCGATCCCCTTGACCGCGCGCAGCCGTTCGGGGTCACCCAGCACGTCGGCAGGCAGATCCGCGATCACGGATGCCGCCTGGCGGAACGCCCTCGCGCGATAGCGGGACGCCCGCTCGCGCTCAAGCAGCGAGGCGATCTCGAGCAGTGCGGCGACGGCGTCCATCTCGGCCCTGAGGTCGCGGTCAGACGGTCTCGCGGGTGGCCTGCACCCACTGATCGAGTTTGGCGGCGGCGCGACCGTCGTCGATCGCGGCCTGGGCGACACCGTAGGCCTCGCGCAGGCGGTCGACGATGGACACCTGCGTGAGCGAGGCGTCGCGCGACAACTGGAACGCGACGATCCCCGCCGCGGCGTTCAGCAGCACGATCTCACGCACAGGGCCAGCCTGCCCGTCGAGCGTGCGGCGCAGCACGTCCGCGTTGTGCTCGGGCGAGCCGCCCAGCAGGTCGGAGAGGTCAGCGAGCGGAATGCCGAGGTCGCGGGGATCGAGGTCGTGTTCGTGGATGTCGCCGCGCGCCACCTCCCAGATCCGGCTGTGTCCGGTGGTGGTCAGCTCGTCGAGCCCATCGTCGCCTCGGAACACGAGCGCGGTGGCGCCGCGGGTGCGGAAGACCCCGGTGATCAGCGGGACCCGATCGAGCTGAGCGACCCCGACGGCGTTCGCCTCGGCCCTCGCGGGGTTGCACAGCGGCCCGAGCATGTTAAACACCGTCGGGACGCCGAGCTCGGAGCGCACGGCGCCGGCGTGCTTGAACCCGGGATGGAATGCGGCAGCCCAGGCGAAGGTGATGCCGGTGCGGTCGAGGACGGCAGCCACCCGCGCCGGATCGAGGGAGATGTCGAGCCCGAGGGCGGTCAGCACGTCCGAGGAACCGGACGACGAGCTCGCCGCGCGATTGCCGTGCTTGACCACAGGAATCCCGGTGGCGCCGATGATGATCGCCGCCGTCGTCGACACGTTCACCGTGCCGACGCGGTCTCCACCGGTGCCGACGATGTCGAGCACGTCCGAGGAGACGGGCAGGGGCACGGCCGCCTCGAGGATCGCGTCACGGAAGCCGACGATCTCGTCGATCGTCTCGCCCTTCGCCCGCAGAGCGACGAGGAATCCGGCCAGCTGCGCCTCGGTCACCTTCCCCTGCATGACCTGTCGCATCGCCCAGGTCGACTCCCAGACGCTGAGATCCTGGCGCTGCAGCAGCGAGGAGAGCACATCGGGCCAGGTCAGGTAGTCCGCCATGGGGCGATCCTACCGGCGCGGAAATCGATGCCGAGACGAGATGACGCCCGCCGCTCGCAGTCGATTCGCCGTCGCGGCCTCTGATTCTCAGCGGATACCGGCGGATTCGCAGGAATCTCTTAGGCAAACCTAAGTCGCGAGACAGTCTGGCACGCCATGCCGGTGCAAGAATCGCGGCCGCGAATCGGCCATAATGGAACCGTGACCACTTCAGCGACGTATGCCCCGGCTGCGAGAACGATCAAGCGGCCCAACCCGGTAGCTGTCGGCACCATCGTGTGGCTCGGCAGCGAGGTGATGTTCTTCGCGGGACTGTTCGCGATCTACTTCACCCTCCGCAGCACCTCCCCGGAGCTGTGGGGCGACCGTACGGATCTGCTGAACGTGACCTTCGCGGCGGTGAACACCGCGATTCTCGTCGCGTCGTCGTTCACCTGCCAGATGGGCGTGTTCGCGGCCGAGGACCTCCAGCCGTACCGCATCGCACGCGGACAGCTCAACGCCATGGGGCGTCGCCGCCTGTTCGGCTGGGGCATGGTCGAGTGGTTCTGGCTCACGTTCGTCCTGGGTGCGATCTTCGTGTGCGGCCAGGTGTGGGAGTACGCGCAGCTGGTCATGGAGGGGATGCCGATTCAGGCGGACTCCTACGCATCGGCGTTCTACATCACCACCGGCTTCCACGCTCTGCACGTGACGGGCGGCCTCATCGCCTTCCTGCTGGTCATCGGCCGGGCGTACGCCGTCAAGAACTTCGGCCACAAAGAGGCCACGACCTCGATCGTCGTGTCCTACTACTGGCACTTCGTCGATGTCGTCTGGCTCGTCCTGTTCGGCGTCATCTACTTCCTGAAATAAGAGCGGAGCGATTTCCCGAAATGGCACGAGAGAAGAAGCGCCGCGCTCGCGGTCGTCGCAGTCCGTTCGCCGCAGCCGCACTGATCGGTGCGGGCCTGCTGCTCACCGGCGGTGTCTACGCCGGTGCATCCGCAGCCATGGCCTCGACCGACACGCAGACTGCTGCGAAGGCCGAGCTCACGGTCGAAGACGGCGAGAAGCTGTTCACCGCGAACTGCGCGACCTGCCACGGCGTGGACCTGCAGGGAACCTCCGAGGGCCCGAGCCTCGTCGGCGTCGGCGAGCTCGCGGTCGAGTTCCAGGTCGCGACCGGTCGCATGCCGCTGCAGATGCAGGGTCCGCAGGCACCGCAGAAGGCGCCGCAGTTCACGCAGGATCAGATCGAGGCGATGGCGGCGTATGTGCAGTCCGTCGCACCGGGTCCGACCTACCCCGAGGACTGGGTGCTCACCGGTGAGGCGAACCCCGAGAACAGTGCCGACGAGGCCGACATCTCGCACGGTGCCGAACTCTTCCGCATCAACTGCGCCATGTGCCACAACGTCGCAGCGGCTGGTGGAGCACTCACCGAGGGCAAGTACGCCCCCGCTCTGACGTCCACCAGCGCCCTGCACATCTACGCGGCCATGGTCACCGGCCCGCAGAACATGCCCGTGTTCGGAGACATGAACCTGAGCACCGAGGACAAGCGCGACATCATCGCCGCCCTGGTCTATCAGCAGGACGCCGTTCAGGTCGGCGGCTTCACGCTCGGATCGCTCGGCCCCGTCTCCGAGGGCCTGTTCGTCTGGATCTTCGGAATCGGCGCACTCGTCGCTCTCACCGTGTGGATCACGGCGAAGTCCAACTGACGCACTTTCATCGACGAGTTACGTACGAGGAGAACCATGGCACACGACGACGACACGCAGGCTCTGGACAGGGCCTACCAGCCCTCACCGGGGCTGGGCGTCGCAGTCAGCGATCCCGCGCAGAACCCGGGACTGCCCCCTCACCGCGAGCGGATGACCGACAAGGACCCGAAGGCCGAGAAGGCAGCGGTCCGCTCGGTCTACACCCTCTTCTACCTGTCGCTCGCAGGAAGCATCTGGGCGGTCGCCGCCTACATGCTGTTCCCGATCGAGTCGGGTGCGCTCATCGACGTCCGGAACAACAACCTGTTCATCGGACTCGGCATCGGCCTCGCACTTCTTGCCCTCGGGCTCGGTGCGATCCACTGGTCCAAGGCGCTGATGTCGGACAAGGAGTTCGTCGAGCACCGTCACCCGACGCGCGGCCGCGACAGCGTCCGCGAGGCGTCGATCAAGGCGTTCGCCGACGCGAACGAGGAGTCCGGATTCGGCCGGCGAACCGTGATCCGCAACTCGCTGATCGCCGCCGTCGTCGCCTCGATCGTGCCCGGTGTCACGCTGTTCCGCGGTCTGGCGCCGCATGCGACGGCCGAGGAGCCGAACGCCGGCGACCCGGTGGCGCTGCTCAAGCACACCATGTGGGACAAGGGCACGCGTCTGGTCCGCGACCCCGACGGCACTCCGATCCGTGCCGCTGACGTCACGCTCGGCTCCGCCGTGCACGTGATCCCTGAGGGGCTCAACGAGCTCGGCCACGACGGCGGACTGCTCGAGGAGAAGGCGAAGGCGATCGTCCTGCTCATGCGCCTGCGTCCCGAGCAGCTCATCGAGTCAGAGGATCGCAAGGACTGGTCGTACGACGGCATCGTCGCCTACTCCAAGGTCTGCACGCACGTCGGCTGCCCCGTCGCGCTGTACGAGCAGCAGACCCACCACCTGCTCTGCCCCTGCCACCAGTCGCAGTTCGATGTGACCGAGCACGCCAAGGTCATCTTCGGCCCGGCCGCGCGACCGCTGCCGCAGCTACCCATCGAGGTCGACGACGAGGGCTACCTCGTCGCGCAGAGCGACTTCAAGGAACCCGTCGGCCCGAGCTTCTGGGAGCGTCATTGAGCACCGCAACTCTTAACGAGACAAAGCCCGCCGAGACGCGGGACAAGCCGCTCGGCGGTCGCTTCATCGGCGCGACGGCGAACTACATCGACGAGCGCACCAGCCTCTCGGGCTTCGTCAAGGAGCTGGGCCGGAAGATCTTCCCCGATCACTGGTCGTTCATGCTCGGCGAGATCGCACTGTGGAGCTTCGTCGTCGTGTTCCTCTCGGGCACGTTCCTGACGTTCTTCTTCCAGGCCTCGATGGTGCCGACGCACTATACGGGCGCCTACGAGCCGATGCGCGGCATCGAGATGTCGGCGGCCCTCGAGTCGACCCTGCACATCTCGTTCGACCTGCGCGGCGGACTGCTCGTGCGCCAGATCCACCACTGGGCGGCACTGGTGTTCATCGCCGGCATCGGCATCCACATGCTCCGCATCTTCTTCACCGGGGCTTTCCGCAAGCCGCGCGAGCTCAACTGGGTGATCGGCTTCGTGCTGTTCATCCTGGCTCTAGCCGAGGGCTTCACCGGCTACTCGCTTCCCGACGACCTGCTCTCGGGCAACGGCCTGCGCATCATCGACGGCATGATCAAGGGCATCCCGCTGATCGGCACCTGGACCTCGTACCTGCTCTTCGGCGGCGAGTTCCCCGGCACCGACATCGTCGGACGCCTGTACACGCTGCACATCCTGCTGCTGCCCCTGCTGGTGATCGGCCTGATCGTCGTTCACCTGATGCTGATGGTCATCAACAAGCACACGCAGTTCGCAGGCCCCGGTCGTACCAACGACAACGTCGTGGGCTACCCGATGATGCCGGTCTACATGTCGAAGATGGGCGGATTCCTCTTCATCGTGTTCGGCACGATCGTGCTCATCGCGACGTTCTTCCAGATCAACCCGGTCTGGAACTACGGACCGTACGACCCGTCTCCCGTCTCGGCGGGCACCCAGCCGGACTGGTACATCGGTTTCGCCGACGGTGCGCTGCGCCTCGCTCCGTCGAACTGGGACATCGTGTTCCTCGACCGCACCTGGTCGTTCGGCATCCTGGTCCCGGTGGCGGTGCTCGGTCTGTTCATCGTCGTCGTGGCGCTCTACCCCTTCATCGAGGCGTGGATCACCGGTGACAAGCGCGAGCACCACATAGCCGAGCGTCCGCGCAATGCCGCGACCCGCACCGCGATCGGCGCCGCCGGCGTGATCTTCTACGCGGTGCTGTGGGCCGCCGCGTCGTCCGACCTCATCGCAACGCACTTCATGCTGACGATGGAGGGTGTGATCCACACGCTCCAGGCTCTGCTGATCATCGGCCCGGTGCTCGGTTACTTCATCACGAAGCGCATCTGCCTCGCGCTGCAGAAGAAGGATCGCGAGATCGTGCTGCACGGGTACGAGTCCGGTCGCATCGTCCGCCTCCCCGGCGGCGAGTTCATCGAGGTGCACCAGCCCGTCGACGTGTACGACCGCTGGAAGCTCGTCGAGTACTCGACCTACGAGCCGCTCGTCGTCCGCCCGAACGCGAAGGGCCGCATCCCGTGGCATGAGAACCTTCGCTCGGCCATCTCCCGCTGGTTCTTCGAGGACCGTCTGCAGCCGCTGACGCAGGCTGAGATCGACGCGGCTGACGCTCACCAGCGGCACGCGCTGGCGCATGACGCGCAGATCGAGGCCGAGGAGATCGCCGGTGCCCACCACCGCGCCGGCATCGACTCCGAGGATCAGATCGCTCCGGCGGACCCGCACGTGAGCGAGACGCCGAACACGCCGAGTTCGGTCATCGCCACGGAGCCCGCGAAGAAGCCGCGCAAGAAGAAGACCGAGGAGAACGGCGAGTAAGCCGCACTCCCCCGCACCGAGGGCCTCGTCCATCCTGGGCGAGGCCCTCGGTGCTTTCGGCCCCGGTCGTCATCCCGAGGCCCGAGGCACGCGCAGCGGTGAGCGCGCTCCAGCCCATGGCAGGATGACGGGATGACCTCCGTCGAACTGATCCGCGCGCCCGCCCTTTCACCGGCGCCCTACGCATACGCGGCAACCGCACCAGCCGGGTCGCGCCTGATCTTCCTCGCCTGTTCCTGTCCGCTGGCCCCGGACGGCACGACGGTCTCCCCTGGCGATCATGCGGCTCAGGCGCAGCGTTGCGTCGAGAATCTGCGCGCCGCGCTGGAGGCCACGGGTGCGACCCTCGAGGATGTGATCAGCACGCGCGTTCTGGTTGCCTCACACGCGCGGGAAGACCTCGTCACAGCCTGGGATGTGGTGGCGACCGCATTCGGCCCGCACGACGCGCCCAGCACCCTGATGGGGGTCACCGTGCTGGGTTACCCCGATCAGCTTGTCGAGATCGAGGCGGTCGCCGCCATCGCTCACAATGCTCTGGATGCTCCCGCGTAGTGTGGAATCCATGATCGATCGTCAGGAATATTTCGCGGCCAGGCTCGCTTACGAGACCGACGCCAGCGACCTCCACGCCGCGAGGAAGGCGGGCGCCGACATCGTCGTGATCGACGTTCGCTCCGACGAGGCCTGGGCGCAGGGTCGCATCCCCGGGGCCGTGCACATGCACTACGGCGAGATCGCGACGCGTGGTCCGCAGGAGATCCCCGCGGATGCGGACGTCGTGGTGTACTGCTGGAGTCCCGGCTGCAACGCCGGTGTCAAAGGTGCTCTCGAGTTCGCGAAGCTGGGCTATGACGTGCGGGAGCTCATCGGCGGATTCGAGTACTGGGTGCGAGAGGGCTACCCGATCGAGGACGCCGACGGCGTGCACCGTCGCCCCGTCGACCCGCTCACCGGCGTGCCTCGGGTGCGCACGCGCGTCTGAGCACTCATTGCTCGAGCCACGGCCAGCGATCACCGGATCGGCCGTCGCCGCCTCCCCTACGACGCAGAACGCCCCCGGATGATCTCCGGGGGCGTTCCTGTCCGGTCCGCGTCAGCGCGCGAAGTGACCGCGATAGTACTCGTACACCCATCCGACGATGGCGACGACGAAGAGCGCCAGGCCGATCGGCAGCAGGAAGTGTCCCACGGCCAGCCCGATCATGAAGACCGCCGCAGAGCCGGCGAGCACGATCGGCCACCACGACCACGGGCTGAACTCGCCCATCTCGGGGTCGCCGTCATCGATGTCACTCGTCAGCACGTCCTCGGGCAGCTCGCCGCCCTGAGCACGATAGGTCTTGTGAAGGTAGAACGCGATCATCGCTCCCATGAACGCGGTGAACAGCAGCGCCACGGTGCCGACCCACTCGACGTGAGCGGACGCGATGAGGTTCCAGCCGACGTACACGGCCGCCACGATCAGGAAGAAGACGGTGATGAGCCACCAGAGGACGATGTTGGAGCGCATGACTTACTTGGCCTCTCCTGCTGCGACGCCGACCGGGTGCTCCGCGGCCTCGGGGTGATTCAGATCGAACGCGGGGCGCTCGCTGCGGATCCGCGGGATCGAGGTGAAGTTGTGTCGCGGCGGCGGGCAAGAGGTCGCCCACTCGAGCGACGCGCCGTAGCCCCACGGGTCGTTCACGGTGACCTTCGGCGCCGTGCGCGCGGTGATCCACACGTTGAGGAAGAACGGCAGCATGGACGCACCCAGGATGATCGCGCCGATCGTGGATACCTGGTTGCCCCACTCCCAGTTGTCGTAGGCCGAGTAGTCGGCGTAACGACGCGGCATGCCGTCGACGCCCAGCCAGTGCTGGATGAGGAAGGTCATGTGGAAGCCGATGAACAGCATCCAGAAGTGGATGTAGCCGAGTCGTTCGTTCAGCATCCGGCCGGTCCACTTCGGCCACCAGAAGTAGAAGCCGGAGAACATCGCGAAGACGACGGTTCCGAACACCACGTAGTGGAAGTGCGCCACGACGAAGTAGGAGTCGCTGAGCTGGAAGTCCAGCGGAGGCGCGGCGAGGATGACGCCGGTCAGACCGCCGAAGACGAACGAGACGAGGAAGCCGAGGGCGAACACCATGGGCGTCTCGAACGTGATCGATCCTCGCCACATCGTGCCGATCCAGTTGAAGATCTTCACGCCCGTCGGCACGGCGATCAGCATGGTCATCAGCGCGAAGAACGGAAGCAGCACGCCACCGGTGACGTACATGTGGTGAGCCCACACCGCGACAGACAGAGCCGCGATCGCGATCGTCGCATAGACCAGCGTCTTGTACCCGAAGATCGGCTTGCGGCTGAACACCGGGAACACCTCGGACACGATGCCGAAGAACGGCAGCGCGATGATGTACACCTCGGGGTGACCGAAGAACCAGAACAGGTGCTGCCACAGCAGTACGCCACCGTTGGCGACGTCGTAGACGTGCGAGCCGAGCACGCGGTCGGATGCCGCCGCGAGGATCGCCGCCGCCAGAACGGGGAAGGCCATCAGGATGAGCAGGCTGGTGATCAGCGTGTTCCAGGAGAAGATCGGCATGCGCCACATGGTCATGCCGGGCGCGCGCATCGTGATGATCGTGGTGATGAAGTTCACCGCGCCCAGGATGGTGCCGAAGCCGGAGAGGCCGAGGCCGAGCATCCAGAGGTTTCCGCCGGCGCCGGGCGAGAACGATGCGTTCGCGAGCGGCTGGTAGGCGAACCATCCGAACGAGGCGGCGCCCTGCGGCGTGAGGAATCCGGCCACCGCGATGGTCGAGCCGAAGAGGAAGAGCCAGAAGGCGAAGGCGTTCAGACGGGGGAAAGCCACGTCCGGAGCGCCGATCTGCAGCGGCAGGATCGCGTTGGCGAAGCCTGCGAAGAGGGGCGTCGCGAACATGAGCAGCATGATCGTGCCGTGCATGGTGAACAGCTGGTTGTACTGCTCCTTGGTGGGCACGATCTGCATGCCGGGCGCGAACAGCTCCGCACGGATGACGAGCGCCATCACACCGCCGAGAAGGAAGAACAGCACCGACGCGATCAGGTACATGTACCCGATCGTCTTGTGGTCGGTGGACGTGATCCACTTCACGACGATGTTGCCCTTCTGCTCCACGCGAGTGGAGGAGAGCAGCGCCGCCTGACGCGGCGGGATGGTCGTAGGACGCGCGCCGGGCGTCGTGGTGGGTTCGGCTGTGGTGGTCATGGCTTACTCCTCCTCCTCAGCACCCGTGGTCGCCCCGGTGCCGGGCAGGTTGCTCAGGCGGTCGTACGCGTCGGTGATGTCGCCGGTGTTGCCCTCTTCGCGGAGCGACTCGAGGTAGGCGTCGTAGTCGGCCTGCGAGACGACCTTCACGTTGAACAGCATCATCGAGTGGTACTCGCCGCAGAGCTCGGCGCACTTACCGTCGTACTCGCCGATGCGCGTCGGGATGAACGACCAGCTGTTGTCCTTCCCGATGTACATGTCCTTCTTGTACAGGAAGTCGATGATCCAGAACGAGTGGATCACGTCGCGTGACTGCAGGTCGATGGTGACCTTCTTGTCGACGGGTAGCACCAGCGTCGGCAGCTGGTCGCGGTCGATATCGCCTGCCTCGTCGGGATCGGCCTGCACGCCCATGGTCCAGACCGCGTCGGAGTTGTCCTCCTCCTCGCCGTCGTACTGGAAGTCCCATGCCCACTGCTTGGCGATGGCGGTGATCTCGACGTCGGGGTCATCCCACTTGGTCTCGATCGCCGACTGGTCGCGTGCCGTGAAGAAGAACATCCCGAGCACCAGGATCAGCGGGATCACGGTGTAGAGGATCTCGATCGGCATGTTGTACCGCAGCTGCACAGGCAGACCGGTCTGCCCCTTACGACGGCGGTAGGCGACCAGCGCCCAGCCCATCAGCCCCCAGGTGATCAGACCGACGGCCAGCAGGACGACCCAGGAGGTGACCCACAGACCGGAGACGCGCTCCGTCTGGTTGGTGGCGGCGGGGCCGCCCTCGACGAAGCCCGGCAGGAAGCCGTTGAGCTCGGTCGCAGAGCAACCTGCGAGGACCAAGGCTGCCACGACTCCCATGGGGAGTGCGGCCCAACGAAGGCGGCGTTTCGAGGGCACGATGCACCTTTCAGATACGCGGACAGGGGCGAGTCAAGTCTAGGGCAACCTCACACCCGATTCATGCCAGCCACGCAGGTTGACCGGCGTCAGTGGAAGCTGTCGCCGCAGGCGCAGCTGCCCGCCGCGTTGGGGTTGTCGATCGTGAAACCCTGCTCGGAGATCGTGTCCTTGAAGTCGATCGACGCGCCGTCGAGGTACGGGACGCTCATGTTGTCGACGATGACCTCGACACCGTCGAAGTCGACCGTCTCGTCGCCTTCGAGGTAGCGCTCGTCGAAGTACAGCTGGTAGATCAGGCCGGAGCATCCGCCCGGCTGAACGGCCACGCGCAGACGCAGGTCGTCGCGGCCCTCCTGCTCGAGCAGGCTCTTCACCTTGCCCGCTGCGGCCTCGGTCAGCGACACCCCGTGGGCGCGCGTGGTCTCGGTGGTCAGTGCGGTGTCGCTCATGTCACTCCTCAGAACGTGCAGCATCCGCTGCGACTCTCTGCCGATTCTACCGCCGGGTGCGGGAACGGGGCCGGAGCGCGATCGGCGTCCGGCCCGGTCGTGTGCCTCAGGACGCGGTGCTCCGGGCGTTCATCCTGGCCAGCAGGAGCGCCTCGGTGCGTACGGCGTTGCGGAACGTCTCCAGGTGCAGCGACTCGTTCGGGCTGTGCGCCCGCGAGTGGGGGTCTTCCACCCCGGTCACGAGGATCTGCGCCGCGGGGAACTCGCGCACGAGATCGGCGATGAACGGGATCGATCCGCCGACGCCGAGGTCCACAGGAGCGACCCCGTACCCGTCCGCCATCGCCTTCCTGGTCATCTCGACGGCCCAGCCTGTGGTGTCGACGAGGAACCCGTCACCCAGATCGAGGTCGGAGAACGTCAGCCCGGCACCGAACGGTGCGTTGGCACGCAGGTGCGACTCGATCGCCCGGTACGCCTCCCGCGCGTCCTGTCCCGGTGCGACGCGTGCGCTGATGACGACCGACACCTCGGGGAGCAGAGTGTTCGATGCCGCCTCGACACTGGTCGCATCGATCCCGATGACGGTGATCGAGGGCTTGTTCCAGATGCGGGAGAGGATGCTGTCGCGGCCGATCGGCGCTGTACCGGGGAGCAGCCCCGTCTCATCGCGCAGCGTCTCCTCGTCGTACGGCGGGGTATCGGTCTCACGGGACGTCATGCCGTCGACGGCGACGGCCCCGTCCGCATCCCACAGGGTGGCGAGCAGGGTGATGGCCGCCATCATCGCGTCGGGCACCGCTCCCCCGAACATCCCCGAGTGCGAGGCGTGGTCGAGCGTGCGGATCGTCAGCGTGAACCGCGCGTTGCCGCGGAGTGAGACGGTGAGGCCGGGAGTGCGCGAGTCGAGGTTTCCGGAGTCGGCCACCACGATGGCGTCGGCGCGGAGCGCGTCCGCGTTGTCGCTGAGGAAGCGTGCGAAAGAGCGGGAACCGTACTCCTCCTCGCCCTCGACGAACATCGCCACACCCAGGTCGAGGTCGTCGCCCAGGACAGACGACACCGCGCGCAACGCGGCGATGTGCGCCATGATGCCGGCCTTGTCATCCGCCGCCCCACGCCCGTAGAGGCGACCGTCGCGCACGGTCGGTTCGAAGGGCGGGGTCTCCCACAGCTCGTCGTCGCCAGGGGGCTGAACGTCGTGGTGCGCATACAGAAGGATGGTGGGCCGGCCGTTACGGGCTGCCCTCGTGGCGAGCACGGCGGGCTGTCCGAGCTCTTCTGTGTCACCGACGTTCGCACGCAGCACCCGCACCTCGTCGAACACGCCGGTGTCGCGGGCGAGCTCCGCGACGGCGTCGGCGCTGCGCTCGAGCTGGCTCTGATCGAAGGCGGGCCATGCTATCCCTGGGATGCGCACGAGCCCACCCAGATCCGAGAGCGCTGCCGGTATGCCGAGGGCGACGGCTTCGGCGAGGGCGGATTCCTGTTCGGACGGGGCCGATGATGCGGACGGAGTCATGCGAGTAATCTTAAGGTGAACCCCGATTCCGAACTGAGGTCGCACGTGCCCACTTCCACACCTTCGAACGACGACGCCCGCGAGACGCCCGCCGCAGGCAAGGGGCGCGCCACACCGACCCGCGCCGAGCGCGAGGCTGCTCGTCGCCGGCCGCTGGTGGCCAACACCAAGGAGGCGAGGGCGGCGGCCAAGGCCGACCTGCAGGCACGCCGCGAGCGTGCTCGCATCGGCATGGAGAACGGCGAGGACAAGTACCTTCCCGCACGCGACAAGGGCCCGCAGCGGCGCTGGGTGCGCGACTACGTGGACGCCGGATGGCATCTGTCGGAGTGGATCATGGCGGCGATGCTGCTGGTGATCGTGCTCAACCTGGTCCCGCTGCCGGCAGTGCAGTTCTGGGCCATCGTCGGCCTGTGGGGATTCATGGTGCTCGCGATCGGCGACATGGTGCTGCTCAGCATGCGCGTGAAGCGCAAGGCGGCGGCGAAGTTCGGTGCCGAGCGGCGAGAGAAGGGCCTGGGCTGGTACGCCGCGATGCGCGGGCTGCAGATGCGCTTCATGCGTCTGCCGAAGCCGCAGGTGAAGCGCGGCCAGTACCCGGACTGATCGAAGACATGAAGAGAGAGCCCCGGCCGGTCGGCCGGGGCTCTCTCTTCGTGTCAGCTGCCGCGCAGTCCGCGGTTGATCTGACGGGCCCACAGCGGGCCACGGTAGAGGAATGCCGTGTAGCCCTGCACCAGAGTCGCCCCGGCGTCGAGGCGCTCCTGCACGTCGTGCGCGGTCTCGACGCCGCCGACCGCGATCACGCAGAAGTCCGCCGGTACCGCGGCTCTGACGACGGCGAGCACCTCGAGCGAGCGCTTCTTCAGCGGTGCGCCGGACAGTCCTCCGGCGCCGGCGGCCTCGACCACCGCGGCGTCGGTGCGCAGGCCGTCGCGCGAGATCGTGGTGTTGTGAGCGATGATCCCGTCCAAACCCTCGGCGACCGCGAGCTGCGCGATCGCGGTGATCTCCTCATCCGGGAGATCGGGGGCGATCTTCACCAGCAGGGGCGTGGCACCGGCGGCATCCTTCACCGCGCGTAGCAGCGGCGCGAGAGTCTCGACTGCCTGGAGCCCGCGCAGGCCGGGCGTGTTCGGCGATGAGACGTTGATCGCAAGATAGTCGGCGAGCGGAGCGAGCCGCGTCGCCGAGGCGACGTAGTCGTCGACGGCGTCGTCGACCTCGACGACCCGGCTCTTGCCGATGTTGACCCCGACGACGGCGCGCGGCGCCCGCCGGCGGAGGGCCTGCAGACGCTCGGCGGCAGCATCCGCTCCCCGGTTGTTGAAGCCCATGCGGTTGACGACGGCACGGTCAGGGACGAGCCGGAAAAGACGGGGCTTGGGGTTGCCGTCCTGCGGGATGGCCGTGATCGTGCCGACCTCGATGTGACCGAACCCGAGCGCGTCGAGGCCGCGCACGCCGACCGCGTTCTTGTCGAACCCGGCGGCCACACCGAACGGCGAAGGGAATGTCAGGCCCAGGGCGTGCACCTGCTGCGATCGGTCCGGCGCAGTGATCGCGCGGGTCGCCCACGAGAAGGGCGGCACACCGAGCACGCGGATGACCGCCATGGCGGCGTGGTGAGCGAACTCGGGATCGAAGCGCGACAAAACGTGGCGGAAGAGCAGCGGATACATCCCTGCCAGGCTACCGGTCGGAGGCGTCCCGCCGTGCGTGGTCGGCGCGCAGCTCACCGATGGCCGTCTCGAAGTCCTCGAGCGAATCGAACTCCTGGTAGACGCTCGCGAAGCGCAGAAATGCGACCTCGTCGAGATCGCGCAGCGGCCCGAGTATCGCCAGGCCGATCTCGTTGGTGTCGAGCTGCGACACTCCCGTCTGGCGCACCGCCTCTTCGACCTGCTGGGCGAGCACCGCCAGGTCCGCATCGGTGACCGGCCTGCCCTGACATGCCTTGCGCACGCCCGAGATCACCTTGTCGCGGCTGAACGGCTCGACCACGCCGGAGCGTTTGATGACCGAGAGACTGGCCGTCTCTGTCGTCGAGAATCGGCCTCCGCACTCAGGGCACTGGCGTCTGCGGCGGATCGACAGACCGTCGTCGCTGGTGCGGGAGTCGATGACGCGGGAGTCCGGATGCCGGCAGAAGGGGCAGTGCATGATCTCTCAGCGTACCCGGTCGGGTCAGAGCGACTCTGGCAGGCGCTCGAAACGGGCTTCGACGGCGTCTCCGTGCGCAGGAAGCACCTCGGCGTTCGCCAGTGCGACCACACCGGAGCGCACCAGGGCGAGGGCGTCGTGGTCGTAGCTGATCACCTGCTGCGGCCGAAGGAAGGTGTACGCGCCCAACCCCGCCGCGTAGCGCGCCTGTCCGCCGGTGGGCAGCACGTGGTTGCTGCCGGCCATGTAGTCGCCGAGGCTCACAGGCGTCTGGTCGCCGACGAAGATCGCTCCGGCGCTCGTGTACCGCTCGGCTGCCCGGTCTGCGTCGACGACGTGCAGTTCGAGGTGCTCGGGTGCGTAGGCGTTGCTGAACGCCTCCGCCATCGTCGCGTCGTCGACCAGCACGATCGCGGACTGCGGGCCGGCGAGAGCCGCCGCCACCCGCTCCCGATGCGTGGTCGCCGACGCGAGCGTCGACACGACGGTCGCGACCCGCTCCGCCAGCTCGGTGGAGTCCGTGACCAGCACCGCGGAAGCCTGCTCGTCGTGCTCCGCCTGGCTGATCAGATCGGCCGCGATCAGGCGCGCATCGGCGGTGTCGTCGGCGACGATGAGGATCTCGGTCGCTCCGGCCTCGGAGTCCGTGCCAACCACTCCTGCCACAGCCCGCTTGGCCGACGCGACGTAGTTGTTCCCCGGCCCGGAGACCACGTCGACCGGATCGAGGCCGAGGTCGGCCACACCATGGGCGAGGGCTCCGATCGCCCCTGCACCACCCATGGCGTACACCTCGTCGACACCGAGAAGGGCGGCGGCGGCGAGGATCGTCGGGTGCACGCGGCCGTCGTGTTCAGCCTGCGGCGGAGAGGCGAGCGCGATCGCCCGCACTCCAGCGACCTGTGCCGGAACGACGTTCATGATCACGCTGGACGGGTAGACGGCCTTTCCGCCGGGGATGTACACCCCGGCGCGGGAGACCGGCTGCCAGCGCTGCGCGATCCGGGCGCCGGGACCGATCTCGGTGACCTGCGGTGCCGGCACCTGCGCGGAAGACGCGCGCCGCACGCGGTCGATCGCCGCCTCCAGCGCGCCGCGAACGGCAGGGTCGACCGATGCGGCGGCTTCGGCGATGTGCTCCGCAGGGACACGGATGGCGTGACCGGTGACGCGATCGAACCGCTCCGCCTGCTCACGCAGCGCCTGCTCTCCCCGCTCGCGCACATCGTCCACGATGCGGGTGGCCGCTTCGAGCGCCTCGGCGCGGGCCTGGGTCGCCCGCGGCACGGCGGCGAGCATGTCAGCGGGCGCGAGGCTCCGCCCCCGGAGGTCGATGGTGCGCACGCTCAGCCCTTCGTGATGTTCGTGACGTCGTGGAGGTACCCGATGCGGCCGTCGTCGTGGCGCACAACATAGGCTCCACCACGGTCTTCGATGACGAGCGCCCATGCCTGCGGGCCGATGCGGAAAAGCGGGCGCCCGTGCTCGTCGTGCACGTCGCGCTCACTGCCGGCGAGGATCCAGAACGGACCGGGCTCGGGGGCGACGTCGCCACCGTCCTGCTCGGAGGTCTCGAAGCGACTTCGACGCGAGTACTCGGGCGCCGAGTCGACGGTGCGGGCGGTGCCGGTGTCGCCTCCGGACACGTGTTCACCTGCGGGCAGCCGCTCGGCGTCGCCCGGCGCGGGCTCAGCCTGCTCGAGCTCGCCGGTGTCGGCGCCGAAGGAGAAGATCTCACGCAGATCCTCTGTGGTCACGTGCCCGTCGCCGTCGGCGGTGGGCTCGGCATCCGAACGCTTGTCGTGCACGGCGGTCGGCGCGTCATCCTCACGTGGGACGTCGTCGTCGACCCGAGTGCTCGCGGCGTCGGGGTACGTCTCGAAGGCGGCATCCATCACCGCTGTCCGCTCTGCATCGGACGCGCCCGGCTGCGGCACCGCCTCGATCACCGACGTCGCGTCTGGGTCGACGGCCGCGCCAGCGGACGGGCTCGTGTCGGACTCCCGCTGCCCGATGGTCTCGTCAGCGGTGTCGTCGGATGCGGTGTCTCCGGATACCGCGCCTCCGGCGTCGCGGGTCGCGTCATCGTCCGAACTCGCCGGCGTCGCCGGCGCGTCCGCCGCGCTGCGCTCCGGGCGCGGCCGCGCGATCACGGGACGTACGGGGTTGGCGTTGCGATGCGCGAGGGTCTCCAGTCGACCCTGGAAGTCATCTCGCAGTCGCGGGATGAGCGGGGCGGCGACGGTGAGCGCGACGAGGCCGAAGAAGGCGACGGTCTCGAAGACGGTGACCCAGCCGACGAGGTACTCGCCGAATGCGACGGTCGCTGCGATGGCGTTCCACAACGTCTGCGCCCAGATCACCGCCGCGACGGAGAAGGCCACTGACGCGAACTGGTCGATTCCGAGCGATCCCACCCGGCGTATGCCGTCGGGAGAGAAGCGACGGAGCACGAGGAGGAACACGGCGACGGCAGGGACCCCTGCCGACAGGACCCAGGCGAGCCCCTGCGCCCACACGGGGCCTGCTCCCGCGCCGAGCGGGAAGAACGAAGCGGCGAAGGCCAGCGCCCACACGCTCACGATCAGCAGCTCACGCAGGGTGAAGCCCAGGATGCCGTACTCCGGCTGCACCTGCTCTTCGTAGAGCACGCCGTCCTCGATGGTCTCGCCCTCGCCGGGAACCGGATCGGTACTCGCCTGATCGGTGCTCATGGCAGCAGTCCTTTCATCGCTGTCGCATCGCCGTGCGAGTGACGATCCTATCGGCGTGGCCAGGGAAGGCATCGCAGTTTTTCCGCTTCGCCCGCCGGAGAAGCGGGCACGCCGCAGCCTCAACCAAGGCAGGCGGGGCCCAGCAGGGATTTCAGATCGCCGAACAGGTCGGCGGACACTTTCACGGGCATGGGAACCTCGAACACCTTCGCCGATCCCCCACGGTGCACTCGAAGCAGCACCTCCGTGTCACCGGCGTGACGGCGAAGCACCTCGGCCAGGTCGGTCATCACGCGCTCGGTGGCGCGCTGCTCGGCCACGAGGAGTGACAGCGGACCTGCCGCGTCGAAGGAGCCGACATCGGGAGAGAATGCCGACTGCGCATGCAGGTTCAGGCCGTCGTCGCGGCGGGAGACCCTGCCTCGAACAGCCAGGATCGCATCCTGCTGGAGCGTGTGCTGGAACTCGGTGTACGTCTTGCCCATGAACATGACGGTCACCTCGCCGTTGAAATCCTCGACGGTGATCATGCCGTACGGGTTGCCGCTGGCCTTGGCGACGCGATGTTGCACGCTGGTGACGAGGCCGGCGACCGTGACCTGGTCTCCGTCCTGAAGCTCTTCCGAGGTCAGCAGGTCGTTGATCGAGATCGATGCGTGCTTCGCGAGCGGCACCTCGAGACCGGCCAGCGGATGATCGGAGACGTAGAGACCGAGCATCTCGCGCTCGAAGGTGAGCTTGTCCTTCTTGACCCACTCGGGCCGGTCCGGCACCTTCGCCGGCGGTGCTTCCTCCATGTCGTCGTACAGACTGTCGAAGTCGAACCCTATCGCTCCCTGCGCCTCGTTCCGCTTGCGGTCGACCGCAGCCTCGACGGCATCCTCGTGCACCTCCATCAGGGCGCGGCGGGTGTCGCCCATCGAGTCGAACGCGCCCGCCTTGATGAGGGACTCTACGGTGCGCTTGTTCGCGACATGCAGCGGCACCTTGTTCAGGAAATCGTGGAACGAGGCGAACTTCTCGTCCTTGCGCGCCTGGATGATCCCGTCGACGACGTTGCTGCCGACGTTGCGCACCGCGCCGAGGCCGAAGCGGATGTCCTCCCCGACGGCGGCGAAGAAGTTGATGGACTCCGACACGTCCGGCGGAAGCACTTTGATGCCCATGCGACGGCACTCGTTGAGATACAGCGCCATCTTGTCCTTGGAGTCGCCGACGCTGGTCAGCAGCGCCGCCATGTACTCGGCGGGGTAGTGCGCCTTGAGGTACGCGGTCCAGTACGACACCAGCCCGTACGCGGCGGAGTGCGCTTTGTTGAAGGCGTAGTCCGAGAAGGGCAGCAGGATGTCCCACAGCGCCTTGATCGCACCCTCGCCGAAGCCGCGCTCCTTCATGCCGCCTGAGAAGCCCTCGTACTGCTTGTCGAGCTCGGACTTCTTCTTCTTGCCCATCGCGCGTCGCAGGATGTCCGCCTGTCCGAGGCTGAATCCTGCGACCTTCTGCGCGATCGCCATCACCTGCTCCTGATAGATGATCAGGCCGTACGACTCCTGCAGGATGTCGGCGAGCGGCTCCTCGAGCTCGGCGTGGATCGGCGTGATCTCCTGTAGCCCGTTTTTGCGCAGCGCGTAGTTCGTGTGGGAGTTCGCGCCCATCGGGCCCGGCCGGTACAGGGCGATGAGCGCCGAGATGTCGCCGAAGTTGTCGGGCTTCATCAGACGCATGAGCGATCGCAGCGGCGGGCTGTCGAGCTGGAACACCCCGAGCGTGTCGCCTCGGGCGAGCAGGTCGTAGACGGCGCGGTCGTCGAGCCCGAGGTGTTCGAGATCGAGTTCCTCTCCCCTGTTCATGCGGATGTTGTCGAGTGCGTCGGAGATGATCGTGAGGTTGCGCAGCCCCAGGAAGTCCATCTTGATCAGGCCGAGGGACTCGCAGGACGGATAGTCGAACTGCGTGACGATCTGGCCGTCCTGCTCGCGCTTCATGATGGGGATGATGTCGAGCAGCGGGTGCGACGACATGATCACACCAGCGGCGTGCACGCCCCACTGGCGCTTCAGACCCTCGAGTCCGAGCGCTCGGTCGAACACCGTCTTCGCCTCGGGGTCGGTGTCTATCAACGCCCGGAACTCGCTGGCCTCCTTGTAGCGCGGATGGGCCGAGTCGTACATACCGCTCAGCGGCATGTCCTTGCCCATCACCGCCGGAGGCATCGCCTTCGTGAGGCGATCGCCCATGCTGAACGGGAAGCCGAGCACTCGCCCGGCGTCCTTCAGCGCCTGCTTGGACTTGATGGTGCCGTACGTGACGATCTGGGCGACACGTTCGGAGCCGTACTTCTCGGTGACGTATTCGATCACCTCGCCACGGCGGCGGTCGTCGAAATCGACGTCGAAGTCGGGCATCGAGACGCGGTCCGGGTTCAGGAAGCGCTCGAAGATGAGCCCGTGCTCGAGCGGGTCGAGGTCGGTGATCCTCATGGCGTAGGCGACCATCGAGCCGGCGCCGGAGCCGCGGCCGGGCCCGACGCGGATGCCGTTGTCCTTGGCCCAGTTGATGAAGTCGGCGACGACCAGGAAGTAGCCGGGGAAGCCCATCTGCAGGATGATGCCGACCTCGTACTCGGCCTGCTTGCGCACCCTGTCGGGGATGCCGTTCGGGTAGCGGTAGTGCAGGCCTTTCTCGACCTCCTTGACCAGCCAACTGTCCTCGGTCTCCCCGTCGGGCACGGGGAAGCGCGGCATGTAGTTGGCCTTGGTGTCGAACTCGACCTCGCAGCGCTCCGCGATCAGCAGCGTGTTGTCGCAGGCCTCGGGGTGATCGCGGAAGAGCTGACGCATCTCCTGTGCGGTCTTGATGTAGTACCCGTCGCCGTCGAACTTGAAGCGGTTCGGGTCGTCCATCGTCGAGCCGGATTGCACGCACAGCAGCGCCTCGTGGGCGTCCGCCTCGTGCTGGTGCGTGTAATGGGAGTCGTTCGTCGCGACCAGCGGGATGTTCAGGTCCTTGGCGAGCCGCAGCAGATCGGTCATCACCCGGCGTTCGATGGAAAGCCCGTGATCCATGATCTCGGCGAAGTAGTTCTCCTTGCCGAAGATGTCCTGGAACTCGGCGGCCGCCGCTCTCGCAGCGTCGTACTGGCCCAGTCGCAGGCGCGTCTGCACCTCGCCGGACGGGCAGCCGGTGGTCGCGATCAGTCCCTTGCCGTAGGTCTGCAACAGCTCGCGGTCCATGCGCGGCTTGAAGTAGTAGCCCTCGATGCTGGAGAGGGAGCTCAACCGGAACAGGTTGTGCATGCCCTCTGTGCTCTGACTCCACATCGTCATGTGGGTGTACGCACCGGAGCCCGAGACGTCGTCGCTCTTCTGGTCCGGCGATCCCCATGCAACCCGCGACTTGTCGCTGCGGTGCGTTCCGGGCGTCACGTAGGCCTCGAGGCCGATGATCGGCTTCACACCGGCGGCGTTGGCCGCGTTGTAGAACTCGAAGGCCGCGAACGTGTTGCCGTGATCGGTCACAGCGATGGCCGGCATGCCGTAATCGGCCGCCGCCTGAGTCATCGCCGCGATCTTCGCCGCACCGTCCAGCATGGAGTACTCGCTGTGGACGTGGAGGTGCACGAAGGAGTCGGAGGCCATGCTTCGAGTCTACGTTCGGGCTCAGACAGTACCGGCCCCGACTCCGATGCCGGGGCCGGTACTGCGGACGGGGTCAGGGGGCCGACTGCACCACTGAGACCTGGTGACTCGTACGGGTCTGCCAGTTCGGGAGACCGTCGATGGTGGACTGATCCTCGGTGACCGCGCCGGAGTCGGTCACTCCCACGATGAGCCCGCGCTCCGTGTCGACTTCGATGTCCCTCCATGCCGTCCACCATTCGGTCGACCATTCGAATCTGATCGTCGTCACGTCGCCGTCGACCGCCAGGACCCTGGAGCCGTCGAGCAGCGCCAGCGTCCGTAGCACCGCCGCTCGCACGTCAGGCGGCGCCAGCGGGAGGGACGGGTCGTCGACCAGGGTCTCCACGATCGAGCTGTCCGAGGCGATGCTTCCCCTAGGCTCCCCCACTCGGTCGCGCATCCAGTCGAGCAGTTCGCGCGGGTCGGTGGAGGGCATTTCATCCCAGAAACGCCGGCCGTCGAGATAGTCGGTCACGGTGCCCTCACCGTCCTGTCCGTCCGCATGCTCGTACGTGCCCGCGGCGACTCGCAGCGTTTCCGGGGCGTCGGATTCAGGTTGATCGAGGTGGACCTCGGCGTCCGCCATCGCCTCCTCGGCACGATCGCCGAGGGCCTTGACCGTCTCGGACGGCTCGTTCACCTTCACCCACTCGCCCGTGCGGTCCGCTGGAACGTACAGCGATGCGACCGTTCGGGTCAGCAGCGCGGCCTCCGCATCAGCGCGGCTCCCGTTGTTGAACCGGACCCATTCCTCGCCGTCGGCCGCCGGCATGTCGACGTCCCAATATCGGACGCTCTCCGAGACGGACCGGATCAGAAGGTATTCGCCGGCCGGCACGGCGAGGTCACCGGCTCGGATTGTCACCTCCGCGGCGTTCTCCAGCACTTCTGCAGCCGATGCACTCGGAGCCTCGCTCGGCGCGAGCACAGTTCCCACCACGATCGCCGTCACTGCGGTACCGGCGACCAGACCGCCGATGCCGATCCCTGCCCATCGCACCGTCGAGCGACGCTTTCGCAGGGGCTTGCTCCGCGCGATCTCACGCATCAACTCGCCCCTTGCAGCTGCCACTGTGCGCTCTTCGACATGCTCGCCCTCAGCGCCGATCTCACGCACGCGTTCCATAAGCGACATCGCTGTTCTCCTTCGCCATCCAGGTCAGCCGGGCTGCGGAACGCGAACCCGGGGGCGCGAGCTTCCGGCGTACACGATTCAGCCGGGACCTCACGGTCCCCACAGGCACGCCCAGAGCGAGAGCGATCTGCTCATAGGTCAGGTCGCCCCACGCATACAGCAGCAGGGTGTCGCGATCTCGCGGCGACAGCGCGGCGATGCGGGGCGCCAGAGCTCGGATGGCGTTATCCGCGTCCATTCGTTCATCCACCGCGCCGTGGCCGTTCTCCCCCACCTGCGCTGCAGCCGAAACCGCCTCGAACGACCGCCACTGCCTCGCTTCATCCGCACGGTGGCGCTTGACCACCCGTGTCGCGATGCCGAGCAGCCACGGCAGCGCCGAGACGACGCTGCCGTCGAACGACGCACGTCGCCGGAACGCCACGAGGAACGTCTCACTCAGCGCGTCGTCGACGGCATCCGCGCCCACCCGTCGGCGGATGTAGCCGCCGACGGGACGGACGTGTCGCTCGAAGATGCCGGAGAACGCCTCAGGCTCATCGATCGACCGCTGGATGATCTCGCTGTCTGTGCTCACACTGGGTATTGCCTCCGACGGCGCTTCCGGTTCACGTGTTCTTCCTATCAGCCGCCGATACGCTGAGGAGCATGGCCACTCCTGAGTTCGTACTCGCCCTCCGCGAGCGTGTCGGACACGACCCGCTCTCCCTCATAGGCGCGACGGCCGTCGTGTTCCGGGATGAGAAGGTGCTTCTCGGCAAGCGCGCCGACAACGGTATGTGGCAGACGATCGCCGGGATCGTCGAACCCGGCGAAGAGCCTGCGGATGCAGCGGCACGTGAGTGCCTCGAGGAGGCCGGCGTCGTCGTGTCGGTTGACCGGCTCGCCCTGGTGCAGCAGCTCCCCCGCGTCACTTACCCTAACGGCGACCATGTCGACTACCTCGACATCGTCTTCCGCTGCACATGGGTATCGGGAGAGCCCCACCCCGCGGACGGAGAGCTCACTGAGGTCGGCTTCTACGATCTTGCCGCCATGGGCGACGTCGACGACGCCCATGTGCGCAAGATCGCCCTGGCCATGGCCGAGGACGACCCCGCGCACTTCCGTGGCGGCCGGGTCAAGCGCTGATCCTCAGGTCCAGTCGCATCAGCAACCGGGGGTGCCCGTCGAGCACCGATCCGGTGTCAGCCGCCTTGTGGAATCCCGCGCTCTCGAAGAGCGCGCGGGTACCGACGTACGCCATCGTCTGATTGACCTTCTCGCCGCGGTTGTCGACGGGATAGCCCTCGATCGCCGGCGCCCCGCGTTCGCGCGCGTAGTCGACCGCGCCCGCGATGAGCGCGTGCATCACGCCCTGCTTCCGGTACCCGGGCCGCACGCGGAAGCACCACAGCGCCCAGACGTCGAGGTCGTCGACGTGCGGGATCAGGCGGTTGCGGGCGAAGCTCGTGTCGCGGCGGGGATGCAGGGCCGCCCAGCCGACGGGCTCGTCATCGAGATAGGCGATGACGCCGGGCGGCGGATCGTGATCGCACAGCTCACGCACCCGCGCGGCCCGCGCCTCGCCGCGCAGCGCGACGTTCTCCTTGCTTCCGATCCGGTAGCTCAGGCAGAAGCACACGTTGGACGCCGGCTTCTTCGGCCCGACCAGCGTCGCGACATCGTCGAACTCCGTCGCTGCTCGCACCACGATGCTCATGGTGCGAGTCTGCCATCGGCATCCGACATCCGCGGCGCGGGCCCCGCCCGCGCGGGATTCAGCGTCCGGGGTCGAGCACCGCGAGGGCGTGCTGGAAGTCGTCGGGGTACGGCGAGGCGAACTGCACCCATTCGCCCGTCGCAGGGTGCGCGAACGCGAGCCGGTGCGCGTGCAGCCACTGCCGTGTCAGCCCCAGCCTCGCCGACAGGGTCGGGTCGGCGCCGTACAGCGGATCACCGACACAAGGATGCCGGTGTGCGGCCATGTGCACGCGGATCTGATGCGTGCGACCGGTCTCCAGATGGATCTCGAGGAGCGAGGCCCCCGGGAACGCCTCGAGCGTCTCGTAGTGGGTCACGGAAGGCTTGCCGTCCGGGATGACGGCGAACTTCCACTGGTGGTGCGGATGCCGTCCGATCGGTGCGTCGATCGTGCCCGCGAGTGGATCAGGGTGGCCCTGCACGACGGCGTGGTAGACCTTCTCGACCGTGCGCTCCTTGAACGCCCGCTTGAGCGCGGTGTACGCCGTTTCGGTCTTGGCCACCACCATCAGGCCGCTGGTGCCGACGTCGAGCCGGTGCACGACGCCCTGTCTCTCGGGTGCTCCGCTGGTCGCGACCCGGAATCCGGCTGCCGCGAGGGCGCCGACGACCGTCGGACCCTCCCAGCCGAGCGACGGATGCGCCGCGACGCCGGTCGGCTTGTCCACCACGACGATGTCATCGTCATCGTGCACGATCCCGAGTTCGGGCACCGCGATCGGCACGATCCGCGGTTCGTCCCTGGGCTGCCAGCTCACATCGAGCCAGCCGCCGGCGCGCAGCCGGTCGGACTTGCCGATCGTCACGCCGTCCAGACTCACGCCGCCGGCTTCGGCGACCTCGGCGGCGAAGGTGCGCGAGAAGCCGAGCATCTTGGCCAGCGCCGCGTCCACCCTGGTGCCGTCCAGCCCGTCGGGGACGGGCAGGCTGCGCGACTCCACGCTCAGCTCTCGCTCGCCGCCGCGGGCGACTCGACGGCATCCGCCGGCTCGGCCTTCACGGCGTCGCGTTCGCGCGTGCCGTCCAGGCGCAGCCCCATGACGACGAGCAGGGCCACGGCGATCATCCCGGTGACGATGAAGATGTCGGCCACGTTGAAGATCGCCGGCATCATCCACGGCATGGAGATCATGTCGACCACGTGCCCGACCGCGAAACCGGGTTCGCGGAGGAGCCGGTCGGTGAGGTTGCCCAGAACTCCGCCGAGCAGGCAGCCGAGTACGACGCTCCACAGACGAGACCGCACCTCGAACGTCTTCCAGATGATGACGCCCGTCACGACCGCGAGGGCGATCGTGAAGATCCAGGTCATGCTGGACCCGATCGAGAACGCCGCGCCGGAATTGCGCACGTAGTACAGCTGAAGGAACTCCCCCAGCACCGGAACCGACTCATGCAGCGGAAGGTTCTCGATGGTGAGGTGCTTCACAAACTGATCGGCGGCCAGGACGATCACCGCGAGAGACGCGACGATCGCTCCGGCCGCCGACCGACGAAGGGGACGACGCCCTGCCATTCAGACCTACAGGCCGATGGCGGAGACCGGCGTCGACTCCGACGACGACGCCTTCTGGTCGAGATCGCGCAGCTGGCCCTCGATGAGGGCGCGCAGCTTGCCGCGGTAGTCACGCTCGAACTCGCGCAGCTCGGTGATGCGACCCTCGAGGGTGTTGCGCTCGCGCTCGAGGCGTGCGGACTCCTCGCGCTGCTTCGCCTCGGCCTCGGTGCGGATCCGGGCGACCTCGGCCTCAGCGTCCTCGATGAGCTGCTTGCGCTTCGCCTCGCCCTCGGCGACGTGCTCGTCGTGCAGGCGCTGCGCCAGCTCGATGATGCCCGCGGAAGTGCTGGTGGCTGCGGTGCCCTCGGCCTGCGGGGCGGATGCCGGAGCGGCGGCGACCGGGGCGGCGGCGATCGGAGCGGCGGCCGGGGCGTTCTCGCCCGACTCGAAAGCCGCGAGCTTCGCCTTCAGCTCGTTGTTCTCCTCGATGGTCTTGCGCCACTCGACGACGATCTCGTCGAGGTAGTCATCGACCTCCTCCGGGTCGAAGCCGTCCTTGAATCGGACGTGCTGAAACTCCTTGTGGACGACGTCATCCGGGGTAAGTGCCATGGGTGGCTCCTCTTTCGATGAGTTCGGTGGCCAGTCGTAGAGATGGCGCGGTATTTCGTTCGACGCGTACCCGGGGCGCGCGCCTGGGAGCCAAGCATAGTCCCCAAGGCTGTGCGGCGCGATGAGGCTATGGGCCGGGAAGCTGTCAGGTGAGCACCCTCACGACCGACATCAGTATGAGCACCACGAGCATCGTCAGGGCGAACCCGAAGTCGAGCGAGAATGTGCCGATGCGCAGCGGAGGGATGATCCTGCGGAAGAACCGGATCGGAGGATCGGTGATGGTGTAGACGATCTCGGCCGCGACCAGGCCGGCACCCTTGGGACGCCACTGCCGGTTGAACAGCGGGATGTAATCGAGCACCAGGCGCGCGATCAGCACCAGCACGTAAAGCGTCAGCAGCAGCTCGATGATGCCGCCGATGACGCTGAGCACGACTCCCAAGGTCAGGAGTCGAACGTGGCGGATTCCGCCTGTGCGATGCCGCCCTGGCCGGATACGGCGATGTTCTCGGGCGACAGCAGGAAGACCTTGCTCGTCACGCGCTCGATGCGTCCGTACAGGCCGAGCGAGAGACCGCTCGCGAAGTCGATCAGGCGGCGCGCGTCGGCATCGCTCATCTGCGACAGGTTGATGATGACCGGAACACCCTCGCGGAAGTTCTCTGCGATCACCTGCGCGTCGCGGTACTGCTTCGGGTGCACGGTGAGGATCTCGTTGACCGCGCCTGCGGACGGCTGGCGGACGGCAGTGGGGCGGCGCAGCGGGGTGACGGGCGCGGGAGCCTGCTCGTCGTGGTCACGGTCGCGCTCGCGGACGGGGCGAGCGGGCGACTGGGCTGCGGCCTGCTCCTCGTAGACCTCTTCCTCGTCGGCGAGGCCGAGATACACCATGGTCTTCTTCAGCGGGTTACCCATCGTGTCCTCCGGTTCGAACGTTTCGGGCTGGTCTGGAGTTCAGGTTAACCCCGGTCGGGCCGGGGTCCTGTGATTGCGGATCCGATCCGCAGGTGTGTCGCGCCCGCTTGGATGGCCTCTTCGAAATCACCGGTCATGCCGGCGGAGATCCAGCGCGCCTCGGGTGCGAGCTGGCGGATGCGGTCAGCGACCGCATGCAGGCGCGCGAAGGCTGCTGCCGGCTCCTCGTCGAGCGGTGCCACCGCCATGACTCCGCGCAGGCGCAGCGAGTCGAGGCCCAGCACGTGCTCGGCGAGAGCCTCGGCGTCTGCTGTCGTGCTTCCGCCGCGTCCGGGGTCTTCGGTGAGGTTCACCTGGACGAGGACGTCCAGCACGCCGTCGTGGGAAGCTGCACGGTGAAGCGCGTCTGCCAGTCGGACGCGATCGACCGAATGGACCGCGTCGGACGCCCGGCGGATCGCCGCCGCCTTGTTCGTCTGCGCCTGACCGATGAAGTGCCAGTGCAGCGGAACGTCCTGCAGCTCGCCGCGCTTCGCGGTGAGCTCCTGCTGCCTGTTCTCACCGACGTCGGTCACCCCGAGCGCGTGCAGGTCGCGCACGAGCTGCGCGGGGTGGAACTTCGTCACGACGATCCGGGTGATCTCCCCGGGGTCGCGTCCGGCCAGGCGCGCGGCGTCGGCGATCCTCTGGTCGATCGCCGACAGCCGCGCCGCGAGGGTCACTTCAGGAACTCGGGGATGTCGATGTCGTCGTCGGCGAAGGCCGGCTCGATGCTCGTCGCCACCGGAGCAGAGGAGACGGGCTTGGGCGCCTCGACCTCGGGCTCCTCGACAGCCTCGTCCAGGCGCACCTCGGGGAGCGCAGACGCGGCGGCCGGGCGCTCGACGACCATCGGCTCCAGCCGCGTCGACGGTGCGCCGCCGTCGAAGCCGGCGGCGATCACCGTCACGCGCACCTCGTCGCCGAGGGTGTCGTCGATGACCGTACCGAAGATGATGTTCGCCTCGGGGTGCGCGGCCTCCTTGACCAGGTCGGCCGCGTCGTGGATCTCGAAGATGCCGAGGTTCGATCCGCCCTGGATCGACAGCAGCACGCCGTGCGCACCCTCGATCGATGCCTCCAGCAGAGGCGACTCGACTGCGAGCTCGGCTGCTTTGATGGCGCGGTCGGCGCCGCGCGCCGACCCGATCCCCATCAGGGCGGAGCCGGCTCCCTGCATGACCGATTTGACGTCGGCGAAGTCGAGGTTGATCAGACCGGGGGTGGTGATGAGATCGGTGATGCCCTGGACACCGGCGAGGAGCACCTGGTCGGCCGTCGCGAACGCCTCGATCATCGAGATGCCGCGGTCGCTGATCTCGAGCAAGCGGTCGTTCGGCACGACGATGAGGGTGTCGACCTCTTCCTTGAGCTTCGCGACGCCGGCCTCCGCCTGGCTCTGCCGGCGACGGCCTTCGAAGGAGAACGGCTTCGTGACGACGCCGATGGTTAGCGCGCCGATGGACTTCGCGATCCGTGCGACGACGGGTGCGCCACCGGTGCCGGTGCCGCCGCCCTCACCGGCGGTGACGAAGACCATGTCGGCGCCGGTGAGCGCCTGTTCGATCTCCTCGGCGTGGTCTTCGGCCGCGCGGCGCCCGACCTCGGGGTCGGCTCCGGCGCCGAGTCCGCGGGTGAGTTCGCGGCCCACGTCGAGCTTGACGTCGGCGTCGCTCATCAGCAGCGCCTGGGCGTCGGTGTTCACGGCGATGAACTCCACTCCGCGGAGCCCGAGTTCGATCATGCGGTTGACGGCGTTGACGCCGCCACCGCCGACGCCGACGACCTTGATCACGGCGAGGTAGTTCTGGTTCTGGCTCATGGCCGGCCTCCGTTATTCGAGCCTGACGTGGGATAAACCTTAAACCTCTACGAGAGGGTTAAACTGTTTCCCGGTATTGCGTTCTCCAGTTCGACGGTAGGCGCAGACCTCGCCCCTGCCCGCAGCGACACGGCGTGTCGTGTCGATCTCCGGCCCGGGTTTCTCAGCCGACGACGGGAACGCTCGGGGAGGACACGTCGAAGGTGCGGGCGTCGGGTGCCGCGGCGATGAGCTCCACCAGCACGAGCGCCTTCTCGACGGAGTTCCGCTCGCTCCCCCACATCACGGTCTTGCCGTCACTCGTCTTGAAGGACACGTCGTCCGCCGAGCCGGCGCTGACCTCGGTGACGGTCGCCCGCAGCTCTGCAGGCAGCGACCGGATCACGAGACCCGCGCTGTGGAACGCGGGCGATTCCACGCCGGTGTCGATCTTGAGCACCGGCTGCCCTTCGGGTCGCTCCGGCGTCGTGGAAAGCACCACCCCGGCAGCATCCACCAGCGTGTAGCCGGCGTCCGACTCGATCACGCCGACCGGGGTCCGTTCCACGATGCGCACCAGCAGCTCGTGCGGCGGCCGCGCCTCCAGAGCGTACGACTCGATCATCGGGAATTCCGTGAGGGCGGCTTTCACCGCGCTGGCATCGACCAGCGCGAGCGGCGCGCCGACCTGACCCGCGAGCGCCTGCTGCACCGATGCGGCATCGAGCGTCTTCACGCCCGCCACAGTGATCTTCTGCACCGCGAACAGCGGGCTGTAGGCGGCGACCACACTGCCGAGCACCAGCACCACGACTGCCCCGATCCACCCCCACAGCACCATCCGGCGCCGGCGTGAGCGCTGAGTGAACCGGCGGATCTCGGCGCGCAGGGCCTTGCGGCGCGCGCGAGCGGCCCGCCACACGTCGGCGCTGCGCAGGCTCTGACCGGCGGGGGCCGCGCTGTCCGATGCCTCGTCGACGTGCTCCGCTGGGCCACTCGACGAGCCCGGCTGCACGTCGATCCCGGCGGCGGCTGCGGAGCGCAGCCCGTCGAGCGGCTGAGTCTCGGCGTCCGTCAGCGCCGCGTCGGGCACGGCATCCGATGCGGCGTCCCGCCCGCGTGTCGGGACGCGACGCCCGCGTAGACGCTCGCGTCCGCCGACGTCCTCGGGCTCTTCCGCGGATGCGGGAAGCGGTGGCGGGCGCCGCACGTCAGACCTCGTCAGTGCGCCGGAGGGACTCGAGCACCTGCGGGATGAGCTGATAGACGTTCCCGCAGCCGAGGGTGATCACGAAGTCGCCTTCGCGCGCAACCTGAGCGGTGTAGTCCGCGGCCTGCTGCCAGTCGGGCACATAGTGCACCCTCGAGGCGTCGGTGAAGGCGCCGCTGACCAGCTCGCCGGTCACGCCGGGCACGGGATCCTCCCGTGCCCCGTAGACGTCGAGCATGACGGTGTGGTCGGCATAGCGCTCCAGCACCTCGGCGAACTCGCGATACATGTGCTGAGTGCGCGAGTAGGTGTGCGGCTGCTGGATCGCGATGATGCGCCCACCGCCCGCGACGCTCCGCATGGCCTCGAGTGCCGCCTGCACTTCGGTGGGGTGGTGCGAGTAGTCGTCGTACACCTGCACTCCGCGCTCGGCGCCGTGCAGTTCCAGGCGACGCACCGTTCCGGCGAAGCCCTCCACGGCGCGAACCGATTCGGCCAGCCCGCGGCCGAGCGTGATCAGCACGGCAACGGCTCCCGCGGCGTTGACGGCGTTGTGCGCCCCGGGGACGGCGAGCTGCATGCGCACCGACTCGCCGGCGTGGCTGAGAGTGGCAGCGACGGGACCGTCAGTGACGATGTCGTCGATGCGGAGGTCCGCCCCGGCCGCACGGCCGAAGGTCACGACGTTCGGATGCGTGAGACCGGGGTGGACGCGCTGGGCGCCAGGATCGTCGCTGGAGATGACGACGGCCTCGCGCGCCTCGTTCCCGAACCGCACGAAGGCGTCGTAGAAGGCGTCCTCCGAGGCGAAGAAGTCCAGATGGTCGGGATCGACATTGGTGATCAGCGCGACCGAGGTCTCGTACAGCAGGAAGGTGCCGTCGGACTCGTCGGCCTCGATCACGAACAGCTCGTCGGCACCCGACGAGCTCGATACGCCGAGCTGCTCGATCACTCCCCCGTTGACGAAGTTCGGGTCCTCCCCGAGCGCCTGCAGCGCGGTGACGAGCATTCCCGTGGACGTCGTCTTGCCGTGCGCGCCGGCTATCGAGACCAGGCGTCGGCCTCCGATCAGCCAGAACAGGGCCTGCGAACGGTGGATGACGTGCAGACCCCGCTGCTTCGCGGTGACGAACTCGGGGTTCTCGGGCCAGATCGCCCCGGTGTGGATGACGGTGTCGGCATCGCCGAGGTGGGCCGCGTCGTGGCCCACGTGCACCGTCGCTCCCGCCGCCTCGAGGGCACGCAGATTGTCGCTGTCGGCACGGTCCGAACCGGACACGCGGATGCCGGCGTCCAAGAACATTCGAGCCAGTCCGCTCATGCCGGAGCCGCCGATGCCGATGAAGTGCGCGGAGGTGATCGTCTCGGGGATCGGGAGGGTGAGGTCGGGTCTGATCATGTCCTGCTCAGTCTAGATGGGGCGTCCGGCGGGAAGGCGGCTCAGCGGGCCGTGCCGGCGAGTGCGCGGTCGACCAGGGCGACGAGGTTTTCGGTGCCGGTGCGGGTGCCGACCCGGCGCGCGGCGCCGGCCATTCGCGCGATGCGGTCCCGGTCTTCAAGCAGCGGCACCACGCTCGTACGCACGGCGTCGCCGTCGAAGGACGCATCATCCAGCAGCACGGCGGCCCCCGCTGAGACGGCGGATGCGGCGTTCAGGCGCTGCTCGCCGTTGCCGACCGCGTACGGGACGTACACGGCAGGGATCCCCAGGGCGCTGATCTCGCTCACCGTCGCCGAGCCCGCCCTGGAGACGATCAGATCGGCCAGCGCGAAGGCGAGGTCCATCCGGTCGATGTACCGCAGCATCGTGTACCCGGCGGCGCCCGGATCGGCCAGATCGCTGCGCTCCCCTGTCGCGTGCAGCAGCTGCCATCCCGCATCCAGAACATCGCGCCACGAGTCGCGCAGCGCCTCGTTCAGTCGCTGTGCCCCCAGCGACCCGCCGAACACCAGCAGCACCGGCTTGGCAGGGTCGAGGCCGAACGCCGCTGCCGCCTGCGCCCTCATGGCCGCCCTGTCGAGTTCTACGACCTCGCGGCGCAGAGGCATTCCCACCACTTCGCCTCGCTTCAGCGGCGTCCCGTCGAAGGCCACGCCGACGGCCGCGGCACGACGAGCGCCGAGGACGTTCGCGAGCCCCGGCTTCGCATTCGCCTCATGCACGACGAAGGGGATCCGCTCGCGGCTCGCTGCGACGTAGGCCGGCGCCGCGGCGTAGCCGCCGAAGCCGACCACCACGTCCACGTCGTGGTCGCGGATGTACGCGCGCACCTGCGAGACCGCCCTGCCGAATCGAGCGGGGAATGCCATCGCCGCGCCGTTCGGCCGGCGGGGGAACGGAACCTTGTCGACCACGAGCAGGTCGTACCCGCGTTCCGGCACGAGCCGGGCCTCGAGGCCCTCCTTCGTCCCGAGGACGAGCACCGAGTCGCCCTCGCGCTCGCGGAGCAGATCCGCGACCGCGAGCAGCGGATTGACATGACCGGCGGTGCCTCCGCCGGCGAGAAGGTAGGTGGTCACCCGGCGACCTTACCCTGCGATGCGGTCCGCACCGCCTTCGGCTGGGGTGCGGGCAGCGTGCGGGCGAAGGCGAGCAGCACGCCGCAGCCCAGCAGCACCGACAGCAGGGCCGTTCCGCCCTGCGACATGAAGGGCAGCGGCACGCCCATGACGGGGAACACGCGCAGCACGACCCCGATGTTGAACAGCGCCTGACCGACGATCCAGACCGTGATGCCGCCGGTGGCGACGCGCACGAAGGGGTCATCGGTCTTGCGGATGATGTGGAAGGCCCCGACCGCGAAGCATCCGAACAGCACGAGCACCAGCAGGCAGCCGATCAACCCGAGTTCTTCGCCGACGATCGCGAAGATGTAGTCGTTGGCCGCCGCAGGCAGCCAGCCGTACTTCTCCTGCGAATTGCCGAGGCCGACGCCGAAGATGCCGCCGTTCGCCATGCCCCAGATGCCATGCGTGGACTGGAAGCACTCGCGGTAGTAGTCGCAGTCGTCGGGGTTGAACGCGGCGACGATGCGTCGCATGCGGTTCTCACTGGAGAGCGCATACGCGAGCACGCCTGCGATGCCGCCGATCAGCGGCAGGATGAACAGCCGCAGCTTCACGCCGGAGAAGAACAGGCAGCCGAGCGCGACGAGCACGAGCACCATGGCCGTGCCGAGGTCACCGCCGGCGATCACGGTGCCGATCGCGAGAACGGCCACGGGCACGATCGGGATGAACACGTGATGCCAGATACCGAGCCGGGTCTGCTTGCGCATGAGCACGAAGGCGATCCAGATCGCGAGGGCGAGCTTGAGGAACTCAGAGGGCTGCAGCTGGAACCCGGCGATGTTCACCCAGTTCTGGTTGCCGTAGGACGAGACGCCGAGTCCCGGCACGAAGACGAGCAGCTGGAACGCCACGGCGAGGATCAACGCGGGCCAGGCGATGCGGCGCAGGAAGCGAATGGGAAGGCGGCTCATCAGCAGCATCATCGGGATGCCGATCACAGCGAACATGCCCTGTCGCAGGGCACCCTCGAAAGGACCGGCGGGGTCTGCGCTGGTCGCCGACAGCACCATCACGATGCCGAAAAGCGTGAGCACGACCGCGGTCGAGGCGATCAGCACGAACTCGGTGGACGGCACCGCGAACAGTCGCCCCAGTGAGACGCGCGCGGCGAGGCCGCTGCCCTCGGGGCGGGAGGAGCGGTCAGCACGCGGCGGGTGAGCCGTCTGAGTCATCGGCCCCTCCCCACGTTACGATCCGGCCCGCTCGATCCAGTCGCGCACCGCCTGGGCGAAGCGCTCGCCCCGGTCCGCGTAGCTGGTGAACTGGTCGAAGGATGCGGCGGCGGGGGCCAGCAGCACCGTCCCCGTACCGTCGACGATCCCCGTCGCGAGTTCCACGACACGGTCCATGACCCCTCCAGTGTCGCCAGGGACGGCCTCGAAGACGGGCACCTGCGGCGCGTGTCGCCGGAATGCCGAGAGCACGGGTTCGCGTTCCACGCCGATCACGATCGCTGCGGATGCCGTGCCGCCGGCGCCGGCGACCAGCTCGCCGAGGTCGACGCCCTTGAGATCACCGCCGACTACCCAGACCGCCCCGGGATGGGCCTGCAGCGATGAGGCGGCGGCGTGCGGGTTGGTCGCCTTGGAATCGTCGACCCACAGGATGCCGGCGTGCTCGGCGACGACCTGGATGCGGTGGGCGTCGAGCCGGAAATCCTGCAGCGCATCGTGGATGGCGGCCGGCTCGACGCCGAGCGAGCGCGCGAGTGCGGATGCGGCCAGGATGTTCTGCACGATGTGGGGGGCGGCGAGCCCTGCGGACCGCAGCTCGTCGATCGTGGTCAGCTCGAGCGCGCTGTTGCGGCGCTCGGCGTGGAAGGCGCGATCGACGAGGATGCCGTCGACGATCCCGAGGTCGCTGGGCCCCGGTGTGCCGAGGTCGAAGCCGATGGCGCGTGCGCCCTCTGTGACGTCGGCCTCTTCGACCATGCGCAGTGTCGCCTCGTCGGACTTGTTGTAGACGCACGCGATCTTGGTGTTCCGGTACACCAGCGCCTTCGCGTCACGATAGGCCTGGGCGCTTCCGTGCCACACCAGGTGGTCGTCGGCGAGGTTGAGGCAGGTGGCCGCGTACGGCACGAGCTCACCGGCGGCATCCGAGCGGCCGATGTACCAGAGCTGGTGGCTCGAGAGCTCGACGACGAGCACGTCGAACCCGGCGGGGTCGCGCACCGCGTCGAGCACCGGCACGCCGATGTTGCCGCAGGGCGCTGCGCGCAGTCCACCCGCGGCGAGCAGCGTGGCGGTGAGCTGGGTCGTCGTCGTCTTGCCGTTGGTCCCGGTGATCAGCACCCACTCGGCGGGGGTGCCGTCGGCGCGCAGCACCTTGTCGCGCACGCGCCAGGCGAGCTCCACATCGCCCCACAGCGGGATCCCGCTCTCATCCGCCCAGCGGATCACGGGATGCGAGGGCGAGAAGCCGGGGGAAGCGACGATGACCTCGGGCGCGAACTCGCTCAAGGACGACGGCACCCGGTCGAGCGGGCCGAGCTCGAGTCGCGCTCCGATGACCGGTACCAGACGAGAATGCTCTTCGCTCGCCCCCTCGGACAGCACCAGGACCTCGGCTCCGAGTTCGGTGAGCGTGTCGGCGACCGAGAAGCCGGTGACCGAGAGTCCGAGGACGGCGACGCGCAGGCCGCTCCAGTCCGAGTGCCAGCTCGTGAGGCCGTCGATACGTGCAGAAGTCATGGCGTCATCCCAGGGAGGCCTGGGCGAACCAGTCCACGTAGAACAGTCCGACGGCGGATGCGGCGAGCAGACCCGCGATGATCCACAGGCGCACCACTATCGTGACCTCCTGCCACCCGCGCATCTCGAGATGATGGTGGAAGGGGCTCATCAGGAACAGGCGCTTGCCGCGGGTGATCTTGAAGTACAGCCGCTGCAGGATCACAGAGCCGGAGGAGATCACGAAGATTCCGGCGATGACCAGCAGCAGCAGCTCGGTGCGGGTCAGGATCGCCATCGCGGTGATGACCCCACCGATGGCCATCGAGCCCACATCGCCCATGAACACCTTGGCCTTGGGCGCGTTCCACCACAGGAACCCGATCAGTCCTCCCGCGAACGCTGCGGCGACCGTGGCGAGGTTCAGTGGCTCGCGCACCTCGTAGCATCCTGCGAGACCCATGCCCTCGCCGACGCACGACTGCTTGAACTGCCAGAAGGCGATCAGCCCGTACGAGCCCACCACGAACACTCCTGCGCCGGCCGCGAGACCGTCGAGGCCGTCCGTGAGGTTGACGCTGTTCGACGTGGCGACGCCGATGATCGAGATCCAGATCAGGTACAGGATCCACCCGAGCACGGCGCCGAAGGCGAACAGGTTGAGCCAGGAGATGTCGCGGAAGAGGGACACGTGCCCACTCGCGGGGTACTGGCCGAGCGAGTTCGGGAAGTTCAGCGCCACGACGCCGAACGGGATGAGCACGAGCAGCTGGCCGACGATCTTGCGCCAGCCCGAGAGGCCAAGGCTGCGCTGGCTGCGTACCTTCATGTAGTCGTCGATGAATCCGACGACGCCGAACCCGACCATCAGCCACAGCACCAGGATCGCCGACAGCGCCGGCGTGCTGCCGCCGAACAGGACCCCCGCGAAATAGCCGACCACCGTGCCGACGATGAAGATCAGGCCGCCCATCGTGGGGGTGCCGCGCTTGGCCCCGTGACTGGGGTTCGCGATGTCTTCGGGGGTGCGGATGACCTGCCCCCAGCCGATCCTGCGGAAGACCTTCAGGAACACCGGGGTCAGGAAGAGGGAGAAGGCGAGCGAAATCGCCGTCGCCATAAGCAGAGACCTCACGAGAACGATTCTCCCAGACGATCGCCGAGATGCCGGAGCCCAACGGAGTTGGATGACTTCACGAGCACGCGATCACCGTCGCGCAGCTCGCCGCGCAGATACTCGAAGGCGGCGTCCTGGTCGGGCAGGTGCACGGCCTCACCGTCCCAGGAGCCCTCGCCGACGACGGCGAGATAGAGCCGGCGCGCCTCGGGCCCGACCACGACGATGCGCTGGATGTTCAACCGCACCGCCAGCAGTCCGATCCGGTCGTGCTCCTCGCCTGCGGCATCCCCGAGCTCGCTCATCGCGCCGAGCACGGCGACGGTGCGCTCCCCCGGCCCTGTGATCTGTGCGAGCGTGCGCAACGCCGCGGCCATCGAGTCGGGGCTGGCGTTGTAGGCGTCGTTGATGATGCGCACGCGATCGCCGCCGAGGGGCTGCATCCGCCACCGCTCGGCGATCTCGACGGTCTCGAGCCGTGCGACGGCGGCTTCCGCCGGCACGCCGAGCACGCCTGCGGACGCGATGGCGGCCAGCGCGTTGCCGACGTGATGCGCCCCGAGCACCTTCAGGTGCAACGGGGTGCGCCGGCCGCCCGCGACGACGGTGCAGGACGTTCCGGATGCCGTGACCTCGATCTGCTCTGCGCGGATGTCCGCCGCAGTCCCCTGCCCGAACGTCACGACGTCCATGCGGCGCTCGGCT
Organism: Microbacterium sp.; assembly: GCF_031178445.1. Lineage (GTDB taxonomy): Bacteria > Actinomycetota > Actinomycetes > Actinomycetales > Microbacteriaceae > Microbacterium. Next base: position 244,401 of record NZ_JAPSIY010000005.1, read on the forward strand.
GCGATCTCCCGCATCGCCCAGACCCGCGGGTCGTCGGCGTTCAGCACGGCCGTTCCGCCGAGCCGTGCTGACTGCACGAGCTCCGACTTGGCCTTCGCCGTCTGCTCGATGCCGCCGAATCCGCCGGCGTGCGCCATGCCGACCATCAGCACCACGGCGACGTCGGGCTCCACGAGACCGGCGAGGGCGGCGATGCTGCCAGGGCCTGCCGCGCCGAACTCGCAGACGAGGTACCGGGTGTCGGCCGTGACGCGCACCATCGTGAGCGGAGCGCCGACTTCGTTGTTGTACGACCTGATGGGGGCGACCGTCTCGCCCTCCTCGGAGAGGATGCGGGCGAGGAAGTTCTTCGTCGTGGTCTTGCCGTTGGAACCCGTGATGCCGACGATCCGCAGAGCGCCGGCCGCGCGAACCCGGGCCACCACGGCGCGAGCGAGGTCGGCCAGAGCCTGCACCGCAGAGGCGACCACGACCTGAGAGACCTCGGCGACGACCGGCCGCTCCACGATCGCGAGCACCGCGCCGGCGTCGACTGCTGCGGAGACGTACCGGTGACCGTCGGTGCTCTCCCCCGGCTTGGCGACGAAGATCGCGCCCGGTTCCATGACACGCGAGTCGGTGTCGACCACGCCGTCCACGACGGTCTGCGGGGTGTCGGCGCCGGCGAGGCGCAGCTCACCGCCGAGGATGTCGGCGATCTCTGCGAGGGACAGGGCGATCATGTGGCATCTCCATGCGCGGCGGATGGCCGGCGCTAGTCGAATTTGGGAAGCAGCGTGTCCATGGGCTGCGAGGAGGGCGCGACGCTGTAGGTCTTCATCACCTGGGTCATCGCCTTCTGGAAGGCGCTGGCTGTCGCGGCTGAAGATCTGATTCTAGTCGGCTCGTCCAGGGTGACCACGACGACGTACTTCGGGTCTTCGATGGGCGCGATGCCGACCATGTTCGTGAAGTACACGCCCTGCTTGTACCCGCCCTTGCCGTTCTCCTTCTGTGCGGTACCGGTCTTCGCGCCGATGCGGTAACCGGGCACCTCGATCGACTTCGCGTTCCCGCCCTGCACGGCGACGTTCTCGAGCATGCGGCGCACATCGGCGGCGGTCTTCTCGGAGATGATCTGCTCGGTGGCCGGCTTCTCGGCGTCGACGACGGTGCCGTCGGCCGAGGTGCACGACTCGACGAGCGACAGCTCGACCTTCTTCCCGCCGTTCGCGATGGCCTGGTACGCCCCGGCGATCTGCGCCGGTGTCACAGTGAAGTGCTGACCGAACGTCGTCGTGTACAGCGACTGGCTGTCCCACTCCGAGGCGGGATGCAGGATGCCGCGCGCTTCGCCGTTCAGCCCCACCGGGGTGCGCTGACCGACGCCGAACTTCTGCAGGTACTCGTATCGGCTCTGCGCAGTGACCAGCGAGCCGAACTTGGACATCGACACGTTGGACGAGTCGATCAGCGCACCGGTGAGCGTGTACTCGTAGATCGGGTGACGGAAGGGGTCGTTGATCACCGCGCCGTTCGGGAAGTTCTCTCTGGAGGGGGCCGTGACATGCGACAGCGGGGTCGCCTTGCCCTGATCGATGACCGACGCCGCGGTGATGGGCTTGAACGTGGAACCGGGCTCATAGGCGTCCGAGAAGATCCTGGAAGTCCAGTACTTCGGTGCCACCGCGTTGATGTCGTTCGGGTCCAGCGCGGGGTACTCCGCTGCTGCGCGGATCTTCCCGGTCTCGACTTCGACGACCGTGATCGAGCCGCCCAGCGCGCCCTGCTTCTTCGCCTCCTCGGCGATCACCTGCTGCAGGTACCAGTTCAGGTCGCTGTCGATCGTGAGCTGCACGCTGCCGCCGTCGACGGCTGGCGTCACCCGCTCGCTGCCGGGGATCTTGTTGCCCGTCTTGCCGATGAGGAAGGTCTCCTCGCCGTTCTGCGGTGCCAGGCACTGCTTCTCGGTCTCCTCGACACCGTACTGGGCCTTGCCCTCGCCGTTGAGGAAGCCGAGCATGTTGCCGGCGACCGCGCCGTTGGGGTACACGCGCACGGAACGCGCATACATGGCCAGATACGATCCGAGCCCCAGGTCGCGCAGTTCGAGATACTGCTCTGTGGAGAGGCCCTTCGCGAGCTCCAGGTACTGCGAGTTCGGGTCCTCGGCCAGCCTCTCGGCGACCATCCCGCGCACCTCGTCGCCGCTCCTGCCGATGATCTCGGCGATCCGCTCGCTCGCCTCGGCCCACGGCAGCTTCGGCGGTTTCTTGCCGTTCTCGAGCTCAGTGATGACGGCCGGCGAGAGCTGCGCGTCGTAGACGAACGTGCTGGATGCGAGCACTGTGCCGTCGGTGTCGACGATCTCGCCGCGCGCACCGGCGATCGTGCGGGTCGTGCCGAGGTTTCCGACCTTCAGGGAATCTGCGACGTGCTCGTCGGCGCGCACCACCTGGATGTCGACCAGGCGGACGATGAACGCCGACAGCACCGCGAGGATGACGGCCAGTGCGACGACCGTGCGCCGCCGCGGCCCGCGTGTTGCTCGTGTGGTCATCGGCGGTCTCCGTTCCGGTGTCAGTGCGTCGTGGGCGAGGGCAGTCCGTCGGTGACGGCGGGCGGCAGTGCGGGGGACGGATTGTCCTGAGCGGTGGAGTCCCTGGCCTCGTCGTCCGTGGCGGACGACGGCGGGACGAGCAGGGCGTTGCCGACGGAGGCGGCACCGTTCGGGTTCACCGTCGATGTCCAGTCGGCGCCCCGGCCGGCGCCGAGCACCGAGCCGTCGCTGAGACGCAGGTACGAGGCGGGACCGGCCACCACGAGCCCGAGGCCGTCGGCCTTCACAGCCAGCGACTGCGGCGAGCTGAGGGCGACCAGCTCGTCGTTCAGCGCCTGCTTCTGCAGCGTGAGCTCGCGGTGCTGGGCGGTGAGATCTCGCAGCACGAAGGAGTCCTGCGTGGACGCGAGTGAGACCGCCATCTGAGCGGCGCCGATCGCCAGCGCGCCGCCCACCGCGAGTGCGGCGTAGGCCAGTTTGGGCCGGCGTCTGGTCGCCGGTGCGGCGACAGGGCGCAGCCGCGGCGCGGTCGCCCTGCGAGGCTCAGAACGAGGGTGGACGCGGGCAGCATCGGCGCTCATGTCGTCTCCCTCAGCTTCTCGGCGGCGCGGAGCCGCACCGGGATCGCCCGGGGGTTGCGCGCCTTCTCCTCATCGCTCGCCAGTTCGGCGCCCTTGGTGAGCACCTTGAACCGTGGAGCGTGCTCGGGCAGCTCGACCGGAAGTCCCGCCGGAGCGGTCGAGGCGGAGGCGGCTGCGAAGGCCTGCTTGATCAACCGGTCCTCGAGCGACTGATACGACATCACGGCGATGCGGCCGCCGACGGCCAAGGCGTCCATCGCGGACGGGATCGCGTCGGCGAGCACGTTGAGCTCGGAGTTGACCTCGATGCGCAGGGCCTGGAACACCCTCTTGGCCGGGTGCCCTGCTCGCTGGACGGCCGCCGGGGTGGCCGCGACGAGCAGATCCACCAGTTCGCCGGAGCGCACCAGGGGGCTCTTCGCGCGCGCTTCGACGATGAACCGCGCGTATCGTCCCGCCAGCTTCTCCTCGCCGTAGCGCTCGAAGATGCGGCGCAGCTGTCCTTCGCTGTACTCGGCCAGGATCTGCGCAGCCGTCGTGCCCTTGGTCTGGTCCATCCGCATGTCCAGCGGAGCGTCCTTGGAGTACGCGAAACCGCGGTCGGCCTCATCGAGCTGCAGCGACGAGACGCCGAGATCGAACAGGATCGCCGAGGCGCCCTGAGCATGCAGTCCGATCTCGTCGTAGACGGTGTGCACCAGGGTGACCCGGTCACCGAAGGGTGCCAGCCTCTCCCCCGCGATGCGCAGCGCATCGGTGTCGCGATCGAGTCCGATGAGCCGGATCGCCGGGAAACGCTCGAGGAAGGCTTCGGAGTGCCCGCCCATACCGAGCGTGGCGTCGACGAGCACGGCGCCGTCGTGCTCGAGCGCAGGCGCCAGCAGCTCGATACAGCGATCGAGCAGGACGGGGGTGTGGATGTCGCGGAGGTTCATGATCTTCTTCCCGTGACCGCCGGCTCTGATTCCTCTCCGCTCGACCCGGCACCGGGGAAGTGTGTCGGGGCGGAGCGGCGAGGCATCACAGCCGTGGTCAGAACAATCCGGGAATCACCTCCTGCTCCAGATCTGCGTACGTGGACTCATTGCTCTCCAGATATGCGTTCCATGCGGACGCATCCCAGATCTCGGCGTGGGCGCCGACTCCTGTGACGACCAGCTCCTTCTCGAGACCGGCGTACTGACGCAGGTGCCCGGGAATCGTGATCCGGTTCTGGCTGTCGGGCATCTCGGCGCTGGCGCCGGAGAGGAACAGCCGCAGGAAGTCACGGGCCTGCTTGTTGCTCAGGGGCGCCTGGCGGATGCGGTCGTGCATCGCCTCGAACTCAGCCGTGCTGAACACGTAGAGACAGCGCTCCTGGCCGCGAGTGACCACGATGCCGCCGGCGAGATCCTCGCGGAACTTCGCGGGGAGGATGACCCTCCCCTTGTCGTCCAGCTTCGGAGTATGCGTCCCCAGCAACATCGGCCATCACCCCCATTCGTTCCGGCCAACTCGAGGTGCGCACCACTTTACTCCACTTCCCTCCACTTTCCTACGCTCATTTGTGCGTCTCCGAGCCGATCGTCAGCTTCGGAAGACGCAGAACCCCCGTGATCTCGCGGAATCACGGGGGTGGAGGGCAGGTGGAGGCTGGTGGAGGAGAAGTGGAGGATACAGCCGGCGAAGGGGGTTAACGAAAAAGCGAACCCGGATGCTGTGCATCCGGGTTCGAGAGTTCAGCCGACGGCTGTGTCAGCGCTCTTCCTGGCGCCGGTCCCATCGGTCGTTCATGCGATCCATGAAAGAGGCGTCTCGTGAGCGCGGAGTGCGATTCGCGGATCTGGGGGCTGCCCCCGGGTCGCGGCGCACCGGAGTGAAGGCGAGCATCGCGCCACCCAGCATGGCGAGGAAGGCGACGACGCCGATCACGATGCTCCAGACGGGGCCGATCTGACCCCCGGACGCGACGGCGGCGATGAGCCCGCCGATGCCGACCAGCAGCAGGAGGGCTCCGTACACGAGATTCCGGTAGCTCAGCGCGCGGTCACCTGACGGTGCCGTCACCACGTCGGCATCATTCTTGAGGAGATGGCGTTCCATCTCGTCGAGCAGTCGCTGCTCCTGTTCGGAAAGAGGCATTTCCATCCCCCTATGGTCGGTCAATCCAGTCTACTCTCGCGGGAGGGCGGGCGGCTAGCCGATCACCCTCAGGTTCCTGCATCTAGGCTGAGAATCGTGCCCTCTTCACACGTGGCAGACGCCGTCGCCGCCCGCCTCGACGTCTTCATCGCCCGAATCCTCGACGGCAGCACGGAGTACGGCCCAGACGCCACCCTGTTCCTCGACGCGGCGGCAGCCACTCTGCACGGAGGCAAGCGTCTGCGGGCACGGTTCTGCCACGCCGGCTGGCTCGCCGCCGGAGGACCGGAGCACGGCACCGACGCCCTCTGGGGACTCGGCGCGGCTCTCGAGGTCTTCCAGTCCGCCGCGCTCGTGCACGACGACCTGATCGACAATTCGGACACCCGCCGAGGACGCCCCGCCGCGCACAGGGCGCTGGAGTCGCTTCACCGCGATGCCGGGTGGCAGGGGGATGCGGAGTCGTTCGGCCGATCCTCGGCGGTGCTGCTCGGCGACCTGCTGGTGGCCTGGAGCGACGACATGCTCGAGGCGGCGCTCGCGGAGCATCCCCACGCCGCCATGACACGTGAGGAATACGCCCGGATGCGGCGCGACGTGACCGTGGGGCAGATGCTCGACATCACCGAGGAGTCCGCGTGGAGCACGGCCCCGGCGGACACGCTGCTCGACCGCGCGCTGCGGGTCGCCTCTTTCAAGTCCGCCAGATACAGCGTCGAGCAGCCGCTGGTGCTCGGCGCGTCGCTCGCCGGCGCCGACCCGGCGACTCTGGCTGCACTGCGCGGGTTCGGGCACCCGGTCGGCATGGCTTTTCAGCTGCGCGACGATGTCCTCGGAGTCTTCGGCGACCCCGCGGTGACAGGCAAGCCGGCCGGCGACGATCTGCGCGAGGGTAAGCGCACTGCGCTCATCGCGATCGCGCGCGGTCGCCTCTCCGACGCTGATCGAGCGACTCTGGACGCCGCGATCGGCGACGCAGGGCTCTCCCCCACCGAGGTCACCGCGCTGCAACAGCTCGTGCGCGACACCGGCGCCCTCGAGCGCGTGGAGGAGATGATCGACGACTACAGCGCCCAGGCCGAGACGGCGCTCACCGGATCGGCACTGAGCGGGACGGCGATCGATCAGCTGCGCGAGCTCGCATCGGCGGCCGTGGCCCGCCGAGCCTGACGCGGCACCGGAGGGCGGTCGGCCACCGTCAGACGCAGCTCATGCGAGCGTGCGCGCGACGCGACGGACCTCGCTCTTGTGACCGTCCAGCAGTGCGGCGATGGGAGTGCGCCCGAGCGACTCCTCCTCGGCGAGCATCCAGTCGATCACTTCGTCGTCGGTGAACCCGGCATCCTGCAGCGCGATGACGGTGCCGCGCAGCGATGACAGCGGCCGTCCGTCCACGATGAAGATCGCCGGCACCGCCAGGGCACCGCTGCGACGCGAACCGACCAGGTGCCGATCATCGAGCAGGCGGCGCACGCGCCCCGGCGTCTCGCCGAGGACCTCGACCAGATCGGGGATCGTCAGCCAAGCAGTGGGTTCAGGGGCGTTCTCAGACACATCTCAACTATGACACCTGCCCGCCCGCGCCGTTTCATTCCCATCTGTCACACCAGCCACTTCTGTTGACAACTCTTTACTTCCGTGTCAGCGTGTCTTGAGTCGGAAAAGGGGGAGCGATTGATATGAGCACTCGGACCAGGCGCGCTCGCGCAGTGCAGCTGACCATGCCCGCCGCCGTGCTAGGAACGCTCGCCGCGGCCTTCACCGCCAGCCCCGCAGAGGCTCAGGAGCAACGGCCGACCGGCCTGGTGCCGGCCTCGACGCCACGTCCGGCCGTCGCTCCCCTGCACGTCGCCAGTGCGGCGACTGTGCGACCGACGGCAGCGCGACCCACGTCGTACACGGTCAAGCCGGGCGACACGGTCAGCAGCATCGCGTCGCGGCACGGGCTGCGCACCGTCGATGTGCTGAGCTGGAACGGGCTCGGCTGGCGATCCGTGATCTACCCGGGTCAGAAGCTTCGACTCGCTGCTTCCGCCACTACCCCTACCCCCGCTCCGAAGCCGGCGTCTTCGACCAGTCCGGCCGCACAGACGCACACCGTCGTCCGCGGCGACACCGTCTACGCGATCGCGCGGAAATACAAGACGACGGTGGCCGCCATCGTCGCCGCCAACCGACTCGGGGCCGCCGCGGTCATCCACCCTGGACAGAAGCTCAAGGTGGGCGCCGCGCCGGCGATGCAGCCCGTCCCGGCCTCGACCTCCTCCCCCACCAAGGCGAAATCGCACACGGTGGTGGCCGGCGACACCCTGTTCGCCATCGCGAAGAAGTACGGCACCACGGTGGCGAACCTGCTCGCAGCCAACGGGCTCGGCAACGGCAGCATCATCTATCCCGGTCAGACGCTCAAGCTGGCCGCGCCGAACGGGCAGCGATTCGCCGCGCTCGACTCCACCCAGAGGGCGCACGCCGCCCACATCATCCGGGTCGGACGCGAGCTCGGCGTCCCCGACCGCGGCATCGCCATCGCTCTCGCCACAGCCATGGTCGAATCGTCCATGCGCAATCTGAATCACGGCGACCGCGATTCGCTCGGCCTGTTCCAGCAGCGGCCCAGTCAGGGCTGGGGCACCCGCGCACAGATCACCGACGCCGACCGCAGCATCCGTGTGTTCTACGGTGGCCCGAAGGATCCGAACGGCGCGAACACCCGCGGCCTGCTCGACATCCCCGGCTGGCAGAAAAAGCGTTTCACCGACGCTGCACAGGCCGTGCAGATCTCGGCCTTCCCCGAGCGCTACGGTCAGTGGGAGCAGCAAGCACACCAGTGGCTCGCCACGCTGCGTTGACACGCCTGACGCGCGGATCCGTCACCGGATCGCAACTTTGCGGGGTGAGCCGTTGCCCGGCCTCACAGCCTGACCTTCATAGACTTTGTCTGTGACGACCAACCAGCAGGCCGACCCCCTCATCGGGCGGCTTGTCGACGGTCGGTACCGGGTACGCGCCCGCATCGCCCGCGGCGGGATGGCGACGGTGTACGTCGCCACCGACATGCGGCTGGAGCGTCGTATCGCGCTCAAGGTGATGCACGCGCACCTCAGCGATGACTCCGCGTTCCAGAGCCGCTTCATCCAGGAGGCGCGCGCAGCGGCGAGGCTCGCCGACCCGCACGTCGTCAACGTGTTCGACCAGGGCCAGGACGGCGAACTCGCCTACCTGGTGATGGAGTACCTGCCTGGAATCACACTGCGCGAGCTGCTGCGCGAGCAGAAGCGGCTCACGGTGGCGCAGACCATCACGATCATGGACGCGATCCTCTCAGGGCTCGCCGCTGCGCACCGCGCCGCGATCGTTCATCGTGACGTGAAGCCCGAGAACGTGCTGCTCGCCGAGGACGGCCGCATCAAGATCGGCGACTTCGGCCTGGCCCGCGCGACCACTGCGAACACCGCGACCGGCGCTCAGCTGCTCGGCACCATCGCCTACCTCGCCCCCGAGCTCGTCACCCGCGGGACGGCGGACGCACGAAGCGACATCTACGCCCTGGGAATCATGCTCTACGAGATGCTGGTCGGCGAGCAGCCGTACAAGGGCGAGCAACCGATGCAGATCGCGTTCCAGCACGCCACCGAGCAGGTGCCCCGACCGAGCGTGCGCAATCCCGGAGTGCCCGAGCAGCTCGATGAGCTGGTGCTGTGGGCGACCGAGAAGTCCCCCGAAGAGCGCCCGACGGATGCTCAGGTGATGCTCGACAGGCTGCGCGAGATCGAACGGGAACTGGGCGTGACCCCGGTGACCACCGCCGCGACCGCGCAGATCCAGGAGCACGATTCCGGCGCGGTGACGAAGATCCTCCCCGGCGCCCCTGTGGCCACGCTGGGCACCGACGAGATCACCGCGCCCACCCCCGACAACGCAACCCTCCTTCGGCGCCGCACATCACGACGGCGCGCACGCGGGAGCTTCCTGCTCTCTCTCGTCCTGCTTCTCGCCGTCGTCGCCGGCGGGGTGGGGTGGTGGTTCGGCTCCGGACCCGGCTCGCTGATCCCCGTGCCCGCGGTGGTGGGCCAGACCTTCGAAGACGCGTCTGCGGCGCTCAGCGCGGAGGGATTCACGCCCGAGCGGGCCGCGCAGTCGTCGACGGTCATCGACGCCGGCCGCGTGATCAGCGTCGAACCGGGCGAGGGCGAGCGGATCGAACCCGAGAGCACGGTCACCCTGGTGGTGTCGACAGGGCCGGCCGAGCACACGCTCGAGAAGCTCAGCGGGCAGAGCGTCGACGCGGTGCGCAGCATCCTCGCCGCGAACAATCTCCGGGTCGACGAGGATGCCGAGGAGTACTTCTCCGACCTCGACGACGGTCTGGTGATCAACGTGCGGATCACGCCGCGCGCCGGTGGCGATGCGTACGGCTGCGCGGACGGCTGCGACGTCTTCGAGGACGACGCGGCGACGATCCAGCGATCGCTCGGGCCTGTTCCGGGCGTGGCGGGGAAGTCCGTCGACGAGGCGGTGCGGATCCTCGAGGACGCACGTCTGAAGGTCGCCGACGAACGCCCCGAGGAGTGGAGCGACAGCGTCGCCAAGGGCCTCGTGATCTGGCAGACCTCCGAGCGGCAGGGCGGTGGCCTGTGGCGACCGGGCGACACGATCACGATCGCCGTGTCGAAGGGCCCGCAGCCGCTGCCCATACCGGACGTCAAGGGCATGAGCATCCGCGAGGCAGTCGATGAGCTCACCGAGGCGGGTTTCAAGGTGAACGCCAACATCGAGGATGCCGAGCTGCCGCTCGGCGGCAAGTACTGGGACATCTATCGGGTGCGCAGCTATTCGCCTGAAGGCACCGCTCCCCGCGGCGCCACCATCACCCTGACGCCGACCCTGTTCTGATCGGCGGCGCCTCGTTCGACGGCTCGTCCAGACCGAACGCCCGCTGCGCCTCCGGTCGAGGCGCCGGCAGACGGCAGCGGCCGCCCGTCACTGACGAGCGGCCGCTGCGGAACAGACTGACGTTCAGCGCTTCTCGAGCTCTTCTGCCACGAGGAACGCGAGCTCCAGGCTCTGCATGTGGTTCAGTCGCGGGTCGCACAGGCTTTCGTAGCGCGTCGCGAGGCCGGCCTCGTCGATCTGCTCCGACCCGCCGAGGCACTCGGTGACGTCGTCGCCGGTGAGTTCGACGTGGATGCCCCCCGGGAACGTGCCGACGGCGCGGTGCGCCTCGAAGAACCCGCGCACCTCGTCGACCACGTCGTCGAAGCGTCGGGTCTTGTACCCGGTCGGGGTGGTGATGCCGTTGCCGTGCATCGGATCGGTGACCCACAGCGGCGTCGCGCCGGAGTCCTTGACCGCCTCCAGCAGCGGCGGCAGGGCGTCGCGGATCTTGCCTGCACCCATCCTGGTGATGAACGTCAACCTGCCGGGTTCGCGCTCGGGGTCGAGCTTGTCGATCAGAGCGAGAGCGGTCTCCGGCGTCATCGACGGTCCGAGCTTCACTCCGATGGGATTGCGGATCTTCGAGAAGTAGTCGACATGCGCGCCGTCGAGCTCTCGGGTGCGCTCACCGATCCAGAGGAAGTGCGCCGACGTGTTGTAGGGCGTCCCCGTGCGCGAGTCGATGCGCGTCATCGGGCGCTCGTAGTCCATCAGCAGGCCCTCGTGGCCGGTGTAGAACTCGACGCGCTTGAGCTCGTCGAAGTCTGCCCCTGCGGCCTCCATGAACTTGATGGCCCGGTCGATCTCGGCCGCCATCCGTTCGTAGCGCTGGTTGGCCGGGTTCTGCGCGAACCCCCTGTTCCAGGAGTGCACCTCGCGCAGGTCCGCGAATCCGCCCTGGGTGAAGGCGCGGATCAGGTTCAGCGTCGAGGACGCCATGTGGTAGCCCTGCAGCAGCCTGCCCGGGTCCGCCTGTCGTGACTGTTCCGTGAAGTCGTAGCCGTTCACGATGTCGCCCCGGTAGGCGGGCAGCGTGACGTCGCCCCGCGTCTCGGTGTCGCTGGAGCGCGGCTTGGCGAACTGGCCGGCCATCCGGCCCATCTTCACCACGGGCATCGAGGCCCCATAGGTGAGCACCACGGCCATCTGCAGCACCGTCTTGATCCGGTTGCGGATCTGATCGGCGGTCGCGCCGGCGAAGGTCTCGGCGCAGTCCCCACCCTGCAGCAGGAAGGCGTTACCGGATGCGGCACGCGCCAAGCGCTCGCGCAGGTTGTCCACCTCACCGGCGAACACCAGAGGCGGAAGGGTCGAGATCTGCACAGCCACCTCGGCCACGCGATCGGCGTCCGGCCACGTCGGCTGCTGCTTGATGGGAAGGGATCGCCACGCGTCGAGGTCGGGGTGCGAGGGAAGCATCCCCTCAGCTTAGTGGTCGAGCCGGAGCCCCGACCGCGGTGTGACGTCCGCCCCGCAAGCGCGTGGGACGGGCTCAGCTGCGCGCGGCGGGCTTCGCGGGGAGACGGTTCTTCACGCTCGACGCGTACACGTCGTCATAGCGCTGCCCACCCAGCCTCTGCAGCGCGATCATGATCTCGTCGGTGACGCTGCGGAGGATGTAGCGGTCGTTCTCCATGCCGGCATACCGGGAGAAGTCGAGCGGCTCACCGATGACGACGCCCACGCGCATCACGTTCGGGATACGCCGGCCGATGGGCATCGCCGTGTCGGTGTCGACCATGATCACCGGGATCACCGGGACCTTGGCCTCCAGCGCCATCCGCGCGATGCCGGTGCGTCCGCGGTACAGCCTGCCGTCGGGGCTGCGGGTCCCCTCGGGATAGATGCCGAGCAGATCACCTCGGCCGAGCACCTGCAGCCCGGTGTTGAGGGACGCCTCCGACGCCTTTCCCCCCGAGCGATCGATAGGCAGCTGACCTGTGGCCTTCATGAAGAACTTCGTCGCCCAGCCCTTGATCCCACGGCCGGTGAAGTAATCGCTCTTGGCGAGGAAGGACATGGGGCGATCGATCATCAGCGGCAGGAAGATCGAGTCCGCGAAGGAGAGATGATTGCTCGCAAGAATGGCCGCGCCGCTGGCCGGGACGTTGTCTCGTCCCACAACCCAGGGTCGGAAGATCGCCTTGATCAGGGGCCCGATCACGACGTACTTCATCAGCCAGTAGAACATCGCCTCGCAGTCTAGCGCCGACCCCGGATCCGCGACCGAGTTTCATGTTATGTGCGACTGAATCCCATGGCCTAGACTCAGGTGAAAACCCGCCCGTCCGGTACCGAAGGAGCTGCCGTGGTCCAGTTCGAAGTCCCCGCGATCGTCCCCGCCGACCCCGAGGCGAACATCACCGATCTGCTCGAGCAGCGCGTGGATGCCACCCCCGATCGCGCCCTCTTCTCCGTGCCAGACGGCGAGGGCTGGCGCGACATCACCGCACGCGACTTCCGTACGGCAGTGGTGGCTCTGGCCAAGGGATTCGTCTCCGCCGGCGTCCAGCCCGGCGAGAAGATCGGGTTCATCGCGCGCACCACCTATGACTGGACGCTCGTCGACTTCGCCCTGTTCTACGCCGGGGCGGTCATGGTGCCGATCTACGAGACCAGCTCGCCTTCTCAGATCCAGTGGATCATGGAGGACTCCGGAGCGAGCGCGCTCATCGTCGAGTCCCCCGACCACTTCGCGCGCGTCGATGAGGTGCGCGGCGACCTTCCCCTGGTGCGCGAGGTGTGGCAGCTTCACCTGGGTGCCATCGACACGCTCACCGCTCAGGGCGCCGACATCGAGGACGCCGAGATCGAGCGCCGCCGCAATCTGGCGGTGGGGTCGGACATCGCGACCCTCATCTACACGTCCGGATCGACCGGACGGCCCAAGGGGTGCGTCATCACCCACAGCAACTTCGTCGAGCTGTCGCGCAACTCCGCGAAGGCGCTGAACGCCGTCGTCACGACGCCCGGAGCATCCACCCTGCTGTTCATCACGACGGCGCACGTCTTCGCCCGGTTCATCTCGATCCTGAACGTGCACGCCGGCGTCCGCACGGGTCACCAGCCCGACACCAAGCAGCTGCTCCCTGCACTCGGATCCTTCAAGCCGACCTTCCTGCTCGCCGTGCCCCGCGTGTTCGAGAAGGTCTACAACTCCGCCGAGCAGAAGGCAGAGGCCGGGGGCAAGGGCAAGATCTTCCGCGCGGCCGCGGCCGCCGCCGTCGAGCACTCGAAGCTGCTCGAGGAGGGCAAGAAGGTTCCGCTCGGCCTCAAGCTGAAGTTCGCCCTGTTCGACAAGCTCGTCTACAGCAAGCTGCGCACCGCCATGGGCGGGAACGTCGTGTACGCCATCTCAGGGTCTGCGCCTCTCGGCGCTCGTCTCGGGCACTTCTTCCACAGCCTGGGCGTGGTGATCCTCGAGGGCTACGGTCTCACCGAGACCACCGCTCCCGCGACGGTCAACCTCGCCGACAAATCGAAGATCGGCACTGTCGGTCCAGCGCTGCCGGGCGTGGGCGTGCGTCTCGCCGACGACGGCGAGATCGAGGTCAAGGGCATCAACGTCTTCAAGGAGTACTGGAACAACCCGGAGGCGACCGCAGCGGCGTTCGACGACGGCTGGTTCAAGACCGGAGACATCGGCACCTTCGATGCGGAGGGCTTCCTGACGATCACTGGGCGCAAGAAGGAGATCATCGTCACCGCCGGTGGCAAGAACGTGGCACCGGCCGCCCTGGAGGATCCGATCCGCTCCAACCCGATCGTCGGTCAGGTCGTCGTTGTGGGCGATCAGAAGCCCTTCATCTCGGCACTGATCACCCTCGACCCCGAGATGCTGCCCACCTGGCTGGGCAACAACGGGCTTCCGGCGGAGATGACGCTCGCTGAAGCGGCGAAGAGCCCGGCCGTGCGGGACGAGATCCAGCGGGCGGTGGATCGGGCGAACAAGACCGTCTCGCGCGCCGAGTCGATCCGCAAGTTCAGCATCCTGCCCAGCGAATGGACCGAGGCGAGCGGGCACCTCACGCCGAAGCTGTCGATCAAGCGCAACGTCATCCTCGAGGACTTCGCCGACGAGATCGCCGCGATCTACGACGAGCCGGTGCAGACCACGAACGTACCGCTCGGGTAGGGGCGGCGAGGGGCCCCCACGCCCCTACGGCTCGTGGCAGCGCGAGGCGATGCCATGCTCTCCGGCCGAAGGCCCGGTGAGTTCCTCCCGAGAGGGCGTGGGGATCAGAACCAGTCGCTTTCGCGCACCTGGCGCATCGCCAGCTTGCGCGTGTCAGCCTCGAGTCTGCTGAGGTAGACGATGCCGTCGAGGTGGTCGGTCTCGTGCTGCAGCGCCTGCGCGAGCAGCCCCTCCCCCTCGACGACGACGGGGTTGCCGTCGACGTCGATGCCCTCGACGCGCGCCCACGGGTGACGGGGGGTGTCGTGCCACAGTCCCGGCACGGAGAGGCATCCCTCGCCCGTCGGCACCGGTTCGCCTCGCACCTCGGTGAGCACCGGGTTGATGACGTAGCCGATGTCGCCGTCGATGTTGTAGCTGAAGGCGCGCAGCCCGACGCCGATCTGGTTCGCGGCGACTCCCGCACGCCCTGGCAGCTCGACGGTGTCGACCAGGTCGCGGATCAGCGCGCGGACACCTTCGTCGATGTTCTCGATGGGCGCGCACGCGGAGCGCAGCACGGGGTCTCCATAGAGACGGATCTCGCGAACCGCCATCAGGCCGCCCTCGCCCTCAGGCCCTCGACGAGCGCCGCCGCCAGTTCGCGCGCCGCCTGCCGGGTCTCCGGCTGCAGGCTGGCGAAGTCGATGGCTCCGCCGCCGGCGATCTGCGGATCGTACGGAACCCGCAGCACGTGCCTGGCACGGGTCGAGAAGTGCGCTTCGAGCTCGCTCAGCCGCACCATCGGTGCGCCGGAGGTCGACT
This sequence comes from Microbacterium sp., assembly GCF_031178445.1. GTDB lineage: Bacteria > Actinomycetota > Actinomycetes > Actinomycetales > Microbacteriaceae > Microbacterium. Next base: position 259,516 of record NZ_JAPSIY010000005.1, read on the forward strand.
GGTTCAGCACCACGATCGCGTCGCGCGCGAGCGCCGCGTGGCCGTTCGTCTCGAGCCAGGTGAGGGTCTCGGAGGCCAGCCTGGCCTCGTCCACGCTGAGTCCCGAGACGATCACGAGCTGGTCTGCGAGGTCGAGCGTGGCCGACATCACCGAGTGCACGATGCCTGTTCCCGAGTCGGTCAGCACCAGCGAGTAGTACTGCGCGGCGACGGCCGCCACATCACGGTAGCCGCTGTCGTCGAACGCTTCCGCGACGCGCGGATCGGCATCGGATGCGAGCACGTCCAGCCGCGTCTCGTCGCGGGCGACGAGGGCCGAGATGTCATGGAAGCCACGGATGCCGTGCTGCGCACGGACGAGGTCGCGCACTGACTTGGCGGGCACACCGACCACCCTTTCGGCGAGTGTGCCGCGATCGGGGTTGGCGTCGACGGCGATCACACGATCGTCGCGTGCGTCGGCCAGTGCCATCCCGAGCAGGGCGGTCACCGTGGTCTTGCCTACTCCGCCCTTGCGTGAGAGCACGGGAACGAACCGCGCGCTGCCCGCGAGAGGCGCGGCGATGCGGGCCGTGAGCTGCTTGCGCTCGCGCGCCTTGCGGCTGTCTCCGATGTTGATGCGTCCCCCGGAGAGCGTGTACAGCAGGTGGCTCCAGGTGCCCTCGGGCTCGGGCTTCGACACTCTCGAGGGGTCGAGCAGCCGGTCGGCGGTGAGCAGGTCGGCGCTCTCGCGAGACGCATCGCCGAGGTCGTCGAGCCGCTTCGCGGTGAGTTCCACGTCGATGCCTGGGCGCGCGACCCCGGATGCCGGGCCGCTCTGGTCGTCGTGATGCGCGGTGTCGTTCACTGGACGGTTCTCCTCTGCGCGCGCCGCGGGCTGCGGCGCGACGTCGGCGGGTGCGGGCACGGTCGTCGCCGCGCGCGCGGCTACGGGCGATTCCTTCGTCAGGGCCGTATCGGACCCGGCCCGTTCGGGCGTGGTCGCGGCCGTTCTCGTGGTTTCGACCTTGGTCGGCTCGGGCCGGACGCTCTCAGCCTTCCTGCCCACGACTTCGGCGGGCTCCGCCTTCGCAGGCTCGGCCTTCGGGGGTTCGGGCTTCGCAGGCTCGGCCTTCGCAGGTGCGGCGGCGGACCGGCCGGACCCGGCCGTCGCCTTGGCTGCGTCGGCGGGAGCGCCGCGCTTCGCAGAGCCGGAAGGTGCGATCGCCGCACTCTCGCCAGCCGATTCGGATGCCGTCGCCTGCGCGGCGTCCGACGCAGCGGGCTTCGAGCTTGCCGTGGCGACATCCGCCTCCTGCGTCGTGTTCCGTCGGGCCGCCGCCGAGGTGGGCGTCTCCGGCTTCGCGTCTGCCGCCTCGGGCGCGGCCTTCTGCGTGCCGTCGGTGCTCTTCGCCGCCGTCCTCTTCGCCGTGTTCTTCGCTGTCGCCTTCGGTGCGGGCTTCTTCGCAGTAGAGGGCGACATCGCCTCGCGGAGCTGGGCCTTCGCCGCGGCCACTGCGGACTCGATGTTCTCCAGCTGAGGAGTATCCTCTGCGGTGACAGCGCCTGCCGGCGCGTCGGTCGAATCGGGCTCGGCCTCGACGGGCTCGGCGTCGATCACGATCTCCTCGCCGGCGTCCGCATGGGCGTCCAAGGGCTCATCGACCTCAGGCTCGGCGTCCACCATCTGCGGCTCGGGGAGCTCGCCGGCGGGCAGCTCTATGACGATGTCGGGGGTGTCCCTGCTCATCCGGGCCACGGTGACCTCGTCCGCGACCGCGGAGGTGTCGATGATCAGGTCCGAGACGATCTCGCCGTCGACCACTTCCTCGTCGGCGAGATCGTCATCGTCGTCCTTGGGCAGCGACACGCTCACCTGAGCGGTGCCGCCGAGCAGGCCGATGCCGGTCGTGTCCGACGACGGGGTGTCGTCGAGCACGCCCAGCGAATCATCCCCTTCGGGATCGGGGGTGTTCTTCGGGGTCACGGTTCAACTCCAAGCTCGGGCGCACTTCACGCCCGGACAAGGTTAGTGCGCCGTGCGGATGACGACCAAAAGGTCACCCGCGTCGACCTGCTGGGTGCCGGCGATCGCGAGCCGTTCGACGACGCCGTCCACGGGCGTGGTGATGGCCGCCTCCATCTTCATCGCCTCGATCGACGCGACGGGATCTCCGGCCCTGACCTGCGCGCCCTCCTCGACCTTCAGCGTCACCGCGCCAGAGAACGGCGCCGCGATCTGGCCGGGCTTGGACGTGTCGGCCTTCTCGACCTCGTGCGCGTCGACCGTGACCGAGCGGTCGCGCACCGACACCGGCCGCAGCTGCCCGTTCAGCGTCGTCATGACGGTGCGCATGCCCTTGGGGTCGGCCTCGCCGATCGCCTCCAGGCCGACGTACAACCGCACGCCGCGCTCGATCTCCACCTCGTGCTCCACACCGGGTACCAGCCCGTACAGGTAGTCGGCCGTGTCGAGCGCCGACAGGTCGCCGTACTCCTCGCAGTTCTGCTGGTAGATCTTCGTGGGTGCGGGGAACAGCAGCTCGTTGAGCATCCGACGGCGCTCGTCCGAGCCGCCGGAGAGGGCTGTCTGCTGCTGATCGGTGAGCGGCGTTATACCCGCCTTCGCCGTCCGTCCGGCGAGCACCTTGCTGCGGAACGGCTCCGGCCACCCGCCCGGCAGGTCGCCCAGCTCGCCCGACATGAAGCCGACGACGGAATCCGGGATGTCGAAGCGCTCGGGGTTGCGCTCGAACTCGTCGGGATCGGCCTTGACGGCGGCCAGGTGCAGGGCCAGGTCGCCGACGACTTTCGACGACGGCGTCACCTTCGGCACCCGCCCGAGGATGCGATCGGCGGCGGCGTACATGTTCTCGATGAGTTCGAAGTCGTCGGCGAGGCCGAGCGCGATCGCCTGCTGCCGCAGGTTGGACAGCTGCCCGCCGGGGATCTCGTGGTGGTAGACGCGCCCCGTGGGGCTGGCCAGACCGGACTCGAAGGGGCGGTACAGCTGTCGCATCGACTCCCAGTACGGCTCGAGATCGGATGCCGCCTGCAGGTCGATGCCGGTGTCCCTCTCGGTGTGCGCCAGCGCTGCCACGAGTGCCGAGAGCGACGGCTGGCTGGTGGTGCCCGACATCGGCGCGGCCGCCGCGTCGACGGCATCCGCGCCCGCATCGGCAGCGGCCAGCAGGGTCGCGAGCTGCCCGCCCGCGGTGTCGTGCGTGTGCACGTGCACGGGCTGGTCGAACCGTTCCCTGAGTGCGGAGACGAGCTTCGCCGCCGCAGCGGGGCGCAGCAGGCCGGCCATGTCCTTGATGCCGATGATGTGCGCGCCGGCCTCGACGATCTGCTCCGCAAGGTGCAGGTAGTAGTCGAGCGTGTACAGCTTCTCGCCGGGGTTGAGCAGGTCACCGGTGTAGCACAGTGCGGCCTCTGCCACCGCGGTCCCGGTGCCGAGCACCGCATCGATCGCGGGTCGCATCTGCGACACGTCGTTGAGGGCATCGAAGATGCGGAAGATGTCCACGCCGGTCGACGCGGCCTCCTGCACGAACGCGTCGGTGACCTCGGTCGGGTACGGCGTGTATCCGACCGTGTTGCGACCGCGCAGCAGCATCTGGATGTTGATGTTCGGCAGCGCGGTCCGCAGGGCGGCCAGGCGCTCCCACGGGTCCTCCGCGAGGAAGCGCAGCGCGACGTCGTAGGTCGCGCCGCCCCAGGCCTCCACCGACAGCAGCTGCGGCGTCATCCGCGCCGTGTACGGGGCGACGGCGACGAGATCCCTGGTCCGAACCCGGGTCGCCAGCAACGACTGGTGGGCGTCGCGGTACGTGGTCTCGGTCACGGCGAGCGGCGTCTGCGCGCGCAGCGCAGCCGCGAACCCTGCCGGCCCCAGCTGCTGAAGCTTCTGGCGCGAGCCGTCCGGGGCCGGTGCGTTCAGGTCGATGCCGGGCAGCTTGTGCGCCGGCCGCAGGGAGAGCGGGTTCTCGCCGTGCGGTCGGTTCACGGTCGTCTCGACCAGCCAGCGCAGGATCTTCGTCCCGCGGTCCTTCGACACGCGGCCGCGCAGCAGCTCGGGGCGCTCGTCGATGAACGAGGTCGACAGATCGCCCTCGGCGAAGGCCGGGTCGTCGAGCACGGCCTGCAGGAACGGGATGTTCGTGGAGACCCCGCGGATGCGGAACTCCGCGAGAGCCCTGCGGGCACGCGACACGGCGCTGGTGAACGAGCGACCGCGGCAGGTGAGCTTCGACAGCATCGAGTCGAAGTAGGGGCTGATCTGCGCACCGGCCGCCGTGGTGCCGCCGTCCAGGCGGATGCCCGCTCCACCGGGCGAGCGGTAGGTCGTGATCTTGCCGGTGTCGGGGCGGAACCCCTGCGTCGGGTCCTCTGTGGTGATGCGGCACTGCAGGGCCGCGCCGCGCAGCTGGATGTCGTCCTGCTCGAGGTCGAGATCGGCGAGGGTCGCGCCGTTCGCGATCTGCATCTGAGCGCGCACCAGGTCGACGTCGGTGACCTCCTCGGTGACCGTGTGCTCGACCTGGATGCGCGGGTTCATCTCGATGAACACCACCTCTCCCACACGGGGCCCTGCGGTCTCGAGCAGGAACTCGACGGTGCCGGCGTTCTGGTAGCCGATCGACCTGGCGAAGGCGACGGCATGACGGTGCAGCGCATCGCGGATGCTGTCGTCGAGGTTGGGCGCGGGCGCGATCTCGATGACCTTCTGGTGACGCCGCTGCACCGAGCAGTCCCGCTCGAACAGGTGCACGATGCCACCCTGTCCGTCGGCGAGGATCTGCACCTCGATGTGCCGCGGGCGCAGCACCGCCTGCTCGAGGAACATCCGCGAATCGCCGAAGGCCGCACCGGCCTCTCGCATCGCCTCGGCGAGAGCCGGGGCGAGCTCCTCGCGGGTCTCGACCCGCCGCATCCCGCGTCCTCCGCCGCCCGCGACGGCCTTCGCGAAGAGCGGGAAGCCGATCTCGTCGGACTGCGCGACGAGCGCCTCCACGTCATCGGAGGCCTCGGTCGAGCGCAGCACCGGCACTCCGGCTCCGACCGCATGCCGCTTGGCCTCGACCTTGTTGCCTGCCATCTCGAGCACCTTGGCGGGCGGCCCGATGAAGGTGATGCCGGCGGATGCCGCCTTCTCGGCCAGATCCGGGTTCTCGGACAGGAATCCGTAGCCGGGGTAGATCGCGTCGGCGCCGGCGTCGAGGGCGACCTTGATGATCTCGTCTACGTCGAGGTAGGCCTGCACGGGGTGCCCGCGCTCGCCGATCTCATACGCCTCGTCGGCCTTCAGCCGGTGCAGCGAGCCGCGGTCTTCGTAGGGGAACACAGCGACTGTGCGCGCCCCCACTTCGTATGCCGCACGGAATGCTCGGATCGCGATCTCACCGCGATTGGCCACCAGGATCTTCTGGAACATGCACACCTCTTGAGAGGTCGATGCGCGCGGTATCCACGCGCAGGGCGGGGGCTGAGTGTCTGTCCAGACTAGGGCACGGTAACGTGGAGGTCGTGCACGTACTCAGCGTCAGCTCCCTCAAGGGAGGCGTAGGAAAGACGACCGTGACCCTCGGTCTCGCCTCCGCCGCCTTCGCCCGCGGCATCCGGACCCTGGTGGTCGACCTCGACCCCCAGTCCGACGTGTCCACCGGCATGGACATCCAGATCGCCGGGCGGCTCAATGTCGCCGACGTGCTCGCCAATCCGAAGGAGAAGGTCGTCCGCCAGGCGATCACCACCAGCGGATGGGCGAAGGTGCATCCAGGCACCATCGACGTGCTGATCGGCAGCCCGTCCGCCATCAACTTCGACGGTCCGCATCCGAGCGTGCGCGACGTCTGGAAACTCGAGGAGGCGCTCGCCGCCGTCGAGAGCGAGTACGACCTCGTGCTCATCGACTGCGCACCGTCACTGAACGCCCTCACCCGCACCGCCTGGGCGGCGAGCGACCGGGTGATGGTCGTCACAGAGCCTGGCCTGTTCTCGGTGGCAGCCGCCGACCGCGCGCTGCGCGCGATCGAGGAGATCCGCCGCGGCCTCTCCCCCCGTCTTCAGCCGCTCGGCATCGTCGTGAACAGGGTGCGCCCGCAGTCGATCGAGCACCAGTTCCGCATCAAAGAGCTGCGCGACATGTTCGGTCCCCTGGTGCTGGCGCCGCAGCTGCCGGAGCGCACCTCGCTGCAGCAGGCGCAGGGCGCAGCGAAGCCGCTGCACATCTGGCCGGGTGACTCCGCTCAGGAGCTCGCGGCCGACTTCGACTCCCTGCTCGACCGCATCATCCGCACCGGCCGTGTACCGGTGCCGGAGACCGGCGCGCAGGCCTGACGCCGCAACGCAGGAAGCCCGCTCACGAGCGGGCTTCTTCTGTATGACCGCGATGGCGCGAGCGATCGGGCCAAAGAGTCGAGACGTCCGGGTCTGCGCGCAACGATGCTGCGCGAACCGGTTATGCCGTGCGCTTGGTGCGACGCGCGGCGAGCTCGTCGACGGGGTCGGGCGCCGTCGGATCGAATTCGACGAGAGTCGATTCCACTTCGCGCAGGACCTTGCCGACCGCGATGCCGAACACGCCCTGGCCGCGGCTGACCAGGTCGATGACCTCGTCGTTCGAGGTGCACAGGTAGACGGATGCCCCGTCGCTCATCAGCGTGGTGCCGGCGAGATCGCGGATGCCGGACGCGCGCAGCTGCTCGACGGCGGTGCGGATCTGCTGCAGCGAGATGCCTGTGTCGAGCAGTCGCTTGACGAGCTTGAGCACCAGGATGTCGCGGAAGCCGTAAAGACGCTGTGATCCGGAGCCACTGGCCCCGCGCACGGTCGGCACGACGAGCTCGGTGCGCGCCCAGTAGTCCAGCTGACGGTAGGTGATGCCGGCAGCGCGGGCGGCGACGGCTCCGCGGTAGCCGACCTCGTCGTCCATGGCCGGCAGGCCGTCGGTGAACAGGAGTTCGGTCACGAACCGCGGGTCGCCTGTGAGCTCATCCGCATTCATACTCAGTCCTCCCGTGAACGCCCAGACCGACCTGAGCGACTACCTCCACGCTAGAGCAGCCCACCTGCCCCGGCAATGACATCCGACGCACGGCGAAGGTGTGTCGCAATCGGTTCGTTACGAAAGCGCCCGATCCAGCGCCTGCTTCACCAGCATGCCGCGGACCTCGCCGATCCGGCCGGCCAGCTCGGGCGCCAATTCGCTCGCACGACCGCGCGAGGCGGCGTCCGTCCTGCGCAGCAGGGTGGCCAGCGCCGATTCGATGAGCGCGGCCTCGCGCTCGGCGTTCTGGCGCAGGCTGCGCAGGTGGCGCGGCTCGATGCCGTGCCGTGCCAGCGCCACGAGACCGGCCAGCAGCGTCGCCACCTGCTCGGTGTACGTCTCGGAGGCGGTGATGAGGCCGGCGCTGATCGCGTCGTTCAGCAGCTGCGGGGTCGCGCCGGTCGTCGACAGCAGCTCCTCGCGGCGGTGCCGGCGTGCGGCCGGCGCGATCGAAGGCGGGGCGACGACGCCGCGGCCCTCGCCCTTCGCCTCCGCCTCGTCGAGCTGCTCGCGGATCACGCTGAGCGGCAGATAGTGGTCCCTCTGCAGGGTGAGTGCGGCGCGCAGCCGCTCCACGTCCGAGGGCGAGAACTTGCGGTAGCCCGATTCCGTGCGCGAAGGGGTGACGATGCCCTGCACCTCGAGGAAGCGGAGCTTGCTCGAGGTGAGCTGGGGGAACTCCGGTGTGAGGCGAGCCAGGACCTGGCCGATGCTGAGGAGGCCCGTGGGCGCGGAGCGCTCTCGGGCGGCGCCGGCCGCCGCCATCAGCCGTTCGCCGTCGCGAGGTCGATCGGGGAGGCGAAGAAGTTCATGCGGAACTTGCCGATGCGCAGCTCATAGCCGTTGGCCAGCTCGCTGCGGTCGACGCGCTCACCGTTCACATAGGTGCCGTTGAGCGAACGCTGGTCGATGATCTCGAAGACCGAACCCGCTCGCGTGATCTCGGCGTGACGCCGCGACACCGTCACATCGTCGAAGAAGATGTCGGCCTCCGGGTGCCGACCGACCGTGGTGACATCGGAGTCGAGCAGGTAGCGGGCGCCTGCGAGGGCGCCGGCGCGCACGAGCAGCAGCGCCGAACCGGAAGGCAGAGCGGCGATGGCCGACTGCTCGGCCTCGGTGAGCTCGACCCCGAACGGCACGAACGAGAGATCCGAGTCGTGGCCGAACGTCTGCGTCACGTCGTGCCGCTGCTCGCCGCTGCGGCGGATCGCGCCGTTGGTGCTGTCGCTGTCTGTCACGGGTATCCCTCCTCCGGGCCCCCAGCCTAACGGATGCGGAGGGGTGATCGGGAGGCCCGATGTCGGTGACGAGCCGTCTCCGGGTGACCCGCAGACGATAGGCTGGAGGCATGCCACACTACGATGTCGTCATCCTCGGCGCGGGCCCTGGCGGATACGTCGCCGCCGTCCGCAGCGCTCAGCTCGGACTGTCCACTGCGATCATCGAGGAGAAGTACTGGGGTGGTGTCTGCCTGAACGTGGGCTGCATCCCCTCCAAGTCCCTCCTCAAGAACGCGGAGGTCGCGCACACGTTCAACCACAAGGCGGAGTTCTTCGGCATCTCGGGTGACGTGCACTTCGACTTCGGCGCGGCGTTCGACCGCAGCCGCAAGGTGGCGGAGACCCACGTCAAGGGCATCCACTTCCTGATGAAGAAGAACAAGGTCACCGAGTACGACGGCCGAGGCACCTTCACCGGACCGAAGGCGATCTCGGTCGCGAAGTCGGACGGCAGCACCGAAGAGGTCACCTTCGACAACGCGATCATCGCGACCGGCTCGACCGTGCGACTGCTCCCAGGGGTGCAGCTCAGCGAGAACGTGGTGACCTATGAGGAGCAGATCCTCAGCCGCGAGCTGCCCGACTCGATCGTCATCGTCGGCGCCGGCGCGATCGGCATGGAGTTCGCCTACGTGCTGTCGAACTACGGCGTGAAGGTGACCATCATCGAGTTCCTCGACCGCGCGCTCCCCAATGAGGACGCCGACGTGTCGAAGGAGATCGCGAAGCAGTACAAGAAGTACGGCATCGAGATCCTCACCTCGACGAAGGTCGAGACGATCACCGACAACGGCTCGTCCGTCACGGTGACCTACACCGGCAAGGACGGCAACCAGGCCTCCATCGACGCCGGCAAGGTGCTCATGTCGGTCGGCTTCGCACCCAACGTCGAGGGCTTCGGGCTCGACGCCACCGGCGTGAAGCTCACCGAGCGCGGCGCGATCGACATCGACGACCACATGCGCACCAACGTCGAGGGCATCTACGCCATCGGCGACGTCACCGCCAAGCTGCAGCTCGCCCATGTGGCCGAGGCGCAGGCCGTCGTCGCCGCCGAGACCATCGCCGGCGCCGAGACCCAGACGCTGGGCGACTACCGGATGATGCCGCGTGCGACCTTCTGCTCGCCGCAGGTGGCCAGCTTCGGCCTCACCGAGGAGCAGGCCAAGGCCGAGGGTCGGGAGATCAAGGTCGCGAAGTTCCCGTTCAGCGCGAACGGCAAGGCGAACGGCCTCGGCGAGCCCATCGGCTTCGTGAAGCTGATCGCCGACGCAGAGCACCTCGAGCTCATCGGCGGCCATCTGATCGGTCCCGACGTCTCCGAGCTGCTGCCCGAGCTGACCCTGGCCCAGAAGTGGGACCTGACCGCTCTCGAGGCCGCTCGCAACGTGCACACCCACCCGACACTGTCGGAGGCGCTGCAGGAGGGCTTCCACGGCCTCGCCGGGCACATGATCAACCTCTGAGCCACTGTCGCTCTCGACGAGGGCCCGGTCCGCGAGGACCGGGTCCTCGTCATGTCTACAGGCCGTTCATCGTGACCAGGCGGGCCGCGCGCTCGCGCAGCCGCTCGGATCCGAGCATCCGGATCACCGCCTCGCGGCCTCTCTGCTCCAGCGGCGTCGCCGCGGCGCCCATGGCCATGAAGAACGCCGCCCTGCGCTGCGCGTCGACGGTGCTGCGGGCGGTTCGGCGGTCGTAGCCGGACAGGTCGGATGCTCCGCCGTGCAGCGCGGCGAGCAGAGCAGGCGCCAGCCTGCGCGCATCGGCCCAGCCGAGGTTCATGCCCTGTCCTCCGATGGGGCTGATCTCGTGCGCGGCGTCGCCGAGCAGCACGATGCGCCCGTGCACGGTGCGCTGCACGCGATGCTGGGCGGCGACGAACTCCGCGGGGCGGATGCCGTCGGGGATCTCGATCCGCATTCCGGTGCGGTGCAGCACCGCTTCGGCGAACCATTCCCCGTCGAGCGGCTCGACCAGTTCGCGTACCACCCAGCGGCTCCGGCCGCCTGGGAGCGGGAACGACTCCACCAGGCCTGCCGGCTCGCAGTGCAGACGGGCGATCGCGTCCGGCGCGGGGTCGGTGATGTCGACCATGGCGTAGCGGGCGCTGCGGCCGCGGGCGCGCCAGCCGACGCCCAGCATGCGCCGCAGCGTGCTGCGCACCCCGTCGGCAGCCACCAGGAAGGAGCCCGTGAGCTCTCGGCGTCCGTCCGCGTCCGCGACCCGCACGCGCACCTGATCGCCGTCCTGCCTGGCGGCGAGCACACGGCTCCCCGCCACGACAGGTCTGCCCAGTCGTGCCAGGCGCTCGCGCAGCAGCGCGTGAGTGCGGGGTTGGGCGAGGGTGAGCACGGGCCGATCGTCGCCGAAGCGCACAGCGGCCAGCACGCGGCCTCCAGCGAGTACCTCACCGCCCTGCAGCCGGAGGGCCTCGGCGCGCACGGCATCGCCTATGCCCGCCTCGTCGAGCGCGGCGAGTCCAGGCGGGTGCACACCGATGGCGCGGGTGCGGTCGTCGTCGGCATCCCGACGCTCGCAGACCAGCACGTCCGCGCCTGATGCCGCCAGCAGGCAGCCCAGCAGCATTCCCACCGGCCCGGCGCCGGCGATGATCACGTCATGATCTGTCATCGCCGGCCTCCGCACGCAGCAGCAGCCGCGCCGGCAACCGCTGCTCGACACGCCATCCCTCTCCCGCGGCCGCCCGCAGCTCACCGGCCGTGTACGAACGGCGGATGCTGGTGAGCCCGTCATCGCGGATGAACGATCCGGCGAGCAGGGTTCCCGCCAGCGGCAGCGTGGCGGCCGAGAACAGCGCGTAGGCGGCGCGGCTGCGGGCGATGTCACTGTGGATGACGATGCCGCCCGGCGCGGTCAGCCTCAGCGAGTCGTGCAGCACGCCCGCCAGCTCGTCGGCCGTCAGATGATGCAGCAGATGATTGGACAGCACGACGTCGAACGACTCGCCGTCGCGCACGAGATCGGCCGTCGACGCGCACAGCCAGCGCACGTCCGCCGAGCCCTTCCGCCCGGCGGCCCAGCGGATCGCCCGCGCATCGGTGTCGAGGCCGGTGATCCGCGCGAAGCATCCGTCTGCGCGCAGCCGGCGCTGCAGGGCGCGGGCCAGGTCTCCTCCACCGGCCCCGACGTCCAGCACCCTCAGCACACCCTTCCTGCGTGCCAGCGGGCGGATGTCGCGTCGGTACACGCCCCGCCAGCCTGCGACGACGGCGTTGACCTGGGTGAAGCGCGCGTAGGTGCGCTCGAGCATCCGGACGTCGGCGTGCGGGTCGTCCATCAGCTCGCGCGCGTCGACCGCCCGCGAAGCGAGATCGGGCATCATGCGCGGGGTAGCACCGTGAGCAGCGCGCTCTCGGCGGTGAGCCCAGGCCCGAACGCCATCGCCGCCACTCTCTCGCCCGCCCGCGTGCCTTCGTTCTCGAGGATGCTGCGCAGCACGAAGAGCACCGTGGCGCTGGACATGTTGCCGCACGCCCGCAGGATCTCGCGCGCCGGCTGCAGTTGCGCGTCGCTCAGCGCGAGCCGGTCCTGCACCCGGTCCAGGATGCTGCGACCGCCCGGGTGAATCGCCCAGTGCGCGACGGGATCACCGATCCGGCCCTGCTCGAACGCTGCCGAGAGCTCGGGCTCGTGACCCCACAGCGGCCGCAGCGCCGTGTGGATGCTCTCGCCGATGATCTGCGGCACGGCGGTGGACAGCACCATCTCGAACCCGCTGTCACCGATGGTCCACGCCATGTCCTTCTCGCCCTGCGGCGCGATCGCGGTGTGGAAGCGGTCGAGGCCGAACGCCGGCACTGCGGAGTCGAACGTGCGCGCGGTGACCAGCCCGGCCGCCGCGCCGTCAGAGAACAGCGACGAGGCGATGATCGTGTCGGGGTCGTCCGACGAGCGCAGATGCAGCGTGCACAGTTCGACGCTGGCCACCAGCACAACCGCCTCCGGATCGGCGAGGCAGAACTGCCGCGCCGCGCGCAGCGCCGGCATCGCCGCATAGCAGCCCATGAAGCCGAGGTGGTAGCGCTCGACCGAATCGGACATGCCCAGCCCTCGCACGATCTCGTAGTCCGGCCCCGGGGCGTGAAAGCCCGTGCACGAGACCGTGACGACGTGCGTGACATCGGCCGCGGTCAGATCCGGGTCGGCCTCCAGCGCTCGACGGGCCACCTCGACGAAGAGCCGATCCGCTTCGCGGATGTACACCTCGTTGCGCGCCTTGGTGCCGGGGGCGAGCAGCCGGCCGCTCTCGCGGTCGTAGAACAGCGCTGTCGCGGCCTCGGAGCTCAGATCGAGCTCGTCGAGCACGGTGTGGCGCATCTCCACGCCGGAGCCGTTGAACGACGCCGACACGAGCCTCTGAGCGAGTCTGCCCAGGTCCGGCTGCGCGGCGAACACATCGCGTACCGTGCTCTGCTCGAGCGGCACTTCGGGGACGAGGGTCTGCAGGGAGCGGAGCTGTACGGTGCGGCTCATGCGCTCACTCAAGCACCCCGCGTCCTCCGGCGGAAGGGGGGTTGTGCTTCGAGGCGTTCATCCGGAAGCGGCCCGCAATGTCGCGCGGACGGGTCGCCTCGGCTCACTCGCGTCGGCTCAGAGGCCGAGCGCGCGGGCGAGTTTCGAACCCGACGACGGAGGGCGGCCTCCGGCGGAGAGGACGGCGCGCTCGACGGCCGCGAAAAACGCCGCGCGGTCCTCGTCGCCTTCGGGGGCCGCCGGCCCCAACTCCATCTCCCACTCCCGCCATTCGCGCCGCGTGCCGGAGCGGAGGTCGGTGGCCCGCACCCTGTCGTCGACGAACTCGGCGAGGATCCCGCCTTCCGAGCGCAGCAGATACGCCGTGCGGGAGTTCTCGATACGGGCGATCGGATGCAGTTCGCCCGTCGTCCACTGCGCGATCACGGCGGCGACGGCATCCGGCATCCGGTCGTCGTCGTCCAGCGGCCAGCCGAGTTCGAGACGACCGTCGCCCTGTCTCGGGCCCTTGATGTGCCATCCGGCGTCCGGTCCGCCGGTGCGCCTGCGCAGTGCGACGCCGTTGCGGGCGAGCGCGGCGTCCGCGGTGTCGAGGTAGCGGGCGTCGAGTTCGCGCAGCTCACCAGGGCTCACTTCGATCACGCCGGGAACGGCCGACCAGTCCGGCAGCGCGGTACCGGCGTCGGCGTCGTACTTGCGCTCGATCTCGAAGGTGCGGTGCGGAGCAGGTCCGTCAGTCGACATCGGGAACGATGTCGTCGCCGGACTCGGCGAACCAGAACGCGATCTCGGTCGGACCGTCGTGGTCGCCCGTCTTCGCGGGCTCACCCTCGCGTCGATAGGTCAGCTGCGTCTCGCTGTAGGGCAGGATCAGCGAGTCCTGGTCGGCGCCGTCGAGCGGGATGATCTGCCCGTCGAGCGGGCCGCCGTGAAGTCGTGCGAGTGCCATGCGTTCACCATAGTCCTCATCGCCGACGACGGCGGGAGCCCGGCGTCATGTGATCAGGATCGCGAGCACGGCTCCGAGGATCATCCACGGGCCGAACGCGATGCGGGTCCTTCTGGTGGCGCGGCGCATCAGCATGAGAGCCATGGCGAACAGCGCGCCGAGCAGGAACGCCGCCGCGGCCCCCACCAGCAGCGTCTCCCATCCGTGCCTGGCGAGCACGACGCCGATCACCGCGGCGAGCTTCACATCGCCGCCGCCCATCCCCTGTTTCGACGCCAGGTGCATGACGGCGTAGAAGGCGCCGAGCGCGAGGCCGCCGAGCAGAGCGCGCAGCATCCGCCCTCCGTCGCCGGTCGCGAGTGCCTCGATCACGACCAGCGCGACCACGGCGGCGAGCGCGGGCAGCACGATGCGATTGGGCAGCCGGTGCGTGCGCGCGTCGATCACGATCAGCCACAGCCCGATGCCGGCCAGCGCGATGTGCGCGATCAGCACGGCGATGTCGTGAAGGGGCATGCTCGCAGGCTAGGCGATCGCGTCGGATCGTCGCGGAGGGCTGTGGACAACCCGCTCAGACGTCGAGGATCTCAAGGTCCACGGTGACGATGTCGCCCTCCTCGATCCCCTGCTCCATGCGCACCTGCTTCTTCAGCGGCAGAACGAAGGCCGAGCCGCTGAAGAAGATCGAGGTGCTCCACTGCGTGTGGCCGATGCGCGCCCGCACGCGCAGCGAGCCGAATCCTCGCGGCGGGGCCGGCAGCTCGCGGATGTCGAGCGAGAGCTCCTCGGGAAGGGTCGCGAAGAACCAGGAGTCGACGCGCGCATTCCAGCGTGTCACGGTGCTGTCGAACTCGATCCGCATGCGCTCAGACTAACCCGATCGGAGAGGCCCGGTGATGTCGGATGTGCGAACTAGCCTCCGAAGTGGACTTGAGTTGTTCGAATCTTTCTTCGAGGATGGATGCATGGGGATCGGAACGATCGCGGCGCTCTCCCCCGCCGATGAACGGGCGGGGGAGATCCTCCGGCTGCGCCGTGAGATCGGCAGGATGCAGCGTCGTCGCAGTGACGATGCCGTGCTGCCGGTGGATGCCGCGCTGCAGTCGCTGCTGCCGGAGCAGGGCCTGCAGACCGGCACGGTCTATTCGGTCTCGCCCTCACCGAGCCTGATCTTCGCGCTGATGAGCGCAGTCTCGCGCCGCGGCAGCTGGTGCGCCGCGGTGGGCATGCCGACGCTGGGGCTCGAGGCAGCGGCCTCGAGCGGCATCGACCTGTCCCGCATGATCCTCGTGCCCTCGCCGGGCGAGAGGTGGATGGCCGTGCTCTCGGCGCTGGCCGAGGTAGTGCCGCTGATCGCGGTGAACCCCGGCACGAAGGTACACGATGCGGATGCGGCCAGGCTGGCCGCCCGGCTGCGTGACCGCGGCTGCACGGTGCTTGCCACCTCGCCGTGGCCGCAGAGCGAGGGACTGATCAGTCTGCACGACCCGCACTGGGAAGGTCTCGGCGACGGATGGGGGCTGCTCTCGGACCGCACCGTCACGGTGACGGCGCAGACCAGGTCGACGCCGCGACCGCAAAGTCTGAGGGTGCGCCTGCCCGGCAGCCTGGGCGGCGTCGAGTCCGTACCGGTGCAGACACAGGCGCTGCCCACCCATCCCAGCTGGGCGGCCGCGTCATGAGCGCGCAGGAATCAACCCGCATGCACGTGCTGTGGTTCCCCGACTGGCCGCTGCGGGCGGCGCTGGGCTCGGCACCTCCGCATCCGCCCACTGCGCTCGTGCATGCGAACACGGTGGTCGCGTGCACCGCCTCTGCTCGGGCGCACGGCGTGCGCATCGGTCAGCGGCGGCGGCTCGCGCAGGGACGCCTGCCCTCGCTGCGGATGCTGCCGCACGACCCGGCCAAGGATGAGCGCGCCTTTCTGCCGGTGCTGCGCCTGATCGAGGAGCACGCCCCCGGAGTGCATCTGCTGCGGCCGGGTCTCGCCGCACTGCGTTCGCGGGGCATCTCCCGCTATCACGGCGGCGAGGGCCAGGCTGCCGCCGCCCTGCTCGGCGTGCTCGCCGAACAGGGGTACCCAGAGGTGCGGATCGGCGTGGCCGACGGCGCCTTCACCGCCGAGCTGGCGGCACGCGCCGCGGTATCCGCCGACCGGCACCCGGCGTGGACGATCGTGCCCTCGGGCGGATCGCAGCGTTTCCTGGCGCCGCTGCCGGTGCAGGTGCAGGGCGATGAGGAGCTGACCGGCCTGCTGGTGCGGCTGGGCGTCACCACGCTGGGCGGCTTCGCCGCTCTCGACGCCATGGCCGTGCGCGATCGCTTCGGCGAGCGCGGAGCACGGCTGCACGCCCTGGCCCGCGGCGCCGACTCCCGGCCGCTCGCTCCCCGGCCTCCCGATCCGGAGCTGGTGCGGGAGATCGACTTCGAGACGCCGCTCGGGCAGACCGACCAGATCGCTTTCGCCGTGCGGCAGACGGCGGATGCCGTGCTGCTGGCACTGGCCGACGCCTCGCTGGTGTGCACCGAGGTGCGCATAGATCTGACGGACGATGACGGCGGCGTGTCATCTCGCACCTGGCTGCATCCGACCTGCTTCGACGCCGGCGACCTGGTCGACCGCGTGCGCTGGCAGCTCGAAGCGCTCGTGGAGAGCCTTCCGGCCGGCTCGGGGCAGGACGCCGATGCCGCTCACGCCTTCCGTGGCATCGTGGGCGTGCGGATCGCGCCCGTGGCCGTCGACGACGCCGCCCATCATCAGCCAGGGCTGTTCGGCTCCGGCACCGATGAACGATTGCACCATGCCGTCTCGCGCGTGCAGACCCTGCTGGGACATCGTGGTGTAGTCACCGCTGCGGTGTCGGGCGGGCGGATGCTCGCCGATCGTCAGGTGCTGACCCCCTGGGGCGAGCGGTCCGTCGTGGAGCGCGATCCTTCCAGGCCGTGGCCTGGTAGCCTGCCCGGCCCTTTGCCTGCAGAGGTGTTCGACCCGCCACGGCCGATCCGGGTGTCCGGCGCGGAAGGGCGGGAGGTGCGCGTCGACGGACGGGGCGAGCTGTCCCGTCCGCCCGCGCTCATAGACGACGAGGAGGTGGCCGCCTGGGCGGGGCCGTGGCCGATGCGCGAGCACCGGTGGGATGCCGAGCGGGCCGTGTCTGGGCACCGGTTCCAGCTGCTCGACGCACGGCACCGCGCCTGGCTGGTGTTCCACTCCGATGGCCGCTGGTGGGCCGAGGGCAGGTACCGCTGATGGGCTGGCACAACCCGAAGCTGACCTGGTCGGACCTGGAGCGCACGCTCAGCGCCCCGACCGAGGCCCCCGCATCCGCCGAGCCCCCACCGACCCGCGTCGATCCCGGCCCGCTGAGCAGGCACCGTCCGCCCGCCGAGCCGCCGCCGATCGTGCGCCCAACGGACGCCGTGCCGTACGCCGAGCTGCATGCGCACAGTTCGTACTCCTTCCTCGACGGCGCCTCCTCCCCCGAGGAGCTGCTCGCCGAGGCCGAGGCATTGGGTCTCACCGCCCTGGCCATCACCGATCACGACGGCTTCTACGGCGCGGCGCGCTTCGCCGAGGCCGCAGAGCTCACCGGGGTGCAGACCGTCTTCGGCGCCGAGCTGTCACTGGGCGCATCCGACGGTTCGGCGACACCCGAGCGCCGCGGCGAGCCCGACCCCGTCGGCGATCATCTGCTCGTCCTGGCGCGCGGGGTGGAGGGCTATCACCGGCTGTCGGGTGCGATCACCCGCGCTCAGCTCCGGGGCGGTGAGAAGGGGCGCCCGCTGTACGACCTCGACGATCTGTCCGAGAGCGCAGGCGGGCACTGGACGATCCTGACCGGATGCCGCAAGGGCGGCGTGCGCCGGGGACTCGCGCGCGGCGACGCCGAGACCCCGCTGCGCCGGCTGGTCGACCTGTTCGGCCAGGATCAGGTCGCCGTCGAGCTCATCGATCACGGCGATCCGCTCGACACCAGACGCAACGACGCCCTCGCCGAGCTCGCGAAGAGCCTGGGGCTGCCGGTACTGGCCACGAACAACGTGCACTACGCGGCTCCCGAGCGTGCGGGTCTCGCGGAGGCCGTCGCCGCGGTGAGGGCCACTCGCAGCATGGACGAGCTGGACGGCTGGCTGCCGGTGCACGGCAGCGCGCACCTGCGCAGCGGAGCGGAGATGACCCGCCGCTTCCGCCGCTACCCTGGTGCCGTCGAGAACGGGCTGCGCGTCGCTGCGGACTGCGCCTTCCCGCTGCGCAGGGCGAAACCCGCCCTCCCGCGGCAGAAGGTGCCCCCTGGCGAGACGCCGATGAGCCACCTGCGCAACCTCGTGTGGGCTGCTGTCCCCCGGCTCTACCCGCGTCTGGACTCCGACGGTCGCGCGCGCATCGAACGCGAGCTGAACGTCATCGAGGAGAAGGACTTCCCCGGCTATTTCCTCATCGTGCACGGAATCGTCGAGGAGGCGCGACGTCGCGGCATCCTGTGCCAGGGGCGGGGTTCGGCGGCGGCGAGCGCGGTCTGCTATCTGCTGGGCATCACCGCGGTCGACCCCATCCTGTACGGGCTGCCCTTCGAGCGCTTCCTCGCGACGACGAGGAACGAGGAGCCCGACATCGACGTGGACTTCGACTCCAGTCGCCGTGAGGAGATCATCCAGTGGGTGTACCGCGAGTACGGCCGGGAGCGGGCGGCCCAGGTGGCGAACGTCATCCAGTACCGGCCCAAGAACGCCGTACGCGACATGGCAAGGGCGCTCGGCCACTCCCCGGGTCAGCAGGACGCCTGGTCGAAGCAGGTGGACGGCTGGGGCGCCGGCCTCGAGCCGGCCGAGGGCAACGACATCCCCGGCGATGTGCTCTCGTACGCCGGTGAGCTGCTCAAGGCCCCCCGGCATCTGGGCATCCACTCCGGAGGCATGGTGCTCACCGCGCGACCGGTGGGCGAGGTGGTGCCGGTGGAGCACGCCCGGATGGCGGACCGCACGGTGATCCAGTGGGACAAGGACGATGCCGCCTGGATGGGACTGGTGAAGTTCGATCTGCTCGGGCTCGGGATGCTGGCCGCACTGCGGCACTGCTTCGACCTGATCGAGCAGTCCACTGGCGAGACCTGGACGCTGCAGTCGCTGCCCAAGGAGGAGCCTGCGGTGTACGACATGCTGTGCCGGGCGGACTCGATCGGGGTGTTCCAGGTCGAGTCGAGGGCTCAGATGGGACTGCTGCCTCGGCTGCAGCCGAGGGCGTTCTATGAGCTGGCGATCCAGATCGCCCTGATCCGTCCCGGTCCGATCCAGGGCGGTGCCGTGCACCCGTTCGTCAGGCGCAAGCTCGGCCAGGACGCTGTGACCTACGCCCATCCCGTGCTCGAGCCGGTGCTGGAGCGCACTCTGGGCATCCCCGTGTTCCAGGAGCAGCTGATCCAGATGGCCACGGTGCTCGGCAACTGCACGGCCGATGAGGCGGATCTGCTGCGCAGGGCGATGGGGTCCAAGCGCGGGCTGGAGAAGATCGACCGTATCCGCGATTCGCTGTACGCCGGCATGGCGGAGAAGGGCCTGAGCGCGGAGGCCGCCGACCGCATCTACGCGCAGATCCAGGCGTTCTCGAACTTCGGGTTCGCCGAGTCGCACTCGCTGTCGTTCGCACTGCTCGTCTACGCCAGCTCATGGGTAAAGCTGCACTACCCGGCGGCTTTCCTGGCCGGTCTGCTGCGATCGCAGCCGATGGGGTTCTACTCGGCGTCCTCGCTCACCGCCGACGCCCGTCATCACGGCGTGCGGGTACTGCGGCCCGACCTGCATGCCTCCGGTGCACTGGACGGACTGGAGCGCATCGAGGACGGACCGGCTCCCACCGGCCTCGACTCCTGCCTCGTCACCCCGCAACCGCCGCCTGGCGCCTTCGATCGTCAGGCTCCCGACGAGTCCGCGGCACACCGCCGCGACGGCCGGTTCGCGGTGCGGCTCGGGCTGAGCGGCATCCGCGGCATCGGCGAGGCGCTCGCGGAGCGCATCGTGGCCTCACGTGAGCAGCACGGCCCGTTCCGCGACCTGCACGACCTGGTTCGCCGCGCTGACGCCACCGCGGCTCAGCTGGAGGCCATGGCGACGGCGGGGGCGTTCGAGTGCCTGGGCCTCAGCAGGCGCGAGGCGATCTGGCTGGCAGGAGCCGCGGCCGACGACAGGGCGCGCTTCCTGCCCGGCACGGCCGTCTCCGTGCAGCCGCCGCTGTTCGCCGACCAGACCGGCTACGAGCGGCTCGCCGCCGACCTGTGGGCTACCGGGGTCTCGACGGACGACCACCCGATGACGCACTTCCGCTCCGAGCTGCAGCAGCGCGGAGTGCTCTCCTCCGAGCGGTTGCACGCGCACGAGGTGGGTCGCAGGATCGAGGTCGCCGGCATCGTCACGCACCGGCAGCGACCGGCGACGGCCTCAGGGGTGACTTTCCTCAACCTCGAGGATGAGCACGGCCTGGTCAACGTGGTCTGCTCGACCGGGGTGTGGAACCGCTACCGCCGGGTGGCGCGCGACTCCCCCGCCTTGATCGTGCGCGGCATCCTGGAGCGCTCCCCCGAGGGCGTGGTCAACGTGCTCGCCGACGCCTTCGAGGATCTGCGCACCGGCCTGGCGCACCGATCGAGAGACTTCCGGTGACGGCTTCGATCAGCCGCCGTCGCGCCCTGAGGCGTCCGCCGACCAGATCGCCTCCGTCTCGACGAAGCCCTCCCTGGTGTACAGGCGCCGCGCCGCATCATTGCTGCCGAACACGTTCAGCGCGAGCAGCGGCAGGCCTGCATCGCGTGTGTGCGCCGCGGCCGCTCGCAGAGTCTGAGTCCCGTATCCGAGTCCGCGCACCGACTCGCGCATCTCGATGTCGTAGATGAATGCGAGCTCGGTTTGGAAATGCACCCACAGCAGGCCGACGGGCCGAGCATCCCGATCCTGCACGATCCAGAGCTTCTCTCCGGGAGTGTCGAGTCCTTCGGGCAGCATCCGCGCCATGCTGGCCTCAGCCTCCGCCATCGCCGCCTCGGCGTCGACGACGGCGCCGTTGGCAAGCAGCTCGTCAGCGTAGCTTCGCGCACCTTCGGCCAGGTAGTCGTCGAACTCGGCGGTCGTCATCGGCCGCGTCGTGATCCCCTCCGGCGGCGCCATGCCGCTCACCTCGCGCTGCATCTTGGTCGCTATCCGACGCACCGGGGCCGCATCAGCCAGCGCTGCCGCGAAACCGTCACCGCGGAACGCGCTGAATGCCACGGTGTCCGTCATCCCTGGCTGCGAGGCGAGTTCCCGGATAGCGTCCCATGCGGCGTGCGCATCGCCGTCGCGGGCTTCGATGTCGCCGAGCACGGTCGGCGGACCACCGGGCAGAACCCACACCCCGTGGGTCTGCCGGCCGTCCGCCGTCTCGCGCACCCAGAAATCGCCGTCGCTGGTCTTGAGGGTGCGCGCCTCGACGCCCTCCGCGGCCGAGCGGCGCCGCAGCACCCGTTCGATCGAGGCGTCGATGCGGTGACGCCGCTCCTGCTCTTCGGTGATCCGCCGCCAACCGCTCACCAGAATCGCTCCGGAGCCTCCGCGGGCCTGCTGTCCGCTCCGCCCCACCGATCCGACTCCGCCTTCGCAGCTGCGGCGGCCGCATCGGCATCCATGAGCGCCTGCTCGGCATCGCCGGCAGGATCGGCGCTCAGCACGACAAGCGTCGTCTCCGGCCCGCGTACGGTGTCCGCCACTGTGCAGTCGCGCACCTGCGCGCGCCAGACCACGACCCTCTCACGCGGCACCTCGCGCAGTCGGTACCGGATGCCGCGATCGAGGTCGTGCACGGCGACCACCTCGCCGGCGTCCGTCTCGTCTCGACGCACCTGCACGATCTCCACCCGATTGCCGCGCGGCACTGGAGCGGATGCCGCGATGACCAGCGTTGTCTCCATGACCACACTCTAAGCGCGTCAGGTGGGTACGGGGCGGCAGTGCGAGGTCGCGAGGTCAAGCGCAAAGTTCTGGCCCTGTAGCGTTGAATCCACACGCGGAAGGGATGGGCATGACGACGAGGGCCGAACTCAGAGCGTCGACCCGCAGACCTCGCCGGCTCCTTCGCGGCGTGCTGTCGGCGCTGGTGATTCTGCTGTGGCTCGCCGGCGCCTCCTTCGGCGGACCGCTGTTCGGCAAGATCGACGAGGTCTCCTCGAATGATCGCGCCGCCTATCTGCCCGAGTCCGCTCCTGCCACCACCGTGCAGAACGCCCTCGACGACTTCCTTGGCTCGGATTCGATCCCCGCAGTCGTGGTCTTCGAGTCGGACGCCGAGATCGACGACGCGCTGCTTGACCGCCTGAGCACAGCTCTGGAGGATGCGATGGCGGCGGAAGGCGTGAGGGACGAGGCATCGCCCGTCCTCGTCTCCGAAGACGGGCTGGCCGCGCAGGCCTTCGTGCCGATCGATTCCGGCGCCGATGTCGGCGACGTCTCTGCGGCGCTGTCGTCGGGTCTGCGCGAGGCGGTGCCAGACGGCGTCACCGTGCACATCACCGGTCCCGCCGGTTTCACCGCCGACCTGATCGCCGGCTTCGCGGGTATCGACGGCATCCTGCTGCTCGTCGCGCTCCTCGCGGTGCTCCTGATCCTCGTCATCGTCTACCGTTCGCTGCTGCTGCCGGTGATCGTGCTCAGCACGAGCCTCTTCGCCCTGTGCGTGGCGCTGCTCGTCGTGTGGTGGGCGGCGAAGTTCGAGTTCCTGCTGCTCAGCGGCCAGACGCAGGGCATCCTCTTCATCCTCGTCATCGGAGCCGCCACCGACTACTCCCTGCTGCTGGTTGCGCGATTCCGCGAGGAGCTGCGCAGCACACAGGATCGCTGGCAGGCTGTCCGGGCGGCGTGGAAGGGCTCCGTCGAACCGATCCTCGCCTCCGGCGGGACGGTGATCGCGGGCCTGCTCTGCCTGCTGCTGAGCGAGCTCAAGTCGAACAGCACGCTGGGCCCGGTGGCGGCGATCGGCATCGTCTTCGCGATGCTCTCCGCACTCACACTGCTGCCCGCCCTGCTGGGCGTCTTCGGCAGAGCGGCGTTCTGGCCGCGCCGGCCCAGGTTCGAGCCGCAGCAGGTCTCCGAAGAGAACCCGCTCGAGGGGCGCGGCCTGTGGCAGCGTCTCGCCCGCGGCATCCGTCGCCGTCCTCGTCTCAGCTGGATCTCGACGGCCGTCGTGCTCGCGATCGCCGCCGTCGGGGTGCTCCAGCTCGACGCGCGCGGCGTGCCGCAGTCCGACCTGGTGCTGGGCGCTTCCGAGGCGCGCGACGGGCAGGAGGTGCTCGGCGAGCACTTCCCTGGTGGCTCCGGCAGCCCGGTGTACGTCCTCGTGGACGAATCACGCATGCAGGACGCCGCGGATGTGCTGCTCGCGGACGACGGCGTGGACGGCGTCTCGGTCACCGCGTCGGATTCGCCCTCGGGCAGCGCGCCCGTGACCGAGGACGGTGTGACCGCCTTCGGCCCGCCCGGCACCCCCGCGGCCGAGCCGACCGTGGTCGACGGGAACGTGCTGCTGCAGGGCACGCTGACCGACGCCGCCGACTCTCCTGCTGCCGAGCAGACCGTCGTCGACCTGCGGGCAGAGCTCGACGGCATCGGAGCGGCCGTCGGCGGCGTGACCGCCACCGCGGTCGATACGAACACGGCCTCGATCCACGATCGCAACCTGATCATCCCCGTGATCCTGGTCGTCATCCTGATCATCCTCATGCTGCTGCTGCGTTCGATCCTCGCGCCGGTGCTGCTGATCCTCACCACCGTGCTGTCGTTCGGCACGGCGATGGGCGTGGCCGCGGTGCTGTTCAACGGGGTCTTCGCGTTCCCGGGTGCGGATCCTGCCGTGCCGCTGTTCGGGTTCGTCTTCCTGGTCGCGCTCGGCATCGACTACAACATCTTCCTGATGACACGCGTGCGCGAGGAGTCGCAGAAGCACGGAACCCGGGAGGGGGTGCTTCGCGGGCTCGCCGTCACGGGTGGTGTGATCACCTCGGCCGGGCTCGTGCTGGCCGCGACGTTCGCCGCCCTGTCGGTGATCCCCATCCTGTTCCTGGTGCAGATCGCCTTCATCGTGGCCTTCGGCGTGCTGCTCGACACCTTCGTGGTGCGCTCGCTGCTCGTCCCCGCTCTCTCGTACGACATCGGCCGCGCCATCTGGTGGCCGTCGAAGCTCGCCCGGCGCACTGCCGAGCGAAGCGCCCCCGCGCCCGACGGGATGCCGCGTTGAGAACGGGTTCGTCATGAGGATCTGGTCGCTGCACCCGCATCACCTGGACAGAGCCGCGCTGGTGGCCTGCTGGCGCGAGACGCTGCTCGCGCAGGCGGTGCTCGCCGGGCGTACTCGCGGATACACGCGGCACCCCCAGCTGGAGCGGTTCCGGGCGCAGCCGGACCCGGTGCTGCTGGTCGGCGCGTACCTGACGGGGCTCGCCGGCGAGGCGGACGCCCGCGGCTATCGCTTCGACCGCACCCGCATCCTCTCCCCCGCTGAGCCGGCCGCCGAGCTCCCGGTGACACAGGGTCAGCTGGCCCTCGAATGGGGCCATCTCGGCGCCAAGCTGCTCGCGCGCAGCCCCGCCGATGCCGAACGATGGCGACGGGCCGCGCCCGCCCCGCACCCGCTGTTCCACGTCGTACCCGGCGATGTGGAGCCGTGGGAGCGGGCAGTCCCCTGAAACAGACCTCGTGTCGCGGCCGCGTCGGGCGTAGCGTCGGAGTATGAGCATCGACGCTTCGGACCGCGCCGCCGTCTCCCACTTCATCCGGGTGTGCGGGTCCGGTGTCGTGGCCACCATCGGGCCGGATGCCGAGCCGCAGGCGGCCTACGTCGGGATCACCGCCGACGACAGCGGCGTCGTCGTGTTCGACGCGATGATGGACTCCCGCAAGGTGGCCAATATCAGGGAGCGCCCGGCCGTGGCGCTCGCCATCACAGGCGCCGATACGACCGTGCAGCTGGAGGGCCGGGCGCGGATCACCCATGACGAGGAACGCTGGAGGCTCGGCGAAGCGTACAGCGAGAGGTTCCCCGGCTCGCGGGCGCTGGACGTCGGCTTCGCTCTCATCGCGGTCGACGTCGCCTGGGTGCGCGTGTACGACGCAGCGGCGCATCCGCCGCACGTGACCGAGGCGCACTGGAACTGACCCGGCGACGACTTAGGCGCGACCGGTCGGCCTGTCAAGGGCGTCGGGCCTGGAACGGTTCGTGCGTATGGTCGTGTGCGTCGCTGATCGCGACGTCCACGATCGAAGGAGGCTGAGATGCCCAACCAGCCGGAACTCAAGGACGAAGAGCTGTACGAGAAGCTGCGCGACGACGGCGCGTCCAAGGAGAAGGCGGCGCGCATCTCGAACGCCGCGGCCCGCGACGGACGCTCGAGCGTCGGCAAGCGCGGCGGCGAATCGGAGGACTACGAGGACCGCACGGTCGACGAGCTGCGCAAGCGCGCGAAGGAACTCGGGCTTGAGGGCTATTCCGGAAAGCGCAAGGACGAATTGATCCGGATGCTGCGCGACCACTGAGACCCGCTGCACGCGTGGGTACGCGCGCGTTTTCCCGATCGACGCGCGGCGCGATCAAGGTACTGCTGACCCATTGATCGCCGGAGTCATTCCTCGCGCTCAGCCGAGAGCTGTTCCCGCAGCCCCGCATTCTCGTCTTCGAGTTCGAGGACCCGCCCGATGCCGGCGATGTTCATCCCCTCGTCACGCAGTCTTCCGACTCTGCGCAGCCTGTCGATGTCCTCGTCGCTGTACCGGCGAGTCCCCCCGTCGCTGCGTGACGGCGTGAGCAGGCCCTTGCGCTCGAAGAGGCGCAGCGTTGCCTCCGGCATGTCGACGAGCTGTGCCGCGACGGCGATCCCGTAGAGCGGGGTGCGTGTGTCTCGTTCTGCCATGTCTGAGAGTTTCCTTGAAGACGTTGCGTAGATCGCGAACTTGATCTATAACAAATCTACATCCAGCAATGCAGGTTTCCTGCATCCGAATAGTACCCCGTTTCGGGGCGGCATGAAAGGAGAACAACATGGCAATGGCCTTCGATCCGATCAGTCAGCTCGATCGTCTCGCTGCGAGCGTGCTGGACTCCGTCCGCTCTCCCCGGCTCATGCCGGTGGACCTGTTCCGCGACGGTGACAAGTACGTT
The DNA here is from genome assembly GCF_031178445.1 of Microbacterium sp. Lineage (GTDB taxonomy): Bacteria > Actinomycetota > Actinomycetes > Actinomycetales > Microbacteriaceae > Microbacterium. The sequence continues at coordinate 285,444 of NZ_JAPSIY010000005.1, forward strand.
CTGCACGCAGATCTGCCCGGAGTCGACCCCGGGTCGATCGACGTCGACATCGACGGCAGTCAGCTGTCGATCCGTGCGCAGCGCACGGCTGACAGCGGGGAGGGCTCGCGGTGGCTCGCGCGCGAGCGCAGTGCTGGGTCCTTCCTGCGCCAGTTCACGCTCGGGGACGGCGTGGACGTCGAGCGCATCAGCGCCTCGTACGAGAACGGCGTGCTCTCCGTGATCATCCCTGTGAGCGAGCGCGCGAAGCCGCGCAAAATCGCCATCGAATCCGCAGGGCACCGTCAGGAGATCGCCGCCTGAGACCGGTGGGGCGAGGACGGCCGATGGGCGTCCTCGCCCGCCGTTCCCTTCCCCACCCGGCCCTCGACCACCGAAGGATGTTTGCGATGATCCCCCTCTCCCCTTCACTCTCTCCCTCGCTGGAGCGCTTCCTCGCCGACATGGAGTACCCCGCGATGAAGGACGACCTCACCCGCGAAGCGGCGAGGGACGGCCTCCCCGACGAGGATCTCGCCGCTCTGCACGCATTGCCCGATGGCGGCTACGACGCTCGTTGCCGGCTGCGGGACGCACTGCTGTCGCTTCAGCACAGCAGTGGGCTGGTGGCCGCGTGATCGGCATGAACTAGCAGCGAACTCAGGTGACCAGTTCGCCTGCCCGGCGCAGGTCGTGAACGAAGGCGTCGAACGCCGCCGCACGGTCGGCCTGGTCGGGCAGGCGCAGCAGGCTGGAGGGATGCACTGTCACGACCAGCGGAGTTCCGCGCTTGTCGGCAGACTCCAGTACGGTCCCTCGTACCGCTCCGATGCGCACCGTGCGCCCCAGCAGGGACCGTGCGGCGGTCGCCCCGAGCGCCACGATCACGGTCGGTCGCACGACGGCGATCTCGGCCTCGAGCCACGGCCGGCACGCGTCGATGTGACCGACGGCGGGCTTTTCGTGGATGCGACGCTTCCCGCGTCGCTCGAAGCGGAAGTGCTTCACGGCGTTCGTCAGGTAGACGCCGTCGCGCTCGATGCCGGCAGCGTCCAGCGCGTCGTCGAGCCGGCGTCCCGCGGGTCCGACGAAAGGCTCCCCCGCCAGATCCTCCCTGTCACCCGGCTGCTCTCCGACCAGCATCATCCGCGCCGATACCGGACCGTCGGAGAACACGACCTGGGTCGCGTCCTTCCACAGTTCGCATCCCCGGCAGTCGTGCGCGGCTTCGCGCAGCATCCGCATGCCACCGCGCGACGGCACCCACCGCTCGGCTCCGGGGCGCTCCTGTCCTGTCATGTGCGCGCCGCTCAGTGCATCGAGTCCGGATCCGAGTCACCCATGTGACCGGGCAGGGTGCTGGAGAGCACCCGCTCGACGAACGCCTCGTACTCCTCCATGTAGTGCCGCAGGAACTTCTCGGTGCCGGCGTCGCGCACCTCGCCGTTCTCGCCGTATACCTCCGGCTTGAAGCTGATGTACGCCTCGGGCGCGTTCAGCTGCGGCGCGTCGAGGAAGCTCAGCACGCTGCGCATCGACGCCTGCATCACGGCGGTGCCGATCGCCCCGGTCGAGGCGCCGATGATTCCCGTCGGCTTGCGTGCGAAGGAGTTCTGACCCCAGGGGCGCGAGCCCCAGTCGATCGCGTTCTTGAGAGGTGCGGGTATCGAGCGGTTGTACTCCGGCGATACGAGCAGCAGCCCGTCCGAACTCTCGATCGACCGCTTGAACGAGATGACGGCCTCGACCGGATTCTGCTCGTCGTCGCGGTTGTACAGCGGCAGGTCACGGATCGGGATCTCCGTCAGCTCCAGGCCTTCGGGCGCGAGACCCACCAGCGCCTTGGCGAGAACGCGGTTGATCGAATCGCTCGACAGACTGCCGACGAGGTAGCCGATGCGATGGCTCATGGTGAACTCCTTCTCTTCCGGTGAGCGCCAACCGGTATACCTGCCCCTCCGCCGAACCGGCAGGGGGTTGCGGACCGACCCGTACGATGGCGTCGTGGACTTCGAACCTGGCCGCATCGGCACGCTCGGCATCCTCGGGGCGGGCCGCCTCGGGCGGGTGCTGGCCCGCCTCGCCGTCTCCGCCGGGTATCGCGTCGTCGTCGCGGCATCCGGCGACCCAGCGCCGATCTCCCGCGCGATGGCGGCGCTCGGCGCGACCGCAGGTACGAACGCATCGGTGATCGCGCAGGCGGACGCGGTGGTCCTCGCCGTCCCGCTGAACAGATACCGGATGTTGCCTGCCGAGCTGCTGCGCGGCAAGCTGGTGATCGACGCCATGAACTACTGGTGGGGCGACGGGGTGCGCGATGACCTGAGCGATCCGCGCACATCCACGAGCGAGACCGTCCAGCGCTTCCTGCCAGGGGCTCGCGTGGTGAAGGCGCTGGGGCACATGGGATATCAGGATCTGGAGGACGAGGCGAGGGCGGCCGGCGTTCCGGGGCGGAAGGCCATCGCGATCGCCGGCGACCGCGCCGACGACCTCGACATCGTGTGCCGGCTGGTCGACGAGCTCGGCTTCGACCCTGTCGTCGCCGGCCCTCTGGCGGCGGGGATCATGCTGGAGCCGGGGGCCGAGGCCTTCGGCGCGGATGTCGAGGCAGCAGAGCTGAGGGCGATGCTGGGGCGGTTCCCCAGCTCGCAGCGTGGGATCGTGGTCGCGCGGGCGCGCGGCGGACGGCTATGGGAGAAAGGTTCCGGATCGGATGACTGACAAGATCGACTTCAAGAAGACCCTCGACAGCTACCGGGCCCCGCGGGGCGGGTTCCGCATCGTCGACGTCCCCGACATGCAGTACCTCATGATCGACGGGCACGGCGACCCGAACACCTCACCCGCGTACACGGAGGCGCTCGAGTCCCTGTACCCGGTCGCCTACAAGCTCAAGTTCGCGAGCCGCCGGGAACTCGATCGGGACTATGTCGTGCCGCCGCTGGAGGGGTTGTGGTGGGCAGAGGACATGGATGCCTTCACCGTCGCACGCGACAAGTCGAGGTGGGACTGGACGATGATGCTGATGGCGCCCGACTGGATCGAGGAGGACCTGTTCCGCAGCGCCGTCGAGCAGGCCGGTGCCAAGACCCGGCCCCGCCGACTGGACGACGTCCGTCTGGAGACCCTTTCGGAGGGCCGCAGCGTGCAGACGCTGCACATCGGCTCGTTCGACGACGAGGGCCCGGTGCTGGAGCAGATGCACGAGCGATTCATCCCCGAGAGCGGGTACACCCTCAACGGCAAGCACCATGAGATCTACTTCAGCGACTTCAGGAAGGTCGCTCCCGAGAAGCTGCGCACGGTGCTGCGCCAGCCGGTCGTGGCCTCACCGCAGCGATAGGGAGCATCGAGGTCAGTCGTCCTCCACGTGGATCGTGGCAGACGGGCACAGGTCCTGAGCCTCCCGCACCGCAGCCCACTCGGACTCGGGCGGATGCTCATCGAGAACGCTCACGAAGCCGCCGTCCTCGTCCCGGTTGGTGAAGACGCGCGGCGCCGTGCGCCCGCAGTTGCCGGAGGCGATGCACGTCGTGGGGTTCACTGTGACTTTCATGAGGGCCTCCTTGCGACATACTTCAGCCTCGGTACTGCCGCACAAGGGGGCAGGTGTACGGGTCGCGGTTCTTCAGCCCGACCTGATTGAGGTAGGCGATGATCGTTCGGAATGCGTCGCCGAGCGTGGTCTCGGTGTACGAGATCCCCAACTCGGCGCACCGCTGCCGCACCAGCTTCTGCAGTGCCGGCAGGTTCGGTCGGGGTGCCATCGGGAACAGGTGGTGCTCCACCTGGTACTCGAGCCCGCCCATGAAGAAGTGCACGAGCGGGCCTCCGCGGATGTTGCGGGACATGTTCACCTGCCGTCGCAGGAAATCGATGTCGGCGTCGTGCGGTACCGTCGGCATCCCGATGTGGTTCGGTGAGAACGCACCACCGAGCAGGAGTCCGAACACGGCGACCTGGACGAGTACGAATGCCACTGCCATCCGCGGTGGCAGCACGATGAACAGCAGGGCGAGATAGCCGAACACGCGGATGCCGACGAACAGGATCTCGGTCCAGCGGTGAGTCACCCCCTTGCCCGTGAGGATCGTCTTGAACGAGTCGACGTGCAGAGAGAATCCCTCGAAGAGCAGCAGCGGCACGAAGTAGTAGCCCTGGTAGCGACCGAGCTTGGCTGCGAGGCCGGTGCGCCTGTCGGTGCCCTCCGGCGTGAAGGAGAGGACGCCGGGCTCGGCATCCGGATCCACCCGTTCCTTGTTGGGATTGGCGTGGTGACGACCGTGCTTGTCGACCCACCAGCCGTAGCTGAGGCCGGTGAACAGTCCGGCGAGCACCCGCGAGACCCATTCGTTCCATCGCCTCGAGGCGAAGATCCCCTGATGCGCGGCTTCGTGACCGAGAAACCCCAGCTGCGCCATCGCGACCCCGAGCAGTGCGGCGAGGATCAGCTGGAACCAGCTCTCGCCCAAGAGGGCGACGCCGATCAGGATCGCCACGGTGAACAGGGTCCAGAACAGCAGCATCCCCCAGTAGAAGACGTACCTGCGCTGCATCAGACCGGCGTCATTGGCCTCCACCGAGAGCTGATGGAAGGCCTCCACATAGCGATTCCCGAGCACCGCCCTCTCCAATCCGCTCCGCCGACTCGGTTGACGCCACGATATGTAACCTGCGCTCGGATCGTCGAGGGCTTGCGGTGAGGATGCACCTGCGGTAGCGCCGGCATCCGCGCGCCGTGACCGCGGGTTGTGTGGCGGTCGTGCTCGGTGAGGGCCGCCCAGATCGACGAGCCGCACGCGGGCGTAGGTTCCGGGGTCGGTATGGTGAAGGGCATGGCGGGGCGGGAGCAGAGGCGGCAGAAGGTCGTGGACGCCCTGTGGTCTCTACGAGGCGAGGGTGCGCGTGAGAACCTGACCAGGCCATTCCTTGACCTGGAAGGTGACGTCTTTGACGTAGCCCACCGTTTCGTAGAACCGCACCAGGTCACCGCCGCGCCCCGCGAAGCAATCCACCCGCAGTTCGCGAATGCCGGCCCGGGCGGCGAGTTCATCCGCATGCGCCAGCAGCCTGCGCCCGTACCCGCGTTCGTCCTCCGCCCGCGAGGCGACCAGCGCCTCGATGTAGAGTTCTGGGCCCGGGCGCGATGAAGGCGGCACGTAGGCGTGTGCGGCACCCACGACGAGGAAACCGGCCACACCACCTTCGGGGGTCAGTGCGACCCAAGACCCGGATGCCAGACACCAGCGCTCCACCATGTCCCGGCGCTCCGGCAGGTCCGACCAGCGTGCCGTGCCCCACTGCTCGGTGTTGCCATGCGCGTTCATCCATGCCACGGCCCCGTCGAACAGCGACAGCACGGCCTCGACGTCATTGAGATCAGCCCGCCTGATTGCCGTGCCCGCCGTCTCATACGCCGTTTCTGCCGAATCGATCCCGTCGATGCCCGATCCTGAAGTCACCGTTCCACTCTGGCACGAAGGGCCGTGAGACCCGTGCCGATCAGCTTCGGAGGGCCTTGTGCAGGGCGACGCGCAGGTCGACCGGGTCAGCGCGCGCATTGTCGAGAAGGATGGCGGTGCAGAGGCCGTCCGACATCGCGACGAGGGCGGTGATCGCGTGGGCGTCGTCGGTCAGGGTTCCTGCGAGCTCGGCGACGTTCTCGCGCCAGCGGCGGGCGATCGGTCGCAGAGAGGGCCTGCGTGCGGCCAGTGTGGCGAGCTCGCGCTCGGCCAGTGCGCGCTCGCGCCCGGAGCCGCCCGTTTCGGCGATGAGTTCAGCCAATCCCGCGAGTTTGTCGCCCGGCGCATCGATGATCGCCCGGATCTTCGCCGTGTAGGCGTCAGCGACGCTGGTCAGGGCTGCTACGAGGAGGTCGTCGAGAGTGGCGAAGTAGTAGGTGCTCAGGGATGTCGTGATCCCCGCCTCCTTCGCAACGGTGCGGTGTGTGACGCCCGCGGCTCCGTCGCGCGTTACGACCGCCAGGGTGGCGTCGATGATCTCCGCGCGGCGCTTCGCTCCCCGCGCGAAGCGCCCGTCGACGCGCTCAGCCGTGTTGTCGCTCATCACCCTCCTTCGCTCAAAGGGTAGTCGAGCCCTCGGCGACGCCGGCGGCGGCATCTGGCTGTGCGCTCTCGAGCTTGGGAACGTGACGCAGCATCCGCAGACACACCGCGGCAGCGATCGCGATCGCGAGGCCGGCGACCGCCGAAGCGATGTTCAGTCCTGTCGTGAAGGCCCGCTGCGCGTCGACGAGAAGGCCGGGAGGAAGCTCGTTCGCGACTGCGGCCGCGGTGCTGAGGCCGTCACGGAGGGCTGCGTCCTGGTCGGTGGAGAGGCCTGAGGGTACGGCCAGTTGAGATCGGTAGACAGCGGTGGTCAGGCTGCCGAGGATGGCCACCCCGACCGCGAGCCCGAGCTCCTGGACGGTCTCTGAAAGCGAAGCGGCCGAACCGGAGCTCGCTGCCGGTGCCGCGCCGACCACGATGTCCGTTCCCAGGGCGGCGATGGCCCCCAGACCGAGGTAGACGAAGGCGAATCCGAGGGCGACCGGCAACTCGGCATCCAGGCCGGCGGTGGCCAGCAGCACGTAACCGATCAGAGAGACGGCCAAGGTGCCGCCCATGATGTATCCGGGGCGGATGCGGCGCGCGAGCAGTGGTGCTCCGATGGCCGCGCCGAACATCGCCATCGCGGGCGGAGCCATCCACAGTCCCGCGGTGAAGGGGCTCAGTCCCTCGACCAGTTGCAGGTACTGCGTGACGAGGTACATGCTGCCGCCCACCCCGACGAGGCCGAGCAGAAGCACCGCCAGCGCGGCGCTGAACGCCTTGCTGCGGAACAGACTGACGTCGAGCAGCGGGTCACGCAGGCGCAGTTGCCGGCGCCAGAACACGGTCGCGGCGAGCGCGCCGACCGTCACTGCGACGATGATCGCGGCATCCAGACCATCGGCCGTGACGTGCTTGATCGCGTAGACGATCGGCAGTATGGCTGTCAGTGACAGCGCGACGCTCGCCATGTCGAGCCGCCCACCGCGGGGGTTGCGGTACTCGGGCAGAAACACTCGCCCAAGCAGCAGCACGATGAGCGCGATCGGAACGGCCACCAAGAACGCCGCACCCCACCAGAGAGAGTCGACCAGAACTCCCCCCAATATCGGGCCCGCCGCCATTCCGCCCGCGAACATCGTGGCCCAGACCCCGATCGCCACGGCTCGTCGCCGAGGATCGGGGAACATGTTCGACACGAGTGACAGAGTCGAGGGCATCAGCGTCGCGCCCGCGACGCCCAGCAGTGCGCGCGCCGCGATCAGCGTCTCCGCGCTGGGCGCGAACGCTGCGAACACCGACACCGCGGCGAACGCAGCGATACCGATCATCAGCAAGCGGCGTCGCCCGATGCGGTCACCCAAGGTGCCCATCGTGACGAGGAAGCCCGCGAGCAGGAAGCCGTACGCGTCCATGATCCACAGCGCCTGTGTGGCCGATGGAGTCAGATCCGCCGCCAGAGCGGGCAGCACCAGGTAGAGCACCGTCACATCGAGGCCCAGCAGGAATGTCGGAAGGGCCAGCACCGCCATGCCGGCCCAAGCGCGCGAAGCTGCAGCAGCTGGTCTGTTCATCGGGGCCTCCACTACATAATTGTACGTACGTTTAATTAGTATCACCGTACAACTATATGAAGTGTGTGGGCCAAAGGGATGGAACCGATCGTGCGGGAGGTGACCGGCCCGAGGCCTCGAAGGCCTGCGCGAGGATGGCATGCGGATAGGTCCGCCGGGGGCTTCGCCCGGCGGACCGTTCCGTACTCAGAGCGCGTGCGCTGCCGCGAAGGTGTCGTTCGGGTCGAAGCGTCGCTTGAGCTCGCGCAGAGGCGCTGCCGCGTCGCCGAAGCCGGCATCCCGATCGGTATCGCCGCCGTCGATGAAGGTGAGGACGAGTTCGTCGGTCTGCCATGCTTCGAGCGCGGCGAGACCTGCCCGCACCGCGGCATCCGCCCCGGCCATCACGTCGGGTGCGGGCACCATGGCGACGGTGTGCGCGAGGTAGGCGCCGGCGACCGAGCCGACGGCGCCCGCATCATCCGGCCGTCGGGCGATCGCTCCCCCGAGATGGCGCAGCTCGGCGAAGAACACCCCGGGCACGGCGCCGGCCGCGACGAACGCCTCCACAGCCTCGAAAGGCAGCTCCGCCAGCACGGAGTGCGTCGTCACAGCAGGGGTCGGGCCGGGCGGATCCATGTGCACCGCGACGAGTCCCGCGGCAGGGATGCGTGCGAATGTGTCCATCTCCGGCGCAAGCGCACGGAGCGGTTCGAGGAGTACGGATGCGGCGGCATCCGTCTCGAGGATGGCCCCGTCGACCACGACCAGGGAGCGGCCCGATAGGAACGGCGGCAGCTCGGGCAGCGGCGGGAAGTTCATGATGCGCAGGGTGGTCGTCGCCGACTCGGGTGCCGTCGCGGTCCACGCCGTCCACGCGTGAGCGACGTCGGCGGCGCGCGAGGCGTCCCAGAGCAGCATGCCCGCGAAGACGTCGGCGTACGGCAGCAGGTCGAGTTCGAGCGAGACGACGACGCCGAAGGCTCCCGAGCCTCCGCGCACCGCCCAGAAGAGCTCGGGGTTCTCGTCGGCGCTCGCGCGGACGAGGTTGCCGTCGGCTGTGACGATTTGCACGGCGCGCACCGTGTTGACCGCGAGTCCATGCGTGCGGGCGTAGAACGACAGCCCGCCGCTCAGGATGTAGCCGGCGACAGAGACGTCACCCGCACTGCCGTGGAGGGCCGTCAGTCCGTGCGGCGCGGCGGCTTCGATGACGTCGTTCCAGAGCGAGCCGCCCAGCACACGTGCGGTGCGAGCGATCGGGTCGACGGTCACCCCGCGCATGCCCGTGAGCGAGACGAGTACGACGTCGGTCAGGTCGGTGTCGGCGAGCGCCGCGGCGGCGTGCCCGGTCGACTGCGGTGCGACGCGAAGTCCGGATGCCGCTGCGGCGCGGACGACCTCGACGACCTCCTCGGCGGTCTGGGGTCTGGTCACAGCGAACGGGCGCTGGTCGACGGCGACGTTCCACGGCGTGCGTGCGACGTCGTAGTCAGGGTCGCCCGCGAGCAGAACGCGGTCGCCGAGGGCAGCTCTCAGGGATGCTGCGCGGGTGTCGATCAGGTTGTCGGAGAGAGTCATGTGTGTGCTCCTGGTTCGAGTCGGGTTGGACACGGATACTCTCCGCCGCGACAGGGCGGGCGGACCATCCCAGTTCATGAGGGAATTCCGCTCCCCCAGATACCTGGGATGGCGCTTGCGGCGGTACCGGAGCACACTGATTCCATGGCGACGGCACTGGGGATCGGGCGGGCGCGCAGCGACATCGATGTCGTATCGCGCGCCGGCCTGCCGTTGCACAGTTTCATGGACGAGGCGGCGGTCGCGCTGCAGCAGGTCGTGCCGTTCGTGGCTGCGTGCATCTCGACGCTCGATCCGGCCACGACCATGGTCTCGAGCTCACGCAAACTGGGTGCGCTGGACGGCCGCAACGAGCGGGATCTCGTCTGGTCGCAGATCGAGTACGGCGGCGACGACCCCACGTCGATCACCGCGATGGTCGCCGCGGGACAGATCGCCGTGGGGGTGCACCGTCTGACACACGGAATGCTGGACCGTTCGGTGCGGATGTCGGAACTGCTGATGCCGCACTTCGACTTCCATGACGAGGCCCGCGTGGTATTCGTCGATCGCAACGGCGCATGGGGCCACATCTCGCTGTTCCGGGGCGACGACCATACGCCATTCGCGGGCGAGGAGCTGGACTTCCTGGCGGCCGTGGCGCCGGCATTCACGCGCGGCATCCGCACCGGCCTGCTCTCCCAGCTCAGCAGAGCGGATGCCGGATCTCAGGCCGGCCCGGCGGTGATCGTGTTCGACGCGGACGACCGCGTCGTGCAGTCGACGCCCGGCGCGCAGGCGTACCTCGCGCAGATGCCCGTTGTGCCCGGCATGGGCGACCCGCTGACGTCGGTGCAGGCCCTCGTGAGCGGCGCCCGCCGGTTCGCCCGCGGGGAGACCGACCACGCCCCGCGGATACGCGCACGTACGGCTGACGGAGTGTGGGTCGTGCTGCACGCGTCACCCCTCGGCGGCGCAGGCGATCGCGCGGGCGACGTCGTTGTCACGATCGAGGAGGCCCGGCCGCAGGACGTCATCGACCTCGTGGCTGCCGCCTTCGACCTCACCGCCCGTGAGCGCGAGATCGTCGCAGCCGTGCTGCGCGGCGCGGACACTCGCGAGATCGCCGTGACTCTGCACGTGTCGCCGTACACGGTGCAGGACCACCTCAAGTCGGTCTTCGACAAGGCGGGGGTCGCGAGTCGCCGAGAGCTGGTCGCGCGCGTGTACTTCGACCAGTACGTACGCCGCATGGGCTCGAGCATCGGTCCGACGGGGTGGTACACCTCCGGGCCTGGCTCACCCGTGGCGGCGGAGGTGTTGGAACACGGTTGACGGGGCCTGCTGTCGCCGTCGCCCCGCGCCGATTCGTCGCCGTTCCCGTCATGGTTGCGGTGGACGTGTCGGCCGTCCTCGGTGCTGCACCGTTCGGCGGAGTGCACCCCTCCTCGCGATGAGGGGTGCACTCCGGAATGATCGTCAGGTCGTGGTGGCCGCGCGCTTCGGCAGCACCCAGTCCGGGCGCGCGAAATGGCACGTGTAACCGTTCGGATAGGTGATCAGGTAGTCCTGATGCTCGGGCTCAGCCTCCCAGAACGGCCCCACCGGCTCGATCTTGGTGACGGCTTTGCCCGGCCAGAGCCCGGAGGCGTCCACGTCGGCGATCGTGTCGCGTGCGACCTTCTCCTGCTCGGGACTGAGCGGGAAGATCGCCGAGCGATAGCTCGACCCGATGTCGTTGCCCTGGCGATCGATCGTCGTCGGGTCGTGCACCTGGAAGAAGAACGCCAGGATGTCGCGGTACGTCGTCTGCGTCGGATCGAAGACGATCTCCACTGCTTCCGCGTGGCCGGGGTGGTTGCGGTAGGTCGCGTGATCGTTGCGGCCGCCCGTGTATCCGACGCGGGTGTCGAGCACTCCGGGCTGCCTGCGGATCACGTCCTCCAGGCCCCAGAAACAGCCGCCGGCCAGGACGGCCGTCTCGGTGCCGGGTCGGCGGGTGATCTCGCCGGTGTCGTGGATGCCGCTGGTCATGATGCGTTCTCCTCACTGTTGATGTCCTCAGTGTTTTCAGTCTTGCCGCTGTTCTCGACGGTCTCGTTCGCGAACAGGGAGCGGAATCGTCCGTACCCTTCGGCTTCGAGGTTCGCCACCGCGATGAACCGCAGGGCCGCGGAGTTCATGCAGTACCGCTGACCGCCGGCCTCGGCGGGGCCGTCGTCGAAGATGTGGCCGAGGTGGCTATCGGCGCCTGTGGAGCGCGCCTCCGTGCGGACCATGCCGTGCGACGCGTCGCTCTTCGAGCGCACGGCGTCGGCCTCGATCGGCTTGGTGAAGCTCGGCCATCCCGTGCCGCTGTCGTACTTGTCCAGTGACGAGAACAGGGGCTGACCTGAGACGACGTCCACGTAGATCCCGTCTTCGTGGTTGTTCCAGTACGCGTTGCGGAACGCCGGCTCAGTGCCGTCGCGCTGCGTGACGCGATACTGGTCGGGGGTGAGGCGGTCCAGCGCCTCAGGAGTCTTGCTGTAGTCGTGCGACATGAGTTCTCTCCTTCATCGACGCCGCCGGCTGCGGCGCCATCAGAGACAACGTCGAAGGTGCTCCGTTTGGTCCCCATTGTCTGGGAGCAAGCTGTGACTACGGTCGGGGTGGTTACCGCGCGGACAGACTCAGCCCTTGCCGTCGTCGATCCAGCGAGTGTGGGCACGGAGCCCGTGGAACACACCCTGCCGGATGACGACGTAGAGCAGCAGGAGGCCGACGATGGCGCCGAGCACGTAGCTCGAGATGTTGAGGACGACAAGGTTTTGAACCTGCGACCCCCGGACCCTAGGCGTCCAAACAGCGTCGTTGAGGACAATATTCGCATGGTCGCGGCCCTCGGCGGAGGGCGGAGGGCAGAGGGCCGGCGACGACTCGCTGCGCTGATCGTGGACCAGCCGTGGACGGGCCGCCGCGCTGCGGAGCGCTTCCAGTGCTTGCCATCGACAGCGTCCAGGTGGGCACGCAGGTACAGTGCGGGCCCGCCGCTCACCGACTGAAGTTCGCGACCGCATCGATCACCACACCGCACGTCCACCCGAATGGAGCGACGGATCGTTTCGCCGCGGTTCCATCGCCTCTGGGGACCCCACCGGATTTGCTACCACCTCGGCGTGCCCCGTTGCACAATCGGCCGCGTGCTGAACGATACCGCATGCCGGCACTGGAGCACGTCGATCGCTCCACAGCCTTGCCCGTGCGTCAGCCAAAGCCGCGCCGCTACGAGATGAAGCGCCGGGCGGACTCATCCACGTCGATATCAAGAGGCTTGGCCGCAAAGAGACAGCCGCTGACTCCTGGACTCGAGTGCGAGCGCTCTTCCTCGCGTCCGGAATTGAGGTCGCCGCGTCATGACCGACAACGGATCGTGCTACCCATCACGCGATACGGTTCGGCACGGAATCATCCTGGCAGAGCCTGCGGACAACTGGAGGGGTTGGAGGGGGCGACCATCCCAGACATGCAGAAGAGCCGGAAACTCTTGCGAGATTCCGGCCCTAAATGGTCGGGCTGACAGGATTTGAACCTGCGACCCCTTGGAGGATCCGGTCGATTTCCGGTCTCCGCCGATCGTCTCGAGAACTCGCGGATTCCCTTGTGTTTACAGGGAACCGGGCGGTTCGCTTGGTTTGAGTGTAGCGGGTTGGTGGCGGGTCGTAGCGGGTGATTTAGGTGGGTTCCTGATGGGTCTGGCTTCGGACTCGCGCCAACAACAGTTGACGGGCTCGCGCGGGATCCGGATGGAGTGGCGGATGACTGGTCCGTGGCCAGCGCGCACGATGTCAAGCTGGGTGGAGTCGTTCCGGTTCAGGAGGTTGACGGACGGCTCAGCGCGTTCGGAAGCCTCGACCCGACGAAGCGCCGGTGGTCGTGCGCGTAGGGAGCCAGCCGCTATTGCGCAAAGCATCGAGCGGTGCATACGCGCACTAGACGCCACGCACGACTCGTCCTGTCCGCGCAATGACAGCCCAGGGCTGACGACGCGATTCCACGCACGCTCAGCCACCGACTTGCGCACGAGTCGGTGGCTCCGCCGCGTTGCCGCGATGTCGGAGGCTTCTGCCATGCTGGAGCCACCCTCGCAGCGAGCGAGGACGGAACGATCGGAGAACGTCGTGGCAGATGCCGAGATCAAGAATGTGCGGAAAGACCGGAGCGGTAACATCACGCATGTCGGCGTCACGGGGCGGTGGGATTGGCCCGTTACACAGGTCGTCGCGTCGATCGAGTCGCGCAGCAACACGTTCTACGTCAACTGCCCGCAGCGCGCCGACGTCTATGTCGCCCAAACTTCCGCTGGACGAAAGTTTCTCAAGACGACGGCGGACACGACGACGAAGAACAACCTGGACAACCTGCCACCGCTGTAGCGGGGACCGGGCCGCGCGGACCGGCGTGCGCACATCCATTGGCAGCCTCAACAGTGCCTAGCGGCAACCCCTCATGCACTTGCATGCCAGGGGGCACAGGGGACCGGCCTGCGGGCTGCACTCGGCGGGTCAAAAGCGGTAGCAGCTCGACCGGGAAGCGTGTAGTGCGGCGAGCCTATCCGTTCGTGTTTGCTGCCTCATCGACCGAAGGCTCCCCGTCGAGTGGCTCATTTTCGTCGTCGTACTCATCGCCCCAGAGCGCCCAATAGTCGCTGTCATCCCAGTCGCACTCGCATGTGATCAGTTGCCCCCCGCAGTTGGGACACTCCTCCAAGACACATCCGGGGCCGTGCTGCTCGCCCAATGCGGCAGCGCAGTCCCGGCAGAAATCGGCTGGCCCCCTACCTTCCATGTAGTCGGCGTCCCACCACTTCTCCTGCCCCCATGGCGTGCGCGGCACCTCAACCCCGTCGAGAACAAGAACTTGCACGCGTTGAGCGGCAACCAGGCGGCGCGCCCACTTGCGATGCATTTCGCGTCCCCGGAAAACGATGAACTCGCGGCGAAATGACTCAGCCAAATCCATTGCAGTCTGTACATGCTCATCCGGGATGTGATCAGAGAGCGACCCCGCGAAATGGGCGCCGTGGAACTTGTCGAGAAACTCAAAGATCAGGAGGTAGTTTTCTCGCACCTCCTCCGCGATCAGGTCTACTTCATAGTGCGTGATCTTGTTCCGCCATCGGATCGCAGTCTCGATTGCCTGTTTGTCCGCCGCATCAATGCCGACGCGGGCCGACAGAAGACGAGGTATTGCTCGCTCGAGCCCCACCGTGAGTTTGCCGGGTCGATCGACGTCCTGCCATATCAGCAGCTCATGCTCGTTGAGCAGTCTTTGCTTGAGGAGGAGTTCCACGGCGTGCACGAGATTCAGCACCGCGAACTTCCATCGTGTCGGATCGGTCGCAGCTCTTTCGACGTAGGCGAGCGACTCGGCGAAGGAGTCATAACCATTCTCGAGTAGAGACATACGGAGGCTCGTTCGAACGACTTCGGTCATAAGGTCTCGATCTTGGTAGGCACGTACGTGGGCTTCGGCGCTAGGCGTGTCACCAGGCTATCCGCGCCAGCGCCAGGTGTCTCACGACCGCTTTCGCCACCAGCAGGTCGCCTGGTCCGCGGGCATAGTCAAGTCCGCGCTACCGGTGGATGCGCCACGTCGATCCCTAACCTTGACGTCGCCACACACAGCGTTCCGCATGCCTGGGCGGACCCACCGCTCGTCGCAGAACGGACGCGCTGGAAGACCGGCTTCCGCACGATTGCGGACCTAATGTGTGCTTATGGACAACGGTGAGGACGCAGCGGCACCCGATCCCGTGGTCGATACGGAACACGAGGACGTGATTCTGAGACGCCTGTCGCGTCGCATTCGAGGAGCTCGATCGAATCCATCGCCAAAGCGCCTCCACAGCGCGTTCTTGGTGAGTGATGCGGAGTACTTCTGGGACCGCCACCTCCGGGACCTCGTCAACGACGCTTTGGGGCTTGGTGTCGCTCGCGCCAGAGGCCTCGCGCCGTTCGGGGAGGTGATCGGCGACGCTTTCGCGACGACTCGGTACCTGCTCGCTGGCTATATCCAGTTGGCCGGCAAGATGAACGACCTCGCGCTGTCGAAGTGGATGCCACAAAGCCGTCGAACTGCGCCGAAGGTTCAGGCCCTCGCGCAGCTTCACGCTCGATCACTGATCTTGGTTGAGGAGGTCTTCGTGCTCACGACGATGGGCTACCCGTCGGGCGCGCTCGCTTTAACGCGGACGTTGCACGAGGTCCGGGTAATCGCGAAGTTCCTCCACCGCTTCGAGGCAAAGTTGTCTGAACGCTACCTTGAGAGCCACATCGTCGACATGTGGAAGTCAGTCGACGATCTGAGACCGAGTGGGGCCGCGCGCCGGAGCAGCCAATGGCTTGCGGTTGAGCGCGAGCTCGAGAGTCGCTTCAATGCGGTCATTGCGACGCACGGTGAGTCCATGCTGATCGAGAACGGGTGGGCGCTACCGCGATTCACCAGGACAAGTGCGCAGACCCGGCACCCGCGTCGGATCCCATTTTCTAGGCTCGAGAATGAGGTGAAGCAGCCGAGCGACAGGGCACGATACCGTTACGCCAGCCGCCACGTGCACGCAACCAGATTGGGCAACATCAGCGCGCTGCGAAGTGGCGACCCAGGTGTCGCCCTCCTCGGACCTCGACCGTACGACCTCGATAGAGCCGCCCTCCAGGCAATGTGGGACGTGCAAGACGTGACGGAATCTCTGCTGCGATCATGCGGGAGATTCACGGATGATCAAGAAATCTACTACTGGCTCGAAGCGCTCGACCAGCTCTCCTTCGTGATCCGCGATTCGCTAAATCAAGGTCAAAAGATTCTCGACGACATCTTCGCCACAGACCACGACTAATAGGCCCGCAGCGCCGACGGCGGCATCGGCTTGCGCATCGACGCTGTCACCGGCCCGTTCCCTGCGCGTACGCCTGCGGGCACTGAACGGGCCTGCTGCACGAGTGGGCGACATCGCACAAGGCTTGCACGGTGCGGTCCGCTTAACGCGCGCTGCCCGGATAGGGATCCGACCGAGCGGTTAGGTACGTCGGGAGCGGGAGTTGCCGGCGAAGGGATCGGCCGACTCATCGTCGACATGGTCAGTGTGCAAGTAGCATCCCTCTATGGGCCAGAAGCTGCACGAAAGACTGTCAATGACAATCGCGGCATGCGATCTGCAATACGTGGCGGGCAGCATTATTTCCGCCAAAGGCCATCCGCGACTCTGGCCAATGTCCCAGTGGGCCGTGATGGTTACGTACGAACTGCAGCAGTCGCTCCGAGATGCGAGTCCTAAGCTCTCGTGGGATCCAGTCATCGCGGAAGCGGCGCGACACGGTGGCAAGTTTTTCGACGGTAAGGGCGATCGGAACCTCACGGCCGTCATGAGCAGCTTCGAGTCGCTCATCGCCGCAAATCGAGAAGCCTTCTTTCCCGCTACGCGCAGGTTTAAGGTGCTTGACCGGCTTCGGGACGACCTATCCGTCATTACCGACGATGAAGAGGTGCTGCTCACGAGCGTCGGCGGACAATTCATGCTGGGCTTTCCGCCGAGCCAACTCGTCGACTTTTCCGCGTGGGGACCTCACGCTCTGACGCTGATGCGGGGAGTTGGACAGGCCACGGGGCTGGCATTCCCGGATCGTCGACTGGAGGAGTTCGCCGGTCATGGCAACCACAGCGAGACTTCAGTGACTTGGTGGGACGGAAAGCTATCGGAGGTGATTCCGACTACCTTCGCCGGCGAGCTGAGCGTGGAGCTCGCACTATCGCTGATTACGATCCACTCGACCGTGCAGGCGGCATACAAGTGGACGTCGACCGATTGCTGTCCATGGTGCGCCGCTGCAGCACTCAAGCATAGATTCGTCGTCCTGCACCATGCCGCACGATCAGTCGAACAGTTGCAATCCCGGATTGACCAGATTGGTGGACGATCCGCTGAATACTTGGACGCGCTTTGGGCGGAACCGGACGTGAAACTTGTTACGACCTTGCCATACAGGCGTCTCAGAAACGGTTGGTTCCACCTCGGATTAGGCGACATAGAAGCTCAGCTCCCGGCCAAGCCAGATGTGCTCAACGTTATCGAGGCCTACACCCACCAAGCTACCGAGCCATTCGTTCGACTAGTGAATGACGGGCTCGCAACGCTGGCTCGTGGACTCGGCCTCTGGATGGGCGCCGCCGCCAGCGGCGGTGGATCGATGTTTGATCGGCTACGCAAGGTGCGCGTCTGAAAGGGTTGACCATTGAGGCGAAGGGCAACTTGGAACCGGCGGAATCCGCAGTTAGCCACGAACCCGAAACGCTGACGCCAATGCCCACCTCGGGATGGAGGCGCTCCCTGAGCGTTCAGCGCCCGATTTGAGATCCACTTCGACCGCTGACGCTCCCCTAACGGCACCGCCCGAATACGGATGGGCATTTGCTGTGGCGGCAACCAGCTAGCCAAGGCGTAGTTCGAGAATCGACCCATCTGACGAGTACGCGACGGCCGAGTCCACCCCGCCTGCACCCGCGGTCGTCGTGGCGTGTGGGAAATGCTCGAGCTTGGTCCCCGCGAACCGCTGCTGAGCTTGCACCACCGCAAGGTCGTCCAACCCCTTGAGTTCTTCAACGACATGTATCTCGGAACCTTGGAAGAGCCGTAAACGGTGGCCTGTGCCGCCCAAGTCGATCACGGCCTCGATGCCGACGAACGTGCCCACGTCGGTTTCGCGCCGTGCGACCGCGGTCTGTCTGCTCGACCCTCGCCTTCCACGGGTCGGAAGCCATCTCGCCGAGGCGTCGTACTGTCCGCTGAACTCGGCCTGCGCGGCTCGGTCCACATTCGTGGCGCTTGCGAAGAGCTCGTCGGGGTCGATGTCAAGCTTCGCGACATCCTCTCTTTCTCGTTCCTCGCGGCCTCGCCAGTACTCGAGCTTCTGTTCAGAGGGCGCCCATGTCAGCGGGGCTTCTTCCGGATCGACGGCTAAGACCGTGATGCCAGCCGTGTTCGATACCGTCGAAATGGCGACACCGGTCATCGATCTGCCGCCCGCGGTCAAACCTGCCAGTTGCGTGACTGCTCGAGCAAGTTGCCCTCTGGCGTTGGCCGGGCTAACCGTCCCCTTGGTCTCTAGCAGTTCAAAGACCATTGCGGCGGGGTCCGCCGGATCGGGATAAGACAAGAGGTAGTCCGGCTGACGCCCACCGTTGCGCTGAAGGTTCGGCACCTGTCCCCTGTGAAGTGCTCTATCGATATCTATCGCGGTGATGGGTCCGATCGCAGGGTTTCGGGCTCGACACCATGCCTTGGCGGCGACGATGCCGAACCCGATGCCAAGTTCCTCAGAGAGCACGCGGCGCTGGTTGGGCCCGATGAACTGGAGAGCCGCGTGATCGAGGCGTAGCGATCCATTTTTCGGCTCGAGCGCAAAGGCGCCGAGGTGCCGCAACACCGACCAGCGCCGCGTTACCGCTGATATCTCAGGGTCATCATTCAGAGAGGTGCCACGAGCGAGCTCTAGCATCGCCGCGATCGGTCGTATAAGGAGGTCACCATTCAGTCCCTGGGCGGCGATAACCGAACTCTTGTGCGGGAGCCCCGGTGTGGCCAAGAGAAGATCGCCCTGACGAGCGGCTACCTCGGCTGCCAAGCCTGGCCCGCTCTGCCCTGTGACCCGTGCCGTAGCACCCATCGTTCGGATCGCATCTCTCAGCGTCATGAGATGCATTCTCCCGGAGGTGGGTGCGAAAGTAGACGCAGTCCGGCACGAATCTCAAAGTTGGACGAACGCTTCGTCTGCTCTCATTGACGCGAGGGTAGACATAGTCGTGAGTCTGCACACCACGTCCCTATTGCGGGCCGTGCCCGTATCGGATCCTCCAACGGGCTGATTGAATCGGCCTGACTTTCGTTCCGTTCTTCAAGCAAGGATGGAACTCGATGAACAGGAAGTATTCGCCGGAGATGCGTGAGCGGGCGTTGCGGATGCTCGCGGAGACGCGGCCGTCGCACCCGACGATGATGAGCGCGGTCCGTCACGTCGCCGGGCTGCTGGGGATGAGCCCCGAGAGAGGTACGCCAGTCGTAGACGGTGGAAACAGGCACGCCCAGGTAGGAGGCGAGCTCGCCGACGTCGAGCAGCGGTTCTAGGCCCCAGGGGTTGCCGGTAGGGCTGTGTTCGGTGTCCATACCGAACAGGTGCGTCCTGCTCCCACCCACGAATCGGGAGCAACCGGCACGATCGCTTCGCTACCAGAGCACGACGGCCGAAGATAGCCGTGAGGGGGCCAAAGTGATGGGTTTGTGATGACTGGATCAAATCTCACCAACGAAAAAGTCGCGGAAACCCGTGAGTTTCCGCGACTTTCCGGTCGGGCTGACAGGATTTGAACCTGCGACCCCTTGACCCCCAGTCAAGTGCGCTACCAAGCTGCGCCACAGCCCGTGGACGACCGCGCGTCCGCGCGGGCAACTCCCCTATCCTAGCCGACCCGAACGACCACCGCGAACCGCGCAGGCCGGGCGTGGCGCGACTTCCTTGCTGATGTCGGTCGCGCGGCGTACCGTGCCGTGCATGGCGACGATCACCACCGAACGCGCGACGATCAGCCGATGGGATGATGTTCAGCACTCGCTCAGCGGCGGCGGAGACGGCCGCAGCTGCCAGTGCATCTGGCCGGTCGTGAGCAACAAGGAGTGGGAGGCGACGAACGTCGAGCAGCGCCGCGAGATGCTGCACGATGAGATCCAGGCCGGGTCTCCCCCGGGGCTGGTCGCGTACGTCGATGGCGAAGCAGCCGGATGGATCCGCATCGGGCCTCGCACGGTTCAGACCCGCATCCTCCGTACACGCGCGATCATCGCGGCGACGGAAGAACCGCTCGACGACGACCGAGTGTGGTCGGTGACCTGCTTCGTCGTGCGCCGCGAGCACCGCGGCAAGGGGCTGAACGCCGAACTGCTGCGCGCGGCCGTCGAGTACGCACAAGAGTCGGGTGCCCGGCTGATCGAGGCGTACCCGGTCGACACCTCCGAGGGCATGCACCGCTCCAACGATCTGTTCCACGGCACACTGTCCACGTTCCGCGCTCAGGGGTTCCGCCAGGTGGGCACGCTAACCAGAGGGCGCGTGCTCGTGGTGCGTGAACTCGACTGACGCGTACTCCGCCACCCGAGCGGCGACATCGGCTTTGCCCGGGATGAATACGATGAGGGGATGCGCCGCCGCATCCGCCCTCTCGACATGATCGTCTGGATTCCGTACATCCTGGTGTCGGCCATCCACGTCGTCTGCCTCCCAACGGACAGCCCGCTCGCGGCTCCCACGAAACTGACGCTGATGCCTCTGCTGGCGGTGCCGGTGCTGCTCGCAGCGCCCCGGCTGCGTCCACGTTCGGCGCTCCCCCTTCTGCTCGGCGCTCTGGTCTTCTCCTGGCTCGGGGACGGAGCCGGCACGTTCTTCCCCGGCGCACCCGAGCTTCCGCTGATGCTGCTCTTCTTCGGCATCGCGCACATCGGCTACATCGTGCTGTTCCTGCGTCATGCGCGCATCCGCCCGCTTCCGTGGTGGACGCTCGTCTACGCCGTGTGGTGGGTGGGGATGCTCACCATCCTCGGCCCGCACACCGGAGCGCTCTTCTTCGCCGTCGCCGCCTACGGCATCGTGCTCGCCGGAACCGCAGCGACGTCGGCGAGATGTCATCCGCTCGTCGCCATCGGCGGTGCCTTCTTCCTCGCGAGCGATACGATTCTCGCGTTCCGGCTGTTCCTGCCCGATGCGATGCCCGATTGGACGAGCCCCGCCGTCATGCTCACCTACACGATCGGGCAGGGTCTGATCATCGCGGGCGTACTGCGCACCCTCGCCAAGGAAGGCGCGCGATGACCGACTCGATCAAGCCTGTGCGCGTCGACAGCTGGCTGTGGGCGGTACGCATCTACAAGACACGATCCGCAGCGACCACCGCATGCCGCGCCGGGCATGTGCGAGTGAACAGCGATCGCACGAAGGCCGCTCAGACCGTCAAGCCGGGCGACGAGGTGCGGGTGCGGATCTCGGGTTTCGACCGCATCCTCGTGGTGCGCCAGACGCTGTCGAAGCGCGTCGGGGCACCCGTCGCCGTCACCGCGTACGACGATCGCACTCCCCCGCGCGACCCCGTCGCGATGGTCGCGGTACGCGACCGCGGTGCCGGGCGGCCCACCAAGCGGGAGCGCCGTGAGATCGACCGCCTGCGCGGACGCGACGACCAGCTCGGCTGATCACCGCATCCGACGATTCAGCGCGCGGTCACGACGCCCACGATCACTGCGCCGGCGACCGCGCTAACCATCACGAAGACCGTGACGGCGAGAAGGAGCGCAGCCCCGGGCGACGCCCTCCGCGGGTCGGCCACGAGAGCCTGATTCCATCTGCGATAACGCACCCGGGCGCGCACGACGAGCCACGCCGCGAAGAGCAGCCCCAGTATTCCCGGTGCCAGGGATGCCACGAGCTCGACCCCGCCCTGCGCAAGCGGAGGGAAGAGACGTAGCGCCAGCAGGGATCCGACTCCGATCGCGAGCGCCGTTCGTCGCCAGGCGAGCTCGGTGCGCTCGGGCTGAAGACCCGGATCGAAGAGCCGGCTGCCCGTCATCGCAGCAGCACACCGAGAACGATGAGGACGCCGACCACGACGATCACCACCGAAAGGGCGATGCCCGTGCGCGATCCCGGCAGCGGCGCGCTCAGGCGCAGCGCACGCTCCGTGCGCGCCCATTCGAACCAGGCGATCACAGGCAGCAGCAGCCCGGTCACGATGAGCACGAGCGAAGAGATCAATCTCGGCACGGGATGCAGGTCGAGGCCCAGCGCCTCGAGCGCGACCCCTCCGGCGATGAGCGCGAGCGCCGTGCGGTTCCAGGCCAGGAAGGTGCGCTCGTTCGCGAGCGAGAACCGGGCGTCGGGCTCTTCGCCCACCCCGAAGACGGACGCCGGGAACCGCTCGCGCTTCACGAAGTCACCGCCGCGACCGTGCGGAATCCGGCGTTCCCCATCGACGAGTCGGGGGTGTTCTGCGAGCGGGCCGAGTTGCGGTACCGGTTGCAGTAGGAGATGTGGCACAGGTAGCTGCCTCCGCGCAGCACGCGCGCGCCGCCGCGAGACGGCCCGAGCGGGTTCTCCTCGGGGGACACGCCGTAGAAGCGCGGATCGAACCAGTCGGCGCACCACTCCCACACGTTGCCGACCGGCTGCCACAGTCCGTACCCGTTCGGCTCGAACGAGCGTACCGGCGCCGTCGTGAGAAAGCCGTCCTCGAGGGTGTTGCGCACGGGGAACTCGCCCTGCCAGATGTTGGCGCGCCAGCCGCCGGCATCCACCTCATCGTCGCCCCACGGGTACTTCTTGCGATCCAGCCCTCCGCGCGCGGCGTACTCCCACTCCGCTTCGGTGGGCAGACGCCGCCCGGCCCACTCGCAGTACGCGAGGGCATCGTTCCAGCTGATGTGCACGGCCGGGTGGTCACCGATCCCGTCGACCGTCGACTCGCGTCCGCCCGGGTGCGCCCAGTCGGCCCCCCGCACGCCGACCCACCACGGCGTGCCGGATGCCGATCCCATGACGTCGTCGTCGGGGGCGTTCACCGCCAGGTGGAACACGGCGGAGAATCCGAACGTCTCCGCCTCGGTCCGGTAGCCCGTGTCGGCCACGAATCGCGCGAACGCATCGTTGGTGACAGCCGTCGCATCGATCTCGAACTCGTCGAGTGCTACCGGATGCTGCGGCAGTTCACCGTCCATCGGATTGCGGTCGCCGGAGGAGTCGCCCATCACGAATGTGCCCGCAGGGATCCTCACCTGCTCGACCGTGTGGCGCCCACGGGTCTCCGAAGCGGGCGCCGGTGCCGCATCCGTCGGTCGCGAAGATCCGATCGTGAGGAACTGACGGCGCTCCGGTGGCGCGCATGAGCATCCGGGGCCGCATCCCTCTGCGTCATCGAGCTCGGTCACCTCATCAGACTATGCCGAACACCCGTCACGCGACGACGCGTGACAACGTCGGCCGACCGCGCGCGAATGCTTCCATTATTCGAATATTTGTTCTATAGTTGAGTCATGGCCACCGGTGCTCCCGATCTCTTCGCACGACGCGAAGCGCTGCTGGATGCGTGGGTGGCGAAGCAGCGTGAGATCGCCACGCTGCAAGCGGAGGCCGCCGATCTGCTCGCTGAGCGCTGGATGCTGATGGAGGACGACATCGAGGATGCTCCGCTGCATCGCGAGGCGATCCTGCGCTCCACGGTGTGTGAGTATGCGGCCGCCGGCCGCATCTCAAGAGGCTCGATGGAGTACGCCTTCACCGATGCGCGCATCGTGCACGACGACATGCCGACCGTGCTGGACTCTCATACGGCGGGGAGGATCACTGCCGCGCATGTGCGGGAGATCGTGCGGGAAGCGGATGTGGTACGGGAGGCGATCCGCGACGGCGACGTGGAGCCGGTGACCATGGCGCTGTACGAAGCGGCAGTGCTCGAGGTCGCTGAGCACGACACCCCCGCCCGCGCGAAGGCGCACGCCCGCCAGGTGGCGGCGGCTCTCGCCGGCGTGACCGTCGTGCAGCGTCACGAACGCGCGGTCACCGAACGAGCCGTCACGGTCCGCTCGGTCGGTGACGGGCTCGCACTGCTGCAGGCGGTGCTGCCCGAGCACCTCGCTCTGGCCGTGCATGACCGGCTCACCCGGATGGCCCGCCGGCTGCGCACCGCTGACCGTACACCGGTGCTCCCGTCGCTGGAACCCGAACCGCGCGATCAGCGCGGGGTCCGCATCCATGACGACTCACTGCTCGGCGATCCGCGGTCGACAGAAGGTGACGCACTGCGCAGTGACGGCGCGCGGGACGTGGGCGGCGACGATGACGACCCAGGCCTGAACCTCGACGAGCAGTCCCGGTGGGACGCTATCGAGCGCACCCTCGCGGCCGATCCGCTGTTCCACGACGACAGCCCCGCCATCATCCACGTCCCCGCTGATGCGCGCACGATGGACCAGATTCGCGCCGACCTGTTCACCGACCTGCTGTTGGCCACCGACCCGACCGAGGCGCATGGCACGGCGCTGCAGGGCATCACGGCGACCGTGCAGGTCACCGTCGCCGCCAGCACCCTCGTCGGCGCCGACGACCGACCGGCCGAGCTCGATGGCACCGGTCCGCTGCACCCCGACGTCGCCCGCACGATGGCCGGGCGCAACACAGGTTGGACCCGCCTGTTCCTCGACCCTCAGGGCATGGTCACCGAAACCGACACGTACACCCCCACGGAGCCCATGCGCCGCTTCCTGCGCGCACGAGATCAGCTGTGTCGCTTCCCCGGATGCAGGCAACCCATCGCCCGATGCGAGCTCGACCACAACCACGACTACGCCAAAGGCGGCCGCACGTCGCTGTGCAATCTGAGCCACTTCTGCACTGCCCACCACGTGCTCAAGCACCCCGATATCCCCGATGACCACCGCTGGACCGCCAGGCAACTCCCCGACTGGTCAGTCGCATGGACCAGCCCCACCGGACGCACCTACGCCGATCCCCCTCGACGACGGGTCATGTTCATCCTCTCGGATCCGCCTCCCGAAGGCGGACCGCCGATGATGAGCCCGGACGAACTGGACCGGGCCGCGGGGAGACCGGCCGAACTGGACTGGGCCGTGGGGAGACCGGCCGAGACCGCGGCCGCCGCACCTTTCTGACCGACGATGCGGCGCGCCCGCTGCACCCTGTCAGTCGAGTCGGGCGCGTCGGGCCGGACCGGCTCAGTCTGGCCACGCGAGACCGGTCAGACCAGTTCAATCAGGCCAGGCGAGACAGGCCAGGCAAGACAGGCCAGGCAAGACAGGTCAGGCGAGTCGGCCCCTGCCACTCGGGACTAGTCGAGCTGCCCGAGCAGCCAGCCGGCCGACTCGGCGTTCCCACCGGCGTGCTGCACGCGCTCACGCAGCCCGCGATCGCTGGTGACGACCGTCACTGCACGTCCGGTCGCGATCAGGCGCTCGGCCTCCGCCACGATCGCGTCGTCGCCGTTCCCTGCCGCCCGCACGAGATCGATCGCGCCGCGTCGCGCGGGAGCGTCCAATCCGCTGTCCGCCGTCGCGGCATCCGACCGATCATCCTCGCGCGCGGAATCCGCCACCGTCCGCGCTTCTCCTTCGACGACCATCGAGACCTGCGGGTACCAGCGGTCGGCATCCAACTGCAGCGCCGATGCACCCACTCCTGCGTATGCCCACGTCTGCAGCCGTTCCCGCAGCCGTTCGGCCGCACCCGCCCGATCCTTCCACCAGCCGTCTGGCACCGAGCCCACCACGTTCGCAGCGTCGACGATGATCGCTGGTCTCACCTGCAGCAGTCCGCGCAGCATGGGCCAGGCGGCGGCGAAGCCGGGGTGCAGCGGCAGGTGGTCGACCTCGCCCACCGGCACCCACTCCAGCGCCAGACTCTCCGGGTCGCTGATCACCGGTTCGAAGGACCGCACGACGTCGGCGACGACGGTCGTGTACGACCAGATGCCGAGATCGAGCACACTCGAGAACCGCGCCCGCACGGCGCCCTCCGGAATGCCCGCCTCCTCCTGCGATTCGCGCACCGCGCCGTCCAACGCCGACTCGCCCTCATGCAGTGCACCGCCGGGCAGCCCCCAGGTGCCGCCGAAATGACTCCACCCCACCCGGTGCTGCAGCAACACGCCTCGGTGCGCGTCGACCGCGAGCAGACCCGCGGCGCCGTAGCGACCCCAGTACTTCTCTCCCGTCGGCGCTACGACCCAGGCGTCGCCGCTGTCGCGTGGGCCCTGCGGGCGGCGCGGCTCACCAGGCTCGGGAGGGATGATCGTCACCCGTCCAGCCTTTCACAGCCGCGCCGCCCCGGCACACGTCGCATTCCGCCGCGCTGGTGTCAGCGGACGCTGAGCTCCGCGCCGGCCTGCAGGCGGGCAGCCGCCAGCTCCTCTGCGGCCTGCAGCGGCGTGACGCCCCGCGCCTCCGCGTCGTCGAGGATGCGGCGCACGGTGTCTCCGATCCCGGCCACCCGCGCCATGATCTGCTCGCTCGTGCCGATCTGCTTGGCCTCGAGGTCGAGGTAGATCACACCACCGGCGTTCACCACGAAGTCGGGCGCATAGAGGATGCCGCGGCTCGCCAGCCGATCCGCCCCGGAGTGATCGGCCAGTGGGTTGTTCGCCGGACCGCAGACGGCCTTCACGTCGAGCGCGTCGATCACCTCGTCGGTGAGCACTCCTCCGATTCCCGCGGGGACGAAGACGTCGCCGGCGACGAGGTGCTCCCCTCCCGGCTCGACCCACGTCGCCCCGATCTCCTCGGCGAACGCACGCCGGGCGGGGTTGATGTCGGTGACGGTCAGCCGTGCGCCCTGCTCGGCCAGCCGCGACGCGAGGCGCCCGCCGACCTGGCCCAGACCCGAGATCGTGATGCTGCGGCCCGCGGTGTCAGCTGAGCCGGTGACCTTCTCGAGCACCGCCTGCAGCGACGCGTACACGCCGAGGCTGGTCGGACCGGCCGGCTCGCCCGAGCCGCCGACTGCCGAAGGCAGTCCCACCACGTGCTGGGTGCGCTCGCTGACGATCAGCATGTCATCGGTCGTCGATCCCACGTCCTCAGCCGTGCGGTAGAGACCGTCCATCAGCTCCACCGCGTCGCCGAGGTCGAGGAAAGCGGCCCGCCGGCGATCCGCGTCGAGCGTCTCCCCCGGGGCGAGGCGGATGACCGACTTGCCGCCGCCGGCGTCCAGTCCGGCCGCCGCGTTCTTCAGCGTCATCGCCGCCGACAGGCGCAGTGCGTCGCCGAGCGCGTCGCTCCAGTGCGGGTAGGTCCACAGCCGTGCGCCGCCGAGCGCGGATCCGAGCACGGACGAGTGCAGCGCCACGGCGATGAAGAGTCCGCTCCTGCGCCCGGTGATCACCTCCACGCGCTCGTGGCTGAAATCGGGCAGGGGCAGGGTGTGCGTCATCGCGGTCTCCTTGGGCGGGCCTTGTGGGCTGTGCGCTGCGGATGCCGCGGTGTTGCGGCATCCGCCCCCATTATCCCGCCGGACGACGCACCGGGCTAGCGCTGTCGACGCTCCCTGACCCGCATGTTGATCACGATCGGAGTGCCGTCGAACTCGTAGAGTTCGCGCAGCCTTCGCTGGATGAACCGGCGGTAGCCCGGGTCGAGGAAGCCGGTCGTGAACAGCACGAACGTCGGGGGCCGCGTCGAGGCCTGCGTGCCGAACAGCACGCGCGGCTGCTTGCCGCCGCGCAGCGGATGCGGGTGGGCGGCGACGAGTTCCGTGAGGAACGCGTTGAACTTGCCGGTCGGGATGCGGCGATCCCAGTTCTCCAGCGCGAGCTCCAGTGCCGGCACCAGCTTGTCGAGGTGACGGCCCGTCTTCGCTGAGATGTTCACGCGCGGAGCCCACGCGACGTGCGCGAGGTCCTGCTCGATCTCGCGCTCCAGGTACCGTCGCCGGTCGATGTTCTCCATGTCATCGTCGAACAGGCGGTCCCACTTGTTGAACGCGAGCACCAGCGCACGGCCCGACTCGAGCACCATGTCGATGATGTTCAGGTCCTGCACGCTGATCGGCTGGCTGACGTCGAGCACGACGACCGCGACCTCGGCCTTCTCGAGAGCCGCCGAGGTACGCAGCGACGCGTAGAAGTCGGCCCCCTGCTGCAGGTGCACCCGGCGACGGATGCCGGCGGTGTCGACCAGCCGCCACATCTTGCCGCCGAGTACGACGATCTCGTCCACCGGGTCGCGCGTGGTACCGGCGAGGTCGTTCACGACCACGCGCTCCTCGCCCGCCGCCTTGTTCAGCAGCGAGGACTTGCCCACGTTGGGACGCCCGAGGATCGCGACTCGTCGCGGACCGCCGATCTCGGCCTTCGCGACGGCAGAGATGTCGGGCAGCTTCGCCATTACTGCATCGAGAAGGTCGGCGACACCGCGGCCGTGGATGGCCGAGACCGGATGCGGCTCGCCGAGCCCCAGGTT
This sequence comes from Microbacterium sp., assembly GCF_031178445.1. Taxonomy (GTDB): domain Bacteria; phylum Actinomycetota; class Actinomycetes; order Actinomycetales; family Microbacteriaceae; genus Microbacterium. The sequence goes on from NZ_JAPSIY010000005.1 coordinate 313,628, forward strand.
CCACAGCGCAGCCGCCTCGGGCTCCTGCCGCGCGTCATCGATCTTGTTGGCGACGAGGAACACCGGCTTGCCGCTCTTGCGCAGAAGCTTCACGACGTGCTCGTCGGTCGAGGTGGCGCCGACCTTCGCGTCGACGACGAACAGCACGACGTCCGACAGGTCGATCGCGACCTCGGCCTGCGCGGCGACCGACCGGTCGATGCCCTTCGCGTCCGGCTCCCAGCCGCCGGTGTCGACCAGCGAGAACCGACGGTCCATCCATTCGGCCTTGTAGGTCACACGGTCTCGGGTCACGCCGGGGGTGTCTTCCACGACCGCCTCGCGGCGACCGAGGATGCGGTTCACCAGCGCCGACTTGCCGACGTTCGGGCGACCGACGATCGCGACCACCGGCAGCGCCGGCAGGTACTCGATGCCGTCCTCGCCGAGGGCCAGGCCCTCGAGCAGATCCGCGTCCTCTTCGTCCAGCTCGTAGTCTGCGAGTGACTCCCGCAGCGTCTTCGCGCGCTGTTCGGCCAGTTCCTCGTCCAGCTCGGCCATCTTCTCGGCCAGCTGGTCGGCGGCGCCTTCGTATTCGTCCTCAGCCATGGGAAGCTCCTCTTTCCGCGCTGCCGTCTGCAGCGCTGCGCCGCCGTTCGATCACCGTGAGCACGGCATCGACGGTCTGCGCGAAATCCAATTCGGTGGAGTCGACCACGTCGACGCCCGGGGCGGCATTGAGGAAGTCGACCACGCTGCTGTCGGAGGCGTCGCGCTTGTGCAGCGCCTCGGCGACGGCGGCGGCGTTCTCGCCCGCCAGTTCACCGGCACGGCGCGCGGCGCGCACCTCCGGTGCGGCGGTCAGCAGAATGCGCACGGGCGCATCCGGTGCGACCACCGTGGTGATGTCACGGCCCTCGACGACGACGGCCGGGTACTCGGCCTCATCGACGATGCGACGGAACATCTCGTTCACCTGCACGCGCACCTCCGGCACGCGTGCCACGCCGCTCACCGCCGCCGACACCCGCGGTTCCCGGATGGCGTCGGTCACCTCGACGTCGCCCACCAGCACGCGCCTGTCGTCGGGGTCGAGACCCTGACGCAGCGGGAAGCCGGATGCGGCGGCGCGCACCGCCTCGGCATCCGACGTGTCCGCGCCGCTCGCCAGCACGTGCCAGGCGAGCGCCCGGTAGGCGGCGCCCGTGTCGAGGTAGCCGTACCCGAATCTGCGCGCGATCTCTTTGGAGACGCTCGACTTGCCCGAACCCGCGGGTCCGTCAATCGCGATGAACTTGGTGGCCTGCCGCGCCGAGCCGGAAGCGATGTCAGTCATTCGTGTTCCCCGCAATCCGCCAGCCGCGTTCCTCGAGTCCCTCGATCGCCCCGCGCAGCGCGGCCGGCGTCACGCTGATCTCGGCCAGACCGAACTGCGCGCCCGGCGAGTGCTCCAGTCGCAGATCCTCCACGTTCACGCCCAGCTCACCCAGTTCGCCGAACAGGCGACCCAGCTGACCCGGGGTGTCGTCGACCATGACGACCAGCTGCTCGAAGCGGCGGTTCTGACCGTGCTTGCCCGGCAGGCGCTCGACTCCTTCGTTGCCCTGACGGATCGCATCCGCCACGGCCCGGCGAGCACCGGGGGCGTCCGGATCGCGCAGCGCCTCCGCGACCTCGCGCAGATCGTCGGCGAGCGCATCGAGCACCTCGACGACCGGCACCGCGTTCGCGCCGAGGATCTGCACCCACAGCTCGGGAGCCGAGGCCGCGATGCGCGTGGTGTCACGCACGCCCTGTCCTGCCAGCCGCAGCGCGCCTTCGTCGGCGCCCGCGAATCGGGCGGCGAGCAGGCTCGCGACCACCTGCGGCACGTGCGAGGTGAGCGCGACCGAGCGGTCGTGCTCCTCGGGTGTCATCTCGAGCGGCATCGCCCCGAGGTCGAGCGCGAGGGCCTCGACGAGTGCGAGGTCGGAGGCGCGGGTCTGCTCGTCGCGGCACACCACCCAGGGTCGCCCGACGAACAGGTCGGCGCGGGCAGAGATGGCACCGCCGCGTTCACGTCCCGCCAGCGGATGCGATCCGATGTAGCGGGTCAGGTCCACACCGCGGCGCGTGAGCTCACGGAAGGGCTCCAGCTTGACGCTGGCGACGTCGGTGACGACGGCGTCCGGGTGGGCGGCGAGCTCGGCCTGGATGACATCAGCCGTCACGTCCGGGGGCACGGCGACCACGATGAGCGACGGGCGGTCGTCGCCGTGCGCTGCCCGGCCGGCTCCGTAGTCGATGGCCAGCCGCAGCTGCGAGGGCGAAGCATCCGCCAGTACGACGTCCACGCCCTTGGCGCGCAGCGCATGGCCGATGCTCGCTCCGAGCAGACCGGCGCCGACGACGCGCACGGTTCCCGAGACGCGCGACGCGACGCCTGATGCCGGCACGGCATCCGTGCGCGACGAGAGGGAAGCGCTCACTCGGTCTCCTGCTTGTCGTCCTTGCCCGCGTTCGCAGGGGAATCCTGGCGCGCGAGAGTCAACAGCGCACCACGTTCGATTTTAGTCAGCTCGCGTGCCCTCCCAGCCGGGAGGGTTCCCAGGTGGAGCGGACCGAACTGCCGGCGCACCAGCTCGGTGACCGGATGCCCCACCGCGGCCATCATGCGGCGCACGATCCGGTTCCGGCCCGAGTGAAGGGTGAGCTCCACCAGGCTCGACCCGCGCGAGGCGTCCAGCAGCCGTGCCTTGTCGGCCTTGATCGGCCCGTCCTCCAGCTCGATCCCGCGGGTGAGCTTGCCGATCGTCTGCGCTGTGACGGTGCCGCTCACCTTCGCGATGTAGACCTTGGTCACACCGAAAGAAGGATGCGCGAGCACATGCGCCAGCTCGCCGTCGTTAGTCAGGATGAGCAGCCCGCTGGTCTCGGCGTCGAGCCTGCCGACGTTGTACAGCCGCTCCGGCCAGTCCTTCGTGAAGCGGCGCAGATCCGGCCGGCCGTTCTCGTCCTTCATGGTGCTGACCACGCCGGTCGGCTTGTTCAGCATCACGTATCGCTTCGACACGTCGAGCTGCACGGCCGTGCCGTCGACGTCGACGAGGTCGTTCTCGAGGTCGATGCGGGTGCCCAGCTCAGTCACGGTCTGGCCGTTCACGCGGATGCGGCCCTCGACGATGTACTGCTCGATCACCCGGCGCGAGGCGACGCCGGCGTTCGCCAGCGCCTTCTGCAGGCGCACGCCCTCGGGCTGGTCGTCGGTCATCGGATCGCTCCCTCGTCGAAGCCGTCTGCGCCGTCATCGAGCAGCGGCGAGATCGGAGGCAGCTCGTCGATCGAGTTGATGCCTAGGTGCTCGAGCAGCTGATCTGTCGTGCCGTAGTTGATCGCGCCTGTCTCCGAGTCGGCGAACAGCTCGGTGATGAGGCCGCGGGCCAGCAGCGTGCGGACCACGGAGTCCACGTTCACGGCGCGGATCGAGGCGACCTGGCCGCGGGTGACCGGCTGCTTGTACGCGATGACCGCCAGCGTCTCGAGGGCGGCCTGCGAGAGCCGTGCGGGCGCCTGACCGCCGACGAACTCGGCGATCAGGTCGTCGTGGTCCTCGCGGACGTACAGCCGCCAGCCGCCGCCCACCTCGCGCAGCTCGAACCCACGGCGCGGGCCGCTCCCGCGGCCGTCGTAGTCATCGACCAGCGACTCGAGCGTCTGGCGCACGGCTGGCACCGGCGCGTGCACGGCGGCGGCGAGGGCGACGAGCGAGATCGGCTCGTCGACGATCAGCAGGACCGCCTCGACGCGCT